>NZ_BMGH01000001.1:0-1622500 GCF_014640095.1 Aquisalinus flavus
TGCTCAAGCAGCCTGTCGGTCTGGAAATGCGTGAGTTTTGAATGCTTTAGCTGCATCAGCCAACCTTAGAGACGTTAATCTCCTAGGTCAGCCCCTAGATATAATAGACTAATTGATATTTTCTTGGGCGTGACAACATATTCTCTTCAAAATCATTGGAGAACAACCTACGGGGAAGGTATTCAGGTTGAAATTGACGAGATCTATGCTGGTATAGATAGTGATGGGAAGCATTACGTAATTCCAGTGCAAGCCAAAACCGGCAAAGACGAGATTGGTGTTGTTCAGTCGATACAAGACCACGAATGTTGTAAAGAAAAATTTCCGGGCTTGCCTGTAAGGGCAATTAGCGCTCAATTTGCCTCAGATGATGTAATTGCTATGTTTGAAGTGGTAATTGACAATTATGAAATGAAAATTTCAAGAGAAAGACATTACAAGTTAGTGCCAAGAGACGACCTAGATTAGATATCACCAAATCCCTTTCCCACTCCCCGGCAGCCCCAGCGCCCCCCACATCTCATCCACCTTGCGCACCACATCCGCGTCCATCCTGATCTCCTCGCCCCATTCGCGTTTGGTCTCCGGCGCCCACTTGTCGGTGGCGTCCAGCCCGATCTTGGACCCTAATCCGCTTTCCGGGCTGGCGAAGTCGAGATAGTCTATCGGGGTGTTCTCGATCACCGTGATGTCTCTTGCCGGGTCCATCTTGGTGGAGATTGCCCACATCACGTCTTTCCAGTCGCGGGCGTTGATGTCGTCATCGACGACGATCACCCATTTTGTGTACATGAACTGGCGCAGGAAGCTCCAGGCGCCCATCATCACCCGCTTGGCGTGGCCGGGATAGGCCTTCTTCATACTGATCACCGCGATCCGGTAGGAGCAGCCCTCCGGCGGCAGCCAGAAATCGGTGATCTCGGGGAATTGCTGGCGCAGCAGCGGGATGAACACCTCGTTCAGCGCCTCGCCCAGCACGCTCGGCTCGTCCGGCGGGCGGCCGGTGAAGGTCGACAGATAGACCGGCTCGCGGCGCATGGTGATCGCGGTGACGGTGAAGACCGGGAAGCGCTCGACCGAATTGTAATAGCCGGTGTGGTCGCCATAGGGGCCCTCATCGGCATAGTCGGTGAGGGAGACATGGCCCTCGAGCACGATCTCGGCCTCGGCGGGAACTTTCAATGGCACGGTCTTGCAGTCGACCAGCTCGGCCTTTTTGCCGCGCAGCAGGCCGGCGAACTGGTATTCCGACAGCGTGTCGGGCACCGGGGTGACGGCGGCGAGGATGGTGCCGGGGTCGGCGCCGAGCACGGCGGCGGCGGGCAGGGGCTCGGTCTTCTCCTTGCCCCAGCGGCGGTGATGCTGCGCCCCGCCGCGATGGGCGAGCCAGCGCATGATGGTCTGGGTCTTGTTCAGCCGCTGCATGCGATAGATGCCGAGGTTGAAATTGTCCTCGCGCTTGTCGGACGGCCCGCGGGTGACGATCAGCGGCCAGGTGATCAGCGGCGCCGGCTCACCCGGCCAGCAGGTCTGGATCGGCAGGCGGGTAAGATCGATATCGTCGCCCTCCCACACCACTTCCTGGCATGGCGCGGTGCCGAAGCTCTTCGAGCCCGGCTTCATGGCGAGCACCTGGCGGGCGAGCGGCAACAGGTCGAGCGCGTCCTTCAAACCGGCCGGCGGCTCCGGCTGGCGCAGAAAGGCCAGCGTCTCGCCGACCTCGCGCAAATCCTTGGCTTCGGTGCGGACCTGGTTACCCATGGTGACCGCGAGCGCCACGCGCCGGACCGTGCCGAACAGGTTGACGAGGACCGGGATCGGCGAGGGCTCGCCCGTGTCGAGCACCGGCTTCTCGAACAGGACGGCGGGGCCGCCCTCGGCAAGCAGCCGGGTCTGGATCTCGGTCATCTCCAGCACGGTGGAGACCGGGTGGCTGACGCGGACCAGCTCGCCCTCGCGCTCGAGCATGTCCATGAAATCGCGCAAGCTACGGTAGGGGCCGTGTTTGAGGGGTTTGGTGTCAGCCATGAGGGTCTCTTTTCGTTGGATGTCTCATATCTAACGGGTTTCGGCTGCGAGGGAAGGGACGGGGTGTCGCGATGTCATGGGTGCGGTGGTGGTCTTACCGGATATGAATCGTCAAGGACTGCCCGAAGGGCCGCCGCCTCCGGCGGGCTACGCTCCTTGACTATTCATATCCGGCAAGACAATGGGCAGCCGTGCCGACTAAGGCATACTATGCCTTAGCGGCCTTGGCTGACAAAACAGGGGCGCCTCCGCGAGCGCAATTTTGCGGCGGCTCCCCAAAATTCCCTGACCCGTTTTCCATACCTTTCACGCTTACCTCACTGGAGAGAGTGCCTTTGCGCCTTAACAGGGAGAGCCCCCATGCGCCGGATTGCCGTCATGCTGTTGAGTCTCAGTGTCGCGATTGCCGCCTGCGGGCCGGAGAGAAGCGACGCGGCCCAGACGGCTGGCCAGTCCTCTGCCCTAGCGGCTGGCAGCGGCAGTCAGCTGCGGCTGCAGCCGGCGAAGATCATGGACCCTTCCGGATTCGAGCAGCCGATGCTGGCGGCAAGCTCCGTCATTCCCGCCGGCTGGACGCCCCAGGGCGGGGTGATCTGGCGCCAGGGCGATTGCACCATGGGCGCGACCAGCAATTGGCAGGCAACCGCGCCGGGCGAGGCGGCGGGCATCTTCCTGATGCCCGGCTTCGGCTGGCGGGCGAACACGATGGGCATGCCCGTGCCGCAGGATTGCGTGGCCGCGGCGTACCAGAGCGCGGACGAGGCCGCGGCCCATCTGGCCCGGCAAATGCCCGGCGGGCGCGTCGTCGCGATACAGGCCGCGCCGGAGATGAAGCAGGCGGCGCAGATGATGTCGAGCCAGATCTATAATGGCGATCCCAATTCGCGCACCTGGTTCGATGCGACCAGCGCGCGGATCGAGTACACCTATCAGGGCGCGCCCTATGAGGCGATCGTCAGCCTGATGACGTTTCACATGCTGATGACCATGCCCGGCTATGGCTTCGGGCCTGACAGTCAGGCGGCGGCGGGTGGCACGATGCTGGTCACCGCCTTTGCCGCGCGCAAGGGCACGCTGGAACAGCACATGCCGGTCTTCGATGCGTTCGTCGCCAATTACCGGGAGGACCCGGCCTATGCCCGGCGCATGGCCCAGCATCAGGCAAAGATGTCCGGCATCATGATGGAGGGCAGCCGCAAGCGGCACGAGGCGATCATGGAAGGCTACAGGGCGACCAGTTCGTCCTCGATCGACATCTGGCGCGGCTCCAATGATGACGCGATCCGGCGCAAGGAGATTGACGCGATCCGCGGCGAGGACACGTTCTCGGCGGACACGCCGAGCGGCGAGATTTCGCTGCCGTCGGGTTATTCCAGCGCGTGGCAGATGAATGACGGGTCTTTCGTCGTCACCGACGACCAGTTCTTCGACCCGATGGACGGCAAGCGGCTGTCGCCGGCCTATTGAGGTTTTCGTGCGTTGGCGTGAGCCGGAATCGGGTCCGGCCACGCCTTTATGAATGGGCCGGCAGTACAGGCTCACAAGCAGGCGCGCCGCGCACCCATGGTCCCGTTTTCCCAAAGCTGGTACCTGTTGGCGCGTCTGCCCTTTTTCTTTCTTTCCTGTTAACCAATAGGCAATCGACCTGGCCGCCTGTTTGCAAGGGTACCGGCATTGTTGCAGTCTTGTCCTTTCGCTGAGGGCAGCCGATAAGGCCAACAGGGACGAGAGGGGATTGATGGGCGAACCACGCTACAGGCGGCCTGTTTCGGTATTGCGGACACTGCTGGCCGGCGCTGCCTTTGCGCTTGTCGTCAGCCTGCCCTTCCTGTGGCTGCACGAGGAGGCGGTGACCGCGCCCGTGGTCTTTCCCGGCGAGGCAATCGCGGCCGGGACGGTAGCGGCGGTTGACTGCCCGTTCCGGCACCGGCGCGATCCGGGCGTGACCTGTTACCGGGCCTATGTGCCGCAGGATCATGACGATCCGGCATCGCGCCCCATCTCTATCTTCGCGACGGTGATCGAACCGCTGGGCGGCGCGACGAAAGCCGATCCGTTCCTCTATCTCGAGGGCGGGCCCGGCTATGCCTCGGTCTTTCGCGGCTGGGAGGATTATGGCCCGTCCGGCAATGCGCGCTGGTTCTTTGGGCGCGTGCTCGACAGTGGCAGGGCCGTGGTGCTGGTCGATACGCGCGGGCTCGGGCTGGCCCAGCCGGCGCTCGATTGCCCCGGCCTCGACAAGGCCCAATGGGAAGAGCTGAAACGCCCGCCGGCGCAGCGCTCGACGGCGCGCGAGCGCACCGCGATGCAGGCCTGCCTCGAAGCGCTGACCGATAAGGGCGTCGCGCTCGATAGCTATCATTCCGGCCAGCTTGGCCGCGACCTCAAGATCCTGCGCGAGGGTCTGGGGCTCAACCAGTGGAATGCCTATGGTGTTTCCTACGGGGCGCAATCCCTGCTGGCCCTGCTTGAGGCCGACCGGGACGGCGTGCGCACGGCGACCTTCGATTCGCCGAGCTATGGCCGTCTCGACTTCTTGCCCGGCGACCAGGCGGCCTTCGACCGCGCGGTGGAAATGGTGGCGGCGTTTTGCGAGGAACGCCGAAGCGAGCTGTATCAGGATCTGGACGACAGCCCCGAGATTGCAATCTCCTATATGGACGAGACCTCAAACGATCCGTGCACAGGCAATACGCTGGCGCGGCTTGAACAGGTGCTGATCCAGCTCGACGAGCGCCCGCTGACGCTGCGCAACCAGCCTTTCGCCAATCCGGTATACCTGACGTCGCGCGAGGCGATCAGCCTGTTCCATGAAAAGCTCTATTCCGGTGATGGCTGGAAGGACTTTGCCTACATGCTCAGCCATTTCCAGCAGGCCAGGTCCGGCTATTTCGCCTCGCTGTCGCAAAATAATATCGACTGGTACAATTCCCTGTCATGGTCCTATCACGACGACACTTTCTCCTTTCCGGTCTATCTGGCGACGACGTGTACGGAGAGTGATACGCGAACGCCGGCGCGCGGGTCGCCCTGGCCGCTGATGACGGCGGAGGACGCCGCCCTGCAGCGCGATGGCTGTGCCATGGCCGGGACGGACTGGGACGGGCGGCGGTTCGATGCGTCGGACCATGCCGGTGTGCCGTCGCTCGTCGTCTCGGGCTGGCGCGATGTGATCACGCCGCCGGCCTATGGCGAGCAACTGGCAGCGGATATTGGCGGGCATTTCGTGCTCAACAATGAAGAGGCCCATGGCGTCGTGTTCTGGGCGTGGCAGGAATGCGAGCTCGACATGATGGTCGCGTTTATGGACGATCCGGCGGCCGGGATCGATGCCGGTCTGTGCCTCGACCGGTGCCGCGAACAGGCCGGTCCCGTGCGCGACGAGGCGGCGGCTGGCGACAGGGTTTTCTGCCGCGACATCGCCGACAACGACGCGCTCAGCCAGATGATGATGTATCTGCAGGCGGAGGATTATCCGGGGAGCGTGCCGCAGGGCTTGCTGCCGTGACCGGATTGTTCCGGCGCCACCACCAGATCAGGCCGCAGCCGGCAGCCATCACGATGAACCCGCCGAGCCCCATGATCCCGTTCCAGATCCAGCCATCGCTGCTGGCGATGAACAGCAGCGACACGCCGGCAACGGCATTGATCGCGCCATGGAAGGCGCCTGCCGCCCAGGTCAGGCCGCGCTCGCGCATCAGGGCGACATAGGGCGTGAGCAGGACACAGAAGATCGTCATCAGGATCGGCCCGAGCACTGGCAGGCCGGGATAATTATAGCCCATGGCGATGATCGGCGCATGCCACACGCCCCAGATCAGCCCGGTTGCGAGGCACATCGGCCAGAAGCCGAGAAAGGCCAGCCGGGGCTGCAGCCAGCCGCGCCAGCCCAGTTCCTCGGTAAAGGTGAGGAGGAATGTATTGATCACGATACCGAGCGGCAGGTTGACCGCAAACTGGATCATGACCAGCGTCTCCACCGGCATCGGCAGATCGGCCATGTCGATATCCTGGGCGGCGAGGCTTGCTTCCAGCTGCGCCGCCATGGAGGCTGCCGGATCGGCAAAACCGGGCCCTGCGAGCGCGGCGATCAGAGCGGCAATGCTGACGACCAGGATCGCGGCCAGCCAGCCAGCCGCCGACCACGAGATGACCTTGAGCGCCGGCCTGCCGCTGAGGCCGAGAGTGCTGAGGAATACACTCCTGTCATAGATCAGCGTCATGATCAGCGCGCCGATGGCCGGGCCCAGCATCATCACGAACAGGTAGATGCCCGCGGTCGCGCCTGCGCCCTCGAACCCGCCGGCGGTGTAAAGCCGTCCGGCAACGGTCCAGCTGACCGCGAAACTGATGATCAGGAACAGGATGATCTGCATGGCTCGCCCTCCCTTGCCCGGGGGAGCGTACCATGAATTCAGGGGATTGGCTTCCTGGTTCCGGTCTCTGCCTTCAGCAGCTTCGCCTTGCGTTCCGGGCCCCAGCGATAGCCGGTCAGCGTCCCGTCCTTGCCGATCACCCGGTGGCACGGGATGATGACCGCGATGCGGTTGGCGCCGCAGGCGGCGGCAACGGCGCGGGTCGCGGTCGGGCGGCCTATGGAGGCGGCAAGCTCGCCATAGGTGACCGTCTGCCCCGCCGGTATCCGGCGCAGCGCCTGCCAGACCTGTTCCTGAAACGCCGTGCCTTGAATATCCAGCGGCAGGCTTGCCGCCAGGTCAGGCCGCTCGATCGCGGCGAGGGCGGCATCGATCCATTGCCGGTAGGGCGAGCCGGGCTCGGCCTCTTCCAGGCGGGCCTTGGCGAAACGCCGGCTGAGCGCTGCGACGAGGTCGCGGTCGTCATCGCCAAGCTGGACGGCGCACAGACCCTTTTGCGTCGCCGCGACCAGGGTCCGCCCGAGCCAGGACGAGGCGATGGCATAGCGGATCACCTGCCCCGTGCCGCCACCCTTTGCCGCGCCCGGTGTCATGCCGAGGCGCTTGCCCGCCGCCTCATAGGCCCGGGATGGCGCGTTGAATCCGGCATCGTAAAGTGCATCGGTGACCCGGCCGGTCGCCTGCAGGGCCGTTTTCAGCCGTTCGTCGCGTACCGCATCGGCATAGTGCCGAGGGGTGATGCCGAGCTGGCGCTTGAACAGGCGGGAGAGGTGGCCGGGTGTGAGCCTTGCCTGCGCCGCGAGGTCGCCAAGCCGGGGCGGCGTCTCCGCTGCTTCAATGGTGCGGCAGAGGCGCTCGACCAGTCCGGTGTCGCGGGCGGGCAGGCCCTGCCCGTCCGGCTGACAGCGCTTGCAGGGGCGCAGGCCCGCCGCCCGCGCCGCGCCGGGGGAGGTGAAGTAGCGCACATTCTCTCTTTTCGGCGTTCTGGCCGGGCATCCTGGCCGGCAATAGATGCCGGTCGAGATGACGCCGAGCCAGAAATGACCGTCCGCCGCCGTCGCGCGTGATGTCACCGCTTCCCATTTGCTGTCATCCGTATCGAACATTTTTTCCTGTGCCCTGATAATGCCCTGAAAAAGGCCATGCTATGCCGCGGGCCGGGGTGTTCGCTTCCCGATATCCGCTGTCAAAACCGGCTTTCTCATAACAGCCGCGAGAGCGGGTGGGCGGCGATCTGGAATCGCCGCTAAGCCGTATTAACTGTGTATTCTGTGTTGTTCGATAGAATCGCTATTGCTGAATGTGACACTATATCTTAATCATTCGGCTCTGGGTTGGAACGGGTCAAGGGTAACAAATGCTGGCGATATTTCATCAGGTCTTGGGGGGAATACTCTTCCTCGCCGGGCTTGTCGTGTTGCCGCTCCCCATCCCCTTCGGCCTGATCATGATCGTTATCGGCCTGGCGCTGCTCGCGCCTTACATCATTCCGGTGCAAAACGTCATCCGCACGCTCCGCCGGAAAAACGCCTCGATCAACGAAAAGCTGATCCGCTGGCGCAGCAACATGCCCCCGGTGATCCAGAAAACGATCGACAAGACGCACCCATAGGGGCGCAGTTTCCGGAAAATGACGCGGCAAGCACCGGCCAAGCACTGGCCAAGCACTGGCAAGGATCAGCGCGCGCCGACCCAATCCATGAAGGCCTGTTCGGGCATGGGCCTGGCGATGAAATAGCCCTGACCGGTATCGCAGCCCCATGCGGTGAGACTACGCAAGGACGCGTCGGTCTCGATCCCCTCGGCGACAAGGCGGTAATCGAAGCTCTTGCCGAGGCCGATGATCGACTGGACGAGGCGCTGCTTCTGCGGGTCCTCGTCCATGGGACGCACGAAAGACTGGTCGATCTTCAGGGTCGTTGCCGGCAGGTCGGCGAGATAGCTCAAATTCGAATAGCCGCTGCCGAAATCGTCGATGGCGATCTCGATGCCCTCATCCACCAGCCGCTCGAGCCGCGCCAGCATCTGATGCTGGTTGTCGTTGAGGACGCCTTCGGTGAATTCCAGCTCGAACGTGCCTCTTGCCACCGCGCCGCGGTGCAGCCGGTCGAGCAGATGGTCGATGAAATCGGTCTCGTTCAGATTGGCGGGAGAGATGTTGGCCGAAAGGTTGAGCGACAAACCGCCTTCCTGCCAGCGCGAAAGAGCGGCGACAGCATGTTCCATGACGAACTGGGTCAGGGGCTGGATCAGCGCGGTGGCCTCCGCCAGCGGGATGAATTCGCCCGGCGAGATGGCACCGAGGCGCGGATGCTGCCAGCGCATCAGCGCTTCGGCGCTGGTGATACGGCCGGAGGCAAGGTCCATCTTCGGCTGGTAATGCAGCGATAATTGCGCCGGGTCGTCATGAAGCGCATGGCGCAGATCCGTCAACAGCATGAACGAGCGCTTGAAGGCTTCGTCCGTGTCGCGATCATACCAGCGCATCGCGGTATCGCTTTGCATGCGCGAGGCTTGCGCGGCGGTCATGACGGCGCGCAGGGCCTCGGCCGGATCGAAGGCGCGCCGGGAGGTTTCGAGCACGCCGATGCCGATACCGGCATTGACCGGCAGGTCGCGGCAGGTGACCGTGGCTTCAAACGCTTTCTGGATCGCAGCGGCAAGCGCCTCCGGCGACGGCGATCCGTCCGCCGGCAGGCAGAAGGCAAAGCTCATCACGCTGACATGATAGGCGCGGCTGCACTGGTCCGATAAAAGGGCGATCAGCCGTTCGGCGCATTCGATGACGAAGTGATCGGCGGCGTCATGGCCGAGGACGCGCAGAAGCTGGTTGTAATGCCCGGCGGTCGACAGCGTGACCAGCATCAGCGGTCCGGCCTGTGCCAGCGCGTCGCGGTCGGGGAAATCCTTCAGGAACTGGTGACGCGAGGGCAGGCGGGTGACGAGGTCATATTCGCCGAAGACGGCGCGCGCCTGTGCCAGCTGGTCGGCAAGCGCCCGCTGTTGCGCGTGAACCGGATTACCGGTGCCTTTTTCAGGCTGGTTTTGTGTACTTTCCGCCGCCTCTGAGGCGGTGTCGAGCGGTTTAGGCTGAACCACGAGACAACCCCTGATCTGATCCCGAAGATGCCATCATATCAGAGCTGGCTTAAGGAAGCTTTTATGCCCCGTTAGCCGTAGGTTAACCAAACACTACTTTATGAGTTCAGGATTTTGCGAAGGAGTATGCGGATGGCCCTGTTGGCGTTGAGACAATTCATTCTTCTGGCGGTGTCAGGCCTTGCCCTGTCGGCCTGCTCGACCCTGGCGCTGTTCGACACATTCGCGCCCAAGGATGCCGGCGGCGTCCTCGCGGAACGGGACATCGCCTATGGCTCGGGCGAGCGCCAGAAACTGAATGTCTATACGCCCAGAGACGGCGCCGATGGTGCGCCGGTGCTGATGTTCATCTATGGCGGGTCGTGGAAGGAGGGCGACAAGGACCTCTATGACTTCGCCGGGCGGGCCTTCGCGGCGCAGGGCTTCGTCACCGTGATCGCCGACTATCGTCTGGTGCCGCAAGTGCGCTTCCCGGCCTTTGTCGAGGATGGCGCGGCGGCGGTCGCGTGGATCGAGGACAATATCGGCCAGTATGGCGGCGATCCGGAGCGGTTCTATCTCGCCGGGCATTCGGCCGGGGCCTATAACGCGGTGATGCTGGCGGTCGACCCGCAATGGCTGGAAGCGGCCGGCGTCAGCGACGGCCTCATTGACGCGGTGGCGGGCCTCGCCGGGCCATACGATTTCTATCCATGGGACACGGATGTCTCGCGCGCGGCCTTTCAGGGCGCGAGCGATCCGGCCAACACGACCCAGCCGGTCGCGCTGATCACGGCGGATGCACCGGCCTTGCTGCTGATGACGGGGCTGGACGACACCACCGTCAAGCCGCGCAATGTCGATGCGCTGGCGGCGCGGGCGCGCGACCTGGGCGTGCCGGTGACGGTGAAGAAATATGACGGCATCGACCATGTCGGCATCGCCGGCGCGATCTCGCGGCCCTTCCGCGACGAGGCACCGGTGCTGGAAGACATCGTGACCTTCTTCAACAGCGTCGAGGGCTGAATTCGATTGTCATGGCCCGAATTGCCGTGCGAAATTCGCATGAGGGAGATCACCATGACGACTTTCGGCCCGCCGACCCCGATCCTGCGCATTTTCGATGAAGCGAAGGCACGGGAATTCTATCTCGACTTTCTCGGCTTCGAGATCACGTTCGAGCATCGCTTCGGCGACAATTTCCCGCTCTACATGGGTATCCATCGCGGCGAGTGTCATCTTCATCTGTCGGAACACCCCGGCGACTGCACGCCCGGCGCGCGGGTGCGTGTGCCCGTCGCGGATCTGCGCGCGTATATCCGTGGTCTGAGGGAAAAGGACTATCGCTACGCCAAACCGGGCGAGCCGGAGGAAATGCCGTGGGGCGAGATAGCCATCAGCATTGGCGACGCCTTCGGCAACCGGCTGACCTTCTTCGAGACCTTGCCTGTCTCTACTGACTGATCAAAACGTCGCGCCGCCCTCATCCAGATAGGTCTGTTCCTCCGGCGTCATCTCGCGGCCCAGAACGTTGTTGCGGTGGGGATAGCGCCCGAATGCCTCGACGATGTCGCGATGCTGGATGGCGAAGTCGACATAGGTCGTGCCCGGCAGGCGGGTCCTGAACAGGTGCACGCTCTCGTCCTGCGCTGCCATGTCCTCGGCGTGCATATAGGGCATGTAGAAAAAGGCGCGCTGGTCGCCGGTCACGGTCAGGTCATGGCCGGCCTTCACGGCGGCGCGGGCGATTTCCAGTGCCTTGGCGTCATTGGCAAAGGCCCTGCCTGAGCCGCGATAGAGATTGCGCGAGAACTGGTCGAGCAGGATCAGCAGGGCGAGCGCCCCGCCGGGGCTCGACTGCCACTCATCATACTCGCCCTTGCCCGCCGCCCGCTGCAGCGAGCCGAAGCGCTGCTCGATCTCGTCATCGATCTTGGGGTCTGCCTGAAAGCGCTCCTTGGGTTCCAGCTCGTCGAGCCAGAAACTCAGTACACGGCTGGATTCCCCCGGCGGCGGGTCCGCCGGGCGCAGGTCGAGGGTGACCTTGTCGGGATAGAAGGCAAGCGCCTTTTCGATCGGGTGGACCGCGTGGAACGGCGTCTCATAGGTCCAGATGGCGTTTTCGATCAGGCCGTCGCCGGTGCGGACATGATAGTAACTGGCCTCGCCCTTGTAGGGGCACCATGTCGTGCGGTCCGAGCGCTCCAGCGCCGCCATGTCGGCATGGTCGCGCGGCACGTAACAGACAGGATCGTAATCGGCCTCGCTCAGCATCAGCGGCTGGATCGTGGCGGCAATGACAATGCCGCCGGCCACCGCATCGAAGCGGGAATTGACCGGCTCGATAGTGATCGGGTGATCCGGCCCCGGCTCGCGATGGTCCCTGTGTCCGCTCATGCCGTGATCCCTCTTCCATGTTATTGCCTGTGATCCGTGAGATAGGGTCAAGCGAAGTGGGAGCAAGGGCGTGCGAACCGCAGCGCCGGGGCAGCGCGCTCCGGGCCTTGCGCTTTTCACGCCTCCTGAGTAAGTCCGGTCCTGAAACGGGAGCCCTGATGAGCAGGAAATCATGAGCCAGACATTCTCCATCGGCCTGATCGGCGCGCGCGGTTATACCGGTCGCGAGCTGCTGAAGCTGATCGCCGGGCATCCGGCGTTCGCGCTCGCCTTCGCCTCCTCGCGCGAACTGGCGGGCACCCCGGTCAGCGCCATGGCGCCGGAGATTACCGGCGTCGATTTCGAGGCGCTGTCGCCGCAAGAGGCCGCCGCCCGCCGGCCCGATGCCTGCGTCCTCGCCCTGCCGGACGGCGCAGGCGCCGCCTTCGTCGCGGCATTCGAGGCTGCCGCGCCCGACACCGTGCTGGTCGACCTCTCCGCCGACTATCGCTTCGACGATGCCTGGGCCTATGGCCTGCCGGAGCTCTATCGCCAGCGCGAGGGGCTTGCCGGTGCCAGACGCATCGCCAATCCCGGCTGCTATGCGACGGCGGCGCAGCTGGCGCTGCATCCGGTCAACCAGATCATCGAGGATTACCCGTCCGTCTTTGGCGTCTCGGGCTATTCCGGCGCGGGTACGACACCGAGCCGCAAGAACGACACCGATGCCCTCGCCGGCAATCTGATGCCCTATGCGCTCAGCGGTCACAAGCATGAGCACGAAGTGACCCGCCATTTGCGCCGGCCGATCGCCTTTACCCCGCATGTGCACCCGGCCTTTTCCGGCATCCTCGTCACAGTCCACGCCCGCCTGAGCCAGCCGGTCTCGCTCGACGCCGTGAAGGCGCTCTATGACGAGGCCTATGCGCATGAGCCGCTGGTCCAGGTGCAGGATGCCGCGCCCGAACTGAAGGATGGCACCGGCATTAACGGCGCGATCATCGGTGGGCTGACAGTTATCGAGGACCAGCGCCGCCTTGTCGTGCTGTGCGCCGAGGACAATTTGCTGAAAGGCGCGGCGGTCCAGGCGGTCCAGAACCTCAATCTCGCCCTCGGGCTGGACGAACTGGCGGGGATAACAGCCGATCGCTGAGCAAGGCCGCATTATTGCGCCCGCCGACCGCTGTTTTCCTTGCGGCGGCACGGCCTGCTTTCCTATAGTGGGGCGGCAGGAGAGCAACATCTATGATACTCGCATTCGCTGGCGGCGCTGAAAACAACGACTTTCTGTTACAGGCCGCGATCTTTCTCGGCGCGACCGCCATTGCGGTGCCGTTGTTCCGCAAGCTCAAGCTCGGCACCATTCTCGGCTTTCTCGGCGCCGGCGTCCTGTTCGGCGAATACGGCATCGGCCTGCTGGCCGTCGAGGAGGGCGTGTTCCATGTCGCCGAGCTGGGCGTCGTCCTGTTCCTGTTCGTGATCGGGCTGGAATTGTCTCTTTCAAGGCTGTGGTCGCTGCGCCGGAATATCTTCGGTCTCGGCCTCGCCCAGATGCTGGTCACCGGCATCGCCATTTCCCTGTTCCTGTGGATGATGGATATCCTGCCGGGCAATGCGGCAGCCATTGCCGGCTTCGCGCTCGCCTGTTCCTCGACCGCCTTCGCCCTGTCGCTGCTGCAGGAGCGCAATGAGTTGAAGACGCCCTACGGGGTCAAATCCTTTTCGATCCTGCTGTTCCAGGACATCGCCGTCATCCCGCTGCTCGCGGCGATCCCGTTCGCGGTGGGGATGAGCGGGGTCAATCCCGGTGATGTCATGAACGGCGACATGGCGCGCGATTTCGAATGGCAGCCGCTCGCCTGGGCGCTGGTGGTCCTCGCCATCGTGGTGCTGGTCGCCCGCTATGTGCTGAACCCGGTCTTCCGGCTCGTCGCCGCCTCCGGCTCGCGCGAGGCGTTCACGGCCACGGCACTGTTCGTCGTCGCCGCAACCGCCCTTCTGGTCGCCTCCGCCGGCCTGTCGATGGCGCTCGGGGCATTCGTCGCCGGCGTGATGCTGGCCGAAAGCTCCTACCGCCACCAGATCGAAGCAGACATCGAGCCGTTCCGCGAATTGCTGCTCGGCCTGTTCTTCATCGGTGTCGGCATGCAGCTCGACGTGCCGGTGATCATTGCCCAGTGGGTGGTCATCCTTGCTGCCGCCATCGGCCTGATCGTGAGCAAGACTGCGATCATCTATGGCCTGTCGCGGCTGTTCGGCTCGCGCCATTCGGACGCCATGCGCTCCGGCCTGACCCTGTCCCAGGGCGGCGAGTTCGCCTTTGTCGTGCTCTCGCTCGGCGCGGGCGAGGGTCTGTTCGGGGCGGAAATCGCGACCGTTCTGTCGGCCATCGTCACCATCTCCATGGTGTTCACGCCCGTGCTCGCCATGCTCGGCGCGCGCATGGCCACGAGCCGCGACGAGGACGTCGACATGGACGGTATCGAGGAGCTGACCGAGATGAACGAAACCGCGCTGATCGTCGGCTATGGCCGCATGGGCCAGATCGTCGCGCAGATCCTCAATGGCGCCGGTGTCGCGGTGACGGCGATCGACAACGACCCGGTCAAGATCGACCGCGCCCGCCGCTTCGGCGCCAAGGTCTATTTCGGCGACGCCACCAATATTCACCTGCTGCTCACCGCCGGCGCGAATTCCGCCGACATGGTCTTCCTGATGATGCGCGACCGGGCGATCATGGACGATACCGTCAGGACCCTGAAGGCCCATTGCCCCAGCATCCGCATCATCGCGCGCGCCTATGACCGGATGCACGAGATCGACCTGCTGGACCACGATATCGATTTCGTCATGCGCGAGACCTTCGAGTCGAGCATCGTGATGGCGCAGAAGGGGCTGGAAAATCTCGGCTTCGGCGATAACCGCGTCCGCGCAATGATCGCGGAATTCCGCCAGCGCGACAAGGACCGCCTGATCGCGCAACAGGCCGGCGGCCCGGAAGCGGGCAAGGAAAAAATGGTCCAGCCCTTCGAGGCGGCGGATCTGGAGTAGGTCTCACTTTCCGTGCCGGGAACTGGTAATTAATTTTCTCTCAGCGTCGTTCTTCGGCGAAACTGAGACGAATTCGTCTTTGTGAAGTGTGCCCAATCCCAACTCTTTTATAAGCTTTTTATCACCAGAACCCCATAGAATATAGATATTCTCTTTATGAAGAATATCCCGTGCGCCACCGTTCTTTCTCATTCTCTTCATATAATCATGCTGCTGAGAAATGGCATGGATTTGTGTTCTTGTTATTGGTTTTTCTTGGATTTGCCGAAATAGTTCGGCTATTCTTAATGATGCAGAGCCTGCATTGAGTATTCTTGTTTTTACTGAAGGTGGCAATTTTTCCCAAAAATTGGGAGGATAGGGATAGTTTTTCAATATCCACCAGACATGAACCATATTTGCGGCAGATATCCCTGTTTTACGGTCTTGGTTCATCCCGCCTCTCAGATACTCCGGTCTAATGTTGACCAGACCAAAATCCATTAGAGCGGTTTTTTCATTCTCTTTAAGAAGGATTGCTGGATGATTGTAATTCTCCTGCGGTATCGACCAGCTCGCATGCATCGTATGCTTTATATCGCATTCAGTGTTGTTGACATTTAAGTCTAACAGATTGCCCTTAGGAAGTTTTAGATGATTTCTGAGCAGTATCTCGATCTTGGTTCCAAGATAAGTTTTCTCGGTCTTTTCGATTTCATTCAGTGTGAAGCGATTTGTTCGAGGAGCATCGATAACCTCATCAATCGCAGTTCGAAAAAGAACAGGTATATCGAGTTTGAACTTCTCTAATCCTCCAGCCGCTTTAAGGATTGCGACAACCAGAGGTGACAGAACTTCGTAATCCGGATGCTCAGAAGAAAGTGGGTGCATACTCATGCGCCCACATTGCTTTTATCTTGGTTACTAGCTCATTAATCAGGCTATTGCCTTAAGCTGGCTGGATGAAGAGGCTGCCGTGATGGCCTGAAAAATCTGCCGGCCCACGGCCTCGGCCACTGGCGGCGGAAACGCGTTGCCAACCTGGCGGTACGCAGCAGTCTTTCTGCCTGTGATTTCCCACGAGTCATCAAAGCCTTGAATTCTGGCGCACATACGCACGGTAAGCCGTGGCATACCGACGAACTCTCTTTCAGGGGCCGTTTCTGCCAACGACTTCCCATTCACACCGAGAGATGCCCAAGCTTTCCGGGCACGGGTAGGCCCCAAATCAGGTCCGCCATGCTTCTTGCTTCCGCCAACCAGAGTCGGTGCGATTTCATTCGCTCCGGCAATCCAGCGTTCTGTCCCAAGCCAGCCATTGGCCCCCATCAGGTCGCCAATAGCTTCTCCCACGGTAGGAGCATCAAATGGAATTGGCGAAGGCCAACTGAACTTGTCTTTGATATCATTCCGCAGAGCAACTATTGCCACCCTGGGCCGCAGTTGGGGCACGCCGAAGTCGGCTGCGTTGAAGAGGCGCCAGTGAGTCTCATAACCCAGCTTCTTGAGTTGCTGCTTGAGAGAGTTCCGGTAATCTTCAAAAACGGCGTCCAGAAACCCTCTGACATTCTCGATCATCACCGCTTTAGGACGTGTCTGATCGATAATTCTAATTGCATCCGGGAAAAGGTTTCTTTCGTCTTTTTCACCGAGTTGTTTTCCTGCGACAGAAAAAGGAGGGCAGGGCAGTCCCCCTGCAAAAAGATCTATGCCTCTATATTTATCTGCATCGAAAGTAGCCAAATCTTGCTCATGAACATTCCATTCGGGCCTGTTGGCGCGAAGCGTCTCGCAACAGTTTGCGTCGATTTCGACGACGCCTTCATGGAAAAAACCAGCCTTTTCCAAACCGGAGGCTTGTCCGCCGGCCCCGGCGCAAACTTCTAATGAAGTGAGTTGATTTCTTATCATCTTTTGGGTCTCCGGATGCGTGAAAAATGGGAGCCGATTGCGGAACAAAATGGCAACATTTAACTTTTTGTCAAGGCCTTCATATAGCCAATGATTCTGGTCATGATTGAAAGTTATGGTTGATAAGATATCGAAAGAGTTCCGCAGCAAGAACATGGCCGCGATCCGGCACAAAGATACAAAACCCGAAATGCTGGTTAGAAGGCTTATTCATTCACATGGCTTCAGATACAGATTGCATAAGCCTGGGTTACCGGGGAAGCCAGATCTGGTTTTCGCGGGGAAAAGGAAAGTCATATTTGTGCACGGATGCTTTTGGCACCTCCACCCATCCGAGGAATGCAAAGATGCCCGAAAGCCGAAAAGCAACGTAGGGTATTGGCGAAAAAAGCTGGAAGGAAATGTACAAAGAGATAAAAAAGTGAGGTCCGAGCTTATCGCTGATGGATGGGAGGTTCTCACGGTATGGGAATGTGAGACTGGTAATCTCGAAAAGCTGAAGGCTAAGTTGTTCACTTTTCTGGCTTAACCCCGCCCTTGCCCGTTTCGCCATGCCGGGTTACGCTTTATCACAAAGGGCATCAGACCCGGAATCGTAACAGTATATAGGGCACGGGGCGGCAGGGCCGCTCCGCGAACGGAGGCGGACTTGAAACTATCCCTCATGATGCCGGGCGTGGATGACACCGGTGGCGGTGTCGCGTCTGACCAGCAGAATGCAACCATGATTTCCGGGACTGACGCAGCGCGGTTCCTGCTGCAGGCGCAGATGACCGCCCGGCCGGAGGACATCGCGGCGGTGCAGGAGCTTGGGCCCGAAGGCTGGCTCGAGGCCGAATTTGCCCGCCCGCGCGGCCAGACCGGGGTCGACTGGCTGACCGCCGAAGGCTTCGACAAGGTCACCCCGGAAGGCGAATATTTCTGGCCCCAATATGGCGACTGGATGGCCTGGAACCAGATGCTGACCGGCGACGACCAGATGCGCAAGCGCGCCGCCTTCGCCCTGTCGCAATTCTTCGTCGTCTCGCTCGACCCGATCGACGGGTTCTGGCCGCCCTACATGATCGCGGCCTATTGGGACCTCTTGTGCAAGAATGCCTTCGGCAATTTCCGCGACCTGCTGGAAAAGATATCCCTCAACGCGGCGATGGGGCTCTATCTCAACACCAAGGGCAATCTGAAAGAGGACGAGGCGACCGGTCGCCGGCCTGACGAGAACTATGCCCGCGAGATCATGCAGCTGTTCACCATCGGGCTGTACGAGCTCAACCCGGACGGCACGCTGAAGCGCGATGACAATGGCGAGCCGATCGAGACCTATACCCAGGACGACATTACCAATCTCGCCCGCGTCTTCACCGGCTATGACTATAACCAGAAAAACGTCAAGCGCACCGATGTCGAATGGCTCGACTATCCGGTGCCGAGTGTCGATTTCGCGCTCGATCCGATGGCGCTGGATGCCGCGGAGCATTCCTTCCTCGAGGTCAATTTCCTCGGCAAGCATATCCCGGCCGGCACGCATCCGTCGCGCAAGTTTCCTTACGTCCATGACGTGCTGTTCAACCATCCCAATGTCGGGCCGTTCTTCGGCCGGCAGATGATCCAGCGGCTGGTCAAGAGTAATCCGAGCCCGTCCTATGTCGCCCGGGTGACGGCGGCGTTCAACGATAATGGCGAGGGCGTGCGCGGCGACCTGAAGGCGGTGTGGAAGGCCGTGCTGCTCGACCCGGAAGCCCGCACCGTGGGCACCGGAGACCTGGACGGCAAGCTGCGCGAACCGGTGCTGCGGTTTGCCCAATGGGCGCGCACGGTCGGCGTCGAGGCGGAGACAGGTACGGTCTGGGTCTTCAACACCTCGCGCAGCGACAATGCCCTGGGCCAGAGCCCGCTGCGCTCGCCATCGGTGTTCAACTATTTCCGTCCCGGCTATGTGCCGCCGCAGACGGCGATGGCCAGGGCCGATGCGACGATGCCGGAATTCCAGCTGCATAACGAGACATCGACCGCCGGCTATATCAACTTCCTGCAATGGATGATCCGGTGGGGTACGGACAATATGCGCCCGACCTATGCGCCGCTCCTGCCGCTGGCGCATGACACGCAAGCGCTGGTCGACTGGCTCAATCTGCATTTTGCCGCCGGGCAATTGTCCGCAGAGACCTGCGCCGTCATCGGCACCGCGCTCGCCTCCAAGGGGGTGACCGAGGACAGCGCCGATAGCGACAAGAAGGACCTGCTCGCCAGTGCCTGCCTGCTCGTCATGGCGAGCCCTGAATACCTGATCCAGAAATAGGGAGACGAGAAGATGAGCAAGACGGATCACACCTCCCTGACGCGCCGGGCGCTGTTGCAGCGGGCCGGTCATATCGGGTTCATGGGCGCGGCGGGGCCGCTCGCCATGTCGCTCGCCGGTGTCGGCGAGGCGGCAGCCTTCGAGGCGACCGACTACAAGGCGCTTGTCTGCGTCTTCCTTTATGGCGGCAATGACTATGCCAATACGGTCATCCCGTTCGATATTCCGAACTATGACAGATATGCGCATATCCGCGGCGGCGGGCCGGATCGCGGGCCGGGCGGTATCGCCGTTGCCCGCAGTGCACTGGAGCGCACGGCGCTGACGCCGCTGGGCGGACCGGCGCTGACTGACGACATGCAATTCGCGCTTAACCCGAACATGCCGAACCTCGCCGGCCTGTTCAACAAGGGCCGCGCGGCGGTGCAGCTCAATGTCGGGCCATTGGTTACCCCACTGACGAAAGCGCAATTCGAGGGCAATAACCGCGATCTCTATCCGCTTCCGCCCAAGCTGTTCTCCCATAACGACCAGCAATCGGTCTGGCAGGCACTGGGGTCGGAAGGCGCGACCATCGGCTGGGGCGGGCGTCTCGGCGACCTCGCCATGGATGCCAATGAGCAATCGCTGCTGACCTGCATATCGGCGTCGGGCAATGCCGTCTTTGTTGCGGGCCGAGAGGCGCTGCAATACCAGATCAGCCCGTCGGGCGCGATCGATGTCAACATGCTGAGCGAGCCTGCCTATGCCAATGACGCCATCGCCTATGCCATGCGGCAGATCATCTCGAAGGACAGCGCCAACACGCTGGAGAGGGAATTCGTCAACGTCACCCGCCGTTCCATGGAGATGGAGGGGATCGTCAATGGCGCGCTTGACGGGGTGAACCTGTCGACATCCTTCGACACGCGGAGCGGGGATAATCCGCTGGCGGACCAGATGAAGATCGTCGCCCGGCTGATCGGGGCGCAAAAGGCGCTGGGCTCGAAGCGACAGGTCTTCTTCGTGTCGCTCGGCGGGTTCGACAATCATGACCGGCTGATGGAAAACCACCCCGCACTGGTCGGCCAGGTGGATGAAGCGATCGGTTCCTTCTATGCCGCGACCGTTGAAATGGGCGTTGCCGACAAGGTCACGACCTTCACCGCGTCCGATTTCGGCCGCACGCTGGCGAGGAATGCCGATGGCTCCGACCATGGCTGGGGCGGGCATCACTTTATCGTCGGCGGCGCGGTCAAGGGCGGGCGCTATTACGGCACGGCGCCGCATATTTCTCTCGACACGGACGACCAGGTCGGCCAGGGCCGCCTCTTGCCGACGACGGCAGTCGATGAATATGCCGCGACGCTGGCGCGCTGGTTCGGGGCGAGCGAGAGCGAGCTGCCGGACGTGTTCCCGAATATCGGCAATTTTTCCAACACCAATATGGGCTTTGTATAAGGAATTTGACCATGAAAACATTACTGCGCGGCGTTGCCGTCCTGCCGCTTGCCTTCGCTGTGATGGCGTTTGACGATGCTCCCCCTGCGGATGAAGACCGCCCTGCGGCCGAGCGCCCGGACATGACCCCTGTCGAGACCCACGGCCAGCTGTCCGTCGAGGGCAATCGCATTGTCGGCGAGCACGGCGAGAATGTCTCCCTCGCCGGCGTATCCTGGTTCTGGTCGACCATCGGCTGGGGGGCGGAAAAATTCTATAACAAGGAGGCGGTGGCCTATGTCGCAGAGGACTTTGACGCCTCTGTCGTGCGCGCCGCAATCGCCGCGGAGGAGAAGGGCGGGTATGCTGAATATCCGGCCGAACAGATCGCGATGGCGCAGGCCGTCATCGACGGCGCGATCGAGGCCGGTGTCTATGTCGTCATCGACTGGCATTCCCACTCGGCCGAAGACCGGCCGGAGGACGCGGTGGAATTCTTCACCCTGATGGCCGAGCAATATGGCGACACGCCCAACGTGATCTACGAGATCTATAACGAGCCGCTGCAGGACACGGACTGGGAAACGGTGATCAAGCCCTATTCGCTGGAGGTGATCGAGGCGATCCGCGCCGTCGATCCGGACAATCTCATCGTCGTCGGCACGCAGAGCTGGTCGCAGGATGTGGACGAAGCGACGGCAAGCCCGATCGAAGGCCATGACAATATTGCGTATACGCTGCATTTTTATGCCGCCACGCACGGCCAGAGCCTGCGTGACAAGGCGCAGATCGCGCTCGACAATGGCTATGCCCTGTTCGTTACCGAATGGGGCTCCGTCGATGCCTATGGCAAGGGCGCGCCGGACCACGAGGCGACGCAGGTGTGGGTGGATTTCCTGAAGGCGAACGAGCTGTCCATGGCCAACTGGTCGCTGTTCGACAAGGATGAGGGGGCGTCGATCCTGAAGGCCGGCGCATCGCCGACCGGCGGCTGGACCGACGACGACTATACCGAGGCGGGCCTGCTGATCCGCGAGATCGTGCGGGGCTGGGACGAGTAACCCGGACGATTAGAGCAGCCTGCGTCCGGATGGACGCAGAGGAGCTGCTCTAACACTTTGGGAGCGATCAACTTTTCTGCCTTCAAATGATTCCATTTGAAGGCAGGTTGATCTAGTCCCGGGCCATTTTCTCCAGCGTATCATGCAGCACCGAGAGAAAGCGCGAGCGGTCCGCCTTCGAAAAAGGCGGCGGGCCGCCGATATTCCCGCCGACTGACCCGGCCCGCAGATCCTGCATGATCGCCCGTGTCGCCAGCGCCCCGCCGATCATGTCGGGCGTGAACGGCTTGCCGTTGGGGGCGATCACGGTGGCACCCGCTTTCAGGCATCTGTCCGCCAGCGGAATATCGGCGGTGATGACCACGGATTTCGTCCCGGCGCGCTCCGCAATATGATCGTCCGCCGCATCGAACCCGTCAGAAACGACAACCCTTTCGATCAGCGGGTCGGCCGGCAGCCGCATATAGGAGTTGGACACGACCACGACCGGCACGCCATGGCGCTCTGCCACGCGAAAGATCTCGTCCTTCACCGGACAGGCATCGGCGTCGACGAGGATTTGCAGTTGAGTGCTCATCACGCGCCTATGCCACGGGCTGATAAAATTTGCCACTGCCTCTACACATCCCCAGGAAATCCGCTACAACGGCAAGAATGTGAATCGACTGTCATGTTGCTTTGCGGCACCGCTATGGTACATCAGCAGTCAGAAGGAGACAGCTTATGCCCAGCAAGATTTACGGGTCGGCGGACGAGGCGCTCGACGGCCTGACATTCGACGGGATGACCGTCATGGCCGGCGGCTTCGGCCTGTGCGGCATTCCGGAAAACCTGATCGTCGCGCTGCGCGATTCAGGCGCCCAGAACATCACCGCGATTTCCAACAATGCCGGTGTCGACGATTTCGGCCTCGGCCTGCTGTTGCAGACCCGCCAGATCAAGAAGATGGTCTCGTCCTATGTGGGTGAGAACAAGACCTTCGAGAAACAGTATCTGGGCGGCGAACTGGAGCTGGAATTCAACCCGCAGGGCACGCTGGCCGAGCGCATCCGCGCCGGCGGTGCAGGCATTCCCGGCTTCTATACCAAGACCGGCGTCGGCACGCTGATCGCCGAGGGCAAGGAGCACAAGGAGTTCGACGGCGAGACCTATATCATGGAGACGGGCCTGACCGCCGATGTCTCCCTCGTGAAGGCCTGGAAAGGCGACGAGCAGGGCAATCTCGTCTTCCGCAAGACGGCCCGCAATTTCAACCCGATGATGGCGACCGCCGGCAAGGTGACGATCGCCGAGGTCGAGGAGATCGTACCGCTCGGCGCGCTCGACCCCGACCATATCCACACGCCCGGCATCTTCGTGCAGCGCATCGTCCAGGGCGAGTTCGAGAAACGCGTTGAACAGCGCACCGTGCGCCAGCGGGAGAATGCATAATGTCTGAGACCGAACACAAGGGCTGGGACCGTAACCAGATGGCCGAACGGGCCGCGCAGGAACTCGGCGACGGGTTCTATGTCAATCTCGGCATCGGTATCCCGACGCTGGTCGCCAACTATATCGCCGAGGATATCGACGTGACGCTTCAGTCGGAAAACGGCATGCTCGGCATGGGCCCGTTTCCGTATGAGGATGAAGTCGATCCGGACCTGATCAATGCCGGCAAGCAGACCATCACCGAGCTGAAGCGGACCTCCTATTTCTCCTCCGCCGACTCATTCGGCATGATCCGCGGCGGGCATATCAATTTGTCGATCCTCGGCGCCATGGAAGTCTCCGAGCATGGCGATCTCGCCAACTGGATGATCCCCGGCAAGATGGTCAAGGGCATGGGCGGCGCGATGGACCTCGTTGCCGGCGTGAAGAAAGTCGTTGTGCTGATGGATCATACGTCCAAGACCGGCGCGTCGAAGCTGCTCAAGGAATGCTCCCTGCCGCTGACCGGGGTGAAATGCGTCGACCGCATCATCACCAATCTCGGCGTCTTCGACGTCAGCAAGGAAGAGGGCGGGCTGAGCGTCGTCGAGCTTGCCCCCGGCGTGACGCTGGACGAAGTCAGGGAAGCGACCGAAGCGAGGATCCTCGGCTGATCGCCAGCGCATGAGAATCAAAAAAAGCCCGGGCGATGACCCGGGCTTTTTGTTTGGAGAGTGTGCCGCCTTATGGCGTTACCGTCGGCAGGGTGTAGGTCATGTCGGCGCCGGGGCCGAGCGGCCAGCCGACCCAGACCCAGAAGAAGGTCAGCGCGATCCCGCCGATCATCAGCCAGACCGAATAGGGCAGCATCATCGCGGTCAGCGAGCCGAGGCCGAAATCCTTTTGCCAGCGCTGACAGAAGATCAGGATCAGCGGGAAATAGACCATCAGTGGCGTGATGATGTTTGTCGCTGAATCGCCGACGCGATAGGCCGCCGTCGCCCCTTCCGGCGAGATGCCGAGCAGCATCAGCATCGGCACCAGCACGGGCGCGAGCAGCGCCCATTTGGCCGAGGCCGAGCCGACGAACAGATTGATCAGGCCGGTGAACAGCACGATCAGCACCAGGAGGATCGGCAGCGGCAGGCCGGTTGACTGGATCGCATTGGCGCCATGGACCGCCGAGATCAGGCCCAGATTCGACCAGTTGAACATGGCCACGAAGTGGGCTGCGGCGAAGGCGAGGACGAGGTAATAGCCAAGGTCCTTCATCGCATCGGCCATCATTTCCACGAGGTCGCGATGGTTCCTGATCGTGCCTGCAGCCGCGCCATAGGCCCAGCCGGCGGCAAGGAACAGGATGAAGAAGGCGGCGACGAGGGAGCTGAAGAACGGGTTCCAGTTGCTGATCGGGTTACAGTCGCCTGCCGCCGCGACAGCGGCCGGGCAGGCGGTCTCGTCGATCAGCGGCGTCGTCGGGGCGAAGGTGAAGATCAGCCACAACACGATGACACCGAGAACGGCGAGCCCGGCGCGTCCGAGGCCTTTCTTCTGGTCGGCGGTCAGCGGCTTGTCTTCATCGCCGAGCGTCTTGGCCGCGTCGCCGCCGCCCTGGTATTTGCCGAGGCGCGGCTCGATCATCACGTCGGTTACGAACCAGATGATCGGCAGGAACAGGATCGTCATGCCCTGGATGAAATAGGTATTCCCGGCGATATTCGCGATCCAGTTCGGATCGAGGGAGGAGCCTTCGACAGCGGCCTCGGTGATGCCGAACAGCAGGGCATCGAGCTGGCCCGGCGCGATGTTGGCCGAGAAGCCGCCGGAGACACCGGCAAAGGCCGCGGCGATCCCGGCGAGCGGATGGCGGCCGGCGGCCGCGAACAACACGCCGGCAAGCGGGATCAGCACGACATAACCCGCGTCAGCCGCGTGGTTGCCGATCATGGCGACGAGGGCGACGACCGGTGTCAGCAGGAATTTCGGCGCATTGCGTACCGCCGCGCGCATGGCGCTGGCAAACAGGCCGGAACGTTCGGCGACACCGGCGCCCAGCATCACGACCAGCACATAGCCGAGCGGGTGGAAGTGGGTGAACGTCTCCGGCATCTCGACCCAGAGCCGCCTGATATTGTCGCCCGACAGCAGCGCGACGGCGCTGATGACGACCGGGTTGCCGTCCTCGCCGACCAGCGTCGGGTGGGTGGCGGACACGCCCAGCGCCCAGCAGATCAGGGAGATCACGATCAAGGCGCCGATCAGGTAGAAGAAGATGAAGACCGGATCGGGCAGCTTGTTGCCGGTCTTTTCGACCCAGCCGAGAAAGCCCTTCTGTTTCGGTGCGGCGGTTGGTGCATCGGCTGCCATGGATGTCTGCCCTTTCGTCATTCTGGTCGTTGGCCGGAAATGGCGCGTGAGCGGCATTTTTGTCTGTCCTTGCCCCTATTGGCAAGGAAAACAGGCGGCGGCCTGATTTAATCCTCTCCGGTGAAACCCCGCGCCCGCTCGAGGTGTCTGTCAGCACATCCTGAAACAAACCAAGTACCGGAGTACAGCCATGACCGACACCGAGATGACCCGCAAACACCCGGAAAAACAGTTCTGGGACGAGCTGGAAGACGTCCATGCGGTGATGCTCGGCCTGTTGTGCAACCGCGATCACATGCAGCCCATGGCGCCCTTCGCCGATCCGGAGAATGGCAAGGTCTGGTTCTTCTCCAGGAAATCGAACGATCTCGTCACCGAATGCGGCGCGGAATGCACGGCGCATTTCACCTTTGTTGCCGATCACAATAATTATTACGCCTCGGCCAAGGGACGCCTGCGCCGCTCCGGCAATGTCGACAAGGTCGAGGAATATTGGAGCCCGGTCGTGGCCGCCTGGTACGAGCATGGCAAGGACGATCCCGATATCGCCCTGATGGAGCTGACGCTGGAGGACGCCGCCATGTGGAGCACGACCGGCAACGCCCTGAAATTCGGCTGGGAAATCGCCAAGGCCAATATCAGGGATGAAAAACAGCCCGATCTCGGCGAGCGCAATCGCGTGGTCTTCACCCGCGCCGCCTGACCCGGTCTCTTCCCGACATCCTTCGCGAAAAGCCGCTGCACGCAAATGTGGCGCCTTTTTGCGACTTATTCTCAAAATGCCGCCGCACCCCCCTTGCGCCATCATGACGGGTGGGTTAGGGGGCTCCTGCAGATAAGAATCATTATCATTATTAATTGCAGGAGTATCACATGAGGGGTTATCTGAACGGGTCGGCGGCCTTGGCCGCGCTGGTCATGGCGTTTTCGGCGGGGGGCATGGCCTTTGCCCAAGAGGGCGCACAAGCAGGCGGGCAAGAGGACAATGGCGACGAGATCGTCATCATCGGCCGGGCCCAGGAATTCTACCGCGTCGGTGAATCGAGCCTCGCGACCAAGACGCCGACGGCGATTCTCGACACGCCGCAGTCGGTGCAGGTGCTGACCAACCAGCTGATCGAGGACCAGGCCGCGCGCGAGACGACCGATCTCTACCGCTCGATTTCCGGCGTCACCTTCTTCTCTTATTCGGGTATCGTCGCGCGCGGGTTCCGCCAGGACGAGATCCGCTATGATGGCGTGCGCGGCGACCCCTTCGCTGGCTTCTCCGTCCCGCAATTGTTCAATATCGAGCGGATCGAGGTGCTCAAGGGCGTCTCGGGCATGCTCTATGGCGGCGGCGAGCCCGGCGGCCTGATCAACTATGTCACCAAGACCCCCGACTATGAGCAAGGCGGCGAGGTCGAGGTCACCCTCGGCGATCGCGGGCTGTGGGGCGTTTCCGGCGACATCACCGGGCCTGTCGCCGGGCGCGACGACATCGCCTTCCGCCTCGGCGGCTTCTATGAAGAGAGCAATGATTTCCGCAACAATGCCGGCGAGGAGAACGCCATCCTGACGGCGCAAGGCGCGTGGAGGCCCGGTCCGTCTACGGAGCTTGTCGCCTCGCTCGAATATTACGACATCAACCTGCCGGGCAACCGCCTGCGCGGCGTGCCGGTGAATGATGACGGGGATTTCCTCACCGATATCAGCTGGAACACCAATGAAGCGACCGATTTCCTCGCGCTGGAATCGACCATCGGCCAGCTGACCCTGACCCACGAGTTCGCCGACACCCTGTCGCTGCGGCTGATCGGGCGGATCGTCGACAATGAGGAACAGCAGCAATATCACGAGAGCCGCGGCCCTGCCGCGCCGGGCTCGACGCTCTATTTGCGCGAATTCCGCGATCAGCTCCGCACCTCCAGGGAAAGCTCGATCACGGCAGATCTCGTCTGGCAGGAAACCCTCGCCGGCATGGCGCACACCATCCTCGTCGGCGGCGACTATTTCGACACGGAGGCAACCTTCCGTGCACGCACCGCCCGTCAGGACAACCCGCTCGGCACCAGCCCCGGCCCGGTCCAGCCGCTCGACCTGATCGACCCGGTCTATGGCAATTCCGGCTTCCTGCTGCTGCAGGACGAGCTCGACATGATCCCGTGGCGGCGCACCGAGACGAGCGGCGAGCGCTATGGTCTCTATGTCCAGGACCAGGTCGAGATCACGGAGAAATTCCACCTCATCGGCGGCGCGCGCTTCGACTCGTTCGAGCAAACCGACGCCCTCAGCGGCGACAGCGCCGATGACGAGGCCGTCTCCTATCGCGCCGGGGCGGTCTACAAGCCGGTCCCGCCGGTCTCGCTCTATGTCAGCTATGGCGAGGGGTTCAGCCCGCAGGGCATCACCGATCCGGAAGATGGCGGGCCGTTCGATCCGGAGGAGAGCCAGCAGGTCGAGGCCGGCGTGAAGGCCGAGCTGTTCGACGGGCGCATCCTCGCGACGGCGGCGGTCTACGACATCGTCAAAGACAATGTCATCGTCGCCAATCCGGACCCGGCGGCGGGCACGGGCGGGGTGCCCAACCTCGTCCAGATCGGCGAGGTGACCTCGCAGGGCGTTGAGCTCGACGCGGTCGGCGACATCACCGATCAGTGGACCTTCCAGGTCAACTATGCGTGGAACGACACGGCGATCACCGGCGGCGCGCCGGGCTCGATCACCAATGCGGTGGGCGACGGCTTTGCCAATGCGCCGGAGCACGCCTTCGGCCTGTGGACGCGCTATGAGCTGCCGATGCTGAATTCGGCCATCGCCGGCGGCGCCGATTATGTCGGTGAGCGGATTTCCCTCTCCGGTCAGGATGTGAAGGCCTATACCGTCTACGACGCGTCCTGGATCACGACCTTCGACAATGGCTGGCAGGGGCAGGTCAATGTCCGCAATTTGTTCGACGAGGAATATGCCGCCTCCGGATTTATCGACCGGACCGGCCACTTCCCCGGCGCACCGCGCAGCGTCGTCCTGCAGATCTCAAAAAAGTTCTAGGAGAGGGGTATGGCCCGGCCCGGGAACAAGAATGGAAAGAAAAAGAGCCGTCTTTGGTTCGACATTCATTCCTGGGTCGGGCTGAAGCTCTCATTGTTCGTGAGCTTCATCCTGATCACCGGCACGCTGGCGGTCATTTCAAACGAGCTCGACTGGCTCGCCAATGGGTCGATGCGGGTGATGCCGCAGGCGCAGAGCGAGCGGGTCAGCTGGGGCACGCTTTATGAGGCGGCGCGGGCGGATTATCCCGACATGCGCCTGTCCTATTTCACCGGGCCGCTCGACCCGTGGTTCGCCGCCGGGGCCTATGGCCAGATGCCCGATGGCGAGCGCCGGTTGATCGACATCAACCCCTATACCGGCGAGGTGACCGGCGATCGCGGCTGGATGAGCTTCCAGCGCTTCTTGCGCAACACCCACCGGCATCTGATGCTGCCGGTCAAATGGGGCGTGCCGCTGGTCTCGGCCCTGTCCTTCCTGCTGATCGCCTCGATGATCAGCGGGCTGATCGTCTACAAGAAATTCTGGCGCGGCTTCCTGAAGCAACCGCGCACCCGCGACGCCCGCACCCTGAACGGCGATCTGCACCGGCTGGTCGCCCTGTGGACGCTGTGGTTCGTGCCGGTCATCGCCCTGACCGGGCTTTTCTATCTGGCCGAAAGCCTTGGCTGGCGGGCACCGTCCTTTGGCGAGACCGGGAAGGCGCGTGAGGTCGAGATCACGCTGACGGGCGAGATGATCGACGAGATGGCGGCGCGGGCGGAAGAGGTCCAGCCGGGGCTCGATATCTCGGTCATGCTGCCGCCGACCCGCCCCGGCCAGCCGCTGGTGTTTCAGGGCTATACGGACGGCACCTGGCTGGTCAGGGCCCGGGCGAGCTATGTCGCCTTCGACCCGGCGACCGGCGCCGTGCTCGGCACCCATCGCTCGCGCGATGCCGGGCTGCATCAGCGCATCGCCGAGATGGCCGACCCCTTGCATTTCGGCACCTTCGGCGGGATCTGGACCAAGCTGATCTGGTTCGTCTTCGGCGCGGCGCTGTCGGCCCTGTCGGTGACCGGCGTCGTCATCTATGGCCAGCGCATGGTGCGCTCCGCCATGGGCACGGCAAAAGGGACGGGCGCAGCGCCGCCGGCCGGCCGGCGCCAGCTGGAGGCAGCCGAATGAAGATACCGTCCTGGCTTGCCATCGCCTGGAAGGGGATGGGCCCGTGGAAATGGATCGGCGTCGCCGCGATCCTGACCGTCATCGTGCTGCTGCCGTTCAACATGGGCGGCTGAATTGTCCGCCTCAATTGCACCCGTCAGTCACAGCCACTCGTCTTGAAGTCGGCCGCAGACAAGTCGGAAGGGGACCGGGCGCAGTCGAATTCTTCCAGCGCGGCCGCATGGGCTTTCGCCTCCTCGACATAATGGGCCGAGCCCATCAGCGCGTGCCTGTCCTCGCCTTCCTTCAGGTCACGGAATTTCCGCGCCGGCATGCCGGCCCACATCTCGCCCGTCGGCACGGTCTTGCCGGGCGACAGGAACGCGCCTGCCGCCAGATAGCCGCCGCTCTCGACCAGCGACCGGTCGAGCATTGTCGCGCCCATGCCGACAAAGCCGCCATCCTCCACGGTGCAGCCATGCAGCATGCATTTGTGCCCGATCAGCACGTTCTGCCCGATGATCACCGGCGTGCCGCCCCAGTCCGGCGCATCGACATGGATGATCGTGCCGTCCTGCACGTTGGAGCCGGCGCCGATCTCGATCCGGTTGGTGTCGGCGCGCAACACGCACCCATACCAGACGCTCGCCTCTGGCCCGACATGGACATCGCCGACCAGCACCGCGCCGGGCGCGATGAAGGCGGAAGCATGGATCTGCGGCGTCTTGCCGTGAAAGGGCAGGATCAGCGGCTGCAGGCGGTCCGGATTGGTCATGGTCAAGGGCCTTAACATTGCTTGCGCCGAGCTTATCGAAATGCCCCCGCGCGCGTCGAGGCCGATGCGCAGGAGAATGCAGCCAGACAACAAAAAACGGCTCCCGCAGCCGCAGGCCGGGGAGCCGTTTAAAACGGATGGAACGGCAGGCTTATTGCGCGGCCATTTCCTCTTCGTCTTTCCACTCGTGGATCGACGTGATCAGGCAGCGGGACGGCTTGAGGCCGGTGCCGTCATTGCCGAAGGCGGAATCATAGGCAACGATGTAATCGCCGCGGGTCAGGCAGCCGCCGCGGTTCTCGATCTGTAGCGACAGCGCATTGCCGAGGCCGAAACAGCTTGCCGTTTCAAGCAGATAACGGTCGCGCACGCCGGTGCGTACGACGACGGCCCTGTCATTGATGGTGGAGAAGGAATCGATCTGCCCGGCAAAGCAGACATTGTTGACCTGTTCGCCCTTGCGCGCCTCGACCATGGCGGTGCGCTCCTGCTGCGTCTCTGACGGCGCGCTGGAACAGGCGCCGAGAAGGGGTAGCGCGGCAATACCGGCAGCCAGAAAGCTGATTTTGAATACGGGCATAAGTTCCTCCTGTTTGGCTATCGTTAAAACGTTGACACGGTCTCAATAGTTGCATCATAGCCCATATCCGGGTCATATAGCGCTTCTTTTTCGACAGAACGCATGTTTGTGACTGCATGCCGGAGGCCCCTGAATTCATGTCTGTATCGCGTAACCCGGATAGCCCCATCCTCGAGCTGAAGAACCTGACCGTCGATTTCGCGACCCCCGATGGCGTCGTCAATGCCGTGAAGGGCGTCTCCCTGGCAATCAATGCCGGGGAATGCGTCGGGATTGTCGGCGAATCCGGCTCCGGCAAGAGCCAGACCTGCCTGTCGGCCGTGGGTCTCGTCGCCGACAATGGCCGCGTGTCCGGCGAAGCGCTCTATCATGGCGAAGACCTCCTCAGGATGCGAGCCGGCAAGCGCCGCCAGATCCTCGGCGACCGGATCACCATGATCTTCCAGGACCCGCTGACCTCGCTGACACCGCATATGACGATCGGCGACCAGATGGGCGAGGTACTGGCCCTGCACAAGAAGATCACCGGCGAGAAAGCCCGCCAGCGCTCGATCGAGCTGCTCGAGCGCGTGCGCATTCCCGAGGGCGCGCGGCGGCTGCGGCAATTTCCGCACGAGCTGTCCGGCGGCATGCGCCAGCGCGTGATGATCGCCATGGCGCTGCTCGGCGATCCGGAACTTCTGATCGCCGACGAGCCGACCACGGCCCTCGACGTCACGGTGCAGGCCCAGATCCTCGACATCATGGCCGATCTGAAGACCGAGCAGAATATGGGCATCGCCATCATCACCCACGATATGGGCGTGGTTGCGCGCATGTGCGACCGGGTGATGGTGATGAAGGATGGCGAATTCGTCGAGTCCGGTACGGCCGACGAGATCTTCTATAATCCGCAGCAGGATTATACCAGGATGCTGCTCGACGCGATGCCGCGGATCGATCAGCCCGACCGCCATGGCCGTCCGGCCATCCGTCCGGTCCCGGCCGATGCGCCAACCCTCCTCGAGGTCGACGAGGTCAAGGTGCATTACCCGGTCAGGGTTGGCTCCGGCCTGTTCCGGAAGAAGAAACCGCTGCGCGCCGTCGATGGCGTCAGCTTCAATCTCAAGCGCGGCGAGACGCTGGGCGTTGTCGGCGAATCCGGCTGCGGCAAGTCAACGCTTGCCCGCGCGATCCTGCAATTCGCGCCGATCAAGAAGGATAGCAAGTCCGAAAAGCCGGTCGTCTGGCTCGGCAAGGATCTGACCTCGCAGTCGAAGGCCAAGATCCGTGCCCTGCGCAAGGATTTCCAGATCATCTTCCAGGACCCGCTTGCCGCCCTCGATCCGCGCATGACGATCGGCGCCTCCATTGCCGAGCCGCTGAAGACCCACAAGAGCAATCTGGGTACGAAGGAAATCAACGCCCGCGTGCGCTCGCTGCTGGAACGGGTCGGTCTGCCCGGCGCCTTCCTCAACCGCTATCCGCACGAGCTGTCAGGCGGCCAGAACCAGCGTGTCGGTATCGCCCGGGCGATGATCCTTGAGCCGGAAATGGTCATCTGCGACGAGGCCGTCTCCGCCCTCGACGTCTCGGTACAGGCGCAGATCATCGACCTGCTGATCGACCTGCAGCATGATTTCGGCACATCGCTGATCTTCATCTCCCACGACCTGTCCGTCGTGCGCGAGGTTTCCCACCGGGTCATGGTGCTGTATCTCGGCCAGATCGTCGAACTCGCCGACCGCAATGCGATCTACGAGGATGCGCGCCATCCCTATACCAGGGCGCTGATCCTGGCCGTGCCGACGCCGGACCCGCAGATCGAGAAATCCAAGCCGCGGGTGAGGCTGGAAGGCGACCTGCCGTCACCGCTCGACACCCGGGCGCCGCTGCGCTTCCTCAAGTCGAAAGTGATAGACGATCCGGATGCGGTGCAATATCGCCCGAAGCTGATCGAGGTCTCGCCCGGCCATTGGGTCGCAGAGCACGATCCGGTCGAAGAGGCGACGGCGGCCTGATTGGTACGCCCGGCCGTTCGGCGTCCGGATGGCGGTCGGGTGTTGCCGAATTGCCGTTACGCGACCGAAACGATTAGAGTTTTAAGTTGACAAGCAAGCCCCTGTTAATGTGTGTGATTATATAACAACGGCTTGCGCTGTCTTTCGCAAAGGTTAAGATGGTGTTAAGGGAACCACCGGCACCAGGCTGACCCATGCGCAGGCTGACCCGCCCGGGGAATCGAGAATTTGGGGATGCAGTCGGCTGCAGTTTACCGCTTATGGTATTGGCGTATCTCGTCGAATGGAATTCGCCCGCATTGATTGCGAGCCTGATCGCCGCCCTGATGGCGACGCTCGGCCTGGTCTGCGTCTGGCTGAACGAATCCTTCGCCGACAAGTATTCCGGCTATTTCTCTGCTTTTGCTGCCGGTGTGCTGGTGATGACGGCGCTGCGCCTGTTCCCCGAAGGCCTCGCCATGACGGCGAACGCCCCCTACTGGGCGCTGGGCGGCTATCTGTCCCTGTATATGATCAATGCCCTGTTGAGGCATGAGCCCAATGCCGGGGTTGCAATCGCTCCCCTGCTTGGCATCGGTCTTCACTCTTTTCTCGACGGCATAGAGTACGGCATTCTCTACGAGCACGACATCTTCATTGGCATGATGGCCTCGATCGGGCTGATCCTGCATGAATTCGCAGAGGGTATGATACTCTTTGCCATCCTCCGCGGCAGCGGCATGAAACCGAGTATAGCCGTCATCGTCGCTTTCTTCGGTGCGGCCCTGACCACGCCGCTGGGCGCTCTCATCTCGGTGGAATATTTGCATGATGCCCCGCCAGATGTGCTCGGCATCTTGGTATCGGTTGCTGCCGGTGCCCTGCTCTATGTCGGGGCAACACATTTGACCGTCCATATTACCAATACGAACCGGTTTGCCGCCGTTATCGTCTATGTACTCGGTGTGATTTTGGCGATGGGCCTCAGCTTTGCGCATCATGACCTCCATGATGACGGCCACGCCCATGATGCGACCGAACTGTCAGCCGGGACGCCGGATGCTGATGGCGTGCGGCAGCACCTGCCAAGATAAAGGAACGCCGCCGGTGCGGAATCCGGCGGCGTTCGGATCGGGAGAGAATTGAAAGCCTGTTTCGGGATCAGCTTTCAGGTGGTGGTGTGGCGGTTACCTCTCCGATACGCAACTTATGCGCGAGAATGTTTAAAATTCTCCTAAAGGCATGCGCAGGTTGTGCCCTGCGTTCAAAAAAATGCGGGGGCCGCGTTGGCATCCCGATGGTTTTTGCAGTATGGGAGCGTCTTTCCGACCGATGGAGATGTGACTGCCATGAAGCTGGCTGAAGACAGGGCGCTCGTACTTTTTTCCGGCGGACAGGATTCTGCGACCTGTCTCGCCTGGACCCTGTCGCGCTATGCCCATGTCGAAACCGTCGGCTTTGCCTATGGCCAGCGTCACCATGTGGAGTTGAAAGCGCGCCTTGCCCTGCGCCGCGAAATTGCCAGCCATTTCCAGGGCTGGGGCGCGAAGCTGGGAGAGGATCACCTCGTCGATCTCGAAGCCCTGTCGGCGCTGGGCGAAACAGCGATGACCGGCGACGTCGAATTCCAGATGGCCGAAAGCGGCCTGCCCAACACCTTCGTGCCCGGCCGCAACCTCGCCTTCCTCGTCCTCGCGGCAGCGCTTGCCTATCGCCGCAATATGGGCACGCTGGTCGGCGGCATGTGCGAGACGGACTTTTCCGGCTATCCCGACTGCCGCGCCGATACGCTGGAAGCCCAGATGCAGGCCCTGCGCCTCGGTATGGACGCGGATTTCCGCCTGAAGACACCGCTGATGCATCTGACCAAGGGGCAGACCTGGGAAATGGCCGAGGCAGAGGGCGGCACGGAGCTTGTCGGCCTGATCGTCGAGCACAGCCACACCTGCTATCGCGGCGACCGGGACCACCGTCACGTCTGGGGCTATGGCTGTGGCACCTGCCCGGCCTGCGAGCTGCGCGAAAAGGGCTGGAACGACTACAGGGCCGCGCCCGGACCATCGGCATGAGCCGCATCTATTCAGTCAAGGAAATGTATTTCACCCTGCAGGGGGAGGGCGCGCAGACCGGCCGCGCCGCGGTCTTCCTGCGCTTTGCCGGCTGCAATCTGTGGACCGGGCGCGAGCAGGACCGCGGCCGCGCCGTCTGCGATTTCTGCGATACGGATTTCATCGGCACGGACGGGCCGGGCGGCGGCAAGTTCGGCACGCCTGCTTCCCTCGCCGCAGCGGCGCGGCAGATGTGGGACGCCGAGGCCGCCCCGGGCGAGGGCATTCCCTATGTCATCTGCACGGGTGGCGAGCCGCTCTTGCAGCTCGATGCGCCCCTGATCGCGGCCCTGCATGAGGCCGGTCTCCAGGTCGGGGTCGAGACCAATGGCACGGTGGCAGCGCCTACCGGGCTCGACTGGATCTGCGTCAGCCCCAAGGCCGATGCGCCGCTGGTCCAGACCTCCGGCGATGAATTGAAGCTCGTCTATTTCCAGCAAAAGGCCCGGCCGGAGCGGTTCGCCGCGCTCTCCTTTGCGCATTTTTTCCTCCAGCCTATGGACGGCCCGGAGATTTCGCGCCATACAGCCGCCGCTATAGAGTATTGCCGCCGCCACCCGCAATGGCGGCTGAGCCTGCAGATCCACAAGCTGACGGGGATCCCCTGAGCATCAGCAGGCCGAACCGAAGAAGACGACTGACATGATGCGTATCGCCAAATCCGTGACTTTCGACGCGGCTCATTTCCTGTCCCTCGACTCGGACGAGCGGCCCTATGCGCGCATGCATGGCCATTCCTTCCGCCTGACCGTCGAGCTTGAAGGCGAGCCCGACCCGGTCACCGGCTGGGTCGAGGATTTTGGCGACATCAACGATGCCTTGTCCGGCATCCACGAACAGCTCGACCATCGCCTGCTCAACGAGATCGAGGGGCTGTCCATGCCCACCCTGGAGAACATCTGCCTCTGGGTCGCCGGCAAGCTGCAGCCGCGCTTTGCCGGTCTCGCCCGCGTCGTCGTCGAGCGGCCGTCCAATGGCGAAGCCTGCACCTATACCATCAAGCCCTGAAACCACGCCCGGGCCTGACACGAAAAAGCCGCCCGGGTGAGGGGCGGCTTTCTTTCTGTCTGCAGTGATCGATCCGTTAGCTGATGTAACGGGCGATCTTGTTCGCGGTGAAATAGAAGCCGCGGTCAGCGTCCTGCCAGATACCGGGGCGGCCGACATTGTCGTTCAGATCGCCCTGATAGGACTCGCTCAGCGTTGCCAGCGTGCGGCCATTCTCGCTCAGCGTGATCGAGACAGTCGATTTGCCGGTATAGACCGAGTCCTGGCTCAGGCTTGGCTGTTGCGAGATATCGGCCATGGTCGGCTGGTTGGCCGCCAGGTCGGTGATCGTCGCGCTGACGGTCAGCACGCCATCGCCGGGCGCGCGGACGATCTGCTTGGTCTTGCCGATCTCGCGCTTGAGCACACGCTCGAGATCGTCGGCCTTGGCCTCCAGGTCGCGTTCGCGCACGGGACGCTCGGTGGCGCCGAAGCGTGCGCTGGCCAGACCTGAGTCGCGGGCCGCGATAGATGCGTCATAGGTGACGTCGGCGATATAGACTTTCTCGTACTCGGCAAACCGGCTGTCGCTGGTGACCGAGGCTTCGTCGAAGCGGACGGGGCCGTCAGTGCTGGCGCAGGCACCTGCAAGGGCCAGCATGGGTATTGCAGCCAACAGGCCGATATTGAGTTTAGTCATGGCAATCTCCAACTCCATATCCCCCTGACGGGAATATAGCGCTGGAGCGGCTATTTTGCAAAAGCATGCTGTAGTACCGGCTCGCGCGGTGCTGCCTGTTCGGCCTTTGCCTCGCGATTCAGCCGCATCGGGCCAAAGCCGCCATCGAGAACGAAGGACAGGCCCGCATTATGCTGCGCCATCTCGGTCGTGCCGGGAAGATAGGTAAAACGCCCTTTATAGGTCATGGGATCAACTCCTTGTTGAACCTACTATGAGCCCGGGCACCCTGCCGGAACATGACCGTCCGATTAAGCCCGGGAAAGCTTTCTACCATTTAACCCATGATAAAAGGTTAACGAAAAAGCCCGGCCAAACCGCTTAACCGCGGGGCCGGGCTGTCATCCGTTAACGATATGCCGGAGATTTTAGCGGTCAGGTCAGCTTGCTGCGCACATTGGCGATGGCGCGGTCGACGAGGGCGGCGCCGGCCTGGGTGTCGAGGCGCTGGCGCACGATCTGCTCGGCGGCGGCGGCGGCGACATCGGCCGTGCGGTTGCGCACTGCGGCAATGGCCTGTGCCTCGGCGCGGGCGATCTTCTCTTCCGCGGCCTTAGAGCGGCGGGCCAGCTGCTCGTCAAGTTTCTTGCGGGTTTCCTCGGCCATGCGCTTGGCATCGCGCTTGGCCTGATCGATGATGCCCTGGGCCTCTTCCTCGGCTTCACGCTGGCGGCGCTGATACTTGGCCAGAAGCTCCTGCGCCTCCTCGCGAAGGTCGCGCGCTTGTTCAAGTTCCGAGGCGATCGTCTTGCCGCGGCGGTCAAGCATGCCGCCGACGGTCTTGTGCACGCCCATGAACCAGAACAGCAGGACGACGCACAGGAACGGCAGCAGCGTCCACAGATAGGTGTCGAGCCAGACCGGTACCGATTCGTACTCGCCATAGCCATTGGCATCGACAGCCAGTTCTTCCTGCATCACCTCGGCGGCGGTCGGCTCGCCCTGGGGTTGACCCTGGGGGGCTTCTTCATATTGCAGCAGCATCATCATTCAACCCTTACGAAGCCTGCGCGGCTTCAATGGCATTCTTGACGGCAGCATCGTCCGGCTGCTCGTCGATCAGCACCTGCACGACAGCCTTGGTCGTCTCAATGGCCGCTTCCCGGACCTTGGCCTCGGCGGCGGTCTGCATCTGCGCGATGCGGGCTTCGGCGGCGGCGATCTGCTGGTTCAGCGTCTCGTCCATGTCGGCCTGCATGCCGGCGATTTCCTCGTCGAGCGAGGCGCGGGTCTCGGCAGCGATCGAGGCAGCCTTGGCACGGGCATCGGCCAGCGCCTTGCGATAGGCTTCCTCAGCCTCCCCCGCCTCACGCTTGAACTCGGCCGCCTTGTCGTAATCATCGGCGATGCGGTTGCGCCGCTCCTCGATGATGCCGCCCAGTTTCGGCAGGAATACCCTGTCCATCAGCCAGTAGAGGATGCCGAAGGTCAGCGCGAGCCAGAACAGCTGGCTCGGATAGGTCGAGACATCCATCTGCGGGAGGCCGCCGGAACTTTCAGCGGCCTCTCCCGGTGCGAATGCCATGATCATGAGAATCGGCGTCATGCCAACTCCCCTTTCAGCTTGGTGTTGGGATCGCCTGAACTAGACGACGAACAGGATGATGATCGCAACGACGAAGGCCAGCAGGCCCGTGAATTCCGTCAGCGCGAAGCCGAGCAGCAGGGTCTGCTGGTTGCCGGCGGCGGCGGACGGGTTGCGGAAGGCACCTGTCAGGAACGAGCTGAAGATCATGCCGAGGCCGATACCGGCGCCGGCGAGCGGGAGGGCTGCAATGCCTGCACCGATCATTTTTGCTGCTTCTACGTCCATTTTTTTTCTCCTAAATGGTTCAAACTGGCGTTTCAAGTGGACCGTTACTCCTGGCATCGCGGCTGGCCCGGCATCCGCGCAGGAAACTGCATTATCCGTTAGTGACTGGGGTGCAGCGCGTCGTTGAGATAGACGCTGCTGAGAATGGCGAAGACATAGGCCTGCAGGAAGGCGACGAGCAGTTCGAGCAGGAACAGGGCGACATTGCCGAGGAACGGGAAGATGGCGAGCCAGCCGACCATCGGACCGGCCGCCAGCAGCGCCGTGATGAAGCCGGCAAAGATCTTCAGGATCATGTGCCCGGCGAGCATGTTGGCGAACAGACGAATGGCCAGCGAGATCGGGCGCGAGATGAAGGAAACGATCTCGATCAGCGGGATCAGCCACAGCAGCCACCAGGGCACGCCCGACGGCACGAACAGTTTCAGGAAGCCGATACCGTTCTTGTAGAAGCCATAGACCAGCAGGATCGTGATCGTGACCATGGCCAGCGCGAAGGTGACGATGATGTGGCTGGTCGGGGTGAAAGTGTGCAGCGCGTACGGCAATCCCGGGATCGTTGGCCACAGGCCGAGCAGGTTGCACGAGAAGATGAACATGAACAGCGTGAAGATATAGGGGAAGAATCTCATGCCTTCCGAGCCGCAGGCATCGCGCAGCATGTCGGCGATGAACTGATACAGGCTCTCGCCGGCGGATTGCATCTTGCCCGGCACCATCTGGGCGCGGTTGGTCGCGGCGAACATGAACACGGAAACCGCAACAACGCTGATCAGCATCCACAGGCTGGCATTGGTGAACGAGATGTTCACGCCGGCGAGGTCGAGATGGATGATATCCAGGATCTCGAATTGCTCCATTGGCCCGGCCAGGGTGGCGAGTACCGCGGTCATCGTCGTTATTGCTGTCATACCAGCCCCAAGTTACAGCGCCCAAGTTACAGAGCATGTCGCGCGCGGCGCACACTGATCAGCGCGCCTCTTATTCGTCTTTGCTCTCTTCTTCAAGAGCGGCGTTCATTTCATTCATCGCCCGGTACACATTCAGGATACCGGCGGCAAAGCCAAGGGCCAGTCCGGCGAGCATGAACCACGGCTTGGACCCGATCAGCTGATCGATGCCGTAGCCGAGGGCGCCGGCGACGAGGAGTGCCGCCAGCATTTCCGTCCCGATACGGAAGGCCTGACCCAACGCCGACCGCTCGCTGCGCTGCAGGTCCTCGACCGCGTCGTCCTTCCGGCGGGACTTGTCCAGCCGCTCGCCGAACTCGTCGATCGAGGGCAGGTCGTCGTCTTGATGCCTGGAGTCCAAGGGTGTGCTCCTGCTGACCGCGTGCCGGTAGCGTCAAATCGCGCGGTTTATACCACGGCAAGAAACGGGGTCAAGCACTCTGTGCGTTGCCAACTAATTGATATTTCTGGATATTTTCAAAAACTTCGCACCATGTACGCCAGCCCTTTGGCAAAGCCTGCTGCGATGCAGAAAAAGCGGCGCGCCGGAAGCGGTTCCGGCGCGTTTTCGCGATCATGCGAGGGGGTGCGAAATCCCTAGATGAGGCTGTGGCGGTCGCCCCTGCGACGCGGCCGCCGCTGCGCTGTCTCCGGGCCAGCGAAAGCACGGGCCTGGTGGCGCGGCGATGACTTGCGGGCCAGTGGCAGGTCGCGGCCGATCGGGCGGGGCGGTGTGGCATATGTCCGCGCGAGGCGGTGGGAGGAGCGATGCGGGTCTGCTTGCTGTGCGCCGTAGGACATCTGCATCCCGCGCCCGGCATTGCCCTGCCGCGAGACACCGTCGCGCAATTCGCGCATGGCCCGCGAGGCATTGCTCAATGTCGTGCCGAGCGCCAGCAGGCCAGCCAGCAACAACACGATGATAGAAATACTGATAACCCCGATATTCGCCTGCAGATCGGCGATCAGCTGCTGTGCAACCTCAGCTTCCGACATAACCCCATTCACTCCCAAGATACCCTACGCGTGTGGCCGGTATGATAGCCCTCAGCCCGGCAATAAGCCACATAAAACCCAGAAGGGCAAGCAAACAACAGCATTAAATCAATAAGTTCAAAAGTTTTGGGATAAATGGCTAATTGCTATTGCGATGCAACACATTTTCGGACAAGATGACCCGTCGATATCAAAAAATGCGGCCCATGAAGGCTGCCTTTTATTGAGGGGTTAAGTTATGAAAAAGATCTATCTCGCAGGGGCGATGGGCGCCCTCGCGCTGACCACCGGAGGCGCAGCCTTTGCGCAGGAAGGTGTCTCGGCGGAAACCGCCTTTATCTTCAACACGCTGCTGTTCATGATCATGGGTATGGTCGTGATGTTCATGGCGGCGGGTTTCTGCATGCTCGAGGCCGGCATGGTGCGTTCCAAGAACGCGGCCACCATCTGTCTGAAAAACATCACGCTCTATTCCATCGCCACCGTCATGGTCTGGGTCGTCGGCTACGGCATCATCTATGGCGACAATCCGACCGGCTTCTTCGGCTGGGCCGGCTTCTTCTGGGGGGCGGATGATTCCGCCGCCCTCGAAACCGGTTATTCCTCGCATTCCGACTGGTTCTTCCAGATGGTCTTCGTGGCAACGGCAGCCTCGATCGTCTCCGGCACGGTTGCCGAGCGCATCCGCATCATGCCGTTCTTCCTGTTCACCGTTGCGCTGACCGGCTTCATCTATCCTGTCCAGGCTTCGTGGGTATGGGGCGGCGGCTTCCTTGGCTCCAATTACGGCTTCTCGGACTTTGCCGGCTCCACGCTCGTTCACGCGACCGGTGGCTGGGCAGCTCTTGCCGGTGCCATCGCCCTCGGCCCGCGCCGCGGCAAATATGGCCCGAATGGCGAGATCAACCGTTTCGCCGGTTCGTCCCTGCCGCTCGCGACACTGGGTGTCTTCATCCTGTGGCTCGGCTGGTTCGGCTTCAATGGCGGCTCGCAGCTTGCCCTTGGGTCCCAGGCTGACGCGATCGCTGTCTCCAACATCTTCGTCAACACCAACATGGCCGCTGCCTGCGGCGTCATCAGCGTTGTCCTTCTCTGCATCCTGCTGAAAGGCAAGGTCGATGTCGCCATGGCCCTCAATGGTGCCATTGGCGGTCTCGTCGCGATCACCGCAGAGCCATCGGCACCGGCGATCTGGCAGGCGGCACTGTTCGGTAGTGCCGGCGGTGTCGTGATCTTCTTCGTCACGCCTCTGCTTGAGGCAATGCGGGTCGACGACGTTGTCGGCGCCATCCCGGCCCACCTTGCCTGCGGCATTCTCGGCACCATGGTGGTTCCGTTCTCCAATGACGGCACGACCTTCATGGGTCAGGCTGTCGGCGTCGGCGCGAACGCCGTGTTCGTGTTCGGTGTCTCGATCGTGCTGTGGTACCTGCTTCGCTTCACGATCGGCATCCGCGCCGGTGCGAAGGAAGAGGATGAAGGCCTTGACGCGTCGGAAACCGGTGGCGCTGCCTATCCGGACTTCGTGCCGAAAGAAGTACCGGCCCTGGCTGAATAAGTCTTGGCCAAAGCCTGGCGTAAGCCATCCGGCAGCACTGCCTGAGCCACATTTCCGGTGAGGGGGGAGAGAGTGCTTCCGGCAAACAGACGGCCCGCCCAATGCATAAGGGGCGGGCCGTTTTTTGTTGCGCGAGACTTATCCCCGCCGGTTGAAGACCGGCTATTCTGTACTCCAACGTCCCGTCCATCAGAGACCCGTCATGGCTGCCGGAGCCGTGGCGGGGTGGCGGGGCCGGCGCAGCATGGCCCCCGTCCGTGGCACCCGGAGCGCACGGTCAGGGCGGCGAGGGAGTGGTTGGCAGGTGAGGTCTTGGCCTCGCGCCGTTCCCGAGCCGTTAATGCCTGTAAGCCGCCGCGTGCGGGGCAATCATCCCACACTTCTTCACCAGAGATATCTCGTGTCCCGCACGGTTTCTCTCCCGCCAATCTCCGAACCGTCAGGTTGCGGAGCTTTCGGTGCTAGATCAACCTGCCTTCAAATGGAATCATTTGAAGGCAGAAAAGTTGATCGCTTCCAAAGTGTTAGAGCAGCAGCCATGAAAAAGCCCGGCGTTTTGGCCGGGCTGTTCCGTGTCGGGAGTGATTCCGGTCTACTCCGCCGCGACCATTTCCTCGGCGCGGTTGAGATCGACGGAAACGAGCTGGGATACACCGCGCTCGATCATCGTCACCCCATAGAGCCGGTCCATGCGCGACATGGTCAGGGCGTGGTGGGTGATGATGATGAACTTGGTCTCGGTGTCCTTCGCCATCTGGTCGAGCATGGCGCAGAAGCGGTCGACATTGGCGTCGTCGAGCGGCGCGTCGACCTCGTCCAGCACGCAGACCGGCGCCGGGTTCGACATGAACACGGCGAAAATCAAGGCCGTCGCGGTCAGCGCCTGTTCCCCGCCGGACATCAGCGACATGGACGACAGTTTCTTGCCCGGCGGCGAGGCGAAGATTTCCAGGCCGGCTTCGAGCGGGTCGTCTGAGTCGACCAGACGCAGCTCGGCAGTGCCGCCGCCGAACAGGCGGACAAAGAGCGTCTGGAAATGCTGGTTGACGGTGTTGAACGCATCGAGCAGGCGCTGGCGGCCTTCCTTGTTGAGATTGCCGATGGCCGAGCGCAGCTTGCGGATCGCCTGTTCGCAATCCTCGCGCTCGACGGTCATGTCGTTGAGGCGCTGGTCGATCTCTTCCATCTCGACATCGGCGCGCAAATTGACGCCGCCGAGATTTTCGCGCTCGCGCTTGTAGCGTTCCAGCTTGCGGTCGATCTCCTCGCGCGAGGGCAGATCCGTCCCGTCCTTGTGCTCGGCGATGTCGAGCAGCATTTCGGGCTCTGCCTCGCAGTTCTCGCGGGCCAGCTCGGTGGCGGAGCCAACGCGCTCGCGCGCCGCTTCCAGCCTGGCTTCGCGCCGGGCGCGTTCCTCGCGGGCATTGACCGCTTCGGCTTCTGCTTGCTTCAGCGTACGGTCGGCCGTGGCGGCAGCGGCCTGCGCCTCGGTGAAGGCATCGGCGGCGGCACGGCGGCGGGATTCGGCGGCTTCCAGTTCGGTGAACAGGCTCTTGCGCTTTTCGTCGACCGCTTCCGGTGCGCCCTGGGCCGCTTCCTGGGCTATGACGGTCTCGGTCAGGCGGGCTTCAAGATCGCCGATGCGGCTGCCGGCGGTCTCCGCCCGGCTCGCCCACACGCCGCGCTCGCGGGAGATTTCCTCCAGCCGTTTGGCGCGGATCTCCGCATCGCGGGCGAGGTCGTTATAGGCAGCCCGGGTTTCGCTTGCGCCATTGCGGCGCTCGGACAGCAGTTCGCGGGCCTCAGCCACGGCTTCGCGCAGGGCGCTGAGGTCCGGCAGGCGCGACAGCGCTTCCTCGCCCTCGCGCACGCTCGCTTCGGCCTCGCCCTTGTCCTCGGCCAGGCGCTCGAGCGATTCCGTCAGCGCCGACAGGCGGGCCGAAGCCTGCTCGTATTTTTTCTCCATCGCCGTCAGCGACGACAGCGCGTCGCGGGCGATGCGCCGGGCGTCCTTCAGCGATTGCTCCGTATGCGCCACGGCGGTGTCCGCCTCTCGCACGGCAGAAGCGGCGATATCGTGATCGCCGGAAATCGCGATCAGGCGTTCCTCGGCGTCGTCGATATCGGCGTTCAGGACTTCGAGCCGGTTGCGGTGCTCAAGCCGGATCGCGGCGGCGGTCTTGGCTTCCGCGCGCTGCACGAACCCGTCCCAGCGCCACAGGTCCCCGGCCCGCGAAACCAGCCGCTGGCCGGGCTGGAGCTTGGCAATGGCAGCGGGCGCATCGGCCGGGTCGATGACGCCGATCGCGTTGAGGCGGCGGGTCAGCGCCGGCGGTGCGGTAACCCGCGCGGCGAGGGCTTCTGCCTCCGGCGGCAGCGGCGCGGTCGGCAGCGGCTCGGCGCCGGCTTTCGACCAGTGGCTTGCTGCGTCCTCATCCAGCGCGGCGCTCAGCTCGTCGCCAAGGGCGGCGGCAAGCGCGTTTTCATAGCCGGAGGCGACGCTGACCGATTCCAGCAGCGCCTCGTACCCGTCGTCCTCGCCAGCGGCGATGACGCGGCGGATGGCGTCGGCCTCGGCCTGCAATTCAACGAGGTTGCGGTTGGCCTGGCTCTTGGGCCCGCGCAGGGCCTCCTCGCGCTCGCGCGCCATGGAGCGGGCCTCGGCGGCGCGCTGGGCCTGGGTCTCGCACGCCGTGACTTTCTCGTCTGCCTCGGCGACGAGGCGCCGGGCCTCGGCGAGGGCGTGTTCCTCCGTGTCCGACAGTTTCAGCCCGGCACGTTCGTCTTCCATCCGGGCGATCTGGCCGGTCAGGCGCTCATAGCGGCGGCGCGCCTCGTCAAGGCTCTGGCTCAGGGCGCGGCGTTCGGCTTCATGCTCGGCAGCATCGGCATTCTTGCGCTCATAGTCGCTTTCAGCCTCGGACAGTTCCGCGGCGGCGGCGTCGCGGGCGGCAGCGGCAGCCTCGACCCGGCCGGCCTCGGCCGCCTGGCGTTCGCGCAGCTGGCCTTCCTCGGCCTCGAGCTGTTCCAGCGCCTGATCGGCATCGCCGCTCAGCTCCTTCTCGCGGGTGATGTCGCGCTCGATCTGCTCGCGTTCCGAGCTCAGGCGATTGGCCTCTGCCTTCGCCCGGGCAAGCTCGGCATCGAGACCTTCCATGGCGACGGTGAGCCGGTGCAGCGCGGCGGCGGCCTCGGCCTCCTTCAGGCGCAGGGGGTCGACCGCTTCATGGATTTTCAACTGGGCGGCGGAGGCGGTGGCGGCGACGCGGGCCGTCTCCTCGGTCAGGCCGTTGATCTCAGCCATGGCGGCTTCCGCGGCGGCGAGCGCCTCGGTCGCCTCGGCCCAGCGCAGATAGTTCGACATCGCCTCGGTGCGGCGGATATCGCCGGACAGATTGCGATAGCGCGTCGCCTGGCGGGCCTGGCGGGCCAGCGTCGCACGCTGGGTTTCCAGCTCGCCGGTGACATCATCGAGGCGCTCCAGATTGGTCTCGGCGGCGCGCAGGCGCAGCTCGGCCTCATGACGGCGGGTATAGAGCCCGGTAATGCCCGCCGCTTCTTCCAGCAGTTTGCGGCGATTGGCGGGCTTGGCATTGATCAGTTCGGAAATCTGGCCCTGGCGCACGAGCGCCGGGGAGTTCGCGCCGGTCGAGGCGTCGGCGAACAATAGCTGGATGTCGCGCGCGCGCGCTTCCTTGCCATTGACCTTGTAGAGCGACTGGGAGCCTTCTTCCTTCTTGACGATGCGGCGGGAAATCTCGAGGAAATCGTGCTCGTTGAACTCAACCGGCAAATCCTTGCGGTCGTTCCGCACGGTCATGGTGACTTCGGCCCATTGCCGCGCCGGGCGTTGCGATGTGCCCGAGAAGATCATGTCCTCCATGCCGGTCGAGCGCAGCGCCTTGGCGGAGGTTGCGCCCATGACCCAGCGCAGGGACTCCAGCAGGTTCGACTTGCCGCAGCCATTCGGTCCGACAATACCGGTCAGGCCCGGCCTGATCTCGAAATCGGTCGGCTCGACGAAGGATTTGAAGCCGACGAGGCGCAGCTTGTCGATTTTCATGCGCGTTTCTTTCCACTGGACGCGGGCACAACCCGGACGCCGCTATTCTAACCCCTTAATATCCCACGGTTCCAGCCGCCTTGAGCCAGCACGGCCGATACCGTTAGGAAAGGATTAAACTGGCCCGATTCTGTGTCCACGCCACTGCCCGGGTCCGGTCTGTGGAAAAGAGGCGGTGCGGGCGCCGTAGCGTTTCCCGGCGACGTGGAAACCGGTTCACCGGGGAAACGCGAAAACAAGGACCTAGTGATCGTGATCGTGACCGGGTATCGCGATGTCCGGCAGCGGCGGCAATCCTTGCGGCGGGGTCGCCCCTGCAGCGGTCAGCGCCGCGTCGATTTTCTCGAAATAGCCTTCATAAGTGGCCGTGTTGTAGCCTGAGAGCCGGTCTCCGGCGAGGACGAAAGCGGGTGTCCCCTGGATCCCGTCCTCCTCCATGCCCTTGCGCACATTCTCGTTGATCGCCTCGAACACCGGATCGCTGTTGATGCATTCCAGCAGTTCCGGCTCGGTCAGATCTGCCTGTTCCACATAGCTGCTAAGATGCGTTTCGTAATCCTGACTGACCCAGTCCTGCTGATGCTCGAACAGCGTGCCGACCATGTCGAAATAGGCAGGCAACCCGTTCTGGGCGGCAGCGCAGCGGGCAATCGACGAGCCGAGATAAGACAGCTGCGGCGGCGCGGTCGGGAAGTCGCGGAACTCGAACCGGACAAGGCCCGGCTCGATGTAATGCTCCTTCAGGATCGGGAAGATGAAGCCGTGATAGGCCGCGCAATGGGGGCAGGTGACCGACGCATATTCGACAAGCGTCACCGGCGCGTCCGCCGCGCCGAGGATCATTGCCTGAGCGCCAGGGTTCGTGCCGCGCGCGGCATCGTCAGAGCCTTGCCCGCCCGCGTCGACGATGGCGCCGTCGACCGATGCATCCGCGATGCCGTTCGGTCGGTCGTTCTGAACGGTATCCTCACCAGTCTGGCTGTCCGCCCCGCTCTGGCCGCAGGCGACCATGGCAAGGGCGGCTGAGATAGCCAAAACGGTCCGTATCGCGTGCTTTACCGGCATGATCCGCACGGTCTATTCCGCCTCGCCGTCAGCGGGCGCTTCCGCCGGGGCCTCCGCCGGAGCGGCGCCTTCGGTCGGGGCTACGGCGTCCTGTTCGACAGCGGCCTCATCGGCCGGTTCGTCCGCCGGCGGCTCGACACCGGCCTCGACCAGTTTCGCGTCCAGCATGTCGAAGAAATCGGCATAGGTGCGATATCCGCTGAGTTCCTCGCCATCGACGAGGAAAGTCGGCGTGGAATCGATGCCAAACTCGTCCCGGCCGATGCGGACATTGTCGTTGATCGCGCCGATGATCTCGTCACGGCCGACACAGGCGCGGAAGGCTTCTTCCGACAGCCCGGCCTGGGCGGCATAGGACAGGATTTCCGACTGGAAGTTGGTCTGGTTCACCCATTTCTGCTGGTTGTTGAACAGCGTGCCGAGCATGGCGAAATAGGCCTGCGACCCCTTGCTGTCGGCAGCACAGCGGGCCAGCGCCGAGCCAAGATAGGACAGCTGCGCGGGAGCGGTCGGGAATTCGCGGAACTCCAGCCTCACCTTGCCGGTGTCGATATAATTCTCTCTCAGCTCCGGATAGGCGTTGAGATGAAACGCGGCACAGGCCGGGCAGGTGGTCGAGGCATATTCGATAAGCAGGACCGGCGCATCGGGATCACCGAGGATCATCGCCTGGGTGCCCGGTGAATTGGGGTTGCCGGCGGCGCTGGCGGTATCAGTGTTGTCAGTGTTGTCTGTCGACACCTGCGTGCCGGTATTCGTGGTGCCGCTATCGGTCGCACTATCGCCCGCATCGTCATTGCCGCAGGCGACCAGGGCCAGGCAGGCGCCAAGCGCGGTGATAAGGGCCAATGGCCTCGAAACGGGCCCGGAAGTGATGTGAGCGCTCATTGCTCGATCCTTTATCTGATGGGGCCGGCAACGACGCGGCCTGTCGGTCAAAACATTTCGCAACCTCGCCGATTGCGCGGACCAGTGCAAGGCCCGGATAGGTCAACCACGGATATGTTAACGATTGCCGCCGTCAGGATCGCCCTCGCGGGCGGCGATCAGAGCGCGCATCCGTGACAGGGCGTCCTGAAGTCCTGCTGATGGCGCGGCAGCCGGCACCGTCCTGTCTCTCGATGCCAGGCTCGGCGGCATCACGGGACGGGAATAGGTCGGGCCGCTCGAGGCCTTCGCCCCGGCGGCACCGGTCTGGCGGATGAGAAGCCGGGTCACCGTGCCCTTGCCGAGTACGCGATTGACCCGCTCGATCAGTTCCGCCTGGCGGTATTGCAGCTGCATCGCGGCAGAGCCATTGGCGACAGCGACCTCGAGCGAGCGGGCGCGGCCGGCGCTTTTCAGCCGCACCGGGCGGCACAGCCGGGCAATCTCGCCGCCGGCGATCTCGTGCCAGTCGGCGGCAAGGCGCGGGTCCATGGCACCGGATTTGGAGGCGAGCGCCGCCAGCAGCTTGCCCATCTCGCGGGAGACGTGCGGCGGTGGCGAACGGCGCGGTTTTGTCGGAAAGGGTTGAGCCATGACGGCGAGTATACCCGATGCCGCGCCGTGCGGCACGGCCTATCGGGCGCGGTGGAAAAATCTTGTCCCCACCCGCCTGAGCCCGTGTATTCCTGTGCCCGTGTATGCCGTTGCCCGACAGGCTGGCGCTGGCTATCAGCTGGATTTCGCCTTCCTGCCCTTACCGGAGACTTCCATGGCGCCTGTAAAAATCGATGCCGCGCTGCTCGACTGGTATGACCGCCATGCCCGCGATCTGCCCTGGCGCACCGGGCCTGCGGCGCGCAAGCGGGGCGCGCGGCCGGACCCCTACCGCGTCTGGCTGTCCGAAGTGATGCTGCAGCAGACGACCGTGGCGACCGTGACGCCGCGCTATCAACGCTTCCTGGAGCTGTTCCCGACGGTCGAGGCACTGGCCGCCGCGCCGGTGGAGGCCGTTCTCGCCGAATGGGCCGGGCTCGGTTATTACGCCCGTGCGCGCAATCTGCACAAATGCGCCCGCGCTGTCGCCGGGGAGCATGGCGGCAACTTTCCGCAGACGGAGGAGGGGCTGCGCGCCCTGCCGGGTATCGGCGCTTACACCGCCGCCGCGATCGCAGCTATTGCCTTCGACGAGCCTGCCGTGGTGATGGATGGAAACATCGAACGTGTCATGGCGCGGCTGTTCGCGGTCGAGACCCCCTTGCCCGATGCCAAGCCGGTGCTGCGCGGGCACGCGGCGAGCCTGACCCCTGACAAGAGACCCGGCGACTATGCGCAGGCGCTGATGGATCTCGGCGCGACGATCTGTACACCACGCAATCCGGCCTGCGTCCTGTGTCCGCTGCGCGGCGGATGTGCCGCGCAAGCCCTGGGCATTCAGGGTGACCTGCCGCGCAAGAAGAAAAAGGCGGCAAAGCCGACCCGCTTCGGCACCGTGTTTCACATCACGCGGCAAAGCGACGGCGCCGTCCTGCTGGTGCGCCGGCCCGACAAGGGCTTGCTCGGCGGCATGCTTGCCTTCCCGGCAAGCGAATGGGGCGAGAAGGCGGACCCTGAGCCGCCCGTCAGGACCGACTGGCAAATCGCGAGCGAGTCCGTGCGCCACACTTTTACGCATTTCCATCTGGAAATGGATGTTTGGCAGGGGCAGGTCGGTGATGAGCTGGCAAGCAAGCTGGAAGAAAGTCTTTATGGGCGGTGGACGGATGATCCAGCGGGGGAGGGTCTGCCGACGGTGTTCCGGAAGGTGCTGAAGGTACTGGAAGACTAGAAAGCAGCGGGCGAGGATATGTGGACAGGATCATCGTCAGCTATTTCAGCGCCGCCGCTATGCCCGCTGGCTGAACTGCGCTATGGCAGGCGCCTTGCCCGGGGACCTCATGCCAGACAGTTCAGCACAGCCGCAAGCCGACGAGCCGCGATCGCAGCAATTCATCGCGTTCCGCTATCCCGCCTTCGTGCTGTACTGGGCGGCGCGGTTCCTGGCCAGTTTCGCGGTGCAGGTCCTCTCGGTCTCCGTTGCCTGGCAGGTCTATGACCTGACCCGCAACCCGGCCGATCTCGGCATGATCGGCCTCGTCCAGTTCCTGCCGCTGCTGTTGCTCGTCTTCGTCACCGGCACGGTCGCCGACACGGTCGGGCGGCGCAAGGTGATGGGCGCCGCCATCGCACTTGAGCTGATCTGCGCCGGCGCGATCCTCTATTTCTCCGTTAGCGGACTGTCCGGCCCGGTCCCGATCTTCATCGCGTTGACCGGCATCGGCATTGCCCGGGCTTTTTTCGGGCCGGCGGCGCAATCGCTGGTCGTCAACCTCGTGCCGAAATCCGTCTTCCCCAATGCGGTGGCGTGGAACTCCTCCTCCTGGCAGATCGCCAGCATTGGCGGCCCGGTCGGCGGCGGGCTTTTGTACGGGATCGGCGCGCCGGTCGCCTATGGCGTCTCGGTGGCGATGCTGGCCATCGCCCTCATCCTGGTACTGATCATCCCCAGGCCGCCGGTGCGCAGTGGTGAGGGCAGGAAGGTCACGATCTCCTCCCTGTTTGACGGGCTGCGCTTCATCCGCAAGGAGAAGGTCGTGCTCGGCGCGATCACCCTCGACCTGTTCGCCGTGCTGCTCGGCGGCGCGGTGGCGCTGCTCCCGGTCTATGCGCGGGACATTCTGCATATGGGGCCATGGGGGCTCGGCCTGTTGCGCGCCGCGCCGGGCATCGGTGCGGTGATCGTCGCAGCGTTCCTCGCCGCCAAGCCTGTGCGCGATCATGCCGGCAAATGGCTGTTGGTCTATGTCGCCCTGTTCGGCGTGTTCACGGTCGTGTTCGGCCTGTCGACCATCACCTGGCTGTCGATCGTCGCGCTCGCGCTGATCGGCGGGGCGGACATGGTCTCGGTCTATATCCGCGAGACGCTGCTGCAGCTATGGACGCCGGACGAGGTGAGGGGCCGCGTCAATGCGGTCAACATGGTGTTCCTTGGCGCGTCAAACGAATTGGGCGAATTCCGCGCCGGGTTCATGGCGGCGTGGATCGGCGCCGTGCCCGCCGTCATCTTCGGCGGCGTCGGCGCGGTGGCGGTAGCCGGGATTGCGTGGGTCGTGTTCCCGGAGCTGCGCGATGCGAAGTCGCTGGTGAAGACGGAGTAGGGGCGGCTCAGCGAAACGCTCACACTATCCCATTCATTTTCTCGGCGAGCAGCGTTGCCTGATGATCCAGACCCGTCAAGGCGCATGCCCGCTACGCGGCGGCGAAGCCGGCCTTGACTGCTTCATCACCTGAGGCACAATCGGCAGCCGAAAGAAGAATGGTGCGGTGGGTCTTCAGCAGACAGCTCTTTGCTTCTGACTGAAAACTAATAACCAGATACTATCAGGTTACTTCCCGTTCCGCCTGATCTGTTCCCGGAACGTATCGATCGGCTTCAGGCCGGTATCGGTCTCCACATGCCAGAAGGTCCAGCCATTGCAGGCCTGTGCCTTCTGCACGGCGGCCCCGATCTTGTGGATCGAGCCCTGATCGACCTCGACCGACTTGCCGAATTTCGACGGGATGGCGAGGGTGCCGTCGGCTTTCACCCGGGCAGCATATTTGCGCTTGGCGCAATACAGCATCGTGCCCGGACGGACCATGCCGGCCTCGACCACCTGGTTGAACGGCACGCGCGGCGCGGCGCGCGGCGAGGGCATTGGCGCGGCGTCGCGTTTCTCGACCGGGCGCACATCACTTATCCTCGCGGTCGCTGCCACGATGTAAGCTTCGTCCCGTTCCAGCCCGATGAAGTGACGACCGAGCATCTTGGCGACGGCGCCGGTCGTGCCGGTGCCGAAGAACGGGTCGAGCACCACGTCGCCGGGCTGGGTCGTCGCCATGAGGATGCGGTGGAGCAGCGCCTCGGGCTTTTGGGTCGGGTGGGTCTTCTTGCCGTCCTCGCCCTTCAGCCGCTCCTCGCCGGTGCAGAGCGGGAACAGCCAGTCGGAGCGCATCTGCACGTCCTCGTTCCCGGCCTTCATGGCGGTGTAGTTGAAGGTCGGTCTCGATTTCTGGTCGCGCGCGGCCCAGATCAGCGTCTCATGGGCGTTGGTGAAGCGGGTGCCGCGAAAATTCGGCATCGGGTTCGTCTTGACCCAGATGATGTCGTTGAGCATCCAGAAGCCGAGATCCTGCAGGCTGGTGCCGAGGCGGAAGATATTGTGATAGGAGCCGATGACCCAGATCGCGCCGTCGGGCTTGAGGATGCGTCGCGCTTCCGTCAGCCAGCCCCGGGAGAACTCGTCATAGACCTTGAAACTCTCGAACTGGTCCCAGTCATTGTCGACGCCGTCGACGCGGGAATTGTCGGGCCGGGACAGGTCGCCGCCAAGCTGGAGGTTATAGGGCGGGTCGGCGAAGATGAGATCGACCGAGGCATCTGGCAGGGTGCGCATGGTCTCGATACAGTCGCCCTGCAGGATGGTGTCCAGTTGTTCCGCCGGTATTCTGCCTGCTGATCTTTTGCCTTTAGCCGCCACGTTCCAATCCCTCATCACTCACAAGCCGGGAAGGCATAGTGAGTCCCCGGGAGTCCCCGGTCAAGAGCGCGCTTGAAATTTTTCGTTAAGATTCAAGGCGTTAAGGAAGATTAACGGACCTAAGTTCTTATGCAAAAGGACAAATCCTGCCGCGAAGGGCCGGAAAAAACTTATGCCGAGAGCGGCAGGGCGGCATCGAGCGCCTCACCGAGGGCGGCGCGGATCGGCGCGAAGGAGCGGCGGTGATGCGGGGTAACGCCATGGCGTTCCAGCCCGGCGCGGTGGACCGGCGCGCAATAGCCCTTGTTGGACTCCCAGCCATACCACGGATAGGCGCGGGCCAGCTCCAGCATCATCCGGTCGCGGGTGACCTTGGCGATGATCGACGCGGCGGCGATGGACAGGGATCTGGCGTCGCCCTTGATCACCGTATAGGCGGGGCAGGACAGTTTCGGCTTCATATTGCCATCGACGATGGCGGTGGTCGCTGGCACGGGAAGGGTCGCCGCGGCGCGGGCCATGGCGAGCATGGTCGCTTGCGCGATATTGATGCGGTCGATCTCTTCGACGGTGGCGATGCCGACGCCGATCCGCGCGGTCTTCCACAGGGCGTGGGCCAGTTCCGCGCGGCGGGCGGGGCTGAGCATCTTGGAATCGCAGATGCCTGCGGGCGTGCAGTCGGGGTTCAGGATCACCGCGGCAGCGACAACCGGCCCCGCCCACGGGCCACGGCCAGCCTCGTCGATGCCGCAGACGAGACCGGGCAGTTTCCGCTCGATATCGAAGGTCGGCCTGATTTTCGGCTCGCGCGCAGCCACTCGGTGCCCCTTTGGTAAAGATGGTTAACGAAAGATTACCAGCCCGATTCTGGCGCCAATGCAAAAGGACGGGAAGCTGACAGGGTGTCGCTGTGGAAAACTCGCCGGACCACGACCGCACCGGAAAAGCGGGGATAGCTGGATTTATGTCAGGTTATATTGACATTCCTGCTTGTCAGGTATACATGACATAGTGTCGATAGAACAGGACAGGAGCAGTGAGATGAAACAGGGAAAAATGAATGCAGGCGTTGTCACCGCCCTCGTCGTGGCGATCGTCACGGCGCTATGGGTCGCGGGTGTGTGGGCGGCAGAACCTCAGCCAGAGCCGGAGGTAAAGCGGGTCAGCGTCCAGACGTCGGGGGATGGTGAGGCGGTCTATTTCCTGCCGGGGCTGATGTCGCCGCCGGATGTGTTCGATGACGCCATCACGGCGGTAGAGGATATCGAGGCGAACAGGGTCAGCTTCGCCGGGATGGCGGGGGCACTGCCGATGGCCGAGCCATCGCCCTATATCGCCCCGGCAGTTGCGGCACTGGCCGGTGAGATATCGGCGCGGGATGCCGGGCCGGTCAAGCTGGTCGGTCATTCCATGGGCGGGCTGATGGCGCTGCTCGTGGCCGCGGGCCATCCGGATCTGGTCGACAGCGTGCTGGTGGTCGATGCCGTGCCCTTCCTGCCGGGGCTGTTCCAGCCCGGGATCAGCGCGGACGCCGCCGCGCAGCAGGGCGCGATGATGGCGATGCAGATGCACAACGCGACGCCGGAGCAATTCGCCGGGTTCGTCGCTGCCGGGCTGACACGGCAGGCTGCCGGGGAGGCCGACAGGCAGATGATCCTCGAGGCGGCCAAGGCCTCCGACCAGGCGAGCGCGGCCGCCGCGACCGGCGAGATGCTGGCGACCGATTACAGCGCGCAGCTGGCGGGGCTATCCGTGCCGGTCACCGTGCTGGTGCCCCATCACGCCGGGATCGGCGTCAGCGAGGAGGCGCTGCTCGGCGTCTATGAAGCGCAATATACGGGGCTGGAAAACGTGACATTCATCGTCGTGCCCGACTCGCGTCACTTTATCATGCTTGACCAGCCGGAGGCTTTCGCCGCAGCGCTGCAAAATTTCGTTGAAGGGGAATGAGATGAAGAAGGAAGCAACGAAATATACGATCCGTATGCTGGCAATCTTCGCCTTCTATACGGTCTCCGTCATCGGCATCAACCTGCTGCCGGCTGATGACATGGCCCCGTGGATGCGGATCGCCCTGTCGCTGATCCCGGTCATCCCCGCTATCGTCATGATCTTCGTCATCCTCGAATTCGTGCGGGCGATGGACGAGGTGCAGCAGCGCATCATCACGGAAAGCTGTCTTGTGTCGCTGGTGGTCGTCGGGCTTGCGAGCTTTTCCTATGGCTTTCTGGAGGGCGCGATCGACGTGCCGCCGATCTCCATGATCTGGGTCTTTCCGGCCCTGATCGGCACCGCCGGCATCGCGCAGATTTTCGTGCGCATGCGGTATAGGTGAGGGTGCGCTGATGGAAAACCGCATGCGCGTGATGCGCGCCGAGAGACGGTGGAGCCAGGAGGCGCTCGGCGAGCGGGTTGGCGTTTCCCGCCAGGCGATCAACGCTGTGGAGACCGGCAAGCACGATCCGTCCCTGATGCTGGCCTTCAAGATCGCGCTGGCTTTCGAGTGCCGTATCGAGGAAGTGTTCGATCCGCAGCTGGGTGAAGAGAAGGCGGCGGAATAGGTGTTACCGGATTCATACTTCACTTGATATACGTATCAAGGCGTGATACATAGCTCGAATGATCCGGACGCTGAAAGGCAAGTTTGCCCTCGCTATCGGCTCTGGCAATCGGGCAAAGGGCTTTCCTGCCGATCTTGTCGCGCGAGCCGAGAACCGGCTTGCCATGATCGATGCCGCAGTTGTGTTGGATGATTTACGCTCGCCGCCGGGAAACCGGTTGGAGGCCTTGAGCGGAAACAGGCAGGGACAGCATTCGATCAGGATCAATGACCAGTGGAGGATCTGCTTTGTCTGGTCCGATGGCGGTGCGGAGGATGTGGAAATTGTCGATTATCACTGAGGTAAAGTCATGAGTATCCTGAAAATCGCCGTTCATCCTGGCCGTATCCTGCGTGAGGAGTATCTCGAGCCGCTCGAGTTGTCTTCCGGCAAGCTGGCCAAGGTGCTGGGCGTGCCGCGCACCCGTATTGAACGGCTGGTGAAAGAAGAAACCTCGATTACGACGGATACGGCTCTGCGTCTGGGTAAGGCCCTGAAAACCACGCCGGAATTCTGGATCAATCTGCAAACCGCCTATGACCTTGCTGTCGCCGACAAGTCTGTTGTGACCGGCATCAAGCCGATCAACCGGAATGAAGCAGCCTGATTTCTGAACCTACCCGAACAGATCGCCCTGGCCCGTCACGCTGGCGGGCACGCGGAACCTTGTCGTGTCGAGCGGCACGCGGTCGCGGCCATTGGCAAGGCCGGTGCGCTCCAGCACCTTGTTGTAGCGCGTCATCATCAGCTTGGCGAAGACGCCCTTCACCTCGGCGCCGCGCGACCAGTGCGGGTCGTAATCGCGCCCGCCATTCATTTCGCGGATATGGCGCATGATGCGGTTGGCCCGGGTCGGCGCGAAAGTCTCCAGCCATTCCTGGAACAGGGGCGAGACCTCCAGCGGCAGGCGCAGGATCGTATAGGCGCAATAGGTCGCGCCGGCGTCCGCCGCCTTTTCGATGATCGTCTCCATTTCTGAATCATTCAGCCCGGGGATCATCGGCCCGGTCATGATGCCGGTGGTGATGCCGGCATCGACGAGGCGCTTCAGCGCATCGAAGCGGCGCGCGGGCGTCGGCGCGCGCGGCTCCATCGCCCGGGCGAGTTTCCGGTCCTCCGTCGTGATCGAGATCATGCAGCGGGTCAGGTTCTTCTCCCCCATGGGCGCGAGGATATCGAGGTCGCGGATGATCAGGTCCGACTTGGTCAGGACCGAGACCGGGTGATTGAAATTCGACAGCACACCGAGGATCCGGCGCATGACGAGATAATGCCGCTCGATCGGCTGGTAGGCATCGGTATTGGTGCCAATGGCGATGGGGCGCAGCGTGTAGTTCGGGTGCGACAGTTCCTTGACCAGGAGCTTGTCGGCGTCCGGCTTGGCGAACAGCCTCGTCTCGAAATCGAGGCCGGGCGACAGGCCCATATAGGCGTGGGTCGGGCGCGCGAAACAATAGATGCAGCCATGCTCGCAGCCGCGATAGGGATTGATCGAGCGGTCGAAGCCGACATAGGGCGAATTGTTGAACGTGACGATCTTGCGCGGCGTCTCGTGGGTGATGTGGGTCTTGACCGGTTCCGGCAGGCCGTCCTCGCCATCTGCGCTCCAGCCATCGTCGAACTCCTCCCGTTTTTCGCTTTCATAGCGACCGGAAGAATTAGACCGCGCGCCACGCCCCTTCTCCCGAAGCGGCGGCGTCCCCCCTTGGGCGGGTGTGGTCGGGGGGCGGAAGGTAAGGGGCGTAGCGCGGGCCATAACCAGACGATATCACCGCAAAAGAACAAATCAAGAACATTTTTCATGCTTTGTTCCCATGGTTTTCCACAGCAAATCCACACCCTCTCCACAGCTTCTCCCCAGGAACGGTCCTTGCCCGCCGCCGCGTAACCCGGCAGGAAAGGGGGATGATTTCCGTTGTTATCCCCACGCTCAACGCCGCCGCTACCCTGCCGGCCTGTCTCGCGGCGCTGCTGCCGGCGACGGTCGACGGGCTGGTCAGGCAGGTGATCATATCCGATGGCGGGTCCACTGACGAAACGGCCGCCATCGCCGGGGAGGCCGGGGCCGATGTCGTCTTGGGGCAGAAGGGCCGCGGCCCGCAGCTCGCCGTCGGGGCACAGCAGGCGCGGGCCGACTGGCTGTTGTTCCTGCATGCCGACACGGTGTTGCAGCCGGGCTGGGAACAGGCGGCAGAGGCGTTCATGGGCCATTCCAGCACGCGGGAGGGCGGGCTCCAGAGAGCCGGCTATTTCCGGTTCCGGCTCGATGACCGCAAGGCCGGGGCGCGGCTGGTTGAGGCGGGCGTCGCCCTGCGCTGCCGCCTGCTACGGCTGCCCTATGGCGACCAGGGGCTGTTGATCCCCCGCGTCTTCTATGAGGCGCTGGGTGGCTATCGCCCGATGCCGATGATGGAGGATGTCGATCTCGTCGACCGCATCAAGAAAGAGGGCACGCTGACGGCGATCCCGGCGCGGGCGGTCACCTCCGCCGCGCGCTACCGCACCGATGGCTATGCCGCCCGTGTGCTGAAGAATGCCCGGTGCATCGCTGCCTACAAGCGCGGCGTGCCAGCCGAGCGGATCGCGGAGATGTACCGGTGAGCCCTTTAAGCCAAAGGGGGACCCTGGTCATCTTCGTCAAGGCACCAATGGTGGGGCGGGCGAAGACGCGCCTTGCCGCCGGGATCGGGTCGGCGCGGGCGGTCAGTTTCTATCGTCAGTCAACGGATATACTGGTGAAGCGGCTGGGGAGCGATCCGCGCTGGCGCACGGTGCTGGCGGTCGACCCGCCCGCCGCCACCGGGCGCGGCTGGTTGCATTTGTGGCCGCCGCATCTGCAGCGGGTGGCGCAAGGCAGGGGAAACCTCGGCCAGCGCCTGCGCGATGTGCTGAAGGCGATACCGCTTGGGCCGGTCGTCATCATCGGGTCGGACGCGCCGCAGGTCAGCCGCGATCACATCGCGCGGGCCTTTCACCTGCTCAGGCATCATGACGCCGTGGCCGGCCCGGCGGCGGATGGCGGCTACTGGCTGATCGGGCTGAAGCGGCTGAAGGCAGCGCCGGGGGCGTTCCTTGATGTACGCTGGTCCGGCGAACACGCGCTGGCCGACACGCTGGCAAGCCTGCCGCAGGGCTTTTCCGTCGCACGGCTGCCGGTACTGCGCGATGTCGATGAGGCAGGGGATCTCGATGACAGGATCCTGCTGCGGAGTATCAGACGGAAGCCTTGTCCGTCGTCTTTCCTCCCGCCTTCTCCCCGTGGGGCAGGCGGGAATTGATCAGCCAGGCGGCGAGCGCCCCGGCGACGAGCCAGGACAGCGGTGCGGCGAGGAACACGCCGGTCGGCCCGTCGATCCCCGGTATCAGCCCGCGCGACAGGACCCAGGCCGCGCCGATATAGACGATCAGAAAGCGCACGGCGCTCATCATCGCGGCGAGGTTCGGATGGCCGAGCGGGTTGAGCACGCCAAGCCCGGCATAGAACAGCCCGGCAAAGACGAAGCCGATGCCGGTCAGCATCAGGAACTGGTCGGTGCTCGCAATGATGTCCGGATGGTCCGAGAACAGCCGCCCGATATCACCGCCGAAACAGGCGAGCACGGTCATGGCGAAGAGGCCCCACAAGACCGCAAACCGCCAGATCCAGCGCTCGGCCTGTTCCAGCCGTTCCGGCTTTTTCGCGCCGGCATTCTGGCCGATGAACGGGCCGATACCCTGTTGCAGGGCGAAGAACGGGATCAGCATCAGCGTTTCGATGCGCGAGCCGACGGTGAAACCGGCGACCGCCTCCGGGCCATACTGGGCGAGGATGCGCACGATGGCGGCGGTCGCCAGCGGCGAGACCAGCTGGGCGATGGTGGCGGGCACGGAGAAGCGCAGGATCGAGCCGACATGGCGCGGCAGGGCCTGGACCGAGCGCCAGGAAATCTCCATCACCTTTTCGTGGAAGCCGAGATACCAGACCGCGGCGATGACGATGGTGAAGCGCGCGGCAATGGTCGCCCAGGCAGCCCCGGCCATGCCCATCTCGGGAAAGCCGAGCCAGCCGAACACCAGCACCGGCGAGATTACTGCATTGATGAAGGCGGCAACGACCATCATGATCGACGGGATCAGCGCCTCGCCATTGGCGCGGATCAGCGAATTGGCGACGATCGGCGAGACCAGGAAGATCAGGCCCATATACCAGACGTCCATATACTGATCGACATAGGGCATGAGGGTTTCCGGCGTGCCGAGCAGGCGGAAGACCGGGTCGGAGATCACCTGCATCAGCACGGTCATGAACAGCGAATAGCCGATGACGAGGGTCATGGTGTTCGCCGTCAGCCGCCGGGCGCGGGGCATGTTGCCTTCGCCGATGGCGCGCGAGACGACCGACTGTGCGCCGAAGCCGAGGCCGATGGCGAACGCCCCCATGAAGAAGATCACCGGAAAGCAGAAGCCGATGGCGGCGAGCGGCTCGGCGCCGAGCATGCCGATATAGAATGTGTCGACAATGTTGAAGGCGATGATCGAGAACAGCCCCATCGACATCGGCCAGGACAGCCGCCAAAGGGTCCAGCCGACCGGCCCGCCCGTCAACCGGCCCTGCACATGCTCTGTGCCCCTTGGCGAGGAAGCGGGCGGGGGCGGTGATGTGTCATTGCTGGGGGAGGGGATGGAAGGCTGGCGGGTCATTGGCTGCCATATACGCCCCGCCGGTCGCTTTAGCCACAGCCCGAGCGCACAAACGCGCGATCAGCAGGTGCTGCAAACGCTCCCTGCTCATCCCGCTTGCCGTGTGGCGTGGATGGTCCACATTCTCCATAGCAATCAGCAGGAGGGATTTATCATGACCACGATCAATGCATGGGCCGCGAAGGAAGCGGGCGCGAAGCTCGAACCGTTCACCTATGAGACCGGCGAGCTTGGCTCCGACGAGGTGGAGGTTGATGTGACCAGCTGCGGTATCTGCCATTCCGACCTGTCGATGCTGAACAATGAGTGGGGCATGGCGAAATATCCGTTCGTGCCGGGCCATGAGGTGATCGGCACGGTCGCGAAGATCGGCAGCGCGGTGAAGGGGCTGAAGGAAGGCCAGACCGTCGGCGTCGGCTGGATGGCGCATTCCTGCCTGCACTGCCATCAATGCCTGTCGGGCGAGCAGCATCACTGTCCTGAGGCGATCGGCACCATCGTCGGCCGCCATGGCGGTTTCGCCGACAAGGTCCGCGCCCAGGCCGCCTGGACCGTTCCGCTGCCTGACGGCATTACGCCGGAAGAGGCAGGCCCCCTGTTCTGCGGCGGTGTCACCGTGTTCTCGCCGATCGTCGATTATGGCGTGAAGCCGACCGACCGGGTCGGTGTCGTCGGCATTGGCGGGCTCGGCCACATGGCGCTGAAATTCCTCAAGGCCTGGGGCTGCGAGGTCTGGGCCTTCACGACCAGCCCCGACAAGGAAGAGGAAGCAAAGCGCCTCGGCGCGCACAAGGTCGCCAATACCCGCGACAAGGAGGCGCTGAAAGAACTCGCCGGCAAGTTCGACTTCATCCTGTCGACAGTGAACGTGCCGCTGCCCTATGGCGATTACATCGGCGCGCTCGCCCCGCGCGGCCGGTTCGTGACCGTCGGTGCCATGGTGTCGGAACCGATGGCGGTGCCGGCCTTCTCGCTGATCGCCGGGGCAAAACTCGTCGGCGGGTCGGATATCGGTTCGCCCGCGCGCATCGCCACGATGCTGGAGTTCTGCGCCCGCCACGGCATCGCGCCGCAGACCGAGACCTATCCGATGGACAAGGTCAACGAGGCGATGGCCCATCTGGAGGAGGGCAAGGCGCGGTATCGGATCGTGCTGACGCGATAATTTTCCGGTAGGGAACTTTCCTGAAACAGGGCTGTTAAATTGTGGTTCATTAAAAGGAGAACGGGCTATGTCTATTTTTTCAAACAAATTGTCCTTGCTGGCCGCCTTGTTTCTGATGTTCGGCGCAACCGCCTGCAACACCATCGAAGGTATGGGTGAAGATGCAGAAGCGGCTGGCGACGCTGCCGAGGATGCGACTGACGGCGAATAACGCCTGATCGAATGAGAGAGAGAAGAAGCGGCATCGGGCCCGGGTCCGGTGCCGCTTTTTTGTGGGACAGCGACAGCTGCGCCACGCGATTGCCCGGATCATGCGATCGGGTATGATCGCGGCCATGAAACTCCTGCTCAAACTGCTTGGCGGGCTCGCCGTCTTTCTCATACTGGGTACGCTTGTCGTTTACTGGTTCGTGCTGCCCGGCATCGCGACAAATGCCGACCGCGATATGAACCCGGTCGTCGCACATGCGCCCTATGACATCGCGCCGGATGCGGCCGCGCTGCACCGGACGCTGAACGTCGCCGACCTGCATGCCGATACGCTGCTATGGATGCGCGACCCGCGGCAGCGCCATGATTTTGGCCAGACCGACCTGCCGCGCCTGCGCGAGGGGGCGGTGGCTTTGCAGGTCTTCTCCACCGTGACCAAGAGCCCGAGCGGGCTGAATTACGAGACCAACGAGGCAGGCTCGGATGACATCACCCTGCTTGCCATTGCCCAGCACTGGCCAATGCGCACCTGGGGGTCGATCTATGAGCGCGCCGCCTATCAGGCGCAGCGGCTGCAGGAGATCGAGCGCGACGACGAGACTTTCTTCATCATCCGCACACGTGGTGATCTTGCGGCCATGCTTGCCGCCCGGCAGGACAACAGGGCCGTCATGGGCGGACTTCTGGCGATGGAAGGCGCCCATCCGCTGGAGGGTGAACTCGCCAATGTGGACAGGCTGTTCGGCGAGGGCTTCCGCATGATGGGGCTGCAGCATTTCTTCGATAACGAGCTGGGCGGCTCGCTCCACGGCATCTCCAATGACGGGCTGACCGGGTTCGGCCGCGCCGCCGTCGCGCGCGCGCTGGAACTGGGCATGGTGATCGATGTCGCCCGTTCATCGCCGGCTGTGGTGGAAGATGTGCTGGCGATGACAGATGCACCGCTGGTCGTCTCCCATACCGGCATCAAGTCATATTGCGAGACCAAGCGGAACATTCCAGACGAGTTGATGGCGCGGATCGCGGCGGGTGGCGGGCTCATCGGCATCGGCTATTGGGAGGACGTGACCTGCGACGCCTCACCGCTCGGCATTGCCAATGTCATCTTCTATGCCGTGGAAAAATTCGGCGTCGATCATGTCGCCCTGGGATCGGATTTCGATGGCACGGTGACGACGGAACTCGACACATCGGAGCTGGCGGCGATAACGGACCGTCTCTTGTATCTCGGCATGACTACGGAGGATATCCGCAAGGTCATGGGCGACAACGTGCTGCGCTATCTGTCTGAAAACCTGCCCGAATAGGCAGCGTGTCTAATCTGAAACTACCGGCACGAAGACATCGGTCCCCGTCAGTTGATGGTCCCAGTCGTAATCGCCATGGGAACGGGTCAGGTGCCAGATGGTCTCGATGGTCGGGACGCCGTCGAGTATCCGGCAGGTGCCTGACCAGGCCGAGACACTGCCATAGGGCGTGAAGCGGACCGAAAAGGTCAGGGCCGGAACGACATCGTCCGCCCTGTCCGGCTCGCTTTCCACGACCCAGCCGGTGAGCGCGAAGGCTTCTCCCGCCGTGCCGGATGGTGAGGTAAACTGGCCACGAAGATGGCCGGAAATGTCTTCAACCTCCGTGATGATGAGCGTCGGCGACCCGTTGATTGCATTGGTCCATTCGCCGGTCAGGCTGTCGCAATCGGCGGCAAGCGCAGGTATCGAGAGAATGCCTGTCAGCGCCATGCCCGAAAAGAGACTGATAATACGCATACCGGTCACGAGAAACGCTGCAGGCTATCCATCTGAAAGACGGGGCAAGTTTCGTTGCTGCGCGCGGTCAGGCCTGCTGCGATCTTTTTCATTATCGTCCTCTCGCTCATGCGATACCTGCACAATCCATCGAGACAATTCCGGGGAGTCGAGAAAGGCGCCGCCGGAACGTCTACCAGTAAATAGCGCAGTAGGTCTCTTCGATAAAGCCGAGTTCTTCTGCCACCGCCATGAGACCCCCAATCGTGGCGTCATCGAAGCCCCGGCCGGTCAGGGAATCGGCCAGAGTGTCGTAGTGCTCCTGGGTACCGAACTCGTCAAATTTCAGCAGCTCCTGCAGGAACACCAGATAGGTGATGAAGTCCTGTTCGTTCAGATACGCGCCGGCTACGCCAAGCGAGCAGGCGCAGCTGGCCGACGCTTCGGCAGCGCTGTCATAGTACTGCGTCTGATCAGCCATGCAGATGCGCGTGAATTCGGCGACGGCATCATCGAGAGTTGCGGGGGTCTGTTGCGCCGACGCAATCGTCATCGGCACAATGGCCGTCAGGCTGATCGCCAGAAGGCTTGTGATCGATTTGTTTTTCACCTGAAGGCTCCTCGTTCTTCCGGCCGCCATTCTGATCTTGCACAGAGTGCGCTGCAAGCTGAATAAATCCGCCTCCCGCAGTTTTTCCGGTTGCCTTTTGACGGCGCTCCTGTATTCAGGCCGGCTGGCCAAAACAAGCGATCATTCCAGCGATAGACAAAAGCAGGCTGATGTCATGGATCACCAGGAGCGCGAAGAAGAAGGCACATCGCAGGAGGCAAGCGGGCAGGTGAAACGCCGCCTGGCCCTGTTCAGCGTCGCGCCCGGCAGCGACTGGCTCGTCGAACTGGGCGCCACGCTGCGTCTCGCCTGGCCGCTGATCATTGCGCAGCTGGCGCAGATGGCGATCTTCACCACCGACACGCTGATGATGGGCTGGCTCGGCCCGGAATATCTCGCGACCGGCACGCTCGCGGTCGCTTACCTGCACCCGCTGTTCGTGTTCGGGCTCGGCCTGCTGTTTGCGCTGTCGCCGATGATGGCGCAGGCGCTGGGCGCGCGGCAGTTCAGGAATGTGCGCCGCACGGCGCGTCAGGGCTTCTGGGCGGCGCTGGCGATGAGCGCGGTCATTATCCCCATATTGTGGCAGGTACGCCCGCTGCTCGGCCTGACCGGCCAGACCGAGGCAACGCTGGCGATGGCGGAGATCTATGTCCATACGGCGGTGTTCTCGATCATCCCGATGCTGCTCTTCGTGGTGCTGCGGACGCTCGTCTCCGTGCACGGAGAGACCCGTATCGTGCTGATCATCACGCTTTCCGGGATCGCGGTGAACGCGTTGGGCAACTACACGCTGATGTTCGGCAATTTCGGCGCGCCGCGGCTGGAACTGCTGGGCGCGGCAATTTCCACGGTCACGGTCAATACGGTGATGCTGTTGCTGCTGCTCGCCTATGTGCAGCTGCGCCGGCGCTTCCGCCGCTATCACATCTTCGCCCGCTTCTGGCGGCCGGACTGGCAGCGTTTCCGCCAGATCTTCACCCTCGGATCGCCAATCGGCCTGCAGTCCATGGCGGAGGTCGGCCTGTTTGCCGCTGCCGCCATGATGATGGGGCGGATCGGCACGGATGAACTGGCCGCCCACGCCATCGCCCTGCAGCTGGCGGCGCTTGCCTTCATGATCCCGTTCGGCCTCAGCCAGGCGACGACGATCCGTGTCGGTCTCGCCGCCGGCGAGGGGCGACGGGCCGGTATCGGGATTGCCGGCTGGGCGTCCTATCTCGTCGCCATGACCGTGATGAGCATGACGGCGCTGATCTTCTGGCAGATGCCCAAGCCGCTGATCCACCTGTTCCTGAACCCGGCAGCGCCGGAGAACGCGGTGCCGATCGCGCTCGCCGTCGGCTATCTCGGCGTCGCCGCGCTGTTTCAGCTGGTCGACGGGGCGCAGGTGGTTGCCGGGGCGGCGCTGCGGGGCCTCAGCGACACGACGGTGCCGATGGTGATCGCGCTGATCGGCTATTGGCTGGTCGGCATGCCGCTGTCCTACTGGCTCGGCTTCCACACGCCGCTGGAAGGGATGGGCGTGTGGTACGGCCTTGCCGCCGGGCTCGCCGTCGTCGCGGTGGTGCTGACCGGCCGCTTCATCCTGCGCGAGCGCTTCGGCCTGGTCAGTTGATCGTCACCAATTCGCCTGCGCTGCCCTGTACCGGACCAACCTGCGAGGTGCGGGCGTTTTTCGCATCGACCGGCACATAGATCGCCTTGCCGCCAGCGGCGAGGGAATCGCGGCTCGGCGCCGGCTGGCCGAGACGGTCGCGATAGACCCACATATTGGTCAGGACATATTCGACGAAATCGCGCGCTTCCGGATTGGGAATGCTCTCGATCATCAGCAATTCGTCCGACACCGGATTGGCCGCTTTCCAGCGCGACAGGTTTCCCGGCCCCCAATTGTAGGCAATCGCCATTTCCAGCAGGTCGCCATCGGTATAGCGCGTCAGCAACTGGTCGATATAGGACTGGCCGAGCTGCATGTTGTAGCCCGGCTCATACAGCTTGTCGCTGGCCCTGCCGTCATGCTGCATCAGTGAGCTGTCATTGGCGACATAGCTCGCCGTGCGCGGCATCAGCTGCATCAGCCCGGCAGCACCGACGCGGGACATGGCCTCCGTCTTGAATTTGCTCTCCTGGCGGATCATGCCGAACAGGATGGCGCGGTCGATCTTGAAGCCGTCATTGGGGGCATAGTCCGGCAGCGGATAGAGCCCGGCGGCGGTGAACGGCGTTGCGTCCGGCAGATGTGCAGCGGAGGCGATCGCCATGTCGATCTGGGCGGCCCAGAGCTTCGTGTCGAAGGCGACGGCCATCAGAGCGGCGTCATCCGCATCTTCAAGCTCGCCATGGGCCCAGCGCATCTCGGTATGGGCCAGCGTTTCCATGCCGATCTGGGCCAGGGCCGCTGCACGCCGAACACGGACGGACTTTGCGCTGATCTGGTTCCACTGGGCTTCGGTCAGCCGCGGCACGGACCAGTCGATGCCGCTGTCCTGGCCGAGCTGACCGAGCGCGAGCTGACCATAGAAGGTAAACGGAAACTGCGCGGCGATGTGCAGATAGGGGATGACCTTGTCATGGCGGCCGGTGGCAAGGTTGGCGCGCGCGGCCCAGAATCCGGCAGCGGCGCGGAACGAGGCTTCCTGGTGCTTCACGTCGGCCATGCGGGTGAAATAGCCGGCGGCGGCTTCATAGTCGCTCTTGCGCCACGAGGTCAGCCCGGCGACCCAATAGGCGAGCACGGCAGTGTCGCCATTGCGCGCGGCGACTTCGCGGGCCAGCTGCGAGGCTTCGGCGAGGTTCTCGTTGTAATAATAGGACGCGGCGATCCACGACAGGACGCGGTCATATTGCGCGTCGCTGAACTCGGCACGCCAGCGCGGCGTCCTGATATAGTTCAGCGCCTGTGTCGGGCGGTCATCGGCGTTGAGATAGCGGATATAGCCCTCGATGCGGGCGACCTCTGCCGGGTTGCGGTTGTTCTTGTAATCTTCCTTCAGGGCCGGCGGCAGCCAGTCCTCTTCCCTCGTGCGCCAGCGGCGGGTCTGGTAATTGTCCGGCGCGATCGCGCCGCGCGGGCGGCGCTTGCTGGCGAGAGAGTAGATAACATCCGCATTCGGATGGTCGGCATATTTGTCGAGCCAGGAGGAGAGTTCCTCATAGGAGGAGCGCCACGCCGTCGGGTGCATGTAGCGCTGGTGCAGGACATGACCCATCAGGATCGGGTCTTCGAGCTTGGCGATGATCGCGTCGGCGGTGCTCATGTCGCCTTCTTCCTGTTCCTGGAAGATCGCGCGATAGCGGGCGGCATCGGCCTCGCTCAGCGGTGTCGCCACCTGCGTCGAGGCACTGGCGGCCAGCGCCGTGCCTGCGATAAAGACTACACTCATCCAAAGCGCCGGAAGCACCCGCTGCAGCATTGTGATATACCCTTTCTGACAGGTCTGGCCTTTGAAGTTACCAGCGCCCGGGCTGTATGGAAACAGCCGGGCGTCCACAAGGCACATTTGTAATGCCTGGTTAAGGGATGGTTAATCGGTGCTCTAGGACCGGAGCCGCTTGCGGATCTCGATCAGGTCAGCCCAGGCAAGGCGCTTCTGGGCCGGCTGGCGCAGCAGGAAAGCGGGGTGGAAGGTCGGCAGGACCGGAATGACCGCGCCGCCCGCCGTGGCATGGTCGCGCCAGGTCCCGCGGGCGCCGGTGATGCCGCCGGCATTGTCGAACAGGGTCTGGGTCGGCGTGTTGCCGAGGGTGACGATCACCTTGGGGGCATTCAGCTCGATCAGGCGTGCGACGAAGGGAAAGCAGATGGCGATCTCGGCTTTCGTCGGCGCGCGATTGCCCGGCGGGCGCCAGAAAATCGCGTTGGAGATATAGGCGGGGGCGAGATCGCCCTCCTGCCGGGCATGGCCAATGGCTGCGAGCATGCGGTCGAGCAATTGCCCGGCGCGGCCGACAAAGGGCCTGCCGATACGATCCTCCTCCCGGCCCGGCGCCTCGCCCAGCAGCATCAGCGGTGCCCCGGCAATGCCGTCATCGATCACCGTGTTGCGTGCGCCCGGCTTGAGCGGGCAGCCATCGAAGGCGGCGATAGCCTCGCGCAGGCTCTCGATGTCGGTCGCCGCAGCGGCGGCGGCCCGGGCGGCGGCGATGGCTTCGTCGGCGGGCAAGGGATCGTCGCCCGGAAGGATCGGCGCGGGCGCGGGCTTTGACCGGGTGGGCGCAGCGCGCGGCGCCTGCTGGGGGCTTTGGGCGACAGGGGGCAGCGCTTTCCGCGCGGAGCCGGTCCATTGCGAAAAGTCCGACGGCACGTCGCCGGTAATATCGTCGATCCCCATCTCCGCATACCAGGTCAACAACGCGCGCAGGGCGGCGGCATCGACTGGCGGGGCTTCGGGGGAGATGTCGGACATGGCGCCAGTCTAGGCGCAGCGCGCGCGCGGGGCAAGAACCGGGCGTCACCCGGCTTTGATTGTAATTCCCGCCAAAACCCTTATGTATGGCCATAGGCCGACAGGCCGCGCGATGATGGAAACCGCTTTTTTCTCTTAAAGATTTTTCTCCTTTCGGGGGTCGCTGCAACACTCCCAAGGAGGCGACATGTCCCGCATTTTTATCTCTACACGATTATTCATCCCGCTATGTCTGGCCCTGCTCGGCGCCGGTCTGGCCTCGTTATCCGGAGCCGCGGCGCAGAATGTGCCCGTCAATGCAAGGGATCTTGGCAACGGCCTCGGCTGGCAATGCGAAGAGACGTATCAGCGTATCGACGATGGCTGCCAGAAAATCGACGTTCCTGAAAACGCCTATGCCACGAGCAGCCGCTACGGTCGCGGCTGGGACTGTCAGAGAGGCTATATGGCCGATGGTGCCCGGTGTATCCCCATGGATATTCCGTCCAATGCCTATCTCAACTCCTATGGCGATCGCTGGGAATGCGAACGCGGCTATCGCCGTGAGGCTGAGCGGTGCGACCAAATCATCGTGCCGGGGAACGGCTATCTGACCGGTGCTGCCTATGGCACAGGCTGGGCCTGTCTGCGTGGGTTCAAGAGCGGTCAGGATAGCTGCAACAAGATCGTCGTGCCCGCCAATGCCTATCTGTCTGGCAATGATTATGGCACGGGCTGGACGTGTGAGCGCGGTTACACCTCTGGTGCGTCGTCCTGTACACGGATCAGGTTACCGGAAAACGCCCATCTCAATGCCAGCGGCAATGGCTGGGAATGTGACCGACCTCTCATTAAGCAGATCGATCAATGCGTCCTGAAAGGATGAGTAAGGAAGAAATCATGAAACAGACCTATTCAGCCAAGCCCGACATGACCGAGCACCGCAATAGCGACCGGCCCAAGACGCGGGAATGCCTGAACTGCAAGAAAGCGTTTCACAGCGAATGGTCGGGCGAGCGGGTCTGCAGCAAGTGCAAGTCCAAATCGGCCTGGCGCCGGGCCTGATCGACTATGCAGTACCCTGCACAATAAAAAACGGCATCCCCTGCGGGATGCCGTTTTCGTTAGTCGTTAATCTTGGCGCTTATGCGTCTTCACGACGGCGTTCGCCAGCCTTGGCGCGGCGCTGCTGCGAGTTGCGCGGACGCGGCTTCTGGTAGTGATTGTCGGTGTCGTTGGCGCCGGCGCCAACGGTTTCGCCTCTCCAGTCGTCGCGGCGGTTATTGTCACGCGATGATTTGGCCTTGCGCGGCTGCTGGCTGCGGGTGCCATCGGCACTGCGGCTGTCACTGCGATTGTCGCTGCGGCTGTGATTGCGGCCCTGTGACTGGCCACCGGCATTGCCTGATCCCGCCGGGCGCTTCTGGGTCCTGGAGCGGTTGTTCTTGCCACGGCCGGAGCGGGGCTGCTGTTGCGGCTTCTGATCTTCCTGCGCGACCGGCGGCAGGGCGTTGATCTCGGCAACCGAGCGGTTGAAGCCTTCCGGTAGTTCGGCAAGCGGCACGCGTTGTTTCGTGACTTTCTCGATGTCGCGCATGAACGGGCGCTCGTCGCTGGCGACGAAGGACAGGGCGATACCGTCACGACCGGCGCGAGCCGTGCGGCCGATGCGGTGGACATATTGTTCGGGCACGTTGGGAATCTCGAAATTGATCACGTGCGAGACGCCATCGATGTCGATGCCGCGTGCGGCGATGTCAGTGGCAACGAGGATCTTCAGGCTGCCGTCGCGGAAGGCACCGAGGGTGCGCTCGCGCTGGGGCTGGGACTTGTTGCCGTGGATGGCAGCCGCCTTGATGCCGGCGCGGGCAAGATATTTGACCACGCGGTCGGCGCCATGCTTCGTCCGGGTAAAGACGAGGGCACGATCGATCGTTTCATCCTGCAGCGTCAGCGTCAGCAGCGCCTGTTTCTCCGACTGGTTCACATGCACGGCGACCTGGTCGACACGCTCTGCCGTGGTGGCGGCAGGGGCGACGGAGACTTTCACCGGGTCCTTGATGAACTGCGAGGCAAGCTCGGCGATCGCCTTGGGCATGGTCGCAGAGAAGAACAGCGTCTGGCGTTTTTTCGGTACCAGCGGCACGATTTTGCGCAGGGAGTGAATGAAGCCCATGTCGAGCATCTGGTCGGCCTCGTCGAGGACGAGGACCTCGACATCGGACAGGCTCAGCGCCTTTTGCTGGATCAGGTCGATGAGACGGCCCGGCGTTGCGACGAGAACGTCGACGCCGCGCTGCATCTCACGGATCTGGCGGTTGATCGGGATGCCACCGAAAACCGTCGCGACACTGACTTTCATGTGCTGGCCATAGGTGCGGAACGACGCCGCGATCTGGCTCGCCAGTTCGCGGGTCGGCGCGAGGATCAGCACGCGGGTCGATTTCGAGCGCAACTGTACCGGATTGGCTGCAAGATGGTTCAGGATCGGCAGCGCGAAGGCAGCGGTCTTGCCGGTGCCTGTCTGGGCGATGCCGAGAATGTCGCGGCCTTCCAGCGCCGGCGGGATCGCCTGGGTCTGGATCGGTGTCGGCTGGGTGTAGCCTTCGTCAGCAAGTGCCTGGAGCAGCGGCTGGGAAAGCTTGAGAGTGTTAAAATCAGTCATTAAATGATCTTTCTGATTGGCGCGCGCGATTGCGCCGGCGCCTTGAATAGAGTTGGGATTGGGTTGATCGTGCCCATGCCGGACCAAAAAAATGGCGCGCATGGCGACGGGTTCGTGTTGAACGACCCGCGTGAAATAAGGGTGCGTAGGGGGGTTCGTCCGAAGAGGAGGCCCGGTTACCGGCTGTCTCACCGGCAGCGCTTCACGCTGGCTCACCTCATGCGCGGCCCCCGGGCTGCGCTGACGATAGGGACGACATGAACGCTTTTCGCTTGAATGTCAATGACTTTCGGTCACGGGTGGAATATTTCCGGTCAGGCTGGTGATCGTGCCGGAGCGGACGTCGCCGTCGTCGCCATTCTGCTGCTGCCCGCGCCGGACGCAGGAAACGGATAGCGTCGTAGAGTGGCCGCGCCGGGACTGCACAACCCATTGGCCTTTCGGTGCCAATTGCCCTAGGTCTTTAGGGAACCAAAACGCATTCAAAAGCAGGCAGTTAGATCATGACTGAAGAGACTATCGAACGCGAAAGCATGGAATTTGACGTGGTGATCGTCGGTGCGGGGCCTGCGGGTCTGTGCGCGGCGATCCGCCTCAAGCAGTTGGACGAGCGGAACGGCACCGAGACGAGTGTCGTCGTCGTCGAAAAGGGCTCCGAGGTCGGGGCGCATATCCTGTCCGGCGCGGTGGTCGACCCGAAGGCGCTGGACGAGCTGATCCCGGACTGGAAGGAGCAGGGCTGCCCGCTCGAAACCGAAGTGACCGAGGAGAGCTTCCTGATCATGGGGCCGGCCGGCTCGCTGCCGCTGCCGGTCTTCGCCATGCCGTCCATGGTCAAGAACCATGGCTGCTATATCGCCTCCATGGGCAATGTCTGCCGCTGGCTGGCCGAGAAGGCCGAGGGCATGGGCGTCGAGATCTATCCGATGATGGCCGCCTCGAAATATCTCAAGCGCGAGGACGGCTCCGTCTCCGGCGTCATCGTCGGCGAGGTCGGCATCGGCAAGGATGGCGAGAAGAAAGCCTCCTACGAGCCCGGCATGGAACTGCACGGCAAATATGTGTTCCTCGGCGAAGGCGTGCGCGGCTCGCTGTCCAAGGACATCATCGCCGAGTTCGGGCTCGACACTGAAAGCGACCCGCAGAAATACGGGATCGGCCTGAAAGAGCTGTGGAAGGTGCCGGACGGGAATTTCCGCCCGGGTTTCGTGCAGCACACGTTCGGCTGGCCGCTCGACAATGACACCGGCGGTGGCTCGTGGTGCTATCATTTCGGCGACAATTACGTCTCGATCGGCTTTGTCGTCCATCTGAATTACAAGAATCCCTATCTTTCTCCGTATCAGGAGTTCCAGCGCTTCAAGACCCACCCGGACATTGCGAAAATGCTGGAGGGCGGCGAGCGTGTCGCCTATGGCTCGCGCGCGATCACCGAGGGCGGGTTCCAGTCGATCCCGAAACTGACCTTCCCCGGCGGCGTGCTGATTGGCTGCTCGGCCGGGTTCGTCAACGTGCCGCGGATCAAGGGCAATCATAACGCGATGAAGACCGGCATGCTGGCGGCCGAGGCGGCGTGGGACGCGCTGCAGGGCGGTCGGTCCGGCGACGAGCTGGAGGCCTATTCGGAAAAATTTTACGCCAGCTGGGTCTATGACGAGCTGAAAAAGGTCCGCAACGCCAAGCCGCTCTGGACGAAATATGGCACGCTGCTCGGCGGCATCGCCCTGACCGGTGCCGATCTGTGGCTGAACCAGCTGACCGGCGGCTGGTCGCCCTTCGGCACGATGCGTCACGACAAGACCGATGCCGCCGCGACCGAACCGGCGAGCAGGCACAAGCCGATCGCCTATCCAAAACCCGACGGCACGCTGACCTTCGACCGGCTGACCAATGTCGCCTTCTCCTTCACCAATCACGAGGAAGACCAGCCGGCGCATCTGAAGCTGCTCGACCCGTCGGTGCCGGTCGATGTCAACCTGCCGACCTATGCCGGGCCGTCCCAGCGTTATTGCCCGGCGGGGGTCTATGAATTCGTCGAGGAGGGCGGGCAGACGAAGTTCCAGATCAATGCCCAGAACTGCGTCCACTGCAAGACTTGCGATATCAAGGATCCGACCCAGAACATCAAATGGACGGTGCCCGAGGGCGGCGGCGGGCCGAACTATCCGAACATGTAAGGGCCTGGAAGGCCCATCGCCGGGATTTCGCGCCGGTTCCGGTCGCCATATGCGCGGGAAAGAATAAATTTCCGCCATGATTTCTTCACGGCTGGCGTTTACGGGTGATCATTGCCATTGTGCCGTCTCCGGTCGCGGATGGCTTGCGCCCCGCCGGGGCGTCTGTTGTTATGCTGCCGGAAGTGCGGGTGGCGTGTCTGCCCGTTTGGCCGCCACATGAGGAAAAGCTCTTGATAGTCCTGCGTAAACCGATCCTTCTTCTCACATTTGCGGCCTCGCTGCTGGGTCTTGGTGCCTGCGCCACGCCCGGCGGATCGCAGGGCTATGTCGTCCGGGACCTGCAGGAAGAAACGGTTGTCGGTGACTATCTGAAGGCCCGCTTCGCGGCGAACCAGCAACAGCTTGATATTGCTGCCGATGCCTATGCCCGGGCGTCGGAGGCGGCACCCCAGGATGCCCTGCTGCTGCGCCATGCCTTTTTTTACGAGCTTGCCGCCGGCAATGTCGGCGCCGCTGCCGATCTTGCCCGGCAGCTCAACCAGCCGGAATTCCGGACCCCAGAATCCGGTCAGGACGATGGCGGGGAGGCGATGCGCCAGGCAATGGCCGCTGCCAGGGCGCAGCAGAGCCTGTCCCTGCCGATCCTGACCGTAGCGGCCGACCAGATGGCCGACGGCGATTATGATGACGCGCTGGAAACGCTCGATGCCGAAACGGAGTCGTCCTACGTCCAGTCGATCAGCTATCTGATGCGCGCCTGGGCCCTGTATGAGACGGACGGCGCCGATGCCGGCCTTGCCATGCTGGACAACACGCAGGCACAGTCCTTCTCCGGCTTCACCCCGCTGCACAAGGCGCTGATGCTGGAGGCCGCCGGCCGCCGTAGCGAGGCGCGCGAGGCCTATGCCGCCGCGATGCAGGCCTATCCCGCCGAGCAGACCCGCATCGCCCAGGCCTATTTCCTCGAGCGCACCGGCAGCAGGGATGAGGCGCTCGCGCTGTATCGCGGCATGGTCGACGAGAGCGGCGTTCTGGTGCGCACCGGCCGCCTTGGCCTGATCCGGCTCGGCGAGCCGCTGGCCGGCGAAAGCGACATCATGATCCGCGAGGCCAGGCGATTCCGTGTGCGTCCTTTCGTGAGGTCCGGCGCTGACGGGGCAGGGCTCGCGCTCTATCATTTCGCCTGGGCGACCTATCGCCAGGCGCTGAGCGAACAGGCCGCCGCCTATCGCGCCGGGTTCACGAATCTGACCCTGCTGCTCAACACGCCGCTCGCCTTTGCCCAGCTGTCTGCTCATCTCAACGACGATTTCGATGCGGTCAATTACCTGATCGGCGGGATCTATAACTCCTATGAGATGTATGAGGAGGCGGCCCGCCTGTTCGGCGAAGTCTCCTTCAACGATTCTTTCTACGAATACGCCATGGCGGACCGGGCCAGTGCCTTGGTCGAGATGGAGAAAACCGGCCAGGCCCTCGAACTGTTGCAGGGCTATGTTGCGCGCGATGCCTATGCCGTATCCACGGCCCTGCGCCTTGCCGGGCTTTTATCCGACGACGGACAATATCAGGCAGCAGAGCAGACCCTGACCGGTGCCATCGACCGCATCGAGCAGCGGCCGGAAGACGAGCGCGGCAACGATCTGTGGCGTTATTATTTCTCCCGCGGCGTGCTTTTCGCCGACATGGATCGCTGGGGTGAGGCCGAGGCCGATCTCGTGACGGCGAGGGAGCTGTCGGACGATGAACCCTATGTGCTGAACTATCTCGGCTACACCTGGGTCGAGCGTGGCGAGAACCTGGCAGAGGCTTTCGCCATGATCGAGGCCGCCTTGCGCCAGGAGCCCAATTCAGGCGCGATCACCGACAGTCTTGGCTGGGCCCATTACCAGCTTGGCGAGTTCGACGAGGCGATCGAGTATCTCGAGCGGGCCGTGGCGCTGGAGCCTGCCGACCCCGTCATCACCGACCATCTCGGCGATGCCTATTGGCAGGTCGGGCGCCGCAATGAGGCGCGGTATGAGTGGCGCCGGGCGCTGAGCTATGATCCCGATGGTGAGCTGCGCGCCGCCATCGAGCGCAAGCTTGCCAAGGGCGAGCTCATCACGGCGGAAACCTCTGCCGAGGGGCCATCCGACATCGCGGCCGAGCCGTCGCAAACACCCTGAAGGAGCGCCTGCCTGATGGCCGAGCTGCTGGCGCGCGCCAAAGTCAATCTCTGCCTCCATGTCGGCGCCACCCGCCCCGACGGCCTGCATGATATTTTCTCTCTCGCGGTCTTCCCGATGACCGGTGACCGGCTGGCCGCCGGCCCGGCCGACGACCTGACCCTGACCATTGATGGCCCTTTTGCCGGGGCGCTTGCCGGTCTCGCGCCCGGCAGCAACCTGGTATTGCGCGCGGCGCGGCTATTGGCGGGCGAGCCGGGCGGCGCGGGTAAGGGGGCGGAGCTGCGGCTGACGAAAAACCTGCCGCCCGCTTCGGGTATTGGCGGGGGCACCGCCGATGCTGCCGCGGCCATGGTCCTGTTGCGCGATCTCTGGGGGCTGAGAACCAGTGACCAGCGGCTGATGGCGCTTTCCTTTCTGATCGGTGCCGACGGCCCGCTATGCCTTGCGCCGCATCTGTTCGGCAAGCGCGGCGGCGGCCTGTTCAGCGCGATCGCCACCGGTGCCGGGGAGCATGTCCGCGCGGGCCCGCTGATGCCGCCATTCTGGATGCTGCTGGTCAATCCCGGGCAGGGGGTTTCGACCGCGGCGATCTTCCGTCTCTTCGATGCCGATGCCCCTGCCGGACCGACCGACCGGATGGCTTTCCGGCCGGCCTATGCCAGCCTGCAGGACCTTGGCGCAACACTTGCACTGACGCGGAATGATCTGTCAGCACCGGCAATCAGTCTTTGCCCGGCGATCAGGGACGTACTATCTTTTCTGGAGCGCCAGCCGGGCTGCGGTTTCTCGCGTATGTCCGGCAGTGGCGCGACGTGTTTTGGTCTGTTCAACAGTCAGCAGGCGGCCCTGAAGGCAGGCAACGCCGCCCGCGGTCGCGGGTGGTGGGCAGAAAGTGCGGCGGCGGTGTCGGCGGAGGCCGGCCCTGTCGCCTGAAGACTTAAAGAGTGAAAAGGGCTTATGTTCAGTTCCGCCTCAATCCTCTATTTCGTGTTGATCGGCCTCGGCCTGTCGGGAGCTTTCCTGTGCACGGCGCTGTGCCGCACGTTCATTTCCCTGTCCTTCCTGCCGAACCACGAAGATGAGCGCACCAGCCATCGCGGCACGGTGTCGAGGGCTGGCGGCATTGCCATCCATGTCTCCTTCATTGTCGCAGCCCTGCTCGGCCTGTGGCTCAGCCGCGTCGGGGTCGGCAGTGACTATGGCGTGCTCGTGGTGATGACGGGGGCCATGGCGCTGATCGGACTGATCGACGATGCCGCCACCATCTCGCCGGGCATGAAGTTCATCGGCCAGATCGTCCTGTCGGTCGCCTTCGTCCTGCTCACCGGACCGATCGAGACCATGCCGCTGCCGGTCCTCGGCACCACCGATCTCGGTATCATGGGCTATGCCGTGGCGATCCTCTGGGTTGCAGCTTTCGTCAACGTCTACAATTTCATGGATGGGCTCAACGGCATGGCCGCGGGCACGGCGTTGATCGCGCTGATCGTGCTGTGCCTTGTCGGCGCGTTCGGCGGCAACCTGCCGCTGTTCCTCGTCAGCCTGATGATGGTGATGAGCCTGTTTGCCTTTTTCATCATCAATTTCCCTGCAGGCAACATTTTCATGGGCGATGCCGGATCGCTGGGGACGGGCTTTTTCATCGCCGGGCTGGCCCTGCTGGCGGCGCAGCCATCGACGGGCGGGGCGAGCTTCCCGGTGACGCTGGTGCCGATGATCTTCCTGCCCTTCATTCTCGATGTGTCGATCACGCTGATCCGCCGCGTTCTGACCGGCCGGCGGTTTTATCGTGCGCACCGCGAACACTACTACCAGCGCCTCAACCAGGCTGGCTGGTCTCATGCCAATGTCACACGCCTGTTCATGGTCGCTGCGATCTTCAGCGCGGCTGCGGGCTGGCTCATCACGCAGATTCCGGGCCCGATGGAATGGATGGGCGCGCTTGCCCTTGCCCTCGTGCTGATCGTTTCTGCACGGATCATCCGCGTCCGCGCGTGGCGCGGGCAGCGGCGTGCGCAGGAGGAGGAAAGTCCCGCCGCCAGCGAGCGGCAAGAGGCCCCGGCAAGCGCAGAATAGGGATCCGGCGCGGAACAGGCGTCCGCTGCCGGTCGGTTAGCCCAAGTCAGGAATTGCGGGCGACCGACAGGTCGACGAGATCGGCGAGGGCCGAGGTGTAGTTCGAGCGCGGCAGCGTACGCAGGCTGGCAAGGGCTGCGTCGGCGAACTCTCTGGCGCAATCGAGCGTACGCGGAATGATATTGTCGCGCTGCATCAGGTCGAGGGCCCGCGGCAGGTCGCTGTCCTTCTGATCGACATCGGCGATGGTGCGCTGCCAGAAGGCGCGCTCCTCGTCATTGCGGGCGGCCGAGATCGCGTGGACCACGGGCAGGGTCATCTTGCCTTCGCGGAAATCGTCGCCGACGGACTTGCCGAGATCGGTCTGCGACCCGGCATAATCGAGGGCGTCATCGACCAGCTGATAGGCGATGCCGAAATTGAGGCCGTATTCGTAGAAGGCCTTTTCCTCTGTCTCGCTCGCCCCGGCGATGACGGCGCCGGCCTGCGTCGCGGCGGCGAACAGGGCGGCGGTCTTGGCCTTGACCACGTCGAGATACATCTCGAAGGTCGCGGCGGTATTCTTTTGCGTTGCCAGTTGCAGCACTTCGCCCTCGGCAATGGTGCAGGAGGCAGCGGAGAGAATGTCGAGAACCTTGAGCGAGCCGGTCTTCACCATCAGTTCGAAGGAGCGCGAGAACAGGAAGTCGCCAACGAGCACGCTCTCCTTGTTGCCCCAGATGATGTTGGCCGTCTCCAGCCCGCGGCGCAGGGCGCTTTCATCGACGACATCGTCATGCAGCAGCGTCGCGCCGTGGATCAGTTCGACGGCGGCGGCGAGGTTGATATGCTGGCGGCCGTCATAGCCGAAGGACCGGGCGGCGGCGATGGTCAGCACGGGGCGCAGGCGCTTGCCGCCGGCATTGATCAGGTGGCCGGCGACTTCCGGGATCATCTTTACCGACGACTGCATATGATCGAGGATCGTGCCATTGACGGCTTCCAGGTCGTCAGCCGTGAGGGCGCGCAATTCAAGAACCGCGTTCTTGAAGCTGCGTTGCCGTTCCAATGTCTTCGCCGGATTGCCCACGCGGCGCTCCTGTCTGCTTGCCTGATACAAATAGTCCCCGATCCCCGGCCAACAATGGTCGCGGCGTCAGGATCGGTCAAGCGTGTCATAATGGCTTCACAGGCGCCATGCCAGCGTTAATCGACTGTTTTCAGAAGCTTACTTGAACAGGGCCCCGACGCCGCATACATCCCCGTGATGAGCAAACTTACCGAACTGCCGAAAAAGCTGTGGCAGGCGACCCCCTGGGGCGGGCCGCCGAAACCCACCGTCACCCATCTCGACCTGAGCGGCGTCATCGCCACCTCCGGCAGGACGGGGAAAAACCTCAACCTTCGCCGCCTCGAAAAAGCGCTGGATGACGCGTTCAAGCCGTCCGGCCTCAAGGCGGTGGCGATCAGCGTCAACTCGCCCGGCGGCTCGCCGGTGCAGTCGCGCCTGATCCATGACCGCATCCGCACGCTGGCGGCCGAGAAGGACGTGCCGGTGCTGACCTTCGTGGAGGATGTCGGTGCCTCCGGCGGCTATATCCTGTCGATTGCGGGCGACGAGATCTATGCCGACCCCAGCTCCGTCATCGGCTCCATCGGCGTGATTTCCGGCGGGTTCGGTTTCCCCGAAGCGCTCTCCAAGCTCGGCGTCGAGCGGCGGATCTATACCGCCGGATCGAACAAGAGCCAGCTCGACCCGTTCAAGCCGGAAGACCCGCAGGATATCGAACGGCTGAAAGTGCTCCTCGATGAGTTGCACGCCATCTTCATCGGCCTCGTCAGGGAACGCCGTCACGGCAAGCTGTCTGATAATGACGAGATCTTCTCCGGCCAGTTCTGGGCCGCCGGCAGAGCGAAAGAGCTCGGCCTGATCGACGCGATCGGCGAGGTGCGCACCGTGCTGAAAGAGAAATTCGGCAAGGACGTGAAGATCAAGCGGATCGAGACCGACAAGAAGAGCCTGTTGCAGACGATCATGTCGCGCGGCGGCATGGCGTCGCCATCTCTGTCGCTCGTCGATCCGGACCAGCTGGTCGATACGCTGGAAGAGAAATCCCTCTGGGGCCGTTACGGGCGCTAGGGGCTACAAGCCGCCGATCAGCGAGCGCAGATAGGCAACATGGTCCTCGAAGGCGCGCTTGCCGGTGTCGGTCAGCGTCGCCCGCGTGCGTGGCCTGTTATTGTGGAAATCCTTTTCCACGGTGATGTATCCGGCGTCGGCGAGGGTGCCGATATGGCGCCCGAGATTGCCATCGGTTGCGCCGGTCAGCCGCTTCAGCCGGGTGAATTCCAGCGGCGTGCCCTGACCGGCCTCATGCAGGGCGGTCAGGATCTTCAGCCGCAGGGTCTGGTGGACAATTTCGTTCGCTTCGCTCATGTCAGCCTCATGAGCGCGACATCCAGTAGCCACCAAGCAGCAGGGCGCCGCCCGCGAACAGGCCCATCCACAGCTCATAGATATCGCGCAGGGCGACCCAGCCAATGATGGCGGCGGCCCCGACGACGAGACCGAGGGCGCTCATCCGCCAGCCGCTCTGCAGGCCGGCGGTGATATAGGAAATGGCGACAATGAGCGAAATTATCGCATTGAGCTGAAGCTGATTCAGGCCGCCGATCATGGCGATTCCCGAAATGCCGGCAATAAGCACGCAAGCGAATACGATGCCGAGAACGATCATCCGCCATCCCGGCGTTTCCCGCCCGGTCAAACTCGGTCTCCGGTCGCGCTGGCGCCAGCCGAAAAAGATCGAGGCGATGACGCCAACCAGAATGCCGACAGTCCACGCCATGCTGCCCCAGCCATCATCGACATGGCTGACAATGTTGCACACCAGCCAGACGACGCCCCAGATCATCACGATCGGCGCGCTCGCCCGGTAGAAGGAATAGGCGCGTGACCTTTCCTGTGTCAGTTCGATTTCGCGCAGGGCATCGCGCGCTGCGGTTTGTCCGTCTTCAGTCAAGCGCATCAGTGTCTCCTCATTCTTCAGTCCCGTTGCCCCGTCCCGCGAAAGCGGCACTGTTCCTCGAGGCCATCAAGTACACTCTACAATAGAGAGTAATCTCCTTGAGTCAAGTATGCCCCTTTCCATTCGTTCACTGGCGCAAGGATTGCCATATGGTTATGCTGAAGGTGCAGGAGGAATGCCCATGTCAACAATCGCCACTATTCTGGCCACTGCTGCTGTAACCGCCGGGGCCGTCGCCTTGTCGCGACGCTTTGCCGGCAAGTGGAAAGAAGCCAGGGATATCATGCGCCGGGTGCGCGAGGAGCCGTCTCCCTATGCCGGGCCTGACGTGATCGATTTCGAGAAAGACCCGGAAACCGGCACCTATCAGGCCCGCGAAGTCTGACGGGCCCTGTCGCAACACGCCGCGTGCGCCGGGATGCCGACGGGCCGGGGGTGTCATTGATATTTCTTTTGCATGGCTGATAGGCTCACCCTAGGGTGAGCTTTTTCGATGAAATACTTGCGGAAACCAAGAACAACAATGAACCAGCCGCGAATCGAACAGGGCAGGCAGATCGCGTTTATTGATCTGGAAGCATCTGGGCTCGGGTCCAAGTCATGGCCTATCGAGATCGGGTGGGCCTTTGCCGACTGGCCTGTACGGGCGATGCTGATCAAGCCTGCCGACAGCTGGTCGCTGAACGCCTGGGAGAAATCCGCCGAGGAACTGCACCGAATCACCCCCGACAAGCTGATCCGGGAGGGCACGCCGGTGCTGGAAGCGGCGCTGGTCCTCAATGCCGCCTTTGCCAACGCCCAGGTTTATTCCGACGCGCCGGACTATGACGGCTACTGGCTCTATCGCCTGTATGAGGCGGCAGGCGTCAGGGCGAATTTCAAGCTTCTGGACTTTGCCGAACTGATCAAGCCACTGGCGAAATCGACTCCGGTCGAGCTGGTCGGCCGCGCCCAGAAACTGGAGCCCCACACCCACCGCGCGGCCCAGGATGTGCGTCACCTCCAGACCATCTATCGCCTCGCGCTCGAAGAAGCCGGCGCGTAAATCCCATGCACAGCACCATGGTAACCCTGCCGGATCGTGGCGGTGACATGCATCTACGCCGCTGGGGCGATGGCGCGCCATCGGTGGTAGTGCTTCATGCCAATGGCCTGACCGCGCTGTCCTATCGCCAGTTGATCGCCCCGCTGGCAGCCGAACACGACATTCTTGCTTTCGATCACCGCGGCCATGGCCGCACCGGCCTGCCGGCCGATCCCGACGATTTACGCGACTGGCATGTCTATGCCGACGATGCCGCCGCGCTGCTGGCGCAGCACGCGCAGCCGGCAGAAGGCTGGACCCTGATCGGCCACTCCATGGGCGCGGTAACGTCCCTGATGGTCGCTGCCTCGGGCCGGATTCCGGTGCGCCGGATCGTCATGATCGAGCCCGTTGTGGTGCCGGTCGCCGCCCACTGGATCGCCCGCTCGCCAATGCGCGGCGTCATGCGCGAGATCCTGCCGGTCGCGAGGAAGGCCGCCGCCCGGAGGGCCAGCTTTCCCGACGCTGTTGCTGCGAAGAACTCCTATGCCGGCAAGCCATTCTTCGCGCGCTGGGCTGACGGCGTGCTGGACGATTATCTGGCAGACGGGCTGGCGCATGACGGCGAGGCCGTGCGGCTTGCCTGCGATCCGGCGTGGGAGGCGGCTACCTTTGCCGCCCAGGGCCATTCTTTCTGGCAGGCACTCGACGCGGCGACGGCGGCAACGAACGGCAGGGTCAGCGCGATCTATGCCGAAACCGGCTCGACTGCCTCCGGCACCTCGCGCATCCGCCTGTCGGGCCAGGGCGTGCGAGGCATTGTCCTGCCGGCGGCCACTCATCTCGCCCCGCAGGAATACCCGGCAGAATGCGCCGCGCTCATTGCCGACATCATCCGGCAACCGGAGGCCGATTGAGCCGCCGAAGCCTAATAAGCGCTTGGAGTGCGGCATCCTTTTTGCTACGACCTGCCAAACCGCACCCCGCCCGGGGTGGCAATCATTTACAACGAAGTCCAGGAGACGACCGACAATGAGCGACACGCCGAGCGCCGCACCGAAAGAACCGAAACTGGAAGGCAGCCTGTACATGTTCCGCGAGCCGGAACTGCTCAGCAAGGAAAAGCACTCCGACCTGGGCATTTCCCGGCCGGAAAGCCCGTTTGCCTTTGCCGCCAATATTCGCGCCGTCCCGCTGGTCGTGACCGAGATCGCGGCCGCGCAAAAGCATTATCCGATCATCTTCACCGATGAACAGAACCCGATGCCGCTCGCCGTTGTCGGCCTGATCGACGATGTGAACCTGTTCGTGAACGACAAGGGTGAATGGGACCAGAACGTCTACATCCCGGGCTATGTCCGCCGTTACCCGTTCGCGCTTGCTGGCGATCAGACGTCGAACCGCATGGCGATGATCGTCGACAGTGCCTATGAAGGCATCAAGAAGGGTTCCGACCTGCCGTTCTTCGATGGCGACAAGCTCTCTGCCGCGACGCAACAGGCGATGGATTACTGCACGAATTACGAGCGCGATCGCCAGGTCACGGTGAATTTCGCCAAGCAGCTGGCGACCTACAACATCGTGTCGAACCAGGTTGCCCAGTTCACGCCGCAAGGCTCCGACCAGCCGCAGCCTTTCGCCCAGTATAATGGCGTCGAAGAGCAGAAGCTGTCTGCCCTGCCGGAGGAAAAATTCCTCGCGCTGCGTCAGGCCAACATCCTGCCGATCCTGTATGCGCAGCTCATGTCCATGGGCAACTGGCGCCTGCTGATGGAGCGCCGCGTGCGCCGCTTCAACCTGAAGGGCGAAGAAATGCTCAAGCCGGTCACCAAGCAATAGGTCGACCCGTACCTGACTTCGAAAGCCGCCGGTGTCCCCGGCGGCTTTTTTGTTGGCAGGCTCCTGCCCGCTCACCACACATAACATTCCGGCGAGACTGTGCGGTTTGCGATGCGCCCCACGCTGATTATGCTATGGCTGGGATCGATTGAAACACCGGACCGATAGTCTCATGCGATCATTGTCTTTATTTGCCGCCGCCTTTCTCGCCATGCTCGTTGCCGGCACCGCGTCGCCCGTACAGGCGCAGGCTGTCTCCCAGCCAGTCGAAACCGGCAATGCCGTCAGCCAGCTGGTCGCCGAACAGGCAGGCATCGCCCCCGGCGAGACGATCCGCATCGGGCTGTATCAGGAATTGCGCGAGGGCTGGCACGTCTACTGGATGAACCCGGGCGATTCCGGCCTGCCGCTGGAAATCGACTGGACCCTGCCGGAAGGCTTCGAGACTGGCGACATACAATACCCGCTGCCCCATCGCATCCCGCTCGGGCCGCTGGTCAATTTCGGCCATGAGGGCACGCCGCTATTCATGATTGACCTGACGGCGCCAGCCGATGCCGCGCCGGGTCAGACAGTGAGCCTGAGTGCCGACGCGACATGGCTGATCTGCGCCGATATCTGCATCCCCGAAAGCGCGACGCTGTCCCTGTCCTTGCCTGTGGTTGCCGAACCGGCGGGGGCGGACCCGGCCGGGGCGGCGCTCTTCGCCGAGGGCGATACCCACATGCCGGAACAGGGCGGGCTCGAGGCCGCGTGGTATGACCTTGGCGGCAAGCCGGTGCTGGAGCTGTCCGGCGATATCGATCCGCAGGCGGAGATCTTCTTCTTTCCCGCCGCGATCAGCGTCGTCGAGCCGGCGGCAGAGCAGCAGGTCGTCGGGATCGATGACGGCGTGCGCCTGTTCCTGCAACCGTCCTTCGACTATGACCCGGCCGCACTCGATGTGCTCGACGGCGTCGTGACCATCGGCGAGCGCGGGATCGCGATCGCTGCGGCCCAGACCGGGGCGCCGGCGGGTGTCACGCCGCCGGACGCGGCAACGCCAAGCGAGGCAGCTAATGCGGCACCGGCCGCCAGCGCGACGGCCCCGGCCTCCTCCGCCAGCCGAAACCTGTTCGCCATTCTCGGCCTCGCCTTCCTTGGCGGCATCATTCTCAACGTCATGCCCTGCGTCTTCCCGGTCATCTTCATCAAGGCGGCGAGCCTCGCCCATTCGGCGCAGGAAAAGCGCGCGACCATCGTGCGCCATGGCTTCATCTATACCGCCGGTATCCTCGTCGCCTTTCTCGCCATTGCCGGCCTGTTGCTGGCGTTGCGGGCCGGGGGTGAGCAGATCGGCTGGGGCTTCCACCTGCAATCGCCGGTCACGGTCGCCGTCTTCGCCATCGTCATCTTCCTTGTCGGCTTGAACCTTGCCGGCCTGTTCGAGATCGGCACCAGCGTGCAGGGGGTCGGCACCGGCCTCGCCGCCAAGGGCGGCAATTCCGGCGCGTTCTTTACCGGCCTGCTGGCCGTCGCCGTCGCCGCGCCCTGTATCGGGCCGTTTCTCGGCGTGCCGGTCGGCTTCGCCCTGTCGGCGCAGCAGCCTGCCATTGTCGGCTTGCTGGTGTTTGCCGTGATGGGGCTCGGCCTCGCCCTGCCATATCTCCTGATCTCGCTCATCCCCGGAATCGCAAAGGCGCTGCCGAGGCCCGGCGCGTGGATGGAAGTGTTCAAGCAGGTCTTGTCCTTTGCCATGTTCGCGACCCTGGTCTGGTTGATCTGGACACTGACCCTGCAGGCGGGGACCGACGGGCTGGTGCTGGTGCTCATTGCGCTGTTGCTTACCGGCTTTGCCGCCTGGGCCTTCGGCTTGTCCCAGCGCAGCACCGGCAGTGGTGCGCGCCTGTTCGCCCGCGTTCTGGCGCTCGCGGCGATCGGCGGAGGCCTCTATGTGCTTGCCGGCATCACCCCGCAATTGCGCACGGCCGATTATGTGGCCTCGGCACCGGGCGAGGGCGATCTGTCAAAGCTGCCGACCGTTGCCTATTCCGAAGCCACGCTGGAAGAGCTGCGCGCGGCGGGCACGCCGGTCTTCATCGACTTCACCGCCGCCTGGTGCGTGACCTGCCAGGTCAACAAGCAGACCGTCCTGACCCGCCAGCAGGTCGTCAGCCAGTTCCACGAGAAAGGCGTCGTCTACATGGTTGCCGACTGGACGGTGCAGGACCCGGAGATCACGCGCGCGCTTGAGGCACAGGGCCGCTCCGGCGTGCCGCTCTATCTGTTTTACGCACCGGGTGCGTCTGAAGCGCAAGTGCTCCCGCAAGTGTTATCGTTCGACATCATGCGCGAGACATTCTCCGTGCTATAGTTTCGTGCTGATTCCGGCCTATATCGGCCTTTGATCTGGAGGAGATTGATCGATGAAAGTTCTGTTTGCATCCGTGGCGACCCTTACGCTGGGCATTGGCGCTGCCTTTGCCGCGCCCGAAATCGGCGCGCCGGCCCCGGCCTTTACCGGCACGACCACATCAGGCGATACCGTTTCGCTGGCCGATCTGGCCGGGGAAAAGGTCATCCTGGAATGGACCAACCATGACTGCCCCTTCGTCAAGAAACACTATGACGCCGGCAACATGCAGATGACACAGGAAGCCGCTGCCGGGAACGGCTATACGTGGCTGACCATCATTTCGTCCGCCCCCGGAAAACAGGGCCATGTGTCCGCCGACATGGCTGATGATCTGACCGAGACGCGCAGCGCCAGCCCGGCTCATGTCATCCTCGATGAATCCGGTGAAATCGGCACGGCCTATGCCGCCAAGACGACGCCGCACATGTACATCATCGACGAAGACGGCACGCTGGTTTACGCGGGCGGCATCGATTCGATCCCGTCTGCCGACCAGGCCGACATTGAAAAGGCCGAGAACTATGTTCTTGCCGCCATGGCAAATATCGAGGCAGGCGAGCCGGTCGCGACGCCGCAGAGCCAGCCCTATGGCTGCAGCGTGAAATACTGAGCCGACGGCTTTCAGCCTGAAAAACATGGAAAGCCTGTGCCGCTCGCGGTGCAGGCTTTTTGTTTGGGCTTCTTTTCGCGCCGGGGGCTGGCAAAGCGGCGCCGGTCCGCTAATGAGGGGGCGACAGAAAACAGGAGAGCCCGATGAGCGAGAAACTGACCGACTTGGCCGAATGGAAAGCGCTGGAAGACGAGGCGAGCAGCCTGGCGCAGGTGCATATGCGCGACCTGTTCACGCGCGATGACGCCCGCTTCGACAAGCTCTCCGGCGAGGCGGCAGGCCTGTTCGTCGACTATTCCAAGAACCTCGTCACCGAAGAGACGGTCGGCAAGCTGCTCTCCCTCGCCAGCGCCCGTGGCCTCGAAGACAAGCGCGCGGCGATGTATGCCGGGGACAAGATCAACGAAACCGAAGACCGCGCCGTGCTGCATGTCGCCTTGCGCGACACCACCCATGGCAAATACAGCGTCGATGGCGAGGACGTCATGCCGCTGATCGAGGAAGAGCTGTCGCGCATGGACCGGTTCTGCGCCGCGATCCATTCCGGCGGCCACACCGGCTATACCGGCAAACCGCTCACCACGATCGTCAATATCGGTATCGGCGGATCGGACCTTGGCCCGGTCATGATCACCGAGGCGCTGAAACCCTACTGGATCGAGGGCCGGGAGTGCCATTTCGTCTCCAATGTCGACGGCACGCACCTCGCCGAGACGCTCGCCGCCGTCGACCCGGAGACGACACTGTTCATCATCGCATCCAAGACCTTCACCACGCAGGAGACGATGACCAACGCCATGTCCGCCCGCGACTGGTTCCTGCAACGGGGCGCGAGCGAGGCCGATGTCGCCAAACACTTCATTGCCCTGTCGACCAATGCTGGAGAAGTATCCAAATTTGGTATCGACACGGACAATATGTTCAAATTCTGGGACTGGGTCGGCGGGCGCTATTCCCTGTGGTCGGCGATCGGCCTGTCGATCGCGCTGCAGGTCGGCTTCGAGAACTTCCGCAAGCTGCTCGACGGTGCCGCGGCCATGGACCGCCATTTCGAGACCGCGCCGCTCAACGAAAACCTGCCGGCGCTGCTCGCGCTGATCGGCGTGTGGAACCGCAACTTCCTCGATATCGGCACCCATGCCGTGCTGCCCTATGACCAGTATCTGCACCGGCTCGCGGCCTATCTGCAGCAGGCGGATATGGAATCGAACGGCAAGGGCGTCGTCATGGATGGCTCGGCTGTCAGCGCATCGACCGGACCGGTCATTTTCGGCGAGCCCGGCACCAACGGCCAGCACGCCTTCTACCAGCTTATCCATCAGGGCACGGATAAAATCTCCGCCGACTTCATCGCCCCGGCGCTGAGCCACAACCCGCTCGGCGACCATCACGTCAAGCTGCTGGCGAATTTCCTCGCGCAGCCCGAAGCGCTGATGCGCGGCAAGACGACGGACGAAGTCAAGGCCGAACTCGGCGACAGCATCCCCGCCGACAGGCTCGACATGATCGCCAGGCACAAGACCTTCACCGGCAACCGGCCGACCAATTCGATCCTGATGGAGAGGCTGACGCCGGAGACGCTGGGGGCGCTGATCGCCCTCTATGAGCACAAGATCTTCTGCCAGGGCGTGATCTGGGGCATCAACTCCTTCGACCAGTGGGGCGTCGAACTGGGCAAGGTGCTGGCCAAGGCGATCCTGCCGGAACTGGCCGAACGCGGCCAGGACAAGCCCGCCGCGACGGCCCATGACGCGTCAACAAACGGCCTCATTGACCGGATAAACAGGATCCGCAAATCAAGCTGACCTTGCCCCTTCGTGGCCCGGCAAAGCCGGGCACCTCAGGGTGAGGCAAGTTTGGTGTTGAGCCCTCATCCTCAGGCGCTCGCGTTAGCGAGCCACGAAGGACGGGGGCGGGCGGAAGGATTAATCATATGATTGGTAAATTGGTACGTTCGATCATCGCGGTCCTGAGCATGTTTCTCGTCTTGCCCGCCTCGGCCCAGGACCTGCCGCAAGGCTGGGAGGGCGATGACATCGTCTATGCCCGCATCCAGACCTCCATGGGCGATATCGACCTCGCCCTGAACCGGACAAAGGCGCCGGTCACGGTCGAGAACTTCTTCGCCTACGCCACCAAGGGCTATTATGACCGCACGATCTTTCACCGTGTCGTTGCCGGGCGGCTGATCCAGGGCGGCGGCTATTCGCGTACGCTGCTCGAGCGCCCGACCATGGACCCGATCGAGAACGAAGCGGCCAACGGCCTCGACAATGAGCGCGGCACGATTGCCATGGCCCGCTATACCGAGCCGCATTCGGCGACGAACCAGTGGTATATCAACCTCCGCCATAATGAGGAACTCGACCATGAGGGCGAGGCGCTGATGCTCGACTGGGGCTATGCCGTGTTCGGCCAGGTCGTCGCCGGCATGGAGGTGGTCGACGCCATCGGCATGGTCGAGACGACGGCCCAGGGCCAGTTCGACGAGGATGTGCCGGCCGAGCCGGTCATCATCGAACGGGTCGACGAGATCGCGGCGGAAGAGGTGGGCGCGGAGTAATTATTGCGCGGCGAGCGGATGCACCGTGCCAGTGCCTTCGCTGCGGTGACAATCCGGCCCGCCATCCTTTGCCGCCAGTTCCGCTTCCTTCTCCGCGATATAGTCGCGTGTCATCGGCACCGCCGTCTGGTCATGGGCGATCTGGATCTGGAAATTGCACATGATCTGTGCCCGGAACGCCATTTCCGATGAGGCGAGATAGAAATCCCACATCCGGCAGAAGCGCTCGTCATGGAGCGCCTTCGCCTCATCCCAGCGCGCCGTGAACCGCTCGCGCCAGTGGCGGATCGTTTCCGCGTAATGCAGGCGCAGATATTCGATATCGGTAACGACGAGGCCCGTCTCCTCGATCACCGAGACGACCTCCGACAGGGCCGGGATATAACCGCCGGGGAAGATATACCTGGCAATGAACGGATTGGTGATTCCGGGCGGGCCGAAACGGCCGATCGTGTGGATCAGGCCGACCCCGCCGGGCTTCAGCATCTGCGCGCATTTCTCGAAATAGTTCCTGTAATGATTGACGCCGACATGCTCGAACATACCGACGGAGACGATACGGTCGAACTGCCGATCCAGCGTGCGATAGTCCTGCAGCTTGAATGTCGCCCGGTCGGCAAGCCCGCTCTCGACCGCGCGGCGGATGGCGACGCCGAGCTGGTCATGGGACAAGGTGACGCCGGTGACGTTCACGCCGCAATTGCGCGCCAGATACAGCCCCATGCCGCCCCAGCCGCAGCCGATATCGAGCACGTCCTCCCCCGGCCGGGCCAGCAGCTTTGCCGCGATATGGCGCTTTTTCAGCAGCTGCGCCTCGTCCAGCGACGTTTCCGGCGTCGGGAAATAGGCGCAGGAATACTGCATGTCCTGGTCGAGAAACAGGTGATACAGCTCATCGCCGAGATCGTAGTGGTGCTGCACATTCCTGGACGAGCGCGACAGCGTGTTGAGCTGATCGAAACGGCGCCGGGCAAAGCGCAGCCATTGCATGACGCGCATCCAGAAAGAGCGCGCCGCCACCGGCCCGGTATTCCTGTAGATCAGGTCGAGCAGGTCATAGACGCTGCCCTTGGCCATGACGAGTTCGCCCTCCATATACGCTTCGCCAAGCTTCAGCGTCGGGTCCATGGCGATCTTGCGCGGCGTGTCCTTAGCCGTCAGTTCGACGCAGATACAGGGGCCGGTGCCATCACCATAGGTCTGTTCGCGACCATCATGGGTGGTGACGACAAGACATCCCGTCTTGATCATGCCGTCCAGAACGCGATGCAGTATGCTCATGTCGCTCTCCTCGTTCTGCGCCCGAGTATAGGACGATTAACCCTGCCGGGCCAGCCCGCTGGCGCCTAAGCCCTTGATCGTGCAGGATGGATGGCAGAAACGCCCGCTAAACTGCATGAGAGAGACGCCCGATGAACATCATGAGAATGGATATCGCCCCGCCCGTGACCCTGACCGTCAGGGGCAAGGAGCGGACTTTCGACATCGACGCTCCCGACCTGCCAGACTGGGTCGAGGAGGGGGCGATGGCGTGCGGCGGCTATCCCTATGACAGGAAGATGGACAAGGATGACTACAAGGACCAGCTGGAGGCGTTGCAGCTCGAGCTGGTCAAGATGCAGTACTGGATGCAGGACACCGGCGCGCGCGTGGTCCTGTTGTTCGAGGGACGCGATTCGGCCGGCAAGGGCGGCACGATCAAGCGGTTCACGGAATATATGAACCCGCGCATCGCCCATGTCGTCGCCTTGCCCAAGCCGACCGACCGCGAGCGCGGTGAATGGTACTACCAGCGTTATGTGCGCCACTTCCCGTCGACCGGCGAGATGCGCCTGTTCGACCGGTCGTGGTATAACCGCGCCGGCGTCGAGCCGGTGATGGGCTTCTGCACCAATAAGGAGTGCGAACACTTTCTGGAGGAAACGCCGGCGTTCGAGAAAATGATCACCCGCGACGGCATGCACTTCTTCAAGTTCTGGCTCAACATCGGCCAGGAGATGCAGCTGAAACGCTTTCACGACCGCCGCCATGACCCGCTGAAGATCTGGAAGCTGTCGCCAATGGATGTCGAGGCGCTGACCAAGTGGGATGACTATACGAAGGCGCGCGATCGCATGTTCGAGGCAACGCATACGGATCATGCACCATGGATGGTGATCAAGGCCAATGACAAGCGCCGCGCCCGGCTGGGCGCGATCCGCCGCGTACTGCTGGCGCTCGACTATGAAGGCAAGGACAAGAAAGCCATCGGCGACATCGACGACAAGGTGATGATGCCCGCCAATGATTTCCTGAAATCGCTTTAGCTTTTCCCTCCATTTTTCGTGGGCGACAATGGCGCCTGCTCAGGATGAGGACCGCACTTGAACCCTCACCCTGAGGTGCTGCGAAGCAGCCACGAAGGGCGAGGGTGGATAGCTATTTCCCCGCCAGCGGCAGGATGATGCGCGACGGCGTCGTCCCGCCATGATGCACGGTGTTGGTAGCAATGGCGACTTCGGTCGAATTGTACGGATCGGCGGCCGTGTTCAGGCTGCGCGCGTAAGACGGGAAATTGCTCGAGGATATCTCGACCCGCACCCGGTGGCCTTTCTCGAACGTGTTGGCGATCAGCATCGGCGGCGGGGCGATCTCATAGACCTCGCCATCCTGCATGAACACCGGCGTCTCCAGCCCGTCGCGATAGCGCATACGCAGGATCGTGTCGGCGATGTTCCACGCCGTCCCGTCCGGCGCAACATCGACGATCTTGACGGTGAAGTCCGTATCCGGCGCATCGGAGGAGACGAAGAGCTGCGCATGGGCAAAGCCGAAGACGGGCAGGTCTTCTCGCAACACCTCGGATGTATAGACGAGCACGTCTTCGCGGGCCTCGATCTCGCGCTGGTCGTAGCTGCCGTCCTGCTGGTCGGTACCCATGCCGGATATCTCACCGCCACGGCTGATCACCGGATCGGCCGGGTCATAGACGAAGCTGTCGCTACCGGCCTGCGCTGCGTCGCGGGTCAGGGCGCCATCGCCCTCCAGCGTATTGGCGCTGCCGCCACTCGTCAGGGTAAAGATGAGAGCATTCTCCCCGGTCGGCAGGACGGACGGGTCGCGCAGGGCGTCGAACTCCTGCCATGCGTTCTCGCCGGCCATATAAGCCATCACAGGTGCGATGTCCGGTGCCGTGCCCGTGCCTTTCAGGTAATGGTCGAAAAAGGCGATGGACAGGGCGTCATAGTCGAGCCGCGCATCGCCGATGGGGCGGTCGCCGATCATCGTCTCGGCTTGCTCGCGACCGAACCCGCAATGCTGCCCATTGGTCAGGATGATATACTGGTTCCCGGCACCCGCCGCCTCATTCGCCGCCCGCGCCGTCTCGAACGCTGCTGCGGTGGAACGGGCGGAAATATCGTAGAGCGCCTCGGCCCAGAAGCCGGGTACGCGGATCGCTTCTGCGTCTTCATCGGTCAGGCGATTGTCGTCCCAGTCCGGATGAACCGGCCCGCGGGCGATGTAGTCCTCGAAATCGGTCACTGCCCCGTCGCCCGCTTGTGCCATCTCCGCCATCGGCAGGTGCAGGCGGATGCCGTCATAGAAATCCTGCTCGCGTGCGTCGCCATCATTGTCGACGCTGAAGGAGGCTGCGGCCCGCTGCCAGGCGTCGTCGTCGAGGCCGGCGGGCAGTTTCGGCCAGGGCTGCTGCATCTCCTCGTAGAAATAGTTGAACCAGCCCTGCTGCCAGACCCCGCCGCGCCAGAAATTGCCCTGCTCGCGGAACGGGCCTGCCTCGGCGACACCGACACCGGCAGAGCGGGGGATCATCGCCCTGTGTGCGGGGTGGTTGAGGCTCGCCAGCTTCAACTGGTTCTCGGCCGATGACGAACAGCCATAGGTGCCGATCGCGCCATCGGACCAGGGCTGCGCCGTGATCCAGTCGAACGTGTCGAGCCCGTCCTCGACCGGGTTGGGGATCATGGTGAAGTCGCCTTCCGAGAAATAGCGCCCGCGCTCATGCTGCTCGACCACGGCATAGCCGGCCTTGATCAGTTGTGCCTTGAAGCCTTCGCCGCCGCGCCCCATCTCGCTGGCATAGGGCGTGCGGATCAGCACCGTCGGCACCGGTGTCCTGCCGCTATCGGGCACGTAAATATCCGTATCGAGACGGATGCCGTCGCGCATCCGCACGGGGATATGTTCCTCGACCAGCGTGCCCGCTGGCGCAATGAAGCCGGACGGTTGCTCCGGGGCATCGACGCTGGCGCAGGCGGCGAGGGCGGCGGCCAGGGCGGCGGTCAGCGCACCGGGCAGGCAGTGACGCATGATAGGGCTGGTCTTCAGGTCTTTCATCGATATCCCCTTGCTGAAGCTGTCCAGACTGGCACAAAGCCGCCGGCCGTTCTACAGGCTTCTGGCGCTACGGTGCGCACGGCACTAGGCTGGCCGGGAACAGGAAAGGGCAGACCGATGCAACTGGAAAAGGGCAAACCGGAAACCATGAAACCGGAAACCATCGCCATCCATACGCCCGGCATTGGCAGGGACGGGGCCGTTGCGCCGTCGATCCAGCTATCGACGACCTGGCAGCACGGGCCGGCCTATGAGAATCTGCATGGCTTCCAGTATGTTCGCGACACCAACCCCAATGTCGCCGATCTCGAGGCGCGGCTGGCGGCGATGGAGGGGGGGGCCGTCGCGGCGGCCTTTGCTTCGGGTATGGCAGCCGGCGCGGCGCTGCTCGCGGCCCTGCCTGAAGGCTGCCGGGTGATCTTCCATCATGATCTCTATCACGATTTCCGCAATCTCGCCGCCGCGACCTTCCCGGTACGGAATATTCAGGCGGTCTTTGTCGACATGACCGACATCGATGCCCTGGAGGCAGCATTGTCGGGGAACACCGCGCTGGTCTGGTTCGAGACACCGTCCAACCCGAAGCTGGATATCATCGACATCGCCGCCGTCTGCCGCTTGGCCCATGATGGCGGGGCGAGGGTCGTGGTCGATGGCACGTTCGCGACGCCGGTGCTGCAGCGTCCGCTCGCCCTCGGGGCTGACTATGTCATCCACTCCCTGACGAAATATATGGGCGGGCACAGCGACATCCAGGGCGGCGCGGTGATCGCGCGGGAGGATGATGCCGCTGCCCGCGCCCTGTTCGCCACGCGCAAGGTGACCGGCGGTGTCCTGTCGCCCTTCAATGCCTGGCTCGTCTCCCGCGGCCTGCAGACCCTGCATTGCCGGATGGAGGCGCATTGCCGCAACGCTGCGGCGGTCGCCGGCTTTCTCGCCGGGCATGACCGGGTCGAGATCGTGCATTACCCGTTCCTGCCGGGCCGGGCCGGGGAAGACATCGCGCGGTCTCAGATGAAAGCAGGCGGCGGCATGGTGTCGGTGGAGATCGCCGGCGGGCGCGACGGGGCGCTCGCAATGGCCTCGCGTGTGAGATTGATCCTCAATGCGACAAGCCTCGGCGGCGTCGAAAGCCTGATCGAACACCGCGCCTCGGTCGAGGGGCCGAAGCCGCGCTCGCCGCAGGGCCTGCTGCGCCTCTCCGTCGGCCTCGAAAACGCCGATGACCTGATCGGCGACCTCGATCAGGCCCTCAACTTCTGAAGTCTTCCGCAGACTTTCGAAGTTGGATAGAAGCGGTTATCAGGGCTGGGTCATGAACAAAGCGCGTTCCCGCTCGCGCCGTTCCACCAGGCTCGACATCTGGACCAGCTCGCCATTGACATTGGCGAGCGTGTGCTGGCTCAACGCCTCTGCGGCGGCGTCGCGCTTGCCATTCTGCAAATTGCGGTAGACATCCGTCTGGCCGAAATTCTCGACCCCGACGGATTCCGCGAAAGAAACGAGAGCGGCATATTCGTTCTCGTTCAGCGGCACGGTCACCATGCGGCGCACGCCGTCCTGTACCGGTTCGAGGTCGGTCAGCAGCAGGTCTTCTGCCTGCGGCACGGTCAGGGTCTGGCCTTCGATCGCAGTTGCGGTATGGGCATAGCCAATGTGCCAGTCGCCATCATCGATGGTGGCCGACAGGGTGAGCCCGCGCGAGGTCTTGATGATCTCGAGGCCGTCCCCGTTCAGGCTCATGGCGCTATTGTCAGCGGTCGGCATGTTGCGCGCGGCATCGGTTGTGGTGCTGGCGGACAGCGCGGCTGTCGCTGCCGGCGTACTCGCCTCGTCTTGCGTGCTGTCTTCCACCGGTTCTTCCGCCGCAGCGGCGAAGGCGGCGGGCGGCCTTTCGGTACCCGCTATCAAGCCTTCGATCTTGTCGAACCCCTTGTCGGTCACGCCCGTTACCGTGCCCGGAAGGCCGTAACGTTCGGCGACAAGCGCTCCGACAGCGAATAGAGACAGCCCAAAAAGGAACGCTAATCGCATCTCACCACCTACACCCAGTTCCTGTGATAATATCCAATAGAAATTCTGATGCAAGTGAATGTACGGTTACAGTGCCAAAGAATGTGGGAATCCGTGTTAAGTACCTGAAAAGTTTAATGAAAGTGATTTGCAGTCTGACATTTGCTCTTTGACAGCGCGGGACATCGCGCCTATTCCGGTCGCCATGCATGAAAGTTTTCAACAGGCCGAGAAAGACCGCAGCCGCTGGGCTCTCGCCGCCGCCGGCCTGTCGGTTTCGGTCGCGCTCATCCTCATCGCGGCAAAGCTGGTCGCCTGGATCATGTCCGGCTCGACCGCGGTACTCGGCTCGCTCGCGGATTCCTCGCTCGATCTGGTCGGGTCACTCGTCGCCTTTGTCGGCGTGCGCTGGGCAGCGGAGCCACCGGATGCCGAGCATCGCTTCGGCCATGGCAAGGCGGAGGCGGTTTCCTCGCTGACCCAGATCGTCCTGATTTCCGGCTCGGCGCTCTTTGTTGCCTATGAAAGCGTCAGGCGCCTGATTAATCCGGAGCCGCTTGCCAATGGCGGCGTTGCCATGGGGGCGATGGCGCTGTCGCTCGCCCTGTCCATAGGTCTTGTCGCGTTCCAGTCGCTGGCGATCCGCAAGTCCGGCTCCCTCGCCGTGGAAGGGGACCAGGCGCACTATACCGGCGACATCATCGCCAATGGCGGTACGCTCGTCGCGGTGTTCCTCGCGGTGCAGTTCGGCTGGCTGCGCGCCGATGCGATTGCCGGTCTCGCCGCGGCTCTATTCCTCGCCCATGCGGCCTGGTCGATCGGGCGCCGCGCCCTGCCGCAATTGATGGATGAGGAATTGCCGAAGACGCAGCGCGACCGGATCGCCGATATCGTCCGGGCCGACGAGGGCGTCGTTGATTTCCACGCCCTGCGCACCCGCCGGGCCGGGCAGCGCAGCTATATCCAGATGCATCTCGACCTCGATCCGGACCTGACGCTGCGTGCTGCTCACGCCATTACCGACCGGGTCGAGCTGGCCCTGCACGAGGCGTTCCCGGGGGCGGACATCATCCTGCACATGGATCCGTATGGCGAAAGCGAGCCCCATGACAAGTTCGGTGCGCGGACGGATATCGAGCACCCGGAATACGTGGAGGGGAGCGCTAACATCTCCTGAAAGTTGCATAAATCCCAGTGCTGGGGCCGATTTCAGCGAATTTAAAGCAGTTATAGTAAAACTCCTGTTAAGCATTTTTGCCTATTGGTGGCGATACTGAACAAGAGGGTTTTCTTATGTCGCTACTGCGTAACGTCCTTACTGCCGGTGCTGCCACCGCCGCCGGCCTCGCCTTTGCTGCCCCTGCTGTCGCCCAGACGACAGACACGCCGTGGGCGGACAATAACGTCCTGAAACTCGGTGTCGTCCATTTCTCGATGAATGACGAGACGAGCGAGCTCGCCGGCCCGAACACACCGCCGGGCGTGACCGCCGACGTGCAAAGCCCGACGGCGGCGACCTTCACCTATACCCGCCATATCGGCGAGCATTTCGGTGTCGAGCTGCTGGCCGGCATCCCCTTCGGTGTCGAATTGAACGGCTCCGGCTCGATCGAGGGCGTGGGCCAGGTCGCAGAGGCGACCATCGCGACCGCGACGCTGTCCGGCGTCTATTTCTTCACGCCGCGCTCGGCGCAATGGCGCCCCTATGTCAGCGTCGGCTATAACTACACGACATTCTATGACGGCGAGGCGAGCGCGGTTCTCGAAGGCGCGCTGTCCGGCCAGACCGACGTGTCGCTGACCGACTCCACCGGCCCGGGCGTCTATGCCGGCGTCAACTATGCCGCTGGCGAGAACTGGGTCCTGTCCGCCATCATCGGCTATAACGAGGCACAGACGGACGCGACCCTGCGCACCGATACGGTCGTCGATCTGGGCGCTGGCCCGATGAATGTCGGTATTATCGAGCGCGAGATGGAAATCGACCTGAACCCGGTCATCGCCTTCCTCACGGTCGGCTACCGGTTCTAGAAGCGTTTCCCGGTGAAGTGGAAACCGGTTCACCGTAAGGAAACGCGACACACAAGGAATTCAGACCCCCGCAAGGGGCATGGGGAGAGAGTGCTTGAGCGGGACGGGTCACACCGTCCCGTTTTCATTATTTGATCCACGCCTCATCGCCCCACAGGCTGCGCAGGCGCGCATCGCGGCCGCAGCCCCGGCGATAGAGATTATACCGCACACTGCTCTTCTTGTAGTAGTCCTGGTGATACTCCTCGGCGGCATGGAATTCCCGGGCGTCGAGAATGGGGGTGACGATCTCGCGGTCGAGCACGTCCTCGGCCTCCATCTTGGCGGCCTCGGCGGCGGCGCGCTGCTCGTCATCCTTCACATAGATCGCGGTGGTGTAGCCAAAGCCGCGATCGCAGAACTGGCCGCCATCATCGGTCGGGTCGACCGTGCGGAAGAAACGGTCGGCGAGGGTGCGATAGGTAATGACTGACGGGTCGTAATAGATCTTGGCGACCTCGCGGTGGCCGTCTTTTTCATAGGTCTTGTAGGTCGGGTCGTCGCTCGTCCCGCCGGAATAGCCGGACACGACGGCATCGACGCCCTCCATCTTCTCGAAGTCGGCCTCGACGCACCAGAAGCAGCCGCCGGCGAAAATCGCGTAATCCTCCAGCGGGTCGCCCGCTGCCATGTCATTCGCGTCCATGTCGGTCTGCATCTCGACATTGTCGCCGATGCGTTCGGGCACGCGCGTGTCGGACAGGATCTCGTCCGCCTCGGGCGGCGTCTGTTCATAGCCCTCCGCTTCGACCGGCATCGGGTCGCGCTCGACCTGGCCGCCGGCATCGCAGGCAACGGCGAAACTCACCAGGCCCGCCATCAGGGTCAATGAGGCAATTTGGGGGGTAATTCTCCGAATCATGTCCGCGTCTCCATCATTGCTGCGGACCTTACGAACACGCGCGCGCGCCGCCAATTCACGTCTTCTCACATTCGCGTCGGCGCCGTGGCGTTCACGCCACAGGCGGAGCAAGGGGGCACAAAGCGCTGGCCGTTTCGCAAGCGGCACGATATGGGCGGCAATTTGTCTATATGTTGGGGAAAATAGCCTATTGCGGAAGAGGCGATACCAGATATTGTAATCCCATCACCAAGAAATCCTGAGGGTCCGCACCATGTCCATCATCACCCCGAACACGCCCGGCCTGCTCACGCCATCGAAAAGCTACAAGCCGTTCCGCTATCCCTGGGCGTATGATTTCTGGAAGATCCAGCAGCAGGTCCACTGGCTGCCGGAAGAAGTGCCCCTCGGCGAGGACTGCAAGGACTGGAACAACAAGCTGTCCGATGGCGAGCGCAACCTCCTGACCCAGATTTTCCGCTTCTTCACCCAGTCGGATATCGAGGTCGGCGGCAATTACATGGAAAACTACATGCCGCTGTTCAAGCCGGTGGAAGTGCGCATGATGCTGGCGTCGTTCTCCAACATGGAGACGGTGCACATCGCCGCTTACGCGCTGCTGCTGGAGACGATCGGCATGCCCGACTCTGAATTCGGCGCCTTCATGGAATATGAGGAGATGGCCGCCAAGCACGATTATCTTGGGCGTTTCGGCGTCGAGACCGAGCGCGACATCCTCACCTCCATGGCCGTGTTCGGCGGCTTCACCGAGGGGCTGCAGCTGTTCGCGTCCTTTGCCATGCTGATGAACTTCCCGCGTTTCAACAAGATGAAGGGCATGGGCCAGATCGTGTCGTGGTCGGTGCGCGACGAAAGCCTGCACTGCGAAGGCATGATGAAGCTGTTCCACGCCTTCGCCAAGGAAACCGATGCGCTGACGCCAGCCGTCAAGGACGACATCGCCGATTGCTGCAAGACCGTCGTCGCGCTGGAAGACAAGTTCATCGATCTCGCCTTCGAGGCCGGTGAGGTCGAAGGGATGACCCCGGACGATATCAAGGCCTATATCCGCTACATCGCCGACTGGCGCATGGGCCAGCTGGAACTGCCCAAGATCTACGGCATCGAAAAGCACCCGCTGCCCTGGCTGACGGAAATCCTCAACGGCGTCGAGCACGCCAACTTCTTCGAGGCCCGTGCCACGGAATATTCCAAGGCCGCCACCAAGGGCGACTGGCACGGCGACAGCGGCGTCTGGGCCCAATTCGATCAGTACAAGGCGAAACGCGATCTGGTTTACGGCGCGGGGGTCGGTCAGGCGGAGTAGGGTCTACGGGGCTCGAAGCCGCAGGAAGTAGGTCGAGACTCTCCCCCAACCCATCCCCCCCCCCGTCATCCCGGCCAAGCGCAGCGCGCGCCGGGACCCATTTTCCAGAGACGGTGCAGTGATGAAAGATCGGGTCCGCATGCTGCAGCGATCTTTCCAGATGGAGAAGTCTCTGGCAAACAGGTCCCGGGTTCACCCTGGCGGGTGCCCCGGAATGACAAGGGGGAGGGTTGGGGACGTGATCCAGAGATGACAAGGGTCGAGAAATAAAGAAAACTCTCACCCATGGTGATCGGGGAGAAATCATACTGGGTGTACATGCTGGCGAGCGGGCGCCATGGCACGCTTTATGTCGGTGTCACCAGTGACCTCGCCACCCGCGCCTGGCAGCACCGGAACAAGATCACCAAGGGCTTCACGGCAAAATATGACGTGAACAGACTGGTCTGGTGGGAGAACTTCGATTCCATCGAGGCCGCGATCACCCGCGAAAAGAAGATCAAGAAATGGCGGCGCGACTGGAAGATCGCCCTGATCGAGGAGAGAAACCCGGACTGGCTCGATCTCTATCCGGGGCTGGGGCCGACCAATTTTTGATTTTCTCCCCCAACCATCCCCTCTTGTCATCCCGGACGCCGCAGGCGATCCGGGACCCATTTTCCAGAGGCTTCTCCATGACGAGAGATCGCGGCGGCATGCGGACCCGGCCTTTCATCACTGCACCGTCTCTGGCAAATAGGTCCCGGGTTCACCCTGGCGGGTGCCCCGGAATGACAAGGGGGAGGGTTGGGGACGTGATCCAGAGATGACAAGGGTCGAGAAATAAAGAAAACTCTCACCCATGGTCATCGGGGAGAAATCATATTGGGTCTATATCATGGCGAGCGGGCGCCATGGCACGCTTTATGTCGGTGTCACCAGTGACCTCGCCACCCGCGCCTGGCAGCACCGGAACAAGATCACCAAGGGCTTCACGGCAAAATATGACGTGAACAGACTGGTCTGGTGGGAGAACTTCGATTCCATCGAGGCCGCGATCACCCGCGACAAGAAGATCAAGAAATGGCGGCGCGACTGGAAGATCGCCCTGATCGAGGAGAGAAACCCCGACTGGCTCGATCTCTATCCGGGGCTGGGGCCAACCAATTTTTGAGACTCTCCCCAATCCATCCCCTCTTGTCATCCCGGACAAGCGCAGCGCGATCCGGGATCCATTTTCCAGAGGCCTCTCCATGACGCGAGATCGCGGCGGCATGCGGGGCCGATCTTTCGTCACTGCGCCGTCTCTGGCAAATAGGTCCCGGGTTCACCCTGGCGGGTGCCCCGGAATGACAGATGGAGAGTGCAGGGCGATATCGTTGCCCCCCATCCTTCCCTCCATCCCGGTTTCGTGGTTATCTGCCAGCCATAAAGAAGGCAAACCACGATAGGGGACGGACATGAACACACTCGCATCATCGGTACGCGCTCTCATCATGGCGGGCGGACTGGCGCTCGCCGCGCCTCTTCCAGTTTCCGGGCCGGCCCTCGCGCAGGAGCAAAGCTGGCAGCTCACCGATGGCAGCGCCGTCGATGCCGTCATCGAGACCTATGTCGACAATGGCGCGCTGCCTTTCCTCTATGTCCGCCTTGAAGACGCACAGGGCGATGTCGTCTATGAGCATGCGGCACAGAACAGCGACCTCGTCAGCGCGCCGGTCGATGGCGACACCTGGCTGCGGGTCTGGTCGATGAGCAAGATCGTCACCATCTCCGCCGCCCTCGACATGATCGAGGACGGCGTCCTGAGATTCGACGATCCGGTGACGGACTATATCCCCGAATTCAGCGACCTCACCGTGGCGACCGGTCCGAATGGCGAGAACCTCGCCGAGATGGCCGGGCAGGCCTGGGGCGACGAGGCGGTGCGCGCGGCGCTGGAAGCCATGCCGTGTCCGCTGCCGACCGTGCCGGTGGAAAGCGTCATGACCGTGCGCGACCTGCTCAATCACACCGGCGGGTTCTATTACACCTTCCAGCCAACCGAATGCCTCAACGCCGCCATGGGCGCGCAGGACATCGGCGCGGCCCGGAGCAGCGACGAGCTGATCGCCGATCTCGCCGCGCTGCCGCTGATCAGCCAGCCGGGCGCGGGATATTATTACGGCATGAACACGACCGTGCTCGGCCTCGTCATGGAGCGTGCCGCCGGCCAGTCGCTGCAGGAGATCGTCCGGGAGCGGATCACCGGCCCGCTCGCTATCGACGATTTGCGCTATGGCCTGCCGGAAGGCGAGGAGATGCTGCCGCGCGTCACCGGCAAGGGTGGCACGCTGCAGGTGACCGACCCGTCAGCGCTCGATATCTACCGCACCCCGCCGCAAGGGTATGACCCCGACGTGCCGCTCTATCTGGGCGGTGAGGGCATGATCGGCACCAGCGCCGCCTATGCCGATTTCCTGCATATGCTGCTCGGCCGCGGCACCGTGGGCGACACGCGCATCCTGGAGGAGATCACCATCGAGGCGCTGTCCTCGCCGCATACGCAGCTGGGCAGGGCGGATGGCTATAATGGCTATAATCTGTGGGTCAGCGACGGGCTGTGGATCGGCGGCGGCTATGAGGGCACCCATTTCTGGGTCGACCCGCAGCGCGGGCTGATCGGCCTCGTGATGAGCCAGGTTCATAGCCGGCCGGCGGCGGGCAACGGCGTCAACGACGCCGTGCGCGGCGCGCTCTACGAGCAGTTGGAAAAGGCCGGGCGGTAAATCTCTGTGTGCAGACCGGTAAGCTAGCCGACATACACGCCGCTGAGCACGACGAAGGCAAAACCGACCACCGTCGCGGCGACGAATTGCAGGCCGAGGAAGGTGAGATATTCCTTGCGGCGGTGGAAGAAGAAGGCGGCGGGCAGGGCGGCCAGCGTCACCAGGACGACCGCGCCGAACCAGTTCATGCCGAAGGCGAACACCAGGACCAGAAAGGCGACGACGCAGCCGACATGGGCGGCGAACGCCCCGATGAACTGGCTGAACCGGCTGAACAGGGTCTGGCGCCGCTCCGGGTTCGGATGCGGGCTGCCGTCCGGGCTTTCCGGTGGCGGCGTATCCTCGCTCGTGACGGTGTGCAGGTCGGCTGACTGCTCCGGGGTGACGGTATCGTCCTGCGGGGAATGACCGGAAGCGGTCTTCGCGGCCGGGGCATCCGGGTGTTGCGCCATCTGGTGTCTCCTTTCGCTACTGGGTCCAGTTGCCGGGGCCAACTGTCTCAGGCCCATGGGGCATTTCTCTTGCGAAAGGCTAACAGGGCGGGACCGCCCTGTTGTTCCATCGAAAACGTCAGAATCAGAGGCGCCAGATGAACCAGCTCGTCGGTACGCCGATGAGCAGAACGAACAGCAGGGCAACGGCGAAGCTCATGCCGCCGAAGACGATCAGCCCGGCCAGTGCGGCAAGGGCCAGCATCGGTACGCTCAAGGCGCGGATGATCCGGGTCATGACGAACGCCGTGACGTCCTGCGGCGTGGGGGCAGCGCTCAACTGGCGGGCGCCATAGCGGGCGCGGCGATATTCGTCGATCGATGTCTCTACCATCTGTCAGTCTCCGATAAGGCGCGATTGTTACAAGGTTACGTGCCTAAGGCGCGTAAGGGCGGTTCGGTTCCGCAAGAACCGCGCCACAGCGCCGGTTTAGGGGGCACTTGTTGCCCCCGGAACACGGTGTGCCGTTTCGGAACGGAAGAAGCCGTACGGCGGACCCCGCGCAACGCTCCCGGCGCCACAATCGCGAAAGGGCAGCGGCCGGTGCCCGGATACAGGGCGCAGGGGCGGCGGCGCCTCGCACGGCGTGACTATCCCCCCGCTTTGAGCCGTCTGCAGCCACCAAATCACCTGAATGTGATCCTCGATCAGTCACATTTTTTTGTTCGTATGGTGACGGTCGGGCTCTTGCGGACCTTGCAGGCCGCCACCACGTTCTGGCCGTATTCGAGAGGTTTTTATGAAATTCTGTCTGTCTCCGCTTGCGCCAATGCTGGCGCTGGTCGGCATTGAAGCGGCTATTGTCACAGCGCTGGTCGTCTGGCTGGTCCTGTCCTGGCTCGGCCTTGCCGCTGTCGGACCGCTGCCGGAAATCATCATGGCTGCCATTGTTGCCACGGGCGTCATCATGGCGCTGCTGCCGCTTGCCCGCATGGCCGCGAGCCGGGATTCCCTGTTGTGCAACGAGAATGCCGGTGAGGCCGGTCAATAATCGTGACGGGGGTGAGCCTGTTGGCTGCCCCGTTCGCGCCTGACCCCTAATCAACCCACAGCCCACGGGCCTTGTGCCATTGCTCAAGGCTTTCCTCCGGGTAGAGATCGAAGCATTGATCGTCATCGCCTGGCTGCAGCACGACCCAGTTCGCCTTGAAGTTCAGCATCAGATGCACGCTTTGCGGCGGCTCCGGCAGATCCGGCAATAACAGCGCTGATAGGGAACAGGCGTGTGGCTGTCGACGCTGAAGCGGACGGCGCCGCAGCGGCATGATCCTTCCAGATGCATCGGCATGGGTCTGTCTCCTCCTCGCCGCCCGGGGGCGTCGTCAGGCGGCGGTGCGCCATTGTGCCCAGTAAAGCTGCCAGCGCTCGTTCAGCGCGTCGGCATCTTCGGCAAACAGGCGCCGGCCGAGCGGCAGCGCTTCTTCCAGCAGGTGCTCTTGACGCGCCGCGATCGCGCCGCGCAACAGGTCGCCGAGGCGCGGGTCTTTCCGGATCGTCTCCCAGTCGTCCATGCGGCGGGCGAACACGGCGAGATCGTGGTGATCGCCGAGCAGATCACTGAGCAGGTCGGCGAGTTCCCGGCGGGTGCCGACCATGTCGGGCCATATCTCGCGCAGCAGCCTGGCGTGATACCAGTGATATTTCACCCGCTTGCGCCACTCGTGCCAGGCGGCGGGGGAGGGGTCGTCTTCCGCCGCGGCAAGCGCCTTCTGCGCCCGGCGATAGGTCTTGGCGAGGCCGCCGGCCATCGCCTCGAACCCGTCCTCTTTGACTGTCCAGTCCTTTGCCCGGGCCAGCGCCTCGGTCATGGTCAGGCGGACGGTCGCAAGCTTGTCCCCGATTGCGTCATTCTCGGTCTGATCGGACAGGCGCGCGATCAATTCATCACGCAGGGGCAGGATGGTGCTGTGGTCCAGCTGGTCGTCAGGGGAGTCTGCCAGCAAATCGAGGGTCTCGACCATCACCTCGGCATCGCGGGCATCGGCAAGGTCACGGCCGGCATCGCGGAAAACCTTGTTTTCCTTCGAGTATTTCTTGAAGCTGGGGCGCACCAGCCGGATCAGGCCGCGCAGCTTCTTGCAGCGCTTGCGCACCTGGTGGACGGTCTTGCCCGGCGGGATCGAGCCGTCGTCGATTTCCTTGATCGCCTTGCCGATCTGGCTCCCGGCCATCCGCTGGACGGCCTTCTGGACCGATTTATCCTTCAGTTTCAAATGATAGCTCATGGGAACCTGACACACGGGACGGGCCGCCCGTTCCCGAAGCGGCAGCGAGCGCTGCCGTACAAACCATTCGGCAGTTGCCTTTTTTCCGCTTATGATGTGAGGATAGAGGCTGGCCGCGTCACGAAACGGTGGCTTTCGGGGATTAAACTGGGGAATGGCGGATCCGGGCAGGATCCGGATTGGGGTAAGTATCTATGGGAAAGTTTCTCGCGCTCGTTATCGGCATTGCCGGCGGCCTTCTCGGCTCGCAGGCGCCGGGCTTCACGCTGCAATATATGCAGGACCTGTCTGGCCGCGTCGCCCAGCTGAAGGATCTGGTCGAGGAGTTTGACGCCGGTATCGCCCGATATGGCTATACGCGCGATCAGGCGCTGCGCGAATGCACCGACGCCGACGGGCTGCTCGATGCGCTGTGCGACGGCTATGAAGTGACGGTGCGCGACTATCTCGATCTCAGCACCCATCTGGAAGAGCTGCGCGCCACCTCCGACTATGAACGCCCGATCCTGCTGGCGCGGACCTATCGCGAGAATATCGTCGACTCGGTGATGGAAGAGTTCAAGCCGGCGGTGCCGACGACAGCCGATGGCGCCGCCTATGCCGGCGGTGGCCTGGCCGGGTTCTGGGCGATCTTTTCCGGCATCTGGGCGCTGATAACCGCGCCTTTCCGCCGCCGCGCCGAAGCCTGACAGCCGGGCCTGATATCGCGTCAAATTAACTGGACAGGCCTTGTCGCCGGTCCTATTGGCGCGTCACTTCACTGAAAGTGACCGCCGAATGAGCCTCGCGCCCGCGATCGAAACCGAGATCCTGCCCTTCGACGTGGCCGGCCTGTGCGATGACCTCGCGCGGCAGGGCTGGTCGGTGCGCTCGCTCGCTCGCCGCAAGCGCCTGATCGGGGCGCTCCGTCAGGAACTCGCCCTGCACCGTGCGGAGGAAGCGCTGGCGCCCGCCGGCATCGGTCGTTCCGATGATTTCCGGCTGGCCCGATCGATCCGGCGTGACCGCATCCTCTGGCTTGATGGCGACAGCATCGCCCAGAAGGCCTATCTCGCTTTTGCCGAAAAGCTGCGGGTCGAACTGAACCGCCGCCTCATGCTTGGGCTGTTCCGCTATGAGGCGCATTTCGCGCTGTATGAGGCGGGCGGGTTCTACAAGATGCACCGCGATTCCTTCGCCGGCGCGCGCAACCGGCTCGTCTCGACCGTGCTCTATCTCAACGAGGACTGGCAAGGCGAGGATGGCGGCTTGCTGCGCCTCTTTGCCGAAGACGAGAAGACCATTCTGCAGGAGGTCGTGCCGGCGATGGCGACCTTCGCTGTCTTCCTGTCCGAGGAAGTGCCCCATGAGGTCACGGTCGCGCTCAAGGCCCGGGCGTCGATCGCAGGCTGGTTCCGCTGCAATGATTTGATCGAGACACCGGCGCTGCAGGGCGCCGGGCTTGCCGACCGGCTTTGACAATGGCCGCTGATTATCGGTTGAACAGCCAGAAGGCGAAGGACAGCAGCGCGCTGAGGATCAGGCAGGTGACGATCGGGAAATAGACCTGCGTGTTCTCGCCGCGAAACACGATGTCGCCGGGCAGACGGCCTAAACCGAGACGCGACAGCCACGGCCATAAAAGCCCGGCCAGCACCAGCACGATTCCGGCAATGATCAGCAGTTTTTGCATGGCCTCTATATGGTCACTCTGTCAGCCATTCGCCACAGCCCTGCAGCCGCTCGCCATTGATCACGGCGGTGACCGAATAGGCATAGTCACTGCCGCTCATCGGGTCGCTGCAGTCCTCGCGCACCACGGTCAGTTCGAGCGAGTCCTCGCCCGATTGCAGGGAGAGGTCGAGCGGGCCTTCCATGTCCGCAGGGCGCTCGAACGGGAAGGACGCCGATCTGGTCGCATATTGCCAGTCGATGGTCACGTCCTGACCGGCAGTCAGCTCGAGCAGCCAGCCCGGCTCCTGGCCAATGGCGGTGAAATCGGCTTGGGTATCGGCCTTGCGCGTCGAGCCAGGCTGAAAGTCCGGACGACCCGGGCTGGCGTCCGAGCCGAGCGCGTCTTCCCGCGGGGCATCCCGCTCTGTCGTCGGCTCACCGGCGGGCGTTTCGCCTGACGGGCCTGAATCGGAGACCGTGGCCTCCGGGTCGGCGCCATCGCCGCAGGCCGCGAGCAGGCACAGGGCAGTGGCGCTGAGGATCAGTCTCTTCATCGTTTGGTCTCCCGTCTTGTCGCTGCCCGGCAACAGGATTGCAGCCGGCGCGGTTCATTTTTGCTCGCCTGATATGGCGCAAGCTGTTGCCAGCCGGGGGAGAAAAGCGATACTGACGTGATCCCGGCAGGGAGCAGCCGGTAACGGGCAAAACGGGAGAGTGATCCATGCCAACGGATCCGCAACGCATCACCATTCTGGCGCGCGAGTTCACCGCCGCGGCGCTGGAATTCCACCGGGGCAAGATGGCCGAGCGCGGCTATCGCATGGAAGGCACGATCACCCCGCGCCACTTCCAGATCATCGAGGGGCCTGAGCCGCCGAAGGACTTGTTCGATGGCCAGACGTTTTTTGCCGTCACCTTCGTGCGCAAGGACGCCGATTAATTCCAGAGAAGGATTTTCGTTTTGGCAGCTGCTGTAAAACTCCCCCTGAAACGCGGTGACTGGCGTGCGGTGACAACGCCAGAAGAGGCGCTGGCCACGATCACGGAAGTGTACGAAGCCAGTGCCGGCAATCTCAGGGCTGCCTTCGATGCCTATCTCAAGGATGGCGCGCTGCCGGACGCCGATGCCCGTGCCATGGGGGCATTTGCCTATCCGCGCCTGCGCATGACCTATCGTCCGGACGGGCCGGTGCCGCCATTCTCGCGCGCCTTCGGCAAGTTCGATACGCCGGGCATCTACGTCGCCGATATCACCAGGCCGCGGCTTTATGCGGCCTATCTGATCGAACAGATCGGTCTGCTGTTGGCCGAATATGATTTCAGGATGGAGATTGGTGTTTCCGATGCGGAAATTCCGTATCCTTACGTTCTGGAAAGCGGACGCGGTCTGGATACCGACGAGGTGCCGCCCTCGGTGCTCGCCCGCATCTTTCCGGTGCCGGACCTCGCCGTGATCGACGACAAGATCCCCAATGGCGACTGGATGCCTGCCGTCGCCCTCGGCAGTGCCAGCCAGGCCGACCGGATCAAGCCGCTGTCGCTGTTCTCGGCCCTGCGCACGGATTACTCGCTGCAGCGGCTCAAGCACTACACCGGCACCGACCCTGAGGATGTGCAGCAATTCATCCTGTTCACCAATTACCAGCGCTATATGGACGAGTTCGTCGGTATCGGCGTGGAGAAGCTGTGCCAGGACAATCATTACACGGAATTCGTCGCGCCGGGGAATGTGCGCGTTACCGCCGAAACGGAAAACGCCGAGGAGATCGTCGCCGCCGCGCCATGGCGCCGCCACCAGATGCCGGCCTATCACCTGAAGGCAAAGGACGGCAGCGGCATCACGCTCGTCAATATCGGCGTCGGCCCGTCCAACGCCAAGACGATCACCGACCACCTTGCCGTGCTCAGGCCCCAATGCTGGATCATGATCGGCCATTGCGGCGGCCTCAGGCATTCGCAACGTCTCGGCGACTATGTGCTCGCCCATGCCTATCTGCGCTATGACGGCGTGCTCGACCAGGACCTGCCGCCGGAAATCCCGGTGCCGCCGATTGCCGAGATCCAGCAGGCGCTGCAGCGCGCCGCCGGTGTCGTCACCGGCGACAAGGGTGCCGAGCTGAAGGCGCGTCTGCGCACCGGCACGGTCGTCACCAATGACGATCGCAACTGGGAGCTTCGCTTTTCCGAGGAAGCCCAGCGCTTCAACCAGTCCCGCGCCATCGCCGTCGACATGGAGAGCGCGACGCTGGCCGCCAATGGCTATCGCTTCCGCGTGCCTTACGGCACGCTGCTATGCGTCTCCGACAAGCCGCTGCATGGCGAGATCAAGCTGCCGGGCGCCGCCAACCGCTTCTATGAGCGGGCCATCTCCGAGCACATGCTGATCGGCATCGAGGCGCTGGAGTCCTTGCGCCGCGACGGTGCGGACGCGCTGCATTCGCGCAAGCTGCGCAGCTTCGAGGAGCCGCCTTTCCGGTAGGCGCGGGAAAGTTATCCCCGCCGTCTGAAACCCGGTTAGTCTTCTCCCAAGCCCGGTGAGGACCGGGCGGAGGCGCTGATCGCAAAGTGTGACCTGCACGGAGGGACGGCGCATCAGGTTTCTGTCGGCGGGAGAGGGTGTGCACAGCTTTGCATCGTCCGGCGGAACGGCGTCCCGCAGTAGCCTGCGGGCGGGAGAGCTATGCAATTTGGCCCCGCATCGAACGCCGCCGTGCATGGCGAGAGCTATGCCAGTCATTTTTATTATTTAAGAGGCGATGGCCGCCATGCACGGGCCCCCTCACTTGCCTGCTCCATACGCTCGCGGCAATAGCCGGCGGCGGCTTTTGCATGAGCGAGTAGCGAATGGCGAGTAGCGAGGTATATGTCACCATTCACAAATCACAATTCACGATTCTACTCGCTACTCGCTTCCTCTCCCTACACCCGCCGCTTCATCAGTACCCAGATCGTGATCGCCACCGGCAGGCCGAGGGTCAGCCAGGACAGGGCGTCCCACAGATCATTGCCGACCAGCGCCGTGATCAGGCCGATCAGGCTCGTGACGGCGATGAACAGCGGTATCGCGAAGATGGCGCGCAGCGACAGGCGTTTCCTCATGTCGGTTTTCCTTCGAGTTCACGGATTTCCCGCACTTCCGCCGGCACGCTCTTGCGCCGGGTCAGCCACAGATAGATGCCGGTGCCAAGCACGACGATGGTCATCAAATCAAGGACGAACCACAGGATCTTCAGCGGCAGCCCGCCATAATCGCCGAAATGCAGCGGGCGGGAGAGGGACAGCGCCTTGGCATACCAGGGCATCGGCCGGATACCGGCCAGCGCGCCCGTGCGCGCATCGATCAGCGCCGGGGTGATCAGTTGTTCCGTCAGCGGCGTACTGCCGTGGAAAAACACCGCGTAATGATGGCTGGTCGAGAAGTCGCCGCCGGGAAAGGCGACGAATTGCAGCTGCATGCCGGGGGCTGCTTCCTGCGCATCGCGCACGGCAGTATCGAGCGAGGCCATCCCGGCGGGTGCCGGCACGGCGCCCGCCTCGTAGCCGGCGGTCAGATCGGCCAACTCGTTATATTTCCAGGTGTCGATGATCGGCGCTTCCAGCGTGTTGATGACACCGGTCAGGCCGACGACGGTCAGCCAGGCGACCGTCACGATGCCGAGCAGATTGTGAAAGTCGAGCCATTTGATCCGCGGTTTGCGGCTGGCCCGCACCGTGCCGAAATCGAGCTTGCGCATGAACGGCGTATAAAGAACGACGCCGGAGACGATGGCGACGATCATCAACGCGCCCATGGCGCCGAGGAACAGCATGCCCGGCAGGCCGAGGAACATGTCCGTGTGCAACTGCAGGATCACTTCCATGAACGCGCCGCCTGTCTTGGGCGGCACCAGGTCGCCGCTGGTCGCATCGAAACTGGCAAAATGCATCAGGGTGCCGGGCGCATCCGGCGTCGGCCCGGTCGTGACATTGATCACCGGCCGGTCGATATCGAAGCTCATATAGAGAGGCACCTCGCCGGGCCGGTTCTCCAGCGCCCGGTCGAGAATAGTATCGAGGTCGAGGAGGGGGGCGCCCGGATTGGCTGCCTGCCAGTCGTCCGGGTTCAACGCATCGTCGATCTCGTCATGAAAGATCAGCGGCAGGCCGGTAATGCACAGCATCAAGAGGAAGAGCGTCGGGATGAGGCTCGTCCATTTGTGGATCGCTGACCAGAGACGGATCGTGGCAGGTTTCATAGGATCCTGTCGGGCGGCGGAAAATGTCCGCCGCCCACAAAAGGGGTGTGATTACATGTCCAGCGTCGCGGAGAGCACGAAGGTGCGCGGCGCGGCCTGGACCAGATAATTCGCGCCGGGGAAGCCGCCGGTCGAGGCCCAGTAGCTGTCATCCGTCACGTTCTCGGCCCGGGCACGCAGGGTGACGTTCTTGCCGCTGATCGTGAGCGGATAGCGGGCGCCGAGATCGAGACGCGTCCACGCGTCAAGCTCTGTCGTATTGCCCTCGTTGACATATTGCTCGCCAGTATAGATGACGCGGCCATCGAGCGTCAGCCCGGGCAGGGCGGGAACGTCCCATTCGAGGTTCACATTGGCCTGCAGTTCCGGCACGCCGATTGGCTCATTGCCTTCATTGATGCCGCCTTGCGTCTGCGAGAGTTCGGCATTGATGAAGGTCGCGCCGCCAAGCAGGCGCACGCCCTCGGCGGGCTCGCCAAAGACCGACAGCTCGATGCCGGAATTTTCCTGCTCGCCGGAGGCGGTGAAGACATTGTCGATGACGATGGCGTTCGGCTTCGACAGGGTAAACGCGCTGAGCGTGCCGCCGAAATTGCCGCCGTCATATTTGACGCCGAGCTCGACCTGCTCGCCGCGATAGGGCTCGAGGATCTCCCCGGCATTGTCGATCGGCGTGCCACCGGAGGAGGCCGGGGCAATCGCCCCCGGCTGCAGGCTCTCGGCGTAATTGCCGTGGACGGAGATCGTCTCCGACGGCTTGTAGACGAGCCCGAAGGACGGTGTCGTCGCGCTGTCCTCATAGCGGGACAGTTCGGCACCGGTATTGTAGTCGAAGGACGCCGTCTCGATGGTCTGATTGCGCAGGCCGATCGTGGCGATGACCTTGCCATCGAGGAAGGTCATCATGTCGACGAGGGCGAGGGAAGAATTGTCGACCTCCTCGGTCTTGCCCGGGTCCGACAGATCGCCGCCGACGAAGAAATCGGCCGCCGGGGCATCGACCGCGAACGGATCGTAGAGGTCGCCCGCAAAGCCGGCAAAGCTGGAAAAGGCGTAGGCGTTCTTCGATTCAAGCTGGATTGCCGAGGCCGAGGCGATCACGCGGTGACCGACCGGGCCGGTGGCGAAATCGGCCCGGATACCGGCATCGGCGGAGAAGACATCGTCTTCGCGGGTGTTGTCGAAGCGATAGGCACTGGTCGTGCCGTCCGCTGCCGCGCTGGGATTGGCCAGCACATTGGCTTCCTCGCCATGGCGGCCACCGGCGGCAGCCCAGACGGTGACGACATCATTCAGGTCATATTCCCCGCGCACCACGCCGAACAGCTGCGTCTCATCCGTATAGGTCCAGGGCTGGGCATAATTAGTGTCGGAATCAGGCGCTTCCGGAATCTCGCCCAGCGGCGTGACCTGCGGGCGCGGTGCGTCGATGTGATGGTCCTGCCAGCCGAGGTCGAAGGTCAGCCGCAGATCGTCGGTGCGGTAGTCCGTGCCGAGCGACAGGACGGACAGCGCGCGCTCCTGATCCTCGATCGAGGTCTCGCCATCGCGGCGCACGGCGTTGACGCGCACGCCGAATGCGTCGCCCTCGCCGAAGCGGCGGGCAATGTCCGCCGCGCCATAGAACTGGCCGGCATTCTCGACTCCGAGGGTGTAGCGGTTCAGCGGCTCGTCTCCGGCGCGCTTGGGCACCAGGTTGAACGCCCCGCCGACACCGGAGCCGCCGGGGGCCGCGCCATTGAGGAACGAGTTGGCACCGCGAAAGACCTCGACCCGCTCAAGCAGTTCGGCGGCCACATATTGCCGCGGCAGGATGCCGTAGACACCATTATAGGTCATGTCGTCGGAATAGACCGGAAAGCCGCGGATGACATACAGCTCCTGAAAATTGCCGAAGCCCTTGGCAACGCGCACGACCGGGTCGTTCTGAAGCACATCGCCGACGCTCTTTGCCTGCTGGTCCTTGATCAGCTTCTCCGTATAGGCCGTGCCCGCATAGGGCGCATCCATGTAATCGAGATTACCGAGCAGGCCGGCGCGGCCGCCCCGGGCGACCTGGCCGCCGGCATATTCGCCGGTGAGCTCGACCTGCGAACCGCCGGTGACCACGATGATATCCTCGCCCTCTTCGGCGGTGGTATCCTGCGCATGAGCGGGAAGCGCGGCGGCTAATAACGCGATGGCGGAGGCTGAAAGGATAAAGGATTTCACTGAAGGTACCCCTGAAACTGAAAAAGGAACTGAAAAAGGAACTGAGAATGATAATGCGAGCTATTCGCAGAAACTATGCCGCATTGCAATAGGTGCGCCCGGTTTTTTTGGCGCGTGTCACTCTGCGTGCGTCACCATGGGCACGACCCTGTGCTCTCTGCTGGCTTGATCACGGTTAATGGGTATAGTGCTGGTCATAACCTTCGGAGGAGAAACCCATGCGCCTTGCCATCCTTGCCATTACCGCCGCTTTTTTTATCACCGGCTGCACCACCGTCGCCAAGAACTCGCTGCGCAATGATCTGCAGCGGATCGGGTTCTCGGAGAGTATTTCCGAATGCATGGCCGATCAGCTGGAAGACCGGCTCGACGGCGGCGACCTGCAGGAACTGGCCTGGCACGTCTCACGTCTGACCCGGGCCAGCAGCAGCCAGGCCGCATTTGGCTCGCTGAAAAACATCGACAACCCCCGCGTCATCGCTGCGGCGACGGCCTCGGCCCTGTCCTGCGCCCTTGCTCCATAGGCCCTTGCTCCATAGGCCCTTGCTCCATAGGCTTGTGGCACTAACTGCCCGTCAGGCAAACAATCAGGGAAGCTGATGCAACTGAACGGTAGAGCGAATCCGCGCTTCGAGCGGGTGCGCGATGTATTCGAGGAAAGTCTGGCCAGCGGCGAAGACCTTGGCGGTGGCGTCGCGGTCACGGTCGAGGGTGAACTTGTGGTCAATCTGTCCGGCGGCTGGCAGGACCGGAAGAAGACCGAACGCTGGGCACCGGAGACGATCGTAACGATCTATTCCTCCGGCAAGGCCGTGGTCGCGCTACTGATCGCGCGGGAGGTCGGTGCCGGCCGCCTCGACTATGACGCGCCGGTCGCCTCGTACTGGCCTGAATTCGCTGCCGAAGGCAAGGGCGAGATCACGCTGGCGCAGGCCCTGTCGCACCAGAGCGGCATTCCCGGCTTTGTCGAGGAAATGGACCCCGCCCTTTGGCTCGACTGGGACGGGTTGTGCGCGAGGATCGCTGCAGCGAAGCCGATGTGGACGCCGGGAACGGCCAATGGCTATCATCCGCAGACGGTCGGGTTCATTGCCGGCGAGGTGCTGCGCCGCGTTACCGGGCGTACGGTCGGGCAGATCCTGCGCGAGGATTTCGCTGATCCCCACGGCATCAGGATATTCTGTGGCCTGAGCGATGAAGAGATCGCGCTGGCCTCGCACATGACCAAGCCAACCTCCGCGCCGCTGCTGGGAGAGATGAACGACTACAAGAAGGCTGCCTTCCTGACGCGCTGGGCCTCCCCCGGCGGTGTCGCGCGCGACGACTGGGCCAGGGCGGAGATGCCCGCGTCCAACATGCATGCCGATGCCGCCTCGCTCGCCCGGCTGATGAGCAGCTTCGCCATGGATGGCGTGTTCGAAGGCGAGCGATTATTTCCCGAGGAAGTGTTCCGCCAGGCGGTCGAGCCACGCGTCAGCGGCGATGATCTCGTCCTGCCCTTCGACCTGACCTGGGCTGCCGGACTGATGTGCAACACCGAAGGCGCCTATGGTCCCGAGCCTGCAGCCCGGGGTCATTATGGCTTTGGCGGGTCCTGCGTTTTCGCCGATCCGGTCAATCGCGTCAGCTTCGCCTATGTGCCGAACAGGATGTCGCCGCATCTCGTCGCCGATCCGCGCGCCATAAAACTGATTGGCGCGCTCTACGACAGTCTGTGAAAGGCTCGCTGCAGCAAGGAGACGGCACATGGAATGGTTCCTGATAGGCGGTGGACTGATTGTTCTCGTCGCGATCTGGTTCCTGTTCGGCGGGAAGGGCCAGGACGAAAGCGCGATTCTTGCCGATGTGGAATCGACGCTGGCGAGCCTCAGTCCGGAGCAGCGCGACAGGGTGACGGCGCTGACCGCCGATGGCCGCAAGATCGAGGCGATCAACTATCTGCGCGAGGACAAGGGCGTCGATCTCGCCGTTGCCAAGCGCATCGTCGACGGCTCGACGCCCTCGCTTTAGGCTATTGTTCAGGAGGCTATTCTTCAGGCAGGGAAGCGTCGGCTCAGCCAGTCGAGCATGTGGCGGTTGACCGCCTCCGGATTTTCCCACATCGCCCAGTGGCCGGTATCCGGCAGCAGCTGCTTTTCAAGATCAGGACACAGATCATCCATGGCGTCGGCGAGTTCCGGCGGCAGCATCATGTCCAGTTCTGCCATCAGCATCAGGCAGGGCTGGTGCACGGTCAGGTCGATGCCCTCGGTGATCTCCCAGTTGCGGTCGATATTGCGATAGACATGGGTCGGTGTGCGATGGCCGGTCTGTGCATAGGCGCGGGCGAACACGGCGCGGTCGTCGGCGCCCATGATCAGCTTCTCCGCCGGGTTGCCCGAAAAGTTCTCGAACCTGTCTGGCAGGAACAGCGCCTGCGGCAGCAATTTCGGCCAGACACTGCGCGGCGGGGTTACGGAAAAAATGAACTGCGTGAACAGGTCCTCCCTGCCGCCAAAGGCGCGGTCGGGCAGGCCGGCATCCTGGAACTGCACCATGTAATGACGGTCGGTACCGCGCTTGCGATAGATCGTCAGCGGCGCGATCGGCGCGCGGGGCACATGGGGGGTGCAGATGCCGATAACGCCGTCGACCAGATCCGGGTGACGATAGGCCATGGGCCAGACCAGCGCCCCGCCCCAGTCATGGCCGCAGAGAATGACCGTGTCATGGCCCAGCGCCGGAATCAGCCGGGCAAGATCGTCGGTCATCACGTCGGCGCTGTAGCGCGAGACGTCATCAGGCCGGGACGAGCGTCCGAACCCCTTCATGTCGATGGCGATGGCGCGATAGCCGGCAGCGGCGAGTTCCGGCATCACCAGCTTCCACGAGTAAGCAAGCTCGGGCCAGCCATGCAGCAGCAGGACCGGGCGGCCATGCTCCGGCCCGCTCTCATAGACCGCGAAGGTCACGTCGCCCGCGGTCACGAACCGGGCGTCGGGGAAGTCAGGACCTGAATGATATGCCGGAACAGTGTTCGTCGTGCTCATGCGCCCGAGCCTGTTGCCTCGGGCCGGCGAAATCAAGCGCCCGGTGCAGTCCTCGAGCGGTCTCTAGACGGCAAGGCCCTCGGCGACATGCTCGCGAATGCGGTCCTGGCGCTGCTTGATGATCAGGGAGATCAGGAAGGCGTCGAGCAGCCACCAGACGAAGCCGATGAGCAGGAAATAGCTGGCGATCTGCAACAGCGCCGTTCCCCATTTACCGAGATAGAAGCGGTGAGCCGAAATGATGCCGAGAAAAAACCACAACAGATAGGCGACAAGCGGTGAAGGCGCGTCATTGGTCACGCGCTGCTCGATATAGATGCGGTCCTGTGTGTCGAGTGCCATGGATGGTCCCGTTCCTGTAGTTTAACGCCCTCGCCAATAAAATAGGTATGCCCGACGCGGCGTGCAAGATCGTCGTCCTGTGTGGAAAACCACAGCCGCGGGCCGGTCCGCGGCCATTGGCCAGCGGCGCGAAGCACGCCATGGTGCAACCGGGTAAAATGGTATGGATGAAAGCGGGTTTCGTGGCTGACACGGCGGCGGCACAATCGGGTTTCGAGCAAGAGGCTGACAATGGCGGCAAGCACGAGATGCTGCAGCACCTGTTCGGCTTCTCCTCTTTCCGTCACGGGCAGGAGCCGGTAATCGATTCCCTGCTGCGCGGCGAGGATGTGCTTGCCGTGATGCCGACCGGGGCCGGCAAGTCGCTTTGTTTCCAGCTGCCGGCGATGATGAATGACGGGTTCGCTGTCATCATCTCGCCGCTTATCGCCTTGATGGAAAACCAGGTTGCGCTGATGAAAGCCTCGGGCATCCCGGCGGGCATGATCCATTCCGGGCGCAGCCGGGCCGACAATGTCGCCGACTGGCAGGGCGTTGCAGCGGGCGAGATCAAGCTGCTCTACATGTCGCCCGAACGCCTGCTGACGCCGCGTATGCAGCAGGCGCTGGCGAAGATGCCGGTATCGATGTTCGTCATCGACGAGGCCCATTGCATCAGCCAGTGGGGTCATGATTTCCGTAAGGATTATCTGGGCCTCGCCGATTTGAAGACGCAGTTCCCGGGCGTGCCGCTGGCTGCCTTTACCGCAACGGCGGACGAGGCAACGCGCGCCGATATCGTCTCGCGCATCTTTCACGGGCAGGCGCGGCAATATGTGCAAGGGTTCGACCGGCCCAATATCGCGATCACGGTCGAGGAGAAACGCTCCAGTGCCAAACGGCTGGAGACACTGGTCAAGATGCGCGAGGGCGACCAGGGCATCGTCTATTGCCTGTCGCGCAAGGGCACCGAACAGGCCGCTCAGTCACTGCGGGCCGCCGGGCACAATGCGCTCGCCTATCATGCCGGTCTGGAAGATGCCGACCGGGCCGAGCGGCTGAACCGTTTTCTGACCGAACCCGACCTCATCATCTGTGCCACGGTCGCCTTTGGCATGGGCATCGACAAGCCGGATATCCGCTATGTCATCCACATGAACCTGCCCGCCTCGATGGAGGCCTATTACCAGGAGATCGGCCGGGCCGGGCGCGATGGCGAGCCGGCCGAGGCAATCCTTCTGTATGGATACAATGATCTGCGTCTGCGCCGGACGATGATCGATGAGTCCGGCGCGGTCGAGGAGGTCAAGCGGGTCGAACGCCGCCGTCTCGATTCGCTGGCCGCCTTCTGCGAGGCCGTGACCTGCCGGCGCAACGTGCTGCTGGCCTATTTCGGCGACATGCGCGACGAGCCCTGCGGCAAATGCGATATCTGCCGCACACCGCCCGTTATGGCCGATGGCACGGCGGAAGCAAGGCTGGCGCTGGAGACGATCCTGGCGACGGGCGAGGTCTATGGCCAGACCCATATCGTCGCCATCCTGCGCGGGGCGGATACGGAGAAAGTGCGCAATGCCGGTCATGACCGGCTGGCCACCCATGGCGCGGGCAAGGCCCGGACGGACAAGCAATGGCGCTCGCTGTTTCGGCAGATGTATGCCGACGGCCTTTACGCTGTAGGCGGAGAGTTCGGCTCGCTGCAGCTGACGGCACGCGGGCGGCAGCTGCTGGCCGGTGCATTGGAGATTTCCTTCCGCCAGGACGATTTGGCCCAGGCCGGCGGCGGACGCGCGAGGACGTCCCTCGCGGAGGGTCAGGTCGACGCAAAACTGCTCACCGCCCTGAAAAAGAAACGGCTGGAGCTCGCACGGATCAAATCCGTGCCCGCCTATGTGATCTTCTCGGATCGCACGCTGATCGACATGGCGCAGCAAAAGCCGCTCGCCCGCGATGACTTCAACGACGTCTTCGGCGTCGGCGACAAGAAGGCCGATGCCTATGCCGGGGACTTCATCCGGGTCATCGCGGACTATTGCGCGAGCGGTACATGATTGTTCGCACAGCTGTGCTGCATACAGCGAGTGGGGTGCTCGCTTGCAGGACTGTGACTTGCACTGGTATTTCGCGGCAGAACGCCCTAAGCGGGCTGTCATGACCGAGAAAGATGCGATCCCGGCGGGCTGGGAACGAGTCCAGCTGACATCCGATTTCGCCAATGAGGTGGGGCCGTTCTATCGGCGCACCGACCCGGTCGGGCTGGGTTTCGTGGCACAGGCCCGCCATGCCAATAATAATGGCGTCGTCCATGGCGGCGCCCTGGCGACCCTCGCCGATATCGGCCTGTTCGTCATCGCCGCGGACGGGCGCGACCTGATGAATGGCGCGACCCTGTCGCTGAACCTGAATTACCTGCAGCCCGGAAAGGTCGGCCGCTTCATCCATTGCCAGGGGCGCATCGTGCGTGAAGGCTCGAGCATCATCTTCGTCGAGGGTTCGGTCAGGGATGGCGCGGAAGAGCTGATTACCTTCAACGGGGTGATCAAGCGCTTCCGCCAGTAGTCCGTAACAACACTAACCTGTTGTGCCTTATCGCGTGGCAACCGGCGTCTCGCCGGAATAGTCATAGAAGCCGCGGCCGGTCTTGCGGCCGAGCCAGCCGGCCTCGACATATTTCACCAGCAGCGGGCAGGGGCGGTATTTGGAATCGGCCAGGCCCTCGTAAAGGACCTGCATGATCGACAGGCAGGTATCGAGGCCGATGAAATCGGCCAGTTCCAGCGGGCCCATCGGATGGTTGGTGCCCAGCTTCATGCCGGTGTCGATGGCGTTGACCGTGCCGACGCCTTCATACAGCGTGTAGATCGCCTCGTTGATCATCGGCATCAGGATCCGGTTGACGATGAAGGCCGGGAAGTCTTCCGAGATCGCCATTGTCTTGCCGAGCTTGTCGACCAGCTGCTTGCCGGTCTCGAAGGTCTCGCGGTTCGTGGCGATGCCGCGGATGACCTCGACCAGCTTCATCAGCGGGACCGGGTTCATGAAATGCAGACCGATGAATTTTTCCGGTCGGTCGGTCACGGCGGCCAGGGCCGTGATGGAAATTGACGAGGTGTTGGTGGCGATCAGCGCGTCTTTTTTCAGATGGGCGCACAGGTCGCGGAAGATCTTCTTCTTCAGGTCGGCATTTTCGGTTGCCGCCTCGATCACCAGGTCGCAATCGCCGAGCCCTTCGAGGCCTGTCTTGGTCTCGATGCGGCCGAGGGCCGTTGTCATGTCGCTCTCGGAGATCTGCTCCTTGGCGACCTGGCGGCCCATATTCTTCTCAATCGTCTTGAGCGCCTTTTGCAACTGGTCTTCGTTGATGTCGCTGATCGTCACGTCATAGCCGGCGAGGCTGAAGACATGGGCGATCCCATTGCCCATCTGACCAGCGCCAATCACCCCGATTTTCTTGATTTCCATTTTTTTCTCCAATTTTTGCAGGATGATAGCACTTTATTGCGGTGCAGCAAAGGAGAACTCACAGCTGCACGCCCGGGGGCCCCGGTCCGGTGCATTGCATCGAGGTAACGGAATGCCCATATGAAGTCTGTGAGGTGCACTATGGAAAAAATGAAGCAATTTCATCCTTTTGCCGGTGTGCTGACCAGCCTGTCCATCATCGCAGGCACTCTCGGCCTGTTGACGGTGGTCGCCATTCTGGCCAGCTTTCACTGAATTTTCGTGAATGGCTGAGTATAACACCGGCACCGCCATGAAGACTGTCAAAAAATTCATGGCGGATTGGCCGGCGCCCCCTTGCTAAGCGCTAGCATAAGCTGTATCTACAAACTGAATGCTGCAATGCAGCAATACAGGAGCAGAGTATGACAATTGAACTTATCGGAATGCTCGCCGCGGTTTTGACGACAGCCTCGTTCGCGCCGCAGGCTGTTCACGTGCTTCGGACCAAGGAAACCGGCGCCATATCGCTTGTGATGTATATCATGTTTACCACCGGCGTGCTGACATGGTTCATCTATGGCCTGTTTATCGGATCCCTGCCGGTGATCGTCGCCAACGCGGTCACGCTGCTGCTGGCCGGGCTGATCCTGGTTCTGAAGATCAACAGCCTGCTGCCCAATGGCTGGGCCGTCCGGGTGCGCGACGTCTTGTTCACGCCGCTGCCCAAGCTCTAGAACGCACGCGTTATCGACAGCAAAAAGCCGCCCGACGGGGCGGCTTTTCTTATGCGCTGAGTGCCGCGCTTACTTGTCGTTATCGGCGGCGTCTTTGACGTCGCCTGCGGTCTTGCGGGCTTCGCCCTCGACCTTGTCTTTCTTGCCTTCGGCCTGCAGTTCCGCGTCGTCGGTTGCGGACCCGGCAGCGTCCTTGGCGCGGCCTTCCATTTTCTTGGCTTCGCCCTTGATGTGCTGTTCGTCAGTCATATTGGTCTCCTTTTATCGCCTCGTCCCTTACCTATCCCAACACGGACAGCCGCGAGTAGTTGCATCACGAGCAAAGGCTTCAGGACGGTCCGCCGGTGGCGCATGTGTTCACGAGCGCCGGACTAAGGCGTGCGGATAGTAATCCGTAAACAGAAGAAAGCCGCCCCGATGGGGGCGGCTTTGCAATCGCAGGGTTATTTCTTCGGCTTCATGGCGTCTTTCAGGTCGCCCTTGGCCTTGCGGGCCTCGCCTTCCAGCTTGTCCTTCTTGCCTTTGGCCTGAAGTTTCGGATTGTCGGTCGCTGCGCCGGCGGCGTCTTTGACACGGCCTTCCATTTTCTTGGCTTCGCCTTTGACATGATCGGTATTGGGCATTTTCATCTCCATAGGGAACATCAGCGTCCCGAAGAAGAAACACCGACCTTTGGGCCAGGTTCGCACGGCAAACATTAAATGTGACGATACTGATTAAAGAGCATTAAAAAAGCCGGCGTCGATGCGCCGGCTTTCCAGGAGGGAAGGCATATCTGACGCTTACAGCGCCTTTTCAAGCTCCGGCATCGCCTCGAACAGGTCGGCGACAAGGCCATAATCCGCGACCTGGAAGATCGGTGCCTCCTCGTCCTTGTTGATCGCCACGATGACCTTGGAATCCTTCATCCCGGCAAGGTGCTGGATCGCGCCGGAAATGCCGACGGCGATATAGAGCTCCGGCGCGACGACCTTGCCGGTCTGGCCGACCTGCATGTCGTTGGGCACATAGCCGGCATCGACGGCAGCGCGCGAGGCGCCGACGGCGGCGCCGAGCTTGTCCGCCACCGGATAGATATATTTCTCGAAATTCTCGCCGGAGGCGAGCGCGCGGCCGCCGGAGATGACGATCTTTGCGCCCTGCAGTTCCGGGCGGTCGGATTTTGTCAGCTCTTCCTTGACGAATTCGGAGATCGAGGGAAAGTCAGCCGCGCCGATGGTCTCGACGCTGGCCGACCCGTCCATGGCAGGCGCCTCGAAGGCCGTGCCGCGCACGGTAATGACCTTCTTGGCGTCGGATGACTGGACGGTGGCAATCGCGTTACCGGCATAGATCGGACGCTGGAACGTGTCTGCACTTTCCACGGCGATGATGTCGGAAATCTGCATCACGTCGAGCTTGGCGGCGACCCGCGGCATGTAGTTCTTGCCGTCGGTGCCGGCCGGGGCCATCAGCACGTCATAATCGCCGGCAAGCGACAGGATCAGCTCGGCCATCGGCTCGGCCAGCTGCTTGGCATAATGGTCGTCGTCTGCATGCAGCACCTTGGCAACGCCGGCGATCTTCGCGGCCTGCCCGGCTACGGCGCTGGCGCCGGACCCGGCGACAAGCACGTGGATATCGCCGCCGATTTTCGTCGCGGCACTGACGGTTTTCGCCGTTGCGTCCGACAGGTGGTCGTTTGAATGTTCGGCTATTACGAGGATGGTCATGGCTTACAGGACTCCCGCTTCGTTTTTCAGTTTCTCGACGAGATCGGCAACGCTCTCGACCTTGATGCCGGCTTCGCGTTTGGGCGGCTCGGTCACTTTCAGGGTCTTCAGGCGGGCAATGATCTCGACGCCGTAATCGGATGGTGATTTCTTGTCGAGCGGCTTCTTCTTGGCCTTCATGATGTTCGGCAGGGAGGCATAGCGCGGCTCGTTCAGGCGCAGATCGGTGGTGACCACAGCCGGCAGGGTCAGCGCGATCGTCTGCAGCCCGCCATCGACCTCGCGGGTCACATGCAGCTTGTCGCCTTCCTTGGTGACGGCAGAGGCGAAAGTGCCCTGCGGCCAGCCCATCAGGGCGGCAAGCATCTGGCCGGTCTGGTTGCAATCATCGTCGATCGCCTGCTTGCCCATGACGACCAGGTCCGGGTTCTCTTCTTCACAGACCTTGGCCAGCAGCTTGGCAACGGAGAGCGGCTCGACGGTTTCGGTCGTCTCGATCAGGATCGCGCGGTCGGCACCCATGGCAAGGGCCTGGCGCAGCTGGTCCTGGGCCTTTTCCGGGCCGATCGACACGGCGATGACTTCCTCCACCGTGCCGGCTTCCTTCATGCGCACGGCCTCTTCGACGGCGATTTCGTCGAACGGGTTCATCGACATCTTTACGTTGGCGAGGTCGACATCGGACTGGTCGGGCTTGACCCGGACCTTGACGTTATAGTCGATCACGCGCTTGACGGGGACGAGGACTTTCAAGGCATTTTCTCCTTCAGGTCGTTGTTACGAAGGCGCCGGTGACATTGAAAGGTGAGCCGGCGCCGGATTGTTGCCCGGCACCCTAGTCGGGCCGGGAGGGCTTTTCAATTCGCGTCTGCAGCAGGCCAGCCCAGACCAAGGCAGCGCCAATCAGCGAGGCCTGTTTGCGCCGGGCTGCCACAGCGTCTCTTCGCCGGTGTCACGGGCCAGTTGCCGGGCCGCGACGAACAGGAAGTCCGACAGCCGGTTGAGATAGGTCGCGATGTGGCGGGATACAGTTGCTCCCGGTTCTGCCTCGATCAGCAGCCAGACGTCGCGCTCGGCCCGGCGGGCGATGGCGCGGGCAAGGTGGGCATTCGCCGCGGCGGCATTGCCCGCCGGCAGGACGAAGGAGGTCAGGGGTGGCATCGTTTCGTTGATCGCGTCGATGCGTTCTTCCAGCCAGGTGACCTGTTGCGGCGTCACACGCAGCGCGCCTTCAAGCTCGCCCGGGGTGGCGAGATCGGCGCCGACATCGAACAGATCGTTCTGGATCGCGCCGAGCGGCGTGGCCAGGCCGTGCCCGTCGGGCAGCGCCGAAAGCACCATGCCGATGGCGGCATTCAGTTCGTCCACCGACCCCATCGCGCCGACACGCGGATGGGTCTTCGGCACACGGTCCCCGGTCACGAGACCTGTGGTGCCGTCATCGCCGGTGCGGGTATAGATCTTGGTCAGCTTGACCATGCACGGAGCCTATCAGTTACCCTGGGTGAACAGCCACAGGAACAGCATCATCAGGGCGATCGCGATGGCCTGAAACAGGACCCGCAGCCGCATCAGGCGGTTGGAATGGTTCTTGGCGAAATCGCCGCCCTTGGCGAGGGCATAGATCCCGAAACCGAGGGCACCAAGCGTTGCCAGCATCGCGACGGGGATCAGGACATATTGCAGAAAGCTCATCGGTCTTACCTTTTTCCTTTGGGCTTTATATGTGCCTTTTCCGGGAAAGGGAAAGCCGCGCGCATGGTCGCAGTGTCGCAATGTGAAGCGGTTCAGCGGCCGCCCGCGCCGTCCTGGGAGATGGTCTCGACCGATGAAGCGATGGCCCGGCGTTCCGACGGATGCGGAGAGGCGACGCTGGCAAGATACGCTTTGACATCGACATTCGGCGCCTCTGCCTCGCCGAGCCCGCCACGCGACGGCGGGGCGTCCAGCGGCGAGCGCATCTGGTCGAGGGTGAAGCTCATCGAGACTTCATAGGTCCGGTCGATCTGGTTGCGCAGATATTTCTGGGCGTCGTACCAGGCGCGCTTCTCGTCACTTTCCTCGCAAGTCGCGAGTTCGGTGCCGCGGGCGCCCCAGCGCCGCTCAGGGCAGTGATAGGGATCGAACGACATGTCGAACAGCCGGTCCATGACCGAGGCGAGGGTCAGCTTGATCAGCGTGCCATCCATCCGCTTGTAGGCGATGCGGCAAGCCTGCTCTTCTTCCTCGAAAATATGAAGAAGCTCTGCGGCGAGCGCCGGCCCGTCCGGTCCCGCATCAGCGACAAGCTGTCGGCTGACCCGCATCAGGTCGCGGAAGGCGGTCTTCAGCCGCGCATCGCGCGACGGCGTCGAATAGGATTCCCATGTGCCATAGGTGCCGTAGATATTCGGCGGCAGCCGGCCCGGATGATCCATCAGATGCAGCTTGTCGCGGACGGCCTGGTCGACGGCGACGCGGCGGGCACGCACGTCGGAACACAGCCCCTGCAGCGCGGCGCGCATCTCATAGCTCGGATCGAACTGGTGGTCCTGGGCGGCGAGCGCGTAGCGCACATAATCGTAATACTGCATCGTGCGGCCCTGCCAGACGAACTCACTGTTCTGCCAGTCGGTAACCGGGTGCTCGCCATTGCCGTAATACTGGACCAGCGAATAGCCGGGCAGGCCGTCATTACTGGCTGCCTCGATACGGCCGCCGACATAGGTGCCGTCCTCGGTCAGCGTTGCCCCGACAAGGCGGATCGGGCGCCAGGCCTTGATGCCGCCGCCATGGTTCGGTCCGGTGCGCAAGAAGTTCGGACCATAGAGCGTGCGCGTGACGCTCATATCCGGATGCGACGCGACGATCAGCGCCCGGCCGTCCTTGGTGACTTCATAGATCAGGCCGACATGGCCGAACACGTCATAGGCGATAGAGCCGGGCACGACGTGATCGCGCGAAATCTCGACGGGAAAGAAATCGTCATGGGTGCGCGAGCCGTCCCGTTCCGGATGGGTTCGGAACATCGCGGTCGATACCTCGCCGCCGATACGCTGCAGAAAGGTCGGCGCATGGATCGGCCCGCTGCGTTCGGAGTCGATGACGACGCGCCGGTCGATGATGATATTGCCGCTATCCGAATAGCGCAGGTCCTGCCGCGACCCGTCGGCCGTCGCCACGACATGCTGATAGGAGAAGGGCAGGCCGTTTTTCCACGCATAATAGGCGCGCAGGAAATAGGCCATGTCTGCGCAATCGCCGAGATAGATGATCTCGGACGACAGGTCGCGATACGGGTTGGCCGGATCGCGGATGCATTCGTCGAGGGTCGAACATTGCGTGCGGCCGATGGCGGTGACGAAAGCCTGATAGCCGCGTTCGTCGTTTGCATCCCATTCGGTCTTGTAGATATGCCAGTAATCCGTCGTGTTCCGCGCCGGCGGGATCAGCGCCATCAGCTCGTCAGTGTCGCCGCCGAAGAGTTGTTCCGCCGGTTTGATTTCGTTGCTGATGATGCGGTTCGGGTTGATCGACGCCGGTTCCGGCGTGGCAGCGGGGCCGGAGGCAGGCACCGGCACCGGTGACGCGGCCGGTGTCCCTTCAGCGGGCAGCAAGGGCGGGAAATCGAAATCGTCGGCCTGGTCGGATTGGGCATAGGAGAAGGCGAGCGTCGCCGTGGCGAGGCAGGCAAGTCCCGTTAACAGCCGTTTCAATATCACTCTCAAGCCCCCAAAGCCCGCGACATGGTTACCCAACACTCGCCATGTGTAACGGTTCTGGCAAGGGCGGGTAAGCCCGCACTGCAAAAAATGGCCCTGTGTGGCCTGAAATCCCCGTGATTGCGGACTTCAGATCGAGAACCAGGCCTGCCTGATGGTTGCCGGGGTCTCGCCCCCCTCGCGCAGCGCGCGAATCGTCAGCGAGCGGTCTCGCTTGGAGAATTTCCGGCCGTCCGGCCCGGTCAGCAGGCGGTGATGGCGATAGACCGGCTCGGGAAGCCCGAGCAGGCGCTGGATCAGCCGGTGCAGATGGGTGGAAAAGAACAGATCCTGGCCGCGGATCACATGGGTGATCCCCTGCAGGGCGTCATCATGGGTGCAGGCGAGGTGATAGCTGGTGCCGATATCCTTGCGCGCGACGATCACGTCGCCGAAGATTTCCGGGGTGGCGTGGATTTCGCCGGTCTCGCCGGTCGGGCCTGCCCCTTCTTCGACGAAGGACAGCAAATCGAAATCATCCCCCAGATGCTGGCGTACCGCGTCCATTGACAGGCGCCAGGCGAAGGGCTCACCCGCCGCGAGTTTTTCGTCTTCCATGTCTGCCGATAGCGGCCCGCCCGTGAAGACCGGGCCTTCCGGGCCGTCGGCACCAAGATGCGGGGCGCGGGTAATCTCCCCGGCGATCTCCTTGCGGGTGCGAAAACAGCGGTAGACGAGGTTTTTCTCGATCAGCGGGGCGAGGGCGGTCTCATACTCTTCAAGATGCTGCGACTGGATGCGCACCGGTTCTTCCCAGTCGAGTCCGAGCCAGGCGAGATCGTCCAGCATGGCGGTTGTATAGTCGGGCAGGCAGCGCGTCCGGTCGATATCCTCGATGCGCAGGATGAAGCGCCCGCCCGCGGCGCGTGCCGCCTCCCAAACTTGAAGGGCCGCAAAAGCCGTGCCGAGATGGATATGGCCGGTGGGCGAGGGGGCAAAGCGGGTCACGAAATCGCTCATGCGCCGATGACCTGTTCGCCGCCGAACAGCCCTTTCCAGCCGGTCACTGTCAGCCAGTGCATCAGGATTGCGGGAACAATGCTCCGTGTCATGACCGTCGCCATGGTGCAGGCAAGGCCCAGTCCGCCAGCGATGATCAGGAATCGTGGATCGAAAAAGACAGGGCGCGCATCCGGCAGGATCAGCCAGGCATTTAACGGGTGCCAGAGCACGAACAGGGCAAGCGCTACAGCGCTCCAGATGAAGGCTTGCCCGCGCGGCGCCCAGAGTAGCGGCGCCCGGAAAACCAGTTCCTCCACAAGGGACGGGATCACCAGCGCAACAAGCGCGACAGCAAGAAGGTCGCTGCCGCCAGGCTGCCAGGCGAGAATGCCGGTTTCCAGTCCGAACAGCACGGCGATGACGGCAAACAGGAAATAGATCAGCGTGCTGAGCAGCCAGCCGCGCCGGTCAGGCAGGGCGGCAAGGCGCTGAAATACCCCGGGCATGGCTTACGCCCCGGCGCCGCCAACGGTCAGCCGGTCGATCTTCAGGCTCGGCTGGCCGACGCCAACGGGCACGCCCTGGCCACCCTTGCCGCAGACACCGATACCGGGATCGAGGGCGAGGTCATTGCCGATCATCGAGACCTGGTGCAGCACGCTCGGGCCATTGCCGATCAGCGCGACATTCTTCAGCGGGGCGCCGATCTTGCCATTCTGCACGCGATAGGCCTCGGTGCAGTTGAACACGAACTTGCCCGACGTGATGTCGACCTGGCCACCGGAGAAGTTGACGGCGAAGATGCCGTCCTTCACCGACGCGATCATCTCTTCCTGCGTATTGTTGCCGGCGAGCATGAACGTGTTCGTCATGCGCGGCATCGGCTGGTATTCATAGCTTTCGCGGCGGCCATTGCCGGTCGCCTTCATGCCCATCAGCCGGGCATTGAGCCGGTCCTGCATGTAGCCGGTCAGGATGCCGTCCTCGATCAGCGTGGTGCGCGAGGTCGGCGTGCCTTCATCGTCGACCGTGAGCGAGCCGCGGCGCCGTTCCATGGTGCCGTCATCGATCACGGTGACACCCGGCGCTGCCACGCGCTGGCCCATCAGCCCGGCAAAGGCGGATGTGCCCTTGCGGTTGAAATCGCCTTCAAGGCCGTGGCCGACGGCTTCGTGCAACAGGACGCCGGTCCAGCCATTGCCGAGCACGACTTCCATCTCGCCCGCCGGGGCGGCTTCGGCCTCGAGATTGACCAGTGCCTGGCGCAGCGCCTCGTCGACTTGCGGCTTCCATGCGGCCGGGTCGATATAGGTGGCATAGCCCTGACGCCCGCCAAAGCCGCAGGAGCCGGATTCCTGCCGATCGCCTTCGCCGGCTGTAACAGCGACATTCAGCCGGACGAGCGGGCGGACATCGCGTACCAGCTGGCCGCCGGGGCGCATGATCTCCACCACGACCCATTCGCCGGCCAGCGAGCAGGAGACCTGCCGCACGCGGCTGTCGAGATCGCGGGCATAGGCGTTGATCTCCTCGAGCAGCCGGGTCTTGGTCGCGAAATCGACCTCTTCCAGCGGGTTGGTATCGTCGTAAAGGCGCAGATTGGTCTTGGCCGGGCCATCGGCCAGCGTGCCGGTGTGGCCGGAACGAATCGCCTGTACCGATTCAGCGGCGCGGCGCAGCGCCGCTTCCGAGAACTCGGATGTATGGGCATAGCCGGTCGTCTCGCCGAGGACTGAGCGCAGGCCAAATCCGGAAGAGACGTCGTAACTGGCCGTTTTCAGCCGGTTATCGTCGAAGACGAAGGCTTCCGACTGCGAATATTCGAGATAGAGCTCGCCATCATCGGTCTGGTGCAGGGCGTCATCGAGAATCGCCTGGGTGCGGGAACGGTCGAGGTCGGTTCGGGAAAAGAAAAAGGAATCTGACATCCCTCATATGTGAGCCAAGCACGGGTCGGGCGCAAGAGGCCCGTCACGGGGCGCCTTCACAACCGCCGGAGACAGGCGGACAGCAGACAGGAAAAAAGGCGACCTCAAAGGCCGCCTTTCATCCCTTGTTCGAAGAGTTGACCCTAGCGCTCGACAGCGCGGCCGGAATACGCCCGATCGCCCGCCGCGTGGGCGCCCTTGGCGCCGTGGTCGATGACCTGGTCATCCTGTATCTCGAGCCCGTCGACCGGGACGGTCAGGCCCTGATCGAGCCTGATTGCGGCAACGCGCTTGTCCTCCTTGTCGACCAGCATGTCCTCGATCTTGCCAAGGGTGCGGCCATCCGGCGATACCAGCGGCAGGCCCCGGATATCCTGGTCTTCGTTTTCCAGCTTGTAATTGCCGAGATCGCCCAGCGGGGTCAGGTTTTCATGAATATCTGCCATTATGAACGCTCCAGGATTGTTACTTCGTCGGCCCAGAGATACAGCTGCGTATCCCGCGGCATGTCCTCGATGCGCTCGCCATCGATGCGGCCGTTTTCGACGATGCGAAGCTCGCCCTCGATATCGATCGTCTGACCGGGATTGATGTCGTAGCGGCCCTCGACCATGGGCTGGTCCGGGCTCGGCACTTGGTCCAGCACGACGAACAGGTCGTTACCGCTGCCATCGGCGATCCGGAAGGTGCGATCACCCACGACATCCGTCACATCGACGCCGTCAAATGCCGCATCGCGGCCGTCGAGAGAACTCAGGTCATCGCGCGAGCGGATCGCCGCAATCGTAGAGATCGTGCCGGTGTCGGCATAGTCGGTTTCCGTTGCCGTTTCGTCCTCTGCGTACTCGTCAGTGCCGCCGGCGAACAGCCAGAAAGCGAGCAGGGCGAGGATGGCCAGTGCTGCGATCCAGGCCCAGACGGGAAATCCGCCTGTCTTCTTTACGGGTATTTCTGCCATATCGGTTTTCTGTCTCCTGTTTGCTCATTTCCTCTCTCCATCAGCAATGGGGCGCAGGGCGGAAGGGTTCCTGCAAGCGTCAGGATTGTCGGCGGGAAGGGTGATCAACGGCAGGGCCCGTGCGCCTTCGCCGCAGGTGAAAAGAAGCCTGTTCTTCAGGGAAAAATCCCGGTAAAGGCGCTTGATGCGACCATTTATCCAGCGCATAACCGGTGCAATTTATCGAGGGATGGGCGTATAAGGCGCTCATGTTCAGCCAGACTGATTGAAACGGCAGAAACGGAATGAAGTCCGAGATGACAATGACGAATATCTTCAAGACCTCCATCGCCACGCTCGCCATGCTGGCCGGCACGACGCTGATGGCCGCTCACGCCCAGGTTCCCACCGACGGGGATCTCGGTTTCCAGCCAGCCGCAACGCCGCTGGCCGAGGAAGTCCACCAGTTCCACAACCTGGTGCTCCTGCCGATCATTACCTTTATCAGCCTGTTCGTTCTGGCGCTGCTGATCTGGGTCATCGTGCGCTATAACCGCCGCGCTAACCCGGTCGCGCACAAGTTCTCGCACAACACGACGGTCGAGGTGCTGTGGACGCTCATTCCGATTTTCATCCTCGCCTATATCGCGGTCTTCTCCTTCGATCTGCTGTACAAGGAAGGCGTTCTGCCGGATGGCCGGAAGGTCAGCTATGTCAGCGACGGCACGTCCACGGCCTATGCGTTCGAGAACGACTTCCAGGAAAACCGCATGGTTACCAATGCGCGGCACATGGAAATCTATGTCACGACGCCGGCTGGCGAGCGCAGCAAGCTGGACGGCGAAGCCTACACGCTTGAAGGCCTCGGTACGCCCGAAGTGCTTGTCAGCCTCGACAGTGCCCCGGCAGCCGGCTCCGAGATCACCGTCGTCGGTGGCCGCTCGCGCATCGGCCGCGGCAAGTTCCTCGACCTGTTCGGTGAGGACAATTCCGAAATCGCGACCCGCCCGACCCTGACCATCAAGGCGACCGGCTATCAGTGGGGCTGGAACTATGCCTATCCCGACTATGGCGATTTCGAATTCGACGCGCTGCTGGCGCAGAAAGATGACCTCGACGACTCCTCCCTGTATCTGCTGGCGGCAACCAATGACATTGTCGTGCCGGCCGGGGAGACCGTTCGCATCATCACGACGGCGCGCGACGTCATCCACTCCTGGGCGATGCCGGCCTTCACGCTGAAGATCGATGCCGTGCCGGGCCGCCTGAACGAGACCTGGTTCCGCGCACCGCAGACGCCGGGCACGACCTATTACGGCCAGTGCTCTGAAATCTGTGGCAAGGATCACGCCTATATGCCGATCGGCCTGCGGGTCGTCTCCGATGCCGAGTTCGAGGCGTGGGTCGACGAGCAGCGCGCGCTTGCCGGCATGGACCCGTATTTTGACGATGAAACAAGACTTGCCGACGCTGCCGACAACAGCGACGCGGCTCAGTAGGAAGACAAGAGGGTAAGCTATCATGGCTGATGCTGCACACACCGACGCTCACGCGGCCGACCACGACCACAAGCCGTCATTCTTCGTCCGTTGGTTCTATTCGACCAACCACAAGGATATCGGCACGCTGTATCTGATCTTCGCCATCCTGGCCGGCCTTATCGGCGGTGCCATGTCCGGCATGATGCGGATCGAGCTGATGGAGCCGGGGGTTACGTTCCTGACCAGCTTCACCGATCAGAGCCTGCCGCCTGCGGCACAGCTCGATGCGGCCAAGAACTTCTACAACATGCTGATCACCTATCACGGCCTGATCATGATCTTCTTCATGGTCATGCCGGCGCTGATCGGCGGGTTCGGCAACTGGTTCGTGCCGATCATGATCGGCGCGCCGGACATGGCGTTCCCGCGCATGAACAACATCTCGTTCTGGCTCTATGGCGCCTCCGCCTTCCTGCTGACCCTGTCGATGTTCGTGCCGGGTTATGCCGGCCAGCTCGGCTTTGCCGGTGGCTGGGTGCTGTATCCGCCGCTGTCGACGACCGGCTCGCCCGGTCCGGCGATGGACCTGCTGATCGTGTCGCTGCACCTTGCAGGTGCCTCCTCGATCCTCGGTGCGATCAACTTCATCACCACGATCTTCAACATGCGCGCCCCGGGCATGACGCTGCACAAGATGCCGCTGTTCGCCTGGTCGGTGCTGGTCACGGCCTTCCTGCTGGTCCTGTCGCTGCCTGTCCTGGCCGGTGCCATCACCATGCTGCTGACCGATCGTATGTTCGGCACGACCTTCTTCGATGCTGCCGGCGGCGGTGATCCGATTTTGTACCAGCACCTGTTCTGGTTCTTCGGTCACCCCGAGGTGTACATCCTGATCCTGCCGGCCTTCGGCATCATCTCGCATATCGTGTCGACCTTCTCCAACAAGCCGGTCTTCGGCTATATGGCGATGGCCTATGCGATGGTCGCGATCGGCTTCGTCGGCTTCATCGTGTGGGCGCACCACATGTACACCGTCGGCCTGTCGGTCGACATGAAAGCCTATTTCGTCGCGGCGACCATGGTCATCGCGGTGCCCACCGGCGTGAAGATCTTCTCCTGGATCGCCACGATGTGGGGCGGCTCGATCTCCTTCAAGACGCCGATGCTGTGGGCGATCGGCTTCATCTTCCTGTTCACCGTCGGCGGTGTCACGGGTGTCGTCCTCGCCAATGCCGGCATCGACCACACCCTGCACGATACCTATTATGTCGTTGCGCACTTCCACTACGTGCTCTCGCTCGGCGCCGTCTTCGCGATCTTCGCGGGCTGGTACTACTGGTTCGAGAAGATGTTCGGCGTGAAGTATAACGAGATCATCGGTGCGGCTCACTTCTGGGTCATGTTCATCGGTGTGAACCTGATCTTCTTCCCGCAGCACTTCCTCGGCCTGCAGGGCATGCCGCGCCGCTATATCGACTATGCGGAAGGGTTTTCCACCTGGAACTACTGGTCGACGATCGGTTACTTCATCATGGCCTTCGGTATCCTGATCTGGGCCGTTGGCGTTGCCGAAGCGTTCCTGCGCCGCCGCCAGGGGGAAGCCAATCCGTGGGGCGAAGGGGCCACCACGCTGGAATGGACGCTGCCCTCGCCGCCGCCATTCCACCAGTTCAACGAGCTGCCCAAAGTCAAGTAAGGCTGGCTCCTCGATCAAGACCACGGAAAGCCGGGCAGCGATGCCCGGCTTTTTTCATGGCGCCAGGCCGGCACGCGCGAACCAAGCCACATGGCAGGCGTTCTGTCTGGCGCGCCGGAGATCATCCGGCTGCGACAGACAGGAGTTTCCGCGATGACCGTACAACCCACCTTCACGCTCGACGAAGCGATTACCGCCCAGAAGACCCTCCGCCGGGAGCTCAATCTCGGCGAGGAGACATTCGAGATTCCTGAATTTGTCGGCATGATTTCCGACGAAATCGAGAAATTGCATTCAGCCGGACGCTCGGACACCGATATTGCCGATATCATCAATGCAGCGACCGGCAAGGCCGTAACGGCCAGTGATATCGCGGAACATTTCAGTGAAGCACAGGCTCAGCGCCGCCCTGTCTGACGGCAAGCGGCGCAGGGCCGCAGCCATTGCCGTCCGTTGGCATATTGTCTCGAACGCCAAGGCGTTCTATGCAGCCAGCGATGAGCAACCATTCCGCCGATCCAAATAGCGAGACGCTGGCCTTCAACCTGGCCCAGCCGGGCGATTACTTTGCGCTGTTGAAGCCGCGGGTGATGTCGCTCGTCATCTTCACCGCGCTCGTCGGCATGGTCGCGGCGCCGGGCCCCGTCGCCAACTGGCCGCTGGCGCTGATCTCGCTTTTCGCCATCTCGGTCGGGGCAGGCGCCTCGGGCGCGCTCAACATGTGGTGGGACTCTGATATCGACGCCGTGATGTCGCGCACCAAGGGCCGGCCGATCCCCTCCGGCAAGGTCCAGCGCGCCGATGCCTTCGGCTTCGGCCTGTTCCTGTCGGTGCTGGCGGTGATCGTCCTGGCGCTTGCGGCCAATTACCTCGCCGCCGGGCTGCTCGCCTTCACCATCTTTTTCTACGCCGTGATCTATTCGATGTTCCTGAAGCGCTCGACGCCGCAGAATATCGTCATCGGCGGCGCCGCCGGGGCCCTGCCGCCGGTCGTCGGCTGGGCCGCAGTCACCGGCACGGCGCCGCTGGAAGCGTGGCTGCTGTTCGCCATCATCTTTTTCTGGACGCCGCCGCATTTCTGGGCGCTGTCGCTGTTCAAGAGCGAAGATTATGCCGCCGCCGGCATCCCGATGATGCCGAACGTCAAGGGCGAGGCCCGTACCAAGCTGGAAATTCTCGTCTATACCGTGATCGTTGCCGTGATCGCGGTGACACCGGTCTTCTTTGCCTTCGCCGGCTGGCTATACGGTACCGTCGCGGTGGTCCTTGGCGCCATTTTCCTCGCCGGGTCGATCCGGCTTTATGTGGCAAAAGACGAGGCTGCGACGATGCGTGCCTCCAAATCTCTCTTCGGCTTCTCTATATTCTACCTATTCCTGATTTACGCCGCCTTGCTGGCGGAACATTTGCTGGGGCTGCATGGCTGACACTGACGACAAGAAGACCGACACCGCCGGGGACGACCGCAGCAGCGTTCAGCCCGAGGCTGCGGCTGTCGACCGCCCCGATAGCGGTTCCGATCACGTCTCCGATGGCGACGGCGAGGCAGAGGCGAACGAGACGGAGCACCAGGACTTCTTTTCGGCCCGCGATGCCCGCGCGACCGGCGAGCATTACCAGATGACGCAGGCAGAACAGAAGAGCCGCAAGCGCCGGTCCATTGTCATCGCGCTTGGCATCGTCGCGTTCGTCGCGCTGATCTATCTCATCACCATGTTGCGTCTTGCTGAAAATGTCGGAGGCTGATCGATGAACCGCAATTCCAAAACCGCGCTGACTGTCTGTGCCGTTGTCGCCAGCATGGTCGGCATGTCATTTGCTGCCGTGCCAGCCTATCGGGCCTTCTGCCAGATCACCGGCTTTGACGGCACGACCCAGCGCGCCGATGCCCCGTCGCGCACGGTCATCGACCGCACCGTCACCGTTCGCTTCGATGCGACCACGGCCGATGGCCTGCCCTGGCACTTCAAGCCGCAACAGGTTTCCCAGACGTCCAAGGTCGGCCAGACCAACCTGGCCTATTATGCCGCGACAAACACGTCCGACGAGCCGGTGATCGGCACCGCAACGTTCAATGTTCAGCCAGCCAAGGCAGGGCTCTATTTCCGCAAGATCGAGTGCTTTTGCTTCACCGAGCAGGTATTGCTGCCGGGCGAGACCATGGACATGCCGGTGACCTATTTCGTCGACCCGGCGATCGAGGACGACGACAATCTCGATGATGTCTTCGAGATCACCCTGTCCTATACCTTCTATCGCGACGAAAAGGCCGAGGCGCGCGAACTGGCGGCACTGCCGACTGAGGCTGAAGGCCTGTAACCTGCCCAGGGCGGGCTAAAATGTCCCGCCCGAAAACGGCATTGACCGTTTGAAATTCCTCTACAAGCAGGCTAGAGAACCCGTGAATGTCTTTATGACCTCGCGTTAAGATAAGAAGGATACTGCCCGATGGCCGGTGCCGTTAAACACGATTATCACCTCGTCAATCCGAGCCCGTGGCCGTTTGTCGGCTCTATCTCCGCCATGATCATGATGCTGGGCGCCGTCACCTGGGCCCATTCCGGCGCCAATGAAAATGGCGTCGAGATTGCCGGGCTGTTCGCGTTGAAGGGCAACTGGATCTTCTTCGTCGGTCTCGCGGGCGTTCTGTTCACCATGTTCGGCTGGTGGCGCGATATCGTCGTCGAAAGCCTGAAGGGCGAGAATACCGCCCCGGTGATCCGCATCGGCCTGCGCTACGGCATGGTGTTGTTCATCGCCTCGGAAGTCATGTTCTTTGCCGCCTGGTTCTGGGCGTTCTTCGGCGCGGCCCTGTTCCCGGGCGCGGGCGATCCGGTGATGCTTGCCGATGGCACGCAAATGCTGAATGCCAATGGCGATCCGGCCTTCATGATGAATGAAGGCCGCTTCTATGCCACCGGCGCGCAATGGCCGCCGGTCGGCGTCGAGCCGCTATCCGCCTGGCAATTGCCGCTGATCAACACGCTGATCCTGCTGCTGTCCGGCACGACGGTGACCTGGGCGCACCACGCGATCACCATCGGCGACCAGAAGGGCTTCATCCAGGGCCTCGCCATCACCATCGCGCTTGGCGTATTCTTCTCCTTCCTGCAGGCCGTCGAATATTACGAAGCGATTGCCTATGGCATGTTCTCCTTCTCCGGCGGCATCTATGGCGGCTCCTTCTTCATGGCGACGGGCTTCCACGGCCTGCACGTGATCATCGGCACGATTTTCCTTGCCGTCTGTCTCGGCCGTGCCCTTGCCGGTCATTTCACCAAAGATCGCCATTTCGGGTTCGAGGCTGCTGCGTGGTACTGGCACTTCGTCGACGTCGTCTGGCTGTTCCTGTTTGCCGCCATCTACGTGCTCGGCAATCAGGGTCTGTTGTCCTAGCGGCATTGGCTTATTACCCGCCTGTTTCCCCCCTTGCAGCGGGCATGGCATGCAAATGCCCCCGCTGCGGACAAGGCAGGCTCTATGATGGCTTCCTGAAGGTCGCAGAGCGGTGTCCGCGCTGCGGCCTCGATTATTCCCGGGCCGATTCCGGCGACGGGCCGGCCATCTTCCTCCTGTTCATTGTCGGTTTCATCGCCGTGCTGGTGCTGGTCGTGCTGCGGTTCGGTCTGGGCGCGCCGGCCTGGGCGGCACTGCTCGCCTCGCTGGTGTCCTGCGTGGTTGCGACATGGATATCCATCCGTCCGCTGAAGGCCTATATGGTCGCGCTGCAATACGCCAACAAGGCGCGGGAAGGTCACCTCAATGAAGAGGGCAGCGACTGGTCCGACCGCGACTGGTCCGACCGCGACCGGGACGATGAGGACCGGCCATGACGTTCCGGATCAAGCCTGTCCTGACGCTGGTCACCATCGCCGGTCTTGGCATCCTCATCGCGCTCGGCACATGGCAGTTGCAACGGCTCGAATGGAAGCGGGACCTGATCCAGTCGGTCGAAACCCGCCTCGACCAGCAACCCGTTGCCTATGGCATCGCGCGCGACCGGCAGGCGCTGGGCGAGACCATGACCTATACGCCGGTCGCAATCTCCGGCACCTATCTGCATGATCACGAGCGCCATGTCTTCGGCACCTATGAGGGCGAGCCCGGCTGGAACGTCTTCACGCCGCTGCAGGTAACCGCGCCCGGCGCGCGCAATGCGCCGCGCCATATCTGGGTCAATCGCGGCTTCGTGCCCGACCGGCTGAAGGATCCCGCCAGCCGCCCCGACGGGCTGGTCGCGGGGTTCGTGACCGTCACCGGCCTGTTCCGTATGCCGGAAGAGCCCGCCGGCGTTGCCGGCATGGTCAGTGCACCGAGCAATCCCGAGGGCAACCAGTGGTATGTCCGCGATTCGCGCCTGTTCGGCGACGTCCCCGTCGTCAATGAGGGGGGCGAGACCACTGGTACGGTCCTGAATGAAGACGCGGACACCGGCTATTATATCGACAGTTCCGGCGCGGAGAATCCGGGCAGCTGGCCGCGCGGCGGCACCACGCGGGTCACCTTCACCAACCGGCATCTCGAATATGCGTGGACCTGGTTCGGACTGGCCGGGGCGCTTCTGGCGGTCTACACCATGGCCGCGCTGAAACGCGACTGATCGTGCCGGGCGGCGCCGGTTGCGCTGAGGGGCAGGGCTGGTAAGCTCAGCCATAATGGTTTTTCATCTCAGACGCTATGCCCTGCACGCGATCATCGGCCTGCTCGCGGCACTCAGTATCTTTTCCCCCGGCGCCGTCACCGCGGCGATGCAGGCGGCGGCAGGCTGGTTCCTGTTGCATTTCGACTGGCTGACGCTTGGCGTCTCCTCGCTCGCCGTCATCGCCTGCTTCGTTGCTGCCATCGGGCCATGGGGCAGCATGCGGCTGGGCACGGAAGGCTCGAAGCCTGAATTCTCGACCCTGTCATGGATGTCGATGCTGTTCGCCGCCGGCATGGGCGCGGGGCTCGTCTTCTGGGGCGCGGCGGAACCGCTGATCTTCACCGTCTCGCCGCCGCCCGGTACCGCGCTGCCGGAGACGGAGGCCGCGATCAGCCAGGCTTATGCCCTGACCATGTTCCACTGGGCGTTCCAGGCCTGGGCGATCTATACCGTCGCCGCGCTCGCCGTCGGCTATATGGCGTTCCGGCTGGGCAAGCCGCCATTGCCCAGCGTCGTCTTCGGCTTCCTGCCGCGCTGGGCGAAGATTCTCATCGACATGGTCGCGTTGATGGCGGTGATCTTCGGCGTCATCGCCTCGATCGGGCAGGGTGGCCTGCAGCTCGGCGCTGGCGTCGAAATCATCAGCGGGGTTGAGGGCATAGACGGCCCGGTGCTGCAATCGGTGCTGATCCTGATCCTTGGCGGCGTCTTCCTCCTGTCCGCCTGGGGCGGGCTGAAGCGCGGCATCGAGCCCTTGTCAGGGTTCAACATGATCCTCGTCCTCGTGCTGGCAATCTTCGTTTTTGTCGCCGGCCCGACGCGCGAGCTGATTGGCACGATGGGCGAGATGGCGGCAGCCTATGTCGGCGAGATCGTGCCCCTGTCTTTCACCCTGCGGCCCGAAGGCGCGGCGCGCGACTGGACCCGTGACTGGTCGTTGACATACTTCCTGTGGTGGATCGCGTGGACGCCCTTCGTCAGCGTCTTCATTGCCCGGGTCAGCCGCGGGCGGACGATCCGCCAGTTCGTGCTCGGCGCGATGCTGGTGCCGTGCATCGTGACACTGCTCTGGTTTGCGATCATGGGCGGCACGGCGATCTCGCTGCAGCTGGAACAGGGCGTCGATCTCGGCGTCAGCGATTTCTCCACGGCGGCCATGGCGACCTACATGATGCTGGAGCAATTGCCACTGACGTTGATCACCCAGATCGTCGCCTTCACCCTGGTCTTCATCTTTCTCGTGACCAGCGCGGACTCAGGTGCCTATGTGATGGCGATGTTCTCTTCCCGTACCGATTTGTCGCCGCCGCGCTGGGAGCGGATTTTCTGGGGTGTGGTGCTGATCGCGTTGACCATCGGCGCGTTATTGTCCGCACAGGGACAGATGGCGACACGGGCCTTCGCGGTCGTCGGCTCGATCCCGCTCTGCTTCCTGTTGGCGGCACAGACCATCGCCGCCGGTAACACGATCTGGCGCGACTGGCGGGCAAGGAGTGAGTAGTTTGGAGTTAGTAGATTTTAGTTGAGCTATACTCAGGCCCCGCGCCTACTAATAACTACTAACTATCCCACTGCAGACTATCTTTCCGTCAGCTTGAACTCGATCCGGCGGTTCCGGGCGAGATCGCCGCCCTGGACCAGCGGATGGTTCGAGCCGAAACCGGCAGCGACAAGCCGCCGTTCGGGCACGGAATTCTGGGCGAGGAAGCGCACGACCGACATGGCCCGTTCCGACGACAGCTGGAGGTTATCCTCGAAATAGGCGCGGCAGCCCGGGCCCAGCGGCTGGGCGTCGGCATGGCCGTCGACCCGCAGCACCCAGTTCACCTCGCCCGGGATTTCGTCCTGGATGTCGAGCAGGACGACAGCGAGCTTGCGCAGCTCGGCCTGCCCCGCCGGGCTGATCGTCGCCGAGCACGACCCGAACAGGATATCGCTCTCGAACACGAAGCGGTCGCCGACGACGCGGACATCGTCGCGGTCGCCGAGCGCCTCGCGCAGCGCCTCGAAGAAGCGCGAGCGCACATCGGCCAGTTCTTGCACCTTGCGGGCAAGGGCCGCGTTGAGGCGCGACGACAGGTTCTCGATCTGCGCCTGCTGTTCTTCATCCTTGGCCTCTGCCGCTTCCAGCGCTTCCTGCAGCGAGGCAAGCTGGCGGCGCAGCGCGGCGAGCTGGGCGTTCAGGGTCGCGATCTCGGATTTCTGTTCTTCCGAGAGCGCCTTTTCCGCGTCCAGTTCCTCGGCGGAGGCAGCGACGGCACTTTGCGATTCGGCAAGCGCCGCGGTCAGGCCAGCCAGTTCATCGTCCTTCTGTTCGATCGTGTCCTGCAGCGACAGGACGCGCTGGCGCAGCTGGTCGCGCTCGGTCTCGGCCAGCCCCAGCTGGTCGGCGAGCGACGCGATTCGTGCCTGAAGCCGGGTGAGTTCCGTCTCCTTGGAGGTCAGTTCCTCGCCGAGATAGAACTGGGCGACGACGAAGATCGACAGCACGAACATGACGACGAGCAGCAGCGTCGACAGGCCGTCGACGAAGCCCGGCCATATATTGGCGTCCTGGCGTGAGCGGCGGCGGGCCATGGATTACCGGTCCTTGCTGGAGGACTTCGGGGACCCTGACGGGGGCGGATTATCTTCTGCCGGAACGCCTTCGATCAGGGTGCGGCCAAGCATGCGAATCTCGCGGCGCACGTCTTCACTGGCCTTGGTCTGGGCTTCCGACTGGGCGTTGGCCAACCGCGTGACGGCCGCCTCGATCCGCTGCAGGCCCGAAAGCAGGTCTTCCGGCTTGCCGGCGTCCATGGAAGAGCGGTCGCCGCCGCTGGAGGTCGTCACGGTTTCGGTGATGCCGGACAGCCAGTCTTCAAGATCCGTGTAGAAACGGTTCTGCGCCTGGCCGGCCTGGATATCGAGAAAGCCGATGATCAGCGACCCGGCAAGACCGAATAACGACGAGGAGAACGCCGTGCCCATGCCGGACAGCGGCGCCTGCAGGCCATTGATCAGCTGGCGGACGGCATCGCCGGCTTCTGCCCCGCCGCTGCCGGACGAGGCGAGCGAGCCGATGACCAGCGCCACGGAGGAGACGACCTGCAACAGGCCCCAGAATGTGCCGAGCAGGCCGAGAAAGACCAGCAGATTGGCGATATAGCGGCCGAATTCGCGGCCCTCGTCGACGCGCTGGCCGAGGGAATCGAGGATCGCCCGGGACGAGGCCTGGGACAGGCGGCCGCCGCGCTCGTCGGCATCGAGCAGCATGCGCGACATCGCGCCGATCAGCGCCGGCGGGCGGGGCAGGCGGGTACGCGAGGGGTCGACCGAGTTACGGAAGGAATTGACCCAGCTCACAGCCGGGCCGACGACGGCAGCCTGGCGCAAATTATAGATGATGCCCATGCCCAACACGAACAGGATCAGCCCGTTCAGGGCGACGTTGGCCCGGAATGCCTCGACCAGCAGGTCCGTCGGCTGCGGGCTCAGCGGCGACAGGTAGAAGCCGATGGCAGCGACACCCGCAAGGAACAGGACCATGTTGATGATGTAACCGCCAGGCCCGTTGAAGCGGACGGATCGGTCGAGCGAGCGTGACATGCGTTAATACCCCTTCATACAACACGGGCCCCCACGGTGACCGCGCTCACGCGGACAGGCCGGTTTCAGAATACCGGAAAACACCGCGCCGTGAAGCCGAAGCTAGCAATTCTTTGTGTCGCTTTTCCGCGATGTGCCCCGTTTCGTGACAGTTTTCCGGCAATTCTTGCGTTCGGCAGCGACTGGAGCCGGAAAGTCGCACTGGTTGCGCCAAGATAAAATATCCAACAATCACAATAGGTTGGCAGTTTTTTGCCGGGCCAAGAGGCGAACTCTGTGCACCTTTTAGGCACTGAGTGCATATTTTTCTTGCGCACTGAGTGCAGCCGTGTCACTATTGTGAAGGAAATGTGACACTTATGTTTCGTTTCGATGACAAATCTATACCGAACCCAAATTTATAAGGGAGCAAACATTATGACCAAAAACACTCTGAAGACCTGTCTCGCCGCTGCCGCCTGCCTCATCGCCATGCCGGCCATGGGCGCCCTTGCCGGCGACTTCTCTGCTCAACCGGCCAGCTATGACAGCAAGGCCGTGAATTATATCGAATCGCGCCTGAGCAATGCGACCGGCGCGACCGTGCGCCAGGCGAGCCAGCCCTATCAGGTTGTCGCCAAGCTGAAGGGCAACAAGGACTATGAGTGCTGGGCTGTCGATTATGACGTCCGCGCCGATCTCGGCCGCTCGTCCCGCGGCGCCGGCACCTACACCGTGCTGTTCTACAACGGCAAGCCGGTCGCCCTGTCGAGCGACCTGCGCAGCCGCGTCGCCCGCGTCCAGAGCGACGAGGTCTACGCCGCGCGCTGATCGGCGAGAGCATCTGAACACGAAAAAGCCTCCCGGATCGGGAGGCTTTTTTTGTCAGGTCGGGTTGACCGGTCGCAGCTCTGCGCGTGACAGTTGTGGCGGGTGAGTTGAGGGACAAAAATGCGAATCGCATGGATATTGGTTTTAATGGTGGCGGGGCTATCGGCTTGCGCCATTGATCCGTATCGCCCTCTCTATGAGTTTCTTCAACCGGTTGACGATGAATCAGTCACTTCCAAGCGTCTGGATGCTCTCGGCTACCGGCCGCATGTCATCGGACGGAGTATAACCTATGCGACGTTGAGAAGACGCAATGATGACGCGTCGGACGACTTCAAGACGATCACAGCGGTCGATAAGGACATTGCCTGTGCGCGACGGCATGGCTCACCGATCTTCGTGTCGGAAGAATATCAAGGCGATGTCACGCAGGCCTGTTCGTTGACTTCAGAACAGTTGGAGCGGCTTGAAGCCTATATTCCGTTGAAGTTTGACGACTTTCCGATCATTCTCGTTCCAGCCAATTACCGGTCGTATATTTACCAATGGCCGCGCGTGACGGTCAGCGACAGCGGGCTGTTGCTGAGGGTGTATGAAGATGGCAACGCCGACCCGATGGCTTGGACCACCTTTTTTCACGAGCGTCATCACGCACAAGCCTATCTTGATTATCCAAGCGTGATGTTTTCACCGCGTCAGCGGATTTTCCTGGGAGAAATCGAGGGCAATATTGTCGGCGACTGTGCTGCGGAGTTTTATGACCTCGATACGGCCAGAAACAGCACCGACATTTTCATCGATCCGCCAAGGGCTGACGAGATCAGACAAATCGCCAGCGTGCAGACGAAGCTATCGACATTCCTGTTCGAACGCCGCGGCAGAGGCGTCCCGCAGGAAATCCGCCGGCTCGACTGGTACCGGCAGAACTCACCCAACATGACGGGAGCATGGCTCGCCGAATATCTGTCGAAACAGAATGGCGGCGCCTGCGACCTGCTCGAAAAGCTGACTACCGCCCGAGAATGATCTTCCGTGCCACGTCCTGCAATTCGCCATTGGTGGCGAGGACGGAGCCGGTCAGGTGCGGCTTGTCGTCCGTGCCATCGAGATGGCAGACCATGCCGCCCGCCTCGCGCACCAGCACGATGCCGGCGGTCACGTCCCAGGCATTGATGCCGCGTTCCCAATAGGCATCGAAGCGGCCCTTGGCGACATAGGCGAGGTCGAGCGCCGCGGAGCCCATGCGCCGGGCGCCGGCGGTCTCTTTCGTCACGCGGTCGATCTCGTCCAGCACCGGCCCGCAATTCAGCTTGCCCTTGTAGGGCAGGCCGCAGCCGAACAGGCATTCGGTCAGGTCCTTCTTGTTCGACACCCGGATGCGGGTATCGTTGTGATAGGCGCCTTCGCCCTTCTCGGCATAGAACAGGTCGTCCGTAATCGGATTATAGACGACACCGGCATAGGGCTGGCGGTCGCGCTCGAGGCCGATGGAGACCGAGCAATGCGGCAGCGAATGCAGGAAATTGGTCGTGCCGTCGAGCGGGTCGACGATGAAGCGGTTGGAATTGTCGCTGCCTTCGACCTCGCCGCGCTCTTCCATCAGAAAGCCGAATTTCGGGCGCGACCTGGACAGGGACTGGTAGATGATCTCCTCGGCGCGCAGATCGGCGGCGGAGACGAAATCCGCGGCGCCCTTGCGGCTGACCTGCAGGGCCTCGACCTCGTAGAAGTCGCGGCGCAGGGATTTGCCGGCCTCGCGGGCGGCGGTGATCATGACATTGAGGGTGGCGGACAGATGGGCCATTGCATTTTCTTTCGGGATCGGGAAGCTGCGGCGCACCATAACGCCAGATGCCTGCGGCGCAAGCCTTGATATGGCCGGCGCAAGTCCGGATATGGCTGGCTGATCCGGCCTATTGCAGCCGATAACTGCGTTAAACCGTTTTGCGCGGCGGGCCGGTCGGTTACACTGCGGCTCAAAGCGACCCAATCCCCCAACGCGAAAGACAGACATGACAGTTGCACCGATTACCGGCCCTGAATTGCAGGAAAAGATAGACGCCAAGCTGGTCGAAGGCGGCTTGTTCGCCACCATGCCGATGACCGTGCGCGGGGTCGACTATCCGCGCGTCTTTGCCGCCTCGAACATGTCCCTGCGCGATCTGATGGCGATGAAAGCCGCCGAGTTCAGGGATGCCGAGTTCATGGTCTATGAGGATGAGCGCTATACGATCGGCGAGGTCTGGCAGAAGGCCTGCCGCCTCGCGCAGGTGCTGATCGCCGACTATGGCGTCAAGCCCGCCGACCGCGTCGTCATCGCCATGCGCAACTATCCCGAATGGTGCATCGCCTATCTCGGCATCATCGCCGCCGGCGCCACCGTCGTGCCGCTCAATGCGTGGTGGCGGGAGGAGGAGCTGCATTACGGCATGCGCGATTGCGCGGCGCGGCTCGTCATCGGCGATGCCAAGCGCCTTGGCTATCTCGCCCCCGTGAAGGAAGAAATGGGCCTGACCTTCATCGCCGCGCGCGAGCCGTCGGAGCATGCCGATGCCGATCTTGCCGACCTGATCGCGAACGCGCCGTCAGCGGACATGCCGCAGGTCGCCATCGATGCCGACAGCGATTTCTGCATTCTGTACACGTCAGGCTCCACCGGAAGGCCGAAGGGCGCGATGCTGACCCATCGCAGCGTCATCAACGCCATCCTGTCCTGGTCCTTCCTGCAGCAGGTGGTCAACGAGCTGCGCCCCGATGCCAGGATCATTGTCGAAAATGCGGTGATCCTTTTGTCGCTGCCGCTGTTCCACGTCACCGCCTCGCATTCGGTCTTTCTCCTGTCCTGGCTGACCGGGCGCAAGATCGTGTTCATGTATCGCTGGGATGTCGATGAGGCGCTGCGCCTGATCAGGCAGGAAAGGGTGACCAACCTTGCCGTCGTGCCGACCCAGTCGCATGAGGTGATCGAGCACGCGAAAGAAGGCGATCTCGACACGGTCACCGATATCGTGACCGGCGGCGCGAAGCGGCCCGCCCACCACGTCGCCGAGATGACGGACAAATTCCCGAAAGTACGCGCTTCCTCCGGCTACGGACTGACGGAGACCAATGCGCTTGGCTGTCATAACGGTCTCAGCGAATATATCGCAAAGCCTGATTCAGCGGGCCGCCCTGTGCCCCCCGTCACCGAATTCAGGATACTGAACGAAAAGCTGGAAGAGCTGCCGACCGGCGAGGTCGGCGAGATCTGCATCAAGTCGCCCGCCACCTTCCGTGGCTATCTGGCGATGCCCGACGAGACCGAAAAGGCGTTGACGAAAGATGGCTGGTTCCGCACCGGCGACCTCGGCAAGCTCGACGAGGAGGGCTTTCTCTATATCGTCGACCGCCTCAAGGAGCTGATCATCCGCGGCGGCGAGAATGTCTCCTGCCTCGAGGTCGAGAACGAAATCTACAAGTTTGACGGCGTGCAGGAAACGGCGGTCTTCGGCGTGCCGGACGACAGGATGGGCGAGGTCGTCGGCGCCGTCGTCTATGCCGGCGAGGGCAAGACCCTCGATCCGCAGGCGCTGCGCGATTTCATGCTGCAGCATGTCGCCGCTTTCAAAGTGCCGGAGAAGATCTGGATCTCGCCGCAGAAACTGCCGCGCGGATCGACCGACAAGCTCGACAAGAAATTCATCGCGAAAACGGCGATCCAGTTCCCGCCGCATCTGGATGCAACGAAGTGAGCCAGACGCCTGACGACACGCGCGAGCCGCTCGTCAGCCGCGAGGCGCTGTCCTATGTGGTCTCGCAGCAGACCTTCACCAGCTGGACCGGCGTGACGGTCAACAGGGTCGCGTACGGAGCGGTCGAGCTGGCAATGCCGTTCCGGCGCGAGGACATGGCCCAGCATCACGGCTTCCTGCACGGGGCGATGATCGGCTTTCTCGTCGACAATGTCTGCGCCTATACCGCTGCGACCGTGGTCGGCGATGTGCTGACGGCGCAATATTCGGTGAATTTCCTGCGGCCCGGCATTGGCGAGACCTTCATCGCCCGTGGCCGGATGGTCTCCCGCTCCAGACGGCAGGTCGTGGTCCGGGCGGATATCTTCGCCGTGAAGGATGGCGCGGAAAAACTCATCGCCATTGGCGATTCCGTGGTCATGCCGGCGGGCGAGCGCAATGAAGTCCGCGATCTGAAATAGTCACCCCCGCCACTATCAGCCCCTGCGATGAGCGCTGCGATAGGTCTTCAGGAGCGCGTCGGTATCGACCTGGGTATAGCGCTGCGTCGCGGCGAGCGACGAATGACCGAGCAGCTCCTGCAGCGCGCGCAGATCAGCGCCCTCGCCGAGCAGATGCGTCGCAAAGGAGTGGCGCAGGGCGTGGGGCGTGACGGTGGCGGGCAGGCCGAGGCCACGGCGCAGTTTCGCGGTCAGTTCCTGTGCCATGCGCGGCGTCATCGCGCGGCCGGTCTTCGACCAGAACAGCGGCGGGGCGTCACCATCCCATCGCGCGATGAAGTGTTGGGCAATTTCGTCCGCAAGCACCGTCTTGCGATAGAAGGCTATCGCGCGTTGCACCTGCGGCAGCACCGGCAACATGCGCGACTTCGAGCCCTTGCCGGTGACGGTCAGGCTGGTGCCCATATCGCCCTCGGCCCAGGACAGATCCAGCGCCTCCGACACACGCAGCCCCATGCCATAGAGCAGGGTCAGCAGCGCAACGTCGCGGGCGCTTTCCCAGCCCTTTTCAGGGACGGCGGCACTGTCGATCATCGCGTCCATGTCGGGGCGGGTCAGCGGCTTGGGCAGGCGCGGCGGCAGCTTGGGCGAGCGCAGGGCGGCGAGCGCCGGATTGGTCATCCCGCTCTCCTTGCGCAGAAAGCGGTAGAACGACTTGATCGCCGACAAATCGAGCCGCAGGGTCTGCGCCGTCAGGCCTTCGCCCTTGCGCAGGGCAAGGAAAGCGCGGAAGTCCCGCGTCTCCAGCGTGCCGAAGGTTGCGCCGGTGATCGCCTCGCCCAGATGGCCGCTCAGGAAATCGGTGAACAGGTCCAGCGAATGCAGATAGTTGCGCGCCGTGCGCGGGCTCATGCGCCGCTCGGTATCGAGCCAGCGGGCATAGTCGGCGCGCAGGAGGACGAAGGGCCGGGCAGTGCTCATGGCGCGATCAGACCAGCTTGTGGTTAACCCGTCCTTAAGGCGTTCCGGCGGCCCGTTCGAGGCGTCGATTGACCGCCTCATGGCGCATCAATATAGGATAGCGGGTTGAACTCCCGGGGAAGGTCTCGTTTTGCGTCATCAGGATAATTTTACCAAGCAGCCGGTGTGGAAGAAGCTCTGGCCGTTTCTGGCCTGGCTGGCCTTGTTCTATACCGTCTGGCTGACGGTCGTGACGGGGTTCGGGTTCTGGGACGAGGTGTTCTCCCATTGGCCGATATCCCTTGCCATGATGGCCGGCTCGTACTTTGCCGGATCGACGCCGATGGGCGGTGGGACGGTCGGTTTCCCCGTGCTCGTGCTGCTGTTTGACCAGCCGGCGTCCCTCGGCAGGAGTTTTGGCCTCGCCGTCCAGTCCATCGGCATGGTTTCTGCCAGCATATACATTCTGGCGGCTCGCCGTCCGATCGATCTGCGCCTGCTGCGCCCGGCGCTTGTGGGAACGCTGATCGGCACGCCGCTGGGGGCTGCCTTCATTGCGCCCTATGCGCCAGATCTGGCCGTGAAGCTGATCTTCGCCGTCGTCTGGGCCGGGTTCGGGGTCATCCATTTCCTCAAGCTCGGCGCCATCCTGAAGCCGGATGGCACGCGCGACCCCCATGGCACGTTCGATGCGCCCATCGGCCTCGCCATCGGTCTGACCGGCGGCATCGTTGCCTCGCTCACCGGAGTCGGCATCGACATGATGATCTATGCCGTGCTCGTGCTGTTCTATCGCGAGGACCTGAAGATCGCGATCCCGACCTCGGTCATCCTGATGGCGGCAACCTCGGTCATCGGCATCTTCAGCAATATTCTGCTGTCGAAGATCAATCCGGACCTGTACTACCTGTCGCCGGAAGTGGCCTGGAATTTCCTCGCCGCCGCGCCGGTCGTGGCCCTCGGCGCACCGCTCGGGGCCATCGTCGTAAACCGGCTGCCGCGCGCGCCGACATTGCTGATCGTCTGTACGCTGTGTATCGTGCAATATGTCTGGACGGTCCTGAAGGAACAGGTCTCCCTGCCGGTCTTCGCGCTGTCCCTCGGCGGGATTGTCCTGATGAACGTGATGTTCCTCTGGCTTTTCAAGATGGGCGAGCGGAACACGCACCGCGTCAGGCGCGTCAGTGGCGATGCTGTCCAGGCAGGTCTTGCGGCAAACGATCCTGACGGTAAAGGCGATCCCGCGTCTGTCGGGTGATTACTGACCCAGCTTGGTCATCAGGTATTGCGCGTCCTTCATATAGGATGCCGAGACCTGGTCGAGCGTATCGAGTGCCTTGTCGAGCTTGCCGAGTATGCGCGCAACCTCTGCCGTATCGGCAAAGCCTTCGACCGGCGGTGGCAGATCGATGCTGTCGCTGGACAGGCTGAGGCGGGTCGGAAAGACGGTATAGCTGCTGGTCGCATTCAGTGTCGCGGTGATCCCTTCCGCCGAGGGTCCGAGCAGGGCCGAGGCTTCTTCCTCGGCGCCGTCGATCAGCCTTTCGATGGCATTGCGCAGCTCGTCATATTGTTCGGCCAGCAGGGCGCGGCCGGCAAGATCCTCGATCACATTGGCCCGCAGCACCAGGTGGCAGGCTTCGACGATCACGTCGCGCAGCTGGTCGAGCAGGTAGAAGGACGCCTCGATCGCGCGCAGCGTATGGCGTAGATCCTGGCTCTGGCGGGCGGCGGGTTTTTCGGCGGATTTGAGCGGATTGTTCAGCGCCCGCGCCAGCGACCGCATGACATCACCGGCTTCCTGTTCCGGTGTTTTCAGGGCTGCCGCACTTTCCTGGCGCTTTCTGCCGATCACGATACACTCCGCTACAACGTGAGCCTTATCAATATCGCAACATTCGTTTAAGCGGCGTTAAGACGGTCTGCAGGCACGGGTCAGGCTCAGTCCCGGTCCTTTTTCTTCTTGTCTTTCTTGCCGCTCTGGTCGCCTGGCATGATCGCGTCAACCGTGCCGCCGACAACCGCGCCGCCGGTCTTTGCCGTTGTGCCGATCACGGCCCCGGTCACCTCGACACCGGCCTCCACCGTTTCGCCGACGGCATTGATGGCAGCGCCGGCAAGGCAGCCGTTCAGCAAGAGCAGGGCGGGGGCGGCAAAGAGAATGGGTGTGATGCGCATGGGCCCACACTGTCACGCTGACGGTTTAAAATCAATAAACCGGATCAGTCGGTAACGGGTGACGGACGGCGGAACAAAGACGCGCGTCCTTCCAGCAGCCAGCCGATGACGAGCAGCCCGCCGATCAGCGCCAGCCACAGCCACGCCGGCGCAAGCGGACGGGCGCTGACGGAATCGAGCCTTTCGGCATCGCGGTCGATGATCCCGGCCCAGCCCGAATCCGAGCCTCGCCCGGACGCCGGTCGGCCTTCGCGGACCTGGCGGATGGAGGGGACGCGGACGGTATCCTCGCCCTGGCGGACCGAGTAGAGCCCGCCGCCGCTCGCCTCGACCAGCGGGGCAAGATAATCATCCGTAGCCAGAACACGAGCGAATTCGGGCGGGGCGGCAAGGCCCAGCGCCGTCACATCGAACAGGGAACGTCCGTCGGCCGCCTCGGTCGTGACGGTATAGAGGCCGGGCTCTGCCCCTTCATAAATCGCCGACCATTCGCCGGGGCCGTCTTCTTCCAGGTCCAGCGTCACGCTTTCCTCGCTCGGCAGGCGCAGAGCTACCGGCTCGACCGCGTCTTCCATGGTCCGGCGCGAGATCGAGATCCGTCCATTCTCCGCATCGGCGGCGAGGATGACGGAGTCTTCTTCCAGTTCCGGCTCCTTCATCAGCCAGTGGACGAGACGGCGCAGCATTTCCCGGTGCGGGCCGCCGCCGTCGAAATTTCTCGCCCATAGCCAGACATGGTCCGACAGCAGCAGGCCGACACGGCCATCGCCGACCCGGTCGAGAATCATCAACGGCGCTCCCGAGGGCGTCTCCATCAGCGTGCGGCCGGCGCGCGGCGTCACCCCGATGACCCGCAGCCAGCGGCCCCAATCGCCGGCATCGTCCAGCGTCGCGGTCACTGGATGGCGCTGGCCATCATCGCTCAGCATGGGAACGAAAGGCTCATTCCCGATCTCGCCATTGGGCAGGGCGGGCAGGATATAGGCGAGGTTGCGGCGCCCGGCGAGAGAGGACTCGCCGATGAATTCCGGGCCGGAGGCGATCAGCATCGCACCGCCATTCTCGACATAGCGCGAGATATTGTCGAAATGCAGCGGGCTCATCACGCCGCGATAGGTATAGCGGTCGAAGATCAGCACATCGAACTGGTCGAGTTTCTCGAGGAACAGCTCATTCTCCGGAAAGCGGATCAGGGCGAGGTCCTCCACCGGCGCGACGCGCGGCTTCGTCGCCGGCTTGAGGATGGTGAAATGGATCAGGTCGACCGCGGGGTCGGACTTCAGGAGGTTGCGCCAGACGCGCTCACCGGCATGGGGCTCGCCGGAGACGAGCAGCACGCGCAACCGGTCGCGGATGACCGAGATCTGGATCACGGCGCGGTTATTGCGCGTCGTCAGCTCGCCATCGACGCTGTCGGCGATCAGCTCGATCACGGTCTTGCCCGGACGCGGCAGGGGCGCGGTCAGGGTCAGTTCCTCGCCGACCTGCACCGTGCGGCTGACGACTTCCTCGCCATTGACGCGCAGATAGACATTGGCATTGCCGCCATCGAAACCGTAATCGGCGACCTTGAACCGGATTTCCGCCTCCTCGTTGACGATACCGAAGCGCGGCGCGCTGAGGATTTCAACGACCCGGTCCTGCTCGTCCTCGCGGCCGGTCAGCATCAGGTGGACGGGCGCGGTGATGCCGAGGCTCCGGGCGGTGGGGATGTCGTCCGCGCTCTGGCCGTCGGTGACGACGAAGACGCCGGAGAGCTGGCCGCGCGGCACATCGGCAAGGCCGGAAGAAATCGCCTCGCCAAGGCGGGTTTCCTGGCGGCCATCGACATTGACCTCGCGCACTTCGATGTCCGGCAGATTGGCGAGCCGCTGGCGCAGAACCTCCACGGCCTCAGCCGTCACCGCGTCCCGTCCGTCGAGCTCCTGGCTGGCGCTGGTATCGGTGACGATGAGGGCGATATCGGGCAGGGGCGTGGTCGTCTCCTGCAACAGGCGCGGCTGGGCCAGCAGCACCAGCAGCCCGGCCAGCGCGGCGAGGCGGAACAGGCCGCCGACCGGCGACCGGATGATCATGGAGAGCGCGACAAGGCCGCTTGCTGCGGCGAGCGCCCACAACCAGGCCAGCGGGATCATCGGGGCGAACACCAGGCCGCTCATGGATTGGCCTCCTCGCCCAGCTGGTCGAGCAGGGCTTCGGCCTGCAGCTGGTCGACCTTGTAATTGCCGGTCAGGGCGACCATGGCCATGTTGATCCCGGCACGGAAGGCCAGCTCGCGCTGGCGATAGCCGCCGGGACCCATCGGCCGCAGCGGGCGCTGATACTGGTCGACGGCCCACGCCGCGGCCCAGTCCCGCCCGCCAATGATGATCGGCGTGACACCATCATTCAGATTGCCGACCGCGCCCTGCGCCTCGACCCAGATCGGGCCCTGGTCGCTGCGCCCCGGCAGGTCGTCCATGAGATAGAAAGAGCGCCCCAGCACATGCCCGGTCGGCAGCGGCTCCAGCGGCGGCACGTTCATCAGTTCGAGAATATTGCGCAGGGCGAGGCCTTCTTGTGTCTGCGAATTGCCGATGACCCGTTCGCCGTCGCGCGTGTCGAAGACGATCAGCCCGCCATTGGCCATGAACGCCTCGAGCCGCGCCAGCACCGCCTCGGCGGGGACGGGCGTCGCCGCCGTCACCGGCCAGTACAGCATCGGATAAAGCGACAGGTCGTCGGTGGCGAGATTGACCCCGACCGGGTCGGCGGGTTCCAGCGCCGTACGCCGGGCTAGCTCGAAGGAAAGCCCGCGCAAGCCGGCATCCGACAGCGTGTCGATTTCCCGGTCACCGGTGATGACATAGGCAAGGCGGGTGTTGAGCGCCGACTCGATCGCCTTGCGGTCGATCGGCGGGCGCTCCTGTGCCATCGCGTCATGGGGAGCCGCGATGGTCATTGCGCATGCGGCCACGATGATTGCGGCGGTGCCGGACCTCCTGAAGCCGGGGATCAGCTTGTTCTGCAACAGCATCGTATACAGCATTTCTGCAAGGATCAGGAGGATCGCCGCCACGAGGAACCAGCGCGCGAGCGTTACCGGCTGGCGCTCCTGATAGAGGCGCGGGCGGGCATTAGCATAGGCGCCGATGGCGGCAAGCGGGCCGAGGCTGGTCGAGGCCGTCACGGCATTCACGGCGAGCGGCGTGTCGGGACTGCCATAGAGGCCGGGCAGCAGGTCGGCGCTGGCCCCTGCGCTGGCCTGCGCCGCCGTGATCGGCTCGGCCGTGTCGGACGGTTCCGACAGCGCGCCGAAACCGTCCAGCACCCGGTAGGGTGCGAACGTCTGGTCGGGGTCGAGGCTGGCCGCTTCGGTCACCGACAGGGCTGTCAGCCGGCGGAGCATTTCGACGAACAGGCCGGAGACGGGAAGTTCCGACCAGCTCGGGCTCGCGGTGACATGGAACAGCACCAGCATACCCTCGCCCCGGGGGCGGGCGGTGACCAGCGGCGTGCCGTCTTCGAGATAGGCCCAGCTGCGCTCTGCCGTGTCGGCGCCGGGACGGGCGAGGATCTGCCGCCGCACAATGATTTCCGGGTCGATCTGCAGGTCGCCGAACGGGCTGTCTTCGGCGAAGCCGCCGAGGTTCTGCGGCTCTTCCCATGTCAGTGCCCCGCCAAAGGCGCGCCCGCCGCCCCGCAGCGGCACGGGCAGCAATTCACTCTCAGCCGCGCGGCTCGCATCCTGCGCGACATCGGCAAGCGTCGGCCCGGCAAAGCGGATCAGGATGCCGCCATCCTCGACCCATTGGCCGAGCGCCTCGGCATCGCCGGGGCGCAGCCGGCCGATATCGTCGAGAAAGATCACGGTCGCATCGGACGCGGCAAGGTCGCTGATCGTGCCATCTGTAAACAGGGCATAGGGCGCCAGCGCCTGGCGGATATAGAAGCCGCCATCGAGCAGCGTGCCGGAGAGTTGCTCGCCCGATCCGGCAATGCCGACAAGGGACCGGCGCGAGGAGGCATCGGCCAGTTGCACCGCCCCGGCGGAGCGCTGCCCGGCAATCCGGACCGCGCCGATCTCGTTGCGCAGGGTCAGCGGCAGGTCGATATCCGTCCGCGCGGTCGCCGCGCCTGCGGCAATGGTGAAGCCTGCCTGTTGCAGCAGGCGCCCGTCGCGGGCGGTGACATTCAGCGTACCGCTCAACTCGGCCTGCGCCGGTTCCGACAGGGTGATGACAGCCTCCAGCCGGTCGGCGCGATAGGCGATCGAGGTCAGCGCCTGCACGCCCGCCGGTCCGCTATCGAGCTGTTCGCGATAGACGCTTACAGACCCGAGTTCGGCGAGCCGGTCGGCAAACCGCCGCTCCGGCAGGTCGCTGCCGGTATAGACGCCATCGGACAGCCAGCGGATATCGCCATTGCCATCGAAGCGCCGGGACAGATCGCGCAGCAACGGCATGGTGTCGCCCCGGACCGGCGCGAGCGCGCGCGGGCTGACGCTGTCGGCATAGCGCGACAGGTCTTCCGGCGTCATCGGACCGCGCAGGGCGTCTTCCCGCCGTTCGGCTTCAAGCGGTGTGGTTGTCAGTACCCAGATTTGCCGGTCGGTGTCTGCGGTCTCCGCAGCGATGGCGGCAAGGGCGGTACGGCGCAACTGCCATGTGTCGGCGGCGGGCCAGCCATCGTCGAGCACGACGAGGACAGGGCCATCTCCGCCCGCCTCTTCCGGTGCATTCAGGCGTGGACCGGCAAGGGCGATGATCAGCCCGGCCAGCGCCAGCATCCGCAACAGCAGCAGCGGCCACGGTGTGCGGCTCGGTGTCTCTTCCCTGTTGCGCAGCTGGCGCAGGAAGAACAGGCCGGGAAAGCGGGTGCGGTTGGGCGCCTGCGGCACGGCGCGCAGCAACAGCCACAGCACCGGCAGGACAGCAAGGGCGAAAAGCACCAGCGGCGCGGCAAAGCTCAGGGCACCGATCATCTAGATCACCTCCGGCATCAGCGCGCGATAGAGCGCGCCAAGCGCCGTCTGCGCCGGGTGGTCGGTGCGGTGGGTGGAGAACGTCCAGCCATAATGGGTACACAAATCACGGATCGTGCCGCGATGGGCCTTGTAGATTCGGGCATAGTCATTGGCGATGGCGCCCGCATTGCCGAACAGCAGCGGGCTTTCGCCGCCTTTCGTCGGCAGGAATTCGGTGCGCCCGGAGAAGGGGAAGTCTTCCTCGCTCGGATCGACGACCTGGATGAGGTGGGCGCGGGCATGGTCGAGGGCGAGGCTCTTCAGGCGCTCCTCCAGCGCGTCGATGGGGGTATAGAAGTCGCTGATCAGCACATAGCGCTTGTGACCCGGCGTCTCGATCTGAGGCGGCAGGCCGTCATCATCCTGCGCCATGCCGAGCAGTTTTTCGGCGAACAGTTCCGGTGCCCGGCGGCCGATGAAGGGGCGGCGGCCGGAACCGGCGAGGCCGATCCGTTCACCGGCGCGGGCAAGCAGCGACGCGAGTGCCGTCGCCAGAAGCTGTGCCCGCCAGCGCTTGGTCGGGATCGCCTCGGAGGAGGCATAGTCGAGGCTCGCCCCGGCATCGCACCAGATCCACAGGGTCGCGGCCACTTCCCACTCCTGCTGACGGACATAAAGCCGGTCGGCGACGCGGGCGGACTGGCGCCAGTCGATCTGGGTATAGCTGTCGCCCTGCACATAGGGGCGGTATTGCCAGAAGGTCTCGCCCGGCCCGGCGCGGCGGCGGCCATGCACACCGGCGAGCACCGTCGCGGCCAGCTGCTCGGCTGCGAGCAATAGCGGCGGCAGGGTGCTGGCCAGCGTTTCGGCCTGGCCGCGCAGATGATGCAGTCTGTCCTGTGGGTTTGGGGCCATAGAGAGGGCCTAGACCTCCCGCTTGACCAGATCGGCGATGACCTTGTCCGTCGTCAGCCCCTCGGCCCGGGCGCGGAAGGTCAGCGCCATTCGGTGGCGCAGCACGGGGGAGGCAAGGGCGGCGAGGTCGTCGAGGCTCGGCGCTTCGCGCTCGTCGATCAGGGCACGGGCGCGCATGGCGAGCGACAGGGCTTGCGATGCGCGCGGACCCGGGCCCCAGGCGATCGTTTCATCCATCCGGCCGGAGCCATCGCCGACCGGCCGCGCGGCACGCACGAGCCGCAGGATCGCATCGACGAGCTTCTCGCCGATCGGCATCTTGCGCACCATGGCCTGTGCCGCCATCAGGTCGGCGGGGCCCATGACGGCGGTCAGTTGCTTCTTCACCGTGCCGGTCGTGGCGGCGAGCATCTGACGCTCGGCGGCCTCGGACGGGTAATCGACATTCACCTGCAGCAGGAAGCGGTCAAGCTGGGCTTCCGGCAGCGGATAGGTGCCTTCCTGCTCGATCGGGTTCTGGGTCGCGAGCACATGGAATGGTTCGGGCAGGTCGCGGCGCTCCCCGGCGATGGTGACATGGTGCTCCTGCATCGCCTGCAGCAGGGCCGACTGGGTACGCGGGCTGGCGCGGTTGATCTCGTCGGCCATCAGGAGCTGACAGAAGATCGGGCCCTTGATGAAGCGGAACGAGCGTTCGCCGGTCTGTGCCTCTTCCAGCACTTCGGCACCCAGCACGTCGGCCGGCATCAGGTCGGGCGTGAATTGCACCCGCTTGTCGGCAAGGCCGGTGACCGTGGCCATGGAGGTGACGAGCAGGGTCTTGGCGAGGCCGGGCGCGCCGACGAGCAGGGCATGGCCACCGGCGACAAGGGCCGTCAGCACCTCGTTGATCACGTCTTCCTGGCCGAAAATCACCTCGCCCAGCGATCCGCGCACGGTCCGCAGCTTGACGGAGAGTTGTTCGAATTCCTCCAGAATGTCGTCTGCCTGTCCGCCGTCAACTGCCATATGCTCGCCTTAGCTCCTGAAACTGTTGAGAAATCCCGTACCAGAACGGGTCCGTGTCCGGGAAATCCGTTTTCCCCCGTATGATGCAATTTGACAACGAAAAGTACCGTAAATGGACAGATCGTCATCTTAAGGGATTGAATATTAACCCCGTCTGGCCAAGATTATAGAAGAGTATTCGTATGGTGAGGGGCTTAAATGGCTGACGGCGACAATAAACTGACCTTCTGGGGTTTCTTCAAGACAATCATCAAAGCGGTCGTTGGCATCGCCCTGTTCCTGCAGGCGATGGTTTTCATTTTCATCATGATCGTCTTTGTCGCCTTCATCGGCGGCATTGCGACACAAATGGGCGGTGGCGGCAACCAGCAGGGACCGTCGCTGAAAGTGCCGGAAGGCGCTGCCCTGGTGCTTGACCCCGCGGGCGTTCTGGTCGAGCAGGCTGCGGCGATCGACCCGTTCGAACAGGCGCTGTCCGAAGCCTATGGCGCCGGCCAGCCGCCGCAAGTCGAGGTCCACGACATCATCCGCGTCATCCGTGCTGCCAGGGACGATAGCCGCATCAAGGCGATGGTCCTCGATCTCGGCCAGCTCTACGTGCCGTCCTATGCGGCCTCGAAGCTGCATGACATCGCCGCCGAAATTGACGCTTTCAAGGAAAGCGGCAAGACGGTCGTCGCTGTCGGCGATTATTACAGCCAGGAGCAATATCTGCTCGCCTCCCATGCCGACCACATCATGCTGCACGACTATGGCAGCCTGTTGATCTACGGCTATGGCAGCTACGGCACCTATCTGAAATCCCTGTTCGAGCGCTTCAACGTCACCAATCACGAGTTCCGCGTCGGCACCTACAAGTCTGCGCTGGAGCCCTATACCCGTGATGACATGTCCGAGCCGGCCAAGGAAGCGAACCGGGCCTATCTCAGCGTGCTGTGGCGTGAATATACCAGCGGCATCGAAGCTGCCCGCGGCCTGCCCGCCGGCGCGATTGCCAGCTATGCCGACGATGCGGTCGACATTATCGACGCTGCCGGTGGCGACCTTGCCATGGCTGCGATGAATGTCGGTCTCGTCGACGAACTGCGCGACCGCGAAGGCCAGAAGCAGTATCTGATCGACCTCGTCGGCAAAGACCGCGACGGCAAGAGCTTCAAGGGTGTCGGCTTCCGCACCTATCTCGTCTCTGCTGCCGGGCCGGAAAATACCGCCGCACCGGATGTCGCTGTGGTCACCGCCGCTGGCACCATCGTCGATGGCGACCAGCCCTTCGGCGTTGCTGCAGGCGACACGATCGCGCGCTATCTCAAACAGGCCCGCGAAGACGATAACGTCAAGGCCGTCGTCCTGCGCGTCGACAGCCCGGGCGGTTCTGCGTTCGCTTCTGAAGTGATGCGTTCGGAAGTCCTGGCGCTGCAGGAGGCCGGCAAGCCGGTCGTCGTTTCCATGGGGTCGCTTGCCGCCTCCGGTGGCTACTGGATCTCCGCCGGGGCTGACGAGATCTGGGCCGCGCCGACGACGATCACCGGTTCCATCGGTATCTTCGGCTTCGTCCAGACCTTCGAGAACACGGTCGGTCAATATGGTGTCTACACGGATGGTGTCGGCACGACGGACCTGTCGCCGATCATCGCGGCAGGCATCGGGCCGCTGCCGGAAGAGTTCGGCGCCATCATCCAGCGGTCGACCGAGAACGGCTATGACCGCTTCCTGACGATCGTCTCCAATGGCCGCGACCTGACCAAACAGGAGGTCGATGCCATCGGCCAGGGCCGCGTCTGGATTGGCGAAACGGCACTGGATATCGGCCTCGTCGACAAACTCGGCTCGCTTGACGATGCCGTTGCCGCCGCCGCCGCGCTTGCCGGCATCGAGGGTGACTATGACCTTGTCGAGATGCATGAAAACAAGTCGCGCTTCGAGAAGTTCCTGGAAAGCCTCGCCGCCGAGAGCGATGCCCTGTTCAAGGGCAAGGCCGCCGACGAGACCGAGCTGTTCGGTAGCTATCTCGCCGACTATCAGCAGCCGGCGTTGAAGCAGATGATCCAGAAGATCGCCAGCGAGGCGCGCTATTACGAGGCCTATAACGATCCGAACAATCTCTATGTCCGCTGCCTTGAGTGCGAGCTCTAGGGAGTTCGACCTCTGGCGTCTGCTGACGAAATCGACCAATCGACCGGGGCCGGGATGGACAAAACCATTTCCGGCCCCAGTTCTATTGGTATGACCGATTTATTCGCACTGGCTGCCTCGATGGCCGACCTGCAGGGTGACCGCCCGTTGCCGCCGGTCGAGACATGGAACCCGGACCATTGCGGCGAGATCGACATCACGATCCGCCGTGACGGCATCTGGGTGCATGAAGGCTCGCCCATCGGCCGCACCAAACTGGTCCGGCTGTTCTCCACCGTGCTAAAGCGCGAGGGCGATGACTATTTCCTCGTCACGCCAGTGGAGAAGCTTCAGCTGACGGTCGAGGATGTCCCCTTCCTCGCCGTCGGCATGGAGGTCGATGGCGACGGCGAGGGGCAGACCCTCCGTTTCCGGACCAATGTCGGCGACGAAGTCATTGCCGGGCCGGACCATCCGATCACCTTTCGCCGGGATCCGCGCGAGCGGGCCGATGACGGCGCGCTGGTGCCCTATGTCGAGGTGCGTGCCGGGTTGAAGGCACGGCTGACACGCACCCTCTATTATGATTTTGTCACGCTCCTGCGCGGCGATCCGCCTTCCCTGCGCAGCGCGGGTGCTGTATTCCCCTATGAGGAAATCGATTCCCGGAAGCCCTGACATGACGCTCACACCCATCTCGCCCCAGTGGCAGGCACCCGCGCCCCGGTCCGGCCGCTGGCGCACGCAGCTGGCTGCCGGCATGGCGGAGGAAGTGGCGCGCGAAGACCGCAAGCTGTTCCAGGAGCTCAACCCCCATCTCGACTTCCCGCCGATCCTCAGGGAAAAGCCGGCGACATTGCGCGATGCCGCCGTGCTGATCCCGATCATCGACCGGCCGGAGGCGCCGACAGTGCTGTTCACCCTGCGCTCGTCCGACCTGCCTTCCCATGCCGGGCAGATATCCTTTCCCGGCGGCCGGGTCGAGGCGGCGGACGAGAACATGGTCGCCACCGCCCTGCGCGAGACCCATGAGGAAGTCGGGATCCCGCCGCACCGGGTCGAGGTCGTCGGCGAAATGGGCATCCATTTCGGCGGGCAGGGTTATGCCGTAACCCCGGTTGTCGGCATCATTCATCCGTCCACGTCGTTCATGCCGTCGCCTTATGAAGTCCATGACCTGTTCGAAGTGCCGCTCGCCCACCTCGCCGATGAGGCGAACCACATCATCGAACGGCGCAGCTTCGGCGGCGTCGACTATTCCATGTTCGCCGTGCCCTATCAGGACTGGCATATCTGGGGGCTGACCGCCGGCATCGTCCACACGCTGATGCGGGTGATGAAAGCCTGACCGTGTCGCTCCCGTCGCTCATATCCCTGCCTGACAAGGCCGCCGGTGCCTTTGCCTGGGTCGCGCATCCGCCCCTGCAAGCCATCCTGAAAGCGCTCGACGCTGCGGGCGGGGCGCCGATGTTCGTCGGCGGCTGCGTGCGCGACAGCCTGTATGGCGTGCCGCCGGATTTCGACGATCCCGACGCCCGCAACGACATCGACATCGCCACGGTGCTGACGCCCGGCGAGACGGTGAAGGCGCTGCAGGCGGCAGGCATGAAGGCCGTGCCGACCGGGATCGAGCATGGCACGGTGACGGCGATGAACCAGGGCATGGTCGCCGAGATCACCACGCTGCGGGCCGACATCGCGACCGATGGCCGCCACGCGCAGGTCGCCTTCACCGCCGACTGGGACCAGGACTGGCGCCGCCGTGACTTCACCATTAACGCGCTCTATCTGACGCCTGATCTGCAGCTTTATGACCCGGCCGGCGGCCTCGATGCGCTGGAGCGCAAATCGGTGTGCTTCATCGGCGAGGCGGAAGAACGCATCCGCGAGGACTATCTCCGTATCCTGCGCTTTTACCGGTTCTCTGCGCGTTACGCCGACGATCTGGACGGGACCGGTTCTGCCGCCTGCCGCAGCCTGCGCGAAGGGCTCGACAGCATTTCGAAGGAACGCATCGGCCAGGAGATGATGAAGATCCTTTCCGGCCCGCGGCGCGGTTTCATCCTGCCGGCGATGGAGGCCGATGGTATTCTCGAGCGGGTCTGGCCGCATCCGGCAGATATCAATGTCGTCGCCGGGCTTGCGGAAATGCCCGAAGCGGTCGCCGCCGAGGTGATGCTGGCGGGCCTGTGGCCGTCAGCTGATCCGGGCGGCATCGGGGCGGCGCTGCGGCTGTCCAATGCCAGCAATACGCGCCGCCGCGACGCGCTCGAGGCCGCATCGGCGCTTACCGATATGGCCCCGGACGAGCGCCGGGCCCGGGTGCTTGTCTATCATTTCGGCGATCGCGCCTTTCGCGACGGGGCATTGCTGGCCATGGCGCGCTTCGGCGAGGCGGCCGAGGCCGACTATGACAGCTGGCAGGCGGCGCTGGCCCTGGCCGACAACTGGCATGTGCCGGATTTTCCGATCACCGCCCGGCAGCTGATCGATCAGGGGCTGGAGCCGGGGCCCGATCTCGGGGCGGCGTTGAAGCAGGCCGAGGCGCTGTGGATCGAGCGCGATTTTCCCGTCGATGACATGTCGCTCGCGACGATCAGGGCCGAGGCTGTTCAGCAGGCGGACGATTAATCCTCATCTGCCGGCAGGGACCGCATATCGGGTGCACGGGTCAGCAGCTTGCCGAGCGAGAATGTCATCATCCCCGCCATCGCCCGCCACGACATGATGCGGTTTTCCTGCAGATCACGGCGTGCCGCCCAGGCATCCCCTGCCTTGAAGAACCCGTCGATCATGCCGCGCCAATAGGCACCGGCAACGCCCAGCGGCACGGCCCGGGCAAGGAAGAACACATTCGCCAGCACGTGGACCGGGAACATCAGCCAGATCAGCGGCGCAGGCATGCAGCGGATGAAGGTCCAGATCCGGTTGCGCGTCCCGTGATAGACGGTAAAGGCGCTGCGCCGCCCGGTAATGCCAGACCCCTCATGCAGGATCGTTGCGTCATGCACGAGCACGGCGCGTTCATCCATCAGCCGCGCGCGGAAGCCGAAATCCACGTCCTCGTTGTAACAGAAAAAGCTTTCCTCGAATCCGCCGAGGTTCCGGAACAGATCGGCGTGGTACAGGCACGCTGCGGCGCAGGGCGCGAAGATTTCCTCGTCCTGCATCGGGATCAGCGCCGTACTCGCGCCATAGCCGCCGCGCCAGGCAATACCGCTGGCGTGATAGACATCGCCAAGGCCGTCGAGCCGGTCGCGATCGGCCATGTCGATCTGAACCGAGCCGAACAGTTTCACCCCCGGATGGCGCTGCGTCGCCTCGATCAGCCGCCCGAGCCAGTCGGGCCGCACCATGGTGTCGGGGTTGAGCAGGGCGAGCCACGTGCCCGTGGCCGCCTGCGCCGCCCGGTTCATGCCGCCGGCAAAGCCGAGATTGCTGCCCGCCTCGACCACTATCGCATTGTCCGGCAGGCTCTGGGCCGCGACCGAGCCGTCATCCGAGCCATTGTCGAGCAGGATGATCTCGAAGTCGCTGAAACTCTGGGATGACAGGGCTGCGAGGCAGCGCGACAGTCTTTGCACGCCGGTATTGTAGCTGACGATCAGCACCGAAACCGCGGGCACCGTGGCGGTGCCTCCCGCGGTGCGATCAACAGTCTGTGATGATGGGTAAGGCTCTGACATCACTCCGGTTTCGGTTCGATCACACTGTGCATAACGGTTGCAGGGACCCTTTGTCTGCGACAGACTAGGCCCTGAAACAAGCCAAAAAGACGACCCATAGGAAGGAAGACCCACATGCAAGGCCTGATGATGGACACCCCCCTGTTGATTTCGGGGATTTTGAAGCATGCCGTGCGCACCTTCGCCGACCAGGAGATCGTGACCAGCCTCGTCGAGGGCGGCAAGCACCGCTATACCTACAAACAGGCCGAGGAGCGCATCTGCCAGCTCGCCCACGCGCTGCAGAAAATGGGCGTCAGGACCGGCGACCGGATCGGCGTGATCGGCTGGAACACGCACCGCCAGCTCGAGCTGTATTATGCGATCAGCTCGATCGGCGCGGTCTGCCACACGATCAATCCGCGACTCGGACCGGAAAATGCCGGTTTCGTCATCAACCATGCCGGCGACCGGTTCATGTTCTACGACATCACCTTTGCGCCGCTGGTCGAGGCGCTCAGCCCGCATCTGAAAACGGTCGAGAACTATGTGGTGATGACCGACAAGGCCCATGCGCCGGAGTCGAAGCTGAACCCGCAAACCTATGAAGAGCTGATCGCCGGCGAGGAGAAGACCTTCGACTGGCCTCTGTTCGACGAGAACACGGCAAGCGGAATGTGCTACACCTCCGGCACGACGGGCCAGCCCAAGGGCGTGCTCTATTCCCATCGCTCGACGGTGATCCAGACCTTCGTCACCTCGCTCGCGACCTCCTTCGGCGCAGACCATACCGACACGATCCTGCCGGTCGTGCCGATGTTCCATGTCAACGCCTGGAACGTGCCGTACTCGGCGCTGATGGGCGGGGCGAAGCTGGTGCTGCCGGGGCCGGGCATGGATGGCGAGAGCCTGCACACGCTGATCGAGGAGGAGGGGGTGACCTATTCCCTCGGTGTACCGACGATCTGGCTCGGCCTGCTCGGCTATATCAACGGCGCGGGCAAGACCTTCAGCACCATGAAATACACTCTTGTCGGCGGCGCCGCCCTGTCGGAGAAGATCGTCAAGGGCTACGAGGCCCACGGCGTGCGCGTGCGCCAGGGCTGGGGCATGACGGAAATGTCGCCGACCGGCACGGTCAATTTCGAGGAAAAGGGCTTCTATGACCAGCCCCAGGAAGAGCGCATCCCGAAACAGCTCAAACAGGGCAAGGCGCTGCCCTTTGTCGAGATGCGGCTGGTCTCCGAAGACGGCAGGATCCTGCCCCATGATGGCGAGACATCGGGCCATCTGCAGGTGCGCGGGCCCTCGATCCTGTCTGCCTATTACAAGTATGACGGCGATACGCTGACCGCCGATGGCTGGTTCGACACCGGCGACGTTGCCGTCATCGATCCGGAAGGCATGATGTCGATTACCGACCGGGCCAAGGATGTGATCAAGTCCGGCGGCGAGTGGATCTCCACCATCGATATCGAGAATGCGGCGCTGTCGCATCCGCAGGTCGTCAACGCCGCCGTCATCGGCATCGCCCATCCGAAATGGGACGAGCGCCCGCTGCTGATCTGCCAGCCGGCGCCGGACACCAATCCGGATGCGGAGGAAGTGCGTCAGTTCGTCTGCAAGCTGGTGCCGAAGATCTCCTGCCCCGACGCGGTGGAATTCGTGAAGGAAATCCCCATCGGCGCGACCGGCAAGGTGCTGAAGACCAAGCTGCGCGAGATGTTCAGGGACTACGTGCTGCCGGAATTGCGCGAAGGCGGCTCAGCCCCTGCGCAAACCTCCAGCTCCAATGATGCAACGGAGCTGGAGATGACGCGCACGGCCAATACCAGGCCGGGCTCTACTCGTCCTCAGTCTGGTCCGTTTTCTTTCTTCCGCCGAAAATAGCATCGAGGGCGCGCTCTTTCAGCTGGTCCTCGACTGATTTTTCCTCTTCCTCGTCCTCTTCTTCAGGGGCGAGGTTTGCCTCTTCATCGGTACCGTCTTCGGCGATGCCTTCCTCGCCTTCGGCGGGGGCGGTGCCGGGCCGGGTCAGGCCAAGGGCCTTTTCCAGCTCCGAGCGGGCGCGGTTCTGCAGCGCGTCCTGGACGCTTTCGCCGTTACCGACGTCGACGCCGTTCTTGTTGAGCAGGTTCTTGATCCGGCCCGAGGCGACTTCCTGCAGCAGCACCTGCGTATTGAACCCGACCGTCGGCTCGTTGAACGTACCGCCGATCATCAGGGGCAGGTTCAGTTGCCGCCCGGTCTCGTCCTCGAGGCTCTGGAACACGGTCGGGATGAAGGCCATGTCGATCGTCTGTGTCGGCAGGTTTACCGTGCCGTCGCCGGAGATCATGTAGAGCGGTCCGCGCAGCAGGATGTTCTGGGAACTGACGACCCCGCTGGAGATCGAGAAAGGCGATTGCAGCTGGTTGAACTGCGTCTCCGAGCTTTGCCCGCGGGCTTCGGAAACAGCCGTGACCAGCACTTGCGGGTTGAAGCTGAACTGGCCGTCCTCCGCCGACAGGCCGGAGATGAGCGTCGACGCCGTCTGAATGATCTTGCCCAGATCGATGCCTTCCATCGCGCCCTCGTCGAGGGCAATTGTGCCCTGACCGTTCAGGGCATTGATCATCGCCGCCACATTGTTGCCGCCGGTCGACAGGTTTGCCTGGACACCGCCGATACCTGTCAGCCGGTTGAGGCCAAGCACGTCCTCGGCGAAGCTCTGGGCGTTCAGGCCTTTCAGGTCGAGCACGCTTTCGACCCGCGGCGTGTTACCCGCGGCGTTGACCATGACCGATGCGCTGCCGCCGCCATCATAGAGGTTGACCTCGTTCAGATTGGCATTGAGCACGCCATTATTGATGCGCAGGCCCAGCTGGCTGCGGCCGAATTTCATCGTCGGCAGGGTGATCCCCTCCGTCGTCGCCGTGATGTCGGCATTGACGGCATTGAGCGCCGAGAAGTCGATCGGCGTTGTCGGCCAGGCCGGGAAGCCGGCATTCTTGTCTTCGCGGTTCGCCTTCTGCGCTTCCGTTTCCGGTGGCAGGTAAGGGGTCAGGTCCATTTGCGACAGGGCAATGTCGCCGGTCACTGTCGGCTTGGCGCCGCCCCACGCAAAGGCGAGATCGCCATTGCCGGTGATCTGATCAAAGGTGATGTCGGCGCCGGTAAAGGACAGGCGCTCATCCGTACCCGCCATATCGCCGCTCAGTTTCAGCCGGTCGAAGCCCTGGTCGACATCGATCCCCATGCCCAGCGTCGCCAGCAGGCTTTTCAGCGACGGCGCATCGATGTCGAGCTGGCCATCATAGGACAGCGCGCCGCCGGCGAGATTGATATCGGCATCGACGACATTGTCCTCGACGGAGAAGTCGAGGCCGATCACCGTCGCGGCGTTGTTCATCAGGCTGCGCGGCGTGGTGATGGTGGCATCCAGCGTTGCCGGACGGCCCTGGAAGGTCATCGTGCCATCGGCCGACAATGTCTCGTCGAGGGAGGCGAGTTCGATCTCGATATCGGCGTCGCGCGCCTCGAAGGTCTGGTCGCTGGCCCGGTCGCGATAGACGATCACGCCATCGATGATACGCACATCACCAAGGCGGATATCCTTGAGCGGGCCATCGCCGCCCTCGCTTGTCCCGGCCTCGGCCTCGGCCTGTCCGGCGGCGGTATCGTCCGCGCCGAGCGCCCAGTTGACCTCGCCATCGGCGCGGCGCTCGAGATAGATTTCCGGTTCGGTCAGCACGAAGCGGTCGATCTCGACATTGCCGGAGAACAGCGGAAACAGCTTCACGCCGATATCGGCACTGCCGACGGAGACGAACTGCGCGTCGGTCATGCCCTCGGCATTGGCGATGATCAGAGTGTTGACGGTGAAGGCCGGGTTGGGGAACAGCGCCGCCTTCGGCACGTCGCCGATCGTGACCGCGCGGCCCAGCATGGCGCTCGCTTCACGCTCCAGCCTGTCCTTGTAGGCCGAGGCCGGGATGAACATCGGTGCGACCAGCAGGCCGATGACGATGAGAGCGATAAGGGCACCGAGCCCGGCGAGAATCTTGCGCATTGTCTGTTCCTCTCAAATCCGCCCGACATCTCTGTCTAGGGCGCAACTGTGCCGCTATTGTGACAGCAAACGCGCTGCGCCTGAAACGGTATCTGCAACACGGTCTAAACTAGCCCTTGCGGCCGGCATGACGCGCCTGTTCCGCCGCAGCCATGATCTCTTCGGCAATCTCGATGGCGTCGGCCGGCTCGAAATCCATCGGCAGGTCGACACTGCCGGACGATATATAGAGCCGGACCATGCCCTGATCCGTCGCGCCGATCTGCAGGTCGGCCGCTTCATCGCTTTGCTTGTTGATACCCATCGTCGATTTCCTTTCTTGTCTGCCGCGTATTTAGCATCCCGGCGCAAGAATCATAGTACCCGTATTGATATCGTCCAACGGCCTAAAACAAAAATAGAACAAATTCCAAAAAGCAAATATTTTCAGGGCATTAACCCTATTGCGCAATGAGAACAAAACTGGTACAATCAGAAACAGTTTGAGCGATAACACAAGTCATGAGAGAAGAGGCGGCATATGGCAAAAAGTAATTTCAAGGTGGTTGAAGGCGGGGAAATGGACAAGAAAAAGGCGCTCGAGGCGGCCCTGTCGCAGATCGACAAGGCATTCGGCAAGGGCTCGGTCATGCGGCTGGGCGAGAAGGACAAGATCGTCGAGATCGAATCGATTTCGACCGGCTCCCTCGGCCTTGACATCGCGCTTGGTATTGGCGGCCTGCCCAAGGGCCGGGTCATTGAAATCTATGGGCCGGAAAGCTCGGGCAAGACGACCCTGGCGCTCCATGTCGCCGCCGAGACGCAGAAAAAGGGCGGTGTTGCCGCCTTCATCGATGCCGAGCACGCGCTTGACCCGATCTATGCCCGCAAGCTGGGCGTCAGACTCGAGGACCTCCTGATCTCGCAGCCCGACACGGGCGAGCAGGCGCTGGAGATCGCCGACACGCTGGTGCGTTCCGGCGCGGTCGATGTCCTGATCATCGACTCGGTCGCAGCGCTGACCCCGCGCGCCGAGCTGGAAGGCGAGATGGGCGATTCGCTGCCCGGCCTTCAGGCCCGCCTGATGAGCCAGGCGCTGCGCAAGCTGACCGGCTCGATCTCCAAGTCCAATTGCATGGTCATCTTCATCAACCAGATCCGGATGAAGATCGGCGTCATGTTCGGCTCGCCGGAGACGACCACCGGCGGCAACGCGCTCAAATTCTATGCCTCCGTCCGCCTCGATATCCGCCGCATCGGCTCGATCAAGCAGCGCGAGGAATATGTCGGCAACCAGACCCGGGTGAAGGTGGTCAAGAACAAGGTCGCGCCGCCGTTCAAGCAGGTCGAGTTCGACATCATGTTTGGCGAGGGCGTGTCGAAGACCGGCGAACTGGTCGATCTCGGCGTGCTCGCCAATGTCGTGGAAAAATCCGGCTCCTGGTATTCCTACAATTCCGAGCGCATCGGCCAGGGCCGCGAGAACGCCAAGCAGTTCCTGAAAGAGCACCCGGAAATCGCCGACCAGATCGAGCACGCCGTGCGTCAGAATGCCGGCCTGATCGCCGAGGACATGCTGGTGCAGCCCGGCGGTGAGGATGACATGACCATCGAGGCCGAAGCCTGATCCCGTTTCGGACTGAATGATTGGGAAGGCACCGGTCCGGCAGGGCCGGTGCCTTTTTCAGTGCGCAGCGGCCGCTCGTCTCTCTGGCCCGCCGCCCTCCGGCCCGCCGCAAAATCCTCTCGCTGCTGCGCGCGCGCGACGACCCTCACCATGCGCGCTCCGCTGGGGGCGCGAAAAGCGCCGCGGCCTGCCCGGCCAGGCGGCTTCCGCCAGTCCTGAGACCCGGTACCAGGACCCAGCGCCAAGAGAACTATTGCTTGTCGCCCCGCGCCCGATTAAATCAGGTCGCTATGACAAGTGTAAATGACATTCGCTCCGCCTTTCTCGATTTCTACGCCGGTCGCGGCCATGAAAAGGTCCAGTCTGCGCCGCTCGTGCCGCAGAACGACCCGACGCTGATGTTCGTCAATGCCGGCATGGTGCCGTTCAAGAACGTCTTCACCGGCGCGGAACAGCGCGACTATTCGCGCGCGACCTCATCGCAGAAATGCGTGCGCGCCGGGGGCAAGCATAACGACCTCGACAATGTCGGCTACACCGCCCGCCACCACACTTTCTTCGAGATGCTCGGCAATTTCTCCTTTGGCGACTATTTCAAGGAAGAGGCGATCGAGAGCGCGTGGACCCTGGTCACGAAGGAGTTCGGCCTCGATCCGGCAAAGCTGTTCGTCACCATCTACCACACAGATGACGAAGCCGCCGGCCTGTGGAAGAAGATCGCCGGCTTCGGCGATGACAGGATCATCCGTATTGCGACCTCTGACAATTTCTGGTCGATGGGCGATACCGGCCCGTGCGGGCCTTGCTCGGAAATCTTCTACGATCACGGCGCCCATATCCCCGGCGGCCCCCCGGGATCGCCGGACGAGGACGGCGACCGCTTTATCGAGATCTGGAACCTCGTCTTCATGCAGTTCGAGCGCCATGAGGGCGGCAAGCAGACCGACCTGCCCAAGCCCTCCATCGACACCGGCATGGGGCTGGAGCGCATCTCCGCCGTCCTTCAGGGCGTGCATGACAATTACGATATCGACCTGTTCCGTACCCTGATCGAGGCCTCCTCCGACCTGACCGGCAAGCCGGCTGATGGCGAGTTCACCGCCGCGCATCGGGTTGTCGCCGACCATCTGCGCGCCTCCTCCTTCCTCATCGCCGATGGCGTCTCGCCGTCCAATGAAGGTCGCGGCTATGTGCTGCGCCGGATCATGCGCCGCGCCATGCGCTATGCCCACCATCTGGGGGCAAAAGAGCCGCTGCTCGCGCGCCTCGCGCCGGTGCTGCGCCAGGAAATGGGCAATCACTTCCCCGAGCTGCATCGCGCATCGAGCCTGATCGAACAGACGCTGCGTTCGGAGGAAGAGAAATTCCATTCGCTGCTCGATCGCGGCCTGAAGATCCTCGCCGAGGAGACCGCCGGCATGAGCAAGGGCGACAAGCTGCCCGGCGAGACCGCGTTCAAGCTCTATGACACGTTCGGCTTCCCCCTCGACCTGACCCAGGACGCGCTGCGCCGCGAGGGCTTCGGCGTCGACGAGGATGGCTTTGCCAAGGCAATGGACGCCCAGCGCGCCGCCGCCCGGGCCTCCTGGGCCGGGTCCGGCGAGGAAGCCACCGACAAGGTCTGGTTCGATATCCGCGCCGAGGCCGGCCCGACCGAATTCATCGGCTATGTCCACACCGACGCCGAAGGCATCGTCAAGGCGATCGTCAGGGGCGGCGAGATCGTCACGGAAGCCGGCGAGGGCGACGAGGTCGAATTCGTCGTCAACCAGACGCCGTTCTATGCCGAATCCGGCGGCCAGACCGGCGATACCGGCATGGCGTATACGGATAATGGCGCCGAGATCGAGGTGACGAGCCTGCGCAAGCGCGCCGGTGTCCTGCACGGCCATGGCGGCAGGATCGTCAAGGGCAGCCTCGCACAAGGCGAGGCCGTGCGTCTCGTCATCGATACCGAACGCCGCAACGCGATCCGCGCCAACCACTCCGGCACGCACCTGGTCCACCGGGCGTTGCGCAACGTGCTCGGCGACCACGTCACCCAGAAGGGCTCGCTGGTCCTGCCTGACCGGTTCCGCTTCGACTTCTCGCACAATGCGCCGCTGAACGATGACGAGATCGAGCGCATCGAGACGGAAGTCAACCGCGTGATCCGCCAGAACGATGCCGCTGAAACGCGTATCCTGCCCTATGACGACGCGGTCGAGGCCGGCGCCATGGCGCTGTTCGGCGAGAAATATGATGATGACGTCCGTGTGCTGAGCATGGGGCGCGATCTCGAAGACGCCAGGCGCCCCTATTCGATGGAGCTGTGCGGCGGCACCCATGTGTCGCGCACCGGCGATGTCGCGCTGTTCACCATCGTCAATGAAGGCGGCGTCGCCGCCGGTATTCGCCGGATCGAGGCGATGACCGGCGAGGGCGCGCGGCAATATCTGAAAGACGAGGCGCGCAACGCCAGACGCGCCGCAGACGCGCTGAAGACGACGCCGGGCGAACTGGCTGACCGGGCCAGGGCGCTGGCCGATGAGCGCCGCAGGCTGGAGCGGGAAGTCACCGAACTGCGCAAGAAAATCGCGCTCGGTGGCGGCTCTGCCAATGGCGCCGCGCCCTCCGAAGCCGAGGATATCGGCGGTATAAAATTCGTCGGCCGCGTGCTCGACGGCGTGCCGGCGAAGGAACTGCGCGGCATGGTCGATGAAGCCAAGTCGAAACTTGGAGAGGGCGTCGCCGCCTTCATCGCCGTCAATGACGGCAAGGCCGCGATCACCATCGGCGTCACCGAGGAACTGTCGAAGACACTCTCGGCAGTCGAACTCGTGCGCGCCGGCGCCGAAGCCATTGGCGGCAAGGGCGGCGGCGGCAGGCCGGACATGGCCCAGGCCGGCGGCCCCAATGGCGCCGAGGCGGCAAAGGCCATCGACGCGATCCGCGCCGCCATCGGCTGATCCATTCCCCTTGCCTGCAGCCGCGACTGACAAAAACCGTTCAGTCGCCGCGCCATCCGGTTTATGACCAATGGCAGCAAGATGACAGGAAGGGATCAGCACATGGGCCGTCTCGACGGGAAAAAGGCATTCATCACCGGCGCTGCGCAGGGGCTTGGCGCCTGTTTTGCGCGCATGTTCGCCGCAGAGGGCGCGCGCGTCGCCCTGACGGACCTGCAGGGCGACAAGGTCGCGCAGACTGCCGGGGCGATCAACGCGGACTTCCCCGGCGCCGCCGTCGCCTTTGCCCATGACGTGACTGATCACGACCAGTGGACATCAGTGCTGGAACAGGCCAATGAGGCGATGCGCGGCATTTCCGTGCTGGTCAACAATGCCGGCATCGGCACCATGGCCAATATCGAGGCCGAGACCTGGGAAGGCTATCGCAAGGTCATGGATATCGATCTTGATTCGATCTTCATCGGCACCCGGGCGGCGCTGCCCTACCTCAAAAAGAACTCCCCCGCCTCGATCATCAATATCTCCTCCGTCGCCGGACTGATGGCGGACGCGAACCTGCTTTCCTATAATGTCGCCAAGGCCGGCGTCGCGATGATGTCGAAATCCGTCGCGCTCCATTGCGCGAAGGCGGGCTACGGCATCACCTGCAATTCGGTTCACCCGGTCTTCACCCGCACGCCGATCATCGACCCGATCGTGCAGATGGGCGGCGGCGGCGAGGAAGGGGAAGCCAAGCTCTCCCGCGGCATCCCGATGAAACGCCTCGGCGAGCCGGAAGAGGTCGGCCACATGGTGGTCTATCTGGCCAGCGACGAGGCAAAATTCGTCACCGGGTCTGAATTCCGCATCGATGGCGGCATGACGGCCGGGCGGGTGGGGAAGTAAAGACACGGTAGAGGTCACATGCGAATTCTCAGAAAGGCATTATGGGTCCCATTAGTATTTGGGGTTGTTCTCTCAGGGATAGGAATTGCGAATATGGTTGCGAATGGTCTCGGGGTAACGTTTGTCTCGGCGCCTGAAGTAATAATCAATGCGTACCTACAGCTTACAGATTTGCTTTCTTACTATTTGATTGAATTGTGGTTTGACGTAACAATTCCACAGTTGTTGACCGATTTGATCGTGCTTTGGTTGATGTTTTCTTTTTCAAATGTAAGGCTTTTATTTCTGAAAGGAAAAGATCCAATTTACCTGTTCAGGGGATTCTTTGGTAATGACAGCTATAAAAACCCATGGACAAAGATTCTTAAGTATGAATTGCGCAGGGTTCTTGGTCATTGGCTTATAATTGCACCGCTGTTATTCTGTTTGGGTCCATTAGGGACATTGGGGATGATGCGCGGCATGTGGCTTACAAAAGCGGAACATAAAGCGCTTTGGAAAACTGTTCGCTATAGTAAATCACAAGATGATGCTGTGTATTTGTACGAGACAGTTACCTTTCTGGGAACTGCTGTGCGCATGTTTATTGTCATTATTTTAGCGAATCCAGTCGTGGCTATAGGATTATTGTGGTGGAATGCAGCTGAAATTTCGCGTCTAGCTTCTGTGTGACGGCGGTGTTCGGTTTAGCGTTCTTGCCAATCCAGGCGTCCCTCATTCACTCGTTACAACCTCTCCGTCCTTGTGCCCGGCCCATTCCGTTTAGGAGCCATCATAAAGCGTCTGGCGAGGAGGGCGAGACCAAGCTGTCCCGCGGCATCCCGATGAAACGCCTCGGCGAGCCGGAAGAGGTCGGCCATATGGTGGTCTATCTGGCCAGCGACGAGGCAAAATTCGTCACCGGGTCTGAATTCCGCATCGATGGCGGCATGACGGCCGGGCGGGTGGGGAAGTAACGGTCGGCCGCTTTTCGCGGCAGATACTTATCCCCGCCGCCCGAAAGGCAAGTATAAATCTCCCCAGGCCGGGTGAGGACCCGGTGGAGGCGCTGATCGCGAAGTGTGACCTGCACGGAGTATCGGCGTATCAGGTTTCTGCCGGCAGTTGAGGGTGTGTACAGCTTTGCACCGTCCGGCGGAACGGCGTCCCGGGGTAGCCCCCGGGCGGGAGAGCTATGCACTTTGGCCCCGCATCGATCGCCGCCGTGTGTAGCGAGAGCTATGCCAGTCACTATTATTCTAAATGAGGCAATGGCCGCTACACACGGACCCCCTCAAAATTCTCGACACCGCAGCAAAAATTGCCGGTGCGTTGAGTGCTGCCTCTGTTTTGAGTTAGCCGTTTCCAGTGACCGAAAACAAACTAAAACCCAAAAACTGAAGACTAAAAACTGACAACTAAAAACTCTACACTATTCCACCACGATTTCGCTGTCCTTGTGCCCGGCCCATTCCGTCCACGACCCATCATAGAGGGCCCTGTTGTCGTGACCCACGGCGGCAAGCGCCAGAGAGATGATCGCGGCAGTCACGCCGGACCCGCAGGTGGTGATGACCGGCTTGCGGCCTGTCACGCCGGCAGCGGCAAACAGCAGGTCCAGCTTGTTACGCGAGACGAGGGTGCCATTCTCGATCAGGTCACTGGCAGGCAGGCTGACGGCGCCCGGCATATGGCCGGAGGGCAGGCCCTCGCGCGGTTCCGGGTCGCGCCCCTCGAACCGTCCGCGCGGGCGGGCATCGAGGATCAGTGCATCGCCCTTGGTAATCTCGTGGCGCATATCGGCCAGGTCCAGCACATGGCGGGCGTTGAAGACCGGGTGGAAATTCGCAGGCCTTGTCAGCGGGGTCGCATCCGTCACCTCGAACCCTGCCGCCTTCCAGGCCGGCAGGCCGCCGTCGAGGATACGGACCTTTTCTGCCCCCATCACGGTGAAGGTCCACCACACCCGCGCGGCGGAGAACAGGCCGACGCTGTCATAGATGATGACCATGTCATCCTCGCTGATGCCCATTGCGCCGGCGGCATCGGCGAACATTTCCGGCTCCGGCAGCATATGCGGCATGGGCAGGGATGTGTCGGCGACGCGGTCGATATCGAAAAACACCGCCCCCGGAATATGCTCGGCCTTGAACTCCGCCCGGGCGTCGCGCGCCGCGGCGGGCATGTGCCAGGAGCCATCGACGATTTTCACGTCGCGGCGGCCCATATTGGCGGCGAGCCAGTCAGGCGAGACGAAGAGTTCTGGATAGTCGAGGCTTGCGTTCATCTATCTAGCCGAATACGCGCTTGAAGATCACATCGACATTCTTGGTGTGATAGTCGAGGTCGAACAGGGCCTCCAGCTCCTCCACCGGCAGCTTGTCGGTGACGTCCTTGTCGGCTTTCAGATTGTCGAGGAACAGGCCCTCGCCGCGCCAGGCCGGCATGGCATTGCGCTGGACTTGCGCATAGGCGTCCTCGCGGCTCGCGCCTGCCTGGGTCAGGGCCAGCAGCACGCGCTGGGAGAAGATCAGGCCGTTCAGCGAGTTCATGTTGGCGAGCATCCGCTCGGGATAGACGACGAGGTTTTCGATAACGCCGGCAAGGCGGTTGAGCGCGAAATCCAGATGGATCGTCGCATCCGGCCCGATGCCGCGTTCGACGGAAGAATGGGAGATATCCCGCTCATGCCACAGGGCGACGTTTTCCATCGCCGGGACCACGCACATGCGCACCAGCCGGGCAAGGCCGGTCAGGTTCTCGGTCAGCACCGGGTTGCGCTTGTGCGGCATGGCCGACGAGCCTTTCTGGCCCTTGGAGAAATACTCCTCCGCCTCGAGAACCTCCGTGCGCTGAAGATGGCGGATCTCCGTGGCGATGTTCTCGATCGACGACGCGATGAGCCCGAGGGTCGCAAAAAAGGCGGCGTGGCGGTCGCGCGGGATCACCTGCGTCGAGATCGGCTCCGGCTTCAGGCCCAGCTTCTCGGCGACATGTTCCTCGACCGACGGGTCGATATTGGCGAAGGTGCCGACGGCGCCGGATATGGCGCAGACCGCGATTTCCTCGCGCGCGGCCTCGAGGCGCTTTTTCCCGCGCTCCATCTCGGCATAGAAACGCGCCATTTTCAGACCGAAGGTGACAGGCTCGGCATGGATACCGTGGCTGCGCCCGACGCAGACCGTGTCCTTGTGCTCCAGCGCGCGCGTCTTCAGTGCCGCCAGCACCTTGTCCATACCGGCCAGAAGCATGTCGGCGGCGCGGGTCAGCTGCACGGACAGGCAGGTGTCGAGCACATCCGACGAGGTCATGCCCTGGTGCACGAAGCGGGCTTCCGGGCCGACGATTTCAGCAAGGTGCGTCAGGAAGGCGATGACGTCATGCTTGGTCACGCGTTCGATCTCGTCGATTCGCTCGACATCGAACGCGACGTCGCCCGCCTTGTCCCAGATCGTCTTGGCCGCTTGCGCCGGGATGATGCCGAGCTCGGCCATCCTGTCGGCAGCATGGGCCTCAATCTCGAACCAGATCCGGAATTTCGCCTGCGGTTCCCAGAGGGCGGCCATGTCGGGACGGGTATAGCGAGGGATCATGATTGTGGCATTCCTGTTCCTGAAAACGGGTTGGTACGCGCCGGCAGCAGCGAAGGCAAGATCGCAAGTGCCTGTTTCCGGCTCTCTTTCGGGTTTTTCCGATGCTCACGAAAAGCTGATATGCGTGCCTTAATTGCTCCACCATATTGCCACAAGCGAACGGTTACAATGCAAGCTGTGTTTAGAGTTCGCTTTATGCCCTGCGGGGCGGTTCAGAGGAGAAAGAAAATGAATAAATTCAAAGTTTTTGCCGGCATCTCGGCGATTGCCCTGATGGCTGCCGCGTGCACGACCACGGGTAATATCGAGCGTAACACTGCTGGCGGTGCCGCTCTTGGCGCGATTGCCGGCGGTATCATCGGCAACAATGTCGGCGACGGCGATGCCGAAACCGGCGCTGCCATCGGCGCTGTCGTCGGTGGCGCTGCCGGTGCAGCCCGTGGCCGCCAGCAGGACGTCAATTCCGGCGAAGGCACCCGCCTCAAGCAGGATGCCGCCGGTCAGCAACTCTATTACGACCAGTCAGCCGGCCGTTACTACTATTACGGTGCCAATGGCCGGACCTACTGGCAAAATGGCGGTCTGCGCGGCTAACCCCTCCCGCGCATGTCTGTAGCGTAAAAGAGCCCGGCTCGCGTCTCGAGCCGGGCTTTTTCATGCTTTTAGCGGTGGTGCTCGATATTGCTTTCGATCAGCGCCCGGTTATAGACGGCAAGGGCTCGCACCTGCGTGATGTAGCCGATCACCTTCGAGCGGTCGTCGATATCCGTCACCGGCATGCCGTCACGGTCATGGTCGCGCATCCGGGCAAGCGCCTCGCCGAGGGAATGGTCCGGGCGAAGCCGCGCCACGCCTTCTTCCAGCGGGCTAGAATCCTCCGGCATCGACCGCATGACATCGCGGACACGGATCGTCTGCAGGATCATCCCTTGCGGGCCTTCGGACAGATCGTAGCCGCGCTGGCCGAGCTGCCAATGGAACCAGGACGAGCCGAAGAAGGTCTGGGAAATCAGCGTGGCGATCCCGACAGCGATCATCAGCGCAACGGTCATCTGATAGTCGCCGGTCAGCTCGAAGACGATCAGCGTCGTCGAGATCGGTGCGCCGAGAATGGCACCGGAGACGGCCCCCATGCCGACCATCGCATAAAAGGTCGGGTCCGCTGACAGGCCCGGGATGAAGATACCGAGCACCGCCCCGAAGGCAGCGCCGGAAATCGCCCCGAAAAAGATGCCGCCGGAAAACACGCCGGTGCCGAACCGGCAGGACAGGCAGACCGCGGTCGCCCCCAGCTTGACGATAAGGAGGATCGTCAGCATGGCCAGCGTGTAGCTGCCCTGGATCGCTTCGGTCGTGGCTTCATAGCCGACCCCCAGCACTTCCGGATAGAACAGCGCGATCGTGCCCATCAGCATGCCGGCGATAGGCGGCAGCAGGGCCTGCTCGACCTTGAACCGGACGACCTGGCGGCGGACCCAGAGTTGCAGCGACGAGGTGAGCAGGAGAAAGCAGAAGGCGACCAGGCCACAGACGATGCCAAGTGCGGCGGAAAAGGGAATGTCCCACGGGCCGGAGTCGCCATAGAGCGGGATGACGAAGGCGCGCACATCGGTCAGATGGATACGCGCGATGACCGCGGCGGTGATGCTGGACAGGGCGACGGGCCCGAACACGGACAGGGCGTAATTGCCGAGGATTACCTCGAGCGCGAACAGCATGCCGGCGATCGGGGCGTTGAAGCTTGCCGCGACCGCTGCCGCGGCGCCGCAACCGAGCAGCGTGCGGGCGTCCTTTCCCGACAGCCCCCAGCGCTCCGACATGGCGGTCGAAATGGCACCGCCGAGCAGCACGGCAGGCCCTTCACGCCCGGCACTGGCGCCGGAGCCGAGCGCCACGACCGCAGCGGCGGTGTTGACCATCCCGGCACGGAAGGAAACATGACCTGGCGGGCCGGCGCGGGCCTCGATGACTTCGGCGACGCCCTGGAACTTGACCTCGGGCAACCATTTCAGCTGCTTGGCAATATACAGAAGGGCACCGACGGCGACCCCGCCAACCACCGGCACGATCCACGCCCGGGCCGGGTTCAGGTCGCGGATGCCGCTTGCCATGGCGATCCGCCCCTCGCCATAGGAAAGAGCGCTCATCCAGTCGATGGCAAGGGAAAAGCCGATGACGCCATAGCCAACGACGACGCCGATCAGGGCAGAGAGGATCCAGACCTTGTAATTGGCAAGCTGATAGGCCCGTTGGCGCGCGTGGCGCAGCCAGAGCAGGAGCCGGACCCTCATTGTATGCGGTTTCACCATGACACTGCCTCGCTCGTAGCATTATTCGCCGCACAAGACAGCCTGAAGGCGTGGGCAATCAGTCTTTTTCTCGCCCGTTTCTGCCGCTTCCTGATTCGTCACGTGCGGCCATGACATGCTTGAGCACATAGACGCGCAGCGCCGAGGACAGGTTCGCGGGGTCCGCAGCCTTGATGCGGTTGCGGTCGACTTCCGCGATCAGGCGGGCCAGGGGGCGGTTCTGTTTCCGGGCTATGGCGTTGAGCAACTCCCAGAACTCCTTTTCGAGGGAGATCGAGGTGCGGTGGCCGGAGATGGAGACGGAGCGTTTCTTCATGAAAAGCGTCCCAAAAACAAAACGCGCCTGTTACGGCGCGTCCGGCAGGTCGAGTCATTCCGGCTCAGGTTCAGGGTTTCGTCCATTGGTCGAGACCATGCTGGCGGATGCGGGTGGACGCGACATTCATGCCGTCGAGCACGCCGGCAATGTGCGACAGGGCGCCTTCGTCGCAATCCTCGGTGTCGGCACCGAGGGCGGCATAGAGATCTTCCAGGTCGATTTTGTTTTCGATCAGGAATTGCGCCAGCATGATCCGCAGGCGGCTATGGGAGGGTTTTTCGGTCATGGAACAATCCGCTATCGCTGACGCCCGGACACGCGGGCAGAACGTATCTGACACTACGCCGAAAATGGTAAAGACACCGTGAAGGATAAGGCCGCGCGCGCCGATAGGTATCTCATCGAAAAGCGGCGCGCTTAACCATTGGATAAAGGGTTTCGGCTAGTCAGGACCCGGGCGGAGAAAAAGTCATTCTGGTGGGTCATGACACAATTAGCGCTCCGTCTTCGTCAGGCGTTTGATTTTCGATACCGCGCAGGACTTGTGCTTCTTGCCCTGCTGGCGACTCTCACCTTCATGCTGACATTCCGCCTCACCGCCATGGAGGAATCGAGGGCCGAGTATGTCTCCATTGCCGCCAACCAGCGCGCCCTGTCACAACGAATTGCCTTTCTGGCCAATGCCCATGCGGACGCACAGTCCGATGCCGAGAGAGCCCGTCTTGCCGAAAGCATTCTCAGGAATGTGCGTACCATGGAGAGAGCCCATGGTGTTCTGACCGGTGTCGACAAGACTGACGGGCGGACAGAGCGATTCATCACCCCGCTGAAGGATATCTATTTCAGTGGAGCAATGCCCTTTGACCTGCAGGTCATGGGTTTCCTCGACGATGCGCGGATGATCGCAACCGCTGGCGATGCCTCGGCCGTGGATGCAGCTCTCGTGCGCGTAAACGCCGCCGGCACAAACTCGTTGATGCAGACACATGGGCTTATTACACGGGTCATGGAACATGAGGCAAACAAGGCGATCAGCGCTGCCGAGCGCGCGGAACTGGTCCTGTGGATCACCACATTGCTGCTTCTGGTCCTGGAGGGCATTTTCGTGTTCCGTCCGATGAGCCGCCGCATTGCCACATCTGTCGACGCTGTCGAAAAAGCCGAGGCACGCAGCAAGGAGTCGGCCAGAGCCGCAGAGATGGCGAGCGCCGCTCGGACCCGCTTCTTCAGGTCGGCCAGCCATGAATTGCGCACTCCCCTCAACGCGATCCTTGGCATTGCGAGAGTGCTGAAGGAGAAGGGAAAGTCCGGCGCTCATGAAGATGAGCTGCGCCAGCTCGAGAATGCCGGAGAACATCTTTTGCATCTGATCGACAACATGCTCGAAATGAACCGGCTTGGCCGCGACAAGATTGCAGTCAAGGTCAGCAGTGGCAATCTGAAATCCGACATCGACGACATCTGCAGTCTTTATGCGGATCAGCGCGGCGGTGGAAAGGTTAGCCTGGAGACGGATATACCGGCGCAGGCTGACGAGCTGTTCTTTTACGATCGTGATAAAGTGCGTCAGATCATCGGCAATTTGCTGGCCTGCCTGTTTGCGCAAAAGGAACATGGCGCGATCCGGCTCGCTATCGGGATGACCGGTGATGACGGCCGTATGAAAGTCTCTTTCAGCCTTGTTCATGACTGCCTGACGCTTGCGGAACTCGATCTTGTCAATGGGGGCACCGCAGAACACGAGGTGCATCGCCTCGATGCCGACGCGACTTTCACGCTGGCCATCGCGCGCAACATCATCAAGCGTCTCGGCGGGCAACTGGTCATGCTGCCCTGTGCTGACAGCGGGTGCGAGATGCGCTTTACCCTGACATTTGACAGGCCGCTACGGGACGAGAATTCCGGACTTGATGGCCGGACGATCCTGGTCGTCGATGACAATATCCCCAACCAGATGGTGGCTTCCACCTTCCTGAAGGCCGAAGGGGCAGTCATAATTCTCGCGAACAATGGCGAGGAGGCGGTGGAAATGGCTGCCATCCAGTCCTTCGACCTGATCCTCATGGATATTTCCATGCCTGTCATGGACGGCGTCGAGGCAACGCGCCTTATCCGCGAGACCACCGGGCTGAACGCTGAAACGCCGATTGTTGCCCTTACCGCGCATGTTCAGCAGGAAGAGGTCAGCGGCCTCATGCAGAACGGCTTCGCGGATATTCTGCACAAGCCGATTCGCAAGGAAGTTCTGGTGTCCAGTGTCTCGTCATATGTCGTCGACCGTCCGGCGTCGGTAAACAAGGGAGCGATAGCGTGATACATCTTCTTCCAGCAGCCGGCCTGTTCCTGGCAGCGATGCTGTATCCGGACGAACTGGCATTGACGCAGGAAACGATTGTCATCACCGGTTCATCGACCCTTGCACCCTTCTCCCATGAGGTTGCAGAGCGGTTGACGCGCGGCAAGGATGTCGATTTTGTCCTCAACCAGACGGGGACGAGCGGCGGCTTTGAAATCTTCTGCAGCGCGGGTAACGACGTCGACATCGTCAACGCGTCACGGCCTGTGAAACCGGAAGAAGTCGAACGCTGCCGGCAGTTGGGCAGATATCCCCTGATAGAATTTCCGGCCGGCAAGGATGGGATCATCCTTGCCCAGGCGAGCGGAAATCGTGATCTGCCTCTGACCCTGAAGCAAATCTATCTCGCTCTGGCTCAGTACACCCCCATATCGGATCAGGACTGTTCGCTTGAGCCGAATACACGCAAGACGTGGGATGATGTCAGTGACGATCTGCCAAAACGCCCAATCGAGATATTCGGCCCTCCCGACACCTCCGGGACAAGGGATTCGTTCATGGAACTCGTCATGCATGCCGGCGCGATGGAGGTGGAATGCCTCGCAGCAGCCAGGGAGCAGGGCGATGGTTCGCTTCTGGGCGAGGCAATCCGTTTGCGCGAAGATGGGGCCTGGGTCGATGCAGGCGAGAATGATGATGCCGTCGTTGCGGCGCTGGTTCAGGTTACGTCCGCTCTCGGTGTTTTCGGCTACTCACAGGTCCTCAGCCATGGTCACGTCATCAGCGCGGTCACGATAGATGGGATCGCCGTCGGGCCCGAAACGATCGCAGACGGATCATACCCGCTCTCCCGGGGAATGTGGTTTTACATCGACGCAGAGACCTATGCGAGATCGATCATACTGCAGGAATATGCTGCGGAATTCATTTCCGGTGAAGCGCTCGGGCCCGGCGGATATCTGGCGAAAACGGGTCTGGTGCCCTTCGGTAAAGACGCAGCCGAAAACATCCGCTACAGATTTGTTACCGGTGCTGACGATTCAGAGCAGGCCCAGCCCCTTGAAGGAGACATGCTGGCCGCGCCCGATGACAAGGTGGTCGTGGACCCTGATGCCGACAGCCCCGGCGGCCTCGACAATGCGGTTGGTCATGTCGATATCCGGCCGTGACGGCGTCGGATCGCCCGACGGGTGGTTGTGGACGAGGATCATCGATGCCGCGTCCAGCTCGAGCGCCCGCTTGACGACCTCTCGCGGATAGACCGGCGTGTGATTTATCGTGCCGGTCTGCTGCTTTTCGTCCGCAATCAGGATATTCTTGTTGTCGAGAAAGAGGATCCGGAACTGTTCGATCTTCTCATAGGCGGTTGCCGTGCGGCAGTAGGACAGAAGATCCGCCCAGGAGGATAGCACGGTGCGCTGCAGGATGTTGTCCTGCGCAAATTTCACCGCTGCGGCCTGCACGATCTTCATCTCGGTGACGACCGTGTCGGAGACGCCGGTAATTTCCTTCAGCCTTTCGCGCGGGGCGGCGAGCACGTCGGCGAAGGAGCCGAAGCGGGCCAGCAAGGTCTTGGCGAGGGGTTTGACATCCTTGCGCGGGATGGCGCGGAACAGGACCAGCTCCAGCAACTCATAATCCTGCACGCCGTCGACGCCGGCCTTGACGAAGCGGGCGCGCAGGCGCTCGCGGTGGCCGGCGCGGTGATCGTCCGGTTGCTTCTTGCTGGCCGGGTTGACTGGAAAAAGCTCTTCCCCCTCGGCCATGCCGTCAGCCTGCGGAATAGGGCGGTTTGTCGAGGCCTAGGGGCGAGGCGGTGAACACCTCATAGCCATCCTTTGTCACGCCAATGGAATGCTCGAACTGGGCGGTCAGGGACTTGTCGCGGGTCACGGCGGTCCAGCCATCCTTCAGGATCTTCACATCCGGCTTGCCGACATTGATCATCGGCTCGATGGTGAAGAAATTGCCTTCCTTCAGCGGAATAGAAGGCGCCTTGTGGACCTGCAGCATGCGGTCGCGATATTCGCCGTAATGGACCACGTTCGGCGCGTCGTGGAACACCTGGCCGAGGCCATGGCCGCAGAAATCGCGCACCACGGAGAAGCCATCCGCCTCGGCATGGGTCTGGATCGCCTTGCCGATATCATAGAGGGTCGCACCCGGTCGGACCTGCTCGATGCCCTTCCACATCGCCTCGAACGTCACATCAGTCAGGCGCTGGGCGATGACCCTGGGCTCGCCGGCATAAAACATCCGGCTGGTGTCGCCATGCCAGCCATCGACGATCACGGTGACGTCGATATTGGCGATGTCGCCATCCTTGAACAGTTTCGGGCCGGGAATGCCGTGGCACACAACATGGTTCAGCGAGATGCAGGTCGCATGGCGATAACCGCGATAGCCGATCGTCGCCGACAGGGCGTTGTTGTCGAGCACGAATTCCCGCGCGATGCGGTCTATTTCCTCGGTCGAGACGCCGGGCTGCACATGCCCGGCGAGCAGGTCGAGGCACTGGGCGGCAAGGCGGCCGGCCTTGCGCATGCCTTCAAAGCCTTCTTCTCCGTGCTGGCGGATCTCGCCGGTGCGGCGTGGTGTGTCGGTAATCGCAGCGTCTGTCATGCGGCCTATTTAGCGGTTGTGCGGGGGGAGAACAAGCCGGGCGATGGCAAGCGGTGGCATAATGGGCGGGTCCCGCGTTACCTGTTCAGATCGATCTCCATGGCCCGGCGCAGAACGATCTCGCCGGTCGTGACCTCGCAATCCCAGGCGATCAGTTCCACTCCGGCCCTTTGCGCCGCGACCAGCCCGTCGGCATATTTCGGGTCGATATCCCAGGCCGGCGACAGGGTGAAGCAGTCGCTGCGCTGGACGACATAGAACATCACCGCGCGGTTGCCGTCGCGCACGACCTGTTCCAGCTCTTTCAGGTGTTTCAGACCCCGCGCCGTGACGCTGTCCGGGAACTCCGCCAGCGGGGCTTGCGACCGGCGCAGATGAACGTTCTTCACCTCGACATAGCAGGGCTTGCGCCTGGCGCTTTCCAGCAGCAGGTCGATGCGGGAATTCCCGCCATATTTCACCTCGCGACGCAGGCTGTCATAGCCTGCCAGCTCCGGGACGGCGCCCTTCGCAATCGCTTCCTCGGCAATCCTGTTCGGATGGCCGGTATTGATGCCGGTCAGTATCGGCCTGCCATAGTCTGTGATTTCGACCAGTTCCAGCGTGTGGGCCAGCTTGCGCGCCCTGTTCGGGCTGACAGACACCCAACAGCGCGCGCCGGTCGCGGCGACGCCCGTCATTGCGCCGGGATTCGGGCAGTGCACGGTCACGTCCTCGCCCGTTGCAAGGCGCACATCGGCGAGGAAGCGCTTGTATCGCTTGAGCAGCGTGCCTTCGATCAGGGGCGAGGGAAAACGCATCAGGCAATCTGTCCGGTGGCTACTGGGGCGGCAGGGGTGTGGGACGCGCTATCTTTTGTCAAGAAGGTGCAATCTCCTAAGTGACGGTCTATGACTAGGGTTATGAGCGAGAACAAGAACATGACACAGCGCAATCCCACCGCCGCCATGGTCGCGATCGGCGACGAGATCCTCTCCGGCCGCACCCGCGACGCCAACATGCATTACCTCGCCAATTGGCTGACAGCGCGCGGGGTCAACCTGATCGAGGTGCGCGTGGTGCCCGACGTCGAAGACGTGATCGTCGCGGCCGTGAACGATGTCCGGGCCACGGCGGATTATGTCTTTACCTCGGGCGGTATCGGCCCGACCCATGACGACATTACCGCGCTCGCCATCGGCAAGGCATTCGAGGCGCATACGGATGTTCGCTACGATGCGCTGGCAATCCTCAAGGAATGGTATGATGCAAGGGGCGAGGAGATCACACCCGCCCGCCGCCGCATGGCCCGCGTGCCCGAGGGGGCCAGCCTGATCGCCAATGCCGTGTCCGGCGCACCGGGGTTCCGTATCGGGAATGTTTTCGTCATGGCCGGCGTTCCGAAAATCTTTCAGGCCATGCTCGAGGCTGTTGACGACCAGATAGAGCGCGGCCCCTCGCGCATTTCCTTCACCGTGCGCGGCAATGCCAGGGAAAGCGAGATCGCCGAGGCGCTGGCGGCGCTGCAGGCATCCCACCCGGATATTTCGATCGGCAGCTATCCGGGCAAGACCGGGCAGGGGCGCAACGTCGCCATCGTGCTGCGAGGCTATGTCAGGGAAGACGTCCATGCGGTGGCCCTGAAGGTCCATGAGATCATGCAGCAGAAAGAGATGAGGCCGGAGCTTATCGAGGGAATGCCCGTCACGGATGAGGACTGACCGCCATGCTCAGCGTCTTCGATATTTTCAAGATCGGCGTCGGCCCCTCTTCGTCCCATACGGTCGGGCCGATGCTGATTGCCCGCCGATTCCTTCTCGCCTGCGAGGAAGCCGGGCATTTCGAGGCTGCGTTCCGGGTAATGGTCGAGCTTCAGGGCTCGCTCGCGCTGACCGGCATCGGCCATGGCACGGACCGTGCCGTGCTTCTCGGCCTGTCGGGCGAGACGCCGGAAAAGATCGACACGCTTGGCATCGAAGACAAACTGCAGAAGATTCGCGACAGCGGCTGCATCAGCCTGCTCGGCAGGAAGGAGATTGCCTTCGATGCCAGGGGCGATGTCGACCTGCGCGGCGATATCATGCCGGACCTGCACCCCAATGGCATGCGCCTCGTCGCCTTTGACGATGCGGGGGCAGAGCTTTTCCAGCAGACCTGGTACTCGGTCGGCGGCGGCTTCGTGCGTCAGGAAAGCGAAATGGGCCGCGACGAAATCGCCGACGCGGTCGAGGTGCGATACCCGTTCGGCTCGGCGGCAGAGCTGCTCCGGCAATGCGACAAGGACAATATTTCAGTCCACAGGCTGATCGCGCGCAACGAGGATTCCTTCCGGCCGCGGGCGCAGACCCTGCGCAAGCTCGACGCGATATGGAAGGTCATGTCGGCCAGTATCGACAGGGGCTTGCGTACCGAGGGTATCCTGCCGGGCGGGCTGAGGGTCAATCGCCGGGCGCCGGCCCTCTATGGCAAGCTGACCCGGCATGGCCCGCTGAACGAACGCGAGGCCCTGTTCGACTGGCTCAACGTCTTTGCCATGGCGGTCAATGAAGAGAACGCCGCCGGTGGTCAGGTGGTCACCGCGCCGACCAATGGTGCCGCGGGCATTATCCCGGCGGTGATCAAGTTTTATTGTGCCATGGACGGGCTCGCAGAAATGGAAAAGATCCGGCGTTTCCTGATGACGGCAGGCGGTATCGGCATCCTCTACAAGCAGCGCGCCTCGATCTCCGGCGCGGAGATGGGCTGCCAGGGAGAAGTCGGCGTTGCCTGTTCCATGGCAGCCGCAGGTCTTGCCGCTGTCTGGGGCGGCACGCCGCAACAGATCGAGCATGCCGCCGAGATCGGTATGGAGCACAATCTCGGCCTGACCTGCGATCCGGTTGGCGGTCTCGTCCAGATCCCTTGTATCGAGCGCAATGCGATTGGCGCGGTGAAGGCGGTCAATGCCGCGCGCCTCGCCCTGCAGTCCGACGGGCCGCACAAGGTCTCGCTCGATCAGGTGATCGAAACGATGCGTCAGACGGGCGTAGACATGAATCGCAAATACAAGGAAACCAGTGAGGGGGGACTCGCCGTCAATGTCGTCGAGTGCTGATGAACGGGTCCGAGCCAGCTTAGGATTGTGTTAAGGCATCTTGCCTTGAATCGGGTCCTTAATGCAGGATGGAGCGGCCCTGTTCTGAAAACCGGCAGGAGTGTTTGGACTGATGGGCGATTTTACGCGCATATTTATTCGTGACTGGCGACTGGAGAGCGGCCTGACAGAGGACGAACTCGCCGAATTGATGGATGTTCCGCGCGACCAGCTCGACGCCCTCGAGAAGAACGAAAGCCCTTACACGCCGCAAATGGTCTACCGCCTGGCGAGAATTTTCGATATTGACGCCTTCAGGCTGTTCACCCATCCGGCGGTTCATTTCGAGAAGGATGGCCTGCGCGAGGCGATGACGCCGGAGGCGCTGTCAGCGCTGCTTCGCATCTTCCTGCCCGATGTCGTCTCCAGCCTCAGGGACAAGGGCAAGCTCGACGATCTCATCAATGATGAGCTGCCCGACGAATACTGGGAAGTCCAATCGGACAAGTTATTGAAATTGATGGAATTTCTGAAGTCGTATCGCGACGATCCGTCGTCTACTCTTCGGTCTCTTTTCGAGGCTCTAGAGACACAGCCTCCTTCTCCTGATAGGTCCTGTTGAGACGATCCATATAGCTGCGTAAGGCGCGATAGATAATGCTCTGGTCCGCCCGGATGGTGCGGCCATGAGTCAGCCATTTCGGCAGATATGTAACGTTGTCGTCTTTATCGGACATCGTTCGAGTGATTCCCTCAATTCACGGTTTCTTAAAGCCTTTTCCTAAAATTTGGAAGCCTCAATTCGAAACAACTTCGGGTTGGTCAACTGGAATGAGGCTGACGATGACTTTATCTTCCATGAAAGCTAGTTTGCGCGCCTATGAACGCGAAGTATTCACCGGTGCCAAGGCGCTCGCCGGTGCCAGTGCGGTTGCCGTGGTAGCAAGCTGGCAGCAGCAACTGAATGACCTCGATACCATCAAGGCCCAGTTTATCGCGACGACTGGAGAAAATGAACTTGTTTCTGCCGCATATCAGAATATTTCCGGCAGTCTCGACGGGCTGAGCGCCGTCGTCGGTTCCTCGGACAAGGATGCGATCATGGCGGCCGCCATGCAGTTCTATGCGTCCCTGACGGAGGCCCATGGCGCGTTTGCCGAACTGGTGCCGCTATCATTGCGCGGCGAGGACACGATCGCGCCGGAAACGCTGATGCGCCTGTCGGGCATTCTTGGCTCAGCGTTGGGCCTGGGTTAGGCCGTTCGCCGCATTCTGAGGGCTAACCACCCGGTTTTCCTTGACTATTCAGCCTCCCTGGATCGAATGTGATTCACGGGGCTGCACGTTGGGGATATCGTGTTCAAGACGTTTATCACGGTCGTCTTTCTGGTTCTGATGGTGACCCTCATCGTCAGCGCCTGGCTCGTCAAGGACCGGCGCATCCATATCGGGGTGCTTGCCATCGTCTTTTCCTGGGTGACGAGCAATGTCATCCACATGATCATCTCCGACTACAGCCCGTTGCTGGTCGAGATCATCATCAACATTGCGCTCATCTATATCTTCTTCCAGCTCCATTTCTGGCCCGAGGGCGAGAATAGCGGCCCGGTCTGGCCGGTTTACATGATGGTCTTCGAGTTGTGCATCTTCCTGTCGCACATGACCCGGATCACCATGAGCCCGACCTATTACGTCATCCTCATCAATATCCTGTTCGGCGTGGAGGTCCTGTTCATGATCGGGGTTATCTGGTTCAATCGCCTCAAGAAAAGATAGACCCGGACCGATTGCGACGACCCGGCAGCGCCGCCGGGCTTTGCGGTGGTGCTGAACCGGCTCATGCTGTCCACCGGACAGAGCGGGATGCGAGATATGACACTATCGGCTGCCATTGCCGGGGCAGGCATTGCCGGTCTTGCCGCCGCCACCTTGCTGGCGCGGCGTGGTTGGAGGGTCGAGATATTCGACAAATCGCCGGCGCCCGCCCCGGTCGGATCGGGGCTGATCCTGCAGCCCGTCGGTCTGGCGGTCCTCAACCGGCTCGGCTGCCTGCAGGCGATCAGCGATCGGGGTGCTCGCATCGACCGGCTGTTCGGCCGCGTCGTGCCGTCGAACCGCATCGTCCTCGATGTGCGCTATGGCTCCCCCGGCTCCGGCAAGCATGGCATTGCCGTTCACCGTGACACCTTGTTCCGCGCCCTGTTGACTGCCGCCCGTCACGAAGGGCTGGCGATCACCCACAGCAGCAACGTCGCCAGTGTGGTACAGGGGCGCGGCGGCGAATGGCTGCAGATGATTGATGGCGCCCGTCATGGCCCGTTCGATCTCGTCATCGACGGCCTGGGCGCGCGCTCTGCCCTGTCGCCGGGGAGCGGGCGCGAGCTCAGCTATGGCGCGCTGTGGGCAAGCCTCGACTGGCCCGCGAGCGGTTTCATGGATAACACGCTGGAACAGCGATATGAATATGCATCCTGCATGGCAGGGGTGCTGCCGATCGGCCAGCCTGCCGGCAGCGATGTCAGGCAGGCGGCTTTCTTCTGGAGCATCAAACAGGAGCACTTTGACAGCTGGCGCCGTGTGCCGCTCGACCAGTGGAAAGAGGCAGTTCTGAGGGTCTGGCCGCAGGCAATCGCCTTCGTCGACCAGATCGCCAGCCATGACGATTTGGTCATGGCGCGCTACCGCCACCGGACCCGCCGCGATCCCGTCAGTGGACGGACAGTTCATCTGGGCGACAGCTTCCATGCGACCAGTCCTCAACTCGGGCAGGGAGCCAACATGGCCCTGCTCGACGCGCTGGCGCTCGATACCGCGCTCGACATGCAGCCTGATCTCGACACCGCGCTCGGTGAATATGCCCGCATGAGGGCGACCCATGTGTGGCTCTACCAGTTCATCAGCCTGGTCTTCACGCCCTTCTACCAGTCCGACAGCCGGCTCGTGGCTGCCCTGCGAGACCATCTCCTCTCGCCGGCCTCGCGCCTCGCGCCGGTGCAATGGCTGCTCGGCGGCATGGTCGCCGGCGAGCTTGGCTATCCTCTGCGGGCAATGCGCGCGGCACCGTTCCGGGGCACGCCGCTGGCCCAGGGACGGGACGGCTCGGACGCGATCATTTTCCCCTCGCCCTGAGGCGGCAAATTATCCATGGTGTGTTCCGCAAAGGATGACGCCATGGATTGCTTGAATGGATGATTTTACCCTGACGGCGAGAATTATCGCCAAGACCGCCGAATATCTCGATTTTCCGAGTGTCGTTGGCCACGAGACGCCATTTCTCGATTACCTCGAGCGGGATTTCTCCGGCGCCGGTTTTGCCGTCACGCGCCGCCGGAACCTGACCATCGTCGAAACCGGCTCTCCCGGGCCGATCCATTGCGCCCATGTCGATCGCCATGGCGTGATCATGGACGGGGCGGGACACGGCAATTTTGCCGCCTTTGCGGTGAAGACGGAAAAATACGGCCAAATGGCCGCGCCAACGAGGTCGCTGTTCGACAAGATCGCCAGCCGCTATCGCGGCGAGGAGATGTTCGCCTATGACCGCGAAACCGGCGGGCGCCTGGCCTATGGCGATGTCGAAGATGTTGTCTTCGATACGGATAATGAGCGTGTACGGTTTCACTTCAGGGGGTTCCCGCCGCTGCCTGCGGGCACGCCAGTCGCCTTTTCCCGGACGGTGCAGCGCGAAGGTGACAACCTCGTCTCCGGCCAGCTTGACAACCCGCTCTCTGCGGCCTTGTTGCGGGTCGCTGCCGAGGCAGGGCTGACCGGCAAGATCGTCTTCGCTGCCGAAGAGGAGATCGGCCGGTCGGCCGGGCATATCCTGCAATGGGCAGGCGAGCGGATGACCTCGTTCAGCGCGTTCCTGATCATCGACACATCCCCTTTTGCCGACGGCGGAGAGGCGGGAAAGGGCACTGTCGTCCTGCGCCGCAAGGATGCCAACGGCGCGTTCGACGACGCCATGGTTGGCCGGCTTGAAACGGGGGCCGCGTCCCTGAATATTCCCGTCCTGTTCAAGGACGCCTTCATCGAGGAAGCGAACGGGAAAGCGAGAGCCGCCGGAGAGCCGGAACAGGGTCTTGGCATCACTGAACTCGGCCGGCTCGTGACCATGTCCCAGGGCCAGTTTACCGGCACCACGCTGCAGATCCCGACCTGGAACTATCATTCGAACCGGGAAACCACGACCCATGCGGCGGTTCTCAACGCCGCAAGACTATTGCTTTCTGTCGGTGGCGCCTGATTGCCCGGGCACCGGGATCATAGAATCAGTGGAACTTTGCTGCAATGCACTGTATTTGTGTGGGATTGTACCAGTAGCCCGGCAGGTGCCGGCAGACTGAAGCAACCGTCAAAGGAGAATGACGATGCAGAAACTTTTTGCGCTGTTAGTAATTATGTTCGGCAGTTTCTTTGCTGTATCTTGTGGCGACGATTCCGCTGACGATGCAGGCGATGCCGTAGAAGAAGCGGTAGAAGATTCCGAAGATGCGATGGAAGACGTTGGCGACGAAATGGAAGAAGCCGGTGACGATATGGCCGATGAAATGGAAGAAGTCGGCGAGGAAATGGAGCCCGAGCAGCTCTAGGTAATACCGGGATGTCCCGGTCTTGTGCCGGGACATCCTCTCATCAAAACAGGCGGTGGCATGGTTCGTATAGTATTTACCCTCATCGCTGCAGCAGTCCTGGTGACCGGCTGCGCTACGGTGCCTGCCGATCAGGCAAACCCTGCCACGGCAGGTAATAATTCCCAAAAGCAACCCAGTACCGCCGACCAGCGTACGGCTGACCTTCGGGCGCTTGACCAACTGACGGGCATCCTTCTTGCCGCGTCCGAAAGCTATGACATCGCCAATACCGATGCCGCTGCTGCCAGCCTCGTGCGGGCCGGAGAAGCGCCATCCCTTTACGAAACCCTGGGCGGTGCCCGCCAGTCCCTGGCGCGGGAGGTTCAGGCCCGGGTTGCCGATTTAGGTGGTGAGCTGCGCGAGACGGCCTCTGCAGACGGCGAGGGCTTCTATGTTATCGTGGATATCGCCAATGCCGTCGAAAAGGGACCGGCGCTTGTCCTGGCCGAGGCGCTTGTTGGCGAAACCTATCTGATCGACAGGTTGCGCGGCTATCTTTCCGACCCGGCCATCAGTGTGGAAACCAAGACATTCTTCCAGGAAATCCTGCCGGGCCTGCGGGCCGAGCGCGATGCCATCGCCCTGCTGGTCGATGCACTGCCGGAAGGTTCGCTCCCTGAGGAGAATGAAGGTGATCCTCAGCCGGACAGCGAAGATACCGTCTCACCCGAAGGCGAGACCGGCGAAGACAGCGACGCTGATACTCTGGACGAAGAACCGGGCGACGCCACCGCCGCCGCCGATGCCACGATGCTGGCAGCCCAATCCTGATAGCCCGATCCTGATAGCCCGATCCAGATTGCCCCAGCGCCGAAGGCAGGGTCATTGATCAACACCGCCGCGGGATACGAGAAAGCCGCCGGTCATACCGGCGGCTTTTTTTTATCCGTGTGAAGACGGGAAGGGGCTTAACCCATGGCCTTCTGGAAGTTCTCGTCGACCTTGTCGAGGAAGCCGGTCGTCGTCTGCCAGCCCTGATCGGCACCGATCAGCAGCGCGAGATCCTTGGTCATGTCGCCGTTCTCGACGGTCTGGACCACGGTCGCTTCCAGCTTCTCGGCGAATTCCACGACCTTCGGCGTGTCGTCCATCTTGCCACGGCGGGCGAGGCCGCGCGTCCAGGCGAAGATCGAGGCGATCGAGTTGGTCGAGGTTTCCTCGCCGCGCTGGTGGGCGCGATAGTGGCGGGTGACGGTGCCGTGGGCGGCTTCCGCCTCGGCTGTCTTGCCATCCGGCGTCAGCAGCACGGAGGTCATCAGGCCGAGCGAGCCGAAGCCCTGGGCGACCGTGTCGGACTGGACGTCGCCGTCATAGTTCTTGCACGCCCAGACATAGCCGCCGGACCATTTCATGCAGGCCGCGACCATGTCGTCGATCAGGCGGTGCTCATAGGTCAGGCCCTTCTCGTCGAACTGGTCCTTGAATTCGGCCTCGAAGATTTCCATGAAGAGGTCTTTGAAGCGGCCATCATATTTCTTCATGATGGTGTTCTTGGTCGACAGGTAGACCGGGTATTCGCGCTGCAGGCCATAGTTGAAGCTGGCGCGGGCGAAGTCGCGGATCGAGTCGTCGAGGTTGTACATGCCCATATAGACGCCGGCAGACGGCGCATCATAGACCTCGTGCTCTTCGACCTGGCCGTCCTTGCCTTCCCATTTCAGGGTCAGCTTGCCCGGTCCCGGGAACAGCATGTCGGTGGCGCGGTACTGGTCGCCAAAGGCATGACGCCCGATGATGATCGGCTGGGTCCAGCCCGGCACCAGGCGCGGGACGTTCTTGATGATGATCGGCTCGCGGAAGACGACGCCGCCGAGAATGTTGCGGATCGTGCCGTTCGGCGAGCGCCACATCTTCTTCAGGCCGAATTCCTCGACGCGGGCCTCGTCCGGCGTAATGGTTGCGCATTTGACGCCGACGCCATGTTCCTTGATCGCGTTTGCCGCATCGACCGTGATCTGGTCGTCGGTGCGGTCGCGCTCCTCGATGCCGAGATCGTAGTAATGCAGGTCGATATCGAGGTAAGGATGGATGAGCTTGTCCTTGATCATCTGCCAGATGATGCGGGTCATCTCGTCGCCGTCGAGTTCGACGACCGGATTTTTCACTTTGATTTTATCCATGGAAATTTCTAACCCCTGAGGTTTGACGGATCTTGAATTCGGTGATTACGGCAGGGCTATAGCATCCGCTCTCTTTGATGCACAAGGGGCAGGGGCTACAACATCCCGGCAGTAAGCGAGACATTCCGACGACATAGGGCGCCCCGGCGCGGGCGGACATGAAAAATGACAGACAAAAGAAAATACGGGCGAAAGCACGGGTTAGGGCCCGGCCCGGTGATCGTGCTGGTCGATCCGCAAATGGGCGAGAATATCGGCGCGGCGGCCCGCGCGATGCTGAATTTCGGCCTGACCGGCCTGCGGCTGGTGCGTCCCCGCGATGGCTGGCCGAACCCGAAGGCAGGCGCGATGGCCGCCGGGGCGTCCAGCGTCGTCGACAATGCAAGGGTCTTCGACAGTGTCGAGGACGCGACCGCCGATTGCGGATACATTCTCGCGACCACCGCCCGCCAGCGCGAGCTGTACCTGCCGGTCTATGAGCCGGGCGAGGCCATGGCCGAGATCAAGCCGCGCATCGATGACGGCCAGACCTGCGCGATCCTGTTCGGCGGCGAGAAATCGGGCCTCAACACCAATGACATTTCCTTGTGCCATGGCATCCTGACCGTGCCCCTGAACCCCGCTTTCTCCTCGCTCAATCTCGGTCAGGCGGTGCTGCTTGCCGCCTGGGAATGGTCGAAACTGGCGGGCAAGGGCGAGCGCTTCCCCTCGCGGATGGACGACGCTGAGGTCCCGACCCAGGCCGATACGGACGGGTTGATCAACCACCTGTTCGCCGAGCTCGAGCCGTCGGGTTTTTTCTTCCCGCCGGAGAAACGCGAGGTGATGGAGCGCAATATCCGCACCACGATCAAGCGGGCAGGCTTTACCCGCGCCGATACCCAGTTGATGCGCGGGATTATCAAGGCGCTGGCGAGAGGGCGTGGCGCCGGCAGGGCCGCCAGCGAGGAATAAAAAAGGCGGGGAATGATCCCCGCCTTTTTCGTTCTGAACTCTGACAGTCGCTTATTGCGCGATGCGCATCACGCTGACGGAGCGCGGTTCCAGCGTCATGCGCAGCTTGCCGCGGGTCGCCGATACGTCCATTTCGACGGGTGATACAGCTTCCGGATCATCGAACGAATTATGGGCATCCATGCTGGCGCCGGTCAGTTGCCGCACGCTTGCGCTGTCGGCACCAAAGGCCGGCAAGGCGATTTCGTGTGCCTTGCTCGCATCGGCATTGACTACGGCAATCAGGATATCGCCATTCTCGGCGATCGCCGCTGAAAGACTCACCGCCGGGATCGTCTCGCCGCCATGGCTGTAGTCAGGGCTGTCGAAGTCGACCGGCAGGGCCGTCGCACCCTGGAACGGCACATACATCTCATAGACATGATAGGTCGGTGTCAGGATCATCTCCGGCCCGTCGGTCAGGATCATCGCCTGCAGCACGTTGACCATCTGGGCAATATTCGTCATCGGCACCCGGTCGGCATATTTGTGGAAGATGTTGAGGTTGAGCGCGGCGACGACCGCGTCGCGGATCGTGTTCTGCTGGTTCAGCGCCGGCGCGCCTTCCTCGCCGTCGACCCACATGCCCCATTCATCGACATAGAGATGGAAATCCTCGCCCAGATCATGGCTGTCGATGATCGCCAGCTTGTCCTCGATGATCGTGTCCATCTTGATCGTGTGCGACAGGGTCGACATCCACTCGTCCTCGGGGAAGCCCAGCGCATCGCCCTTCTTGCCCCAGTCGCCGGTCGGCAGGGTGTAGAAGTGGACGGAGATGCCGTCGCCGAGATCGCCCATTGCCGGGTGATCGAGGATCTCGTCGGAATAGTCCATATTGCCTTCATGGGAGCCGGAGATGATGCGTACCGGCATCTCGCCCTCGACCTTCAGCAGCGTCGCCCACTGGGCATAGAGATCGGCGTAGTAGGCAGGGCGCATGTTCCCGCCGCAGCCCCATGTCTCGTTGCCGATCGACAGGTAATCGATGGTCCACGGTTCGTCGCGGCCATTGGCGCGGCGCTCCTGTGCCAGGGCGGACTCGCCGGTGGCGGTGATATATTCGAGCCAGTCTGAGGCTTCGGTGATCGTGCCGGTGCCGAGATTGACGTTGAGATAGGTCTTGGCGCCCAGCTTTTCAGCGAGGTTGAAGAATTCATGGGTGCCGAACCCGTTCGGCTCCGGCGTGCCGCCCCAGCTCATGTTCACGCGCGGGGTTCTCTCCTCAGGGGCGCCAATACCGTCGCGCCAGTGATACATGTCGGCATAGCAGCCGCCGGGCCAGCGGATCACCGGAATGTCGAGCCTGTCGAGGGCACCATAGACGTCGTCGCGGATGCCGTCCGTGTTCGGAATGTCGCTGTCTTCGCCGACCCAGATACCATCATAGACCTGCGTGCCGAGATGTTCCAGGAACTGGCCGTAGACCTCTGGCTGGATCGTGCCGATCGGCGCATCGCGGTCGATCTCGATATCGGTTTGCGCGCTGGCAACAGCCAGGGCGCTGACGGCGGCCAGGGCCGTGGACATGGCGAAAGCGGCGATCGTGTTTCTGAGCATTTTTTCTTCCCTGACGTTTTGTCGTTATTCTTCCAGTCTTTACTTACAGCGGCAGCCGGGTTCCGCCAATGTTGCAATGGTTTGCAGCGGTGGTATGCCGCCTGAACTGTTTCACTCCGGTGCCGCGAAGGCGCCGACAAGCTCTATTCGATTGGTCCAGACATAGCCGTTGAACCGGTCGGGCACCTGATTACTCCGCGCCTGCCATTGCCTGCAATTTCTGGCGCGCGTCCTTGAAACGCGCCATCAGCCTTGGCGTAGGCGTTTGGTCATAGGCGGTCTTCGCACGGGCCTCGGCGGCATCGAGGGCCCGCAGGAGGTCAGAAGCCGCTGCCGCCTTCGCTGCCGGGTCGGTGCTGCCGATCTCGCCGATCCAGACCGGCGAAGAATGGGCAAAGCGCGTCACTGCCATCGACGGCCAGGCGGGCTCGCCGCCATGGGCCCGCGCTGCGATCCATCCGCCCTCCGGCAGGGTGACGCTGCCTTCATAGACGCGCGTTTCGCCCGCGCTGACGCCCTCGAGCGTCTCCACGACCTCTCCATTGACGATGATCTCCAGTTTTTCGACTGCGGCTGCGCTCGCCAGCGTGACTTTCCAGTCCTGCTCGCCACTCGCCACCGTTTCGCCGGGCTCGGCGCCAGCAATCTCGAACAACAGGGCCGGGCCGGTCGACAGGAAGGTCTTGCCGGCGCGTACCTGGTCTAGGATCGCGTCGAAAGCCGTGCCGTTCTCGGCGCGAGCATAGACGCGGGCGGTGCCGATCGCCGGGGCACGGGTGAAGTCCGACATCATGTCGGTGCCGGACGTCGCCGGTGTCGGCTGGCCGATATTCAGAAGACGATACCAGACCTCAGCCGTACCCAGCGGGCTCGTCCACATGCAGACGAGCTCGATGCCGGTCTCGGGCGACAGCACGGTATCGGATATCATTTCCAGCGGGATGCCGCGCGGCATATCCTCCGCAAACGGATCGTCATGACTGCCGACGGAATGGACATAGGTCGCCAGCGCGCCGGTTTCCGCCGCATAGGCAATCACCTCGCCATTGCTGCGGTCGGGCGAGCCGAAGCGCGGCGTATCCGGGCCGAAATACCATGGATAGAACGGTTTGCCCACGCCGATCAGCCCGACATGGCCATGGAAGTTGGAGCGCACCTCCTGCGACATTGCCACGGTCATGTCGCGCTCTGTGACCCGGTCGCCTACCATGAATTCGTCGACCTGGCGGCTGTAGCGGTTCCACGCCATCGGCGCGACCTGGTCGAGATCCTCGCCCGCCATCAGCGGCAGCAGGTCGCCCGGCGTCATGCGGTGCGGGCCGTCAGCGTTCAGATGGATGTGATGGTCGGCGGAGACATAGCCTGCGCCGTCGGCATCCCAGATCGTTGTAATGGCGAGGCTCGCCTCGGCGGTGCTGCCGCGACTGACGCGGGCGGTGGTGGTCACCGGTATCGACATCGGGCCGTGTACGGCAGTGATCTCATAGCGCCCGGACAGCACGTCGCCGAGGTCGACACTGCCATCGGCATAGAAATAGACGCGGCCATGCTGCGGGTCGAAATAGGTCGGCCCGTCCGGGTTGGCTACCGGGTGGCCATTGCCATCAGTGATCGACAGGCGGGCAGGCAGCGGGCTGCCGTCTTCATCCGTGGTCGTCACCACCATGCTGCCGGTCGGCTGGCCGTAGTCCCAGCTGGCGATCTCCACCGCCTCCGGCTTGCCGCCGGCCGTGGGAATCCGCATCAGATTGAACTGCTGGTTTTCATCCGGTGTGACGTAATAAATCATCGACCCATCGCCGCTGAAGGCTGGCATCAGCGCATAGGTCTCGCCATTGGTCAGCTGGCGGGTGATGCCCGGCCGGGCGAGATCGGCAAGCATCAGGTGATGATCGTCCGCCTGCGGCGCGGTATAGACCAGGGTCCGCTCGCTCGGGTGCACATCGGCGGCCAGCAGCGGTGGCAAATTGATCTCGTTCAGCGCTTCATCCGTACCCGCCCGGAAATCGCGCAGGCGCAGGCTGCTTACTGGATAGGCACTGTGGAGATAGACGAGCCCCGAACCATCCGCCAGCACCCTCGCATTGCGCTCGACCTGGCGCAGGTCCGTCAGCTTTTCTTCCGTGCCCGCATCGATATGGCGTTTCCACAGGCTGAGCACGCCATCTTGTGCCGAGGTGTAATAGAGATAGGTGCTGTCGGCGGAGAATTCCGGATCCAGCTCGATGCCGGGGGAATCGATCACGCTCTCGCGGCCAGTGGCCATGTCGCGGATAATGACCGACGTGTCGCTGCCGCTGTCGCGCACGAAGGTGAGCCGGTCGCCATCGCGCGACCAGCGCGGGCGGCTATCCATCTCCGCCCCATCGGTCAGGCGTTCGGCGATGCCGCTTTCGATATCGAGCAGCCAGATCCAGCCTTTCGCCGCGAAGGCAATATGGCGGCCATCGGGGGAGGGGGCAGGCGCCGTCGGTCCGGCGGCCAGGAAGGGCAGCTCATATTGCTCCAGATAGACATGATGGCCGAAATCATCGAGCTTGGGATAATGATTGGTCCATTGCGCATTTGCCGCGCCGGCGAGGATTGCCGCTCCTGCAACCAGCGCCGCGCCTGTGCGCAGGAATACCCGTATCTTCATCCAGCCCTCCATCGAACCCGATCCTTGAGCCCTCGTCTATCACCCTTCCGGCGGATGAGTCGACACGCATGCGCTGGTCCCGCTCGTTGCCCTGCGCGAAACCAGCGTCGTTTTCGGCGCGGTGCCTGCAACTTTCCTGCTGCGCGAGCCGTTCGGGATCAGGCGCATCATGCTGTCCCTTGCGCTTGCCGCTTGCCTGCTTCTCTTGCAATCGGCACAATGAAGGCGTTTGCACAGCGAGGAGAGCGGGATGAACGTCGAGCTGAAGGAAACGGGATCGGGCGGTCAATACTATCTGCCGGATGCGGCAGCGGGCGACGACGTTGCCGAGATGACGTTCTCCCGCGCCAGTGATAAACTGATCATTGTAGATCATACTTACGTACCGGACCGCTATCGCGGCCAGGGTGTCGGCAAGCAGCTGGCCGACCGGGTCATCGCCGATGCGAGGGAGAAGGGCTTCAGGATCATGCCGCTGTGCCCGTTCCTGAAAGCCCAGTTCCAGAAACATCCGGAATGGCATGACGTTTTGAGCAGATAGGATTAGAGTCATAGACCCAACCCAGGGCAGGAGGTGCCCGATGAAGATCAAGTTCGAGGAATGCGAAACCGGTGGCCGGTATTTCATCCCCGAGTTCGGCAGCCAGGATGTCGCCGAGCTTACCTTTCATTTCAACGAGGACGGCACCATCACCGCCGACCACACCTATGTGCCCCATCGCAAGCGCGGCAAGGGCCTCGCCTACAAGCTGCTGGAGCGCCTGATGGAAGACGCGAAAGCCCGTGACTGGAAGATCGTGCCGTCCTGCTCCTATGTAGCCGCAGAAATGCGCCGAAAGCCCGAATGGCGCGGCTTCGAGGCCGAAAAGGCCTGAGTGCCGGTACCGGCTAACTGTCCGGTCCTCCCAATCCTCCGGCACCGGCTGAGCGTGCCATAATGTCTCTTTTCCCCTGCGACTGGCAGGGCGTATAAGAGCCCGATGGCCGCCATGGCCGCAACGAGGGCTCTATGAAGGATCAGAATGCCATGTCGCCGACGCAGCGCATCGACAGCGCTGACGCGATCAGCCAGCAGCGGTTCAAATATTACGATTTCGCGATGGCGGCCTTTGTCGTCATCCTCGTCCTGTCCAACGTCATCGGTGCGGCCAAGCCGGCCCAGGTCGACCTGCCTGGCATCGGCCCGTTCGTGTTCGGCGCCGGCATCCTGTTCTTCCCGCTTTCCTATGTTCTCGGCGATGTGCTGACCGAGGTCTATGGCTATGCCCGCGCCCGCCGCGTCGTCTGGGCCGGCTTCGGCGCCGTCGTGTTCATGGCGCTGATGAGCTGGGTCGTCGTCTCCCTGCCGCCCGCCGACGGCTGGGAGGGGCAGGCGGCCTATGAGCAGGTCTTCGGCGTCGTGCCGCGCATCGTGCTCGCATCGCTCATCGCCTTCTGGGCTGGTGAGTTTGCCAATGCCTTCGTCATGGCGCGCATGAAGGTCTGGTCGAAGGGCAAGCATTTGTGGCAGCGCACGATCGGCTCGACCATCGTGGGTCAGGGCATCGATTCGCTGATCTTCTATCCCGTCGCCTTTCTCGGCATCTGGGACACGGGTCAGGTCATTACGGTGATGATCACCAATTACGTCCTGAAAGTCCTGTGGGAAGCGCTGCTCACGCCGGTGACCTACCGGGTTGTCGGCTGGCTTAAAAAGGCAGAGGGTGTTGACATATACGACGCCGAGACCGACTTCACACCCTTCTCGGTCAAATCCTGACATACGGAACGAAAGCCGTGCTCAACTTTTCGGTCTCGACCAGCCCGGCCACGTGGCGCCAGGCCCTGTTTTTCTTCGGCATCGTGATCTTCATGATCGGCGTCCTGATGGTGATCCCTACGTTTGCCGAACTGGCCTATGGCGAGCGGGGCCAGTACTCCTTCGCAATGAGCGCCCTCCTGACCCTCGTCATCGGCCTGATGGTTGGCATTGCCATGTGGAATGGCGAGTTCGGGGCGATCCGGACGCGTCACGCCGTTCCGTGGCGGCTGCGCCGGCTCGACATCGGGTGGCATCAAGGTCTGTCTATCGACTCGTCATCCTGCTGAAGATCATCCGGACACGCCTGTGGAAACTGCAGACGCCGCACCGCATCGTGCCGATCACCTTCAACGGGCGCGACGTGACCGAGGACACGATCGTCTCGATCCTGACCTTTCTGACCCTGTTCACCATGTCGATCCTGATCGGTGCGCTGCTGCTGTCGTTCAGCGGCATGGACTTCATCACCGCACTGGCGGCGAGTGCCACTGCACTGTGCAATGTCGGCCCCGGGCTTGGCGATATCGTTGGCCCGGCGGGCAATTTCTCGTCTATGAATTCCTATGACGAGATTATCATCAGTTTCCTGATGATTCTCGGCCGTCTCGAGATTTTTGCCGTCCTGATGCTGTTCGATCCGGAGTTCTGGCGCTACTGACCTTGCCTTTTTGCGTTGCAGCAATATACTCACCTTAAGCACACGAACTTGTGTCTTTAGTGGGTGTTCCGGAATTCGAAGACGGCCAAAAAGGGAAATTACTAGCTATGGGCAGATTGATCGGCGTTTCAAACCGCACCGCAGCCGACCCGAATGCGCGCGCTGGCGGGCTGGCAGTCGCGCTCTGGGATGCTCTTGTCGCGTCAAACGGGACCTGGTTCGGCTGGAGCGGACGCACGGTTGACGAGGCCCGCGGCATCGAGATGTTCTCCGATGGAGGTGTTGATTTCGCCCTGGTCGACCTGACCCATGAAGAACATGAGCGCTTTTACCTCGGCTATTCCAACCGGGCGCTGTGGCCGATCTTTCACTACCGTACCGACCTGGCCAATTTCGACGACGAGGACTTCGCGGGCTATGAAGCCGTCAATCACCGTTTCGCCAGGCTGCTGTCGAAGCAACTGAAGCCGGACGATGTCGTCTGGGTCCATGACTACCATTTCTGCCTGATGGGCGAGGAGCTTCGCCAGCATGGCTTTGACGGCCGCATCGGCTATTTCCTCCATATTCCGTTCCCGGCACCGGAAGTCTTCCGTACCCTGCCTGAACATACCCGTCTCGCAAGGGCGATGACCGCCTATAATCTGCTTGGCTTCCAGACAGAGGACCACAAGGCCAATTTCGAGCGCTACCTGCTGGAATTCGCCGGCGGCAGGAAGAACGATGACGGCACCGTCTCCGTTCACGGTCGCACGGTCACCCTAAAGGCCTATCCGATCGGGATCGATGTCGACGATTTTGCCGCCCTCGCCGAAAAGGACAAGGCACGCGAAGCCAGCACCCGCATCGGCAGGTTTCTCGGCGGCCGCGAACTCGTCCTTGGGGTCGACCGCATGGACTATTCCAAGGGCCTGCCGCAGCGCTTCGAGGCGGTCGGCCGCCTGATTCGCGACTATCCGGACCTGCACGGCAAGGTCTCCTACACGCAGATCGCGCCGCCATCACGGACCAAGGTCGATGAGTATGCGGAGCTTCGCGAGCAGCTCGACCAGCTGTCCGGCTCGATCAATGGCGACCATGGCGATCTCGACTGGATTCCCATCCGCTATCTCGCCCGCTCCTATACACGCGACGAACTCGCCGGCCTTTATCGCATCGCCCGCGTCGGCCTCGTCACGCCGCTGCGCGATGGCATGAACCTCGTCGCCAAGGAATTCATCGCGGCGCAGGACCCCCACGATCCGGGTGTGCTGGTGCTGTCGCATTTCGCCGGTGCTGCGTCGCAGATGCCGGAGGCGCTGCTGGTCAACCCCTATGACACCCACGAGGTCGCCGATGCAATCTATCGCGCGATCCACATGCCGCTTGAAGAGCGCAAGGAGCGCTGGAGTGCCATCGACAAGACAATCCGTGAAAAGGATATCTACTGGTGGCGCCAGACCTTCCTGCACGACCTCGGCCATATCGACGCGGAAAGCGACCTTCCCCCGGTTGAACTGAACGGCGCAGCCTGACACTTTGCCGACTTGCCCTATCTTAGTTTCAGGAGCGTGGAGGCGAGGGTGCCTGCCAGACCGGATTGCACATGACGAACGAAACCTATCCCCCCCTGCCGGAAAAGGGCCAGGCCCTGTTTCTGGATTTTGACGGCACGCTTGCGCCCTTGCAGGATGATCCTGACACGGTCGCGCTGGTCGATGGCGCGGCTCCGCTGCTGGCCAGGCTCGCCGACAGGCTCGATGGCGCGCTGGCGGTGATCAGCGGCCGCGACATCGATGACCTTGCACGCCGCGTGCCGGACACGCTCTGGCGGCTCGGCAATCATGGCCTCAACATCATGGCCCCCGGCGCCGCCGCACTGACCCGTACCGACATGGCACCGGCAGAGCTTCGCGGCGGCCTGACCGGGCTCAGTGCGGACTATCCGGGCACGAAGGTGGAGAACAAGGGCTCCGTCCTCGCGCTGCATTATCGTGCCTGCCCGCAGCATGGCGAGGCATTGCTCGCCGCGGCGCGGCGCATCGTCGACGCCGTCGAGGGTTATGGCGTGCAAAGCGGTAAGATGGTGATCGAGGCCAAGCCGTCCGGCGCCAACAAGGGCCTTGCGATTCGTGAAGTCATGAAACAGCAGCCCTTTGCCGGGCGTGTGCCTGTCATGGCAGGCGACGACGTGACCGATGAGGATGGCTTTGCGGCCGTCCTTGACCTTGGCGGCTTTGCCGTCAAGGTTGGAGAGGGCGAGAGCCTTGCCGCCTACCGGCTCGCGTCGCCGCAGGCTGTTGCAGACTGGCTGGAAAAGGGAATTGCCGAATGAATGGGAACGCACCACCTGTGCTCAACAAACCTTCGCTCGAACTGGGCATGATCGGCAATGGCACGATCGCCGGGCTGATTGACGAGCAGGGGGCCTATGGCTGGCTCTGCTTGCCGCGCCTCGACGGCAAGCCCGTCTTCAACGCGCTGCTCGGCGGCGGCGGCACTTTCGCGGTCGAGCTGGAAGGCTTCGTACGCAGCCGTCAATACTATGTCCGCAACACCGCTGTTCTGTGTACGGTGCTTGAGGCCGAGGATGGCAGTGCCGTCGAAATCACCGATTTCGCGCCGCGTTTCGAGGCGCGGGAGCGCACCTTCCAGCCCATGGGCATCGTCCGGCGCTTGCGGCCCCTTTCCGGCACGCCGCGCATCAAGGTCCGTCTCGATCCGTCGACCGGGTGGGATGACAAGCCGATGCAGGTCACACGGGGCGTCAGCCATGTGCGCTTTGCCAGCGATACGCTGGCTTTCCGGGTGACGACCGATGCGGCGATCTCCTATGTGATGAGCGGCACATCCTTCCTGCTCGACAAGCCGCTGTCCTTCATCTGCGGGCCCGACGAGACCGTCTCCGAGGGGGTCAACACGTTGTCGCGGGAATGGGAAGAGCGCACCGTCAACTACTGGCAGAACTGGTCCCGCCGTCTCGCCATTCCGTTCGAGTGGCAGGAGGCGGTGATCCGCGCCGCCATTACCCTGAAAATGTGCGTATACGAAGAGACCGGCGGGATCATCGCGGCCGCAACATCGTCGATCCCGGAGCATGAAGGCTCGTCGCGCAATTGGGATTATCGCTATTGCTGGATCAGGGATGCCTATTTCACCGTCACCGCGCTGAATCGGCTGTCCTCCGTCGGGACGCTGGAAATCTATCTGCGCTTCCTGCGCAATGTCGTCGCCTCGACCAAGGGCGGGCATATCCAGCCGGTTTACGGGATCAGCCTCGAACAGCAGCTGGAAGAGCAGATCGCCGATGCGCTGCCCGGCTATCGCGGCCACAAGCCGGTCCGGTTCGGCAACCAGGCTGCAGAACATATCCAGCATGACGTCTACGGACAGGTTATCCTCGGCGCATCCCAGGCATTCTTCGACACGCGCCTGCGCAATCAGGCAGGCATTGCCGAATTCCGCCAGCTCGAGCAGGTCGGCGAGCGAGCCTGGGCCATGCATAACGAGCCCGATGCCGGCATCTGGGAATATCGCACGATCAGCCAGGTGCACACATCGTCCGCGCTGATGTGCTGGGCTGCCTGCGACCGCCTCGGCAAGATCGCCGCCTATCTCGGCGACAGCGCGCGGGCCGACTACTGGAACGAGCGGGCAACGACAATCCGCGAGACGATCTATGACAAGGCCTGGAATGACAAGATCAAGGCGTTCACCGGTGCCTATGGCGGCGAGGCGCTCGATGCCTCTGTCCTGTTGATGGCCGAAGTCGGTTTCCTGCCCAAGGACGATCCGCGCTTTGCCGCGACCGTCGATGCGGTCGACAAGCAGCTGCGCCATGGCATGCATGTCTATCGCTACAAGGCGCCGGACGATTTCGGCACGCCAGAGACCGCGTTTACGGCCTGTACCTTCTGGCATATCGACGCGCTCGCCCATATCGGGCGCAAGGAAGAGGCTCGGGAGATATTCGAGGACCTTCTGTCCATGCGCAACAAGCTCGGCCTGCTGTCGGAAGATCTCGATCCCAAGACCGGCCAGCTCTGGGGCAATTTTCCCCAGACCTATTCCATGGTCGGCATCATCAATTCGGCGACACGGCTCTCCAGCCGCTGGGCGGAGTCAATATGACGAGAAGCCGGGCCGGGAATGCCTCCGGCCCGGTCCACTTCGGCAGGACACATCACCCTGCAGTCAACCGGAATCATTCGAACGCAGATAATGTGACCGTTTCCAGGGTCTTGCAGTAGCGTAGCTGCGTCCATCCGGACGCAGGCTGCTTTAATGGGCGTGTCCGTTCATATGCGCCGTCGGGGCGACGTGGTGAACCGCGGTGAACTCCGGCCAGAACTCCGAATAGTCGCCGGTCAGTTCTTCGCCCTCCGCGATATCGCGGCGGGCATAGCCCTGGTCCGGTCCGGTGAAGTCCGTGTTCGGATCGAAAGAATGGTTCATGAACCGGCCATTGTCGCTTTCATAAACGACATAGCGCGGGTCCGGCGCATGCGGATAGGAATAGCGCATCAGCAATTCGCGGTACGCCATCTCGCCGTCCTCCAGAACGCTGCGCGGAATGAGCAGGTCGAAACGGTGGTCGAGTTTCCAGATCAGGTGGCCTTTTTTGATGGCTTCGCCAGCGAACACGCCAACGCCTTCGATGGCGCTTGCAGCGACAAAGGTCTTAATCAACAACATGAGTTGTCTATATCTCCAGAGAAAATGGGACCAGCCGCTCCCGCCGTTAGCATGCGTCTCACCGTCGAGGCGTTATTCCGCGCGTGCTGTCTGATCGCATAAAATAGGATGCTATCTTTTGCGGCAAATACAAGAGGGAAATGCGCGGGCGGCTTTAATTTAATCTTTGCCCCCAGAGACTTGAGCTGGGGAGACCTGAGCAGGCGAGACTTGAGCAGAAGCGCCTTGTGCAAGAGAGACCTGGAGCAGGCAAGTCAGACAGGGGCTGCCTGTACCTGGCGCGTTCCTGCCTGTCCTGACCTCGCCCTCGCCTCGGGGCAGGGTGTTGTATGCCGCCCGAGCCCAGGCGACTGGCGGGCGCCGGGCGGTTGACAGGCCCGGCATCGCGCCCTAAAACCCGCGCTTCTGATGACGGGAGATGCGTGGACCGCCGTTGAGATCGTGTGCCGGATTGGCTGGCGCACCGGGCCGCATTGAAGAAAAGGAAATCGCATGTCCAAGAGACATACGGTCAAGTACAAGATTGACCGCCGCGTAGGCGAAAATATCTGGGGTCGCCCCAAATCTCCGTTCAACCGCCGCGAAACCAAGCCGGGCATGCATGGTGCCCGCCGCGCCAACAAGCTGTCCGACTTCGGCGTCCAGCTGATGGCCAAGCAGAAGCTCAAGGGCTATTACGGCAACATCACGGAAAAACAGTTCGCCAAGATCTATGAAGAGGCCGACCGCCGCAAGGGCAACACCGCCGAGAACCTGATCGGCCTTCTGGAAAGCCGTCTCGACGCGATCGTTTATCGCGCGAAATTCGTGCCGACCGTCTTTGCTGCCCGCCAGTTCGTCAATCACGGCCATGTCATGGTCAATGGCGTGCGCACCAACATCCCATCCTATCGCTGCCAGCCGGGCGACGTCATCGAGATCCGCGAAAAGTCCAAGAACATGGCGCTGGTTCTCGAAGCCCTGCAGTTGCCGGAACGCGACATCCCCGACTATGTCGAGGTCGACGCGAAGAAGATGACCGCGACTCTCGTCCGGATCCCGGAATTTTCCGAAGTGCCCTATGCCGGCACGATGGAACCGAACCTCGTCGTCGAATTCTACGCATCCTAAGGTCCTTGCTGCCGGCGTCGCGCCGGTGGCAATCCTGTTACGCACACGAAAAAGCCCGCGCGATCAGCGCGGGCTTTTTCAGTTTCCGGGGGTGGCGGCAATTATGCCGTCATCCAGCCTTAGAGCGGTGTCGCATTCACCGTCATTATCACGCCGGCAAAACCGACAATCGCGGCGACCGTGCCGATGCCGAGCCAGGCGAGAACCCGCCACGTCATCGAGTGATTGTCAAAAAAGCTATCCGGTTCGCCGTGATAACCAGTATCGTCTGTAATATGTGCCATTTAAAATACTCCTGACTAGCAGTTGTCATATAACTGTCACAGTATATGGGCAATGAGTGCGCACTGTCAAGGGTTTATCCGCAATCAGTGCGCAAAATGCGCACTGAGGGCGCTACAGCTCCTATTTCCGCCAGCATAGAGGGACGCATTTCATCGCTGTTCAGTCTCCCGCCGGCGCCTCATGAGACCTCTCACCCTTCACATCGAGCGTCTCGTCGAGCGTATCCTCGACATAAAGCATCTGCACCATCACATAGAGAACGACCGTAATCGGTGTGGCGAAGACCGCGCCCAGTGGCCCGAACAGGGTCGTGAAGGCGAGAATTGAGAACAGGGTCAGGACCATGGGCAGGCTGGTGGTCCGGTTCATGACATACGGCGTCAGGAAATTGCTCTCGAGCTGCTGGACGCCGACATAGATCGCCAGGGTCCAGGCGAAAGGCACCCAGCCCATCGACGCGGCGATCAGCAATCCCGGTACGGCCGAGACGATCGGGCCGATCAGCGGCACGAACTGCGCAAGCCCCGCAAGCAGGCCGAGGATCAGCCAGGATGGCACGCCGACAATGGCCAGCCCGATACTGACGAGGATCGCGATCACGGCCATGGCGATCAGCTGTCCGATCATCCAGCCTTTCAGAGAGCGGCCGGAGGCATTCATCACCGCGCGCATGCGGTCGCGCGATGTCGACGGCAGGAGCAGCAGCAAGCCGTCGCGATAGGTGGTGGGCCGCGAGGCGAGCATCACGCCCGCAACAACGATCACGACGAGGCCAACGACCGAATTGACGACATTGCTGACGAGGCCGCGCAGATAGCCGAGCGCCGCGCCGGCCTGCTCGCTCGCGCCGTTCCAGGCCTGCACGGCCACCTCGCCGAAGGGGTTTTGCTCGACGGAGGACCGCACCTGTTCGACGGAGCGAGGTAGTTCGGACAGAAACGTGTCGACCTGTGCTGCCAGCTGGCTGCCAAAAAGCCAGCCGAAGCCGGCAAGAATCAGCGCGAGGATGAGGATGGCGCTGAGCACGGCGTATTTCTTCGGCACGTTGAGGCGCCGTTTCAGCGGGTCGGCGATCAGGTGGATGATCACGGCGACGACGACGGCGCCGGTCGCCATCAGGAACACCGTCGACAGTTTCATTGCTGCATAGGCCAGGGCAATCAGCCCGAGAATGAACAGCACCCGCACGACGAAGGTGCGGGTCAGGGCAGCATGGCGGGAGGCGGTATCGCCTTGAGAAGAGGATGGATCAGGCATGCCTCACTAATGCGTGAGGCAGCCCGTTAGTTGCATGTGACGGAACAGGAAGCGGCTGCGTCCCTGTCGGCCGGTCAGGCGTCTTGCTGGATCAGGCCCTTTTCGGCGAGAAACGGCTTCAACTCGCCATTCTCGAACATCTCCCGGACGATGTCGCAGCCACCGACAAATTCACCCTTCACATAGAGCTGCGGGATGGTCGGCCAGTCGGAGAACTCCTTGATGCCGTGGCGCAGCTCGTCGCTGGCGAGGACGTTCTCGGATCCGTACTCAACGCCGACATAGTCGAGGATCTGCACGACAGCCGCCGAGAAACCGCATTGCGGGAACTGCGGGGTCCCCTTCATGAACAGCATCACCGGGTTGGCATCGATCTGGGACTGGATGTGGGATTTGATATCGGACATGGCGATTCTTCCTTTTGCGTACGGGCGGCAGATGGGGCCGGGCTTGCCACAAGTCAACGGCGCCATCCGGGTAATCTTGTCCCTTGTTATCCGTCGGACGCGACGCTCGCAAGACGCATCATGAGATCGTGAGGCAGCTCTCTTCCGGCGGCGGCAATATTCGCCTCGAGATGGGCCAGCCGGGTGGTGGTGGTCATCGCACAATCGACGGCCGGATTGGCGAGCGTGAAGGCCAGGGCGAGGGACGGCGCATCCCAGCCCTCGACCTCATGCAGCCACTGCTCCTGCGTCGCCGCGCCCAGCTGGCGGCGGTTGCGGACCAGCGCCCGGGCGATATACCAGCCATCGGCGAGGCTTTTCGGGACAAGGAACCCGCGCCGGTACAGCCCCTGGCCCAGGGGCGCGATGGCGGTGACTGTCTTGCCCGCCGAGGACGCCTCGTCGAACATCGTTTCGTGGCGCCGGTCGAACAGATTGTACGTGCCCATCAGCATGTCGACGCTGTCTTCCCGCGCCGCCCGGGCGAGGTGGGAACCTTCCGAGCAGACCCCTGTTTGCCTGATCAGGCCTGCGTCCTGCAGGTCCGCCAGCACAGGCAGAGAGGTCATCAGTTCATGTTCATCGGGTCCATGCAGATAGAGGATTTCCAGCGCGTCGAGGCCAAGCCGGCCAAGGCTCTGCTCGACGAGACGCCGGATGGTTTCGGGGGAGAAGTCGCGCCGTCGCCGTCCCTCGTGATCGAGAAAGTTTCCGACCTTGGTCGACACTTTCAGGGATTTGGCCGCGGCCGGGCCGACTGATCTGATCGCCTCGCCGAGACGCGTTTCCGCCACGCCATAAAGCGGGCTCGTATCGAACCGGCTGATACCGCGCTCGATCGCGCCTTCGATCAGCGCCGAAGCCTTGGCGTCGCTGAACCAGTCAGCCCCGAGCGGGCCTGAAACACCCAGACCGAGACGACAAAGACCCGGACGCTGTCGCATCCGGGCCTTGTTATTGTCTGCGGTCTCATCCATGCCGGATGAAAGCCCTGATTCTACAGAATTGTCTGGCCAGTGCCTTCCCAATCCTTGACGAAATCGGCGAGGCCCTTGTCGGTCAGCACGTGGTTGAGCAGGGCGTTGAACACTTTCGGCGGGATCGTCGAGACATCTGCGCCTGCCTTGGCGGCGTCGATGCAATGGCCGGCAGAGCGGATCGAGGCAGCGAGGATCTTCGTCTCATAGCCGTAATTGTCATAGATCTGGCGGATGTCGTGGATCAGCTCCATGCCATCGAGGCCGAGATCGTCGAGGCGGCCGATGAACGGGGAGATATAGGTCGCGCCGGCCTTGGCCGCGAGCCAGGCCTGGTTCGGTGAGAAGCACAGGGTGACATTGGTCTTGATGCCTTCTTCGGTCAGCGTCTTGCAGGTCTTGAGGCCGGCCCAGGTCAGCGGCAGCTTGACGACGACATTGTCGGCGATCTGTGCCAGGCGCTTGCCTTCTTTCAGCATCATGTCGGCTTCGGTCGAGGCGACTTCGGCGGAGACCGGGCCGGTCGTCATCTCGCAGATTTCCGCGATCACTTCCTTGAAGTCACGACCTGCCTTGGCGATCAGAGACGGATTGGTAGTGCACCCGTCAACGAGGCCCGTGTCAAACGCGGCTTTCAGTTCTTTTGTGTCGGCGGTATCGATGAAGATCTGCATGTCTTTCCCTATGGTTTGCCCCTGTTACAGGGTCGTTGTCCTGCACCAGTCTCGTGCCGTCCTATAGCATGACCGGCCGGGCCTGTCGCGGTCCCGGCGTCCATCATGGCGGTACATGGTGACATTTTCATGATAACGCTATCATAAGCCGCGCCGCAAGGCCAGAGGCGATCAGTCTGAACTTGCCTCGTGCTGTATTTCGGCGTTGGCCTCTGCGCCGACACAGATCGCGAAGGCCGAGATCCAGAACCACATCATCAGGGCGATGGCGGCCCCCAGCGACCCGAATGTCTCGTTATAGACTTCGAAATGGGACAGATAGAGCGAGAAACCGATAGACGCCATCAGCCAGATGACCGCCCCGAGCAGGGCGCCAGGCCATAGCCGTTTCGGCCTGATCCGCTCACCATCTGCGGTGCGCGGATGGGCGATGCGGTAAAACGCATAGACCGCCCCGAAAAACAGCGCGAACATCGTCAGCCAACGGAATGTATGCAGAAGGGCGTCGGTAAAGGCACCCAGCCGCAGCGCCGCGATGATCGGCGGGAAGGCGCCGATGATGGTGATGGATAAAAGCGCGAAAAAGATGCCGCCAACCGTGAAGCCGAGCGCCAGCAGGTTCTGCCGGACAAATCCGCGCTGATGGTCCTTCTTGATCGTCACGGACATCGCCGACAACAGCGCGTTGATCGCCCGCGAAGAGCTCCACAACACCAGGACGAGCGACACTATCGCTCCCCATGAGAGTTTACCTTCCTGGGATTCCGCGATGCGGATCATCTGGTTGGCGATCAGGTCGAAGGCGTCCTGCGGCACGATCCCGCGCAATAGCGTCAGGTGATTGCCGAGCTGGTCCGGATCGTTGAACAGGCCCCAGATCGTCAGCGCCAGGGCAATGGCGGGGAAGATCGACAGGAAGGCGAAAAAGGCGACACCGGCGGCGATCAGGCCGATATTGTCGTTACCGATGCTGGCAAAAACGCGCGAGACGGGTTTCTCCACCCTCTGGTAGAGACCGTAAAACGGCATTTTCGTCAGCCTGTCCTTTATTTGCGCAATCATGCCTGCCTCAGCCCCGTTCCTCATGCAAGTCTGCACCGCATGCGGTAACGGCCAAAAGAAGCGGATGGTTCCGGTAAGCTGGACCGGGTCAGCTATCCGCCCTGGCGGTCGGGCAGGCCATACTCTCGCCGTTCGCGAACGATGGCGGCGCCGCGGAACACATTCCGCCTGCGCAATTCCCTGAAAAGCTTGTCCAATCCCGGTCCCCCGGCACTCTCTCTGCGACCAGCGGTACCGTGGTTGCGACGGGAAGTCTAAGCGGCAATGAGCCGGCTATTCCGCCAGCTGCGCCAGGCCGACGCGCAGTTCGGGGATGCCGAAACCCTTCTCCGACGAGGTCGCCGCGATGAACGGGAAAGCGGCCGGGCGGCGGGCGATCTTTTCGGCCGTCTTTGCGATCAGCTTCTCCAGATCGGTCGGCTTGATCTTGTCGGTCTTGGTCAGGACGATCTGATAGGGCACGGCGGCGATGTCGAGCATTTTCATGATCTCGGCATCATTGTCCTTCAGCCCGTGGCGCGAATCGATCAGCAGGCAGACCCGGCGCAGGGTGACCCGGCCTTTCAGGTAATCGCGGATCAACCGGTTCCAGCCGGACGATTCCTTTTTCGAGGCGCGGGCATAGCCATAGCCCGGCAGGTCGACGAGGCGCAGCCTGTCATTGAGGTTGAAGAAGTTCAGCTCGCGCGTGCGCCCCGGCGTGTTCGAGGTCCGCGCCAGCGCCTTGCGGCCGGTGATCGCGTTGAGCAGGGACGACTTGCCGACATTGGAACGCCCGGCAAAGGCGACTTCCGGCATCACCGGGGGCGGCAGGGTCTCCATCGACACGACCCCGAGCATGAAATCGCACGGGCCGGCGAACAGAACGCGGCCCGTCTCGATGTCATCGTCGGAATACGTGGTGTCCGTCATTTGGAGTCATTCGCAGAGGCCGGCTTTTTCTCGCCGTCCTTGCCGAAGCTCTGCTTGATGTTGCCGAAGAAATCCACGTCGGCGCCATGGCGCTTCATGATCACATATTGCTGGATCACGCCAAGGAAGGTGTTCCAGAACCAGTACAGGACGAGACCTGCCGGGAACGGCGCAAAGATGAACAGGAACATCAGCGGCATGAAGTTGAAGATCATCGCCTGGGTCGGGTCTGGCGGCGGCGGGTTCAGCTTGGTCTGGAAGAACATCGCGATCGCCATCAGAATCGGCAGCAGGCCGATGGCGATATAGGGTCCGACGAGCGGAAGCGTGGCGACATCCCATGGCGCGAGGCCGAACAGGTTCAGCAGCACGGCCGGGTCCGGCGCGGTCAGGTCATTGATGTAAAGGAACGGCTCGTGACGCAGCTCGATGGTCACGAACAGGACCTTGTAGAGGGCGAAGAAGATCGGCATCTGCATGATCACAGGCAGGCAGCCAGCCAGCGGATTGATGTTGTACTTCTTGTACAGCGCCATCATTTCCTGCTGCTGCTTCATCTTGTCGTCCTTGTAGCGCTCCTGCAGTTTCTTCAACTCCGGCTGGACCTTGCGCATGCCGGCCATGGACGCAAAGCTCTTGTTGGCAAGCGGGAAGAGGATCGCCTTGATGACCAGGGTCAGCAGCAGGATGGCGACGCCGTAATTGCCGGTCAGCTCGGCGAAGAAATGCATCAGCCAGAAGATCGGGCGCGTCAGGAAGAAGAAATTGCCCCAGTCGACGGCCTTGTCGAAATCCTTGATGCCGAGCCCGCCTTCCTCGACCGGCTCCTCGTAATGATTGAGGATTTCCATGCGCTTGGCGCCGCCGAACATGTGAGCCTGATAGGTCCAGGTCTCGCCCGGCTCGACCACCTGCTGCGCGCCGCGATACTGGGCAAGATAGACCGGGTTGTCGCGGGTGGTGTTCGCCTCATGGCCAAGACGGCCGGTATAGACGAGGTCCTGCGCCGGGATCGGGGCGGCAAGCCAGTTCTTCGAGGTCAGGCCGACCCAGCCGCCGGAAACGCCCTCGGCTGAGCGTTCCCCCTTCTTGTAGACGTTCTGGTATTTGCGTTCCTTGAGGCCGACCGAGCCGAGCACGCCGACCGGGCCTTCATGCAGGATCATGAATTTCTTCAGGAAGGGCGGGTCGCCGCGCTGAACCGTCAGGCCGAAGGGGGCGACAATGGCGCGCTCGCCGCTGGTGTTCTCCACCGTGCGGGTGACGTTGAACATGTACTGGTCGTCGATGCCGATGGTCATGGTGTGGACGAGGCCGCCCTCGGTCCGGGTCAGGGTGACATCATTGTCGACGGTCAGCACCGCGCTCTCGTCGGCGGTCCAGATCGCCGTGCGGTCGTCCTGCAGCGGATTTTCGCCGGCCCGCGCGATCGCGCCGGTCTGCATGTAATGGCCGTATTGCGTCTCGCGCGGATTGAGCATGGTCACGATCGGCGAGCTGTCATCCGGCGTGATGTGATATTGTTTCAGGCTGAGGTCGTCGATAACCGCGCCCTGCAGGTTGATCGAGCCGGTCACCATCGGCGTTTCGATGCGCACCCGGCCCGGGGCAAGGGCCAATGCCTCTTCCCGTGTCAGGATGCGGTTGACCGAAGACGGATCCTCCAGCGTGCCGAGATCGCCTGCTGCCTGCTCGTCGACCTGCATCGTCTGCTGGGCCTGACGCTGCGCTTCCATCGCGTCGCGCTGGGGCTGCATGTAGAACACGTCCCAGAGCAGCAAGAGGCCCATGGAGATGGCGACAGCGATAATGAGATTGCGATTGTCCATTGAATGTTCCGTCTAGTCTTTGTCAGGGCCTGAACGCGAAGATCGTCTTGGTGGCCGCGTCATGCTGCCCGGTCCTGCCGCCGGGCGCTTGGTCACAGGTGGGCTTACAAGGGCCTGTTTCAGATCGTCAAGCAGAATGGCGAAAGGAAGCTCTTCCGCCGCGGATCGCGCGATCAGCACATAGTCGTGGCCTCGCGTGCCGTGAACGGCGAGAACCTCTCTGCCCGCAGCCCGCAGCCGCCGCTTGATGCGGTTGCGGGTGACCGCCTTGCCGAGCTTTTTCGTCACCGTAATGCCGAGCCGGGCAATGCCTTCGCCGGCGCGGCCCGTTTTATCCGCCGGCCCCTTTTTCTCTGCCGGGGAAGGAGCACTGAGCAGCAGGAAGCCTTTCGTCGATGCCCCGCGGCAATCTCTCAAACGCAAAAAATCCGCCCTTTTTTTCAAAGAGCGGACCGGCAGCATTGCTGCGTTTTTGCTGGCGGGGCCTGTCAAGCAAAGCCCTCCCTTTAGCTGTCTGCGTTAAGCTGACAACTTCTTGCGGCCCTTGGAACGGCGCGCTGCGAGTACTCTCTGGCCGCCCTTGGTGGCCTTGCGGGCGCGGAAACCGTGACGGCGCTTACGCACCAGGCGGCTTGGCTGATATGTTCTTTTCATCGTCTGCCCCTTTGAAGGCGTCAATAAATATGAATTCGAAGGCGCGTGACTACGTCATGAGGGCGGCCTCGTCAAGGGTGCAGATGGGTGAAATTCTTGTGTTCCGCAACACGCGATGGTGACGGCACCATCGCGCAGCTGTGACGCTGCCCGGCGGCCTTTTGCAGTATTACGACCAAACCAGCCGGGCGGCGCAGCCGTTATGACACCAGACGGAACGGGAAACATCCAGGAATGCGCTTCTTCGCCAGCCTTTTGAGTCTTGTCAGCCTCATGACCATACTGCTGGCGCCAGCGGTGCAGGCAGCCGGTGACACTGCTTATGACCGGTTTCTCGGGGCCTATGTCGTCGAGAAATCCCCGGGCGTCACCGCCGTGCGCTACGGCGCGGTAGCGCAGGCTGATCACGCGGCCCTGGAAGACTGGATCGGCGATCAGGCCGCCTCGGGGCCGCCTGACGACCGCGACGCCGCCTTCGCCTGGTGGGTCAATCTCTACAATGCCGTCACCCTCGATGTGGTCCTCGACAACTATCCTGTCGCCTCGATCCGCGATATCCGCTTCGGCCTCGGCATTCGCCCCGGCCCGTGGCGGGAAGATCTCGTGACCGTCAATGGCGAGGAAATGAGCCTCGACGATATCGAGCATGGCACGCTGCGCGAGAACTGGGACGAGCCGCGCGTGCATTTCGCCGTCAACTGCGCCTCCATCGGCTGCCCGGCGCTGCTGCCCGAGCCCTTCGCTGCTGCCACGCTGGACGCCCGCCTCGACGCCGCGACCCGCGCCTTCGTCAATTCAGGCCGCGCCGTAATGGTGGAAGACGGCGACCTCATCCTGTCCTCGATCTTCGACTGGTATGGCGGCGATTTCGGCGGCAGCGACGCGGCCATTCTCGACTGGCTGCGCCCCTATGCCGACGGCGAGACCGCTGCAATGCTTGACGGCCGGACAAAAATCGACGGCTATGCCTATGACTGGTCGCTGAACGAGGCTGACTGAGCCCGGAACGAATATCCAGAGGATTTATCATGACACAGACGATCAAGGCAGATTTGTGTATCATCGGCGCCGGCTCCGGCGGGCTGTCGGTCGCCGCCGGCGCAGCGCAGCTTGGCCGAAAGGTCGTGCTGATCGAAAAGGGCAAGATGGGCGGCGACTGCCTCAATTATGGCTGCGTCCCGTCCAAGGCGATGCTCGCTGCCGGCAAGCGCGCCCAGCACATGCGCGAGGCGGCCCGCTTCGGCATCGCCGGTGTCGAGCCCGCGATCGACTACAAGGCGGTGCTCGACCATGTCTACCGCACCATTGCCGAGATCGAGCCCAATGACAGCCAGGAGCGGTTCGAGGGTCTCGGCTGCACCGTGCTGCGAGACCCTGCGCGATTTACCGGCGAGCGCGAGGTGACGGCGGGCGAGCATGTCGTCAAGGCAAAGCACTTTGTCATTGCCACCGGCTCATCGCCCTTCGTGCCGCCGATAGAGGGGCTCGACAGCGTCCCCTGGCTGACCAATGAGACAATCTTCTACATGCCGGACCAGCCCGCGCACCTGCTGATCATCGGCGGCGGCCCCATCGGTGTCGAGATGGCCCAGGCCCATCGCCGCCTCGGGGCGGAGGTGACCGTGATCGAGGGCGGCAAGATCCTGCCCAAGGACGACCCCGAACTCGTCGCCATCGCCCGCGCGCACCTGACCAGTGAGGGTGTGCGGATCATCGAGGGCGGCAAGGTCGCGCGGGTCAGTGGCAGCGAAGGCGACATCACCGTCCACTACAGGACGGACGAGGGTGAGCACGCCGTCACCGGCTCCCATCTCCTCGTCGCGACCGGCCGCCGCGCCAATGTGGAAGGCCTCGACCTCGAAAAGGCCGGCGTCGAGTATGACGAGCGCGGCATCAAGGTGAACGCCCGCCTGCGTACGACCAACAAGCGCATCTATGCCGCCGGTGACGTTGCTGGCGGGCGCCAGTTCACCCATGTCGCCGGCTATCACGCCGGCGTGCTCGTCCAGAACATCCTGTTCAAGGTCCCGGCCAAGAACAAGGAAGAGAACGCGCCCTGGGTCACCTATATCGATCCGGAGCTCGCCCATGTCGGCCTGACCGAGGCGCAGGCGAAGGACCAGGGCGAGAAATACACCATTGCCCGCTGGAAATTCGAGGAAAACGACCGCGCCCATGCAGAGCATGAAACCTCGGGCATGGCCAAGGTGGTCGTCGGCAAGGGCGGCAAGGTGCTCGGCGCGTCGATCATCGGGCCGGGTGCGGGCGACCTGATCGGGCCATGGGCGCTGGCCATCGCCAACGGGCTGAAGATCAAGGCCTTCACCAACATGATCGCACCATACCCGACCATGGGCGAGATCACGAAGCGCGTCGCCGGCGCCTATTACACGCCGACGCTGTTCTCCGACCGCACCCGTTTCGTTGTCAGGCTGCTGTCGACCTTCGACTGATCGCACGGGCATATGGCACCGGCGCCGAACTGCGCTAGATAGGGGGCAAAGGAGCGGGCGGCATGGCCGGTATCGGGACATCAATCAACTATCTGGTCGAGCGGCGGCACAATCTGCCGGCGCGCCTGCTTGCGCTGACCGTCGTCTTCATCATCATCGCCGAGATCGTCGTCTTCGTGCCCTCCGTCGCCAAGTTCCGGTACGACTATCTGCAGGAGCGGATCGAGCGCGCCTATCTCATCTCGGTCTCGTTCCAGATCGCGCCCGACAACATGATCGAGCCAGAGACCGTCCGCACCCTGTTCGAAACGGCGGAGATCATCGGCGTGCGCATCGACGCAGGCGGGCGCAGCCAGCTCATCCTTGCCCCCGGAAGTGAAGACGGCAGGGAAGGCGACGAAGAGATGGACCGCAAGCCGGTCGACCTGCGCGAGGCGTCGCCACTGCAGCTGATCGGCGACGCGCTCGGCAACATGGTCTCGCCGTCCAACATGTATCTGATGGTGCAGGGCGCTCCGCCCTCGGCGCCCGGTATGACTGTCGATATCGTGATCGAGAAGGCACCCCTGCGCGAGGCGCTGTGGCGCTACGCGATCGGTATTCTCGGCCTGTCCATCGTTATCTGCATCATCGTTGCGGGCGCGATCTATTTCACCATCCTGTTCATCTTCGTTCGCCCCATGGTCAAGCTGACCGCCAATATGGCCCGCTTCCAGCGCAAGCCGGAGGATGAAGGCGCGATGATGCGCCCGTCAGGCCGCCGCGACGAGATCGGCCAGGCCGAGCGTGTGCTCGCCGACATGCAGGCGGAGCTGAGATCCGCCCTGCGCCAGAAATCCCGGCTGGCGACCCTGGGCGAGGGTATGTCCAAGATCAACCACGACCTCAGGAACGTGCTTGCCAGTGCCATGCTGATGTCCGACCGGCTGTCGCGCAGCGAGGACCCCCAGGTCAAGCGTCTCGCGCCCCGGCTGATCAAGGCGCTCGACAGGGCTGTCGTCATGTGTCAGGCGACGCTCGATTACGGCCGTGCCGAGGTCAAGGAACGCGAACGGGTCAACCTGTTCGACATTGTCGAGGAGACGTCGGACGCGCTGAAGATCTTTACCGAGGGCGAGCCGCCGATCCAGTTCATCAATGAGGTCTCGCCGCGCGTGGAACTGATGGCCGACCGCACTCAACTCTTCCGTGGACTGTTCAATCTGGCCCGCAATTCAGCCGAGGCGCTGGCAACAAGCGATCAGCCGGCGCCCAGGGTCACCTTCTCGGCGGAACGCACGGACCGTCTCGTCATCATCGACGTACAGGACAACGGCCCCGGCCTGCCGCCTGCGGCGCGGGAACATCTCTTCGTGCCGTTCAAGGGCTCGGTGCGCCAGGGAGGTTCAGGTCTCGGCCTCGCCATCGCAGCCGAAACCGTCCGCGCCCATGGTGGCGACATCGTGCTGCACGAGACAGGGCCCGCCGGCACCATCTTCCGCATCACCCTGCCGCTTCAGGCGCCGACCAGTTTGGGATAGCAGGGGGTGCCACTCGGGGGTCCGGAGGTTGGCGCGGCGACAATTATACCGTCTACTGAAAGTTTTCGGGCAAGCACGCGCATTGCCTGGCCCAGGGCATCCTGGCCGGCCGGGCGGACCATGGTCCGGCAGCGCAATTGTGCTTCACGCTCACGCCCGGCCTGTGTCGCCGCGAGCAGGGCGGCAAAGGCCGTTTCGTCGGCACTCATCACCGCGCTATGGGCCGCATGAAGGCGCAGCGGACGGCGGGCATGGGTATCGATCAGCCGCATCACCTGCAGCAGCGCCCGCGCCGGGCTGTCCTCTCGAAGCGTGTCATGCACCGGCGCGGCGCAGGGACAGGCGAACAGGCGCAGGGCCGACACGATGAACAGGGCCGGATCCTCCGTCCTGTCGGTTGGCAGAGGCAAGGGCAGGGGGTGGGACTGGGTTGCGCTCATAGCTCTGTGATCTCCCTTCCGGCTCCGGTCATCCCGAATCGTTGTGACCCGCCGGCATTGGCGGGCGGAGACAGACATAACAATATTGAGAATAATTATCAATAGCATATTTGGGGCGGTCGGCGGAATCGCAGCCATGTTGATGCCACATTCTTGCGTCCTTTTACCCTGTATGAACAGGACTCTCCGCTCTCTCATCGGGCCAATTGTGCTGGCGGCGTCGGCACTGATAGGCCTTTCCTTGCCCGCATCGGCCCAGGTGCGTGGCAGCGCCGCCGTCGATGCCGAAACCGGTGCAGAAATTGCCGCTCAAGGCGCGCAAGGCTGGGATGGCGACATTGATGACCGTCTGGCCGGCGGCCGTGACAGCCGGGGCGATGATCGCGATCTCGGCTATGGACGCAACGACCGCAGCTATGACGATACAGGCTATGACCGATATCGCGATGATGACCGTGATTATGGCCGTGATAGGGGTCAGGTGCGGGGCGAGGATGGCAGCCGCTATCAGGAACAGGCACGCAGCTACACTGATGAGTACCGCCGCTATTCCGACAATTACAGCCCCCGATACGATGATAGCCGTCGCTATGATCGCGACTATCGCAGCCGCTACGAATATCCGGACCGGAGTTATCGCTATAGCGACGACCGCTACCGGGGCAGCAGCTTCGATTTTTCCGTCGATCTGGGTGACGTCACCATCGGCTATTCCGACGGCTATCGCGATGGCTACTATGTCTACAACAGTGGCCGCAGCCGCTATCGCCACCGCGACTGGCGCTCCGGCTACACCAGCTACGCCTATCGCTGCCATCCGGTGAGCTATAGCGAATGGCATCGGGGGCGCCGCGTGCCGGTGACCGCCACCATGTGCTATGATCGCTATGGCTACGGCTATGTCGTGCCGGGCAGTGTCCGCTACGGCCGCTGGTAGAGCCGCTTGAGCCTTCCCGGAACAGCCTGGTGATTCGGTCTCTTCTTCTTGAAGTCACGGGACCGTGAACCCATATGCAAAAGCGTAGAGGGCCGCAGACATTGCAAGGAGATGAAAGAATGAGTTCAACTACCCGCAAAGGGTCTATCCATGAACAGCTGCGGCCGGCATGGACGCCCGTCAACATCGCCATCATGGTTGTCGCCTTTATCATTGGCGCGTGGCCCATCGGCGTTTTCATGATCGCCTACATGATCTGGGGTCAGGCCTGGGGCCTTGATTTCAGCCAGTGGGGCAAGACTGATGGCGTGTCCAGCGCCGGCGAGAAGATGAAATCCGCTTTCGACAAGGCGTTCGATGGCAAGGCCTCGTCCTCGCGCACCGGCAATAGCGCCTTCGATGAATGGCGCGACGCCGAACTGCGCCGCATCGAGGAAGAGCGCCAGAAGCTCGAAGCCGCGAAGCGTGAATTCCAAGCCTATATGGAAGAGATGCAGAAGGCCCGCGACAAGGAAGAATTCGAGCGTTTCAAGGCGCGCTGGGACAATAATGCAACAGGTGGTGATGCTCCCTCTGGCCAGTAAGTGTCTGAAATAATTCAATGATCCAATAATCCGGCGTCAAAAGCGCCGGATTTCTTATGCCGTCGCCGTGAACTGATCAGTCCAAGAATCGTTTTATGTAAAGTAGCGTAACAGAAACAGGAGAAAATCATGCTCCGCTATGTTCTTGTTCTGATTATTGTCGCCGTCGGTCTGCCGCTGGTCATGATCTCTCTTGGAGTGCAGAAGGACCAGCCGACAGAGATTGATTACGGTGAAGATGCGTTTGCCGAGCAACAGGCACCCTATTCAGCCGCGTCCATGATGTAGGCACCGTCCTTGATGGAGGCGAAGCCTGGCGGGTGGTCGGTGTACTGATCGCGACTGCTCCCGCTGTCATTCGTTCAGTCATTCGCTCAGTCATTCCTCCAGCCAGGACGATTGCCCGCCTTGTCGCGCTGAGCCACCGGATGACCCGATAGGCCGGGCGCCTTTCTCATTCATCCCTGCCAAGAACCAAACTCACCGCTGCGCTGTTCTGTAATGGAAAACGCATGGAGACGTGACATGGCCCGCATTTTTGGATTTATCATATTCATCGTTCTGGCTGTCGGGGGTGCATGGTTCCTCATCGAGCGGGATGCCCTCGACCGGGATGGTCAGACCACCCTTGCGTCGGATAGCGATGTCGATGTCATGGCGCGGCAGGAGCGGGCAGTCCGGAGTATTGACCGTTCCGTCGAGCGCGCCGGCGACCTTGCCGAGCAGGCCTATGCACTGGCCGAGGAACTCGAGAAAAATGCCGACCGGGCCGAGGAAAGCGCGCAGGCATCGGCGCAGCTTGCCACTTATAACGATGCCGCAGACGCCTCCGTCGTGGCGTCGGTGGAGGCTGCCGACCGCGCACGCGCCACTGCCGTCATCGCCCGCGAGGTGTCGATCATGCTCGCCCAGGCTGCCGAAGATGCCGGCGAGGTCACCGATGAGGCGGGCGAATTGACCAGCGTCGCCGTCACCGTCGAGAAAAGCCAGCGCGAGGCGCGCGAGGCGAAGGCGGAGGCGGTCGAAGCGGCGGCCAAGCTCGAGCAGGCAGAAGAGGCGGTCGCCAGGGCCACGGATGATGCGCAGATTTTTCTGGCCGAACGCGATGGCACCATCGCGAAAGACCGTCGCATCGCCTCTACCTATGACAACCGGGGCTATGCCGGTACCGGCCGCCCCGACCTCGTCTATGAGGACGACCGCAATCGCTACGTCACCGGCAACCTGGCCGACGACGACGACAGCCGCTGATCCTCCGCTGATCCTCCGCTGATCCCCCCACTGATCCCCCCATTGATCCGGGACGCGGCAGGCTTCCGCTTCTTGTGAGAAGCCGTGACGGGACCGGATCGGGAAAGTGCGCTACCACCTTGGCCAGTCAGTTCCCGTCATGACTTTTGCAAGGAGCACTTCCCGTGAAACGCCTGTCCATCCTCTTTGTTGCCCTGTTTGCAGGGCTGGTTCAGATCGCCGCCGCCAAGGCCGCCGATCCTGTCTATACCGGTGTGTTTTCCAATACGGCTGTCGGCGGCTACGACCCAGTCGCTTATTTCAATGAAGGCGCGCCTGTCGAAGGCTCGAAGGATTTTGTGACCGAGTACAAAGGTGCCGAATGGCGTTTTTCCTCGGCTGAGAACCGCGACCGCTTTATCGCAAATCCATCCGCCTACGCACCGCAATATGGCGGCTATTGCGCCTGGGCCGCTGCTCAAGGCAAGCTGGCCAAGGGTGATCCTGCCTACTGGGCCATCGTCAATGGCAGGCTCTATCTCAACTATGACCGCAAGGTCCAGGAAATGTGGGAAACGGACATTCCGGGCTTCATCATGAAAGCCGATGCCAACTGGCCGGCAATCATCGAATAACCAGTTTTCCCGACACCGAATTCAGAGGGTCAGTTTTACTTTCTGAGGCTGCCGAGAATCCCGCGTAGCGCGGAACGGATGAGGGTCCTGGTCAGGACGCTGGTCGCCTGCTTGGTGATGTAACCCCCGAGGCTGTTGCCACGCCGCGCCCGGCCGCGGGCAGGCGCTTTTCTTTGCTTTTTCTCGGCTGCTGCCTGCTTGCGCTCCTTCGATGCCGCGGCGCGGCGCGCTTCCTCTTCAGCCTTCTCCGCGCGCTGCGATAGGACTTCATAGGCAGACTGACGATCTATCGTCTTGTCATAGACCGTTGCGAGGGGAGAGGATTGCAGGACAGCCTTGCGCTCTGCCGCCGTCAGCGGCCCCATGCGGGACGAGGGCGGGCGGATCAGCGTCCGCTCGACCACGCCCGGGATCCCCTTGTCCATCAGGGTGCTGACGAGGGCCTCGCCAATGCCAAGCTCTGTGATCACATCCACCGTCGCAAAGGCCGGGTTCGGCCGGAACGTCTCGGCGGCCGCGCGGATGACCTTGTGCTCCTTCGGGGTGAAGGCGCGCAGCGCGTGCTGGATGCGGTTGCCGAGCTGGCTCGACACGCTGTCCGGCACATCCATCGGGTTCTGGGTAACGAAATAGACGCCGACCCCCTTTGAGCGGATCAGCCGCACCACCGTCTCCACCTTGTCGAGCAGGGCAGGCGGGCAGTCGTCGAACAGCAAATGCGCCTCGTCGAAGAAGAAGACGAGCTTTGGCTTGTCCGGGTCGCCGGCCTCCGGCAGCATCTCGAACAGCTCCGACAGCATCCACAACAGGAATGTCGCATAGAGCTTGGGCGACATCATCAGCCTGTCGGCGGCGAGGATGTTGATCATCCCGCGGCCATCCCCCGCGGTGCGCATGAAATCGTTCAGGTCGAGCGCCGGCTCGGCAAAGAACTTGTCCGCCCCCTGTTCTTCCAGTGCCAGCAGCTTGCGCTGGATTGCGCCGATCGAGGCAGCCGAGACATTGCCATAGGCGGCCTGCAATTCCAGGCGCCGGTCGGAAATATTGATCAGCAGGGCGCGCAGATCCTTGAGGTCAAGCAGCAACATGCCCTCGTCGTCGGCGACGCGGAAGGCGAGCACCAGCACGCCCTCCTGCGTGTCGTTCAGGCCCAGCAGCCGTGCCAGCAGCAGCGGGCCCATATCGGTGATGGTGGCGCGCACCGGGTGGCCCTGCTTGCCGAACAGGTCCCACAGCACGGTCGGATAGCCGGTCATCTCATAGGGGTCGAGGCCGATCGCCCCGGCGCGTTCCTCGAGGAAGCCCTTCATCGTGCCCGGCTGCGACAGTCCGGCGACATCGCCCTTCACATCGGAGATGAAGACCGGCACGCCCGCATCGGAAAAACCCTCGGCCAGGATTTGCAGGGTCACGGTCTTGCCGGTGCCGGTGGCGCCGCAGATCAGGCCATGGCGGTTGGCATATTTCAGGGTCAGGGAAACGGGATTGTCACCCTTGCCGACGAAAATACCCGGATTGCCTGCCGTTTCGTTCTTCTGGTCGCTCATGATGCCTGCCGGTCCTCTCCTGATTTCCGGGATAATCGGCAATATCGCTGCCTGAAACAAGGCAATAGACGCGCGATTCAGGGAACCGGGCCGCCCCAGGCGGCGTTTCGGGCGATGGTTTCGCTTTGGAATGCCCGCCATCACGGGTAAGGTATTCGTCAGCATCTCAAATTCGACTGGGGGTCGTCATGAATATCTTGAAAATCCTGCTCATCATCGCGGTGGTCCTCGCCGCCACTGTTGCGGCCATCCTGTTCTCCGGACGTGAGGTGCCGGTGGTTGCCGAGCAGGCCGTTGAGGAAGTGCAGGAAACAGCGGAAGATATCGGCGAGGCCGTGACCGGCGAGGATGAGCCCGCACCGGCAGCCGGGGAACAGGCAGTCGTCGACGATGAAGACCCGACCGGGGTCGAGCAGGCCGTCGCGGAGGAATTCCCTCTCGGAGACATGGTCAATGAAGCCGCGGCGACAGCCATCACCCGCGCCCGTGAGGCAGTCATCCTGGCTGACAGGGCCGGTGACGACGCCAACAAGGCGATCTCGAACATTGCCATGATGCTGGAAACCGACCCCGTCGCAGCGGCAAAGGATTCCGACAGGCTTGCCGTCACCGCGATGGAATCGGCCGAGGCATCCTCGCAAGCGGCGCAGGCCGCACTTGTCGCCGCCCGCGAAGCGACAGAGACCGCCGAGACGATGACGAACGAATATCGTGCCCAGGCAATGGCTGAAGCCAAGGAGGCCCGGGATGCCGCCGACGAGGCCGTCGCAGCGGCGCTGGACGCGGAATCCTATGCCCGCGAGGCGATGACAGCCGCGTCGGAAGCCGATGCAGCGGCGCAGAATGTCATGCTGCCCGCCAAGACCGAGCCGGAAGCCGAGCCCGAGCCAGAGGCGGATGCCCCGCTATCGGACCCGGCAGAGGAAAACGCCGACCCGCAGTAAAGCGACTGACGGCGCGTAAACTCCCGCCAATATCGTGAACACTCTGTTAATCACTGACCGTCATCCTTTCCGCAACGAGGACGGCCCGGACCCTGACGATTGAGGGCTGTGGCGATGAAGGGGCGACGACGATGACTGCAGCGTGTCTGATAGACCTGGATCATCTTGATCTTTATGTTGCCGGCGACGATGCGCTGCGTGACGAGATCCTCGGTATTTTCGAGACACAGGCCGAGATGTGGGCCGGGCTGCTTGATCCGTCGGCGGAAGATGCAGCCTGGCGCGATGCGGCCCATGCCCTGAAGGGGGCTGCCCGCGGCGTCGGTGCCTGGCAACTGGGCGAGCTTTGCGCCCGCGCGGAAACGCTGGTCGGGCTGGCGCGTCGCCGCGAGGAACGCGCACAGCTGCTTGAGGAATTACGCCGGACCGGCCGCGAGACCATCGCTGAAATCCGCCGCCTGCGTGACGCTGCCTGATCTCTGTTTCCTGACTTGGGCGACCTGACTGGTGACCTGACAAACAGGTCATACAGGAACATTCGCCCGCGACGCCTGTTCGTATCCTTTAAGGGGGAAACGGAAAGGATGTACGATCATGAGAGATTTTGCTGACAAGATCACCTGGGTGCTCGTTGCCGATGGCGAAAAGGCCCTGTTCTTCCGCAATGACGATATCGACAGCCAGCCCATTCTGAATGTCATCAGGAAAGAGGAACTGGACAACCCGCCGACCCGCGACCAGGCCGCGAACCGTCCGGGCCGCTTCAACGATGACGGTGCCGGCGGTGCCCAGCGCTCCGCCGTTCAGGACACGGACTGGCACGAATTCGAAAAGGAACGCTTCATCGGCGAAATTGCGGAGCGCCTCAACAAGGCTGCGCTCAAGAACGCCTTTGATCGTCTCGTTGTCTTCGCGCCGCCCCAGGCACTGGGGGAACTGCGCGACGGATTCCACAAGGAAACCAGGGATCGCGTCGTCAAGGAAGTCAGCAGCGATCTGACGAATCATCCGGTCGAGAAGATCGAGGCCAAGCTGAGTGAGCTCTTCTCCGGGCCCGCGCCCGACTATGACAAGGACCTGAAAAGGCACGCCTGATCATCGCGCCCTGCCATTGCGCGTCGAGATATTACAATTACGCAGGGAGAGCCTCGGCTCTCCCTTTTTTGGGCTCATGACGCGAAAGTGGCCGGTTAGCCTGATCCTGTGAAGCCCTACCGCTTCAACTCGGCCATCGCGCCTTCCAGCCCGTCCAGGGTCAGTGGATACATCCGGTCTGCGAACAGCTGGCGCATCATGCCGATGGAGCCGACATAGTCCCAGCTCTGCCGCCTGACCGGGTTCAGCCACACCGCGGTCTCGTAAATGTCGAGCAGGCGCTGCAGCCAGACCGCGCCGGCCTCCTCGTTGAAATATTCCACCGAGCCGCCGGGCACGGTGATCTCATAGGGGCTCATCGAGGCATCGCCGACAAAGATCACCTTGTAGTCATTGCCATATTTGTGCAGCACGTCCCAGGTCGGGATCTTGTCGGTCCAGCGCCGCTTGTTGTCCTTCCACACGAAATCATAAAGGCAGTTGTGGAAGTAGAAATATTCCATGTGCTTGAACTCCGCCCGCGCGGCGGAGAACAGCTCCTCCATGATCGTGATGAACGGGTCCATCGACCCGCCGATATCGAAAAAGATCAGGACCTTGACCGTATTGCGCCTCTCGGGCCGCATATGGATATCGAGGTAGCCCTTGCGCGCGGTGCCGTCGATCGTGCCGTCGAGGTCGAATTCGTCCGGCGCGCCGTCGCGGGCAAACTGGCGCAGGCGGCGCAAGGCCATCTTGATGTTGCGCGTGCCGAGCTCGACCGAGCTATCGAGGTTCCTGTATTCCCGCTTTTCCCAGACCTTCACCGCCCGCTTTTGGGTGCTCTCCCCGCCAATGCGAATGCCTTCCGGATTATAGCCGCCATGGCCATAGGGCGAGGTGCCGCCCGTGCCGATCCACTTGTTGCCGCCCTCATGGCGCTCCTTCTGTTCCTTCAGGCGCTCCTGCAGGGTCTCCATCAGTCTGTCCCAGCCGCCGAGCGCCTCGATCTGTGCCTTCTCCTCTTCGGTCAGGAATTTGTCGGTCAGCTTGCGCAACCATTCGTCGGGGATCTCCGCCTCGATGCCTTCGCCAACGCTCTCGATGCCCTTGAAGGCATGCGCGAACACCCGGTCGAACTTGTCGAGATTGCGCTCGTCCTTCACCAGCGCGGCGCGGGACAGGTAATAGAAATCCTCGACCCGCTTGCCGGCGAGGTCGGCCTCCATCGCCTCCATCAGGGTGAGGTATTCGCGTAAGGAGACCGGCAGCCCGGCGTCTTTCAGCTCGTGAAAAAATCTTGTGAACATGGCAAAGAGGGTAGCGTTCGGCGCGGCGCGTGCAAGGGCAGGGTGCAGTGAAATGTGGCAGCCGGTATCGCGACCTCAGCCTCAACGATCTCGATGATTGCCGGAGGAATCTGAGCATTTGTTTTGAAAGAGGAGGAGCGTAGCGGGCGCTATTAGACGGACCATAGCTTGTCAAGGCGGCACCCGCTTCGCGGCGCGCAGCGGGTGCCGCCTTGACAAGCTATGGTCCGTCTAATGACAATCAAGCAAGGCCTGTAAGGCATGAAGTGCCTTACAGGCCTTGGATGCTAACTAGACGAAGGTTCTTCAGGCGGAATGCTGCGGTTGGCTTCCGATCCTTCGTGGGTCGCTGCGCGACCACCTCAGGATGAGGGGCGGCGAACACTGAACTATCCTCATCCTGAGGTGCTCAGCTCTGCTGAGCCTCGAAGGATGGGCTCACTCATCCTCATCCGGCCCGGCCAGCTGTCCGCGCCAGTGCTTGCGGCACAGCGAGACATAGCTCTCATTCCCGCCGATCGCGACCTGGTCGCCCTCCAGCACAGGGCGGCCATCGGCGCCGATGCGCAGCACCATCGTCGCCTTGCGCCCGCACCAGCAGATCGTGCGAATTTCCCGCACCGTATCGGCAATGGCGAGCAGGGTCGCACTGCCGGGGAACAGCTTGCCGGCGAAATCCGTGCGCAGGCCAAAGGTCATTACCGGGATGCCCAGATCATCCGTCACCCGGGCTAGTTGCCAGACCTGGGTCTCGGTCAGGAATTGCGCCTCGTCGATCATCACGCAATGGCACGGCATCAGGCTTTCGACCCAGGCGAACAGGTTGTGGCTGTCATCGAACATCAGCGCGTCTTCGTCGAGGCCGATACGCGAGGCGATCTTGCCTTCGCCGCCGCGCTTGTCGATGGCAGCGGTGAACAGCACGGGCACCATGCCGCGCTCGCGATAGTTATACGCCGCCTGCAACAGGATCGTCGACTTGCCGGCATTCATCGCCGAATAGGAAAAATAGAGCTTTGCCATACCTACTTGTGAAGCGAGTCGTGTTTTGAAGCTCGACAGCGCCTCGCCCTTCGAGGCTGCTGCGCAGCTCCTCAGGATGAGGCTATCTTTTATTTGCCTGATTGAAAATCCTCATGCTGAGGTGCCCGCCGCAGCGGGCCACGAAGCACGAGGATTTCAGACTTCCTTCACCGCCGCGTGCATGACGTCGCAGATGAAATGCGCCTGCTCCTCGGTGAGGTACGGGTGCATCGGCAGGGACAGCACGTCGCCCGCTGCCTTTTCGCAATTCGGCAGGCCGCCTTCCGGGGCATAGGCCTCGAACGCCTTCATCTGGTGCAGCGGCTGCATGTAATAGATCGCGGTCGGCACCCCGGCTTCGCCGGCCTTTTCGCGCACGGCGTCGCGGTTGTCGATGGCGATGGTGTAATAGCCATAGCCGCTTTCCGCGCCATCCACATGCTGTTGCGGGCGGGCAATGTCGGACAGGCGTTCATTATAGATCCTCGCGATGCGGTGGCGCGCTTCCAGCTCGTCATAGAAGATCGCGACCTTCTCCAGCAGCACGGCGGCCATGAAGGTCGACATGCGGCCATTGATCCCGACGCGGACGGATTCGCGGCGCTGTTCATCCGTGCCATGCCAGCGGATCGATTCGCAGATTTTCGCCATCTCGTCATCGTCGCGCACCAGCGTTGCACCCGCATCGCCATAGGCGCCCAACGCCTTGCCGGGGAAGAATGACGTGCCGGTCACCGGCGCCAGGTTTCCGACCCATTGGCCGTCGAGCTTGCCGCCGAAGCTCTGCGCGCCGTCGGCAAAGACCAGCATGTCTTCGGCCTCGGCGATCCTGTTGAGCACATTATAATCGGCGGGTGAGCCGAACAGGTCGACGGCGCAGATGACCCGCGGCTTCAGCCGGCCCTCCAGCTTCACTTCCTCGATCCTGGTGATCAGGTCCGTCGTCGACATGTTGAACGTGTCCGGATCGATGTCGACGAACACCGGCGTGCCGCCGGCAATCAGCACGGCGTTGGCGGTCGCGTTATAGGTAAAGCCCGGGATGAACACGGCGTCCTCGCGGGTCAGGTTCAGCGCCATCATCGGGATGATCAGCGCATCGGTGCCGTTGGAGCAGGCGATGACATGTTTCGCGCCGGTCTTTTGCTCCAGCGTCTCCTCCAGCTCGTCGATCTCCGGCCCGGCAATATAGCGGCCATGGTCGAGCACGGCGAGCAGGCGTTTCTCGACCCGCTCGCGGATCACCTTCTGCTGCGCCTTCAGGTCGATAAAGGCAATATTGCCGACGCGGCTTTCGCGTTCCAGGGCCAGGTTCGATACGCCATTCATGCTCAGTACACTCCTTGAAACTCTAACTCAGGCCGCAGCCTGTTCGATGCGGATGGCGAGGTCGAGCGCCGCGCGGCCTGCCGTGCCGGAAACGGTTGGCGCGTCCCCGGTCAAGACCGATCTGATGAAGCTCTGCGTGCCGAAGGCGAGGGGGTCGCGGAACGCCAGCGGCGCGTCCTGCGCGCCGAATTCCAGCGCCAGCGGCGTGCCCGTGGTGTTGGTGATCTCGCGCTTGAGAAAGTCGATCACGATCTCGCCGTCATCATAGACCAGGGTCATGTCGCGCGTCGGTGTCTGCTCGAGGCGCGAGGCGGCAAGGCTTGCCTTCAGCCCGCCGGCAAAGACGATCTCGGCATCGGTGCGATCGGCATGCGGGCCGTGCTCGCACACTTCGCTGGCGGTCAGGCTCTCGACCGTCCCGCCAGCAATCTGGCCCAGCATGTCGAGATCGTGGATCATCAGGTCGAACACGACCGAGACATCCATCGCCCGGCCGGAAAACTTGTTCAGCCGGCGCGAGCGCACCTCGCGCGGCTTGTCGGCCCGCGACAGGATGCCGAAGGCCTCGAACACGTAGCGCTCCTGGTGGCCGATCTGGAGGATAAGGTTTTCCCCGGCGGCAATCTCGATCAGCCGGTCGGCATCGGCGACATTCAGGGCTATGGGTTTCTCGATCAGGCAGTGACGGCCAGCCTTCAGCGCGCGCAGGGCAAGCTCGTAATGAAAGCTTGCCGGCGCAGCGATCGTCAGCAGGTCAATCTTCGACAGGAAATCGCTGTAATCCGTGCACGCCTCGCAATCATGCATCTTCGCGGCGAGGGTGGCGCGGTCCGGGTCGGGATCATAGATCGCGGTCAGGGTGGCATCGGCTGCTTCGGCATATTTGTTGGCATGATAGCCGCCGAACACGCCAGCCCCGGCGACGCCTGCTTTCAAAGTCATGTCGTGCACACCTTTCTATTGCGCCGCACCATAAATAGTGCTGGCACAGGAGGCAATCAGGCCAACGTCACATGATATTTCGGGCTGTTACACCACGAGGCAAGCCCGCCGCCATCCACTGCCGCCAGACCTGACGCCTATGCCGCAGCGCGGGCGGCCCTGTCGATGCGCAGGGATTCGGCCAGCCGGAAGGCCAGTTCCAGCGCCTGCGTCGCGTTCAGGCGCGGATCGCAATGGGTGTGATAGCGGCTCGACAAATCGCTCTCGGTGATCGCCTGGGCGCCGCCGATGCATTCGGTCACGTCCTGGCCGGTCATCTCGAAATGGACCCCGCCCGGATGGGCGCCCTCGGCACGGCAGACCTCGAAGAAGGAATTGACCTCCGACAGGATCGAATCGAATGGCCGCGTCTTGTAGCCGTTCTCCGCCTTGATCGTGTTGCCATGCATCGGATCGCACGACCACACGACCTTGCGGCCTTCGGCGTTGACCCGCTGGACCAGGCGCGGCAGCCCCGCCTGCACCTTGCCGGCGCCGAAGCGGGCGATCAGCACGATGCGCCCGGCCTCGTTTTTCGGGTTGAGAATATCGAGCAGTTCCATCAGTTCGTCCGGCTCCAGCGTCGGACCGCATTTGATGCCGATCGGGTTCTCGATGCCGCGGGCGAATTCCACATGGGCCCCGTCCGGCTGGCGCGTGCGGTCGCCGATCCAGATCATATGCGCCGAGGTGTCGTGATATTTCCCGCTCGTCGAATCGACCCGCGTCATCGCCTGTTCATAACCCAGCAGCAGGCCCTCATGGGAGGTAAAGAATTCCACCTCCGACAAAGGCTTGGAATAATCCGACGTCACCCCGCAGGCTTCCATGAAGGTCAGCGCGTCGGAGATCTTGTCGGCGATCTCGTGATAATGCTCGGACTGCGGATTGCCCTGCACGAATTCCAGGTTCCATTTGTGCACGTTGCGCAGGTCCGCATAGCCGCCCTTGGCGAAGGCACGGATCAGGTTCAGCGTCGCCGCCGACTGGCCATAGGCCTTGAGCAGGCGCTGCGGGTCCGGCACCCGCGCTTCCGGCGTGAAGTCCATCGCGTTGATATTGTCGCCGCGATAGGACGGCAGGGTGACGCCGTCGATCGTCTCGACGGGCGAGGAGCGCGGCTTGCCATATTGCCCGGCGATGCGCCCGACCTTGACCACCGGCATGGCCGCGCCATAGGTCAGCGCCACGGCCATCTGCAGCAGCACGCGGAACGTGTCGCGGATCTTGTTCGGGTGGAATTCCTTGAAGCTCTCGGCGCAATCCCCGCCCTGCAGCAGGAAGGCCTTGCCCTCTGACACGGCGGCAAGGCGCTGGCGCAGCGTCCGGCTCTCCCCGGCAAACACCAGCGGCGGATAGCTCGACAGCTCCTCCTCGACAGCGGCAAGCGCCGCCGGATCGGGGTAATCCTCCGGTATGTGTTTTGCCGGGCGTGCCCGCCACGTGTCGGGTGCCCAATGTGCCTGTTCTCGTGCCATTTTATGTCTCAATCCAAGTCGGGCTTAACCCTTTATGCTAACGGCCCTGACCAATCAACCGCCCCGCGCGTACAAATTGCCGTAAATTGCGGCTCACGCGGGCGCCAGGTGTCTTTTCGCCCATAAACCCTAGATATTGGCTCAAGGCAAAACATCCAGAGAGGGAAGCAAGATGACAGCCAGATTTCTCACCGCTGCGGCGACAGGCCTCGCCCTGGCGATCACCGCGACAGCAATCGCGCAGGACCAGGACGTCACGATAGAGGCGACCGATCTCGGCGGCGGCGTCTACATGCTGGTCGGCCAGGGCGGCAATATCGGCATCTCTGCCGGTCCCGATGGCGTGTTGATGATCGACGACCAGTTCGACCGCCTGTCTGAGAACATCCTCGCCAGGGTCGAGGAGATCACCGGCGGCCAGGAGCTGAAATATGTGCTCAACACCCATTATCATGGCGATCATACCGGCGGGAACGAGGCGATGACCGCTGCCGGCGGCACCATCGTCGCCCATGCCAATGTGCGCGTGCGGCTGGCGAGCGGCGAGGAGCCGCGCCCCGACGAGGCCCTGCCGGTCATCACCCATGAAGACGGCATGACCTTCTTCTGGAACGATAACGAGATCCAGATCCATTACGTCCCGAACGCCCACACGGACGGCGACTCCATGGTCTTCATCCCGAACCTCAACATCATCCACACCGGCGACACGCTGTTCTCCGGCCGTTACCCCTATATCGACCTCGATGGCGGCGGTACCGTCGACGGCTATATCGCCAACCTCGCCAATATCGTGGAAATGGCTGACGCGGACACCCAGATCATCCCCGGCCACGGCCCGCTCTCGACCGAGGCTGACGTGCGCGCGCTGCACGACGTACTTGTCGAGGCCAAAGCCGCCGTTCAGGCGCTGGTCGACGAGGGGCTCAGCGCGGACGAGATCGTCGCCGCCGACCCGCTGGCAGAATGGAACGAGACCTGGGCGTGGGGCTTCATCAATGGCGAGCGCATGACCCGCACCATCGTCACCGACCTGATGAGTGAAAAAGCCCATGAGGCTATGGATCACAGCGCCGCAGATCACGATCACTGATAGTGTGATCCCCCTCTGGCGTTATCCGCCGATCGAGCATAAATCTGGGCCATGGCAGAGACACTGAAAATCGCCCTGGCCCAGATCGCCCCGACCGTCGGCGATCTCGACGGCAACAAGGCCCTGATCCGCGACGCCCGCAGGCAGGCAGCGGAGCAGGGCGCTGACCTCGTCGTGTTCCCCGAGCTTATCGTCTCCGGCTATCCGCCGGAGGATCTGGTGCTCAAACCCGCCTATCAGCGCGCCTGCCGCGAAGCGGCGGAGGAGCTGGCGCAAGACACCGGCGATGGCGGCCCGGCCATGATCATCGGCGCGCCCTGGCCGCAGACCGAGCGCGGCGGCGGCAAGGCGTGGAACGCCGCGATCCTGTGCGATGAAGGCCTGATCCAGCGCATCGTCTACAAGACCAGGCTGCCGAACTATTCCGTGTTCGACGAACCGCGCCGCTACCGTACCGGCGAAAGCGTGACGGTGACCGAGTGGCGCGGCATGAAACTCGGCCTGATGATCTGCGAGGATATGTGGTATCCCGACGCCGCGCAGGAGCTGAAGGCGCAGGGCGCGGAAATCTTCATCGTCCCCCATGGCTCGCCCTTCCGCACCACCTGCCATGCCGAACGCCTGACGACCGCCGAGGCCCGTATGGAGGAGACCGGCCTGCCGCTGATCTTCGTCAACCAGGTCGGCGGGCAGGACGAGTTGCTGTTCGATGGCTCGTCTTTCGCCGGCAATTGCCAGAACGACCGCGTGCAGGCGCCATGTTTCGAGACCGGCGTGTTCATGACCGGCTGGGAACGCCGAGCCGGCAAGTGGAAGTGTACGGATGGCCCTATGGTCGCCTGGCCGACCGGGCATGAGCTCACCTATCCGGCCCTTGTCACGGGCGTGCGCGATTATGTCAACAAGAACAGATTTCCCGGCGTCGTCATCGGCCTGTCCGGCGGCATTGATTCCGCGCTCACCGCCGCCATCGCCGTCGATGCACTGGGGCCGGAGCGCGTGCGCTGCGTGATGATGCCGTCGCGCTATACGGCGGGCGATAGTCTGACGGATGCAGAAAAATGCGCTGAGGCCCTGGGCGTCTCCTATGAATCCATCGCCATCGAACCGGCGGTGAAGGCCTTTGACGAGATGCTGGGCGAGACATTCGCCGGTCGCGAGCCCGACACGACCGAGGAGAATTTGCAGTCGCGCATCCGCGGCGTCATCCTCATGGCGCTGTCCAACAAATTCGGGCCGATGGTGCTGACCACCGGCAACAAGTCGGAAATGTCGGTCGGCTATGCCACCCTCTATGGCGACATGAATGGCGGCTATAATCCGCTCAAGGATGTTTACAAAACGGATGTCTTCGCGCTCGCCCGCTGGCGCAACACCAAAGTGCCCAGGGGCTGCCTCGGCCCGCCGGGCGAGGTGATCCCCGTCAACATCATCGACAAGCCGCCCTCGGCCGAGCTGCGCGCCGGCCAGCGCGACGACGATTCCCTGCCGCCCTATGAAATCCTCGACGCGATCCTCACCTGCCTCGTCGAGGAGGAAATGGCCGTGCGCGACATCATCGCCGAAGGCCATGACGAGGAAACCGTCCGCCGCATCCAGCACCTGCTCTATGTCGCCGAATACAAACGCCGCCAGTCACCCCCGGGTCCGAAGATCACCACACGGAATTTCGGCAGAGACCGGCGCTATCCGATCGTCAACGGGTTCAGGGATAGGTAGGCCCTCACCCGGAAAATGCCGGCGCATTTTCCGACCTCTCCCCAAGGGAGAGGTGAAGAACGTACAATCAGCTTTGCGCGATGCCCTACCTCTCCCTCTGGGAGAGGTCGAAATCCGTTTACGGATTTCGGGTGAGGGTACTCTAAGCTCTCAACTAAAAACCCCTCACGAAAGTTATCCCCGCCCAAAGTACCCCCCTTATAACCATCCCCAAGCCCGGTGAGGACCGGGTGGAGGCGTTCTGTTCTGCCGTGACCTGCGGTGAGGGCAGGGCGCATCAGGTTTCCGCCGGCAATTGAGGGTGTGTACAGCTTTGCATCGTCCGGCGGAGCGGTGACCCGGGGTAGCCCCCGGGCGGGAGAGCTATGCACTTTGGCCCCGCATCGATCGCCGCCGTGTGTAGCGAGAGCTATGCCAGTCATTATTATTTGTTTGAGGCAATGGCCGCTACACACGGGCCCCCTCGATTTCATATTCACACCGCAGCGAAATCTGACGGTGTTTTCAGTGCTGCCTCTCTTGTCTTCCCGGGGGATGCGCGGCATCAACCCGGGATCCATTTTCCAGAGGCCTTGCCGCTGCTCTCTCAAGCCAGCCTCACCGTCTCTGGAAAATAGGTCCCGGGTTCACCCTGACGGGCGCCCCGGGATGACAAGCGGGGTAGTTCGGAAAGAAAATTCAACAGGGTGCCGCGCTGAGGCCCCGCCGCCGGTGAACCACTTTTCGATCCCTAAACAGAAAGACAATCCAGCATCACCCGCACTTCTCGAGATACGCCGTCTTCGATCCATCCGCATACTGATACGCGGTGATGATGTTCTCGACCCCGCTCGCGCCATTGATGAACCGCAGCGTGTGCATGGCGGGTGCGCTCTTGGTCGCGATCAGCATATAGGCGATGGTCGGCAGGTCTTTCCGGGTGAAACCGGTACCGGTAAATTCCTGGCCGCGCAGCTGCACGAAGCCGTCGCCGGCATGGCCGATGCTGAACTCGAAGGTCCGGTATGCGCCGCCGTCGAGAACGAGGCCGAAGCTGCCATCAAGGTTCTCGTGCTTGTCGACATTGGCGTTCGGCCCGGTCGCGGTCAGACCCTCGAAGGAGAGATAGAGCGTCGCCGTGCCGGGTTTGGCACACAGCGAGCTGCCATCGGCGGCGGGCACGGCATATTTTCCGCTCGCCGGCAAATCGCCGAACTGGGCAAGGGCGGGGCCGCCTGCGGCCAGCATGGCAAGACCGGCGGCAGCTGAAAGGATGGATGGTTTCATGATCTCGCTCCCTCGAAACAGGCATGAGACTAGCGCGTCCACAGGCCGGGCACAAAGCCCCCGTTCGGGGGAGGGCGGGGAGCGCCTATTCCCGCCGCAGGATCTTTTCCGTCAGCAGGGAGCCGAGCGCCGTCGGCTTGAAGCTCTCTTGAACGGCATCCTTGTCATAATCGTTTTCGACCCAGGCGAGGAAATGTTCCGGGGTCGGCTCGGCGCCCTCTGCCTTGGCGGCGGCTTGATAGGTCTCGAAGAAATGATCGATCACCCCGGTCTTGCCTTCCTTGACATGGCCGTATTTGAACGACAGCTGCTCCAGCGCCTCGTCCAGCGGGCGGCGCTCATGCAGGAACAGATAGAGGGCAGAGCCGATCCCGGCCCGGTCGGCGCCGGACTTGCAGTGCAGGATCGCCGGATACTCGATCGTCTCGAACAGATCGTTCAGCTCAAGGATGAATTCCTTCGGCGGGGCTTCGCGCGACCAGGCGCGGTGGTTGATCAGGGTCAGGCCAAGCTGGTCGCAGGCCTCTTCCTCGAGCCAGTAGAAGCCGGATTGCGGCACGGAGTTACGCAGGCCGCGCAGATTGATCACCGTCTTCACGCCCTTGTCGCGCCATTCCTTCAGGCGGGCAGGGGAGGGCTGGTAAGTGCGCCAGACCTTGTCGGAAATCTGGTGGCTGTTGTCGTAGATCTTGCGCAGGAAACCATGATCGCCAAGGAACAGGTTGCGCCAGGCGCGTTTCCTGCCCTCGGGCGTGGCAAATTCCTCGCGGGTCATCGGCCCGGCCATGGCGGCTCCTTTGCTTCAGGGCTTTGCTGGGCGGCAGTCTAGAATCTGCCGTCGCCGTCCGGATCGAGGAATCTGTGCAGATGCACGATGAAATAGCGCATATGGGCGTTGTCGACCGTCTGCTGGGCTTTCGCCTTCCACGCCTTCTCGGCGAGGGCATAGTTCGGGAAAATGCCGACGACATCGAGTTCCTGGATATTCTTGAACCGGGCCTCGGCCGGGTTTTCCAGTTCGCCGCCGAATACGAGGTGCAGGAGTTGCGGGTCCTTGTCGCTCATCAGGGTGCCTCTTTCTAAGTGATCAATTGCTGCCGCTCGTGAAATCCGGCGGCAGGTGCGCCAGGCGCTTGAGCACATGCTCGTATAACGCCGGGGCCGTGCACACAAGACTTCTCTGGCGCGGGTCGGGCTTGTTGTAGGTGAATTTCTCGCCGAGATGGTCGCTGACGATCGCGCCGGCTTCCTCGGCGATCAGGGCGCCGGGGGCGGCGTCCCAGTCGGCCTTGCGGGCCAGCGCCAGGGTCGCGTCGAACTCGCCCTTGGCGATCAGTGCCATGCGGTAATTGGTCGAATTGCGCTGGTCGATGCGCATGGACGGCCAGTCCTCTGGCCAGCCGGGATGGCGGAACATGTGCTCGGCCCCCAGCATGGCGCAGTCCTCGACCGCGTCATGGCTGCTCGCGCCGATGGGGGTGCCGTTCAGCGTCGCGCCGGCGCCGCGTTCGGCCTCGAAGAATTCCCGCGTCGCCGGGTTGTAGACCGCAGCGGCGATGGCATCGCCATCCTCGATCAGGGCGGCGCAGATGGTGAAATGCGGGCGGCCCTTGAGGAAGGCGCGGGTCCCGTCGATCGGGTCGATCACCCAGGTGCGCGGCGCGTTCAGTCGGCCATGTTCCTCGGTGCTCTCCTCCGACAGCCAGCCATAGCCGCCGCCATGGCGGTCGATCAGATGGGTCTTGAGGATACGGTTGGCGGCAAGGTCAGCCTCGGAGATCGGGCTGGAATCGGCCTTGGTCCAGGCATCGACGGTGCCGCCGAACAGGGCAAGCACGGCGGCGCCGGCCTCACGCACGGCCTCACGCATCGCCTGCCGGTCCCCGGCAAGCCCCGGAAAGCGCTCCGCCGCCATCGCGCTAATTGCCCGCGATGGTCATGCGCTCGATGCGCAGGGTCGGGGCGTTCTTGGCGCCCTTGAACTCCAGGTCGCTGGCCGGGGTCAGCGTGGCGAACATCTCCAGCAGATTGCCGGCGATGGTGATTTCCGAGACGGGAAAGGCGATCTCGCCCTTCTCGATCCAGAAGCCGGAACAGCCGACCGAATAGTCGCCGGTGTTGGAATTGACCTGCGGACCAAACATGTCGGTCAGGTACAGGCCCTCGCCGGTGTCACGGATCAGCGCGTCGACGCTCATCGTGCCGGGCTCCATCCACATATTGGTGGAGCCCGATCCCGGCGGGCCGCCAGTGCCGCGGGTCGCCCGGCCATTGGTCTGAAGCCCGAGCTGGCGCGCCTGCGAGGAGTTGAGCATCCACGTCGTCAGCACGCCCTTGTCGATCACGGTCAGGCGTTCGTTGACGACGCCTTCGCCGTCGAAATGGCTGGAGCCGAAGCCGCGCTTGATCAGCGGATCGTCGATGATGGTGATCGTCTCGGGGAAGATCTGCTGACCCATCCGGGTCTTCAGGAAGCTGACCCCGCGCGCGATGGACGCGCCATTGATGGCGGCGGCGAGCTTGCCGACCAATGATTTGGCGAGGCGTTGTTCGAAGATCACCGGTGCCTGACGGCTCGACAGGCGCTGCGGGTTCAGGCGCTTGACCGCCCGCTCACCGGCCTTGGTGCCGACGGAGCCCGCATCGCGCAAGCTGTCGAGATGGGTCGCACTGTCATAGTCATAGTCGCGCTCCATGCCGAGGCCTTCCCCGGCGAGGACGGAAACGGAGACCGAATGGCTGCCACCGGCTGACGCGCCGAAAAAGCCGTGGCTGGTCGCAAACCACGACGTGCCGGAGCCGAAGCCGGCATCAGCGCCGCCGGAATTGGTTACGCCGTCAACGGCGCGGGCCGCTTCCTCGCAGGCCAGCGCGCGCTCCTTCAGCTGTTCGGTCGACGGTTCGACTCCGTCGAACAGGTCAAGGTCGGCAAAGGGCGCCTTCGCCAGCCGGTCTTCCGGCGCCAGCCCGCAATAGGGGTCTTCGGGGGCCGCCTTGGCCATGGAAACACAGCGCTCTGCGGTCTCCTGCAGCGATTGCGGGGTAAAATCGGTCGTCGAAACGCTCGCCTGCCGCTTACCATAGATCACACGCAGGCCGAGATCGCGGCTCTCCGACCGCTCGACGTCCTCGACCTCGCCGAGGCGCACGGAAACGGCATTCGAGACGCTTTCATACATCATCGCGTCGGCGGCATCGGCACCGGCCTTCATCGCATCCTCGATGAGCAGGCCAAGCGCGTCTTCAGGGGAAATCTTTGTCATGTCATCCGAGATAGGCTGGAACCGCCCGCCGTGCAACAGCACTCGACGTGGCCGCCGGCCGCCTTATGTTATCCTCAGTCAGATCGACCCGGGTATTATCGAGGTATCATGCATCGTCGCGTTTTGGGTTTTGTTTCCGCCATTCTTTTTCCTGCCACAGGTTTTTGCGCTGCCGTCGCGCAGGAGGGCGAAAGCGTGCCGGGCTATGATCCGGTGCCAACGGCAGGCGACTGGGACATTCAGGTTGGCGCCATCGCGATTGCCGGCAATGACTATCCTGGCGCCGACGCCGTTCAGGGCATGGTCGTGCCCTATTTCGATATCACCTGGCGCGACAGATATTTCATCGATCCGATCCGTGGCATTGGCGTCCAGCTGGCCGGGGAGCGGGGAACCGGGACATCGCTTGCCGCCGGCATCGCCTGGGATTTCGGCCGTGACGAGGATGACAGCGCAGCGCTTCGCGGGCTCGGCGATCTCGATGGCGGACCGGCGCTGCGCGTGGCCGGCCGCTATCGGCTGGGATATGTGGCGCTCGGCGCGACGTTGATGCAGTCCCTCGGCGGCGACACCGGCGCTGAACTGGTCCTTGACGCCAGCACGCGCCTGCCCACCGGTGAGCGTCTGACCATCATTCCGTCCGTGCGGGCGACCATCGGCAATGACCAGCGCCACGACGCCTTTTTCGGTGTCACGCCGGACCAGTCCGCGGCGAGCAATTTCACGCCCTATGATCCCGATGGCGGCGTGACCTCCTATGGCGTTCAGCTGGCAGGTTTTTACGATCTCACTGACCGCCTGTTCGCGACGGGCATCATCGCCAGCGACACCCTGACCGGCGATGCTGCCGACAGCCCGATCGTCGAGCGGGAAGACCAGCTATTTGTGGCGCTCGGGCTGGTACGAAAATTCTAGTTGAGCGCTTTTTTTGCCGTGACCCAATGAGTCGATTGACTCAACCCTTCGACGGCCTATTCTCCGCGTCAAGCCCGGTGATTCTGCCGGGCTTCGCGTTTGGCGGGAGAGCCCGGCTCTGACGACTGGCCGGCACCGAAGGAGCAACCGCCCCGGAAACTCTCAGGTACAAGGGACCGCCGACGCGACAAAGGCTGGAAAAGGATCGGTCGATCCTACCGAAGGAGCAAGCAGGCCCGCTCAGGGCTTTGCGGAATCTCTCAGGTCCCGTGACAGCCGGGGCGCTGCTTTGAGGCAGCCATCCCGGGACTGACACTGAATGACTGACGAAACTCTGAAAAAACTGCCGCTTGATGCGTTCCACAGGAAGCTGGGCGGCAAGATGGTGCCCTTCGCCGGCTATGACATGCCGGTGCAATATCCGCTCGGCGTGATGAAGGAGCATTTGCATGTCCGCGAGAAGGCGGGCCTGTTCGACGTCTCCCATATGGGCCAGGCGTGGCTGACCACAAAGGCCGGCCCGCTCGGCACGGCAGAAGCGCATGACGCGATCGCCGCGACGATCGAGCAATTGGTGCCCGGCGAAATCGAGAAGCTCGCTACTGGTCGTATCCGATACACTGTCCTGCTGAACGAAGAGGGCGGCGTGCTCGACGATCTGATGATCACGCGCCCGTCGACGGAAGAAGATCAGGGCCGTCTGTTCCTCGTGGTCAACGCTGCGGTGAAGGATCAGGACTTCGATCTGATCCGCGAAAAGCTCGGCCATCTTGCCATCCTCGACGTGATGGAACAGCGCGCGCTGCTCGCCCTGCAGGGCCCGCTGGCGGCTGAAATCCTCGCGACCTTCATTCCCGAGGCGGAGAGCATGCCGTTCATGTCGTCCATCGACACCTTCTTCGACGGCATGCCCATCGGCCTCAGCCGCTGCGGCTATACCGGCGAGGATGGTTTCGAGCTTTCCGTTCCGGCGGAGGAAGCCGAGCAGGTCGCCCGCCGTCTGGTCGATCATGTCGATGTCGAGCCCATCGGTCTTGGCGCCCGCGACAGTCTACGGCTGGAGGCAGGCCTCTGCCTCTATGGCCATGACATGGACACGGCAACCTCGCCGGTCGAGGCCAATCTCAATTTTGCCATCGGCAAGCGCCGCCGCGAGGAAGGCGGCTTTCCCGGCGCCGATCGTATCCTGAAGGACCTCGCCGAAGGCACGGGCCGCCTGCGCGTCGGGCTGAAGCCCGAGGGCCGCGCGCCCGCCCGCGAAGGCACGGAAATTCAGTCCCCTGACGGCAAGACCATCGGCGCCGTCACTTCCGGCGGATTCGGCCCGACCTATGGCGGCCCGCTCGCCATGGGCTATGTCGATGCAGAATTTGCCCAAGAAGGTACTGGCGTGATGCTGGTCGTGCGCGGCAAGCAGGTGCCGGCGAGCGTTGTGGCGATGCCCTTCGTGCCCCAGCGCTATTACCGCGGCAAGAAATAAGAGTTTGATCAAGAGGAGCGAGCAATGAAGAAATTTACTGAAGACCATGAATGGGTGAGCGTCGATGGCGATATCGCAACTGTCGGCATCACCGCGCACGCCGCCGAGCAGCTGGGCGATGTCGTTTTCGTTGAGCTGCCGGATGTCGGCAAGAGCTTCGGCCAGAAGGACGAAATGGCAGTGGTCGAATCCGTCAAGGCCGCGTCCGACGTTTACGCTCCCATCTCTGGCGAGATCGTCGAGGTCAACAATGACATCGTCGACGAGCCTGCCAAGGTCAATGACGATCCGGACGGTGCCGCCTGGTTCGTCAAGATCAAGCTGTCGGATGCTTCAGAGCTCGACAAGCTGATGGACGAAGCGGCGTATAAAGAGTTTGTGAAATAGAGACCGGCTGAAGGAAACAGAGCTGATATGCGTTACCTACCCCTCGACACAGAAGACCGCCGTGCCATGCTGGACGTGGTCGGCGCGAAGGCCATCGATGATCTGTTCGCCGATGTGCCCGCCGATGCGCTGAACCCGCCGCTCGATCTGCCGGACCATGCCGGCGAGTTCGCGGTGGAGCGGCAGATGGCGGCGATGGCGGCAAGGAACCGCGCCGCTGGGGCCGGGCCGTTCTTTGTCGGGGCGGGGGCCTACAAGCACCATGTGCCCGCAACGGTCGATCATATCATTCAGCGCTCCGAATTCCTGACGTCCTACACGCCCTACCAGCCGGAAATCGCACAAGGCACGCTGCAATATCTGTTCGAGTTCCAGACCCAGGTCGCGTCCCTGACCGGCATGGATGTCGCCAACGCCTCGATGTATGACGGCTCGACCGCCTGTGCCGAGGCGGCGCTGATGGCCCGCCGCGTCACCCGCCGCGACGGCATCGTCATGTCCGGCGGCCTGCATCCGCATTATGAATCGGTCACCCGCATGAATGGCGGCCTTGTCGGCGGCAAGGCGTCGGTTTCCGAGGCCTCGCCCGACGGCAAGGATAATGTCATCGACCTGATCACGGATGAGACCGCCTGCGTCATCGTTCAGACACCGGACGTTTTCGGCAATGTCGTCGATCTGGAACCGATCGCGAAGGCTGCCCAGGACAAGGGCGCGCTGCTCGTCGCCGTGGTCACCGAAATCGTCTCCCTCGGGGCGCTGAAGAGCCCGGGCGAGATGGGCGCGGACATCGTCGTCGGCGAGGGCCAGTCCATCGGCAACGCACTGAACTTCGGCGGGCCCTATGTCGGCCTGTTCGCGACGCGCCAGAAATACATGCGCAACATGCCGGGCCGTTTGTGCGGAGAGACCGTCGATGCCGATGGCAAGCGCGGTTTCGTGCTGACGCTGTCGACCCGCGAGCAGCATATCCGCCGCGACAAGGCGACGTCGAATATCTGCACCAATTCGGGCCTGTGCGCGCTCGCCTTCACCGTTCACATGACCCTGCTGGGTGAGACAGGCTTGCGCAAGCTGGCAACGCTGAACCACGAGGCCGCCTGCGCCACTGCCGACGCCCTGTCTGCGATTGACGGTGTCGAGCTGATCAATGACGCCTTCTTCAACGAGTTCACCCTGCGCCTGCCGAAGGATGCCGCGGACGTCGTCGAGGCGCTCGCCGCGAGGGACATCCTCGCCGGCGTGCCCGGAAGCCGTCTGTGGCCGGAGGACGAGAGCAAACACAACCTCCTCATCGTCGCCGCCACGGAACTCACCCAAGACGCAGATATCGAAGCGTTCGCCAACGCCCTGAAAGAGGTGCTGTAATGTCCATGAACAATCAGGGCCGTCCGTCCCGTCCCGAAGACATCGAGGTCCAGTCGGTCACGACCTTCACCGGCAATCGCGCGCTGCAGATCGAGGAGCCGCTGATCTTCGAGACCGGCCACATGGCCGCGACCGGCGTCGACCTGCCGGAGCCAAAGGGCACGACATCGCGCCTTGGCGGGCTGGAGCGCAAGAGCAGTATGAACCTGCCCGGTCTCGCAGAGCCCGAAGCGATGCGCCATTTCGTGCGCCTGAGCCAGAAGAACTACGCGATCGACATGGGCCCGTTTCCGCTCGGCTCGTGCACGATGAAGCACAATCCACGCCTCAACGAGAAGATGGCGCGCCTGCCGGGCTTTGCCGACATCCACCCGCTGCAGCCGGTGTCCACCGTGCAGGGCGCGCTGGAACTGATCGACACGCTCGCCGGCTGGCTCAAGGAACTGACCGCCATGCCCGCTGTCGCGATGTCGCCGAAAGCCGGCGCCCATGGCGAATTATGCGGCATGGTCACCATCAAGGCGGCGCTGGAAGCGCGCGGTGAGGCAGAGACCCGCACCCGCGTTCTCGCGCCTGAATCCGCCCACGGAACGAATCCGGCAACGGCGGCCCAGTGCGGCTTCACCGTTGATGGCATCCCGGCTGACGAGACGGGCCGGGTCGATATCGAGGCGTTCAAGGCCAAGCTCGGTCCGGACGTTGCCGCGATCATGGTCACCAACCCGAACACCTGCGGCCTGTTCGAGCGCGACATCCGCGAAATGGCCGATGCGGTGCATGAGGCCGGCGGCTATTTCTATTGCGACGGTGCGAACTTCAACGCCATCGTCGGCAAGGTGAAGCCGGGCGATCTGGGCATCGACGCGATGCACATCAACCTGCACAAGACCTTTTCGACGCCCCATGGCGGCGGCGGCCCGGGCTCCGGTCCGACGGTTCTGTCGGCGGCGCTCGCGCCCTTCGCGCCGATCCCCTATGTGGTCAGCGATGAAGATGGGTTCCACCTGGTGGAGAAACGCAGCCAGGAAGAGGGCGACCATCACAGCTTCGGCCGCATGACCGCCTTCCACGGCCAGATGGGCATGTTCGTCCGGGCACTGAGCTATATGCTGTCCCATGGCGGTGACGGCCTGCGCCAGGCAGCAGAAGACGCCGTGCTCAACGCCAATTACGTGCTCGCCCGTCTGTCCGAGGAGATGACCCCGGCCTTCGAGGGCACCTGCATGCACGAGGCGCTGTTCAATGATGATTTCCTGAAGGATACCGGCGTCGGCACGCTCGATTTCGCCAAGGCGATGATCGATGAGGGCTATCATCCCATGACGATGTATTTCCCGCTGGTCGTCCATGGCGCCATGCTGATCGAGCCGACCGAGACCGAGTCCAAACACGAGCTCGACCTGTTCTGCGATGCGCTGTTGTCGCTCGCGAAAGAGGCGAAGGCCGGAAATGCCGACAAGTTCAAGGCCGCGCCGGTGCTCGCGCCGCGCCGCCGCCTCGACGAGACCGCCGCCGCCCGAAAGCCGGTGCTGCGCTGGGAGCCGTCTGACGACAAGAGCATGGCTGCAGAATGAGACGGTCTGTGCCGTGCCCGTCTCCCTTCACACGGGGCATGACACTTTGTGATGAGACTTGCCGATCGCATCTGTTATAGTTTCGTCAACTGATTTCCGGGGGTGCGTGATGGATTGGCTGGCTAATGTTACGATGAGCGGGCTAGACCTTCTGGCCTCGCTCTTCGTGTTCGCGGTGGGAACTGCCTTCCTCTTGGTCATTTTCCTGTGGATTATCGACAAGACACAGACCCGGGATTCCATCCGGCACAACTTCCCGGTCGTCGGCCGTTTTCGTTATCTCTTCAGCCATCTGGGGGAGTTTTTCCGGCAGTATTTTTTTGCGCTCGACCGCGAGGAGATGCCGTTCAACCGGGCCGAGCGCGACTGGATCTATATTTCTTCCAAAGGCGGCAACAACAATGCGCCCTTCGGCTCGACACGGAACCTGCTGACACCAGGCACCCCGATCTTCGTCCCGGCCAGCTTCGCGACGCTGGAGTCGCAGGCCGAGGAATGCCCGCCGGTCATCTTCGGTCCGCACACCGATCATCCCTATGAAGGCAAGTCGATCATCAACGTATCGGCAATGAGCTATGGCTCCCTGTCGGCACCGGCGATCAGGGCCCTCTCCCATGGCGCGGCGCAGGCAGGCTGCTGGCTGAATACGGGCGAGGGCGGATTGTCTCCCTATCACCTTGAGGGTAATTGCGACATCGTCTTCCAGATCGGCACGGCCAAATATGGCGCGCGCGACGAGGACGGGAATTTCTCCGAGAAAAAATTCCGCGAGAATGCCTTGAAACCTCAGGTCAAGATGATCGAGCTGAAACTGGCCCAGGGCGCGAAACCCGGCAAGGGTGGCATTCTGCCTGCCGCGAAAGTGACGCGGGAGATCGCCATGATCCGCGGTATCCGCCAGGGCGAGGCGTCCATCTCCCCCAACCGTCACCCCGAGATCGACAGCTTCGACGACCTTCTTGACTTCATCGTCCGCCTGCGGAAGCTTTCCGGCAAGCCGGTCGGCATCAAGACCGTCATCGGTGATTCCACCTGGCTCGATGATCTATGCGCGGCTGTGATGAAGCGTGGCGAGGAGTGTGCGCCCGATTTTATAACCCTCGATGGCGGTGATGGCGGCACAGGCGCGGCACCGCTGGCGCTGATGGACAATGTTGGCCTGACGTTGCGTGAGTCCTTGCCGATGCTCGTCGACGGTCTCGCCCGCAACGGCTTGCGCGAGCGCATCAAGGTGATCTGCTCGGGCAAGCTTGTGACTCCCGCTGAAGTTGCCTGGGCCTATTGCGCCGGGGCGGATGCCGTCAATTCTGCCCGCGGCTTCATGTTCGCGATCGGCTGTATCCAGGCGATGCGCTGTCACACCAACACCTGTCCGACCGGCGTGACGACCCACAACAAGCGCCTGCAGGCCGGGCTGAATCCGATATCGAAGGCCCAACAGGCGGCAATGTATGTGAAGAAGATCAATCAGGATGTCGGCTATATCGCCCATTCCTGCGGCGTCCCGCATCCACGCGCGCTGCAGCGCCGCCATGTGCGGATCGTACAGGGCAATGGCCGCTCGATTTGTTATGGCGATGTCTATCCGCCCATCCAGCCGAACAAGCCTGATCAATCGCTTGAAACAGTTCTGCTGCGCCGCAGCTGATTGGCTGTGGATCATCCTGACCATCACGGCAAGTCGTGCTAGCCTTCATGGATGACTGGCATTCATACTGCGGCCATGACAGACGATATCTGGAACGACACCCCTTCCGTGCCGGTCTACCATGATGTCGACCGGGCGCTTTTTGAAAACGAGATCAAGCCGGCCAATTGCCCGGTGCTGATGAAGGGTCTTGGTGCTCATTGGCCCCTGGTCGAAAAAGGCAGGCAGGGGCCGGAAGCCCTTGCTGCCTATCTCCGGTCTCACGCCAATACCCAGCCGGTCCAGGCCTTTATCGGGGCCGCTGCGATCGAGGGGCGGTTTGCCTATACGGACGATCTGAAAGGCTTCAATTTCGAGCGGCAGGCGATGCCTGTCGGCGACCTGCTCGACGCCCTGCTGGCGCGGCTGGATGAGGAAGGCGATGCACTCTATGCCGGTGGCATACCGGTGCCAGCCCATCTGCCGACCATGGATGCGGACAACCCGATGCCGCTGCTCGAACCCGGCTCCGACCGGCTCGTCTCCGCCTGGATCGGCAACCGCACGCGCATCCCGGCGCATTGGGACCTGCCGCAGAATATCGCCGTCGTCGCCGCCGGCCGCCGCCGCTATACGCTGTTCCCCATAGAACAGGTGGCAAATCTCTATGTCGGTCCGCTCGACCTGACCCTCGCCGGGCAACCTTCAAGCCTTGTCGATTTCCATGCGCCGGATTTCGGGCGTTTCCCGAAATTCCGGGAGGCCATGAAGGCCGCGCAGATCGCCGATCTCGAACCCGGCGATGCTGTCTATGTGCCGCCGATGTGGTGGCACCATGTGGAGAGCTTCACGTCGTTTGGCATGCTGATGAATTACTGGTGGCGCGAAGGGCCGGACTATATGGTGACGCCGTTTTTCACGCTCCTCCATGCCCTGACGACCCTGCGCGACCTGCCGGCGCCGGAAAGAGCGGCCTGGCGGGTGATGTTCGACCACTACATCTTCCGGCTCGATGGCGAGCCGATGGACCACGTGCCGATGGACGCCCGCGGCATCTTTGCCGACATGACCCCTGATAATTTGCGCCGCCTCAAAGGGTTTCTGGCCAGCAAGCTGCAGTAGCCGGTCGCGAAAGTTCGTGGCCTGATCAGGGAAGAAACGGGTCCTCGATCATCTGGGCAGATCGTAACCAGAATTCCTCGTCAAAGCCCGGGATTTCCAGGTTGGCGATGAACTGGCGGGCGCCGGCTTCCCAGTTGAACTTCATCGAATGCTGGCGGCAGGCTTCCGGGTCGCGATTTTCCAGCGCCGTCATGCACGCCGTTTTCAGATCCTCGTCAAGGCAGCCGGCACCGGCGGGGGCATCGGCCATGATCTCCGCGGGGCCACGCACCGGATAGGCGGCCACCGGCACGCCGCAGGCGAGCGCCTCGACATTGACGAGACCGAATGTGTCCGTGCGGGACGGGAAGACGAAGACGTCCGTCGCTGAATAGTACTTTACCAGCTCCTCGCCAAACTGCGGCCCGGCGAAGTGGACGTTCTTGCCCTTGTACTTGACCCTGAGTTCGGCCTCCTGCGGCCCGGCGCCGACCAGCACCTTGGTGCCCGGGAGGTCGAGATCGAGGAAATCCTCCAGCGACTTCTCGACGGCGAGGCGTCCGACATAGGTGAAAATCGGTTTGGGCAGGTCTGCCATCACGTCTGACGGGGTCGGCTTGAAGATCTTGGTGTCAACCCCGCGCGCCCAGAGTTTCATATTGGTGAAGCCGCGGCCCTCCAGTTCGTCCATCAGGCCGGGCGTTGCGACCATCATCGTCTCGCCATGCTTGTGGAAGTCCCTCAGCAGGGCATAGCCCCACTCGACCGGGAAGCGGAACCGCTCATAGGTGTATTCGGCAAAGCGGGTGTGAAAGCTGGTCGTATAGGGATAGGACCGGCGGCGGCAGAAGCGCCGGGCGGCACGGCCGAGGGGACCCTCGGTCGCGATATGAACCGCATCCGGCTTGAAGTCGTTGATCATCTTGGCAACCTTGCGGTTGGGGAACAGCGACAGCCGGATTTCGGGATAGGTCGGCATCGGCATCGACTTGAAGTCGAGCGGCGTGATGTACATCACCTTGTTGCCCTTGGCCGTGAGGATACGCCCGAGCGTGTCGAGGGTGGTCACCACGCCGTTGAGTTGCGGTTTCCAGGCATCGGTAACGATCACGATCTTCAGTCCGCTTTCCGGATTTGGCATCGTGAATTTCTGTTTTGCCCGTGTCAGCCGGGCCATCCCCGCGCCCAGACGGTTCAGGGCACCCCGCTTCTTGCTGGTGGTAGCGGTTTCGGCCTCTGTCGGTTTATCTGTTTCCGTCATTCAAACCTTCCGGGTGAGTCGTTTCAGGCATAGTACTGCCAAAAGCAGTCGCGGCAAATCCAATTCTCCGAGCGCAAAAACTCGTTAAGTCTAGAATTCATACTGAGTATTTAGCATAAAAAACCTTAGAAGGTGTCTAAAGTGACATATAATATCAACCTATATGAAATAAATGGCGGTTTGTGTCTTTGTACTGTTGCGCCGCAAAATTGCTATCGCGTGCCTAAAAAAAATGAGTACTATCATAGTCGACGTTTCGACGTCATGCCCTTCCTGGGCGTTTCCTCCCTATTAAACTTGCCGCGGCTCTGAGCCGCGGCTTTTTTTTGGGGCTATGATAGCGCTCCCGCCCGAAGCGGGCGCAAGTATCGTTCTCCAATCCAGGGTCTATTCGGCCGCCTGCCGCACGGTGAGGGCGCCAGGGTCTATTTTCAGAAAGTCAGCGAAGATTGCGGTCAGGGCAGAGCGCAGCACGGTGAAACCTGCTGTGCGGGTGATGCGCGCCTCGTCGAGATAGAGGCTGCGATTGATTTCGATCTGCAGCACGTGGACGCCGCCTGCCGGATTGCCGTAATACTGGGTGACATGGCCGCCGGCATAGGGGGCGTTCTGAGCCACCGCGTAACCCTGATCGTTGAGCAGTCCCTGGACGAGGCTCACCAGCGCCGGCGAGCAGGACGCGCCGTAGCGATCGCCCAGCACGAAGTCGACATTGCTTTTGCGCTGCCTGTTCCAGACATGGCGCGACGGCATCGAGTGGCAATCGATCAGGATGGCGCAGCCGAAGCGGTCCATGCTCTCGTCAATCAGCTCCTGCAGCGCGACGTGATAGGGCCGGTAATAGTGTTGGAGCCGCCGTTCGCTCTCCGACAGTGGCAGTTTCTTGCGATAGATCGACAGGCCATCGGCGGCGAGGCGGGGAATGACCCCGAACCCGGCAAGCACGCGGTTCGATCGGGTATCGCTGTCCGACGACAACTGTTCGGCAAAAATCAGCGGATCGAGCTCATTCGCTGCCCGGTTCACATCAACGAATGCGCGCGGGAACAGCGCCTTCAGGAACGGCGCGCCCAGCCCCGGCACCATGTCGACAAGCAGGTCGACATAGCTGTCTTCGGACCGGCGCAGCGTGTGCAGGTCGAGAACGCTGTCCTTCAAAAAGGCGGCGGGATAGCGGCGGCCGGAATGGGGCGAGGCGAAAATGAAGGGCGCTGACCACTGTACGGGCCGCACGATTTCTATCGGGGCAAAACGCTCCTGCATGTCGTGGCCGGTCAGCCTGTCTGTCGGTCGCGAAGCCATGATCCTGATCTAGCAGCCTTATGCCGTTTTGGCAGCATGTTTTCCGTCGGTTTCATAAAGGCACTCATTTGCCCGGCGAATCAATAACGGTTTGGGGAAAAAGAGCCTGCCCACAGGAGATGAGTGACTGCCAATTAAGAGCGTGTTAAGCCTGATCGGTCTATCAAGGGCAGCGAAAAAAACATAATGTCTGTGTGACGACCACTAGAGGGTGACTTGAGTATGGCGGCGATCCTGTTGGCAGAAGACGATGAGAGCATGCGCTCTTTTCTGAAAAAAGCGCTGGAAAAAGCGGGCCATAGCGTGGTCGACGCAGGCCAGGGGGATGAGGCGCTGACCGAATTGCAGTTGCGCGAATTCGACCTGTTGCTGACCGATATCGTCATGCCGGTCATGGACGGCATCGAACTGGCGCGCCGTGCTTCCGAAATCGATCCCGACATGAAGATCATGTTCATCACCGGCTTTGCCGCCGTCGCGCTGAACCCGGCCAACAGAGCGCCAGAAGACGCCAAGGTGCTGTCCAAGCCGTTCCACCTCAAGGATCTCGTCAACGAGGTCGACCGCATGATCGCTGCCTGAGACAGGACTTCTGGATCGAAGAAACCGGCAGGGCGGCAATGTGCTGCCCTTTTTCTTTTTGGGCCGTTCCGGCAGTTTTTTCGGGTTGCAATCGGTAAATCCCCGCGCTAATACCCATCGCTCCGGCGGCCATCGTTCCGCCTGGCCTTGATGGTGTGACGGGCGTATAGCTCAGTGGTAGAGCGCTACCTTGACATGGTAGAAGTCCGTAGTTCGATCCTACGTACGCCCACCACCCTTCGCCTTCTGATTCGGGTGGCACAGCCATCCCAGGCGATATAGGCGAAGGAGTGCGCCCCGAAGCCTTGGCGAAGGGGGGCTATTCTCAGATGTATCACGTTTATCTGATCCGCAGTACTTCGAGCCCTGATCAAAAATATGTGGGGTTCACCGAGGACTTACAGCAGCGTGTGAAGGCCCATATGCAGGCCAGTCCCGACATACGTCGAAATATGTTCCTTGGAAGCTGGTCGGCTATCCTGCTTTCGAATCCAAGGAAAAGGCCTTGGCTTTCGAAAGATATCTGAAGTCAGGATCGGGACAGGCATTCGCTGCCAAGCGCTTCTGGTAGGCCTACGGCTCCCAGTGGCGCAGCCATTCTTCTATTCTCCTCAAAAACAGATGGCCATGTTGCACTGCAACGTCTAAGGCTTCCTCCATGCTGAAAATCACCAATCTCGACTATCGTGTCGATGCCCGCCCGCTTTTCGAAAATGCCACGGCCCATATCGCGCCGGGCTGGAAGGTCGGGCTGGTCGGCCGCAACGGCACGGGCAAGTCGACCCTGTTACGGATCATCCGGGAGGAAATCGCCAAGCCGTCGCCGGACAGCTCGGTGAAGATGCAGAACCGCGCCCGGCTCGGCTGGGTCGCGCAGGAAGTCGAGGCCAGCGACGAGACCATTCTGGAGGTCGTGCTGGCCGCCGATGAGGAACGCCACCGGCTGATGCAGGAAGTGGAAACGGCGACCGACCCCGACAGGATCTCCGACATTCATACACGGCTTCTCGATATCGATGCGTGGACGGCAGAAGCGCGCGCCGCCTCGGTCCTGACCGGCCTCGGTTTTACCAATGACGATCTCTACCGCTCGACCCGCGAATTCTCCGGCGGCTGGCGCATGCGCGCGGCCCTTGCCGGCGTGCTGTTTTCCCAGCCCGACCTGTTGCTGCTCGATGAGCCGACCAACTATCTCGACCTGGAAGGCGCGGCGTGGCTGGAAGGCTATATCCAGCGCTATCCGTACACAGTCATTATCGTCTCCCATGACCGCGACCTGCTGAACCGCTGCGTTACCCACACGATGGCGCTGGAGCACCGACAATTGTCGATCTGCCCCGGCGGCTATGATGCCTGGCTGAACCTGCGCGCGGCCAAGGTCGCCCAACTGGAGAGCCAGCGGGCCAAGCAGGACGCCGATCGCGCCCACCTCCAGTCCTTCGTCGACCGGTTCAAGGCTCAGGCCTCCAAGGCGCGGCAGGCCCAGTCGCGGGTCAAGATGCTGGAAAAGATGCAGGACATTTCCATTCCGCTGGCAGAGCGCACGGTGCCGTTCAATTTTCCCGCGCCGAAGGATCAGATGTCGCCGCCAATGCTGCAATTGCACGATGCCGATCTCGGCTATGGCAAGGACGCGAAAATACTCTCCGGCGTGGACCTGCGGGTCGATCCGGATGATCGCATCGCCATTGTCGGCACGAACGGGCAGGGCAAGACCACGCTTGTCAAGTCGATCGCGCGGCGCCTGCCGCTGATGGCCGGCGAATGCACTGCCGCCAGCGCCCTGCGTGTAGGCTATTTCTCGCAGGACCAGCTGGACGAGCTGACCCCCGGCCACACCGTGCTGGAACATGTCGCCGAGGCACTGCCCAAGGGTACGCCGGTCGGCAAGCAGCGCGCGACGGCAGCGCAGATGGGCTTTTCCAACGAAAAGGTCGATACGGCGGTCGAGAAACTGTCGGGCGGCGAGAAGGTGCGCCTGCTGCTCGGGCTGATGTCGCTCGACAAGCCGCATATCCTGATCCTCGACGAGCCGACCTCCCACCTCGATATCGACAGCCGCGAGGCGCTGATCTACGCGATCAACGATTTCAAGGGCGCGGTCCTGCTGATCACCCACGACGTTTTCCTGGCAGAGGCGACAGCCGACCAGCTGTGGCTGGTCAAGGATGGCCGGGCGAGCGTTTATGATGGTGACCTCAACGATTACCGCGCGCTGGTGACCCAGGCCGACAGAAGCAAGAACAAGGTCGCATAAAAATACCCGCGCTGTGTGGCGCGGGTATTACTTTTACGCGGTTGGAAAGATCAGTCGTCAGACAGATCCATCACCGCATTCATCAGATAGATATGCGAGGCGCCGTTGGGGATGACATATTCATTCTGTCCCCAGAAGAACGGCCAGTCCTCACGATTCTCCGGCAGGTCCGGTTTCAGGATCAGAATGCCCGGCACCGTGCCGCCGGCGATGTAGGAAAAGTCCGCCCGGTTGGTGCCATAGGACACTTTCTTCGACTGCGCCCCGACACCCGAGACGAGGGACAGATTATGCGCCGGGTGACGGCCGAAGATGAAGTCGACCGCGTCATAGATCTCGGCGGTGTCGACAAGACCCGGGAAGGTGCGGTGGATGTCATATTGCAGGATCGCGCCGTTGACGACGGTGCCGCTGCCAGCCCAGCCGCCCCTTGTGATCAGGACACCGAAGGGATTGTCGGATGCGCTCTCTTCGCGCTCGGCGAGCCAGGCTTGTGAGGCGGTGCGAACCTCGGCGGCGTAGTCCTCCGGCATCATCGGCACGATGGCGAGAGCCGATGTGCCAATTGCGGAGAAGAACTCCCCCTTGGCTTCATCCCAGTAGCGGTCAGCGGCCTCTGCATAGATGTCTTCGCCTGTTGTCAGCAGCAGTTCGGCAGCAGCGCGGAAGCGTTCGACCTCCAGCGGCCCGCCGGTGGTGTTGCCATGGCGGTAGAGGTCCGGCTCCCTGCCTTCCTCCTCGGCAAAGGTCTCGACGGCGATCGACAGCGCCTTGTCTGCCAGGTCGTCATTATATCCCTCCAGCGCGCGGGCAGCGGCGGCGAGCCCGGCGAGGGAGCCATAATTGAGGGCGCTCGATTTCGAGGTGAACGCCCAGCGGTCGTCGAGCTTGCCGGAGCGCCCGCTACCAGCCTCGCCGGCAACCTCGTGCTCGCCGAGGCTGGCATCATAGACGAGGTTGTCGGTCTTGGTCACACCGTCGCCAAGATGGGTGTACTGACCCAGATCCGGCTCGACGATGCCATGGATGGCGTGGCCGACGGCGTCGAACTGGGCGACCAGCTGCAACGTGCCATGCTCGATCTGCTGCAACAGGTCGGCCTTGCCGTCGGGGATATGCATTTCGACATGACGAATCTCCTGCTCAACCTGCGTCTGGTCGCGGGTGATGCCGAATTTGTCCCAGGTCGCAACAAGGCCGCGGATCGTGCCATACTGGCTCTGAGTCCGGATGTCGAAGTCACCCGCATCATACCAGCCGCCGACATTCAGGCCGGGAATATGTTCCAGTGGCTCGAAGGCTGTGTCGGTCGTCGGACCCTGGGCATAAAGGTCGTGGTGGATGTGATCGACGGGGGCCTGGAGGGCGTCATCCAGATGCGAGGCGCCATGCCAGACGCGATAGCCCTCATTGACGAACATGTGGTCCATCTGCGCCGGGAAGAAGACATCGAGGGTCGCATGCCACGTCGTGTCGTAGACGTCTTCCGCTATTGGGAAGGTGACCGTGCGCTGGCCGTCATAGTCGATGGCATAGAGGCCGGGCTCGGTGATCTCGCTGAAGTCGATCGTCGCATAGTCATAGCGCAGATAATCGCCCTATGGCTCGACCGCCGGTTCGAGCACGGCTGTGACGGAGCCGTCGGCGCCCATTTTCAGGATTGTGGCAGTGGCCGAGGCCGTGTCGTTTTCGTCCAGCTCCACGACGGCGATTTTCTGGCGGTCCGGTGTATAGCCGACCTGGGAGAAGGAGACGACCGGTTCACGCACGAAATCAGGGTCGCTGGCAACGTTGATGGTCCATTCCAGCACGCGGCCTTTCTTGCCTGAGGGCAGCAGCGAGCGGAACACATACCAGCCGTTCTGCGCCTGGTTGCGGCCATCATAGAGGGAGATATCGGTGGTCCCGGCACTGATGGTCACCTGATGGCTGTCATCGCCGGGGGCGAGTACGAAGGTCTTGGCCGTCGCGATGGCTTTCGGCTCGGCCCGTGTGCCCCAGGCCTCGTCCTGATAGGGCATCTCCATCGCGCTCGCGGCATAGGCCGGGAACAGGCCGGGCCTGCCATCGGCGAGATAGGGCTTGTCCCAATATTGCGACGGGATGAATTCGAGGTTGAAACCGGCCTTGCCCTCCAGTTCCTTCGGCAGGGCCTTGGGCAGGGTGACGCTGATTACGACCGCGTCGCCTTTGGTCTCTGAACGGATCGTATAGGAAAAATCGTACTCGTCATAATTGAGGGTTGCGGTGATGACGCCGTCTTCCTCGTTCACCTCACGCTCGACGAACAGGCCGATCGGGTCCCACTGGCCGGGCGTTGCCGAGAGGCGGACATCGCCATTGGTCGCGGTGCGGATGCCGTGCTGCACGATCTCGACGCCGGAAATCTTCGAATCCGAAAACAGGCTGTCATAATAATTTGAGAAGACGAGGACATTGGCACCCGGCTTGGCGTAATAGCCGTCTTCGGTCAGTGCCATGTCCTGCGCGCTGGCGGTGGTGAGAGCGCCGGCGGCGGCATAGGCAGCGGCGCAGGCAAACAGGCGTAATCCCTTGATGGTCATGTTGATTTCCTTCCCTGTGGCTTTTGATTCTTGTTTTGGTGAGCGCTAACATAGCATGCGCGCGCCCCAAGGGCCACTGGGAAGCGCGGGGGGCGCTACATCTGCTTCAGGGTCGACAGCATGGCGTCGAGCGCCGCACCGCCGAGGCGGGCGCAGCGGGCGGGAGACCAGCCATACTCCGGGTCCGGCGTTTCGACCGTGTCCTTGAACGGCATCTCCAAGGTCATGGCGAGGCAGCCGAAGGTCTTTGCCATATAATTCGTACAGATCGACAGGTCCGCACTGCCCGGTGCGCCTACCGGATAGCCGACCTTGGTCTGGAAGTCGGGGCTCGCCGCGACATAGGCGTTTTTGAAATGGTCGAGCAGCATCTGGTCGCGATTGCTCCAGCCCTCGATGCCTTCGGCGCCCGCGATGAAATTATAGGGCAGGGCTTCATCCCCGTGGACATCTAAAGAGAGATCGACGCCCGTTTCCTTCATTTTTTCCAGCACATGATAGACTTCCGGGCTTTTCTCGAGGCTGGCCTTGTCCCATTCGCGGTTGAGATTGGTGCCGACCGCATTGGTGCGCAGATGGCCGCGGCGCGCGCCGTCCGGGTTCATGTTCGGCACGACATAGAAGACGACTTGGTCGAGCAGGGTGCGGGCGACCGGGTCAGCCTCGTCGAGCAGACGGTCGAGGAAGCCTTCCATCCACCATTCAGCCATGGTCTCGCCCGGATGCTGGCGGGCATCGACCCAGAAGACCTTCTTGCCGTCTCCGGGCTCGCCGATGGTAAGCAAATCCATATCCTGCCCGTCGAGGGTCTGGCCGAGGACGGAGGCGTGGCAGCGGTCCGACAGGGCTGCGGAGGCGATCAGGTCGGCATGGCGCTCCATGGAATAGGGCGCGAAATAGGCGTAATAGACCGAATTCAGCCCTGGCGTATGGTTGATGACCAGCTTGCCATCCTTATACGCCGTATCGACGCGAAACCATGTTTCGCGGTCATAGGAGGCAACGGCGCGATAGTCCGGCCAGCCCTGCGGATAGGCGGCGCTCGCCGCGTTCTCAATGGTCATGGTGCAGGGCACGGCCTCGGCGCCGGTCAGGCGGAAATAGAACCATTGATAGAAATCGGACTGGTGGTCCTTGCGGATTTCAAGGCGAATATCGCTCGCGTCATCGCAAGATTTGCAGATGATGTTCCCGCCATCGAAATTGCTGGAGATGAAGAGTTTTTCCGGCATGACCGCTCCTTGAAGCTTCTACGTCTCGTGCGGGATAGGTAGGCCGTGTGCCGGGCCATGGCAACCGGGCAACCGGGTGGGTAACCATCAGGCAGCCTGCATCTTCCTGATGTCTCGGGCCGGCGGAGCGCCGAACAGCCGTGCATAGTCGCGACTGAACTGCGCCGCACTTTCATAGCCGACACGGAAGGCGGCGCCGGATGCAGTGACGCCGTCCGCCAGCATGAGACGGCGTGCTTCGTTCAGGCGCAGGCGCTTCTGGTACTGAATAGGGGAGACGCCGGTCAAGGCCTTGAAGTGGTGGTGGAAGGACGAGATACTCATATTGGCCGCCGACGCCAACGTCTCTACACTGAGCGCCTCGTTGAAGTTTTCCTTGATCAGGAGAACCGAGGCAGACAGGCGCTGCAGCATGCTGCCCTTGATGACCAGCGCGGCAATGTCGTGGCCCTGCGGACTTTTCAGCAGGCGATAATGGATTTCCCGCGTGATCAGCGGTCCCAGGGTTGCGGCGTCTTCCGGCGTCTGCGTCAGACGGGAAAGGCGCAGGACCGCGTCGGCAAGGGCCTCGCCGGCCTGGCCGATGACGATGCCGGAAGGTGACGGCAGGTCCGGTCCGGGGGCTTGCAGGCCTGCGGCAAGCTCCGTCAGGATCGCGCGGTCGAGATCGATCTTGATACAGAGATAGGGTTCTTGCGGCCCGGCCTCGACGACGCAGCCGGTCACCGGCATGTCTATGGAAGCAACGAGGAGGTCGCCCCCGCCATAGCTGAAAAGCCGATCGCCTGCGCGGATTTCCTTTCGACCGCTGACGATCAGGCACAGGCACGGGTCATAGACACTCGGCATGGACTGGCCTGACTCCGTCGCCTTGTAACAGGAAAGACCGGCGACACCGGTTTGCTGCTCGCTCAGGCCGTCAGAGAAACCGGCAAAAAGGCTCGCGAGCTCCCGAGTTTGCTGATGCGTGATCATGAGAAGAATCCTCTCTTTGACTGGGCTTTTATAGCGGCTTTGCTTCACCGGCAACAGGGCTTGCGCCGCACATTTGCAGGATCGTGCAAGAATGCCGGATTTCTGTCAGTTACCGGGCGGGTCCTCGTTGACTAGGGTTTGTCCATCGAAACAGAAATGGAGCTAACCATGCAAAACGTAGAGAACAAGGTTGTGATCATCACCGGCGCGAGCAGCGGGATCGGCGAGGCCACGGCCAGACTGCTTGCGGGCACGGGGGCGAAACTCGTGCTCGCAGCCCGGCGTGAAGACCGGCTGGCGGGGCTTGCCGACGAGATCGCGACCGCAGGCGGGGAGGTGGTCTTCAAGACATGCGATGTGCGCGATGCCGCTCAGGTTCACGCGGTGGTCAACCTGGCCATCGAAGCCTTCGGCCGGGTAGACGTGATGTTCAACAATGCCGGGATCATGCCACTGGCGCCGATGAGCGCGCTCAGGACCGATGAGTGGAACGACATCATCGACATCAACATCAAGGGCGTCCTGAACGGCATCGCGGCTGTGCTGCCGGTCATGGAAGACCAGGGTGGCGGCCAGATCATCAATACGGCCTCCGTTGCCGCGCACGCCGTCGCCCCGACGGCGGCGGTCTATTGCGCCAGTAAATATGCCGTCCGCGCCCTGTCAGAGGGATTGCGTCAGGAGAGCAGGTCTGTCCGCGTGACGCTCATCTCGCCGGGCGTGACCACAACCGAGCTTGGTCATGACATCACCGACGACACGGCCAAGGAGTTTCTGCGCCAGCTTCGCGAGGATTCCCTCGATCCGATGGCGATCGCCCGCGGCGTTCTCTTCGCCATTTCGCAGCCGGATGATGTGGATACGAACGAAATCATCATCCGTCCCAGAACAAGCGCAATCTAACATCGAAATACCCAAGGAGGATAACTATGAGCATTGCACTGATTACCGGCGGCAGCCGCGGCCTTGGTCGCAGCATGGCCGAGCATCTGGCCGGCAAGGGTCACGATATCATTCTGACCTATCATTCCAACGCCGAGGCGGCGGAAGAGGTCGTTACAACGATCGAACAGAAAGGCCGCAAGGCTGTCGCCCTGCAGCTCAACACCGGTGATGCGGCGAGTTTCGACGAATTCGCCGCACAGGTCGGTGACAGCCTGCAGGCAATTTGGGATCGTGCGGATTTTGACATCCTGATCAACAATGCCGGCATGGGCGTTCACGCACCCTTCATGGAGACGAGCGAGGCGCAGTTCGACCTGCTGATGAACGTGCATTTGAAGGGCCCGTTCATGCTGACCCAGACGCTGCTGCCGATGATGAAGGATGGCGGGCATGTCGTGAATATCTCCTCCGGTCTCGCACGGTTCTCCCTGCCGGGCTATGCCGCCTATGCGATGATGAAAGGGGGCATCGAGGTGATGACCCGCTATCTCGCCAAGGAACTGGGCGCACGGCAGATCCGCGTCAATACGCTGGCGCCGGGCGCAATCGAGACCGATTTCGGCGGGGGTGCAGTGAGAGACAATGGGGAACTCAACGCCTTCGTCGCCAGCGTCACGGGCCTCGGCCGGGCCGGGCGGCCTGAGGATATCGGGGCTGCCATTGCGGCCCTCGTGTCCGGTGACCTGGACTGGGTCACCGGCCAGCGTATAGAGGCATCCGGTGGGATGTTCCTCTGACGTCAGATGAAGGCGGCTGGGTGTTCATTGGAAACGCCCAGTTCGCGTTCGAGCGCTGCGCCGACCCGCACAATGGCATTCTCGCCGAAGAGCGGCCCCCAGATCGAGGTCGAGCGCGGCACCCGGAACGTCTCGCCGCTCTCGTCCGCAGGCTGGCCAAAGATCGTCCGTGTCGGGCGGTCGGCGAAACCGGCTTTTAGCGCAAGACAGGGATGACCGGTAAAGTTCGTCGCTGTCAGCGCGCCGCCGGCAAAGCTGGGACCGATCAGCGCGTCGATACCGTCGAAGGTGGCACCGACTTCGCGCATCACCCGGCGGCGCAGCCGGTCGAGCTGGATATAGTCGACGGCGGAATAGAAGCGCACGCCGCGCCACGAGTTCGGCCAGGCATTGTCGTCCTGCCAGGTCAGCTCGTCGTCGCGGTTTTCCAGTGTCAGCTCGGCAAAGGCTGCAGCGGCTTCGGCAAGCACGATGGTGGTCAGGTCGCCATAGGGCAGGTCCGGCCAGGCGATTTCGCGCAAGCTCGCGCCGAGGCCGCGGGCCGCTTCCAGCGCCGCCTTGTCGACATCGTCGGCGTTTTCGTACCAGCCGGGCACAAAACCGATGGTCAGGCCGGACAGGTCGCTCGTGCCGTCATAGGCAAAATTGCTGCGCAGGCTCGAAGGGTCCGAGGCGTCATATCCGTTGATGACGCTCATCACCGCCGCGGTATCCTCCGCATAACGGCAGATCGGGCCGATCTTGTCGAGCGACCAGCACAGCGCCATGGCGCCGCTGCGCGATACGCGCCCGAAAGTGGGGCGCAGGCCGGTTGTGCCGCAGCGCTCCGACGGGGAGACAATGGAGCCAAGCGTTTCCGTCCCGATAGAGAAGGCGCACAGGCCCGCTGCCGTTGCCGAGGCCGACCCGGCGGAGGAACCGGAAGAGCCTTCGTTCGGGTTCCACGGATTGCGGGTGACGCCGCCGAACCAGATGTCGCCATAGGCGATCGCCCCGGCGGTGGATTTGGCCAGATGCACCGCGCCGCCTTCCCTCAGCAGTCGTGTGACGGTGGCATCGTTCCCGGCGATGCGGTCCTTGTACGGTTCCGCGCCCCAGCTGGTGCGCACGCCGGCCGTGTCGATGATGTCCTTCATCACATAGGGGATGCCGTGCAGCGGTCCCTTGTCCGTGCCCGCCGCGAGCAGACGGTCGGCTTCATCGGCCTGTTGCAGCGCCAGTTCGGGCGTGACCGTGACGAAACATTCAAGCTGGCCGCCGAAGCGCTCGATCCGGTCAAGATAGAGTTCCGTCAGCCGGCGTGAGGTAATCGACCCGTCGCGCAACCAGCGCCCGAGCGACAGGGCCGAGGCGAAGGCGATTTCGCTATCCGTGGACGGAAGGCTTGTCGCTTCTGCTGCCGGGGAGAAGACTTCCTGCGCCGGCGGCTGCGGGCTGTCGGGCAGGCGCGGATCGAAGGTCAAGGCCGGGGAGAGGTCGTTCGGCATCGCCTGGGCGCGGATGCTGGCGATCAATTCCAGCTGGCTTTCGACGAAGCCGAGCATTTGCTCACGCTCTGCGCCGGTATAGTCGAGGCCGAGAACCTTTTCGGCTTGCGCCAACGTGTCGACCGTCAGACCGCCGGTCTCTGCTTCACCCTTGACCAGTCCTTGAGGAACGCCCTGCATCTGGCTGTCTCCCTTTGATGAGCCCTGGGACGATTGTTGCGAGCAGGCGCTGACCAGCGGGACGGTCAGGGCGCCAAGGGTTGCCTTGCGCAGGAAATCACGGCGCAGGTCACCATGCTGCGCAGCCGGTTTTTCGCGCTTGTCTTGTTCGGTCATCTGATGGCTCCTCGTCCCGACCCTCGTGTCATCCGGGCAAGGGTAAGCAGCCCGTGCGGCGCGTCAAGCTGCCGTTTGGCGACCGGATACAGTCCTGCTCAGCCCCGGCTTGATTCGAGGGCGCCAACCGGCCTAGTCTCGAAAGCAGGGGATATTTTGAGGGAGAGAACCATGAAAAACCCGGTATCAAAATTGCTGGCAGGCGCCGCTGCAGCCACCGTCCTGGCCGGCATGGCAATGGCGCAGGACCTGACGCTGGCAGATGATTCGCGTCTTGTCCGTTCAATCACGCTGGAAGAGCTGGAAGCGCTTGTTGCCGTGGCTGGCGACGAAATCATATCGACCGGCGAGAATGGTGCCGTGTCGGTCAACGCGGCGACGCCTGAGGGGCTCAACTATCGCATGATCGGTACAGTCTGTTCGGAAGACGGTGTGCCAAGCTGTAACGGGATCCACATGGTCGTCACCTATGCGGCGAGTGACCGGGTCGACGACGCTGTCGTCAATGCAGCGAGCAAACGCACTTTCGTCACCAGCGTCTGGCAGGAGGATGGCCAGCTTGGCATCAGCCGCTATCTCATCCTCGATGGCGGCCAGACGATGGAAAACATCAAGGTCAATTACGAGAATTTCCTCTCGGCGGTAGACGTCATCGTCCAGGACATCTGGCCGGATTATGCCGGCGAATAGACAAATCCCGGCGAACAAGTAGGCCAGCCTGGCCGGCGATCAGGGCTCGATGCGCTTCCCGGCGTAGTCGAAACACCAGCCGCTGTCGTCGGCCGTCAATCGATTGATCACGGACAGCATCTCGCCGGTCGAATAATCCGGCGAGAACAGCTTGTTATCCGGCACGTTTTTCTGGAACGGTTCGGACAGGCCGGTATCGACGGTGCCGGGATGCAGGCCGACGATCAGCGCCTGCCTGTTCTTGCGGGCGAGCTCGATCGACATGGTACGGATGATCTGGTTCAAGGCGGCCTTGGACGCGCGATAGCTGTGCCAGCCGCCGATCCTGTTATCGCCGATCGACCCGACCCGGGCCGAAAGCGCGGCGAGGGTGGATTTCCGGTCGCGGTCGAGAAGGGGCAGGAAGTGCTTCGCGGCGAGGGCGGGGGCGATCGTGTTGATGCGCAGCACCCGGGCCATCATCTCGGCCTCAAGGGCGCTGGTGGATTTTTCCGGCGCTATGTCGTCACCATGCAGAATACCCGTGGCGATGAGGCAGAGCTGGATCGGGCCGTCAATCGCCTGAGCTGCGGCGCGGACCTGTTCCTCGTCGGTGATGTCGCAGCCGGTGAACCGGACCTTGCCGGAACTGGCGGCAGGCTTGCGTGACAAGGCGTGGACCCTGACGACAGCATCATGGGCAGCGAGCTGGTTGACGAAGGCAGAGCCGATACCGCCGCCGGCGCCGAAGACGACTGCGGTGATATCCTTCCCGAAACTCGACAGATCGACCGTCATTGCTCACTCCTTGCTACTGGATCGTTTCAGCATTCTGTGGAAACGCTGAAACGACCCAGACTCCTCGTTTGTCGTGTTTCCTGACGGTGAACCGGTTTCCACTTCACCGGGAAACGCTATAGATTTCGACTGGCGGCAGCGCTGGGAGCAATAGCGGACGCTGTCCCAGTCCCGTTCCCACTTCTTGCGCCAGGCGAATGGCAGGCCGCAGGCCGCGCAGGTCTTCTGCGGCAGGTCATACTTGCTCACCGTCTTGCCATTGCGTTTCATGGCCGGAATATAGCCGGCGGCGGGATTGCGGAAAGGGAGCCTGTCAATCCGCCGCACACCCGGCGTCAGGACAGGAGCGATTGACGGCATCGAGCAGTTCTTCGTCGGTAAAAGGCTTGAACAGGACGGCGCAGGCATCGAGCACATCGGCGCGTGCCGAAACGGATTCCAGCGTGTGGCCCGGGCCGCCGCCGGACATGACGACCACCGGCAGGGTATTGCCCTGCGCGCGCAGGCTGGCGAGCACGTCGAGGCCGTCTTCTTCGCCCAGCCAGACATCGACGAGGGCACCGCAGAAATGTTGGCTCTTCAGCAGCGCCGCCGCTGCGGCACCGGTCTCGACCCGTGTCGTGCGAAAGCCATTGCGTTCGAGGACGAAGGAAACTGCTTCGGCGACCGAAATGTCGTCTTCAATGATCAGGACTGACTTCACTCCGTATCCCCATCGTCTTTCTGGATGGCGTCTTTCTGGTTGGCGCCTTGCGGTACGGCCGGAACTTGCGGATGGGCCCGGCTCTCCGGCATCCAGACCCGGAAGACCGCGCCGCCTTTCGCACTGTTACGCACGCTGACAATGCCGCCCCATCCTGTCACCATGCCCTGCACCACGGCAAGCCCGAGACCGATGCCTTTCCCGCGTTTCTTGGTTGTAAAGAACGGCTCGAAGATATTGGCGCGGGTTTCTGCGGAGATGCCGTTGCCTTCGTCCTGCACTTCGATCCATACAAACGGCCCGGCCGAGAGGGGGGCAATATCCATCTCCGCCGGCGGTATGCCGCCGCGGCCGGCGGAGATGAAGATGTTTCCCGTGGCATTCTGGGCATCGGATGCGTTGACGATGAGGTTCAGCATCACCTGGCGCAACTCCACATCGTCCGCCATCGCGATCAGATCATCCCCGGCGATATCGAGATGATAGACGAGGCCGGTTGTCGCGACATCCTGCGCATAGGAGAGCAGGTCTTCCAGAAAGGACTTCAGATCAACCGGCTTGAGGCCGCTGGTGCCGCCACGGGCCATGGACAGGGTCTGCCGCAGGATTTCGCCCGCCTGCAGCACGGCGGTATTGATGCGTTCAAGGAGTTTCTCCCGGTCCGGCTGGTCCGGCTGCGCTTTGAGCGCACGGGCATAGACCCCTGCGGGATGGAGAATGTTGGACAGTTCGTGGGCGAGGCCGCCGGCGAACCGGTTCAGGGCTTCGATCTTCTGCAGCTCGTGGAGCTTTCGCTGATAGACGCTCTTTTCCTCGGCAAGCCTGACCCGGTCCGTCCTGTCGAACTCGACCGTCAGCAGGCGGTCTAACGTGCCACTGCTTCCGGCAAGGGGATACAGATGGACGAGCCAGTGGGTGCCTTTGAGGGGGCCGGCATTAACTCTCAGCGGCCGGCCTGTGACCGGCGCGCCGGAGGCAAGCGCTTCATCGAATAGCGGCTCGATATGATTGCGATACTCCAGACCGGGAACGTCATGGGGCTTGCGGCCGATCGCATCTTGCGCCCGCACGCCATAGCTTCTGGCCAGCTCGTTATTGATATACCGGATCGTCCCGTCGCGATCCTGCAGCATGATGCCGAGGGGCAGTCGGTCGAGAATGTTCGAGATCAGGCGTTCGCGCTCCTGAAGCTTGCGCTGGGCGAGAACCTGCTCGGTGCGGTCGTTGAGGACGATGACGATCTGATCGTCAGAATAATAGCTGGCCGTCGAATCGTAATAGCGCTTCGACCCGTCCGGCCAGACCCAGCGCAGAACGCCTTGCCAGTGTGCGCGGGATGCGAGGAAGTCTTCATAGGCCGCCCAGCGCAAGGACTGCATTTTCTCCGTGTCGTGATCGAGCTGATGCCAGCGCTTGCCGATAAGCTCGGCCTGGGGCGAAAAGCCGAGCAGATAGCGGGCGCTGGAGGAGGCATGAACGACACGGCCATCGCGATGGAAGATCGCATAGCCGATCATCGACCGGTCGATCGCTTCCAGAATGTCCTTGTTCAGCGGTTCCATGACAAGTGCCCGTATGCGGATGCCGTGTAAGGATCAATCGTCCGACGGCTTTGACAGCCTTGAATGCAGCTTGTTCAGGGCAAGGGCAAGCGTGGAAAGCTCGTCATCGCCGAGTTCGTGGACGATCCTGGCGCAGCGGTTGAGCGGATCATGTTCCAGCGCGGCATGGCCTGCATCGGTAAGGTTGATGATCTTGGTGCGCGAATCCGTGGGCGAATCCATGACTTCGGCAAGGCCCCGGCTGACCAGCGACGCGGCGGTGCGCGATGCCGGACCGCTCGTAACGCCGAGATATTTCGCAAGCCCCGCCACGTTGCGGCTCTTGGCGCCGGCCCGTTCCAGATATCGCAGGGCCGACCATTGCACAGCGTGCAATGCCCTTGGCTGTTTCTCGTCATAGACGAGCCGGGCAGTCTGTTCCAGCAATAACGCTATGCCGCGGGCTTTGCGGTCTGGTGCGATGTCTCGTTCCTCACTCATTTACTCCCCCAAATGAGACGCCAGCTAAACTATTGTTTTTGCTGACCTAGCGCGACGTTACAAAAAAACAATGCTAGTAGCAATCAATAATCTTGACCGTAACGATGTTACAAAATATATGTTTGCTACTAGCAATGAGTTGAGGTGCTTGCCACATCAGCTCCGGCAAATGGCTCGAGCGTTGCGCACTGTCAGTACGAGCCATTCTGCCGACGGGGTATCAGCCCCTGTTGCAAGCCAGATTTGATTTTCGTCGGTTTCTCTCTCTCCCCCCTGACCGGCGAAACATCCGAGGGCGTTGCCTGCGTATCGGCAACGCCCTCTCTGATTTTGGCCCCACAGCGGGCCTTCTGGTTTCGGCCCGTACGGGCTGTTGGACATCCTGTCAGCTCTCTCTCCCCCTGCTGGCAGGATCAGGGGGCCGGTTCCTCAGGGGCCGGCCCCCGCCTTGCCCGCTTTCCTGATTCTCAGCCCCGATATTCAGCCTGCGTTCCTTTTCAGGTCGCGGACGACAAACCGTGCCGCCGACAGCATCGCAACAACCGCGGGGCTGACGGGCATCGGCGCGTTCGTGATCATGGCGCTTATCATAGCTGCACATAGAGGCGCGGTGACAAGTCCGCGCGAGCCAAGCCCTGTCAGGGTAAAAGCGCCTTTGCGCCATGTCGCAGGCGGGTAGGGACCTTTCATCCCGGTGCGCAACTCATCATAGTCAGCCAGGAATTCAGCCAAATCCGGCAGCGGGCCCGCGACCGGGTGACGGTCGGCGGTGACGCAGCGCCAGGCGGCGCGGGCGTCCGTGAGCGGTGCCGAGGCGATGGCCGGCATTACCATGCTCGCGGCATCGATATTGCGCCGGCTGCGGCTTGCATCCGGCTCCGGGGCGGGCAGCTTGCCATAGCCAGCAGGCGCCTTGTCATAGGTCGCACCGGTCACGACCCCGCCGCCGAGCGGGGCGATGTAATTACCAAAGGTGATGGCGCAGGCTGGCGGCGGCATGTCGAGGCGATCTATCTGCCCCAGGGAGGCTGCGAGATGACCGTCACCCGGCACGATGGCGCTGGAGCCCTTCGCCTCGATGATGACGCCTGCCGTCTCCGGGGCAGGCTCGCCGGCAATGTCGACATCGCGCAGAAGCGCTGCGACGAAACGGGGCGGCCTGATCGTTCCGGCCTGCGGCAGATACAGATGAAGGGCATCGTCGGGCAGGGTCATATCCGTTGCCGCGATCTGGCGGGCCCGGCCGCTGTCGACGAGTTCCAGCCAGCCGGCCGGCAGGATCCCGCTCGCGGCGAGGGCGCGATGGCGGTCTGTGTCCTCAGGCGACAAGGCGAGCATCAGCCCGCCGCGGGAGGCAAAGATGTCTGTGCCCGTTTCTTTTTCCAGCTGTTCGATCAGCCGCACCGTGTGCAGGTATGCCTGGCGATAGAAGTGCCGCGCCGGCGTATCGCCGAGGTCGAGCCGCGGCATGATCAGGCCCGCCGGATTGCCGGAGGCGCCCGCCGCCATGCCGGCCGGGTCATGGATTGCGACCTTGCGGCCCGCGCGGCGCAGGGTCCAGGCAAGGCTCGCGCCGGCGATACCGGCACCGGCGATGTGGACCGGTTCCTCGATGGCAGGCCTGTGCAGCTGGCGCAGGCTGAACCAGGGCGCTGGCTCATCCCGCCTGCCGGCTCTATCCTTATCATCTTGCAGATCCTCTGTGTCCGGACGTATCGCTGTCAGCATCTCCCGCTTGCGGCCGAAGCCGGGGCGTTTCTCGATCTCGAAGCCATTGGCCTGCAGGCGCCTGCGCACGGTGCCGGCAACGGTGAAGGTGGCGGCGGTCGTGCCCGGCGCACTGAGCCTGCCGATCGCGGCAAAGATGTCATCGCGCCACATGTCTTCGTTGAGTGCCGGGGAGAAGCCGTCGAGAAACCAGGCATCGGCCCTGAAATCCGCCTCGGCCAACATCGTCCCGGCCTCGCCGAGAGCGAGGGTCAGGGTCACATCCGGGGCAAGATAGATCGTGTGAACGCCCGGTGTCAGCGCCGGATAGGCCACGGCCAGGCGCTCCGCATAGGGAGCAAGCATCGGCCAGCACCTGCCGACGCGGTCCTGTGCCGCACCGAAATCAGCCGCTGTCAGGGGAAAGCCCTCAACGGAAAAAACATGAAGGTTACCCTTGCCGTGGCCGCGGTCGTCCCAAGCCTGCCAGGCAGCGAGGATGTTGAGCCCGGTGCCGAAACCCGTTTCGGCGATGGTGAAAATCCCGCCTTCGTCGAGCGCGGCAAAACGCGCGGACAGATCATTGCCGGCGAGGAAGACGTGCTGCGTTTCCTCGAGGCCGCCGCGGTCGGAGAAATAGACATCGCCGAAGGCGGCGGACCGCACCGCATCGCCCGCCGACCAGTCAAGGTCGGCGGTGGGAAGGGTCTCGCTGAAAGGGGGTGCCTTGCCCTGGTCGGTCATGAGGGCTGATTAAGCCCGCCTCTTGCAGTCTGCAACCATGGCAGTCTGCAACCATGGCAGTCTGCAACTAGCCCTGCAGCGCTTCAAGGACCGCGTCGGAGGCATAACCGTCCGGCTCCATGCCGTTGTCGGCCTGCCATTTGCGCAAGGCGGCGCGGGTGCCTGCGCCAATGATGCCGTCGACCGGGCCCGGATCGTAGCCGGCATCGGCAAGCGCCTGCTGCAGCGATTTGCGCTCGCTGAGCGACAGCGGGCGGTCATTGCGCGGCCAGTCTTTTGAAAAGCCGGTCGCGCGCCCGGCGATGTGGTCGCTCAACAGGCCGATGCCGAGAGCGTAGGAGGTCGAGTTGTTATAGCGCAGGATCGCGTTGAAATTCGAAAACGCGATGAAGGCCGGCCCGGCCGAGCCGGCGGGCACGAAAATGAAACCTTCCTCGTTCAGGTCGATATGGTCGCCGAGGGGGGTGCCGTCGGCCCGGGTCACGCCGGCCTGCGACCAGCTTGCGGCGGATTTGCGGATCGAGCGGTCAGCGGTCGAATAGTCGAAATCATCCGGTAGCGAGACCTCGAAGCCCCAGGGCTGGTCGGCGGTGTAGCCCGACTTGCGCAGGTAATTTGCGGTCGAGCCGAACACGTCGGGCAGGTCGGCCCACAGATTGCGCCGCCCGTCGGCATTCTGGTCCACGGCATAGGCGAGATAGGTCGTCGGGATGAACTGGGTCTGGCCCATCGCCCCGGCCCAGGAGCCTTTGAGCTGGTCACGGTCGGCATAATCCTTGGCGATGATCTCGAGCGCGGCGACCAGCTGCTCGCGGCCGAAGCTGGTGCGGCGGCCCTCATAGCCGAGGGTTGCCAGCGCCGACAGCACGTCATAATTGCCGAGGATCTGGCCATAGGCGGATTCCAGGCCCCAGATGGCGGTGATGATCTCGGCATCGACGCCATAGGCGCCCTCGATCTCGGCCAGTAATTCCCGGTTGGCGTTGTAATTGTTGAGGCCGTTGGAAACACGGGTGTCCGAGACGGCAATCTCGAGATATTCCCAGATCGCCTTGGTGAATTCCGGCTGATCGGCGTTCAGCTCCATCACGCGGGGGATGCGGGTGACGCTTTCCATCTCCGCGTCATAGACGCTGGCCGGGATACCCTGCTCGATCGCGCTGGCACGGAACGCGTCTTTCCAGGCGGCGAAGCCGGTCTCGCCGTCATCCTGGGCCGCGGCAAGACCGCCAAACGAAAGCGCGCCAGCGGCGGCAAGGAAGGCGAGGGGGCGTAGCGTCATGGGTCAGGCACTCCGTCGGGTCAGGGCTGTTCTGGGTAACTGCCGGTGATTCTAGGCAAAATTAAGCCGGGCCGTCCAGTGACGATGCGGAAAGGGTGGTTAAGATAGCACCTACAGGCGGTACGGGGATAAGCTGGGCCACAGACAAGCCGAGCCATGAATAAGCCGGGCCATCAACAAGCCGGGCCTTGACAGTGAAGGGGCCGTCCGCTACGTCCCGGCGCTCACGGCGGCGCCATGCGCAGCCTCACGGCATTCCTGAACACGAACCGCATTATTTAAGGGCCAAGGCCATGAAAGTAAGAAGCTCGCTTAAATCCCTGAAGAATCGTCACCGCGACTGCCGCGTCGTGCGCCGCAAGGGCCGCATCTACGTGATCAACAAGACCCAGCGCCGCTACAAGGCCCGTCAGGGCTAAACGTCGGCCTGCCGGTCCTGTGCCCGCGACGATTCTGACAAAAACCTCAATTGCCGAACAGCGCAGCGCCCTCTACAGTCGGGGCATGCGCTTTTTTGCTTGTGTCTTTTCCGCTCTTGCCATCCTCGCCGCTATCGGTGCCGCCAGCCTTGCGCCGGCAGCCGCCGACCAGACCGATCCGTCGCTCGAGGCGCTGTTCGCGGAACTGCGTGACGGCACCGTGATCGACGCGCAGGCGACGACCGACCGCATTGTCGAAGTGTGGGCGACGGCGCCGAGCCCGACCGTCAACATCCTGTATGAGCGGGCGACCGAGGCCATGTATAATGACGAATATGACCTCGCCGACGAACTGGCGAACCACATCACCGGGCTCGCGCCGCATTTCGCCCAGGGCTGGGTGCTGCAGGCCAATATCAAGATCGCCCTGAACGAGCGTCAGCGCGCGCTCGACGCCTATCGCGAGGCACTGGAACTGGAGCCACGCCACTTCATCGCCTCCAGCCAGCTCGCCGATATTCTCTACGCCAATGGCGAGGACCGGGCGGCGTTCGATCTTTATCAGCAGGCGCTGAAATGGAACCCCCATTACGAGCCGGCGCGCGATGCGTCCTCGCGCCTGCGGCAGGTGCTGACGGGCCAGGAAATCTAGACGGAAATCCGGCCTGCTACCCTGCCGCCAGCAGGGCCATTCCCCCGACATAGAGCAGCAGCACGAGGCTGCTCTCAAAGCCGATGCGGGCAAAGCCGCGCTTCTCGCGCACGATCAGGCCTGCGATCAGCACTGCCGTCATCAGGATCGTCAGCGCCAGCAAGAAGGATTGCTGGCCGGAGATCGCATGATAGATCGAGCCATCGCGATAGGCCGCATCGGCGCCGGCGAGAAACAGCACGTCGAACAGATTGCCGCCCATGATGCCGCCGACGGCAAGCGTCAGCGCCCCGCGGCGCACGGCGGCGATGGTGGTGACGAGTTCCGGTGTCGAGGTCGCCACGGCCGTCAGCAGGGCGCCGGTGACGCTCTCCGACAGCGAAAAAGAGACCATCAGCGTCTCGCCGCTCATGGCGATGCCCCAGCCGGCAATGCCGGTGATCCCCGCAAGGACGGCGAACTGGACGATCAGGCTCGACAGCGACATGTCTGCATTGTCGCCGTCGGGCTCGTCCATCCGGGTTTCCTGCGTGTTTTCCGGCTGCCATTGCGGAAAGTGCCGCGTCCTGCGCGCCAGCCGGAGGCCGAGCAGGTAGAAGCCGACGAGAAACAGGCTGGCCGGGTGAATGCCGAAAAGGGTCCAGTCGGGCCCGCCCATGGCGATCAGCGGCACGGCGAGCATGCCGGCGAGCATGATGCCGTAGACCAGGTTCTCGATCGAGGCAGCGGCGTGTTCGAGATTGACGCGCTTGTGGAAGAAATCAGCCGCGACCAGAAACACGGTCTGGGCGGCGATGCCGCCGACGGCATTGCTGACGGCGAGTTCGGGCAGGCCGCGCGAGGCGGCGACGATCGAGGTGGTCAGGCCGGACAGCGAGGTCGCCGCGCCGAGCAGCACGGCGCCGACCAGCGCTTCGCCCAGCCCCGTGCGATCGGCGAGCCTGTCGGCGACACCGGCAAGGCGCGCGCCGGCCGCGAGAATGACCAGCGTCGCAAGGGCAAAGATGGCAAGGGCGACGGTGGCGCTCATGCGGACAGCCTCGCACTGAGGAGGGGGACAGGATCGGTGATTGCGCAGCTAGTGATGACGAAGGGCCTCGATCAAGTCGTCCTTGTCCATGTCGGAGCGGCCGTCGATGCCGATCTCCTGGGCGCGGTCATAGAGCTCGTCCCTGGTCCAGTCTTCATAGGCGGGCGACTCGCCGCCTTTCTTCGACGGGTGCTGCTCGTCATTGGCTTTCGCATTGGCGATGCGCGCGGCTTTCTCTTTCGAATTGCCGTCCTCGCGCAGCTTGTCATAGAGCGCGTCATCCTTGACCTGGGGGCCGTGATTTCCCTTTGGCATGATGTCCTCCGATATGGCTAAAGGGTGAGAACGGCGCGGAGCGGGCGGCGGTTCCCGCTGCGGCGGATCGGCGTGGCTGGGGCGTTGTGGAAAACATCGCCTTGTCCACCAAGGGGGCGGCAGGTGTATTAGGCGTTCCCGATAAAGCGATACCCGTTTCAGTTTCGAAGAGGATCAGACAATGGCCGACGGTTCAGCAAATATGGAAACAATGGCTGAGGGCTCCGGCGGGGTCGCCGCCGAACGCCTGCGCTCCTTCATCGAGCGGGTCGAGCGCCTGGAAGAAGACAAGGCCGCGATCATGGAAGACATCAAGGAAGTCTTCGCCGAAGCCAAGGGCGAGGGGTATGATGTCAAGATCCTCCGCCAGGTGATCCGTATAAGGAAGATGGACCGCGCCGAGCGCCAGGAACAGGAAGCGATCCTGGACCTGTATCTGAGCGCGCTCGGGGAGTAGCAGCCCGTCCTCGTCCTTCGAGGCCCCTTCGGGGCACCTCAGGATGAGGACTTCTTCCCGTTGATCACCGACTGAGCCTCATCCTGAACAGCTCACCAGAGCCGGATCTCTACGCAAGCACGAAAAGCGCCGCCATTTCCCGATGCGAGCGTCTGGCACACAATACGTGCCCCCGAAGGAAGGGGGTCCGTGGCGGGGCCGTCGGAGAAGAAATCGAGACGGGCTTTCCCCGCCACGGCGGCATTCTCTACCACAGGGACAATACGTGTCTCTCCCGCCGGGGATGCGACGCCCCGGATACCGCCCTGCCGGACAACGCGCAGCAAACGCGCTCCCTTCCCCCTTCGCCAAGGCTTCGGGGGACACGTCCCCCTTTCGGCAAAGGATCGGCCGGCAAGGACCTGCTGCGCCGGGGCGGGCCAGGTGCACCCGCCCGAACCCTAAAAAAGGGCCAGCGCCATCCGCCACGGGCCTCCCCGTGACGTCAGGAGAGAATAGGGGCGCCGGGGCGGACGGGGACAAGTTTTTCGGGACGGAGATTTTGGGAGCGGAATCAGGGGCGCCGGGCAGGGGGAGCGCAAGCGATCCAAGCCGCCCGGCCCGCAGCAATCACCACATGGGAGGTATCGCGTGACGGCTCGATGCGACCTGTCCGCAGGCGTGACTACTGACCCGCCGGCAGTCCGATTGCTTCGGAAATCATTGGCCGAGAAAATCTAACTTTACTTACCCACTATCTCTCGCGCCCGGGCATATGCCTCCGGCACAATTTCTTCGCCCGGATGGCCTGCGGCGAGGGCTTTCAGGTCCTCGAACAGCGCAAGGGCCTTTGCCATGTCGCTCTGGCCGAGGTCGTTGATCAGGTTGAAGCTTGCCTTGGCCTGCCATTCGCGGATGGCCGGTTCGCCCGGATGGCCTGCGGCGAGGGCTTTCAGGTCCTCGAACAGCGCAAGGGCCTTTGCCATGTCGCTCTGGCGGAGGTGGTAGATCAGGGTGAAGCTTGCCCTGGCCTGCCATTCGCGGATGGCCGGTTCGCCCGGATGGCCTGCGGCGAGGGCTTTCAGGTCCTCGAACAGTGCAAGGGCCTTTGCCATGTCGCTCTGGCTGAGGTCGTCGATCAGGTTGACGCTTGCCTTGGCCTGCCATTCGCGGATGGCCGGTTCGCCCGGATGGCCTGCGGCGAGGGATTTCAGGTCCTCGAACAGTGCAAGGGCCTTTGCCATGTCGCTCTGGCTGAGGTCGTCGATCAGGTTGACGCTTGCCTTGGCCTGCCATTCGCGGATGGCCGGTTCGCCCGGATGGCCTGCGGCGAGGGCTTTCAGGTCCTCGAACAGCGCAAGGGCCTTTGCCATGTCGCTCTGGCCGAGGTCGTTGATCAGGTTGAAGCTTGCCGTGGCCTGCTCTTCGCGGATGGCCGGTTCGCCCGGATGGCCTGCGGCGAGGGCTTTCAGGTCCTCGAACAGCGCGAGGGCCTTTGCCATGTCGCTCTGGCCGAGGTCGTTGATCAGGTTGAAGCTTGCCTTGGCCTGCTCTTCGCGGATGGCCGGTTCGCCCGGATGGCCTGCGGCGAGGGATTTCAGGTCCTCGAACAGCGCAAGGGCCTTTGCCATGTCGCTCTGGCCGAGGTAGTGGATCAGGTTGAAGAGAATAGTGGCATAGGCATGACGAAGCGCGGCACTGTTTTCACACTCTGCTTTTATCTCATCCAATTCCCGCGAGGGAAACGAGGCGCTGATGGTCTCTGGCGTCAACGATAAAGTCGACTGATAGGCCGTCACTGCATTGTCCAGCGCCAAGCCAAAATCTCCGGTCGCGAAGACCGGATGGTCGGGATAATCGCGTCGGGCACGGAGGATCGCGTCCAGTGCCGCATAGCCGTCGAGTCGGAACGGCCAGTTTAGTACGACATCGAGGTCTGAATCTTTTGCCGCTGTTTCCAGTGCGAAGAGTTCGCCGATGAGGTCGGGTTCCATCGGGGCGGCGCCGCTGCCGGCGTCCCGCCCGGTGATCAGGGCAAGTCGCGGCGGCACGGTATCAAGGTCCCAGTCCGGCAACACGTTGCTCGAACGGCACAGCGCTTCCAGCTGCCGGGCATCGGCGCCGCCGGCCAGCGTGACGATGGCTGCGAGGCGCTTGTACTTTTTCTTGTCCGCCTCGGTGCCAATAAAGCCCAGCCACCAGTAGCGTTGCTCCTCATCTGCCAGAAGGCGCTCCACCAGTTCGCGCCTGTCCCATCGATAGGCAGGTTCACCGCGGGCCAGGGCATCGGCATAGAAGGCGGCGAAGAGCGGTCTGCCCTGCGGGTCTATTTCTGCAAGCCGGGCGAGGGTGTCCGACCGGTCGGGGAGGGGCTTGCCTTCCAGCAGGTGCTCGAACACCGGCCATAGATCCCTAAGCGGCTGCAGGGCGAGTCCGCCATCGCCATTGCCCGGTTGATGCTCGAATTCGGCAGCAGGGTTGCCGCCGCCCTGTATCGCCTTTTTATACCAAGGGCCGTCATAATCGCGTTCGCAGAAGACGAGCCGCACGGGCGCGCTCAACCGGCCCTGATCGGCCTGCAGTGCCAGTGCCTTGAGCATGGTCGCAACCTCCTCCTGCCTTGCGGAGGGATAGTCGATGACGAGCAGTTCCGGCTGCTGCGGGCGCCAATTGTCCCAATCGAAGCGGCCCAGTGTGTCCTTGTCGATAAATCCGCCGCCCCAGTCGGCAGTGTTGCGCAAGAGCTCCAGCGCGAGACGGCTCTTGCCCATGCCGCCCGGACCGTGCACGACGATCCACGCAAAGGCTTGTCGCGCATTGAGGAAACCGTCCGACAGCGTCGCATAGGCGTTTTCCCGCTGGAACATGGGAACGTTCCGCGTCCCGAAATAAAACCGGTTCCGTCCGCTCTCGGATAGGTTCAGCTCCTTGCTTACAATCTTCGGGCGCGGATTGGTGAGCGTCTCGGCGAGAGCTTCAATGGCGGCCTGTGTCTCGGCCTGACCGGACAGCAGCGCTTCCAGCGCCGTCATCTGGGCCATCGCAGAGCGCTTTTCCGCAGGCAGATAGGGAAAGAGTTCTGCGGCTTCCTGATCCAGCCTGCCGATTGATGCCTGCATCTTCCTGTTGCCAGCGGCGGTCTTGTCGATGCCGGACAGGATCTTCAGCACGCCAAAATAGACGTTCCGTCCGTTGGGGTTTCCGACCATAGTGCCCACAATGCGACGTACGGCGCCATCGGCGACTTTTGTCCCGGCAAGTGTCAGAGTGCTGATTGCTGCCCATGCGACGATACGCACGCCGACTTTCGCAACAAGCAGGCTGCAATTCGTCTCGGCCCTGACCTGCTCGGCGATTGCAGATTGCGTTTCGGGAGAGCGGAGATAATCGACGAGGTCGCCAGTGAGCAGCCTCGAAATGAAAACTGTCGCGGCGTTTTCGTCGCCATCGCCAATTGCAGTTTCGAGTTCAGCGAATGCGGAGTCTGTCACTGTTCCCTCTCAGTCCCTAACAGAGACTAAAGGATGACATGCTTTTGTAATGAAAGACAGTCGGGAAGGGGCGACCTACCCCGTCCTTTTCACATCCAGCCCCTGTTCCCGCACTTTCCGATACAGCGTCGACCGCCCGATACCCAGCCGCCGCGCGACTTCGGACATCTGGCCATTATAGGTGTCGAGCGCCAGGGTGATCAGGTCTTTCTCGATGTCGTAGAGCGAGCGCAGATGGCCTTCGCGGTCGAAGATGGACAGGTCGCCTTCCTCGAGGCTCACAATAGCGCCTTCGCCGGCAGCGGGGATATCTTCCCTGCCGCGTTCGAAGCGCGCCAGGCTGGAGGTCATTTCGTCGACATGGACCGGCGGGCCGGCATGGATGTCGGCAGCCTCGAACTCGTGGGCGAGGAAGGGGAAGTCGGCGGCGGTGAGATAGCTGCCTTCGCACAGGACGACGGCGCGGAAGATCGCGTTTTCGAGCTGGCGGACGTTACCGGGCCAGGGCTGCTCGATGAGCACATCCATCACCTCGTGCTGGACGCCGCTGACATCGCGGCCTTCCTCGGCATTGTAGCGGTTGATGAAGTGGGTGACGAGTTCGGGAATGTCTTCCTTGCGCTCGCGCAGCGGCGGCACTTCCATCGGGAAGACGTTGAGGCGGTAATAGAGGTCCTCGCGGAACGTGCCGCGGGAGACTTCGTCGGCAAGGTCGCGATTGGTGGCCGAGACGATGCGGACATTGACTTTCACCGGCGCCTTGGAGCCGATCGGGTCGACTTCCGATTCCTGCAGTACCCGGAGTAGCTTGACCTGGGCATCGAGTGGCAGCTCGCCGATCTCGTCGAGGAAGATGGTGCCGCCATCGGCCTCCTGGAACTTGCCGATATGTTTTGCATGGGCCCCGGTGAAGGAGCCTTTCTCGTGACCGAACAGGATCGATTCGACGAGATTTTCCGGCAGGGCGCCGCAATTGACGGTGATGAACGGGGCACCTGAGCGCTCGGACGTGCCCTGGATGGCGCGGGCGATCATTTCCTTGCCCGTGCCGCTCTCGCCGGTGATCAGGATCGGGATCGAGGATTTCGCGGCGCGCTCGGCCATCGAGAAGACCCGGCGCATGGTGCCGCCATTGCCGATGAGGTCGTCAAAGGACAGGGCGTTGACCTGCTTGCGCTGGAGGCGGGAGACCTCGCTCTTCAGCGTCTTCATGTTGAGCGCGTTGTTGATCGAGACGATGACCCGTTCCGGCGAGACCGGCTTGACGAAGAAATCGACCGCGCCCTTCTGCATCGCCTTGACGACGGTGTCGATACCGCCGCGGGCGGTGAGGATGATCACCGGCAGGTTGTCGCGGATCTTGCGCACCTGTTCCAGCGTGTCCATGCCATCGAGGCCGGGCATCATCAGGTCGAGCATCATCAGCGAGACGGCCTGACCCTCGGGCGAGCGCAGGATGTCCACGGCTTTCTGGCCATCGTCGGCGTGCATGACGAAATAGCCGGCACGCTCGCACACCGCCTGCATCAGGCGGCGCTGGGTCGGGTCGTCATCGACGATCATGATTGTTTTTGCCATCAGGCCGCACTCACCCTTCGAGTAACAGTGTTATGACGTCACATTAGGCCTGGTCAGGTAAACAGGGAGTTTAAGCTGTGCCGATTTGAAGCGCCTTCGTGCTCCCGGTAGCAGGGTGCAGCAAATTCTCGGCGGAATGGTGTTTATTGCCTTGGCCAGAGATGGTAAGTCACGCTATGGAAAGCCTGAATCACGGGCACACTTCGCCGGCAGTACGATCCTAAGGAGCAGAAAACCGATGGCTGACAATGATTATGTCCGCGGAAGCATGGACGTAAGCGACCAGAAAACCACCTATAGCGCATTGATGAAATACGGGATGCAGTGGGGCGCGCCGTTGTCGCTGGCACTGACCGCCTTTTTCACGGCGCTGCTGCTGAATGCCGGGATTATCGGCGGGTTCTTCGTCTTCCTCGTGGTGCTGATCGGGTGCCATCTTTTCGTGAAGACATTCCTGAGCCACTAGGTTCATTTTCGAGCCAGCCGCACCACTAACATTCTCGGTTGTCCCCGAGAGAGATCCTGAGGAAGGGGGGCATACTCATGAAGATCGCTGTTCTCAAAGAACGACATGACGGCGAGACGCGCGTCGCTGCCACGCCGGAAACGGTGAAGAAATTCAAGGCGCTCGGCTGCGATGTCGCGGTCGAGAGCGGGGCCGGTGTCACGGCATCCTTCCCCGACGCCCAGTATGAAGAGGCGGGGGCGCAGATCGCCCATTCCGCGGCCGACGCCTGCCACAATGCCGAATTGATCCTGAAAGTGCGCCGGCCCGATGCGAGCGAACTCGCCAACTTCGCCAATGGCGCCAAGCTGGCGGCGATCCTGTCGCCCCATGGCGACAAGGACAGCCTGTCTGCCTATGCCAGCGCCGGGGTCGATGCCTTTGCCATGGACCTGATGCCGCGCATCACCCGGGCCCAGTCGATGGACGTTCTCTCCTCCCAGTCGAACCTCGCCGGCTACAAGGCCGTGCTCGATGCGGCAGCTGCCTTCGGCAAGGCGCTGCCGATGATGATGACCGCCGCGGGGACGGTCTCGCCGGCCAAGATCTTCATCATGGGCGCCGGTGTCGCCGGGCTGCAGGCGATCGCGACGGCGCGCCGCCTCGGCGGGGTCGTGACCGCGACCGACGTGCGCTATGCCGCCAAGGAACAGGTCGAAAGCCTGGGCGCGAAATTCGTCGTCGTCGATGAAGAGGCGATGAAGGAATCCGAGACCGAAGGCGGCTATGCCAAGGAAATGTCGAAGGACTTCCAGCAGCGCCAGGCCGAATTCGTCGCCAAGCATATCGCCAAGCAGGACATCGTCATCACCACCGCGCTGATCCCCGGCCGTCCGGCGCCGTTGCTGGTCACGGCCGACATGGTCGCCTCGATGAAGCCGGGCTCGATCCTGGTCGATCTCGCGGTCGAGCAGGGCGGCAATATCGAGGGCTCGATCCCCGGCGAGACGGTCGACAAGAACGGCGTGCGGATCATCGGCCACAGAAACGTGCCGGGCCGCTTGGCCACGGATGCGTCTGCGCTCTATGCCAAGAACCTGCTGAATTTCGTCACCCTGCTGATGGACAAGGAAACCGGCAAGCTCGCCATCGACTGGGACGACGCCATCGTCAAGGGCGTGGCGCTTACCCGCGACGGCCAGATCATCCACCCGAATTTCGCCGAAGCGCCGCCCGCGCAGTCGGCACCGGCTGAGGCCGAGATCGTCGACAATGACGCCGACAATAACAATGGCGAGATCGTCAGCGGCGACACCAGCATCACCGACGAGATCATCGATGCGGATACGGACGGCACTATGTCTGGAGAGAAGGAGACGAACCAATGATGTTCTTCACGCAGGATGCCGACAAGGAACAGGCCGCCAGAAGCGCCGAGGAAGCCGAACGGGCGGTCGAGGAAATCCGCGAGACGGCCGCAGCCGCCCGTCAGGCCGCTGACAATCTCGATGCCTCCGCCAATGCGCTGGACGGCCAGATCGGCGCGCTGCAGGCGCTGACCGATACCGCCCATGTCAACGAATTCATCTATCTGTTCGCGATCTTCATTCTCGCGATCTTTGTCGGCTATTACGTCGTCTGGTCGGTCACGGCCGCGCTGCACACGCCGCTGATGTCTGTCACCAACGCGATTTCCTCCGTGGTCATCGTCGGCGCGCTGATCGCCGTCGGGGCGGAGGTCGCCGACACCGCCGCTGGCGGCTGGTCGATGGCGTTAGGGGTGATCGCGGTGGCGCTGGCGAGTGTCAACATATTCGGCGGCTTCATGGTCACCCAGCGCATGCTGGCGATGTACAAGAAAAAGGAAAAGCCTGCGAAATAGACTAGCAGGCGGGATTAAAGGCCTTCACGCGACACAGTGCGCTTACCTATTAAAGGAAAACAGGATGGAACTCTGGCACAGCTTTTTGCAGAATAAAGACAGGCCGATTCATAAATGGGCGCATTATTTCGATGCCTATGAAAGGCACTTCCGGCGTTATGTCGGCCGTCCAGTCGTAGTCTTCGAAATCGGCTGTGGCCGCGGCGGTTCCCTGCAAATGTGGAAACGCTATTTCGGGCCGCTTGCCACCATCGTCGGCATGGATATCGCCCCGCGCTGCAAGGGCTATGAGGAAGACCAGATCCATGTCCGCATCGGCGATCAGTCCGATCACGCCTTTCTGGAATCCGTGATCGAAGAGTTCGGCACGCCGGATATCGTCATCGACGACGGCAGCCATGTCATGAGCCATATCAACAGCACGTTCGATTACCTGTTCCAGCGGACCGACCGCCACGGCGTCTATCTCGTCGAGGATCTGCACACGGCCTATATGGAAAATTTCGAGGGCGGTTACCTTAAAAAGACGACCTTCATCGAACGGTGCAAGGGGTTCATCGACGAACTGCACGCGCCGCACAGCTCGGAGATCAAGGCGACCGAAATCACCCGGTCGACCGTCTCGATGCATATCTATGACAGCATCGTCGTCCTCGAAAAAGGCGAACTGGGCAAGCGCCGTTCGATCCTGATCCCGTCTTCCTAGTCCGGGAGTGTCAGGCACCAGCAACGCCAGAGTCACCAGCGAGGGGCTTAAATGAACAATAATCTGACCGCCATTCTCTATATTGCCGCCGGCATCCTGTTCATCATGGCGCTGCGCGGGCTGTCCTCGCCCGAGACGTCGCGCCGGGGCAACCAGTATGGCATGATCGGCATGGGCCTCGCCGTCGCCGCGACGCTGTTCTCCGAGCGGTTCCTCGCTGGCGCGGGCTTCGGCTCTTGGGTGTGGATCATCCTTGCGATTGCCGCCGGGGCGATCCCCGGGGCGATGATCGCGAGGAAAGTGCCGATGACGTCGATGCCGCAGCTGGTCGCGTTCTTCCACGCGCTGGTCGGCCTCGCCGCGGTGCTGATCGCCTGGTCGGCGTTCCTCGCCCCCGTTGCCTATGGCATCGGCGAGCCCGGCGCGATCAAGATCCAGTCGATCATCGAGATGGCGATCGGTGTCGCCATCGGCGCGATCACCTTCTCCGGCTCGCTCATCGCCTTTGCCAAGCTCGACGGGCGCATGTCGGGCAAGCCGATCATCCTGCCGGGGCGGCACATCATCAATATCGCGCTGGCTGCAGTGGCGCTGTTGCTGATCATCCTGCTCTGCGCGGGCGTGCAGAGCGCGTGGCTGTTCTTTTTCCTCACCATCGTCGCGGTGGCGCTCGGCTTCCTGCTGATCGTGCCGATCGGCGGGGCGGACATGCCGGTCGTCGTGTCGATGCTGAACTCCTATTCGGGCTGGGCGGCAGCGGGCATCGGCTTCACGCTGGAGAACATGGCACTGATCATCACCGGCGCGCTGGTCGGCTCGTCCGGCGCGATCCTGTCCTACATCATGTGCAAGGGCATGAACCGGAGCTTCATCTCGGTCATTCTCGGCGGCTTTGGCGGCGGCGATGATGCGGGTCCCGCCGGCGGCGGCGAAGACGACCGCCCGGTCAAGCAGGGCTCGCCGGACGATGCCGCCTTCATCATGAAGAATGCCGGCAAGGTCATCATCGTGCCGGGCTATGGCATGGCGGTGGCCCAGGCGCAGCACTCCTTGCGCGAAATGTGCGACCTGTTGAAGGCCGAGGGCGTCGACGTGAAATACGCGATCCACCCGGTCGCTGGCCGCATGCCGGGGCACATGAACGTGCTGCTGGCCGAGGCTAGCGTGCCCTATGACGAGGTGTTCGAGCTGGAAGACATCAACTCGGAATTCTCGACCGCCGACGTCGCCTTCGTCATTGGCGCGAACGACGTGACCAACCCGTCGGCCAAGACCGACAAGTCCTCGCCGATCTATGGCATGCCGATCCTCGACGTCGAAAATGCCGGCACGGTGCTGTTCGTCAAGCGCGGCATGTCGTCGGGTTATGCGGGTGTACAGAACGAGCTGTTCTTCCGCGACAACACGATGATGCTGTTCGGTGACGCCAAGAAGATGTGCGAAGACATCATCAAGGCGATGGATTAGGGGCATTCGATCCTTACCGAGAGGTGTTTCACCGGATCAGGATTAGTCAGTGAGCGCAGCCCGCTTCCGCCGGCGGCCCTTCGGGCCGTCCTTGACAAATCCTGACCGGTAAAACGATTGGCAGCCATGCCTTTTTTAGGCAGACTCTGCCACGGGCTTCGGTTGACCACGACAGCGAAACGTCAGCGCGACACGGGGTCGAATTTTGTCCCGCATTATCCTCTCTTGTCGTCCCGGCCAAGCGCAGCGCGAGCCGGGATCCATGTGCCAGAGACAGTGAGGCGGCTTGATACAGCAGCGGCAGGGCCTCTGGAAAATGGGTCCCGGGTTCACCCTGACGGGTGCCCCGGGATGACAAGAGGGGCAGCACTGAAAGCACCGTCAGCTATTGCTGCGGTGGTTGGAAGGCAGGAGGAAGGCCCGTGGAGAATATTATCCAGAGCGTCTGTAGCTTTGAGAGCTTTGAGCTTCGGAAAAGCTTTTCACTCTCCACGGCGGCATTCTGGTGCGCGGCCCTGAAGGAGCTCTCGCGTCCACTCGTCTGAGTGAAATGCCGATCCCTGCCACGGGCGCCGACGCGCGCTCGCCCCTCCCGGCGGCAGGAATGCCTGTTGCCTCGAGGGTGCGGGCAGATCACCCGCTGGCCTCAAGACCTCCGCCCGGTTCTCACCGGGCCTGGGGAGGTTATAGACGCAAAATTCTGGACGGGGATAAGTTTGGGGGTGCTTCGTGGGCTGCTGCGCAGCCTCCTCAGCATGAGGAGCGCCAAGTTTCAAGAAAGCCCTCATCCTGAGGTGCCGTGAAACGGCCACGAAGGACGAGGGCTTGTCTCTCTAGTGAATGAAATCGAAGAAGACGATTTCGGCGTCGTCGCCTTTTTCAAAAGTCAGCGTACCGCTCTTCTCGACAGCGAGGCCATCGCCGCGGCGCAGCTCCTGGCCGTTGACGGTGAGCGAGCCCCTGGCGACCTGGACCCAGGCTTTATGGTTGTTGGCGAGGTCGAAACTGATCGACTGGTCGCCGTCCAGGGTTGCCGCGTAGATATCGGCATTGGAGCGGATCGCCATCGAGCCATCGCGGCCTTCCGGCGACAGGAACAGGGCCAATTTGCCGTCCTTGTCGGCGGCCGGGATGTCCTTCGTCTCGTAGCGCGGTGTTGCACCGCGCTCGGTCGGCAAGAGCCAGATCTGCAGGAAACGCACGGCCTCGTCGCGGGACGGGTTGAACTCCGAATGGCGCACGCCGGACCCGGCGCTCATATACTGCACGCCGCCGGCCTTGACGATGGAGCCATTGCCCATCGTGTCCTTGTGCTCCAGCGCGCCTTCGAGGACATAGGAGAAGATCTCCGCGTCCTGGTGCGGGTGGGGCGGGAAGCCGCCGCCGCCGGCGACATAGTCGTCATTGATCACGCGCAGCGAGTCGAAATGCATGTGCTGCGGGTCATAGTAATTCGCGAACGAGAATGTGTGCGCCGAGCGCAGCCAGCCATGGTCGGCCTTGCCGCGCGCTTCCGCCGGGCGCAGGCGCAGGGACTCTGCCGGGACCGGCGATGCGGTGTGCGGGGTCATGGTTTGGGTAGACATAACTCACCTCCAGAATTTCGGGCATGAAGGCCATGCCCTGTTGAGTAGAAGGTAAGAGGCGGGCTCGCGTAAATTAAGGGCCGAAAATAGCACTCATCATTGCCGGTTCGGCAACAAAGCCGATCAATCGACGGCCTCGTCGATGGCTTCGCCAGCATTGGTGATGTCGCGGCCGACACCCTTCACGGTCTCGCAGGCGGACATGAACATGGTCAGGGCAACAAGGGCGGCAAGAATACGAAGCATGGGAAAGTCCTCTCTGTCTCCACGTCCCTGACGATATGCCGAAACGGATCGGGCTCAAAGCGGGAAACGCGCCCTGGCGCGGTGCCGGATAAACAAAAAGCCGTATCGGGCGATACGGCTTTTCTGAATTCTGTGTCGATGTCGACGAGAAGGCTAGATGATGCCTTCGCGCTGCATCCGCTTGCGCTGCAGCTTGCGGGCGCGGCGAACGGCTTCCGCTTTCTGGCGGGCCTTTTTCTCGGACGGTTTTTCATAGAACTTGCGGCGTTTCATTTCCCGAAACGTCCCCTCGCGCTGCATTTTCTTCTTCAGGGCGCGCAGGGCCTGTTCCACATTGTTCTCACGGACGACGATATTAACGATGGCCAGGGCCCTCCTATATACACTTCGGTCTAGCTTGTTGGCATTTGCCAGGAACGGTTGCCTGAACGAACAGGCGGATATTGCTTCCAGACTTCCGGCGGAGTTCCGGCGGATTTCCAGAGCGCGCTCTCTAGCATTGGGACGGTTTCTTGTCCACATTGAAAGATATAGGATCGCAAAAGAGATGCTGCAAGGACGAGCCCCATGAAATCGACTGAAAAATCCAGAAAAAACAGTAACTTGGATGATCTGGAGGAAGTGCGCCTGGCGATCCTCGATGAAATGCTGGTCGAGGCGGCGTTCGATGGCTGGACCGAGTCGACGCTTGTCGCCGCCGCCAAGGCAGCCGGTATGGACTCAGTCGCCTATGAGCGCGGCGATCTGAAGCGGGCCTTCCCCAAGGGCATCGCCGATGTGCTGGACTTCTGGTCAGAGCGTGAGGACGAGAAGATGGCGGCAGCGTTCGAGGCAGCCAATCCGGCGCCGGAGAAGATCCGCGACAAGGTCAGGTTTCTCGTGCGCACCCGCATCGAGGGGCTGAGCGAGCATCGCGAGGCGGCCCGGCGCGCTTCGGCGACGCTGGCATTGCCTTACTATCTGCCGCTGGCAAGCAGGCTGGCGTGGCGCACGGCGGATGCGGTCTGGCGGGCGCTGGGCGACACATCGACCGATTTCAATTTCTACACCAAGCGCACGACCCTGTCCGGTGTCTATCTGTCGACGCTGGCGGCCTGGTTTGGCGATGAAGACGACGAGATCGTCAATCCGGTCTATGAACAAACATGGAAGTTTCTCGACGAGCGGATCGAGAATGTGATGCAGTTCGAGAAATTCAAGAAACAGGCGCAGGACCGCATGCCGGACATGTCTGCCTTCACCGAGTTTCTCGGACGTATGCGCTATCCCGGCAAATAGGGCCAATACACCGGCCGCGCCCGCGCGCTGCGCGGCGTGATTGACCCGCGCGGCCGCCCGCAGCACACTCTGGCAAAAGAGACGCGCCAGAAGGCGCTGTGCGGGCAGGGAGGCCGGCCATGACAGCAGCAATCCTCAAAGGGGCGGGGGCGATCCTCCTGCTCGTCATTCTCGTTTTCGCTGCCTGGTTTTTCCGGCCCTGGGCGCCGTATTCGCCGTTCGACATCATCTGGAACCGGGAGACCGGCGACCGCGTCGATCTCTATCGCCGCATGGAGGAGATGTTCCCCCATCGTATCGTCGAGGGCGCCGAGAATGCCGAGCCGCTGCGCCGGGCGATCAAGGCGATCAACGAGACCTATGACTGGAACGGCCAAGAGAAAACCATCGATCAGTATGCGGCGGAAAGCGACACGACCGCGCTGATGGTGGTCAAGGACGGCCGCGTCGTGTTCGAGCGCTATTACCAGGGCGAGGAGGCCGAGAGCCGGCATACCTCGTGGTCGGTCGCCAAGAGCTATGTCGCCACGCTGGTCGGCATGGCGCTGATGGATGGTACGATCTCGTCCCTCGACGATCCGGTATCGAAATATGTGCCCGCTTTCGAGGGCACGGATTATGGCAGCACCAGCCTGCGGCACCTGTTGATGATGTCGTCGGGCATCGACTTCATCGAGGATTACGAGACGCGCGGGTCTGACATGCGCAAGCTGTTCTTCGATGTGTTCATCATGAACGCCGATGTCGACGCGTTCGTGAAGCCCTATCGCCGCAACCGGCCGGCGGGCACCGATCTCGATTACCTGTCGCCGAACTCCCATGTGCTGTCGATGGTGCTGCGCGAGGCCTATGGCAAGCCGCTGGCGCAGATCGCCTCGGAGAAGATCTTCAAGCCGCTTGGCATGGCGGACGGTACCTGGCTGATCGATCGCAACGCGGCGGACGGCAAGGAGATCGGCTATTGCTGCCTGCAGACGCGGGCCGAGGATTATGCCCGCTTCGGCCAGCTCTATCTGCAGGACGGGATGTGGCGGGGCGAGCGGCTGTTGCCGGTCGGCTGGACAGATATGGTCAGTGTGCCGCCGACCGAGGTGCATGAGGCGGGCAGTACGCATCATGGCGAGCGCGGCTATGGCCTGCATTTCTGGATCCCGGAAGATCCGGCTGGGGAGTATTTCGCCAATGGCTATAACGGCCAGAGCGTGTTCATCGACCCGGTGAACGATGTCGTCGTGGTCAAGACCGGGGCCGATATGGGCCAGATTGCGCGCCGTTCGGAGACGACGGCGGTGCTGCGGGCGCTGGCGCGCGCGGTGCAGTGAGGCTTGCCGATCGTGGGGGCACGCTTGCGAATCCGTGCGCTATGCGGTCTGTTTCAGGCCTGAGACTTGAAACCAGAGCAAAACAGCAGGGAGACAGAAATGGCTGGTAAATTCGAACTCTACAAGGACAATGCAGGCGAATTCCGTTTCCGCCTGAAGGCCGGCAATGGCGAGAACATTCTCGCCAGCGAGGGCTACACGCAGAAGGCCAGCGCTCAGAATGGCATTGACTCGGTGAAAAAGAATTCGACCGACGAAGCGCGCTACGAGAAAAAGGAAACCGCTGCGGGCAAGTTCATGTTCAACCTGAAATCCTCCAACGGTCAGGTTATCGGCACGTCGCAGAGCTATGCGTCGGCTTCCAGCCGCGATGGCGGGATCGAGTCGGTGATGAAAAACGCCCCCGAAGCCGCGGTGGACGACCAGACCGGCTGAGGCTTTCGTCAGCCTTCAGACTGACTTCCGAACAGGTGTAGTCCTGTCTGGAACAGCACTTAAATCTCTTTAAAAGCAGAACCGGCGGCCGTCGCTAGTGACTATTGCGGCAGCCTTCGGTCTTTCGCGTCATCAACCGCAGGGTCAATTTCGCTGTACATTTGCGACTATACTATGTTAATGGTTTGCTAACCGATGCTGCGAGGGCAATCGCGCATCTCTAATGTGTCGTGGGGTTACGGCAAATATTTCAGGGGACAGTTCATGCGCATTCTCGTTGCCGCCACAATGGCTGTCTCTGCTCTGGCCATCGGCGCCATGGCACTATTCAGCCCGGCCGTAACGCAATCGGCGCCCCCCCAGCAACAACCTTTCGTCGGCGAACTGAAGCTGACAGGCTATGGGGCGTGTCCTGTCGGCTGGATGCCGGCAGACGGGCAGCTCCTGCCGGTCGCCGGACCCGGTGAGGCGCTGTTTGCCCTCTACGGTACCGCTTTCGGCGGTGACGGCGAGACCAATTTCGCCTTGCCGGATTTGCGCGGCAGCGCGCCGATCCATATGGGGCAGGCGCCAGGCATGCCTCTCTATACTCTCGGTCAGAGAAGCAGCGAGACCAGCTTTACGCTGACCATCCAGAACATGCCGTCACACAGCCACACGGTCCACGCCACCAACCAGATGTCAGATAAGGGCGGCCCGCAGGACCGTTATCTGGGCGCCGGCGTTGGCGCTGACGATATCTATCACGATGGCCCGGCGAACAAGACGATGGCGGCGGGCATGATCGACAAGTCCGGCGGTGGCGAGCCGGTCAATTATCGGGGCCCGTTTGTGGTCATGCAATGGTGTGTCGCGGTTGACGGTATCCAGCCGGTACTCGATCGCGGCTGATCGCAAAGCCGCAGGACATGAACAAAGGAGAGAGACATGCGTAAATTCATTACTGCCACGGCGGCTGCGTCGGCCCTGGCCATGGCGGCGAGTGCGGCCGTCAGCCCGGCTGCGGCACAAAGTGAGCCTTTTCTCGGTCAGATGATGCTGACGGGATATAATTTCTGCCCGCGAGGCTGGGCGGAACCGGCGGGGCAGCTTCTGCCTATCAGCCAGAACTCGGCGCTTTTTTCCCTGTACGGAACGACCTATGGCGGTGACGGCCGGGTTTCATTCGCCCTGCCCGACATGCGGGGGCGTGCGCCGATCCACCATGGCACCGGTCCTGGCCTGCCAACCTATCCGCTCGGTGCCAGAGGCGGACAGACCAGCTTCACGCTGTCCATTCTGAACCTGCCGAGCCACAGCCACACGGTCAACGCGACCAATCTGACGGCAGACAAGGGCGGTCCGCAGGACCGCTATCTTGGCGGCGGCGTTGGCGACGACGATGTCTATCATGACGGTCCGCCGACCCGGACAATGGCGGCAGGCATGATCAGCCCGACCGGCAGTGGTCTGCCTGTCGATCAGCGCGGCCCCTATATTGCCATGCAATGGTGCGTTGCCATGCAGGGCGTCTACCCCTCGCGGAACTAGATCTGTCCTTTCAGGGAAACGATGACAATCAGCGCAGGAGAGAGAAACATGCGTAGAATTCTTGCCGCGGGTGCGGCTATTTCGGGGCTCGTCATGGGCAGCCTGGCGTTTGTCGCCCCGGCGGCGGCCGAGTACGATCCCTATATCGGACAATTGTCGGCCACGGCGGCCAATTATTGTCCCCGCGACTGGGCAGCTGCCAATGGCCAGTTGATACCAATCAGTCAAAACACGGCTCTTTTTTCACTTCTCGGTACGCAATACGGTGGCAATGGCTCAACCACGTTCGCCCTGCCGGATCTTCGCGGCCGCTCGCCAATTCATTATGGCCAGGGCCCTGGGTTGCCTATTTATTCTCGCGGCGAGAAGAGCGGGACTACCAGTTTCACGCTGACAATCCCGCAAATGCCGGCCCACAGCCACACGGTCAACGCGACCCACCTGACAGCAGACAAGGGCGGTCCGCAGGATCGCTATCTGGGCGGCGGGATTGGCGACGATGATGTCTATCATGATGGCCCGCCGACCCGTACCATGGCGTCCAACATGTTGAGCCTGAGCGGGGGCAATCTCCCGATTTCCCATCGTGGTCCCTATGAGACTGTCAACTGGTGCATCGCGCTGTTCGGCATCTTTCCATCGCGCAACTAGCCCTGTTTCGAATAACCAGAAAAAGATCAGGAGAGAAAAACATGCGTAAACTTCTTGCCAAGGCGGCGGCTGCATCGGGGCTTGCCCTCGGCGCCCTGTCTTCCGTCGCGCCGGCTGCGGCGCAGCTGGAACCCTTTGTCGGACAGATGATGCTGACCGGTTCCAACTTCTGTCCGCGGGGATGGGCTCCGGTCGAAGGACAGACGGTTGCGATCTCGTCAAACACGGCTCTGTTCGCGCTGCTGGGAACGACTTACGGCGGCAATGGCACCACGACCTTCGGGTTGCCGGATCTTCGCGGCCGCAGCGCGATCCATGAGGGCACCGGTCCTGGCCTGCCGACCTATCCGCTTGGTGACAGAGGCGGGCAGTCCAGCTTCACGCTGTCGATTCTGAACCTGCCGAGCCACACCCACACGGTCAACGCGACCCATCTGACGGCAGACAAGGGCGGTCCGCAGGACCGCTATCTTGGTGGCGGCATTGGCGACGACGATGACTATCATGACGGTCCGCCGACCCGGACAATGGCGGCAGGCATGATCAGCCCGACCGGCAGCGGTCAGCCGGTCGATCACCGCGGCCCGTATATTGCCATGCAATGGTGCATTGCCATGGAAGGGTATTTCCCGCCCCGCAACTAGATCGTTTCAGCATTCTGTGGAAACGCTGAAACGATCCAGACTCCTTGTTTGTCGCGTTTCCTGACGGTGAACCGGTTTCCACTTTACCGGGAAACGCTATAAATCAATCTGTCTTCGAACGAACACGCATTCGAAAACGGAAATGCTACTCGAGGTTTTCGATATAATGAGTTGTGCAGGGCCGGAGCGGATCGCTCCGGCCATTTCCATGTCCGGGCGATGTCCCGGTCAGGCCGGACTGTCGCGTCAGGCGCGCGGCTTCAGCCGCGTGACGTGGCCCATCTTGCGGCCGTCACGCGCTTCTTTTTTGCCGTACAGGGTCAGATAGCAATCGCGTTCGCCGCCGATACGCTGCCAGCCGTCCACATCGTTGCCGATCAGGTTTTCCATCAGGCAGTCGGAATGGCGCGTGGGGTCGGCGAGCGGCCAGCCGGCGATAGCGCGGATATGCTGCTCGAACTGGCTGACATGGCAGGCCTCAACCGTCCAGTGGCCGGAATTATGCACGCGCGGCGCCATTTCGTTGACCCGCAAATGACCTGACTTCTCGACGAAAAACTCGACGCCGATGACGCCGACATAGTCAAGCGCGGTGAGGATATCGCAGGCAATGTCAGTCGCGCGGTCGCGTGTCTCGCCGCTGATCCCGGCCGGTACGGTGGAGGTGCGCAATATGCCGTCGCGATGGACATTCTCCGCCGGGTCATAGGCCATCATGATGCCGTCGAGGCCGCGGGCGGCGATGACGGAAATCTCCCGCTCGAACGGCACGAAGCCTTCCATGATCGCCGGCGCGCCCTTCAGCGCGGCATAGGCATCGGCGACCTCGTCCTCGTCATGGATCACTGCCTGGCCCTTGCCGTCATAGCCGAAGCGGCGGGTCTTGAGGATGGCGGGGATGCCGGCGACCTCGACGGCGAGACCGAGGGCGGCCTCGCTCGCCACCGGCATGAACGGGGCGGTGTCGATGCCGAGACCTTTCAGGAATTTCTTTTCCGTCAACCGGTCCTGGCTGACCTCGAGGGCGCGGGCGCCGGGGCGCAGCGGCGTACCGGTGCGCGCGACGGCTTCGGCGGCGGAGGCGGGGACATTCTCGAACTCATAGGTGACGACATCGACGCTGGCGGCGAATTTTTCCAGCGCCGCATCGTCGTCATAGCCGGCCCTTGTGAAGTCGCGGGCGACCTCGGCGGCGGGGCTCTTCTCGTCAGGGCAATAGATGTGGACGTGAAAGCCCAGCTTCGTCGCGGCCACCGCCAGCATCCGGCCCAGCTGGCCGCCACCGAGGATGCCGATGGTCGATCCGGGGGGCAGGGGCGCGGGCGTGGTGCTCATGGAGACGATCTTTCGCGGGTCAGTCTGTGGGGTCTTCGTCTATCTTCGCCGTCTGTGCGGCGCGCCAGTCATCGAGCCTGGCGGCGAGATCCCCGTCGAAGGCGGCAAGGACGGCGGCGGCGAGCAGGCCGGCATTCTTCGCGCCCGCATCGCCGATGGCCAGCGTGCCGACGGGTATGCCGCCCGGCATCTGCACGATTGAAAGAAGGCTGTCGAGGCCGGAAAGGGAGGAGGATTTCACCGGCACGCCGAAGACGGGCAGGGACGTCATCGCTGCGACCATGCCCGGCAGGTGCGCGGCGCCGCCGGCGCCGGCGATAATGACCTTCAGGCCACGCTCACGCGCCGTTCCGGCATAGTCATAAAGCCGTCTGGGGGTGCGGTGGGCGGAGACGATCTTCGCTTCGGATTCGACGCCGAGCTCGGCGAGGACGTCGGCGGCGTGCTTCATCGTCGGCCAGTCCGACTGGCTGCCCATGATGATCCCGATTTTCGCGCTGCCGGCCATAGTCTCTCATCCTTCAATGTCGGCGCTCTGCTTGCCCCTGCCGGGGGAAGCGGGGAAAACGCGGTTTATAGCAAACCGTGGGGCGCATACAATGGAAAAATACCGCGAATACAGACAAGCACTTGAACTAAATTCATCTCAAATATCAATTTTCCTATAAGTATTCGGTCAACAAATACTGTGTATCTTGTCTGGAAAGTTCAGTGAAGGGAGCCAGTAGAGATGCAAACTTTAAATCAATGCGACACAAATTATAGCAAAAATGTTCTAAACTTTAACTCAACACTGTCGGTCGCTGGCTCTTCTGAAGCCCTGCCACCGCAGGCAGTGCTTGCCTCCCAGGTCAGGACCCTGCAGCAGCAGCTGGAAGAGGCCAATGCGAAGATCCGCGAACTGGCTGATCTGGCCGACACCGATCCGCTGCTCGGCCTGATCAACCGGCGCGCCTTCACGCGCGAGCTGATCCGCACCATCGCCGAGGTCGGCCGCTACGGGCTGGAGGCGCATCTGGCCTATGTCGACCTGAACGGGCTCAAGCCGGTCAATGACAGTTTCGGCCATGCGGCGGGGGATGCGGTGCTGTGCCACCTGGCGCATACGCTGTCGCAGCTGATCCGCGATTCCGACACGATGGGCCGGCTTGGCGGGGATGAGTTCGGCATCATCCTGACCCATACCGATCCGCATGCCGCTGTCGCTGCGATGGAGCGCCTGTCGCGCGGGCTCGAGAAAGTGCCGCTGCTCTGGCAGGGCCACCAGCTGCCGGTCAGTTTTGCCTGGGGCGTGTTCGAGCTGCGGCCAGGCCAGAAGGTCGAACAGGTGCTGCAGGAAGCGGACCGGGCGATGTACGACCACAAGCAAAACCTGAAGGCCGGCATACGGCACTGACACCCTCCGGTGCTGATAGAGCATGATCCAGCCGCCTTCGGTGAAGCCGGGCATCACGCGATGATGTCCGGCTCCAGCTTGTCCTTCAGCTGGAAGATCTTGTCCTTCAGCATCAGCTTGCGTTTCTTCATGCGCTGCAGCGTCAGCCGGTCATAGGGCAGGCGCTCTTCCAGCGTTGCGATCGCGTGGTCGAGGTCGCGATGCTCCTGCTCGAGTTCGTGCAGCTTCAACTGCACCGCCTCGTCATTGACCCCGTCCTCCAGCAATTCCCCGACTTCCCGTTCCGTCGCTGCCGCCTTGCGCGCGGCGTCCCCGGCACTGTCGACTACGGTGAAGCGCGGCTTGGCCTTTGCCTCGAAAGGCGTCTCGGTCGGGTGGTCCGGCGTATCTGTCATGGGAGTGGCTTATTCCTCGGCGGCGATGATTTCTGTGACCTGCCGGAAGAGAGCTTCCGGTTTTTCGCCAGGGGAATCTTCGCTCACTTCCGCCCCGTTTTCAAGAGAGCGTGCATGGTCCAAATAGAGACGGAAGAGTGTTTCCGGGCCGTCCGCCGAGGCGGCGCCATTTCCGGCGGCCACGCGGGTCATCCCTTCCAGCATCTCCTGGCTGATGCGCTCGCCGGCGAGCTCCTGCGCCTTTACCTCGTTGCGCAGCGTGTTCACGGCCTCCGTGGATGCCGGCAGGTCGCGGCCCTTCAGCCAGCGGCGCACGCCGCGCAGGGGGATGGTGACGCGCGCGGCCCAATCCCCGGTCTGGCGGAACAGGGACATGGCTTGCTTCCGGTCAAGCGGCGGGAAGTGATGGCCGGCCCACAGACACCAGAGCACGAGGTTGACGTCGAGATCGTGATCGTCCTGCATCCTCAGCAACAGTTCGGCTGCGCCAGGCCTGCCATAGGCGTCCATCGACCAGTCCCAGAAGCCGGGAATATCAGCGGGCTGTGCGCCAGTTCCGGTGGCGGTCCTGTCGGTGTTTTCTTCTTCAGTCACGATATCAGCGGCGTCCCTTTTCGAGGTCCTCGCCCCAGCGTCTGGTCAGCGGGGTTTCTATGTCATACAGGTCGAGCACGCGCCCGACTGACTGGTCGATCAGTTCACTGATGGTTTTCGGTTCGGTATAGAAGGCGGGCAGGGGCGGAGCGATGATTGCGCCCATCTCGGCCAGCGCCGTCATGGTGCGCAAATGACCCAGATGCAGGGGCGTCTCCCGGACCATCAGCGTCAGGCGGCGCTTTTCCTTGAGCACGACATCTGCGGCGCGGGTGAGCAGGGTGGAGGTCACACCGGTCGCAATCTCCGACATGGTGCGTACGGAGCATGGTGCGATCACCATGCCGAGCGTCTTGAACGAGCCGGAAGAGATGGCGGCGCCGACATCGGCGATTGCATAGGTCTTGTCGGCCAGCGCCTTGACCTCGGCGGTCTTGATTTCCAGTTCATAGGCAATGGTCATTTCCGCCGCGCGCGAGACGACCAGATGGGTCTCGATGCCGGTGTCCCGGAGGACCTCCAGCATGCGGTGGGCATAGACCACGCCCGACGCGCCGCTGATACCGATAATGAGTCTGTCCGGGGTGCTCATTTCGTGGCCCCACCCGGAAATGTGATATTATATGCCAATATTTTCATAAACTTAAATCTTACTGCTAATTAAGCTGCGGCCCGGCGTGACAAGTTCCCTCTTTTGATGTTCAATCCATGATGTTGTCAACTCAAACCGGGAGATCACACATGTCGATCAATGCTAGACTCGAAAAACTGGACCAGCGTCACCAGGAACTCGAAAATGCGCTTTCCACCGAGTTGAAGCAACCCTCCAGCGACGATCTGCGCATCACCGAACTGAAGCGACGAAAGCTCGCGATCAAGGACGAGATACGAACGCTGCAGTCCCGAACGCGGCATTAGACATTCAGCAACGAACAACTGGCAAAGCGCTCCGGAGACGGGGCGCTTTTACTTTTGCCCTATATCATGATCTAACAAGCGCCAATCCAGCCGTGAAGGAGCATGTATGGCAGGCAGGTCAGTGATCGTAACCGGCGTTGCCACGGGCATTGGCCGGGCTACCGCCCTGCGCTTTGCCGGTGCCGGCGAGCGTGTGGTGATTGTCTGCAAGTCGGAGGAGAAGGGCCGCTCCCTGGCGGAGGTGATCAAGAGCCAGGGCGGCGATGCGGTGTTCATCCAGGCCAAGACTGCCAAGCGGCTGTCCGTACACAACATCATCGCCGAGGCGCTGGAAGCCTATGGCCGGGTCGATGTGCTGGTCCATTGCGACGGGCTGTTCCAGTCGGCACCGTTCATGGAGACCACGGAGGAACAATTCGACACGCTGGTCGATGCCAATCTACGCTCGACCTTCCTGCTCAATCAGGCCGTCTGTAAACAGATTATCAAACAGGCTGGCGAGACCGATGATGGCGGTGTCGACCAGGCCTGGGGTAGCGCGATCATCAACTTGACGACAACCGAGTCGGTGACGGCAAGCGCCAATCATGCCGTGTTCGCGGCAACGCAGGGTGCCATCACGCAGCTGACCAAGGCCGTCTCGATGACCCTCGCGCCCTATGGCGCCCGCGCCAATGCCGTCGGCATCGCCGCGATCCGTGAAGAGCTGGACGACATCGAGGAGGGCAAGGGGTCGCGCGACAAGGCCTCGCCATCGACGCCGCTGGCGCGCAAGGGCGAGCCGGAGGAAGTGGCCAATACGATCTTCTTCCTCGCGTCGCGCGACGCGTCCTTCATCACCGGCCAGTCGATTTACGTTGATGGCGGCCGCCTGGCGCAATACCGCCGCGGCGACCGCACTGGCTAGATCCCGCTGGATCGTTTCAGCATTCTGTGGAAACGCTGAAACGACCCAGACTCCTAGTTTGTCGCGTTTCCTGACGGTGAACCGGTTTCCACTTCACCGGGAAGCGCTATAGAGCCTAGTTGTCGTCGTCCTCGTCGTCGTCGCTGGACGATCCGGTGAAGTTGGCGAAGACCTGGGTCGCGTCGATCCTTTTCTCGCGGCGGTCTTCTTCCGGCTCATACTGAACGGTCTCGTCGGCCGGTTTCAGCGTATCGCCATCGGGCTGGATGCCGTTGGCCTCGTCCATCCTGGCTTTCTTCGAGGCTGCCTTTTTCACGACCATGTCGAGGTCGATCTGCGAGCACAGGCCGAGGCCGACCGGGTCCTGCGGGGTAAGGTTGGCGGAATTCCAGTGAGAGCGGTCGCGGACCGACTGGATCGTCGCTTTCGTCGTGCCGAGCAGCTTGCCGATCTGGGCGTCGGAGACCTCCGGGTGGTTGCGCACCATCCAGGCGATGGCGTCCGGCCGGTTCTGGCGCTTGGAGACCGGGGTATAGCGCGGGGCTTTCTTGCCCTTGTTGGGCACCAGCGTTTTCGGGCGCGACAGTCTCAGGCGGTACGTGGTGTCAGCCTCGCCCTTCTGGATTTCCTCGCGGGTCAGCTGGTTGGCCGTGACCGGGTCAATGCCACGCACGCCACCGGCAACGTCGCCATCGGCGATGCCTTTGACTTCCAGCGGATGCAGGCCGCAGAACGCGGCGATCTGGTCGAAGGACAGGCTGGTGTTGTCGATCAGCCAGACGGCAGTCGCTTTCGGCATCAGCGGGGTATCGGACATGTCGGGTCTCCTCAGGGTCGGGGCGCCGGTTTCACAGGCGCAGATAACAGAAATTGCTCTGGCCGGAGGGTCCTCTCCGGCCATGCTTACCTCCAGCGATCAGGGGGAAAGCGCTGCCATGGCAGCCCGCCCCATATAATCGGCCTTGGCCGCGATGCCAAGCGGTTTTCAGTCCGCTGTCTCAGGAGTTTTCGGCCTGACGCGGGCAGGCGGCGGCATCAGCAACGCGGTGCGCGCCGGCGAGGCGAACTGGCGGGCTGCCATCATGCCATAGATCAGCAGGCTGGAGGCGATGAACAGGACATCACCGAGGAACCAGCCGAGATAGCCGATGGCGAGGAAGAAGGCGCGCTGGCCACGGGTGAATTCGCGCGCGGCGGCGAGGTTCATACCGATGCATTTCTCGATGGCGTGGCAGCGCTGCTCCGGCGTGGCCTCATTGCTGTTCATCGGGACCGCGCCGATCAGGATCGAGGTGTAGTTGAACAGGCGATAGGACCAGCCGAACTTGAGGAAAGCATAGGCATAGATCAGCAACAGGCCGATGGCCTTCAGCTCGAACCAGCTGGCGCTCGTCGCCATCATGAAGGGCAGATGGTCCGACAGGGCGAGGAAGCGCTCGGTCGAGTTCAGCAGGGTGAAGGCGGCACCGATGGCGAGCAGCGAGGTCGACGCGAAAAAGCCGGTACCGTTCTGCAGGCCGAGCATGATCGAGGTGTCGATCATGCGCAGATCGCGAGACGCCATCGTCTCGATCCAGGCCCGGCGCTCGTGTTCCATGAAATGGGACAGGGTGCGATCGCGCCACGGGCTGCGTTCGACCAGCCAGCCATAGGCGAACCAGCTGAGGATGAAGAGGCCGGGGGCGATGAAATTGCTCATGGCTCCCAGTTCTTGGCTTCGCCGCGGCTTTGGTCAAGGGGGCGCGACGGGGAAGGGCTCAGGGATCGACGGTCAGCACGATCTTGCCGATATGGCCGCCGTCCTCCATGCGGGCATGGGCCTCGGACGCGCGTTCCAGCGGAAAGGTGCTGTCGATAAGCGGTTTCAGGCGATGGCTGTCGGCCAGCGGCCAGACATGCTCGCGCAGGCCGTCGATCACCTCGGCTTTCTCGTCGGCGCTGCGCGCGCGCAGGGTCGAGCCGGTCAGGGTCAGACGCTTGCGCATGATGCTGACGATATCGATGGTCGCCTGCATGCCGCCGAGAAAGGCGATGGAGACATGGCGGCCATGGGGGCGCAGGCAAGTGAGGTGCCTGTTGACATTCTCGCCGCCGACCATGTCGAGCACGACATCGACGCCGCCCGCGTCCCTGATCTGTGTCTCCCAGTCCTCGGTCGTGTAATTGAAGACCCGGGTTGCGCCGAGACCGGCGATGGCGGCACATTTTTCGTCGGTTCCGGCGGTGGCGAATACCTCGGCGCCGATGGCCCGCGCGATCATGATCGCCGTGGTGCCGATGCCGCTGGACCCGCCGGGCATCAGCAGGCGCTCGTCGGAGGTCAGACCGGCATCCTGGAACAGGTTCGTCCAGACGGTACAGAAGGTTTCCGGCATCGCGGCGGCCTCTATCATCGAGAACCCGTCCGGGACGGGCAGGCAATGGCGGTGGTCGACGGTCGCATATTGGGCATAGCCGCCGCCGGGCAGGAGCGCGCAGACCCTGGTGCCCATCAGGCTCTCCGGCGCGCCGGTGCCGAGGGCGACGATCTCGCCGGCGACTTCGAGGCCCGGCAGGTCGCTGGCCCCGTCAGGGGCGGGATAGAGCCCCTTGCGCTGCAACACGTCCGGCCGGTTGATGCCCGCCGCCTCGACCCTGATCAGCACCTCGCCCAGGCCCGGCTCCGGCCGGGCGCGATCGACGGGTTTCAGGACCTCGGGCCCGCCCGGTTGTGAGATCTCAATCGCTGTCATCGTGCCGGTCATCCTGTATCTCCCTGTTGAAGGCGTCCGCCTGATATGGTTGCCTGACGCCCTGATACCAGCATGGCGATGCAGCATGAAGCAGATACGGCCATTATACAGACACGGCAGGAGGCAGTTATGGATGACATCCTCACTTCATCGGTCACCGACCCGCGCGGCGAGCGCCAGTTGCACGAGGTCGCGGGCCAGGATTTGGCAGCGCTCTCGGTCGAGGACCTGAAAACGCGCATCGCCATCCTGCGCGGTGCCATCGAGCGTGCCGAGCAGGAGATGTCCGAACGTGGCGGGGCCGTCTCCGCGGCGGAGGCGCTGTTCCGGAAATAGCGTCTCATTCCCGGCCACGCACCTTGCCGGGTGCCTCATTTCAACCCAGACGCCTTGTCTCATGACGGCGCCCGCTCAGCCCTATTGATGCAGGCGGGGCGTCTGTTGCCCCCCGCACGTGCAAGACAGCCCCTCCCGGCTGCGTTTCGGACACGCGCAACAAGTGCCGGTTGCTGGCATGGCGATTGCTCTCTCAGTCTCAGGATATTTATTTAGCAACCACCGGAAAGTTTTCCGCATTCCCGCCATGGCACAAGGGGGCTGATTGCCTGGGCGTGCATTTGGGGTATTGTGGGGGCGTCGATCAGGAGAGATTCAGCAGTGTCTGTACAACAACGCCAGGCGGGTGAAACATCCCGCGCCAATCAGGCTGCCATGCGCTTCGTCAGTTCGAAGATGTTTTCGAACATCTTTGGCGAGGGCATGAAGCTGGTCGAGGAAACGGCCGGCTATCTCGACGGGGAGGGGCGCGATGCCGCCCGCGACCTCGATCGCACCGAAGCGCTGTCCTATGCCGGTATCTCCATGCGCCTGACGACGCGGCTCATGCAGATCGCCTCGTGGCTGCTGGTGATGCGGGCGGTGCGCGAGGACGAGATGAGTTACGAGGAAGCGTCGCAGGACAAATACCGCCTCGGCAGCCCCGAGCCGACCGACCGGCGCAAGAGCGAAATCCAGTCCGGCAAGGAACTGGCGGGTCTGCCAGCAGAACTGGTCAGATTGCGTGGCGAGACGGCAAAACTCTATGAGCGGATCGTGCGCATCGACGGCGAATTGTTCGACCAGCCGCCGCTGGCGCCGGCGCAATATGACGCCGCCAGCCGGATCGAGGCGCTGAACCGTGCATTCCCGGGGACACGGGACGAGTAATCCCTGTCTGCGTCAGGCACATCGAGACAATAAAAAAGCCTGCCGGATGGCAGGCTTTTTTCGTTCCGGCGGACAATAAGGGCCTAGAGGCCGAAACTGCCGAATTTGGTCTTGAACGCGGATACGCGGCCCTTGTCGCTGACGCGGGCAGGACCGCCGGTCCAGGCGGGGTGCGACACCGGGTCGATATCGAGGTTGATCGTCGACCCTTCCTCGCCGAAGCAGGAACGGGTCTGGAAGGTGGAGCCATCGGTCATCACGACGTTGATCGTGTGATATTGCGGATGGATGTCTTTTTTCATGGCGGGTCTCCCGTCAGGGGCTGCAATCGTCAAAATTTGAAAGCGCCACATACGCTCTGCAGCGGCGCAATGCAACAGGTTTATGGGCTCTGATACGGGGTTTCTGTCGAAAAAGTTATGACGGTTCGACGACAGCCCCATTGCCGCGCGTCCCGGGATGGGGTTTTCTGGTGCAGGTAGTTCAGCGTTCCATGTCATGGGGGAAAAATGGGCAAGCTCGCGCTTGCATTTCTGGCTTTCGTACTCGTTGCGGCGGGCGGCGTCAGCCTGACCCTGCATCATCTCAATCATTTTTCCGCGGTCGCTGCGGCAGACCAAGGCGCCGGGCTCGCCGCCTGTATGCCGGTCGTCGGCATGCCGGGGGTGGAGGATGCGGCGACCGATCCGGTATCAGGGCTTGCCTGGCTGTCCTCCCTCGACCGGCGCGAGCGGCAGAAAATGTCCACTGTGCGCGGCGAGATCAAAGCCTTCGATCCGGACAATCCCCTCGACCCGGCCTCGTGGCGGGACCGCACCGGTGGCGTACCGGCCGATTTCGCGCCGCTGGGCATCGATGTCTATGCCGATGGCCAGACCCACCGGCTGTTCGTGATCAACGCGGCCGACCGGTCGGTGCTGATCTATACCATCACCCGGCAGGGCGATCTGGCGCTGATCGACACGGTGCGCGATGGGCGCCTGACCAGCCCGAACGAGATCGTCGCCGTCGGGCCCAAATCCTTTTATGTCAGCAACAGCACGGCGAGCGGTTTCGATTCCGTCTTTTCGGGGCTCGAATTCGTTGCCGGGCTCGGCAATGGCTCGATCCTGTTTTATGACGGCAATTCGTGGAGCGAGGCGGCGCGCGGGCTGAAATTCGCCAATGGCCTTGCCGTCAGCCCCGATGGCGCGACGCTCTACGCGGCCGAAATGGGCGGCAAGCTGGTCCGCGTCTATGACCGCGATCCGGGCCTGGGCACGCTGCAGCCGGAGCGGGTCATCCGCCTTGACAGCTTTCCCGATAATCTGACCTGGGGCGCAGACGGCAAACTGCTGGTGGGGGCGATCCCCAAGCCCCTGCAGTTTGCCGCCCATCTGCGCAGCGATGACGAGATTGCGCCATCGAAACTCGTCAGGATCGATCCCGGGTCAGGCGCGGTCGAAACGCTCTATCTCGATGATGGCTCCCGTCTCTCCGGCCTGACGGTCGGGGCAAGAATTGGCGGAAAATTCCTTTTGGGTTCTTTTGCCGAGAACAAATTTCTTCTATGTGACAGCCCTGTCGTGACAGAATCTCGCTAGGCGGGCCCGGCTTACAGGAAGAAAACGCATGTATTACATCTCGACCCGTGGTCAGGCAGAGCGCCTGGGCTTTGCCGACGTCCTGCTGGAAGGGCTCGCCCCGGACGGCGGTCTCTACGTGCCGGAGAGCTGGCCGAGTTTCACCGCGGCGGAAATCGCAGGCTTTGCCGGCATGTCCTATGCCGAGGTTGCGACGGAGGTCATCTCCCGCTTCACCGGCGATGACATCCCGCGCGACGTGTTCGCCGGCATGTGCGAGGACGCCTATGCCAGCTTTTCCCATCGCGTGGTGGTGCCGTTGAGCCAGACCACCGGGGAAGACTGGATCCTGGAGCTGTTCCACGGGCCGACCCTGGCATTCAAGGACGTGGCGATGCAGCTGCTCGGGCGGCTGTTCGACCACGTGCTGGCCGAGCGCGGCGAGCGGCTGACCATTGTCGGGGCGACGTCGGGCGACACCGGCGGCGCGGCGATCGAGGCGCTGAAGGGCAGCGCCAATGTCGACGTTTTCATCCTCCACCCCCATGGCCGGATTTCCGAGGTCCAGCGGCGGCTGATGACCTGCGTCGAAGAGGAGAACATCCACAATATCGCCATTGAGGGCTCGTTTGACGACTGCCAGGCGATGGTCAAGGAAATGTTCGCCGACAAGCCATTTCGCGAGGAGATGCGCCTCGGCGCGATCAACTCGATCAACTGGGCCCGGATCGTGGCGCAGTCGGTCTATTATTTCACGTCAGCCGTGGCGCTGGGCGGGCCGGGCCGGGCGCTCTCCTATTGTGTGCCCACGGGCAATTTCGGCGACATCTTCGCGGCCTATGTCGCCCGCCAGATGGGCCTGCCGATCGAGACGCTGTGCATCGCCACCAATGAGAACGACATTCTCGCCCGCACGCTGGCCGAGGGCGCCTATGAGCCGCGCGGGGTGGCGCAGACCATCTCGCCCTCCATGGACATCCAGGTGTCGAGCAATTTCGAGCGCCTCCTGTTCGAGGCGTCCGGGCGCGACGCCGAGGCCGTGCGCGCGATGATGGCCAATCTGAAACAGGCTGGCCGGTTCGACGTGGCGGGCGGGATTCTCGAGACGATCCGGGCGCTCTTCATCGCCGAGCGATCGACCGAGACCGAGACGGCGGCAATGATCCGCGAGGTCTTCGAGACCACGGGCGCGGTGATCGATCCGCACACGGCCGTCGGCCTTGTCGCTACCGGCAAGGCGAGACATGGCGGCAGGCTGAGCGGCCCGGTCGTCACCCTCGCGACCGCCCATGCGGCGAAATTCCCGGATGCGGTGAAACAGGCTTGCGGCATTTATCCCGACCTGCCGAAGCAACTTTCCGACCTTTACCAGCGTACTGAAAAGCTGACGGTTTTGCCGCTGGACCAGCAACAGGTTCAGCGTTTTGTTGCGTCTTTCGTCCGAAAGGACTAAGAAGGCTAACGGGTGGTAAACGCGCCAAGTGAAGGCGCGTCTTCGGGATAAAGCAGTTTATAGTATGGTCCTTCTTGACTTCCCTTTGAATGATCCGTCGAACGCGATCCTTGTCGAGGATGGCATTTATCTGCGATATCCGCAGGAACGCGATTACGAGCACTGGGCCGGTATCCGCGCCGCCAGCCGCTCCCATCTCCAGCCCTTCGAGCCGCTCTGGGCCGTGGATGAGCTGTCGATGTCGAGCTTCCGCAAACGCCTGCGCATCTATGCGCGCGATATCAGGGCCGGGGTCTGCCGGCCCTATTTCATCTTCCGCTCCCAGGACGACATGCTGGTCGGCGGTTGTACCCTGTCGAATATCCGCCGCCGGGCGGCGATGTCGGCAACGCTCGGCTATTGGGTCGGGCGCGACCATATCCGCAAGGGCTATGCCCTGTCCGCCGTGAAGGCGGCGGTGCGGTCTGCCTTCGACACGCTGAAGATGGAGCGGATCGAGGCTGCCTGCCTGCCGGACAACCGGGCATCCCAGAACCTGCTGATCAAGGCCGGTTTCCGCAAGGAGGGCGTTGCCCGCAATTATCTGCGCATCAACGGCAAGCGCCGCGACCACGTCCTGTTCGGCCTCGACCCGGAAGATTTCCGCAAAATTGACGACTGACGGCGCGGGTCGGCACCGCCGCCACCCGGATGGAGCCGATCTTGCAACGGACGCGTTGAAATCAACGGTGCCCGGCCGCCTCCGGGCATGCCGCACCGCAAAAGGGAGATTGACCGGAACCGGTTAATTTTCCAAGGTAGCAACGGGTAAAGGGTGGTTCTGTCGTGGACGGCTTTCTTGATTATTTTCAGCTTGATGCCTTTTTCCGCCAGTCGGCGGCGCTGAAGGAGACGTTCCCGCGCGAGGTGATGCTGACCGAGGGGATCATCCTCGGCGCGCTTGGCGGCGGGTTCACCCTGTTTCTGCTGATCACCCTGCTGCGCCGCAGCGCCATTGCCGCCATTGCCGCGAGCGTGGCGGGCATGACCTTCCTGATCGAGGCCATGGCGTTTGGCCGGCTGGAGAATGTCTTGCCGGATGGCGGCGGGCTGGTGCTGTTCGCCCTGCTCCTGTCGTCGGTCATCCTGTTCCTGACGGCGACGGTGCGCGCGGCCAAGGAAAACGTGATGGTCGGCGCTGTCTTTCTGTTGGCGATCGTGGCCGCTATCGCGCTTGGCGTTGCCGGCTATCTCGGCCTGTATCCGGCAGACGTGCCGCTGCGCCTCGCCGCCGGCGGTCTCGCCATCTTTGCCGTACTGCTGACCATGCAACAGGCAGCGACCGGCGACCGGCGCTCGCTCCATATCGCGCCGGGCGTGCTGATTGCCGCCTGTTCGCTGATCGTCTTCTTCGTCATGGGCAGCAATGGCCTTGCCAGCTGGACCGAGATGGCAGTGCCCCATGGCATGCTCGCCGGCGGCGTCTTGCTGGCCGGGCTGATGGCGCTGGTGCCGGCGCGCAGCGGGGCAGTGCCTGAGAAAGCGGTCAGGAAGAGCAACGAGAAAAACAGCGCCCTGCCGCCTGTCGTCGGCGCGGCACCGGTCCTGTCGATGGACGATGACACGGATGAGCCGGAACCGGATCTGCCCGATGCGATCACCGATATGGCCGGCGAGGACGATGCGATTCCCGATGAAGAGAGCCGGCCTTCGGTCGTGGCGGGCCAGTCGCCGATTTCTGCCCTGTGGGGGCACAAGAGCGCCGAGCCGAAGCCGGCCCCGCCGGCACCGGCACGCAATGATGTCAGCGACTTGCGCGCCGCGCTCGCCGCCGCCGGGATGCCCCTGTGGGACTGGAAGGCACCGGGCCAGATCAATGCCAGCGAAGAGACCGCCTCGCTTCTCGGCGTCACCAAGATATCGGCCCTCTCACCGGAGAACGTCCGTGGACTGATCGATCATGACAGTCTCGAGCGGTATGACGAGGAAATCCTTGGCGGCGGCGATCCGCAAACCGGCAGGTTCGATTTCGAGGTGACGACCCGCGAGGGCCGCCGCCTGGCGATCAAGGGCGAGCGGCAGGTTGACGACGAGGGCTTTGTCGATCGCATCATCGCCTTTGTCGCGCCCGTCCGCAGGGCAGCGGCAAGCCCGGCATTGCGGGCGGTGGCGGGCGCGCCAGGCATCACCGCTCCCGGTATTACGGGGGCGATGATCCGCGAGGGGCTGGAGAATGGCGAGTTCGAGGCGTGGTTCCAGCCTGTCGTGCGGCTGAATGACGAGGACATTGCCGGGTTCGAGGCCCTTGCCCGCTGGCGCCGGCCGGGCATCGCGGCGCCGCTGCTGCCCGACCAGTTCATGGACATCGCGATCGATGCCGGGCTGGAGATGGACATCACTGCGATCATCCTGGCGCAGGCCGCGGCGGAGCTTGCCGCCTGGGTCGGGTCGAGTGCGGCGCAGGGCCAGTTCGTGTCGTTCAATGTCTCCGCCGAGACGCTGATCAATGACCGACTGGTCAAGCTGGTGCGCAACACGATCCGCAAATACGACCTGCCCGACGGGGCGCTGGTGGTTGAACTGACCGAAAGCCATGTGCTGCACGACCAGCACAAGGTGCTGTCGGTCGCCAAGGCGATGCGCCAGGCCGGGGCGCGGATCGCGCTCGACGATCTCGGCGCCGGGCAGTCGACACTGGGGCAATTATCCAAGTTCCGCTTCGATATCATCAAGACCGACCGGGCGCTGCTCGATGCGGCCCAGCGCGACGATCACGGCCATACGCTGCTGGCGGGGCTGGTCGATATGGCCCATCGCATGGGCACGCAGATCATCGCCGAGGGCGCCGAGACCGCCGACGCCGTGAAGATGCTGCAAGCAATGAAATGCGATTTCGCGCAGGGCTATTATTTCGGCATGCCGGAACCGGCGGGCGGCGCCGAGCAAGAGGATCAGGCCCCGCGCCAGCCGGTGACGGCGGATCTGCGCTGATTGCCATCTGCCGGCTCAGTTCAGCGGCGTGTCAATTCAGCGGTGTGTCGGGGCTGCGCATTTCCGACCAGGCTTGCGAGAACATCGACTTGTCGATGCCGAACCGGGCCAGCGCCTGTTCCCACACAGTATCCGGATCATCGGCGAAGATCAGCGCCGGATCGCCAGGGATGTTCAGCCATGCATTTTGCGCCAGCTCGTGCTCCAGCTGCCCGGCGGACCAGCCGGCATGGCCGGCGCAGATCAGCGCCCTGGACGGGGCATTGCGGCCCGCCAGCATGCGCCCGTCAGGCTCGTTGAGGTCTTCCAGGATCTCGCGGCTCGCGGTCAGGCAGACGCCGGGCACGATGTCGATCGTGTCTTCGTGGCGGTAATCATCCGTATGCAGCACGGCGCCGCGCTTGGTGTCGACCGGCCCGCCGAAATGGATCGGCCGGTCGTCGATGTCGTCCGACGGCTTCAGCTTCACCTGCAGGAGAAGGTCGGAAAAGGTGAGGTCGGAAATCGTCTTGTTGAGGATCAGCCCCATGGCGTGATGCTCGTCATGGCTGCAGATCAGGACGACCGACTCTCGGAAACAGCCATCGCGCAGGTTCGGCATCGCAACCAGCAGCTGGCCATGCAGGAAATCCTGACGGTCGTGGCTGACCTCACTGTGTTTCTCGTCCGTCATCTGTCGACCTCCTGCCATCCACGCTGGACGCCCCCCGCGGACAAGACTACATGGGAGCCTAGACAGCGTGCAACAGGAGAGACGATATGACCATCGCAAAAGGCGAGCGCCTTCCCGACGTCCAGGTGATGCTGGCCAGTGAAAACGGCCCCGAAGCGGCGCAGACCGCAGACATCTTTGCCGGCAAGAAGACCGCGTTCTTCGCCGTACCGGGCGCCTTCACGCCGACCTGCTCGGCCAAGCACCTGCCGGGCTTCGTCGAGAAAAAGGAGCTGCTGGACGCCAAGGGCGTCGACCAGATCGTCTGTATGTCGGTCAATGACGCTTTCGTCATGGATGCCTGGGCGAAGGATCAGAACGCCTATGGCAAGGTCGTTATGGTCGCCGACGGCAATGGCGATTTCACCCAGGCCCTGGGTCTCGCCATGGACGGCAAGGGCTTCGGCATGGGGCTGCGCTCCAAGCGGTTCTCGATGATCGTCGATGACGGCGTCGTGGAAGAGCTGAATGTGGAAGAGGGCGGCGCGTTCGAGGTCTCCTCCGCCGACTACATGCTCGGCCAGCTCTAAAGCATCAGTCCTTCTTGTCGTTCCTGACCTCCGCAAGCCGGTCGTAATCATCGGCATGCGGAGCGTTGTGGCGTTCCTCGTCCTTGTCCTCGTTCGCCTCGGGTCGCGGATTGCTGGTTTCGGGATGGGGGGCGTCCTTGCTGACAGGGGCCTGGGGCGGCTGGTCCGAGTGCTTGTTCTTCGTCATCGCTTCATCTTCTTTCGGGTAATCGCTCGTCCCCCGTGAACGCATCGGTGCAGTCAGGTGTTCCATTGCGGAACTTCATGAGGGAGACTTATGCTTTCGCTGTTACTCGACCTGTCCAATATTCTCGGTGGCTTCCTGCTCGCCATCGGCCTTCTCATCAAGATCCCCAATATCGGCGACGACCTGGCCAAGGCGGCCGCCAACCTCGCCCAAATCGGCTGGGTGATCGGCATCGTCGCGCTGGTCACGGGGGGCTATTTCCTGATCGTGCATGTAACGACAGGGCCACGCCTGTTTCATTTCGAGGTGGTGGCGATCATCACCGGCGTGTTGTTGCTGATGGACCGCGTCAGGGCCGGGCGGAACACGCAGGACCCGGTCGGGTCCGGCGCGAGCGCGTTCACGACCTTCGTCGCCATCTTCGGCATCATCGCGATCATCGTCGGCTTCCAGGGCCTGTTCACGCCAAACTGAGGCGGCGGCCCGTTCGCAGACAAGAAAAAAGCCCGGTTCGCGCCGGGCTTTTTTTTTACAAGTTATGACGATGCTACTTGTCGTCGGGTTTTTTCTTGTCTTTCTCCTCGGCTTCCGTCCCGTTGGGGTCGGCCTCGCCGGGCATGTAGCTGGGCGGGTCACTGGCAGGAAACGACTCGTCCAGTGCCTCGTCGACAGCGTCCTCTTTTTTCTTATCGGTGCTCATGATGGTACCTCCTTGTCACGGGAGAACAGTCAGGAGACGGCAACCGTTCCAGCGGGGGAGGTTATGCCGAGAGAAGGGAAAGCAGCGTGTCGCTGAGGGCGTGGTCGCGCCGCGACGGGCCGCCGCGCTTTTCGATGGCCCAGTTCAGCGCGCCAAGGATGATGCGGTGCACCTCGCGCAAATCGGCTGCAGCCGTATGCGGGCCCGTCAGCGCGCCCTGGGCGCGGGCCCGTTTCAGCGTGTCGAGCCAGATGCCGTCGAAATCGCGGCGGATGTCGATGGTCTGGTCGCGGATTTCCTGCGGCACCATGGAAAAGCAGCGGATCGAGGCGCGGGTATAGGCCTTGTGGGCGGACAGGGCCGACAGATGCGCCTCTATCGCCGCTTTCAGAACGGTGCGCCCGTCGGCATCGGCGGGCAGGTCCTCGACGGCGCGCGAGACCGCGGCGGAGACGTATTCAACGCCTTCATTCAGCACCTCGACGGTGATCTGTTCTTTCGAGGCGAAGTGGTAGTAGATCGAGCCTGCCTTCAGCCCCGCCGCATCGGCGATGCCGCGCAAGGTCGTCGCCTGGTAGCCGTTCTCGGCGAGCAACAGGGCCGCGGCATCGAGAATGCGCCGGCGCATTTCCGCGCCGGGCGATTTTTTCTCGGGGATGGCAGATGCGTCGGGCATTCATCCGGTCCACGCCCTCGTCCTTCGTGGGCGACTTCGTCGCCGCCTCAGGATGAGGGCTTCTGAAAGCGCTTGGTCAACCCTCATCCTGAGGTGCTGCACAGCAGCCACGAAGGAGAGGGTCGGGCGAATTACAGCCGCTTGGCGACTTCCTCCAGCATGACTTCGGTCGCGCCGCCGCCAATGGACTGGACGCGGACATCGCGATACATGCGGTTGATCGGCGTCTCCTCGATAAAGCCGGAGCCGCCATGGAACTGGACGCAGTCATACAGCACTTCGTTGACGAGCTCGCCGCAATAGGCCTTCAGCATGCTGACTTCCTTGACGCAGTCCATGCCCTGGCTGTCCATCCACGCGGCGCGATAGACCAGCTGGCGGCCGGCCTCGACCTTGGCGGCCTGCATGGCAAGGCGCTGGCGGATCGTCTGCTTGTCCCACAACACGCCGCCAAAGGCCTTGCGGTCCTTGACCCATTGCACGGTCATGTCGATGGCGGCCTGGGCCTCGCCCATGCACATGGCGCCGATGACGATGCGCTCGTTTTGCAAATTCTTCATCGCCGCATAGAAACCGCGGCCCGGCTCGCCGATGACGTTCGCGTCGGGCACGAAGCAGTCCTCGAAGACCAGCTCCGCCGTGTCGGAACAGCGCCAGCCCATCTTGTCGAGCTTCTGGGCGACCTTGAAGCCCTCCATGCCCTTCTCGACGATGAACATGGTCGCGGCGCGGGAGGCTTTCTCTTCCTTGTCGCCGGTGCGCACCAGGGCGCAGACAAAGTCGCCATAGACGCCATTGGTGATGAACAGTTTCGAGCCGTTGAGGATCCAGCCGCCATCGCCGCGCTTGGCGGTGGTGCGGATGCCCTGCAGATCGGAGCCCGCGCCCGGCTCGGTCAGGCCGATGGCGCCGATCCTGGTGCCGGCGATCACTTCCGGCAGGAAGCGCTGCTTCTGCTCGTCATTGCCGGCATTGTTGATGTGCACGGACGACATGTCGGTATGGACGAGGGGAGTGATGGCAAAGCCGCCAAAGGTCGACTTGCCCAATTCCTCGGCAAAGATCGCCGTGGCGATGGTGTCGAGGCCGGAGCCGCCATATTCCTCGGGGAAGTGGATGCCGAAAAAGCCATTGTCGCCCATCTTCCTGAGCACCTCGCGCGGGATCTTGCCCTCGATCTCCCATTTGTCGGCGTAGGGCTTGACCTCCTCGCGCACGAAACGGGCGACCTGGTCGCGCAGCATTTCATGTTCGAGCCGGAAATAGGGGCTGGAGGTCTGGTCTTCATTGTTCTGGGCGGGGGTCATGCCGTCTGCCATGGGGGTGTTTCCTTCCTCGCGCCTGTTGGGCCGGGATAGGCCTCTGGCACTTTTTCTGCTGATCTTGCTTGCCAACCTAACAAATGTTAGGCAGGTTGGCAAGAACGACAAGCGGCCCACCTTGATGGGTGCGACAACAGGGAGCGATGAATGCCGGTTCTGGACAGTGCGGTTAGTCCCGCGAGCCCCGATTTCGAGAAGAAACGCGGCGCCTTCGACAAGGCGCTGGCGACGTTCCGCGAGCGGCTGGCGCTTGTCGCCGAGGGCGGCGGGCAAAAGGCGCGGGAGCGGCATTTGTCGCGCGACAAGATCCTCGCCCGCGACCGCATCGACCTGCTGCTCGATCCCGGCGCGGCCTTTCTCGAGCTGTCGCCGCTTGCTGCATATGGCCTGTATGACAACCAGGTGCCGGCGGCGGCGATCATCACCGGCGTCGGCATCGTCGAGGGCGTGCCCTGCATGATCATCGCCAACGACCCGACGGTAAAGGGCGGCACGTTCTATTCCGAAACGGTCAAGAAGCATTATCGCGCCCAGGAGATCGCCGATGCGCTGCGCCTGCCGGTGATCTATCTCGTCGATTGCGGCGGGGCCAACCTGTCGCAGCAGGACCTTGTCTTTCCGGACAAGGAGCATTTCGGCGGCACGTTCTGGCAGCAATCGCGCATGTCGGCCAAGGGCATCCCGCAGCTGTCGGTCGTGTTCGGCCCTGCGACGGCAGGCGGGGCCTATATCCCGGCGCTGTCGGACGAGGTGGTGATGGTGAAAGGCCATGGCCATATCTTCCTCGGCGGCCCGCCGCTGGTGAAGGCGGCGACGAAAGAGGAGGTCGATGCGGACTCTCTTGGCGGCGCGGAACTGCACACATTCGAGACCGGCGTGTCGGACCATATCGCCTATGACGAGCGCGAGGCTCTGGGCAAGATGCGCGATATCGTCAGGTCCCTGAACTCGCAGAAGAAACTGGTCACCCGCGACACCCGCCCGCCGCGCCTCGACCCGGACGAGATCGCCGGCATCATCGGCGATGATCTGAAAGTGCCGTTCGACATCCGGGAAGTGATCGGCCGCCTTGTCGATGACAGCGACTTCCAGCAATTCAAGCCGGATTACGGGTCGTCTCTGGTTTGCGGCTTTGCCAAGCTGCACGGCCATCCGGTCGCGATCCTCGCCAATAATGGCGTATTGTTCGCGGACTCAGCCGTGAAGGGCGCCCACTTCATCGAGCTCGCCGACCAGCGCCAGATCCCGCTGCTGTTCCTGCAGAACATCACCGGCTTCATGATCGGGCTGGAGTCAGAACGCGCCGGGATCGCCAAGCATTCGTCCAAGCTGGTCTATGCCGTCTCCAATGCGCGGGTGCCGAAGCTGACAGTGGTCGTCGGCGGTTCTTACGGGGCCGGCAATTACGGCATGTGCGGGCGCGGCTTCCGGCCCGATTTCCTGTTCACCTGGCCCAACTCACGCACGGCGGTGATGGGCGGGGAGACGGCGGCGGGCGTGTTGACCGATCTGCAGCGCGGCCGCGTCTCCGACGATGAATTGAAGAAGATCGAGCAGGGCATTCTCGACCAGTTCGAGGAGCAGTCCTCGCCCTACTACTCGACCGCGCGATTGTGGGATGACGGCATCATCGAGCCGGGCCAGACCCGCGATGTGCTCGGCTTCTGCCTCGGCCTCGTCGCCGACTTTGAAAAAGACACCGGGCCGCGCCCGGTCTACCGGATGTGAGGATAAAGACATGATGAAATCCGTCCTCATCGCCAACCGTGGCGAGATCGCCTGCCGCATCATCCATACCTGCCGGTCAATGGGCCTGCGCACCATCGCCGTCTATTCCGATGCCGATCGCGATGCGCTGCATGTTCAGCTGGCGGATGAAGCGGTGCATATCGGCCCGCCGCAGCCATCGGAAAGCTATCTGAAGATCGAGAACATCCTCCGTGCCGTTGAGGTTGCCGGCGCTGACGCGGTCCACCCCGGTTATGGCTTTCTGTCGGAGAACACGAAATTCGCCAGGGCGCTGGCCGATGCGGGGATTACCTTTATCGGGCCCAATGCCGAGGCGATCCGCCAGATGGGCGACAAGATCGAGTCCAAGCGCATTGCCGAAAAGGCGGGCGTTCCCGGCGTGCCCGGCTATAATGGCGACGACCAGACCGACGCCGTGCTGATCGCCGAGGCGGAAAAGATCGGCTTCCCGCTGATGGTCAAGGCGTCTGCCGGTGGCGGCGGCAAGGGCATGCGGCGCGTGTTCGAGCGCAAGGAACTGGAAGGCGCCATCGACATGGCGCGCAAGGAGGCCAAATCGTCATTTGGCGATGACCGGCTGCTGATCGAGAAGCTGATCACCCGCCCGCGTCATCTCGAAGTGCAGATCGCCGCCGACAAGCATGGCAATGTCATCCATCTGTTCGAGCGCGACTGCTCGGTCCAGCGCAATAACCAGAAAGTGCTGGAGGAGGCACCGGCGCCGAACCTGCCCGATGGCGTGCGCAACAAGCTGTTCGAGCGGGCGATCGCGCTGGCGAAGACGATTGGCTATGACAGTCTCGGCACGGTCGAGTTCATCATGGATGCCGGCGATGACGAGCCGGCATTTCTGGAGATGAATACGCGGCTGCAGGTCGAACATCCGGTAACGGAATATATCACCGGGCTGGACCTGGTGGAGTTGCAGATCCGCATCGCCGGCGGCGAGGAGTTGCCATACGAGCAGCACGAGATCTATCCGCGCGGCCACGCGATCGAGGCGCGGGTGACGGCGGAAAAACCGGCCCAGAACTTCATGCCCGATATCGGCAAGGTGCATCTGATCCACTGGCCGACGGATATCCGTATCGACACAGGGATCGAGGCTGGCAGCGAGATTTCGCAATATTACGACAGCATGGTGGCCAAAATCATCGCCTATGGCTCCGAGCGGCGCGAGGCCTGCGACCGGCTGGCGGCGGCGCTGGAGACGACGGCGGTCATCGGCGTCGAGACCAATACCGCTTTCCTGCGCGACTGCGTGCTGGCGGAGGATTTCTACGCGGGCCGGGCGACGACCAGCTTCCTGCCCGAGACCTTCCCCGATGGCTGGCAGCCGGATGCCTCGAGCGATGCGATCATGGCGATGCGCGCGGCAGCGATCTGGCAGGCCATCGAGGAACAGCACCAGCCCTTCACCGGTTTCCGGGTGCTGTCCAATGCGGGCAATCCGGCGCGCTCCTTTGTCACAATTCAACAAGAAGGGGTCGAGCCCGATGGCGGCGAGGCGGTGGAGATGATCGTCAGCCGCTCCTGCGCCGATGGCACGCCCGGAAAGGGGGGCACCCGCTATGCCATCTCCGGCGGGGGCGAGACACACGAGGTCGGCGTGAAGCTGGACGGCTCCATGGCGATGCTGTTCGGCGAGGGTTACCGCACGGCGGTCTCGTTCTTCAAGCTGGACGAGGTCCTGTATATCGGCGCGAAGGGCCGGGTGCGGAAATTCACGATACTGCCTTCCGCCGAATTTGCCCGCGCGCGGCTTGCCGCCGGCGGGTCCGGCGATGTCGTCTCCGACATGCCCGGGGCGGTTTCGGAAGTGCTGGTCGAAGCCGGACAGCCGATCGAGGCTGGCCAGCCGGTGCTTGTTCTGGAGTCCATGAAGCTGTTGATTACACTTAACGCCTCGGTTTCCGGCACGGTTGAGACGGTGGCCGTGAAACCCGGTGATATCGTCAAGGCAGGGGCAGTTCTCGTCGGTATAACGCCGCAAGAAAATGGTTAATTCTTCTCTGTACGGCAACACAGAAGTGCCGGCGAACCTTTAAAGCATTATAATTTCATTTAGCATTTATCGCTAACAGTCTACCCGTTGAGGATTGACTGTTATGCTGAACTTACTGACCTGTATCACGCAGGAGCACGACTGGCGCTTTGTCATCGGGGCGGCGCTGATCTGTCTCATCGCGAGCTTGACCACGATCGGTCTGTTGCAGCGGGCTCATCAACGTAGCGGCGGCGGGCGGGTGCGCTGGCTGATGATGACGGGTCTCGTCAGTGCCGGTGGCATCTGGGCCACCCATTTCGTCGCCATGCTGGCCTATTCTGCCGTGATCGAGAACGGGCTTAGCCTGTCCCTGACGGTGCTGTCCTTCTTCATCGCCGTGGCGCTGAACCTCGTCGCGTTTTCGGTGAACGTCTATCTGAACCATCCGCTGCGCTATATCCTTGCCGGGGCGATCCTTGGACTGAGCATCTCCGCCATGCACTATACCGGTATGGCGGCATACGGTGCCGGTGCGATCCTGCAGTTCGACATGCTCTATGTGATCGTGTCGATCGTTCTGGGGTGTGCCTTCTGTATCGCCTGTTTCCGCCTCGTGCGCCACGCGATTTCACCGGCCAGGCTGGTTGGCGCGGCGCTTGTCCTGGTCGTCGCGATCTGCTCGATGCATTTCACCGGCATGACGGCGCTGACCGTGATCGCAATCCCGAACGAGAATGCGCAAGCCTGGCTGAGCCGCGACGTGCTCGCGGTCGGTGTCTTCTGCACGTCGGCGGGTCTGGTAATTCTCGCGCTGGTCGCCGCGATGTATGACCAGCGCCTGTCGCGCCAGCAGGTCGAGGAGACAGAACGGCTGCGCAGGATGAACGCGGAATTGCTTGCCGCCAAGGAAATTGCCGAGGCCTCGAGCCGGGCAAAGTCTGATTTCCTTGCCAATATGAGCCATGAAATCCGTACACCCATGAACGGTGTGATCGGCATGACGACGCTGCTGCTGGAAACGGATCTGAGCGACCGGCAGAAAGAACTGGCCCGGATCATTTCAAGCTCGGGCACATCGCTGATGGCGATCATCAACGATATTCTCGACTTCTCCAAGCTGGAAGCGGGCAAGTTCTCGATTCATCCCGAGCCCTTCAATCTGCGCCGGACGGTGGAAGACGTCGCTTCGCTGCTGGGCAGCAAGGCGGCGGCGAAGAATATCGAGATGAGCGTCGATTACGACATCGACCTGCCGGAAGGCTATGTCGGCGATGCAAGCCGGATTCGCCAGATACTGACCAATCTTGCCGGAAACGCGGTCAAGTTCACCGATGCAGGCCAGATCGTGATCGGCGTCACCGGGACGGTCTCCGGCGATGTGGCCGATCTGCGCTTCACGGTCGAGGATACCGGCATCGGCATTGCGCAGGACAAGATCGAGACGATCTTCGAGAAATTTTCCCAGGCCGATACGTCATCGACCCGCCGTCATGAAGGCACAGGGCTGGGCCTCTCCATCAGCCGGTCTCTCGTGAACATCATGGGCGGAGAGATTTCCGCCACATCGCAGATGGGCGAGGGGTCTGTCTTTACCTTCACCCTGACCCTGCCGGTGGACGAGACGGTGGCACTGGCCGGGCCGCAGCGCGACCTGGACCTGAGCAATGTGCGCCTGCTGCTGGTCGACGATAATCCCGTCAACCGCAAGGCCATCGCCGGTCAGATCCGCCTGTGGGGCATGCAGCATGAATGCGTCGACAGCTCCGGCGCTGCGATGCAATGCCTGGAAGAGGCTGAACGTACCGGCAAGCGGTTCGACCTGATGGTGACCGACTACCTGATGCCGGGCACGGACGGCCTCGGCCTGATCAGGCAGGTGCGTGCCGACGACCGGTTCAGGGAGCTGCCGATCATCATGCTGTCATCGGTCGATGACCGGGCGAGTATCGAGAATGCCGAGGGCGCCAGTATTGACGGCTGGATCACCAAGCCGGCACGGACATCGCAGGTCATGGATATGATCGTCCGTATCCTGTTCAATGGCCGGATCGAAACGCCGGCTGAACAGCCGGCAGAAATCAGCCCCCTGCTGAAGCCGGATGCACCGGCCACCCCGCAGATTACCGGGTCGATGCGCGTTCTGATGGCGGAAGACAATGTCGTCAACCAGCTGGTCGTCCAGAACTTCCTTGCCGACATGCCGATCGAGCTGATCGTCGCGGGTGATGGCGAGCAAGCGGTTTCGATTTATGAAAATGATCCGCGGGCGATCGACCTTGTGCTGATGGATGTCTCGATGCCGGTCATGAACGGTCATATGGCATCGATGCGCATTCGCGAGATCGAGGCCGAGAACGAGCTGCCGCCCGTTCCGATCGTCGCCCTGACGGCCAATGTGCGCCAGGAGGACAAGAAGGCGGCCTTCGCGGCAGGCATGGATGATTTTCTGACCAAGCCGATCAGGAAGGATGTGCTGAGCGACACGATCCTGACCTGGGGTCAGGCAAGCCGCCGCCAGCCGGTACGCATGGTGCGCTCGGCCTGATGCCGCGTGAGCGACGGGTCAGAAGCGTTCCAGCAGCCGTTCCAGATAGTCGATCTCTTCCTCGGTCCGTCCGGGCTCTGACAGTTTGCGCCGCAATTCGAGGATGAGCTCGCGCGCGCGTTCGGGGTCCGACAGGTCGGGAATGCCGATATCGCTGGATGGTGCCGGGGCGCCATAGGGCCGGCCGAGCGGGTCGACCTGCGCCTGCGTGCCGTTGCGGCCATTACCGGCGCGCTCGCCCTCGCTGCCTTCCTCGTCGCCCTGCTGGGCCTGCATGATCTGATCGGATATGCCGTCGGCCCCTTCGCGCAGGGCATCGAGCGCTTCCTGCTGGAAAGCCCCCGCCGCACCGAGATTGCCATTTTCCAGCGCTTCGGCGGCATCGGCCATGCGCTCGCGCGCCTCGCGGAACGAGCGGGCGACGTCCTCGCCATCGGCGTTGCCGCTCTCGGCCGTCGCATTGTCGAGATCCTCCAGCAAGTCATCGACGGCATTGCCGAGCTGCTGCTGCTGCTGCTGGAGCTCGGCGGCCGAGGGGGCCGTACCGCCGGACCCGTCCGGCGCCAATTGCTGGCGCTGGGCGTCGAAGGTGTCGTCGGCAAGGTCGCGCTGGCGGCCGATCAGGTCGCCGGTGCGCTGGGCCGCTTCGCCGCCTGCGCCCTGCTGGCCGCCTTCGCCGGACCCCTCGCCCTGTTGCTGGCCGCCGGACTGCTGCTGTCCGCCCGACTGGGACCCGCCGCCCTGCGTGATCTGCAGGTTCTGCAGCATCTGCTCCAGCTCCGACAGAAGCTGGCGGGCGGCGTTGTTGGCACCGCTGTCGGACAATTCGTTGATGGAATCGAGAATATCGTCGAGATCGCGGGCTTCGAGCTCCTGCGCTTCGCCCTCCCGGTTCGCCATGGACTGGCCTGACTCTGCGAGAGCCTGGATATAGTTCTGCATGGCCGAGCGCAGGTTCTCGACGAGGCGCTGGATTTCCGACTGGCTGGCACCACGCTCCAAGGCTTCGCGCAGGGCCTGCTGGGCGGCGGCCAGGGCACGGCGGGCAAGCTCCAGTGCCTGATCCTCAAGCTGCAGCGCCAGCGGCCAGAACTCGTCGATCAGATCACTGACATTCTCGCCGCGGCCATTGATGACGCCCCAATAGGCGGCGCGCAGCAGCAGATATTCGGTCGGCCGGTCGAAGAAGCGGTCCGGGGCGAAGGTCAGCGCGTCGAGGCTGCGGCTCGTCCGGGTCCAGCTATCCGGCGCAACGGCAAGATTGCGCCGTTCATGAATGATGGCCCGGGCGAGGGGGTTGTAGAAATCGCGCTCCGGCAGGGTGACGCTGACCGTCTCGGTTGTCGCTTCCTGTCCGGCGCCATCCTTGCCCAGAATCCGGAGGTTCACATCGAGACCGGCCCAGGGGTGGTCGGTCAGGGTCAGTTCGGCGGAGCGCACGCCATAGGCACCGGTCAGGCCGGAGACGGGCACGATCTCCTCATCGGCGGCGCGATTGGCGCTGATCGCGGGCGTGTCGAGCGGGCGGTCCTGATCGGGATCGAGGCTCATCACCGCGAAGCTTTCCGTGATGCCGTAATCGTCGTCGAGCTCGACGACCAGCCGCACGCGGCCTTCGTCCGTCGCAACGGGGTCCTCGGCGAAGTTGATCCGGGGGCGCTGGTCCGGGGCGACGACGACCGGCCAGCTGGCGCGGCGGCCATTGACGCTGAGGGTGATGGCGGCATTCTCGCCGAGGCTGGCCTCGCCGGTCAGGGCTGTTTCGCTGCGGGACAGGTCGGGGCTGAACCGGCCATCATTTGTCTCGACGACCAGTCTTGCCCGCCCGGGTCCGCGCCGGTCGGCACCATTGATACGGGCATGGAGGACCGAGCCCTCCGGCACGGCGATGCCGGGCTGGCTGCCCTCGGGATTGGCATCGGACTGGACGAGGATCACGGGCGCGCGGCCGGTATAGGCGGGCGGGTCGATCCACAGATCGACGGTCGCCGGGATCGACCCTGCCGGGCGCGGCGAGACCGCGTTCCAGAAGCGCGCGCCGAAATCCCCCCAGGCGATGAACGTGGCGAGGACCAGCAGCAGCAGCACGCCATAGCGCAGATTCCACGGGTCGATCCGGTCAGCCGTTGCGTGCGCCTTGTCGAGTTTTGCCGTGCCGGAGAGCTGGTCCATGCGCGACAGGTGCGCCCGCCACAGGGGGCTGTCCGAATCGGCCTGGCTGAATGGCCTGTCCTCGCGGGCGCGCAGGGCGGCGTGGGGCACCTTGCCGTCTTTCTCGAGCCGGTCGAGCGCTTCGGCCCGGCGCGGCCAGTCGAGGTCCTTCAAATCGCGAATCAGGAAAAACGCGCCGGCGCCAGCCAGTGCCGCCAGGACCGCATAATGAGCGATCCACGGCAGGAACTGCCACAGCTGAAACAGTGTCAGCAGCAGGAATGCCGCAACGGCACCGAGCGCTGGCAGCAGCGCCGGCCACAGCTTCTCAAGGAACAGGACCAGTTGCGCCCTGTATATCCGGGCCTCCGCAGCCCGTTCCTGCCGTGATAGTCTGGACTTGATCATGGTCATTAATCCTAGCGTTTACCGGCCTCCGGGTCGATTATCTTATCGGTCAGATTCGTATGGTTTTTCAGTCAATTAGGCATAAGGTGGAAAACATGGCCGCAGGCGTGTCACCAACCGGCCCGGCTCTTGCAGTCCAGAAGGTCCGTAAACCTTTTGTTAAGAATACCAACGAGCGGGGTCCGATCGCATGACTGCAGCAACAACAACGACAAAGAACGTCTGGCAGCGCTGGAAAAGGATCGCCCACCACGCCCGCGATGCCCGCAACGATCGCGCGTTGTTCATTGCCTCGGCCATCATCGCCATCCTCTACAATGTCATCGGCGCCCTCGACGTGATGTCGACCCTGGCCGGGCTGCAGATGCAGGCAGGCACGGAGGCGAACCCGTTCCTGCGGGTGTTGATGGAGTCGCTGCATAATGGCTGGGTATTGGCCAAGCTGGGCCTGCAGCTGATCGCGTCGGCCATGATCCTGTGGTTCCCGCACCGGCTGGTGCTCGGCATGTTCTCCGTCGCCGTCCTGCTGACCGCGATCACCGTGTGGAACAATTTCCACGTGATCGGCGTGCTGTAGGCACCGTCGGTCCCTTATTCTTTCCGGGTTGGGCGGTTCCAGTAGATGACATTGGGGCTGCCTGAGTTGGCGACGAGGATGTCGGGCCAGGCGTCGCCGGTGATATCGACCGTCTTGATGTCGTAGGTGTCGCCTTCATCGCCGGCGATGGCGATGATCTCGAAGCCATCCGCCCGGTTCAGATAGAGACTGTTCGTGCCCTCATTGCCGAAGACCGCGTCGGGGCGGCCATCCTGATCGATATCGGCGATGGCAATGGCGGCTGAGGCTTCATCCGCAGGGCCGATGGCAACCGACCGGTCGAAATTTCCGGCATCATTGTAGAAGATCCGGTTCGGGCCTGTGAGCACGGCGGCCACAAGATCCATGTCGCCATCGCCATCCATGTCGGCCGCCGCGACCGCGCGGGACTGCTGGTCTTCGCCGCCGAGCAGCACGGGGTCAGCGAAACCATCCCCCTGATTGATGAGCACGGCGAGGGTCGCGCCGCCGCGAAGCGTGAAGACGATGTCGTCGAGGCCATCGGCATTCAAGTCCGCGACCTCGACGCCGACGGCATTGCCCTCAAAGATCACTTCAGTCTGCGGACCATCCAGCAGCGGGCCGAAGGCGATGAAACTGCCGTCGCCCCTGTCGGTCAGCACGGCGTCGATGATGCCGTCGGCGTTGAAGTCGCCGGTGGCGATGTCGCGGGCCGAGCCGGGTACACCGAACTCGACAGTCAGACCGAGGCCGCCCTTGCCGTCATTGACGTAGACAGCGGGCGCGAGAAGGTCGCGGGCGACCACGAGATCGATATCACCGTCCCCGTCGACATCGGCCGGGCTGGCGCCATAGCCGGTGGTGCGCATCGCGCCGATATTTGCAGCTGCGGGGAAGCGGCCGGCGCCATTGTTGAACATGACCACATCCTGACCCGGCCAGTGACGGCCATTGATGACGGCCATGTCGGTGTCGCCGTCAGCGTCGAAATCGGCCATGCCGAGACCGGCGGTCAGCTCGTCACCGCCGCCGAAGATCAGGAAATAATCTTCGGTCATCAGAATGCGATCATCGCCGATGGCGGTCGTGAATTGTTCCGCAGACGCCAGTGATGGTACGAGCGCCGCGATGATGGCGATGATGGAAATGCGGCGATTCATGGAATGATACACTGGCGGTCCTCCCGTTGTGCGGCCACACTGGGGAATGTGCCGGGGGAATACCAGCACTATACCCAGTCGGGGACATCCTCGCGGGCGATCATCTCGTCATAGGTCGGGCGCCGGCGGATGATTGCGTGCCGGTCGCCATCGACGAGTAATTCCGGTGCCAGCGGCCGGGTGTTGTACTCATTCCCCTGTACGGCGCCATAGGCCCCGGCGGTCAGGAAGGCGACGAGATCGCCGGGCTTGAGCGGCGGCATGTCGCGGTTGCGGGCGAAACGGTCGGTCGATTCGCAGACAGGGCCGACTATGTCGATCAGGCTTGTGCCGACGCCTTCGGCCGGTTCGGTCACGGGGATGATATCGTGCCAGGCATCGTAGAGCGCCGGGCGGATCAGATCGTTCATGCCGCAGTCGAGAATGGCGAAATGGCGGCCTTCATTTTCCTTCAGATAGGTGACGCGGGCGACGAGGATACCGGCATTGCCTGCGATCATCCGGCCCGGCTCGAAGATCAGCTGGAGGTCGAGATGGCTCGCCGTCTCGTGGATGACCTTGGCATAGTCAAGCGGATGGGGCGGGGGCGGGGTGGCGTCCTGGTGGTGATAGGGCACGCCGAGGCCGCCGCCGAGATCGAGCCGGCGGATGTCGTGGCCCTGGTCGCGCAGCGTACTGACGAGGGCGGCAACTTTCGAAAACGCCGAACCGAAAGGGGCAAGGTCCGTGATCTGCGAGCCGATATGCACGTCGACGCCGCTGACATCGATGCCTTCCATGGTCGCTGCCCTGGCATAGACGTCCGCCGCGATCGACCACGAGATGCCGAACTTGTCGGTCTTGCGTCCGGTGGAGATCTTGTCATGGGAGCCGGCGGCAACGTCCGGGTTGACGCGCAGGGCCACGGGTGCCCTGACGTTCATCGAGCGGGCAACCTCGTCGAGGGCGATCAGCTCGGCTTCGGATTCGACATTGAACTGGCAGATCCCTGCCTTCAGGGCGTCGGCCATCTCGGCGCGGGTCTTGCCGACGCCGGAGAAGACGATTTTCTCGCCGGGAATACCGGCCCTCAGGGCACGGAACAGCTCGCCGCCGGAGACGACGTCCGCGCCCGCGCCAAGCTTTGCAAGCAGGGAGAGGACGGCGACATTGGACAGTGACTTGACCGAGAAGGCGACCAGCGTGTCCTGCCCCTTGAAGGCATCGGCGAAGACTGAATAGTGCCGGCGCAGGGTCGCCGCCGAATAGCAATAGAACGGCGTGCCGATCTCGCCGGCAAGACGGTCGAGCGGAATGTCTTCGGCGTGGAGGACGCCGTCGCGGTATTCAAAATGATGCATCGAGCAGCCTTATTCGGATTCGTCCTGCATTTCGCCCGGCGGGGGCGGGACTTCGAGCTCGGCTTTCTTGCCGCAGGCGGCGAGAACGAGGCAGGCGGTGAGCAGTAGGAGAAGCTGTTTCATGATGCGGGTCCTTTCATCAGCTCTTTCCAGCGGGCGATCTGCGCCCGGACATTGTCGGGGGCCGTGCCCCCATAGGAGGTACGCGAGGCGACGGAATGGTCGACGGTCAGTACCGAGAAGACATCGGCGGCGATTTCGCCGTGCACGGATTGCATATCGTCGAGCGATAGCTCGGCGAGGTCGCAGCCCTTTTCCTCGGCGATGGCGACGAGGGCGCCGGTGACGTGATGGGCGTCGCGGAAGGGCAGGTTCAATTCGCGCACCAGCCAGTCGGCCAGGTCGGTGGCCGTCGAAAAACCGTGACCGGCGGCAGCGCGCATGCGGGCCTCGTTGACGCTCATGCCGCTGACCATGCCTGCCATGGCGCGGAGGCACAGTTCCAGCGCATCGAAGGCATCGAAGGTCTGTTCCTTGTCTTCCTGCATGTCCTTGGAATAGGCCAGCGGCAGGCCCTTCAGCATGATCATCAGCCCGTTGAGATCGCCGATGATGCGGGCGACCTTGGCGCGGCACAGCTCCGCCGCATCCGGGTTGCGCTTTTGCGGCATGATCGAGGAGCCGGTGGAGTAATCGTCGGGCAGGCGGATGAAGTTGAACTGGGCCGTGCACCAGATGACGATTTCCTCGGCCAGCCGCGAGATGTGCATGGCGCTGATCGCGGCGGCGGAGACGGCCTCCACGGCGAAATCGCGGGCGGACACCGTATCGAGCGAGTTCGCTGTCGGCCGGTCGAAGGCGAGCGCCGCGGCGGTGGCGTCGCGGTCGATCGGGAAGGACGTGCCGGCCAGCGCTGCGGCGCCGAGCGGGCATTCATTCATGCGATTGACCGCATCGGTGAAGCGCTGGCGGTCGCGGGCGAACATCTCGACATAGGCCATGCAGTGATGACCGAAGGTGACGGGCTGGGCCGTCTGCAGATGGGTGAAGCCGGGCATGACCGTGGCAGCGTGTCGCTCTGCCTGGCCGAGCAGCGCCTTTTGCAGGTCGGCCAGCAGGGCATCCATGCGCAGGCAGGCGGTGCGCACCCACAGGCGGAAATCCGTCGCGACCTGGTCGTTGCGCGAGCGGGCCGTGTGCAGGCGGCCTGCCGGTTCGCCGATGATCTCCTTCAGGCGTGCCTCGACATTCATGTGAATGTCTTCCAGTGCGGCGGAAAAGGGGAAGGACCCTTCCTCGATCTCGGCGGCGACCTGTTCAAGGCCGGTCTCGATGGCGGCCAGATCATCGCTGGAGATGATCCCCTGGGCGGCGAGCATGCGCGCATGGGCGCGCGAGCCCATGATGTCCTCGCGCCACAGACGACGATCGACGTCGATGGAGGCGTTGATCGCTTCCATGATCGCAGAGGGACCTGCGGCGAAGCGCCCGCCCCACATCTGGTTTCCGGTCTTTTTCTCGGTCATGGCGTCCTATATAGCGAAATGACAGCGCCATGATAGAGCCTTCTCGGCGCGAAATGGCATAATGGGTCAGGAAATGTTGGATTCTGAAAACAAACAGCCAAGCGGTTTCTCCAAATATCTTCAGCCACGCTTCCTCCTGCTGGTCTGGATGGGGCTCGGGGCAATATTCCTGGCCTTCATCTCGATCAGCGCGATGATTCCGTCCGATGCGCCACGCCCCGGCACGGTGCCGGTCGGCAGCCACAGGGTGGGCGGCGAGATGGCGGATTTCACGCCCGCCTTCCCGCCACGCAGGGCGCCCCAGGTGGCGTTCACCGGGCCCGGCGGACAGGTCAGCCTTGCCGATTTCCGCGGTCAGGTGGTGCTGGTCAATCTGTGGGCGACATGGTGCGCGCCCTGTCTCGAGGAAATGCCGTCTCTCAACGCTTTGCAAAAGAAGATGGGCGGGGACGATTTCCAGGTCGTGGCCATTGCCGCCGAACCGCGGGCCGAGGAAAAGGCGCTGCGTTTTTTCGATGAACACGGCATCGACACGCTCGATCTCTATTCCGATCCGCTGCTGAGCTTCGCCACGACGATGGGCGGCTCGACAGCGCTGCCGGTCTCCGTGCTTTACGACGCGAAGGGCAATGAGATTGGCCGTCTGGTCGGCGGCGCCGACTGGGCCAGCGACGATGCGGTGAACCTGATCAATGCCGCCATTGCGGGCAGAGAAATCAAGGGCTGAAATCAAGCGCTGAAATCAGATGGTGAAATCCGGAAGGGCGCGCGCGGCGTCACTGGACTTCAGGCCTGATTCACGCGACAAGTGTGCCCGGTAAGGCACTGCCATTTCCTGGCGGTTGAGAGGAATGTCATCTTGTTGCGGCGAAGGGTCGCCGGACAGGCCGGGCACGAGGGAGTTTACACATGAAGACTGGATTTTTCCGCCGCACGCTGCTCGCCAGCGCCTGTGTTTCGCTGTTCGTCGTCGCTGGCTGCGGCGATGACGAGGGAGACGGCACGCAGACCGGCTCCGCCATCGAGAATGCTGCCGGCTCCGCGCTGATCGATATCACTGCCGGGTCGCCGATCGACAAGCCGTTTCGCATCTCCAATGGCGATGCCGGCGATCTTGCCCGGTTCAACGCGCTGATGGACAGCGCTGATTCGGCGCCTTTCCAGGTCGGTAATGCCGCATTCGACGACAATCTCGGCGCGCTGGTTCTGACGGGTATCTCGAATACCGAGGAGGGCCGCGTCTTCACCATCGGCCGGGCCGAGCTGTTCGATGTCAATTTCGACTATCTCGAAGCGCTGCGGGCCGAAGAAACGGTGACCGGGCTGCAGGAAGTCTTCCGCAAGGTGCGCCTGTACGACGTCTCCCTGTCCGGACATGAGACGCTGGAGTTCAACGGCACGATCGACGTCGCCGCCGTCGAATTCGACCGTATGCAGATGGACAGCGCCATGGCGGGCGAAGATCCGCTGTCGGGCGAGGGCTTCAGCCTCGGCGGGTTCTTCCTCAAGGACCTCGCCGCCGAGGGTGTCGGTGACGAGACGATGTCGTTCGGCTTTGCCGTCGACGATCTGCGCCTGTCCGATCTGGCACGCGGTGCCGTCGGGCCGATGGTGTTCAAGAACCTGGAATATACTGTCGAGCAGGATGTCGAGGCGATGATCGCCGAGCTGGAAAATGCCGACGGCGGTGCCGGGCCGATGGCATATTTTCTCGACACGCCGTTTCGCGACATGTTCTTCCCGGCCGAGCAGCGTATCGTCATGGCCGCCGGCAAATGGGACGGCATGAACCTGTCCGGCGTGCTCGATGCCGCCGCCAATGAAGAATTGCCGTCAATCGACGAAGACGGGCTTGTGTCCTTCGGCAAATTCGAGACCGCCGACATGGAAAGCTGGATCAACGGCAAGCGGTATTCCTACACGGAATATGCGATGATGGAGCCGGTCGAGTTCGCCTGGCTGATCCCGTCGAAAATCCGCATGACCTCGCGTGGCTCGGTCGCCGACATGACGGCGCTGGTCGATGAGAGCGAAACGGAGATGCTGGCTATCCTGCGCGAGCACGGCTTCGACGATCTGCCGTCAGAGGGCGAGTTCCTGTGGACTTATGATCCCGATGAAGGCGCGGCGGCGCTGACCTATGACGTCGATATGCCGGGCCATGCCGCGATCGATGTGAACTACGCCGTGTCCGGGCTGACGCTGCAGCAGGTCAACACGGCGATCACGACGCAGAACCCGCTGCTGCTGGCCGGTCTTTCCATCGATGGCATGACGATCCGGTTCGACGACGAGAAACTGCTCGATGGCATCATGGCGATTGCGGCCCATGAGACCGACCAGACGCCGGAAGAGCTGCGCGCAAGCCTGCCGGCGCTGATCGCGCTGGGCTCGTCCCAGGCCTCGCAAATGGTGCCGGAAGTCAGTGACTATGCCGCATCGCTGACCACGTTCCTGACCGAGGGCGGGACGCTGGAGATCGCCATGTCGCCGGAAAGCCCGGTGCCGCTGATGACGCTGGGCCTGTTGTCCCAGACCTCGCCGCAGATGATCCCCTCGACGCTCGCCCTGACGGTGACGCACGAGGAATAGGCGGCTGTTCGCTTATGTCGGTTCGGCGACCCGTTTCGGGCGCCGGCCGGCGCCAAGCGCGTCGAGGCTGAAGACGATCACTGCGACCCAGATGAAGCCGAAGCAAATGGCATGGGCGGTGGTGAAGGTTTCGCCGTAATACAGCCCGACACAGAATTGCAGGGTCGGCCCGAGAAACTGCATGAAGCCGATGGTCGACAGCTTCAGCCGCCGCGCCGAGATCGCGAAAAACAGGAGCGGGATGACCGTCAGCGGCCCGGCCAGCAACAGCAGCCCGATCGTGCCGGGCGCCGACGGCACGAAGGCAGATGCGCCCTGCAGTTCGAGCCAGACCCAGAAACCGATGGCGGGCAGGAGCAGCCAGATCGTCTCGATGAACAGGCCCGGCATGGCGCCGATCTGCACGGTCTTCCTCAGATAGCCATAGAAGGTGAAGCTGATCGCGAGGACGAAGGAAATCCACGGGAAGACGCCGCCATAGATGGTCAGCACGCTGACGCCGATGGCGGCAAGCGCGACGGCGGCGATCTGGCCGCGGCGCAGCACTTCGCGGTTCACGATCACGCCGACGAGCACGAACATCAGCGGGTTGATGTAATAGCCGAGGCTCGCCTGGAAGATCCGGTCGGTCTGCACGGTCCAGATATAGACGCCCCAATTGACGGCGATGAAGGCGGCGGTGATGCCCATGCCGCGCAGGGCGCGCCAGTCCGTGAACGCCTTGCGCACCTCCGGCCACTGGCTGCGCAGGGTGAGGATCAGCGCGCCGACGGGCACCGCCCAGATGATGCGGTGGGCGAGCACTTCGGTCGCCGCGACCGGGCCCAGCACCTTGAAATAGATCGGCAGGAAGCCCCACAGCGTATAGGCGGCAAGGCCCGCAATCAGGCCGGTCCTGATGTTTTCATCGTGCTCTTGCGGCGATTGCATGCCTGCCTCCGGTCCTGACGCCTTACCGGCATAACAACGCCGGTGTCGCACACCGTCCCGAAAACAGCCGTCAAACTCGATCGGGGACTGATGGAGGCCTCATAGAGCGCGCCACCGCCTCTGTGAAGCCGCCCCGGACAGGCGCTGATCACATCTGAGGGCGCAATGGTATCGGGCAGATGGGGAGGGCGCCTATTCGCTCATATTGCCCTTCGCCGGGATGCCGCCATTCTCTTTCAGCATGCGGGCAAAATGGATGACGTTCCAGCTCATCGTCTGGCACATATTGGTGGTGAAATCATTGCCGCCGGCGGCGATATAGGACGGGCCGGGGCCGGCCTCGCCGACCCAGTAGACATCCGACTGGGGCGGGATGGTGAAGCCGACATGCTGGAGCGAATAGAGGATGTTGCGGCAGACATGCTTGCCGCCATCCTCATTGCCGGTGACCATGGCTGCGCCGACCTGGCCGTAATAGGCGTACTGGCCCTTGTCATTGGTCTCGGCGGAATGGGCGTAGAGCCGCTCGATCACTTTCGTGGTCAGGGAGGACATCTCGCCGAGCCAGATCGGCGAGCCGATGATCAGGATGTTGGCGTCGCGGACCATGGGGTAAATCTCCCCGGTCCACTCATCTTCATGTTTCGGGTCCATCACCGCGTCGATCTTCTTGTCGGCGATGCGGACGAGTTCCGTCTCGATGCCCTGATCGCCGAGGATCGCCATCGATTCCTTCATCAGCGCCTCGGTGTTCGACTGGTCGGAGGAGGATTTCAGCGAGCAGTTGAGATACAGCGCCTTGATCGTGTCGCGGGTGAGGAAGTCGTCGGCCATCGGGGTCTCCTTGTCGGTGCGTTTCGGTCAGCCAACACGAAGAGTGCCGATTGGTTGCGGAAGTCGCCGCTGCTTGACCGGGACGGGCGGGGGAAGTAGCAACGCGGGAGACGATTTTTCAGACAGGACCTGACCCGTGAGCCATTCTGCCGCCGCCAACGAGAACAATGACGCCAGCGCGAAGCCGCTGTCCTTTCAGGACCTGATCCTGACGCTGCAGCGCTACTGGTCGGACCAGGGCTGCGTCATCCTGCAGCCTTACGACATGGAGATGGGGGCAGGGACTTTCCACCCGGCAACGACGCTGCGCTCGCTCGGGCCGAAGCCGTGGAAGGCCGCCTATGTCCAGCCCTGCCGCCGCCCGACCGACGGGCGCTATGGTGCCAACCCGAACCGGTTCCAGCATTACTACCAGTTCCAGGTCGCGCTGAAACCGAGCCCGGACAATATCCAGGAGCTCTATCTCGGCTCGCTCGACGCGATCGGCGTCGACCGCTCCGTGCACGATATCCGCTTCGTCGAGGATGACTGGGAAAGCCCGACGCTGGGCGCCTGGGGCCTTGGCTGGGAAGTCTGGTGCGACGGCATGGAAGTGACGCAGTTCACCTACTTCCAGCAGGTCGGCGGCTTCGATTGCAAGCCGGTGACCGGCGAGATCACCTATGGCCTGGAGCGCCTCGCCATGTATGTGCAGGGCGTCGACAATGGCTTCGACCTGGCCTTCAACGATGAAGGCGTGACTTATGGCGATGTGTTCCACCAGCAGGAAGTTGAATTCTCCGGCTATAATTTCGAACTGGCGAACACGGACGATCTGCTCGACCAGTTCAGGGAGGCCGAGACAGCCTGTCTGCGCATCATCGAGGCGGGCAGGGACAAGGGCGTCTCCTATGCGCTGCCGGCCTATGACCAGTGCATCAAGGCGAGCCATCTGTTCAACCTCCTCGATGCCCGCGGCGTCATCTCCGTCGCCGAGCGCCAGTCCTACATCCTGCGCGTGCGCACGCTGGCCAAGGCCTGTTGCGAGGCGTGGCTGGCGAGCCCGATGGGCCGGGGCGAGGGCGCCGGCATCGTCGATTTCGCGGCGGAATAGACCGGCGAATAATCCTTCCCAATTCCTTGCGGCTGCGACATTCTGTTCCTACCTGTAGTGTAAGGGAGGAACGCCATGTCGCTTGGAAATCTGGCTCTGGCCATCATCTGCGTCGTCGCGGCGCTCTACGTCATCGTGCTGATTACCGGCATGATCGCGATCTGGCCGTTCGGCATCATCGGCCTCATCGCGCTGGGGCTTTGCGGCTTCGGTCTGTTCAAGGTCGTCCGCGACAAGCTGACGGACAAGGAAAACCGTCATTACGAAGACAATATCAACGAGTAAGAGCCAAAGAAGAGGGACCGCCATGATCGTCGCCACTACAGAAACCATTCAGGGCCGCGCCATTATCGAGACGATTGGCATATGCCGGGGCAATGTCATCCGTGCCCGCCATGTCGGCAACGACATCGTCGCCGGACTGCGCAATATCGTCGGCGGGGAAGTCAACGAATATACCAAGATGATGGCCGAAGCGCGTGAGCAGGCCTATGACCGCATGGTCAAGCATGCGGAGAGCCTCGGCGCCGACGCAATCGTCGGTATGCGCTTCACCACTTCGACCGTCACCCAGGGCGCGGCGGAAATCCTCGCCTTCGGCACGGCGGTGAAACTGGCACCCGCAGGCACGGCGGCTGAGGCGCCTGACGCGCAGGCCTTCATGACGAAAGCGTGACGGGGCAGAGCAGCCAGATCGCAGCGATGCGGGCCTCGCGCCCCTGTGCATCATGGATGGCGTCGCCCAGAAGATAGAGCGCGATGATGGAGGCCGCGCCCGCCCAGTGCAGGGCGATGGATATCCAGCCATATCTCTCTTTGGTGTCTCTCAGCGATGCCATCTGTCCACCTCCTAATACGTCGCTGTCCAGCGGATCGCGAGTTTGGCATTGCGGCCGGGGGCGAGCACGCCGGCAAAACTGCGCTCATAGGCTTCGTCGAACACATTGTCGAACCCGGCATCGATGCGCAGGCCGGCGAGAGACCCGGTGGCCGGTGCCCATGACGCATAGATATCGCTGACGAGATAGCCGTCGCGTTCCTGCGCCGGATCGTTGACCTTGTCATGATCGGCGGCGAGTTCTGTCCGTATGCCAATCTTCGTGTCGATCTCCGGGAATTTCACGCCCCAGTTGACGTTCAGCCGGTTGGGCGACAGGATGCCGACATACTCTCCGGTATCGCGGTTCTCGCCGTCGATGCTGGAGAAATTGACCGAGGCGAAATAGCGGGCATTGTCGTAATCGGCTTCCAGTTCCCAGCCTTCCAGCCTCGCGTTGGCGACATTGGCATAGTTGGACGTGCCCGCATTGCAGGCGCTGGCGCCGGGGGCGAAACATCCGGGGGAAAAGGCGAAATCGACATTGAGGTCGATCAGATTGTCCACGTCCGAGGCATAATACCCCGCCTTTACCTGCAAGCTGTCGGCTGGTGCGAACAGGCCGGCAAATTGCACACCGCCGCCGATTTCCCAGCTGGTCGATTCCTCCGACTGAAGGTCAGGGTTCGGAATGAAAGAATTCTCCGCTTCGACGCCCGGGCCGAGGGGGATGACGAAATGGATGTCGTCGGCGAACAGTTCGTTGAAGGAGGGGGCACGGAACGCCTCGGCATAATTGGCGTAGAGCAGTGCCCATTGCGCCGGGCGCCAGGCAAGACCGGCCTTGGCCGATGTCGCATCATCCTCGATTTCCAGATCGTCAGCAGGCGAGCTCGATGAGAAGCTGTCATGGCGCACGGCAGGGATGAAGGAGAACCGGCCGATACCGGTCTCGATGTCCAGTTCTGCCTGGGCGAACAGGCTGGTCGTCTCGGCACTCGCATCGGGCACGCCGCCGCGCGTGCCGTCGGCCGTGTTATTGTCCGTCCCCGTCTGTTCATCCTCGTAATATTCCCCGCCATAGGTGACGGTCAGGCTGGCGGCGGGGGACAAGGCAAAGCGGCTGCGATTGTCGAAGACGATGCCGGTGCTCTCGACCGTGCGGCCGATCGTGCGATCGCTGTCGACCTCGTCCTCATCGACGGAGGCTTCATTGGCGTAGAGGATCAGCCCCGCATCGACGAGATTGTTACCTGCCGGGTTGAAGGAGAGGGCGCCGCGCCAGCTGTCGCTGCGGATTTCCTTTTCGACCAGATCGCCTTCATTGGCGCCCTGACCATTATTCGGCTCGACGGCGTCATCGGTATAGCCGTTCCAGCTTGCCTCGAGCCGCAGGGCCTGTGTCAGCCGGGCCGAGCCCTTGACCAGACCGGACAGGAGTTCGTCGTCAGCGGTCAGGTCAAGGCCATTCCCGAGGCTGATATCTCCGGCCTCACGCCGGGTCAGGGACGCCAGACCATCGAACCGTCCGTCAGCGGAGCGGCCGAAGACAGTGCCGCCCAGCCGGCTCTCGCCATTGACATCCTGATAACCTGCGCCGAGGCGATAGCCGAACCGCTCGCCCTCGCCCAGCAGGTGGGAGGCGTCGAGCGTGCGCAGGGCGATCACGCCGCCCAGCGCGCCGGACCCGTACAGCGCTGAGCTTGGCCCGCGCACGACGTCAGCCTGGGCGACGAGATCGGGCTCGATGAAGAACCGGCCGTCATGACCGGAGATGAAGCTCTGGCGCACGCCGTCGAACAGGATGACCACGCCTTCGCCCTCTATGCCGCGGATCGAGGGGGTCTCGCCCGTGCGCCGCGGCCCGCCATCGAAACGGACACCGGGCTCTTCATCGAATATGTCGGCAATGGAGGAGGCGAGCTTGTCCTCGATCTCTTCGGTGGTGATGACCGAAACCGAGCCCGGATAATCGAAGGCCGGCATCGGATTGCGGGTGGCCGTGATGGTGAAAACCTCGCCGGAATAGGCCAGGTCCGTGACTGTCTGGTCCTTGCCGGTTCCACTCTCCCGGGCTTGCGCAGGCTCCTGATCGGCAGCGCTTGCCGTGGCAGGCAGTGAAGACAGGACGGCGCCGAGCGCCAGGGCGGTCGTGGTGAGCAGACGCTGTTTCATGATGACCCCTCATCGAAAATTGTTGCGAACGATTATCAGTTTCATAACAGGCAAAATCCAAAATGCAAACGATTCTTAGAATCATTTGCAATTAGTGCCGGCACGATGTATCAGCGGGGCGACATCACACACCAAAAGCACTTTCAGGGGACAAGCCGTGATCAGACAGTCATTTCTTCCATCCACTCTCACCTTCCCAGCCCTTTGCGCGGCCGCCGCGCTGGCGACGGGCTGTGCGACGCAAGCGTCAGGTCCGGAGATTGCCTCTTCCTTCCAGTCTGCGCGCGAACAGGCCGTTACTGATCCAGGCGCGGAGGCCGAGAAGAAGGAGCAGGACAGGGCGGCGATCCTGGCGATGGCAGGCGACTACAAGGTCAGCTTCGATTTCACCGAAACGGTTCCCTTCGTTGCGGGCTATGAGCTCAAGGAACCGAAACTGTCCGGCGGTCATGAGGTCGTGCGGGTGATCCGCAATGATGAGGATTTCATCAGCCTGCAGCATATCCTCGTCGTCGGCGGCGAGCAGAAATTTCCGATCAAGCACTGGCGTCAGGACTGGATCTTCGAGCCAGCCTCGATACCGGAATATGCCGGCGGCAATGCCTGGCGCAAACGGGATTTCTCCGCTGTCGAGCGCGACGGCAAATGGGCGCAGCTCGTCTATCAGGTCGATGACGGTCCGCGCTATGGCGCCCTGGCCGAGTGGACCCATGAGCATGGCGTCTCCAGCTGGACATCGCCGCCCAATATGCGGCCGCTGCCGCGCCGGGATGCAACCACGCGCGACGATTACGACGCGATCCTGGCGACCAATCGCCATGCCATCACGCCCGCTGGCTGGGTGCATGAGCAGGATAATTCCAAGCTGATCCTCCGGGGTGGCGAGCCCCGGATCCTCGTGCGGGAGATCGGGGTCAATACCTACAACAATGATGACGGTTTCGAAGCGAGCATTGCCGATGAGTATTGGGCCGCAACGGCTGATTACTGGGCGATCGTGCGCGATGCGTGGACGGCGCTCGAGCAGGACCATGATGCGTTCGGCCTGACGGTGCAGGGCGAGCCGGAAGCGCTCTACATGCCCTTGCTCGACCTTGCAGGGGAGGTCGAGGAGGGGACCTTGACCGTTGCCGAGGCAGGCGAGCAGGCAGAGGCGCTGATCGAGGAGTACACCATCACGGACATCGGTACGCTCGAAGAGCGCCTTGCCGGTGTCGGTGACAAGGATGCGGCCGCTGCCGATTGATCGGCGAGGCTCGGGCCAGAGGCCGATTTGACTGGACGCGGTCGGGGCCTATGCTTTGCCTTGCAGCAAAAAGGATAGGCCATGACACAGCCGCAAACAGGCCAGCCAGCGGGCCAGGGCGATTTGCTTGAGCCTCTTGCCAGTCGAGTGGCAGAGCCATTGGCTGGTATGGTCGACAGTGTCGAGATGTCCAACCTGATCGGGGCGGGCATCCTCATCAGCGCCGTGATCATCGCGGTCTTCGTCAAATCGGTGATCTATGGCACGGCCATGAAAGCGGCGCGCCGCGGCAAGCAGCAGATGCTGATGCGCATCCTGCACCGCGCACGCTCGGTGGCGACCATTGCCGTAGCGATCCTGGCCGTCGAGCTGACCCTGCCGCTCATCACCATGCCCGAAGCGGTGGGTGTGTTTGTCGACCGGATCGTCAATCTGTTCCTCATTGGCGTTTGTGGCTGGCTGGTCATTCTCGTGCTCCGTGCCCTGACCGATGCACGGATGTCGCGCTATGATCTCGACGCCGAGGATAATCTCGAGGCGCGGCGCATCACCACCCGGATGCGGGTGCTGCGCCAGATGATGACCATGGTCATCCTGCTGGTTACGGTCGCGACCATGTTGATGACCTTCCCCAGCGTGCGTGCGATCGGCGTGTCGCTGTTCGCGTCGGCCGGTGTTGCCGGAATCGTCATCGGCTTTGCCGCACGGCCGGTGCTGTCGAACCTGCTCGCCGGCATCCAGATCGCGCTGACCCAGCCGATCCGCATCGGCGATGCGGTGATCATGGAAGGCGAGTGGGGCTGGATCGAGGAAATCACCTCGACCTATGTGGTGGTCAAGATCTGGGACTGGCGGCGGCTCGTCGTGCCCCTGACCCAGATCATCGAGAAGCCGTTCCAGAACTGGACCCGCGAGACGGCGTCGATCATCGGCAGCGTCGTCTGGCATCTCGACTATACCGCGCCGGTTGGCAGGATGCGCGAGAAGCTGAAGGAGTTTCTCGACGAATCCGCCCTGTGGGACGGCGATGTGCAGGTGCTGCAGGTGATCGAGACCAGCGAGGAGACGATGGAGCTGCGCGCGCTGATGAGCGCCAAGAACTCACCGACCGCCTGGGATCTGCGCTGCGAGATTCGCGAGAAGATGATCTCCTGGCTGCAGGCCGAGTGCCCGGGTGCGCTGCCGCGCCGCCGTGGCCAGCTGCAGATCGACCAGAACGAGATCGCCGTCAGCGACGCGGAGCGCCCGGCGTCCGATGACGGCCGCGATCGCAATATTTCCGACCAGATCCAGCATCCGGAGGATGATGCTGCGGACGAAAAAAAAGCTGCCGGCCACGAGGGCAGCCGGCAGCAGTAAGAAAGCGAAAAAACCGGTCGAGGGTGGGGTCGCGGGGTGTCCGGATGATGACAGCCCCGCTGGGATGCGTCCCCGGGTTGGTGGGTGTACAGGGACGCGGTCCGGATTTACTTTCCGCCTTCGATGGGGCAACCGTCAGAGCAGGGGCGCGAGCGCGACGGCATAGCCGGTCAGGACCATGCCTGCGATACCGGCCCCCAGAAATCGGGCCATTTCTATCTCCTTTCGTTTCAGCGTTGAGCGTTTGACAACAGGGAGATAAGCGATGCGTCGATAGGAACAATGGCCGTTAAATACATAAATTAATAGAAAAAACCTATCAGCCAATCAGGGTCAGATCCTTGTGTTTGCGGCTGGCGATGTCGCGGATGATGTCGGCGATCCTGAGATAGGCTTCGCCGCGGCCGGCACGTTTGCGCCACATCAGGGCGAGGGACCGGGTCAGGCTGCGGCCCTTCATCCGCTTGATCACGACTTCGCTTCGTGTACGGATTTCCGACTGGACATACAGCGCCGGCAGGAAGCTCAGCCCCATCCCCATGCCGACCATCTGGCGCAGGGCATCGAGGCTGGTGCCTTCATAGTCGCGCGACAGACGGGCGCCGAAAGTCTCGCACAGGCGCATGACCTGATCGTGCAGGTGATAATGCGGGTTGAGGGAGAGCACATCCATGCCCTTCAAATCTTCCGGTGCCAGCGTTTCGTTACCGGCGAGGGGATGGTCGGCGGCAAGCGCGACATAGAGGGGTTCGCGGAACAGCGGCGCCGTCATGAAGTCCGGATTGTCTGATGCCTGCTGCGTCAGGATGACATCGTGAATGCCGCGGGACAGCTCGAATTCCAGGTCCCGCGTCGCCCCCTCGCGGATATAGAGGTTGAGCCCGGCGTGATTCTTGTGCAGGGCGGCGACGACGCCGGGCAGGAGATAGGGTCCGACCGTCGGGCTGGTGCCGAGGCGGATCGTGCCAGACAGGCCATGGCGGGCACCGGCGGAGAAATCCATGATGTTCTGCACCTCGTCGGTGATGCGGCCGGCATGGCCGGCGACCTCGCGCCCGGCGGGTGTCAGGGCGACGCCGCCGCGGCTGCGCTCGACCAGCTGCAGGCCAAGCAGGCTTTCGAGGTTCTGGATCTGGGCGCTCAGCGAGGGCTGGGTGATGCCGATGCGCTCGGCAGCCTGCCGGAAATGGCTGGTCTCCTCGACAGCGAGGAGGCATTGCAACTGCTTGAGGGTCAGGAATGGGTCGGTTGCCACGGCATTTCTCCTGATAGGAATATCCAATGAATATAGGAAAATTGATATGGTTTTCCACAGAAAATGCGGCGCCTGCGCGCGCCACCGGCACACGACGCGCTTGCCCGGGGCGCGCGATGCCCTAATTACCGCTCTCCCTCGAAAGGAGGCGCCGGTCTTGCGCATTTTCGGTCTTCCCTTGTTTCCGGTCATCTTTGCCGGGCTCGTCTTCAACGTCATCAGCTTCGCCTGGTATGCGTTTTTCTTTGGCGATGAATGGATCGTCTCGCACGGGTTTGCCGAGACGGCGGCCCATTCGGGCTCACCGCTCTGGCGCCTCGTCAGCCCGCTGCTGGCCTTCGCCCAGGTGATCGGCCTCGCTCTGGTGCTGCAATGGCGCGGCTGGCCGGATATTGGCGGCGCGGTCGCGACGGCGCTGGTCATGGCGCTGGTCTTTGCCGTGCCGGTGCTGGCTTACGATCCTGTAAACCTGCCCTCGCACAATTTGTTGGCCTTTGTCATTGATGCCGGTCACCTTATACTTTCCTGGATCGTCGCGGCGCTGGTGCTGACGGCGATGCGTCGGGACGGATGAGCGATGGCACAGAGCACGGGGGCTGGCAGCAAGGGGGCGATCCGGCGGCGCGCCGCAGCGCGCAAGCAACAGCAGCGCCGCAAGTCAGGCAAGCTCTATTTCGACTGGCCGCTCGCCGGGCGCACCGCCTTGCGCCTTGTCGGCGGCGGGATCTTCCTGTCGATCCTCTGGACCGTGCTGTATCTCGTCGTGCCTGTGCCCGGCACGACCCAGATGGGCCTGCGCGCCCTGCAGGGGCAGGAAGTGCGCCATGACTGGGTGCCGCTCGATGAAATCTCGCCGCATCTGGTGCGGGCGGTGATTGCCTCGGAAGATTCAAAATTCTGCCACCATTTCGGGTTCGATATGGAGCAGATCAGGCTGGCCTGGCAGGATGTGCAGGCCGGGTCAGGCTGGCGCGGCGCGTCGACCATTTCGCAGCAGACGGCGAAAAACGCCTTTCTGTGGAATGGCCGCGACCCGGTGCGCAAGCTGGCGGAAGCGTATTTCACCGCGCTGGCGGAACTGATCTGGCCCAAGCGGCGGGTGATGGAGGTCTATCTCAACGTCGCCGAATGGGGCGACGGGCTGTTCGGGGCGGAGGCCGCGGCGCAGGGGCGCTTTGGCAAGTCGGCGTCGGAATTGACGGCCTATGAGGCGTCACTGCTGGCCGCCGTGTTGCCGAGCCCGAACAAATGGTCGGCCAACCCGCCCGGGCCCTATGTGGCGCGCCAGTCCGGCACGATCCGGGCGCGCATGGCGGTGGTCAGGAATGAAGGCCTCGATGCCTGTGTACTGAATTGATCGATTGGAGAGAAGGAAGCTGATGATGATGAGACTTACGATGATGGGTGGCGCGCTGGTGCTGGCGCTGTCGGCCTGCGTCACGCCGATGCAGGGCCAGGCCCCGGCGCCGGTCGATTTGCGCGGCCCGGCAAGGACTGCTGCGCCATCCCAGGATGGCTGCGCGCAAGTGGTGCCGATCTTCGCCGAGACGACGCAGGACGGGATCTCAAAGGAAAACGCCTATCTGCGCACGAGGTTTCCGGGCGCCCGCAAGACCGACCAGTACATGACCTATTGCGGGTCGACCCCGGTCGATGTCGTGACGCTGGTCACCGAAGACGGGTATACAGAGGAAGTCTGGTTCGACATTTCCTCCTTCTTCGGCAAGACCGGCAGCGGCGATCTCGACGACCGTCTGGACGGGTAGCGCGCCACAGCCGAGGCTTGCGCCCTTCTTCTTGACCATGGCGTCAGCGCGGCATAAGGCTTGTAGCCTGTATCGCCGCGCTGCCCGAAAGAATGACCATGGCCAGGAATAAATATGATTGTCTGAAATGTCCCGCCTATTGCTGCTCTTATGCGCATATTCCGGTGACGGACAAAGACATCACCCGGCTGGCGAAACATTTCGATGTGTCGTGGGAAAAGGCGCGCAAGAAATTCATCAAGAAGGGCGACAAGGAAAGCCCGCTCGTGCTGCGCCACCAGGACGACGAGCATTTCGACACGATCTGCCAGTTCCTCGATCTCGACACGCGCAACTGCACGATCTATGAGGCGCGGCCTGAAATCTGCCGCACCTTCCCGACGCAGACCCGCTGCGGCTATTACGATTTCCTGATGTTCGAACGCGAAGTGCAGGACGACGACGAATGGATCGCCACCACCAGCTAGGCGCCCGCTGATGGGCGAGCGCGTCGACTGCGTCGTCATCGGGGCGGGCGTCGTCGGCCTCGCCGTCGCCCGGGCGCTGGCGCTCTCGGGCCGCGAGGTGATGGTGCTGGAACAGCACGATGCCTTCGGCACCGAAACCTCCTCGCGCAATTCCGAAGTCATCCATGCCGGCATCTATTATGAGCCGGGCAGCCTCAAGGCGCGGCTGTGCGTGCGCGGCAAGGCGATGCTCTATCCCTATCTCGCCGAGCGCGGCGTGCCGCACCTGAACTGCGGCAAGCTGATCGTGGCGACATCGCCCGCCGAAGTGCCGGGGCTGCAAAAGCTGATGGCGCGGGCAGAGGAGAACGGCGTCCGCGATTTGCGCCTGTTGAGCGCGGAAGAAGCGCAGGCGATGGAACCGGCGCTGTCTTGTGAGGCGGCGATCTGGTCGCCCTCGACCGGCGTCTTCGACAGCCACACCTATATGCTCAGCCTGCTCGGCGATATCGAGAATGCCGGCGGCATGGCGGTATTCAACGCGCCGGTTGTTGGTGGGCGTGTGCGGGAGGGCGGCGTCGAGATCGATGTTGGCGGCGAGGCGGCGGTGACGCTCGATGCGGCGCTGGTCGTCAATTGCGCCGGGCTGCATGCGAGCAAGGTCGCGCGGATGATCGAGGGCTTTCCGGCGGACAAGGTGCCGGAGACGCGCTACGCCAAGGGGCGGTACTTCACCTATTCAGGCAAGGCGCCATTCGAGCGGCTGATCTATCCGATGCCGAGCGCCGACAGTCAGGGCACGCACTATACCCGCGATCTTGGCGGGCAGGGGCGGCTGGGGCCGGATGTGCTCTGGGGCGTGGAACTGGGCGATTACGATGTCGAGGCCGATGCCCGCGACCGGTTCTGGCAGGACGCGGTGAAGTTCTGGCCGGGGCTCGAGAAAGACAAGCTGCACGCGTCTTACGCGGGGATCAGGCCGAAGATCACGTCGCCGGGCGTCTGGGCGGATTATCGCATCGACGGGCCGCAGGTCCATGGCGTGCCGGGGATGATCCAGCTGTTCGGCATCGAGTCGCCGGGCCTGACGGCGAGCATGGCGATCGGGTCCTTCGTGGCCTCGCTGGCGCGAGGCTCCTCAGGATGAGGGCTGAGAGACCGGCCTCACCCTGAGGTGGCTGCGCAGCAGCCCACGGAGGGCGAGGCAGTCCGGGGCGTGTATTTCAGGGAAGGAAAGCTGTCAAGGACACTGCGTGCCCGCAGGGTTTCATCCTTGACAGCTTTCCTTCCCTGAAATCAGAATACCACCAAGGTCTGTAAGGACAGGTCTGTCCTTACAGACCTTGCTTGCCAATTTGCAGAATATTCAGCCTGCCTCGTCCTTCGAGGCCGCTTCGCGGCACCTCAGGATGAGGCGCCTCATTGTGAGGTGCCCGGCAACGCCGGGCCACGAACTACTCCGCCGCCTGCCGGTCTTCCTGCTGTCTCTGCCATAGTTCCGCATAATCGCCGCCCTTGGTCAGAAGCTCCGCATGGGTCCCTTGTTCGATGATCTTTCCGTCATCCATCACAAGAATGCGGTCGGCGTCGATGATCGTCGACAGGCGGTGGGCGATGACGAGGGTGGTGCGGCTCTCCGCGACATTGCGCAGGGCGGTCTGGATGCCTTGCTCGGTCACGCTGTCGAGCGCCGAGGTCGCCTCGTCGAGGATCAGGATCGGCGGGTTTTTCAAGATGGTGCGGGCGATGGCGACGCGCTGTTTCTCGCCGCCTGACAGTTTCAGCCCGCGCTCGCCGACGACCGTGTCGTAGCCTTTGGGCAGCCCGGCGACGAAGTCGTGGATCTGCGCCATCTGCGCGGCCTGTTCGATTTGCGTCTGCGTCGCGCCGGGCCTGGCATAGGCAATGTTGTAGCCGATCGTCTCGTTGAACAGCACCGTGTCCTGCGGCACCATGCCGATGGCGGCGCGCAGACTGTCCTGCGTCACCTCGCGGATATCCTGCCCGTCGATTGTCACGCTGCCCTCGTCGATATCGTAGAAGCGATAGAGGATGCGGCTGATGGTCGACTTGCCGGCGCCGGAATGGCCGACGATGGCGATCTTCTCGCCCGGCTGCGCAGCGAAGGAGACGCCTTTCAGGATCGGGCGGTCTTCCTCATAACGGAAATGGACATTGTCGAAGACGATGGCTGCCCCGTCGACGGCCAGCGGGCGGGCATCGGGCCTGTCCTCGACCTCGGGCTCGACCTTCTGCAGACTGAACATCTTCTCCATGTCGATCATCGACTGCTTGATCTCGCGATAGGCGAAACCGAGAATGTTCAGCGGCTGGTAGAGCTGCATCATGATCAGCGAGATGCCGGTGATGACACCGACCTCCATCTCGCCCGCCGCGATGGCGCGGGTGGCGAGGATCAGGATGGCGACAATACCGGCATTGAAGATCAGCGACTGGCCGATATTGACGATGGCGAGCGAGTTGTTGGAGCGGATCGCCGCTTCCTGGTACTTCGCCATGGCATCATTATAGCGGTCCGCCTCCCAGCGCTCATTGTTGAAATATTTCACCGTCTCGTAGTTGAGCAGGGAGTCGACCGCGCGGGTGTTCGCCTCCGTGTCTTGCTGGTTCATCTCGCGGCGGAATTTCAGCCGCCATTCGGTCGAGGCGACGGTGAACCAGACATAGACGATCACCGTCACCGCCGCGATCACGGCATAGACCGGGTCATAGCGGATCGAGAACAAGACCGCGATGATGCCGAGCTGGATGAAGGTCGGGATGATGTTGAACAGGAGGAAGCGGAACAGGAAGTCGATGGAGCGGATGCCGCGCTCGATGATCCTCGACAGCCCGCCGGTGCGCCGCTCCAGGTGGAAGCGCAGCGACAGCGCGTGCAGATGGCGGAAGACGTCTATCGCGACCTCGCGCTGGGCGTTCTGGCCGACCCGGGCGAACAGGAATTCGCGCAGCTGCGGCACGGCAACGCTGAGCAATCGGAAGATGCCATAGCCGACGACAAGGGACGTGATGGTGGCAACGGCGATCACCGCCGGGTTCGACTGGTCGAGACCGTTGACGACTTCCTCGAGCAGGATCGGCGCGCCGAGAGACACGACCTGGCCGAGCAGGATGACGATGAAGGCGGCGATGACCCTCAGCTTGTAGCTCGGCTTGTCCTTCGGCCACAGATGCGGCAGCAGCGCCCGCACCGACGCAAGCTGCTCCTTGAGCGAGCTCGCCTCGCCGTCATGCAGGCCATATTGTCGATGCGATCCCCTTGGCATGGGTGTGAGGTAGGGCTTGGCGGGCCAAAAGGGAAGGGGTGCGGTGCACCCGGCACCGCGTTCATTGACGACAGGTCACGCGCCCGTGACGGAACGGCTGGCTCTCCCTCGCATTGGGCCTGCAACCGATATTTCAGGAGACCCTAAATGACCGACAAACTCACCACGATCAATCCGGCGACGGAAGAGACCCTCAACACCTATGACCGCATGTCCGACAAGGAGGCCTTCGCCGCCGTCGAGCGCTGTCACGAGGCGTTCCTGCAATGGCGCCATCGCAGCCTCGAGGATCGCGCGGCGATCATCCGCAATATCGGCAAGGAATTGCGCGCCGGCGCTGAGGAGTTCGCGCAGCTGATGACCAGCGAGACCGGCAAGCTGATCGGCGACGGCGCGGCGGAAGTCGAGCTGTGCGCCGCGATCTGCGACTATACCGCCGCTACAGGCGTCAAGGCGCTGGCCGATGAGGAGCGCGAGGTCGACGGCGCCAGGGCTGGCATCGTCACCTACAGCCCGATCGGCGTCGTCTATGGCATCCAGCCGTGGAACTTCCCGGCCTATCAGGCGGTGCGCTATTCCATCGCCAGCCTGATGGCGGGCAATGGCATCCTGCTCAAACATGCCGAGGCCTGCACCGGCAGCGGCCTGTTCCTGAAGGAACTGTATGAGCGCGCCGGCCTGCCGGAAGGCCTGTTCACCGTGCTGCTGATCGACCACGACCAGTCGGACAGGATCATCGAGAACGATCTCGTGCGCGGCGTCACCCTGACCGGCAGCGAAGGCGCCGGCAGGCATGTCGGCGAGGTGGCCGGCAGGGCGCTGAAGAAGACGGTGCTCGAACTCGGCTCCAACGATGCCTACCTGGTGCTCGAAGATGCCGATCTCGATATCGCGGTCGAGCATTGCGTGAAGGGCCGCATCTTCAACAATGGCGAGACCTGCGTGAATGCCAAGCGGTTCATCGTCACCGACAAGGTCTATGACGCCTTCGTCGAGCGCTTCGTCGACCAGATGGCGGCGATCAAAATGGGCGATCCGATGGATGACGATACCGATCTCGGCCCGATGGCGCGGGAAGATTTGCGCGACACGCTGGCTGACCAGGTCGAGAAAAGCGTGAAGAACGGCGCGCGCATCCGCTGCGGCGGCGAGGTCCCGGACCGCAAGGGCTTCTATTATCCGTCCACGGTGCTCGACAATGTCGAGCCCGGCCAGCCGGCCTATGATGACGAGCTGTTCGGACCGGTCGCTTCCGTCATCCGCGCGAAAGACGACGAGGATGCCATGCGCATCGCCAATGACAGCCGCTATGGCTTGGGCGGCGGTATCTTCTCGAAGGACGAGGACAAGGCGATCACGCTCGCGCGCGACCATTTCGATACCGGCATGATCTTCATCAACGGATTCAGCATCGCGACGCCGACCATGCCCTTCGGCGGCGTCAAGAATTCCGGCTACGGCCGCGAGCATGGCGGGTTCGGCATGAAGGAATTCGTCAATGCCAAGGCCATCACGGTCTTCTGAGGCGGTTTTCGCCGCCATTGACGACGTCACGAAAAAGCCCCGCATGACCTGCGGGGCTTTTGTCTTGCGGCATGGTTGTTGCGCGCCGTCGGGCCGCCCGCCTATCGCGGTGCGGCCAATTGCATGTCGTCGGTATAGCTGAAGGTCGGGAAGTCCTTGATGTCGGTTTTACGCAGATGGGTCAGCTGCAACGAGATCCCCAGGGACCTCTCCTCGACCTTTTGCAGCCTCGAATCATAGATCGCGACCAGGCGGTGGCCGCGCAGGAAAGCCTTGTCCAGCTTGATGACGACGAAGGGTCCGTCCGCGCGTCCCAGAACGACATTGTCGACAATGCCGACCTTCACGCCCTTGATGTCGATCACCGGCAGGCCAATCAGCGCAGCTTCGCGGCTGACAGAGACGTCGGCGGGGGAGGTGATCTGCGCCAGTGTCTCGCCGGACGTCTGGGCGAGGGACAGGGCGAGCGGGCTGGCGGCTGTTGCGCTCGCGAGCGCGGCGAAAAGGATATTTCTTGCGATCTTGTGCATTGGCGATTGTCTTGGCGCGTGGCGCCAATCTCCCTTGAAAAAATTGCGGGGCATCGCGACAGCTGGCGGGGATATGGAGCCCTTGTGGCCGGGGTGATGGCGCCGTGTGGCGCGCCCGCGATCGGGGCCGCGACTCTGACGCTCCTTAAACATCAGTATGGGAACCGACATATGCAAGGGGCACAGACAGCCCTTATGCGAATATTTCCGGCGATGGCCCGCTGGCTCACCGTCTCGGCTTGGGCAGGGACAGGGGGAAGATGATGGCGCAGCCGCGCAAGGCAAAGGCGCTGACGATGCAGGCGATGAGGCAGATGCGGTCGTTGAAACCGGTGAAATACAGCGCCGCGAAAACGGTCGAGCCGAGCAGCGCGGCGGTCGCGTAGATATCCTCCTTCATCAGCAGGTTCTCGCGGCCGGCCACGATATCGCGGACAATCCCGCCAACCGTCGCCGTCATCACGCCCATGACGATGACGATGGCAAAGGAATGGCCGAGCTCGGCTGCCTTGGCGGCCCCCGTCGCGGCGAACACCGCAAGGCCCACGGCATCAGCCCAGCGCAGGGGTTTGAAGTCCTCGATCGACTTGTGCAGGAAAAACGCGGTGATGCCACCGAGGCCAGCGAGCAGGAGGGACAGGTTGTCCTCGAGCCAGAAGACCGGCACGTCGAGGATAAGATCGCGCAGCGTCCCGCCACCGACGGCAGGCAGGAAGGAGAGCACGATCACGCCGAACAGGTCCATGTCCCGGCGCACCGCCGCAATGCCGCCCGACAGGGCAAACACGAAAACCCCGATGCGGTCGGCAATTTCAAGGAAAAGGTCGAAGGGCATGGGCGGATCCTCCCGCAGTTTTGCAGGACGGTAGCGGGATTCCCGAGACAAGAATAACTCAGCACAGGCTGCGCCCGTCGTCGCTTCGCTGCGGCGCGGCCGCCTTCGCGCCTTCGCGCTTGAAAGATCGGTGTGGGGGCTGGCCTGCCGAGCCGTAGCCCGAAGGGCCCACTTGCGATTGCGGAAGGCTGGTAGTGGAGGGCGGGCTTGAACCGCCGACCTCAGGGTTATGAATCCTGCGCTCTCACCAACTGAGCTACTCCACCCCAAAGGGCCCGGGCCTGTACAGGCCGATCCGGCGCTGCCGGACAGAGCGACGGTATAAAGGCGATCCCGTCGGCTTTGTCAACTGAGGATTGGCGCATAGCCGTTCTGCGGCTTGCACGGTGGCGGCGCGGCGTTCTGTCGCCTAAATAGGATAATGTAAATGGCCGTTAATCGCCTGCTTACGGGCAGCATGTATGGTCGGGCACGCAGAGCAATTCCGGGCGGGACGATGGCACAGTCAAAGAAGAAAATCCTATTTACCTCAGTGGCTTGCGCTGTTGTCTTCGGTGCGGCTGGCATCTTGCCGGCACAGGCGCAGACGCTCAGGGAAGTGCTCGAGCTGACCTATCAGACGAGCCCGGCGCTGAAGGCGGGCCGCGCCCAGCTGCGCGCGACCGATGAACTCGGCGCCCAGGCCCGGGCCGAGGGGCGTCCGACCCTGAACGGGCAATTGTCCTACGAGACCGCCGACGGCAATTACGATCCTGGCCGCGACCTGACCGATCTGTTCGGCGGTGACATGCCGCCCCCCGATATGGGCGACGACCCGGAAGAGGGCGGGCAGCAGGACCTGATCAACGAGGCGCTGACCGGCAATGGCGGCACCGGCACGAGGCAGGTCGGCGTCGAGCTGCAGCAGCCGCTCTTCCAGGGCTTTCGGGTGAAGAATTCCATCGAGCGCTCCGAGGCGCAGATCGACGCGGCACAGGCCGAGCTGATCGCGACCGAGCAGCAACTCTTCCTTGATGCGATCAGCGCCTATCTCGGCGTCATTACCGCCGAAGAGGCAACCGGCTTTACCGAGGCGTCGCTGACCTCGCTGCAGGGCCAGCGCGATTTCGCCCAGGCCCGGTTCGACAACGGCCAGGCAACGCGGACCGACATCGCCCAGGCGGAGGCGCGGGCGGCGCAGGCCAATGCCGACCTGATCCGGTCGCGCTCGACCCTGACCACGGCGCGGGCACGGTTCGAGCGCATCACCGGCCGCATGCCGGGCACGCTGGAAGCGACCCCGCCGCTGCCGCCAATGCCGGCGACGCTGGACGAGGCGCTGGAGATCGCGATGGGCGCCAACCCGTCCATCATTGCGGCGCGGGAGCAGGAACGGGCGTCGGCGAGTGGCGTGAAGGTCGCCAAGGGCTATCTCGCCCCCACCGTCACCGCCCGGGCGAGCTATGGCTATGCCCAGAATCAGTTCCTCGACGGCGACCAGTCGGAGAATGCGACGCTCGGCGCGCAGATCACCATTCCGCTCTATCAGGGCGGCGCGACCTATTCGGGCATTCGCCAGGCCCGGGAGGCGCACACAGCCGACCGGTGGCGGCTGCGCGAGGCAGAGCGCCAGCTGCGCGAACAGGTGGAAACGGCCTGGCGCCAGCTCGAAGCGTCCCGCGCCGCGTGGGAAGCGACGGCGCCGGCGCTGTCGGCGGCCGAGCTTGCGTTTGAAGGTCTGACGCTCGAGGGCCGTCTCGGCCAGCGTACGACGCTCGATGTGCTCGACGGCGAGGCGGAACTACTCAGCGTCCGTCTTGCCCGGCTGCAGGCGCGCGAGGCCTATTACCTGTCCGCCTTCCGGCTGCTGCAGGCGACCGGGTTGCTGACCGCCGAGGCGCTGGCGCTCGATGTCGACTATTACGACCCGAACGACAATCGCGACGATGTCGCGGCACGCTGGTTCGGCACGGGGACGGCGCGCGAATAGGTCTTAACGCCGCGTAAACACAGGGGTTGAGGAAATTCCCTTTCTGGCGGAGATGGAACTCCTCCTAAACCTTTCGTGTTTAGTCTGTATTATTCGGCGGGGGTGCGTTGCGTCATGTATCGCTTCCCGGCATAGCAATGGAGGTGACTTATGGCTTTTACTGACAAGCTTTCCACCAAGAACGACGAAGACCTCGCATCGATGCTCAAGGAGCTGCGAGGCGATCTCGAGAACCTGCGCAAGGACATGCACACGCTGCAGAAGGACGCCGGCAAATTCGGCTCCGCCAGCATGCATAATGCCCAGCACAAGGTCGAGGATGCGACCGAGAAGGCCATCAAGATGGGCCGCGACAAAGCGAAGAAATTCAAGCACGAAGCCGAAGAGCAGACAGAATCCCTGCGCGACACGGTGCGCGAGAATCCCGTAGCCTCCCTGGGGCTCGCAGTTGCTGCCGGGATGATCCTTGGCCGCACGATCCTGAAATAACGAAGAGAACAGATCGGTTCCCATGCTGAATGGTTTGATCAGATCGACGAAACAGGACGCCGCCCGCGTTGCGACGCGGGGGGCGCTCATGGTCTATGCCGGGCTGTTTGCCGCGATGGCCAGCCTTTTTGTGACCGTCGCCATTGTCATTTCCCTGACACCGCTTGTCGGGCAGGGGCTGGCAGTTCTTTGCGGCGGCATATTTTTGCTGCTGCTCGCCGGCGTTTTCTTTTTCGCCGCCCAGGCCCTGTCAGGCGACCATGCCTCGCCTGCACAAGTCCGGTCCGCAAAAGCGTCTTCCGCCCCGCCATCGTCCGGCGGCACGAATTACGAGGCGCTGCTGATGAACGGGCTGGCTAGCGGGTTGCTGGAGAAACAGTTCAAGGAGCATCCTGTCCGCACGGTCGCGGCGGCTGTTGCAGCTGGCACGGTCATGGGCATGATGGAGGCACGCGGGTCCGACTGATGAGCCTCACCCGACGGTCGTCCGGCCCCTATAGTGGCAAAGTTGCGGGAGTGTGTCTGACCATGTTTTCAAAATTCCTTCATATTGTCGCGACCTTCGTGGCCATCTTTTTCATTCTCGCGGGGCTGCTCGTGATGCCGTCGCCGGTCCCGTTCGGGGTCGTGCTGATCCTGATCGGCCTGAGCATGCTGATCACGACGAATGCCGCCTTTGCGTTCTGGCTGCGCCATTTCCGCAGCCGTCATCCGCATATGGAAGAGAAGATCCGCAAGGCCCAGCAATGGCTTCCCGGCTTCTTGCGCCTCCCCCTTGAAAAGACGACGCCGGACGGCACCGAGACGAACTGAACCGCGGCGCCGGCCCCGCCAGTCCCCGAACCAAATCGACGCCCGTTGGGGGTGTGATCGGCCCCGCTGCCTGTGCTAGAAGCAGGAAGAATCAAGCGCGTTGGCAGGGAGTGGACCATGGCCGGTCTGTGGCTGGAAGAATTCGAGGAAGGCATGGTGTTCGACCATGCGCTGTCCCGCACGATCACCGAATATGACAACATGCAGTTCTCGCTGATGACGATGAACCCGCAGCCATTGCATATCGACGCCGATTTTGCCGCGAAAAGCGCGTGGGGCAAGCCGCTGGTCAATTCGCTGTTCACCCTGGGGCTCCTGATCGGCATGACCGTGGGAGACACGACGCTGGGCACCACGATCGGCAATCTGGGCATGAGCGAGGTGAAGTTTCCCGCCCCGGTGTTCCACGGCGATACGATCCGTGCACGCACGACGGTGGTGTCGGTGCGCGAGAGCAAGTCCCGCCCCGGGCAGGGGATCGTGACGTTCAAACATGAAGCGTTGAACCAGAAGGGCGATATCGTCGCCGTCTGCGAACGAGCCGCGCTGATGCGCGCCAAACCGGCGGAGAGTGCCTGATGTTCAAGTCCCTTCTGTTCGTGCCGGGTGACAGCGAGCGCAAGATCGAAAAGGCCGCCGCATCCGGCGCCGACATCCTGATTTATGACCTGGAAGACTCCGTCGTGCCGGACCGCAAGGCCGAGGCGCGGCAGATCACCCGCGCGGCGCTGAAAAACGCCGACCGGTCGATCTGCAAATATTATGTCCGGGTCAACAGCCTCGACACCGAATGGATCAGGGAGGACCTCGCCGCCGTGGTGCCGGCGCGGCCTGACGGCATCGTCCTGCCCAAATGCAACAGTGCCGATGACATCAAGTCGCTCGATGCGCTGATCTCCAGCCATGAAACGGAAGAAGCGATTAGCCGTACAAAGATCATCGCCATTGTCACCGAAACCCCGCAGGGCGTGCTGGCGCTGACCAATCCGGGATGGGTACAGCCGCGGCTGGCCGGCATGATGTGGGGCGCCGAGGATCTGTCCGCCGAGATCGGCGCGACCGTCAATTACGATAATGGTGATTATACCGAGCCGTTCAGGCTCGCCCGCAATCTCTGCCTGATTGCCGCGCGGGCGGCGGGCGTCGTGCCTATCGATACCGTGTTTGCCGATTTCCGGGACGAGGCCGGTCTGACCAGCCTGTGCCAGAAGGCGCGGCGCGACGGATTCGAGGCGAAGGCGGCGATCCACCCGGCACAGGTCAAGCCGATCAACGACGCCTTCCAGGCGACGCCCGAAGAAATCGAGTGGGCGAAGAAAGTCATTACCCTATTGAGGGAATCCGACAGCGGCGTTGCATCCCTTGATGGAAAAATGCTCGACATGCCCCATCTTCGCATCGCCCAGAAGATACTCGCCAAAGCGGAATCGGGCGGAAAAAGTTAAAATACGTTCCGTGCGGAACAGTCATGTATCAAAATGTAACACAAATAAACTCTCGTTAATCAAGGTTAACGGCAGTTCCAGACATTTGTTGAAAAAGGGTTAACGCGGAGTGTTTTTGTTTGCATTTCAGGGTTAATGCTTCATTATCCACATTATAGGGTAACTCAGGGCCAGCGAGAGAAATTCGCAAGAAAATTTCTGCCCCGTTCTTGTGGAGAAGGTTAAGTCATGTCTAGCATCAAGCATTACCAGGAATTGCAGGGCAGCGATTCAAGCGAAGTGCGCGTTTCCGCCCCGGTCTATGCCGCCGAAGATCTGTTCAAGGGCGCAGTGCCGCGAGCGAGTTTCCTCAACATCGATTTCACCGTTTCAAGCATCTCCTCGACAGGGCTTACCCTGTCTGTGCCCGAGGGGCTTTGCGTTACCGAGATACGCACTGCCCAGACCCTCGAACTGAAGCAGGGTGGTGAAACCTTTTTCGAATGCAAGGTCGTTATCGCCGGCGGCACACCGGACAAGACCGAGCTGCGCGTGCTGTTCGACGAGCGTGGCATCGATATTAACCAGATCGCCCGCAAGAACTCCATGGCGCTTGCCCGGGCGAAGGCGAAATCGAAAAAGCCGACAATCACCTACAAGGTACCGATGGAGTACAAGGTCTACTGTACCGAGGTTCTCGACTACATCGCCGATCAGCGCCAGTTCATCGAGAGCCATATCGCTCCGTATGAGGACGGCCTGTCGGAGGTCGAAACTCACGAGCTTTGCGGCCAGCTGGAAGAGAGCAGCAAGGCGGGATGGTCCGACATCTGGTTTCGCGGCAATGATCTTGTCCTGCCTTTCATCGACGATGCCAAAGCCAAGCAGGACCTGAAGACATTCACCGAGCGGCTGGTCACCCGTGAGCTGGTCGGCGGACGCAACTGGCATCGCAGCTATTTCAAGCCGATGGGCTATCCCGGCGACTTCCAGATCATGAACTACATGTATGATCATCGTCCGGAAGGCACCTCGATCTATAGCCGTTACCTGCACATTCTCGGCCTGATCAGCGGCCGGCCGATCGTCTCGCGCATGGAGTATATCTCCGAGGCGCTGGACCGGCTGAATGACCAGGAAGACAAGAGCGATCTCTATCACGTCATGAGCATCGGGTCCGGCCCGGCGCGCGAAGTGCAGCGCTTCCTCGAAACCACCTATCAGTCGGGGGAGGGATATTCCTTCACTCTCGTCGACCAGGAAAAGCAGGCGCTCGATTACGCGATCACGACGGCCTATCGCAGCCTGACGCCGAGCCAGTCGAATGTCATCGTCTCTGGCATGCACACCTCGTTCACCGAGATGCTGCGCCCGATGAGCACGTTCCGCCATATTCCGCAGCAGCACCTGATCTATTCCGCCGGCCTGCTCGACTATCTCAACCCGGCCCTGTCGCGTCGTCTTTGTGCCAAGCTCTATGATTATCTTCGCCCCGGCGGCACGCTGCTGATCGGCAACGTCAATGATGCGGCCAACGGGACATACTGGCCGATGGAATTCATCCTCGACTGGACGCTTTATTTCCGCAACCGGGAGCAGATGCTGGACATGTCCGCTGGCTGCAAGGGCGCGGATGTCGAGATCGACATGGATGAGTCCGGCGCCGTCTATATGCTGAAAGTCACCAAGCCGGCCTAAAGCATCGTGCGCCCGGCCGGGGACATGAAGATGCTTTGCATCATTGAAGTAGATCAACTTTCTGCGTTCAAATGATTACAGTGGAACGCTGCTTGATCCAGGCCGGTCTGACCGGCGGCGCTTTTGCCGACTGAATGAAAGCCCGGCTCAGGCCGGGCTTTTTCATGAGGCCCGCCTCAAGCCCTTGTCCTGCGCGGCGGTGCCCGGTTCTCCCGCCGGCGGCTTCAGCGCGGCTTCGTTTTCCGTGCGGTCCAGTGTCAGTGTCGCGATGGTACCGCCATCCTCGGCATGGGCGAAGGAAATCCTGCCGGAATGGGTCTGGACGATCCGGCTCGTCAGCGTGATGCCGAGGCTGATCTTGTCGCTGACGCCGAGAAACTCTTCTGTCCGCTCCAGCGTGTTCTCGATCTCATCCAGCTTGTCGAGGTCGATCCCCGTGCCCTGGTCGGTGATGACAATGCTGACAACATCCTCCGCTTCTTCAGTGGAGATCTTGATGATCCCCTTGTCGGGTGATGCTTCGACAGCATTGGCCAGCAATTCGTAAACTGCCTGTTCCATCAGCGCGCCATCGACCTTGATACGGAAGTGGCGGTCTGGCTTTTCGAGAACCAGATTCCGGGCTTCCATTTCATCGACCAGGCGCGACAGGGCGCAATCGATTAGCTCTGCTGTCGTCGTCGACTGGCGGCTCAGTTTGATACTGCCGGAATCAAGACGTGAATAGGTCAGTATACGTTGCACTGTCCGGAGCAGCCCCTGGCCCGCTGCGTGGATGTTGCTGGAGAATTCCTTGTACTCGGTCGCCTCGTGCTGCCCGAGCGATTCCTGTTCAAGGATCTGGGCATAGCCGATGATCTGGTGCAGCGGTGTCTTGAAAATGTGGGTCAGGGTGTTGAGGACGGCATTCTTGCGCTTGATCGAGCGATTGGCGTCCTCGAACATGTATTGCAGTTTCTGTGCATATTGCTGGTTCAGAAGAAACTTCATGTATTCGTCGCGGCGCGCTATTTCCAGGAAATAGATGGCGATGGAGGAGAGCATGAACGCATTCAGGATGAAGAAGTGCGCGGCAAACACGTCGCGGCCATAGGGGATTCCGGCGACCGCAAAGATGAAGGAAAAATAGCTGAGCAACAGGACACCGAAACTCAGCAGGAAGGAAATCCGCACCAAATTGTTCAGGATCATGGCGGTCATGATCAGGCCGACATAATAGGGCGGCGAAACCGAGCCCTCGAGCCAGACCATGTAGGAGATGGAAACGCCCCCCGTCGCCATCAGGCCGCAACACAGATACTGGATATGCTTCTTGCCGAAATCGAGATAGGTCAGCCCGATGACCGCCAGCGCCCCGAGCGACAGGGCAATCCTCAGGCCGATGACTTCGGTTCTGGCATTCTGCAGCGTGAAGTAGTCGAGAATGACATACAGGAGATAGACCAGGATCGCGACGTAGAACATCACGCGGTCTTTGCCCGTGAAGTACGTGCGCGAATATTCCTGATAGGCGTGTTCCAGATGCGGATCCTGGAATTTCGCCGTCAGGCGGTTTTTCTTCTGGGTCTCAACTGTCATCGGTGCCTGTCCTGAGGCATGAATATCGCTGTTTTGTTGAGATAGCTTTAACGCGGCATACCCACCCGGAGCCCTGACATGGCGATGGCGCGATGAATCCTTGCGATTGGCCAGAATCCGGGTGACGGTCTAGCGAAATGTTTACCTTTCGCCTTTAGCCATGCACTGTCTGAAAAGGGTGAATATGTTCAAGCGACGCTCGAAAATCTGTACCAGTATCAGTGCTGAAGCGCAGATGCTGTATCCCAATTTGAAGAGCTACGGCGCCTTTGACGGCCTCTCCAACAAGCTGACGCGAAACCTTGCGCGCGAACTGGTCCACCGGGTCTGGCGTGCCGCCCGCGACGAGGTCGATTTCCCGTATTCGGTCGAGGCCTGCAGCCTTGGCGGCGTCCCCGGCCAGCGCATCAGCGCCGGCGAGGTCGCGCCGGACTGCCCGGTGATCTTCTACGTTCACGCCGGCGCGTTCGTGTGCGGCTCGGCTGAAATCAATGCCGGTGCGGTGCTGCCCACATGCCACCTTGCCGGGTGCGAGGCCTGGGGTGTCGATTATGCCCTGGCACCCGAGCATCCGTTTCCCGCCGGCCTCGACGATGTCACCAGCTTTTACCTTGCCCTTCGCGAGAGGGTCGGCCCGGACAGGAAGATCATCGGAATCGGTGATTCAGCCGGCGCGAATTTGCTCCTGTCATCGATGATGTCCTGGCGCGACAGCGGCATTGCCTTGCCCGACCGCGCTGTGTTCATCTCGTCCTGCCTCGATGGCACGGCCTCCAGCGACACCGTCATCACCATGCAGAAACACGATCCGCTGATCAGGATCGAGGGGCCGAACAGCCTCAAATCAGTGTTCCGCTATTATGCCAATGGCGCCGATCTCAGCGACTGGCGCATTTCCCCGATCAATGGCGACATGACCGGCCTGCCGCCCATGCTGATCCATGTCGGCTCGCGCGAAGCCCTGCTGGGCGACAGCGCTCGTCTCTCGGAAAAGGCGCGGCGCAGCGGCGTCGATGTGGCGCTGCGCGTCTTCGACGGCATGTTCCACATGTTCCACCTGCACTGGTCCTTGCCCGAGGCGCGGGCCTGTCACGAGGATATTGCCGACTTCATCCGGCGATAGCAGGGACCCTGGCAAGGCGCCTATTGCGCTGCGTAGATCCGGTCTTCCCCGGTTGCGGCGCCGGCGATCCTGCCGGCGGCTGCGGCCCTGTCGGCGAACGGGTTTTCCGCCTGTCTTCCATCCAGCAAGGACGGATCTTCCTGCAGGGCGTAAAGCTCCTTGGCGAGGGCGGGATAGTGATAGCTGGCGACGCGCGGATAGAGATGATGCAGCAGGTGGTAATTGTGGCTGGCATGCAGCACGGTTGAGATCTGCTGCAGGCCCTGGGGCAGCAGGGCGATTTTCATGATCTGCTTTTCCGGCGCATCCGGCGACTGGCGGTGCGGGATGACGGCAACGCCGGTAAAGACCAGCGAGTAATTCATCCATGCCGGGATCAGCCAGAAGAAGAGAAGATTCCACCAGCCGGCGGTCATCCCGAGCGCGACGGCAAGGGCGACGGATCCGATCCAGAAGGCGATATAGTGCCGGGCGATCTTCAGATCCCGCCGCCTGAACGAGTAGCGGGCAAGGGCGATGTGGTCGCCGACCAGCACGGTCATGATCTTGAAGATCACGAAGGGCAGGCTGCCGCGGACGATCCAGTGATTGGGATCGCGTTCGGGATCGTTGACATTGCGATGATGATCGAGATGGGTCTCGCGAAAGGCGTGATAGGGCAGCAGGGTCGGTGTTGCCATGAAATAGCCGAACACCTTGTTGAGGCGGTCATATTGCGGCCGACGGCGGAAGATGAGGTCATGGCCGACTTCATGGCTGATATTGAAGCAGAACAGCACGAGCCAGGTCTGCACGGTCATGCCCAGCAGCGCCTTCTGCCAGAGGGCGTCCAATTGGCTGCCGAGCGCATAGACCGCCACCAGGCCGGCAAAGGCGACAGTGCCGGACACGATCGTCCGCCAGTCGATCTCGCGGCTCATATATTTGCCTGCAAGCCGGTTGGCGGCGAGTTTTCCCTCACCGCTTTCAAAAAGGCCCAGGTCGAGAATTTTGATCGGTATCACCGCAATCGCCAATGGTTAACAAGAGCTTAAATTTTAAAACAATGGCGCGTGGATAACAACGCATAAGTGGTTAACAAAGGGCCATTCGGGTGTCCTATTTTGGCGCAGGATGCTTTATAACAGCGTATAACCGCGCCTTTCCGGCTTGCCGCGAGATATCATATTACTCTAGAGCTTGGGGCGACAGACAAACGCCAAATCACGAGAAGGTTTCATGAGCACAAAGACCTCAGCCGACAGTGGCAGTTCGAAGTTCCTGCCGGTCGAGCCATTCGACATCATCGTTTTCGGTGGATCGGGTGACCTGGCCCTGCGCAAGCTGATGCCGGCCCTCTATCACCGCTGGCAGGACCAGCAGATTCCGGCAACCTCCAAGATCATCGGCTCTGCCCGGACGAAAATGTCGAGCGAGGAATACCGCCAGCTGGTGCGCGACAAGTTCGAGGAGTTCTATCCGGAGGACAAGCTGGCGGAGGAGACCTGGAACGCGTTCGCCGAGCATATCCATTATGTCGGCGTCGATGCGCTGGATCAGAAGAGTGATGACTGGGACGATCTCAAGGACCTGCTCGACGGCAGCGACGAGAAGCTTCGTATCTATTATCTTGCCCTGCCGCCGGGCATCTATGGCCAGGTCAGCGCCAATGTCGATGCCAATGGCCTGAAGACCGACCGCACCCGCATCGTGCTGGAAAAACCGATCGGGTCCGACCTTGAGTCGGCCCGTGAGGTGAACGATTCCGTCGGCGAGGTCTTCGACGAGGAGAAAATCTTCCGTATCGACCATTATCTTGGCAAGGAGACGGTACAGAACCTGCTGATCCTGCGCTTTGCCAACTCCCTGCTGGAGCCGGTGTGGAACTCGCGTCATATCGACCATGTCCAGATCACCGTGGCGGAGACCGTCGCGGCTGGCGAACGGGCATCCTATTACGACAAGGCAGGCGCCCTGCGCGACATGGTGCAGAACCATTTGTTGCAGCTGCTGTGCCTCGTCGCCATGGAGCCGCCAATCGACCTCGAGGCGGATTCCGTCCGTGCCGAGAAGATCAAGGTCCTCAAATCCCTGCGCAAGATCGACAGCGGCACGGTCCGCGCCGACACCGTGCGCGGCCAGTACAAGGAAGGCTCGGTCAAGGGCAAGCCGCAAAAGGGCTATGCCGAGGAGGTCGGCCATCCGACCGATACCGAAACCTTCACCGCGCTGAAGGTTCATATCGACAATTGGCGCTGGTCGGAGACGCCGTTCTATTTGCGTACCGGCAAGTGCATGAGCGGGCGCTGGTCGGAGATCGTCATCCAGTTCAAGTCGGTCGATCACCTGATGCTGGCCCCTGAGTCGGGCCGCGTGCAGCCGTCGCGGCTGATCATCCGCCTGCAGCCGGACGAAGGCGTCAAGCTGATGCTGATGACGAAGGATCCCGGCCCCGGCGGCATGCGCCTGCGCTATGTGCCGCTCAACCTGTCCTATGCGGAGACTTTTGCGCCGCGCTATCCCGACGCCTATGAGCGCCTGCTGATGGCCGTCGTGCGCAACAATCTTGGCCTGTTCATGCACAGGGACGAGGTCGAGGCCGCATGGCGCTGGGTCGATACCATCCTCGGCGCCTGGTCGCGGGACGATGTGCCGGTTCATCTCTATACGGCAGGAACGGACGGACCGGTTCAGGCCTCTGTGCTGCTCGACCGTGACGGACGGGAGTGGTTCGATGGCGCATGAGGGCGGTGACACGGGACTGATCACCTTTCCGGGCGAGGCGGCGATGGCTGCCCGTCTTGCCGACCTGATCGCGGCGCAGCTCGCTGCGGCGGTAGAGGACAAGGGCAGGGCGAGCTTCGCCGTGTCCGGCGGCTCGACACCGAAGCTGCTCTATCAGCACCTGTCGCAGCGTGACCTGAACTGGTCGAAAGTCGATGTCGTTCTGGTCGATGAGCGCTGGGTCGATCCCGGCGAGGAAGGCTCCAACGAAACCTTCATTGCCGAGAACCTGATGCAGGACCGCGCTGCCGCGGCGCGCCTGACCGGCATGAAGAACAAGGCGGCCACGCCTGCGGAGGGGCTGGCGACCATGGAAGCCTGCCTGTCCGGCATTTCCTTCCCGCTCGACGTGACCGTGCTGGGCATGGGCGGCGACGGGCACACGGCTTCGTGGTTTCCGCACGCCGAGGGCCTCGACGCCGCCCTTGATCCCGAGGGCAGCGACCGTGCCGCCGCGATCACCGCGACCCGGAGCGAGGTGACCGGCAAGTTCCTGCAGCGCATGACGCTGACCCTGCCGCCGGTCGCTGAGTCCGGCCTGATCGTCCTGATGATGAAGGGCGAGGGCAAGCGCGAGGCCTATGAAAAGGCGCAGGGCGAGGGTGCTGTTGCAGACATGCCCGTGCGTGCCCTATTGAGAGTGCATGAGAGCCGTTCCCTGCCATTCTGGCCATGCTGGACGGCGTGAGGAGAAAGAACCATGAGTGACCGCCTCCATCCCGTCATCGCAGAGGTGACCGACCGTATCCAGGAGCGCAGCCGGAAGAGCCGCGAGTCCTATGTCAGCCTGATGAAGAAGGCCGCCGCGGAAGGGCCGAGCCGCAATGACATTTCCTGCGGCAACCTTGCCCATGCCATCGCCGGCTGCCCTGACGAGGACAAGCAGGCGCTGATGCATGGCGACAATATCAATGTCGGCATCGTCAACTCCTATAACGACATGCTCTCGGCGCACCAGCCGCTCGGCACCTATCCCGATATCATCAAGAAGGCCCTGCGCGAGGTCGGTGCCGTCGGCCAGGTCGCTGGCGGCGTACCGGCGATGTGCGATGGCGTCACCCAGGGCGAGCCCGGCATGGAGCTGTCGCTGTTCTCGCGCGATGTCATCGCCATGGCGACGGCGATCTCGCTCTCGCACAACGTTTTCGATGCGGCGCTGTGCCTTGGCGTGTGCGACAAGATCGTTCCCGGACTGATGATCGGCGCGCTGCGCTTCGGTCACCTGCCATTCGTCTTCGTACCGGCGGGGCCGATGCCTTCCGGCCTGCCGAACAAGGAAAAGGTCCGCATCCGCCAGCTTTATGCCGAAGGCAAGATCGGCCAGAAGGAATTGCTGGAAGCCGAGAGCGCGTCCTATCACTCGCCGGGCACCTGCACCTTCTATGGCACGGCGAACTCGAACCAGATGCTGATGGAGGTCATGGGCGTGCACCTGCCGGGCTCTGCCTTCATCAATCCGGGCACGCCGCTGCGCGAGGCGATGACGGCGGCAAGCGCCAGGCGCGTTGCAGAGATCACCAAGCATGGCAATGAATACACGCCGCTTTACGAGGTCGTCGACGAGAGATCGATCGTCAATGCGATGATCGGTCTGAACGCGACCGGCGGATCGACCAACCACACGATCCACCTCGTTGCCATTGCCCGCGCCGCCGGGATCATCATCGACTGGGACGATTTCTCCGAGCTTTCGGGCGTCACGCCGCTGCTGTGCCGCGTCTACCCGAATGGTCCGGCGGATGTGAACCATTTCGCCCAGGCCGGCGGCCTGCCGTTCATGATGCGCGAGCTGATGGAAAACGGCCTTCTGCATACGGACGTCAATACCGTGTCGCGCGGCGGCATGGAGGACTACAAGTCCGAGCCGTTCCTCAAGGACGGCAAGCTGCACTGGGTCGAAGCCGAAAAGGAATCGAAGGACGAGTCGATCGTGCGCCCCTATGCCAAGCCGTTCCAGCCGAGCGGCGGGCTGCAGGTTCTGTCCGGCAATATCGGGCGGGCGGTGATCAAGATCTCCGCCGTCAATCCGGAACACCAGAAAGTCACGGCGCCGGCCATCGTCTTCGACAGCCAGGCCGATCTGCTGGCGCGGTTCAAGGCAGGCGAGCTGGAATGCGATTTCATCGCCGTCGTGCGCAATCAGGGGCCGGGTGCCAACGGTATGCCGGAACTGCACAAGCTGACGCCGCCGCTCGGCGTCATCCAGGACAAGGGCTACAAGGTCGCGCTGGTCACTGATGGCCGCATGTCGGGCGCGTCCGGCAAGGTGCCGGCGGCGATCCACCTGTCGCCGGAAACGGTCAAGGGCGGCATTATCGGCAAGATTCGCGATGGCGACATGATCACGCTCGACGCCGTCAATGGCGTGCTGAGCGTCGATGTCAGCGACGAGGAGCTGACCGCGCGCGAGGCGCCGCCATCCGACATCATCGCCAATGAGACCGGCATGGGGCGCGAGCTCTTCGCCGGCATGCGCCAGGTCGCCTCGACCGCCGAAACCGGGGCGATCACCTTTGCCTCCGCCGTGGCATTCTGAAGCCGTCACGGCACGAACTGAATAGGGAAGAAATCGTTGAGTAAGCCTTTTCTCATCGCGGATATTGGCGGCACCAATGCCCGCTTCTGCCTCGCCACGCTCGACGATTCTGCCGATGGCGTGCATCTTTTCGAGCGCAAGGACTATAAATCCAGCGAGTATGACAAGCTGGAAGACGCGCTGAACGATTATCTCGGGGGCATTTCAGAAAGCGATCTGAAAGATGCGTGTTTCGCGGTTGCCGGGCCGATCAAGGACAGGGTGGTGGACTTCACCAATTCCGCCTGGATGCTTGACGGCAACAGGCTGGAGAAGAGCCTGTCGCTCGACCACATGATGGTGGTCAATGATTTCCGCGCCATGACCTATGGCACGCTGTTCCTGCCCGAAGACGAGAGGGTCGAGATCAAGCCCGGTGACATCCTGCCGGATTATCCGCGGGCTGTACTCGGGCCGGGGACGGGTCTCGGTCTCGGCCTGATCGTGCCGTTCGAGGGGAATTACCGCGTCGTCGCGACCGAGGGCGGGCATGTCAGCTTCTCCCCGCGCACGGAGCGGCAGATCGCCGTGCTGCAGCACCTGACGCGCATGTTCGGCCATGTGACGTTCGAGCGGATCGTCTCCGGCAAGGGCATCCTCAACACCTATCGCGCCCTGTGTGCCATCGACCAGCACCATTGCGACCTGAAGACACCGGAACAGGTCACGACCGCCGCGCTCGAGCATAATGATCAGCTGGCGGAGGAAACACTGGACATGTTCTGCGACGCGCTCGGCATCTATGCCGGCAATATCGTGCTGTCGACCGGGGCGCGGGGCGGGGTCAGCCTTGCCGGCGGTATCCTGCCGAAGATCCGCGAATTCTTCGAGGCCAGTACGTTCCGCCAGGCATTCTCCGACAAGTCGCCGATGGACCATTATTTCGACGACATCCCCGTCCATCTCATCACATCGCCCAATACTGCCCTGATCGGGGCCGCAAAGCTCTTGAAGGATTTCGGATAATGACGATCGACACCATACTCGACAAGGCGACCATCATCCCGGTCATCGAGATCGCTGATGCAGGCGTCGCCGGTGACCTTGCCCGGGCTTTCCTCGATGGCGGACTGGAAGTGATCGAGCTGACCATGCGCACGCCCGCCGCGCTCGATGCGCTGGCTGCGATCAAGAAAGCCGCGCCGTCACTGATCACCGGCATGGGCACGGTGCTGAACGAAGCCGACTACAAGGCCTCCGTCGATCATGGTGCGGATTTTATCGTCTCGCCCGGCATCACCCTGCCGCTGCTCTCCTTTGCCGAAACCCAGTCCGTGCCGATCCTGCCCGGCATCGCCACGGCGAGCGAGGCGATGACGGCGATGGATCATGGCTTCACCGCCCTGAAATTCTTCCCCGCCGAGGTCGCTGGTGGCGCGCCCTATATCAAGGCCCTGGGCGGGCCGCTCAAATCCCTTCGCTTCTGCCCGACGGGCGGCGTGTCGCCGGACAATGCGAAGGACTATCTGTCGCTGCCGAATGTCGTTTGCGCCGGCGGCTCGTGGATCGCGACCAGGCAGATGATCGACGGGCACAAATGGGACGAGATCACCGCCACGTCGAAAGCGGCGGTTGCTCTGTACAAAGAGATAAAGGGCTAGTAGTCCTTCTTGTAATTGGCCGAGACGCTCTGGGCACCGGTCTCTTCCAGCGTCGATTCCACGGTAATGTGATCGGAGACTTCATAGGTCACGCTGACTGAATTGCCGGCGTTGCCCAGGCCCTGCGTTGCCGAGACATAGACCTCGTCCGAGACATATTTGCCGACGGTCAGCGTGCCGCCGCCGGTTTCCGCATCCTCGCCGAAGGACAGCGTGTCGAGGCCTGCAGACCGGCGCAGGGAATTGGTGATGCCGCCGCCGCCGAACGGGCCGGTCGCGGTCAGGGCTGCGACCGACTGGGCGATCTGCAGGGATTCATAGGCGGTCAGCTGGCCCGGGTCCTTGCCGAACAGGATCAGCGACATGATGTCTTCCTGCGGCAGGGTCGGGGTGGAGGTCAGGCGGATATCGGGCGACTCCGAAGATCCGGTGACCCGGATCGTTGCGGTGATGTCGCCACGCGCCGGTGTATTGGTCTCATAGCTTGCCGCGAGGTCGAGCCGCGGGGTCAGGCCGTTCGGCTCCGCAAAGATGATCTCGCCATTGGTAATATTGAAACGCCGCCCGGCGAATTCGAACACGCCGTCGACATTTTCGATCGCTCCGTTGAGGACCGGCTTGGTTGCCGTGCCTGTCACGTCGAGATCGGCCTGCCATTCGCTCTGCAGGCCGCGGCCGCTGATATAGATTTGATTGTCAGCGGTGATGGAAAGGTCGAGCGCGATGGTGACCGGTGTCGGGGCTTCTGCCTCCTCGCGGTCCGCCCGGATCGGTTCATTGTTTTCGTCGACGCGAACGACCGTGACCGGCGTATAGCTCTTGCGCGACGGTGTCTCCGGAATGATCGCGTCGAGGTTCCGGATATTGATGTCGCCGGCAAGCAGCATCTCGCGCGCCGTGCCCGTCACGTCGAGATTGCTGGAGACGGTGACGGAGAGATCGGAGGATTCGATCAGTGTCGCCCGATCGAGCACCAGCGTGCCCTCGACGCTGGAGCCTGCTTCCCCGGCGACGCCGCCGAACAGCAGCTCGCCGGTCAGGTCGAATGCATCGGCCCGGCCCGTCGCATCGCTCGCCGTTACCGAGAACGAGCCGGTCGAGCCGCTGGCGTCGTAGGAAAAGGACAGATCGCCGTTCATGTCGTTGAGCACGGCACCGGAGCGCGGTTCCTCGAACCGGCCATCGACCAGCCGCGCATTGCCGGCGATCTCCGGCTGCTCCAGCGTGCCGCCGATATCGATCTCGGAGACCAGCTGGCCGGTCAGGAAATTCTCGTCGAGCGGCACGAAGGCGACGATATTCTCGATGCCTGCATCATAGACGAAGCGGCCATCGATGGCGCCATCGCCGGTCCCGACCGACAGGCTCTCGCCGCGTATCAGCGCGACCGGCACGGACATGGTCAGTTCGCCGGGAAAGTCGTTGTCGGCATCGCGCAAGCGGGCGCGCAGGGACAGCGTTTCGCCATTCCACTCGCCCTGCGCGGTCAGGCGGTGCAATTCGTCATTCTGGTCCTGCACTTCGCCGGAGAGGGTAAGCGTGCCGGGCACCGCCTCATCCGTATCGAGATCGATCTCGAAGGTGAGTGGCGACTGCAGGCCGGGGACACGCACGGCGGTGCCCGATGCGTCGAGCACCCAGCGGTCGGGGCCATACTGACCGGCAATGATGAACTCGCTGCGGTCGAAACTGTCGATCCGGGTCTCGGCGAAGGTGACGACGCCATTGCTATAGGCGATGCGGGTCGGCTCGAGCAGGCGGATCGTCTCGTCCGGCGTACCGGCCCCGGTGCGGGCGACAAAGCTCGCGATATCGGCGGTAAAGCCGTCCGCGGTCTGTCCGACCGTCGCCTCGCTGGTCAGGCTGGTGACGAGATAGTCATTGGGCAGAAGGATGTTAACGGCGGTGAGGTCGATATCGGCACTCTGTGCGGTGCCGCGCACCGTCAGTTCGAGGGACTCAAGCGCGGCGTCGGCGGTGCGCAGATCGGTTGCGGTGATATCGGCGCTGATGGTGCGGGTGTCGCCCTGCATGGCGGTGTCGAAGGTCACACTCGCCGTGCCTGAAACAGACCGGTCGGCGCTGATGGCGACATCGCCGGTGGTTTCCAGTTGCAGATCGCCGCTCGCGGCCATGGTTTCCGGGTTGACCCGGGCATCGCCAGACACGCTGAGAAGCGCGGACGAAAAGGAGATATCGCGAGCGACGATATCGTCAGACTGCAGCGTATCGAGAACGACGCGCCCGGTATAGGAATTGTCAGCCGACTGCAGGCTCAGGCTGCCATCGGGCCGCTGCGGCAGGCCGTTGAAGCTCGCTTGAAGGACGCCGGCAGCAAAGGCCTGATCCGACAGCGAGCCCGCGGCATAATCGCTGGTCAGCTCCAGCGCCAGAGTGTCGAGCGGACCGCTGACGGAAAACCGGCTGCGTATCGGGCCATCGAAGCTGACTGCGTCGGTGAAGACCGCGATAATGGCTGGCGCAACGCTCAGGGAGCCGGAGGAGGAAACGCGCTCGGCGTCCATGTCATAGTCAGCATTGCCGTTGAGCACGATAGTGGCGTTGCCGCGCTGCTGGCCGGCGTAGAGGTCGATATTCTGTGCCCGCAGCTGAGACGCGCCATAGGTGATGTCGGCGCTGGCGTTGAGGCCGCGCGGGAACAGCTCGTTGAGGGTTTCGTCATCGACCGGCAATCGCGCCATGCTGACGGAAATGTCGCCGGTCAGGGTCTCTTCGGCGTAATCGAGATCGGTGAAGTCAATCTGGCCGGCCGGCGTTGCCAGCGTGCCCGTCGCGGCGACAGCGCCATCGGCATCATAGGCGAGTTGCCCGGTCAGGACATTCTGTCCGGCGATCGTGCTGGCCCCGATGGTCCCGGCATAGGCGCGGTCGAGATCCAGTGTCAGGTCGATCTCGCCATTGTCGATAGTGCCGTCATCGCCGATTCCGGTGACCTCGCCAGACAGGGTGCCGAACGCGCCTTCGATTGTCTGCATTCTGACCGTTCGGCGCCCCAGATTCGTGGTGACGGCAAGGTCGAGGATCAGCGCGTCGCCGGCCGCTTCGCGCGCCGCTTCCGGCCATTGCGCGCCGGGGGAGACGCTGCCGGTCAGGGAGAGGCTGTCGCGGGAGGCAAGATCGCCGCTGAATTCCAGCTCTGCCGTGCCATAAGCGGCAGCCTCAGCAGTGAGCGTGCCCGCCCACGCGCCGAGCGGCCCCTTGCCGGTCAGCGCAATTTCCACCGGCCCGCCGGCATCGAGATAATAATTGACGAGACCATTTTCGGAGGATCTGGCCGTCAGGTCGACAGTGAGGATCCGGCGCTGGGTTTTGACCAGCATACGGATCAGGTCGTCATTGTCGCCAGTGGTGATAGTGAGGTCCGACGACAGGCGGTTATCGGCGGTGGAGAAGCGCCCCTCGGCACGGATCGTGCGGGCCTCCCCGGCAATGCCCTCTGCAAGGCGCAGCGAGGAGATCGTGATGCGCTCGATATCGATCCAGGGCAGCTCCTGCGGCAGGGAGAAGGGTTCGTCCCCGGTCTCTTCCTCCGGGGCCGGACGGTCCGGCGGCAGGGCATGGAGGTCGGCATCCTGCAGGGTGAATTCGCGGATCAGCACCTTGCGGTTCATCAGGGCAAAGGGGTTCCAGAGCATGACGGCGCGATCTGCCTCGAACCAGACCTCTCCATCGGCGCTGAGGGTGATGTCGTTGATTGCGATGCGACCGGGCAGCCCATTCTCCAGTTCACCGATGGTCAGCTCGCTCTGCAGCTGGTCACGCACGACCTGTTGGGCGATGCTTTCGGCGCGGGTCTTCAGGAAATCGCGGCCCGGCGGCGTATGCACGAAATAGAGCCACGTGACGATCACCGCGCCGATGATCAAGGCACCAATGATAAGGACTATGTTGAACGCGAGCCGCATCAGAAAGGCTGCCCCAGCGCGATATAGAACTGGATAGCATCATCGCTGTCACGCGGGTTGAGCGGCGTGGCGAGATCGACGCGCAAGGGCCCGATGGGCGTCAGGTAACGCGCGCCGATACCAGCACCCCACAGCACTTCCTCGGAAAAATCAGGTACTTCGCTGTCGGACACCGTGCCGCCGTCGAGAAACAGGGCAAGCTGGATCTTCTCGCGGAGATTATACCGCGCCTCGGTATTGACCTCGATGATCGATGCGCCGCCGATGGGGTTGCCTCGGACATTGAGAGGGCCTGCTTCCTGATAGGCGAAACCGCGAACAGATCCACCGCCACCTGCATAGAAACGCTCCGTGGCCGGTATATCGAAGGTATCAACCCCAAAGCTGGAGCCGATCAGACCGCGCACCGCCAGTGTGTACTGGTTGTCCTCGCCCAGCGTCGTCCGTGTCGCGCCGGTCAGTGTGCCGCGCAGGAAGTTGACATCGCCGACATAGGGCGTCAGGCCGATACCGGCACGGAAGCCGCGCGTCGGGTTCAGCAGATCATTGTCGCTGTTCCAGGAAAGCGAAAAGGGAATCTTGGCATAGGTGAAAGTGGCGGTTCTGAACCTGTCCGTCGACGACAGGCGGGCGCGGGCATCCTCGACTTGCGAATAGGCGATGCCAAGACCGCCGGAGGCTTCCAGCTTTTCCGCAAACCACGTCTTGCTCAGGGATGACGACAGTTCAAGCGTCTGCGCGTCGAACGCATCGGTGATGTCGTTGGTGAAGGATATCTCGCTCTCGAACCGGCCAGGCAGGGTTGGCAGCGGCTTACCTAAAGTCAGCCCAAGGATCTGTTCGGGGCCGGACAGTTTCGTCTGGGCAGTCAGTGTTTCACCACGCCGCAGCAGATTGCGGTTCTGCCAGTACAGGCTGACACCGGGACCGACATCGGTGGCGTAGGAGACGCCAGCACCGACGGTGCGGTGGTCGCGTTCGCTGACGGTAACGATCAGGTCCGTTCGCCCGTCCGGTTGCGTTTGCCCGGGCTCGACACTGATCTCCCGGAACAGGCCGGTCTTGCCCAGTTTTTCCCGGTAATCGACGACTTCATCGCGGTTATAAAGCGTGCCTTCTTCCCATGGGGCATAGGCAGCGATGAAGGTCTCCCGAGTGCGGTCCGTTTCCTGAACGACGGCCTCGCCGAAATAGGCTTCCGGCCCTGAGGTGATCTCGAATACGGCCACGGCATTGCCGGTGTCGAAATTTGCCTCGACGAAATGGCGGTTGGCCCGCGCCGCGGGATAGCCATTCTGCTGCAGCCAGGTCAGCAGCCGGTTTTCCAGCCGGGCGAGGGCGTCGCCGCTCGGATCGTTCCCGGTGGTGACATCGGCTTCGGCGAATGTCTGCGGGCGGTCGGCGGTGATTTCGTCCTGATAGGCGATCCGATAATCGGTGATGTCGAAGCGCGGGCCGCGGTCGATCTCGAAGGTGATCAGTGCACGGTCATCGCTGCGCACGACCATTGGTGCGATCGAGGCGGCGTAGTAGCCCTTCGAGTTGAGCGCTTCCTGCATACGGTTTGCATCGTCCTGCGCAGTGCGGCGGATGGAGGCAAGGCTGGTATAGGTGCGGTCGGTCCCGACAAGGTTCGACAGGGCGCGCAGCTCGCGGCGCAGATCATCGCTCGTCAGCCCTTCGATGATCACCTCGCGCTCGAAATCAAGTGCCCAAGCGGGGGCGAGGATCGGCGTGGCGACAGCAAGGGCCGCAGCAACGACTACACTGGTCGCAAGCCGGGGATACCGGGGAAATGGTCTGGTCTGGCCCAACTTCAAAATCACACTGACAACGGTAAAGAATTCTTATCCATATCTAGGCCGCCCTGATTAATATCACATGAAAAGCGCGAGCTACTCTAAAGTTCCGTAATCTATGGGCTTTCGAGCAATTACAGTGCCAACTGCACCATTGTTTTGACACCCCCCATGCAGCGGATAAGTTGGGTCCATCTCGCGGGGAAAGAAGGTGTGAGTATGGATTTGAAATTCAGCGACAGGGAAGAAGCATTCCGGCAGGAGGTGAAAGCCTTTCTGGACGAGGCGTGGCCGGCTGAAAAACGCGGCAGCAAGACTGAGTTTACCCGGGATAACTACCTCGACTGGCACCGTAAGCTTCATGCGCGCGGCTGGATCGCCCCGGCCTGGCCGGAGGAATATGGCGGCACCGGCTGGACGCCGACGCAGCGCTATATCTTCGACAAGGAATGCGCCGCCGCCGATGCCTTCCCGATCCTGCCCTTCAACATCTCCATGGTCGGCCCGGTGATCTACACTTTCGGCTCAGACGAGCAGAAAGAGCGCTTCCTGCCGCCGACCCTGTCCGGCGACATCTGGTGGTGCCAGGGCTATTCCGAGCCCGGCGCAGGGTCCGATCTCGCCAGCTTGCGCACCAGGGCTGTCCGCGACGGGGATGATTACATCGTCAACGGGTCGAAGACCTGGACGACGCTGGCGCAATATGCCGACTGGATCTTCTGTCTCGTGCGCACCGACCCGAATGCCGGGAAAAAGCAGCAGGGGATTTCCTTCCTGCTCATCGACATGAAGTCGCCGGGCATCACCGTGCGTCCGATCATCACGCTGGGCGGCGACCACGAGGTCAACGAAGTGTTCTTCGAAAATGTCCGTGTACCGGCTGACAATCTCGTCGGGCAGGAGAACCAGGGCTGGACCTATGCCAAGTTCCTGCTGACCCATGAACGCTCCAACATCGCCGGCGTGCATCAATCATGGCGCGCGCTCGACCGGCTGAAGCAGATCGCTGCGGACAAGGACCTGTATGGCGATGCGCCGAGCCTGATGGAGGATGCCGATTTCGTCCGCCGCATTGCCGAGACGGAGATCGACTTGACGGCGCTGGAATTCACCGAGTTGCGCGCGCTTGCCCGCGAAGAATCCGGTGGCGGCATGGGGCCGGAAAGCTCGCTGCTGAAAATACGCGGCACGGAAATCCAGCAGCGCATTTCGCACATGTTCCTCGACGCCGCGGGCACTTACGGACTGCCGTTCCAGCGCGAGCTCGGCCACAAAGAAGCGCCCCCCTCCAACAGTCAGGTGGGGCCGGACTTCGCGGTCGAGACCGCTGCGCGCTATTTCAACATGCGCAAGACAACGATCTATGGCGGCACCAATGAAATCCAGCGCAATATCATCGCCAAGATGATCTTGGGTCTTTAGAAGATAGCGGCTTTTAGGAGCGACACTGATGAATTTCGATCTGACAGACGAACAGGAGATGATCCGGGAGTCGCTTTCCCGGTTCCTGCGCGACCGCTATGATTTCGAGGCGCGCGGCAAGATCATCAGGTCCGAGGCAGGCTGGAACCCGGAGGTCTGGGGGCAGCTGGCCGAGCTTGGCCTGATGGCCGTGCCCTTTGCCGAGGCCCATGGCGGGCTCGATGGCGGACCGACGGATATCATGGTGGTGATGGAGGAGCTGGGCCGGGCGCTGGTGGTCGAGCCATACCTGCCGACCGTGGTGCTGGCAGGGTCGATCCTGCAGGCCGTCGGCGGCACTGTCGCCGAAGAGCTGATCCCGCAGATCGCCGGCGGCGAGCTGGTCATGGGGCTCGCCTATGCCGAGCCGCGCAGCCGCTACGATCTCTTCCATGTCGAAACGACGGCAGAGAAAACGGGCGATGCCTATGCGCTGGCCGGCCATAAATCGGTCGTCCTCGCCGCGCCGCTGGCCGGCAGGCTGATCGTTTCGGCACGGACAGATGGCGGCACCCGCGACCGCGACGGCATCGGCCTGTTCCTGGTCGATCCGCAGGCGGATGGCGTGACGGTGAAGGATTATCGCACCATCGATGGCTTCGCCGCCGGGGATGTGATCCTCGACAAGGCGCCGGCCACGCTGATCGGCACGCAAGGCGAGGGGCTCGCCCTGCTGGAAATGGCCGTCGACCGGGGCATCATCGCCTGCGCGGCGGAAATGACCGGGCTTGCGAAACGCATGACCGAACTGACGGTGGACTATACCCGCCAGCGCGAGCAGTTCGGCGTGCCGCTGTCAAAGCAGCAGGTGCTGCAACACACCATGGCCGACATGTTCATGGCGGGCGAGGAAATGAAGTCGATGGCCGTCCGCGCCACGGCGCTCGCCGATGCCGATCCGGAGGAGCGGGCGAAAGCCGCGGCCATGGCCAAGGTCTTCATCGGCAAGACCGGCAAGTTCGTCGGCGAGGCGGCGGTCCAGCTGCATGGCGGTATGGGCATTACGGAGGAAATGGCCATCGGCCACTACTTCATGCATGCGACCATGCTCGACACGCTGTTCGGCAATCGCGACTATCACCAGCGCCGCTATGAAATGCTGACCGGCCTGAGAAAGGACGCAGCATGAGAACCGTCAGCCGCAAGGATCTCGAAGGCATGATCGGCAGCGAGGTCGGCGTTTCCGACTGGTGCACCATCGACCAGCAGACGATCAACAAGTTTGCCGATATCACCCATGATCACCAGTTCATCCATGTCGATGAGGCGGCAGCGGCGAAGACCCCGTTCGGCGGCACCGTCGCCCACGGCTTCCTGACCCTGTCCATGCTGTCGCATCTGGCCGCGACAGCGGGCATGCCGGTGCTGGAAGACCTCGTCATGGGCATCAATTATGGCTTCGACAAGGTGCGCTTCGTCCAGCCGGTGAGGGCGGGAAAGCGCGTGCGCGGACGGTTCGTCTTGGGCGCGGTGGAAGAGGGCAGCCATGGCCGCTTCACCCTGAAATTTGGCGTCACGGTAGAGATCGAGGGCGAGGACAAACCCGCCCTTGCCGCCGAATGGCTGACCATGCAAGTGGTGCAGCAACAGCAATAGACGGAGTGACGACACGATGACGGATGAAATCAGGTTCGACGGTCAGGTCGCGATAGTCACCGGCGCCGGTGGCGGTCTCGGGCGCTCCCACGCGCTGGAACTTGCCAAGCGCGGCGCTAAAGTGGTCGTCAACGATCTCGGCGGCGCGCGCGATGGCACGGGTGCCTCCAGCGAAGCTGCGTTGAAGGTCGTCGAGGAAATCCGGATGGCGGGCGGCGAGGCCATCGCCAATGGCGCCAATGTCACCAATCGCGACCAGGTCGAGAAAATGGTCGCCGATGCGCTGAACGAGTGGGGCCGCGTCGATATCCTGATCAACAATGCCGGCATCTTGCGCGACAAGACTTTCGCCAAGATGGACATGGACGATTTCGAACTGGTGCTCGACGTGCATGTCACCGGCAGCGCCAATTGCACCAAGGCGGTCTGGCCGGTGATGCGCGAGCAGAATTACGGGCGCATCATGATGACGTCCTCGCCCTCCGGCCTGTACGGCATTTTCGGCCAGGCCAATTACGGCGCGGCGAAAGCGGCGCTGATCGGCTTCATGAACGCGCTGCATCTGGAAGGCGCGAAATACAACATCCATGTCAACGCGCTGGCACCGACGGCGGCAACGCGGATGACGGAGGATCTCGGCATCCCGGACCAGGTCTTCGAGCAGATGAAACCGGAAGCCGTGACCGCCGGGGTGATCTGGCTGGTCAGCAAGGACGGCCCGTCGAAAGCGATCCTGTCCTGCGCCGCCGGCGGCTTTGCCCGCGCCTTTATGGCGGAGACGGACGGTGTCTATCTGCCCCCGGGTAAGCTGTCGCCCGAGGCTGTCGCCGAGCACTGGGACGCCATATCCGACACATCGACCATCAATTTCTACCAGGACTCAAACGGGCCGAACATGAACTTCCTCGGCAAGATCGCGGCCCACCAGAAAAAATCAGGAGACCAATCATGAGAGAAGCCGTCATCGTATCGACCGCCCGCACGCCCATTGGCCGCGCCTATCGCGGCGCGTTCAACAATACCCCGTCGCCGACACTGGCCGGCCACGCGATCAGCCACGCTGTCGAACGGGCCGGGGTCGATGGCGCCGACGTCGATGACGTCATTCTCGGCGCAGCGATGCAGCAGGGCTATCAGGCCAACAATATCGCCCGCAACGCGCTCCTGCGCGCCGGCCTGCCGGTGACGGTCGCCGGCATGTCCGTTGACCGTCAGTGTGCGTCGGGCATGATGGCGATCGCGACGGCGGCCAAGCAGGTCATCACCGACAATATGCAGATCGTCGTCGGCGGCGGCGTTGAATCCATCTCCATGGTGCAGACGCCGGAATTCCGCATCCAGGCCGACAAGTCGCTCGTCGAGATGCACCCGAAGGCCTACATCTCCATGATCGAGACGGCGGAGATCGTCTCGACCCGCTATGGCATCTCGCGCGAGGCCCAGGACGAATACGCCCTGAAATCGCAGCAGCGCACCGCCGCGGCGCAGGAAGCCGGCAAGTTCGATGACGAGATCGTGCCGCTGCCCTCGAAGATGATGGTCAAGGACAAGGAAACCGGCACCATCTCCGAAAAGGACGTGACCCTCGAGAAGGACGAGGGCAATCGTCCGGAGACGACGCTTGACGGCCTGTCCGGCCTGAAGCCGGTCATGGGCGCGGATGCCTACATCACCGCCGGCAATGCCAGCCAGCTCTCCGATGGCGCGTCCGCCGCAGTCGTCATGGAAGCGAAGGAAGCCGAAAAGCGCGGCCTGACGCCGCTGGGGTACTATCGCGGCATCGCCGTTGCCGGGCTCGAGCCGGACGAGATGGGCATCGGCCCGGTCTATGCGATCCCGAAGCTGCTCAAAGCGCACAACCTGTCCATGGACGATATCGGCCTGTGGGAGCTGAACGAGGCCTTCGCCGTGCAGGTCCTCTATTGCCGCGACAAGCTCGGCATTCCCGACGATCTGCTCAACGTCAATGGCGGCGCGATCTCCGTCGGCCACCCCTATGGCATGTCCGGCGCGCGCATGGTCGGTCACGCCCTGATCGAGGGCAAGCGGCGCGGCGCGAAATATGTCGTGTGCACCATGTGTGTCGGCGGCGGCATGGGGGCTGCCGGCCTATTTGAGGTCGCCTAGATGCCCAATATCATCTCGCGCCGCGATCTCGATTTCCTGCTCTATGAGATGCTGGATGCCGAAAGCCTGACGACTAAACCGCTTTATGCGGAGCATTCGCGCGAAGTGTTCGACCAGATCATGGACACGGCGGAAAAGCTGGGGGAGAATGTCTTCCAGCCGATCGCGGCGCTGACCGACCGGGAAGAGCCCAAATTCGACAATGGCCGCACCATCCTGCCGAAGGAAACCAGGGAAGCGCTGGACGCTTACGTCGAGGCCGGCTTTCCGGCGATGAGCTTCCCGGAAGCGCTGGGCGGGCTGCAATTGCCCTATCTGATTTCCCAGGGCGTCGGCGCGATCATGGGCGCGGCCAATGGCAATGTCTCCGGTTACATGATGCTGACGGGTGCCGCTGCGCGGCTGATCATCGCCCATGGCTCCGGCGAGCAGATCGCGCGCTTCGCGGCGCCGATGATCGAGGGCCGCTGGTTCGGCACGATGTGCCTGTCAGAGCCGCAGGCGGGCTCGTCGCTGGCCGATATCCGCACGAAGGCCGAGCGCCGCGAGGACGGCACTTACAACATCACCGGCAACAAGATGTGGATCTCCGGCGGGGAACACGACTTGTCGGAAAACATCGTCCATATGGTCCTCGCCAGGGTGCCGGGCGGCCCGGCGGGTGTGAAGGGCATCTCTTTGTTCATCGTGCCGAAATTCATTCCCGATGCGGATGGAAACCCGGGCGACCGCAATGATGTCGTGCTTGCCGGCCTCAACCACAAGATGGGCAATCGCGCCACGGTCAACACGGTGCTGAACTTTGGCGACGCGGGCGGCGCGACCGGCTGGCTCGTCGGCGGGGAGGGCATGGGGCTTGCCGCCATGTTCCACATGATGAACGAGGCGCGCATCGCCGTCGGCCTCGGCGCGGCCTCGACCGCCTATACTGGCTATCTCCACGCGCTTGACTACGCGAAAGACCGCAGGCAGGGCCGCGCCCTCGACGACAAGAACCCGGAAAATCCCATGGTGCCGATCATCGAGCATGCGGATGTGAAACGGATGCTGCTGCAGCAAAAGGCCTATGCCGAGGGCGCCGTCGCCCTGTGCCTGACCGGTGCGCGCATGATCGACGATGAGAAGACGGCAGAGGATGAGACCGAAAAGGCGCGGCTGAACCTGCTGCTGGAGCTGCTGACGCCGGTGATGAAGTCATGGCCGTCTGAATACGGCCCCCGCGCCAATGACCAGGCGATCCAGGTCCATGGCGGCTATGGCTATACCCGCGACTATCCGGTCGAACGTCTGTACCGGGACAATCGCCTCAACCCGATCCACGAAGGCACAAAGGGCATTCAGGGTCTCGACCTGCTCGGCCGGAAAGTGGTGATGCAGGATGGCGCGGCGATACAGGCGCTGGGCGCCGAAATCCGCAAGACGCTGGACGAGGCATCGCACAAGACAGACTATCCTTATATCGGCGAGTTCGGCGACACGCTGCTGGAGTATTGGGAAAAGCTGACGACCACGACCATGGAAATGGCTGCGAAGGCTAGGGTGGCAGGACCGAAGGCCTACCTCGCCAATGCCACGATCTATCTTGATGCCTTCGGCCATGTCGTCGTCGCGTGGATCTGGCTGCGCCAGGCGATCATTGCCGCGCGGGCGATGGAGGCGGGCACATCGGAGCAGAATTTCTATCGCGGCAAGCTGCAGGCCTGCCGCTATTTCTTCGCCTACGAATTGCCGTCCGTTACGCCGATGCTGGACCTGCTGGCGACGCTGGATACGACGTGCATGGAGATGCATGAGGGGTGGTTTTAGCGAAAGTGCATTTGCGCCGCCGACAGAGCCGGCTGCGCCCCTTGACGAATCCGTATACGGTGGAACAAGAGAACATGTCTCCCCTCTTGTCATCCCGGACGCCGCAGGCGATCCGGGACCCAGCTCTGAACCCGTGTTTGCTTGTAGGGCGTGGTTGATCGAAAGAAGCTCAATGCTCTCCGCACGCGTGGCGCATATCAGAGATGGGTCCCGGCTCGCGCTTCGCTTTGCCGGGATGACACTGAGGCACACGAAGAACTTATCCCCACCCTCCAAGAGGCAGGTATAACCCCATTCAAGCCCGGTGAGGACCGGGTGGAGGCGTCGGTTCGGATGTGTGACCTGCACGGATGATTGGCGCATCAGGTTTCTGCCGGCAATTGAGGGTGTGTACAGCTTTGCATCGTCCGGCGGAACGGCGTCCCGGGGTAGCCCCCGGGCGGGAGAGCTATGCACTTTGGCCCCGCATCGAACGCCGCCGTGTGTAGCGAGAGCTATGCCAGTCATTTTATTATTCAAAGAGGCAATGGCCGCTACACACGGACCCCCTCTTGTCGCGCCGAAGCTTTAGCTAAGGCGGACTGTCTCAAACGCTCGCGAGCGATGCTCGGCGGCGGTTTTCGTGCAGGCGGCCTGACCACCGTCTCGTCGTGCAGTCTCGTCGCGCCGTAGCTCGAAGAGCGAAGACGGACTGTCTACATCATACGCTCGCACCTGTCTGGTGGCGGCGTTGCTTGTGCTCAAGGCGCATCCGGCCCGCGCAGCTGCGCCGTGCGCAGCGCCGCGAGGTCCTTGCTCCCGGTACAGAAGCACGCGGTGCGCAGCTGTTCGCCGAGCACGGTGAAATGCTCGACGATCTTCTCCGGGTCCTGCAGCGCCGGGGCGAGCGCCGGGGCGGCCTGGCCTGCGAGGCTCGCGCCGAGGCGGATCGCCATCGCCGCCTCGATCCCGTCGCGGATACCACCGGAGGCGATCAGCGTTGCGTCGGGCGCGACCATCGCCGCCTCGACCAGCGCCTCCGCCGTCGGGATGCCCCAATTGCGGAAGGCCGCGCCGACCTGCGCCTTGATCAAGGCGTGCCGGTCGTCGTCTTTCACCCGCGCCGCCTCGACCCGGGCCCAGTTCGTGCCACCGGCCCCGGCGACATCGATGATCGACACGCCGGTATCGACGAGCTGACGGGCGATGCGCCCGCTGATACCGAAGCCGACTTCCTTCACCGCGACGGTGAGGCCGGAGGTCGCGACCGCCTCGATGGCGGAAAGGACGCCGGTCCAGTCGGTATCGCCACCGGTCTGTACCGCTTCCTGCAGCGGGTTGAGATGGATGAACACCGCATCGGCGCCGATCATGTCGGCGGCGCGCGCGGCAAGGTCCGGCCCGTCAGCGCCCCTGATCTGCGCCGCGCCGAGATTGGCGATCAGCGGGACCGTCCCGGCGAGATCGCGCAGCGCCCGGCCGAGCCCGGCCGCGCCCGCATCCTCCAGCGCCACGCGCTGGGAGCCGACGGCAAAGGCGATCTTCAGCTCTGCTGCCGCCTCGGCCAGATTTCGGTTGATCTGCTCGGCCTTGTCCGGCCCGCCGGTCATGGAAGAGATCAGGAAGGGCAGGGCGAGGGTGTGGCCAAGGAAGGCGGATTGCAGCGACACGGCGTCGAGTGCCAGCTCCGGCAGGGCGACATGGTCGAATCGATACTTCTCGAACCCTGTTGTGACACCGGGAAAGCCGACATCCCGGTTCAGCACAATGTCGATATGATCCTGTTTTCGCGACTGAATTTCACTCACGGCGCGGCGGTGCTCCTGTCTGCCCGAACCTTGGCGAAGCCTTGCACCAATGGCGTTGCCAATCAATCCGTTGTTCGCGTATCGTGGACATATTGGGTGAGGGATGCAGGGCTCCCGGAGAGGTATCATGGCTTTCGCGCCGGAACATCACGGTCTGACAGAAGCGGATTTCGCCCGCCTGAAGAGCATGACCGAGACGCGCCTCGCCGATCTCGTGCCGGACAAGGGCAGCCCCGCCCGCGCGGCGCGCCATGCGCTGCTCTCGCCCGCCAAGCGCCTGCGCGCGATCATGACCATGCTGGCGGCGCGCCAGTGCGGCGGGCTCGAGGAAGATGCCCTCGATGCTGCCTGCGCCGTGGAAATGGTGCACACCGCCTCGCTGATTTTCGACGACCTTCCCGCGATGGACGATGCGGCGCTGCGGCGCGGCGTGCCCTCGACCCATGTCGCCTTTGGCGAGGACGTCGCGATCCTGGCCGGGATCGGGCTGATGAACGGCGCGTTCGGCGTCATCGCCCGCGACGGCCAGCTCAGCAATGGCCAGAAGACGCGGCTGGTCGATATCCTCAGCGCCTCGATCGGCTGGGCCGGGCTCGTCAACGGCCAGGCGCTAGACCTCGAACAGGAAATGAGCCAGCCGATGTCGGCCGGCGCGCGCAAGGCCTCGACCCTCGATGAAATGCATCACTGCAAGACCGGTGCGCTGTTCGTCGCCGCCGTCCTGTCCGGGGCCGAATGCGCCGGCGCGGATGGCCTGACTGCCGATCATCTGTGCGCCTACGCCGGCTCCGTCGGCCTTGCCTACCAGGCGTTTGATGACGTCCTCGACCAGGTCGTCGATGACGCCGGGGCTGGCAAGTCAACCAGCCGCGATGCCGGCAAGCTGACCAGCGTCACCCTGCATGGCCTCGACAGGGCCCGCACCATGGCCGAGCAGCATATCGAGGAGGCCATCGCCCATGCCCGCCGCGCCGGTCGCGGCGATGCGCCGCTCGCTGATCTGGCCATTTTCATCAGCCACAAGTTCGACGAGAAATTCGCCCGGACCGCGGCGGAATAGACAGGCATTCATGGCTTCCAGCACCGACGTGCCCCTTACCGTCAGCGGCGTTCATCACCATTATCGCGGCCAGAAGACACTGAACGGCATCGACTTGACGCTGCAGGCGGGCGAGGTGTTCGCCCTGCTCGGGCCAAATGGCGCCGGCAAGACGACGCTGATCCGCACCATTGCCGGGCGGCTTGCGCCAAGCCAGGGCCGCGTCGCAGTCCTCGGTAAGGATCCGTGCCGGGAGGAGAAGGCGCGCGGGGCGATCGGCCTCGTGCCCCAGCACCTGGCGCTCTACGACAATCTGACGGCGCGGGAAAATCTCGAAGTCTTCGGCCAGCTGTTCGGCCTGTCCGGCAGAGAGGCGAAGGCCCGCGCCGGCGACCTGCTCGGCCTGACCGAATTGCGCGATAGGGCGGGCGTGCGCGTCGGGCGCCTGTCCGGTGGCATGCGGCGGCGCCTGAACATTGCCGCGGCGGTGATGCATCGCCCGGCGCTGTTGTTGCTGGATGAACCCTCCGTCGGGGTCGACGTCAAGGCGCTGGAAGGGGTGGTTGTCCTGATCCGGCGATTGCGCGAGGAAGGCTATGCCATCCTGATGGCGACGCACGACATGGTGCTGGCCGAAGCGGTATGCGACCGCGTCGGCATCCTCAAGGCGGGTACCATGATCGCCGAGGGCACGCTCGGCGCGCTGAAAACGCAGCATTTCGGGCATAGCCGCATTGTCGAGGCCCGGTTCGCGACGCCGGTCGAGGCCGCCAGTACCAGGGGGCTGGAACAGCTCGGGCTGGCCCCGCTGCCCGACAACTCTCTTCACTGGCAGGGGTTGAGCGAGACCAGCGAGGATATCCTCAACAGGCTGACGATGCTGCAGGAGGTGCCGCCGGTCAGCGCCGTCTCGGTTCGCGATCCTGCCCTTGGGGATGTCTATCGCCATGTCACCGATGAACCCGCAGCCGAACAGGCTACAGCAAAGGCGATAGCCTGATGCGTCTTGCCGTCATCCGCACCCTGTTCCTGAACCTGCTGCGCGACCGCAGCGCGCTGGCGATGGCCTTTATCCTGCCACCGATCTTCTTTGCTGTGTTCGCGTCGATCTTCGCCAACACGACCAGCGGCGACCTGACGGTGAAGACCGCCATCGCCGTGCCTGATACGCAGATGGGCCGCTATTTCGCCAGCGGCATGGAGCGCATCGACCGGCTCGATATCGTATTGACGGCGACAACGGAAGACCCGGTGCGCCGGGCCGTGCGGCTGGGCGAGGCCGATGCCGGACTGATCGTCCGGGTCGGCGAGGATGACAGGCTGGAATTCGAGATCGTTTCCGACCCCAGCCGCCGCATTGCCGAGCGCATGCTTGAAAGCGCGGTGACAGAGATGGCCGGGCGCAATGCGCCGCAGGCGCGCTTGCAGGAGGCGATATCCTTCCTCCAGGAGGAGGTCATCACGTTCACACCGGACCAGCAGAGGGCCATTGGCGAGCAGTTGTCCGAGCTCGATCCCGCCGATATCGACCTCGACAGCACGGCGCCGCAGGTGACGATCACGCCGGTCGCAGGGGCGGTATCATCGGCCAGCTATTACGCGATCGCCGTCGCGATGCTGTTCCTGTTCCTGTCCTCGCTCCAGGGCGCGCTGACGCTGATCGAAAGCCGCGAGAGCGGCATTTTCGACCGGCTCGCGGTCAGCCCGGGCGGCCCGGCGGTTGTCGTCGATGGCAGCTTCGCTTTCCTGACGCTGCAGGGGCTGGCGCAGGGCGCGATCATCTTCGCGCTCGGCTGGCTCGCCTTCGATGTGCCGGTGTTGAATTACCTATGGGTGATCTTCGTCATCGTCCTGTGTGCGGCACTCGCCGCGGCCGGCATCACCCTCGCGATCGTCGCCCTGTGCCAGACGCGGCGGCAGGCCCATTCCATCGGCACGATCCTGATCCTGTTGATGGCGGCGCTCGGCGGGTCGATGGCGCCGCGCATCCTGATGCCCGAGACGTTCCAGACGATTGGCGCGCTGACGCCCAATGCCTGGGGGATCGAAGCATTTTCCGGTGTGGTAATCAGGGGCGGGGACGTAACGACCATCCTGCCCTGGTGCGTCGCGCTGGCGCTGACCGGCATTGCCGGGATGCTGATCGCGCGGCTGGCGGTCAACCGCTACTAGACCGTTCTGGTCCAGAGATCGCCGCGTTCGGGCAGGGCCCGGCGGCGGTTGAGGCTGGCACCGGCGGCCAGTGTCAGGCCCTTGCCGGCACACCAGATCTTGCGCGGTTTCGAGGTCGAGGCGCGCCTGTTCCAGGCGGCGGGCCCGCGCTGGCGCACCAGCCGGCCGATGTCGCGATAGACCGAGCGGGCGGCGGCCACGGCAGCAGCAGCGCGCCAGGGCAGCCGGCGCAGTCCGTAACCGGCTGAATCATAATAGCGGTCGGCTTCCTTCAGCAGGCGGCGGGCGATTTGGGCGAGCATGTCACGGTTGGTCTCATCGAGAATGCCGTCAGGGGTGGCGGGTACGCCAGCACCCTCGAGCCAGTCGGCGGGGACATAGACGCGGCCGATTTTCGCGTCGTCGACGATGTCGCGGGCAATATTGGTCAGCTGGAAGGCGATGCCGAGATCGGCTGCGCGGTGCAGCGTCTCCTCGTCCTGCCTGTCGACACCCATGATGATCGCCATCATCACGCCGACGACACCGGCGACATGATAGCAATAGTCGAGCGTGTCCTGCAGCGTCGTGTACTGATAGTCGGTTGCATCCATACGGAAGCCTTCGAGCAGGTCGAGCGGGTGCTGGTGGGGCATGTCATGGGCCAGCGCGACCTGCTGGAAGGCGGCGAATTCAGGCCCCTCCACCGGTTCGCCATTCAGCGCGGCGATGGTCTGGACCTGAAGATGGGCGAGGCGGGCCTGCATCGCTTCCGGCGTGTCGTCCTGCGCTGACGGGTCGCCGTCGAAGAAGCCGAGATTCTGGCCGTCGATGACATCATCGCAATGGCGGCACCAGGCATAGAGCATGTGGGCGTCGCGCTGCATGTCCGGCGTGAACAGCAGCGAGGCGAGGGCAAAGCTGCGCGAGCCCTGTTCGATCGCCTGACGGCTCTGATCGGCCAGATGTTTCCCGTGCCCAGCCATGATCGATCAGGCAGCGCCTTTCGCAGCCTTCGGCGCATTGCTGCGGTCGAGACCGAAATCTTCCAGCATCAGACCCGCTGTCGCCTTGGCGGATCCCACGACACCGGGAATGCCTGCGCCCGGATGGGTGCCGGCGCCGACGAAATAGAGATTGCCGATCTTGTCGTCGCGATTGTGAGTGCGGAAATAGGCACTCTGGGTCAGCACCGGCTCCAGCGAGAAGGCCGAGCCGAGATGGGCGTTCAGCTCGGTCACGAAATCGTCCGGCGTGAAAATGCGGTGGGTGACGAGATCCTCTGTCAGGCCGGGCAAATAGTGCTCCTCCAGATATCTGAAAATCTTGTCCCGGTACTGAGGACCAACGACCGACCAGTCGATCTCCGCCTTGCCGAGATTTGGCACGGGGGACAGAACATAGAAACCATCGCAGCCTTCCGGCGCCAGCTCCGGGTCCGTCGCCGTGGCGCGGTGGAGATAGAGCGAGAAATCGTCCGGCAAGGCCGGGCCGGAAAAGATTTCCGAGATCAGCTCGCGATAGCGCGGGCCAAACAGGATCGAGTGATGGGCGACGTTGTCGTGGCGCTTCTTCAGGCCGAAGTAAGCGACAAAGAGCGAGTTGGAAAAGCGCATGCCGGTCAGTTGCCGGGCGCGCGTCGGGCCGCGGTCGGACTTGCCGAGCAGCTTGCCATAGGTATGTACGATGTCTGCGTTTGAGGCGATGGCATCGAACTCGCCGTGCCAGCCGCTTTGCGTCGTGACGGACTTGACCTGGTCGCCGTCAGCCTCGATCGCGCTGACCGGATCGCCGAGCCGGATCGTACCGCCAAGATCCTCGAACAGCCGGCCCATGCCGGCGACCAGCGCGCCGGTGCCGCCCTTGGGGAAGAAGACCCCCCATTTGCGCTCCAGCGCGTGGATCAGCGCATAGATGGACGAGGTCTTGAACGGGTCGCCGCCGACGAGCAGCGTATGGAATGAGAACGCCTGGCGCAGATGCGGGTCCTTGATGAAGTCGGACACCCGGCCATAGACCGAGCGGAAGGACTGCAGCATCATCAGCTGCGGCGCGGCGCGGACCATGGACCAGAAATTCAGAAACGGCACATGGCCGAGCTTCAGATAGCCTTCGCGAAATACTTCCTCTGAATACTGATAGAATTTGCGATAGCCCTCGACATCCCCGGGCGATTTCTTCGCGATCTGCGCTTCCAGACCTTCGGAATCCTGAGTGTAGTCGAAGGAAAAGCCGTCTTCCCAGTGCAGCCGGTAGAGCGGTGCGACCGGACGCAATTCGACATAGTCTTCCAGCTTCCTGCCGGAGATATCGAACAGTTCTTCCAGCGCCGACGGGTCGGTGATGACGGTCGGGCCGGCATCGAAGGTGAAGCCGTCCTGTTCGTAGACATAGGCCCGCCCGCCGAGCTTGTCGCGCTTCTCGATCAGGGTGGTTTGAACGCCTGCGGCCTGGAGCCTTATGGCGAGTGCGAGGCCGCCAAAGCCGCCGCCGATTACTGCTGCTGTCGTCATATCAGATCATGCCCTCTCTATAGGGGGAGATATACCGTCGGGGTGGCGTCCGGCAAGGCAGGGCAGGGCGCGGTGTATCGGCACAGGGGGTTTGCCCGCGAGCAGGCGGATCTTGTCGGCAAGCGTGTTCTGCCCGGCATAGAAGCGCTCGATCAGACCCGGCGGCAGGCCATAGAAGCGCTGCAGCACCTTGTAGCGTTCCGTCGGCCTTGCGGCCCAGAACAGCATCCGGTTGAGCAGGCGGTAGAAGCGCTGCGAGCGCCATGTCTCGATGGCATAAGTGCGCAGGGCCTCCCCGACATCCTTGCTGGCCAGGCTCGGCCGTGAAGCGATAAGGTCGGCAACGCGCACCGCATCGGGCAGGGAATAGCCTGTGACCGGATGAAACAGCGCCGCCCGCAGGCCCGCTGGCGGCGCTTTCAGGTAGTCCGCCCAATAGGCCTCGATATCGCCGCCCAGCGTGATCGGCAGGATGCCGTCCTCCTCGCGGATCACCTCGGCGATCTGCCAGTTGCGGGCCTGAGCATATGAGGCGATGCGCTGGCGCAGGGCATCCGTGTCGAGCGCGTCGTCATCGGCATAGTAGGTGTCTTCGATCAGCACTTCGGTGTCGCTGAACGGCAGGAGATAGATGAAGCGATAGCCGCCCTCCTGGGGAATATCCGCGTCCATGATCACCGGTGCGTCGAGCCCGTGGGGTTGTTCGAGGCGCACATGCTGGCCGAGAAATTTTTGCCATCCGAGCTGCAGGTGCGGGGACGGCGCATAGCCGCGCCCGTCGATGACCAGCGCTGACTCGATGCGGCGTTCGTCGGCCAGCCCGATGGCGTCGGCCGAGAGCCAGTCGACCGGCGTGCCGGAGATCACCTTGATATTGGGCACGCCGCGGAGGACGTCGTCGAACCGTTCCGATGTGATCGAGCGATAGCCGGTTTCCAGACGCCGCCGTCTCTTGGGGAAGCTCACCAGCTGGCTGTCCCAGCGATGGACGATGAATGGCTCCAGCCAGTCGTGCTGGCCGGGGGTGACATCGGTCTCGTGAAACGACCAGGTGTGATTGCCGCCGAGGGTCTCGCCCGCCTCAACGATCAGGATGGAGAGGTCCGGCCGGGCCTGTGCCAGCCGCCACGCGATCAGGCCATTGGCAAGGCCGCCGCCGGCAAGGGCGACATCGGCGGTGATGGTGTTGTGGCGCAGATCCTGCCCGTCGGTCATGGTTTCAGTCTTACCCTGTGGCGCCGGGCCATGCTAGAACAGTTTCATGGAGAGTTTGGGCGCAGTCACACTTGGCGGATTTCTGGTCAGCTATATCGGGCTGACCCTGATCATCCAGTTGCGCTATGTCGCCATTGCCGGGCTGTTTCACTGGCTGCTCTGGGGCAGGCCTGAGGACAAGGTCAGGGCGGTCAGGCTCGCGCGGATCAGTCCGAAGCGGGACGTGGTGCGCCATGAGATCATCATGTCGCTGATCTCGGCGTTCATCTATGCCGCGCCGGCGGCCTTCGTACTGGAAATGTGGAAGGCAGGCGGCACGGCGATCTATGGCGGCATGCCTGCAGGGCTGTGGGGCTGGCTCTACCTGCCGCTCAGCGCCTTCCTCTACATGGCGATCCAGGACACGTGGTTCTACTGGACCCACCGGGCGATGCACCATCCGGCGCTGTTCGAGGTGATGCACCGTACCCACCACAAATCGATCCAGCCAACGCCCTGGGCGGGGTTTTCCTTCCACCCGACCGAGGCGCTGACGACGGCGTGGCTGCTGCCGCTCTGCGCCGTCTTCATTCCGATCCATATCGGCGTCGTGCTGTTCCTGCTGACGCTGATGACCGTCGTCGGCATCACCAATCATGCGGGCTGGGAAATCTTCCCGCGCTGGTGGATGACCTCCCTGCCAGGCCGTCAGATGATCACCGCGACCCACCACAATTTGCACCACACGCGGTTCTCGTGGAATTACGGGCTCTATTTCCGGTTCTGGGACCAGGTGATGGGCACCGACACGATGGACGTCGCGGTCAGGAAGAAGCCGGTATCGACCAAAGGCGAGACGCCTGAAACAGCGCCTGCCGAATAGTCTCGGGCCTTACTCGGCCAGCAGCTTGTCCGGGTCGATTTCCTCGACGGCTTCGCCCAGTCCGGCTCGGTTCGCCAGCATATTGCTGAGCTTCTGGTGCAGTTCATGCAGGACCGGGATCAGGAACAGGGTCACGAAGGTCGAAAAGACCGTGCCAAAGGACAGGGCAATCGCCATCGGCACCAGCCAGCGCGCCGAGCCCGATGTCTCGAACAGCAGCGGCATGAGGCCGACCGTCGTCGTGATGGAGGTCAGGACGATCGGACGGAAGCGGCTGATCGAGGCCTCGATGATCGCCTCCTGCAGCGGCATGCCCTGCTTGAGCGCCTCGTTGAATCGGGTGGTCAATACGAGCGATCCGTTGACCACGAGCCCGCCCAGCGCAATCATCCCGAAAACGGAAGTCGCGGCCATGTCATACCCCATCAGGATATGCCCGGCGATACCGGCACTGGCAGAGAACGGGATCGTCAGTACCACGATCAGGCCCTGTATGTAATTGCGGAAGAGGGCGGCCATCATCGCATAGATGATGATCAGCATACCGCCGACCCCGGCAAAGATGGCGCCAAACACGCGGTCGCGGTCACCGCGGCCTCCAAAGCCTGCATCCACGTCGGCAGACAGGCCCGGATATTTTGCGAGAATATCCTGCAACGGGCCATCGACGATGCCCTGGCGGGCAAGTGTGATCGAGGTCACGCTCTCATTGACGCCGCCGGTGACGCGGATGACACGCTGGCCATTCTCGCGGCGGATATCAGTAAAGGCGCGCGTGTTCTCGATATCAGCAGCCTGCAGCAGCGGGATTTCCGTGCCATTGGGCGCGAAGACCACGAATTCCGACAGGTTATTGATCGACTGGCGCTCCTCGCGCGGCAGGCGGGCGAAGACACGCACTTCGCTGCCATCGCGCAGCATGCGAAGCGCTTCGGCGCCATACCCGGTCGCCCGGATCTGTTGGCCGAGCGATGCTTCCGTCAGGCCGAGGGCGCGGCCCTCCGGCGTCAGCGAGAACCGGATCTGGCGCTTGCCTTCGGCCGTGCCGTCGGCGACATCGAACACGCCGGCGAAATTCTCCATCCCGGCGGCAAGTTCGCGGGCGGCGGCTTCAAGCGTGTCTTCGTCGGGGTGGGACAGGGCAAAACGCAGCGCCTTGCCGGCGCCCGGACCGGAGACGAATTCGAATTGCAGCATTTTGGCTTCGGGGACTTCGCCCATTTCCTGGCGCCAGAGATTGGTGAATTCGGCCTGGGTGAAATTGCGCTCCGTCTCGGGTTTAAGCTGGAAGGTGACGTCGGCTTGGGTGTAGCCGCCCCAGCCGGAGGAGACTTCCCAGCTTTCGATCTGGTCGCGGCCGCCGAGCTGGTCGAGGGCACGCAAGCCTGCTGCCTCGAGGCGCAGGGCGACTTCCAGCGTTTCATCGAAGGTAGCGTCCGTCGGCATTTCCAGTTCGCCGTCAACACGGTCGGAGGCGATGCGTGGCGACCACCCGAGTTCGATCCGGTCGGTGGAATACCAGACGAAGATCACGGCGACGAAGCCGAGGAAGCCGACAATAATGCTGGCCGGGTGCTTCAGCGCCCAGACCAGGCCGTTGCGGTAATGCGTGTCGCGCAGATCGTCCATGGTGCGGGCGACTCGCTGGCGGAACAGGCCGACACGGCGCCACGTCCTGTTCGAGCTCTTTGCCTGATTGCCGCCAGCAAGCGACGCCTTGCCATTGAGGTGTGATGGCAGGACCAGAAGCGATTCGACGAGCGATACGAAAAAGATCGTACACGCTACAATCGGCAGAGCCTTCATGAACTGGCCTGTCTCGCCGGGAATGAACATCAGCGGGATGAAGGCGATGATGTTGGTGATGACCGCGAAAGTGACCGGAACCACCATCTCCTTCGTGCCTTCCAGCACGGCCTGATTTGTCGGCAGCCCCTGTTGCGCCTTGGCGTATATGTTCTCGCCCACAATGATCGCATCGTCGACGACGATACCCAGCGTCAGGATGAAGGTCATCATCGTCAGGATGTTGAGCGACTGGCCGGTGGGCCATAGCAGGACGAAAGACCCGATCATCACCACCGGGATCGAGACCGACACCCAGAAGGCGAGACGCAGGTTCAGGAACAGGCCAAGGGTGATGATGACCAGCAGCAAACCGCCCACACCATTGCCGATCAGCAGCTTTGCGCGATCGGAATAATTCTCCGAGTCATCATCCGTGACCTGGATCTGGACCGCGTCAGGGAGGGATCGGTTGACCTCTTTGAGATAGGCCTTGACCCTGTTCGCCAGATCGACCGGATTGCCGCCCTCTGCCTGTGTCACGAACAGGCGGACACCCGGCTGTCCGTTGAAGCGATAGAAGCGCCAGGCTTCGGTGAAGCCGTCATTGATATTGGCGACATCCTTCAGGCGCACGACGGAACCGTCACCATCGGACTTCAGCGGGATTTCTGCAAATTCGAGACCGCGTTCCTTGCGGCCTTCGGTGCGCAGCAGATATTCGCCTTCATTGGTCTCGAACCCGCCCGCCGGCACGTCCCGGGCGGAACTGCGCACGATCGAGGCTACGTCCGTCAGCGTCAGACCGAGAGCACGCAGCTGGCGTTGCGAGATCTCGATGGAGATTTCCGGCTCCCTCAGCCCGCTGATATTGACCCCGGAAACCCCTTCGATCATCAGCAGTTCGTCCCGCACACGCTGGGTCAGGTCATACATCGCCTGTTCGGAGATATCGCCGGTAATGCCAAGCTCGACGACGGAGCGGGTCCATTGATCATAGCGCACACGCGGTGGTTCGATATCGTCCGGGAAGGAGGTAATCCGGTCAACGGCGCTGCGGATATCCTGCAGGGTACGGTCGATGCTGGCGCCTTCGGCCAGTTCAGCCGTGACCTGGCCATAGCCCTCGCTGGCAGTGGAATTGATCTCGGTGATGTCACTGATGGACCGCAGCTCGGCCTCGATCGGCAGGACAATGCCTTCCTCGACCTCTTCGGGGCTGGCCCCCGGATAGGAAACGGACACGGCGACGGAATTCGGCGCGAAGGTCGGGAAGATTTCCTTTGGCACGTTCATCATGGAATAGATGCCACCCAGAACGAGTGCGAGCATCAAGAGGTTGGCGGCGACATGGTTATCCGCCATCCAGCCGACAAAGCCGTGCTTGCTCTTTTTTACCGGCGCCCCGCTGGTTTCAGCCATGTGTTCCGTCTCCGCTGGTGATCTCGTCGTCTAACTCTAGTTGCTGCCGCTGGTCGCGGTGCTGCCAGCGCCGCTATCGCCTGCCGAGTCAACGGCGGAAACCTCGCCATTGCCGCCGGTCTCGGTCCCGTTCAAGCGGACGCGCAATTCCGTGCCCGGAGCGATGCCTGAAACGCGGCTTGTGATGATCCGGTCGCCGGCCTCGAAGGTCGGGCGGACCAGGACCTCGTCATCCAGTTCCCAGGCTATCTGCACGGGACGAATGTCGAGACGGTCCTCCGCCGTCGCGACATAGACCATGTTGTTATCCTGCAGGGCCCGGCGCGGCATGACGATGACATCGTCGACGCTGCCTACCTGAAGGGTCGCAGCGACATAGGAGCCAATCAGCAGCGGCGGGCGGTCTTCGTTTTCCGGGCGCATGGAAAGCGGGTCGTCGACGCCGACATAGACCCCGCCGAGACGTGTCTCCTCGGAAACATCCGCCCGTATGCGGATGACTTCACCGGGATATTCGGTGCCATTCAGCGAGAGGCGCACGGCAGAGCCTGTGCCGTCCGCGCTGCGCGTATCCAGTCGTGCCAGGACATCGTGCCGGACGCGCAATTCCACCCAGAATTCATCGGCGCGGGCGAGGGTGCCAGCAACTTCCCGTGCACCCAGATATTCACCTTCAATCGCGTCAACACCAAGAACCACCACATCATAGGGCAGGCTCAGCGAGGTGCGGCGCAGATTCAGCTGGGCACGATCCACGGCAGAGAGCGCCGCTTCATAATCTGCTTCGACTCGCTGCAGCTGCGGCTGGCGCAGGGCTAGGGCGCGAGAGGCGGTATCGAACTCGATATCGCCTTCGAGCAATTCGAATTCAGCTTCTGCGATGCGCTGCTGGCCTTTCTCGATATCGACTGTCGCCCTGGCCTGATTCAGGGCCGCGCGGGCATCGGCGAGCGCAAGCTCGTAATCGGTGCGATCGATCTGCAGAAGCGTCTCGCCAGCCGGAATATATCCGCCTGGCTTGTAATTCGGATGGGTGGCGATGACATCGCCGCTGACCTGCGGTCTCAATTCGACGGTACCGTTCGCCGCCGCAACGACGCCCTGGGCCGACGTGGTGACGTCCCGTGTTTCCGTCCGCAGGGCAAGCGCCTCGACAACCGGTCTTTTCGCTTCCGGCTGCTGCATCCGGGTGCGCGGCTGGGTCGCATAGAGAAACAGGATGGCGACGGCGAAGCCCACGGCGAGCACCACCGGAAATACCGTCATGAGCCTAAACCGGCTCTTCTTTCTCTCTGCGCCCTGTTGGTGATCCCCGTTCATCAAATCGTCCTCTCGGTCATTGTCTGCGCAGGCAGGCCTAGAGCGGCATGCAGCCTGATACGAATTCTAGCTTGTTCCGCCTGCAGGTTGATCAGACGGCGTTCCTGTGTCTGAATCGAACTGAGGGCATCGAGTACCGGTAGATAATCACTGGCGCCCTGGCGATAGCGGCGGCGGGCCGATTCCAGCAGCTGCCGCGATGTTTCCAGTCTGTCTTGGGTCAGGCGGATATTCTCCAGCCCCTCATTTTCACTGCTTATCAACCCGTTTATCTCAGCAAGGGCATCCAGCCAGTCCTGCAGCAGCAGAATACCGCTCTCTTCATACCGGGCGCGGCTGAAATCGATGGCCGCATCCTTCGCGCCGGAATCAAACACCGTCAGGGCGCCGGACACCGTTGCGGTCACAAACTCGCTGGCATTGCCGGACACGAGGGAAGAGACGGCCGACCCTGAAAGGCCAAAGGACGGCAGCCGGTTGAGAATGGCCGCGGTATAGGTCGCATTGTCGGCCCGCAGGGCGTAGACCGATGCGCGCAGATCCGGCCGCGTGTCGAACAGCACGTCGGCCTGCGGATAGGCATCGACCGGCGTGATGACGGGGATATCGGCAAGCAGGGCCGGCATGTCGTCTTCAGCGGGCGGCGTACCGGTCGCGGTGGCGATCGCGTCGATGGCGCTGACGCGGTTTGCGCGCAGCGGCGGTAATTGCTGTTCGAGCGAGGCGATCTGGTCACGCTGCTGGAGGACATCGACAATCGAAGCCTGGCCCTGGGCAAAGCGCAGCTCCGTCAGTTGCAGCAGGGTGCGGCTCGTCTCGATCTGTTCCTCGATCAGCCGGTAGAGCAGGGCAGATTCCGAGGCATCGATAACGTTCAGCGACAGGTCGCGCAGCTCGGTGTTGCGCGTCTGGTCGTAGGTTGCGGCGCTGGTATAGAGATTATAGCGCGCTGCATCGCGCAGGGTGCGCAGGCGTCCGCTGACATCGAGGGGCAGGTCGAGCCCGAGCGCTGCGCGCCGGGAGTCCGTGCTGTCATTGCTGTCGAGATCGTAATCGGCGCTGGCATTGCCGCTCAGGACGACGTCGATCCACCGGCTCGCTTCAGCGGACTGAAGGTTTGCCTCGGCCTGTTCAACGCGCTTGGCCTGAATGCGGATGGCAGGGCTTTGTTCGGCAGCGATCTGCAGCAGGCTGGCCAGCTCCGGTGCGACGGCTGCTTCGTACCAGGGGCTGCTGAGCGATGACTGATCCAGCGAACCCGGTCGGGTTTCGGTCGCCGCCGCCGGAAAGGAATACTGCCCGGCATCGGGCACCATATCATTTGCCGGCGGCACAGACGTGCACGCCGTGAGACTGGCCGCGATGCTGGCAAGCGCGGTGGTGGCAAAAAATCTCTTCATGTCGACGTAGATATAGCAGAAATGCATACAGGCCTTTAATGACGGATTTCTCACAAACAATTGAACGGGAAAGAAGAATGCGGCGTAACAACGCAAGTCCGACGCCTGCGTCGCAATCGGCGGCGCGGCACCGGTTGTCAATGGGCTTATTGTGGTATTAATCTGCCGGGTCTGTGCGCCGCCGGGGCGTCGTCATCCAGACGGTCGGAAAAACAGCCTGTGCGGTCGGTCCATTACGCAGAAACCTGTTTGAAAACCGGGGGATTCGGGCGAAACAGTCGGCCTGACAGGTAGAGGAACAGTGCGGCAAGAAAGCCGCCATCAACGGGAGGGCAGACCGGATGTCTCTTGAATTGATCGATCTGGTGATCGTGGCTGGCTATGCGCTGGCGCTGATCGGAATCGCCACATGGGTCTCGCGCGAGAAGGCGGGCCACGAGAAAAATACGGAAGACTACTTCCTCGCCGGCAAGGCGCTGCCCTGGTGGGCGATCGGTGCCTCGCTGATTGCGGCGAACATCTCCGCCGAGCAGATCATCGGCATGTCCGGCTCCGGCTTTGCCATCGGCATGGCGATCGCGTCGTATGAATGGATGGCGGCGATCACCCTTGTGATCGTGGGCAAGTTCTTCCTGCCGATCTTCCTCAAGCGCGGCATCTATACCATGCCGCAATTCCTTGAGAGCCGGTTCGGCTCCTCGGTCAAATATGTCATGTCGGTGTTCTGGCTTGTGCTCTACACCGTCGTGAACCTGACCACGGTGCTGTGGCTGGGGGCGACAGCAATCAACACGCTGACCGGGCTTGAGATGTTCTACGGCATGCTGGCGCTCGCTGCCTTTGCCGCGGCATACTCGATCTATGGCGGGCTGAAAGCCGTGGCGCTGACCGACATCATCCAGGTCGTGCTGCTGGTGTTCGGCGGGGCGCTGATCACCTGGATCGTGCTCGGCGAGCTGGGCGGCGACGCCGGCGCGGTGGCCGGGTTCCAGACCCTGGTGGCCGAACTGCCCGAACGCTTTGACATGATCATCGACCGGGAAACCCGGCCGGAGGACTTCCAGAACCTGCCTGGCATCGGCGTGCTGATCGGCGGCATGTGGATCATGAACCTGTCCTATTGGGGCTTCAACCAGTACATCATCCAGCGCGCCCTCGGCGCAAAGGACATCAGGGAAGCCCAGCGCGGCGTCATGTTCGCCGCCTTCCTCAAGCTGATCGTACCGTTCATCGTCGTCGTGCCGGGCATTGCTGCGGTCATGCTGGCCCCGGACATCAGCAAGCCCGACCAGGCCTATCCGACGATGATGACCTATGCCCCGGTCGGCATTCGCGGGCTGATCTTTGCGGCGCTGGTTGCGGCGATCGTCTCGTCCGTCGGCTCGATGATGAACTCGATCTCGACCATCTTTACGATGGACCTGTACAAGCCGCTGCTGGCGAAAGACGCGCCGGAGAAGCGCCTCGTCATGATCGGACGGATCGCATCCTTCGTCGCGCTGGTCATTGCCGTGTTCCTCGCCCAGCCGCTGCTTGGCGCGTCGGGACAGGTGTTCCAGAACATCCAGAACTGGACCGGCTTCTTCACCCCGGGCATTGTCGCGATCTTCTTCCTCGGCATGTTCTGGAAACGGGCGACGGAGATCGGCGGGCTTGCGGCGGTGATCTCCTCGGTCGTGCTGTCGGTGATCTGGCCGATGATCTTCCCCGACATGCCGTTCATGAACCGGGTCGGCTTCGTCTTCCTGATCTGTCTGGCCCTCGGCATCGTCCTGTCGTTCCTGCAAAAGCAGCAGCCGGACGACAAGACCGTCCGCCTCGGCGACATCTCGTTCAAGACCGGCCCCGGCTTCAATATCGGCGCCATCATCGTGACGATCATCCTGATCGTGCTATACGCCGTCTGGTGGTAAGTCACTGAAGACGGGCGGCGCCGACGCGTCGCCCGTTGCACGCGGTCGGACGGGCAGGAGACATCCGGTATATGGCAAACGAAACAGCGCCAGACGCGGCGAAATCGGTGATCATTGAACCGTTCGGCGAGGCCGGCGGCAGGGAGATCTCCCTCTATACCCTGACCAACAAGGCCGGGATGATGGCGAGGATCACCAATTATGGCGGTATCCTGACCCATCTCTTTGCGCCCGATGCAGACGGACGGTTCGCGGATGTCGTTCTCGGCTATGACACACTGCAGGACTACATCGACAACTCGCCCTATTTCGGCGCGCTGATCGGGCGCTATGGCAACCGCATCGGCGGCGCGTCCTTCACGTTGGACGGCAAGACCTATGCGCTGGTCAAGAGCCAGGGCGAGAACACGCTGCATGGCGGCAAGACCGGCTTTCACGGCGTCGTCTGGGATGCAGTGCCGTTTGTTGCCGACAATGGGCAGGGCCTGACCCTCAGCCATGTCAGCCCCGATGGCGATGAAGGCTTTCCCGGCACGCTCAGCGTCAGCGTCACCTATTTCCTGTCAGACAATAATGAGCTGCAGATCGACTACAAGGCGACGACGGACAAGGCGACGCCTGTCGCACTGACCCAGCACGCCTATTTCAACCTGTCCGGCGATCTGGGTTCGCCGATCACCGGGCATTTGCTGCGACTGGAAGCGGACCGGTTCACCCCGACCGATGAGACGCAGATCCCCACGGGCGACCTGGCGCCGGTGAAGGAAACGCCGTTCGATTTCCGCCGTCTGCGTGCGATCGGCGAGGAAATCGACGCCAGCGATGAGCAGCTGTCCCATGGTGCCGGCTATGACCATAATTTCGTCCTGAACCGCAAGGGCAAGGGGCTTGAGCTGGCTGCGGAAGTAGAGGAGCCGAAGTCAGGCAGGCGAATGGAGGTGCTGACGACAGAGCCCGGCGTGCAGTTCTATTCGGGCAACTTCCTTGATGACAGCTATCGCGGGAAAGGCACGGTGTTCGGCAAACGGACCGGGTTCTGTCTCGAGACCCAGCATTTCCCCGATTCACCGAACCAGCCTGATTTCCCGTCGACCATCCTGAAGCGCGGCGACACCCTGCGCTCGCAGACGCTCTATCGTTTCTCGACGGTGAAGAACCGCCGCTGAGCGCATGCGGCAGACCAACTGCAAATTTCTGCAAAAGATCAGTATTTTTTGCAGGCGATCTCGCCTAGACTGCTTCCCGCAAGCTCATGAAAACAATACCCGGGGAGGGGCCAGATGGGCGATCTGACTTTCACATTGTCGACGATCGACCTTGCGGTCATCGGTCTTTATATCGTGCTGATGGCGGTGATCGCCATTGCCGTTGCCGGTCGTAATCAGTCAGCGGAGGATTATTTCCTCGCGGGCCGGCGCTCGACCTGGCCGATCATCGGCCTGTCGCTGTTTGCGTCCAATATTTCCGGCACCACGCTGGTCGGACTGGCAGGCGAGGCCTATTCGACGGGTATCTCGGTCTACAATTATGAATGGCTTGCGGCGATTATCCTCGCCTTTTTTGCCATCTTCATCATGCCGTTCATCCTGCGCGCCCGGGTCTATACCATGCCGGAATATCTGGAGCGGCGATACGACCGGCGCATGCGCTATTACTTCTCCATTCTGACCCTGTTCCTGACCATCGTCGTAGACACGGCGGCGACGTTGTTCGCGGGCGGACTGATCCTGCAGATGATCTTCCCGGGCATTCCGGTCTGGACCATCATCGCCGGGCTGGCGCTGGTCGCCGGCGCCTATACGGTGCTGGGCGGCCTGTCGGCGGTCATGATTACCGATGCGATCCAGGCGGTGATCCTGATCGGCGGGTCGATCCTCATCTCGATCTTCGCCTTCAATGCGGCGGGCGGGCTCGACACCGTGCTCAACACCGTGCCGCAGGAGAAGCTCGGCCTGATCAAGTCGATGGACGATCCCGGCGTGCCATGGCTGGGGCTGATCACCGGCGCGCCGCTGATCGGCTTCTACTTCTGGTGTACCAACCAGTTCATGGTCCAGCGCGTGCTGTCAGCCAAGAACGAGGACCATGGCCGCTGGGGCGCGCTGTTCGCCGGTGCGCTGAAGCTTCCCACATTGTTCATCATGGTGCTGCCGGGCACTGCCGCGATCCTGCTCTATCCGGGCCTCGAGAATGGCGATCTGATCTATCCGACGCTGATGTTCGACCTGTTGCCGGCCGGTGTGCTCGGGCTGGTTCTCGCCGGTTTCCTCGCCGCGATCATGTCGCAGATCGATTCGACCCTGAACTCTTCGTCGACCATTGTCACCATGGACTTCATCCGCACACGCCATCCGGAGATGACACAGAAACAGATGGGCCAGGTCGGCCGTGTCGTGACCGTCGTTTTCCTGGTATTGTCGGTCCTGTGGGCGCCGCAGATCGAAAATTTCGGCTCGCTGTTCAAATATCTCCAGACGATCCTGTCCTATACGGTCGCGCCGATCGTCGCGCTGTTCCTCGTCGGCGGGTTCTGGAAGCGGGCCAATTCCAACGGCGCCATCGCCTCGCTTGTCGCCGGCACGGGCTGCGGCATTGTGCTGTTCGTGCTGATCGAGATCCTCGGCATCATGGATATCCACTTCCTGATCATGGCGTTCTACCTGTTCGTGATTTCGGCGGCGGCGCTGATCATCGTCAGCCTGATGACGCCAGACACGCGCCAGCCGGAGGATGTCGGCACGCTGATCTGGACTGCCGATGAACTGAAAGCCGATCTGGCGCGTCAGGAAGGCAGGCCGTTCTGGCAGAACCATTACGTGCTGACGGCGGCACTGGTTGCCGCAACGTTGGGGCTGGTCTTCCTGTTCCGGTAGGAAAATCTTTGCAAATTATTGCAATTCTTGCTCGAACTGAGGCAATGTCACGCCAGATAACGTAATGACCGGAAAAGACTGATGACGAAATCGACGAGGCTGCAGGATCTGGCAAAAGCGGCGGGGCTGTCGACGGCGACCATTTCACGGGCGCTGAACGACAACCCGAACGTCAACCAGGAGACCAAGAAGCGGGTCTGGCGGCTGGCGCAGGAGTTGAACTATTCCTTTCGCCCGCACATGCCGGCAGTGCTGTCCGGCGCCTCATCGACCATCGTCATCGTCATCCCGATGCAGCCGGGCCGCGACACGCGAACGGCGGACCCGTTCTATCTGGAACTGATCGGCGGTGTCAGCCAGGCCGCCCGCGAAGTCTCGAGCGATGTGCTGATCTCCCATCTGGCGCCGAAGAACTATGACGATCTCAGCAATCTCGTCGCCGCCAACCGGGCCGACGGGGTGATCTTCCTCGGTCAGAGTTTCCTGCATGAGCGCTTCAACCGCCTCGCCGACGACGGTAACCGCTTCGTCGTCTGGGGCGCTGAGTTGCCGGGCCAGCAATATTGCTCGGTCGGATCGGACAATGTGAAGGGAGGGCAGAAGGCGACGAACCATCTCCTGCGTCTTGGCCACGACCGTATCGCCTTTATCGGCGACCTCGACGCGCCGGAAATCGCCCAGCGCTTCCAGGGCTATCAATCGGCGCTGTCAGCGGCGGGCAAGGATGTCGACAAGGGTCTCGTCGTGTCCGGGCCGGTCGAGATCGAGGCGGCTGAATCAGGCGTGGACGGATTGTTTGCCAGCGGCCAGGAATTCGACGCGGTCTTTGCCGCCTCCGACCTCATCGCCGTTGGCGCGATCCGGGCGATCCGCCGGGCCGGGCGCAAGGTGCCGAGCGACATCGCGGTAGTCGGCTACGACAATATCCAGATCGCGCGCTATTCCAGTCCGCCATTGACGACCATCGCCCAGGACATGGCCAAGGCCGGGCGGCTGATGGTGTCGAAGCTGCTCAACTCAGCCTCGACCAGCAACGCCCTGTCGGAGCGGCTGCCGACCGATTTGATCGTACGCGACAGCTGCGGGTCGTGACGGACTGCCCGTGAGGATCAGCCGCGCCGGGCGATGAAGCCGCCGGCTGGCGGCAATTGCTGCGGCGGGTGCGTACCATCGCCGATATTGACCGCCATCTCGATGGTCCAGCCATCGCACGCCTGCCACTCAACAGTCTTTTCCGACGGATTGAACGCGCACAGCATTTCATCGCCGCAATGCGATGTGCGGATGAAGGCGACGATTGCGCCCGGTGTCTCCAAGAAGCGGATCGAACCATGGAGCAGGGCAGGCGCCATCTTGCGCAGGGCGATCAGCCGGCGCGTGAAGTTCAGCATGGAATCTTGATTGGTATCCTGCTCGTTGACCGCACACGGAACATGAGCCGGATCGACTGGCAGCCATGGCTCCGCGCTGGAGAAGCCGGCATGGGGCCTGGCGCTGTCCCACGGCACCGGCGTGCGGGCGCCATCGCGGCCCAGCGTTTCCGGCCAGTTGGTGATCGCTTCCGGGTCCTGAAGTTTTTCGAACGGCACATCGGCCTGGACGAGGCCCAGCTCCTCGCCCTGATAGAGGAAGGCGTTACCGCGCAGGCTCATCAGCAGCAGCATGGCAAAGCGGGCATAATCCTCCACCGGCACGGTGCCGGCCCAGCGCGAGACGGCGCGCGGCGCGTCGTGATTCGAGAACGCCCAGGACGGCCAGCCATCGCCCTCGCGCCAGTCCCGCGTCTTTGTACGGACGAGCTCGGCGCTCAGCGATTTTGCATACAGGTATTCAAAGCTGTAGGCGGAGTTGAGGCGGGTCTCGCCCTCGGTGAACATCTTCATCTCGGCGAGCGAATCATCGCCGCCGATCTCGGCCACCGTGAAGACGCCGTTATATTCATCGGTGAGCGTGCGGATACGCTCGAGAAAGCCCGTGATCTCCGGTTGCGACTTGGAAAAGATATGATCCTGGAAATCGAAAGGGCGTGTCGGCGGGCGGTGGAACACGCGCGCGGGCGGGTTGTCGCGCAGCTGCCGGTCATGCATGCCGAAATTCAGCGCGTCGAGGCGGAACCCGTCGACGCCGCGATCGAGCCAGTAGCGGGCCACATCCAGAAGCGCGTCCTGGACGACAGGATTGTGCAGGTTGAGGTCCGGCTGCGATTTGAGAAAATTGTGCAGGTAATATTGCCGGCGCCGCGCATCCCATTCCCATGCGACGCCACCGAAGACCGACTGCCAGTTGTTGGGCGGCGAGCCGTCTGGCTTGGGATCGGCCCAGACATACCAGTCGGCCTTGTCATTGTCGCGCGACTGGCGGCTCTCCCTGAACCAGGCATGTTCATCGGACGTATGCGAATAAACCTGGTCGATAATGACCTTCAGGCCATGGCCATGAGCCTTTTCGACCAGTTCGTCGAAATCGGCGAGGCTGCCGAACATCGGATCGACATCGCGATAGTCCGCCACGTCATAGCCGAAATCGTCCATGGGCGAGGTGAAGAAAGGCGACAGCCAGATCGCATCGACGCCGAGCGAGGCGATGTAGCCGAGTTTCTCGATGCAGCCGCGCAGGTCGCCGATGCCGTCGCCGGTCGTGTCGAGGAAACTGCGCGGATATATCTGGTAGATGACCGCGCCGCGCCACCACGTGTCAGCCATCCCGGCTTGAGGCGCAGCGTCCCGTCGCGGGGTTCTGTCGGCGAGAGTATCGGTAATGCTCATGGTCGGTCAGTTCTTTCCTGAAACGCAGATAGTATAATCAAGAGGGGGCACAGTCACGCGATAGCTCGCGGTCGTCGTCGATGCCGGCGCGCATGTGCCGGAAAGCGACGTCCAGTTGTTCGAGGCCGGATCGACCTCTACCTGGCGCGTGCGCGCGTTGGTGCCGGTGTTGAAGGTGACGAGATATTCCGCCCCCGTTTCCGCGTCGAGGCGCGACAGGGCGAGGAGGCCGCCGGGCTCGCTTTCGGCGAGGCGCAGCACCTGCGCGCCGCGGCGCAGGGCAGGGTGCGCCTGGTGGAGCGCGGCCATCCCGGCCGTGGCACGATAGAGCGGATGGGTGGTGTCGAAATTCCCGATGGCTGTCGTCGCGTCGGTGCCGATCAGATTGTTGTCATTGTAGATCTCGACCCGGGACGGGAACATGTCCTCGCGCGCATCCTGGTCGCCATCATCGCCGGTGAAACCCTGCTCGTCGCCATAGTAAATGGTGGGTACGCCGCGGGCGAAGAACATCATCGCGTGGCCGAGCTTGAGGCGGGCGAGCAGCTCCTCCTCGCTTGCTTGCGGCAGGGATTCGCTGAGGAAACGCCCGAACCGGCCCATGTCGTGATTGCCGGTGAAGACAGGCAGCTGCAAGGCGGTATCGGGCCCATGCTTGTAAAGAGCATCCTGCATGAACAGGTCTGCGAAGGCGAGGGGCGCCTTGCCGTCGGCGAGCACGTCGCGCACCGCCTGCTGGAAACCGAAGTCGAGAACGGCGGGGTAACCGTCACGACGCGTATAGACCGCAAGCTCGCCCGGGGTATGCAACGCGACCTCGCCGAAAATATGGAAATTGGGTTTGCCCTCCTTGGCGGCGTGATCGAGGATCGCCGGGATGAAGGCATGCCAGAATTCCGGCGCGACATGGCGCGCCGTGTCGACACGATAGCCGTCGATATCGAACTCGCTGATCCACCAGCTGAAGATCTCAATCATGCCGGCGACGACGCGAGGGTCTTCGGTATTCAGGTCATCAAGGCCGAAGAAGTCGCCATAGAGCGAGCTTTCGCCGGAGAAATAGGAATTGCCGCGATTGTGATAAACAGACAGATCGTTCAGCCAGGCCGGGACCTTGATGTCTTTCTCGCTGTCCGGCACGAAAGGCGTGTAGGCAAAGGTCTGATCTGTCAGCCGCTCGAAATTCTCCGCCATCTGCCATGGCGGCTGGTCGCCCATGAAACCATCATTGATCGCCGCGCCATCGGCCAGTCCGCGGGTTGTGAACGGGTAAGTCGCCTTGTCGCGATAGGGACAGAAGCTGTCCGGCTCGCGCTCTCCCGCGAAATCCGGGTCGTGACACTCCCGGTACTGAATGACATCGGCGGTATGATTGACGATGATATCGAGATAGACTTTCATCCCGCGCGCATGGGCGGCATCGACGAGGGCCTTCATGTCGTCATTGGTGCCGAAATGCGGGTCGATCTGTGTGAAGTCGGTGATCCAGTAGCCGTGATAGCCGGCCGATTCCTGTCCCGGCGGACCCTGCACGACCTTGTTCTTGTAGATCGGGCCGAGCCAGATCGCGGTGGCGCCAAGACCCTCGATGTAATCGAGCCGGGCTGTCAGCCCCTTCAGGTCGCCGCCATGGAACATGCCCTTGTGGGTCGGGTCGAAGCCGGTCGCCAGCCTGCCGCCGGAAAGTCCGCCCTCGTCATTCGAAGGGTCGGCATTCTCGAACCGGTCGGGCAGCACGAAATAGATGATCTCGTCTTGCGGCAGACGCTCCTGCCAAGGCTGGATGTTCTCCGCTGCGGCGGGTAGCGCCACGGTCAGCGGCGCTGGTGCGAGCGACATCAGGGCGATCGCTGTGTATGGCAGGAATCTCATCGGGCGCCTCCCGGGCCTGTGCCGCGCTGCGTCATGCGTGCGGCGTGTTGTTCTTTCTCGACACTATCATGACAGCAAGAAAATTGCAAAAAATTACAAGAAATGGCAAGAAAAATACGCGGCGCCACTCGCCGAGAAAACGGAGATTAGCGCTAACATACGCTCAATTTCGTGCGCTATCAGGGTAGGATTGCCTCGGCGGGTCCGCCGCACACAGGAGTCGTACGGAAAAATACTGTCCAAATATTGCAAAAAATTGTAGGGTCGTATACTGTTGGGAAAAATGGCGATTGCCGCAAGAATAAGGTGGGGATAATCCCCGGAGGAAACGCAAGGGATGGCCGGGCACTGCCATTCGGGGGTCTGGAAGACGGGCCCTGGAAAGCGAGGCCCTGTCACGAGCATCCTCCATCGACGCTGTAACCGACTGGATGCAATCATGATCTTTTCTGCCAGAGTTCTGCTTGCGACGATAGCCGCGCTCCTGTGCCTGCCCTCTGCTGTCCTTGCTATGCAGGGTGACGAGGCCGGCCGTTCCGTTTCATCGCCTGACGGGAGGCTCGTCGTTGCCGTCGACGTAACTGGCGAGGGCGTGCCGCAATATGGCGTTGCCTATGGCGGGGAGATGGTGATTGCGCCATCGCGCCTCGGCATGCGCTTCGCGGCGATGAAGGGTTTCGATGAGGGTTTTGCCATCGTCGGTTCCAGCGCCGGCAGCGCGGACGAGACATGGGAACAGCCGTGGGGCGAGCGGCGCTTCGTGCGCGATCATCACAACGAGCTGGTTGTCAACTTCGCCGCCGATGACGGGCGCAGTTTCAATGTCCGCTTCCGCGCCTTCGATGACGGCATCGGCTTCCGTTACGAAGTGCCGGCGCAACAGGGCTATGACGCTGTCACCATCGTCGATGAGCTGACCGAGTTCCGCGTGGCCGAGGCGAGCACTGCGTGGTGGATCCCCTCGCGCGGCTGGAACCGGTACGAATATCTCTATGAGACGACCGGGCTTGAGGAAATGGACATCGTCCATACGCCGGTAACCTTCCGCATGCCGTCGGGCATTCATCTGTCCGTCCACGAGGCGGCGCTGGTCGATTATGCGGCGATGTCGCTGAAGCAATACCGGCCGGGTATCTTCGCCGCCGATCTCGCGCCGTCCGCAACGGCCGCTGGCGTGGTGAAGAAGGGACCATTCACGACGCCATGGCGGACCATCCAGGTCGCGCCGGACGCCGCCGGTCTCGTCAATTCCGATCTGATCCTGAATCTCAACGAGCCGAACAGGCTGGGCGACGTCTCCTGGGTCGAGCCCGGAAAATATGTCGGCATCTGGTGGGCGATGCATATCAATGACCGCTCGTGGGGCACTGACTTCATCCATGGCGCAACGACGGACGAGACCAAACGCTATATCGATTTTGCCGCCGAGAACGGCTTTGACGGCGTGCTGGTCGAGGGCTGGAATACCGGCTGGGATGGTGACTGGTTCAACAATGGCGATGTCTTCAGCTTCACCGAGACCTATCCGGATTTCGACCTCAGGGAAGTGGCCGACTACGCCCTGTCGAAAGGTGTCCGCCTCGTCGGGCACCACGAGACGTCCGGCAATATCACCAATTACGAAAGGCAGATGGCCGACGCCTATGATCTGTATGAGGATCATGGCGTGCGTCAGGTCAAGACCGGCTATGTCGCCGATGGCGGCGATGCCAAATGGGTCGACGACACGGGGGTCGCCCATTATGAATGGCATGACGGCCAGAAAATGGTGAACCATTACATTCATTCCGTGACCGAAGCGGCCAAGCGCAAGATCTCCATCAATACCCATGAGCCGATCAAGGATACCGGCCTGCGCCGGACATATCCGAACTGGATCACGCGGGAAGGCGCGCGCGGGCAGGAATACAATGCCTGGGGCCAGCCGCCGAACCCGCCGGAGCATACGGCGATCCTGCCCTATACGCGCATGCTGTCCGGGCCGATGGACTTCACGCCGGGCATTTTCGACCTGATGCCGAACGAGCGCCCGCAGCTGGAGGGTGCCGCGCCGAGGCATTCGACCGCCTCGCGGGTCGAAACGACGCTGGCCAAGCAGCTGGCGCTATATGTGACGATCTACAGCCCGATCCAGATGGCCGCCGACCTGCCGGAGAATTACGAGGCGCGGCCGGAACCGTTCCAGTTCATCAGGGATGTGCCGGCCGACTGGGAAGAGTCCATCGCGCTGGCTGGCGCGGTCGGCGATTACCTCGTCATCGCCCGGCAGGAGCGCGGCAGTGATGACTGGTTCCTCGGCGCCGTTACCGACGAGGAGGCGCGCAATATCAGCCAACCCCTGAGCTTCCTGACCGACGGGGTGACCTACAGGGCTGAATATTATCTCGATGCGGACGATGCCGACTGGGAAACCAATCCCTATGCCATGGATATCGGTTCGCGCGCGGTGACATCAGAGACGGTGATGGAGCTGCCGCTCGCTCCGGGTGGCGGTGCGGCGGTGCGTTTTTATCCGATGAACGACGAATAGTCCGGTGCAGCCGGTGCGGGGCGGCTCCCACTCCCGCACCGGCTCAGAAATTTCGAAGGAGAGAGAGACCATGAAAACAACCCTGCTTGCCGTTTCCCTGATTGCCCTTGTCGCTGCCTGTTCCGCTGAAGAGGGGAGTGACGGCGCTGCCAGTGACGCCGTTGACCGGAATGCGGCGTCGGTCGCGCCTGGCGCGCCGGGAAGAGCGTCGGTCTGGGCCTATTCCGGCAAGACGGGGATTGGCACCTCCTATGAGGCCTATACCGATGGCGCCTATAGCGATGGCGGCGAAACCGGCGCGATATCGAAAGTCTGGTTTTCACTGGCCGAAGGCATCATCACCGAGACCATGGCCGGGCTGATCCATGAGGCGCAGCTGAAGGATATGAAATTCGCCATTGCGGGCGAGGGTGCGGACGGCGGCTATGTCGACATTGAGGGTGCGGACACGGATTTCGACATTTCCTATCTGCATACGGATGCTGAAGGCCGGCCATTGTCGCTTGCCTATCGTGTGGTCACCCGAGACCGAGACGGCAAATTTGAAATCGAGAAGCACATCTTCACCGATCCGGGCCGCGACACCCTGTTCGTGCGGGCTGTGGTGCGCGCGCTCGATGGCGCCGTGACGCCTTACCTGCTGGTCAATCCGCATGTCTCCAACACTGGCGATGATGACATGGCGGCGGTTACGGCCGATGCGCTGCAGGCGTGGGACGACAAGGGTGCTGTCAGCGTGCTGACGGGCGGCGCGTTTGCTGCCACCTCCGCAGGGTTTGTCGGCTCGTCAGCCGGCGAAACGCAGCTTGCGGAGACGGGCGCCCTCGAACCCTATCAGTCGACCGGCGACACGCCGGGGAATGTCGCTTTGGCGGCAGCGTTCGACCCCGTCTCCGGCGAGGCTGTCTATGACCTTGCCGTCGGCTTCGGTGCTGACAGGGAAGCGAGCATGGCCGCAGCCGAGGCGACCCTCGCTGATGGCTATGACACGATCCTTGCGCGATACAATGGCGAAGGCGACGCCGTCGGCTGGGAGGACTATATCGCTTCCCTCGACGCCCTGCCGCGCCTTGCGACCATGGCCCGCGACGGCGGTGATCTTGCCTATGCCAGCGCGCTCGTCCTCAAGGCACAGGAAGACAAAACCCATGCCGGGGCACTGATCGCGTCCTTGTCCAATCCGTGGGGCGACACGACGCCCGCCGCGACATCGTCGACGGGCTACAAGGCCGTGTGGCCGCGCGACTTTTATCAGGTGGCGATGGCGTTTCTTGCCATGGGCGATCCGGAGACGGCCAAGGTCGCATTCGATTATTTCGACCAGATCCAGGTCGATGACGAGATGGAAGGCAATACCGGCGCAGGCGGATGGTTCCTGCAGAAGACCCATGTCAACGGCACGCGCGAATGGGTGTCGGTCCAGCTCGACCAGACGGCGATGCCGGTCATGCTCGGCTGGAAGCTGTGGCAGGCAGGCGTGATCGCCGATGACCAGCTTGCCGGCTATTATGACGGCATGCTGAAGCCAGCCGCCGATTTCCTTGTCGATGGCGGCACGGTCGGGCTCGACTGGAACAACGAGACGATCACCCCGCCGGCGACCCAGCAGGAGCGCTGGGAAGAACAGGCTGGCTATTCGCCCTCGACGACCGCAGCCATCATCACCGGGCTCGTCGCCGCCGCCGACATGGCGGAGGCGCTCGAGCGCCCGCAAGATGCGCAGAGATATCTCGCCGCCGCCGATGCCTATGAGGCGTCGATCGAGGAGACGATGTTCACCACCAATGGCGCCTGGAACGAGGGCGAGGCTGATGGGCGTTATTTCATCCGTATCACCCGCAATGACAATCCCAATGACAAGGCCGCAACCGGCGGTGCCAATGGTCAGGAGGGCGTGGCCGAGGACCTGATGGTCGATGGCGGCTTCCTGGAGCTGGTGCGTTATGGCGTGCGCAGCGCCGATGCGCCATCCATCGTCGACAGCTTGCCGGAACTGGACGACCAGACCCGCGATGACCATTACCGCGTCAGATATGATTTCACCTTCGAGGGCGAGCCCGGCACCTATCCCGGCTGGCGGCGCTATGGCAATGACGGCTATGGCGAGACCGTGACGGGCATCAACTATGGCGAGGGCGGGCAGATGCGCGCCGGGCAACGCGGACGGGTCTGGCCGTTCTTCACCGGTGAGCGCGGCCATTACGAGCTGGCCGCCGGGGCGGCGACTGACGAGATTCGCGCGACCTATGTGCGCGGCATGGAGCTGTTCGCCAATGAAGGCCTGATGCTGCCCGAGCAGGTCTGGGACGGTGTCGGCGACCGCACCCGCCATGATTACGTGATGGGTGAGGGCACCGATTCGGCAACACCGCTGGCCTGGACGCATGCGGAATATATCAAGCTGCTGCGGTCCGCCGCAGATCAGGCGGTCTGGGACCGCTACGATATCGTAGCGGATCGGTACCGGACGGAAGAGTAGCGGCGATAGCGCTATCAGGGGCGGGCCCCGCGCCCCGTTTGCGCAACCGCGCCTGTCTTGTAACAACTTTTGCAAAAAATTACATAAACACAAAACTCCAATAAAGCGCGGCAATTTGGAGCAAGAGACTTTGGTAGCGCTAAAACTGATGCGCTGTTGTAGCATTTATGTAACGTACAACGCTCGTCCAGAGCTTTATGCAGTTCCTATACTGTCGCCTTTATTGACAAAATTACATAAATTTGCAAAAACATCCTTACCCGCTCTGTCAGAAATGCGGTGATCCATACGGGAGGACATTATGGAAACGAAATTCAAATTTGGCCGGGCAGGCCTGATGACCGGGACCGGTCTGGCGCTGATGCTCATGGCTGCACCGGGCGCCTATGCGCAGGATGATGACAACACCGCCGAAGCTCAGGAAGAGCAGGCTTCCGAAGATACCATCATCGTCACCGGTATCCGCCGGTCACTCACCGATTCCATCGCTGCCAAGAAAAACAGCTCGTCGATCGTCGAGGCGGTCTCCGCCGAGGATATCGGCAAGCTGCCGGACGTCTCCATTGCCGAATCGCTTGCCCGCCTGCCGGGTCTGACTGCCCAGCGCCTCAATGGCCGCGGGCAGGTCATTTCAGTTCGCGGTCTCGCACCCGACTTCACAACGGCCCTCCTAAACGGCCGCGAACAGCTGTCGACATCCGACAACCGCTCTGTCGAGTTCGATCAGTATCCGTCGGAACTGATTCAGCAGGTCGTCATCTACAAGACGCCCGACGCCGCCCTGATCGGTCAGGGCCTGGCCGGCACCGCCGACCTGCGCACGGTCCGGCCGCTGGAACAAAATGGCCGTACCATTGCCTTCAACCTGCGCGGCGAGACCAACGAGTACGGCGCCCTGAATTCCGGCACGGAAGATACCGGCTATCGCTTCAGTGCGGCCTATTTCGATCAGTCGGCCAATGGTGAATGGGGCTGGGCGCTTGGCTATGCCTCGACGAAGTCCCCGTCCCAGGGCGAGCGCTACAATGCCTGGGGCTATCCAAACCTGCCGGCTGATTTCGATGCGAGCACGCCGCTGATCCTTGGTGGTGCCAAGCCTTACGTGCAGTCGAACGAGCTCAAGCGCGACGGCCTGATCGGCGTTCTGCAATACGAGCCGAGCGAGACCTTCTCCTCGACCCTCGACGCCTATTATTCCGAGTTCGAGGAAACCCAGACCCTGCGCGGCATCGAGCTGCCGCTGTTCTGGGGCGGGATTAATCCGGACCCGGGCTATACGGTCGAGGATGGCCTCGTCACCTCCGGCACGTTCGATGGCGTTGTCGGCGTCGTCCGCAACGACCTGAACCAGCGCGATGCCGAGCTGTTCTCCATCGGCTGGAACACGCAGACCCAGCTGTCTGATAACTGGGCGCTGGAAACGGACATCGCCCGGTCCACCGTCGACCGCACCGACATGATCCTCGAGACCTATGCCGGTACCGGCTACAACCTGTCCGGTCCGCGCGACACGCTGGGCTTCGTCACCAGCTCCAGCGGTACGGTCTTCGACAGCATTCTCGACTATTCCGATCCGAACCTGATCGTGCTGACCAGCCCGCAAGGCTGGGGCACAGACGCGGCGGCCGGCCGTCCAAACGGGCAGGCGGGCTTCCTCAACATGCCGTCGATCGAGGACGAGCTGACGTCGCTGCGCGCCAGTATGACCCGCGAGATGACCGGGCCGATTTCATCGGTCGAATTCGGCGTGAACTATTCCGACCGGTCGAAGGAAAAGGTCGCGGACGAATTGTTCATCCTGCTCGCCAATGGCGCGGCGGAACTGACGATCCCGTCCAACCTGCTGCTCGAGCCGACGGATCTCGACTATCTCGGCCTCGGCCCGATGGTCAGCTTCGATCCGCTGGCGGCGCTCAACAGCGGCATCTATGACCTCGACCCCAACACCAATGCCGATGTCGTGACCAAGAGCTGGACGGTCGAGGAGCAATTGCTGACCGTCTATGCCATGGCCAATGTCGACACGATGGCCGGCCCGTTCCCGCTCAGCGGCAATTTCGGCGTCCAGGTCATCCAGGCGGAGCAAAGCTCCACCGGGGCACAGGCGGCGGGGTTCGAGCCGAACGTCTTTATCGAGACGGTCGAGGATGGCACTGAGTACACGGAATTCTATCCAAGTGCGAACTTCCAGTTCGAACTGACCGACAACACCTTCCTGCGCACGGCTGTCGCCCGCACCGTCGCCCGTCCACGGATGGACCAGATGCGTGCCTCGGTCGAGGTCAGCCGCAACGAAGGCAATATCGACAGCACCGACCCGAATAACGCGTTCTGGAGCGCCTTTGGCGGCAACCCGCAGCTGGAGCCGTGGACCGCATGGGCATACGACCTGTCTCTGGAGCGCTATTTCGGCACCAGCGGCTATGTCTCGGCTGCCCTGTTTTACAAGGACCTGGAGAACTACATCTATGACCAGGGCGAGGTATTCGACTTCGGTGGGTTGCCGCCGGGTACGGATGAAGAGCCCGCGACCACACTCGGTCTGATCACGCGTCCGGCCAATGGCGAGGGCGGCTCGATCTACGGTTTGGAAATTGCCGGCTCGATCACCGGTGAAATGATCCATCCGGTCCTTGACGGCTTCGGTGTCATTGCATCCGCTTCTTTCACGGAAAGCGAGATCGAGCCGAACGGTCCGGGCACGGATTCCTCCCTGCCGGGTCTGTCCGAAACGGTCGCCAACCTGACGCTCTACTATGAGAAGAACGGCTTCCAGGCCCGGATCTCGGATCGTTACCGGTCTGACTTCCTCGGCGAGGTTTCCGGCTTCGGCAATGGCCGCGACTATACGACGGTCGAAGCTGAATCGGTCATCGATGCCCAGCTTGGCTATGACTTCCAGGATGGTCCGCTTGCTGGACTGGGCCTCCTGTTCCAGGTGCAGAACCTGACCGACCAGGAGTTCGTCACATTCTACAATGAGGACGAGCGCCAGGTCCGCGACTTCCAGCAATACGGTCGGACTTATCTGTTCGGTATCGACTATAAGTTCAACTAAATCCCTTACCTCTCTGACCTATGCCCCGCCGGTTCGTCCGGCGGGGTTTTTTCATATGTGGAGGACGCGTCTGCCTTGCGCATTGGCCGGGAGCGGAAAGTTGGCATAGGCTGGGGCCGGAAAGGGCGAGCATGATCGACAAGCCGAAGAGGAAAATCGTCATTGCCGGTGGCGGCACCGCCGGCTGGATGGCCGCGGCTGCGCTCGCCCGGGCGCTCGGCGGCATCGCCGAAATCACGCTGGTCGAATCCGAAGATATCGGTACGGTCGGCGTCGGCGAGGCGACGATCCCGCAGATCAAGCTGTTCAACGCTGTCCTTGGTCTCGACGAAAACGAGTTCCTGAGAGCGACGCATGGCACGATGAAGCTCGGCATCGAGTTCGATGGCTGGGGCGCGCCGGGCGCCCGTTACATGCATGCCTTTGGCGGTATCGGCATGAGCCTCGGCATGACCACCTTTCATCAGTACTGGCTGCGGGCGCACAGAGAGGGGCGCGACGATGATCTCTGGCGCTATTCGCTCAACGCCCGCGCCGCGTATCGGAACAGCTTTTCCAGGCTGGATCGGGTCGGCACGACGCCTCTGCAGGGCCTGGCCTACGCTTTCCATTTCGATGCCGCTCGCTATGCCTGCACGCTGCGCCAGTATGCGGAGGATCGGGGGGTCAGCCGCAAGGAAGGCAGGATCATTGATGTGCCATTGGGCGAGGGCGGACATATCGCGGCACTCAGGCTCGATAGCGGCGAGGAGATTGGCGGCGATCTGTTCATCGACTGCACCGGCTTTCGTGCGGTGCTGATCGGGCAGGCGCTTGGCGCAGATTATGTCGACTGGACGCACTGGCTGCCGTGCGACCGCGCCGTCGCCGTGCCATCAGCGCCGCTGCCGGACCTGCCGCCCTATACCCGGGCACAGGCGCAAAGGGCCGGCTGGCAATGGCGTATCCCGCTGCAGCACCGTACCGGCAACGGCCATGTCTATTGCTCGGATTTTCTCAGCGATGACGAGGCTGCGGCGACACTGATCGCCAATCTGGAAACCGAAGCGCTGGGCGATCCGCGCCAGCTTGCCTTCACCACGGGACACCGGGAGACCTTCTGGAAAGGGAATTGCATCGCGCTGGGGCTCGCCGCAGGGTTCATGGAGCCGCTGGAATCGACCTCCATCCATCTTGTCCAGTCAGGCATCAGCAGGCTGATCAACATATTCCCGACAGAGACGATCGAGGCGGCCGACGTCGCGGAGTATAACCGGCAGACGGTCGAGGAATATCGGCATATCCGCGACTTCCTGATCCTGCATTATCATGCCAATGGGCGTTGCGGGGAAGCGTTCTGGGATCGCTGCCGCGCGATGCAGATACCGGAAAGCCTGCAGCGCAAATATGACCTCTTTCGCCACGCCGGCAGGTTCTTCCGCGAGGATGAGGAGCTGTTCACGCTGGATGGCTGGGTGCAGGTGATGATCGGGCAGGGGGTGATGCCCGACACCTATCATCCTTTGGCGGGCAGTCTTTCGTCGGCGCAGCTCGACGAGTTCAGGAACAATCTCGACAGCATCATCGCGCAGGCGGTCGCCGGCTTGCCACCGCACAGGGAATATATCGCGCAGCATTGTGCTGCACCCGGCATGGCGGCGCTTTAGGGCGGGGATGCCTTGCAATGCTGCTCGATGAAGTCGGCATGGCTTGGCATCGCCTCTGCCGCCTCGGCCATGACCTGCCTCAGGCCGGCGAGACGCGTTGCGGCGTCGACGGCGCGCAAATCGGCCAGCGTATCATAGCTCTCCGGCCAGATGTCCTGCCCGGTCAGGACCGCGAACCAGCTGGCATTCTGGAACAGCTCCAGCCCGTCAGAGACGAGCCGCCCCGACTTCCGGAAATGGTTGATCTTGTAGGCAAGCGTCCCGGGAATATCCATTGCGGCGCAGTGACGCCAGAACGGCGTGTCGTCCCTGCTGGTGGCCTTGTAATGCAGGATCAGGAAGTCGCGGATATACTCATATTCGCGCCTGGTCAGGCGGTTATATTCCTCCGCCAGCAGAGGGTTGTCATCCTTGCCGGGCAAGAGGGCGATCAGCCGGGTAATGCCGGTCTGGATCAGATGCAGGCTGGTCGATTCAAGCGGCTCCATGAACCCTGCGGCAAGGCCGATGGCGACGCAATTGCCATTCCAGAATTTCTTCCGGCAGCCCGTGGTGAACCGCAACAGGCGTGGATCGCCAGCGGGCGCACCATCGAGATTGGCCAACAGCGTACCTGTCGCTTCATCATCGCTGATATGCTCCGAGCAATAGACATGGCCATTGCCGGTGCGGTGCTGCAGCGGAATGCGCCATTGCCAGCCCGCCGTCCGGGCGGTCGAGCGCGTATACGGAATGAGCGGATCTGTCCGCGCGCAGGGCACTGCCACGGCCCGGTCGCAGGGCAGCCAGCGGGTCCAGTCGTCATAGCCGGTTTCCAGCGCCCCTTCGATCAGCAGGCCGCGAAAGCCGGAACAGTCGACGAAGAAATCGGCGGCGATCTCGGTGCCCTTGTCGAGGCTGACACTGTCAATCCTGCCACTCTCGCCGTCGCGGGTGACGTCGACCACCTTGCCCTCGTGGCGGACGACACCGCGCTGCTCGGCATAGGTCCGCAGAAATGATGCATAGAGACCGGCATCGAAATGATAGGCATAGTCGAATGTCGACTGGACCTGGCGCCGGTCGCGGGAGGGCGGGGCGAAGCGGTGGCGCCGTGCCGCGGCCCAGGCCATGGAATACTCGCCCATGTCACGGGTGTCGCCGCCGGCCCGGGCCTGCAGGAAATAATGATGGATCGGCACGGCATCGAAGTCGGCGCCATAGGGACCGAAGGGATGGAAATAGGCATGACCCTTGCGCGACCAGTCGACGAATTCGATGCCGAGCTTGAAGGAGCCTTGCGTGCTGGCGACGAATTCCGCCTCGCTGATCCCGAGTGTCTGGTTGAAGCGCTTTATCGGCGGGATCGTCGCTTCGCCGACGCCGACCGTGCCGATCTGTTCGGATTCTACCAGCGATATCCGGCAGCCGCCGCGCACCGCATTGGCGAGCGCCGCCGCCGTCATCCAGCCGGCCGAGCCGCCCCCGATAATGGCGATGTGGTCGAGCGGTGTTGCGGCTGCAGTCATCATGAAAGCCTTGTATCAGAACGCGTCCATGATGATCCTGTGCAGATGCTGGAGCAAGGCCTTTTGACAGATATCGCCCTGTTGGCAGCAACAAGAACCGGGTACTGAGGGACAGTCTCGAGGCCTTCGTCGATCTGTCCCTTGACAGTCGCGAGCAAGCCTGCCCGAACGTCGATCGCAGATCGCCTAGTCCTGTGTCGTTCCGGCGGTCTGCATCTCGCGGTAGAAGTCGGACAGGACATGAAAAGCCTGCTTGCGCTGGCCGGTTTCGGAGATAAGCCCCTTGCGGTTCCAGCCCTGCTGATACACCGGGTGCTGACGGCGCGGCGAGCGGAAATCCTTGAGGATCCATGGCGACATCCCCTTCAGGAACGGGATGTTCTCGCTCATTGCCAGTGTCGCACGGTAATAGTCAGCCTGGAAACTTTCCGAGAACTTTCGGCGGGCTTCCTCATCGGCGAAGCCGGCAAGGGCGCCGGCGCCGAATTCCGAAAAGATCATGGGCTTTTCATGGCGCGCTTCCCAGACGATGTCGTCGACGCCGTCGAGATCCGGGCCGCCATACCAGCCATTATACGTGTTGACCGCGAGGATATCGAGATCGTCCGCGAGAGGATCGTCGATCCAGCTGCGCATCGTGCCATTGTCAGTCGTGCTCTCGGTCAACAGGGCGGCGCTGACAAGACGGGTGTCATCCCTCTGGCGCACATCGGCAATGAGCTTGCGCAGGAAGCTGTTGCGGGCATCGCCGACGGGCGTCTCGTTGGCCACGCTCCAGATGATGATGGAAGCGCGGTTCATGTCGCGCATCATGTTCTCTGCCAGCATCATCCGCGCTTCGGCCAGCGTGTCGTCATTGTTCCAGTCTATCAGCCAGTAGACGGGGATCTCGCTCCACACGAGCAGGCCCATCTCATCGGCAAGGCGCGTCGTCAATTCGGAATGAGGATAATGGGCGAGGCGCACGAAATTGCCGTTCAGCCCGTCCTTTATCTCGGACAGGAGTGCCCGTATTGCCGGCTCGGTCATGATTCGCCCTGGATCCGACCCGAGCTCCTCTTCATGCATGCTGATACCGCGCAGGTAGATTGGCTCGCCGTTGAGCAGGATATCGGTGCCGCGCACCTCGATCGTGCGAAACCCGATTCGTTCCGGCAGGGTGTCGTCGCCCGCCGCGAAGGTGACATCATAAAGGGTCGGATTGTCGGGCGACCAGAGCGACAGGGTGTCGGGTGCCGCGATGCTGCCTTGCCACATGCCGTTGCGATCAGTGCGGCCGTCAAGTGTCAGGCCGAGAGACTCGATGGTCACGCTCACTGCCTGTCCGGCGGCACCGGGCCCGTCGAGAGCGAGTTCGGCCATGATCCGCCCGTCCCTGCCGAGCCAGGTGCGTGCCTCGTCTATGAAGGTTTCGGATGTATAGACCAGGCGGATGGGGCGCGTGAGGCCGCCATAGGTCTCCCAGTCGGTGACGGGCGGCGGCACGGTCTGGTCGGTGCGCTGGGCATCGACGCCGACGACCAGCAGGTTTTCGCCGTCCTCCAGCAGGTCGGTCACTTCAAACGCGAACGGGGTAAAGCCGCCATCGTGCCGGCCGACAAACTCGCCATTGAACCAGACGTGCGCCGTGTAATTCGCCGCGCCGAATCGCAGAAAGGCGCGTTCGTCGCCTTCGGGCGCCGCATCGAATTCGCGGGCATACCACATCAGCCCGTCATAATGGCGCAATTCGGGTGCATGATTGATCCATGAGCCGGGAAGGGTGACGATCTTTTCGCGCCGCATGTCATATTCATAGCGCGCGGTCGGGTTTTCGCGCGTCACCGCCTCGACATCGGTGGTCTCATAGCGCCGGTGGCCGAGGCCCGGTCCGTTCCCGTGAAAGCTTTTCAGCCCGTCGCGGTACGGGTCGATCGAATAGGTCCAGGCGCCCGTGAGGTCGATATGGTCGCGGCTGGCTGAATTCGTCAGAACAAGGTCCGGACCCGGCAGGTCGCCCGCTGCGCCAGCCGGAAATGCCGCCAGGCCGAAGAACAGCCCGGAGAGCGCCCCGGTGATAATTACGCCTGTCATTCTTCTTATCATTCTTGTCGCCCCTTGGTCAGATCAGGCAATCACCTTGGCGGCAGATGGATTCAGCTGTCAACTCGCCAGACTGCGATCTGCCTTGCGTGTGCCGGAGTTATATTGCGCCGCACACAAACTTGTTCGGCCCGATCGACGTGGTTTATAGTGATTTAAACCGGTATGGTTATCAGCATATAACACACTGTATCCTGCCTTGGCATAAAGCTCTGTTTGCAGATGATCGCATTGATATGCTGCATGAAAGCAACAATCCTGCAAATTTGACCTCTGTGGGGGTCAGGGGCATTGCACGGGCCTGCGAAGGCTGCTAACGCTAACAGGATAACAAGGGAGGAGTGCGCTCTCCGGCTTTCCGTGACGGCCGATCGCATGAACCTCTCGCAAGGGAAGTAAACGCCAAGCGCTTACCGCTCATATACCGCCGCAAGGCGGGGGTTTCCTTTCTGCAAAAGTTGTTTTGCAGGGCGGGAAAGTATTGTGCCGATAGCCGGAATGATCCGGATCGGTAGTGTTTTTGTATCTTTGCGATTTCCCCGTCGGGGAACGCTGGGAAGCAACCAAGGGAGGACTGAAAGTGAAAGAATTAGAACAAAAAAATCGTCTGCGTCGTACAGCGCTGATGGCTGGGGCATCCATGATGGTCATGGGCGCGTTTTCGCCAATGGCCATGGCTCAGGACGATGACCAGGCAGAAGGCGATGACGTCATCGTCGTGACCGGTATCCGCGCCTCGCTCGAGCGGGCAATGGACATCAAGCGTAATTCCGACGGTGTCGTCGACGCTATCTCTGCCGAAGACATCGGCAAGTTTCCGGACACCAACCTCGCCGAATCCCTTCAGCGGATCACCGGTGTTTCCATCGACCGGGTCAACGGCGAAGGCTCCGCCGTCACGGTGCGCGGCTTCGGGCCGGGCTTCAACCTGATCACCCTGAATGGCCGCACCCTGCCGACCGCTGAAGTCGGCGTCATCGGTGCACGCGGCAACTACAATGGCGGTGGCAGCCGCTCTTTCGACTTCTCGAACCTCGCCTCCGAAGGCGTGTCTTCGCTGGAAGTCTACAAGACCGGCCAGGCCGTTCTTCCGACCGGCGGCATTGGCGCGACGGTCAATATCAACACGCGCCGCCCGCTTGACGGCAACGGCACCATGGCGACCGTTCAGGGCAAGCTCATCAACGACACGAGTGTCGACGATGGTGACGAGCTGACTCCTGAACTGTCCGGTCTGGTCAACTGGGTCAACGATACCGGCAATTTCGGTATCGGCCTGTTCGGCTCCTATTCGAGACGTGATTCCGGGGCGCCGACCCAGCAAGTCAATGACTGGCTCGTCTTCGACCCGACGCTGGGCGATTCGCCGCTCAGCTCGAACGGTTCCTATGTTCGTAATCCGGGTACGACGCCCGTCGGCAATCCGCCTGCTGCGGATCAGGCCTATGCCATTGCACAGGACAGCCGTTACGACTTTTCCGACATAACGCGCGAGCGCATCAATGGTCAGCTGGTCGCTCAGTTCCGCCCGATCGAGACGCTGTCACTGACGGCCGACTACACCTTCGCGGTGAACGAGTCCGATGAGCTTCGCTATGAGCAGACCAACTGGTTCGCCACACCGATGGACGAGTTGATCTTCAACTCCGATGCGGTTGCCGCAGCCGTTTATGCCTATGAATTCAACGGTGGCACGAAGGATATCGGTTTCGAGCAGACCAACCGCGCCACGAAAGACACGCTGAATTCCTTCGGCTTCAATGCGGACTGGGAACTGAACGAACGGATGAGTGTCGTTCTCGATGCGCATACGTCCAAGGGTGAATCCGGCGGCAATAATCCGCTTGGCCACCTCGCCACCTTCACCGGCATCGGTGCACCGGTTATTCAGGAGCACTCTGTCGATTATCGCAGCGGATATCCGATCCAGACCTATACGATCGACGATAGCCAACGCGGCAACGGCAATGGCGTTCTTGACGCCGGCGACGTCGCCTCCCAGGTCTTCCGGTCCACATCCACGGCCATGGAGCATGAGGTTGACGAACTCGACCTGCGCTTCGTTTGGGATTTCGACAATTCCAGCCTGACAGTCGGCACGAATTATCGTGACACGGTCATGACCGTGGACACGTTGAACACGCAACAGGACCTCGGCTCCTGGGGCCTTGCCTTCCCGGGTGATGTCGAACAATACGCTCCAGGCCTTCTGGAAGAATATTGCCTGTCGTGCAAGTTCGACGATCTGCCGGTCGGTCAGGCCGAAACGGCATTCAAGGCAGACGCGGTTGATCTGTGGAACGCTCTGGTCCCGATCTACGAGGCCATGACGCCGCCTGCTGACAATCCTAATCGGTTCCGTATCAACCAAACACCGGGTTTCGATGAGGTTGAAGAGACGATCTTCTCCATGTTTGCCCAGTTTGCGATGGAAGCTGAATTGCTCGACCGTCCGGCGCGGATCAGTGCCGGTATCCGGTACGAGGAAACGGAAGTCTCCTCGGCGACGGTCCAGGCTGTTCCGTCAGGCTTCAACTGGCAGGCTGACAACGACTTCCTCGTCGAGCAGACTGGCGACACCCAGAACGTGTCCGGTGACGGATCCTACGATCACCTGCTGCCAAACGTCGACTTCCAGATGGATGTGCGGGACGACGTGGTATTGCGAGCCTCCTACAGCAAGACCATCGGTCGCCCGTCTTACACGAACCTGTACGCCTCGGTTGGTGCTGCTGCACCGAACCGGCCGACAGTTCTCGGCGGTCAGCTGACCGGTACGTCGCAGAACCCGGGTCTGCTCCCGCTTGAGTCGGACAATTTCGACGTCTCGCTCGAGTGGTACTATGACGATACCAGCTACATCTCGGCGGGTTACTTCAAGAAAGACACCAAGAACTTCGTCGGTACCGGTGTGGTTGAGCGCAACCTCTTCGGTATTCGCGACCAGACGGCCGGCGGTGCCGGCAGCCGGTCGGGCGAAGCCCTGGCGATTATCCAGGAGCTTGGTGCCGATCAGTCAGAGGCGAACCTGTTCACTCTGACAGCGTTGATCGACAACCGTGCATCCGTGGCTGCGGCCCGGGCCGAGTTCGAAGCCAACCTTGACGGTGGTACATTGCCGCAAGGCTATGTCGATGACATTCTCGCCGCCTTCGACGTTCGCTCGGACAGCAATGATCCGCTGGCTGTCTATTCGGTCGAACAACCGCTGAACGCTGATGAAGGCGTGATCGATGGCTGGGAACTTGCCTGGCAGCATTTCTTCGGAGATACCGGGTTCGGCCTCCAGGCCAACTATACCATCGTGGATGGCGACATCACGGCAGATCCGGCAGCTCCGAAGAACATCAACCAGTTTGCTCTTATCGGCCTGTCCGATACGGCCAACTTCACGGCGATCTACGAAAACTATGGCTGGTCGGCTCGTCTCGCCTATAACTGGCGTGATACCTTCCTGAGTGCCACGAACGAGGGTGGTGACCGTTCTGCGATCTACACGGAGGATTACGGTCAGTTCGACTTCAGCGTCAATTATGACGTAACCGAGCAACTCGCTGTGTCCTTCGAAGGGATCAACATTACTGGTGAGGACCAGCGTCAGTATCACCGCTATCCGGATCAGTTCTGGTATGGTTATGAACTGTCCCCGCGCTATGTTGTCGGTGCCCGCTACAACTTCTAATCCGGATGATCCGGCACCGGAATGCCGGTGCTGGGACATTCTTCACGAATCGGGAAAGGCCGCTGCTTGCAGCGGCCTTTTTCGCCGCATATACAGTTATCGCCAGTTTCTCTATACTGTCGGTATGACATCGCAGTCGCGGGGAGTGACCCGTGAACGTCCTGGCCGCAACAGAATGCACAGAGAGATGCTCTTATGCCCAACACGGCATTATTGAACAATATCGACCATAAAGACCTGAAGGTGATCACCCGCTATGGCGCCGAGTACGGCGACAGCGTCAATATTGCGCCGGTTTTCCCGACTGAATTCGTCGAGATCCAGCGCGATTATCCGATCCTCTTCCGCAAGGATGCCGAGGATCAGTGGCAAGCCATCGCCCTGCTGGGGCTTGACAGGAACGAGAACCTTTTTCTCAGGGAGAATGGAAGCTGGGATGCCCGCCACGTGCCGCTGATCCATCAGCGCGGGCCCTTCATGATCGGCTATAGCAAGGCGCCATCCGGTGAGCCGTCGGAGCCGATGATCCATGTGGATCTCGACAGCCGGCGTGTCAGTAAAACCGAGGGCCAGCCCGTATTTCTCGTGCATGGCGGCAATTCGCCTTACCTGGAGCGTGTCAGCACCATGTTGCAGGCAATTGATCGCGGTATTGGATACCTGCCGCAAATGTTTGCCGCGTTCGAGGAAGCTGGACTGATCGAGCCGATAAACATCGAAGTGCGCCTTGATCGCGAGACGGCTTACACCATTCCCGATTTCCACACTATCGATGAGGACAAGCTGACATCGCTCGATGCGCAGGCGCTTGAGAAGCTGCACAGGTCCGGCGCCCTGCGCCTTGCCTATATGGTGCTGAGTTCCCTGCCGAATATAAACCGGCTGATCGAGATGAAGAACGCCCTGCGTGCCCAGGGTATGTCCTGATTATCCGCAAGCGGAGCGATTTGAAATGGTCAAGATCGACAAGCGCACCGAAGAGATAACCGGCCTGACGGCCGAAACCATTCCCTATCGCGATCTGATGGCGGCAGGCAAACCGGCGCTTCTCAAGGGCGTCCTGCGCGATGTGCCGCTGGTGCAGGCGGGAAGGGACTCCGCCGCTGCTGCCGTCGATTACCTGATGCGGTTTTATTCCGGCAAGCCTGTTGTCGGGGCGCGGCAGCCCGCGGCCGAAGGCGGCAGGTTCTTCTATGACGAGACCGCAACGCGCCTGAACTTCACGGCCAGGCGCGAGGATCTGGGACAGTTCCTGGGCGATGTGCTGGAAACGCTGGGGCAGGAGGATGCCGACCATCTGTATATCGGCTCGACCGATCTCGAGACCTATTTGCCTGGCCTTCGTGATGAAAATGGCCTGGTACTGAACGATGAGATGTTCGAGCAGAACACGCTGACCGTCAGCATCTGGCTCGGCAACCACACGACAGCGACATGCCATTATGACATGTCCAACAACATGGCCTGCTGCATGGTCGGCAATCGGCGCTTCACCCTGTTCCCGCCGGACCAGATTGCCAATCTGTATCCCGGGCCGCTCGAGCCGACCCCCGGCGGGCAAGTGGTTTCAATGGTCGATTTCCGCAACCCCGATCATGACCGTTTCCCCGATTTCTCCAAGGCAGAGGCCGCCGGGCAAGTGGCTGAAATGGAACCGGGCGATGTCCTGTTCTATCCCTCCATGTGGTGGCACCATGTCGAGGCCTTGTCCGACTTCAACGCCATGGTCAATTACTGGTGGAACACCTCACCAGCCTTTATGGATACGCCGCAAAACACAATGCTGCACGCGCTGCTCAGTCTGCGCGACCGGCCGGTGCATGAAAAGCGCGGCTGGCAGGCGGTGTTCGATTATTATGTTTTCGGGCCGGCAGATCGGCCTGCGGCGCATCTGCCCGAAGAGGCCCAAGGCAATCTCGGGCCGATGGACGACATGAAGGCACGGCGCCTGAGGGCCATGCTTTTGCAAAAAATGAACAGGTAGTCCTTAAGGGGAAAGATCGAGGCAGGAGAATGGCGTGGAACATCGAGTAAGAAAAGTGGTCATTGCCGGCGGGGGAACCGCCGGATGGACGGTCGCAGCAGCACTCGGCAAAGTTCTCGGCACGCTGCTCGACGTGACCCTGGTCGAGTCCGACGATATCGGCACGGTCGGCGTGGGTGAGGCAACGATCCCGACGATGCGGACCTTCCATCACCTGTTGGGTATCGACGAGCGCGATTTCATGCGTGAGACCAACGCGACCTTCAAGCTCGGTATCGCGTTCGAGAACTGGGGCGAAGTCGGTGACCGCTATATCCACTCCTTCGGGACGGTCGGGCGCGGTAACTGGATGGGCGATTTCCAGAATCTCTGGCTCGAAGCGAGAGAGAAGGGGTTTGCCGGTGAGTTCGGGGAGTATTGCTTCGAACTGCAGGCCGCAGAGGCCGGCCGGTTTTACACCGGTGAGAAAGCGCCGACGAGCTATGCCTTTCATCTCGATGCAACCGCCTACGGACAATTTCTGCGGCGCTTCAGCGAACAGTACGGCGTCAGACGTCAGGAGGGAAAGATCGCGACGGTCGATCTCGATGGCGAGAGCGGTGATATTGCTGCCTTGGTGCTTGAGAGCGGGGAGCGGATCGAGGGCGATCTTTTCATCGACTGTACCGGCTTTCGCGGCCTGCTGATCGAGGACGCACTGAAGACCGGGTACGAAGACTGGACCCACTGGTTGCCGACGGATAGCGCGCTGGCGGTGCAGACGCAGTCCGTCGCAGAGCCGCTGACCTATACCCGCGCCATGGCACACGATGCTGGCTGGCAATGGCGCATCCCGCTGCAGCATCGTGTTGGCAACGGTCTCGTTTTTTGCAGCGAGTACCTGTCCGACGATGCCGCGAGGGACAGGCTTGCCGGAAATATCGAGGGCGAGCAACTGACGGAGCCGCGAATGATCCGCTATCGAACCGGCCGGCGCAAAAGCATGTGGACCCGGAACTGCGTTGCCCTCGGTCTGTCCTCCGGGTTCATCGAGCCGTTGGAATCCACCTCGATCCATTTGATCCAGATCGGCATTACGCGATTACTCAAATGCTTCCCGTTTGGCGGGATCAGCGAGCCGACCCGCGATCACTTCAACGAGCTGATGATCAAGGAACTTGAGTGCATTCGCGATTTCATCGTATTGCATTACAAGGCAACCGAGCGCGATGACAGCCCGTTCTGGCAGCGGTGCCGGGACATGGCTATTCCGGATAGTCTTGCCCATCGCATCGAGCTGTTCAGGCAATCAGCTCTCGTACATCCGGACCCGCACGACTTGTTCCGCGTCGATTCATGGCTGCAGGTGATGATGGGCCAGCGGATGATGCCGCAAGCTTGGCACCGCATGGGCGCGCTGATGACGGACGACCAGCTGCGCGGCACACTGGTGCGGATGAAAGAAAACATTACCAGGGCGGTTGGTCAGATGCCGACCCACCAGGCCTTTATCGAACGCTATTGCGCCAACGGTAGTACCAACGACGCCGTCATGCAGCGCGCATAAAGAAGCCGGGGACATGCCCCGGCCTCTTTCTTGGTTTTCCTGTTTCCACTGTCTTTCCAGATCGCCGATGCCGTGGCGAAACTGCCGGCCCATGGCGCGGTTGTCGCGATCTATTGCCCGGTACCGCCGAGGGCAAGATAGAGCGCCACGGCATTGGCGGCGCGCTCCTGCTGTGCTGCGATCAGGGCCTGGCGAGCCTGATAGACCGTGCGCTGAGCATCGAGGACGGAGAGATAGGAATCGATCCCCTCGCGCAGGCGCAGTTCCGACAGCTCCAGCGCCCGCTCATTGGCACTGACGAATTTTTCCAGCGATGCGATGCGCCGGTCGATCGTCTGCGAGACGGCAAGGGCGTCGGCTGTTTCGCGGAAGGCAGACTGGATCGCCTGCTCATACCGGGCGAGGGCGATGTCGCGTTGCGCCGTGGCTAGCTTCAAATTGGCCCGGTTGGCGCCGCCGGTAAAGATCGGCACACTGACGGAGGGCGTGAAGCTCCACACACCGGTGCCGTCGCTGAAAAGTCCGTCCAGCTCGGTCGACGCATAGCCGGCGCTGCCGGTCAGGGTGATGCGCGGGAAGAACGCCGCGCGTGCCGCGCCGATATTGGCATTGGCCGCTTCCAGCGTGCGTTCGGCGGCGAGGACATCGGGCCGTGCCAGCAACACATCCGACGAGCGCGTGACGGCAAGGTCGGTATTGACCGGGGCCGGCAGCAAGGCCGCCTCGTCCATCACCGTTTCCGGCACCGGCGCGCCGGTCAGCAGAACCAGCGCATTGCGGGCCTGGGCGACCAGCGCTTCAAAGCGGGCAATATCGGCGCGGGAGGTCTCGACGCTACCGAGCGCCCGGCTGTAATCGAGTTCATTGGCAGCACCGGCGTCGAATAATTGCTGTGTCAGCTCGAGCGATTCTTCCTGTGCATCGGCGGTGTCGATGGCGAGGGCCAGCAGGCGCTCATTGGTGGCGAGGCTGATCCAGGCATTGGCAACGGTGCTGATCAGGGTCAGCTCTGCATTGCGGCGGTTTTCCTCGGCGGCAAAATATTGCTGCAGCGCCTGCTGGTTGAGGGAGTTGACCCGCCCGAACAGGTCGAGTTCATAGGCCGTCGTCGCCAGTTGCGCCGAGGCCTGATCGACCTGCTGGAAGGCGATGGACGGGTCTTGCGCAGAGCCGCCATCATCGAACACCTCGCGTTCCGTTGCGCTGGCACTGGCCGATAAAGACGGATAGCGCGCCGCGCCGGTAATGCCATAGCGGGCGCGGGCGGCCTGCACGTTCAGCGTCGCCACGCGCAGGTCGCGATTATTGACGAGCGCCGTCTCGATCACGTCCTGAAGGGCCGGATCGGTGAAGACGGTGCGCCACTCGGCCCCGGCGATGGCAAGGCTTCCCTGAGGGGCGGCACCGGTTTCGCCGACAGGCAGGGATGCCGGCACGGGTGCGTCCGGGCGCTCATAGTCAGGCGCGAGGCTGACGCAGCCCGACAGGGCAATCGCGCTGACGGCGGCAAGGGCAAGGATCTTGTTCATGGGTTGATATCCTCTCAATCATTCTGCCGGCTGCAGCGCGGCGGCGGGTTCATCTTCCGCGCCCGGCTTTTTCAGCGGCTTGGCACCTGTCAGCTTGCGGATGATCACGTAGAACAGCGGCGCGAAGAAGACGCCGAGCACCGTCGCGGCAATCATGCCGCCGAGCACGGCGGAACCGATGGCGACCCGGCCCGCTGCACCTGCACCTGTCGACAGGGCAAGCGGGATGACACCGAAGCCGAAGGCGAGGGAGGTCATCAGGATCGGCCGGAAACGCATGCGGACGGCTTCGAGAGTCGCCTCGATCAGCTCCTTGCCTTCCTCTTCCAGCAGCTTGGCAAATTCCACGATCAGGATCGCGTTCTTCGACGCAAGGCCGATCGTGGTCAACAGGCCGACCTGGAAGAAGATGTCGTTGGACAGGCCGCGGAACGAGGCGGCGACCAGCGCGCCGATAATGCCCAGCGGCATGATCAGGAGAACCGAAATCGGCACCGTCCAGCTTTCATAAAGCGCGGCAAGGCAGAGGAAGACGACGAGGATCGACAGCGCATAGAGCAGGGGCGCCTGGTTGCCGGACGTCTGTTCCTGCAGGGACAGGCCGGTCCACTCATAGCCGATGCCTTGCGGCAGCTGGGCGATGATATTCTCAATCTCGTCCATGGCCTCGCCCGAGGAATAGCCGGGGGCGGCCTGGCCCTGAATGTTCAGGGCCGGCACGCCGTTATAGCGTTGCAGCTGCGGCGAGCCATAGGTCCATTCCGCTGTCGTGAACGCGCTGAGCGGGATCATCTCGCCATCATTATTGCGCACGCGCAGGTCGGCGATATCTTCCGGCATCATGCGATGCGGCGCATCCGCCTGTACATAGACCCGCTTGATCCGTCCACGATCGATATAGTCATTGACATAGAGACCGCCGATCGCGACCGACAGGGTCGAGTTGACCTGGGCGATATTGAGGCCCAGCGACTGCGCCTTCTCGAAATCGACGCTGATATTGTATTGCGGGTTGTCTTCCTGGCCATTGGGACGCACGCCCATCAGCGTCGGATTCTGTCCGGCCATGCCGAGCAGCTGGTTGCGGGCATCGAGCAGGGCGTCGTGGCCGACGCCGCCGACATCCTGAAGATACAGATCGAAGCCGGAGGAGTTGCCAAGCTCGCTGATCGGCGGCGGCACGATGGTGAAGACCATGCCCTCGGTAATCTGCGAAAACCGTCCCATGGATTGGGCTGCCAGTTCCTGGGCACTGATATCGCGGTCTTCCCAGTCCTTCAGACGGATAAAGGCGAGCCCCATATTCTGTGACTGGCCGGCAAAGGAGAAGCCGGAGGCGGTGAAGAGCCCCATCACTGCGTCGCCCTGGTCTTCGAGGATATAGGTGCGGATCTCCTCCATCACTTCCTCCGTACGCTCCATGGAAGCGGATGGCGGCAGTTGCACCAGCGCGATGGCGCTGCCCTGGTCCTCTTCCGGCAGGAAGGAGGTCGGGATGCGGGTTGCGAGAAGACCGGCGCCAGCCAGCAACAGCACGAAGACACCGACGAACAGCCAGCGGCGCCGCAGAATGCGGGCGACGGTCGCCGCATACCAGTCGGTCAGGCCGGCAAAGGACCGGTTGAACCAGTCGGCGGGACGGGCGGCGACGCCGCGCCAGCCTTTTTTCTGGCCGGGTTCATGCGTGGCATCCTTATGCTTCAAGAGATTCGCGCACAGCGCCGGCGACAGAACGATGGCGACGACGACAGACAGGATCATCGCTGAGACGATGGTAATCGAGAACTGGCGATAGATGATCCCGGTACTGCCCGGAAAGAAGGCCATCGGCACGAAAACGGCCGACAGCACCACGGCGATGCCGACCAGGGCGCCGGTGATCTGGTCCATAGACTTGCGCGTCGCCTCTCGCGGCGACAGGCCTTCCTCCGCCATCACCCGTTCGACGTTCTCCACGACGACGATGGCATCGTCGACGAGCAGGCCAATCGCGAGCACCATGGCGAACATGGTCAGCGTGTTGATGGAAAAGCCGAAGGCGAGCATGATCGCGAAGGTGCCGAGCAGCACGACCGGCACGGCGATCATCGGCACCAGCGTGGCGCGGAAGGATTGCAGGAAGACGAGCATGACGAGAAAGACGAGGAAGACCGCTTCGTAGAGCGTCTTCTCGACTTCGTGGATCGACTTGTCGATGAACGGCGTGGAGTCAACCGGATAGATGATCTCGACGCCGGGCGGCAGCGTGTTCTCGGTCAGTTCGGCGACGCGCTCGCGCACCGCTTCCGCCGTCTCCAGCGCGTTGGCGCCGGTCGCGAGCTGTACGGCGAAGCCGGTCGCGACCTTGCCGTTCCACTTGGCGATGCGGCTGTATTCGGCTGCACCGACCTCGACGCGGGCGACATCTTCCAGCCGAACGCTTGCGCCGTCGTCCGTCGTCAGCAGGGTGATGTCGCGAAATTGCTGCGGCGTCTGCAGAAGCGATTGCAGGGTGATTGTCGCGGTGATCTGCTGGCCTTCGACGAAGGGGGCCGCGCCGATGGCGCCGGAAGAAACCTGCGTGTTCTGTTCACGGATCGCCTGCACGACGTCTGATGGCGCCAGGTTGAACTGGGTCAGCTTGTCGGTATCGAGCCAGACGCGCATGGCATATTCCGCGCCGAAGCGCTGGATATTGCCGACCCCATCGATGCGGCTGACCGGGTCGATCAGCGTTGAGGAGGCATAGTCGGCGAGGTCAGCCTCGGTATAGCCATAGCTCTCATCGTTTGCGACGAGCCCGACGATGATCAGGAAGCCGGCATTGGCCTTGGCCACGGTGATGCCCTGGCGCTGGACCTGTTCGGGCAGCAGCGGCGTGGCGCGGGCGAGCTTGTTCTGCACCTGGACCTGCGCAATGTCCGGGTCTGTCCCGCCAGCAAAGGTGAGGGTCACATTCGACGCACCGGACGATGACGAGGAGGAGGAGAAATATTCCAGCCCGTCGAGGCCGGTCATCTGCTGTTCGATGATCTGGGTGACGGAGTCCTCGACCGCCTTGGCGGACGCGCCCGGATAGACAGCGGAGACGCTGACGCTCGGCGGCGCGATATCGGGATATTGCGCGACCGGCAGGAGGCGCAGGGAGATGATCCCCGCCAGCATGATGACGAGCGCGATGACCCAGGCGAACACGGGCCTGTCGATGAAAAACTTGGCCATGATGTATCTTCCTTGCTCTGCCTAGTTTGCGGCGTTCGGGCCGGCGCCGGACGGGCCACCCTGTTGCGGCGCCGCGTCACTGGCCACGGCGACCGGGGCGCCGGGGCGCAGCATCATCAGGCCGCTGACGATCAGTTCTTCACCTTCGGAAAGGCCGCTGGTGACGATCCAGTCGCCGGTGCGGGCGGCCTCGACGGTCAGCATGCGCTGCTCCGCCGTGCCCTCGGGGCTGACGACATAGGCGAAGGCTTCACCTTTTGGCGTGCGCTGTACCGCAGCCTGGGGCGCCAGTATTGCGTTCTCGTATTCACCGACCGGCAGGCTGGCGCGGACGAAAGAGCCGGGCAGGATGTAATTGTCCGGGTTCGGCACAGTCGCGCGGATCACGACGGTGCCGGCGCGATCATCGATGCTGACCTCGGTAAATTCCAGTTCGCCCTCGCGATCGTAGACGGTGCCGTCTTCCAGCGTGATCGTCACCGGTATCTTGCCCTCGCCGGTCGCGGCCATGCGCCCCTCGGCCATCTGCCGGCGCCAGGCAAGAAGGTCGGATGAGGAGGTGGTCAGGTCGACATAGACCGGATCGAGCTGGTGGACGGTCGCCAGTGCCTGCGCCTGGTTCTGGGTGACCAGCGCCCCTTCCGTCACGGTCGAGCGGCCGATCTGACCGTCGATCGGGGCGCGGATGATGGCGCGGTCGAGATTGGTGCGGGCGGTCTTCAGGGCCGCCTGCTGCATGGCGACATCGGCCTCTGCCTGCCGCGCGGCGGCGACGGCCTCGTCATATTGCTGCTGGCTGACGGCGTTGTTCTCGACGAGGCGCTCGAACCGGGCGGCCTGCTGGCGGGTGACGTCCGCCGTGGCCTGTGCCCGGGCTAGGGACGCGGCAGCGCTGTCGAGGGCGGCGCGATAATCAGTGTTCTCGATGCGGTAAAGCGGATCGCCAGCCGTGACTTCCTCACCCTCGGTGAAGATGCGCTCCTCGATCAGGCCGGTCACCTGCGGCCGGATCTCGGCGATACGATAGGCGCTCGCCCGGCCCGACAGGGTCTGCGCGAGTTCGACGCTCGCCTCCTCGAGCATGACCGTCTCCACCGGCGTGGCCTGCTGCGCCGGTGGTCCTTCCTGTGCCTGAGCCATGGATTGCGGGTCGCCGCAACCGCTCAGGCCTGCGCCGAGAAGGGCGAGGGAGAGCACGGCTGCGACGCCGGCTTTGACAGAATGTTTTTGGACGGGGAGAGCGTAGCTGGCTGGCATGTAATGTTATTCCCGCTTGAAATTGCACCGGATAATCAGATATTCGGTCTAGAATGAACATTCGATCTAAATATTTCCTTGCGATTGTCAATCGCTGCAGTGCAAAAAAATTGACCGTTGACGCGACGGCATATAGGCAGAAATCATGGTAATAACAGACGATCAGGCCGCAGAAGCCGCACCAGTCTCCAAAAAAGATCAGGCCTTACAGGCTGCTGCACGGTGTTTCGTGGAAGAGGGCTTTCACGGATCGAGCATGTCGCGCATCGCCAAGTCGGCGAAGATGAGCGTCGGCCACATCTATCACTATTTCGCGAGTAAGGACGAGATCATCGCCGCCATCGTGCGCGAGGAGGAGATCAAGGCGAACGAAAAGCTCGCCTATTTCCGCAGTCTTACCGCCGATGAGCTGCATTCGGCCCTGATCTCGAAGATCGACGAAGCGGCGTGTCACCTGGCCGATACGTTTCACTCCGTCCTGATGCTGGAGATCCTCGCAGAAGCCGCGCGCAATCCCGAGATCGCCCGCATCGTTCACGAACTCGACGCCTATATGCGAAACGGTTTCGTGGAGCTTATCGGGGAACGCATGGGCCTCGACAATGCCGAGGCGCGGGTCGAGGTACTGTTTTCCGTCCTCAATGGCCTTGCCATCCGCATCCTCCGCAATCCTGGTTTCGACCACAAGGCGGTGTTGCCGGTGCTTGAAAGCGTGATCGGGCAAATCCTCAGCGACAAGTGACAGCCAAGGCGTTGGCGGGCACTCGCTGCTGGTTCCTGTTGCGTCTGACGATCTCTCCTGCGTCTTGCAGATCATCTCGGGATGGTAGCGGCCGGAGGGACATCCTAGCCACCCGACTAGCGCGGTTGGCGGGCGGCTTCGCGCCAGTGACAGTGGTGGGTCCGGAGGGACTCGAACCCCCAACCTAGCGGTTATGAGCCGCCAGCTCTAACCAATTGAGCTACAGACCCCCTTAGTGTGGCCCGGCGGAGAGCGTGGCCGCCGGTCCCGGAGAATTCTGCCCTATAGCAGCTTCGCTCCGCCCTTGAAAGCCTGAAAGGAAAGCCTGAAAGCCGCCTCGACTGGCGCCTAAACCGGCTCGTGCGGCGGATCCTTGTCGGCCTTGTTGGCGGGCGTGCGGCGTGTCGGGCCGACGCTGGCGCCGAGCAGCAGGAGCCGCGCCTGTTCCTGCCATTTGTCCCGGGCGATGCGGCCGGGGAAGCCGAGCCGGTTGTCGAGCCAGGCGATCTCCTGCTGCGTCCAGTGGGCGATCTGCGCATAGTAAAAGACGCCAAGCTCGTTGAGCAGCTTTTCGTAGCGTGGCCCGATGCCGCTGATCCGTTGCAGATTGTCCGGGTCGCCCTTGTCCGGCCGGTCGTAGAGCACCGGCATGGCCGGGCTCATCATGACCGGCGTTGGCGCCGGCGGCGGCGGGACTTTTGTCCGAGGCGCCGAGTGTTCCGGCGCCATCCGGCTGGGATTGGCCTCGGTCGTCTCATCCGGGCGGTGCTCCCGCTTCCAGAACAGCCACCAGCCCATGAACAGCCCGAGCAGGAAGGCAAGGGCGAGCAGGATCCACATGTGCCAGGCAAGCCAGATCATCGTCTATTCTCCTGCCACTGGTTCATCTGCTTCGCGGTCGCGGGCAGGCTGGCCTTCCACCAGCCCATCGGGCACCAGATTGATCGCCACGGTAATGGTCAATCCGGCGGGGTAGGCGGCGAGCGGCTCGCGGGCCCGCTCTGCGGCGGCGTCATCGACAGCCAGCCCGCTCAGGCTGAACCTGGCATCTGTGGCGTCGACCTGGCCGGTTTCCAGCTGGCTCAGGGCGGCGAGCGACAGGCTGGCGGCGCGGGTCCAGTCGCCCTCCGGCGCGCCGCGGGCAACCTGCATCAGGTCTTCGACCGGTTCCCCGAACAGGCTTTCAGCTTCTGCCACCAGCGCCAGCCTTACCCGGTCGTCGGGCACGAAGCCGACCAGCGTCACCGCCTCGCCATCGATGACGCTCGCTGACCAGGTAAAGGGTGCGGCGACCGGCGGGGCGGCGTCCTGCATGGTCTCGAAGCGCACACGGGAGATATCGACCGATGTGATGCCGCCACCGACATAGCCGCCGGCCCAGACCGACCTGCGCACCACGGCCGCGGCCTGCTCGGCGGCTGCTGCATCCGGCGCGGTGCCGGAAAGCACCGCCTTCTGGCCATTCATGGTGACATTTGCCCAGGCGATGCCGGCATCGGAAAGGCGCGCCAGCGCCGCCTCGCGCAGGGCCTGCTCGGCGGTCTCGACTCCCGTCCCGTCAAGGCCGAGCCGCGCAGGCCACTGGCTGTGGATGCCACCATAGCCGAGCAGCAGGAAAAGCGCCGTGCCTGCCAGTATCTTCAGCGTCATCAGCCTGTCACGTCCTCCAGGGGTTGCGGGGCTTCCTATACAATAGGCGGCGATCCTGCGTAAGCCCTTGTGCCCAAAGGCCAGCTGCCTGTCCCCGGGGGCGATGCCGACTGCAGGCCAACTGCATCGCAGCATTGCAAGCCGGTACCGGCTTGCCTAGGTTTCTGGCAAATACGGGACGGGCTTGCCACAAGGCGTCCGCGCCCCACGTCCAGAACAGCTCCAGGAAAGGACATATCCGTCATGGCTGACGCTTATATTTACGACGCCGTCCGCACGCCGCGCGGCAAGGGAAAGCCCGATGGCGCCCTGCATGAAATCACCCCGGTCCAGCTTGCCGCCCAGGTGCTGGAGGCGCTCCGCGACCGCAACGATCTCGACACGGAGAATGTCGACGATGTCATTCTCGGCTGCGTGATGCCGGTCGGCGAGCAGGGCGCGAACATCGCCCGGACCGCCGTGTTGCAGGCCGACTACGCCCAGACAACCGCGGGCGTTCAGGTCAACCGCTTCTGCGCCTCGGCGCTGGAAGCGACCAATATGGCCGCGGCCAAGGTCATGTCCGGTGAGGCCGACATGGCGATCGGCGGCGGCGTTGAATCCATGTCGCGCGTGCCGATGGGCTCCGATGGCGGCGCCATGGTGTCCGACCCGGCGGTGGCGATCAAGAACTACATCGTGCCGCAGGGTATCTCGGCCGATATCATCGCGACCAAATACGGTATCTCCCGCGACGATGCCGACGCCTATGCGGTCGAAAGCCAGAAGCGCGCCGCCAGATCGTGGGAAGAGGGCCGCTTCAAGGGCTCGATCGTCCCGGTGAAAGACGTGCTCGGCCTGTCCGTGCTCGACCGTGACGAGACCGTGCGTCCGGACACCGACATGCAGACGCTGGGCGCGCTCAACCCGTCCTTTGCCATGCTCGGCGAGATGCCGGGCTTCGATTATGTGGCGATCCAGAAATACCCCGAACTTGAGAAGATCAACCACATCCATCATGCCGGCAACTCGTCCGGCATCGTCGACGGTGCCGCGGCGATCCTCATCGGCTCGAAGGAGATCGGCGAGAAGCTGGGCCTGAAGCCGCGCGCGAAGATCCGCGCCATGGCCTCCGTAGGTTCGGAGCCGACGATCATGCTGACCGGGCCGGAATTCGTGACCCAGAAACTGCTCAAGCGCGCCGGCATGGACAAGAAGGACATCGACCTGTGGGAGCTGAACGAGGCGTTCGCCTCGGTCGTCCTGCGCTACATGCAGGCGATGGACCTCGATCATAGCGAGATCAATGTCTGCGGCGGCGCGATCGCCATGGGCCACCCGATGGGCGCGACCGGCGCGATGATCCTGTCGACCGCGCTCGACGAGCTGGAGCGCTCCGGCAAGGAAACCGCGCTTGTCACGCTGTGCATCGGCGGCGGCATGGGCACGGCAACCGTCATCGAACGCATTTAATTCAGGGTACGGAGATATATCATGTCATATGAAACCATCAAATTCGACGTTGACAGCGACGGCATCGCCCTGATCACCATCGATCTGCCGGACCAGTCCATGAATGTCTGGAATGCTCAGCTGATCGAGGATTTCGAGAAGGCGGTCGATGAAGTCCTGTCCAATGACGACATCAAGGGTGCGGTCATCGCGTCCGGCAAGGATAGCGGCTTCATGGCCGGCGCCGATTTGCGCATGCTTGGCGATTCCTCGGAGAACCCGTCCGTGCAGGAAGTATATGAAGGCGCGACCCGCTTGAATAAGCTGTTCCGCAAGATGGAGACGGGCGGCAAGGCCTCGAAAGACCTGTCCAAGGGCGCCTATACCAAGCCGTTCGCGGCGGCGATCAACGGCCTCGCCCTCGGCGGCGGGCTGGAGGTCTGTCTCGCCTCGCATTACCGTGTCGCGTCGGACAGCCCCAAGGTCCAGATCGGCCTGCCGGAAGTCCTCGTCGGCCTGTTGCCCGGCGCCGGTGGCACCCAGCGCGTGCCGCGCCTTGCCGGTATCCAGAACGCCATGCAGATGTGCACGACCGGGTCGTCGATGAAGGCCGAGCAGGCGAAGTCGCAGAACCTGATCCACGACATTGTTCCTCATGACGAGCTGATCGCGAAAGCGAAGGAATGGGTCAGGGCCAATCCGAAAGTGCGCCAGCCCTGGGACGAGGCCAGGTTCAAGTTCCCCGGCGGGCAGGGTGCCATGGACCCGCGCGTCGTGCCGATCTTTGCAGGCTCTGCGGCGATGGCCCAGAAGCAGACCTTCCACAACATGCCGCAGGTCGACAAGATACTGTCCTGCATCTATGAGGGCTCGATCGTGCCGATCGATGTCGCGCTGCGCATCGAGAGCAAGTATTTCACCTCGCTCCTGTTGTCCGACCAGACCCAGAACATGATCCGTACCCTGTTCATCAACAAGCAGGCAGCGGAAAAGGGCATGGCCAGGCCGAAATCGGTCGAACCGGTCAAGCTGCAAAAGGTCGGCGTTCTCGGCGCCGGCATGATGGGCGCAGGCATTGCCTATGTCACGGCCCGCTCCGGCATGGAGGTCGTGTTGCTCGACCGCGATGTCGATGCGGCGGAAAAGGGCAAGGACTATTCCCGCAAGCTCAACGACAAGGGCATCTCCAAGGGCAAGATGACCAAGGACAAGTCCGAGGAAATGCTGGCCCGGATCAAGACCACGGCGGACTATGACGATCTGAAGGACGTGGACCTGATCATCGAGGCCGTTTTCGAGGACCCGAAGGTCAAGGCCGATGTGATCAAGAAGACCGAAGCCGTGATCGGCAAGGATGTCGTCTTCGCGTCGAACACCTCGACCATCCCGATCACCTCGCTGGCGAAGAATTCCGAACGCCCGACCCAGTTCATCGGCATCCACTTCTTCTCGCCGGTCGACAAGATGCCGCTCGTCGAGATCATTCCCGGCGACGCCTCCGGCGACCTGCCGCTGGCCGCCGCCCTCGACTATGTCAAGGCGATCAAGAAGACGCCGATCGTCGTCTCCGACACGCGCGGCTTCTACTGCAACTCCGTCGTCGTGCCCTACCTCAACGAGGCGGCGCGCATGGTGAAGGAGGGGATCAACCCGGCTCTCATCGACAATTGCGCCCGCAATCTCGGCATGCCGGTCGGCCCGCTCGCCCTGATGGACGAGACCAGCCAGGAACTCGGCTACAAGATCATGATGTCGGCCCGCGAGGAGATGGGCGATGCCTATCAGCCGACCGGCGTCGATGACCTCCTGGAGAAATTCGTCGTCGAGCTCGGCCGCAAGGGCCGCAAGTCCGGCGGTGGCTTCTACGAGTACCCGGAAGATGGCGGCAAGAAATATATCTGGCCGGGCCTGACCGAGCATTTCCCGCTCGCCGACACCCAGCCAAGTGCTGAGGAAGTGGAAGAACGCCTCTTGTTCATACAGCTTGCCGCCGTTGCCAAATGCTACAGTGACGATGTCGTCCATGATCCGCAGTCTGCCGATCTCGGTGCGATCTTCGGCTGGGGCTTTGCGCCATGGACCGGCGGTCCGATGAGCCATATCGACACGATCGGCGTCGAGGAATATGTGCGCAAGGCGGAGGCCCTCGCCCAGCAGCATGGCGAGCGTTATGCCCCGCCGGCATCGTTCCGTAAAAAGGCGGAAGAGGGTGGCAAGTTCTACGCCGCTGCGTAACCGCCCCACAACAACTGACAACAGAAAAGCCCCGCCGGTCTGGCGGGGCTTTTTTGGTTAGTGCGAGCGAGCGTTAGCCGGCAGCGTCGGTATCAGTCTCGATTTCCTGCTCGGCGGACACATCAAGGCCGGTAAAGCTCTCGGCGAAAGCGTCAAGCTCGCTGTCGATGAGTAGCTCATCGCCATCGGCGTCAGCCTGGTTGAAGGCTGTGGTGCCTTCGGACACCAGCACCGTCGCATCGACGGCGCCGTCTGTGTTGAGTTCAGCGAAGCGGGCGCTGGCAGCCGCCGCAACCTTATCCTCGCTGTCGGCGTCCTCGTAGAAGTCGCTGGTGTCGCGCTCCATCATGTCGGCGACGGCGCCGGAAGAGGAGATATCGACACCCATGCGCGTGCCGGCTGAAGCGATCGACATGTCGAGATTGACGGCATAGTCATCGACCATGGTGTTGGAGACACCGCGGGTGAAAGTCTCGAACTCGGCTTCGTCCAGCAATTCGTCGGCATTTTCGTCAGCGGCGGCAAACTGGTTTTCGGTGATTTCCGTCAGTTCGTCCCGGGTGAGGCCGTCAACTTCGGTTTCGCTCGCAGCTTGCGTTTCAACCTGCGCTTCGACGGCAGCTTCAGTCTCGGTGGTCAGTGCCGTCCCGTCCTGAACCTCCTGCGCCATTGCAGCGCCCATGGCACCGGTCAGGCTGAGAATGGAAGCGGATGTGAAGGCAGTGGCGTATTTCATAAACTTGGTCATGATGGTCTCCTGTCTAATCAGAATACAGAGCAAACATGCCAAAACGGCGTTCGTTCCGATGCAATACAGATTGGAGCCAACTAAGGCAGGATTGTGCCGATACGAGGGTATTGCTGCCCCATGAGGGGCATTTCAAGGCCCGTTAAAAAGCAGCAATACGGGAACTTTTGCGTCAGCCCGGTTTCGAGAAATCCGGCTTGCGCTTCTGCAGGAAAGCCGACACCGCCTCGCGCATTTCGGCCGACTTGATCCGTTCACCGAATTTCACGATCTCTTCGCGCATCAGCGCTTCCATGCCCGGCATGTGATCGCCCTTCATCAGGCGCTTGGTCTGGCGCACCGCTTCGGGCGGGCGTTCGGCAATGCGCCTTGCGACCGCCAGCGCCTGGTCGGTCAGGGCGCCGGGAGAGACGACGCGGTTGATCAGGCCGAGCTGCTCGGCGCGGGTCGCCGTCATCCGGTCGCCGGCGATCAGGAATTCCGCCGCGCCGCGCCAGCCTATCGCCGCCGGGAAGAGCTGCGAGGAGCCGGCCTCCGGTACCGCGCCGAGATTGACGAAAGGGGTCTGGAAGGTCGCGCCGTCGGCGGCAAGGATGAAATCGAAATGCAACAGCAGCGTCACGCCGATGCCGACTGCCGGGCCGTTGACGGCGGCAACCAGCGGCTTGTCGCAGCGCGCTGCCGACATCATCAGGCGGAAGGTCGGAAAGGATTCCAGGTCGTCCGGTTCCGGCGCAAAGAATGATGCCATGTCGTTCCCGGCGGTGAAGGTGTCGCCGCGGCCTTCCAGAAGCAGCACGCGCAGGCGGTCATCTTTTTCGAATCGTTCGAAGGCATCGGCGAGCGCCCTGTACATCTCGGGCAGGATCGCATTTTTCTTTTCCGGGCGGTTGAAGGCGATCCGCAGGATGCCGTCCTGGGTCGTGATATCGATCTGCTCGCTCATGGCAATGTCCCCGCAAGGGGTCTCCTTCAGGTCGTGTCTGGTCCGTCCCTACTTGACGCAGTGGGGCAGGTGGAGGCAAGGCTTTGTGGCAGTTGGCAGCACGGGAGAGGGCGGCGGCGCATGAAGATCGCGATTATCGAGACGGGCATGCCGCCGGAAGGCCTCGACGAGGCGCATGGCACCTATGCGGACATGTTCCGCGCCATGCTCGCGCCGTATTTCCCCGCCCTCGAAACGACGGATTATCCCGTCTACAGGACTGGCGATCTGCCCGATCCTGGCGCTGCCGATGGCTTCCTCATCACCGGCTCACCCGCCGGGGTGTATGAGGATCATGACTGGATAGAGCCTCTGGCGGCCTTCATCCGCACCGCGATCGCGGCGGAGACGCCGGTCGCGGGCATCTGCTTCGGCCACCAGATCATGGCCCATGCTTTCGGCGGCACGGTGCGCAAGTCCGAGAAGGGCTGGGGCGCGGGCATCCACACCTATGAGATGATCGAAACAGCCCCGTACATGGTCGGGGAGGCGTTGCCGCGAATTGCCTGCGCCGTCTCCCACCAGGACCAGGTGATCGACGCCCCGGCGAACGCCGTGCGGCTCGGCGGCTCGGCCTTCTGCCCCAATGGCATACTCTCCTATGCCGGCGGCAGGGGGCTGTCCTTCCAGATGCATCCGGAGTTCACCCATGATTACGCGCTCGCGCTGCTGGAGCTTCGTTCCGACCGAATCCCGGACGAGGTCCGCTCGCTGGCCAGACCTGGCCTTGCCCACGGCTCGGACCGGGAGACCATCGCCCGCTGGATCGCCACTTTCTTCAACACGGGAGCCTGACCATGGCCGAAAATTTCACCCTCATCATTGGCAACAAGAACCTGTCTTCCTGGTCGCTACGGCCATGGGTGCTGATGACCCATTTCGAGATCCCCTTTACCGAAAAGATGATCCGCCTCGACCAGCCGGACAGCCGCGCGACGATCAAGGATGTGTCGCCCTCCGGTCTCGTGCCATGCCTCATCCACGAGGACACTTATATCTGGGACTCGCTCGCCATCGCCGAATATCTGGCCGAACTTTACCCAGACAAGCATTTGTGGCCTCGCGGACAGAAGGCACGCGCACTGGCCCGCTGCCTCGCTGCAGAAATGCATTCAGGCTTTTCCAGCCTTCGCGGCACCTGGCCGATGGATTTCGTCAAGGAAGGCAAGGGCCTGTGGGGCGGGCCTGGCGTGAGGAAAGACATCACCCGCATCGTCACCCTGTGGGAGGACGCGCTGGAGCGCCATGGCGCATCGCTGGGCGGGCCGTTCCTGTTCGGGCGGTTTTCCATCGCCGACGCCATGTATGCACCGGTCGTCTCGCGCTTCCGCACCTATGGTCCGCTCAGGGTGTCAGAGCCAATCGCCAATTATCTCGAAGCGATGTGGACCCTGCCGGCGATGCAGGAATGGGGCGAGGGCGCCAAAAAGGAAGCGGACGCCGGCTGGTACAGGGGCTGACACAGCCCGCCCTGCGGCAGATTTGCACCCGGAAAAGTGCAATTGATAATCGCTTGCATTCTCATTTTTTATCCTGCATGACGTCACCTCGATTCAGCACGAAGTGTTTTAAGGGGCGACGTCATGCGGTTCTACAAATCCGGATTATTCATTGCTACGTGCGCCAGCGCGCTTCTCGCGGCGCCGGTTGCAGCGTTCGCCGAAGAAGCGGTTGCTGCGGCGACAGGCGCCGAGACCGAGGATACGACGCAGATTATCGACCGAATCATCGTTGTCGGCTCGCGCAGCGACGCAGCGAACATTGCCGGCTCGGCAACATTCATCGACGCCGAGACACTCGCCAAATTCAGCTATGGCGACATCAACCGGATATTGCGGCAGGTGCCGGGCGTCTACATCCAGGAAGAAGAGGGCTTCGGCCTGCGGCCGAATATCGGCATCCGCGGATCGGGTAATGACCGCACGTCGAAAGTTGCCCTTATGGAAGACGGCGTGCCGATCGCGCCGGCCCCCTATTCTGCGGCGGCGGCCTATTACTTCCCGACCATGGCGCGCGTCCATTCCGTGGAAGTTGTGAAGGGCCCGGGCGCAATCAAATACGGTCCGCAGACCGTGGGCGGCGCAATCAACCTCTTCTCGACGCCGATCCCGGAGCGCGAGCAGGGGCTGGGTGGATTCGTCAATGCCTTTGCCGGGGAGGACGGCTTCATGCGGGTCCACGGACAGGCCGGCGGATGGATGCCTGCCGGCGAGGCCCTGGAAGTCGGCGCCTCGCTTGAGTATATCCGCGACGAGAGCGATGGCTTCAAGACGCTCGATTCCGGCGGCCCGACAGGCTTCGAGATCGACGACTATGTGGCCAAGCTGGCGCTCCGCTCAGGCGAAGGCGTGGCCATGCCGCAATCGCTGGAGCTGAAAATCCAGAATTCCGACCAGGTCTCCGACGAGACCTATCTCGGCCTGACCCTGGCGGACTTCAACGCCGATCCCTATCGCCGCTATAGCGGCAGCCAGCTCGACCAGATCATGGTCGATCACAAGACCTGGCAGGCTTCGCACCGCATTGCCTTCTCAGATAGTATCGACCTGACAACGATCGCCTACAAGACCGAAACGCAACGCGCCTGGTACAAGCTGCAGGACGTTCTCGGCGGCGACGGGAGCTACAAGTCCATAGCGGGCGTGCTCGGCGACCCGACCGGCGCCAACGCCGAGGCCTATGACAATCTCGTCGGTGCAGCGGGATATGTCAGCCCGGACGACGCCTTGCGGGTCCGCAACAACAACCGCGCCTATGAGGCACGAGGCATTCAATCCGTGCTCGGACTGAGCGGCAGTTTCGCCGGTGCGGACCACCAGGTGGAAATCTCGGTACGCTATCATGAAGACGAGGAAGACCGGTTCCAGCAGCAGGACGGCTACCGGATGGACAATGGCGCCATGGTGCTGACCACGGATGCGGCGCCGGGCAGTCAGGCCAACCGGCTCGGCGAAGCCGAGGCGCTGGCGGTCTTCATCAGGGATACGATCGACTGGGGCCGTTTCACCTTCACGCCCGGCCTGCGCTATGAAAAGATCGATCTGATGCGCACAGACTGGGCTGGCGATGATCCTGACCGCACCACACCCACGAGGGTTCGCGAGAGCAGCATCGACGTCGTCATCCCCGGTGCCAGCCTTCTTTATAGCGTCACCGACAAATGGCAGCTTTTTGCCGGCGCCCATAAGGGCTTTTCGAACCCGTCGCCCGGTTCGACGGCGGATGAGGAAAGTTCCTGGAACTACGAAGGCGGTATGCGCTTCAACGCCGACCCGGCCTATTTCCAGCTTCTCGGCTTCTTCAGCGATTACTCCAATCTTCTGGGCACCTGCACCGCCTCGACCGGCGGCGGCTGTACGATCGGTGATCAGTTCGATGGCGGTGAAGTCGACATCAAGGGCTTCGAACTGACCGCCGGATATGATGCGGGACAATTCTTCGAGCTTCCCGTGTCGGTGCCGCTCTCGGTGAACTACACTTATACCGACGCCGAGTTCAAAACCGGCTTCGCCTCCGATTTCGAACCCTGGGGAGATGTGACGCAGGGCGACGAATTGCCCTATCTGCCCGGCAGCCAACTTACGCTGTCGGCGGGGATCGAAACCGCAAAATGGCGTGGCACGCTTGCCATGAACCATGTCGGCGAGGCCCGCGCCGTTGCCGGCCAGGGCGCCATTCCGGCGTCGCAGGCAATCGATGCCCGGACGCTGTTCGACCTTTCCGGCGAAGTCATTCTGACCGAATGGGCCTCTCTGTTTGGCAGCGTCGAGAACCTGACCGACGAGACCTATCTCGTATCCTTCGCACCGGCCGGTGCCCGTCCCGGCAAGCCGCGCACGGCGTTTGCGGGCGTGAAATTCACCTTCTGACGGACCGTCCCTGACAGGGATCGTCAACAACATGGCAGCGATGCGCTACAAACGCGTCGCTACTTTCATGCCATGGCGATCAAGCGCGGTCACAGAATGACGCCCAATGAACATGCCGGTTGCGGAGCGGGAACCGGCACCATGAGCGACGCCGGTATCACGCTCACGCGCAGCGCGAGCAGCGGCCCTTGATCTCCAGCCTTGCCGCTTCCATGCGGAAGCCTTTTTCGGCAACCACCGCCTTGATGTTCGATTCGACCGACGGCGTGGCGGACACGCCGGTGTCGATCTCCTCCACGTTGGAACAGCTCTCGCAGACGAGAAATGACTGGATCTGGTGCGGCTGATCGTGATTGCACAGGACATAGGCGTTCAGCGCATCGAGCTTGTGGACGAGGCCCTTGCCCTCGAGCCCTTCGAGCGCGCGGTAGATGGTCATCGGCGCGCGCACGCCCTTGGATTTCAGGATGTCCAGAAGGTCATAGGCCTTCAGCGGCTGCCCGGCCGACTTCAGCGCGCTGTAGACCAGCGCCTCGTTCTTGGTGAGCGAACCCATGAAATCGTCGTCGTGGTGGTCATGTGCCATCAGTGTGTCCCCGTGTCTGTTTCCTCATGTTATATCAATGTTATATCATGGTTGGGGTCGCGCCATAAGAGGGGAGGACACAAAAAATCCCGTCTATGGGGAAAACTATCTTTCCGGCGCTTTTGGCCGAGCGTCGCGGTGCGACCATTCGGCGTAGCGAAAACATGCATTTTTCTTGACGGATTTTGGCATAATCTATAACTAGAAGCCAACCACGGCGGTATGTTCAGCCTGACGGGCTCTCCTTGCTGACCCTGAGGCTATGGCTGCCGTAACGAAAACAGGCGACATCACTACACCGCACGATGACCGTCTCACACAAACAGATTGTGTGCTGGCGCGCTTCTGGCGGTTTTTTGCGCCCATAAAAAAGATATATGACGACCCGAGACTGATCGTAACAGAGCGGCCTAACTGGATAGAGTAATACGTGACTGACAAACGGAATTTTATCGGACTTTATGATGCGGATGCGGACCATAGCGCCTGTGGCGTCGGCTTCCTGACTCGCAAGGACAGCGTTCAGAGCAATGACGTTCTCGTCAAGGCGCACCAGGCCCTGTGTTCGATTCCCCATCGCGGCGGCATGAGTTCCGAGGGCGTCGGCGACGGGGCCGGTGTCTCCATCGACCTGTCGGAGAAATTCTTCCGCAAGATCGCCGGCGAGCCGGAGATGTGTCTTGGCGATTTCGGCGTCGGCAATTTCTTCATGCCCGATGACCGGACCATGCACGAGGAGGCGGCTGCCCTGATCGACGAGGCGCTTGCCCGTCAGAACATCGAGGTCATCACCATTCGCGATCTGCCGGCGAACATGGCCGCGCTGCGCCCGGCTGCCCGTCATCACCAGCTCAATATCCGCCAGTGGATCTTCCGCTGCCCGGAGGCGGCGAAGGATGAGGATGGTCATGCTTTCGATGCGCTGATCTACCAGGCGCTGCTCGAGATCGAACAGGTCGCCTATACAGACACGCGCTTCGCCGGTCTCTATCCCCTGTCGATGAGCGCCCGCACGCAGGTGCTGAAAGGCCGCTTCAACTCGCACGAGATCATTCCCTATTTCGACGATCTCGCCGACAGCGATCACGAGATCAATACGATCTTCTTCCACACGCGGTTCTCGACCAACACCGCGCCGCATCCGATCATGGCCCAGCCGTTCCGGCTGATGGCCCATAATGGCGAGCTCAACACCGACAAGAAAAACCGCCTGTCGGAGGATGCCATCGCCCGGATGAAGGGCCGCCGCATCATCTCGCCGAAAGGCCAGTCGGACTCCGCCCGCCTCGACCAGACGCTTTACCGCCGCACCATCGAGGACGGTCTCGACCTCGTCACTGCCGTCGTCGCGATGATGCCGCCGGCGTGGGAAAACGATTCCCGCTATTCACCGGAAGTGCGCGCCATGCTGGAATATTTCTCTCTCTATGAGGAAAAGAATGACGGCCCGGCGGCGCTGATCTTCGGCAATGGCAAGGTTGTCGGCGCGCGTCTCGACCGTCTTGGCCTGCGCCCGCTGCGCTCCGTGGAAACGCAAGACTATCTCTGCGTGACGTCGGAGGCCGGCCAGATCGATTTCCCGCCCCATGATGTGATCCGCCGCGGCCGAATCGAATCCGGCGGCATGCTCTGGTACAGCCATGCCGAAAAGCGTGCCTACAACTCGTTCGAAACCCTGGAAATGCTGGCCACGCGCGAAAACTATGCCGAGCTTCTGGCACGCAGCCGCACCAATCTGATCGACCTGCCGCCGGCCCCGGAAGAGGCCTATGCGGACGATCCGGATTTCACCATTGCCCAGCGTTTCGTCTCCTGCGCCCTGAACCAGGAGAGCTTCAAGTTCATGCTCGACCCGATGCTGCAGTCAGGCTCGGAAAAAGTCTCCGCCATGGGCTATGGCGCGGCGATCAATGCCCTGTCCGACCAGGAAGGCGGCGTTGCCAAATTCATCTCCCAGCGCTTTGCCCAGGTCACCAACCCGCCGCTCGATTCCATGCGCGAGGCCGATGGCATGACCCTGCGCGTCGCGCTCGGCCCCAAGCCGTCCTTCAACGTCTTCGATACCAAGCAGATCGTTGTCGAGACACCGATCCTCAAGTCCGGCGACCTTGCCAGGATCCGCATGCAGAAGGATGTCACCGTCGAGCAGATCGATATCTGTTACGAGCCGGTCTATGGCGACACCACGAAGAACGCCGCGGCGATCCTCGGCGCCATGGAAAAGGTCTTTGACCAGGTCGAGGAAAAAGTCCGCGCCGGGGCCGGCATTATCGTGCTCAGCGATTTGTGCATGAGCGCCAGACTGGCGCCGCTGCCGGGGCTGCTCGCCGTTGCCGGGGCCAATCAGCGCCTGATCCAGAAGGGCCTGCGGTTCTCGGCCTCCCTCGTGCTGGAATCCGGCCAGTTCGCCTCGTCCCACCATGTCGCTGTGGCGCTCGGTTTCGGCGCATCGGCGATCTGCCCTGTCAGTGTCTTCTGGCGCGCCCAGCAGAAATTCCCCGACGATGTCGAACGCGCGATCAACCGCTTCGTCAAGGCCGCCAACAAGGCGCTGATGAAGACCATGGGCAAGGTCGGTCTGTGTACGGCGGAAAGCTATATCGGCGGTGAATTCTTCGAGCCGAACTTCCTCGACACCAGCGATCCTGTGCTGAAGGAATTCTTCCCGAATATGGTCTCGCCCGTCGGCGGCGTCGGCTTCGAGACGATCGTGCGGTCCTCTGCCGACTGGCACGAGCGTGCCCGGCGCGTGCGCAATGAAGACGAGATTCCGCTGCTCGGCCTGTTCAAGGAGCGCGCCGAGGGCGCGGGCCACTCTTACGGCACGACCGCCGTGCGCGGCTTCGTCGAGATGACGGAAGAGGCAATTGCCATCCCCGCCAGGCGCGAGCCGGAGGACGACACGCTCGAACCTGCCAATGACGAAGATGCCGATTCCATGCGGCTTCTCACCCTGCAGGGCCTGAATGATTCCTTCGGGATGGACGCCGAAAGCTATAAATTTTCCGGTTTCGGCCGCCGCACGCCGGATGAGATCAACGCCCAGGACATCACCCCGCGCTATCGCGAGTTCATCCGTATCCTGACTGAAGAGCGCAACAAGCGCCCTGCCGCCCTGCGGGATGTGCTCGGCTTCCCGGCCGACATGCGCTTTTGCACCACCGAAGAAGAGTTCGAGGACGAGCTCTCCAGACATGACGTCAAGGGCAATGAGAGCTTCCTCGTGCGCGGTCTTGACTGCCGCCCCGAAAGTGACGGCGTCTTCGAGCTGAAGCTCACTGGCCAGCTGTCGACGGACTATGCCCGGCTGACCGTGCTTGCCCATGCGATCCGCAACCGCTTTGGCGATGACATCCTCTATGCCAAGCATGTCGACGACTATGTCGAGTTGCAGGCACAGGGGTCAGCGCTGTATTATTTCACTCATCTCTATTCCGCGCCCGGTACCGTTGCGTTGGACGAGGTCCAGCCGGCGTCTGAAATCACCAGGACGCTCGCCTCCGGCGCGATGAGCCATGGCGCGCTCGTCGCCACGGCGCACGAGGCGGTCGCCCACGGTACGAACATCGCCGGCGGGCTGTCGAACTCGGGCGAGGGCGGGGAGCATTTCTCCCGCTACGGAACGATCCGCGCCAGCGCGATCAAGCAGCTTGCCTCTGGCCGCTTCGGCGTCTGGGCCGGCTATCTCGCCGATCCGAATCTGAAGGAACTCGAAATCAAGATCGCCCAGGGCGCCAAGCCCGGCGAGGGCGGGCAATTGCCGGCCCAGAAAGTCACCGTCGAGATCGCCGCGGCCCGTGGCGGCACGCCCGGGGTCGAGCTCGTCTCGCCGCCGCCGCACCACGACACATACTCGATCGAGGATCTCGCCCAGCTGATCCACGATGCCAAGGCCGCCCGCGTCCGCGTCATCGTCAAGCTGGTCTCGTCCGAAGGTATCGGCACGATTGCCGTCGGCGTCGCCAAGGCGGGTGCCGATGTCATCAACGTCGCCGGCAATACCGGCGGTACCGGCGCTGCTGCCGTGACCTCGCTGAAAAATACCGGCCGCGCGGCAGAGATCGGCATTGCCGAGGTGCACCAGGCGCTGTGCGTCAATGGCATCCGTCAAAAAGTCATCCTGCGTGCCTCCGGTGCCCACCAGACCGGTTCGGACGTGGTAAAGTCGGCACTCCTTGGCGCGGATTCCTTCGAATTCGGCACGACAGCGCTGATGATGCTGAAATGCGTCATGGCCAAGAACTGCAACGTCAAATGCCCGGCGGGCCTGACCACCAATCCGGAAGTGTTCGACGGCGACCCGCGTGCCCTGGCGCAATATCTGATCAACCTTGCCCATGAGGTGCGCGAGCATCTCGGCCGTCTCGGCCTGCGCTCGCTGCGCGAGGCTCGGGGCCGCTCGGACCTCCTGCATCTGCTCAGCCATCCGTCCACGGTCGGCCAGCTTGACCTCAGGGCCATGCTGCACCCGGTCGAGGAAGTGCGCGTCGAAAAGCCGGTCTATCTCGAGGCCAATTTCGACGTCGATGACATGATGATCGAGCGTATCGAGCAGGCGCTGTTCCGGGATGGCGAGGAGAGCATCACTCTCAAGGGACCGGAATTCGTCCTGTCCAACCCGAACAAGACCGTCGGCGGGCAGATGTCGATCGACCTGGAGCGCATCCTGCAGCACCAGATGGATCAGGAAACCGCCGACAGGCTGCCTGCGGTCAAGACCGACGACCGCGGCCGCCGCTTCCTCGAACCGGACACGATCCGTATCGAGACGACCGGATCGGCCGGCCAGTCCTACGGCGCCTTCGTCAATGACGGCGTCCTGATGATCCACACCGGCACGGCCAATGACGGCGTCGGCAAGGGGCTTTCCGGCGGTACGCTCGCCATGTCCTCGCCCGGTGGCGGCAATTGGGAAGAGCAGGGCGGCAACGTTCTTATCGGCAATTTCGCCCTGTTCGGTGCGACCGGCGGCAAGCTGTTCGTCAATGGCGAGGCGGGCGACCGCTTCGCCGTCAGGAACTCCGGCGCCGTTGCCGTGGTCGAGGGCGTTGGCGACTTCGCCTGTGAATACATGACCAACGGCACGGTCATCAATCTCAGCCATTTCGGCAAGGGGATGTGCAATGGCATGTCCGGCGGCTTCGCCTTCCAGTACGACCCGGAAGGCCTGCTGGAGCATAGCTACAGCGCTGACTCCGTCCTGCTGCTGAACCTCGGCGATGCGACCGAGGAAGCCGCCATCATGCGCGAAAGCGTGGTGATGCTGCTGGAAGAGCATGTCAAGCTGACGAACTCTTCCCGCGCCAAACGCATCCTGAAGAACTGGGATACCGAGGCACGCCATTTCCGCTACCTCCTGCCGCGCGCGCTTGCCGGCAGCCAGAACACCTATGACATCCTGCGCCATCATTCGCGCAAGCAGATGATCGAGGAAATGGCGACGGCGCTGTGCAAATACCAGCTGCGCAAATTCAAGATCGCCTGGCGCGACGGCCAGAACGTCATGTCCGGCTTCACGCCCGCTTTCGGGTCTGCCGAGGCGAACGAGACCTATGTGCTGCTCAATTCCTACACGGTCATGCATATGGCGACGCGCCTTGCCATGACCCGCCTGCCGGGCCAGCCAGCGCCGCAGGACCCGGAAGTGCAAAAGGCGATGAAGAAGCTGATCCTGACCGAAGACTTCGCGCTGATGCAGCAATTGATGAAATATGCCCGCGCGGCGCTTGGCAATTATTCCGACGAACAGCTCGGCGTGCTCGTCTCCGACAAGCGCCTGAAGGATTACAAGGAAGCGCTCAGCCGGCGGAACGTCCTGTCCATGTATGCCCACGGCACCTATGGCTGGATTATGCTGAAGGACCGGGAGAACCGCGAGCGCCTGTCGCCGCTGCCGGGCTTCGAGGAATTGTTTGCGCGCGAGGCGAGTGTCGATATCGCCCGGGCGGCGAGTTAGGGAGCCGGTCATGGGTGCACAGAACCACAAGCTTTTCGCCAACACGCTGTTCTTTCCGGAGGAGGCACCGTTCTCCCCGGATCAGAAGGCATGGCTTAATGGCTATTTCGCCGGGCTGAACTCACGCCTTGCACAGATGGACGAGGCCGCCCCGGCGCAAGCCCTGAAGCCGGTCCACATTCTCTATGGCAGCCAGACCGGCAATGCCGAGAGCGTCGCCGAGGAAGTCGCGGAGAACGCCAGTCAGTACGGCCTCGCGCCCCATGTCATGGCCCTCGACGATATCGAGATCGCCGACCTGAAGAAGATGGAACGGGTCCTGATCTGCGTCTCCACCTATGGCGAGGGCGAGATGCCCGATAACGCGCAGCTGTTCTGGGATGCGATCCTGTCCCAGACCGCGCCGCGCCTGGAGAAGACGCATTATGCCGTGCTCGCGCTCGGTGATACCAGCTATGACGAGTTCTGCCAGGCCGGCAAGCTGATCGACCTGCGTCTCGAGCAGCTCGGTGCCTATCGCATCGCCGACCGTATCGATTGCGATGTCGATTACGAGGACAAGGCGCAGGAATGGTTCTCCAGCGCCTTGCCGGAGATCTCCAAATTCGGCAAGGAAGCACCCGCAGCCGGTGTGCCGGAAGCCTCCAAGGACGTGCCGGTCGGCGAGACAAAATCCAAACGCGCCAAGTGGAACCGGAAAAATCCGTACACCTCGGTACTCGCCACCAACCGGCTCCTGTCGGGCGAGGGCTCGGCCAAGGAAATCCGCCATTATGAATTCGCCCTTGGCGACAGCGAGATCGAGTATGAGGCAGGCGACGCGCTTGGCGTCATGCCGGTCAACAATCCGGAACTGGCAGACGCGACGATCAAGCGGCTCGGGTTTGACCCGGACGCCGATGCGGGCGATGGCAAGTCCCTGCGCGATGCGCTGATCACAGACTATGAAATCTGCATGCCGTCGCGCGACTTCCTCACTGCCGTCGCCGCACAGGCCGATGACAGCCGCTTGTCGCACATCGTCGACAATAACGACAAGGAAGCGATCGACGATTACCTGTGGTCGAAGGACCAGCTCGACCTGCTCAATCTGTACCCGGTCGTGACCTGGGACCTCCAGCAATATCTCGACCTGCTCAAGCCGCTGCAGCATCGGGCCTATTCGATCTCGTCCTCGCCCAAGGCCGATCCGGACCATATCCATCTCACGGTCGCCTCGGTGCGTTATGACAGCCATGGCCGCCAGCATGGCGGCGTCTGTTCCACCTTCATGGCCGACCGTATTGGCGATCAGGGCACGGCGGGGATCTTCCTGTCGCCGAACAAGGCGTTCCGCCTGCCATCCGACCTCGATGCGCCGGTCATCATGGTCGGCCCCGGCACCGGCATCGCACCCTTCCGCGCCTTCCTGCAGGACCGCGAGGCGGCGGGCGCCAAGGGCCGGAACTGGCTGTTCTTCGGCGACCAGAAGCGCAAGGCGGACTTCATCTACGAGCAGGAAATGCTCGACTGGCACGACAAGGGCGTGCTGACCAAGCTCGACCTCGCTTTCTCGCGCGACCAGGAAGAGAAGATCTATGTCCAGCAGCGCATGAAGGAGAACGGGCCTGAGCTGTTCAAATGGCTGGAAGAGGGCGCCTATTTCTATGTCTGCGGCGATGCGACCCGCATGGCGAAAGACGTCGACGCCGCGCTGCTGAAGATCATCGAGAAGGAAGCCGGCATCAATGACGATGCGGCCTGGGACTATGTCGGCAAGATGAAGAAGGACAAGCGCTATCTGCGCGACGTCTATTGACGGGCTTCCGGTCTGGCGGGTTATCGGCTAGACCGCTTTCATGTCAGAACCATCCAAACCGCTTCTCATCCTCGACATGGTCTCCGATCCTGTCTGCCCGTGGTGCTATGTCGGCAAGCGCTCGCTCGACCGCGCGCTGATGGCATTGTCCTTTTCCAACAATCTGATGGTCCGCTACCGGCCCTATCAGCTCGCGCCCGACGCACCGAAAGAGGGGCGTAACCGCAAGGACTATCTCGCCGCCAAATTCTCCGCCGAGCAGCTCGACCAGATGCACAGCGCCCTGCTCGAGGCCGCCCGCGTCGCCGGCCTCGACCTTGACCCGTCGCTGCCGGAGATCGCGCCGAACACGCTCGATGCCCATCGCGTCATCCGCTGGGCCCATGAGGACAATCTCCAGCGCGACGTGGTCGAGGCGCTGTTCGATGCCTATTGGAAGCACGGCCTCGATCTCGGCAGTCACGAGGTGCTCGCCGCCGTCGCCGCCGAGGCCGGCATGGACAAGGCCGAATTGCTGGCCCGTCTCGGGTCGGTCGAGGATGTCAACGATGTGAAGGAGGAGGCGCAGGCCTTCCGTGCCGGCGGCGTTACCGGCGTGCCGACTTTCATCGTCAACGAGCAGGCCGGCTTTGCCGGCGCCCTGCCGCCGGACCAGCTGCTGGAGACGATCCGCCAGGTCGCCGCGGAAACCGAGCCGCCGGACCTTGAGGATGAGGATTAACCCTCCCGGCATGAGGCTTGCAGCGCTCCGGCGAGTATGGGATTTTTCCTCGATTGGAGACGCGGGATGATGCGCATCCGCTTGACCGGCCTTTTCGGCACCTGCCTGCTTCTGACAGGATTGCTCATTGCCCCCATCGCGGCGCAGGATCTCTCCGGTCTCACCCCCGAACAGCGCCGCGCCGTCGAACGCCTGCAGGCGCAGGGCGTCGAGCTGCAACAGGTCGACGGCGCCCAGTCCTTGCGCCCGCAGCCGGAACAGGCCGTGCCGTCCGCGGGCCGCATCCTCAAGACACCCGACTTCCTGAAGCCGCAGCGGGCAGGGGAGATTACCGGCCTCAATCTCGATCGCACGGCACGCGACGCCGATCTGCCCTATCTCACCTTCGGCCAGGTCTTCACGGCAGGCGACATGATCCCCGGCGACCATCTCGCCATTCGCGTCGGCGACCGGCTTTTCCCGGTGCAGGCCGATGTGAAGGCGGCCCATGGCGATGGCTCGGTGCGCCACGCCGTCCTGACCGCCGACCTCACTGGCCTCGACCGGGGCCGCCACAAGGCGATGCTGCTGCGCGTGCCTGCGGGGCCTGCCACACCGCACAGCGCCAGCGACCGCAGCCAGCTCACCGTCAGCATTGTCGGGCGCCGCGCCGATCGCAGCGAGTTCGCCGGCCAACTCGACCTCCTGTCGCTGTCCGCCCAGCGCGGCACGTCCTGGCTGTCCGGGCCGTTCGCGCGTGAGCAAAGCCATACCAAGCAGATCGGCCCCTTGCTGAGCGTCCGCGCAGATCATCGCGTCTATGCTGGCGGCGCGGCGCGCACGCGGCTGACCTTCGAGAACCACAAGACCTTCGCCCCGGGCATGCGCGACATGACGTACACGGTCATTGTCCATGATGGCGATCAGGTCATCGCGCGGTATGACGATATCGAGCATTATCGCGGGTCGAACTGGTCGACGGTGATCGAGACCACCGCGCGATCCGGCTGGCGGGTCGAGCAGGACCCCGCCTATCTGATCGCGGCGGGCGCGGTCATGCCGTTCGATCTCGGCTATGGCGTCGCCGAGACGAAGATCGCGGCGGACCTCGCCGCCCTCGCTCAGGATACGGATGTGCTCACGCCCGGCCTGCTTGAGCCTTACATGCCATCGACCGGCGGGCGCGCCGATATCGGCCCGCTGCCCGCCTGGGACGTGATGTGGCTGAAGAGCCAGAGCGCCAGGGCCGAACAGCTGATGCTCGCCATGGCGGGCCGGGCCGGGGCAATCCCGTGGCATTACGCGGAAGATGCGACCGGCCTGCCGGTCAAGGTCGAAGGCCGTCCATGGTTCTGGGCCGAGGATCGCGGCACCGAGGAATGGCGCGGCGATGACCGGATCCCGTCGGCTTATTTCATGGGCTCCGATGGCGGCTGGTCGCTCGACACCGCCCACAAGCCGTTGATGACCTACACCGCGTATCTCGCAACGGGCGACGCCTATTTTGCCCGCGAGCTGGCCCACGAGGCAGCCTGGGTCATCGCCGCGATCTGGCCGGATCTGCGCAATGTCAACGCTCCCGGCGAGCCGATGGTCGGCGAGGAATTGCAATTGCGCGGCCGCGCCTGGGCCTTGCGCGATGTTTCTGCCGCCGCCTTCCTGCTGCCGGATGGCGACCCGATGAAGGGCTATTTTCGCACGGCGCGTGACATCTCGCTCACCCATATGAAGCGCAAATATATCGACAGCGGCTTCCTCGATGCCGCCGGGGAGACAGAGGGCTGGTTCGAGGATACATCCTATTCCATCGCTGGCGCCGTGCCGCCATGGCAGAATGATTTCATGGTGATGGTCCTGGCGCATGAGGCGCTGCGCGGCTCAGCCGATGCTGCCGCCCTCGTTCGATGGGCGGAAAACTATCAGGCCGGGCGCTTCCTCGCGACCGGCGCCTCGCCCTCGGCAGGGGCCGCCTATGCCCATATGCTGAACGAGCCGGGCACCCAGTCCCCTGTCGGATCGTGGATGCGCGCAATGGCGTTGACCAGCGTTGACCCTGCCTATCTGAACAATTTTCCCGATGATGGCACGGGCTATGTGGTCAGTGCCTATGCGGCGCTGGCCATGACCCATGCCGTCACCCGCTCCCGCGTCAGCCTCGACGCGGCGGAGGCGCTGGCGGTTACCCAACGCGACAGCCGGCTGTTCGATCCGTCCAACGCTGCTGGCATCTATACCCGGCCGCAATTCCTGATTACTTATCCGGCTGCGGGAAACAGGGTTAACACGCGGTAAGTATTGCAGGATCGGCTCTGTGCGACACACAAGCTTTACAAGAAATCCCTTGCAGCCTTCGGCCTTTTCGGTCATAGGAAAAGGGCAAATCGGGAATAAGCCCCCGTGTTGTTTTGGCCACGCCTGCCAAGAAGACCAGTTCTACCGGCCAGACTTGAAGACGACCCAAGACAATTTTGCGACTTGAAATCGGGCTCGCCGCCCCAGTCTTGAGGAGACTTCAAATGGCATCTGGAACCGTAAAATGGTTTAACACCGAAAAAGGCTTCGGCTTCATCGAACCGTCTGATGGTGGCAAGGACGTATTCGTCCACATCTCCGCCGTTCAGCAAGCCGGCATGCAGACCCTGAAAGAGGGTCAGAAGGTTTCTTACGACCTCATCGAAAACCGTGGCCGTCAGGCCGCTGGCAATCTGATTGCCGACTAAGCCGACCGTCTGCCAGACGAAACGCAAGCAAGGCGCGGGAGAATTCTTCCGCGCTTTTGTTTTGTCTGGAGCATCGGGCATGGCCGTATCCGCCAGGCGGCTGTGGCAATTTTGCATAACCCCATCTTTTTGCTCACTTTGTCAAAAATCCTTCGCATAGAATCAGCTAGGTTGCGAATGCAGGGTTAGAAGGGTAAATTCACCCTTCAGATCAGAGGAGTGCTCGGGTTCAGCTATTCAACTGACACCAGTTTGCGTCGCCGCCATTGCGTCCGGCCCCCTGTACGGGGATTGAGCCTGGGACCGAGCGGGAGACCTTTCCCTGACACCACAAGACATGGTTTTAACAGGGAAGGGAGACGCTGAGATGCAGGTGATCCGGCATGCACCTGATGGCTGTCCCGCCCTGGTCCTGAACGCCGATTTCAGACCGCTGAGCTATTTTCCGCTGTCGCTATGGTCATGGCAGGATTCCCTGAAAGCGGTGTTCCTCGACCGCGTCGACGTCGTCGCCGAATATGAAACGACGGTGCGCTCGCCGAATTTCGAGATGAAGCTGCCCTCGGTCATCGCGCTTCGGCAATATGTCAATCATGCCCGCACGCCGGCCTTCACCCGGTTCAACGTGTTCCTGCGCGATGCCTTCTCGTGCCAGTATTGCGGTGATACCAATCGCGACATGCTGACCTTCGACCATGTCATCCCGCGCTCGCGCGGCGGCAAGACGACATGGAGCAATATCGTTGCCGCCTGTTCGCCCTGTAACCTGAGAAAGGGCGGTCGCATGCCGGTACAGGCGAAGATGCATCCCTATCATGCGCCGCGGCAGCCAAGCATGTATGAGCTCAATGAAAAGGGCCGCGCCTTTCCGCCGAACTATCTGCACGAGAGCTGGCAGGATTATCTCTACTGGGATGTCGAACTGGAGCCGTAGGCGGCCTCTTTCTCGTCGACGGCCGCCATTTTTGCGACATGGCCATGCTGGACGTCATGACCGTTATCGCCATCATCCTCTCCGGCAGGCTTGAAGATCAGGTAGCGGTAAATCCCGACGCAATTGATCACGAACAGCACGCCGTTCTGGATCGCCAGCGGCGTCTCGCTCGACAACAGGGCGACGACAACCCAGCATACCGATGAAACGGTAAACACGATGAAGCCGAGACCGGTGATCCGGGCACCGAGATTCAGCGACACCGTAACCGCGGCAAAGATACCGGTAATCGTCGCGCTCCATTCAAGCAGGCTTTCCGTCATGTGCATTCCGTTCTGGCTGACCGGTCATGAACACCAGCGCAGGGTCCCGGTTCATGAAAAAAGCCCCGCCGGTCCGGCGGGGCTTGTCTCGGCGTCTGTTTTACAGCGTGATTACCAGCCGCAAGTACGATCGGCGTTCTGCTCTTCCAGCCATTCGTTCAGCGGCGCGAAATAGGCGATGACGGCGGAGCCATCCATCTCGCGCGTACCGGTGAACATTTCCAGCGTGTCGGGCCAGGGCTGCGACTGGCCCATTTCCATCATCGCGTTGAAACGCTCGCCGACTTCCTCGGAGCCATAGAACGAACAGCGGTGCAGCGGGCCTTCCCAGCCGACCTGGTCGCAGGCGGCCTTGTAGAACTGGAACTGCAGGATATGGGCGAGGAAATAACGCATATAGGGCACGTTGTTCGGCACGTGATATTTCGAGCCGGGGTCGAACGCATCGGCCGGGCGCTCGTTCGGCGGGCGGATGCCCTGATATTCCTCGCGCAGATCCCACCAGCCCTGGTTATAGGTTTCCGGTGTCAGTTCGCCGGCGAAAACCTGCCAGCGCCATTTGTCGACCAGCAGGCCGAAGGGCAGGAAGGCGACTTTCTCGAGCGCCTGCTGCATCAGCAGCTCGAGGTCACCTTCCGTGCCCGGAACGTCGTCGAGCAGGCCGATCTGCTGCATGTATTCCGGCGTGATCGACAGGGCGATCATGTCGCCGATCGCTTCGTGGAAGCCGTCATTGGCGCCGTTCTTGAACAGGTGCGGCTGGTCCATATAGGCGCGCTGATAGAAATTGTGCCCCAGCTCGTGATGGACCGTACGGAAATCTTCCGCACCCACCGTCATGCACATCTTGATGCGCAGGTCTTCGCGGTTGTCGAGGTCCCAGGCCGACGCGTGGCAGACCACTTCCCTGTCTTCGGGCTGGACGAATTGCGAGCGCTCCCAGAATGTCTCCGGCAGTGGTGCGAAGCCGAGCGAGGTGAAGAATTCCTCCGCCGTTTCGGTCATCGAGACCGGCGTGTAATCGGCCTCGACCAGCAGGGCGTCGAGATCGATCGACGTCATGGTCGCCGGCGTCTCGGGTTTCACGCGGGGATAGGTCGAGCCCCATTGCTGGGCCCACATATTGCCGAGCAGATCGGCGCGGATCGGCTGGTCGAGCGGCACGATCTCGTCGCCATATTCCTCGTTCAGCTTGTATTTCACATGGCATTGCAGGTTTTCATAGAGCGGACGGACCTGGCCCCACAGCCGGTCGACCTCCGCCGCGAAGGCATCGGCGTCCATGTCATAGCCCGAGCGCCACATCTGGCCGACATCGTCAAAGCCGAGCTCGCGGGCGCCGGCATTGGCCAGTTCGACCATCTGCGCATATTCATCGCGCGACGGCTTGGCCTGCTCGCGCCATTTGGTCCACACCTCTTCCAGCTTGGCCGGATCGGTCAGGTTGCGCATCAGGAGTTCCGTTTCGGCCTGAGGCACGGTCTCACCCTCGAACTGGATCTTGCCGGTGGAATAGGCAGAGGACAGGGCGGTGTTCAGCTGCGCCAGTTCCTGCGCCGCGCCATCGCGCGACGGCGCGGGGATCGTGATGCCGCCGCGCAGGATGTTCATCTTGCGCTGCAGGACCGGCGGCAGGTCGAGATCCTGGAAGCGCTTCGTGCCATTGGCGAGATCGACCGACAGTTTGGTCGAGGCCGCGTCGATATCGGCATAGGCCTGCTCATGCTCGGGCGTGATATCGGTCGAATAGGTCCAGGCGATGACCGAGGCGCGCTCCGACATCTCGGCCAGCTTCGCTTCAGCATCGGCGACGAAGGCTTCGGCTTCTTCGACGGTCGGTTCGCCAGCAGCTTCGCGCGTTTCTTCGGTCGCTGTTTCGGCGGCGTCAGTCGTCGTATCATCCTCGACCGCCGGTTCGGAACAGGCGATCAGCGCCAGCACGGATACCCCGGCCAGTGCTTTGTACAGTGTCTTGTTTCCTGAAATCATGGACTGTCCTCTGAATGGCTTTTCAGCGGTGGCCGAATGCCGACCCGCAGAATGTCGCGCGAATCTAGCACGATATGCTGACCGGCGCAAAAGCCCGGTGCAGAAGACGCGGTAACGAGGGACCTGAACCAGCCGGTATTATGCCGGCCTCGAGGGACCGGCATCAGGCGATGGATCCTGGCGCGCGGGATCGTCTTGCGGCGCGATACCGTCTTCAGGCGGATGATTGCCCGGCGTCGGCCCTGCCGGATCCTCGCTCGGCGCCCGCTGTTGCGGCGTGCTACCGGCCACTTGCTGCGGCTGCGGCGGGACCGCAATGGCTGCGGGCGCCGATGCCTGAGCCGTTGGCGGAGCCGGATTTGGCGAAGGCTGATAGGCGCGCGCTTGCGTCTGCTGCGCATGATATCCGGCAATCGGGTCGGCGAAGGTCCTGTCCTCCTGCACGCGCAGAACGACGGTGCCTGCCATCATGTCGTGCAGGGCCTGTTTTCTCTTGTTGAAGAACACAAGCAGGAAGCCGATGAACAGAAGAATGGTCGACAGCCATTTGCTGATATAGCGCAAGGCGGCCTTGCCCACCGAAATACGCTGCCCGCCCATGTCGGCGACCTTCAGCCTGCAAATCATCTTGCCGACAGTGCCCTGCGTCGGAGAACTCTCCATGAAGATGGAATAGGCGGCATCAATGATCAGCGGCGCCAGTGGCAACAGGATCGGCACGATCAGAAACAGGACCGAGCCGATACTCGTTGCAATCGTGACGATGATGAAATCGATGAGGAAGGCGAGAGCTCGCCACCAGAACCCGCCATAGCCGTAGCGGACATTCCCTTGCTGATCAGCAACTTGCTGCAAGGATTCGGACATCACTTCTCTCCCCATGCGATCCGCTCGTTGCATCAAAACTAGGTCGGTTTCCCCAGGCTGGCAACATGTCAACGCAAGACGTGATCAGTTTTCCTTATTGAAAGCCGGGCGAATATTGGTCAACAATGGTCGCAGGCAGGGGAGGGTCAATCATGTATTTGACAAAAGTGTCACAAATAAAGGCGCCCGGCAGTTCCGGTGTGCTCCGCATGGTGGTGCTCCTGCTGGCATTCCTGGCCGTGGCGGCGATGATCGCCCTGGTTGTCACCCGAGCCCAGCACACCGCTCTCCAGAGCCTTGCGCCAAGCGCGGCGCTGTCCGCGGCAGCGGCGGAATCACCGCTGCAACGCGTTTCCTATCAGCAGAGCTTGCCGGATATGATCACGCAGGATGTGGTGGACGGGCTCGGCCTTGATCCGTCGCTGGCCGCGCTTGCGGGCGGGCTGATCACCGGACGGGACCTGATCGAATGCGATAGTGCCGTCGGCGGTGCTGACATTGCCCGCTCCGAGGCCCTGGGCCAGAGCCTCGCCGGCACGCTCGGGCTGTCGGCGTCGCCGATGTTCGGTTTCCTCGCGGTCAACGTCGTCAAGCGTGCCCGGTGCGGATGGATTCTCGAGGATGAAGGCCTGCCATGGTTCATGAAGAACGAAATTTTCTACGCCTTGTGCGCAGCCGCCCTGCTGGTCCTGTTCAAGGATCTCCTGCTCGGCTGGGTCCCCATGCTCAAGGCGCCGATCGACGGCCTGGAGCAGATCCTGAAGGTCGCCCTTGCCGTGATCACGATACCGACGATCGCGACTCTTTTCACCGCGACGGCGAGTGGCGGTTTGCTGGATGTGTCAACCGCCCAGAGCGGCATGCGCGTCGGCCCCTCGACGATGCCCGCGATCACGGCGTCACTGGAGGCGGGCCCGGCCGGGCAGTCCCTGTCGCTGGTGGGCGCCCGCGCCGGCGGCGGCTATTCCGTGGTCAAGGCGTCGCCGCAAAAGATGCCACAGGCACAATCACCTGACATCACCCGGCTGGCAGAGCCGGGGGCCGGAGGGCGCTTCTGGCTCAACTTCCTGCTGGCTGCCGGCGGGTTGTTCGCCACGCTTGTCATGTGGGTCTCGGCCGGGTTCATCGGTGGTCTGGTCATGCTGGCGCCGATCCCCCTGTTTGACAGTCTGCTACGAAGCGTGCGCGGTGGCCTGATCATCGGCCTGATGGCCCTGGCCGTTCTCGCGCCTGTCATTGCGTTGATCGCCGGGCTTGTGGTTTTTGCCTTTGCGCTGTGGCTTTTCCCGTGGGCATTTCGCCTCATGTCCTTCGGTGTCATGAATGCCGCCGATTTCCTGCCTTTCCGTCTGGGGGCCGGCAATGGCGCGCGCCGCTGGGACCGGGCATTTTCCGGCCAGGGGCTGCGGGAACTGCCGCGGCGCACGGCCGGGCGGCTGGTTGCCGATGCCCAGTCCGGTGCGCTTGTATTCAGCTACTCGCCATTCTTCATTCTGCCACGCCGGGCGGTCAGAATCGACGACAAGGCGGTCCTGACGCTGGTCGAAGGCATCTTGATGCCATCCCTGAGGCTCGGCTTTTCCGGCACCGGGCCGGCGGCCTTCCTGTTGCCTGCGCGCTACCGCAAGCGCGGCAGCGAACTTGCCGTCAGGCTCGGCCTCGCTTACAGCGAGAAACAGCTCGACGGTACCGTCAGTGTAAAGATGGCTCGATAACCGCCAATGGCGCCGGCCTCGGCTGATCTATAGCTTTTCCGAGACCCGGATCGCGAGATGACATCCGGCCTGGATCACGCCTTTGAGCAGGCCATAGCCGGGTGTCTCCTCGGCCCCTTCGGCGAGGGCGGTATCCTTGTGGCCGATCTCGTCGGCGCGGAATTTCAGAAAGCGGTCGCGCATTTCCGGGTCGGTATCGCCGACTTCTTCCGCCTGCGCCTTATAATGTTGCTCGATCACTTCTTCCACGGCGCTGGTACAGGCCATGGCGGCCTTCTCGCCCATCAGGGCCGTGCCCGCGCCGAGCGCAAACCCGGCAACATCCCACACCGGCGCAAAGATCGTCGGGCGCGATCTGTGCTCCATCAGCAGCCTGTCAAAGGCGTGCAGATGCTCATATTCGCCTTCTTCCATCTCCTTCAGCAGCCCGGCGATGCGCGCCTTGTGCGGCAGCTTGTCGAATACCGCGCGCTGGCCCTTGTAGATCTGCACCGCGCCATATTCCCCCGCATGGTCGACGCGCAGCATCTCGCGGATGCGCGCGGCGCGCGGGCCGGGCCGGTTCAGATGCGGGCTGTTGGCGGGCGGCGTCTCGTCAATAAGCGTTTCGCCGGTAGGGGTGTCATCGGTCATGATATCTATCTAGTCGCAGATGGCGTCAGCGCAAAGCGTTCGTCGCGCAGGGCGCGGACCATGCGCACCGTCGCCCAGGCCGTCAGCCCCGCCAGCGCCAGGGAGAACAGCGCATTGTACCCGGCCATGGATATGCCGAGGAACCGCCACGCCGCGTCGGAGCAGGAAACCATCGGCGCGCCGCTTTCCAGCTGGGCGAACAATTCCTCCGGCGAATTGATCATTGCCCCGCCGGAACAGGTCGCCGGGCCCGGCCAGAATTTCCACTCCACCCCGGCGTGATAGGCGGCGAGAACGGCGCTGAAAGCATAGATGAGGGCGGTGACGCCAAGACTGGCGGCAACCGCGCGGCTCGCCTTGAAGAAGCGCCAGATAGCCAGCGTGATCAGCGCGGCGGCGAGCGCCGTCCAGTGGGCCTCGCGCTGGTCGAGGCAGAGCATGCACGGGGCCAGCTTGCCGAAGCGCTCGAACGCATGGGCGCCAGCCAGCAGCAACAGACTGCCCGTCGCGGCAACGCCGGCAGCGCCATAGGGCGTCAAGAGCTTCGTCAAACGCTTGTCCATGGGGTCAGTCTAGCCAAATTTCCGGCCCTGCCTAGGAGCCTTTCGTCACAGGTAAGTGCGAGACTCCGGCGATGGTTCGGAAAGGCCCCTAGAACAGGTTCAGCAGCCAGTCCTTGGCAAAGCTGATCGCTTCGGCCCCCAGAAAGACCAGCAGGAACACCCAGATGATCCCGATGGCAAGGCCGAGGATGATCAGCAGCCCGTCGCGCTCGATCAGGCCGAGCGCGGCCACGGCAACACCGATGCCGGGCGTGGTATTGGTCAGCGGCAACGGCACGAGGATCGAGGCGCAGGGGATCAGCAAAAGCGCGCCGACGATGCGCCCGCCGATCCCGTCGGAGATCGCCCGGAGCCGGGCATGGGACAGCCGCTCGATCCAGCCGAGATAGCGCTCGGCCCGTTCCACCGTGCCCCGCATGCTGACGATCTCGAATTGCCGGTTGGCGAGCCGGCGCGGCAGCCATGGTGCCTCGCGGCCCAGCGCCAGCTGCGCCGACAGCGCCAGCATCGGCAGGGCGACGATCTGCGGCAGGATATAGACGAAGGGCAGGCAGCACGGGATCGCCAGCAACAGCAGCATCAGGCCATAGGCGCGCTCGTCCAGCGCATCGATCAACTGGCCCAGCGTCGCCTTCGGGCCCTTGGTCGTGTCGCTCTCACCGGTCTGGGCACTGGCGCCGGAAATATCCTCCGTCGCCGAGGGCGGGGCAGGGGCCGCTGCCATCGCCTCGCTGGCGAGCATGTCGAGAATCGCCTTTAGGCGCTGCGTGGCACCAACGGGGCTGGCGTGAAGGTCGGTCATGGGCGGCGTGGGCCTTGCGGCCGGTCCTTGTGGCTGGTGAGGGACTTCTCATAAAGCAATCCGTTTGTGCTGCAAAGCGGCTGCTTGACGTTTGCCCCTGAACCCGCCAGAAAACCTGTTCGCTATTGGCTTGCCCCTGTGGCGGAATTGGTAGACGCGCGTGACTCAAAATCTCGTTTCTTCGGAAGTGCCCGTTCGAGTCGGGCCAGGGGCACCATCATTTGACGGTCTGCCGAAGGCAGATCAAAAACGCCAGTGACGTTTTTGAAGTCAAATGATGCTCCGGCAGGAGCCGAGCTGGTCTTTTGAGAGCCTAAAACTCCCGGCCTACCCACAGGCGCAGATCCGTATCGCTCGCGGCATCCGACATACCCAATAACACGCTGCCAACCACCGACCATTCCTTGTTGACGGGCAAGGATGCGAAAGGGCCGATCTGGTGGCTCTGGTCCTCGAAGGAGCCTAAACCCTCCGTAGTCCCATAATTGTTGAAAATTTCCACGCCCGCTTGTGCGCCGCCGGCGAATTTGCGGGCGATATTGGCGCGGGTCTGGAGATATATACCGTCTTTCGCGTCCTCGCCGACATCGACGGCGCTCATCACCAGAAAGCGGGTCGACCAGCCATCCGACAGCTTGATCTGGTTGGTCCAGTTCGCACCGAGCTGACCGGGCCGGTTGTCGTCGCGCCAGCGCGCATCGAACCGGAACCCGCTCTGCCAAGTGCGTTCATCGGGCGTTACCTGCCAGAAAAGCTGGCCCTGCAGGTAATCGAAATCGAGGCCGCCGCCCGGCCGGTCATTGGCCTGCGCCACGATGCGCCCTATCGTCGAGCGATTGATAGCCTTCTGATAGTGAAGGCGGTGGGCGATGGAATCATCGCTGCCGTTCGAATCGGGCACCAGCCCGAACCGGTACTGCGCTGATCTGTGCCCCTCATTGACGACAGGCCCGAATACACCGCCGGTTGTCTGTGCCATGGAAGGGGTCGTTGCAAGCAACCCCGCAAAACCTGCGATGGCAGTAGCAACTGCCCGCGATCTCTTCTGCGCCGATGATATGCCGACCATATGCTGTCCCTCTTTCCCGTTTTCTCTATATCCTAGAGGAGAGCTGGAGACATCAGACATGACATTTTTGCAATTTCTCATGCCGGCGATAGTGACGGGCCTGGTGAGCGTGTCTGCCGTTGCTGAACAGAACGATACGCCCGCCGCGCGGACTTTCTATCTCGGCTCTGACCTGTCCTATGCCAACGAGATGGATGATTGCGGCGCTGTCTTCCGGCAGGACGCAGAGGTGAGGGACGTCTACGAGATTTTCGCCGATGAAGGCAACAATCTCGTCCGCCTGCGTCTGTGGCATGACCCGCAGTGGACGGACTATTCAACCCTCGATGACGTCAAGCGCTCTATCGCCCGGGCGAAGGCGTCCGGCATGCAGGTGCTGCTCGACTTCCATTATTCCGATGACTGGGCCGATCCGGGTGACCAGATCATCCCCGCCGCCTGGGCCGATATCGAGACCGATGAGGCGCTGGCCGAAGCGCTTTTCGCCTATACCCGCGATACATTGATCGAGCTGCGCGAGGAGGGCCTTTCGCCCGACATGGTGCAGGTCGGCAATGAAACGAATACTGAAATTCTGCTGCCCGCCAACGTGCCGGAAGACACCCCCGTCAACTGGACGCGGAACGTGATGCTGCTGAATGCCGGCATCAGGGGCGTGCGCGAAGCCGGCAAGCTTACCGGCCACATGCCCGCAATCATGCTGCATGTCGCCCAGCCGGAACATCTCGAGACCTGGTTCGACGATGCGTTCGCCGCGGGCATTCTCGATTTCGACTATATCGGCATGAGCTATTACCCGAAATGGTCGAGCCTCGGCATGGAGGAGATGGGCCAGACCCTGCGCCGCCTGCGCCACAAATATGGCAAGGAGGTCATCGTCGTCGAGACAGCCTATCCATGGACCCTGGAGGCGGACGATGCCGCGCCGAATATCCTCAACGAGGACTCGCTCATCCCGGCCTATCCGGCGACGCTGGACGGGCAAAGGGCCTTCTTGACCGAGCTGACCCAGACCGTCATCTCGAATGATGGATCCGGCGTCGTCTACTGGGAGCCGGCCTGGGTCGCCAATGGGTGCTCGACCCGCTGGGGCGACGGTTCCCACTGGGAGAACAACGCCTTCTTCGAGTACGGGGGGACCAATGCCCATTCGGGCTTTGATTTCTTCACCCATGAGTATGAGCAGCCGGTACAGGTGACATTTGTCTTTGCGCCACCGACTGACTATCAGCATGGCGATATGCCCCCGCTCTATTTCTGGGCGAGCTTTTTCGAGGGGAAGGATTTCACCGTCGCGCTGGAGCCTGAAAATGGCGGCTATCGTTATGAGGCAAGGCTGCCAGCAGGGGAGGCCATCAAGTATCGATTATTCAAGTCACCGGACTTAACCGACCCCATAATCATGGGATCAGACATGACTGATCAACCGGCTGAGTTTGTTGTTGGTGACGGGACGCTTGGGAAACACGGGGTCGCTGTGAGTATTTTTCCCTAAGTCCCTAGAGTTCTTCAGACTCCAGCCCGGTGCGCCTCAGTTCCTTCTGGGCCTTGCGCGAGACGATGATCGTCACCGCCAGCGTGGCGACCAGCCCCACCCCCAGAAGCGCCCATTTCGCCGGACCGGTTTCCTCGCCACTGCCGGCAGCAGCACCGACCGAGGCGATCCACACGTAAAGAAGCGCGCCCGGCATGATCCCGAAAAAGGTCGCGAGGGCATAGGCGGAGAATTTCACCTGCGTCACGCCGAAGAAATAGTTCTGCAAATTGAACGGCACCAGCGGCGACAGGCGCATCAGCCCGACGATCTTCCAGCCCTCAGCCTTGATCGCCCGGTCGATCGCCGCGAAAAGCCGGCTATTGGCGGTGCGTTTCTCGACCCAGCCGCGGGCGATGTAGCGCGAGACAAGGAACCCGCCACAAGCACCGAGCGTGGCGCCGACCATCACCGGGAAGAAACCGGTCAGCCCGAAGGCAATCCCGGCGGCAATCGTCAGCGGCGAGCCGGGCGCCAGCAGGATCGTGGCGATGGCATAGATCAGCGCGAAGGCGACATAGCCCCAGAGGCCGAGACCATCGACCCAGGCGCGCAGCGCTTCCAGCCACGCGCCCAGCGGCAGCAGCGCCCATGCAGCAGCGAGCGCAGCGACGACGAGAAGGCCGCCGGCCACTTTGAGCCATTTCGCTGCGCCGCTTTGGCCAGCGTCATTGTCGGGTGTCGATGTCATGTCGATGTCAGTCATAGGGGCGATTTTCCTGTACGGCGAGTCCCGATGACACCCGGCCTATCACGGGCATGACGGCGCGAGACAATCGCATTCGCGTGAAAGCTGCCGTGATCGGGCCAAATGGCTCGCAATGGCCTACACAAAGCCGCGATCACCGTGTAAAAGCCCGCAAGAGTGACGGGAGTGCCGAAATGACCGAGTATGATTTCTATCAGGTTGATGCGTTTACGGATAAAATCTTTGCCGGCAATCCGGCGGGGGTGATGCCGCTGACCGAATGGCTGCCGGACGAGACACTGCAGGCCATCGCCATGGAGAACAACCTCGCCGAGACGGCCTACATGATCTCAAAGGGGAATGGCCAATACGATCTGCGCTGGTTCACGCCGGGCTCTGAAGTGCCTTTGTGCGGCCATGCGACGCTGGCGACAGCCCATATTCTTTATACGGAATTGGGTGAGGCGGCAGAGACGATCACCTTCGATACGATGAGCGGGCCGCTCATGGTCAGCCGCCAGGGCAATGGCTATGCGATGGATTTCCCGGCCGACGAGGCCCGTCCGCTGAAGAATGTCCCGAGCTTTCTGATCGAGGCGCTCGGCGACGATCCGGCGGAAATCCTCGCCGGGCAGTATATTCTCGTTGTCTATGAAGACGCCGAGACCGTGCGCGGGCTGAACCCCAACATGCTGCTGCTCGACAAGGTGCGCACCGAACGCGGGCGCGGGGCGGCGGAGAATTGCGTCTGCGTCACCGCGCCCGGCGACAGGAAGGAGGGCGGCGGGGGGTACGACTTCATCTCGCGCTTCTTTGCGCCCGGCGTCGGCATCAACGAAGACCCGGTCACCGGGTCTGCCCATTGTCTGACCGCGCCATATTGGGCGGGCAGGCTGGGGCGCGATGACCTGCAAGCCTTTCAGGCATCGCCGCGCGGCGGCATCGTCAAGTGCCGTGTCGAGGGCGACCGCGTCATCCTCTCCGGCGATGCGGTGACCTATCTGCGTGGCCGGATCAGCCTCTGAAGGCCGCGCGCGCCGAACGTAATCTGTTTCGTCCGCGCGATGGCGAGCCCGATCAGGATCGCGACCAGTCCGGCGATGAATGTCGGCTTCAGCGGCTCGCCGAAAGCGCTCATGCCGATGATGATGGCGACGACCGGCGTTGCATAATTTGTCAGCGCCATGAAACCCGCGCCCGCCTTGCGGATCAGCGTGATGATCAGGATCGCCGCGATCGCCGACGGGAACAGGCCGAGGAACAGGATCGCCAGCCATGACAGGGCGCTGACCGCGCTCCAGTCCTGGCCCGAGACAAGGGCGAAGGGCGTTGCGGCAACGGCAGAAGAGAGCATCACCCCTGCGGCGAAGCTGCGTGCCTGCATCTCCGGCGCCCGCCGGGTCAGCACGGCATAGATCGCATAGCAGACAACAGCGAGGATCATGGCCCCTTGCGCGATCACGTCAGCGGACAAGATATTGGCAATGGCGGCCGGACCGATCAGGAAGATCACGCCCGTTGTCCCGAGGACAAAGCCGGTTACCTTGCGCACTGTCAGTTCCTCGTCAGCGAATATCCGGGCAAGGATGATCGTGACCAGCGGCATGAACGCCATGTAGATACCGGCAAGCATGGACGAGACGGTCTGCTGGGCGAACGGGAACAGGGTAAAGGGGATGGCGTAGCCGATCACGCCGCCCGCCATCATGAATCGCCACTCGGTCGAGACGGTCCAGCCTTTTCCGCTGCCCTCCTGCCGCCGGATGAAGGCGGGCAGGCGCCGCCCGGTGGCATAGGCATAGGCGAGCAGGAACAGCGCCGCCGCCCACAGCCGGCCGGCGGAGACCGTGCCGGGCAAGGCGGTGGCAACCGCCAGCTTGATCCCGGCAAAGGATGCCCCGCCGATCAGCGTCAGCACGCCGAGCAGCAGCCAGTCGCGCAAGGACGGGTCCGCCGGTCGGGCGGGTGCCGCCGGTGTGTGCTGGTCGGTGGGCTCGGCGATATCGCTCATGGCCCGCCCCTAGGCCTTTCCGCGTTTCTTGGCAATAGAGCCGGCCTGTCCGCCGGAGGATCGCCCCCTGTGCGCTGTGATCCGGGCCTATTGCTACGCATCCTACTATATATTACGATGCGTAATATGAAGACGCTTACGCCGTTGAATTACGCCCTGCTTGGACTGCTCAATCGCACGCCGCTAACCGGATATGAAATGATGCAAGTGTTCGAGACCACGCCCCTTGGCGGCTATTCGTCGAGTCCCGGCGCGATCTATCCGGCGTTGAAAAAGCTGCGGCAGAGCGGCCTTGTCGCCGTTTCGGGCGACGGCACCAGCGGGCGTGGCGACGCGCTTGCGATAACCCCCGACGGCAAGGCGGCCTTGAAGGCCTGGCTGCTGGCGCCTTTGCTCGTCAAAGCCGGCGGCATCGACTTGTCCGGACAGATGCTGAAATTCACCTTCACCGGCGATCTCCTGACCAGACGCCAGCAGATGGCGTTTCTCAACCGGCTGGAAAAAGCCATCACTCGGGCCATCGACGCGCTGGCGGCAAGCCGCGAGCGGATGCGCGACACGCTCACCAGCCACGACCTTCTCGCGGTGGAAGCAGGGCTGTTGCAATACCGCGCGGCGGCGGACTGGTGCGCGCTTGCCAGGCAAACCCTCTCGAAAGGAAAATGATCATGCTGCGGACTTTCATCTTTACCGGCCTGCGTCTTCTCGGCTTTGTTCTGGCGCAGGCTGCAACGCTCATGGTCCTGGGCGGCGTCTTGATGGCCGGTGTCGCCGGTGACCTGCCGGCGACGGGCGAGCCTGCGGACCCCGGCACCCAGCTTGCCGGCATGCTGTTGATGGTCGCCGCACAGGGCATCGCGCTGATGGCGCTGATGCATCACCTGTCGCTGGGCCGCCTGCAGGCCTTCCTCCTCGCCGCCGCGATCGCGGTGACGACCGGAACCGTCCTGACGCAGATCGACTCTTTTGTCTATTTCGACTGGTTCCGCTCCGAACTCGGCTGGCGCATCGTTGCCGTGACAGCCCTCACCGGTATCGCCGGGGCGCTGTGGGCGAGCCTCCTGTTCCCGCGCAAGGGGCAGGGCGAGGCGGGGCTCGCCTCGATCGGCACGGTCCTTCTCCCGGTCCTGCTCATCGCCATCCTCCATATCGCCGTCTATTACGGCGTCGGCTATGTCGTCGTCTGGGTGAATGACGAGGCCCGCGCCTATTACGAGGGCGGAGAGCTGCTGCCATTCTTCACGCATATGGCCGATGTCGCCGCAACCAGTGCCTGGATATTCCCCGTGCAGCTGGTGCGCGGTCTGTTCTGGGCCGCTGTCGCCGTTCTGGTCTATCGCCATGGCCGTGGCCCCCGGCTGCGCTTGAGCCTGACCATCGTCGCCCTCTACTTTGCCTATCACGCCATGCCGCTGGCCGTGCCGAACGGCTTCATGCCCGAGGTGGTGCGTGTGCTGCATTTCATCGAGCTTGCCATCACCGCGATCGTCATGGCTGGTCTGGCCCATCTGCTTCTGCGGCCCGGAGGGCAAACGCGCAGCTAGAGTATCGTACGCCCGGCCGGGCGCATGAAGATGCTCTCCATCATTGGAGTAGATCAGCCTTTAGTGTTCAAATGATTCCATTTGACCGCAGGCTGATCTAGCGTGTTTGCACCGTTGGCAGCTTGCGTATCGTGTTGACTTGCTGGAGATGTGTGCTGACCGTTTTCAGGAACTGGGTCTTGTCGAGCGGTTTCAGGATCACATCGGTCAGCCCCATGCGCAGATAGGTCGCGCGATCCTGCACCGCCGTTTCACCCGTCAGCGCGATGACCGGCAGGCTCGCCCACCGGCGCGTATTGGCCCTGATCCGGTTGATCGTCTCGGTACCGTCGAGAACCGGCATTTGCAGGTCGAGCAGGACGAGGTCGACGTCATTGGTCTCCAGAATGTCGAGAACGTCCTGACCGTTCGCGGCATGAAGCACGCTCACCCCATGCGGCTGCAGGAACAGGTCTGCCACCATCCTGTTCGACTGGACGTCATCCGCTATCAGAATGGTCGCCCCCTTGAGGCGGCGAAGGGCGGCATTATCGAAAACCCGGCTCTGCGATATCGATGTGGCATCGGCGATATGCGCCTCAAACTGCAACCTGAACGTCGAGCCTTCCGGCGAGGAACTGTGCAGCGTCAGGTCGCCGCCCATCAGGTGCGCGAGCTTTCGGCTGAGCGACAGGCCGAGCCCGGTGCCGCCATAGGCGGACGCGATACTGGAGTCCGCCTGCGTGTAGTCGGCGAAGAGGATATCCCCGGCCTGTGCTTCGATCCCGATGCCTGTATCGCTGACATCGATCACGATCATGCCGGCCCCGGTCTCATCCAGCGGCTCATAGCGTGCCCTTACTTCTACTTGTCCGCTGTCGGTGAATTTCACGGCGTTGGACAAGAGGTTGTTGAGGCACTGGCCCACGCGAATCTGGTCGAATACCAGGCTTGCCGGCACCGCCTCGTCATGCAAAGCGTTCAGCCCCAGGCCCTTCTGCGCCGCGGCAGGACGGAAGAGATCGAGCGAATGGCCGATGACCGCTTTGAGATCGTTGCTGGTCGGGTTCAGTTCCATCTTGTCGGCTTCGAGTTTCGACATGTCCAGAACGTCGTTGAGCAGGGTCAGCATCATCTTGCCGGTATCGTGGATGATTTCGGCCTTGTTTCTTTGCTCGTCTGTCAGCGTGTCATCGGCCATGGACTGCGCGATGCCCATCATGCCATTGAGCGGTGTACGGATCTCGTGGGACAGGTTGGCGATGAAGGCTGATTTCAGCGCCGAGACCCGGTGGGCAGTTTCGCGCGCCGCTTCCAGCTCGGCCTGTTCTTCCATGCGCGCGGAGATGTCCCGCGTGATCATGACCAGCCCGGCGACATCCCCGTCCAGGTCGTGCCACGGCTTGACCTCCCACATCATCCAGCGGACCGTCCCGTCCGCGCGTTCGAAGCGGTCGGCATCGGACCGTTCCGTCGCCCCGGCGAGGCAGCGGGCGTGGACGTCCTTCCAGCTTTGCGGGATTTCGGGGAAGACGTCGTAATGGCTCTCGCCGATAATGGCGTCGCGCTGAAGGCCATAGTCATTGAGCCAACGGTCGCTGACTTCCAGATAGCGCAGGTCGCGATCGAACATGGCGATCGCGATCGGCGCGCTGCGCGCGAAGGCTGTCAGCCTGGCGCTGCTCTCGCGCAGGCAAGCGGCGTCCTCGCGAATATGGATCGCAAAGGAGACAATGCAGGCCATGCCCAGCATGATCGTGCTGATCACGACCACGCCCGATGCAATCGTCAGCATTCGTTCATTATGCGGAGACTCGATGATCAGCCCGTTCAGATCGAGGACAACAAGCCCGACGGCAAGCGCGATTGCCACCAGTCCGCACACGACCGTGGCCCTCAGGCCGACGAAATAGCCCGCGGCGATCGGCGCAACGATCAGCAGCGGCGCGAGATAGCCGTCGATGCCGCCATTTATATAGGCGCCGAAAGTAGCGCCAATGATCGCCGTGATGATGAAGGCAAGCGCGTGCGGTTTCAGGGATGCGGCGCGACGCGAGGTCACGGCGAGAAGCCCGAAGATCACGCTGATCGCGAGGGCCACGAAAACGCCGACACGGACGGTGGGAAACAGCGCCAGCGCCGCCATGGCGTATAAGGCGATCATGATCGCAAACAGGCCGGAAAGAACAAAGAAGGCCCGGTGCGCTGCCGTACCGGGCAAGGTATCGCCAGCCCATAGGGGGCCAGTCGTTCTCTTGGCCTGTGCAAAATGGTTCTGGGTACTCTTGAAGGGCACGATGATTTATCCCGAAGCTGGCCGCACCTTGCCGCAAAACCTTTAAGGAATTTGAAATCATCGTAATTTTACTGCGGTTGGCGCAGGCAGGGCGGGTTGAAACAATCTGTCAGGAAATATTCGCCCCGCGGGCAGAAACTTCATTTGACTCTGTCGTGACACCTGCCATGTTCCGCGCGGGCCACGCCGCCCCAACGCGGCGCGTCCTGTCTGTGAGGATAGGAGTACAACATGACAGACCAAATGCCCCAAGGGATGCCGACTGCCAAACCGTCGCGCCCTTATTTTTCTTCCGGCCCCTGCGCCAAGCGCCCGGGCTATTCCCTTGAAAATTTGCAAAGCGCGCTGCTCGGCCGCTCGCACCGCTCAAAGCCCGGCAAGGCCCGGCTGAAGGCGGCGATCGACAAGACTCGGGCGCTGCTCGGCGTGCCCGACGATTACCGCATCGGCATCGTCCCGGCATCGGACACCGGCGCGGTCGAGATGGCGATGTGGTCGCTGCTCGGGCCGAAACCGGTCACCGTCCTCGCCTGGGAAAGTTTCGGCCAGGGCTGGGTCACCGACGCGGTCAAGCAGCTCAAGATCGAGCCGGTCGTGATGACCGCCGATTACGGCGACATTCCCGATCTTTCCGAGGTCGACCAGACCCACGACATCGTCTTCACCTGGAACGGCACCACTTCCGGCGTGCGCGTCCCCAATGGCGACTGGATCAGCGCCGCGCGGGACGGGCTCACCATCTGCGATGCCACCTCCGCCGTATTCGCGCAGGATCTCGACTGGGATAAGCTCGATGTCGTCACGTACTCCTGGCAGAAAGTGATGGGCGGCGAGGCGGCTCATGGCATGCTGATTCTCTCGCCCCGCGCCGTGGAACGGCTGGAAAGCCATACGCCTGCCTGGCCGATGCCGAAAATCTTCCGCCTGACCAAGGGCGGCAAGCTGATCGACGGCATCTTTGCAGGAGAGACGATCAACACCCCGTCCATGCTCTGCGTCGAGGATTACATCGACGCGCTCGACTGGGCCGGGGGGCTCGGCGGCCTGCAGGCGCTGAAGGCCCGCGCCGACGCAAACCTCGCTGCCCTGGCGAATTGGGTCGCGAGGACCGATTGGGTCGCGTTCCTGTGCGCCGACGAAGCGACCCGCTCCAACACCTCCGTCACGCTGAAGATCGTCGATCCGGCGGTCACCGCCCTCGATGATGACGCCCAGCGCGCCTTCACCAAGAAAATGGATCAGCTGCTCGATGCCGAAGGTGCCGCCTACGACATCAACGGCTATCGCGACGCCCCGGCGGGCCTTCGCATCTGGTGCGGCTCGACCGTTGATACGGCTGATATAGAGGCGCTGACCCCCTGGCTGGACTGGGCTTTTTCCCAGGCTCTCGCAGAGGTGGCCTAGTGGCTGCGCGAATCGCGTTGCCGCCCCGCCCGAAAATGGTTAACAAAAGAGACGAGGGACACACCAGAGGGGTATTCCATGAAGAAACTGACACTTTCACTGGCTGGCGCAGCGGCGGCGATCGCTCTGGGCGGCACAGCCTCGGCGGGCGAGCTGCGTCTCGGCATGGCCATGCACGATTTCGAGGTCAATATGGACGACCGGCGCGAGAGCGGGGTCAACTTCCAGCCGCAATATGTCTGGAACTCGCCGGACTTCCTGCGCATCCTCGCCAGCCCGCGTCCTTACGTGATCGCGTCGATCAACTCCGATCAGGAGACGAACTTCGTCGGCGGCGGCGTGCTGTGGAAGAAGAATTTCTGGGATACCGCCTATTTCTGGGAAATCGACACCGGCATCGTCTATCAGGACGGCCGCACCGACCTGCCGCCGCCGGACCAGCCGGTCGAGCGTCAGCGCGTGCTCGATACGGAGATCACCTTTGGCTCGGAAACCCAGTTCCACTTCGTCTCCGGTCTCGGCATGGCAGTGACCGAGGAATGGGATGTGCAGCTGTTCTTCGAACACCTGTCGCATGGCCAGATCTTCGGCGATTCCGACAAGAACGAGGGTGTCGAGAATATCGGCATCAAGTTCGGCTACAAGTTCGACTAGGTTTTTGCCTTTTCGCATTGCGACCTGATCCTTCGAGGCCCGCTGCGCGGGCACCTCAGGATGAGGACGTGTCTGTAACTCAGAAAGTGCCTCATCCTGAGGAGGCCGGCTTGCCGGCCCACGAAGGACGAGGCAGGGGCGTGCTTGCGCCCGACCATCCCCATACGATTTAACTGAACTCATCCTGACAAGGAGTAATACCCCATGCCCAAGATTCTCATCTCCGACAAGCTGTCGCCGACCGCCGTCCAGATCTTCAGGGATCGCGGCCTCGACGTCGTCTATGAACCCGATCTCGGCAAGGACAAGGCGGCGCTGCTCGAAGCCATCGCCGATGCCGATGGCCTTGCGGTGCGTTCCGCCACGAAGGCGACCGCCGATGTCATCGCCGCCGCGCCCAGGCTGAAAGTCATCGGCCGCGCCGGTATCGGCGTCGACAATATCGACCTCGACGCCGCCACCAATGCCGGTGTCGTCGTCATGAACACGCCGTTCGGCAATGCCATCACCACAGCCGAACATGCCATCGCCATGATGTTCGCCATCGCCCGCCAGATCCCGCAGGCCAACGCCTCGACCCATCAGGGCAAGTGGGAGAAATCCGCCTTCATGGGAACCGAAGTATACGGCAAGACCCTCGGCCTCATCGGCTGCGGCAATATCGGGTCTATCGTCGCCTCCCGCGCGCTCGGCCTGAAGATGAAGGTCGCCGCTTTCGACCCCTATCTCACGCCGGACCGTGCGGTGGAGCTGGGCGTTGAAAAAGTCGATCTCGACGAGCTGCTCGCCCGCGCCGATTTCATCACCATCCACACGCCGCTGACGGAGCAGACGAAAAACATCCTGTCGAAGGAAAGCCTGGGCAAGACCAAAAAGGGCGTGCGCATCATCAATTGCGCCCGCGGCGGTCTTGTCGACGAGGACGCCCTGAAGGAGGCGCTCGATTCAGGTCATGTCGCGGCGGCAGCCCTCGACGTGTTCGCCACTGAACCCGCGACCGAGCACCCGCTCTTCGGCCACAAGAATGTCGTCTGTACACCCCATCTGGGCGCGGCGACGACCGAGGCACAGGAAAATGTCGCCCTCCAGGTTGCCGAGCAGATGGCTGACTACCTCTTGACCGGCGCCATCACCAATGCGCTGAACATGCCCTCCGTCACCGCCGAGGAAGCGCCGAAGCTGCGCCCCTATCTGGCGCTGGCCGAAGATCTCGGCTCCTTCGCCGGCCAGCTGACCGAGACCGGCGTGAAGGCGATCGAGATCATCTATGCCGGCTCCGTGTCGAAGCTCAACCGCAAGCCGCTGACCCAGGCCGCCATCGCCGCGATCCTCAAGCCGATGCTGCAGGGGGTGAACATCGTCAACGCACCGACCATCGCGTCGGAGCGCGGCATCGAGATCACCGAGACGGTGACCGAGAAGGCCCGCAACTTCAATGCGACGATCCAGTTGAAGGTGACGACCGAGCGCTTCACCCGCACCGTCACCGGCACGATCTTCGGCGGCATCCCCCGCGTCGTCGAGATCAAGGGCGTCGAGATGGAGGCGACCTTCTCCGAGCACATGCTCTATGTGACCAATGAAGACAAGCCGGGCTTTATCGGCGCTCTCGGTTCGACCCTTGGCGAGCACGGCATCAACATCGCGACCTTCAATCTCGGCCGCGGCACGGCAGGCGGCGACGCCATCGCGCTGCTCGCCGTGGACTCCGAGGTCACGCCGGACGTGCTGGAGGCCGTCCGCGCCATCAAGCACGTCAAACAGGCCAAGGCGCTCAGCTTCTAGGACGACTTACTCTTCAATCCAAAGGGCCGCTCCGGTGAGTGGCCCTTTTTTGTTTAGGACACTACGGCCGTTTGCCTTCCATCATGACGTATACGGTGGTCTCGCCCTCGAAGCCTTCCAGCGTGAACCGGTCGGCGGGCACATCGGCGATGCGATAGGTCACCGCCATCACGTCGTATGACTGGTCCTCACGCGGGCGCTCCGTGCCGGTCATCTCGGCGGAGACGATTTCCAGCTTCCCGCCGAGTGAGATCGTTTCCACCGGCTCGGCTGCATCGGGGAAGAGGGCATCGGAATACTGGTTGTTCCACCACGCCTCGATCATGTCCTCGCTGGCGGTCTCGGCAAACACATGAAGCCTGCCGGTGCCCGAGATCGTCTTGCTCTCATTGGGAAAGTCCAGCAGCAGCGCCGCCTTTTGCCCCTCGACCGGAACCATCACCCTGGTCGGGCCATGGGCATAGATCGAGAAATAGCTCGACACCGTCTGCGCTTGGCTCGCCGCAACGCTCACCCGTGGCCCGCTATTACCGCCGCCCATCTTGCAGCCGCCAAGACCGGCGAGCCCGAGGGCGCCCATGGCGATAGCGGCAAGGGTGAGGGGGCGAATCGAACGGTTTCCCATGTCAGTCTCCGGTAATGCTGCCTGCCCTTGGTGCTGCCCGATTGTGCCGGATTCATGGCCGCACCGGCCCCGGCCAGATTTAATTCCCGGCAAGGAAATAAGGGGTGAAAATACCCCGGCAAAGCGGCCTGTTGCGCTTGCCCTTCGCCCCGTTAGCGTCCATTGTCCGCGCGATTTTTGACAAGCCTGTGACAGGAAAAATGACATGGCAGATGTTGCGGTAATCGGTGCCCAGTGGGGCGATGAGGGCAAGGGCAAGCTGGTGGACTGGCTGTCGGCCCGCGCCGACGTGGTGGTGCGTTTCCAGGGCGGGCACAATGCCGGGCACACCCTCGTCATCGACGGCAAGGTCTACAAGCTGGCGCTGCTGCCGTCCGGCATCGTGCGCCCGGGCAAGCTGTCGATGATCGGCAATGGCGTCGTTGTCGATCCGTGGGCGCTGGCCGACGAGATGGACCGCCTGCGCGGGCAGGGCGTCGCCATCAGCCCGGAAAACCTCGTCATCGCCGAGAATGCCTGCCTCATCCTGCCGCTCCATGGCGAGCTCGATGCCCTGCGCGAGAACGCCGCCGGCGACGGCAAGATCGGCACGACCAAGCGCGGCATCGGCCCGGCCTACGAGGATAAGGTCGGCCGCCGCGCCATTCGCCTCGTCGATCTCGCCTATCCGGACACGCTGGCCGACAAGGTCGCGCGCCTGTTGACCCATCACAACGCCATCCGCCGCGGCCTCGGCGAGACCGAGATTGACGCTGACGACCTCGTCGCGCAGCTGCAGGAGATCGCGCCGAAGATCCTGCCTTTCGCCGGGCCTGCCTGGAAGATCCTGCATGAGCAGCGCGAAGCCGGCAAACGCGTCCTGTTCGAGGGTGCCCAGGGCATCCTGCTCGATGTCGACCACGGCACCTATCCTTTCGTCACCTCCTCCAATACCGTCGCCGGCCAGGCCGCTGCGGGGTCCGGCATCGGCCCGTCCGCCGTCGGCTATGTACTCGGCATCGTCAAGGCCTATACCACCCGCGTCGGCGAGGGCCCGTTCCCGACGGAAGATACCGGTCCTGTCGGCCAGCGCCTCGGCGAGCGCGGCCGTGAATTCGGCACCAATACCGGGCGAAAAAGACGGTGCGGCTGGTTCGACGCGGCCCTAGTCAAGCAGACGCTCAAGCTCTCCGGCGTCCACGGCATCGCCCTGACCAAGCTGGATGTCCTCGACGGCTTCGACACGCTGAAGGTCTGCATCGGCTACGAGGTCGACGGCAAGCGCGTCGATTACTTACCAGCGGGCATGGATGCCCAGCGCACCGTCACGCCGATCTATGAGGACATGGAAGGCTGGCACGGCTCGACCGCCGGGGCGCGGTCCTGGGCCGACCTGCCGGCCGAGGCGGTCAAATATGTCCGCCGCATCGAGGAGCTGATCGACACGCCGGTCGCCCTCGTCTCCACCTCGCCGGAGCGCGAGGACGTCATCCTGATGCGTGATCCCTACAAGGACGAATAGGAGGAGTACCCTCTCATGAAAGTATATGGCCTGAAGAACTGCGACACCTGCCGCAAGGCGATGAAGGATCTCGCCGCCTCCGGGCGCGAGCTGGAAATCATCGACATGCGCGGCGGGGCGGTGAGCAAGGCGCGGATCACGCGCTGGCTGAAAGCTGTCGGTGCCGAGGCGCTGGTCAACCGCCGCTCGACCACCTGGCGCGGCTTGACCGAAGAACAGAAGCAACAGGCCATGGGCAATGGCGCTAAGGGTGACGCCGCCAGCCTGCTCGCAGAGCATCCGACTCTGATCAAGCGCCCCGTGGTCGAGACCGGCGACGAAGTCTTCGTCGGCTGGACCCCGACCTCGAAACAGGCACTGCTGTAGCCACAAAAAAAGCCACCCGCTTGTCGCGGGTGGCCGTGTCGGAGAGTCATGTGGCGGGAACGGACTTACCAGTCCCTGTCCTCTTTTTCCTTCTTGTCACCCCAATCCCCATCTTTCATGGCCTTGTCGTCCTTCTTCTCTTCCTTCATGGCGTAATACTCCTTCGCCTCTTCAAGAGTCAGGGCACCGTCTTCGCCGCCCATCTTGTTGAAATAGTCGGTAGACTTCTCGGTGATGTCCTCATCGGTCCAGTCGGTCCACTTGCCTTCTTCCTGCTTCATGGCGACTTTTTCCTCGAACGATGTCAGGAATTCCGCCTCCGTGACAATGCCATTGGAATCCGTGTCCATCTTGGCAAATTTGTCCTCGACGCTCATGTCCTTGTCGCCGCCGTGATCGTCGGCAAAGGCGGTGGCGCCCGACAGGGCAATGGCGGCGGCGCTGGCTGCTGCAATGAATTTCATGGTCTTTCCTCCTTGCAAGTTGCGGATGCATGAAGGAAACGGCCACATGCCGGTTGTTGTTCCCTGACATCGGCGTGAGCAGGCCTTGAGGTCAGCGTCAGGAGGCCGGCCCTGTCAGCAGTCAGCCCGGATCAGGCCGGCTCCGGGCTCTCCGTCGCCGGTGCCGGGCGGTCCTTGCGGCGGAACGGCTGCACTTGCCAATAGGTCAGGGACCGCCACAGCCATTCCAGCGGCCCGAAATAGAAGTATTTCAGCCAGATCGGCGACCAGATCAGGATTGCCAGCCACACCGCGGCGACGATGCCCATCAGCTGCAGGTTCGTCACCTGCCCATACAGCCCGCCGGCATGGCCATAGAAAATCGTCGTGCCGATCAGCGAGCAGGCGATGTAATTGCTGAACGCCATCCGGCCGGTCGCCGCGACAGGGCGCAGTTTCAGCCCGATCTTCAGCATGAATCCGACCAGTGCGGCATAGCCGAAGGCGCCGACGAGACCGGCGATCGTGGCGACGGGCGTATACAGGCTGAAGGCCTCGAACGACCAGCCGGAAGTGGCCATGGCATTGGCATGGAGCGCTTCCAGCCCCCAGGCGAGGGCGAGGCCGATGATTGCCAGCAGCAGGTAATTCCCGCCGGACCACGCGCCCCGATAGAAGCCGATCTTGAACAGCCACATACCCGCCAGCATGATCGACAGCGTCAGCAGGAACTGGCCGCCCACGAGGCCATACATGACCAGGTAATCGAATGCCGATTGCAGCCGCGACTGGATATGCCCGCCGACACCGCCCAGATAGGCTGCGGTCTCTGCGTCGAGGACGGCCGGGTCGGACCCCCACATGATGGCGGAAACCTCGGCGCCCAGTTCCGGGACGAAGGCCGGACCGACCCCGAACAGGCTGGTCCAGGCCAGTGCGGCGGTCATGATCCCGAGCGTGCACCAGCCCAGCGTCCGTCCGGACAGGTTGCGGAACCAGATCGCGATGAAACCGGTCAGGGCATAGACCGTCAGGATGTCTCCCGACCAGATCAGCAACAGGTGGGCCACCCCGAACAGCAACAGCCAGCTGTTGCGCAACAGGATGCGTCCCGTACCCTTTGCCCCGGCGGCGTCGGCTTTCATGCTGATCAGCACCAGCCCGGCGCCGAACAGGGCGGTGAAGTTCGTGCGCCACTTGTTGTCGATCAGGAAAGCCTGGACCTCCGCGACCAGCAGGTCGTATTCGCCCGGCCACAGCGTCGCGTTCAGGTAATAGGCGAAGGGTGCCGCCATGGCCTTGATGTTCACCGCGAAGATGGCGAGCACGGCAAAGCCCCGCAGCACATCCAGATAGTCGAGCCGTTCGCCCTCGCGGACCGGTGCGTCTGCCGTTGCCATGATCATTCTCCCCTGACTTTCCGTTCAATCCCTCTGGATGCATGTTCCGGCATATTGCCGGGCGGCGCAAGATGGCCGGGCAGGCCCGGGCAGGCAAGGAAAGTCAGGCGATCTCGACGCGATCGGCGCGCTGCCTGCCTGGGCGCCAGGGCGGTATCAACAGCGCAGGAAGTCCCTGATTTCATCCATCCGCGCCGTCGCGTCCTTGCGGCCAAGATCCATCAGGGCGCAGACATAGCCGGGCTCGAACATCAGATAGGAGGGCAGCACCCATGGCGCCTTCCACGCCCCCAGCGCCCTGAGCAGCGCCTTGACCGACCAGGGCAATTCCGCGACATGCCGCGCCGCGATCTTGCGTACGTCTTCGGAGGGCTGCAGCATCATCACCTCGACATGGCGCAGATCCGTCAGGGCACGGCGTTCCGGCATCATCGAATCGAGCGTCGAATTGATCCGCTTCAGCCGCTCGACGTCAGCTTCCAGATTGTCGTTGAACACGATATCGAGCAGCTGGCCGGCAATGACACCGGGCGAGGGATAGGCCGGCGCATTCTCCGGCTCGCCGCCGATCTCGGCATCGCGCGCGCCGATCAGGAACAGCTTGTTGCAGCCGAGATGGATCGCGGGCGACAGCGGCGCGATCTGGCGCAGGGCGCCGTCGCCGTAATACTCGCCGCCGATCTTCACCGATGGAAACACGAAGGGCAGGGCGGCCGACGCCATGATGTGCTCCGCCGTGATCTTCCCGGTAATGCCGACCCTGCGCGAGCGCTGCCAGGGCCGTGCCGGCGTGGAGCCGTGATAGAACGAGACCGACGTGCCATCCTCATAGGATGACGCGGTGATTGCCAGCGCGTCCAGCGTCGGCCCCTCGACCATCCGCGCCAGCCGGGTGAAATCGACCTCGCGCGCCAGCAATTCGCCCAGCGGCTCGTTGTCGAGGATCGACTTGGGCGGCCTGATCCCGGCCCAGCCGAACAGCGCCGAGCCGCCATAGGCAAGGATGGTCCGCGCCATCGTCGCGACATCGGCGCGATAGATATTCTGCGTGTGCAGCCCGGCCCACAGATCGCCCATCTTGCGGATCGCCGTGCCGATATCGTCCGCCCCGGCGGTCAGGCAGGCGGCGTTGATCGCCCCGACCGAGACCCCGGTGATCACGTCGAACGGGCGCTCCTTCGCGCCCAGCGCCTCGCCCAGCGCGCACAAAACGCCGACCTGATACGCCCCGCGCGCGCCGCCGCCGGTCAGGATCAGCGCTGTCTTGTCTGTCTGTGGGTTCATCTCTGTGCCAGCCCTTTGCCACCAGTAATGCCCTGATTTCGGAGCGCTTTCCAGTCCCGGCGATCAGGCACGGCGAACAGGGAAGAATGGCTGCGCGCCCTCCCAGCCGCGCGGCAAAATCGCTCTTTGACCAGCCCTTTGACGAAAGGGGGCACATCCTCTATGACTCACGGTAGTGCCTAGGGGCGCCCCGCCGTAATAAGGCGGCCGGGGCTGAGATCGTACCCTTTGAACCTGATCCGGGTAACTCAGTGCGGCAACGCGCGAGAGGCCGGCGTAGGGAAGGAGCCAGAAATGTTCGAGACCACCACCGTCCTCACCCTGCATCTTGCCAAGGCGCTTGGCCTCTACATGGTCGCCGCCGGCCTGTCCGGCCTCGTCAGCCATGGCCGCTGGCAGCGCTGGATGGCCGATTTCGGCCCGGAGAGCGCGCTGACCTATGTCACCGGCGTCGTCGCCTTCGCCATCGGCACCGCCATCATCATCGCCCACACTATCTGGTCCTCGCCGCTCGCCGTCATGGTGACGCTGGTCGGCTGGGCCGCGCTGATCGAGGGGCTGGTGCTGATCGCCTTTCCCGACCCGCTGGTGCGCTTCGGCACCTCGCTCGCCCGCCCTGGCATCTCCAAAGTCTTCGCTGTCGTCTCGATCCTGATCGGCGCCTTCCTTCTGCTGGGCGGCCTGATCGGCCGGGCGGGGCTGTAACTCACTTTCCTTGAAAGGAGACCTTCCATGAACAAGCACATCGACCAGTCCGAATTCCAGACCCCGCAGGTCACCACCGGGCCGCTGCCGGCCTCGCGCAAGGTTTATGTCCGGTCAGACCGCTTTGCCGATCTGCGCGTGCCGATCCGCGAGATCGATCTGCACCCGTCGGCGAACGAGCCGCCCCTGCCGGTCTATGACACGACCGGTCCGTATACGGACCCGGATGTCACCATCGATGTCGAAAAAGGCCTCGCCCGCCCCCGCACCGCCTGGGTGCTCGAGCGCGGACATGTCGAGGAATATGAAGGCCGCGAGGTCAAGCCGGAGGACAATGGCGGGGCACAGGGCAAATATCTCGCCCGCGAATTCCCCGTCCGCAACCGCCCCCTGCGCGGCACGGGAACAGGCCCCGTCACCCAGCTGGAATTTGCCCGCGCCGGCATCATCACCAAGGAGATGGAATATATCGCCATCCGCGAAAATCTCGGCCGCAAGCAACAGCTCGAAGACGCCGAGAAAACCATCGCCCAGGGCGAGTCCTTCGGCGCCGCCATCCCGCCCTTCATCACGGCGGAATTCGTGCGTGACGAGGTCGCCCGCGGCCGCGCCGTCATCCCGTCCAACATCAACCATCCGGAGCTGGAGCCGCAGATCATCGGCCGCAACTTCCTGGTCAAGATCAACGCCAATATCGGCAATTCCGCCGTCACCTCCTCGGTCGAGGAAGAGGTCGACAAGATGGTCTGGGCGACCCGCTGGGGCGCGGACAATGTCATGGATTTGTCGACGGGCCGCAACATCCACAACACCCGCGAATGGATCATCCGCAACTCCCCCGTGCCCATCGGCACCGTGCCGATCTATCAGGCGCTGGAGAAGGTCGGCGGCGTCGCCGAGGATCTGACCTGGGAGGTCTATCGCGACACGCTGATCGAGCAGGCCGAGCAGGGGGTCGACTATTTCACCATCCATGCCGGCGTGCGCCTGCCCTATATTCATCTGACGGCGGATCGTGTCACCGGCATCGTCTCGCGCGGCGGCTCGATCATGGCCAAATGGTGCCTCGCCCATCACCGCGAGAGCTTCCTCTATACCAAATTCCCCGAAATCTGCGAGATCATGCGCGCCTATGACGTCACCTTCTCCCTCGGCGACGGCCTGCGCCCCGGCTCGACGGCGGACGCCAACGACCGCGCCCAGTTCGCCGAGCTGGAAACCCTCGGTGAGCTGACCAAAGTCGCGTGGGACCATGGCTGCCAGGTGATGATCGAGGGGCCGGGCCATGTGCCGATGCACAAGATCAAGATCAACATGGACAAGCAGCTGCGCGAATGCGGCGAGGCGCCGTTCTACACGCTCGGCCCGCTGACGACCGATATCGCGCCCGGCTATGACCACATCACCAGCGGCATCGGCGCGGCGATGATCGGCTGGTTCGGCACGGCGATGCTGTGCTATGTCACGCCCAAGGAACATCTCGGCCTGCCCAATCGCGACGACGTCAAGGTCGGCGTCATCACCTACAAGCTCGCCGCCCACGCGGCGGACCTGGCCAAGGGCCACCCGGCGGCGCATTTGCGCGACGACGCCCTGTCCCGCGCACGGTTCGAGTTCCGCTGGGAGGACCAGTTCAACCTGGCGCTGGACCCGGAAACCGCGCGAGACTTCCACGACCAGACCCTGCCCAAGGAAGCCCACAAACTCGCCCATTTCTGTTCCATGTGCGGCCCGAAATTCTGCTCCATGAAGATCACCCAGGACGTCCGCGACTATGCCGACGGGCTGAGCGACAATGAGAAAGCCATGCTCTACCCCACCGACAAGAACCAGCCTCATCCTGAGGAGGCGCGCAGCGTCGTCACGAAGGACGAGGCGGAGAAGGGCATGGAAGAGATGTCAGAGAAATATCGCGAAATGGGCGGTGAGCTGTATCTGGAAGAGGATGCGGTGAAAAAGGCGAACAGGAGTTTGTGAGGGGACTGAGAGAAAAGTGGGCAGCAGGCGGGTAAACGATTGGAGGGCAGTGTGCGCTTAAATAAGGTTTCTATTTATAAATTTAAAAACATAGAATCTGCAGAGATAGAATTAACAGATACAACTCTATTGGTGGGGGCGAACAATGCAGGGAAATCCACTGTACTTCAATCGGTTCATTTTGCCGCCCAATGCTTGAGGTTAGCGCCCGAAGCCAACAAGCCGGGGACAATTTCGCTGAGCGAAATCGAGTACATACCCACCAATCAATACAAAAGTTTGGGACATGGAGAGCAATGGGGGAATCAAAAGAATACACCAGAAAGTAAGATTGTTTTCCAATTTAGCCGAGAGCAGGAAGGAGATGTTCAGTTCTTCGAGGCTGAGGCTGTAATAAAATCTGCAAGAAATGAGGGAATATCGATCGCACCTAAAATTCCGCCTGAGCTCCAGCCGTTTTTTAGAGGCCAAGATAAGGTGTTTTCGGCTTATATTCCAGGAATCGCAGGTATTCCGCTGAGTGAAGATTTCATTTCCAAAAGGAACGTATACAAAAAGGTTGCGTCTGGAGATAGCAATGTCGTTCTAAGAAACGTTCTTCTTCTAATTGACAAATTTGGCAAAACTGAAGATCTCCGTTCTGCAATCCAAACTATTTATCCCGATATTGAATATGACGTGAGTTTTGATGAAGAGAAAAATTTTCATATTGAGGCTTCGATTAGAGGGGTAGGAACTCAGGCCAAGTATCCGTTAGAATCTTCTGGTACAGGGTTTCTTCAAGTTATGCAGGTTCTCTCTTATTTGGTTCTATTTCGCCCACAGGTTATTCTTATTGATGAGCCAGAATCTCATTTGCACCCCACGTTGCAGACTCGCTTGGTTCGGTTTCTAGAAAAGCGTGTGAGTGAATTCGATTCGCGAGCATTGATAACAACTCATTCGCCGTTCGTGGCGCGTGGGTTGTCATCGGATTCAAAAACTGTTTGGCTAGCTAAGGGAAAAGTTCGCGCGGCTTCTCAAAGCAATGATATCAGAAACGCACTTGGATGGGGCGCGCTTGATCGCCAAATACTGCTGTGTACGGAAGATGCCAAAGTCGGGCATTTGCAGCGCATAGTTAATCAAGATGAAGGCCTTGCTGACAAAGTTGCAATAGTTCCTTTGTCAGGTGTTGATAGAATGGGGGCCGGTGGTATTGTTCGCGATTTGCAAAAAAATCTAGGGGCAAACCATAAAATAATGGTACATCGAGATCGCGATTGCCTTACTGACGAGGAAATTACGGAGTGGAGTACTGACTACGAGAAGTACGGTTTCAAGACGTGGGCACCACAATACACCGATATTGAATCGTGCTTTTTGACTGAGGAAATAGTATGTAACGCCCTGCAATTAGATGTTGCGGCATATGAAAAAGCCGTTTCAGAAATATTTGAAAAAAATGAAGATGCATTTTTCGAAACATTCAAAAATAAAAGGCGGGAAATAAATAGGAAGTATGAGAAAACTGGTGGTTCACCAAGTTCGGAAGATCTGTGGAGCAAATGGGGATTGTTGTCTAAAGTGAATGGCAAAAGCCTTTTGACCGAATTTCGAAAATGGGCAGAGGGTGAAGGTCATGATATAAGTAAATTGGGAAAGATTTCCGATGGAGTTGTAGCCGCCCCTGACTTACTCACCGAATTAAGAATGTTGCTTTAAACCTGAAACGTGGTGCTTCGCGCCGGTAGCCCGTAGGGCGGGTGGAGCCGTCAGGCGATACCCGCCATGCGATGTTGGCAGCATGAATCGGGACGGCGGGTATCGCGTCGCTCCACCCGCCCTACAATTTCCTGAAACGACATGAGCGGTGGTTCACTGGGCGTTTGTGCCCGGTTCACATTTAAGACTCATTTCTTTATTTGCGATTTTTTTGACTATAGAAGCATTAAATTCGTCAGCGTCCGCGCCGTACTCAGTACGTCGATGGCAGTTAGGGCAGATCGCGGCCACGTTCTTTGGTGAATCCATCCCGCCAGAACTGACTCTTTGCAAGTGATGTATTTCTAGATACGGTTGGTCGTTTTGGGTGATAAATGGCGCGGGCTCCTCGCACGCTTCACAGTTTCCTTTGCTACGTGCGAAAGCATACGCTCGAACATCATCATTTCGGGATCGTGATTTTCCCTCAGCAATGGCGCTGTCGCGCCGTAGGGCGGGTGGAGCCGTCAGGCGATACCCGCCATTCGATGCCTGTGGCTATGTGTGATCGGCGGGTATCGCTTCGCTCCACCCGCCCTACGATTTCCCAATCCGACCTGACCGGTATTTCGCCGGCGCTGGGTTTGTCGGCAATCGCGCTTCGCGCGTAGGGTGCATGGAGCGACAGCGCAATGCACCATTCCGATCCGACATCGCTTGGTGCATTACGCCTTTGGCTCCATGCACCCTACAATTCCCCAATCCGACCTGACCGGTATTCCGCCGGCCCGGGCTCGTCGCGGACGCCGAAAAGGCGCCCGCCGCCCGGCTTGCCTTCCCCGGATTTCCGGTCGATAGTGGCGCGGTCATTTCTGTGGGGAGGGGCATGGTGGACAAGGCGAAGAATTCAGCGGCAATCATCTATTTCCAGCGCATTGGCGCACCGGGGGCCTGGTTCAAGGGGAGTGATATCGTCGTTACCCTGATCGACACCAAGAACTGGGTAAGGGAGCTGAAATTCGATATCGACTCCCATTACCGGACGAATTATCCGATGTCGACAATGCCGGGCCGCAAGAAGGTCTATGTCGAATTCGCCAGCACGGTGAACAATGATTTCCGCACCCCGGTCACCAGCTTTACGGTCAAGGCGGGCTATTCCTATTTCTTCGAGATCCATGACATCAAGGACAAGATGGAACTCGCCCTTGTCGGCCCGCAGGCGCTGGAACCGGCCAAGTCGCTCTATCTGACCCGCCGCTTCTCCGGCCATCCACGGCGCAGCTTCGTCGGTCCGCGCGAGCGGGGGCACCTCACGCGTTCCTGAAACGAGATGAGCGGTGTTTCACCGGGGCGGGTTTGTCAAGGAGCGGAGCCCGGCTTCGCCGGTGCGCCGGAGGCGCATCCTTGACTAACCCGGCCCGGTAAAACAATTGGCCGCCGTGCCTGAAAAGGCATTCCATGCCTTTCAGGCCTCGGCTGACTAATCCGCTCGAACTCTCCACCCGACCGGCGGGGCCGATTCTCACCCCATCCGCCGCCTTAACCCCGCGCCCCCTTGCATTCACCGCCACATTGCCCCACCACGCTAGCCAACAAAACCCGTCCCCGCCCGCCGGAACCCCGTTTGCGGATCGGTGTTGTCGTGTCGCATACTCTCCGTTCCACCCGCCCTTCCACCGCCCTTTCCATGATAGGACACACGCTTGCATATTCGCTTTGGCTACGAGATCGTCATCGGCTGCCCCAATCCCGTGGTCATGTTCCTCGCCCTGTCGACCCACCCGGAGGGCGAGCCGCCGATCACCGGCCAGAACTGGGTCCAGGTCGAGCCGTTCGTGCCGTCTCACTATTTCGTCGACCAGTTCGGCAACAGGATCACCAAGATCATCGTGCCGACCGGCGAGACCCGGCTCTGGCTCGACTGCGTCGCCGAGGTCGACGGCCTGCCGGACCCGGTCGTGCCCGATGCGTGGCAGGCCGCGGTCGGGGATCTGCCGTTCGAGACCCTGCAATTCCTGTTGCCGAGCCGCTATTGCGATTCCGACAAGCTCTATGACGAGGCCTGGTCGCGCTTCGGTGCCGGGCCCGAGGGCTGGGGCCGGGTGCAGGCGATCTGCGATTTCGTGCACAATCATCTGACCTTCGGCTATCAGTTCGGCCGCTCGACCAAGACGGCGTCCGAATGCTTCGTCGAAAAGACCGGCGTGTGCCGCGACTTCGCCCATCTGGCGATCTCCCTGTGCCGGGCGATGAACATTCCCGCGCGCTATGCCAGCGGCTATATCGGCGACACCGGCATAGCGCCGGCGGGGGCGCCGGGCGATTTCTGTGCCTGGTTCGAGGCCTATCTCGGCGGGCGCTGGTATACATTCGATGCCCGCTACAACACGCCGCGCACCGGGCGCATCGTCATGGTGCGCGGCAATGACGCCTCGAATGTGGCGATGATCACCTCCTTCGGCGATTATCAGCTCACCCTGTTCCGGGTCTGGACCGAGCAGATCGGCGCGGGCGCGGCCGCCGCCATGCCCATGGGCGGCTTTGCCTCGCTGCCCGACGCCCCGCCGCTGGTGTCGAATTCCTCCGGCCGGCTGATCTGACGGGCCAGCCGGTCTGACGGGGAGGGGTCAGACTTATCCCCGTGCCCGCGATTGCCCTTATAACGATTTCCAGGCCGGGTGAGGATCCGGCCGGGGCGTTCCGTCTCCCGTAACCTGCGGGCGAGGGCGGGACGTATCAGGTTCCGGATGGCACTGGAGGGTGTGTACAGCTTTGCATCGTCCGTCCGGACGGCGATCCCGGGTGGCCCCGGGACGGGGGAGCCATGCACTTTGGCCCCGCATCGATCGCCGCCGTGTGTAGCGAGAGCTATGCCAGTCATTTTTATTATTTTGAGGCGATGGCCGCTGCACACGGGCCCCCTCCATGTCTCGTCATAGCCCGCAGGGCGAAGACGGACGGTTTTCAACACCGCAGGCAATGCCTGGCGGTGATATTCGCATGTCCGGCAGCGAAGACGGTGACGAACCATCCCCCCGTGCAGCTGTTTCCTCCTGACCCACCAGGAGGATTTCCCATGACCCGCTTATTGCTCGCCGGCGCCGCTGCCATCGCCCTTGTTGCCGCCTGTTCCGGCGACCGCGACGAGGCCGATGCCGATCCGCGCGCCACCCAGGCCGATCCCGTACAAATGCAGGAGCGCGCCGCTGACGATTCGACCGGTCCCGATGACCCATCCCCGGGTACCGCGTCCTCAAACACGCAAGGCGGCGACGGCTCCGACCTGGTCCTGTCGCCGCTGACCCGCGCCGATATGCACTCGCTGACGCTGCAGGGCGAGCTTGGCTGTGCCTTCACGCAAGCAGGCGGCGCGGCACCGCTGTTCATCGGCATGGGCTTTGCCGGGGTGGACGAGCGCAGCCAGGGCATGGTCAAGATCGGCGATGTTGTCGAAAGGCTGACCGCCAGCACGGCCGACGGTTTCGACGGCATGCGCCGCGGCACCACCTTTGCCGGGCGCGGCCTTACCGTCACCATCGACCCGACCTCGCCGGACCGGGCAGCGCATGAGGGCACCGATCAGGACGCGACGCTCACCGCCATGCGCGGCGATGGCGCGCAACGCAGCTGGTCCGGCGACTGGACCTGCGGCCCGTAAGGCGAGCGGGCAGGCAGGCAGGTCTCAGCACCCGCCCTTATAGGTCGCCGTCGTATCGATCCCCGTCGACACCGCGACGGTTTCGGTGATCGCGCCGCCGAGATAGGCGTAGCTGGTGATCGTGTCGCCCTTGTCGCGGATCGTCGCCGACAGGAAGCCGGTCAGGGTCGCGCCGGCACTGGTGCAGGCGGCGCCGGCGCTCATACCGGTCTCGGTATAGCTGACATCGGTAAAGCTGCAGCCGGCACCGAGGAAGAACTCCGGGTACAGAACGGCGTTGTCCTTCGAGATGCACTGGCTGGAGGTATTGGTCTGTTCCGGCATCTGGGTCGTCACATCGCCGCTCGTCGAGGACTGTGAGACGACGATGCTCATCTCCCACTTGCCCGCCTTGATCTGGGGCGCCGTCAGGCGCTCCTGGGCGGCATGGGCGACCAGCACTGTGCCCGCCATCATCAGGGCGGCTATCATGGACAGGGTCGTCGCTCTGTGGGTTGCGGTCATGGATTTCTCTCTCTTGCGTGCATTATCGGCACACAGAGTTCCGCCATCACACGCGCTGCGTCAATCACCCGTTCCGGGGAGTTGCTGCAGCGCAGCGCGCCGCCGCGCCGCCAGATTGCCGCAAAACCCTTTTGCGCGCATACTCTCGCGCATTCAGAAGGAGAGAGACCGATGAAACGTATTATCCTGACGACCCTTGCCGCCATGCTCGCCACAACGCTACCGGCGACCCTTCAAGCCCATGCCCAGACTGACCAGCTCACTCCGTCCAGCGCCCGGCTGAGCGTGCAGGCCGGCGAACCGGCGCAGAGCCCCTATCAGCGCGGCACGATCACCTCGATCTATCTCAGCGGCCAGGGCTCCGACAATTTCGCCAAATATCGCGGCACGGTGACGCTCGATTTCGTCGGCACCGGTACGCTGGACTATACATGGGGCGGGTCGACCTGTCCGGGCCGCGACCTGTCGGCAGAGCAGGTGCAGATCCTCGTCATGGCGCGCGCCCACGACCTCAAGATCACGCCGGAGCACAAGCGCGGCCAGGGCGGTGCCCTGTGCCTGACCGGCTTCGCCCTGGGCGGTTGAGGGCACACAAAAAGACCCGGGGCACCGTCCTGGCGCCCGGGTCAGGTGGTGCTTATGCGGGAGGGAAATACATAAGCATCGGGGGTAAGGGGGACCTAGCGCGTACGCACTTCGCCATTGGCCCAATAGGTGTTGCCGGTGCGCTCGTCGACATAGTAATAGCGCCCCGCGCTCTGGTCGTAATAGCGGTCGTCATTGCTGGCGACGCGGTCGCCGCCGACATAGCAACCGCCTTGCTGGCGGCAGCCGGTATAGGCGCCGACGGCGGCACCGAGCGCCCCGCCGACAAGCGCGCCGGTTGCGTCGTCATCGGCAACGGCTGCGCCTGCTGCGGCGCCGACACCGGTACCGATGGCGGCATTGCGCTGGGCCGGCGTCATGTTCTGACACCCGGCTGCGGCGAGGGCCGCGGTCGATGCTGCGGCGATGGCGATATGGGATCTGGTGAACCGTGTCATTGCTGAACCTGCTTTCATTGCTCTGCTGGCGTATCAATGCCGTCGCGGAATCGGATCATTCTTCCCGCGCCGGGCTTATGACGGGACAACAGGCTGTGGCCGATACCGTTCCGGCAAAAATCGCCAAACTGCAGAGGTGAAAGAATTGTAACCGTGTACGGCGGACCTGCGGCGTCAGCGTTGGCGGTTGGTCAGCCTCGCCGTTTCGCCAGCGTGGCAAGGGCGACCCCGGTCAGGACCAGCGCCGTGGCGATCGCAAAGCGCCAGGTCAGCGGCTCGGCGAGGAAGGCGATGCCACCCGCCGCAGCGATGGCCGGCACGCTCAGCTGGGCGATACCGGCCTGCATTGCCTTCAGGCCGGGCAGGGCGGCGTACCAGACCGCATAGCCAAGGCCCGAGGCGATCGCGCCGGAGGCAATGGCGCAAACGATGCCGAGAGCGCCTGGCCCCGTTTCCGGCAAGAGCAGGAAAACAGGCAGGCTGAGGGGCAGGGCGATAAGGGATGCGCGCCAGAAATTTCCCGCTGTCACTGCGGTCGGCGTCACCGCCCCGCGTCCGATCAGCGAATAAGCGCCCCAGGCGATGCCGGACACGGCCATGGCTACACTGGCCCAGGCTGGCGGCGACACCGGACCGCCATAGTCCGCCGCGATGACGCCGGGGACCAGCAACCAGGTCAGGGCACCGACCGCCAGCACCAGCCCGCAGGCCTGCACCGCGCTCAGCCGCTCGCCCTGTTTCAGCCCCCACCCGAGCATGGTCAGTTGCACGAAGGCGAACAGGATCAGCGCGCCCGCCGCGGCGCCCAGCGCCCGATAGGCAAGCGAGAACAGCCCGGCATAGGCCAGCAGCGCGACACCGCCCGCCCAGTTCCCCTTGCGCAGGGCCGCCGGGCCGAGGCGCAAGCCTGCGATCACCGCGAGAACGGCCGCGCCGCTCAGAAGCCGCAGCAGCGTATAGCTCCACGGGCCGATCGCATTGTCGCCTAAGGCGAGACGCGCAAGCACCGAATTGGCGGCAAAGGCAATCATCGCGACGATGGTGAGACCGGCAATCCTGAGACCGGCAATCCTGAGAACGGTATGGGACATGCCGGACCATGGCGGCAATCGCCCCGTCTGGACAACGAAAAAGGCGCCCCCGGTCGAGGGCGCCTTTTCGCAATAGCAGGGAATTCGGCGATCAATTGTTGCTGAAGCGCTGCGTGTTACCGGCACGGTGGAAGGCTGTCAGCGGCTGTTGGTCGATCCGGGCGATGACATCTGCCATGAGCTCGGTCTTGCAACGGGTCTCTTCATTGAGCTGGGTCAGCGTGCGGCGGCCGGACTGTTCGCAGAAACGGCGCACCTGGCGCTCAATGCTGGCATAGGCACGCTCGGTGCCGCGAGCCGATGTCAGGTCATAGCTGTCTACGGTGATCTTGTATTCGGCGCTCGAGCCGGCATTGGCCGGGGCGATTGCGGTCAGGGCGGTGGCTGCGAGGGCAGCGAGGGTCAGGGTGAAGCGCATGGGTCTCTCCAGTAATATGCGTATCAGGAAATCGGTTACAGGGTACGGATCAACTCCCGCCCCATGGCGCGCTGGGTAGGCGCGTCCGCGAAACAGGTCAATCGCGTTTTATCGGGTTTCACGAAGAATTCACGGATATGTCGCATACGGTATATCCGTTTGTCATACGCCGGTCTTGACACTGATGGGTTTTATTTCCGGTCACGAGTATTGGTCTGGCATAACTGTGCCGGTTACCTCTTTTGGATGGCGTTTGATCTCCGGTTTGGCCGTGCGGACGCGAGAAAGTAGCAAAGCGTCACCGGAGGTTCACAAATCCGGTTCCCGGCGGGACTGTCATGCATTCACTGGCTGACACGAGGCATGGTTCGGGCTAGGTCGTTCGTATGACATCGCATTTTTCGACGATTATCATCGGCGCCGGTGCCGCCGGCATGATGTGCGCTGCCCATGCGGGCGGCGACACGCTGGTGATCGACCATGCCAGGGCACCTGGCGAGAAGATTCGCATCTCCGGCGGCGGACGCTGCAATTTCACCAACATCCATGCCGGGCCGGACAATTTCATCTCCGGCAATCCGCATTTCGCCAAGTCGGCGCTGAAACGCTATACACAATGGGACTTCATCGGCCTCGTCGCCAGCCATGGCATTGCCTGGCACGAAAAGACGCTGGGCCAGCTTTTCTGCGATGATTCCTCCAAACAGATCGTCTCCCTGCTGATCACCGAGATGGAGAGGGCGGGGGCAAGGCTGGCGCTGCGCACGGCTGTCGACAGCATCGAGAAAACCGAGAGCGGGTTCCGCCTGACCCTTTCCGGTGATCGGCAGGGCGAGGTGACCTGCCGCAACCTCGTCATTGCCACCGGCGGATTGTCGATCCCGAAAATGGGCGCGACCCGCTTCGGCTACGATGTCGCGCGCCAGTTCGGCATCGCCGTCACGCCGACCCGCGCCGGGCTCGTACCCTTCACCTTCGACGAGACGGCGATGCAGGATTTCAAGCCGATGGCCGGAGTCGCCTGCGATGCACGGGTGACGACCGACAGGACGGCCTTCGAGGAGGCGATGCTGTTCACCCATCGCGGCCTGTCCGGTCCGGCAGTTCTTCAGGCATCATCCTACTGGCGAGACGGGGAGACGATCCGCGTTACCCTGATGCCGGGCACTGATTTCCTTGGCAAGCTCCGCGCAATCCGCATGAGCAACGGCAGGCGTGACATCGCCGCGGTCATTGCAGACATCCTGCCGCGGCGCCTGGGGCAATACATGGCCGGCCTTGCCGGCGTTTCCGGCAATATCGCCGATTACTCGGACAGGAAGCTGCAGGCAATCGCCGATCTGCTTTCCGCCTGGACGCTGAAGCCCGCCGGGACCGAGGGCTATCGCACGGCGGAGGTGACCGTCGGCGGCGTCTCGACAGAGGCGCTGAGTTCGCAGACAATGATGGCGCGCGATGTGCCGGGCCTTTATTTCATCGGCGAGGTCGTTGATGTGACCGGCTGGCTTGGCGGTTATAATTTCCAGTGGGCCTGGTCGTCCGGCTGGGCCGCAGGGACGGCGATTGCCGCGGCGAAAGAAAGCTGACACACCGAAACCAGGGGAGCAGCCATCATGGACTATCAGCCCTTTGTCGACGACAGGATCATCAGTACAGAGAGCCTCGGCGCCGGCACCTCCGGCAGCGGCACGACGCTGACGCGGTTGCGGCTGGAAGGCGGCGGCGATCTCGTTGCGAAGGAAGCGCAGGGCAAATTCTCCGGCCTCGACCTGGAAGGCTGGATGCTTCGCTATCTGGCGGAACATGCCGACTTTCCGGTTCCCGTTGTTTATCACGCCGGCGATCGCCTCCTGATCATGGACCATCTGCCCTCCGGCGGGCTGATGAGCCCGGCCTGCGAGGAGGAGGTCGCCGACGCCGTCGCATCGCTGCACCGGGTCAAGGCCGCGCGCTACGGGCTCGAGCGCGACACGGTGATCGGGCCGCTGCCCCAGCCCAACACGCAGAGCGACGACTGGCGCGGCTTTTTTGCCGAACACCGGCTGCTGCATATGGGCCGCAAGGCGCTGGAGGAGGGGCGCATGGATGAGGGCGTCCTGTCCCGTCTGGAGCGGGTCTGTGACCGGCTCGACGATCTGATCCCCGATCCGGCACCGCCAACGCTGATCCATGGCGATCTGTGGGGCGGCAATGTGCTGTGTGGGACGGAAGGCCTCTCCGGCTTCATCGACCCGGCGATCTATTACGCCGACCCGGAGATCGAGCTTGCCTTCATGACCCTGTTCGGCACGGTGGGGGACCGGTTCTTCCGCCGCTATGGCGAACACCATGCGATCCGGCCAGGCTTCGTCGAAATCCGCCGCGATCTCTATAATCTCTACCCGCTGCTCGTCCATGTGCGCCTGTTCGGCGGCGGCTATCTCGGCCAGGTCCGGTCGATCCTGCGGCGGTTGACCTGAGGGCGGCGCTGCAGTGTCGGCCGGCCTGACCTGCCGGGGCATCCGCAGTCTCGGGCTTTCGCCCGCATGAAGCGCGGGAACGACGGGGGTAACCGGGTGTTTGATCGGCTATATGCAGTCTACCCGTTACACAGTGCTGGCGGTTACCGCGACAGTGATCCTCGTGATCGCGGTCCTCATCGGTGCGACAACGCGGCCCGGGATCATGACCCCTGTCACGGAGCGGCTGGTCGGCTGGGTCACGGGTCATGAAACCAGCATCGGCGCGGCCTGGCTGACCTGGGAAGACGGGCCCGTCTATGCCATCCGCGAGATTGATGTCGCTGACCGGCTGCAGGCCGGCTCCATCGACTTGCGTCCGAACTGGTTTGGTTTTCTCCCGGGCATCGCCATGGTGGGGTCTGCTACCGCGGCCAGCGGAACCGTCATCATCGACCGCACCGGGGGCGGATCGATGAGTACCGATTACGAAAGCTATATCGACGAGGTCTCGCTCTCGGGCATCGACGTCATCATCCGCCGTGCTTATGCGACAAGCCGTTTCCGGATTGTCGAGGGCAGCGGCTCCCTGCGCGGGGGCACTCTTTCGCTCGATGCCGTGGCCGGCGATGGCCGGGTCTATTTCCGCGGCGACGGAAAGCTCGCCCGGGTCGAGACGATCGCAGGCGACGCCACCGTCGAAGGCCCGAACCTCGCAACCGTGGCGGAAGCTCTCGGTATCGCCGCGCCGGACGTGCCGCCCTTCACCCTGAATGGCCGCCTCTCGGTCAATGCCGACAATTGGGACCTGACCGGTATTTCCGGCGAGATCGGTGACAGCGATATTGGCGGTGCACTGACAGTCCATTTCCGGGAGCCACGACCGCTGATCGAGGCCGACCTGTCGTCGGAAACGCTCGATTTCGATGATCTCGGCGTCATCATTGGTCTGCCGAGTGTCAATGAGGATGGCGCGGCGCTGAACGAGGCCCAGGAAACCGCCAATGCCCGGTACCAGCAGAGCACCCGCTTCATTCCCGATGCGAGTATCGATTTCAGCCGACTTTCGATCGTCGATGCCGATGTGCGTTACACCGCCGCCAGCGTGGTCGATGCCCCGTTCACGATCTCGGCCTTCAATCTCGACCTGGCGATCGAGAACAGCCTGCTGACGATCGAGGAATTCACCGCGAGCATGGTCGACGGGCAGATGTCCCTGTCCGGCACGGTCAATGGGCGCGAGCAACCGGCCGAGAGCGACCTCAGTGGCAGGTTCGACGATCTCGACCTCGAGAGCATCGTGCCTGACCGTATGGCCCGCGGCAAGTTACAGGGCCGTCTCGATCTCGCGCTGGCCGGCAGCGACTTCCGCACGGCCTTCGGCAATGCCGACGGGTCGGTTAGCTTCTGGGCCGAAGGCGCGCGCCTGGCCGCGGTCCCGATCGAGGCGGCAGGGCTGGATATCGGCGAGGCGCTGGTCACCCTCGCGGGGCAGGACCGGGACGACCCCGTCTATGTCGAGGCGCCATGCCTCGTCGCCAGCCTCGACATCAGCGACGGGATCGGCACGGCGGATCCAATTGTTGCGGACACGGAGGACTCGGTCATCATTGTCGATGGCACTGTTAACCTGCGCAATGAGACGCTCGATCTCGCCGTGAAAGCGGATGCCAAGGATTTCTCGTGGGGAACGCTCATGGGTGATATCACCGTCGGTGGCAGCTGGCGCGACCCGTCCATCACTGTCGATGCCGGCGGAGGCGCGGCGCAGGTACTGTTCGCCGGTCTGCTGGGCGCGGTGGCCGGACCGCTGGCGGCATTACCGTTTTTCGAGACCGGCGATGGCAAGGATGTGCCATGCCGCTCGCTTCTTGATCGCGCCCGGTCGGGCAATGCTCTACCAGGCGGGCAGTGATCAGGCTCTGGATGCCTGGAGGTAGGGAAACCAGCTGATGTCGATGCTCTCGAACCGGTTGGTAAAGCTGACAGCCTCGCGCATATACGCTTCATCGAGGATCTGCATCCTGCCCGAGGAGCGCTTCACGATGCCCTGTTCCTGAAGGCTGCTCAGCGCATTGCTGACCGAAACATTGGTCAGACCCACCGCATCGGCCAGATCGAACTGGGTGAGCGGGAAATCGAACACGTCGCCCTCTGCCTCGTCCGTCAGCCGCAGCCTGACGAGAACGGAGAGCAGGAAATGGATGACGCGATCGCGCGCATTCATCCTGCCCAATACGCGCAACCGGTCGGTATGGGTTTTCTGGTCGACCATCATCAGGCTGAACAGGAAACCTGTCAGCCTCGGTGTTGTATGGAAGATATGGTTGACGCGGTCGCGCGTCAGCAGGCCCAGACTGCAATCGGTCAGCGATTTCAGCTCGTAGGTAAAGCTCGGCAACGGCATGTCGCAAAAGCCGATGATATCGCCGGGCAGGTGAACCTGAAGCACCTGACGGCGTCCGTCGGGCATGATCGTATAGGACAGCAACCAGCCGGACCGCACGACGAACAGATTGTCCGCCGCCTTGCCCTCGCGCACCACCTCGCTATTGCGGGCTATGCGGCGCGGTTCGTGCGTTAGTGATCCAAGGAGCTCCCGTTCATCCTCGTCCAGTGTCAGGTATTTCCCGGCCAGCGTGGCTAGGGGGCTTTCGCCTCTTTTTGTTCGCACCGTTTATTCCTATGAAGGTGATTGGGGATGTCAGCGGTCAGGTATCGAACAATTGGCGAATTTTGCCATTAAGATAGATTAAAGACGTCCGTTAAACTGTAAAAACGTTCTGACGACACTAATTTAAGTTAAGAAAGTGGCCATCTTTATGAAAGAAAAACCCGTTCTGGGCGATCCTTTGCCAGCGAGCCATCCGGATAATGCTATCCTCTCCATGCTTGGAAAGCGCCGCTCGACGACTGTCGCGATGATGACGGAACCCGGCCCGTCCCCGGCGCAGCTTGATGACATTTTGGAGATCGCCTCGCGGGTGCCCGATCACCGCCGGGTCGTGCCCTATCGTTTCATCGTTTTCGCGGGCGAGGCCCGGGGCCGGGCAGGCAGCATCCTGTCGACTATGTACGGCAACCAGAATCCCGGTGCGGACGCGGCGTCGCTGGCGCTGGAGCAGCAGCGCTTCCTGCGGGCGCCTGTCGTCGTGGCCGTGGTCGCGAAAACGGATCCTGCCCACAAGACGCCGGAATGGGAGCAGGTCCTGTGCTGCGGCGCTGTCTGCCACAACATGCTGTTGGGCGCGAGCGCGTCCGGCTTTGCGGGGCAATGGCTGACCGAGTGGTACGCCTATGATCGCGAGGTTCTGGCAGCCTTTGGCCTGGCGCAGGAAGAGCGCATCGCCGGCTTCATCTATCTTGGGACGGCGAAGGAAGACCCGCTGGAGCGTCCGCGCGTCGAGGCGGCCGATATTACCACCCACTGGCAGGGCGGCTGACGCGATTACCAGATCGCTTTGAGAGCCTCGGCAAGCCGCGGTATCCTGTCTTCGCTCAGCGCCGCGAAGTTCAGCCGGCCCGACGGCATCAGATAGACCGCCTCGTCCCGTTCCAGACGCAGGCGCTGCTGGTCGCTGACCGGCAGACAGGAGAACATGCCCCTCTGGTGCAGCATATAGCGGCTGTCGAAACCGGGCAGGGTCTCGGCGAAATGGTCCACTGTCAGCTGCCTCAGCCGCTTGACGCGGGTTCTTGCCGTTTCGAGCTCGCCCTGCCACTCGGCCTTGAGCGCGGCATCCGTCAGGATGCGGGTAATGACGGCGGCGCCGAGGTCGGGCGGCATGAAATAAAGCCCGCGGATCAGATCGCCCATATGCAGCCATGCTTCCTCTGCCGCCCGCCCGCCCTCAGGGTGCAGCAGCAGCAGCGCCCCGACGCGGTCGCGATAGACGGCGAACGATTTCGAGGACGAAACCGCGATCATCATCTCCGGCATATGCGCCGCCATGTGGCGCAGGCCCGCTGCGTCCGCATCGAGCCCGTCGCCATAGCCCTGATAGGCGCTGTCGACGAGGGGGAGGAGCCGTTGCTCGAGGCAGAAGTCGGTCAGTACACGCCACTGCCCGGGTGACAGATCCGCGCCCGTGGGATTGTGGCAGGCGGCGTGGATGACGAGGACGTCACCGGGCGCAGCCTCTCTGAGGCCGGCCAGCATCGCCTCGAAATCGAGCGTGCCGGTCTGCCAGTCATAATAGGGGTGATAGGCGACTTTGAGCCCGGCGCGGGTGAAGAAATCGACCTGATGCAGCCACACCGGATCGCTGAACCAGATCGTCGTGCCGGGCGCCAGGTCGCGGATCATCTCTGCGGCCACGCGCAGTGCCGCCCCGGCGCCCGGGGTCTGCGCCGTTTTCAGGCGCCCGCTGTCCAGCACCGGATGATCCGTGCCAAGCACCAGTTCCTCGATCGCCCTTGCATAGCCAGCGTTACCCAGCGGGCCGACATAGGCTTTCGTGTCCTGCCGGGCGACGATGTCCGTTTCGGCCTTGCGCACGGCGCTCATCAACGGCGCAGTGCCGTGGCGGTCGCGGAAAACGCCGATCGACAGGTTCATCGCCCCGGGCCGGGTGTCCGCCGCGCAGCGCCGGAAAATGCTCTCGATGACGTCGTCGCGATAATGGGTCAGCTTTTCGAACATGGAATCGCCATAGCCTCTTTTCTGCGATCCGATCAATACTGGGCTCCTTCTTCGATGATATTATTGTGAAGATCGCCGTTTGCTCTGGAAGACCGCCGGACTCGCGCTAAGTCCTTTACCTGACCGGAACGAAGGAAAATCCCATGCCTCTTATCAACAGATCGACTTGCTCTCTCCTGGCGCTGGGCTTGCTGCTCGCAGCCTGCGGCAACGAGCCCGAAACCACTGAAACCGCTGACGATTCCGCCGCAGCCACCGAAGAGGCGACCGGCGACTCCCTCGAAGCCGTCGCCGACGCCGATGCGGAGGCGACCCCGGCTCCGGCGCCGGCTGGCGTTGACTACGCCGTCGCCGAAAGCGGCACCTACACCCCTGACGACGGCCATGCCTATATCGTCTTCAGCTATAATCATCTCGGCTTTTCCAACCCGATGGTCCGCTGGGGCGACTGGGACGCCAATCTGAACTGGGATGCCGACAATCCCGAGAATTCGACCCTCGATGTGACGATCGATGCGACCAGCGTCGATACCGGCGTCGATGACTTCAACACCCACCTGAATTCATCCGACTTCTTCAACACCGCCGAATACCCGCAGATCAGCTTTACCAGCACCGCGCTGGAAGTGACCGGGCCTGAAAGCGGCATCCTTACCGGCGACCTGACGATCAGGGACACGACCATGCCGGTCACCATGGACGTGACGATCAACAAGGCGGGGTTCGAGGAACGCGGCAATGTCCACAAGCTCGGCTTCTCGGGCCGGACGACCGTGCTGCGCTCGGATTTCGGGCTCGACGCCTATGTCCCGAATGTCAGCGACGAAGTCGACATCATCGTTGAGGCCGAATTCGAGAAACCGGCCTGATTATCCCGAATAATGGAATAATGAGGTTCCAAATCGGCAATTAATTTACGACTTGCGAATTGTTAGATGAAATGGCGAGGGCGGGAACGCTGCCCTTCCGGACAATCAATCCCTTTCACCAGAGAAAACTGGAGACCGACCATGAAGAAAAACCTCAGCCTCAGCGCCGCCATCGTCGCCGGCGCGCTCGCCTTCGCCCCCGCCTTTGCCCAGGATACGGCGCCGGCGGGCACCTATGTCGAGGATGATGCCCACGCCTATATCAACTTCACCTATGACCATCAGGGCTATTCCTCCCCCTATCTGCGGTTCAACGATTTTGCCGTCGAGGTAAGCTACGACCCTGAAAATGTCACGGCCAGCACCGTCAACGTCACCATCGATGCTGCCAGCATCGACAGCGGCGTCGATCGCTTCGACGAGCACCTGAACTCCGCCGACTTCTTCGAGACGGAAACATATCCGGAGATCACTTTCGTCAGCACCGGCCTGACCCAGGAAACGGAGACGACCGGCAAGCTGACCGGGGACCTGACGATCAAGGGCATCACCAAGGCGGTGACCCTCGATGTCACGCTCAACAAGATCGGTACCACGATGCAGGGCGATACCCCGAAAATGGGCTTCTCCGCCAAGGGCACGGTCCTGCGCTCCGATTTCGATGTCGACGCCTATGTTCCTTACGTCGGTGACGAAGTCGACCTTATCATCGAGATCGAGCTCGAAAAATCAGAGTAAGGACGAAAGGCTTTAGCGGGAAGGTCATCACCTGACCTTCCCATTTCAGGGAGACGGTTATGGCGACCAAAGCGATCGACCCATCGGACAGATATACCAAGGTTGCCGTCATCCTGCACTGGCTGATCGCCATCCTGATCATCGGCCAGCTCGCCGGCGGCATTTACATGCACAATCTTCCGGCGACGACCTGGAAATTCGAGATTTACCAGTGGCACAAATCCTTCGGCATCATGGTGCTGCTCTTGTCATTGGCGCGCCTCGGCTGGCGTCTGACACACAAGACCCCAGCCTTGCCGGACGGGATGAAGGGCTGGGAGAAGCTTGCCGCGCGTTTCACCCACATCGCATTTTATTTCCTGATCATCGCCGTGCCGCTCGCTGGCTGGCTCATGGTCTCTGCGTCGCCCTATGACCTGCCGACGGTTCTTTTCAAGCTGGTCCCATGGCCGCATCTGCCCGGCATTCCGCAGGATGCGGCGCTGGAAGGCATCTTCAAGGAACTGCACGAAATCATGGCTTTCGCCATCATCGGCCTTCTTGTGCTGCATGTCGGCGCGGCCCTGAAACACCATTTCATCAACCGGGACGGGGTGTTGACCCGCATGATCCCGATACTGAGCAAAAGAGGATAAGACCCATGACATCCTTGTTCGCCAATGCCGCTGCCGCCCTTGCCATGCTCGCCGTCGTCGGCTGCGGCAATGCCAGCGAAGACATCCGCGATGCGGAAACAGCCGCCCCGACGGAGGAAGCCGGGCAAGCCACGGCGCAGACCGGGGCAGCAGACACAGCTCCCGAGGGCGCTGACGTCTGGACCCTCGACCCGGCCGCGTCCTCCGTCACCTTCACCGCGACGCAGCAGGGCGAGGAATTCACGGGCCGGTTTGACAGCTTCAGCGCCGATATCCGTCTCGACCCGGAGAACCTTTCCGGCGCGATGATCGAGGCGCGGATCGACATGGCCTCGGTCGACGCCGGGTCGACCGACCGCAATGACGCCCTGCCGACCAATGACTGGTTCGCCGTGAAGAAATTCCCCGAGGCGACATTCCAATCGAGCGAGATCACCAGCCTTGGCGGCGGACAGTATGAAGCGGCCGGCACCCTGACGATCAAGGGCACCAGCCAGCCGGCGACGCTGCCCTTCACCCTGACGATCGAGGGCGACACGGCGATGGCCACCGGCACGCTGGAACTGACCCGCACCGACTACAATGTCGGCACCGGTGCCTATGAAGACGGCAAATGGGTCGGTCTGCCGGTGACGGTCACCGTCGACATCACCGCCAGCCGCTAGCGCTGATGATGCTGTGTCCGGCTGCCTGTCGCTGACCGGACGCATTGCCTCGCCCGCCAAAATGCCCGACTAATGTCATCGGAGCATTAAAAAAGGAACGCATATGCCGATGACCGGCCGAAGGGTGACTATCCAGACCGTCGCAGATCAGGCCGGTGTATCCAAGAAAACCGTTTCCCGGGTGCTCAACCGCGAAAAAGGCGTCAATCCGCTGACCGAGGAAAAGGTAATGGACGCGGTCAGGGCGCTTGGCTTCAAGCCGAACATTGCCGCGCGCAGCCTTGCCGGGTCACGCTCCTACAATATCGCGCTCGCCTATGATGATCCGAGTTCCGAATACATGGCCGGCATCCAGGGCGGGGTGCTCGAAATCTGCCGTCTGTATGGCTACCACCTGATGCTCGAGCCGCTCGACAAGGCCGACCTCGTGTCAGCCGCCGATGGCCAGGACCAGGAGGCGGAACGGGGCGGAGGCCTGTTCGGCATGCGCCATCTCGACGGTGTCATCCTGATGCCGCCCCTGTCGGACAATGAGCAACTCGTCGATGCCCTCGTCGCCAGTGGTCAGCCGGTGGTGCTGATCTCTTCCGGGCTGGAGCGCGACAATGTCCTGCATGTGCGCATTGACGAGATGCGCGCGGCGCGCGAGATGACCCGGCATCTGATCGAGCTCGGCCATCGCAGGATCGCTTTCATCGTCGGGCGCAAGCATCACGGAGCCGCCCTGCGCCGCCACAAGGGCTTCCTCGCGGAGATGGAGGCCCATGGTCTCGACGTGCCGGCCGGCCGGATCGCCGATGGCGATTTTACCTTCGACTCCGGCATGGCCGCGACCGAACGGCTGCTCGCTTCACCGGACCGCCCGACGGCGATTTTCGCCGGCAACGACCACATGGCCGCCGGGGTGATGGCAAGCCTCTACCAGCACGGCCTGAAAGTGCCTGGCGACATTTCCGTAGCCGGGTTTGACGGGGCGCAGATTGCCAAAATGGTCTGGCCGCCCTTGACCACCGTCAACCAGCCGCTCGACGCCCTTGGGCGGGCCGCGGGCGAACGGCTGATCACCCGTATCCAGCGCGGCGCGGGCGAGGGTGGCGGTGCCCAGACCCTGTCGTCCCGAATGATCGTCGGGGGCACCACAGCGCCGCCGAAATAGTCTGCGGGCACGACAAATGGTCCTGGTGTTACGACGAAAGGCAGTTGCACCGCTCCAGGGGGTTGGGCAGTCTCGTTGCCCGCGCCATATTATGGCACTTGACTATTCTCCGGGGGGATAACTGAAGGAATTCGCATGAAAAAGTTCAAAACCAGATTGATCACCGGCGCGTCCGCCCTCGCAGTCGCGCTGATCGCAGGCGGCCTGCCCATGACGGCAAGTGCACAGGAAGAGATGACACCCATGGCGCAAGCCGACACCAATCCGCTGCTCGCAGAATGGACCGGCCCCTATGAGGGCGTTCCGGCCTTTGACGAGATGCAGCTCGACGCGCTGAAACCGGCGCTCGAAGCCGGCATGGCGATGCAGCTTGCCGAAATCGACGAGATCGCTGCCAGCACGGAGCCTGCGACCTTCGAGAATACGATCGTGCCGCTGGAACGGGCGGGCCGCGAACTCGACCGCGTTTTCACCTATTATGGTATCTGGTCGTCCAACATGTCCTCGCCGGAATTCCGCGAGATCCAGCAGGAGATGGCACCGAAGCTGTCTGAATTCTCGACCAGGATCTCCCAGAACGAGGCGCTGTTCGAGCGCATCAAGGCGGTCAGGGAAGGCGACGGTTATGCCGATCTGCGCGACGACCAGAAGCGCGTCGTTGACCTGACCTATGACGGCTTCGTGCGCAATGGCGCCGAGCTTGATGCCGAGGGCAAGGCGCGCTATGCGGAGATCAATAAGCAGCTTTCCGTTCTGCACACGGATTTCTCCAACAATGTTCTGCATGACGAGGAATATTACGTCACCTATCTGACCGGGGACCAGCTCGGCGGCTTGCCCGACAGCTTCGTCAGGTCGATGGCCGCCGCTGCCGAAGAGCGCGGCCGCCCCGGCGACTACGCCGTCACCAACACCCGCTCCTCGATGGACCCGTTCCTGACTTTCTCGACCGAGCGCGACCTGCGCGAGACGGTCTGGCGGACCTACTACAATCGCGGCGACAACGACGATGAATACGACAATAACGACATCATCGCGAAGATCCTGCAGCTGCGCAACGAGCGTGTCGGCCTTCTCGGCTATGACAATTACGCCCAGTGGCGCCTGGAAGACCGCATGGCGAAGACGCCGGAACAGGCCTATGACCTGATGCTTGCCGTCTGGCCGGCTGCCATTGCCCGGGTCGAGGAAGAGGTCGCCGACATGCAGGCGATTGCCGACGAGGAAGGCGCTGACATCACGATCGAGCCGTGGGACTATCGTTTCTATTCGGAAAAAGTCCGCAAGGCGAAATACGATCTCGACTCGGACGAAGTGAAGCAATATCTCCAGCTCGACAAGCTGCGCGAGGCGATGTTCTTCGTCGCAGGCGAGCTGTTCGGCTTCGACTTCACACCGGTGGAGGAGGGCTCTGTCCCTGTCTTCCATCCTGATGTGAAAGTCTGGGAGGTCACGAACCGCGAGACCGGCGAGAATGTCGGCCTGTGGTATCTCGATCCTTTCGCCCGCCAGGGAAAGCGCTCGGGCGCCTGGGCGACGAGCTATCGCAGCTACACCACCTATGATGGCGAGACCAATGTCCTCGCCTCGAACAATTCCAACTTCATCGAAGGCGCGGAAGGCGAACCTGTCCTTATTTCGTGGGATGATGCGGAGACCTTCTTCCACGAGTTCGGCCATGCCCTCCATTATCTGTCCTCGAATGTCGCCTATCCGACGCTCAATGGCGGCGTGCGCGACTATACCGAGTTCCAGTCGCAATTGCTGGAGCGCTGGCTGCTGACCGAGCCGGTGATCGAGACCTATCTCGTTCATCATGAGACGGGTGAACCGATCCCTGACGACCTCGTTGCCAAGATCAAGAACGCCGCGACCTTCAACCAGGGTTTCGCGACGACGGAATATCTCGCCTCGGCGCTCGTCGACATGAAGTATCACACCGTCGATCCGACCGGCATCGACCCGGACGCCTTCGAGCGCGAAACGCTGGAAGAACTCGGCATGCCGGACGAACTGCCGATGCGTCACCGCTCCCCGCATTTCGGGCACATCTTCTCCGGGGAAGGCTATTCGGCGGGCTATTACGGTTATATGTGGGCCGAGGTGCTGACCGCTGATGCGGCAGAAGCCTTCGCCGACGCGCCGGGCGGCTATTACGACGCCGATATGGCCAAGAAGCTGGTCGAATATCTGTTCGCTCCGCGCAATTCGATGGACCCGGCGGAGGCCTATCGCCTGTTCCGCGGCCGCGACGCCCGGGTCGATGCCCTCATGCGCGATCGCGGTTTCCCGATCCCCGACGGGGAATAGTCAGCGCCTGCTGATGTTATAGACGGTTACACGAAAACCCGGCGAGTCAGCCGGGTTTTCTCTTTCTCCAGCCCGCGAACAGGCCTATGACATGATGTGTTGACACCGGTGTCAGCCGCCATGATAATCATGGACAAAAGAATGATAACATACAGGATGGAAAAATCCTGAAGTTACAACGTGGGAAGGGAACCTGTGTCTTTTTCATTGAAGAATATTCTCCTCGCCGGTACGGCGTTGACGCTCGCAGCCTGCAGCCAGCCTGCCGACAGCAATATCGGCAGCGAACAGCCTGCCGCCGACACCGAGGCGCAAACGCAGACATCTGATGCAGATCAGATGGTCAATCCGGAAATCTGGCCGGACCAGCAATCCGCCATTGGCCGCGATGAGGCCATCGAGGCGCGGATCGCGGACATCCTCAGCCAGATGACGGTCGAGGAAAAAGTTGGCCAGGTCATCCAGGCCGATATCGCCTCCGTCACCCCGGAAGAGGTGCGGGAATACAATCTCGGCTCGGTCCTCAATGGCGGCAGTTCCGCCCCCAATAATGACAATTACTCGCCTCCTGAAGACTGGCTGGCGCTGGCCGACGAGTTCTGGCTCGCCTCGACCGATACCGCCGATGGCGGTGTCGGCATTCCGGCGATCTGGGGCACGGACGCCGTCCACGGCCATTCCAACATTGTCGGCGCGACCCTGTTCCCGCACAATATCGGCCTCGGCGCCATGCGCGATCCGGCCATCATGGAAGAGATCGGCGAGATCACGGCCAGGGAAATGCTGGTCACCGGTCTCGACTGGACCTTCGCGCCGACTGTCGCGGTCGTGCGCAACGACCGCTGGGGCCGGACCTATGAAAGCTATTCCGAGGACCCAGCCATCGTTGCCGAATATGCCCCGCGCATCGTCATCGGCATCCAGGGTCAGCCGGGTACGGATGACTTCCTTTCCGACGAGCACATGATCTCGACTACCAAGCATTTCCTCGGCGACGGCGGAACGGAAGACGGCGTTGACCAGGGCTCCAACCTGGCCTCGGAAGAAGATCTGCGCGATATCCACGCTGCCGGCTATCCCGCAGCGATCGCAGAGGCGGGCATCCAGACCGTCATGCCCTCGTTCAACGACTGGCATGGCCGCAAGATGCATGGCTACAAGGAATTGCTGACCGACGTTCTCGTCGACCGCATGGGCTTTGATGGCTTCACCGTCGGTGACTGGAACGGTCACGGCCAGGTCGCCGGCTGCACCAACATCTCCTGTGCCACGGCCTTCAACGCCGGTCTCGACATGTTCATGGCGCCTGACAGCTGGAAGGGTCTCTACGAGAACACGCTGGCGCAGGTCGAGGACGGAACCATCTCCATGGAGCGTCTCGACGAGGCCGTGTCCCGCATCCTGCGCGTCAAGCTGCGTGCCGGCGTGTTCGAGGCTGGCCTGCCGTCCGAGCGCCCCTATGCGGGTCAGTGGGAACTGCTTGGCAGTGCCGAGCACCGCGAGGTCGCCCGCCGCGCCGTGCGCCAGTCGCTCGTGCTGCTCAAGAACAATGACGGCACGCTGCCGCTTGACCCGTCCCTGAACATCCTGATGGCCGGTGACGGTGCCGACAATATCGGCAAGCAGTCCGGTGGCTGGACCATCAACTGGCAGGGTACGGATAATGAGAACAGCGACTTCCCGGGCGGAACGTCGATCTATGACGGCATTGCTGCGGCCGCCGAAGCTGCCGGTGGCAGTGTCACCCTGTCCGAAGACGGCAGTTTTGACGACAAACCCGATGTCGCCATCGTTGTGTTTGGCGAAGACCCCTATGCCGAATTCCAGGGCGACCGTGCCAATCTGGACTTCACCGATGACGGTCCGCTCGAAACCATGCGCGCGCTGCAGGCAGAGGGTATTCCGGTCGTGTCGGTCTTCCTGTCCGGCCGCCCGATGTTCACCTCGCCCGAGATCAACGCGTCCGATGCCTTTGTTGCCGCCTGGCTGCCCGGGTCGGAAGGTGTCGGCGTTGCCGATGTCCTCATGGCCAAAGTTGATGGCAGCGTGAACCATGACTTCACCGGCACGCTCTCCTTCTCCTGGCCGAAGACGGCGGTGGACGACGTGTTGAATGTCGGCGATGCCGATTACGATCCGCTCTTTGCCTATGGCTATGGCCTGACCTATGGCGATGAGGAAACAATTGGGGACTTGTCCGAAGACTCCGGTCTTGGCGATGCCGCCCTGGTCAGTCTCAACACCCTGATCGTTGCCGGCAACGCCAATTCGCCATGGCGGATGGTCATCACCGACGGCGAGGGTGAAAACCAGATCAGCGGCTCGACCGGGGAAACCCCGAGCGGCTCGCTCTCTGTCGTCCCCGCCGATTATGAAGCGCAGGAAGACACCAGCATCGTGACCTGGACGGCACCGGCGCGCTTCTACATCTCCGGTCAGCCGGTCGACCTGACCCGGCAGACCAATGGCGACATGGTTGTCGAGTTCACCTATCAGGTGACCGGCGATGCGACAGGCAGCACCTCGCTGTTCACCGAATGCGGCACCGATTGCGGCGCGACCCTCGACGTCTCCGGTCAGGTCGCGGACCTCGCCGGCGCCGGCTGGCAGACATCGCAAGTCAAGCTCAGCTGCTTTGCCGAAGCGGGCCTCGATGTCAGCAAGGTGACCGTGCCGTTCGGTATTTCATCGGAGGGTCCGCTCACCGTGCAGATCCAGTCCGCAGAGATTGTCAGCAATGGAGGCGACGCAGATTGCAATTTGTAAAGCAGGCCCGTCTTTGCACCGGGAAGCTGGCCTGACTGCCTTCTGAAGCTGACTAATACTGCCGTGTTCCGTCCTGGCCTTGCCTCATGCGGAACACGGCTTTTTTCTGCCCCGCGGCGAGGCGAACCAGCCAGGACCGGCATTTCGGAACCATCTGTTTAGGTTTCGGTGCTATTGCTTGATGATGATGCTGGAACGTTTCGAATATCTCGCCGAGCGGCTGAGAACCCTCAGTGACGGGCGTCGTCTCGTCTATATTCCCAACCCGGGCAATTATGGCGACGGGCTGATCCGTTATGCGACCAAGCAGTTTCTCGCCGATTTCGGCTTCGAACACCATGAACTCAATATCGGCTATACCCGCGCGCGCTATCAGCTTGCGCCGTGGCTGGCCAAGGGCAATGCCTGCTTCCTTTATGGCGGCGGCGGGGCGTGGTCGGAGCATTACGGCTTTGCCCGCGACTATTGCCGCTTCATCGACCGGGTCACCGGCCGGCTGATGGTGCTGCCATCGACCTATGCGCTTGACGGACTGCCGAAGCGCGCGGTGATGTTCCGCCGCGATGAAGCCCAGAGCGCCGGCTTCGCGCCGCACTCGGAATTTTGCCACGACATGGCGCTCTATGCTGCCTGCCGCACGAAAGGCGAGCAAAAGAGCTGGCCCGCACCGACCAGGGGCACCGGCCTGTTCCTGCGCACCGACCGTGAATCGCGGCTCCCGGCGGATACCCTGCCCGGCGGGAATGTCGATCTCAGTCTCGAGGGCGATCACATGTCCAATGGCGATGACTTCCTCGCCCGCATCGCCGCCTATGAGACGGTCGTCACCGACCGGCTTCATGTCGCCATCGGCGCCTGCATCGTCGGCCGCCAGGTGCGGCTGATCACCGGCAATTATTTCAAGATCAGGGCGATTTACGACGCGTCCCTTGCGCCGTATTTCGGCGATCTCGTCTCGCTGGCCGATGAACCGATGGCCGCCGATGACCTTCTCCTGGCGAGTTGACCGTGAGCGATCAGGAAGATTACAGACAGGAAGCCGTCTTCAGGCCGCATAGCGTGGCGAGGGGGGCAGGCTGGCTTGCCGCCGCTCATGGCGCCTCCTTCCTGATCAAGCTCGCCCTGATCCCGGTACTGACGAGATTGCTGGCGCCCGAGGAGTTCGGCATCGTCGCCGCCTCCATGGCGCTGATCATGTTCATCGCCATCCTTGGCGGGCGCGGCGGCCTGTCGGCTGCCGTCGTCGTTTTCCATCGCGACAACAGTCAGGCCTGGCGCACCGCCTATAGCGTGACCCTTGCCATCGCGGGTTTCTGCGCGCTGGTAATGATCGTCCTCGCGCCGGCGATTTCGAGCCTGATCGGCCTGCCCCAGGCGGTCCCTTACCTGCGCGCCATCGCCTTGCTCACCCCGATCATGCTGTCGGCCGAGTTCATGTCGATCCTGCTCGTGTCCCGGAACAAGTACCGCACCGAGTCCCAGGCCGGTCTTGTCGCAGAAACGACCGCGGCGGTGCTCGCCATCATCGCGGCCTTTCTCGGGGCCGGGGCCTGGGCGCTGGTGCTCCAGCATTTCCTCGCGCAGGGCATCCGCTTCATCGTCTTCACCCGGGCAACGCGCCTCTATCCGGCGCTGCGACCGGATCTTTCGCTGATCCGGCCGATGCTGCCCTATGCGGCGAAATCGACCGGCGGTGAGCTGGTCAACTTCTTCGCCATCCAGGCGCCGGTGCTGCTGGTTTCCCGCGGGCTCGGCGCGGCGAGTGCCGGTCTTTACGGCGTTGCCAACCGGCTATCCTCCTTGCCCGGCGACATCATCCTGCATTCGCTTGCCCGCGTGCTGTTTCCGGCCTTTGCCGAACTGAAAAGCGACGGGGAACGCGCCCGCGCTGTCGTCTGGAGCGGCACGGCGAACACCTTCCTCCTGCTGCCGATCCTGCTCGGCATCGCCGCCGTCTCGGTGCCGCTGACCCGCGTCCTGCTCGGCTGGGAATTCGCGCCTGCCGCGGGCATCCTCGCCGGCCTCGCCATCTCCAAGGCGATCACCGCGCCGTGCGTCGGGCTCTATGCTTTCATGCGTGCGGTCAACAGGTCCGGCACGCTGTTCTGGCTGCTCGCCGCGCGCGCGCTTTTCATCATCGCCGGGGTGATCATCGGCATGGCGCTTGGCGGTCTTGATGGCGCCGCTATCGGCATGGCCGCGTCGAGCCTGCCCGGACTATTGCTCACCTGGCTCGCCGTTCACTCGATTGTCGCCTTCTCCTGGCGCGATGTGCTTGTTCCCTTCGGCAAGATCGCGGCCTGCGGCGCCGTCATGTTCGTCGCCGTCAGCCTCTATGTCGGCTGGGGCGAGGGCGCCGCTGTGAACGAGATCCTTGTCCTGGTTTCCGCGATCGCGCTGGGGGTCATTGTCTATGTCTGCCTCCTTGCCGGCATGTTCTTCCCCGCGATCATCGCCTTCCTGAAAAAGCCGGATACGGAGCATTCTCTGAAAGGCATGATCGACCGCCTGCGCCGGCGTATTGATCGCGGCAGGGCGCCAAAAGCCAGCGCCACCGGCGGGCAGGCATGACCATGCTGTCGATCATCATCACCAATTACAATTACGCCCACTTCCTCCCGGTCGCCATCGACAGCGTGCTGTCCCAGGCCGATGACACTGTCGAGCTGATCGTGGTCGACGACGTCTCCTCGGACAATTCCCGCGCAATCATCGAGGGCTATGGCGAGCGCATTACGCCCGTCCTGCACGATGCCAACAGGGGTCATGGCGGGGCGTTCAATTCAGGCTTTGCCGCCTCGCGCGGCGACCTCGTCATGTTCCTCGATGCCGACGACTTCCTGTTGCCGGGCGCGATCGACACGATCCGCGCCAATGCCGAGAAGGGCGTTGCGATCTATCACTACCGTATGCTGATTGCCGATGAGACCGGTGCCCTCGGCGACCTGTTTCCGCCCGAGCAGCAATCGCTCGCGCGCGGCGACATTGCGGCCAGGCTGCTCACTCATGGCCGCTATGACGGCACGATCACCTCGGGCCTCGTCTTTTCCCGGGCTGCGCTGGAACAGGTCATGCCGATGGAGCAGGAAGCGTTCCGCCAGGGCGGGGACGGATACCTGTCCGCCGTCGTGCCGCTCTATGGCGAAAGCCGCAGTTTCGATACGCCGCTGTCAGGCTATCGCCGGCATGGCGCCAATCATTCGAGCTTTCAGAGCAATTTGCTCAAGCGCACGCGCTGGTATCTCAACCATGACGCCGAGCGCCACCGCGAGATTATCCGTCACGCCCGCGCGCTCGGTCTGCCGGTGGAAGATGACCTCCCGCGCCGCGACAAGGCGCATCTGGAAAGCCGTCTCGTCTCGCTGCTGCTCGCCCCGGAAAGCCATCCCTTCGCAGAGGATACACGCCAGCGCGTCGCCCGCCACGCCCTCAGAGCCATTCCCGACGCCGCGCCATTGCGCACCAAACTCGGCCAGCGGCTGTGGTTCGTCCTCCTTGGCCATGGCCCGAAAGCTGTCGCCCGCAAGCTGGTCATGTGGAAGCTGGAGCCGGGCAGCCGTCCGGTTGCAGTCGCAAAGACCGGCCGTTTCCTGCGCACCCGCCTCGGCCTGATGCTGCGCTAGATCAACCTGCCTTCAAATGGAATCATTTGAAGGCAGAAAAGTTGATCGCTTCCAAAGTGTTAGAGCAGCTCCTCTGCGTCCATGCGGACGCAGGCTGCTCTAGCCTGCATCCATACCGACGCAGCCTGCCCAGCCCGGCGGGACATACCCTGCTCCTCCCCCACGTCTTGGCTGTTGCCATGCGCCCTGTTACTGCTAACATTCTGACTGCCAGCCGATAAGAAACCAAAAAGGCGCTGGCCCGGAAATCATGACAGGCCGACAGGGCCGCGGAGGAAACGATGAAACACCCCAAGGCGCTTCTGGCTGCCCTGACAGCTCTTATCTCGCTCGCGCTTGCCGGTCCGAATGCGCAGGCAGAGGACGGCTACGATCTCTGGCTGCGTTACGAGCAGGCATCCGAAGATCTTCGGCCGGACTACCGCAAGCAGATTTCCGCCATCGCCATTCTGGGCGACAGTCCGACCATCGCCGCCGCGCGCCAGGAAATGGCGACGGGCCTTGCCGGGATCCTCGACAAGACCGTCACCGTCGGCACATCGGTCCCGCGCGGCAATACGCTGGTCGCTGGCACCTATGACGCGCTGTCCGATCTCGATCTCGACCGCGCGGATGTCGGGCCGGAAGGCTATGCCATCACCCAGATGCGCCGCGATGGCCGTATCCTGACAATTATCGCCGCCGACAGCGATATCGGCGTGCTCTATGGCACGTTCGGCTTGCTCCAGCACATGCTGCAGGGTGAACCCATCGCTGGCATCGACCTGGTCTCGCGTCCGGCAACGCAGCACCGCCTGCTCAATCACTGGGACAATCTCGACCGCTATGTCGAGCGCGGCTATGCCGGGCAATCCCTGTGGGACTGGCACAAGCTGCCGGATTATCGCGATCCTCGCTACACGGATTATGCCCGCGCCAATGCCGCGATCGGCGTCAACGGCACGTCGCTGACAAACGTCAACGCCAATGCAGAGGTGCTGACGCCGCAATATCTGGAAAAGGCTGCGCCGCTCGCCGATGTCTTCCGGCCCTACGGTATCAAGGTGTACCTCACCGCGCGTTTCTCGGCCCCGATCGAGATCGGCGGGCTCGACACCGCCGATCCGTCGAACGAAGAGGTGCAAGCCTGGTGGGAAGCCAAAGCCGAGGAAATCTACAATTACATCCCCGATTTCGGCGGCTTCCTGGTCAAGGCCAATTCCGAAGGCCAGCCGGGCCCGCAGGATTATGACCGCAACCATGCCGACGGCGCCAACATGCTCGCCGATGCCGTCGCGCCCCATGGCGGCATCGTCATGTGGCGCGCCTTCGTCTACGCCGCCGACGAGACCCAGGACCGGGCGAAGCAGGCCTGGGAGGAGTTCGTGCCCTTCGATGGCCAGTTCCGCGACAACGTTCTGATCCAGGTCAAGAACGGCCCCATCGACTTCCAGCCGCGCGAGCCGTTCAGCCCGCTCTTTGCCGGGGTCGAGGACACGAAGCTGATGATGGAATTCCAGATCACCAAGGAATATCTCGGCTTTGCCACCCATCTCGCCTATCTCGGCACGATGTGGGAGGAGACGCTGGATGCGCCGGCACAAAGGACGGAGGAGGGTGAGACCCTGACCGTCACCGACATGATGGTGTCCGGCAATGACGCCTACACTGTCAGCGGCATGGCCGGCGTCGCTAACATAGGCACCGACCGCAACTGGTCCGGCTCCATCTTCGACCAGGCCAACTGGTATGCTTTCGGACGCCTTGCCTGGGACCCTGCGCTGGATGCCGAAACGGTCGCCCGCGAATGGGCGGCCATGACCTTCACGCCGGATCGGGCCTTCCTCGATCCGGTCGTCGCCATGATGATGGGCTCGCGCGAGGCGGTTGTCGATTACATGACGCCGCTTGGCCTGCATCATCTGATGGACACCGGTCATCACTATGGCCCCGGCCCGTGGGTCGATGATCTCGACCGTCCGGACTGGAACCCGGCCTATTACCACAAGGCCGACGAGGACGGCATCGGCTTCGACCGCTCGTCCAGCGGCTCCGACGCGGTCTCGCAATATGCCGGTTTCCTGCGCGAAGAATGGGACGATCCGGAAACGACGCCCGACGAACTGCTGCTCTGGTTCCACCATCTCAGCTGGGACTACGAAATGCGCTCGGGCCGCACCCTGTGGGAAGAGATCGTCCACCACTATCAGCGCGGCGTCGACGAGGTCGAGGCCATGCGGGAGACGTGGGACGGGATGGCCCCCTATGTCGACGCCGAACGCCACGCCCAGATCGCCGATTTCCTCGCCATCCAGGAGAAGGAAGCCCGCTGGTGGCGTAACGCCTGTCTTGCCTATTTCATGGAGGTCTCGGGCCGCGACCTGCCGGACGGCTACGAAGCCCCGCCCCATGATGTGGACCATTACAAATCGCTGTATTTCCCGTCGGCACCGGGCAACGGGTAGCCGGCGCAGGCCGGGCAGACGTCGCTATTGTCGTGCCCGGCCAAAAATGTTACCGGTGGCAAAACAGGATAAAAAGACGCTGCAACGGCGCTGATATCAGGGAAGGAAACAGCTTTTGCTGAACCAGAAATCCAGTCTCACGCGGCGCGGGGCGCTGGCCGCCTGCGCCGGGGCGGGCGCTCTTGGCATCACCGGGTGCGGGCAGGGGCGGGAGATTCTCTATGCCGCCGATGCCCAGATCGATGGCTATCCGACCGTCGAGGCCGTCCGCTTCATGGCCGCGCGCCTCGAAGAGCTGACCGGCGGGCGGCTGAAGATGAACATCTATCCGGGTGCCCAGCTCGGTGCCGAGAAAGACACGCTGGAGATCACCATCTTCGGCGGGCTCGATCTCAACCGGGTCAATATCGCGCCGCTCAATTCCATCGCGCGCGAGACGTTCATCCCCGCGCTGCCGTTCCTGTTCAAGTCTATTCCCCATGCCCGCGCCGCCATGGATGGCGCGCCGGGGCAGGCGATCCTCGATGCGCTGGAGCCGCACGGCCTGATCGGGCTGTGCTATTACGATTCCGGCGCGCGCAGCTTCTACAACGCCCGCCGCCCGATCCATGAGCCTGACGATATGAAGGGGCTGAAGATAAGGGTCCAGAACTCCGACCTCTATGTCTCGCTGGTCGAGGCGCTGGGGGCGAACGCCACCCCGATGCCGTATGGCGAGATCTATACCGGCATCACGCAGGGCGTCATCGACGGGGCTGAGAACAACTGGCCGTCCTATTTCACCTCGCGCCATTTCGAGGTCGCGCGCTATTACACGCTCAACCAGCATGTCCTCGCGCCGGAAGTGCTGGTCATGTCGGCCCATCGCTGGAACCGGCTGAACGATGACGACAAGCAGGCCGTGCGCCAGGCCGCCCGCGAATCCGTGCCCTTTATGCGCTCCCTCTGGGATGCGCTGGTCGATGAGGCGCGAGAGACCGTCGTCGCCAGCGGCGTCGAGGTTGTCGAGGATGTTGACAAATCGCTCTTTGCCGCGCGGATGGCGCCGGTCTGGGACCGCTTCATCAGCACGCCGAAAATGCAGAGCATTGTCGATGACATCCTGTCGATGGAGGAAGCCGGTGCCTGATTTCCTCACACAATTCTCCAAACTGCTCAGCAGGGTCTCGCTCACCCTTGCGGCTGCCGGGCTGTGCGCCATGACCCTGATCATCTCGTGGCAGGTCTTTGCCCGCTATGTGCTGAATGCCAGCCCGTCCTGGACCGAGCAGGCGTCGCTCCTCCTGATGATCTGGTTCATCTTCCTCGCGACCGCCGTCGGCATCCGCGAGAATTTCCATATCCGCATCACCGCCATGGTCGATCCGCTCGGCAGCGCGGCGCGCAGGGCGATGGAAATCATCACCCATATCATCGTCGGACTGATCGGTATCGGCATGATCCTGTGGGGTATCCAGCTCACCGGCTATACCTGGCCGCACAATATCCCGACGCTGGGCATGTCGCGCGGCTTTGCCTATATGCCGGTGATCGTCAGCGGCGCGATGATCGCGTTCTTCGCGCTCGAACATATCCTGGCGGCTGCCAGGGGGCAGGAGGTTGAACCGATATGGAACTGACACTCCTGCTCGGGGCGCTCCTCATCCTGTTGCTGATGGGCGTGCCGGTCGCGTTCGCCCTTGCCGGAGCGAGCCTGCTGACCTTCATCTTCATGGACATCCCCCCCATCGTCGGCCTGCAGCGCATGGCGGCGGGCATCAACACCTTCGCCCTCATGGCGATCCCCTTCTTCGTCTTTGCCGGGGAATTGATGTACCGGGCCGGGATCGCCCAGCGGCTGGTGAAAGTCGCCGAAGCCATGTTCGGCCGCGCCCAGGGCGGTCTCGGCCAGGTTACCATCGGCGCGTCGATGATGTTCGGCGCGGTCTCAGGCTCGTCGGTCGCCAGCGTCTCCGCCATCGGCTCGGCGCTGATGCCGATGATGCGCGAGCGCGGCTATGATGGCGACTATGCGGTCAATGTCACTGTCTGCGCCGCGGTGCTTGGCATCCTCATTCCGCCGTCGCACAATATGATCATCTATGCCGCGGCCGCCGGCTCCGGCATCTCCATCGGCGATCTGTTCCTCGCCGGTATCGTGCCCGGCATCATCGCCGGTGCCATGCTGATGGTTGCCGCCTGGCTGGTCGCGAAAAAGCGCGGCTATCCGCGCGGCACGTTCCCGGGCTGGCGCAGTCTCATCATCGGGCTGATCGTCGCGATCCCCGGCCTGATGACAGCGGTCATTATCGTCGTCGGCATCTTGGCGGGCGTGTTCACCCCAACGGAAAGCTCCGCGGTCGCCGTCGTCTATACCGTCATCATTGCCGGGCTCGTCTACCGCTCCATGGGCTGGAAGGAATTCGCGCAGGCCGCTGCCGGCGCGGCGCGTACCACCGCGATCATCATGTTCATCATCGCCTCTGCCGGCGCCTTCGGCTGGCTGCTGGCCCTGCTGCAGGCGCCGGAAATGCTCGCCGGGCTGATCACCGCCGCGTCCGAAAACCCCATCGTCATCTTCCTGATCATCAATCTGATCCTGCTGATCCTCGGCACGTTCATGGACATGGCACCGCTGATCATCATCATGACGCCGATCCTGTTGCCGATCGCCGAGAAGGCGGGCATGGACCCGACCCAGTTCGGCATGGTGCTGCTGCTGAACCTGTCGATCGGCCTCGTCACGCCGCCCGTCGGCTCTGTGCTGTTCCTCGGCTCGGCCATCGGCAAGGTCAAGGTGGAGGACACGGTGCGCTCGATCTGGCCTTTCTATCTGGCCCTGCTCGCGGCGCTGATGCTGGTCACCTTCGTGCCGTTCCTGTCGATGGGACTGCCGACCCTGATGAACGGCAACTGATGATACAGGCGATGCTGCCGCCAAACCTTTAAGCCACTGTAACTTTGTGCCGCGACAGGCTCATGCTACGCTTGAACCTGTTGAGTGGAACGTGTCGGAGAAGTTTTTTGGATATTTATGATCAGCACCCTGATTTTAAGTATCACGTCAATGCCATCGGATCGGAAGGTGAATCCGTCGTCGTTGTCGACAACTTTCTCGAAGATGCCGACGCGCTGGTCGAGTCGGCAGAGACCCTGAACGACTGGCCGATCAGATCGCCCTTCTATCCGGGGGTCAGGGCGCCAGGCGAAGCCAAATACCGTCATACAATCAAGCAAATTCTCGGCCCTGTCATTTACGATGTCTTCGGCCGGCAGAAAGAGCCGGAAGTCGAACAATGTGCCTTCTCGCTGGTGACCACGCCGCCCGACCAGCTGGTCCCGTTTCAGCGCATGCCGCATTAAGATGGCACCGACCCCAATTCCATTGCCGTCCTGCATTACATCGCGCGCAACGAGGCTGGCGGCACCGGGTTTTTCCGTCACGTCCAGACCGGTTTCGAGACTGTGTCGTCAGACCGCGCGCCAGGCTATCGCGGCACTGTCGAGGCCCAGGTGCGCCACTATGGTCCGCCGCCGCTCCAATACATGAAAGACAGCAACCCGTTCTTCGAACGGATCGCCGGCTGGGACGGGGTCTTCAATCGCGTCCTGATGTATCGCGGCAACACGCTCCATTCCGGCCTGATACCCGACTGGTTCAGGTTCCCGCGCAACCCGCGCAAGGGGCGTCTCACCATGAATGCGCTCGTGACTGTCTGAGGACTACACCAGCCGCATGTGGTCTCGATGCCCGTTACGCGGCGCGCGGGTTCCGGGCGCCTGGGGCGGCGAGTTTTCTGTTGCTTGGCCCTGCCAGCCTGTGATCTTATCCCAATCTGTTGTTGATCTCGGCAGGCTGTGTGCCATAACGTGGCTGTTAGCCCTAACAATAAGAAGACGAGCCAAGGGCGACAACGAACAGGGTGCCACGCCCGCCAGGACAGGGCAGTGGCCAGCATCGAAGGGATGGAACATTGTCAGAAACAACCGCAGACGCTCCGAAGAGCGAGGGCAGCTTTGCCTACGTTCTTCTCATCAGTATCGTCGCCACGATCGGCGGCTTCCTCTTCGGCTTCGACTCCGGCGTCATCAACGGCACCGTAGACGGGCTGCAGTCAGCCTTTAACTCGGACAGCGCGGGCACGGGCTTCAATGTCGCCTCGATGCTGCTCGGCTGCGCCGCCGGTGCCGCGCTTGCCGGCACGCTGTCGGACGCATTCGGCCGTCGCACGATGATGATCGTCGCCGCGGTCTTTTTCATCGTCTCGGCATGGGGCTCGGGCGTCGCCACCGGCTCGATCGAATTCATCATCTACCGCATAATGGGCGGCCTCGCCGTCGGTGCAGCATCGGTCATGTCGCCGGCCTATATCTCGGAAGTCGCGCCCGCCAAATATCGCGGCCGCCTGTCCTCGATCCAGCAGGTCGCAATCATCACCGGGCTGTTCATGGCTTTCGTCAGCAACTATCTCGTTGCCGGTGCCGCCGGTGCCTCGACCAATGAATGGCTGATGGGCTTCGAAGCATGGCGCTGGATGTTCTGGATGGAACTGATCCCGGCTTTCATCTTCTTTTTCGCGCTTCTTCTGATCCCGGAAAGCCCGCGCTTCCTTGTTGCCAATGGCAAGGTCGAAAAGGCGCAAGGGGTTCTGGAAAAACTGTCCGGCGCCATCCGTGCCAAGAAGAAAGTCGGCGAGATCAAGGACTCGCTGGCCAAGGATCACAAGCCGAGCATCGGCGATGTCTTCGGCGGGACGGTCTTCAAGCCCATCGTCTGGGTCGGGATCGGCCTGGCCGTGTTCCAGCAGCTCGTCGGCATCAACGTCGTCTTCTACTACGGCGCCGTGCTGTGGCAGGCTGTCGGTTTCTCGGAAGCTGATGCGCTTCTCATCAACGTCATCTCCGGCGCCGTTTCCATTGGTGCCGTCATCGTGGCACTGGTGCTGATTGATGCTATTGGCCGCAAGCCGCTCTTGTGGTTCGGCTCGATGGGCATGTCGGTCACGCTCGGCCTCCTCGTCTGGGCCTTCTCCCAGGCCTCGCTCGTCGACGGTGCCGTGCGCATGCCGGAAGATGTCGGCCGGATCGCGCTGATCTCGGCGAACGCCTATGTGTTCTTCTTCAACATGTCATGGGGCCCGGTCATGTGGGTTGCCCTGGGCGAGATGTTCCCCAACCAGCTGCGTGGCTCCGGTCTCGCCGTGGCGGGCTTCTTCCAGTGGATCTCCAACTTCCTGATCACGCTGACCTTCCCGATCATGCTCGGGATCGCCTGGATCGGCCTGCCGGGTGCCTATGGCTTCTACACCATCTGCGCCGTCATCTCGGTCTTCTTCGTCTTCTGGGCGGTGAAAGAGACCAAGGGCAAGGAACTGGAGGAGATGAAGGGCTAGCCCCTCATCGTCTCACGATCTATCGGAAAGGCCGCCTTGTGAAGGGCGGCCTTTTTTTATTAAAGTGTCAGAAAAACCGATCAGGGCAGGAATGAGTATGAATGATATTTCAAGGCGCGCGATTTTCCAGATGATGGCAGCGCTGCCGGTCCTCGGCGCCTGCGGGGCAGGATCGCCTGACCTGCGCACCATACCGGTGATTCTGGACACGGATATCGGCGGTGATGTCGACGACACCTGGGCGCTCTATTACTTGCTGCGCTGCCCGCAGCTGGACCTGAAGCTGGTCGCGACAGAGGGCAGCGCCACGCCATACCGGGCACGGCTGACGGCCAGGCTGCTCGAGCTGGCCGGGCGCAGCGACGTGCCGGTCAGTCTCGGGCCGAACCGGGACGAGTGGGACGGTCCCCAGTCTGGCTGGGTCGGCGACTATCAGCTTACCGATTACCCGGGCGCCATCCTTGAAGATGGTATCGAAGCGATCCTGTCGGCCATCGAGGCTTCGCCGGAGCCGGTGACGGTCCTGTCGGTCGGGCCCGCGCCTGTGTTGGCAGAGGCAATCCGTCAGCGTCCGGACGTGTTCCGCAATGCCCGCCTGATCGGCATGTTCGGGTCGATCAATCTCGGCTATGGCGGTGCGGAAGAACCAGTCGCCGAGTATAATGTCGTGGCAGACCCGGGTGCCTTGCGCACGCTGCTTTCCGCGCCGTGGCAGGACATCCTGCTGACGCCGCTCGATACCTGCGGCCTCATCGTGCTCGATGGCGAAGACTACGCCCGTGTCCATGAGAGCGACGATCCGCTGGCCCGCGCGATCATCGAGAACTACAAGACATGGCTGCCCAATGTCGACTGGATGCCGGAAGGCCATGACCCGGCGCAGCGCAGCAGCACGCTGTTCGATGTGCTCGCTGTCGAGCTCGCCTACAATGAAAGCCATGTCGAGATCGAGACGCTCCCGATCACGGTCACCGACGCGGGTATGACCTTGATCGACCGGGAAGGCGGCGTACCCGTTCGCTGCGCAACCTCTTGGCGTGATCTTGATGGCTTCGAGGAAAAGATAGCCCGCTTGCTGACGAAGCAGGCTTGATCATCACGCGCCCTTGATCGTCACGCGCCTCTGGGGGCACCGACCGTATCGCGTTCGACGATGGCGATGTCGAGCACGAGATGCTCGTGCCTCGTCAGCGGCTTGTCTGTGCCAGAGCCGGCGACGCTTTCCGACAGCATCGTCACGGCGGCCTGCGCCATGTCGGCGATCGGCTGGCGGATCGTCGTCAGTTGCGGCCAGATTGCCGTTGCGATCGGCGTATCGTCAAATCCGACGACTGACAAATCCTGCGGAATTTTCAGTCCGCGCTGGTGGGCCATGGCGATCACGCCGGCGGCCATGTCGTCGTTACTGGCAAAGATCGCGGTCGGCGGTTCGTCCTGGCCGAGAATTTTCTCCGCCGCCTGCATGCCGGAGCGGTAAGTGAACGCGCCCTGGATCACGTCATCCTCTGCGATGTCGAGCCCGTTGGACTTCATCGCGGCCAGATAGCCTTCATGACGGCGATAGGTGGACGACTGGTCGGGCTTGCCGAGAATGAAACCGATACGGCGATGGCCTTTTTCGATCAGGTAGTTGGTCATCATTTCCGCGGCCTGACGGTCGTTGATGACGACGCTGGCATCGTCGGGCGCATTGTCGCCCGGCGAAACGAGCACGAACGGGGCGGCGATATTGCGCAACGCCTGGATGAAGGCCGGGTTCTCGCTCAGCGGCGGCGTCACGATCATGCCGTCGAGGCCGATATTGCGCAGGTGCCGCTCGAACTCCTCGACACTTGTGTCCTCGCCGATCACCATGTCTTCCAGCACGAGGTGATGGGTCAGCTCGCGGCACTTGTTCAGCGCGCCGACAAGAAATTCGCTCAAATAGCTGCCGGACGGGTTGGCGTGGACGAGGCCGATGAAGATCGAATTACCGCCTGCAAGGCCGCGCGCCAGCATGTTCGGGCGGTAGTTCAGGTCCCGCATCGCTTCCTCGACCCGGGCGCGGGTCTCTTCCTTGACGACGCTTTGCTTGTTGAGGACCCGGGAGACCGTCATGAGGGAGACGCCAGCGCGCTCGGCCACTTCCTTGATCGTGACGGACTGGCGCTTGTTCATGCGAATCTGTGACTGGCTCATTTTCTTGTCGTTTCTCGTCCCTGTTTTCAAAGCCTATAGCGTACTGAATGCCGAGTCGACAACTGTGTGCCCCCGTTGGCAGGCGCGCGCCGGGAGCGATACAAAAAAGCCCGCCGCTTGGAAGCGACGGGCATCGTGTCTAATCGGTCCAGGCACCGGTTTAGACGAACTGGTTCAGCAGGCCTTCCATATATTCCTGGCGACCTGATTTCGGCTTCGGATCGAGGCCTTCCTTGACGGCGCGGTCCGCGATCTCGTCGAGGGAGCCCTGTTTCAGCAGCCACTGGCCGAATTCGCCATCCCAGCCGGCATAGCGCTCGGTGACGAAGTCCGGCATGCGGCCGTCTTCGAGAATGTCGACAGCGCACAGAAGGCCGCGGGCGAGGGCGTCAAGGCCGGAAATGTGGCCATAGAACAGGTCCTCGGCATCGATCGACTGGCGGCGAACTTTCGAATCGAAGTTGAAGCCGCCGGTCTCGAATCCGCCATTCTTGACGATGTGATACATGGTCTTGGTGATTTCCATGTTCTCCATCCAGAACTGGTCGGTGTCCCAACCGTTCTGCGGATCGCCGCGATTGGCGTCGATGGAGCCGAAGATGCCGAGCGCGAAGGCGGTGGCGACTTCATGTTCCATCGAATTGCCGGCCAGCGTCGCGTGGTTGGTCTCGATATTGACCTTCACGTCGTTCTCGAGGCCATAGCGCTTCAGGAAGCCGTATACGGTCGCGGTATCGCGGTCATACTGGTGCTTGGTCGGCTCATGCGGTTTCGGCTCGATCAGGATCGGACCGGTCAGGCCGATCTTGTGCTTGTAGTCGACGGCCAGCGACACCATGCGGCCGAGCTGGTCCATCTCGCGGCCAAGGTCGGTGTTGAGGATCGTGTCATAGCCCTCGCGGCCGCCCCACATGACGTAGTTCTCGCCGTTCAGGCGCTTGGTCGCGTCCATCGCCTGGCGGATCTGGGTCGCGGCGAAGGCAAAGACTTCCGGGTCCGGATTGGTCGAGGCGCCGGCCATGAAGCGCGGATGGGAGAACACGTTCGCCGTGCCCCACAGCAGTTTCACACCGGTCTCGCCCATTTTCTCCTCGACCTTGTCGAGGATCGCGGCGAAATTCTTCGTATGCTCCTTGATGGTCGCGGCCGGGGCCATGATGTCGATATCGTGGAAGCAGAAATAGGGCGTGCCGAGCTTGGTGAAGAAGTCGAAGGCGACGTCCAGCTTGGCCTCGGCCATTTCCTGGCCCGACAGCTTGTGCCACGGGCGGTTGAACGTGCCGCCGCCGAAAACGTCGAAGCCATCCCAGCAGAAGGTATGCCAGTAGCAGACGGCCGGACGCAGCCAGTCTTCCATCCGCTTGCCCATGACCATCTGGTCCTTGTCGTAATACCGATAGGCGAGGGGGTTTCTGGACTCCGGGCCTTCATATGTGATCGGGTCGATCTTCGAGAAAAATTCCGAACTGCTCATTACTGGTCTCCTTGTGGAAATACTGACTTCAAGTTCTTGTAGAGGGTGCCGAAACGCTCCCGCTTGGCGGCGAGGGCGTCGATATCGGCCTGTTTCGGTTCGATGGTTTCACGCACCGGTGGCGGGGCGCAGACCGTCGCCGGGTCGGCATCGCTGATGCTGAGCTGGGCCAGCTTGGCAGCGCCATAGGCCGGGCCGACTTCCGCATCGCGGCGATAGACGAGGGGCGTTTCCAGTGCTGCCGACAGGATGCGGCCCCAATAGGCCGACCGCGCGCCACCGCCGATAACGGTGACCTCGTTCAGCCTGCCGCCGCCTTCGACGAGGGCGTCGAGCCCGTCGCGGAAGGCAAAGGCAACGCCTTCCATCACCGCCTGGCCGACGGTTGCCGGATCGGTGTCATGGTTGAGGCCGAACAGGACGCCGCGGGCATACGGATCATTATGCGGCGTGCGCTCGCCCGACAGATAGGGCAGGAAGATTTCCGGCCCGTCGAGGCGGTCTTTCGCAGCGGCCTTGGCGATGATCTCGCCGGCATCGTGGGTGCCGGTCATCCGCGCCGCCCAGTCGACGCAGCTCGCCGCGGACAGCATCACCGTCATCTGGTGCCAGGCATTGGGCAGGGCATGACAGAAGGCATGAACCGCCCGTTCCGGGTTCGGCAGGAAAGATTCGCCCGCCAGGAACAGAACGCCGGACGTGCCGAGCGACAGGAAGGCCTGGCCCGGCGCCGTCACGCCGACACCGACGGCTCCGGCGGCATTGTCGCCGCCGCCGCCGGCAACCGGTACGGCATCCATGCCCCAGTCCTTCGCGACCGAAGATTTCAGCGAGCCGGTTACCTCGGACCCTTCGAACAGCTCCGGCATATGGCTTTCATCAAGACCTGTGGCGGCCAGCATTTCGGGCGACCACTTGCGGGCGCCGACATCGAGCCACAGCGTGCCGGCGGAATCCGACATATCGCTGGCATAAATGCCGGTCATCAGCAGGCGGACGTAATCCTTGGGCAGCAGCACCTTGGCCGTCTTCTTGAAAATCTCCGGCTCGTGCTTCCTGACCCAGACAAGCTTGGGCGCGGTGAAGCCCGGCATGGCGAGGTTGCCGGTGATCTCGCGCGATTTGGGCTCTGCCGCTTCCAGCTCGGCGCATTCTGCAGCGCTGCGGCCATCATTCCACAGGATCGCCGGGCGCAGCGGCTTGTCCTCCGCATCGAGCAGCGTCGCGCCGTGCATCTGCCCGGACAGGCCGATCGCCTCGACAGCCTTGCGCCGGTCCGACGACAGTTCCATCACCGCCTTGTTGGTCGCAGCCCACCAGTCAGCCGGGTTCTGTTCCGACCATAGCGGCCTCGGCCGCGAGATGGGCAGGGGTGCGGTCGCCTGTTCGATCACATCGCCCGCGGCGTTGGTGATCACCGCCTTCACGCTCGACGTGCCAATATCAATACCTAGAAACATTCAAATCCAATCCGTTCTTTTCCTGCCCTACAAATCCGTCTCAACCCTCGATCTTGCCTCTGATCGGGTCGGCCTTGCCCGGGTCACGCACGGGTGCAGCCTTCAGCGACTGGCCCACGGCATCGCGCATCGCCTTTGCCTTGTAGTCGGCATCATACAGAGTCGGACGCTTCGCAACACCATCTTCACGCGGCTTGAAGCCCTGCAGCCATGAATATTTGTCGACCATGCCCCAGATCAGGATCTCCTTGGTCGCCTCGTATGACAGCATCAGGTCGAAATAGTCCTTGGTATAGGCGGCCATGATCTCGTCGCGCAGCTGCGGGTCCGGGTCCATCTCGGTATCGTTGACGTCGAATTCGGTGATGTAGATCTCCAGCCCCATGCCGATGGCTTCCTCGACAAAGGCCCGCCAGGTCCGCTGCTTGTCGGCGGTGAACTCGTCGGGATTATTGTCATTGGAATGGCTCTGGATGCCCAGCGCCTGGATCGGCGCGCCATTGGCAACCAGCCGCTCCAGCAGTTTCAGCACGCCGGTGCGGTGTTTCTCGTGGCCGCTCTCCCAGCTCATGTAATCATTATAGGCAAGGGTCGCATTCGGCGCATGCTCGCGGGCGCGGTGGAAGCAATAATCGATCACCTCCGGGCCCATGGCGCGCGAAAAAGACGTCTCGCGCAGCGCACCCGTTTCCGGGTCGATCGTCTCGTTCACCACGTCCCAGGAATAGAGATACGGCGAATAGTGCGTGGCGACGCGGTCGATGTAATCGTCGAGCATCGCTTCTGCCTCGGCGGCATTGGCGAACTGCTTGTTGTTGACCCAGTCGGGGAACCATTGCGGGTGATGCCAGATCAGCGTGTGGCCGCGCATCATCAGATTATTGGCCTTGGCGAAATTGACCAGCTTGTCGCCCGGGCCGAAATTCCACACATCGGGCTGCGGATGGATCGTGTACCATTTGTGTTCGTTTTCGGCGACGATGGTGTTGCACTCGTTCAGGACGATCTCGACATATCTTGGATCGTCGACCTGATAGGCCGCCATGGCGGTACCGAAGCGGACGCCTTTTTCCGCAGCCAGCGCGGCGAGCGACGACGCCTCGGCGGCGCCGGCGAGGGCAGGCGACAGCACGCCGCTGCCAGCAAGGGCAGCCGTGCCCATGGAACAGGCCAGGGAATAGGTAAGATACTCGCGGCGGGACCAGCGGGTCATTGTTTGTTTCCTCCGTCACCGGACCCCCTCCCGTATTTTTCTCTCGGGACAGGGGCGTAATTTTTTTGTACTTTTCGCCAGCTATACACTAGTCTGTTTGGTAACGCTATCATAAACTGTTCATGGCCGTCCACCAAGAATGAAAAACAGGACGCTATCATCTAACCGGGAGGATGTAATGAGAGAGATCAACAAGCTTGGCCTGATGGCCGCAATTCTGGCGCTTGGCGGCGTTGCCGCGTGCAGCGAACCTGCTGCCCGGAACATTTCGGACGACACTGCAGCGCAGCCGGCGGGCCCGCTGACGGCCAGCTTCGACAGCTTCACCTATACCGGCAACGACCCGGTTTATGACGGGCTGGAGCCGGGGGAAAATCAATTCCTGAACCCGGTCCTCGCCGGTTTCTACCCTGACCCGAGCGTCACCCAGGTCGGCGGCGACTATTATCTGGTCAATTCCACCTTTGCCTATTTCCCCGGCCTGCCGGTGTTCCATTCGACCGATCTCGTCAACTGGACCCAGATCGGCAATGTCATCGACCGCCCGGGCATGCTCGATTTCGATGGCCTCGGCCTGTCGCGCGGCGTCTTTGCCCCGACGATCGAGCATCATGACGGCACCTTCTACGTTGCCAATACCTGCGTCGACTGCGGCGGCAATTTCATCGTCACCTCGCAAGACCCGGCCGGCCCCTGGTCCGACCCGATCTGGACGCCGGAAGTCGGCGGCATCGACCCCTCGCTGTTCTTCGACGATGACGGCACCGTCTACATGATGAATAATGACGCGCCGGTCGGAGAGCCGCGCTATGACGGCCACCGCGCCATCTGGATCCGCGCCGTCGACCCCGAGACACTGCAGCCGATCGAGGAGCAGACCGTGCTGCTTGATGGCGGCGTGCGGCCCGAAGAAAACCCGATCTGGATCGAGGGTCCGCATATCTACAAGGTCGATGGCTGGTACTACCTGTCCTCTGCCGAGGGCGGCACGGCGATCAACCATTCCCAGGTCATCATCCGCTCAAGGAACATCAAGGGCCCGTGGGAAGTCTATGACGGCAACCCGATCCTGACCCAGCGCGACCTCGACCCCGACCGGGAAAACCCGATCACCTCCGTCGGTCATGCCGACATGGTCACCGACAATGACGGCAAGTGGTGGGCGACCTTCCTCGGCGTGCGTCCCTATGAGGGCGATTATTACAACACGGGCCGCGAAACCTTCCTGCTGCCGGTCGAATGGCGCGATGGCTGGCCGGTGATCCTCGATCGTGGCGAGCCGGTCGGATACATTCTCGACCGCCCGGCACTGCCCGATGCCGGCACGCCGGAAATACCGATGAACGGCAATTTCACCATCACCGAGGATTTCGACGGCGACAGCCTCGATCCCTACTGGATGATGGTCCGTGTACCGAAGGAAGAGTGGTGGTCGCTGGAAGATGGCTCTCTGGTGATCGAGGCCCGGGACCAGCGCCTCGGCGACATGACGCAGCCATCCTTCGTCACGCGCCGCCAGCAACACCTGTATGGCTCGGCTGAGACCGTGGTCAAATTCGCGCCGCGCGAGGCAGGCGATGAGGCCGGTCTCGCGGCCTTCCAGAATGATGACTATTACTATGCCATCGGCATCACGCTCGACGAGGACGGCAACCGCATCGTTCGCCTGTCCAAGCGTGTCGGTGAGGGCGCGCCGAAGGGCGGTGTGACGATTGCCTCCGCACCGCTGGCGGCCAAGGGCCGGCTGCGGCTGAAAGCGGTTGCAGAAGGCGGGGAGGGCTACACCTTCCATTACGCCATCGGCGGTGGCGACTGGCAACAGCTCGGCGACAGGCTTGACGCCAAGCCGCTCTCGACCCGCATGGCGACAGGCTTTGTCGGCGCGACCTTCGGCATGTATGCCCAGCGCGCGCCGGAACAGGCTGCTGCAGCAAGCGAGGAATAGCCTCCACTCGCCGCAATGAAGCTGGACAGGTGCCGCCTCATCGGGCTTGATGAGGCGGCATTTTTTTGCCCAACAGGAGGCCTGTCGATGAAAATCCTTTTGCCCGCCCTTGTCTCGGTCGCCGCCATGATTTCCCAGGTTTGGGCAGGGGAGGAGGCGTTCCACCCGGGTGGCCTTATACCTGACTTCGGCAGGGTCGCACCGATTGCCGATGCGCGCCTCGGGCCGCAAACGGAAATGAAGATCGCCTATGATATCGCCGAGGCCGGCAGCGAGGATGCCATCAACCGCCGCATCGAAACAGCGGCCCGCTTCCTCAACATGCACTTCGATGCCGGCGTGCCGGCCGAAAACATGAAGGTCGCCATCGTCGTCCACGGCAAGGCCTCCAGCGACCTGCTCACGGCCGGGGCGCGGGGCGCCACGAACCCGAATGAGGCGCTGATCGCCGCTTTGATCGAGCAGGGGGTGACGATCGAACTGTGTGGCCAGAGTGCTGCCTATTACGATATCGCCGCGGAAGACCTGTTGCCCGGCGTGACCATGGCGTTGTCGGCGATGACCGCCCATGTCCTGCTCCAGCAACAGGGCTATGCGCTGAACCCGTTCTGAAAGACGGATCATGAGGGCGGGCCGCCGCTTGCCTTTTGCGCCTGCCCCGGCCTATTTCAGGGCCTATGAGTGACACTGATAGCGCCTGGAAATTCTGCATCGCGCCGATGATCGACTGGACCGACCGCCATTGCCGGTTCTTTCACCGCCAGATCACGCGTGGCGCACGGCTTTATACGGAGATGATCGTCGCCGATGCCATCCTGCGCGGCGACCGCGATTACCTGCTCGGCTTTGATGCCGTAGAGCACCCGGTCGCGCTGCAGCTCGGCGGCAGCGACCCGGCGACGATGGCGGCCGCGGCCCGCATCGGCGCGGACTATGGCTATGACGAGATCAACATCAATGTCGGCTGCCCGTCCGACCGGGTCCAGTCCGGTGCCTTCGGCGCCTGCCTGATGCGCGAGCCGCAACTGGTGGCTGACTGTTTCAGCGCCATGGCCGATGCCGTCGATGTACCGGTCACCGTCAAATGCCGCATCGGTGTCGACGATCAGGACCCGGAGGAAGTGCTGCCCGGTTTCGTCGATCTGCTGGCCGGGGCCGGCTGCAAGGTCTTCATCATCCATGCGCGCAAGGCGTGGCTACAGGGGCTGAGCCCGAAGGCGAACCGCACCATACCGCCGCTCGACTATGATCTCGTCTATCGCCTCAAACAGGCACGCGCTGACCTGACCATCGTGCTCAATGGCGGTATCACCGAGCCTGACGCCGCAGCCGCCCATCTCGAAAGGATCGACGGTGTCATGATCGGCCGCGCCGCCTATGAAAACCCCTCTATGCTCGGTGTTCTCGACGGGAAGCTCCTTGGACTGACGGCTGAGTCAGCCTCCCGCCGCGCGGTGGTCGAGGCGATGGCCGCCTATATCGAGCGGCAGGCGCAAAATGGCGTGCGCCCGCATAATGTCGCCCGCCACATGCTCGGGTTGTTCCATGGCCAGCCCGGCGCGCGGCGCTGGCGCCAGATGCTGACGGTGGAGGGCACGAAGCCCGATGCCGACGCCAGCGTATTGCTGCGGGCGCTCGACCGGATGCCTGCGGCGGCGCTGGAGGGCGCGGCATGATCGAGCTCACCGGGCTCGACTGGACCATGTTGTTGCTCGGCCTTGCCGGGGTCGGCCTGTTCGCGGGCTTCCTCGCCGGGCTGTTCGGCATTGGCGGCGGCATCGTCATCGTGCCGGCGCTCTATGCCGTGTTCGGTCTCGTTGGTGTGCCGGAGGAGGAGCGCATCAAGGCCGCCGTCGCCACCTCCCTCGCCACGATCATCGTCACCTCGCTGCGCTCTGTTACCGCGCACATGAAGCACGGCGCGGTGGATATGGATCTGCTGAAACGCTGGGCACCGTGGATCGGCCTCGGTGCGATTGTCGGCGCGGTGGCTGCCCGGTTCATCCCGGCGGAGGCGCTGACGCTGATCTTTGCCCTCGGCGCTCTCGGCGTCGCCATCCGTAGGGGCTTGTTCCGCACACGGGAGGTGCCGCGGGCGAGCGCGCTTGCCCCGGTTCCCGGCGGCCCGGTCGCGGCGGCGCTCGGCGGCGGTATCGGGTTCCTGTCGTCGCTGATGGGCATTGGCGGCGGCGTACTCGGCGTCATCGTGCTCACCGCCTATGGCCGCACCATCCATCAGGCGATCGCGACATCTGCCGGTTTCGGTCTCGCCATCGCCGTGCCCGGCACGCTCGGCTTTATCGGGGCCGGATGGGGCATCACCGGCCTGTCTCCGCTTTCCATCGGCTATGTCAGCCTGCCGGCCTTCGCCCTGATCGCGGTAATGACCTTCCTGACAGCGCCCCTCGGCGCGAGCCTCGCCCATAGGCTCGACAAGGGGCTACTGAACCGCGTTTTCGCCATCTATCTCGGCGTCACGGCTCTGCTCTTGCTGCGCGACACCATTTCGTAGCTTGATGCGGACAAAGTATGCGCATACCTTATGCGCATGAATTTGAGGACCCTGCCATGAGCTTCTATGACCGCAAGGCGCCGAAAAAGGCGACCAATGTCACCATCAATGCCGACCTGCTGCAACAGGCCAAGGCGCTGAAGCTCAACCTGTCGGCCCTGTCCGAGCGGGCAATTGAAGAAGCCGTCCGCGCCGAGAAGAAACGCCGGTGGCAGGAAGACAATGCCGAGGCGATCGCCGCCTATGAAGAGCGTATCGAAACCCACGGCACCCTGTCGGAGCAGTTGAGAGCATGGCGGGATGAGTAGACAGTTCGACCTGCATATTCATCCGATCCCGTCGCTCAGAAAATCCTTTCCCTATATCGTCAATATACAGAGTGACTATCTCGATGCGCTGCCGACCCGGCTGTGCGCCTCCCTCTTCAGGGGCAGGCCGCAATTGGCTATCGACCGGCTGGAGCCTGTCGTGTCCGTACAAGGGGAAAGCCTCATTCTGTCTGTTCTGGATCTTGCAACGTTCCGGCTGTCCGAACTGGGGGAGCAGACAGGCACGATCGGGGACTATCGCCACGAGATTGTCTCTGCCGTCGATATCGTTTTGACCGGTGTCTGACATGGCCCTGCAAGTTTCCCGCAATATCGTGATCGACGACAAATGGCTCGAGGAGGCGTTCATCCGCGCCTCCGGGCCCGGCGGTCAGAACGTCAACAAGGTTTCCAGCGCGGTGCAGCTGCGTTTCGACCTCGAGAACTGCGACGCCATTCCAGCGGATGTGAAGGCGCGCGCCCGGCGCATTGCCGGCTCGCGCCTGACCAAGGATGGACACATCCTGATCGAGGCCCAGCAATTCCGCCGCCAGGAGGCCAACCGCGAGGATGCCCGCAAGCGGCTGGTCGACCTGCTGAAGAAGGCGCTGGTGCAGCCCAAGCCGCGCAGGAAGACGGCGCCGAGCCGGGCGCAGAAGGCAAAACGCCTCGACGCCAAGAAGCGCCGGGGCGATATCAAGAAAAACAGGGGGCAGGTCGACTACTGACCGCCCGCCAGGCAAATCAGTCTACGGACTTATAGACGACGCCTTCCTTCATCACGAAACCGACGCTTTCGAGGATCGAGATATCGTCCAGCGGATTGCCTTCAACCGCGATGATATCCGCGAAATAGCCGGGCGCGAGCCTGCCGATCGTATCGCCCTTGCCGAGCGCGTCTGCGGCGTTCACCGTCGCCGCCTGCAGCGCCTCTGCCGGCGTCATGCCGAAGCCTGTCATGCGCGACAGCTGACGCGCGTTCTGGCCGTGCGGATAGACGCCTGCGTCAGTGCCGAGCACCATCTTCACGCCGGCCTCATGCGCCTTGCGGAAATTGTCGCGCTGGACCTGCCCGGTCATGCGCTCCTTCTCCAGCGACTCTTCCAAGATGCCTGCGGCTTCGCCTTCGCCGAGAATATATTCGGTCACATAGATATCCATCGACAGGTAGGCGCCGTTCTTCCTGGCGAGGCGAATGCCCTCATCGTCGATGAAGCTCGCATGCTCGATCGTGTCGACACCGGCCATCAGCGCATTGCGGATGCCCTCGGCGCCATGGGCGTGGGAGGCGACCTTCAAACCATGGCTGTGCGCCTCTTCGGTCAGGGCGGTCAGTTCCTCCAGCGTGTATTGCGGCGCGCCGACCTTGGTGCCTTTCGAGAGCACGCCGCCGGTCGAGCATGTCTTGATCAGGTCGGCGCCATATTTGACGTTCTTGCGCACTGCGCTGCGCGCCGCCCACGGACCATCGGCAACGTTTTCACCCTCCAGGCCGTATTCCTCCGGCAACAGATTATTGTCGGAGCAATGGCCACCTGTAATGCCGATCGGCGGGCCGGAAACGTACATGCGCGGCCCGGGGATCATCCCCTCGTTGATCGCATCGCGCAGGGCGACATCGCCGAACGAGCCGGCGCCGACATTGCGTACCGTCGTAAAGCCCGCTTCCAGAGTCGTCTGCGCATTGACCACGCCGATGATCGCGCTCATCTCGTCGGAGATCGCGAGCCCCTTGTAGCCATGCTGGTCGGCCGAGCTGGTCAGATGCACATGCATGTCGATCAGCCCCGGCATGATGGTGTAGCCGGCCAGGTCGATGCGGGTCGCATCTTCCGGGATCGCCAGGCGCACGGTCGACATGTCGCCCGCGAAAGTCACCTTGCCATCCTCGACCAGCACGGCGGCATTCCCGACCAGGCGGCCGGTCTCGACATCGACCATGCGGTCTGCGGTCAGGAAGACAGTCTGCGCCTGCGCCGCGCCCGTGAAGACGCAAATGGCAGCGGCGGCGGTCATAAGCCGGGAGATCAGTTTCATGCGGTAAGCCCCTTGTAGCACCAGAATTGGCAGCAGGGGATCAACCGGCCTTGGCGGAAACGGTTTTCCAGGCCTCGCGTCCCCTCAGACGATCAAAATAGGCTTGCACATTTTCCGGCGTCGCGTCCAGTCGGCCCATGATCTTCAGCAAGAGCAGCATGTAGCCGATCGAGATATCCGCCGCGGTAAAACGCTCGCCGCAGATGAACGGCTTGTCGCCCAGTCCGTCACTGATGAAATCGACGCAAGAATAGACTTCCTTTTGCGCCCACTCGGCAATCGCCGGAATGCGGTGCTTTTCCGGCAGGATCAGCGCATGGGCGAGCAGCATGTTCATATACGGGCCCATGCCGGCCTCGCCATATTCGACCCATTGCAGATAGCGGCCATAATCATGGGTGCCAGGTTCCGGCTTCAGCCCGCCCGCTGTCGGGCCGTCGCCATAGCGGCTCAACAGATATTCCATGATCGCGGTCGACTCGACCATGGTGAAATCGCCGTCCTGGATCGCCGGATATTTCCCGGTCGGGCTGATCTTGCGGTATTCCTCGCTGCGCGCGAACTGGCGGAAGGTCGCCTGCGGCACGATCTTCAACTCATGTTCCAGCCCCATCTCCTCAAGCAGCCAGGCAATGCGGAACGAGCGCGAGTAGGCGGCGTGGTACAGCGTAATGGTCATGGGCAAATCTCCTGTCTCTCAACTCTCGCCGACTGGAGACCCGGATACAAGAACGGCGGACAGTCCGGGACCGTCCGCCGCTGCATAATCACTATACGCGAGAGGGATCAGAGCTTCTGGTTGAACTCGCCGACTTCCGGATAGCCTGCGAGGATCGCCTCGATCTCGCGGAACATCTCGTTGCGGTTCTCCTCGGAAGTCGGGCTCTCGACCACGACGACCAGTTCCGGCTTGTTCGAGGACGCGCGGATCAGGCCCCAGGTACCGTCCTCGACGGTAAAGCGCACGCCATTGACCGTGTTCAGGTCGCGCAGCTTCTGGCCGATAAACGTGCCGCCGCCATCGCTATGTTTTTGCACCTGCGCCACGATGCGGTCGAGCACCTCATATTTCTTCTCGTCATCGCAATGGGGCGACATGGTCGGCGACTGCCAGGTCTTGGGCAGGTCGGCCCGCAGCTGCGCCATCGTCTTGTCCGGGTTGCGGTCGAGCATTTTCAGCAGCGCGATGGCGGCGACGAGACCGTCATCATAGCCGCGGCCATAGGGCTCGCGGAAGAAGAAGTGGCCGGATTTCTCGAAACCGGCGAGGGCCCCGATCTCGTTGGAATAGCGCTTGATATAGGAGTGCCCGGTCTTCCAGTATTTGGTCGTCGCGCCATTTGCCTGCAGCACCGGATCGGTCATGTACAGACCGGTCGATTTCACGTCGGCGACGAACACCGCGTTCTTGTGCAGGGCCGACAGGTCGCGAGCAAGCATCACGCCGATGACATCGGCAAAGATCTCGTTGCCCTCATTGTCGACGACGCCGCAGCGGTCGCCATCGCCGTCAAAGCCGAGCGCGATATCCGCGCCATGCTCTTTCACCGCATCGACCATGGCGTGCAGCATCTTCATGTCTTCCGGGTTCGGATTGTATTTGGGGAAGGAGTGATCGAGTTCGGCATCCATGGGGATGACCTCGACGCCCATGCGCGCCAGCGCCTCGGGGGCGAACGCGCCCGCCGTACCATTGCCGCAGGCCGCGATCACTTTCATCTTGCGGGTGAATGTCACGTCCTTGACGAGATCGGCGATATAGCGCTCGCGCATCCCCTCGACATATTTGTAGGCACCGCCCGCACGCGACTTGTACGCGCCGTTCAGCACGATCTCCTTCAGCCGGCCCATTTCCTCCGGGCCGAAGGTCAGCGGTGCTTCCACGCCCATCTTCACGCCGGTCCAGCCATTGTCATTGTGGCTTGCGGTAACCATGGCAACGCACGGGATATCCAGATCGAACTGGGCGAAATAGGCGACCGGCGACAGGGCGAGGCCGATATCGTTGACCTCGATCCCGGCGCTCATCAGCCCGACGGTCAGCGCCTGCTTGATGGAGACGGAATAGGAGCGGAAATCATGGCCGACGACGATGCGCGGCTCCTTGCCCAGCTCGTGGATCAGTGTACCCAGCCCGGCGCCTAGGGCCTGGATGCCGAGCAAATTGATTTCCTTTTCGAACAGCCAGCGCGCGTCATATTCCCGGAAACCGGTCGGTTTGACCTTCGGGATGATCTCATATTCGAGCGTATTGGGCTCAAGATCGGTACGCGGGGTTGGCAGCATCGCTTCTCTCCTCTAGCAAAAGTTCTTTCGTTCCTACCGGTACACCGTTACAGGGGCAAGCGCCCTGACATGACAAAACCATGAAAACGGTATTTCATGGCGGGAATCGCGGCAGGCCATTTACCGCGGGCGCGGGTGGGGCAGATAGAAAGAATGAGTATGGAATTCGGGCTCAGAGGGCAGTCAATGCTCGGAATCTTCGCGTTCATGGCGATCGCCTGGCTGTTGTCGGAGCGCAAGCTGAAATTTCCCTTCATGAGCGCCATCTGGGCGGTCGCGATCCAGATCGGCGTCGCCGCATTCTTCCTGCAATTCGATCCGGCCCGCCGCGCCCTGCGCGGGCTGAACGGCCTCGTCGATGCCCTGCAGTCGGCAACCCTGGAGGGGACCTCCTTCCTCTTCGGCTATCTCGGCACCAGCGATCCCGCAGCGATGCCCTTCGATCCGGTCGAGGGCGCGCCCTTGTTCATCTTCGCCTTTCAGGGCCTGTTCCTCGTCGTCTTCATTTCGGCCCTGTCGGCGGTGCTCTGGCATTGGGGGATTCTCAAATGGATCGTGCGCGGCTTTGCCATGATCCTGACCCGCGTTTTCGGCACCGGCGGCGCGGTCTCGCTCGCAGCCGCAGCGAACGTCTTCCTCGGTCAGACCGAAGCGCCGCTTCTCATCCGCGCCTATCTCGACCGCGTCACCCGGTCGGAACTGTTCACCATCATCACCTCCGGCTATGCGACGGTCGCCGGATCGGTCATCGTGCTCTATGCGACCATCCTCGCCCCGATCGAGCCGTCCATCCTCGGCCATATCATCGTCGCCTCGATCATCTCGGTGCCCGCTGCCCTGCTGATCGGCCGCATCATGGTGCCCTATTCGGACGAGGAGACACCGACGCCGACCAGTGCGGGCGACGACTTCCAGTATGAAGGCTCGATGGACGCGTTCATGCATGGCGTCACCGAGGGCGGCAAGCTGTGGTGGAACATCGTCATCTCCATTCTGGCCTTCATTGCGCTCGCGGCCCTGATCAACATCATGCTCGATGCCTTCATCCCCGATGTCGGCGGCGCGCCGCTGACGCTCGAGCGCATGCTGGGCTGGGTCTTCATGCCGCTGGTCTGGCTCGCCGGCGTGCCGTTCGAAGAAGCCTTCCAGGCCGGCCAGCTGATGGGCATCAAGACCGCCCTGAACGAGGTCATCGCCTATATCGAACTGGCCAGCCTCGAACCCGGAACCCTGAGCGAGCGCACCAGCCTGATCATGGTCTATGCCCTGTGCGGCTTTGCCAATATCGGCTCGCTCGGCATCGTCATTGGCGGCTTGTCGAGCCTTGTCCCGAACCGGCGCAAGGAAATCATCCAGCTCGCACCCAAGGCGCTGGTCGGCGGCACGCTGGCAACGCTGATGTCCGGCGCCGTCATCGGCGTCATCTGGATGGGCTGAGATGGGTGGCGAAAAACTCTTCATGGTCTATGTCGGCGGCATGGCCAAGGGCTGCCATGTCGAACTGCACGATGTCCGCTTCGTCATCGGCGACAGCATAGAAGCCTGCTACGACGATTTGTGCGCGCAATGGTGGGGCACGCCGCAAAGCCTGCATCTCGATTGCTGGGGCGAGGTTCACTGGGCCGACGGCCATGGTGTCGAGGTGCGCGACGAACCGCAACAGGGCGGGCCAAAACTGTGGTTCGTCAATCTCGGCGGCTATGATCCGGCATTGTTCACCGAGCTGCACGAAAACCTGCTGGTCGTCGCCGGCGATGCCCGCGCGGCGAAGAAGCGCGCACTGGCGCAGATCGAGGGCTGGACTGCGCCGCACAAGGACAATGTGCTGACGGTCGAGGCCAGCGTCGATGTCAGCACCCAAATGGCGCGGCCAGGGCGGTATGTCCACCTGACGCCACAGGCGGAAAAACAGCCCTTCGCGTTCGAGGCCCGCTACGTCCCTATCGGGAAAAGGAAATCATGAGCAATCCGCGCGATGCCATTCTGACGCTGCTGGCGCAACGCGACCCCGGCAAGTCCATCTGCCCGTCGGAGGCGGCCAAGGCTCTTGCGCCGGACAACTGGCAACCGGAGATGCACAGGGTCCGCGAGGCGGGCAGGGCGCTCTCAGACGAAGGCCTGATCGAGGTCACCCGCAAGGGCAAGCCCGTCGATCCGCACACGGTCAAGGGCGTGATCCGGTATCGGCTGAAGTAGGGGGCATACCCCTCACCCGAAAGTCCGTACCGGACTTTCGACCTCTCCCGAGGGAGAGGGAAAGCCAATCTTGAGCCTTGTGCGATGCCCCACCTCTCCCTCCGGGAGAGGTCGAAATTCCTGCAGGGAATTTCGGGTGAGGGCACACTTATCCCCGTGCAAAATTTTGCGGCTATAACTCTCCCAAGCCCGGTGAGAACCGGGCGGAGGTCTGGATGGTGGCGATTGATCTGCTCGCAGCCATCCGGGCAACAGGCATTCCTGTCGTCGGGAGGGGCGAGCGCGCGTCGGCGCCCGTGGCAGGGATCGGCATTTCACTCAGACGAGTGGACGCGAGAGCTCCTTCAGGGCCGCGCACCAGAATGCCGCCGTGGAGAGTGAAAAGCTTTTCCGAAGCTCAAAGCTCTCAACGCTATATAAGCTCTGGATAATATTCTCCACGGGCCTTCCTCTCATAATACGCCCGCACTGGTACAGTGGCGGCGATGATCCTATATCGTCCCAACCATGAGCCTCAGCACTCTCAGAAAAGATCTCGGCGGCTGCCGCCATTGCGAGGACATAGGCCTGATCCCGCAGGCGCGGCCAATCTTCCAGCTGCCGTCGAAAGCGCGCATCGGCCTGTTCAGCCAGGCGCCCGGCAATCTGGCGCATATCAAGGGCAAGCCGTTCTACGATCCGTCCGGCGTGCGCCTGCGCGCGTGGATGGGCGTAACCGAAGAGGAGTTCTACGACTCCGGCCGCATCGCCATTGCGCCGATGGCGTTCTGCTTTCCCGGCTATGACGGCAAGGGCTCGACCGGCAAGGGCGGCGACCTGCCGCCGCCGAAAGTCTGTGCCGAGATATGGCGGGCCCGGATCATGAAGGAGATCGAAGGCCAGCTGAAACTCGTCCTGCTGGTCGGCGCCTATTCCCAGAAATGGCATCTGGGCGACAAGGTGGGACGTACACTGACGGAGACGGTGAAGATCGCGCACGACAGAATCGTGAATGGGGAAGCGGCGATGGACTCCCCCATCTATCTGCCGCTCCCCCATCCCTCATGGCGGAACAATGCATGGCTGCGCAAGAACACTTGGTTCGAAGAGGACGTCGTGCCTTTCGTGCAGGACATCATCCGCCGCGAGATCGCGTGAGCCCTACCAGCTGTTGCCAACGGTGAAGAGCAGCTGCTGTTCGGTTCGCTCCCCGGTAGCAAGCCGCGTCGGCTGGTTGTCGATGAACAGGTCGTCGCCGCTTTCCGGGTTGACAATTGCGGCACTGTCGGCGCGCCAGCGGGCCTGATAAACCGCCCCGAGGGAAAAACGCTCAGTCACGGCGAATTGCAGGCCCGCATCCACCGAGGCGCCATAGGTAAGGCCGGAATCATCCTCATCCAGCCTGATCGGCACGGTCTGGGAATAGTAGCAAGCGCCGCAGAACGTATCCTGTTGTGCATCGAGGTCCGCCTCGCGATAGCCGAAGTTGAACAAGGGCCGGAAATGGACGCTGGCATTGCCGAGCTGCCGTCCGAAGAACGGGCCGGCCTCGAACCCGGCATAGCGCTCGGTCAGGTCCTGGCGCCCGAGCGTGTAGATATCGGAATAGCTCGGCGTGGTGATTTCGAATTCATGCTCCGTGTCGGAATAATCATAGAAAAAGCCATGATAGCAGCCCCAGTACCAGTCCGGATCAATTCCGTGATAAACCTTGCGCCCGGCATTGAAACGGAAGCCTTCGAAGTCCGTATTCGTCTCGACATCCGATCCGGCGCTGCCGAAGAAAAGTCCGGTCGCGTTGTCATCGGCAAAGTCGAAATAGACGACGCCCGTGCCGTTGCCGCCAACCGGCACGCTGCCGCGGGAGGAGCCGTCGGCCTGGGTATAGGTGAACCCGGCCATGAAGGCGTTGGCCCGGCCGCGCCATTTGCGCTGCAGATAGGGCAGGCCGTCATATTCCGTCCGCGGCGTGAAGCGGTAATCGCCAATGTGCAAGCCACCGAATGTCGTGCCCGACAGCGTGCCGTCCGTTTCCGCAACGAACCGCTCGTCCTCGGTGGTCACTTCCACACCGAAACCTGCCCGGGGGATGTCGACGCTGGTGACACCGAAACCGAACAGGCTGCGCTCGAGGAACCTGTTGCCAGCCTCAAGCCCTGCCGGCTGGGCACCGGAACCCTCCGCCGAGCTGTTTCCCGGTTCCTCGTCGTCAATTATCATTGAGGAAAATTCGCCGCCGACATACCAGGTGCCGCCACCGCTTTTCGCCGCGGCACTGGTCGAGGACGACGTAGAGATCTTGTCGTCCTCTCCGGTTTTTCCCGAACGATCCTCATCTCCGGTAAAACCTCTGATGGCGAAACTGTCCTCGACAGTGGTTCTGTCCATCGGCTCGGCGTAGGTCAGGACGAAAGCTGTACTGGAGCCACCCCCTTCGGCGTTGCGAGACGGGTTCAGGACCGGCTTGGGAAAATTCTGGAATCTGTTCAACTGATCGGCCGTGGGGGTCCCTTCCATCCGGTCTTTCAATTCCTGATAGGCTTTCGCGTATTCCTGCGATGTGGCTACGGCCTGCCCGTCTGCCAGCATCATTCCGGTCAACCTGTCTTCGAGCTGGGTTATCGTCAACGTGCTCATGTCCTGAGCTGCGGATGGTGATGTCATGGCAAATTGCCCCATAATCAGGGCGCCTGCGCTTGTCGCAGCCAGCAATAGGGTTCTCATGAGTTCTCTCCTCTTCGAAAGTTGTGAACGGAGAGGAGGGTGCCGTTATGCTTCGCAGGGCACATGATGCAATAGGACTATGGGAGGCTGATTTATCCGGCGAGAAGCATTTTTATCAGGTCGACCTGGCCACCGGCGCCGGTCTTGTCGAGCAGGTTCTGCATATGCACCCGCGCCGTGTTCACTGAAATGCCGGTGCGGCGGGCGTGATCGGGCACGGAGAACCCGCCGGCAAGGCTGACCAGCAGCTTCTTCTCCGACACGGTCAGACCGTAACGCTCGGAAAAGGCGTGATAATCCGTCAGCTCGCCCGGCGCGGCATGACGCATGCGCTCGGTCAGTCCCTTGACGAGATCCGGTGGCAGCTGGCGGGCAATGTCGCGCATCCGCTCCTGCCAGACGGGCACGTCGCCAAGGCGTTCGCCATCGAATTCGAACAGCTGGGCATAGGTCAGGAACGTCTCGACAGCGTCATCCTTCTTATCCCCGGTATCCTCATCAGCCATTATTCTCTCCTGCAAGGCATCATGACCTTTCTCTCGGGGCCTGTGAATAGTTCAGTTTTTGTCTGGATCATGCTACTGAAGAAGCCGGGAGATCTTATGAATACTGCGGCCTATACCGACAGGATGCACCCGGCAGCCCGGCTTTCAGTGCTGGAGGCGGGCAGGCTCGCGCATTTCGTGCGCTCCGAGGCCGGCTTGCTCGGGCGTATCGCCGACCATACGCTCGCCCGCGCGGAAAACAGGCTGATCGAATATGTGTTTATCAGTCGTCTGAAAAAGGTTTTCCGCGACTTTGCCGATCCTTTGAGACCGGCAAATGCCATGATGGACGCGCTGCGCCAGCGCCAGAGCGAGGGCAAGATGGCGGGCCTGTCGATGATGGCCTCCGCCGACGGCACGCCGCGTGTCGACACGGAGGAAAGCTCCAGCGCCGATGCCTGGCGCCTGAGCCGGCAGGGCGGGGAGCGCCTGTTGTTCTACGTGCCCTGCGGCGGTTTCATCCTGCCGCCATCGCCCAAGCAGCTCGCGACGGCGCAGCGTCTCGCCAGCGCCTGTAATTGCCGCCTCGTCATCGGCAAGCACAGGCTGGCACCGGAGCATCCGTTTCCTGCGGCAATTCACGATATCGCCGATCATTACGAGGCGCTGCTGGCCGGAGGGCATCATCCGGGCAATATCATCGCAGGGGGCGACACCTCCGGTGCCTGCATCATGCTCTCTGCCCTGATGGAGTTGCGCCGCCGCGGCGTGACCATGCCTGCAGGCGTCCTGCTGTTTTCGCCATGGGCGGATCTTTCCCTGTCCGGCTGGTCCTACATCACCGGCAGCGTCTCGGCGACGAGCCCCTACCGCATGGAAATCGCCGCCTTCTGTGCCAGGCTTTACCTGCAGGACACGCTGCCGACCAATCCCATGGCCTCGCCGGTTTATGGCGAGGTCAAGGGCCTGCCGCCCATGGCGATCCATTCCAGCCGCTACGATATCCGGTTTGATGATGCCCTGCGGCTGGTGGAAAAGGCAGAGAAGGCCGGTGTTCCATGCCGGATCAACTACTGGGACTCCCCGCGCCATCACCTCGAGCGGTTCAAGTCGCGCGATGCCGATAAATCCTTCGAACTCGCTGCCGCCTTCGTCGAAGAGGTCATGGCCTAGAGCAGCCTGCGTCCGCATGGACGCAGAGGAGCTGCTCTAACACTTTGGAAGCGATCAACTTTCCTGCCTTCAAATGATTCCATTTTAAGGCAGGTTGATCTAGCGCAAATTCCCGGATTGACGCGAATGCGGCCATGGCCGGGCCGGTTGGAAAAAGCTTTCGAACGCCGCGATGACGGCCGCAAGGTCGCCCGCCGCGATAAATCAGCGCTTGTGGTTCAGCCAGTCATCGATACGGGCATAGATGATGTAGAGCACCGCGATCACGATGATCACGCCGATGGCAACCTGGAAGGCGAGAGTGTAGTCCTCCCGCGTGATCTCAGGCTCCGTCACCGGCGGTGTGCCGACTTCCGTTCCCGTACCGGTATCATCGCCTGCAATGTCGTCGGCAGCAACGTCATCGGTCGCATCGGTCGTGCTGTCTGTCGCGCTTTCATCCGGAGACGTATCATCCGTACCCGTGCCACCGTCCGTCTGATCCCCGGTTCCGGTATCGCTCCCGGTTCCGGCATCGGTTTCGCTGCCGGTATCGGTGTCAGCGTCACTGTCTGCGTCGGTGTCAGCGCCAGCGTCTGCATCGCTCCCGGTTCCGGCCTCATCCCCCGCGGCATCGCCACCATCGCTGTCGCGGTTCATCCACGCCGCGCCGGCACTGGCCGCGCCGCCGGCCCCGGCGACGACGGCGCCCTCCATGGTCCGGGACGAGCCGATATTCTTGCGCCGCGGGGAGTTCTCCTCCGGCGTGACTCGGCTGGAATCCACATCCGTATCGCCGAGCTCGTTACTGTCCATCGGCTGCAGGAACAGCGCTTTCTCCGCAGCGCGGCGGTTCACCAGACCCTGTACCACCTGTTTCTGGCCGTTCACCGTCGCCTTGTTCCACCAGGTGATGGCATCCGCTGCCTCGGCGATCTTGCCCTGGTTGAAGAATTTCAGGGCACTGGAACTGCGGAACGCGCTGACGCCGATATTGTAGGACAGCGACACGAACGCATCGAACTGGTTCTGGTTGATCTCCCGTTTCAGCCCGCCGGAGACGCCTTCCTCGAACCGCTGCAGCTCGTCGCGCAGCAATTCCTCGGCGTAATCATGGCTGATGCGGACGGGCTGGCCGCCATTGGCCGCGACCGCGTCGGCGACGCTGTCATAGCGTTTGCCGTCGATCCGGATCGGGCCGATATGGCCATAGCCAATGGTCCAGATCCCGGCGACATCCTTGTAGGCATCTAGCCGGATGCCCTCGAAATGCTTGATCAGGTCAATCCCAGTTTGTGAAACCCGCATACTATCCCGCTCCGGAGCCTTTCGGCAGACCGGCCTCCCGCTGGCCCCATTGTAGACCAGCCAGACGGGCCCAACAATGGCGACGTTAACTTTTTGTTCACAGGCACAAACGCCTGAAACCTCGAAAAGATCGCCAACCGGGCCCGATTTTTGCTTCGTTCCCAACTACTTGGCGAAATGACACGGAATAGTCTCCTTTTCGTCACACAAATTTTATGCAATGGGGAGCTTCCCGCCTTGCTGAATCAGGCTGGTTTGCCTATTACCACCAGCATTGCCGTGGGTCGGGACATCATTCAGGGAGTACAGGATGTCGGCAACTGAAACTGAAGCATATCGTCCGTCAGATGACGAGCCCTTCATGAGCGAGCGCCAGCTCGAATATTTCCGCAAGAAACTGCTCGACTGGAAAGACGACATCCTGCGTGCCAGCAAGGATACGCTCGGCCAGTTGCAGGAAGACAGCCTGCATCTGCCAGATGCCGCCGACAGGGCCTCAAGCGAGAGCGACAAGGCGCTTGAGCTGCGCACCCGCGACCGCCAGCGCAAGCTGATCTCCAAGATCGACGCGGCCCTGCGCCGGATCGATACTGGCGAGTATGGCTATTGCGAGGATACGGGTGAGCCGATCAGCCTTGGCCGTCTCGAAGCGCGCCCGATCGCGACCCTGTCGCTCGAAGCGCAGGAGCGCCATGAGCGCCAGGAAAAGGTCCACCGGGACGATTAGGGCCAATCAGGCCGCGTCGGCGTTCCGCGTAGCAACGAAATCATCAAGGGCGGCAAACGAGCCGCCTTTTTCATCTCTGAACCATCTGAAATAGGCCTCCGACCGCGCCAGCAGCGCGTCGATCATCGCCGCCGTCTCGCTATAGGGGGTCGCCCCCTCGGTCAGCGAGGTGGAGTGCAGGCTGAAGGTCATGATGCTGACTTTTTCCCGCAACAGCGCGCCGGTCAGGCTTTTCAGATCATCCAGTTCATAGCCTTCGGGCGACAGGCGCACCGGCGCCGTCATGCGTTTGAGCAGGGAAGGCAATGGCCCGTTGGCGTCGGGCCTGCCCTTGGGCACCGGCAGCATCAGGCTGGTGCCGCGCAGGACCCTCCCGCCGGATACCGGCAGGCACAGCAGGGGCTTTCCGTCCACGGTCGCCTTGCGCCACCAGGCCTTCGGCGAATGCCCGGTGAAATCCGGCCCGCCATCGCCGCCCTGGTCGAAGCCGGCCGATGGCGATGAATCGAGCCAGACGCCTTGCGCCTGCAGGTCCGCCTGCACGGATGGCGACACGCCATAGCGCCCGGCGCGGTGGGCGATCGGATCGGTGCCGAAAGCCTTTCTGAACGCCGCGATCAGGGTACGCAGCTTCTCGCGATGCAAATCAGCCGGCAGGTTTGCCTGATAGGAGCTGCGCGGCGTGTTGTCGCCTGACTGCGGCGGCGTCACCCATTGATGCAGGTGCAGGCCGAGGCTGGCCCGGCCGCTGTCCTGCAGCTGGCGGAAATAGCGCGCGCTCGCAGCATCCTGCATCAGCGGCCAGGTGATGAAATAAAGCGGCTTGATGGCGTGGCTCTCGCACAGCGACTGGAACCGGGCAATATCCGCCGGGTCGGCGACGGCGTGGGTGGTGAAATCGTTGACCGTCCAGTCGAAGATTTCCTCGGTGTCCACCGTCACCAGCAGGGAGGGAGACTTGCCATGGATATAGCGGCGATCATATTGCCAGTCGGTCGCCGCCGCTTGTGGCCCGGTCACCGGTGCACCCGATACGCGGTCAAACAGCGATTTGAGACCGAGCGCCGTTTCCTTCCACGAGAATTGTTCCGCATAGGCTCGTGTATGCGCGCGCGTCGGGGGATTTGACAGCAACTCTGTCACGGCCGCTGCTATACTCGCGGCGCTGCGATCTTTCGTCAGGCGTCCGCCTTCAGGCGCGGCGACGACTTCGCCGCAGCCCCAGACTGGCGTCGCGACGCAAGGCGTGCCGCAGGCCATCGCTTCCAGCAGCACGTTGGGCCAGCCTTCCCGCGATGAGGCGAGGACCAGAACATCGGCGGCGCTGTAGACAGCGGGCAGATCCTCGTGGGGCAGGGCGCCGGTGAAGATCACGCGGCCCGCCAGGCCGGACTTATCCACCTGGGCTTCCAGCGTGCTACGGTCGGGGCCTGCGCCGGCGATCACCAGCGTGGCATCGGGCAGGGTCTTCAGCGCGTCGATAACGAGGCCGTGCCCCTTGCGCTCGATCAGGTGACCGACAGAAAGGAGCACCGTGCCCGACAGGCCGAGACGCATACGGGTCTCCTCGCGCTGCGTTTCGCGGAACAGGTCGAGATCGACACCATTGCGCAGTACATGGATTTTTTCCTCGCGGGCGCCCAGGGCCACCATCTCGTCCTTCAGGGCGCGGCAGACGGTGATCGAGGCATCGGCCTTTGCGGCGGCGTCGAGGATCATGCGTTTCTGGCGGGGCCAGGACGGGATCAGATTTATGTCGGTACCGCGCGCGGTGACCGTCACCGGCTTGCCCAGCCGCCGGGCAACTTCCACCGCAGCGACACCGTCAGGGTAGTAATAATGCGCATCGATCAGATCGAAATCCCAGCCCTCGGCAACCAGCCGGCGTGCCTCGCGCTCGAAGCACCGGGTCAGGGCGCCAGCGGCCCAGCTCATGCCGATCTTCGGCGGCAACAGGTAGCGCGGATGGCTGATCCCGATGTCATGGCGCGTTTCCCGCGCCGGGGCTGCGGCGAAGGCGGCATATCTGCCGAATACGGTCTGTCTGAACGGGAACCACGGCACTGGCGCGATCACTTTCGCGTCCACCCCGCCTTCGTCCAGCAGCGCGCGCAGGCGGTTCTCCACGAACACGCCATGGGTCGGCATGGCGGCGTTCGGATAGAGGGTGGTCAGGGTCAGGATACGCATAGGGTCAGTCAGTCCGGTCCGGAACAGCGGTGAATGCTGCCTCGCGTCGCTTCATAACAGGCAACTGTTTCCAGAAGCTCAACACCATACAAGAGCCGTGCCGCCCTGCTTTGCCTGTGGCGTGCACACTTGACGGGCGAGTGGCACGCTTCCTGCTAGCCAGAAGTGCGGCATTGCCATGATCAATCACACTGAGTAACAAGGCGCCGCGTGAGGGTCGTAAAGTGGGTAGCGTAGAAAACGTCTTGGGGATTCCTGTCACTGTCCTGTTTATTCAAGTCATCCTGTCGGGATGTCTTGCGCTTCTTTATGTCGGCTCCCTGCACCGTTCCGCCCGCAAGGCGCTGTTTTTTGCTGTCCCGGGACGCCTCTGGCGGAGACCTTTTACCGGACTGCTGCGTAAGTCCATCAACATGGATGCTGACAAGTCCGGGATCGAGCATTTGAACGGACAGGTAAATCTGGAGTTGTTTGCCGGACGGGAGATCGACGGGATTCCCGTGGTTCGCGGCGATCTGTGGGTGCGCGGCGGCAAGAGGCTGTGCGACATTTTCACCAGCATGGCGCTGATCCTGTTCACGCTACCGTTGCTGGTGACTGTCGCGCTGCTGATCAGGCTGACCTCGCGCGGGCCGGTTTTCTATAGCCAGACACGGGTGGGACGCCATGGCCGCCATTTTCGCATCCTGAAATTCCGCTCCATGACGGTCGATGCCGAGCGCGATGGCGCTAAATGGGCAGGCACCAATGATGCCCGGGTCACCTGGATCGGCCGGATCATCCGCAAGACCCGGATCGACGAGATTCCGCAGGCCATCAACATCCTGAAAGGCGATATGAGTTTCGTCGGTCCGCGCCCGGAACGGCCGGAATTCACTGCGATCCTGAACGAGCAGATCCCCCATTACGAGGAGCGCCACCGGGTCAAGCCGGGTCTGACCGGCTGGGCGCAGATCAATTACGAGTATGGCGCATCGGTCGAGGATGCGCGCATGAAGCTGCGCTACGATCTCTACTACATCAAGAACCACAGCCTGATCCTCGATCTTTTCATCGTTGTGCGCACCATTTCGGTAGCGATCCTGGGGACTGGCAGCCGCTAGGCGGCAAGAAAGGGAGTTGTGCCGTTTTATAACGGCTCGGGGCGGCTCTTAACGGGCCATAAAGGATAACGGCGTTAACTTCCGCAGGTCCGGAACGGGCTCTGCTCGTGCCGGCAGGTCCTGAACGCGAGTAATGAAGCGGTTCTGCACCGGATAAGTGTGCGGGATCATGGTAACGGCCGGGCAAGCGGCACGAACCTCGCAAAACAGGGCGAGGAGAGGACTGACAGATGAAAACGACACTGACTTTCACAATGAAAACGGCCGCGGCGCTCTTGCTTCTTGTCCTCGCGGCATGCGAGTCGATGCCGCCGGGGTCGATCAGCGATTCCCTCGGCCGCGGGCCGGGCGAGCAAACCGGCGCAGTCACACCGGCTCAGCAATCGCAGGGCGCGCTGCTGCAGGCGTCGCCGGAATATCTGATCGGGCCTCTCGATGAACTGAACATCTTCGTCTGGCGCGCGCCGGAGCTGTCAGGCGACGTCACCGTGCGGCCGGACGGGCGGATTTCCACGCCGCTGGTGCAGGACATGCAGGCCGCCGGCAAATCGCCGACCAGGCTCGCGGTGGACCTGCAGCGCCAGCTGTCCGAATATGTCCGTAATCCGGAAGTTACCGTCAGCGTCAAGAAGTTCTCCTCCACCTTTGATCAGCAGGTCAGGGTGCTGGGCGAGGCGCAGCGGCCCGTGGCGCTGCCCTATCAGGCCGGCATGACCGTGCTGGACGTGATGGTCGCCGTCGGCGGGCTGACGGAATTCGCCGCTGGCAACAAGGCCGTGCTGATCCGCGGGCAGGGCGAGAACAAGCTCAGCTATCGGCTGTATCTGGATGACCTGATGCGCCGGGCCGACGTGAAGGCGAACGTGCCGGTGCTGCCGGGTGACGTCATCCTGATCCCGGAAAGCATTTTCTAGAACAGACCGGACCCGAAAGGGTGAACGGCAAGAGGGCAACGAGTACCGTGTTTACTTTGAACGATCTCCCCAAACCGATTGTCCGCTATGCCGTCGGCCTTTGGACGCGCCGCTGGCTGGTGCTGTCAGTGGCGTGGCTGGTGGCCGTTGCCGGCTGGCTCGCCATCATGTTGATGCCGGATGCCTATGAATCGCGTGCGCAGATCTATGTCGATACTGACACCGCCCTGAACGAAACGCTCGAGGAAAGCGCCCGTCGCGCCGATTTTGAAAAGCGCGTCCGGGTCATGACCCTGCAACTCCTGTCCCGCGAAAATCTCGAACAGGTTATCGCCGAGGTTGGCATTGACGAGGAATTCGCTGTCGTGGCTGCCGAGCGGGCACCGGGCAATGCGGCGGAGCAGGAGCGTATCCGCAAGGTACTCCTGCAGCGGAAGATCAAGTCACTGGGCGAGAGTATCAGGATCTCGAGTTCCGAAGAGCAGTACTACACGATCTCCTATCTCGACAGGAACCCGGTCATGGCGCAGCGCATCGTCGCCGCCGTCATCGCCCTGTTCATCGAAAAGGATGTCGGTACCGCGATCTCCCAGAGCGAAACGGCGTTGTCCCGCCTCGACAGGGAAATCCGCCGCTACGAGGCGCTGCTCTCGCAGAAGGACCAGGAAGTCGCTGCCTTCCGCAAGGAGCATGCGGACGAGTTGACCGGCAATGAAACCCAGCGCCGCCGCCTTGACCAGAAGGAAGGCGAGCTGTCCGGTATCGAGTTCTCCATCGAGCAGTCGACCCGCCGCCGCCAGACCCTGATGGGTGAACTTGCGACGACGCCGCGCAACACATCGGGTACGGAGCTTGACCAGCTGAAGCTGCAAATGGCACAATTGCAAAGCCAGTATCGCGACAACTACCCCGACATCATCGCGCTCAGGGCCCGCATCGCCGAGCTTGAAAATGGCGGCGCCAGCCTGCCGAACAACCCGGAGTTCCAGCGCCTCGAAGCCTCCGTCCGCGTCGTCGAGGATGAACTTGCCGTGCTGCGCCAGCGTCAGGCTGTCCTGCGCAGCGAGATCGAACAACTGACCCTGACAGCCGGGCAGGTGCCCGCCGTCCAGGCTGAGCTGCAGGAGATCATGCGCAACTACGATCAGATCGAGGCAAGCTATGAAGACCTGCTGTCGGAGCGTGAACGCCAGGCGATCACCGCGTCCCTGTCAGAGGGTGGCGGCACGGTCGATTACAATCTCTACGAGGCGCCGACCGCCGCAGCCGAACCGGCCTGGCCGCCGCGCGGGCTGATGAGCCTCGGTGTTTTCCTGGTCGCGCTTGGCGCCGGTGTCGGTATTGCCTTCCTGCTCGCCCAGATCGACCGGAGCTACACGCAGGTCAGTGACCTTGAAGAGGCGCTGGGCCTGCCGGTGCTCGGCGCGATTTCCCCGGCACAGACGCCGTCCCGGCGACGGGATAATTTCTTCGATCGAACCGCCATTGTCGGCGTCGCGGGGTTGCTGTTCGCGACCGCCTGCGCGCTGTTCTGGCTTCATGAAATCCACGTCGATGCAGACGACAACAGACCGGGCCTGCTGGCCGCGAGCGAGGAATTATGAGTCTCATCGAGCGAGCCGCAACGGCCCGGAACCGGGCCATGAACGAGGGCGAGCGTGACGCGGATGGACCGCGACGCTCCGGTGGCGGCGAAACCCGGCCGGTCAATCGCGCCAGCGCCGGGCGCAGCCTGCCGGTCGTCCATCCACAGGCGGTTGAGGGCGTCGACGATGATCTCGACCTCGATCTTGCCGGCTGGGGCCAGGTCTTCGAACTCGATAGGGCGCTTCTAGCGAGGCAGGGCTTTCTGGTCCCTGACACCAGGGACAAGCGCCTCGCGCTGGAGATGCGTGCGGTAAAACGCCGCCTGCTGCGCCGCCTCAACTTCTATCGCATGGAAAACGCCGGGCGCCGCCGGCCGACGCCGCAGGGGCCTGTGCGCAACACGGTGCTGTTCACGTCGACCCGTCCCGCAGAGGGAAAGACATTCTCCGCCATCAATCTCGCGCTCAGCCTCGCGCTGGAAGACAATATCAGTGTCCTGCTGATCGATGCCGATGTGCCGCGTCCGAAGATCTTCCATCACTTCGGTCTCGATGCAGGCGATGGCCTGACCGATTATGTCCTCGACACCGCGCGGCCGCTGGATGACCTCGTCATGCGCGAGCGCGATTATCCGCTGTCGCTGCTCAGCCAGGGCAAGGCGAACGTCAACCCCGTCGAACTGTTCGCCAGCGAAGAGATGTCCCGGTTCGTGCAGGAAGTCTCCCGCCGCTATCCGGACAGGATCATCATCTTTGACGCGCCGCCGGTTCTCGCCACCCCCGAAGCTGTTGTGCTCGCGCGCCATGTCGACGAGACGGTGTTCCTCGTCGAGGCCAACGAGACGCCGGAACCGGCGGTCGCCATCGCGCTCGAAGAATTGCTCGACAACAACGAGAATATCTCCCTCATCCTGAACAAATGCCTCGCGCCTCAGGCAGCGTCCCATTACGGATCGTATGAAGAATATTATGCCAAGGGGTCCGGGCTTCGATCCAGCCACCTGCGCAGCAGGGAGGGATAGGAATGATTGCGCGGCTTCTCAGGCTTTCCCTGCTGGCAGGCGTTGCTGCCGGTTCTGTTGTGCCCGCAGCTTACGGACAAAGCCAGGTCACGCAGGAAAAGCTGGCAGAGCGCTATCTTGAGGATCGCCAGAATACGCCTCTGCTGACGGACACGCCGGGCACCCAGCCCGGCGATCGCGCGAGCCGGAAGGTCTATGAAGCCCGGCCCCTTTCCTATGTTCTGCGCGTCAGCCCGCGTGTAACCTATTCGGACAATGTCGAGCTCGCCCCGGAAGGCTTTGAACAGCAGGACGCACTTGCCTCCGTCTATTTGTCCGGCGGTGCCTTGGTCGACCGTGTGCGGTTCAAGGGCATCGTCAACGGCTCGATCGAGCTTGGCAGCTATGTCGATCCGCCGCAAATCGGTGGCGAGCAGCTCTATGATCGCGTCGTCTTCAGTCCCAATGTGGTCGCGGGCGGCACGACGAAACTCGTCGATAACCTGTTCTATTTCGACATTGCGGCATCGGCCCGCGAGCAGGCGCTGGACGAGACGACGCGGTCGTCCGGCGGCACCTCGCTCGCCGGCAGCCAGCGCCTTGCCAATTCCTACGCCGTCAGCGCCAGCCCGTATCTGTTTCGGCGCCTGCCGGGCGAGGCGACGGTCGAAGCACGCTATCGCTATGTCGCCGTTTCCGTCGATGACGACCAGTCCGTCGATGGTGTCGACGACTTCCTCAACGACTCGCGCTCGCACGAACTGCTTGCCGAATATTCCACTGGCCGCCTGTTCGACCGAATCGGATTTTCCGTCCGCGCCCTGGCCAATGCGACCGAGGAGACAGGCAGCCAGGTGCTGCCGGAGGTCGACTTCAGACAGGCGAGCCTGTCGGGTGATGTCCGGTACGCCATGAACCGCAAGCTGTCGCTGGTCGGGACCGTCGGCTATGACGATATCGATACGAATGGCACCAGCCCGTTCGATGACGAGGATCTCAGCGGCGCTTTCTGGAAGGCCGGTGTTGCGATCAAGCCGGGCCGCCGCAGTGATGCAAGCCTTGAACTGGGCGAGCGCTATGGCGGCACATGGGTCGATGCGGCAGCCTCGTGGCGCTATTCGAGCCGGCTGCAGTTCCGACTGTCAGCCAACAACCGTCTGATGACGACGGCCCAGGCGCAGGCCGAGCGCTTCAGCGTGTTGCAGCAGGAAACCCTGTCCTATGCGGAGGAATTGCGCCAGCTCGGTAATCTGACCTCCGAAAACATACTCGCCCGTGTCCTCGAATATAACGAGGGCCTGTCCGACCTGACCCGCCAGCAGGCAGGCCTGTCGCGCGCCACCGGCGTCTATGCCGACATGATCGCCCAGGCGCCGCGCAGTTCGCTCGTCTTGCGTACGGGCTTCGACAAATCCGATTTCGGGTTCGAGGAGATCGACACATGGTCTGTCTCTGCGCTGCTGAACCATCGCATCTCCCGGCGTCTCAACGCCTATGGCCGCGCCAATTTCCAGGACTCGGACGGCGCGGTCGGCGGCAGCCTTGAAGACTGCCTTACCGCCTTGCGCCAGAACCCTGACAATGCCGGCATGACCGACGCCATGCTGCAAGCGATCTGCGAGAGCGGCGAAGGGCTCGGCCTCGACACCCGCACGCTCATCCTCTCCGCCGGGCTCGATTACCTGCTGTTCCGGGACCTGAACGCTTTCACCGCATTAAGCAGAAGCCAACGTTTTGCCGATACACCTGCCAATGAATATGTCGAAAACTCGGTCACCGTCGGCCTGAGCTACGATTTTTAACCGGCGGCATGCCGCCAGGGTGTTGAAATGATTGAAGATTATTTCGGGTTGATCAAAGCGCCGTTCAAGCTGAGCGCCGATCCCTATTTCTATTTCGACAGTCCGACCCACCGCAAGGCGCTGTCCTATCTGCAATACGGCATCCAGCAGGCGGAGGGGTTCGTCGTCATCACCGGCGATACCGGCGTCGGCAAGACGACGCTGGTCCACCAGTTGCTCGATGGCCTCGACAACAACCAGATCATTGCCGCGACGATGGATATCAGCCATGTCGCGCCGGGCCAGACGCTGGCGCAGGTTCTGTCTGCGTTCCGCATCGAACCGGCCGGGGCGGGGGCAGGCGCCGGGCTCGAAGCGCTGCAGGAATTCCTGATCGACCAGATCGGCGATGGCCGTCAGGCCGTGCTGATCGTCGACGAGGCCCAGAACCTGTCGCCGCAAACGCTGGAAGAGCTGCGTGTCTTGACCAACCTGTCCTATGACGGCCTGCCGCTGTTGCAGGTCTTCCTGATCGGCCAGAGCGAGATGCAGGAAATGATCGCCCGGCCGGACATGGAGCAGTTCCGCCAGCGGGTGATTGCCTCCTACCACGTCTCGCCGCTGACCCGCGACGAGACCGCCGCCTATATCGACCATCGTCTGTATGCGGCGGGCTTCAAGGACGAGCAGTCGCTGTTTACCGACCGCGCACAGGACGCGATCTACCACCATACCGGCGGGGTGCCGCGCCGTATCAACAAGCTTTGCGCCCGCGTGCTGCTGCAGACCGCGCTGGATGAGAAAGACTTCGTCGACGCTGCCTGCGTCCAGACGGTGATCGACGATCTCGACGAGGAAATGGGCGGCGCACAGGTCGGGCACGGCGAGGAACCGGTGACGGTGACCCAGGAGGATATCATCCCGGTGCAGGATCAGCCGGTCTATACCAGTGCAGAAATCGAGACCGCGCCGCGAGAATCTGAAGAGCCCGACATCAACGAACCGGAAGTGCTAACGCCGGCTCAGGCAGATGTGTCGTCCGACGACACGGTCGATGACGTCATCGACATCGCTGATGAGACCATTGGGTCCGCCATTCCGGCGCCGGGCGCCGAGCCTCCTGTCGAGGAAGACGAGGGCTTCGCTGCAGACGAATACGATGACCTTGCCGCCGAGGCAGGGACCGTATCCGGGAGCGGTGCGCAGACGCCCAGCAATGTATACCCGATCTTCAGTACCCGGCATGGGGATGCTGAAACGCCTGAAGATGAAGTTGAAGACGACGACGACGACGACACCGACACCGCCGCCATGATCGCCGAAGACGGTCACGATCATGAGCCGGCGAAGACAGAAGAGCCTGAAGCGACTGTCCCGCCGCAGACGGAGAGCAGGACAGAGGAGGAATTTCCCATGAGTGTACTGGACCGGCTGCACGCCGCAAAACGAAGATATTTTCCCGGCCAATCCGCCAGCAACGAAGGCGATAGGCCGCAACATGATCCTGCGACGCCAACCGGCGATGACGAGTTCGAGGAACTGGGTCGTCAGCTGCGCATGAACACCCAACTTACAGGCGGAAACGTGCTGGAGGAGGCCGTGTTGTCGAGGGACCCCGATGAACGCGACGAGCGCATCGCGGCCCTGAAGAACGACCTCGCCCTGTTTCTGGAGGAGGTACGCAGCGGCCTTGGCGACCTGGAACAGTCGATGCATGTCGTGAACGACAAGATCACCGAGATAGAAGCCTATCAGAACGGCCGCAACGGCCTGCTGAAGCAAAAGCTCGACAGTGTCGAGACCATGCTCGACCGGCTGCAGGAAAGAAAATGACCATGACGCGGGACCACAGCACGGGCGATCAGCGCCGAGCCGCCGGTCCTGATCGCTCCATCGCGCAAACGGCCGGCATCCACGCCATGTCGGTGGATGTCGAGGATTATTTCCAGGTCTGGGCGCTCTCAAGCGTCATCGACCGCGACACCTGGGACTCATATTCCCTGCGCGTCGAAGATACCACGCGGCGCGTGCTCGACCTGTTCGCCCGTACCGGCACGACGGCGACCTTCTTCACCCTCGGCTGGGTCGCCGAACGCTGCCCGGCACTGATGCGCGATATCGTCGATGCCGGTCACGAGGTCGGCAGCCATGGCTATGAGCATATCAAGGTCTTCGATCAGACACCGGATCAATTTCGCACCGATGTCGTCAAGACGAAGACAATCCTCGAGGACGTCACCGGCAAGCCGGTCAACGGCTATCGCGCCGCCGGGTTCTCTATCGATGACCGCACGCCCTGGGCCTTCGAAATCCTTGCCGCGGCTGGTCATCTCTATAGCTCCTCCGTACACCCCATCATGCATGATCATTACGGCATGCCGGAAGCGCCGCGCCAAGCCTGGCATCCCGTCGACGGCGCCGGCTTCGTCGAGATCCCGGTCTCCACGGTCGATGCCTGGGGGCGGCGGTTTTCCTGCGCCGGTGGCGGCTGGTTCCGGCTGTTGCCCTATGCGTGGTCGCACCATCTGCTGACCCGCCTTATCGAGGGCGAGGGCGGCGCGGCCGTCTTCTATTTCCATCCATGGGAGATAGACCCCGGCCAGCCCCGCATTGATGGTATCAGCGCCAGGTCGCGCCTGCGCCACTATACCAATCTCGACCGCATGGAAGCCAAGCTGGAAAAGCTGCTGACACGCTATCCTTGGCGCCGCATGGACGAGGTGTTCCCGGTCCAGCCCGTGCAGGTGGCCGCATGAACGCGCCCGCGGCCGCACTCTCACCGACGCAGGCGGCCAGCCAGGTCCGCCGCGCGCAGCCATCGGATCTGCGCGCCTGGAACGCTTATGTCATGGCGCATCCGGATTCGTCATTCTTTCACCGTTTCGAATGGGGCCGGGTCATCGGCCAGACCTACGGCCATGAGGCGGTCTTTCTGATGGCGCATGCACCGGCCGGCGACATCAAGGGCATCCTGCCGCTCGTTCATGTCAGGAGCCCGCTATTCGGCAGGGCGCTGATCTCGACGGCGTTTACCGTCGGCGGCGGCGTGCTCGCGGATGATGCCGCTGCGGAATCGGCGCTGATCGCTGCGGCTCAAGCACTGGGCGAGGAGCGGGGCGTCGATTATGTCGAGCTGCGCGGCGGCTCGCCGGCGCCAGGCTGGCAGACCAAGGATGCAACCTATGCCGGGTTCGTCGCAGATATTGCGGCCGACGAAGAACAGAACCTTTCCTCGATCCCGCGCAAGAAACGCGCGGATGTGCGCAAGGGCATCAAGGCGGCGCAAGCAGGTGAACTGGCTGTGACCCGCGAGGGGGACGTCGAGACTTTCTATGCTCTTTATGCCGAAAGCGTGCGCAATCTCGGCACGCCTGTCCTGCCCAGACGCCTGATCGAAAACCTCGGCGCAGCCTTCGGCGATGACATGGACGTCGCGCTCGTGCGTGCCGCCGGCACGCCGGTCGCGGGGCTCGTCAGCTTCTATCACCAGGGCACGGTAATGCCCTATTATGGCGGGGCATCGCCAGCAGCACGCGCGCTCCATGCCTATGACTATATGTACTGGGCGCAGATGCGCCATGCTGCCGGGCGCGGTTGCGCGCGGTTCGATTTCGGCCGGTCCAAGGTCGGCACGGGCGCTTACGACTACAAGCGCCATTGGGGGTTCGAGCCGCAACCGCTTGCCTATCACTACTATCTCGTCAAGGCGGATGACGTGCCGGACATCAATCCGAACAATCCGAAATTCCGCCTGCTGACCAGCGTCTGGAGCAAGCTGCCGCTGTCTGTCGCCAACCGGCTCGGCCCGCTGATCGCCGGCCATCTGGGATAGGCGATGAGCCAGCCCCCTGATAACCGCAAACATGCCCTGTTGCTGGTGCACCGCATCCCGTGGCCGCCTGACAAGGGCGACAAGATCCGCTCCTGGCGGCTGTTCCGTTATCTCGCCGGGCGTTACCGGCTATCCTGTGGCTTCTTCGTCGACGACCCGGATGACATGGCTCATGTCGAATATCTCGCGCAGTTCTGCGATGAGGTGAAAGCCGTTCAGATCGGTCCGCGGCTTGCCCGCCTGCGGTCGCTGACGGCGCTGGCTTCACGCAGGCCCATGACCTTCGACTTCTACCGCAGCCGCGCCATGAAACAGTGGGTTGATGGCGTCTTGGCTGAGGGAGTCGATGCCGCTTTCGGCTTTTCTGCCGCCGTCATGCCCTATCTGGAACAGGCCACCTGTCCGGTCTTCGCCGACCTGGTCGATGCCGACAGTGCCAAGTGGGCCAGCTATGCCGAGCGCGCTTCTCTGCCGATGTCCGCCCTGTATGCCCGTGAGGGCAGCGTGCTGGCGAACGCGGAGGCAGCCATCTCGCGCCGGGCAGATCATACCTTCCTGATCACGCCGGAGGAGGCCATGATCGTGAAGTCGCACAAGCTCGCCAATCCGGCACGCATCGGCTGCTACGGCAATGGCGTTGACACGGACTATTTCGACCCCGCCGCCGACTTCGCCCCGCTCGATCGCCGCGTCGATCTCATCTTCACCGGTGCGATGGACTACCAGCCCAATGTCGAGGCGGTGACCTGGTTCGCCGATGCCGTCTGGCCGCAATTGCGCAAGGCGATGCCGGATATCATCTTTGCCATTGTCGGCGCGCGTCCGACGGAAGCCGTCGCCGGTCTCGCCGCCCGGCCCGGCATCATCGTCACCGGCAGGGTGGAAGACATGCGCCCCTGGCTCGCCGCCGCCCGGATCGCCATCGCCCCGCTGCAGATCGCTCGCGGCGTCCAGAACAAGGTGCTGGAGGCGATGGCCATGGCCCGGCCGGTCGTCGCCAGCCCCGGCGCGGCCACCGGCATTGCGGCCACGCCCGGCGAACACTTCTTCATCGCCGACGGGGCGGAAGCGTTCCGCCAGCGCATCAGCGCGCTGTTGCAGGATGATCCGACAGCCACCAGCATCGGCAGGGCGGGCCGTGAGCACATGGTCGCTACCGGCAGCTGGGCGGCCCGGTTATCCCCTTTGGGCAGCGTTTTGGCCGAACACGGAATATAGGTGCCACGTAAGGATAGCGTTTCAAGTCACTGAACTGTAATATAAATATCGAAACGCGCAATCCTTGCGTGTCACATAATTGAGACTTGTTGAAGCCTTGTGGAAGGGTTAACGTCGAACGGGGAAGAAACCAGTTTGGGGATCATTATGCCTTTCATGAGAATTATTCTACCGCTCGTCATCGCCGGCCTGTTCATCTATGCGCCGCTGCTCGAGCAATCCAGCGACGGCACCTTTACCGGGCCGGGCACGGACATGGTCACCGGGGCTGCCTATGTTGGCCAGTCCGTCGACTGTGCGATGGAGCTGCAATTCAACCCGCTGGCCGAGGGCTGCGGCCCGCAGAACGGCATTACCGGCTGGGTGGTTTATGCCGCCGTTGCCGTCAGCGCCGTTGCCGCGATTATCGGTGTGCTCGGGTTGCTACCGTTTCTTGCCGGCATTTCAGGCTTCCTGACCTTCCTGTCCGGTGCAGCTGGCACTGCAGCATCGGGCACGCTGCTGTATCAGATCTGGGAGAAGGGCATGCTCGGCGACGTTCAGTGGTTCATGTGGGCCGCCCTTGCGGTATCGCTGCTCACGGTCCTCGTCGGGATGAGCTCCATGAGCAGAAAGTCGGACTAGATCAACCTGCCTTCAAATGGAATCATTTGAATGCAGAAAGTTGATCGCTGCCAAAGTGTTGGAGCAGCTCCTCTGCGTTCATCCGGACGCAGGCTGCTCGAGGCGCCGACGCATTCGAACTGACACGAAAACGCGCTCCTGACCGGGGCGCGTTTTTATTCATGTCAGGGCCATTTGGCTTCCGGTGGCAGGGAGGACAGGATCGATTCCACATTGCCGCCCGTTTTGAGGCCGAACTGGGTGCCCCGGTCATAGAGCAGGTTGAACTCGGCATAGCGCCCACGGCGGATCAGCTGTTCCTCGCGCTCATCTTCCGTCCAGGGCTGGTTCATGCGCTTTTCGACGAGCGCCGGGTAGGACGTCAGGAACGCCTTGCCGACATCCCGGGTGAAGGCGAAATCCGCTTCCCAGTCGCCGCTGTCATGGCGGTCATAGAAAATGCCGCCGACGCCGCGCGCCTCGCCTCGGTGCGGGAGGAAGAAATACTCGTCGCACCACGCCTTGAAGCGCGGGTAATACTCCTCGTGATGACGATCGCAGGCGCCCTTGAAGGCAGCGTGGAAGGCGAGCGTGTCCTCATGGCTCTCGCCGCGATAGGCATTCATCATCGGGTTGAGATCGCCGCCGCCGCCAAACCAGGTTTTCGTCGTCGCGATCATCCGCGTGTTCATGTGCGCAGCCGGGGCGTGGGGGTTTCGGGTATGGGCAATCAGCGAGATGCCTGCCGCCCAGAAGCGCGGATCTTCCTCCGCGCCCGGTATCTGGGCGCGAAACTCCGGCGAGAACGCGCCATGGACCGTGGAGATGTGCACGCCGACCTTTTCAAACACCTTGCCATGCATCAGTGCCATGGTGCCGCCGCCTTCATCGGCGCCGGTTTTCGACCGCTGCCAATCGGTCCGTACGAAGCGTCCGGCGGGCGATTCGCCGTAAACGCCGGGGTCGGCGGCGTCTTCCAGGGCCTCGAAGGCCACGCAAAGCTGGTCGCGCAGGCTGGCGAACCACTCGGCAGCCCGGTGTTTTCTCTCGGTTATGCCCGTCGAATCACGTTTGTCCATCAGCGCACTTTATTCAGGTGTTGCCGAACTGCAACCTGCTTCAGGATGTTGAAATGCGCAGATTGTCACGGCCCGGCCAGCATTTTATTGTTAGGGTCAGGAGAGGGATGTGATGAGCTGGGATGAAATCCTGATAATCGCCTTGGCATGCAGCGCCGGCATGATCGCCGGTGTCGTGCTCGGCTGGCTTGTATCGCCGCTGGCCGGTGCGCTGGGAGCGAAAGCGAAAAAATCCGTCGGTGGCATTATGGTGATCGCCGGTGCCGTCGCCGGCTATGCCTTTCTGCCGCCAGTTATCAGCCCGTTCGTCGAGCCCCGTCTCGAGCAATTTGCCGGCGAGGCATCGGCCGCGACAGCCGCGCCCGCCAGCGTGCAGCCGGAGATTGCCGAGGAGGTCGTCGCCGCCGCCATCGACGAGGCGCTCGCCGGGCTCAACGATCCTTTCTTCGACGCGGTGCTGGAGCGCGAGCCGAACCGGTCGTCCCAGATCCGCACCCGCCTTGCCTCCGCCTATCGCCGGGGCGGTGAAGAGGCCCTGATGGCAGCGCTGATGGCGGCGGATCGTGAAATTCTGCAGGTCTCCTTTCCGTACTATATGGCGCGGGCGCAGGAGGGCGATCTCATCGCCGCTGTCCAGCAGATCCGCGTGGTCATCGCCATGCTGAGCGAAAACGATCCGATGACCTGCCATACCTGGCTCTATGGCGGCATGCTCGGCGCGCGGTTCGATTTCGACCGCTATATTGCCGCCATCGGCCCGTCGACCCATCTGGAGATGCAGACCCGCCTCGGTGCGGTGGTGCGCGGGGCGAGCGAAATCCTGCCTGACTATGACGAGACCCATGCGGTGATCGTACTCGACGAGGTCCGGGTGGTTCTGAACGACCAGCTTGGTGACGAGAAGGTCGGGCTGATCATGGCGACCCAGCAGCCTGGCAACGACAATGATGCCCGGCTGGCCTGCGAGGCATCGGGCGATTACTATGATTTGATCCTGCAGGACACCAAGGCCGTCGACGTGCTCCGCCACCGCTACTCCGGCGGGAATGAATTCCTCTAGCCGCCGCTAGCCATAGCCCAGTTGCCGCCGGGCGTCGGCCAGGGCGATCGCAGCCGCGACCGCCATGTTCAGGGACCGGGCACCGGGGGCGAGCGGTATACGTGCCGTAACGTCGCACACATTGCGCACATCGTCCGGCACGCCTGCGCTTTCCTGCCCGATCATGATCCGGTCATCGGCACGAAAGTCTAATTGCCCCAGATCGGTATCACCCGTTGTCGTCAGCAGGATCAGCCGCGCTGCGCCATGATCCGCGCCCGCATAGGCAAGCCATGAATCGTGGCGTACCGGCTCTGACAGGGTGCCATAATCCATGCCGACCCGGCGTATATCCTTGTGTTTATACGGAAATCCGCACGGCTCGATGATATCCAGCAACGCGCCGAAACAGGTGCAGATGCGGATCGCGGCGCCGACATTGGCGGCGATTTCGGGCTGGTAGAGAACGAGGCGCATGATGCCTTTATGAGCCTGAAACGACGCCCTTGTCACCATCGTGGTTTGCGACACCATGCCCTGCCAGACGGGCGTTGTGAGTACTGGACTTTACAGGGAAGTCATGTCAAACCCGCTCGAAATTTACCGTCAAACTCAAAGGGTAGATATGAGTTCCACAACAGATGCCCCCGGGGCTGTCGAAGGCCAGGAAGAGCCCTCGCGCCGCGATTTCATCCATCTACTGGCCGGTGGCGCCGCCGCTGCGGCTGGTATCGGCATTGCCATTCCGTTGATCCATCAAATGAACCCTGATGCGTCGGTGCGCGCGCTGGCAACGAAGGAAGTCGATATCGGCGCCGTCGAGGTGGGGTCCGGCATCAAGGTGATGTGGCAGGGCAAACCGGTGTTCATCCGTCACCGGACGGAACGCGAGATCGAGGAAGCCCGCGCCGTGCCGCTGACGGCCCTGAAGGATCCGATCGCCCGTAACGAAAATCTTGGCGGCAGCCCGGAAGCGACCGACGATAATCGCGTATCGAGCGCCGAATGGATGGTCGTGCTGGGTGTGTGTACCCATCTCGGCTGCGTGCCGCTCGGGACCGACGAAGGCGACAACAAGGGCGACTATAATGGCTGGTTCTGCCCCTGCCACGGGTCGCATTACGATACGTCCGGCCGTATCCGCAAAGGGCCGGCACCGCAGAATCTTGACGTTCCGCCCTATACGTTCCTCACGGACACGACGATCAGGATTGGTTAGGAGAGGGTAAGAGAATGAGTCACGAATCCACCTACGTCCCCAATAGCGGCTTTGAGCGCTGGCTGGACAAACGCCTTCCCCTGATCCGTTTCGGCGATGACTTCATGGGGTTCCCGACGCCGAAGAACCTGAACTACTGGTACACTTTCGGCGGCATCCTGACGCTGTGCCTGATGATCCAGATCATCACCGGCGTCATCCTTGCCATGCACTATACCGCGCATGAGGATTATGCCTTCTGGTCCGTCGAGCACATCATGCGTGACGTCAACTTTGGCCATATTATCCGCTATGCCCACTCCAATGGCGCATCGATGTTCTTCATCGCCGTCTACATGCACATGTTCCGGGGTCTGTATTATGGTTCCTACAAGGAGCCGCGCGAGGTCATCTGGATCCTCGGCGTCGTCATCTTCCTCTTGATGATGGGCACCGCCTTCATGGGCTATGTCCTTCCCTGGGGCCAGATGTCGTTCTGGGGCGCGACGGTTATCACCTCGCTGTTCGGTGCCATCCCGGTCGTCGGCGAGTCGATCAAGACGCTGCTCTGGGGCGGCTATTCCGTCGACAATCCGACGCTCAACCGCTTCTATGCGCTGCATTATCTGCTGCCGTTCCTGATTGCCGGCGTCGTCGTGCTGCACATCTGGGCGCTGCACGTGCCGGGCAATACCAACCCGACCGGCGTCGAGATCAAGAACGTCAAGAAGGACACCGTGCCGTTCCACCCGTATTACACCGTCAAGGACGGGTTTGCGGTGGTTCTGTTCCTGATGCTGTTCGCGGCCTTCCTGTTCTTCATGCCGAACTCGCTTGGCCACCCCGATAACTATATCGAGGCGAACCCGCTGGTGACCCCGGCCCACATCGTGCCCGAATGGTACTTCCTGCCGTTCTACGCGATGCTGCGCGCGATCACGTTCGATGTGTTCTTCATCACGTCGAAGCTTGGCGGTGTGCTCGTCATGTTCGGTTCGATCATCATCCTGTTCGTGCTGCCATGGCTCGATCGGTCGAAAGTGCGCTCCATGCGCTATCGTCCGTGGGCGAAGATGTGGTTCTTCATCTTCGTGGTGAATGCCATCTTCCTTGGCTGGCTCGGCGGTAAACCGGCAGAGCAGCCCTATATTCTGCTCGCCCAGATCGGGACGCTCTATTACTTCGCCTATTTCCTGGTCATCCTGCCGGTCCTGTCGATCGTCGAGACGCCCAAGCCGCTGCCGAAATCCATTTCGGAAGACGTGCTGGCGAAGAAGAAAGCTCGCATGAAAAAACCAGCCGCCGAACTATCCGGCGGCATCGCCCAGCCGGCGGAATAAGACTGAGAGACCGAAACAATGAAAAAATTTCTCAAGACACTGACGGCTGTCACGCTCCCGCTCATGATGATCGGCGGCACGGCCCACGCTGCGGGCGGCGAGACCAAGCCGCTGAAGCATCCGCACTTTGCCTTCGAGGGGGTCACCGGCTCCTATGACCAGGACGCGCTGCAGCGTGGCTTCCAGGTCTATCGAGAGGTCTGCGCGGCGTGCCACTCGCTCAACTATGTCGCTTTCCGCCATCTCGGCGATCCGGGCGGTCCATACTATATGGACGAATGCCCGGTCGGCGTGCCGGAAGGCGTCGATTGTTCGAACCCGAACAATAACCCGGTCATCAAGGCGCTCGCTGCCGAGTATATGGTCGAGGATGGTCCGGACGATGCCGGCGACATGTTCATGCGCCCCGGCCTGCCATCGGACTATTTCCCGTCGCCCTTTGCCAACCCGCAGCAGGCGATGGCTGCCAATGGCGGCTCGATGCCGCCGGACATGTCGCTGATCGCCAAGGCCCGTCATCACGGCCCGCAATATGTCTATTCCCTGCTGCTGGGCTATGAAGAACCCCCGGCCACGATCACCGTTCCGGCAGGGACCCACTACAACGTCTACTATCCGGGCGACACGACCTCGCTCCTGAAGGACGAGTATCTCGACGAGGAAGGCCAGCCGCTGGACAGCGTCGAGGTTCCTTACGGTGGCGCATTCAAGATGGCGGCCCCGCTGCGCGACGGCATGATCTCCTATGCCGACGGCTCCGACGAGACGGTCGAGCAATATTCCTATGACGTCGCCAGCTTCCTGATGTGGGCGGCAGAGCCGAAGATGGAACAACGCAAGCAGATGGGTATGGTCGTTTTCATCTACCTCTTCATCCTCGCTCTCATCGTCTACTTCTCCTACAAGCAGCTTTGGAAGAACGTGAAAGATACGGATTAATCCGTCCGTGACTGACCGGGAATTGAAGGCCGCAGGCATTTGCCGCGGCCTTTTTTCTTGGCAGGATCGGCAAAAGAGAAGGACCTGGCCATGAGCGACAAAACGGTACTCGGCTTTATCGGCGGCAGCGGGATCTATGCCGTCGACGAAATGGACGATGTCGAGCTGAAGCAGGTCGAGACCCCTTGGGGCAAGCCATCGGGGCCCGTCGTCACCGGCACGCTTGCGGGTGTCAGAGTCCTGTTTTTACCGCGCCACGGTCCGGGCCATGCGATACCGCCGTCCGAGGTCAACTACCGCGCCAATATTGCCGCTCTGAAAATCCTCGGCGCGACCGATGTCATCTCCGTCTCCGCCTGCGGATCGTTCCGGGAAGAGCTGTCGCCCGGCACATTCGTCATCGTCGACCAGTTCATCGACCGCACCCATGCCCGCGCGAAGAGCTTTTTCGGCACCGGTCTCGTCGCCCATGTCTCGATCGCCAGACCGGTCTGCCCGAAGCTCGCCGATGCGCTCGAGGCCGGGTGCCGCGAGCTGGAAATCCCGGTCGTGCGCGGCGGAACCTATCTGGCCATGGAGGGCCCGCAATTCTCCTCCAAGGCAGAGAGCCATCTCTATCGCTCCTGGGGCTGCGATGTCATCGGCATGACCAACATGCCGGAGGCCAAGCTCGCGCGGGAGGCGGAGCTGCCCTATGCCAGCGTCGCCATGGTCACCGATTACGATTGCTGGCGCGACGACATCGCCGACGTGGAAGTAACCAACGTGCTCGAGATCCTGCAGCAGAATTCACAGAAGGGCAGGGCGCTGATCAAAAGCGTGGCGCCGAAGCTTGGACCGGACCGCACGCCATCGCCGCTCGGTATAGAGACCTGTCTCGACTTCGCCCTGATCACGCCGCCCGACGCGCGGGATCCGGCCATGGTCGAGAAGCTGAAGGCGATTGCGGGACGTGTGCTTGGCTAGCGGATGCCTAGATCAACCTGCATTCAAATGGAATCATTTGAATGCAGAAAAGTTGATCGCTTCCAGAGTGTTAGAGCAGCTCCTCTGCGTCCATCCGGACGCAGGCTGCTCTAGAATGGCAACAATTCCGGGTGCAGCAGGAAGGTGAGGACGATCCCGCCAAGCGCGCCGCCGAGATGGGCCTCATGGGCGACATTGCCCTTCCGGTTCATGACGATACGCGAATAGAGGATATAGATTACCGCAACGGCAATCGCCGGGATCGGCACCAGCCCGAGGAAATACAGCATGCTGAACGGTGCGAAGGTGCAATAGGACAGAAGCACGCCGGACACGGCGCCCGATGCGCCGAGGGATGAATAGTCCCATTTGTTCCAGTTGAGCATCAGCGAGGCGCCCTTGGCCGCGAGTTGCGAGCCGAAATAGACGATCAGGAAATCCGCCGTTCCCAACTCGCGCTCGACCGCGACGCCGAACATGAACAGCACATACATATTGACGAGCAGGTGCAGGATCGAGCCATGCAGGAAGGAAGCCGTGATCAGGCGATACCATTCGCCGTGCGCGCGCAGACGCTGTATCGAGAACAGGCAGCGGTTGAGGAATTTGCGATCGACATAGAGGGCATAAAGGCTCACCGCCACATTGATGGCGATGAGCGTGAAGACCGCAGGCGCTGATGCGACAAAGCCCATTCTGGCGGCCCTAGTTGGCGAAGCGGAAATGCATGACATCGCCGTCCTGCACTATATATTCCTTGCCTTCGAGGCGCAGCTTGCCCGCTTCCTTTGCGCCAGCCTCGCCATTATTGGCGACGTAGTCGTCATAGGCGATCGTCTCTGCCCGGATGAAGCCCTTCTCGAAATCGGTATGGATCACCCCGGCGGCCTTCGGCGCTGTCGCGCCGACGGGAATTGTCCAGGCACGGGCCTCTTTCGGTCCTGCGGTGAAATAGGTCTGCAGATGCAGCAGGTCATAGCCGGTGCGGATCATCCGGTTCAGGCCCGGTTCCTCGAGGCCCAGCGTCGCCAGATATTCCGCCTGCTCATCATCGTCGAGCTGGGCGAGTTCCGCTTCGATCCGGGCGGAGATGACCACTGTCTTGGCGCTCTCCTCGGCGGCGCGAGCCTCGACCTGGCGGGACAAGTCGTTGCCGTTAGCCGCCGAGTCCTCATCGACATTGGCAACGAACAGGACCGGCTTCTGGGTCAGCAGCTGCAGGCCCTTCCACGCCTTGCGATCGTCTGCGTCGATCGCGACCGAGCGGGCCGGGCGCCCTTCGCGCAGGGCTTCCAGCGCCTTCTCGACGAGCACGATGGCGGCCTTGGCATCCTTGTCCTGACCCTTCGCTTTCTTCTCCAGCGCGGGCAGGCGCTTCTCGAGGCTTTCGAGGTCGGCGAGCATCAGCTCGGTTTCGACGATCTCGAAATCCTCGATCGGGTTGATGCGGCCCGAGACGTGGGTGATGTCGTCATCCTCGAAACAGCGCAGCACATAGGCGACGGCATCGACCTCGCGGATAGTGGCGAGGAACTGGTTGCCGAGGCCTTCGCCCTGGCTCGCACCCTTGACCAGCCCGGCAATGTCGACGAACTGCATGCGCGAGGGGATGACCTCGGCTGATTTGGCGATCTCGGCCAGCTTGAACAGGCGCGGCTCGGGGATCGCGACATCGCCGACATTCGGCTCGATCGTGCAGAACGGATAGTTTTCCGCCTGCGCTGCAGCCGTTTTTGTCAGTGCATTGAAGAGTGTCGACTTGCCGACATTGGGCAGGCCGACGATACCGCATTTGAAACCCATGGTCTTTCGTCCTTGTTGTCATTCCGATCCGAACAGGCCCTTGAGCTTGTCAAAGGGGCCGGCCGGTTTTTTCTGTTTGCCGTCAGGCTGACGAGACGGCGTGCTGGCGGCGTTGGCCGTCGCATCCATGCCTGCCGGCGATCTGTCTGCTTGGTGCGTCTCTGCCCCGCCGGTCTTCCTTGGCGGGTTCAATCGCAGAGCGACGCGCGACATGAAGCGGGCATCGGCATCATTGCGCGCGCCCAGGAGCGGCGCGGCGTCGGCGCAGGCGTCGATCATGTCGTCGACCCAGTCGTTCCGCTCGGCCTTGGAAAAATCACCGAGCACGTAATGCAGCACACGGTTCTTGTCGCCAGGATGGCCGATGCCGACCCGGGCGCGGCGGAAATCCCCGTCCAGATGCGCGGTGATCGATTTCAGCCCGTTATTGCCGGCGGTGCCGCCGCCGGTCTTCATGCGCAGCTTTGCGGGCGCAAGGTCAAGCTCGTCATGGAAGACGACAATGTCCTCCGGCTCGATCTTGTAGAATTGCGCGGCCTCGCGCACGGCGCGGCCTGAGTCGTTGTAAAAGGTCTGCGGTTTCAGGATCAGCGCCTTGATGCGCTCGCCATGGCCATCGAGCAGACCTTCGGTGACGAGCCCGGAGAACTTCGTGCGGGCAGGGGGGAAGTTGTAACGCGCGGCAATGGCATCGGCGATCATGAAGCCGATATTGTGCCGGTTGCCCGCATATTTGTCTTCCGGATTGCCAAGCCCGACGATCAGCAGCATCGCATTATTCCTCAGCTCTCAAGAGGCGGATATCAAAAAAGCAGACCCTGCGGCCTGCTTTTCTGTGTTCGGTCATTTCAGGCCGCAAGGCAAGAGATGGTGGCAATATGCCGACCCGGCTGGGAACAGGCCAGAGCCTATTCCTCCTTGTCGCCGTCTTCCTCTTCGCCGACGACCGCGACTTCGTCAGCGGCGATGGCCTCTTCAGCGTCCGCGTCTGCCTGCGACCTCATCGAGGACGGGGCGGAAATGGTGGCGATGGTGAAATCACGGTCGGTGATCGTCAACTCGACGCCTTCCGGCAGGGTGACGGCGGAAATGTGGATCGAATCGCCGACTTCGTAACCGCCGGCGGCAAGGTCTGCTTCCAGCGCTTCGGGGATGGAAGTTGCCGGCGCGATAACCTCGACCGTGTGGCGGACGATATTGAGAACGCCGCCTGCTTTCAGGCCCGGGCAGGTTTCCTGGTTGAGGAAGTGCATCGGCACTTCGACATTGATACGGGTCTTCTCGGAAACGCGCATCAGGTCGACATGCAGCGGCAGGTCCTTGACCGGGTCAACCTGGATCGCACGGCCGATAACGGATTGTTCCTTGCCATCGACGACGATCTTCGACAGGACGGAGATCAGCTTGCCCGTGTTGTAGGCTTTCAGCACTTCGTTATAGCGCAGCTTGATGTTCGCAGGCTCCTTGTCGCCGCCATACAGGATCGCAGGGACCCAGCCATCGCGGCGAACGGCCCGCGAGCCACCGGTGCCAGCACGCTGGCGCAATTCACAAGTCAAAACAGCTACATCATCAGACATTGGTCTAATCCTTTTAAAGCGCCCTCCGTACCAGAAACAAGGCCGCCCGGCTGGGCGGCCACTTTCCGTTCGCGGCAGGCAAGAAATAAATCGAGCGCGCTCTATACACGCGAGCCGCCTTGTTGGCAACACTGCAAACGCCCTGAATCACGCCTGAATCGGCCCGGAAATCCGGCTGCCGGCGAGGGCGTCGCGGCCACGGCCCGGACGCCGGTTGAGCGCTCGCGGGGACCGGCTCTCCCCGTTTGCTGCCGGGCTCGGGCGGCCTGCAGCTGCCTGTTGATGGCGGCGCGCAGGGCCTCTGCCTCTTCAGTGTGCCCAAGCTGTGTCAGGCGGGCGGCTGTTCCGTCATGCGCAACGCAGCAGTGTCGTAACCGCGCTGGCTGGCGGCTGTGCGCATTTCCTCCAGCTTTAGCGCGCTGATCTGCGGCGTGCGGGCGAGAATCCACAGATACCGCCCGTCCGGCGAGCCAACAAGCACTGTCTCATATGCCGGGTCGAGATAGAGGATCCAGTAGTCGCCCGACGCGAACGGTACCCAGGCCGGGGCGAACTTGACCTTCAGTTTCGAATTCGAGCTGCCGTCGACGACACGGGCAATGCCTTGAGCGATCTCTTCGGGCCCGTCAACGGTGCCCTGGCGGCAGGTATTGGTGACATCGACCTTGCCATCCTCGCGGAGGGCGTACGCGGCGGTCACGCCCTCGCAGCCTTCCTCGAAGGAATTGGGAAAGCGGGCGATTTCATACCATAGCCCCTGATAGCGGTTCAGATCGACCGAGGCCTCGGTTTGCGGTGGTGCCTCACCCGCGCGGTTCACCGGTGGCCGGTTACAGGCCGACAGCAACGCGGTCGCGGCAAGAAAGAGAATGAGGGTGCGCATCGCGAAATCTCCTTTTACACAGCAAGAAAATAGGGTTTGCCGGCCCCGTGGCGAGCCCTTACACCCGGTGACGTGCCAGAGCGGGGTTGAGACTACGTCCAAAGCCGCTTATTTCTGTGGAAAGTCTTATGGCGTGAGCTGGCAGGACGTTTGCAAAGCCTTAACCAACGCATCTCGATAAAGACAGATCATTTCTAGAAAGCCGCTATCCTGCGGCCATATTCCCGGAGCCTCCCGATGAAAGACCCTCATGACATTTACATGAACACGCTCGTACCAATGGTGGTGGAGCAAACGAGCCGCGGCGAGCGGTCCTACGACATCTATTCGCGGCTTCTGAAAGAAAACATCATTTTCCTGTCCGGCCCGGTGCATGACCAGGTATCGACCCTGATTGTTGCCCAGCTGCTGTTCCTGGAAGCGGAGAACCCGAAGAAAGACATCAATTTCTACATCAACTCGCCAGGCGGTTCGGTCACGGCCGCGCTCGCCATGTATGACACCATGCGCTACATCCGTCCGGCCGTTTCGACCATGTGCATCGGCCTTGCCGCATCCGCCGGATCGCTCCTGCTGTGCGCCGGCGCAAAGGACATGCGCTTCTCGCTGCCGAACAGCCGCATCATGGTCCACCAGCCATCTGCCGGCTTCCAGGGCCAGGCTTCCGATATCGAGCGTCACGCCAAGGATATTCTCGAGACGAAGCGCCGCCTGAACGAAATTTATGTGGAACATACCGGTCAGGACTACGAGACTATTGAACGCACGCTCGACCGTGACCACTTTATGACCCCGCAGGAGGCCAAGGATTTTGGCCTGATCGACAAGGTCCTCGACCGGCGCGAGCAGCCCGCATCCAGCGAGTAGGCGGGAAAAGGCGAAAAATGGCGGGGTATGTCCAGTGTGACAAATTCCCGCCGCTTTAAACCTTATATTGATGAGTAAGATTGAAAATAGCCGGTACGTATTGCGTGAGTGGCACTAATCATGCAGATTTTGTGACACTGACCATTTTCTAGAAAGACCGGCAAAGGAGTAGCCTGTGAGCAAAGTTGGCGGCAAAAGTTCCGGCGGTAACGGCGACAATAAAAACACCCTGTATTGCTCGTTCTGCGGGAAAAGCCAGCATGAGGTCCGTAAACTCATTGCCGGCCCGACAGTCTTTATCTGCGACGAATGCGTCGAGCTCTGCATGGATATCATCCGGGAGGAGTCAAAGTCCTCGCTGGTCAAGTCCGGCGACGGTGTCCCGTCCCCGCAGCATATCCACAACGTGCTCGATGATTACGTGATCGGCCAGGCGCACGCCAAGCGCGTGCTGGCGGTTGCTGTGCACAACCATTACAAGCGCCTGAACCACGCCAGCAAGAACAATGACGTGGAACTGGCCAAATCCAACATCATGCTGGTCGGTCCGACCGGATCGGGCAAGACGCTGCTGGCGCAGACGCTGGCGCGGATTCTCGATGTGCCCTTCACCATGGCCGATGCGACGACCCTGACCGAGGCCGGCTATGTCGGCGAGGATGTCGAGAACATCGTCCTGAAGCTGCTGCAGTCTGCCGATTACAATGTCGAGCGGGCCCAGCGCGGCATCGTCTATATCGACGAGATCGACAAGATCTCGCGCAAGTCCGATAATCCGTCCATCACCCGCGACGTGTCGGGTGAGGGCGTGCAGCAGGCGCTGCTGAAGATCATGGAGGGCACCGTTGCCTCCGTGCCGCCGCAGGGCGGGCGCAAGCATCCGCAGCAGGAATTCCTGCAGGTCGATACCACCAACATCCTGTTCATCGTTGGTGGCGCCTTTGCCGGCCTCGATAAGGTCATCGCCGGGCGCGGGGCAGGGGCCTCGATCGGCTTCGGTGCCCAGGTCAAGGAAATCGACGAGCGCCGCATCGGTGCGATCCTGCGCGAGGTAGAGCCGGAAGATCTGCTGAAATTCGGGCTGATCCCGGAATTCGTCGGTCGTCTGCCGGTCATCGCGACGCTGGAAGACCTCGATGAGGAAGCCCTGATCAAGATCCTGACCACGCCGAAAAACGCTCTGGTCAAGCAGTATCAGCGTCTTTTCGAGATGGAAGACGTCAAGCTCGCTTTCTCCGAAGACGCCCTGAAGGCGATCGCAAAACGGGCGATTGCCCGCAAGACCGGGGCCCGTGGCCTGCGCTCGATCATGGAAGGCATCCTGCTCGACACCATGTTCGACCTGCCGACCCTGGAAGGAGTCGAGGAAGTGATGATCAATGGCGAGGTGGTCTACGGCAATGCCCAGCCGCTTTACATCTATTCCAAGAATTCCCGCGACTCCAAGGAAGTGGACGCCTCGGCATAAGCTTGCCTCGCGGTATTCGTCAAAAAGGCCGGGCCGGCGATATCAGAAGGCGGGCCCGGTTTTTTGCTTCATGGCCGGCTACCGGTCACAAATTCGTTTGGAAGCGCCCTGGCCGCTGTCGCAGTTCTTGAAATGTGCCCGTCAGTCGCCATTTCCATTAAAGTCGAACCGCAAGCGTGCCATTTCAGTCACTGACGGCTGGTTTCCCGGCACGATGTTTCCACATAATGTAGAAATACCGTTTGCAAGCGGTGCGACGCTTAGCACACTGCCGGTAGCGCTTCGAAGAAGGCCCGGCACCGACTGCCGTAAGGAGTAATTCATGTCTGAATCCAAGACTTATCCCGTATTGCCGTTGCGCGACATTGTGGTCTTCCCCCACATGATCGTGCCGCTTTTCGTCGGCCGGGAAAAATCTGTCCGTGCCCTCGAAAACGTCATGCAATCCGATAAGGAAATCCTGCTGGTCGCGCAGAAAGACGCGACCGATGACGATCCGAAGGCCGACAACATCTACGAGATCGGCGTTGTCGCCAAGGTGCTGCAACTACTGAAGCTGCCCGATGGCACTGTGAAGGTGCTGGTCGAAGGCGGCACCCGCGCAAAGATCACCGGCTATACCGGTCGCGAAGAATTTTTTGAGGCCGAAGCCGAGGCCCTTGCCGAGGACGAGAGCGAAAGTGCCGAGATCGAGGCGCTGGCCCGCTCGGTCAACGCCCAATTCGAATCCTATGTGAAGCTGAACAAGCGCGTCCAGCCGGACGTGATCGTCTCCGTCACGCAGATCCAGGAACCATCGAAACTGGCCGACACTGTCGCCTCGCACCTCAACATCAAGCTGTCTGAAAAGCAGGAACTGCTGGAAATCATTCCGGTCACGGAGCGCCTTGAGGCCGTCTATTCCCTGATGGAAGGGGAGATGAGCGTGCTGCAGGTCGAGAAGAAGATCCGCAACCGCGTCAAGCGGCAGATGGAGAAGACCCAGCGCGAATATTACCTCAATGAGCAGATGAAGGCGATCCAGAAGGAGCTTGGCGAGACCGATGAAGGCCGTGACGAGCTGTCCGAGCTGGAAGAGCGCATCGAGAAGACAAAACTGTCCAAGGAAGCCCGCACCAAGGCTGAAGCAGAGCTGAAAAAGCTGCGCCAGATGTCGCCCATGTCGGCGGAATCGACGGTTGTGCGCAATTACCTCGACTGGATGCTGTCGATCCCGTGGGGCACGAAAGCAAAGGTCAAGAAGGACCTCGATGCTGCCGAGGAAGTGCTGGATACGGATCATTATGGTCTTGAAAAGGTCAAGGAGCGCATCCTCGAATATCTCGCGGTCCAGAAACGCACCAACAAGCTGAAAGGCCCGATCCTGTGCCTCGTCGGCCCGCCGGGCGTCGGCAAGACCTCGCTTGGCAAGTCCATCGCCAAGGCGACGGGGCGTGAATTCGTCCGCGTCTCCCTGGGCGGGGTGCGCGATGAGTCCGAGATCCGTGGTCACCGCCGGACCTATATTGGCTCCATGCCGGGCAAGATCATCCAGTCGATGAAAAAGGCCAAGAAGACGAACCCGCTCTTCCTGTTGGACGAGATCGACAAGATGGGCCGCGACTTCCGTGGCGACCCCGCATCGGCGCTGCTCGAAGTGCTCGACCCGGAGCAGAACAACACCTTCTCCGACCATTATCTCGAGGTCGATTATGACCTGTCGGACGTCATGTTCGTGACGACCGCCAACTCGCTGAACATGCCGCAGCCGCTTCTGGACCGGATGGAGATCATCCGCATTCCGGGGTATACGGAGGACGAGAAACTCGAGATCGCCCGCCGTCACCTGATCCCGAAACAACTGGAAAACCACGGCATCAGGGAAGGCGAGTGGCATATCACCGACGACGGTCTCATTGGCCTGATCCGCTACTATACCCGCGAGGCGGGCGTGCGGAACCTTGAGCGCGAGATTGCCAATCTGGTCCGCAAGGCCGTGCGGGAATTCGAGCAGGGCAAGAGCGAAACCGTCGAGGTCAGTGGCGCAAATCTCGGCGATTATGCCGGGGTCCAGAAATACCGCTATGGCGAGATCGACGGCGATGACCTTATCGGCGTGGTGACCGGGCTTGCCTGGACGTCTGTCGGCGGTGACATCCTCAAGATCGAGGCGGTAAAGATGCCGGGCAAGGGCCGCATGACCCCGACCGGCAATTTGAAGGAAGTGATGAAGGAATCCGTCTCGGCGGCGGCATCCTGGGTGCGCTCGCGCTCGACAGTCTTCGGTATCAAGCCGCCGGTGTTCGACAAGACCGACATTCACATCCACGTGCCGGAGGGTGCAACGCCGAAGGATGGTCCGTCCGCCGGTGTTGCGATGGCGACCGCCATCGTCTCGGTGCTGACCGGGATTCCGATCCGCAAGGATATCGCCATGACCGGTGAGATTTCCCTGCGCGGCCGCGTCCTCGCCATTGGCGGGCTCAAGGAGAAACTGCTCGCGGCTCTCAGGGCCGGAGTGACGACCGTGCTGATCCCGGAGGAAAACGAGAAGGATCTCGCCGACATTCCGGACAACGTCAAGAAGGCGCTGGAGATCATCCCGGTGAAGACCGTCGATGAGGTTCTCGGCTATGCCCTGAGGGGCAAGCTGACGCCGATCGAGTGGAACGAAGAGGAAGAGCCGATGAAGCCGGCAACGCCTGCGGGCGAGCCGGATGAGCCCGGCCCCGTCGTCGTCACCCATTAGTCGCAACTACCGACAATTGAACCGGCCCTTCGGGGCCGGTTTTTTTGTCGTGAAAGGCCCCCGGCCGGCGATGTGCCAATCGGCTCTCTTGCCGATTTGGCCTGCTTCCTCTATGGCCTGAAATCATGAGCCAGAGCGTATCCGACACCCCGACAAAGCCCCTTGACCCGGAAGATTGCCAGACCATGGAAGAGGTCAGGGCAGGGGTCGATGCCCTCGACCGCGAACTGGTCGCGATGCTTGTCCGCCGGCAGGGCTATATGGAGGCTGCGGCCCGCATAAAGCCTGGGATTGAGGACGTCCGGGTGCCCTGGCGGATCGAGGATGTGGTCGCCAAAGTGCTCGCCGAAGCCCGGATTCTGGGGCTTTCGGAACGAATCGCCGAGCCGGTTTGGCGCGTTTTGATCGAACAGTGCATCGAGCACGAAGAAAATGCCTGGCGCACACACCGCGCGTGAGGCTTTATTTATCCAGCAAAAGCAATGAACTAGCCTGAAACCCGCATGAATGCTGCGTTGCAGGACGTTCAGCATTTGACGGCGGTGCCCCGCGGCCCATAGTAGTGGAGCTTCTATTCTACCACTCAAGCCACCATAGAAAGGGGAGGCCAATGAATAAGAACGAGTTTATCGATCGGGTAGCAGACCTGTCCGGCATGACGAAAGCCGATGCCGGCCGTGCCGTAGATGCCGTATTCGACGCGATCACCGAGACCCTGAAGAAGGGCGACGATGTCCGCCTCGTCGGCTTCGGCACATTCTCCGCTGCAAAGCGTGCTGCCCGTGACGGCCGCAACCCGCGCACCGGCGAAACGATCAAGATCCCGGCCTCCATCCAGCCGAAATTCTCCGCTGGCAAGGGTCTGAAAGACGCCCTGAACTAGGCGCGATTTTTTTGCCGCGCGTGCGCGATTGTCCGCTTGATCCGGACGCCGCCCCGCGCTATAGCACGACGCTCACCAGCAATGGTGAGCGTTGTTGTTTCTGACGACGACACGACCCGGACAGCCTTCGCGGTTGTCATCAATGGGGGCGATTAGCTCAGTTGGTAGAGCGCTTCGTTTACACCGAAGATGTCGGCAGTTCGAGCCTGTCATCGCCCACCATTCCCGGTTGCTCTGACGGAAGCAGGAAAAATCGATCCCGCAAACCGCTTTTAAGCGGAATGCCCCGACAGGGGCCTTTGCCAGTAGGCATGCGCCGATCACCCGACGATCCCGAATCCGATATCTTCAGGCTCGGTGGCGGCCTGTATTTCCACACCCTCGACCCGGGCCGCTTGCGGGCCGTCCTGCAGCAATACGATCACTTCGTCGATCATTCGGGCCGAGCCGCTGAAGACCGCGCTGACAGAGCCGTCAGCCTCGTTCCTGACCCAGCCCGATAATGCACGCGATTGGGCCTGCTGGCGCGTCCAGGCGCGAAAGGAGACGCCTTGAACCTTGCCGGTAATCCTCGCTGAAACGGTTTTCGTATCGGGGCTCATGATGTACTGACAGCGGTCGCAGGCGGATCATTCCGCCGCACCCCGACGGATTGTGTTTGTTCTGTATTTGTTCCATCCTGCCCTTCCGGCGGCAGAGGAGTGCGGACATGGCGGCACAGACGATCATCGACAAGCTGAAGATCCTGGCGGACGCGGCGAAGTATGATGCCTCCTGCGCCTCGTCGGGCAGTGCCAAGCGAAATTCCCTGCAATCGGGCGGGATCGGCTCGACCGAGGGGATGGGCATCTGCCATGCCTATGCGCCGGACGGGCGCTGTATCTCGCTGCTCAAGATTCTGATGACCAATTTCTGCATCTATGACTGCAGCTATTGCATCAACCGCGTCAGCAGCAATGTCGAGCGGGCGCGTTTCTCTCCGCAGGAGATCGTGCGGCTGACCCTCGACTTCTACAAGCGCAACTATATCGAGGGGCTGTTCCTGTCGTCCGGCGTCATCCGCAATGCCGATTACACCATGGAGCAGATGATCGAGGTCGTGCGCACCCTGCGCGAGGAGCATCTGTTCCAGGGCTATATCCATCTCAAGACCATCCCCAATGCCGACCCGATATTGCGGCTTGAGGCGGCAAAGTTCGCCGACCGGGTGTCGATCAATATCGAACTGCCCAAGGACCAGTCGATCGACCGCTTTGCGCCGGAGAAATCCGGCACCGAAATCCGCTCGGCCATGGCGCATATGCGCACCCATCTCGATGACGAGGCGGACAAGGCCAAGACCGCGCTCAAGCGCCGGGTGAAGGCGGCGAGCCCGGCAGGCCAGTCGACCCAGATGATCGTCGGCGCTGATGCCGCCAGCGATGGCGATATCCTCAGGACCAGTTCCAGCCTCTACGCCGGTTATGGGCTGAGGCGGGTCTATTATTCTGCCTACAGCCCGATACCGGATACCTCCGCGCACCTGCCGCCGGTCAAGACCCCTTTGATCCGCGAGCACCGGCTCTACCAGGCCGACTGGCTGATGCGGTTCTATGGCTTCGAGATCGACGAGATCGCCGGGCCGCACAGGCCGATGCTCGACCTCGATATCGATCCGAAACTCGCCTGGGCGCTGGCGGCGCGGGACCGGTTCCCGGTCGATATCAACCGCGCAGACCGGGAGACGTTGCTGCGCGTGCCGGGCCTCGGCGTGAAGGCGGTCAATCGCATTATCGCCGCGCGCCGCCATGGCCGCCTTCGATATGCCGACCTGTCGCGGCTGGTGCAGTCGGTCCGCAAGATCGCGCCCTTCATCGTGACCGGCGACTGGACGCCGGGCGGCATGCTCGATGCCGCCGACCTGCGCGCCCGGCTCGCCCCGGCACCGGAGCAGTTGTCGCTGTTATGATCCGGGTGCCCCTCGACAGTCCCAATGATGCCGGCGAGTGGCGGGAAAAAGCGCGGCTGCTTTGTTCCCATGACATACCGCCCGACCAGGCAATCTGGACCGCACCGGGCATGCCGGATGGCGATCTGTTCGGCAGCGGCTTGCCACCGGAAGAAATCGGCAGCTTCAAGGTCAGCGTGCCCAAGATCTTTCCCGATCTCCTGAAAAGAGCAATTTGTCATTCCGATCCGACCCGCTTTACCTTCCTCTACCGGATAGCATGGCGGCTACAGCGGGAGCGGGGATTACTTTCCAATCCGGGCGATGCCGACACGGTTGAGCTGCACAAGCTGATCAAGTCGGTCAGTCGCGACTGCCACAAGATGAAGGCCTTCGTTCGTTTTCGTGACATTGGCATGGAGGCGGGGCGGGAGCGCTTTGCAGCATGGTTCGAGCCTGACCATCATATCGTCGAACTGACCGCGCCATTCTTCATGCGCCGCTTCGCCAATATGGACTGGGCGATCTACACGCCCCGGCGTAGTGTGGCGTGGGATGGCAGGACGCTCATATTCGGGCCCGGCGCGACGCGGGACAGCGTGCCGGCCGAGGATGCGGTCGAGGACCAGTGGAAGGCCTATTATGCCTCCATCTTCAACCCGGCCCGGGTCAAGGTAAACGCCATGACCTCCGAAATGCCGAAGAAATACTGGAAGAACCTGCCGGAAGCGGCGTTGATCCCCGATCTCATCGCCGGGGCACAGGCCCGTGTTACCGCGATGCAGGCGGCGGGGCCGTCGGTGCCCAATCCGCAGACGGACAAGTGGCGCGAGAAGCGGGCGCTGGATGAAGACAGCGGGCTGCCGCCGATGGGGGCATTGCATCGCCAACTTGCCCGTTGCCGTGCGTGCGCGATCGGCGAGTGCGCCACGCAAGCGGTTAACGGCGAGGGGCCGCTCGATGCCCGGCTGATGATCATCGGCGAGCAGCCCGGCGACGAGGAAGATCTGCGCGGCCGGCCTTTCGTCGGCCCGGCGGGCCAGCTGCTCGACAAGGCGCTGGGCGAGGCCGGTATCGACCGGCGCGAAGTCTATGTGACCAATGCGGTCAAGCACTTCAAATATTCCCTGCGCGGCAAGCGGCGCATCCACCAGCGCCCGACCGCCGGCGAGATCAGCCAGTGCCGCGACTGGGTGCGGCGCGAGATCGCGATCGTCCAGCCGCAACTGATCCTGCTGCTCGGCGCGACGGCCGCCTATAGCGTGCTCGAGACGCGCAGGCCGATGCGGGAGCTGCGCCAGTCGCTCTGGACCTATGGCGCGGTTCAGGTCGCGATCACCGTCCACCCGTCCTATCTTCTGCGTCTGCCCGACGCGGACCAGGCCGCCGCCTATGATGCCTTTGTCGGCGATCTTGGCCGTATTTCCCGCCTGCTTGGCAGGGCTGCAAGGGCCGGCGCGCGGCCGTCAGCGCCCGTGGCGGTGCCCTGACCAAAGACTTCAATCCTCCTGGAAAAACCCTATATGGTGCCGAAGACCAGTCAGGGGCATTATATGCGCGAACCAAACCACGAGGATTTCTATCATATCGCCATGGAGGCCTATGGCCGCCTGCCGACACCGTTCCGCAAGCTTGCCGACGACATCACCATCCGCGTCGAGGATTTCGCCGAGCCTGAAGTGCTGGCCGATCTCGATATCCCGGACGCGTTCAACTTGCTCGGCCTCTATCACGGTGTCGACGTGACCCGCAAAAGCCTGTGGGACCTGAACGTGCAGAACGACATGATTTTCCTCTATCGCAAGCCGATCCTCAACATGGCGCGCCATTCCAGCGACACGCTCGAACACATCATCGAGCATGTGCTGATCCACGAGATCGGCCACCATTTCGGCCTGTCCGACGACGACATGCACGCCCTTGAGGACGAGGCCGATGGCGAAGAGATGGACTAAGTCTGCATCGCCTATCTGTTCTTGCGATTCTCGATCAGCGTGTCAACGATACCCGGATCGGCGAGCGTCGACGTGTCGCCCAGCGCGCCGTAATCGTTCTCGGCGATTTTCCTCAGGATACGGCGCATGATCTTGCCAGAGCGTGTCTTCGGCAGGCCCGGCGTGATGTGGATATGGTCCGGCTTGGCGATAGCGCCGATTTCCTCGCGCACCTGCGCAACCAGCTCCTTGACCAGATCTTCGCTTTCTTTCTTGCCATGCTTGAGGATGACATAGGCATAGATGCCCTGACCCTTGATGTCGTGCGGATAGCCGACGACCGCAGCCTCTGCCACGGCCTTGTGGGCGACGAGGGCGCTTTCGATCTCGGCCGTGCCCATGCGGTGGCCGGAAATGTTCAAGACGTCATCGACGCGGCCGGTGATCCAGTAATAGCCATCCTCGTCGCGCCTGGCGCCGTCGCCGGTAAAGTACAGGCCGGGATAGGTCGAGAAATAGGTTTCGACGAAACGGTCGTGGTCGCCATAGACGGTGCGCATCTGGCCGGGCCAGGAGCCGGTGAGGACGAGATTGCCATCCGCTGCGCCTTCGATGAAATTGCCCTCATTGTCGACCAGGGCCGGCTTGATGCCGAAAAACGGTTTCGTCGCCGAGCCGGGCTTGAGATCGGTGACGCCGGGCAGGGCGGTAATGAGGATACCGCCGGTCTCGGTCTGCCACCAGGTGTCGACCACCGCGCAGCGGGCATCGCCCACGACATTGTAGTACCACATCCACGCTTCCGGGTTGATCGGCTCGCCGACCGTGCCGAGCAGACGCAGGGACGAGCGGTCATGCTTCGTCACCCATTCATCGCCCTCGCGCATCAGGGCACGGATCGCGGTGGGGGCGGTGTAGAAGATCGAGACATTGTGCTTGTCGACCACTTCCCAGCAGCGGCCGGCATCGGGATAAGTCGGCACGCCTTCGAACATCAGGGTCGTTGCGCCATTGGCCAGCGGCCCGTACACGATATAGGAATGCCCCGTGATCCAGCCGACATCGGCGGTGCACCAGAACACTTCGCCCGGCTGATAGTCGAAGACCTTTTCATGGGTCAGCGATGCGTAGACCATGTAGCCGCCGGTCGTATGGAGGACGCCCTTGGGTTTTCCGGTCGAGCCTGACGTGTACAGAATGAATAGCGGGTCTTCGGCGTTCATCGGTTCCGGCGGGCAGTCCGGGTGCACATCCATCAGGACGTCGTTGAGGATATGATCGCGCGAGCCTTCCAGCTCGATGTCGATACCGGTATGGCGCCAGACAAGGACGGTGCGCAGGTCGACACCCTTTTTGGCCAGCGCCGCATCGACATTCTTTTTCAGCGGCACTTTCTTGCCGCCGCGCAGGCCTTCATCGGCGGTGATCAGCGCGGTGGCGCCGCAATCGATGATGCGCGAGGCAAGCGCCTCTGGTGAGAACCCGCCAAAGACGACCGAATGCACCGCGCCGATGCGGGCACAGGCGAGCATGGCATAGGCCGCTTGCGGGATCATCGGCATGTAGATGATGACGCGGTCGCCCTTCTTGACGTTTCGGGCCTTCAGCGTATTGGCGAAGCGGGAAACGTGGCCGTGGAGCTGGTTATAGGTGATGTGCTCTGAAACGGACGGGTCGTCGCCCTCGAAGATGATTGCCGTCTCGTCGCCGCGGGTGGCGAGGTGCCTGTCGACGCAATTGTAGCAGGCGTTGAGGACGCCATCCTCGTACCATTTGATATGCATGTCGTCCTTGTCCCAGGAAACGTCGCTGATCCTGGTCGGCGCCTTGATCCAGTCGAGGCGGCCCGCCTGCTCGGCCCAGAACGCCTGCGGCTCGTCGATGGAGCGGTGATAGTCGGCGTCGTAGTCGGCGGGGGCATAGCCGGACTTTGCCGGGGGCAGGCTGGCGGCAGTGATCTTCTCTTGCGACATGTCTCGTCTCCTCCGGGATTCCTTGTGAGGTGTTATTGAAAGAAACTAGTTGCCGGGCAAGGGGTGTCGAGCGGAAAGTGTCAGTCGCAAATGCAGCGGTCACCGCCAGACAATGTCTGCGGTGTTCCATAAACGAGGGGGCCCGTGCATGGCGGCCATCGCCTTTGAAATAATAAAATGACTGGCATAGCTCTCGCCATGCACGGCGGCGTTCGATGCGGGGCCAAATTGCATAGCTCTCCCGCCCACGGGCTACCGTGGGACGCCGTTCGAAAGGACGATGCAAAGCTGTGCACACCCTCGCCAGTTACTCACCGTAACCTTCGGCCTTCCGAAACCTGATGCGCTGATGCTCCGTGCAGGTTACACATTGCGATCAGCGCCTCCACCGGGTCCTCACCCGGCTTGGGGAGGAGAATAGGCGGGCCGGCAGGCGCGGGGATAAATATTTTTAAGGACCATCAATCGGCCGCTGCAGGGGGGTCGACGGGCGTTGACGTGTCGAATTCGATGCGGAAATAGCGGCCCGGGCGGGCCATTTCATAGGCGAACAGGTTGGAAACGGGCCGGACCTCGATCGCCCAGATGTTCTGCTTCGACTCCGGAATGCCCTCGCGGTCGAAGATCTCTTTTGTTGCCTCGTCGGCGGGGAAGTTCTGGCGCGAGCCGCTATTGCCGTCATCCGTCGCCGCGCCGCCATACATGGTGATGGCGTCGGGCGTGCCGTCCTCGTGGCGGTGGTCATGGCGCAGGGCGAGCCTGCCGCCTTCGTCGTGCAGGATCCAGGTGCGCGAGGCATCCTCGCCGACATAAAGCGGGATACGGATTTCGTCATCGTTGCAGTCGCGCACATGCATGATGATGCGCTCGGCGCGCCAGTCGTCATCCTGCGGATCGGTGCTGACGATGGTGCCTTCATAGGCCTTGCCGCAGAGCTGGGAGAGGCGGCCCATGAATTCCGAGCGCGCGACGGATTGCCCGTCGCAGGCGGGCAGCAGCAGAATGCAGAGGAGGGGGAGAAGTCTGATCATGTTTCGCGGGCTTTCTTCAGGGCAAGTTTGGCTTTTTGCAGGGCAGTGCGGGTCTGGTCCCAGGCGAGGCGGGACAGGGCCTCGGCGAAGGGCACGAATTCCGCCTCGTCGGCGTCGTCGGCAGGCAGGGGATCGCCGGAGACCCATTCGGCGACATAGTCGATCAGCAGGTAATGGGCCTCGCCGATCCTTTGCGGGCGCGCTTCGAACACGTCGATCAGGCCGATGACCCTGATCTCGCAGCCGGTCTCTTCCCTGACTTCGCGGGCGACGGCATCGGCGAGGGGCTCGCCATAGTCGAGCTTGCCGCCGGGAATGGACCAGTGGCCTTGCAGGGGCGGGCGGCCGCGCCTGACGACGAGGACGTCGGAGCCCTTGAACACAACGGCACCGACAGCGGCGATGATCGGTCGATTTTCACTCATGAGGGCGCTATAGCTGATTGCATGTGTGGACGCTACTTTCTCCTGTCGGACAGTGACGCGATCGAGGCCGCCTTCGGCGTGAAGCCCGACGTGGCGCCGCCGCCGCGCTACAATATCTCGCCCGGCCAGCCGATCCTGATCGTGCGCCAGGACCCGCTGACCTATGCCCCGAAGCGGGAGGTCGCCATGGTGCAATGGGGGTTCATCCCGGACTGGGCCAAGGAGCCGACCTTTGGCGGGGCGGGGGGCGGCGGGGCCGGGCCGTTCGTCAATGCCCGGGGCGAGACCGTGCATGAAAAAGCGTCATTCAAGAATGCCTATCGCCGCCGCCGCTGCCTCGTCATCGCCGACGGGTTTTATGAGTGGCAGCGCAGCGGCAAGGTCAAGCAGCCCTATCGCGTCGATCTCGGGGAGCCGGGCCTCGTCGCGTTCGCCGGGCTGTGGGAGCTGTGGCAGGGGCCGGACGGGAGCGAGGTCGAGACCGCCTGCATGATTACCCGCGCGGCAGGCCCGTCGATCGAGGCGATCCATCACCGCGAGCCGGTGATCATTCCGCCTGAGGGCTGGGATGACTGGCTGCACGCCGATGAGCGCGACATGAAGCTCTATGGCCGCTGGCTGGACCGTGATCCGCCGCTATGGACGCCGCATCCTGTCAGCCGCGATGTCGGGAATGTCGCCAATGACCATGCCGGTCTGCTGGCGGAGGTTGAGGTGGAAGAGGCGCCCGAGGAGCCGCAGCAGTTTGATTTGTTTTAGTGGTTACGGTTGTAGAGTTATCTTTTGCTCTTGAAGCTGAGCAACCATTTACCCGTTTTGGTGTCACCCGAAACTAATGGGCCTTCCCAGTCTTCCTCCAAAAACAACTCTAGCTCCCGGATAACATCGTTTTCGATTGAGTAGTCGGCACCCTCGGAATTAAATGCTGATTTCGCGAGTAATAAAGGTTCGCTCACCCCATATTTTCCACTATTTATGGCGTTTAAAATTGCCTCGAGCAGATATACTCTGCCGGTGGTGCCTTTGTCATGACCATCAGCGTTCAAAGCTCTGCGTTTAAATAGGTCCAACTTCTTTAAGGCTAGTAATGGTGCACCTTTCATGGCGGTAAGAATAACCTCATCCGCAAATTCGTCGAAGGTCGGAATTGCTGGAAATAGACTTTCAAGAATTTTATTGAACATCAATCCCTCCCTGAATATTCATAGTCACTACAAATAGAGAAACTAAAAATACTGAATCGTCAATATGCAGATTTCGAATTTTCCGCCTTAAATAGATGGATTATCTAAAAACTCCGTATGCAGATCGACAGTCGATTCATGGCCGATCCGGTCATAGGACTGGTTGAGCCACAGCTTCGCCGTCTCGCGGCCGCGCAGTTTCAAATCCTCGAAGAAATGCCAGTTGGTGTTGTATTTGGACGCGATGGAGAGGTCGCGCAGCACCTTGTCGGCGCGGATCGAGTGGAACAGAATGTTGGAGTAGCGGTCACGATATTCATCCTTCAGCATGTCGTCGTTGAGGAGGCGCTGGACGAAGGCGACGGCGCGCATCTCCTTTAGCAGCGACGAGTTGAAGGATATCTCGTTGATGCGGTTGTTGATCTCGGTCGCGGTCCGGGGGACTTCCTCGCGGCGGATCGGATTGATATGCACGACCAGAAGGTCGCGCGTCGCCCGGTCGTAGAATAGCGGAAACAGTGGCGGGTTGCCGGAAAAGCCGCCATCCCAATAGGCTTCACCGCCGATCTCCACGGCCTGATAGAGATAGGGCAGGCAGGCCGACGCCATGATCGCGTCAGCGGTGACCTCCTGCGTCTGGAACACCTTCACCCGGCCGGTGCGCACATTGGTGGCCGAGACGTAGAGCCGGCTCATCTTGCAGTTCTGCAGGACCTCGAAATCGACGATATCGGTCAGGATATCGCGCAGCGGATTAATCTTCAGCGGGTTGAACTGATAGGGCGAGATGGCGTGTACGAATGATTCCATCATCGTGAAGGACAGCCAGTCCGTCATCCGCTGCATTTCCGGGACATGGTCGAGCAGCGGGTTGGAAAAGATGCCCATATGGCTGTTGATCTGGCTGATCTCGTACCAGAACCGGGCGAGTTCCTTGCGCGCGGCGTCGGGGCCACCCTTGGCGAGGCCATAGCACATGACGGCGGCGTTCATGGCGCCGGCGCTCGCCGCCGTGATGCCGGCAAAATCGATCCGGTCATCCTCGAGCAGGTAATCGAGAACGCCCCAGGAGAAGGCCCCGTGGGAGCCGCCGCCCTGGAGGGCGAGGTCGATCAGTTTGCGCTCTGGCTGATCTGCCTTGCTACCTGGCATCTACTTGGCGACCCAGCCGCCATCGATATTGAACGACGCCCCATTGGCGCCGCCGCCGGCATCGGAGCAGAGATAGAACAAAAGGCCGTTGAGCTGTGCATAAGTGATGAACTCCTTGCTTGGCTGGGCTTCCAGCATCACGTTGTTCTTCACTTCCTCCTCGGTCATGCCGCGGGCCTTGGCCGTGTCGGCGATCTGGTTCTGGACCAGCGGGGTCTCGACATAGCCGGGACAGATGGCGTTGCAGGTGATGCCGTGCTCGGCCACTTCCAGCGCCACGGTCTTGGTCAGGCCGATGACGCCGTGCTTGGCCGCCACGTAAGCCGACTTGTACGGCGAAGCGACCAGTCCGTGTACGGAGGCAAGGTTGATGATGCGGCCGCTGCCCTGTTGCTTCATGATCGGCACGGCATGCTTGATGGTGTGGAAGGACGAGGACAGGTTGATCGCGATGATCGCGTCCCATTTGTCGTCGGGGAAGTCCTCGATCGGCGAGACCTTCTGGATGCCGGCATTGTTGATGAGGATATCGAGGGAGCCGAAGGCCGATTTGGTTTCCTTGATCAGCTCGGCGATCTGGTCCGGCTTCGTCATGTCGGCACCGTTATAGGCGGCCTTCACGCCATATTGCTCCTCGATCTCCTTGCGCGCCGTCTCGATCTCGCCGGCATCGCCAAAGCCGTTGAGCATGATATTGACGCCTTTCGAGGCCAGCCCGTGCGCGAATTGCAGGCCGATGCCCGAAGTGGAGCCGGTGATGATTGCTGTCTTGCCTTTGAGGTCTTCCATGATGCTCTCCAATGCTTGAATCCCGTGAGGGGAATTTAGGTGCATTGCAGCATCAGGCCAAGGGAGGCGTGTGAGATTCCCGTCAAAGGGGCGCGATCAGGCGGCCTTGCTGGCGCCTTTCGGCGCCGGCTGAGGGCGGGCGAACAGCCAGCTGTCCCCGCCCGAAGCCGATTTGCGGAAGGAATAGCCGTCGACATTGAAGTCTTTCAGGCCCTCGATGGTGTCGACCCGGTTCTCGATCGCCCATTTTGCCATCATCCCGCGGGCGCGCTTGGCGTAGAACATCAGCATGCGCGCGGTGCCGTCCTTCTCTTCCTTGAAGTGCGGCGTGATCACCGGTGCCTTCAGGGCGGCTGTGTCGACCGCCTTGAAATATTCGTTGGAGGCGAGGTTGAGGATGACCTGGTTCTCTTGGCCTTTCAGGGCCTTGTTGATTTCCTTCGCGATCCTGTCGCCCCAGAAATCATAGAGGGTCTCGCCGCGCGGATTGGCGAGCCTGGTGCCCATTTCGAGGCGATAGGGCTGGATCACGTCGAGCGGGCGCAGGATGCCGTACAGGCCCGACAGGATACGCAGATGGGTCTGGGCGTAGTCGAGGTCTTTCTTCGTCAGGGTTTCGGCCTCAAGACCCTGATAGACATCGCCGTTGAAGGCCAGCGCCGCCTGCTTGGCCTCGGCCGGCTTGCCGCGGGTCCTGAACGCCTGGAAGCGCTCGTAATTCAGGTCGGCGAGCTTGTCGGAAATGCCCATCAGGCGGGACAGGTCGGCCCGGGTCAGGTCGCGGGTGACCGAGGCGAGCGCGTTGGTGTCTTTCGACAGCACCGGCTTTGTTGCCTCGAGGCTATCGGGGGCGGGGGAGAAATCGAGATTCTTGGCGGGTGAGAGCAGAATAATCATGATGCCATAGATAGCCGCGCCGCCGGATTTGTCACCCCTTCTGACGGTCGAAGGCGGGCCGTCACCGGCGCAAATAAGGCATTTTCTTGATGCGGGAACCGGGGCGCGGTCTGGCTGTTTGGTTAACATCGACCAATTGCGGTCCGTTTCCGCGAAGGAGGATATCATGACCAGGATCAAATTACTCGCCGGTGCCGGCGCTATCGCCCTCATGGCAGCTGCCTGCACGCAGACCGGCAATATCGAGCGCAATGCCGCCATGGGGGCCGCCGCAGGCGCCGTCGCCGGTGGCGTTATCGGCAATAATACCGGTGATGGGGACGCCCAGACCGGGGCGGCAATCGGGGCGGCTGTCGGTGGTGCCGGTGGCGCCATGGTCGGCCGCGAGCAGGACCGGGCCCAGCAGCAGGCCGCGCCGCAGCGCCGCGATGCCTCCGGTCGCCCGCTCTACTACGAGGATTCTTCCGGCCGCTATTACTATGTCGACCAGCAGACCGGCCGGACCTATTACGAGAACGGCCAGCTGCGCAGTTATTAAACCAATCCCTCTGGAATAGTTTGCCCCTCGACTATTCCTGCGTGAAGGCCCGGCCCGGAGCAATCCGGCCGGGTCTTTTTTTGGCTCAGAGCAGCTTGCCGGGATTCATGATGTTTTTGGGGTCGAGCGCCTGCTTGATCGCGCGCATCATCCGCATCTCGGCGGGGTCCTTGCGCTCGGCCAGTTCTGCGCGCTTGAGAATGCCGATGCCGTGCTCGGCGGAAATCGACCCGCCATGGGCGATGGCCGTGTCATGGACCAGCCGCTCCATCTCTTGCGAGCGGGCCTTGAAGGCGTCGTGTTCGCCAGCCTCCGGACCCAGAATATCGTAATGGATATTGCCGTCGCCCATATGGCCGAAGGCGATGACCCGGGCGCCGGGCGCGGTTTTCTCGACCGCCTTGCCGGTCTCCTCGAGGAAGGCCGGGATGTCCTGCACCGGCACGGAGATATCGCATTTGACGCAGTAAGCCGGGTCTTTCTTCATCGCTTCGGAGACGTTGTGGCGGATCTGCCAGAGCTCGCCCGCCTGAGTCTGGTTCTGGGCGATGGTGCCGTCGAGGACGAGGTCTTTTTCCATCGCTTTTGCGAGCGCGGCCTCGATCTTGCCGGCAAGGTCGGTGCCGGACCCGCTGGTGAATTCCATCAGGGTGTAGAACGGTGCACGGGTTTCGACCGGGCGCGGCAGGCCTGGAAACTGTTTCAGGGTCAGGTCGAGGGTTGCGGCGCTGAGGAGTTCGAAGGAAGCCGCCATACCGCCGGTCTCGCCTTGCATGAGCGAGAGCAGGTCGACCGCGGCGCGGGCCGACGGCAGGGCGGTGAACACGGTCACGCTCTGGGCCGGGCGCGGATAGAGCTTCAGCACCGCGGCGGTGACGAGGCCGAGCGTGCCTTCGCCGCCGATGAAAAGGTGTTTCAAATCATAGCCGGTATTGTTCTTGCGCAGGCGGTTGAGGCCGTTCCAGACCGTGCCGTCGGGCAGCACCGCCTCGATGCCCAGCACGAGGTCGCGCATATTGCCATAACGGATGACATTCACCCCGCCGGCATTGGTGGAGATTATGCCGCCGATCTGGCAGCTGCCTTCCGAGCCGATGGACAGGGGGAAGAGGCGGTCGGCTTTCCCGGCTTCTGCTTGAGCTTCCGCCAGCGTCAGCCCCGCCTCGACCGTCATCGTGTTGTTGTCGGCTGAGACATCGCGCACGGCGCGCAGGCGCTTCATTGTGATGAGGATCTGCCCGTCCGGGACCTGGCCGCCGACGAGGCCGGTATTGCCGCCCTGCGGCGTGATGCCGATAGCGTGCTCATGGCACCAGGCGGCGATCTTCGAGACTTCCTCGACACTGGCGGGGGCGAGGATGATCGGTGCCGTTCCGGTCCAGCGCCCGCGCCACTCGGTCAGGTAAGGCGCGCTGTCAGCCTCCCCGATGACGCCCCTCGGGCCGGTGATGGCGGCGAGGGCGTCGATATGCAGTTGGTCGAGGACCATGAACCTGTTGCCTCCGGCTGACTCAAAAGGACGGGCGCAATGCCCGCCCTGATGATCTTAGGCCGGTTTCCTGAATTTCAACAGGAAGCGGTCCGTGTTGCGGCGAACCGCCGGGTCGAACACGCCCTTGGTGTAGTCGTCGCCCGGATTGGCGAGCGCGTCGGAGCGGGCTTCGAGCTGGAATCCAGCCGCCTCGGCGAGTTCGATGACGATCGCGGGGTCGATGCGGTGGGTGGTGCCGCCGGTCGTCTCCGGGTCGCCGGAGGCAGAGGCATGGTCGATCACGACGAAGGCACCGCCCGGTTTCAGCACGCGGAATATTTCGGCATAGGAAGCCGCCGGGTCGCCGAAGCCGTCCGGCTTGTTCTCCGGGAAGAAGTACAGCTCGTGCGGGCCGAGAATCCAGGTGACGAGATCGACCGAGGCATCGGCCGGTTCGAGATCGTCGAAGTCTGACCTGGAATAGGTGACATTGGCGAGCCGGTCATCGGCGAGGCGGTTGGTGACGGCATCGCCGAGGAAGGCGTCGAATTCCGCCGGGTTCTGCATGATGACCTCGCCATCCTCGCCAACGGCATAGGACAGCAGCTCGGTATAGTATCCGCCGCCTGCTTCGAGTTCCAGGACGGTCATGCCGGGCATCAGGTCCATGAAGGCGAGAACGGTGGCGGGCTTGCGCGATGCGTCATCGGCGGCATCGCCTTCCGGGCGGGAAGGGCGGCTCAGATATTGGGCATAGCCGGTGTCGACGGCCGTGGCCGTATCGGCGTCGTCAGAGACGACTTCCATCTCGACATCGGTATCGTCGGCCATTGCCATGTCGCCGGTGTCATTTTCAGCCACTTCAGCAGTCTCGGCAGGCGTCGTGGTTTCGGCGGTGTCGTCAGCTGGCTGGCCGCAGGCCGCAAGGGCGAGCAGGAGGGCGGCGGAGCCGAGCAGGGCGTATCTGGTGGTCATGGGTTTGGTGATCATGGGGGTCTCCCTCTCTAAGGTGCCTCCTCTTAAGGCATTTCGTGAAGGGGGAACAGGGCCTTGCTGCCAGTGGTTGAGTGAGACTGTCAGGTGGGCCGGTCAGCGCGGTGCCGCGGCGCGGCGCAGGCGGTCGTTGATGGCGATGCCGAGGCCTGTGTCCGGGATCGGCGCCACGGCGATGCGGTTGGCGGTGTCGTCGAGCCGGTGAAGGAAGGCAAAGAGATTCGCCGCTGCCTCGGTCAGGTCGCCGGACGGGCTGAGATTGAGAGCGCCGGGGGCGGTGGTTGCGCCGAAGCCGAGAAACGCCTCACCGGTCTCCGGTGCAGTTGCGTTGAGGCGCAACAGGGCCTTGGGCGCGTAATGGCTCTCCATCATGCCCGGGGCCAGAATCGTTCCGGTTTGCTCTTTCACCTCAACGCCTTGGCCGGTAATCTTCTCGATTTGCGCGACCGTGATGCTGCCGGGGCGCAGCAGGGTCAGGGTCTCGCCGACCGCGATAATGGTCGACTCGACCCCGACCGAGGACGGGCCATCATCAAGGATCATGTCGACCTTTTCGCCAAGAGCGGCCGCGACATGGGCGGCGCTGGTCGGGCTGAGACCGCCGGACGGGTTGGCGCTGGGGGCAGCAAAGGGCCGGCCCAAGGCGGCTAGGATCGCCTGTGCGGGGAGCGATTGCGGACAGCGGATGGCGACGGTGTCGAGCCCGGCGGTGACGAGCGTCGACAGGCCGCTATCGGGCCTGACCGGCAGGACCATGGTCAGCGGCCCGGGCCAGAAGGCGGCGGCGAGCGTTTCGGCCAGCGGGGAGATAACGGCATAGCGGGATGCCATCTCCAGCCCGGTCACATGGATGATCAGCGGATTGAAGCTCGGCCGGCCCTTGGCCTCGTAAATTCTGGCGACAGCGCGGTCGTCGGTCGCGTCCGCCGCGAGGCCATAGACCGTCTCCGTCGGCACGGCGACAAGCCCGCCGTCTGACAAGATGCGGGCGGCCTGTCCGGCGGCCTCGGGGCTATAGGCGACGATCGGGTGTGACATATCGGGTCATAACTGCAGATGAACTGCGCACAAGGCTACAAAAATCTGGGGCCGCTCTACTATAGTTCAGACAAAGATCGGAGTGACCCCATGACCTACAAGACGCCCGTGCGCGACATGCAATTCATCCTCGACCACATGGCCGGGTTCGACGCCGTGCGCCAGACCGGCGCCTGGGACGATCTCGGCCCGGAACTGGTCACCGCCGTGCTGGAGGAAGTCGGCAAGCTCGCCGACAATGTGCTGGCGCCGCTGAACCAGGCTGCCGACGAGAAAGGCGCGAGCCTGAAGGATGGTGTCGTCACCCTGCCGCCGGAATTCCGGGAGGCCTATAGCCAGTATACCGAAGGCGGCTGGGGCTCGCTCGCCTTCCCGGAGGAATATGGCGGCCAGGACCTGCCGCAGACGCTGGCGCTGTGCGTCTCCGACGCGCTGTTCGGGGCGTGCATCGGCCTGTCCATGGGCTTTTGCCTGACGACCGGCGCGGTCAAGGCGCTGCTTGCTCACGGTACGGAGGAGCAGAAGAAGCTGTATCTGGAGAAGATGGTGTCCGGCGAATGGGCGGGGACGATGAATCTGTCGGAGCCGCAGGCAGGCTCCGATCTATCGGTGATCCGCACCAAGGCCGAGCCGGCAGGCGATGGCCGCTACAGGATCAAGGGCAACAAGGTGTGGATTTCCTATGGCGAGCATGACCTGACGGAGAATATCTGCCACCTCGTGCTGGCCCGCCTGCCGGATGCGCCGGAAGGCACGCGCGGCATCTCGATGTTCCTTGTGCCCAAATATCATGTCAACGAAGACGGCTCGCTCGGCGAGCGCAATGATGTGCGCTGCACCGGGATAGAGCACAAGCTGGGCCAGCATCTCAGCCCGACCTGCCAGCTCGCCTTTGGCGACAATGAGGAATGCTATGGCACCCTCGTGGGCAAGGAGAATGAGGGCCTGAAGAACATGTTCGTGATGATGAACGCGGCCCGCATCGATGTCGGCATGCAGGCCGTCAGCGTCGCAGAACACGCCTTCCAGTCGGCGCTCGCCTATGCCCAGGACCGCACGCAGGGGCGGGCGTTTGGCGTGAAGTCGGGGCCGCAGGTGGCGATCATTCAGCACCCTGATGTCCGCCGCCAGCTCTATACGATGAAGGCGCTGACCGATGCCTCGCGCGCGATCTGCTATGCCAACATGGTCGCCCATGATGTCGCCCATCATTCGCCCGACTTGGAAACGGCGCGGCTCGCCAAGGAGCGCGAGGAATTGCTGACGCCGGTCTCCAAGGGGTTCTCGTCGGAACGGGCGATCGAATCGACATCGCTCGGCATTCAGGTCTTCGGCGGCATGGGCTATGTCGAGGAGACGGGCGCGGCGCAGCATCTGCGCGACGTGCGCATCTGCGCGATCTATGAAGGCACCAACGGCATCCAGGCGATCGACCTGATCGGGCGCAAGCTCGGCATGGGCGGCGGCAAGCTTGCCTATGATTTCATCGCCGAGGTGAAGGACAATGCCGATGCGCTGATGGCCTCCGGCACGGGCGATCTCGAGGCCATCGGCCAGCAGCTCAAGGCCGAGGCCGAGCGGCTGGAGGCGGTGACCCGCTGGATGGTCGAGGCCGGTGGTCGCGGCAAGGCAGAGGATGCCCTCGCCGGCGCGAGCGCCTATCTCGACCAGTTCGGCTATGTCGCTGGCGGGCATTATCTCGGCAAGGGCGCGCTGGTGGCTGCCGGGCTGGAAGAGGGCGATCGGGCCTATCACGCCGCGCGTATCGCCATTGCCCGGTTCTATGCCGACAACCTGCTGCCGCGCGCTGGCGCCTGCGCCACGGCGGCGATGGCGGGCGAACAGACCGTGCGGGAGATCGATCCGGCACTGCTGGCGGGATAATTTCGCCTTTCAATAGTCGTGATTGCAGTCCATCCTTGATGCCAAGGAGATCAAGAATGGCCTACATCACAAAGGTTTTCCCCTATGATGACGAAAACGGGATGGTGATCCTTCCTGATAAGCTGGTTGAGGAACTGGGGTTGAAGGACGGCGATGAGCTGATCTGCGCGCCGTCGTCAGACGGATCTCTTCTGCTTTCAAAAAAAGAAGGGACGGAATAAACCGTCCTCCATGCAACTCCTCCTCTACTACGCCAGCTATCTCTATTTTCTCGCCGTGCCGGTCATCCTGTGGCTGATGATCCGGAAGGACTGGCGCATGCGCAAGGTGCTGCTGGGGCTGTTTCTGGCCTTTCTCAGCGTTCTGGCCTATGCCCGCTTCGTTGAGCCGCGCATCCTTCTGGTGAAGGAGCATGAGCTGAATATCTGTACGGCGGCGGCTGTGGGGGAGGTGCGGGCGGCTGTCTTTTCCGACACTCATAACGGCATCTTCGACAATGCCATGCCGGTCCGCCGGATCGTGGAACGCGTGAACGGGCTGGACGCCGACCTGGTGCTGATCCCCGGCGATTTTACTTATCATCCGCCAGCGGAGGACTTGCCGGACCTGTTCGCGCCATTGGCCGATCTGACAGCACCGGCTTTTGCCACTATGGGCAATCACGATGTCGGCCTGTCGGGCGAGGACCTGACCCGGCCGCTGATCGGGACGCTGGACGCGCTCGGTGTCACCGTGCTCGATGGCGGTGCCGTGGCGGCAGAGGCCGGCGGCCAGCCGGTCAACATTATCGGCCTGCCGGACCATTGGGGCGCCCAGCGCGATGGCGACTGGGTAACGCCGGAGCCGCCCGCCCCAGGGGCCTTCACTTTCGCCATCGAGCACAATCCGGATGTCCTGGAAGAGCGCCGCACCCTGCCGGCGTTCGACCTGATGGTGGCCGGTCATACCCATGGCGGGCAGATCAATATTCCGTTAGTGACCTGCGCCCTGACCTTTGCCTGCGACACGTTGCGCTATGGCTATAGCGAGGAACGGCGCGGGAATCTGTTCGTTACCTCGGGCACTGGCATGGTCGGGCTGCCGATGCGGTTCAACGTGCCGCCGGTCATCGACATGCTGACGATTTCCTACGGGCCGTGTTAGCGCAGGCATGAAACTGCTCGCTTTCCTGATCGTCTGCGCCCTTGTGACCGCAGGCGGTTTTTATGTGCTCGACCGCCATGTGCCCGACCGGTTCAACCCGTTCGAGCCGCTGGCGATCGCTGACGCGCCGACCTTTCTCACCGGCATGAAGCTGACCCGCCTGCGCATGAATGGCGATGAATGCCGCGCCGTACTCGAGCAGAGCGACCTTGATGTCGAGTTCCTGCCGGACCGGGAGACGGGCGAGAATTGCGGCTTCGAGAATGTCGCGCAGTTGCGCCAGTCCAGCATTTCCTATGGCGGCGATATCACCCTGACATGCCCGGCACTGGTCGCCTTGGCGGTCTGGGAGGAGCATGACCTGAAACCGGCGGCGGAGGAGATGCTGGGCCGCGAGATCATCCGTATCCGCCATTACGGCACTTATGCCTGCCGCAATGTCAACAACCGCCCGGGTGGGCGGCGGTCCGAGCACGCCTATGCCAATGCCATCGACATTGCCGGTTTCGTGCTGGAGGATTCAAGCGAGATCTCGGTTCTCGACGATTGGGGCGACGACAGTGAGGCGGGCCGGTTCCTCGACACCGTGCACGAGCGCGCCTGCGAGCGCTTTGCCGTTGTGCTGGGGCCTGACTATAACAACGCCCATGCCAATCACTTTCACCTCGACATGGGACCGTTCATGACCTGCCGATGAGGCGGGGCGCTTAAAACCGTGGGGCCCCGCGTCATCAAACCGCTTTTCGTCGGCGCGCGGTCTTGGCATAACGGGACCATGACAACGCTTCTCTACAGCCATTCGGACTTTGGCCAGCACGAAGTCCCGCCCGGCCACCCGGAACGCCAGTCGCGCTATGGCGCGGTCGAGGCTGCGCTTTCCCATGGCGACTTCGACGACCTGATCCGCCGCGCGGCGCCGGAAGCGGCGTGGGACCGCATCGCGCTTGCCCATCCGCAGGCGCATATCGACCTGGTGCGCGCAAAGGCTCCGCAGGATGAGGGCTGGGCACAGCTCGATCCCGACACCTTCATGGGGCCGCATTCCCTGTCTGCCGCCCGTCGCGGCGCAGGCGCTGCCGTTGCGGCCGTCGATGCGGTGATGGCGGGCGAGGCCGACAATGCCTTCATCATCGCCCGGCCGCCGGGCCATCACGCCGAGCAGGACCGGGCCATGGGCTTCTGCGTCTTCAACAATGCCGCTATCGCCGCGCTGCATGCGCAGGCGGCCCATGGCTGTGCCCGCGTTGCGGTGGTCGATTTCGACGTCCATCACGGCAATGGCACGCAGGCCATTTTCTGGGACCGGGAGACTGCGTTCTTCGCGTCATCCCATGAATGGCCGCAATATCCGGGCACGGGCAAGCAGAGCGATCGCGGCCTCCACGACCAGATCGCCAACCAGCCCCTGGCGCGGGGCGAGGGCGGCCAGGCCTTCCGCCGCGCCTGGGGCGAGCGGCTGCTGCCTGCGCTGTCGGATTTCGCGCCGGACTTCATCGTCATTTCCGCCGGTTTCGATGGCCATGCCGCCGACCCGCTGGGCGGGCTGCAACTGGTCGAGGAGGATTTCGCCTGGGTCACCGTGGAGATCAGCGCGATTGCGCGGGACACCTGCGCGGGCCGCATCATCTCGGTACTGGAAGGCGGCTATGACCTTGATGCACTTGGAAAGTCTGCCGCAGCGCATGTGAAAGCGCTCGCCTCACCGGGCCAAATCGGCTAATCCGGACCAATGGTGGGCCGAATCATAACCGCGCGCCACGGGCGCCCCAATCTCGACCGGAACGTGCGGATCACCGCGCGGGAGTATGGCGACTGGTGGGCGCGATATGATGAAAGCGGGCTTTATCCCGACGAGGAACCGCCGCGCAGCCTGATCGATGCTGCCGCCAATTGCGAGCATGTGCTGTGTTCGACCCTGCCCCGCGCCATCGAGACCGCTGACCATATCGTCGAGGGGGCCCGCATCGTGCCGCAGGACGCGCTGTTCGTCGAAGCGCCGCTGCCGCCGCCGCCAGTACCGTGGATCAGGTTGCGGCCCGGCACGTGGGGCGTGGTCTCTCGCACCTTCTGGTTCCTCGGCTATGCGCCCGATGAGACGGAAAACCACGTCGCCGCCTGGCGCCGGGTGTCGCAGATCGCCGACCGGCTTATCGACCTCTCGGCGGAAGGCGACGTGCTGCTGTGCGCTCATGGCTATCTCAACTGGATGATCGATCGGCATATGTGCAAGAAACGCCGCTGGGCGCGGGTCGACCACCAGGGCGGCAATGATTACTGGTCGTGGCGCGCCTATGAGATGGAAGCGCCGGAATCGCAAGCGAATGGCAAGCCGGCGGTGGCGGAATAACACCCGGTCCTGTGAAAATCAGGAGCCCGGCCCTAACCCAGGAGGAAAGAATGGCGGACAAGAAGAATATCGCCGGCCTGTCTTTCGAGGCAGCGCTGCAGGAACTGGAAGGCATCGTCTCGACGCTGGAAAAAGGCGACGCCCCGCTGGAGACGTCGATCGAGCTGTATGAGCGCGGCGCGGTGCTTAAGGCCCATTGCGAGAAAAAGCTGAAGGATGCCAAGGAAAAGGTCGACAAGATCATGCTGAGCGAGACCGGCGAGGTACGGACCGAACCGGCGTCGTTTGAGTGAGGACCGGCGATGGCGACACTTTGCCATCACTTTTCTCGCTCTTTTCAAACCCTTGCCGCAAGCGTGGCTTGATTTCGCCCCATAGGACTGTGAAACTCCTGTGACGCTATTAGATAGTAACGGATAAAACCTATGGCTGTTGAAACCCCGCTCCTCGATAAAGTGACCCTGCCGGCCGATCTGCGCGATCTCGATCGCAGCCAGCTGCGGCAACTGGCCGATGAGTTGCGGGAAGAGGTGATTGATGCGGTCTCGGTCACCGGCGGGCATCTGGGGGCCGGGCTCGGCGTGGTCGAGCTGACCGTGGCGCTGCATTATCTGTTCAACACGCCGGACGACAAGCTGATCTGGGATGTCGGCCACCAGTGCTATCCGCACAAGATCCTGACCGGGCGGCGCGACCGCATCCGCACCCTGCGCCAGGAAGGCGGCCTGTCGGGCTTCACCAGGCGCGTCGAGAGTGAATATGACCCGTTCGGCGCAGCCCATGCGGCTACGTCGATCTCGGCGGCCCTCGGCATGGCGGTCGCCCGCGACATGAAGGGCGAGGACAATCGCGTCATCGCCGTGATCGGCGACGGGTCGATGTCCGCCGGCATGGCCTATGAGGCGATGAACAATGCCGGCGATCTCGGCAAGCGGCTGACGGTCATCCTCAACGACAACGACATGTCGATCGCCCCGCCGGTCGGCGCGATGAGTGCCTATCTCGCCCGCGCGGCCTCGTCCGGCGCCTATCAGGGCTTCCGCTCTTTTGCCAAGCAACTGGCCAAGAAGCTGCCCAAGACGCTGTATGAAAAAGCGGCGAAGGCTGAGGAATATTCCCGCGCCATGGTCACCGGCGGCACGCTGTTCGAGGAACTGGGTTTCTATTATGTCGGCCCGATCGACGGTCACAACATGGATCACCTGATCGACGTGCTGGAAAACGTTCGCGACATCGACGATGGCCCGGTGCTGGTTCATGTCGTGACCCAGAAGGGCAAGGGCTATGCCCCGGCGGAGACCTCTGCTGACAAATATCACGGCGTCGCCAAGTTCGACGTCATCTCCGGCAAGCAGCACAAAGGCAAATCCAACGCGCCGTCCTATACGTCCGTATTCGGACAGCAGCTGGTCGAGGAAGGCCGCCGCGACGAGAAAATCGTCGGCATCACCGCCGCCATGCCGGACGGCACCGGCCTGACCAAGTTCATGGAAGAATTCCCCGACCGCACCTTCGATGTCGGCATTGCCGAACAGCATGCGGTCACCTTCGCCGCCGGTCTCGCTGCCGAGGGGTTGAAGCCCTATGCGGCGATCTATTCGACCTTCCTGCAGCGCGCCTATGACAGCGTGGTGCATGATGTCGCCCTGCAGAACCTGCCGGTGCGCTTCCCGCTCGACCGGGCCGGGCTGGTCGGCGCCGATGGCGCGACCCATGCCGGCGCGTTCGATCTCGCCTATCTCGGCTGCCTGCCGAACATGGTGATCATGGCGGCGGGCGACGAGGCGGAGCTGGTCCACATGACCCATACCTCGGCGATGTATGACGAGGGCCCGATCGCGTTCCGCTTCCCGCGCGGCGAAGGGATCGGCGTGGAAATGCCGGAGAGGCCGCTGGTGCTGGAGCTCGGCAAGGGCCGCATCGTCAAGGAAGGCACCAAGGTCGCGCTCCTGTCGCTTGGCGGACGCCTGGGCGAATGCCTGAAGGCCGCCGACATGCTGGGCGCGCAGGGCCTGTCGACCACTGTCGCCGATGCCCGCTTTGCCAAGCCGCTCGACCACGATTTGGTCCGACGGCTGGTCAAGGAGCATGAAGTGGTGATCACCGTCGAGGAGGGCTCACAGGGCGGCTTCGGCGCTTTCGTGCTGCACTATCTCTCGGACGAAGGCCTGCTGGATGGCGGGCTGAAGATCCGTACGCTGACGCTGCCCGATTTCTATCAGGACCATGCCAGCCCGGCGCGGATGTATGAAGAGGCGGGCCTCGATGCCATGGGCATCGCCAATGCCGCCCGCCGTGCCCTCGGCATGGAAAAGATGATCGTGCAGGCGGGCGACATCAGAGCGTAAGACCCAGATCATTTCAGCGTTCTATCGAAACGCTGAAATGATCCTGTCTCCTTTTTTGTCGCGTTTCCTGACGGTGAACCGGTTTCCACTTCACCGGGAAACGCTTTAGTCGGCCTGCCTATTCTGTTTCGGCGCCGCCGATGATGGTCAGGCTGCCCGCCGGGATCGTGGAATCGAATACCCGCACGCTGGCCCAGTTGCCGCTCAACTCCTCGATGAACTGCTTGTGGGCGTCGGTCACCTGATAGGCGTCCTGCGCGGCGACGCTCTCGAACACCAGCGTCAGGGCGACATCGAATGTCAGATCATTGACATCGCGCTGCTTGCTCTCGTCGCGGATACTGGCGGTGTAGACGAGGATGCCGTCATGGGGCGCCAGATAAGTCTCGAAACCGTCGATCAGCGCCTGTTTGGCGTCGTCGCTCTTGTCGGTCAGTTCAAAAAAGACAAGGTGGGAATACATTTCATCCTCCGCATTGGCGGCTGTAAAGGGTGCGGCAAAGATCAGTGTCAGGATTGCCAGGAAACGCATCATTTTCATTCTCCATTTGGTTGAGGCGCGGCGAAGGCCGAGCCGGCATAGACGGCATCGCGGAAGGCCTTGTGCAGGCCGATTTCATCGAAGGGCACTTTCTGGACCAGCAGGACGGCGGCAAGATCATTGGCCGGATCGACCCAGAACAGGGTCGAGGCATAGCCATCCCAGAAGAACTCGCCGACCGCGCCTGACGCCTCGTATGATTTCAGAGGCGGCGCGATACGCACGGCAAAGTTCAGGCCGAACCCGGCCTGGCCCTTGTTGCGCAGCCAGTTCACGTCCTGCACGGTGGCGGGCAGGTGGTCCGTCGCCATCAACTCGACCGTTTCGGCCTCAAGGATGCGCGCGCCGTCGAGCGCGCCGCCATTCAGCAGCATGCGGGCAAAGCGCATATAGTCGTCGATCTCCATGACGAGGCCGAAACCGCCAGCCTGAAAGGCGCTGCGATTATAGACGCCGGCATAGGCCTGGATGTCGGGGACGCGCTCCAGCGTGCCCGAGGCGTCGGAATAGAAGCCGGCGAGGCGCTCGCGGTCTTCGGGCGCGACATAGCGCGTCGCGCTGTCCATGCCGAGGGGCTCGAAGATGGTCTCGCGCAGATAGGTGTCGAACTCCTGACCGGAGAGCACCTCGACGAGGCGCGCCTGGACCGAGACCGAGGCGCTGTATTTCCATTCGCCGCCGGGCTGGTAATAGAGCGGCTGGGAGGCAATGTTCTGGCTGAACTCGTCCAGCGTCTGGCTGTTATCCATCACCCCGGCCTCGCGGTAGAGATGGGCTGGATATTCCTTCATCTCGCTGGCATAGCCGAGGCCCGCCGTGTGGCGCAGGATGTCGATGACTTTTATCGCGCGCTTCGCTGGTTCGAACACCGGCTCGCCATCGGCATCGAACCCGGCGAAGACCGTCATGTCGGCAAATTCCGGCAGATAGTCCGACAGCGGATCGTCGAGGTCGAACTTGCCGTCCTCCCACAGGGTCATGAGGGCAACGCCGGTGACGGGCTTGGTCATGGAATAGATCTGGAACAGCGTGTCGCGGCTCATCGCGCGGCCTGCCTCGCGGTCGGCCATGCCGAAACTGCCGGCATAGACTTCTTCGCCGTCCTGCCAGACGAGCGCCGTCGCCCCGGCAATCCTGCCGGTCTCGACATAAGCCTGCAGCGTCTCGTCGATGACCGCATCCTGGACCGTGAAGGCGGATTCCTGAGCGTGGGCGGTGGTCATGCCCCCGCCTGATGTGAGCAGGGCAGCGGACAGGAGTGCCGCGAGTGGGTTTTTCATTCATTCCTCCTCTTTTGGCCCAGCATAAGGGAAGTGCGGGCGGGATGACCAGCCTGCAAAACCGGGCTATAGACCGGCCATGCGTCTTGACCTTCATCTCGTTGAAAGCGGCCTGTGCGAGAGCCGCGCCCGCGCCCAGTCGGCGATTGCCGCCGGGCTGGTGCGGGTCAATGGCACCGTCGCCGACAAGCCCTCGCGCAAGATCGGCGCTGGCGATGAGGTGACACTGTCGGGGGAGGTGCTGCGCTGGGTCTCGCGCGGCGGGCTGAAGCTGGAAAAGGCGCTGGAATACTTCGGCGTCGATCCGGCGGGGATGATTTGCCTCGACCTTGGCGCGTCGACCGGCGGGTTCTGCGATGTGCTGCTGGCGGGCGGGGCGGCGAAGATCCATGCCGTGGATGTCGGCCATGGCCAGTTGCATGACAGGATCGCCGGCGACAGCCGAGTGGTGAATCTCGAAAAGACCCACGCTAAGGACCTGTCGCCCGCTCTGGTGGCTGAGCCGCTCGACCTGGTCGTCACGGATGTGTCCTTCATCAGCCTGAAGAAGGCCTTGCCGCCGGCTCTTGACTTGATCCGCCCCGGCGGCCATTGCCTCGCTCTCGTCAAACCGCAATTCGAGGTCGGCCGCGGCGAGATCGGCAAGGGCGGGCTGGTGCGCCCGGGCCGCGAGAATGCCGAAGGCGTTGCCGAGGCGATGCTGGACTGGATCGCGGGAGAGGGGTTCGAGCCGCTCGGCTGGTGCGAGAGCCCGATTGCGGGCGGCGATGGTAACAGGGAGTTCTTGATTGGTGCCCGGAAGAAGACATAAGCGCAAGCCCGCGAAGGCACCAAAGCCGGTCGCGGCGGAGGCGGAGATCGTCGCCATCGGCCTGCAGGGCGATGGCACAGCGATTGTGGCTGACAAGACCGTGCATGTGCCCTTCGCGGCGCCGGGCGATGTCGCGCAGCTGACGGTCACCGGCACCAGGGCGCAGCTGACCGGGCTGGTGAAGGAAAGCGCCGTGCGCAAGGCGCCGGTCTGCCGCCATTTCGGGCATGCGCGGGAGGATGGCCCCAATGACCAGAAAATGGGCGATGAATGCGGTGGCTGCGCCCTGCAGCATCTCGATACGGATTATTACAATGCGTGGAAACAGGGGCTGATCCGCCAGGCATTGTCGCGCGAAGGGCTGTCCCATGTAGAGGTGCTGCCGCTGTTGTCGTCCTCGCCGAGGATGCGCCGCCGCGCGGGGTATTCGGTACGCTGGATCGGCGGCAAGGCGCAGATCGGCTTCCTCGCCAAGGGCTCGCACCGGCTGGTGCCGATGGAAGAATGCCATGTGCTCGACCCGGAATTGTTCGCCCTGCGCGGCGATGTCGCCCGGCTGTGCGAGCCGCTGTTCCGCCTCAACCCGACGGCGTGGTTCACCTGTTTCGTCACGCTCACCGACACTGGCGCCGATGTCGATCTCGGCGGCGATGTCGCCGAGGAGGACCTGGACCTGGCCGCGCGCGAGGCGCTGACGGAACTCGCCCGCGCCATGAAGCTGTCGCGGCTGACCCTGAACCGTGTACCGCTCTATGTGCCGGGGCCGGTGACGGTGACCTTTGCCGGCAGCCCTGTGCCGCTGCCGCCCAAGGGCTTCCTGCAGGCAACGAAGGATGGCGAGGAAACGCTGCAGCGCGTCGTGCTCGATGGCATTGGTGAGGCTGGTCATGTCGCCGACCTGTTCTCGGGCTCCGGCACCTTCACCTTTGCCATGGCGAAGCGGGCTAATGTCCACGCCGTTGAATCCGTGCCCGAAGCGATTGCCGCGATCAATACCGGGCGCAACCAGCCGGGGCTGCGGCCGATCACGACACAGGTGCGCGACCTGTTCCGCCAGCCGCTGATGCCGGACGAGCTGAAATCCTTCGAGGCGGTGGTGTTCGACCCCCCGCGCGCCGGGGCCGAGGCGCAGGCCGAGCAACTGGCGGCCAGCGCCGTGCCGGTCGTCGTCGGCGTCTCCTGCAGCCCGAAGACCTTCGCCCGCGACGCGGCCATCCTGACGGCGGGCGGCTATCGGCTCGAGGCGGTCCAGCCCGTCGACCAGTTCATCTGGTCGCCCCATATCGAGGTCGCGGCGGTGTTCAGGCGGCGGTAAATATCGTCTTGACGCAATATACTTTTGTCGCTATATTTTTCGAAAAGTCGGGCATGCCTATGATTGGGTGCTATGATGGCCAGCCCTCAAATTCAGCTGGTTTTTGAGGATTTGAATCATGGTCTGGCAAGTTCTTATTCATCCGGAATTTGTCGAGGAAGTTGATGAATGGTCTTTGAAGGTCAAAGAGGAGCTTTCCGCTAAAATCAGGCTTCTCCAGCAATATGGTCCGCAGACGCCAAGACCGCACGTGGATACTCTTTCGGGATCGAAATTCCCAAATATGAAAGAGTTACGGTTCGAGGCCGAGAAAGGCGTTTGGCGTGTGGCATTCGCGTTCGATCCGGAACGAAATGCGATTTTGCTGATTGGTGCCGATAAACGGGGTCAAAATCAGAAACGTTTCTACAAAGATCTTATCAAGGCAGCGGATGACCGTCTGGCCAAGCATGTGAGTAAGCTGAAATGAAAAAGCCCGTCAACGCAGATGATTTTATCAAATCTTTGCCCCGCGCCTCTCAAAAACGCATCGAGGCGCGGGCGCAGGAACTCATAGCTGAAGTCGAAGGGCTTCAGGCGCTGCGCAAGATGCGCCGGGTTACGCAAGTGGAACTGGCCGAGCGGCTTCAGACAAAGCAGGGCCATGTTTCCGAGATGGAGCGGCGCAACGATCCGCATATCTCCACGATCCTTGAATATATCCGGGCATTGGGGGGCAAGCCGTTTTTCGGGGTCTATTTCGATGACGACAGTCCCGTTCTGTTAGAGGCCTACACCGATCCCGACCTGAATTAATCCGGGATCATCGCTTCGAGCGTTTCCAGCCGGTCGGCGTCGGCGGCGGGTTTGTCCCAGCGCAGGCGGCTGATGCGGGGGAAGCGCATGGAGACGCCGGATTTGTGGCGCTTGGAGCGGGCGAGGCCCTCGAAGGCAATCTCCAGCACCAGCCCTTCCTCCTTGCTCGCCCTGACCGAACGGACCGGGCCGAAGCGGTCGATCGTGTTGTTGCGGACATAGCGGTCTATTCTTTTCAGCTCCTCATCGGTGAAGCCGTGATAGGCCTTGCCGACCGGCACCAGCTCGTCGGTGCCGTTTTCGTCCTGCCGCCAGCAGCCGAAGGTGTAGTCGGAATAGTAGGACGAGCGCTTGCCGTGGCCGCGCTGGGCATACATCAGGACGGCGTCGATGAGGAAGGGCTGGCGCTTCCATTTCCACCACTCGCCCCTGGGCCTGCCGGGGACGTAGACGGAGGATCGTTTCTTCAGCATCAGCCCTTCGATGGCGTCGAGGGGCGGATTGGCGCGCAGCTCGGCCAGATGCTCCCAGCTCTTTACACTGACAGTGGGCGAGAGATCGAACCGGGCGGGCTTTTCGGTGTCGATGAAGCGCTCCAAGAGGGCGCGGCGCTCCTCGAAGGGCAGGCCACGCAAATCTTGCCCGTCATGCCAGAGCAGGTCATAGGCGCGGATGAAGGCGGGATAGTCCGCCAGCATGGCTTTCGTCACCGTCTTGCGGTTCAGGCGCTGCTGCAGGTCGTTGAAGGGCCGCACGGCGAAGGGCGGCTCGGCCGGGTCATAGACCAGCAATTCGCCGTCGATGGCGGCGTCGAACTCCATGCTCTCTACAAGATCGGGGAAGGCGTTGGAGATGTCGTCGCCGGTGCGAGAATAAAGCCGGGTCTGGCCGCCTTCGGCGACGGCCTGAACGCGGATGCCATCCCATTTCCATTCAAAGGCGTTCTCCGACAGGTCGATGCGCGGCTTGTCGGCCTCCTCGATGGCATGGGCGAGCATGACCGGGCGGAAGGGGGCCTTCATCGCGTTTTCCGGCTTGTCCGCCTTGCCCTCGAGCCACTGGAAAAGCGCCGTATAGGGCGGGGCGAGGCCGTGCCATAATTCCTCAATGTCCTGGATCGGCTTGCCACCGAAATTGGCCAGCGCCTGCTTGACGAGGCGGGCGCCGACGCCGATGCGCAGGCCGCCGGTGATCAGCTTGATCAGCGCCCAGCGGGCGGTCGGGTCGAGGGCATCGAGCCAGGTCGCGACGGTGCCGCGCGCCTCCGTCCGGCTCATGGCATTGAGGGTCTCGACCACTTCGGTCAGGCTGACCTGATAGTTGGCGCCGCGCTTGCCTGGCCAGATCAGGGAGATGGTCTCGCCCAGATCGCCGACATAGTCATAGGAGAGCGCGAAAAGCTCCGCATCCACCCGTTCCGCCGTCATCTCGCGCAGCATGGCCGGCTTGACCGAGCGGATGTCGAGATCGCGGGTGATGGCGGCGACCGCCCAGCCGCGCTCCGGGTCCGGCACGGCGCGGAAATAATCCTCCATCAGGCGCAGCTTGCCATTGCGCGACGGCGTCAGGATCAGGCGGTCGAGAAGGTCGGCAAAGCGCTGCATATCGGTATCTTCAACCCTCGTCCTTCGTGGCCGCTTCGCGGCACCTCAGGATGAGGGTTTTCTTGGTGAGCCTCACCCTGGGGTGCCCGGCAAAGCCGGGCCACGACGGGCGAGGCGGTGAGAAAGACGCCACCATGTGCATTACTCGTTCTCGTCCTCATAGCCGACGAGGGAGAGGGGCCGGGCCTTCAGACCCTTCAGGCTGGCCCAGCGCACCAGCGCCTCCTCCCGGCCATGGGTGACCCAAAGCTCTTCAGGGTTCACCTCGGTGATCGTGTCGGTCAGCTCGGTCCAGTCGGCATGGTCGGAGATGATCAGCGGCAGCTCGACGCCGCGCTGCCTGGCGCGCTGGCGCACGCGCATCCAGCCGGAGGCGAAGGCGGGCAGGGGGTCCGGGAAGCGCCGCGCCCATTTGTCCTGTATGGCCGAGGGCGGGGCGATGATGACCTGACCGGCGAAGTCCTGCTTTCCCCCTTTTTTTCCATCAGGGCCATCCTTTGCGTCGATGGTCGCCGGGCGCAATTCGCCGAGATCGACGCCATGCTCCTCATACAGATCGCACAAGCGTTGCAGGGCGCCATGGATGTAGATCGGCTGGTCATAGCCCATCAGCCGCAACAGGGTGATGATCCGCTGCGCCTTGCCGAGCGCATAGGCGCCGACGAGATGGGCGCGGTCGGGGTTGTGCTGCACGCTGCCCAACAGCTTGGCGATCTCGCCGCGGGTGTCGGGATGGACGAAGACCGGCAGGCCGAAGGTCGCCTCGGAGATGAAGACATGGCAGGGTATCGGCTCGAAGGGCGGGCAGGTCGGGTCCTCGCGGCGCTTGTAGTCGCCGGTGCAGACAATGGTCATGCCCTTCCATGTCGTGATCGCCTGGGCCGAGCCGAGCACATGGCCGGCGGGGGCGAAGCTGACCTCGACGCCATTGATGGTGGTGGTCTCACCATAGCCGAGGGACTGGCGCCGCGCGGTGAATTCCTCGCCATAGCGCACGGCCATAATCGCCAGCGTTTCCGGCGTCGCCAGCACGGTGCCGTGGCCGGCGCGGGCATGGTCGGCATGGCCATGGGTGATCACCGCCCGGTCGACCGGGCGCACCGGGTCGATATAAAAATCCCCGGGCGGGCAATAAAGCCCGGCCGGGGAGGGACAGAGAAGCTGGTCGGGCCGGATCATCCGCTAGAAGATAGGGCCGGGCCGTGTCAGCGCCAACTCGGTCAGGCTTGCTCTTTCGGCTTGAAGTCCAGCGCGACGCCATTGTTGCAATAGCGCAGGCCGGTCGGGGCCGGGCCGTCATTGAAGACATGGCCCTGATGGCCGCCGCAACGGGCGCAGTGATATTCCGTACGCTTCATGAAGAAGGTGTTGTCTTCCTTGGTGCCGACGGCGTTGGGCAGGGTGTCATAGAAGGACGGCCAGCCGGTGCCGGATTCATATTTGGTCTTGGACGAGAACAGCGGCCAGCCGCAACCGGCGCAGACGAAGGTGCCGTCGCGTTTTTCCTTGTTCAGCGGCGAGGTGCCGGCGCGCTCGGTGCCTTCCTTGCGCAGGACGTAATATTCCTCATCGGTCAGGCGCTCTTTCCATTCGGTCTCGGAAAGTTGCCATTTGTCGTAATCGGTGATTTCGCCGCGGGGCGGCTCGGTCGATTTGTCCTGCGCCCTCGCGCCGCCAAGGGCTGCCGTCGCACCTGCAATACCGCCAAGAAATCCGCGTCTGCTCATAGTATCCATTTATCCTCCGGGAATTGCTTTCACTTTATATACGAGGCATACGCGCGATATGCACCGGGCGTTCCACCGCTCTCACCGGAGTGTGACAGGGCGTGACTAGAATAATCCCGCCAGCAGGGCGCCGAGCATGATCAGTCCGGCATCGCGGTTGGATTTGAACAGTTTCAGGCAGGTGGCGGGGTCGTCGGTCTTGAGCCGCCAGATCTGCCAGCTGAAATGGGCCATGGGTGCGACCAGCAGCAGGAAGAACCAGAAATTCATCCCCGCGAGCCGCCCGGCGATGGCGGCCAGGATCACGGTGGCGGTGTAGAAGCGGACAAGCCAGGCCTGGGTGCGCTCGCCGAGCCGCAGCGCGGTGGATTTGACCCCGATCAGCGCGTCATCCTCCTTGTCCTGATGGGCGTAGATCGTGTCATAGCCTAGCGTCCAGAAGATGCCCGCCCCCCACAGGAGGAAGGCCGGCCAGCCGAGCGTGCCGGTCACCGCGGCATAGCCGACGAGGACGCCCCAGTTGAAGGTCAGCCCCAGCCATGCCTGGGGCCACCAGGTGATCCGCTTCATGAACGGATAGGCGGCGACGAGGCCGAGGGCGGCAAGGCCGGTGAGGATGGCGGTGAGGTTGAACTGGATCAGGACCAGAAGTCCGATCAGGCTGAGGGCCACCAGCAGCGCCCACGCGCCCGTCAGCGAGACGCGGCCCGAGGCAAGGGGGCGGTTGGCGGTACGGGCGACTTTCGCGTCGATGTCGCGGTCAACGATATCATTATAGATGCAGCCCGCCGCACGCATGACGAAGGCACCGACCGCCATCAGCATGGTAAAGAACAGCAGGCTGGCAAGATCGCTGTAGCGGGGCAGCGGCGTCGCGGCGCCGAGCGCAAGGCCCCACCAGCAGGGCAGCAGCAACAGCCATGTGCCGATCGGCCTGTCGGCCCGCATCAGCCGCAGCCAGGGGCGGAGCGCAGGCGGCATGTAGTCGACGAAGCTTTCGTGCTCGGCGTCCGGCGTTGAGTCCTTTGGAGGTTGCTGGGGGGTGTCGTCGCTGCTCATCGCCCGATGGTGTCGGCTGACCGCGTGGCTTAGTCAAGCCGAAGGGTGTTTGCTGTTGGCGCTGGACATCCGGTATGAGAAGGCCTGACTGAAGGATGAACCATGGCAACGACACCGAGACTTTTCGTGCAGGACGACCTGACCGATGCGGGCACAGTGACCCTGCCGGCTGACCAGTCGCATTATCTCGTCACCGTCTTGCGCAAGGAGGCGGGCGCGCCGCTCCTGGTGTTCAACGGGCGCGATGGCGAATGGGCCGCCGAGATCGCGACGGCGCACAAGAAGCACTGCGTCATTTCGCTTGTGGAGCGCACGCGGGAGCAGGCGGCCTCGCCGGACCTCGCCCTGCTGTTCGCGCCGGTGAAGAAGGCGCCGATTGACCAGATCGCCCAGAAGGCGACGGAGCTCGGCTGTTCCATCCTGCAGCCGGTGATGACGGCGCGCACCATCGTCAACCGCGTCAAGGAAGACCGGCTGGCGGCCAATACCATCGAGGCGGCGGAACAGTCCGAGCGGCTGGACGTGCCGGAGGTGCGCGCGACGGAAAAGCTGGAAGCTGTCATCGGCAGCTGGCAGGAGACCTATCCGGGCCGGCGGCTGATCTTCTGCGACGAGGCGGGCGACGAGGATGGCGAGCGCTGGGGCGGGGCCGGGGGCCGCGCCAGGCCAATGCTGGAGGCGCTCGCCGCCTTTCGCGACACGCCGCTGCCCTCCAGGCAGGTATCATGGGCGATCCTGACCGGGCCCGAAGGCGGCTTCACGCCGGAGGAGCGCGACCTGTTGCGCCGTCAGGATTTCGTCACGCCGGTCACCCTCGGACCGCGCATCCTGCGTGCCGACACCGCCGCCTTTGCCGCCATCACCCTCTGGCAAGCGGCGCTGGGCGACCTATCTGAAGGCTTCACCGTCCGGTGAGCCGCCGGGCGAGGGGCCAATCGCGGCTTTGACAAGCCTGCGAGAAAGGTTATGGCTCTCGCCACAGCGCCCTCGAGTGCCAGCGTGATTGGAAGTGTCTCATGACCCAGCTTGATGCGTCGACCCGCCAGGATGCCCCGCCGATCGAGGGCAAGGACGATCTCATTGCCCATCTGGAATCCGGCTGCAAGCCGAAGGCCGACTGGCGTATCGGCACCGAGCACGAGAAGTTTGGCTTCACCTGGGACGACCTCAAGCCGATCCCGTTCGAAGGCAAGCGCTCGATCAGTGCGATCCTGAACGGTCTTGCCGAGCAGTTCAATTGGGAGCCCATCCACGAAGGCGATCGCCTGCTCGGCCTGAAGCAGGACGGCGCCTCGATCTCGCTGGAGCCGGGCGGCCAGTTCGAGCTTTCTGGTGCGCCGCTGGAGCATGTGCATCAAACCTGTAGCGAGGTCGGCAGCCATCTCGAGCAGGTCAGGAAGGTGTCCGAGCCGCTCGGCATCGGTTTCCTCGGCATGGGCTTCACGCCGAACTGGACGCGGGACGAGATGCCGCGCATGCCCAAGGGCCGCTATACGATCATGCGCAATTACATGCCCAAGGTCGGCACGCTCGGTCTCGACATGATGCACCGCACCTCGACTGTGCAGGTCAATCTCGACTATGCCAGCGAGGCCGACATGGTGGCGAAGTTCCGCACCTCGCTCGCCCTGCAACCGCTCGCCAATGCGCTGTTCGCCTCCTCGCCGCTGACCGAGGGCAAGCCGAATGGCTGGCGCTCCTATCGCGGCCATATCTGGACCGACACCGACCCGAACCGCACCGGCATGCTGGATTTCGTGTTCGAGGACGGGTTCGATTTCGAGCGTTATGTCGACTATATGCTCGGCGTGCCGATGTATTTCCACTATGGCAAGAACGGCTATGAGGACGCGGCCGGGCTGTCGTTCCGCGATTTCATGGCGGGGCAATTGCCGATCGCGCCGGGCGTCTATCCCAGCATCGAGGACTGGAAGGATCATCTGTCCACGGCGTTCCCTGAGGTGCGGCTGAAGACATTCCTGGAGATGCGCGGCGCCGATGGCGGACCATGGGCGCGCATCTGCGCGCTGCCGGCGTTCTGGGTCGGGATATTGTATGAAGGCGGCAGCCTCGATGCGGCCTGGGACGTGGTCAAGGGCTGGACGGTCGAACAGCGCCACGAGCTGCGCGTCGATGCGGCAAAGAAAGGCCTCGAGGCGAAGATCGGCAAGCACAGGCTGCGCGATATCGCGCGCGAAGTGCTGACGATCTCCCGCCAGGGGCTGAAGGACCGCGCCGCGACGGATCTCGGCGGCAATGACGAGACCGGCTTTCTCGGCCCGCTGCAGGAAATCGTCGAAAGCGGGAAGACACTCGCCGATGTGATCCTCGAGGATTACACCGGTCCACTCGACCGCGACATGCGCAAGCTGTACGAAAAATACGCTTACTGACCGTCGGCCTCAAGGAGAGCAGAATGGAAAAGAGACCGCTGGGCCGGACCGGCATCGATGTGACGTCGCTATGCCTTGGCACGATGATGTATGGCGAACAGATCGGCGAGGATCTGGCCTTTCAGCAGATGGATGCGTGCCTCGATTTCGGGATCAATTTCTTCGACACCGCCGAGATGTACACGATCCCCCCGAAAAAAGAGACGCAGGGTGAGAGCGAGCGCATTGTCGGGCGCTGGCTGAAGGATCGCGGCGCGCGCGACAGGATCGTGCTGGCGACCAAGGTGATGGGCCAGTCCGGTTTTGACTATATGCGGCCGTGGGGCAGCATTCCGCGCCTGAAGCGCAAGGATATCGAGTTCGCCGTCGACCGGTCTCTTGAAAATCTGCAGACGGATTATATCGACCTCTATCAGACCCACTGGCCGGACCGGCGCGTGCCGACCTTCGGTCGTGATCTGAAGGGCTATACTCATTACGAGGAAGACTTCGACGCGATCCTCGAGACGCTTCAGGTCATGGGCGAGCTGAAAAAGGCCGGGAAGATCCGTGCCTTCGGCGTGTCCAACGAGACCGCCTATGGCGTCATGCGCCATGTGAAGGAGGCGGAGACGCGCGACCTGCCGCGGGCCGCGTCGATCCAGAATGCCTATTCGCTGCTCAACCGGACCTTCGAGATCGGCCTTGCCGAAGTGGCGATGAAGGAGGATGTCGGCCTGCTCGCCTATTCGGCGCTGGCGCAGGGCGAGCTGTCGGGTAAATATCTCGATGGCGAGACGCCCAAGGGCTCGCGCCGCGACTGGTTCGGCAAGGCCGACCGCTACCAGACGCCAGGCAAGGAAAAGGCGCTGCGCGGCTATCTGCAGGTGGCGAAGGATTTCGGTCTCGACCCGTCTGCGATGGCGTTCCAGTTCGTGACGACGCGGCCCTGGGTCACGTCAAACATTTTCGGCGCCAATGGCATGGACCAGCTGCAGACCGTGTTCGAGTCCCTGTCGATCGCGTGGACGGATGAGCTGAACGATGCCGTCAACAACGTGCATGTCGGCCAGCCCAATCCCTGCCCGTAAAGGCCGTTCGTGACCAAGCCCGTCCGTGAGCTGAATGTCTTCGCCGATGTCGGCGCTGCCTGTGCTGACCTGGCGGAGCGGTCGGCGCCGCTGGCGCGGGCGCTGTCCGGGATAGAAGGCAAGCCGCATATCAGGCGGCGGCCCGGCGGCTATCCCGGCCTGTTCCGGATCATCGTCGAACAGCAGGTCTCGGTCCCGTCGGCTCAGGCAATCCTTGCCCGCTGCGATGCGCGTCTGGGGAAGGTGTCACCCGACCAGGTGCTCGGGCTGTCCGAGGATGATTTGCGGGCCTGCGGTCTGTCTGGGCCGAAGATCCGCTATGTGAAGGCGGTCGCGACGGCGATTGCCGATGGCGCGCTCGATCCGGACGACCTGGCGACTCTCGACGATGGGGAAGCGGCGGCCCGGCTGACGGCGGTCAAGGGCATCGGTCCTTGGACGGCGGCGATATACCTCCTGTTCTGCGAGGGCCGTGCCGATATCTGGCCGAAGGGCGATGTCGCGCTTCTGGCCGCCTATGCGGCCGCGACCGGGTTCACCGAGAAACCGCCGATGAAGGAATTCGATGCCATGGCCGAGAACTGGCACCCATGGCGCGGGATCGCGGCGCATATCCTGTGGACCTATTATGCCAAGCTGCGCGGACGGGCGCCGATCTGATCCTTCAGCCAGTTCTATTCGGCGGGCGCGATGCGGGCCTTGCCGCCATCACCGCGCTGCCAGCGGTTCAGCGTGAACAGGGCGGGGCGGCGGTAGAGGAAGTTCAAGGGCGTTCCCCTGACCAGGGCGTGGATCGCCAGCGGCACGCCGACGGCGATAACCAGCACGGTGAGACAGGCAAAACCGATATCAGGGATCAGGCCTGTTGCGCCCAGAGCCTTCTCGCCGACTTTCATCGGCACGAAGAAGGTCAGGTAGATAACGATGGAATGCTGGCCGGCATAGCGGATAACGTTGCCGGTGTTCAGTTCCGCCAGTATCGCGGCGACGGCGATGATCGCGCCGGCGCCTGCCATGCCCAGCGCAAGGGCGACAATCGGGGCCTCGCCCAGCCCGGCGGCGACAAAGCCCCAGTTCGTCAGTCCCCACACGGCAAGACCGGCGATGGCGAAGATCTTGTGTCTTCCAGCGAGGCTGGCAAAGCGGAAGAGCATGGGTGCGCAGGCATAGCCAGTAAAGAAGAAGACATACCAGTTGGCGATGCGGTCGGTAACGGACCAGCCGGTCTCGATCAGCCCGGCATAAAGCAGCGTTTGCAGCAATGCGGCTGCGGCGAGTACGACCATGGCCGGCACATTCCGCAAGAGGCGGGTCAGCACGTAGAAGACCAGCAGCTGATGCAGGAACCACAGGCTGCCTGAGGGGAAGATCAGTTGCTTGGCGAACAGGACGGCAAAGGCGAGCGGATCGGCCAGCAGCAATTCCGATTCGAGGGCGACATTCTGGATCGCCAGCCAGAGCACATAAAAATAGGCAAAGTGGATGACTTTCTTGTCGATATAGTCCGCCAGCGGACCGTGGATCGAGCGCGACAGGAACAGCCCGGCAATGAGGAAGAAGTCCGGCATGCGGATCGGCTTGGCGAATTCGACGACATGATGCATCCAGCCTTCGCCACCCGCGATTGCACCATAGCCATAGGTCGAATGCATCATCACGACGAGGATGATGCAGATGCCCTTGCCGTAATCGACCCAGTCTACGCGATAGCCCGACTCTTGCGCTGTCATGTTCCTTCTCCGGTGCCTTGTCCGACGGGAGCGATGCAAGCCCCGTACCCAAATCCCGTCTCCGGGAGAGGCGGCATGGTTAAAGCGGCATATTTCCGGCCTGACAGGGACCGGCTCACGCAAATGTCAGCTGATCGTCTCGTGGCGCAGCACAAAAAAGCGGGCGGCCCGGAAGCCGCCCGCAAGTGCAGTCTGCACGCCAGAGGAGAAGTCACATCAGGCGCTCATAGTGCCGCCTGTGGTGTAGACGAAAGATCCGCCCTTGATTGCGTCGATCAGGGGCTTGGAGCGGGCACGCTCCACCGACGGACAACCCCAGCTGCGGCCCTGGAGCGCGCGGGCAGGGTTGATGTAGTCGGCGCCGTGAATGACGATCGCCCGGGCGCGGGCATTGGAATTGGTGTCTTCAAGGCCGTCGAGACGCAGCGACAGGCCGTGCTTGCCGTAATAGGTCTCGGCGGTGACGAAGGCGCCAATGGAGGTCATTTTTGACTCCGGCGTGTCTGAGAAGGCTTCGGCGAATCCGTCATGGTTCGTGTCCGAGCCCTGGCCATGGGCGACCAGCATGGTCTCGATATCGCCGGTCTTCGTGTCGACCAGATAAAGACGGTCTTCGCTGGAATTCTTGGAATAGTCGATGATGGTGACGAAACGCTCATTGCTGATCTCGCCGCGATAGGCGTCCCGCGCCGCGATGGCTTCCTCGAGCAGGGCGTAGTCAAGCCCGGCGGCGGATAGCTTGTCATAGTCGACCGGAGTCGGCTGTTGCGGGTTGAGGGAGAGCATGAGGCCTGCAAACAGGCCAGCAAGAGTGGCTAGCATAATGGCAATTTCCTGTCGCTTTGCGTTGTCGTCTGGCGGCAGAGGTCATCCCGTCTCTATCGGGCCCCGCCTCGCAACGATCGGGGAACATGACATATCAGAAAAATATGGAACTGACCTGCCTTCAATCTTTTTGTATCCAAGGGACGGGTTCAGATCAAATTTCGATATCGTAACATCCATGTTAATGTCATGCCGCTACTGCGCCGCGAGGCGTGCCCCATTATCGTCATGATCCGGCACGGGGCCTGCAATATAGAGAAACGTGCCCTGTTTTATTTTCTCGATGAGCGGCCCGGACTTGGCATAGTCCACAGCCGGGCAACCCCAACTCCAGCCCTGTTCGGCGAGATGCCTGCCGACATAACCCGCGCCATGGATCACGATCAATCTGTCCCAGGCGGTTTTGTTGGTTTCTTCCAGGCCGTGCAGGCGCAGAGACAGGCCGTGTGCGCCGTAATAGGTGTCCGCTGTCAGGTAACCGCCGAGCGAACTCATCCGTGAATCGGGCATGGGAGAAAAGCGGTCGGCAAGGCCATCCATGTCAGGATCCGAGCCCTCGCCATGGGCAACCAGCATCGCCTCGATGGTGCCTGCGACGAGGTCAAGCAGGTAAAGCCGGTCCTCGCTCGACGGTTTGCCGAAGTCGATGACCGTCAGATAGCGCCGGTCCCCGATATCGCCGAGATAGCGGTCGCGGGCCGAGAACGCCTCGTTCAGCACGCGCGGCTCGAGACCTGCCGCCTGCACCTGGCTATAGTCGACGATTTCGGTGATGGGCATTCCGGCCTGTGCCGGCAACGGCATCAGCGCGGACGCAAATGCAAGACCAGCCAGCGCGCTACGGCGCCGCCGGAACAAGTCGGACCGAGCTGCTAGGCGCGTGAACATTCCGGACATCCCATTTTCCCGCGTCAATTGGAGGCTATCCCGGGCGTCTTTGCAAGAGGGGCTCGCCGGCCTCGCTGCAAGCGCCGTCGGCAGGCACCGCGCGATCCGTTTGACCGCCATGACAGGACAGGGTAAAGCGCTCACTCCCAATCCGAGCCGAAAGCTGGTCCCTGAATGTCCGTCAAAGTCCGTTTCGCCCCGTCACCTACCGGCAAGATCCATGTCGGCAATGTCCGCGCCGCGCTGTTGAACTTCCTGTTCGCCCGCAAGGAAGGCGGCACGTTCATGCTGCGCTCCGACGATACCGACCAGGCGCGCTCGACCAAGGCGTTCGAGGACGGCATCCAGACCGATCTCGGCTGGCTTGGCCTGACCCATGACGAATTCGCCCGCCAGTCGGAACGCTTCGGCGACTACGACAAGGTTTCAGAGTGGCTGAAGGACAAGGGCTTTCTTTATCCCTGCTACGAGACGTCGGATGAGCTTGACCGCAAGCGCAAGCTGCAGCGCGCCCGCGGCCTGCCGCCGGTCTATGACCGCGCCGCGCTGACCTTGTCGGACGGCGAAAAGGCCGCCTTTGAAGCGGAGGGGCGCAAGCCGCACTGGCGCTTCAAGCTATCCCAGACGCCGGTGCAGTGGAACGACCTGATCCGCGGCGACGTGAGCGTCGATACGTCGGCCGTGTCCGACCCCGTGCTGATCCGCGAGGACGGCATGTATCTGTACACGCTGCCATCCTGCATCGACGATGTCGATTTCGGCATCACCCACGTCATCCGCGGTGAAGACCATGTCACGAACACGGCGACTCAGGTGGAGATTTTCCGGGTGCTGATCGAGCTTCGGGGAGCAGGACAGGTGCCGCAATTCGCTCACCACTCGCTGCTGGTCGGCGCCGATGGGCAGGGCCTGTCCAAGCGCCTCGGATCGTTGTCGATAGAGGGCATGCGCGAGGCGGGCATCGAGGCGGCGGCGATCACCAGCCTGCTGGCGCGGCTGGGCACGTCGGACCCGGTCCAGCCGGTGCCGGACCTTGCCGATCTGGTCGAGGGGTTCAGCTTCGACAAGATGGGGCGTGCTCCCGCCCGCTTCGATATGGACGAACTGGCGACGCTCAACGCCAAGATCCTGCACGAGACCCCCTATGAGAAAGTATCGGACCGGCTGTCCGCCGATGGCGTGACCGAGGAAATCTGGACGACGGTGCGCGGCAATGTCGAAACGCTGAAAGATGCGGTCGCCTGGAAAGCCGTCATTGACGGTCCTGTCGAGCCGGTCATCGCCGATGAAGATCGCGCGTTCACGACAAGCGCTGCTGCGCTGGTGCCGGATGCTCCGCTGACGGATGAAAGCTGGGGCGCGCTTACCGCGGCCCTGAAGGAGGCGACGGACCGCAAGGGCAAGGGACTGTTCATGCCGCTGCGCCTCGCCCTGACCGGCCAGCCGCACGGGCCGGACATGGCGGTGATGTTCCGGCTGATCGGTGCGCAAAAGGCCAGGGCGCGGCTGCTGGGCGAGACGGCCTAGATCCGTTCCTCGAACTCTTGGCTTTCTTCCGTGTCGCAGGACAGGTCATCGAGCGCCTTCTGTGCGGCCGGGATGACGTCCTCTGCGCGGTCGACGAGAATCAGGTCCTTACGCAGCTCCGGCGCGGCGAAACCGCGTTCGATGATATGGTCGATCAGCTCGACCAGCGGCGACCAGAAATTTTCCAGGTTCAGCAGCACGATCGGTTTGCGGTGCAGATTTAGCCGCGCCCATGACAATATCTCGATGATCTCCTCCAGCGTGCCAATGCCGCCGGGCATGGTGCAGATGGCATCTGCCTCCTCGAACATGATCATCTTGCGTTCATGCATGTTCTTGACGATCTTGTGATCGGTTCCCGGCAACAGTCCTTCGACCTCGACGAGGAAGTCCGGAATAACGCCGAATACATGTGCGCCATTGTCCCGCGCGGTCGAGGCGACACGGCCCATGAGGCCGAGTTCGCCGCCGCCATAGATGAGTTTTATATCGTTTTCGGCGATCTCGCGACCCAGTTTCTCGGCTGAGTTGATAAAGACGGGACTGTCGCCCTCTTTATGTCCGCAATAGACGCATATTGATTTCAATTTAGACATATGAATGGTCTCGTATAACTTAAGGGGAATAGACGATTGGTCAGGAGCGGCGGTGCATGCTAAAAGCGGCGTCGACAACTAGCCGGTCAAATATCGGACCATTGCAACAAAAAGGCCATTAGAATGCGTGTCGTCCTGTTTTTTCTGGTTCTCGTGATCCTCGCAGTGGTTGGGTATTTCGCCGCCCAGAAAATGGGTTGGCTACCGGGGGCTGGCAACACTAGCGGAATTGATGTCCCGACGGAAGAGCAGGAGACATCGGATGTGGAGCCTGCCGAGACCGGAATCAAGCCGCCGCGATTCGATATCGTTCGGGTCGACCGGTCGGGCTTTGCCGTCATTGCCGGCGTTGCGGCACCGGGCGCGACGGTCACGCTCTATGCCAATGGCGAGGAACTGGCGACGGAAACCGCCGGACGGGACGGCGCCTGGGCCATCAGCACCGAAACGCCGCTCAAATCCGGCACTGTCGAGCTTACCCTGGCGATGACCACGATTGACGGCCTCGATATCGGGTCGGACGAGACCATCGTCGTCTATGTGCCCGAGCGCGAGGGCGACCAGCCGCTGATCCTGCGCACGACGCCGGGCGGCGCCAGCGAAGTGCTGCAGCGCCCGACTGACCGCCCGACCGGCCTCGGTCCGCTCAGCCTCGATACGATCGACTATGATGACGCCGGCAGCGTGATCTTTTCCGGCATGGCGTCCCCGGGCACGACAGTGCAGGTCTTCGCCAACCGTAATTTCATCGACCAGGCGATTGCCCAGGATGACGGCAGCTGGAGCATGTCGACGTCGATCGTGCCTGGCCGCTATACGCTGCAGATCATCCAGCTCGACGAGTTTGGCAATCCGGCTTACGCCATCGAGGTGCCGTTCGAGCGCGCGTCTTTCAGCGATGTCGTGTTCCGCGACGGCAATGTCATCGTCCAGCCGGGCAACTCGCTGTGGGTGATTTCCCGCCGGGCCTATGGCGAGGGCGCTCAGTACACGATCATCTATGAAGCGAACGAGGCACAGATCCGCGACCCCGACCTCATCTATCCGGGTCAGATCTTCGATGTCCCCGGTGTCGAGGAAGAAGACGCGCCGGCCACGCCGGAACCGGTGATGGTCGATGAGAACGACGAAGAAACAGCGGACCAGTAGCCGTTTCCCCACGCTCTTTATTTCTTTGACTATTTACTCCGCAGCCGTACGGGTCGCATCGGGCGATTGTTGCCGGTCTGTGATCGCGTCTGCTGTGTCAGGCGATGCCGGGCGTGCCTGATACGTTTCCTTCTTGCGCCTTACGGTGCCAAGCGCCGCCTTGATCCGGGCCGAGAAGACTTTCGGCGCGGCGAGCAGGACCGGCGTCAGGATCAGCGTCAGCAGCGTCGAGAAGGCGAGACCGAAGACGATGGCCGAGGACAGGAGCACCCACCAGCCGGAGGTCGCAGAGCCGATGCCGATCTGACCGGCGGTGAAGTTCACATTGATCTCGAAGACCATCGGCAACAGGCCCATGATCGTCGTAGACGTCGTCAACAGGACCGGACGCAGGCGCTGGGCCGCCGTGCGGATCACGGCGTCCTCCACCGACAGGCCGGTATTTCTCAGGAAATGATAGGTATCGATCAGCACGATATTGTTGTTCACGACGATCCCGGCCAGCGCGACGATGCCGACCCCGGTCATGATCACCGAGATATACTGGCCGGTCAGGGCGATGCCGAGCAACACGCCGTAGACGGACAGGACCACCGCAGAGAGCGTCAGCGCGGCGTGGTAGAAATTGTTGAACTGCAGCATCAGGATAACGCCGATCATGAACATCGCCGACAGCATGGCGGTAAGGAAGAAGCCGGCGGCCTCGTTGCGGCTCTCGCTGGCCCCGCGCAGACGCCATGACACGGAAGGGCTGATTTCCTCGGCGAGCACGCCGGTCTGAAGCCAGGCGCGCATCTTCTCGATCGCGACGTCCTGGCTGACTTCATAGCCGTCGACGGTGGTGTTGCCATTGGCCTTGATGTCCATCACCCTGTTGCCGTCGCGGCGGGTAACGCGGTCGACTTGCTGCTGCTGTACGATCTCGACGAAGTTCGAGATCGGCAGCGGCCCCTCGCGGGTCTGGATATTGAGGTTTTGCAGCGCCGTGACGGTGCGGTCATCGGCCGGGAAGCGGATGCGGATATCGATCTCGTCATCGCTGTCGTCCGGGCGATAGGTGTCGATCAGCAGGCCGTCGGTGACGAGCTGGATCATCGAGCCGATCTCGCCGAGGGAGACGCCGAAGCGGCCGGCCTGTTCGCGGTCGACGACGGCAACAAGCTCCGTCCCCGGCAGCGGCTGGTTATCCTCGATATCCATATAGGTCGGCACTTCATGGCCGTTGACGACGGTGGTGCTCCCTTCCATGAACTGGCGTACCAGGATGGCAGCCTCGCGGGCGAGGTCGAAATTACCGGCGGTCAGCTCGACCTGGGTGTCCTTGCCCTGGGGCGGGCCCTGTTCCGGCTGGCGCACCTCGAGGACAATACCCGGCAGACCGGCGGTGCGCTGGCGCAGGTCTTCCAGCACTTCGCGGGAATGCTTGCGCTCCTCATACGGATAAAGGTCGATATTGAGCTGGGCTATGGTCTCCGGCGGCGCGGTCGGCGCACGCGACAGGGCCGGGCCGGTCTGGGTGTAGATGCTCTCGATCGCCGGGTGGTCCTCGACCAGCCCGCGCACTTCCTCGGCGATGGCGAGCTTGTCTTCTTCCGAGAGGTTGCCGCGCCCCTGGACGATGATCAGCACCTGCTCGTCATCATTGCGGATGAAATACTCGACATCGGGCGAGGCGACGGAGAAGGTGAGATTGCACACGGCGATGATGATCGCGGCATAGCCGAGCACCAGCACGGGCTTGTCCGTCAGCCAGGCGATCAGCCTTGCATAGGCGCCGGTCATGCCGCCAAGGGTGCGCGGATCGACACTATCGAGGTCGACGCGGGTCTCCTCGCTGTCGGTCTTGCCCTGGATGCCGAGACGGCGCTTGAGCTTCTCCGGCAGGCCGAAACTGGCGCCGATGATCGGCAGGAAGATCAGCGCGACGAACAGCGACGCGGAAAGCACGAAGATAAGCGTGATCGGGATGAATTTCATGAACTCGCCGTCGAGCGAATCCCAGAACAGGAAGGGGATGAAGGCAGCCAGCGTCGTACCGGTGGAGGCGACGATCGGCCAGAACATGCGCTTGGCTGCTTCGGCATAGGCTTCGCGGCGGCTGGCGCCTTCGATCATCCGGCGGTCGGCATATTCGACGATGACGATGGCGCCGTCGACCAGCATGCCGACGGACAGCACCATGGAAAACATGACCAGCATGTTCAGCGTGTAGCCATTCATGGCGAGCAGGGCGAGGCCGATGAGGAAGGAAGAGGGGATGGCGATGCCGACCATCACCGCCGAGCGGAAGCCGAGCGCACCGACAACGATGATCATCACCAGGAGGATCGCCAGGATGATCGACGAGGTCAGGGAAGACAGGATGTCGGTAACGAAATAGGACTGGTCGCCGGTGAACGCATAATGGATCGTCTCCGGCCATTCAGCAGCGAGCCGTTCCGTGACGTCCTTTACCGACTGGCTCACCTCGACAATGTTGGCGCCCGACCGCTTCGAGACGTTCATGCCGATCGCCGGTTCGCCATTGAACAGGGCAAAGCCGTCCGGGTCTTCGAAAGTACGGCGGATTTCGGCAATGTCGCCGAGGGTGACGACCGCCTCGCCATCGCTGCGCACCGGAATGTCCCGCGCATCCTCCACTGTCTTGATCAGGCCCGGCAGCTTGACGGAGTAGGTGCCGTCGGAAAAGCGCAGGGAGCCCGCGGTGATCAGGGAATTGTTGGCGCGAACGGCCTGGGCGACTTCCTGCTCTGACAGGCCATAGGCCTCCATCACTTCAGGGTCGATGATGATTTCGAGCAGTTCGTCGCGCGCACCGACGAGTTCGGCATCGAGCACGCCGGGCGTCGCGATCAGTGCATCCTGCAATTGCTTGGCGCTCTGGAACAGGGCGCGTTCGGGCGCCGTGCCCGACAGGATGACGGAGATGACCGGGAATTGCTGCTGCGCGTTGAATTCCTGCACGATCGGCTCTTCCGCATCCGCCGGATAGTCGGCCCGGGCGCGGTCGACCGCCTCGCGCACATCGGCGAGCACATCGTCCATGTCGACGGTCGGCTCGAATTCGAGACGGATCTGCGCGGCGCCCTCATAGGCGAGCGAGTCCATCTGGTCGAGGCCTTCGATCGACTGAAGTTCAGCCTCTGTCGGCTTGACCAGCAGACGCTCGCCATCTTCCGGCGAAACGCCCGGCAGGGGCAGCACGACAAGGGCGACGGGGATGGGGATATCCGGATCGGCTTCGCGCGGCATGGTGACGAAGGCCGAAATGCCGAAGATCGTAAAGGCGACAAGCGCCAGCATGGCGACTTTCGAGCGCTGGAAGGCGGCATCGACGACATGCATCATGATCTGCCTCCCCGCCTAACCCGGCTGGCTGTCGGATCGGTCCGACTGCTGATAGGTTTCACCGGGTGCGGCAATCTCGATTGCCTGTCCGTCGCGGACATAGTTCTGCCCGCGCACGATGATTTCCTGCTCACCGGACAGCCCGCTGACGAAATAGCCATCGGCGGAGTCGCCGGTGATGGAGACGGGACGGAAGACTACCTCGCCGGTCTTCGCCCCCGTGCGGATCACGGTCCGCACGCCGCTCTGTCCCTGATCGGAGGTGACGACGACATCGTGGGGCAGCAGCCAGGCATCCGTGTCGCCGGTGTCTATCAGGACCGTCGCTGTCTGCCCGGCGCGGATCGTGCCGGGGTTCTCGGCTTCAAGCTCGACGGCATAGGTGCGCGTCGCATCGCTCGCCGCGGCCGCGACATAGGTCACGCGCGCCGGGAATTCCTCGCCGGTCGCAAGCACTACCTGCGCCATGTTGTTCTCGCGGATGCGCGCGACGTCCCGCTCGGGCACGGCACCGCGAATGCGGATTGGATCGAGCTCGGCAAGGGTGGCGCAGGGGGCGCCGACATTGAGAAAATCGCCTGCCTCGGCCTGCTGCTCTTCAAGGATGCCGGCAAAGGGCGCGCGGACCGACGTCTTGCCGAGATCGGTGCTGGCTCGCTGCAGCGCCGCTTCGGCCTGATCGTAGACAGCCCTCGCCGAGGCAACTCCGGCCTCGGAGGCGAAGCCCTTGTCGGCCAGTTCCTGCGCAGCCTCGTAGTCGATGCGGGCCTTTTCGAAAGCGGCGCGGGCCTCGCCGAGCGTCGCACTGCGGGTTTCGACGTCGATTTCGCACAGGACCCTGCCGCGCTCGACGAACTGGCCCTCGGGGGATGGCGTGGCGCGGACCTGGCCGGGTGTCTCGGCGCGCACGACGACGAGGCGGCGCGCTTCGGTGCGGCCGCGCATCTCGATTTTCTCCGTGATGGTCTGGGAATCCACCGTTTCGGTCACGACCCGGAACAGGCGGGTTTCCTCGTCGGCAACGATCTCCTCGCCGCCGGAGCGCAGCAGCATCGACAAGGCGAAATAGGCGACGACGCCTGCCGTGATCAGCAACGCCGTCTTGACCGAGCTCGGGAGAGACCGCCAGCCTGCCATGTTTACCACCCGTATCCTTGTCCTGCCTATGCGGGAATATGTAGTCTTTCCCACAAAATACTACAGCAGACATGGTAAAGATCGGCTCAACATAGCCCAACTAACTTGCATCACCGTTATGCTTTTTGTGCATGGCAGCATTTCGACGCCGAAACCGCTGGAAGCGGTGCCAGATCATCCTGCCTTCAAAGGGCATCATCCGAAGGCAGAAAGGTGATCATTTCCAAGGGCCCAGGGCAGCCAATCTGCATGATTCCGGACGCAGGCGGCCCTAGCCGATCGCCCCGAAATAATGACTGATCCCGTTGGTGATCCGCATCAGGAGACCATAGGTTTCCTCCATCGGATCAACCATTTCGCGCTGAAGCCTGATATATTTCGGCTCGGCGGAATTGTCGGGATAGGTCGCGTTTTCCTTGAGGCTGAAATCGCCGATCCGCGGCGCATCGGTCGGGAAGATCTCGTGCAGCAGGTCGGTCGCGGACGGCACATCGAGATGGAAGATCATCTCGATCACATCCTGCTTGGAGTGACCGGTCTGCGGCGAGAAGGTCGGCAGCTTGGCGACCATGATGAACAGGTGCTGGATCAGCGCAATGCGCACGGCGTGCAGGACGTCGAGCGACAGCGGCACTTCCGCCGTCCCGCTGCGCAGGCCCATCTCCGTCAGCGCCTGGCCGAGCGCGATGGAGTCCGAGCGCAGACGCGCGGCCAGCTGCAGCGCAGAGAAATAACGGCCATCGGAGGCGAGCAGGGAGGCCAGTTCCGCACACGGCTTTTCGAGATCATGCTCATTGCCCGACAGGGGCCGCGTTGCCCAGAAGGAGCCGTCAAACAGCTTCATATAGGCGATCATGGTCTTGATCTCGCTCAGAGATTTTGCCCTGGCGACAAGGGTCATCAGCCTGTGGAAGCGGTCGGAGCTTTCGTTGAGGGTGACGAAATAATCCTGCTCGGTCGACAGCGCCTGGCCTACACCACCGATCAGGTTGGCCAGCAGGCCCATCTGCTGCAGGATCGCATTGTGCGGGATCGCCCGGATCTTGCGCAGGGAGATATCCTCGTCGGAGCGGCGCTCGAACTGCCGCTTGGCCTTGCGCGAGCCGGTGGTCGGCAGGAGTGACAGGCCGAGCGCGGAGAGTGTCGCGTGATAGGCCTTGTCGGCGAACATGTCTTCCTGGCGGGCCTTCACGGTGCGGTAGAAGTCGAGGCTGGTCGCCGTGTCCTCGTAGAACAGGTCTTCCGACTTCATCGCTTCCTCAGCCTCAAGATGAGCGTTCAGAAGACCATTGACGACCGCTTCGGCCAGCGGTTCGGAGCCGAACAGCACGTAGCCGTCGCCGCCCTGAAAGCTCGATTCCTGGATCAGGTGGATGCCGCGAGATGCGAATTCATGGCGCGCCCAGGGGGACAGGGCATAGAGCGAGCGGTCGCTGAAGCTCTTCTGGTGATTGCCGCGGCCCATGGATTCGCCATGGGTGTCGAAGACGATGGCATCGAGATGGCCAAGCCCGTGCTTGTGGATGAGCTGGGCGAAATGGCCCTGCAGGCGCTCGATGGCGAGGGTCGCCGGGATCTGGCCCATGAACCGCCCGGCGTCGGAGAAGCCGGCCTGGATCGCGACGCGGCCGCGGCCATTGGCGTAGTCGCGATAGATTTCCTGGCCAAGCAGCACGTCGAGGATGCGGCGCGACCGGTCGAGGGCCTTGGCCGTTTCAAACAGTGGGCAGATATCGATCTTCTTCTCGACACCGAATTGCTTGCCGAGATAGATACAGGCGAGCACGGTAACGGGGTTCTCGCACTCGGCGATCAGCAGGCGGATCGGCTGGTCGGCGTCGATATGCTTGACGATCTGTGCCATGGCGATCAGCAGCCGCGAGGCCGAGGATTTCTCGATCGCGAGCGAGGCGAAGTTGACATCGACGGCGTCGGTCTTCTCGATCTCTTCCTTCACCCGCTCGAGCGCGCGTCGGCCGAACAGGTCATCATCAGAGACGAGGTTGAGGATATTGCGGGCGGCGTTGCGAATCTGCGAGGCGTTGAGGCGGAAGTGGATCTCGCCGGCGCCGAGACCGAAGCTCTTCATCGAGGATTTCAGGGCAATCAGGGGCAGGCAGTCATCGCCGGCGGCCGTGATCGCCTCATCCATCTGGGCCAGCATAGGCTCGATGCTGGTCAGACGGCCCGGGCCATCCTCGGTCAAATGGTCTGCAGCTGCCGCAAGTGTTTTCGGGCTGTCATCGAACATGGCGAACAGGGTGACAGCCTTGTCAGTATGGTCGCGGGCGGCTGTCGCCGTCTCGGTGACGGCGGCGACGTCGTAGCCATCCTTCGCCAGGACAGCCAGTTCCTCGACATAATAGTCGAGACGGAATTTCTTCTCGATCAGGCGGTGGCGGATGACGTCGTTCCAGCCGATGTCGTTACGGCCATCCATGTCATAACCAACCCAGCTGGCGATCTTGACAGGCGTCGGCAGGATCGTCTGCCACTGGTCGGGGAAGCGTTCGCGGGCTTCCTCCAGCACGATCCGCGTCAGGGTCGACAGCGCCCTGGTGCCATTCTTCATCGCATCGAGCACGGCGCCGTGCTCATAGGCGAGGGTAATATTCGTATCCGGATGGTGCACGACATCCTTCAGGGAGCCCCGCAGGTCGAACGCCGGCTCGGTCGCGGCCTTGATCAGCAATTCGCGCTGCTTGGCGGAGAGAATGAAGGTCGGGTGCGCGGTGAACACGGCGATGTCGCGGCAGCGCTGCCAATAGGCGGCAAATTCTTCCGCGGTCGTGAAGCGTTCGGAAATTTTCCTGACGGTTTTTCTCAGGGCAACGCCGCTCTCACGCTGCTCGTCCATGCCGAGATAGGTGGACAGGTAACCGGCCCGGGAGGCAAAGGCATCGTCGCTCAGTGCCTTGACGAGACCGGACAGGTCTGCGAGCGAGATTTCGTCCTTCTCGATCCGCACGGACAGTTCATGGGCCAGCTGGCGAACAGGGTTTGCAAGCGGGTCCTTCAGAATTTGCGTCCGCAATTCTTCGAGACGGCTTTTCAGGCTGGTTTCCAGGTCTGTCGTGCTGGTTGTCATCGCGGGCTCCCGTTGCAGGTCAAACGGGAACGGTTGTGGGGAAGGCTGGGGCCAGCGTCAAGCCACCCGGAGGGGAATTCAGGCGGCGTTGATCTTCTTCTCGGCCTTTTTCTGTTCCAGCCACGAGGAAATCAATTCCATGACCGCTTCCTTGCGCACCGGCTTTGGCAGATAATCGTCCATGCCGGCGGCGCGGCAGCGTGTCTGGTCTTCATGCATGGCGTGGGCGGTGATCCCGATCACGGGAACGTGTGTGCCCCGTTGCTTCTGGATCTGCTTGATCTGGCGTGTCGCCTCGAGACCGTCCATCACCGGCATGGAGACATCCATCAGGACAAAGTCGAAATCATGTTGCTGATAGAACTCGACGGCCTCGGCACCGTTATTGGCGATGTGAAGACTGCACGCCACAGGTTCGAGCATGGCCCGCAGCACCATCTGGTTGACCATGTTGTCCTCGGCAATCAGGAAGTGGCAGTTGCGGAAGCTGAGAGCGGCATGGATCTTTGCCTCGGCGCTCCGCGACTCGCCGCTGACGTGGCTTTTGTCGACCGGAAGGGTGATGGTGAAGGTGAAGGTGGAGCCGAATCCGATGGCGCTTTCCACGGTGATTGTCCCGCCGAGATTTTCCGCGATCAGCTTGGAGATCGACAGTCCGAGCCCGGTGCCTTCATGCTGGCGCGATGACGAGCCATCGACCTGCTCGAACTTGTTGAAGATACGGTCGAGCTTGTCCGCCGGAATGCCGCATCCGGAATCCGTGACGGTGATGGTCAACGCAGCCATCCCATCGCGCCGCTGCTCGCCGACATGGATATCGACAGTGCCTGTCTCGGTGAACTTGACGGCATTGCCGGCAAGGTTCGTCACGACCTGGCGGATACGGCCAATATCGCCGATGAACCGGTCGGAAATCTCGGTATCGAATTCCAGGTTGAGCGCGATACCCTTGCCTGCGGCCTTGGGAGCGAGAATGTCGGCGACATCGCCGAGAGCGGCCTTGAGGTCAAAGCTATCCTTGACGAAAGTCATCTTGCCAGCCTCGAGCTTGGAGAAGTCGAGAATGTCGTTGATGATGGTCAACAGGCTGTCTGCCGAGCGCATGACAACGCGGGTCATCTCCTCCTGCTCGTCCGACAGACTGGTGCCCATCAGGATTTCCGTCATGCCGAGAATGCCGTTCATCGGTGTGCGGATTTCATGGCTCATATTGGCGAGAAACTCCGACTTGATGCGGCTTGCCGCTTCGGCCGCTTCCTTGGAGCGGCGCAGGTCGACCGAGAGCGCGCGCAGTTCCTCCTCGCGCTTGGCTTCCTTCGTTATATCAGTATACAGGATGACGTAGCCGCCACCCTGACGGGGATAGAAGTTCTCGCTGATATGCTGGCCGGACGTGTCGATGCGGTTTAGGCGCAGGGCTTCGCCACGCTCCATTTTCGCCGCGATCGTATTGACCTTGCCGCTCTCCGAAGGGCGGTCGCGATACAGCCCGAGCGAGTGGGCCCGCCTGTAGATCTCTTTGGCGTCGCCGCCCAGGGTCCATTTCCCTGGGGGCAGGGCGATGCCCTTTTTCTCGTTGACCATGGCGATGGTCAGGTCGCTGTCGAGCACGACGAGGCTTTCGCCCATCGTGTCGAATATCTCCTGCAGCAGATTGCTTTTCTCCTGCAATTCGCTGGTGCGCTGATTGATCCGGTCTTCGAGCTCCCGATTGGCGACGGTCAGCTTTTCTTCAGCGGTCCTGGCTGCCTCGCGGGCTTCGAACTCCGCGGTGATTTCGCGCGTATAGCCGCGATAGCCGCGGAATTTGCCGTGCTCATCAAACAGCGGCTTGCCGCTGAGGCTGAGCGTGCCGCCCTGGCCATCCTTCATGACGAAGTCGCGAAACGGCTCGTGACGGCGCTTGGCAGCGAAGTGGTCGTGCCAGCGCTGGCGCTCTTCTTCCGTCTGTGTATTGACGTCCTCGAAGGCAGAGCCTGCCTTGCGTCCGATAAACGATTTGACGGATTTTTTCAGCTTACGGACGCTGGATTCGGAAATATAGGTAAAGCAGTCGTTCTCATCCGTTTCCCAGAGACGTTCTGCCGCCAGCTCCGCGAAATCACGGAACCTGGCCTCGTTTTCTTCCAGCGCGCGCTGGTTCTCGATTTTCTGGGTGACGTCGGAAATAAGGCCACGGTACCCGGCGAACCCATCTGCGTGGTTCAAGAGCGGCACGCCGGACATGCTGACATAGCGCTTCTTGCCATCGACGTGGTGCAGGGCGAAGACAAGATCCCTGAAGGCGGTGCGTTGCCTCAAGAGGTCGGCAGACATTTCGAGCGACTTGCGCGAATAGACATCATTCTGGTCGATCAGGGCTGCGAATTTGGTACCGATGAGGCGCGACGGTTCATGGCCGAGAATTTCGCGAGCGGATTCGGCCAGTTGCGTGATGCGCAGACGCTCGTCGAGTTCCCAGGCAGCATCTCGCGACATTTCGAGGAAATCGCGCATGGCTGCGGCCATCCAGCCGCGTTGCAACGCATTTTCATCAGCCTCGTCGGTGAGTGTCCGGATCAGTTTCAGCACGGTGGAGAAGGTGCCCATGCACAGCAGCGACAGGAGGATCATGGAAAGGGCGAAGACTTGCGCCGTGATTTGCGGAGACAAGAGCAAGGCAAAGTTGGATGGCAGAAGCAATCCCAGCATCACCAGGCGGGCCGTCATCGGCAGGGAACACAGGGAGATGCCCGTGATCAGGGCCATCAGGGACATCCAGCCCGCGACCATCACACCGGTTTCGCTGGTGCTGACGATGAACAGGACCGAGCAGATCGACATGAATGGCACATTCACGAGAGCAGAGACCCTGATGAACGTCATGGCCCGCTTGATCTGCTCTTGTGAAAAGGAAGCGGGCTCGGCCTTGCGCCAGTGCAAAAAGCGCAGGCCCGAAAATATCGTGCCGGCCAGCATGGGCAGGGCCAGTATGGCATAGCCAAGATAGAAATGCAGCGCGGCGCCCATCAGCCCGGAGATACCGAGGCAGGAAAAAAGCATCGGCGACAGCTCTTTGAACACCACCATCTTTCTCAGGTCGCTGGTCGACGACGACACTGATGTATCCGGCTGCCGTCTAAATAACGCTTCGGTCTGAAATGGCATCTTTCCCTCACCTAGGCTGGGGAGCATAGGCAAAGGGTGTTAATTTCGGGTTTCTGTAGCGTTCAGGGGACTTTTCAGCTGCTTCCGGCTTGCCTTGAGGGGCAATTTTTAGCAGACAATCTCTCAAACTTCGCAAAAAAGAGTGAAAAATGACTATCGACAAATCCCGCTTGCCGTCCCGCCATGTCACGGAGGGCCCGTCGAGGGCGCCGCACCGGTCCTATTATTATGCGATGGGCCTGTCGACGAAGGAGATCGAGCAGCCTTTCGTCGGGGTCGCCAGCTGCTGGAACGAGGCCGCGCCCTGCAATATCGCGCTGATGCGACAGGCCCAGGCAGTCAAGAAGGGCGTGAAGGAGGCGGGTGGCACCCCGCGGGAGTTCTGCACCATCACCGTGACCGACGGTATCGCCATGGGCCATGAGGGGATGCGCTCCTCGCTTGTCTCGCGCGAGGTCATTGCCGACTCGGTCGAATTGACCATGCGCGGCCATAGCTATGATGCGCTGGTCGGGCTGGCCGGCTGCGACAAGTCCCTGCCGGGCATGATGATGGCGATGCTGCGCCTGAACGTGCCGAGCGTGTTCATCTATGGCGGCTCGATCCTGCCGGGCAGGTTCGAGGGCCGGGACGTGACCGTGCTGGATGTTTTCGAAGCGGTCGGCGCCCATGCTGCCGGCCGGAACGACATGACCGCCGACAAGCTGCAGCTGCTGGAAAAGGTCGCCTGTCCCTCTGCCGGGGCCTGTGGTGGTCAGTTCACGGCCAACACGATGGCCTGCGTGTCTGAAGCGATGGGCCTTGCCCTGCCGCTGTCCTCGGCCCTGCCGGCGCCCTATGAGAGCCGCGACGAATATTCCCGCGCCTCGGGTGAAACGGTCATGATGCTGATCGAAAAGAATATCCGTCCGCGCGATATCGTGACGTTGAAGGCGCTTGAAAATGCCGCTGCCGTCGTCGCCGCGACGGGCGGCTCCACCAACGCTGTGCTGCATCTGCCGGCGATTGCCAATGAGGCCGGTATCGCGTTCACGCTTGACGATGTCGCCGCGATCTTCCGCAAGACGCCCTATCTCGCCGACCTCAAGCCCGGCGGGCAGTATGTCGCCAAGGATATGGGCGAGGCGGGCGGCATGCCGATGCTGATGCGCACCATGCTCGATGGCGGCTATCTGCATGGCGACTGCCTGACGGTGACCGGCAAGACCCTGGCAGAGAACCTCGAAGGCGTCGTCTTCGACGAGACCCAGAAAGTTATCCGTCCGGTGAGCAATCCGCTGTCGCCGACCGGCGGGGTGGTCGGCCTCAAGGGCTCGCTCGCGCCGGAAGGGGCGATCGTCAAGGTCGCCGGCATGAAGAACCTGAAATTCCGTGGCCCGGCCCGGGTGTTCAATTGCGAGGAAGACTGCTTCAAGGCGGTCGAGAAACGCGAGTATGAAGAGGGCGACGTCCTCGTCATCCGCTATGAGGGACCAAAGGGTGGCCCCGGCATGCGCGAGATGCTGTCGACGACCTCGGCAATCTATGGCCAGGGCATGGGCGACAAGGTCGCGCTGATCACCGATGGCCGTTTTTCGGGCGCGACGCGCGGTTTCTGCATCGGCCATGTCGGGCCTGAGGCCTTCGATGGCGGGCCGATCGGCCTTTTGAAGGATGGCGACATGATCGTCATCGACGCGGCAGAGGGCACGATCAATGTCGAGCTCAGCGAGGACGAGCTTGCCGAACGGCGCAAGTCCTTCACGCGCAAGGAAAACATGTATGCCAGCGGCGCCCTGTGGAAATACACCCAGACCGTCGGGCCGGCCTATCTCGGTGCCTGCACCCAGCCCGGGGCGAAGGACGAGAAACACGTGTATGCCGATATCTGATCCGTCTGAGGCGTAACCCGACCTTTCGTTTTCAGGCGGCTGCGACTAGGCTCTGACTGAACACAATCGGGAGGGACCCTCATGAAGATAACCGCAACCGCCATCGCGCTCGCCATGACGTCAGCGCTGTTCACGGCCAACGCATCCGCTCAGGAAATGCAGGCCCAGCTGACGCTGGAAAGCGCCGCCACGATCCGCGACGGATGCCTCGCCCATGCGGCCGAGAATGACATGGTCATCGCCATCGCCGTGTTCGACAATCGCGGCATGATGGTGACCTATGCGGCAATGGACGGGATCGCCGCTGCCATCCCCGATGTCGCCATGTGGAAGGGCCGTTCCGCCGCAAAGTACCGCTTCGCGACCTCCATCACCGCCGACTGGGGCGGGGAGGCCCCTGACATCGCGGTGTGGGAGGGCGGCTTGCCGATCTACATGGCCGACGGCTCGCCACTCGGCGGCGTAGGGGTTTCCGGCGCGGACAGCTCCGACGATGTTGCCTGCATCATGGCCGGTGTCGCGGCGGCAGGCCTCGTGACCGAAGTGACTTCAGTGGAATGACGAAGGCCGGTGTGACAGACTTCGAATCCATCCATCCCGACTTCGTCGCATTCGATACTCTATACACTGATAAGTTAGAGCCGAGATTGATGGCGATTGAACAAGAGCGCCAGCAAAAGCTCAAAGCCTTCCAGCGGGGCTCGGTGGTTGCGCTGATCCTCGCGGCAGTCCTTGGCGCTGGCCTGTTTTTCTGGTCCGGTCACTGGCTCGTCGCTGCGATTGGCGGGCTGGCCGTTGCAGGCATCGGCGCGGGCATCTCCTATATGCCGCTCAGCAAGGTCAATAGCGGCGCCCACGACTTCCTGATGGACTCGGTCATCTCCGCCCTCGACATGACCTATACGGAGAAGGCGTTCGCGCCGCCCGAATTTGCGGCCTTCCGGGCCCTGAAACTTTTGCCGGATGATGACCGCCGGTCCTTCGAGGACCTCGTCACCGGCACGCGCCACGGGACCGACTTTTTCGTCTATGAGGCGCATCTGGAAACGGTGTCGCGCGACAAGGATGGCGACGAGACCTGGCATACCGTCTTCCGCGGCCAGCTTCTCAGGATCGGCTATCCCAGAAAGTTCTACGGCAAGACCGTGGTCGCCCGCGATGCCGGCTGGTTCAACGCCATGTCAAAACCGGGCAGCGGCTTTTCCAGGGTTGGGATGGCGAGCCCGCGATTCGAGAAACTGTTCGAGGCGTGGTCGACCGACCAGGTCGAGGCGCGCGACCTGCTCGACCCTGTCGTGCTCGAGCGGTTTCTGGAGCTGGAAAACCTCTTCAAAGGCAAGCAGCCCCGCGCCGCCTTTGCCGACGGGGCGCTCTATCTGGCGGTGGAAACCGGCAATGTGCTGCAGAAAGGCTCCAGCTTCCGGTCCATCGCCTCGCGCGAGCGGGTCGGCGACCTGCTGAAGGAATTCGCGATCATCTTCGATTTGATCGATGTAATCGTAAAGCCGGTTGAGGGACGGATAGAAGGAAGCTATTCTCTCCGGGGGTGACGAGCAGATTTCTTGAGAAAGCATGAAAGGAGAGAGTCATGACAATCGAGGAACTCGTGAACTGGTGCCGTGAAGAGCGCGAAGATGCGCTGCGCCAAATCGAACTTTTCGCCAAAGGCGGCGTCAAGGCAAAACTTGAATTGCCAGACGGGTCGGAAGAGGAAATTACCGAAACCCTCGTCAGGCATCAAAAGGAATTCGCAACGAAATACGAGCGGCTGATAGCAGTATTGACCAAATAAGCTATCGGACGATCGTGATTTTCTCCGCCGCGCGCGTCACGGCGGTGTAGAGCCAGCGGTCGCGGTGCTCGCGAAAGGCAAAGCTTTCGTCGAACAGCACGACATCATCCCATTGCGAGCCCTGCGCCTTGTGCACGGTCAGGGCATAGCCATAATCGAACTCGTCCGAGCGCCGCCGCTTCTGCCAGGGGATCTGTTCAGCGCTCTCGGAGAAAAAGTCAGGCAGCACCCCGACACGGGTCGTGCGCCCGCCATCCTCCGGGATCAGGTCCATACGCAGCAGCCCGCGCTTCTTGCCGGCCCGCGCCTTCACCTTCCACATGCCGCCATTGAGCAGGCCCTTTTGCTTGTTGTTGCGCAGGCAGACGAGCCGTTCGCCGACGCAAGGGCTATCGCCATCGAACTCCAGCAGCGTGCGGATGCGGCCATTATACTTCTGGCGGGTGATATTGCGCCCGACCAGCACCTGGTTGGCGGCGAGGATCGCGTCGGCATCGATTTCACGCCGGCCGATGACGCGGCTCTCGCCATAGGTGCCGTGCTCGGGCATGCCGCCCTCGCGGATATCCATGGACAGGCGGATGATCGGATTGTCCGCCGCCTGACGGTGCACCTCGGTCAGCATCACGTCGGGCTCTGCCTCGGTAAAGAAGCCGCCGCCCTTGACCGGCGGCAGCTGTGCCGGATCGCCCAGCACCAGCACCGGCACGCCGAAGGAGAGGAGGTCGCGGCCGAGCTCCTCGTCGACCATGGAGCATTCGTCGATGATAATGAGGTCAGCCTCGCCGGCGGGCGCGTCGCGGCGGATGGTGAACATCGGCGCGCCGTCTTCCTCTTCGTCCTCGCTTATGGCGGGGCGATAGATCAGGGAATGGATCGTGCCAGCGTCGGCGCAGCCCTTCTGGCGCAGAACATGGGCGGCCTTGCCGGTGAAGGCGCCGAACACCACGTCGCCATCGATATGCTCGGCGATATGGCGGGCGAGGGTGGTCTTGCCGGTACCGGCATAGCCGAACAGGCGGAACACCTGGGCCTCGCGCTTGCCTTCATACCAGCGCGAAACGGCTTTCAGCGCGGCATCTTGTTGCGGTGACCAGCTCATATTCTAGTCCAGCGTGATCCAGACAGGGACGTGGTCGGAAGGTTTTGCCTCCTGGCTGCCGAAGCCGGGGTCGCGCGTGGTGCGGTCGACGCCGCCGGAGGTCAGCCGGTCGGCGGCCTGGGGCGAGAGCATGACATGGTCGATGCGGATGCCATGATCCTTCTGCCAGGCACCGCGCTGATAGTCCCAGAAGGTGTAGAACACATCATAGGGATAGAGATGGCGCAACGCGTCGGTCAGGCCGAGATTCTCGATCTCGCGAAACGCGGCGCGGGTCGCCGGCAGGAACAGCGCATCGTCAGCCCATGCGGCGGGATTATGCACGTCTTCGGCCTGCGGGATGACGTTGTAATCGCCGGTCAGGATGAAGGCTTCTTCGGTTTTGAGCAGGGCTTCTGCGCGGGCTTTCAGATGCGCCATCCAGCCGAGCTTGTAGTCATATTTCGGACCCGGCGCCGGGTTGCCATTGGGCAGGTAGAGCCCGCCGACGCGTACCGGTTCGGCATCGTCCGGGAACACCATCGCCTCAATATAGCGCGACTGGTCGTCATCGTCATTGCCCGGCAGGCCGCGGATCACGTCTTCCACAGGAAATTTCGACAGCAGGGCGACGCCATTATAGGTCTTTTGTCCGTGCAGCTCGCAATTGTAGCCGCGATCCTCGAACGCGCCGACGGGAAACTTCTCGTCGAGACATTTGATTTCCTGCAGCACGCAGACATCGGGCGTGGCCGCATCGAACCATTCGAGAATGCGGGGCAGGCGGGCATTGATGGAATTGACGTTCCAGGAGGCAATTTTCATGGGGCAGGCTGACTATCAGAAATAGTGAAAGATGAAGAGTGCCCACATGGCGATCGCCGCCACCATGCTGCCGAGAAAGGCATAGAAGCGGTGCATTACGCGGTTGGTACCGGTGTGGATGATCATGTGGACGATGCGGAAGGCGACGAAGACCCAGGCCAGGACGGTCATCAGCACGCTCGACCCGCCGGTGACGATGTAGAGCAGGATGACTAGATAGAACAGGAGCGGCAGTTCGAACTGGTTGGAATAGCAGTTTGCGACCTGCCTCGGCCGGTCTGGCCAGATCGAGGGGTCCGTGGCAGACCGCTGGATCATCTCCTTGTCGGCGCCGGCGGCCCGGCTGCGCGAAATCGCGACCCAGAACAACAGGAAGAAAGTCAGCGCGACCTGCACGAGCAACGGCAAGACCAGGGACATCATGGGTAAACCCCTCTCATGGTGATTCTCTCGTCACTTATAGCATGTCGAAGGCGGCATGCCCGATAGAAGTGCCGACCTGTCAGATCGCGAAAGAGGTGCCGCAGCCGCAACTGGCGCTGGCGACCGGGTTGTTGATCCTGAACGCCGCGCCGATCAGTTCGTCGGCAAAGTCGATTTCCGCGCCGGGCATATAGCCTTGCGAGATCGAGTCGATCAGCACCGTTGCACCACCCTTCTGCAGGACGAGGTCGTCATCCTCGCGTTCCGAGACGATGTCGAACGTGTACTGAAAACCCGAGCAGCCGCCACCGGCGACGGCAATGCGCAGCATAGCGCCATCCGCTTCCTTCGACAGGATCTCGGCGATGCGCCTCGCGGCGCGGTCGGAAAGGGTGATAGAGTCGTTCATGCAGAAATACCTGTGGGAGAAATACCTGTGGGATCAGCGGTGGTTTTTGCGCTCAGCCCGGACGCGGACGCGCTTTGGCTGCGGTTTCGGGCGCGTGGTAATGAAAACGAATGCGGCAGCGGCGGCAAGGGCAAAAGCGGCGAAAACCATAATCAGATACTCCATTAAACGGCGCGGCAGTGGGCCGCTGATACAGGATATAAGGGTCTGCGCCACCCTTTCAAAGCCTCGCACCTGACAATAGATCGCGGGCCGGGCTGGGCGTCGCACTCAGGCGCCGAAGCACTTGCCCTTTGGCTCTGCGGGCGAACTGGTCTAAGCGAGCATCAGAGCCGGACCGCCTCCGGCACACCGTACACGATTTGTTCCAGTCGCACAACCCTGAAGGCCAGCGCCATGGCAGTCCCGTTTCCGGCCCCGATCAAGCCCTATGCCTGCAATGCCGCGCAGACCCGCGGCCGTCTCTACGACGAGCCGGAGAGCCAGACCCGCTCGCCTTTCCAGCGCGATCGCGACAGGGTCGTGCACTCAATCGCCTTCCGCCGGCTGAAGCACAAGACGCAGGTGTTCTTCTATCACGAGGGCGATCACTACCGCACGCGGCTGACCCATTCCCTGGAGGTGGCGCAGGTCGGGCGCTCGCTCGCGCGTCTGCTGCAGCTCGATGAGGACCTCGCCGAATGTCTCGCGCTCGCCCACGATCTCGGCCATTCGCCGTTCGGCCATACCGGCGAGGATGTGCTGGAGGAGGTGATGGCGCCCTATGGCGGGTTCGATCACAACGCCCAGACCCTGCGCATTCTCGCCAAGCTCGAACAGCGCCATGCGGCGTTTCCGGGCCTCAACCTGACCTGGGAAACGCTGGAAGGCGTCGTCAAGCATAATGGTCCGCTCATCGGCCCCGGCGCGGATGCCATCGCGCGAGAACGAAATAAGGGCGACAAGGCGCCGCCGCTGCCCGCCGCGCTGGCCGAATATGCCGAACTTCACGACCTGCAGCTGCACACCTGGCCCGGTCTGGAGGCGCAATGCGCCGCCCTTGCCGACGACATCGCCTATAACAACCACGACGTCGATGACGGCCTGCGGGCCGGGCTGTTCACGCTCGAGGAGGCGATGGACGTGCCGCTGATCGGCGAGGCTATCCGCGCGACGCGGGAAAAATATCCGGATTGCAGCGAGCCCCTGCTGGTCGCCGAGGCTGTCTCCGACATGATCGGTGAAATGGTGGCGGATGTCTTTGACGAGACCAACCGCAGGCTGGCAGTGCTGAAGCCGGAAACGGCGGAGGATATCCGCCATGCCGAGCGGGCGATGGTTGCGTTCTCTGACGGGATGTTCGCCAAGGTGACAGAGCTGCGCACCTTCCTGTTTGCGCGCATGTACCGCCACTGGAAGGTGATGCGGGCCCGGTCCCACGCCAAGCGCATCGTGCGCGATCTGTTCGGTGTGTTCATGGCCGAGCCGGAAACGCTGCCGCCGGAATGGCGCCATGCGTGGGCTGACGGCGACGAACAGAAAAAAGCCCGGGCGATCTGTGACTACATCGCCGGCATGACCGACCGCTTCGCGATCCGCGAGCATCACAAGCTGTTTGATGCAGGCGGCTGGGTCTAGGCGGCTGGGTCCGACGGGGCGCCGTCATATTGATGCCAAGGTTCACGTTAACCACTCTCTGCAACAGGTAACTTGCGGATCGCGCCCGAGTCGCGTTACGGCAAACCATCCATACCCGCATTGTGGGGCCAATTTTCAGGAATATCAGCTTCATGGCAGCGATGAGCGAAGAATATAGCGAAGAATACGACGAGTATTACGATGACGAGGAAGGCGCAGGCCCATCAGGCCTGCTGATCCTGGTCGTTGGCCTGCTGATTGTTCTCGTTTTCTGCCTCATCGTGGTCTTTGCCTACAAGCGCGGCATGGCCGTTGGCGAGCAGCGCTCCGGGGAGGTTCCGCTGGTTACCGCCGAGGCCGGTCCGGTCAAGACCGAGCGCGCGCTCGATCTGCCCGCCGGTACGCGGCCTGAAGTCGAAGAGACCCTTTCCGGCAATCCGCCTGCCGAAGTGCTGGTCGATGCCGGGGCCGACCGCGATCCGCTTGAGAATTATGGCGAGACCGTATCGGCCTCGCAGCAGGTGAGTGGCAGCGAAACGGCGCCAGAGCAAGAGACGAGCGACTCGTCCGCTCAGCCGTCGACCTCTGCATCCACCGGCCAGGCCACGGCAACATCGCCGGTCCGCAGCGATCCGGACCCGGTCGCCACGCAACCGATCGAGCAACCGGCAACCCGACCCGAACCGGCTGCGAGCACGCCTGCCACGACCCCGGCCACGACACCCGCCCCGACACCGGCGACCACGACCACAGCCCCGGTTTCCGGCAGCCATGTCGTTCAGGTCGGCGCGTTTGGCAGCGATGCCGAGGCGAACACGTTCTATGACCGGCTGACTGGCCGCCATGCCACGCTGATGAGCGGCAAGCGGCCGGACATCCAGGTCGCCGATCTTGGCGATCGCGGTGTCTTCCACCGCCTGCGCATCGGACCGTTCACGTCCTATGATGGGGCATCCAACTGGTGCGACCAGCTGAAGGCGGCGGGCCAGGACTGCCTCGTGCGGGCCGTCGACTGATCACCCTCAACACCGGCCATCAAGGCCGGGAGGCTTTCATGACCAATTCGCCCCAATGCGCCTTCATCGCCGGTTGCGCCGGTCTATCCCTGAGCGATGAAGAAAAGAGCTTCTTCGAGAAGACGCGGCCCTGGGGGTTCATCCTCTTTGCCCGCAATTGTCAGGATAAAGACCAGATCCGCGCCCTCTGCGCCGAGCTGCGCGCGGCCATAGCGGTAGACAACGCCCCGATCCTGATCGACCAGGAGGGTGGCCGTGTCGCCCGCCTGAAAGAGCCCGGCTGGCCAAAACGCCCGCCCATGGCGCGCTTCGGCGATCTCTACAAGCTGAAGCACGAGAAGGCGGCCGAGGCGGCCTTTCTCGGGGCGCGGCTGATCGCGGCGGATCTCACGGAGGTTGGAGTGAACGTCAATTGCGTGCCGGTGCTCGACGTGCCGCAGCCGGACGCCCACGAGATCATCGGCGACCGGGCGCTGGCGAACCATCCGGAAGTCATCGCCAGCCTCGGCCGCGATGTCATCAACGGGTCACTCGCCGGCGGTGTCCTGCCGATCATCAAGCATATTCCGGGGCATGGCCGCGCCATGGCCGACAGCCATCTCGAGCTGCCTGTCGTTACCGCGCCGCTCGATGATCTCGAAAAGGTCGATCTCGTGCCGTTCAAGGCGTTGTGTGATGCGCCGATGGCGATGACCGCCCATGTCATCTACACCGCCTGGGATGCCGATAATTGCGCGACCCTGTCGCCCAAGGTCGTCGGCGATGTCATTCGCCGCCAGGTCGGGTTCGATGGCCTGTTGATGACCGACGATCTGTCGATGAAGGCGCTGACGGGCTCGTTCGGGGATCGCGCCAGTGCCGCGCTCGCTGCCGGTTGCGATTTGCTGCTCCACTGCAATGGCGATATGGCCGAGATGCAGGCGATCGCCGCGGCCGCGCCTGTGCTGGAGGGCAGGGCGCTGGAGCGCGCTGACGCTGCGATGGCGCTTTTGACATCCAAATCGGGCTTCGATCGGGAAAAAGAAGAGGCTCGTTTTGCCCAATTGCTAAAACCTGTCATGGCCTGAGGCCGGAATCGGTCTTAAGGTTTCACGATATGAGTAATGAACCCCAATCCATGGACGAGACCCTCGACGAGGACGACGCGTCTGCCGCGCCCGAAGAGGCAGAACCTGCGTCGCCATCCGGCCATGTCGGCGAAGGCGAGCAGGCTGAGGATTTCGACGCGCCGGTGCGCGTGAAGCCGGAAGCCGCGGAGCTCGACCCCGACGCGCTGATCGTGCGGCTCGAGGCCTATGAAGGCCCGCTCGACATGCTGCTCGATCTGGCGCGCCGCCAGAAGGTCGACCTGCGCCAGATTTCGGTCCTGACCCTGGTCGAGCAATATCTGATCTTTGTCGAGGCGGCCCGCGCGCGCAAGCTGGAGCTCGCTGCCGACTATCTCGTCATGGCGGCTTGGCTGACCTACCTCAAATCGCGCCTGCTGCTGCCCAAACAGGAAGCGGATGGCGAGGAGCCGACGGCGGACGAGATGGCGGCCCGGCTCGCCTTTCAGCTGCAGCGGCTCGAAGCCATGCGCGAGGCGGCGGACAAGATCCTCGAACTGCCCCAGCGCGGCATCAATTTCTTCCCGCGCGGCAATCCCGAGGGCGTGCGGGTCGTGCGGACCACCGAATGGAACGCGGAAATCTATGACCTGCTGAAGGCCTATACCAGCCAGCGCGTGAAGGCCGTCGATGCAACGATCAAATACACCCCGCCAAAGGTCTTCCAGATCGAGGCGGCGCGCGAGCGCCTCGGGCGCATTCTCGGCGACATCCCCGACTGGACCGACCTCACGAGCCTGTGGATGGATCAGGAGGTCGACGCGCCGCGCTCGTCGATCATCGCCAGTGCCTTCAACGCCACGCTTGAATATGCCAAGGCCGGGCACATCGATATCCGCCAGGGCGGCGCCTTCCAGCCGCTTTACCTGCGCAAGCGCGTCGGCGCGGCGCCAGGCGCAGAATCGGCGCAATCCTTTAATCCGGAGAGTTGAGAGTTATGTCAGGCAAGAACGCCCCGGCAAAGACCATGCAGGACATGGACGCACAGGAGGTCCAGGCTGCGCTCGCTGAGGCCCTCAACGCCGAAATCGAGGCCGCGATCGAGGCGAACGATGCCGATCCGACCGCCGAAGATGGTGCCGGGAAGGACGAAGAGGAGCACCGTGTCGTCTCCATGACCCGCGACGATGATGAGGAAGATGACGAGCTGAGTTCGCTGTTCGGCGATCAGGAGAACCCGTTCGCCGCCGCGGCCGAGTTCGCCGAGCATGTGCGCATGACCGAAGCGCTGCTGTTCGCTGCCGCCGAGCCGCTCGACGAACCGACCATCGCCAAGCGCCTGCCGGAAAATGCTGCGATCAAGGACATCCTGGAGGCGCTTCAGAAGCAATATGAGAATCGCGGCGTAACCCTCTCCAGAACTGGCAAGAAATGGCAGTTCGTTACGGCACCGGATGTGGCGCATATACTGCAGATCGAGCAGGTCCAGCCCAAGAAACTCTCGCGGGCGGCGCTCGAGACGCTGGCGATCATCGCCTATCACCAGCCCTGCACCCGCGCCGAGATCGAGGAAGTGCGCGGCGTGGCCGTGTCTGCCGGCTCGCTCGACAAGCTGCTCGAGATCGGCTGGATCCGCCTGCGCGGGCGCAAGGACGATACGCCGGGCCGCCCGCTGCTCTATGGCACGAGCCAGGAATTTCTCGAGCATTTCGGGCTGGAATCCGTGTCTCACCTGCCGGGCATGGCCGACCTCAAGGCGGCAGGTCTGCTCGATGCGCGACTGCCGCCTGATTTCGTTGTGCCGACGCCGAGGGATGGCGACGAGATCGAGACCGACGAGAACGAACCGCCGGAGACCGATTTCGTGGAAGACTTCCATCAGGCGAGCACCGGGGCCGACCTCGAGGAAGATGACGAGATCGACGCCGAACTGGCTGATGATCTTGAGGAAAATGATTTCGAGGAAGGCGATCCGGAAGCCGCTGAAATTGTCGAGGAGCCTGACATGATCGCCGGTGAAGAGATCGATGATGACGCGTTTGACGCCGAAGAAGAACCCGAAGACGATCGTTAGATCGATTCAGCGTTCTGTCGAAACGCTGAATCGATCCAGACTCCCTGTTTGCCGCGTTTCCTGACGGTGAACCGGTTTCCGCTTCACCGGGAAACGCTAAAGTGGCAACTTGGCATTTGCGCCGGCGCCGCAGGATCGCTACATATCAGGTCAACTAACTGAAAAGAGGCTGTTATGGCACCGAGCGCCTGGCAATTAATTCTCGTTGCAGTGATCGCGCTGCTGCTCTTTGGCGGTCGCGGCAAGATTTCCTCGATCATGGGCGACTTCGCGAAAGGCATCAAATCCTTCCGCAAGGGCCTGTCCGATGACGACGAGGAAGAGGACAAGCAGCGCCTCAAGGAGGACAAGTCGACGGTCTATGCCGACGACAAGGTCCACGAGCAGGAGCCCGCCAAGAAGGCCGGCACTTCCGAATAATCTTCACCTAGGCGAAAGGCGCGCAAGCGATGAGCCTGCTGCCGCAAATCGGATTTCTCGAGCTTATGGTCCTGGCCGTGCTGGCGCTTGTCGTCGTCGGGCCGAAAGACCTGCCCAAACTCATGCGCGGCATTGGCAAGTTCCTGAAACAGGCGCGGGCCATGGCGGATGAATTTCGCGCCGGTTTCGACGAGATGGCGCGCGAGACCGAAATGGCCGAGCTGCGCGAAGAGATCGAGAGCCTGAAGAAGAACAATCCGGTCAATGAGGTGAAAAAGGCCGTGGAGGATACGGCTCGCCAGGCCGATGCCGACCGCTACCAGCAGGTCAAGGGCACGCCGCCGAAACAGGCTGGCGAGACGAAAGCCGCACAGGCCGCAGAGCAAAGCGATGCGCCGGTCGCGGCTTCTGAACCGGCTGAAACGAAGAAAGCCGAAGGCGGGGCATGACGGGCGGCGAGGACGACAACAAGGACCAGTCGGCCGACCAGCCGCCTGACATCATCCGCGACGACCCGCACGATTATGAAGACGAGGTCGAGGCGAGCCGCGCGCCGCTTCTGTCTCACCTGATCGAACTGCGCCGCCGGGTGATCGTTTCCATTGCGGCGATCTTCATCGCCTTCATCGTCTGCTTCATCTTTTCCCAGCAGCTCTATGACCTGCTTACCGTGCCCTATATCGAGGCGGTGCAGGACCGCAATGCGGGCGAGACGGCGGTGCTGAACTACAAGCCGCTGGAATTGTTCTTTGCCCGGATCAAGCTGTCCCTGATTGCCGGGATCATGCTGGCTTTTCCAGTCATCGCCCGCGAGCTCTACCTGTTCGTCGCGCCGGGGCTTTATTCGAACGAGAAGAGGGCGATCTATCCCTTCCTGATCGCGATCCCGTTCCTGTTTCTGGCCGGTCTGGCGCTGGTCTATTACCTGATCATGCCCTTCGTCATCCAGTTCGCGCTGTCGATGCAGACACCGCCAGACACCGGCGCGCAGGTGACCTATAATCTGTTCATATTCGTCGGGGATTACCTGGCGCTGATCATGGCGCTGTGCATCGCCTTCGGTTTTGCCTTCCAGCTGCCTGTCGTCCTGACCCTGCTCGCCCTGGCCGGCATCATCACTGACAAGACACTCGTCGGCGCCCGGCGTTATGCGATCGTCGGCATCTTCCTCGCCGCTGCTTTCCTGACGCCACCCGACCCGATCAGCCAGATCATCCTCGGCGCGACGCTGTGGGGGCTGTATGAGTTCTCCATCCTCACCGTGCGCATCGTGCAGAAACGCGTACAGGCAGAGGAAGCCAACGCGGAATAGATTTCAGGATTTCTGTCTGGCGAAGATGGTGAACCATGTCGTCAGCAGGCTGCTCGAGATGACAAAGCCGATCACCGTCCACTTGATGCTGTCGTCGCCCCAGATCGTATCGGCGATGATCATCACCATAACCCACAGAATGGCATGAAGGATGTGCAGCATGGCGAGGCGAATGCCCTGTTTCTGGTTCATGATTTCTCTCCGGTATGGGTCGGTTTCAACATCAGCCAGCTGGCCACGGCGAGAAAGAAGGCGGCCAGGCCGATCAGCGCCGCGCCGAGCTGCGCGTTCTCTATGGCGGCAAAAGCCCAGACGCCGATGATCACGACACCGGCGAGGCACAGGATGCGCCCGGCCATCAGGTCGGCCCTGGCGAGCGATTTGCGCGGCGCGTCGACGAACAGTTGCAGGAACCCGGCCTTGGGTATGTAGTTGCCCATCAGCACCAGCATGGCAGCGATGCTGACGCCCACCAGCCGTTTCGCCGCGCTGCCATCGAGCCAGCCGAACTCCTTCGCCGCGGCAACAGTCATGATGGCAAGGATGATCACGCCTGCGCCAAATGCGAGGGGCAGGAACGCCCGGGTATCGTCATTATCCGTGGTCATGCGGTTTCTCCCTTTTCAGCAGCAGTTCTGTCCGTGCTGTCACTGGTTTTGAGGTCCCAGCCAAACGCCTTCGTGAAGGCCAGCATTGCGTCTTCCAGAACTGACAGCTGTAATTCGTACACGACCTGCTTGCCGTCACGCTCGCTGGTCACGAGCCCGGCTTCTCGCAGCACGGCGAAATGGCCGGACATGGTTGGCTTGGAAATTTGAAAATGCTCTGCCAGCTCGCCAGCATTGCGCGGGCCGCCTTTCAGCAGCTCCAGCACCTTGCGGCGGGTCGGGTCGGACAATGCCTTGAAGACTGTGCTCATATTTTGTCATTTAGCAAAGTGACAAAATGAAGTCAATGTTGCTTTGTCAGCCTCACGTCCGCACGCTGGTCGCCTCATACGCGGCGAGGATCGCCTCGGCCATCGGCGTCGGATCGTAATTGTCATCGAACGGCGTCGGGCGGTTGGCGAGCCCGTCGCTGCGCGGTGCAAAGCCCTGCAGCCAGGAATAGCGGTGGACAAGGCCCCAGCACAGGCAGTCCGACAACTGGGGATAATCGAACATCAGGTCGAGATAGGCCCTTGTCGCCTCGGCGACCCGCTGGTCACGGGTTGCGATACCCGCCGGAAGATCGGCGTCATTGACATCGAACTCGGTGATGATGAGGTCGAGCCCCATGCCGGTCACCTCGTCGAGGAAGGTGCGCCACTCTGTTTCATTGGCCGCGAACCCGCCGGAATTACCGCCCCAGATATGGCCCTGCACGCCCAGCGCATCGATCGGTGTGCCGCGAGTCAGCAACCCCTCAAGCAGGCGCAACACACCGTCATGATGCAGCGAATTTCCGTTCCAGCTCATATAGTCGTTATAGACCAGCTGGGCGGTTGGCAGCTCGGCCCGGGCGGTGTTGAAGGCGATGTCGAGGACCGTCTCCATCGAGCCGAGATTGCGCGAGAAGGGAGAAGAGCGATAGCCGCCGGTCGCCGGATCGACTGCCTCGTTGACCACATCCCATGACGTAATCTGGCTGCCATAGCGCCGGGCAGCGGTCTGGATATGATCGGTCAGCAGGCGTTCTGCTTCGCGCGCCGGGTCCGCACCGAAATCATAGGTGTCGAACCAGCCCGGATAACGTTCTTCGGCTTCCCACAGCAGCGTGTGGAAGCGGATCTCGATGTTCTCGCTTGCGGCGTAATCCGTCAACTGGTCGCCATTGCCGAAATTGAAAACATCCGGTGTCGGCCTGATCGCTTCCCATTTGTGCGAGTTTTCAGCCACGAGATTGTTGCAGTGCTCTTTGACCAGCGCCCGGTAATTTGGGTCGCCATAAGTGCCGGTGTCGATCGCCGTGCCGAAGGTCATGTTCTTTGCCGCTGCTGCGGCGCGGATCGGGTCGATCGCGACTGTAGCCGGGGGTGGTGGAGGCGGAGGAGGGGGTGCCGGGGTTGGCGTGGTCGTGCCGCCGCCTGAACTGCCACCACCGCCGCCGCAAGCGGTCAGAAAGCCTGCCGATGTCAATGCCAAAGAGTGCGCCAGCATCTGCCGGCGGGTAAGCCTTCCCATAGTAACCTCCCAAAAATGCCGCTTGAGCGGCGCCCGGTTTGCCCCGGTTATGATGAGAACGCTAACACGGAGTTTTCGAGCCGTCTATTGCGATTGCGGGCCATGGGCGGCGACAAAATTCCCGGCCACTGGACCCTCCCGGCGATATTGCCTATAGCCACGGGCAACAGCAGAGAGTTCAGGTTCCATGCACGATATCCGTTACATCAGAGATAACCGCGAAGAATTCGACAAGGCGATGGCGCGCCGGGGCCTCGCCCCCATCGCCGATACGCTGGCGGAGAAATACGAGGCCGTCGCCGCCGAGACCCAGAGGATGAACGAGCTGCAGTCGGCCCGCAACGCGGCCTCCAAGCAGATCGGCGCGGCCATGGGAAAGGGCGACCAGGACGAGGCCGAGCGCCTGAAGGCGCAAGTCGCCGCGATGAAGGACGATCTCGCCGCCGCCGAGGAAAAGCAGAAAGAACTGCAGGATACGCTGAACGCCGAGCTGATGGCGATCCCCAACATCCCGTTCCACGAAGTGCCTGACGGCGCGGACGAGAACGAGAATGTCGAGGTGAGAGCCTGGGGCGAGCCGAGGGCAATCGACGGCGCGAAGGAGCATTACGAGCTTGGCGAGGCGCTACCTGCGGCGACCGGCGGCAGCCAGATGGATTTCGAGATCGCGGCGAAACTCTCAGGCGCGCGCTTCGTCGTGCTGAAGAAGGACCTCGCCAGGCTGGAGCGTGCGCTCGCCGCCTTCATGCTCGATCTTCACACGGAGGAATTCGGCTATGAAGAGGTCCAGCCGCCGGTGCTGGTCAATGCCCCCGCGCTCGAAGGCACCGGCCAGCTGCCGAAATTCGAGGAAGACCTCTTCAAGACCACCAATGACATGTATCTCACCCCGACCGCCGAGGTGACGCTGACCAATCTTGTGCGCGACAGCATCATGGCGGAGGAGGAACTGCCCAAGCGCTTCACCGCCTGGACCCAGTGTTTCCGTTCAGAGGCAGGCTCGGCCGGGCGCGACACGCGCGGGATGATCCGCCTGCACCAGTTCTCGAAGGTCGAGCTCGTGTCGATCACCACGCCGGAAGCCTCGAACGAGGAGCATGACCGCATGACCGGCGCCGCGGAGGAGGTGCTGCAACGTCTCGGCCTGCCGTTCCGCACCATGCTCTTGTGCACCGGCGATATGGGTTTCGGCGCGCAGAAGACCTTCGATCTCGAGGTCTGGCTGCCGGGGCAGGGCAAGTATCGCGAGATTTCTTCCTGCTCGAACTGCGGCGACTTCCAGGCGCGCCGGATGATGGCGCGCTATCGCAAGGAGGGCGACAAGAAACCGCTCTTCGTGCACACGCTGAACGGCTCCGGCCTTGCCGTCGGGCGCACGCTCGTCGCGGTGCTGGAGAATTATCAGCAGGCGGATGGCTCCATCGCCATCCCGGATGTTCTGAAGCCCTATATGGGCAACAAAGAAAAGATCGGCGGTGACGCGTGAGCCTGCGAATTCTCTGTTCCAATGATGACGGCATCCATGCCGAAGGGCTTGAAACGCTGGAAAAGATTGCCCGCGAACTGTCCGACGATGTCTGGGTCGTCGCGCCAGAGACGGACCAGTCGGGGGCTGCCCGCTCGCTGACGCTGTCGCACCCGCTGCGGGTGCGCAAGGTCGCGGAGCGCAAATATGCGATTGCCGGCACGCCGACCGACTGCGTCCAGATGGGTGTCGGCACGATCCTGCATGATGACGGCAGGCGGCCGGACCTGATCCTGTCCGGCATCAACAACGGCCAGAATGTCGCCGAGGACATTACCTTTTCCGGCACGGTCGCAGTGGCGTTTCAGGGTATGGCGCTGGGCGTGCCGTCCGTCGCACTGTCGCTTGCCCGGTTCCGGCGCGAGCATTGCCACTGGGAAACGCCGGAACAGCATGCGCCCGCGATCCTCAGGAAGCTGCTCGACAAGGGCTGGGACAAGGATGTCGTGATCAACATCAATTTCCCCGACCGCACGCCGGAGGAGGTCACCGGCATCGAACTTACGGCACAGGGCGCCCGCGACAAGGTCAATCTTTTTGCCGAGGAGCGCACCGATTTGCGCGGCCGCCGCTATTACTGGTTCGGCTTTGACGGCACGCTGTCGGACCCTGCGGATGGCACGGACCTGAAGGCGATCTATGAAGGCCGCATTTCGATCACGCCGGTTCATCTTGACCTGACACACGAGAAATCGCGCCAGGAAATCTCGAAGCTTTTCGATTGAATTGGCGCCTGTTACCGGTTTCATTTCACGGGTAGAATCGTGGCAGGGTAAACCTTTGTTAACCAAGGTGTATGAGTGTCCTAATCAAGGTTAACCAAAGGTGACCCGGGAGGGCCTTATCATGCGTGTCAAATTATTGCTGATGACCGGCGCTGCCTGCCTGATCCCCGTTGGGCTCGGTGCGGATGACAGCGCCAACCAGACCACTGAAAAACAAAAGGCGCCCGTCGTCTTCGCGACGGACCCTGGCGACGCGCATCCGCGCAATGTCGAGGCCGATCTGGCAGGGGTCGGGGCGTCCGGGAATGCCGATGCTGGCGCCTTCGACTATGGCGCAGGCGATGGCATTGACACGATGCTGATTGCCACGGCAACCGGGGGACCGACGCCGCTTCGGGCAGAGTTTTCCCAGGACAGTACCCAGACGGGCGTTCTGGCCGGGGGCCTGTACGGTCAGGATCCGATCTATCGCATGGCGCAAGCGTCTCAGGCAGAGGCGTCACAGGCTGAGGCAACACAGCTCGCTTATGCCAAGGACAAGCAGGCCGAGGGCTACATCACCGTCCAGCCGGGCGATACCGTCTTTGCCCTGTCACGCCGTTATGGTGCCAAGCCGGCAGCGATTATCGAGGCGAACGATCTCTCGGCGCCCTATGCGCTCGATATCGGCCAGGAATTGCTGATTCCGGGTCTCGCCGACGCGGCCCCTGCAACCATCGCCACCTATACGGAAGAATCGGAAGCACAAGAGGAGGCGCCGGTCCGTCCGGTCACAGTCTCCCTGCAAACGGAAACACAAGAGGAAACGACCCAAGCCGAGCTGATGGCCGAACAGCCAGCGGCCCAGCCAGCCGCTCAACCGGTGCGCAGCATCGACGCTGCTTACGCTGAACAGGCCATGGGCATGACGACACATATGGTGGAGCCGGGCAACACGCTCTTCTCCATCGCCAAGTCCTACGGGCTCGATGTCTCTGCGGTCGCCGAGGCGAACAATATCGAGGCGCCCTATGCGCTCTCCATCGGCCAGGAACTGGTTATTCCGTCCACGGCGGCCGGCGCGACGGCATCGCTGTCATCCCGCCCTGCGCCTTCTGCGGAAACGCAGGAGATGGCGAGCCGCGCGATAAACCCGATCTATGAGCCCGAGCAGATTGCCGAGGCTGACGCCGCAAATGAACAGACCGAAGCGTCTTACTCGCTGCCGAAATCGAGCGAGAAGTCCCGGTTCGAGTGGCCGCTGCAGGGCCGGGTCATCATGAGCTACGGCATGTCCGACGATGGCCGGCGCAATGACGGCATCAATATTGCCGCGCCGGTCGGCACGCCGATCCGCTCCGTCGATGATGGCGAGGTCGTCTATCGCGGCTCCGAGCTGGAAGGCTATGGCAATCTGCTGCTGATCAAGCATACCGATGGCTGGGTCAGTGCCTACGCCCATACCGATGCAATCCTCGTCAACAAGGGCGACAAGATCCGCAAGGGCCAGATCATCGCCAAGGTCGGCACCACCGGCAGCGTCGACCAGCCGCAGCTGCATTTCGAGCTGCGCCACGAATTGAAGCCGACCGACCCGATCGCCGCGCTCGATGGCAGCGATGCCAAAGCGGTCAAGTTCTGATCCGTCTAAAGATTTTAGTTGCGTGAAACGGTTGAAATGACTGCGGGCCCCTCGGGGCCCGCTTTTTTTTGCCCAAAGTCGGACTTGGCAATCAGAACGTATCGGCGATGCGTGCCGGGTTTTCGATCACCAGCCGCCGGGCGAGATAAGCGGGGCTCGCGTCGATCAGCCCGTCGGCGATGAACGGCGCCTCGGAAAAGTGGGCAAGCGCCAGATTGCCTTCATAGGCCGCCGACAGCGCCGCGCCGACGCGGCGGGATGTATCGAATTTGGTGATGATGCAGCGGCGCACGCCGATCTCGCGGAAAGCGTTGGCCCAGTCGATATGTTCGTACATGTCGCCGGAAGCGGGCAGGACCAGCACCGGCTCGGCATCGAGCGAATCCCGGAAGGCGCGCATGGCGGCAATGTCTGCCGGCGCAAAGGGCGAGACGCCGGGCGTGTCGAGAATCAGGATTTCACGCGGGTTTTCCTCGCGCAGCACATTCTCGACATCCTGCGGGTCTTCAATCGGCCAATAGCGCGTGTCGAGGGCGCTGGCATAGGTCGTCATCTGGTCGAGCGCCCCGGCGCGGCCGACGTCAGCGCACAGGAAGGCCGCCTTGTCACCCTCGGCCGCGGCGCGTGCGGCCAGCTTGGCGGCGGAGGAGGTCTTGCCGGCACCGGTCTGGCCGACCAGCATGACCGGGGCGCCTGCCGTCAGGGTCAGTGGCGCATAGTTGAGGACACGGGCGAAGGCATGCTCGAGCATGCCTGTCAGATCGCGGGCGTGGGCCGAGCGGGCTTCGTTCGCCAGCGCCTTGATCAGCTTCTGGGAGATCCCGTGGTGTTGCAGGGCCTGAGCGATCTCGCGCTGGAACGGGTCGTCGGGATCACCGCCGCGCCCGCCAAGCTTGAGCGAGAAATCGCCCTTCAACGCCGACAGGGCGGATTCCCCGGCCGAGCGTTCGATCTTGTTGTGGAGGCCGGTGCCTTCGCGCGGTGTGGATCGCTTTTCATCGTCAGGTCTTTTCGCCGTGCGTGCTGCGAGGCCGGACGCGGGGCGGCTCTTCTCGGCTTCCCTGGAGGTTTCGTTCCGTGGTCCTTCTCTCTTCGGGGCAGGCGAGGCGGGGCCTTCGCCATCGAAAAGCGGCATGCCCTTGCGGATGGCACGCAGTTCGACCATGCCGTCCTGGCGCTTGCGGGTTGCGAGAATCACAGCCCCCTCGCCAAGCTTGGCGCGCATGGCAGCCTTTGCCTCATTCAGCGTGGGAGCGGAAAAAGTCTCAAAACTCATAACAGAATCTGTACTTCCCAAATGGTCTTCGGTCTCCATTCGTATCATGCTGCCAGCGGTCATGCACTGCAACGCAATAATTATGACAGCAATGCAAAGCGCCCGGAGATTTCTCTGCCGGGCGCCATTGAAGATCTGTTGAGGATCAACGGTATCGAGGTCTTATTTACGGTATTGCTGCAATCGTGTGGTCCGGAGACCCGGCAGGCCGTGCTTGTCGATCGCGACTTCCCAGGAAGCATATTCCTCGTCGGTCAGCGAATAACGCTGGCATGCCTGTTCGAGGCTCATCAGTCCCCCGCGTACGGCGGCGACCACTTCGGCCTTGCGCCGGATGACCCAGCGCTTGGTCTTGGGTGAAGGAAGATCCTTCAGCGTCAGGGCCGATCCATCCGGTCCGATGACGTAAGGGTCCTTGCCTGTCAGCCCTTCGGACCTGTTGGATGCTAGACTAGCCATGTTCGTGCTCCCATATACTCAACTCTGGAGGGTATTTCAGTGAGGGCACTATACGACGGGCTTGTAAAAAAACGTCTAAACTCGTTGGTAAATATTTCCCTAAGCCATTGATTAAACTTGATTTTCCAAGGTGTTTTCTGTGCCGATACGGCACGCATTCCCCGAACGGTACATGGTAAACGGAAGAACTGGCACGGATGGCCTTCTTGACGGAATTTTTTTCTGGGCCCATGTGGGGGGCGCGTCAGATGACCGGATGGCCGCGTCCTGCCTGTTCAGGCAGGCCGAGGAAAGTCCGGGCTCCACGGAACGAGGACGCCGGGTAACGCCCGGCTGGTGCGAACCAAGGGATAGCGCCACAGAGAGCAGACCGCCTCCACGGCCCTGGCCGGGGAGGTAAGGGTGAAAGGGTGCGGTAAGAGCGCACCGCCGGGCCGGCAACGGTCCGGGCATGGCAAGCCCCGTCCGGAGCAAGACCGAATAGGGACAGCATGGTTACTGACCAGGGCCCGTTCCGGCCCCACTGTCCGGGTTGGTTGCTGGAGGCGTCGCGCAAGCGCCGCCCGAGAGGAATGGTCATCGCCCGCCGATCACTCGGCGGGATACAGAACCCGGCTTACAGGTCATCTGACGCTTCACATTCCACCGTTGCAGGCCGCGCGTCGAGACCGCCTCAGTCGATGGGCGGGATCGTGAAATGCCGGACCTGGCGCGCCGGCCGGCTGATCGCCCAGACGTCTCGCGCGTTCTCCGGATCGAAGGCGAAGGCCTGTCCTTCGGCGGGGACGCTGATCGTCGCGACATGCTCCATAGACGGGCCCATTTGCGGGAAGCGCAGGACATACATCTCAGGCAGGTCGTGGCCCATGACATAGAGATATCCGTCATCGCCCATCGCGCCGCCGGAAGCGGCCTGTGGCGCCATCTTCTCCAGAATAGAGGCCGGCAGCATGTATCCTCCGGTCCGGCGCCACCGATCGTCGAACAGGACGATCGAGGCGTATGTATGATCTTTGAACGGCAAGCCAGTTTCATCGTCGTAATGAGCAAACCCGGCGATCCATCCGTCCTTGTAATGATCGAACCAGACGAGCGAGCCCTCATCCATCATGCCGAGGCTCTTGCTTGCTTCATGGGTCATTGTCTCCGTATCGAAGATCTCGATCGAGCTGCCCATGGGAAGATTGGGATGGTTGGAGTTGGCGCAATAGAGCTTGCCCGCTTCGGCATAACAGCTGTTGAGGTGCCCGATCGGACCGCCGCGTGGGCCTTTCCACCGGCCGACAAGCTCGCCGGTTTGCCGATCATACTTGCCGATGACATAGTTGACGATGGCATAGAAATGGTCCGCATCCGCTGCAGCGCCCTGGCCAGCCTCGATTGCGGGAAAGCCTTCGATCAGTGCCGCTTCATATTCAGCCGCAGCTGGCGGCTGGTAGTCTTCTATGCCCATGGCTTCCCATTGGGCACGGCGTTGCTCGTGCGTCATTTCCTGTGCCTGGGCGAGGGAGCTGGCGGCGGCAAGGGCGATGGCGGTGGTGGTGATAAAAATGCGCATGAAAATATCCTCTTGAAGAAAAGGGCGGCGACGCGCTGCATCGCCGCCCATCATGGTTACATCGCGAAGTTGGCGCCGAGCCAGAAGGTGCGGCCGAACTGGGCGTCTTCCTGAAGGAAACGGGCGCCGGGGCCGGTCAGCTCGGTGCGTCCTTCGTCGGACAGGTTCACGCCTTCGGCGACGAGGCTCAGCTTGTCGCTGATGTTGACGCGGACCTGCATGTCGAGTTGCCCGCGATCATCCCAGTATTCATCAAGGTTGGGGTTTTCGGCATTGATCGTATCGAGAAACTCGCCGGTCCAGTTATAGGAGCCGCGCACCTCGAAGTGATCGTTCTCGTAGAAGGCGACGAGATTGTAGATCGTGTCCGGTTGCTGGAACAGGCCCGTTGACCGCGTCGAACCATCAGCCAGCGGAATTTCGAAGTCCGTGTCGAGGATGGTCATATTGGCGCCGACGCCGAAGCCATCCCATGGTGCAGGCAGGAACGACAGGACCTGGCTGTACTGGGCCTCGAAGCCGAGAATTTCCGCAGAGGAAGCATTTTCCGGCTGGGTGACGGTGTCGAATAGCTGACCATCAATGGTGAGGCTGGTCTGGCTCGTCCGGGTGAAGATTTCGTCTTCGATATCCTTGGAGAACACGCCGATCGCGAGAATGCCATCCGGGATGTACCATTCGGCTGAGAAGTCAAAATTCGTCGATTTGCGCGGCTGCAGGTCAGGATTGGAGCGCGAGACGCTGAGATCGGTCAGGTTCAGCGACTGGCCGCGGGTCAGCGAAGTGATGTCGGGCCTGCCGATGGTCTGGGAGGCGGCGCCCCGCAACACGATGTCTTCGGACAGATTGTACTTTGCGACGATCGAGGGCAGCCAGTTGTCGTATTCGCCCGAAACGGTCTCGGCCCCGGCAGGACCGCCTTCCCATTCCGTGCTCTCATAGCGCAGGCCGCCGGTGACGAAGCCCTTGTCGAAGCGATATGTGCCCTGCAGGTAGCCGGCATAGACCTGCTCTTCGGCAGTCGAGCCGGATGAAACGGCCGCCGACTGGTTGAAGGAAGAATTGTTCGCTTCGAAGAAATCGTTCGCGCCCTGACTGTCGATGCGGAAGGTGAATTGCTGATTGCCCTGGAATTCGGTGTCCGCAAGGGTGCGGTCGACGACATCGGCAAGCGTGTAGCTGAAGCCGTCATTGGCGACGAAGCGGGCGAAATCGAAGCCTTCTTCCTTCTGGCGGTCACGATAGATGCCACCGGTCTTGATCGAGAAGGTTTCACTCAGATCGAACCTGGCGTTGCCAGCCGCCTCGAAAATCTCGTCTTCGGCGAAGCGGTCAAGTTCGCCGCGATTGCCGAACTCATAGCTCTCCGGATCGTAGAAGCCCTGCGGATCGAGCGGCGAATAGCGGTTGAAGAAGTCGCTCGTGTCGTAGCGGGCGCCAAAGGTCGCATCCGTTACGAAGGCTTCTGTCGATTCAGGGTTTTCCAAGCTCGCCGTGGAGTAGGTCAGGCGGCCGTCGAGGGTCGTCATGTCGCTGGCGCGCCATTCGACCGTTGACTGAACATTGGAAATCTCGCGGTTCAGGGTGAAACGCCCGATACCGACAAAACCGAAGCCGTCTTCGGTGACGCCCGAGACCGGTGTCTGGTCAGTAATCGTGTCGGGCTGGGAGGAGGCGCCACTGGTGCCGAGCTCGTAAGTGAATTCGTCCCGGCGCTCGTCATCGTTGAACTTGGTGTAAAGGCCGGAAAGCGCGAAATCGAGCGCCTCTGTCGGCTGCCACTCGAGTTTCGCCGTGCCGCCGATGCGCTCGCGCGTGTTGTTGTAGAAAAACAGGCGGTTATTGGTCGGCACGATAATGCCGTTGCCATTGCCGATGCCGACATTGTTTCCTGCGTCATCGAACTCGGTGTAGTCGGCGTCGTCCACCTCGATCTGCGGAATCTCGAAATTGCGGATGGAGTAGTCGAAGCCGAGCACGAGGCCGAACTGTTCGTCGGCGCCGAAGCGCTTGCCGGTCGCAAAATTCAGGCGCCAGGGCTGCTTGTGGTCATCACCGTCGAGGGTGCCGCCATCGCCTGACTGTTCATGCCAGCCAACGAAAGCAGAGCCGTAGAAGAAAGGCGAGTCCTCGGTAAAAGCCGAGCGGGTAACGACATTGATCGTACCGCCAATGGCATTGGCGTCCATTTCCGGCGTGACGGATTTCACGACTTCAAGGCGCGACAGCAGCGAGGCTGGAATGACGTCGAGCGGCACGGAGCGCCCTGCGCCGCCACGTTCCGGCGAGGAGACGATGCCGCCGTCAATCGTCGTGCGGTTATAGGTCGGGTTGAGACCGCGGATGACCGGAAAACGGGCTTCGGCCTGGTCGTTTTGTACGGCAACGCCGCTGATACGGCGGATGACGGCGGCGGTGTTCAGATCTGGCAGGCGGCCGATATCGTCCTGCACGCTGGCATCGACGATGTTTTCCGCTTCGCGTTTGACATCCAGAGAGCGCTTCAGGGACAGGGCCTGACCGGTAACGACGATGACTTCATCTTCGGTGAGCTCATCCTGTGCCGAGGCAAAAGATATCGTCAGTGTGCCTATGGCAACGGTGCTGGCCAGCAGTGATTTCAAAGAGATTCGGGAGTGAAACAGTGATTGCATCTTAAAACCCCTCAAGGTGCATGTGGATGAATGGGACGTGTCCGGCACCCAGAAAGGCAGTGTGACATCGAGATGTAGGTCTCATGACAATATTGCTGCACTTCATGAAACATCGTGTAAGGAGTAATATTCTGCAAGCGATCGAAGGCCTTTAGCCGATGCGCGGGATTTCGTGAAGCTTTTGATGCAGGGCTGTATTGGCGGGAGGGTTCCTGCTCTGGTTGCAGCAGGCAGCGCCATTGCGGCAGGCGCGTCGCCAATCTCTTCCATGGACCGATCGAATTGCGGGTGAAGTAAATAAATGCCGATGTTCACTATTTGTTCTTTGGAAGAAGGTCCGGCAAGCAGTAAAGATATTGCTAACCATCAATTCCCATGATATCCCATAACTTTCATAAAGTGCGGAAAGCCCGTTCGGGGCTGCCGGTTTGCGAACCGGGCTGGGATAGAAGGGTTTCTCATCTATGGCATTGGCCACGGAGATTGCTGGCGAGGCAAGGAGTGCAGGGGAGGTCCAGTTCCTCGGTACCTTCACCAACAAGCTCGACTCCAAGGGCCGCCTCTCCGTGCCTGCCGATTTCCGCAAGATGCTGCTCGGCGCCAATCCCGATTTTGACGGCTTCATCTGTGCACGGTCGCTGACCCGTCCCGTGCTCGAATGCGGCGGGCCGGCGCTACTCGACCATTTCATGCGTCAGGTCTCTTCCATCGATGAATTCGACGAGGACCGAGAATTGATCGAGGAAGCCTTTCTCGCCAGCTCGCAGCGCCTGTTCTTTGACGAGACAGGCCGCGTGTCGATGCCGGCGGAGATGCGCGAGCATTGCGGGCTGACCACCCATGCGACGCTGGTCGGCCGCCGCGGCATTTTCCAGATCTGGCATCCCGATGCCTACAAGCAGCGCATGGACAAGCTCGGCGGCGTCATTGCGCGCCATAGCGAGACCATGCGTGCCCGCACTCTCCCCAGCATGGAGAAGGCCAGGCAGGAGAAGGGAGGGCGCCGTGACGGATAAGCGACCGGATGATCTGCAGGACGACCATTCCCGCACATTCGGTCATGTGCCGGTCATGGGCCGCCAGGCCGTCGACGCCCTCGCGCCGGTCGATGGCGGGGTCTATGTCGATGCGACCATGGGCGGCGGCGGCTATTCCCGCATGATCCTCGGGCGCGCCGGCTGCACGGTCGTTGGTTTCGACCGCGATCCCGTGGCAATCGAGCGCGCGCAGGCCTGGTCCGGCGCCTATGCCGGCCGCATGGTGCTGGCACCCCATCCGTTCGACCGGCTCGAAGACGTGCTGCGCGAACTTGGCGTCGAGGCTGTCGACGGCATCGTCTTCGACCTCGGCGTTTCGTCCGTCCAGCTTGATGAGGCGGAGCGCGGCTTTTCCTTTGCCAAGGACGGACCCTTGAACATGCGCATGGATTCATCGACCGATCAGTCGGCTGAGGATCTCGTCAATCATGCCAGCGAGAAGGACCTCGCCGACATTCTCTATATCTATGGCGAGGAAAAGAAGTCCCGCGCCATCGCCCGCGCCATTGTCCGCGAGCGCGAGAAGGCGCCGATCACCCGCACGCTGCAACTGGCGGACATCATCGCCGGTGCCGTCGGCCCGCGCGGCAAGGAGAAGATCCATCCCGCGACCCGCGCCTTCCAGGCGATCCGCATCTTCATCAATGACGAGCTGGGCCAGCTGGTGCGCGGGCTGATCGCCGCCGAGGCGATGCTGAAACCCGCTGCGCGTCTCGTCGTCGTAACCTTCCACTCGCTGGAAGACCGTATCGTCAAGCGCTTCCTGGCCATGCGGGCCGGCAAGCAGGGTGCCGGCTCACGTCACATGCCGCTACCCGACGACGCCGACGCGCCGACCTTCACGCTTCTTTATGGCAAGGCGGTCGATGCCGATGAGGAAGAAGTCGCCGCCAATCCGCGCGCCCGGTCCGCGCGCCTGCGCGCCGGTATCCGCACTGGCGCTCCGGCGCAAGCCGCCGATGAAGAATTCCTGTCGCGTATCGGGCTGCCGCGCCCGACCTTTTCCCATGCCCTGAAATCCTGGAGTTGAGACATGCTGCGTATTTCCACGCTTTTCTTCTGCCTGCTGCTGGCCGCGGCCGCCGTCGGCCGCTACAAGGCCGAGGCCAATGTCAGGGCCGACAAGGCGGAGATCAGGGCGATAGAGAGCCAGATCGCTGCCGAAGAGCAGAAGATCAGTGAGCTGAAGCTGCAGGTCGAGGTGCTTGAATCAGGCCCGCGCCTGGCGCAGCTTGCCTCACACCGGCTCGACCTCGTGCCGGCCCGCTCGGCCCAACTCGCCGATGCCCGCCAATTCGCCATGCTGATCGAGGCCGGCGACGCCGCTACCATCGCACCACGCCGCCGCGACAATGGCGACTTCATCATCAATGCAATCGCGATGGCCGATTTCGGTCAGCCCGAGCAGCAACAGTAGAGGGCGGTTAGGTGCTGGCGTGGCTGACAGGACGGCGTAGCAAGACGGCGAAAGCCGGCATCATCTTCGATGGCTCGCTGCCGGAGATGCCGGTCGAGCCGTGCCTGCCCATTTCCAGCCGCACGACACTCCTCGGCCGCGAGGCCGGCCGCGCCCGCCAGCTTCAGGGGCGCATCTGGCTGTGCCTGTCCGTCTTTGTCCTGGTCTTTTCAGGCCTCGCCCTGCGCCTTGCCAGTATCACCCTGGTCAACGGAGCGCCGGACAAGGTGATGGTCGCGACCCGCGCCATCGTCGAGCCGGGTGAACGGCCCGAGATTACCGACCGCAATGGCGTCTCCCTCGCGCTGAACCGTACCGTCACCGGCCTTGCCATCGACACGAGGAATGTCTGGGACGCGATGGAAACGGCTCAAGGGATCGCCAGCGTCTTCCCGCAAGTCGACCCGGTCGCGCTCGCCCGCCGGATCGAGGACAAGAAATACATCATCCTGCGCAATGAATTGACCGCCGAGGAGCAGCGGACCATCCTCACACTGGGCTTGCCCGGCGTGACTTTCCCGGAAACGACCAAGCGCGTCTATCCGCAGGGCACGCTCGCAGCCCATGCCGCGGGCTATACGATTGCCGGGCGGGGCGGTGTCGCCGGTCTCGAATTTGTAGCCGATGATCATGCCGGCGAAGGCGTGCTCGCGTCCTCCATTGACGTTCGTGCGCAGCAGATCCTCGAAGAGGAAATCCGTGCCGGGATGGAACGCTTCCAGGTCGACAGCGCCTGGGGCGTGATCATGAAGGCAAAGACCGGCGAGGTCGTCGCGATTGCCTCGATGCCGTCCTTCAACCCGAACGAGGTCAATGACTCGCCCGCCGACCACTGGCGCAACCGCGCCATGCAGGACCGCTACGAGCTCGGCTCCGCCTTCAAGGTGATCACGGCGGCGAGCGTGATCGAGGAGGGGATCGCCTCGCCTGAGACGCTCTATGACGCGCGCATGCCGCTGAAGGTCTATGACCGCACGATCTACGATTATCATCCGCGCCGTGAAATCATGAGCCTGTCGAGGGTCATTCAGCATTCGTCGAATATCGGGATTGCCCGCGCCGCGCTCGATCTTGGCCGCGACAAACAGAAAGAATACTTCGCCGCCCTCGGCCTGACCGAAGCGGTGAAGACCGAGCTGCCGGAAACGCGAGACCCTGACCTGCCGCTGCGTTGGGGGCCGGTCGAGACCGCAACGATTTCCTATGGCCACGGCATTGCCGTCACGCCGATGCAGCTTACCGCAGCAGTCAGTGCCGTCGTCAATGGCGGCATTTATCGCACGCCGACCTTCCTGAAGGTGGAGGATCAGACCGGCGCAAGCCGCGAGGGCCGCCGGGTGTTTTCGCTGGAGACATCCGCCAAGATGCGCCTGATCATGCGCCAGGTCATCACCGACGGCACGTCGTCCAAGGCAGAAGCGCCGGGCTATTATCCCATCGGCAAGACGGCGACCGCCGACAAGCCGGGCATTGGCGGCTACCGCGACAACGCCCGCATCTCGTCCTTTGTGGGCGCGTTCCCCGGCTATGACCCGGAATATGTCATCCTCGTCTCCTTCGACGAGCCCCACGGCATCAAGGCGACCTATGGGTACGCGACCGCAGGCTGGGTCGCTGCGCCGGTGTTCGGCAATATCGTCGCCCGGATGGGCCCGGTGCTGGGCATCGCCCCCGCCCATGACGATCTTGCCTTTGCCCAATTCATGGCGGGTTTGCGCGCTAGCGAGAAGGTCACCCTTGCCTTGAACGATCAGATCGATGCGAGCGACACAGCCTCGCTGGCGGTTGGCGACGAGATGGATGATGTGGCAAGGCTGCTGGCAAAGGAGCTTGGCCCATGACGACGACACCGATGAAACTCTCCGCCCTGACCGGCCGCACCGGTCTCGGCCAGGACCCCGAAATTACCGGCATGACCGCCGACAGCCGCGCGGTGCAGCCGGGCTTTCTGTTTGCTGCCCTGCCGGGCACGAAGATGGATGGCGCCGACTTCATTCCGCAGGCGGAGGAGGCGGGGGCCTTCGCCGTGCTCGGCCTGCCGGGCACAAAGGCCAATGTGCCGGTGATCGAAAGCGACAATCCGCGCCTCGCGCTGGCGCAGTATGCCGCGAAACTCCACCCCGGCCAGCCGGCGCTGGTTGCCGGCGTGACCGGCACGAATGGCAAGACGTCCATTGCCCGGTTCTGCCAGCAGCTCTGGGGTATGCTTGGCCACAAGGCAGGTTCGCTCGGCACGCTCGGCGCTTATGCGGCGGGCTATGAATACACGCTGCGCCACACGACGCCGGACCCGGTTGAAATCCATCAGGTGCTGTCGACCATGGCGACGCTCGGCACGAGCCATCTGGCGATGGAGGTTTCGAGCCATGGCCTGTCGCAATACCGCGCCGACGGGGTGAAATTCTCGCTCGCCGCCTTTACCAACATCACCCAGGACCATCTCGATTATCACCCCGATTTCGACGACTATTTCAACGCCAAGAAACGTCTGTTCACCGAGCTTCTGCCGGAAGGCGGCACGGCGGTCGTCAATGTCGATGGCGCCGGGTCCGAGGAGATGGGCCGCGCGATCGCCAAGGCCGGCCGCATATTGTTTTCGGTCGGTCGCAAGGGCGCGGATATCCGCCTGATCGAGACCGCGCCATTGCCCGATGGCACCTCGCTGTCGCTGGAGGCCGGCGATACGCGCTATGACCTGCACCTGCCGCTGATCGGCTATTTCCAGGCGGAGAACGCGCTCGTCGCTGCCGGGCTGGTCATCGCCTCCGGCCACGATATCGGCCGGGTCATGCCGTTGCTGGAAAAGCTGGACGGCGCGCCGGGCCGCATGCAGCTCGCCGACGAGCTTGAATTCGCTGATGGCAAGGCGGGTGTCTATGTCGATTTTGCCCATACGCCGGATGCGATCGAGACCGCGCTGAAGGCGATCCGCCCTCACGCCGAAAACCGCATCATCATCATCCTCGGCGCCGGCGGCGACCGCGACAATCGCAAGCGCCCGCTGATGGGCAAGGCCGCGGCCGCTGGTGCCGACAAGGTTATCGTCACCGACGACAATCCGCGCACAGAAGACCCGGCAGCGATCCGCCGTCAGGTCATGGAAGGATGCCCGGACGCCGAAGAAATAGGCGGTCGCGAGGCCGCCATCATGGCGGGCCTGAAGGAGTTGAGGGCGGGCGATGTCCTGCTGATCGCTGGCAAGGGGCACGAGTCGGGACAGACCGTGGGGACGGTCACGCACCCGTTCAACGACCGTGAGGTCGCGCAAAGGCTGGTGGGACAGCTGAAATCTCAAAACGATCAGGATGGGGCCTGATGGACAAAGGAGCTTGGGAGATGAGTACTCTATGGAATGCCTATGAGGCTGCCGCTGCGACCGGGGGTGCCCTGTGCGCCCGCGGCGATCTCGGCGGCAATGACGAGATCCTGCCGGAAGAAAGCTGGATCGCGTCGGGCCTGTCGATCGACACCCGTACGATCCGAAAAGGCGATATCTTCGTCGCGCTGAAGGCCGCCCGTGATGGCCACGACTTCGTGCGCAACGCGTTCAAGGCCGGGGCCTCCGCCGCGCTCGTCTCCCGCGCGCCGGAAGACACGCCTGATGGTGCACCGCTGCTGCTGGTTCAGGACACCCAGAAAGGGCTGGAGGCGCTCGCCGCCGCCGCCCGCGACCGCTGCTTCGGCAAGCTGATCGGCGTCACCGGCTCGGCGGGCAAGACCTCGACCAAGGAAATGCTCCGCACCATGCTGATGGGGCAGGGCAAGGTTCACGCCGCAGAGAAGAGCTACAACAATCACTGGGGCGTGCCGCTGACGCTGGCCGCGCTCCAGCCGGACACCGATTTTGGCGTCTTCGAGATCGGCATGAACCATGCAGGCGAGATCACGCCGCTGACCAGTCTCGTGCGTCCGCATGTCGCCATCGTCACCACGGTCGCCGCGGCGCATCTGGAATTCTTCGACTCGGTCGCGGGCATTGCCGAGGCGAAGGCGGAAATCATCCTTGGTCTGCGCAAGGGCGGCACGGCGGTGCTGCCGCTCGACAATGAGCATTTTGCAATCCTCGCGAAGCAGGTTAGCGATATTAATCAGTATGGGCGGGAGATTAAAACGATAACATTCGGTAGGGCCGAGGGGGCCGACCTGCGCATGCTGGACTATACAGCCACAACACAGGGGCGTGGCACCATCACCGCTGCAATCTTCGGCGAACGGAGGAGTTTCACCATCGGCCTCGCCGGGGAGCATCAGGCGATGAACGCCCTTGCCGCGCTCGGCGCGGTAAAGGCTGCGGGCGGCGACCTCGCTCTTGCGATGGAAGCGATCGCCGGTCACCGCCCGGTCGGGGGCCGCGGCAAGCCGCTCGACCTGAAACTCGACGGCAAGTCCGTCACGCTGCTCGATGAAAGCTACAATGCCAACCCGGCCTCCATGGCCGCGGCAATCCATGTGCTTGCCTCATGGCAGGGCGCGCAGAAGATCGCGGTCCTCGGCGAGATGCGCGAGCTCGGCGACAATGGCCCGATGCTGCATGCCGGTCTCGGCCCGCTGCTGGCAAAGGCCGGCGTGACCCGCGTCTTTGCCGCCGGTACGCTGATGAAGCCGATGTTCGACGGCCTGCCGGGTGCGATGCAAGGCAAATGGGCCGAAACCGCCGCCGATCTCGTTGACAATGTCGCCGCTGACGCCGAAGACGGCGCCGTCATCATGGCCAAGGGCTCCAATGCCTCCCGCGTTTCCGCCTTCGTCGAGGCGCTGACCGAGCGGGCAGGGGGAGTGCATCAGGAATAATCATGCTTTATCACATCTTCTTCCCTCTCGCAGACGCGATCCCGATCTTCAACGTCTTCCGCTATCTGACGTTCCGCATGGGTGGCGCGATCATGACGGCGCTGATCATCTGCTTCATCATCGGCCCCTCGCTGATCCGCTGGATGCGCGCCCGCCAGGGCAAGGGCCAGCCGATCCGCGCCGACGGCCCGCAGACCCATATCGTCGAGAAGGCCGGCACACCGACCATGGGCGGTGTCCTGATCCTGATCTCGCTGATCGTCTCCGTCCTGCTCTGGGCCCGGCTCGACAACCCCTATGTCTGGGTCGTCCTCGGCGTCACAGCTGCCTATGGCCTGCTCGGCTTCGTCGATGACTATCTGAAGGTGAAGAAGCAGAACACGGCGGGCGTGCTCAGCCAGGGCAAGCTGGTCGTGCAGTTCGCGGTCGCGCTGATCGCGGGCTATATCTGCATGAAGGTGCTCGGTGCGTCTCCGGAGGTTGACCCTGCAACGGCGAGCTCCGTGCCTCTGCCCTTCTTCAAGGATCTCCTCATCCCGCTCGGCTTCATGTTCGTGCCTTTCGCGGCTTTCGTGATCGTCGGCGCGTCGAACACGGTGAACCTGACCGACGGTCTCGACGGCCTCGCCATCGTCCCTGTGATGATCGCGTCGGCCAGCTACATGTTCATCGTCTATCTGACCGGCAACGCGATCTATGCGGAATACCTGCAGATCATCTTCGTGCCCGGCGTCGGCGAACTGGCCATTGTCTGCGGCGCGATCATCGGGGCGGGGCTCGGCTTCCTCTGGTTCAACGCGCCGCCGGCCATGATCTTCATGGGCGATACCGGCTCGCTGTCGCTGGGCGGGGCCATCGGCGCAACCGCTGTTGCAGCCAAGCACGAGATCGTGCTCGCCATCATCGGCGGCCTGTTCGTGCTCGAGGGCCTGTCGGTCATGATCCAGGTCGCCTCGTTCAAGCTGACCGGCAAGCGCGTCTTCCGCATGGCGCCGATCCATCACCATTTCGAGCAAATGGGCTGGAAGGAGCCGACCATCGTGATCCGCTTCTGGATCATTTCGGTCATCCTCGCGCTCATCGGCTTGTCGACCCTTAAACTGCGTTAGTCCCGGGAGTAATTCGTCCAGATGATTTCGTTGCGTGCGTATACTGACAAGGCCGTCGGCATCTATGGTGCCGGGTCTGCCGGCCTGTCTGCCCATGCGGCCTTCGCTGCCGCAGGGGCGCACCCGTTTTTCTGGGACGAGAACGAACAGGTGCGCCAGCGTGTCAGCGCGACCGGCATCAAGTGCATCCCGCCGAAAGACTGGCCGTGGGATGAGCTCGCTGTGATCGTGCCGGGCTTCTCGACCCGGCCCGGCTTCGTGCGGGCGACCCGCATTCTCGGGCTGGCGGCGGAACATTCGGTGCCGGTCAGGAGCGATGTCGACCTCTTCGCAGAGGCGATGGCCGCGAAGACCGCAGCCGAACGCCCGCGCATCGTCGGTATTACCGGCACCCACGGCAAATCCGTCACCGCCGCGCTGATCACCCATGTCCTCAATGCGTCGGGGCATGACGCCTGGCTCGGCGGGACGGCAGGCGACAGCGTGCTGAACCTGCCGGAAGGCGGGGCGGGGACGACCTATGTCCTCGAAATCCTGCCGCAGACGCTGGCCTTCACCCGCCAGCTGCGCTGCGATGCCGGTGTCCTGCTGAACCTCACCGCCCTCGACGTGCGCTACTTCAAGACGGCGGACAAGGCCGTGCGTGCGGCAACCCGCATCTTCCGTAACCAGAGGGATGACGACGCCATGATCATCGGCGTCGATGATATCCTGAGCCAGAAGATCTGCACCGCGATCACGGCGAGCTTCAATACCGGCGACAATATCATCGCCGTGTCGGGTGAGGCGACGCTGGGGCTGGGCGTCTTCTCCCTCGACGGGCGCGTTTTCGATGCGCGGTCGGACAAGACGGCGAGCCTCGGTACGATCACGCGCGCGCCCGGCATTTTCGGCGCCCATTTCAACCAGGCGGCAGCGGCGACTTATGCGGTCTGCCTGCATCTCGGCCTGACCGCGCCGTTGATCACCCGCGCGGTGACCGCCTGGCCCGGTCTGCCGGGGCGGCTGTTCTGCATGGGCGACCATCAGGAAACAGTGTTTTTCGATGATGGCGCAGCGAGCTGGCTGCCATCGACCATCGCCGCGCTGAACGCCGGCGAGGATATTATCTGGATCGGCGGCGGCGAGCACCGCCAGCGCGACTATGCCCGTCTGCGCGAGGCTGGCGACGGCGTCCTGAAAGCCTTTCTCTATGGCGAGGCGGCAGAACCGATCGCGCGGGCGACCGCGCGCACTTTCGACAGCGTCCTGTGTGCCAGCCCCGAGGACGCCATCCGCGCGGCATTGAAAGAAGCGAGGCGCCTCGCCGAGGAGGACGATATCGCCATGCCCATGGTGCTGTTCTCGCCCGGCTGCCCCGGTGCGGGCCAGGGCGCGAACCAGGCGCTCTTTACCCGGATCGTCCAATCCCTTATCGAGAGTGATGCCGCATGAATACGCTGACCGCCTATATCTCCGATCTGCGTCTGACCTCGCGCGATTCCATGTCGGCACTCGGGCGCTGGTGGTGGTCGATCGATCATTGGCTGCTTTATGCCACCGGCGCGCTCATCCTGATGGGCATCGTTCTGTCCTTCGCCGCCGGTCCCGCCTCGGCCATGCGTATCGGCATCGACAACACCAATCATTTCATTATCAAGCACATGATGTTCATCATTCCGGCTGTCGGACTGATGATGCTGATCTCCTTTCTCACGCCGCTGCAGGCGCGCCGGGTCGGTGTCGTCGTGTTCGCCGTGATGCTGGTCATGATCGTTGCTGCCCTGTTGTTCGGGCCGACGATCAAGGGCGCGCATCGTTGGCTGCCGCTCGGCCCGATCGGGATCCAGCCTTCCGAATTCGCCAAGGCCGGTTTCGTCATCGCTGCCGCCTGGCTGATGGCCGAAGGCGCGAAGGAGAAGAAATTTCCCGGCGGTTTGATGGCGCTCGGCTGCTACGGCATGTTTGCGGGGCTGCTCATCGCCCAGCCGGATTACGGCCAATGGGCGCTCGTCACCGCCGTCTGGGCGATCATGTTCTTCATCGCCGGGTGGAGCTGGTTCTGGATCATTGCGCTCGGTTGTACCGCGGTCGGCGCGCTCTATATGGGTTACCTCTATGCGCCCCATATCGCCGCGCGGATCGACACCTTCCTCAACCCGGCCTCCGGCGACACCTATCAGGTCGACAAGGCGGTGGAAGCGATCCGCAATGGCGGCGCCTTCGGTCATGATTTCGGGCAGGAGCCGGGCGCGGCTGCCGATGCGGTGAAGTACCAGCTGCCGGATTCCCATACGGATTTCATCTTTGCCGTTGCGGGCGAGGAGTTCGGCTTCTTCCTCTGCCTCGTCATCCTCGCGCTCTATGGGTTTTTCGTCTGTCGCGCCTTCATGCTGGCAGCGCGCAAGCAGTCGGTCTTCATCCAGACCGCCGTGTGCGGGCTCGCGGCGATGATCGGCCTGCAGGCGATCGTCAATATCGGTGTGAACCTGCGCGTCCTGCCGGCCAAGGGTATGACGCTGCCTTTTATCTCCTATGGCGGATCCTCGTTGCTGGCGACCGGCCTTGCCATCGGCCTGATCCTCGCCCTGACCCGCAAGCAGCCCGGACATATGAGCCGCCGGGAAACTCTGGCTTGATCGCCTGACTTCATGGTGAAACCTTGATGCTGCCAAGAAACTGCCCTTTAACGGGGTATTCTGGCGCCGGTTGATTGGGCGTATTGGAGGCAGGAATGGTCGATATCGAGGGCAGGCGGGCGCTGATCGCCCTGGCGGCGGGCGGCACCGGCGGACACATGTTCCCGGCCGAGGCGCTGGCAGAGGAGATGAAACGCCGCGGCTGGCGCGTCCTTCTGTTCACGGACGACCGCGGCATGCGCTTCGGCGACTCGTTTCCCGCAGACGAGATCGTGACCCTGCAGGCGGCCAATCCGAATGTTCCGGGCGCCCGGGCCAAGGTGGGTGCGGCGTTTGCCATGACCGGTGGTATCATCACCGCGCTTCAGGCCTATCGCAGGCACAAGCCGAGTATCGCTGTCGGCTTTGGCGGTTATCCATCCGCGCCCGCCATGGCCGGGGCGAGGATCATGAAGGTGCCTTACGGGGTGCATGAGCAGAACGCCGTCATCGGCCGGGTCAACCGCCTGGTCGCGCCGCAGGCGAGGTTTGTTGCCCACGCCTTCCCGATGCTGGAGCGTCTGCCCGCCCGGGTGAGGGGCGAAGTGATCGAGACCGGCAATCCGGTGCGCGATGCGATCCGCGCCGTCGCCGGCAGTCCCTATCCCGATGCTTCGGACAGGCTGAACCTTCTCGTGTTCGGCGGCAGCCAGGGCGCGAGCCTGTTCTCCCGCATCGTGCCGGATGCGCTCGCCGCCCTGCCGGCGGAGTTGCGCCAGCGCATCAGCGTCACCCAGCAGGTGCGCGACGAGGAAAAGGACCAGGTCGCCGCCACCTATCAGGGCGCAGGCATCGAGGCGGACCTCGCACCGTTCTTCAAGGATATCCCTGCGCGCCTGACGGCGGCCCATCTCGTCATCGCCCGCGCCGGCGCGTCCTCGGTGACGGAGCTGGCCACCGTCGGGCGCCCGTCGATCCTTGTACCGCTCGGCATCGCCATGGACGATCACCAGACCGGCAACGCCTCGGTTCTCGTCGCGGCGGGCGGGGCTGACATGATCCCCGAGCGGCAATTCGACGCCAATGTGCTTTCGGCCAGGCTGGGCGAGCTCTTGACCGATCCGGGCCGACTGGCGCAAATGGCTGCTGCCGCTTCGACAATCGCGCCGGATCAGGCGGTATCGCGCCTCGCCGATATCGTCACCCGGCTCGCCCGCTAGCCGGAATCCTGTACAATCCAACGACCAGATATAGAGAAGACCGTTTCATGAGTGACTCCCGCAAGATCAAGATCAGGCTGCCATTTTCTGCGGGGGTGGTGCATTTCGTCGGCATAGGCGGGATCGGTATGAGCGGCATGGCCGAGGTGATGCACAATCTGGGCTACGAGGTTCAGGGGTCGGATATTGCCGAGTCGCCCAACATCGAGCGACTGCGCGAAAAGGGGATGACCGTCATGATCGGCCACAGGCCCGAGAATATCGACGGCGCCGACGCGGTCGTCGTCTCGACCGCGATCAGGCCGTCCAACCCCGAAGTCGCCGCCGCCCGCGCCCGCCACATCCCGGTCGTGCGCCGGGCCAATATGCTGGCCGAGCTGATGCGCCTGAAATGGAATATCTGCGTCGCCGGCACTCATGGCAAGACGACCACGACGTCGATGATCGCCGCGCTTCTGGACTCCGCCGGTCTCGACCCGACCGTCATCAATGGCGGCGTCATCAACGCCTATGGCACCAATGCGCGCCTCGGCGAGGGTGACTGGATGGTTGTCGAGGCCGATGAGAGCGACGGCACCTTCATCCGCCTGCCGACGACCGTCGGCGTCATCACTAATATCGACCCCGAACATCTTGACCATTATGGTGACTTCGACAAGCTGCGCGCCGCCTTCGACCAGTTCATCGAGAACACACCCTTCTACGGATTCGGCGTCGTCTGTCTCGATCATCCGGAAGTGCAGGCCCTCGTCGGGCGCATCACCGATCGCCGCCTCATCACCTACGGCATGAACCCGCAGGCCGATGTGCGGGCGGAGAATATGTCGTTCGCGGAAGGAAAGGCGCATTTCGACATCGTCTTCCGCAAGCGCGGCCACGTCGAAAGCCGGATCGAGGATGTGCAGCTGCCGATGCCAGGCCGCCACAATGTGCTCAACGCGCTCGCTGCCGCCATCGTTGCGCGCGAGGTCGGCGCCAATGACGAGGCGATCCGGAAGGGCTTTGCCAATTTCAACGGCGTCAAACGCCGCTTCTCACTGGCCGGCACCTGGAATGGCGTCACCATCATCGATGACTACGGCCACCACCCGGTTGAGATTTCCGCCGTTCTCGCCGCCGCCCGAACGGTCTGCGACGGCAAGGTCATCGCCGTCTTGCAGCCGCACCGCTATTCCCGCCTGCGCGACCTGTTCAACGATTTCTGCGCCTGCGTGAACGAGGCTGACACGGTCATCGTCTCCGACGTCTATCCCGCCGGGGAAAGCCCGATCGAGGGCTTTGACCGCGACACGCTGGTCGCCGGCATCACCGGACGCGGCCATCGCGATGTCATCGCCATGGAGAACTGGGACGATCTTGCCGCGCTGGTTCAGGGCAAGGCCGTGGCAGGTGATTACGTCGTCTTTCTGGGGGCCGGCGACGTGACCAAGCATGCCGCGAGCCTGCAGGGTCGGCTCGAAGCGCTGGGGATGGCGTGATGCTGACGGAACAGAACCTGCCGCAAGTGCGCGGGCGCTACATGTTCGGCACGGCCATGGCCAAGGTAACGTGGTTCCGTGTCGGCGGCCCGGCTGAGGTGATGTTCATGCCCGCTGATGCCGATGACCTCGCCCACTTCCTGAAAAATCTCGATACGGATATTCCGGTCATGCCCATTGGCGTCGGCTCCAACCTGCTGGTGCGCGATGGCGGGCTGAAGGGCGTCGTGATCCGGCTCGGTGGCGCGTTCGCCAGCGTCGAGACCAACGGCATGCGCGTCGTCGCCGGGGCGGCAGCGCTTGACGCCATCGTCGCGAAGAAGGCAGGCGCCGCTGGCATTGCGGGCCTTGAATTCTATCGTGGCGTGCCGGGCACGATCGGCGGCGCCTTGCGCATGAATGCCGGCGCCTATGGCGGCGAGACAAAGGACGTTCTGGTAGAGGCTGTCGCGCTCGACCGGCAGGGCAACCGGCGCGTCTTTGCCAATGACGGCATGGGTTTCACCTATCGCAATTCGACCGTGCCCGACGACATGATCTTCATCGAGGCAACCTTCGAGGGCCGCCCCGGCGATCCGGACGAGATCGCCGCCGCCATGGACGACATCATGGCAACGCGCGAGCAGACCCAGCCGATCAGGGAGCGTACGGGTGGTTCTACCTTCAAGAATCCTGACGGTCATAAAAGCTGGCAGCTGATCGACAGCGTCGGCGGGCGCGGGCGCGTCGTCGGTGACGCGCAGTTCTCCGAACTGCACTGTAACTTCCTCATCAATCGCGGCAACGCGACGGCGGCGGATCTGGAAGATCTCGGCGAAAGCGTGCGCGCCGATGTGAAGGCGCAGCATGGCGTCGACCTGCATTGGGAAATCAAACGCATCGGAGAGCGAGCATGAGAGCCAAGAGAATTGCCGTCATCATGGGTGGCTGGTCGCCGGAGCGCGACGTCTCGCTCGTATCCGGCCGCGCGGCCTGCAAGGCGCTGGAAAAGCTCGGCCACAAGGTCAAGACCGTCGATGCACGGCGCAATCTCGCCGACCAGCTGCTGAACCTGTTCCCGAGCGAAATGCCCGATATCGTCTTCAACGCCCTGCATGGCGAATGGGGCGAGGATGGCTGCGTGCAGGGCCTGCTTGAAGTCATGGGCCTTCCCTATACCCATTCCGGCGTTCTCGCCTCTGCCCTTGCCATGGACAAGCAGCGCGCCAAGCAGGCGCTCGCCGCTGCCGGTCTGCCGGTGCCTGGCGGCTATCTCATCAGGTCACCGGAAGAATTTGCCGGGCTCGACATCGAGGCGCCTTACGTGGTCAAGCCGAATGCGTCCGGCTCCTCGGTCAATATCTTCATCATCCGCGAGGGCGACAACCGCCGGGTCACCGACCTGATCAAGGACCCGGCGGCCTTTGCCGAGGGCGTTCTGGTCGAGCCCTATATACCGGGGCGTGAGCTGACCGTTGCGGTCATGGGCGACCGCTCGCTCGCCGTGACCGAGATTATCGCGCATACGGATTTTTACGACTATGAAGCGAAATACGCCGCTGGCGGCTCGTCCCATATCGTTCCCGCCGACCTGCCTGCCGAAATCACGCAAGCCTGCCTCGACTTGGCGCTCAAGGCGCACCAGACGCTCGGGTGCCGCGGCCTTTCGCGCACCGATTTCAGGTTTAATGAATCATTAGGCATTAACGGTCTGTTCATCTTGGAGCTTAATACTCAGCCCGGTCTGACACCCACCTCCCTCGCGCCCGAACAGGCGGCGTCCCTCGGGATTTCGTTCGAGGAGATGGTGGACTGGATGATCGGAGATGCGTCGTGCCGAAGGTAAGTGGCAAGAAGACTTCAAAAGCGGGGAAAGGCAGAACGGGCAGGGGCCGCAAGGCGGCACCGCCGAGCCTGTCCGAACGGATCAGCGGTTTTTTCAGCCGGCTGATGCATGTCGTCGTGACCTACACGGCGGTCGTTGCCGTGGGTCTGTTTCTCATCGTCGCACTGATGCTGTTCGCGGGCGGCTATTTCGTTAATTTCGGCGGCCGCCTCGTTGACCTGACCAAGGACATGACCGTCGCTGCCGGGCTCAAGGTGACCAAGATCACCTGGGCCGGCGCGACCCAGACTGCCGACTATGAGGTCATGGATGCTTTGCTGAACGATTCAGAGGGCGCGATCCTCAACCAGTCGATCGTGCATTTCTCGCCAGCCCGCGCCCGTGCCAAGGTAGAAGGCCTGGGCTGGGTGCGCGATGCTGCCGTTACCCGGCTCTATCCGAACACTATTCATGTTTCGATTTCCGAGCGCATCCCCGCCGCCCTGTGGGAAGGCGAGGGGCTGTTACACCTAATCGACCGGGACGGTGTCGTCATCACTCAGGTCGGCGGTCATCAGTACACGGGTCTGCCCCTGATCACCGACACCACCGACCCGTCGAGGGCGAATGAGATTCTTGCCGTGCTTGGCTCCCATCCGCAGCTGGCCGCGCGCATTGCGACACTGCGCCATCGCGGCGACCGGCGATGGGACCTCGGCTTCCGCAATGGCTTCGTCGTGATGCTGCCGGAAGACAATTACGCGGCGGCGATCGAGAAGATCAGCGTGCTCGAATCCGAAGGCAAGCTGTCTGATACGATGCAAAAGCTCGATCTGCGCCTGCCCAACGCCGTCTATTACGTGCCCAAGAACGCAAGCTAGACAGGACACGGACCCTCCCCATGTTGCGCACCCTGAACACATCGCGGGCGAAAGCCTTTTCCGGTCTCAACCTCGACAATGGTATTACCGGTGTCATCGATATCGGCACGTCCAAAGTGTCCTGCTTCATCATCCGCAAGGGTCTCGGCTCGGTCGATGGCCCGGAGATGGAAGTCATCGGCGTCGGCCACCAGGCGGCCGCCGGGGTCGGTGAGGGCGGCCTCGTCGAGCTTGCCGCCGACAGCGCCATCCGCGCCGCCGTCGACAAGGCCGAGCGTATGGCCGGCGAACGGCTCGAGGCCTATCACATCGCCATCTGCTCACGTCACATCGCCTGCCGCCGCGTCGCCGTCGATCTCGACCTCGACGGTGTCGGCGTCGCGCAGGAAGATATCGACGCCTGCTTCAGGGAAGGCGCGCGCCTTGCTGCGGCCAGCGCGATGGTCCCGCTGCATATCTGGCCGTCGCGCTTTACCATCGATGGCGTCGGCGGCGTGCGCGACCCGCGCGGCATCGAATGCGAAAACCTGTCAGTGGAAATGGTCTCGCTGTCTGCATCGGCGACGGCGATCAAGGCCGTGAAGGCCTGCCTCGACCGCTGCAACCTGAAAGCCGCGAGCTTCATCGCCGCTCCCTATGCCTCGGCGCTCGCCGTGCTGCACGAGGAAGAGCTCGACATGGGTGTGCTGTGCCTCGACATGGGCGCGAACCTGACCGGCTTTTCGATCTTCCGCGACGGGGCGCTCGTCTTTGCCGGTGCCGTGCCCGTTGGCAGCGATCACATCACCCGCGACATCGCGCTCGGCCTTGGCATTTCCCGCGATGCGGCCGAGCGTCTGAAGACCGTTCACGGCACGGCCTGGTGCGTGCCTGGAGACGAGGGCCGTCTCATCGACCTACCGCAGGATGCAGGCGCGCGTGATCCGAATATTCCGGTTACGGAACTTGCCGGTATCATTGGCCCGCGCCTGGAAGAGACGCTGAAGCTGGTTTTCGAGCGCATCGGCAAGGCGGGCATCGACATGGGCCGCATTCATCGCACAGTGCTGACCGGCGGTGGCAGCCAGCTCAATGGTGCGGCAGAGATGATGGAGACCCTGTTCAAGGTCCGCGTCCGCACCGGCCGGGCGATCAACCATTATGGCGCGCCGGAGGCGGCAAGCGGTTGTGCGTTTGCTGTCTGCTCGGGCATGGTCGGCCATCTCGCGACTCAGCCCGACACGCGCACAGCGCCCAAGTCGCCGCTGATGACCGGCCATCTCGATGGTCACGAGACGGAAGTACCGACACTGCCTGGCGGCCTCATGGGCCGCGCGGTAAACTGGCTGCGCGTGAATTTCTGACAGGTTTCTAATCTTGCCATTGCGATTGCCCGGGGAACCCCTCCGCCACTGGCCCGTTAGCGTGATGAAACGCCAACAGCCAGAGGAGCAGTGCCATGAAAGCCGTCGTCTTTCACGGTGTCGGCGATATCCGCCTCGATACCGTTTCCGATCCCGAGATTTCCGATAGCCGCGATGCCATCGTGCGCATCACCAACAGCGCCATTTGCGGCACCGATCTTCACTTCGTGCGCGGCACGATGGGCGGGCTGAAGGAAGGCCAGATCCTCGGCCACGAGGCGATCGGTATCATTGAGGAAGTCGGCAAGGGCGTGCGCAATTTCAAACCGGGCGACCGCGTCGTCATCCCCTCCACCGTCTCCTGCGGCGGCTGTTCCTATTGCCGCTCCGGCTATACCGGCCAGTGCGACGAGGCCAATCCCAATGGCAAGCGTGCCGGCACGGCGTTTTACGGCGGACCGGAAGCAGCCGGCGGGTTCGATGGCCTGCAGGCCGAATACGCCCGCATTCCCTATGCCAACACATCGCTGGTGCGCCTGCCATCGTCCGTGACCGACGATCAGGCGATCATGTTGTCGGACATCTATCCAACCGGCTATTTCGGCGCAGACATGGCCGAGATCAGCCAGGGCGACACGGTCGCCGTGTTCGGCTGCGGTCCGGTCGGCCAGTTCGCCGTCATCAGCGCCTATCAGCTTGGCGCCGCCCGCGTCATCGCGGTCGATGGTCACGAGGACCGGCTGGAGCGCGCCCGTTTTCACGGTGCCGAGACGGTCAACTTCAACACGGAAGACCCGGTCGAGGCCATTGTGGAGTTGACCAACGGCATCGGCGTCGACCGCGCCATCGATGCCGTCGGCGTCGATGCCGAGGTGCCCAAGTCCGGCCCCGCCAAACAGGACCCGCAGGATGACATGGTCGCGCAGATCGTCGAGGAATCCGGTCAGGACGGCACGCTGTGGAAACCGGGCGACGGGCCGATGATGGCGACCAAATGGGCAGTCGCTGCGCTGGCCAAGGCCGGCACTCTGTCGATCATCGGCGTCTATCCGCCGAACGACAATTTCTTTCCCATCGGTCAGGCGATGAACAAGAGCCTGTCGATCAACATGGGCAATTGCAATCATCGCAGCTACATTCCGCACCTGATCGAAATGGTCGAGCGCGGCAATGTCGATCCGGCGAAGATCATCACGCAGGACGAGGAGATGGTCGACGCGATCACGGCCTACGAACAGTTCGACCAGCGCAAGTCCGGCTGGGTCAAGGTCGAGTTGGAGGTTTGACGCAAAAGTCCACCCCCTTAATTTGCTCCGTTTACAGTTTTGCGGGCAGCAACCTGCCCGCGAATCTGCATAAGTTTTCTTATTGGTAAACGCGCTGTTAACTCTTTGGTAAGAGATATCACCGATTCTTTAACCAACATGTCTAGCCAGGCAATCGGAGCTTTTGTAATGCCATTGAATCTCAGTGTACCGACAGTGACCGAGCTGAAACCGCGCATCTGCGTGATCGGCGTCGGCGGTGCCGGAGGCAACGCGGTCAACAACATGATCGAGAGCCAGCTTGAGGGCGTGGAATTCGTCGTTGCCAATACCGATGCGCAGGCCGTGGGCCTCGCGCTCGCCGAGCACAAGATCCAGCTGGGCACGGGCGTGACCAAGGGCCTCGGGGCCGGCTCCCAGCCGCAGATCGGCAAGGCTGCCGCAGAGGAAAGCCTCGCCGATGTCATGGAGCTGATCAACGGCGCCAACATGCTGTTCATCACCGCCGGCATGGGCGGCGGCACCGGCACCGGCGCCGCACCGGTCATCGCCAAGGCCGCGCGTGAACAGGGCATTCTTACCGTCGGTGTCGTCACCAAGCCGTTCCACTTCGAAGGTGCGCGCCGCATGCGCATCGCGGAGGAAGGGATCGCCGAACTGCAAAAGCATGTCGACACGCTGCTGATTATCCCGAATCAGAACCTGTTCCGCGTCGCCGACGACAATACGACCTTCGCCGACGCTTTCGCCATGGCTGACGAAGTGCTGCATTCCGGCGTTCGCGGCATTACCGATCTGATGATCGTTCCGGGCCTGATCAATCTCGACTTTGCCGATGTGCGCACGGTCATGTCGGAAATGGGCAAGGCGATGATGGGCACTGGCGAGGCCGAAGGCGACAAGCGCGCCGCCGAAGCCGCCGAAGCCGCGATCTCCAACCCGCTGCTCGACGAAGTGTCGATGAAAGGCGCCAAGGGCGTTCTCATCAACATCACCGGCGGTCTCGACATGAAACTGTTCGAGGTCGACGAAGCCGCCAACCGCATCCGCTCCGAAGTCGATCCTGACGCCAATATCATCGTCGGCTCGACCTTCTCGTCCGAGTTGGAAGGCAAGATGCGCGTGTCCGTCGTCGCGACCGGCATTGACGCCGCGGAACGGCAGAAGGCCGAGGAGGCGAAGGCCCAGGAAGCCGCTGCCCAGAATGCAAGGGCGGAAGCAAAGCCGTGGCTCGGTAATATTGCTCCTGCGAAACCTGCCGCTGAAGCCGCGGTCGAGATCTCGGACGATGAAGACGATAGCCTGTTCGCCAGCGCATCCGCCGGGGAAACCGACCCTGCGCCGCGGGCTGCCGTTCAGGCGCCGCAATTGCGCAAGCCATCGGCACCGATCCAGCGCCCCGCCGCCCGCACCGAGCCGAAAGACATCCTGAAAACACCGGAAGGCAACCGGGTTCGCGACGTCCACTCGCGCATCATTGAGATGCTGACCGAGGATGAGGGCAGGGCCCATTCGGGCCAGGGCCCCGCGCGCCAGCGGCCGAATCCGTTTCATGAGCAGACGAAGCGTCCAATTCACGGTGCTCTGAACCTGCTGAAGGAAACCTTTGGTGGCCAGCATGAGCAGCCGCCCCGCAGCCGCAAGTCGGTTCAATCCGAGCGGGCGCAGCCGCCGCGCCGCGAGCGCGAGGCCAAGGACCTGTTCCAGGAAGATGATGACAGCGATCTGGAAATCCCGGCATTCCTGCGCCGCAACGGCAGCGAATAGCTGCCTCGCACGCGAACGGCTGATACGGACTCCTGTAAGTAGAGTATTGTGTGAGGGCGTCCGGCATCCGGGCGCCCTTTTCACTGGTTTGTGCTGGTGCCGAACGCTGTCGGGATCGCGCCTGCGCGCGTGTCAGCCTGTCGCCGATCCGGCGGCTGTGCCATTGTAAGATTACGAAACATACCTTTATTTGTGCATTGCACCCAGACTGGCCATATTGGCTTCGTGGGAAGGGGTAATCTAATGTATCAACCTTCCCCATAGTGAGGGGTGTTCGTTTAAGTGTTTGACCAGCTTGACCATTCTGTGTCCTCGATCAGAGAGACAACCTTGCTCGCTTCTGTCAGCTGCGAGGGTATCGGCCTCCATACGGGCCGCACGGTCAAGATGCGTCTGGCGCCGGCCCCCGCCGGTACGGGTATCGTTTTTCGCCGCATCGACCTGTTGACCTGCGACAGCCTGTCGGCGCAGTCGTCTTCGCTGATCCAGATTTCGATCAAGGCGCACCCGGATGCGGTGCGCGAGACCCAGTTGGGTACGACGCTTGCCAACGTCCATGGCGTTTCCATTTCCACGACAGAGCATCTGATGGCGGCTTTTGCCGGCGTTGGTCTCGACAATGTGTTTGTCGAGGTCGAAGGCCCGGAAATTCCGATCATGGATGGCTCGTCCGAACCGTTCCTGCGCCTGATCGATCAGACGGGCCTGCGTCAGCTGTCGAAGCCGCGCCGTGCCCTGCGCATCATCGAGCGTGTCACTGTCGAGGATGGCGACCGCTGGGCGATGATCGTGCCGAACAAGTCGCCGGGCGACGATAGCTGCGAAATCGATATCCTGGTCGACTATGCCGATCCGGCCATTGGCCGTCAGCGGGCCAGGTTCATTGCCGATCCGGCAACGTTCCGTGACGATGTCGCCGCCGCTCGCACCTTCTGTCACCTGAAGGATGTCGAGGCCATGCGCGCCCGCGGTCTTGCCCTCGGCGGCTCCTATGACAACGCCATCGTCGTCAATGACGGCAAGGTCGAGAACGAAGGCGGCCTGCGCTTTGACGACGAATTCGTTTATCACAAGGCGCTCGACCTGATCGGCGACCTGTATCTGATCGGCTGCCCGCTGATCGGCCGCATCTCGGCCTACAAACCCGGCCACGACCTGAATACCCAGCTTGCCCGCGCCATTGTTCGCAACCCGCAGGCCTTCGCCGTGGTTTCCCTGCCCGAACCGGCCAACGAAAGCATGTTGGCAGAGGCCTGATAGGCCTGCGCTTCGGGCCGTCGCATCTCTCCAAATTTTAAGTGACTACGGCACAGCCCGGACGTCAGCATTGTTTGACCCGGCTGCCGTTTGCCCATAAAAGAAGGGTTAAGAACGCCCGGGAATGCAGGGGCAGGAGTTGAATATGATGAACCGGTCCGTTTTCCGCACAGGCACGATGGCTGCTCTCTTGGCGCTGGCGCTGGGTGTTTCGGCTTGTGGCAGTAACGACAAGGACGACAAGTTCGCCTATGTCGAACGCCCGGTCGAACAGCTTTACGAAGAAGCGACCAATGCGATGAACCGCAAGCGCTACGAAGAGGCGATTGCCTATTTCGACGAGGTCGAGCGCCAGCACCCGTATTCCTCCTGGGCCCGCCGCGCGATGTTGATGTCAGCCTATATCAAGTATGAGACCAATGATTATCAGGCCGCGATCGACGATCTCGACCGGTTCATCTCCATCCATCCCGGCAACAAGGACGCGCCTTACGCCTATTATCTCAAGGCGATGAGCTATTACGAACGCATTCGCGACGTCGGCCGGGACCAGTCGATCACCCGCCAGGCGCTCGATAGCCTGCAGGAAGTGGTGCGCCGCTATCCGGAAACGGAGTATGCGCGCGATGCCCGCCTCAAGCTTGACCTGACCTATGATCACATCGCCGGCAAGGAGATGGATATCGGCCGCTGGTATCTTCAACGCAACCAGCACGTCGCGGCGATCAACCGCTTCAACAAGGTGCTGGAACAATACCAGACGACCAGCCACGCGCCGGAAGCGCTGCACCGGATGGTCGAGGCCTATCTCGAAATGGGTATCGTCCCGGAAGCCCGCCGCCATGCCGCCATTCTCGGCTATAACTACCCGGGCAGCGATTGGTATGAGGATACGTATCGCCTGTTCCAGCGCTATGATCTGGAAATGACGGATCAGGTCCAGCGCACGGCCGAGGCCGCTCAGTAGGCAGACTGCGGCGGCGAATTCTGACGCAGGACCGTCTATACCTGCAGCACGGATTGGGATAATTTGCCCGCTATGCTGACAGAGTTATTCATTCAGGACATCGTTCTCATCGAACGGCTGAGCCTTTCTCTCGATACCGGGCTGACGGCCCTGACCGGTGAAACCGGCGCCGGCAAGTCCATCATGCTCGACAGCCTCGGTCTTGCCACCGGCGGCCGGGCAGAAAAGGGGCTCGTTCGCCAGGGCGCCCGGCAGGGCGTTGTTTCGGCGACTTTCGATGTTCCCAACGATCACGAGGTCTGGCACCTGCTCGCCGACAATGGCATCGCCCATGAGGACGAACAGGGCGGCCATGTCATCCTGCGCCGGGTTCAGGATGCCGATGGCCGCGCCCGCGCCTTCATCAACGACCAGCCCGTATCCGTCACGCTGCTGCGCCAGGTCGGTGAGAGTCTGATCGAGGTTCATGGCCAGCATGCCGGTCAGGGCTTTCTCCATGCCGGGGCCCATCGGGGCCTGCTGGATGAATTCGGTGGCCTGACGAGACAGGCTGACAGCGTCGCCATTGCGTGGCGCATCTGGAAAGAGGCCGAGGAAAAGCTCGCCGAGCACGAGGAAGACAAGGCCCGTGCATTCCGTGAGGCCGATTATTTGCGCCATGTTGCCGACGAGCTGGAAAAGCTTGCGCCCAAGCCCGGCGAGGAGGCATTTCTCGCCAATCGCCGCATTATGCTGATGAACGCGGAGAAAATCGCGGGCGATCTGTCCGAAGCCGTCGGCCTGCTGAACGAGACGAGCCTTGAAGACCGTCTTTCCTCCGTACTCGGACGGGTAGAGCGGACGCTGGAACGACTCGAAGGTTCGGCCACGGCCAACCTTCAGGCGGTGGCCGAGCGTATCGACACCGTGCTGACCGAATTGCAGGAAGCCCGCAGCGCCGTCAGCGAGGCGGTCGCCGAATTCGAGTTCGATCAGGACGAGCTGGACCAGACCGAAGAGCGCCTGTTCGCCCTGCGCGCTGCCGCCCGCAAGCACAATACGACACCCGACAGGCTCGATTCGCTGCTTGACGATGTACGTCATTCGCTCGCCATGATCGAGGAAGGTGAAGCCGATTTCGCCACCTTGCAGAAGACCGCCAGCGTCGCGAAGTCGGAGTTCATGGCACAGGCCCGCAAACTGTCCGAGATCCGCCACAAGACGGCGAAAAAGCTCGACAAGGCGGTCGCCGGGGAACTCGAGCCGTTGAAGCTCGGTCGTGCCACCTTCCAGGCACTGGTGACGACGGACGAAGAAATGCCCGGCGTGCATGGTATTGACCGGGTCCAGTTCATGATCTCCACCAATCCCGGTGCGCCCATGGGCCCGCTGAAGCAGATCGCGTCCGGCGGCGAGCTTTCGCGCTTCGTGCTGGCGCTGAAGGCCGCGCTGATGGCGCAGGAAAACCGTACCGTGATCATTTTTGACGAGGTCGATGCCGGTATTGGCGGCGCAGTCGCCGATGCCGTCGGCGAGCGCCTGTCGAAGCTCGCCGCCGACGCACAGGTCATGGTCGTTACCCACTCGCCACAGGTTGCCGCCCGCGCCGGGCGTCATTTCATGGTCGCCAAGTCCGGCAAGAAAAAGATGGTGACGAAAGTCTTCGCGCTGGAAGAGGATGAGCGTGTCGAGGAGATCGCCCGCATGCTCTCCGGTGCCAGCGTCACGACAGAGGCGCGCGCCGCAGCGACCAGCCTGTTGAAGGCCGGCCGTCAAACTCGCGACAAGAAAAAAGCGAAGGCCGCGTAAGCCATGTCTGAGCCCGATCACGCGGAAAAAGCGGTCAAGAACCTGACCGCCGTGGAGGCGACTGCCGAGCTCGCACGCCTGGTGGAGGAAATCGAGCAGCACGACGCGGCCTATTACCAGGAAGATGCGCCGACCATTTCCGATGCGGACTATGACCGCTTGCGCCGCCGTGTCCGGACGATCGAGAAGCGATTTCCCGACCTCGTCAGCGAAGATTCGCCATCAAACAAGGTCGGCGCCGCGCCATCCTCGCGCTTTCCCAAGGTCCGCCATGCCGTGCCGATGCTATCCCTCGACAATGCCTTCGAGGAACAGGACGTCATAGATTTCGACAAGCGCGTCCGGCGCTTTCTCGGTCTCGATGAGGGCGAGACCGTAGAATACATCGCCGAACCCAAGATCGACGGTCTCTCGGCGACGCTGCGCTATGAGGACGGAAAGTTCGTGCTCGGTGCGACTCGCGGCGATGGCCGGGAAGGGGAGGACATCACCCGCAACCTGGCCACTATCGACGGCGATATTCCGCACGGGATCACGGGCGCGCCGCTGGTGCTGGAGGTGCGCGGCGAAGTCTATATGGCCAGGGCCGACTTTGCCGCCCTGAACGAGCGGCAGGCTGAAAGGCAAGGCCAGATTTTTGCCAATCCACGCAACGCCGCCGCCGGCTCCCTGCGCCAGCTCGATCCCGAGGTCACCCGCTCGCGCCCCTTGCGTTTCTTTGCCTATTCATGGGGTGAAGTCAGCGAGGCGATCGCCCGGACCCAGATGCAAGCGATCGAGCGCTTCGGGAAATGGGGCTTTGCCACCAATCCGCAGACGAAGCTTTGTACCTCGGTCGAGGAAATGCTGGACCATTACCGCGCCATCGAAACGGCGCGGGCGGAATTGCCCTATGACATCGACGGCGTCGTCTACAAGGTCAACCGCTTGGACTGGCAGGAGCGTCTCGGCTTCGTCTCCCGCGCCCCGCGCTGGGCAATTGCGCATAAATTCCCCGCCGAACAGGCAACGACCGTGCTGCGCGAGATCGATATCCAGGTCGGGCGCACGGGTGCACTGACGCCGGTTGCCAAGCTTGAACCGGTCACGGTCGGCGGCGTCGTCGTCTCCAACGCGACGCTGCACAATGAAGACGAGATCGAGCGCAAGGATATCCGCGAAGGCGACACGGTCGTCATCCAGCGCGCCGGCGACGTCATCCCGCAGGTCGTCAAAGTGGTCATGGAGAGGAGGCCGAAGGATTCGAAGCAATATCAGTACCCGACCGTCTGCCCAGCCTGCGGCAGCGATGCCGTGCGCGAGACCGACGACAAAGGCCGTGCCGATGTCGTGCGCCGCTGCACCGGCGGGCTGATCTGCCCGGCCCAGGCGGTCGAGAGGCTGAAGCATTTCGTCTCCCGCGCCGCGCTCGATATTGACGGTCTGGGGGCGAAGCAGGTCGAAGCGTTCTATCATGATGGTCTCATCAGGGAGCCGGCGGATATTTTCACGCTTGCCCGGCATCGCGACGCGCTGCTGAAAAAGGAAGGCTACGGAGAAACGAGCCTGCGCAATCTCTATGCGGGCATCGACCAGCGCCGCACGGCGGATCTCGACCGCTTCATCTTCGCCCTAGGCATCCGCCATGTCGGCGGCACCACGGCGGGACTGTTCGCGCGCACCTTCCTGACCTTTGACAGGTTCCGCGCGCTTGCTGAGAAAGCAGCGGCGGGCGATGACGAGGCGCGGCAGGAATTTCTCGCGATCGATGGTATCGGCGAGACGGTCACCGATGCGGTCAGCGACTTCTTCCGGGAACAGCACAATATCGATGCGCTCGACCGGTTGCTGGAGCATGTCACGACGACCGAGGCGGCAGCGCCGTCATCGGACTCGCCCGTGGCCGGAAAGACGGTCGTGTTCACCGGCAAGCTGGAACGGATGACCCGCGACGAGGCCAAGGCCCGGGCGACATCGCTGGGCGCCAAGGTGGCGGGCTCGGTCTCTGCCAAGACCGACATTCTCGTCGCCGGGCCGGGGGCCGGCTCCAAGCTGAAAAAGGCCGAGGAGCTGAAAGTCCGTACAATGACAGAAGAGGAATGGCTGTCGCTGATCGGCGGCTAGGCATTCAACAAGAAGGGCAGGACAAGCATGGCAATCGTCGCGATCGACTTCGAGACAGCGAACGAGCAGCGCAGCAGCGCCTGCGCCATCGGGCTTGCCTGGATCGAGGACGGTGCGGTCACGCGCACGGAAGCCCGGTTCATCCGCCCGGCGTCACCGCGCTTCACAAACAGCTGGCTGCATGGCATCACCTGGGACGATGTCCGCACTGCGCCGGAATTTCCCGACGTCATGGCGGAATTCATGGACGACCTCCATGGCGGGCTGGTGCTTGCCCACAACGCCTCCTTCGACATGAGCGTCATCCGCCATGTCTGCGCCGACTATGGCATTCCGGCGCCGGTTTGCGATTATCTGTGCACGGTCAACCTGTCGCGCCACACCTGGCCGGAGCTCTATTCGCACAAGCTCAATGTCGTCTCGGAGTTCCTGGGCATCGCGCTGAAGCATCACGACGCCCATGACGATGCCCGCGCCTGCGCCCATATCGCCGTGGCGGCAGGCGAGGTGTGGGACTGTTTCGATCTCAATGATATCCCGAAGCATACGCCGATCAGGCTCGGGCGGCTGTTCGAGGGTGGCTATGAGCCCTGCCGGGCGCCCCGCCTGAAGCGCCCGGTAAGGTCGGTTTGAAGCTGGTCTATATCGGTGCGGTCGCCGATTTCAGCCAGTCGCGCACATCGTCTTCCAGCTCGCCGGCGAGCTTGTCATAGACGACGGCGTGATAGGTGTTGACCCAGTCGCGCTCGACCTGCGTCAGCAAGCTGGTGTCGATCAGGTGCCGGTCGAGCGGGGCCATCGTCACCGTCTCGAAGCTCATCATCTCGCGGTCACCGCCCTCGACGGGTTCCGGGTTGTTGACCACGATCAGGTTCTCGATGCGGATGCCATACTCGCCGACCTTGTAATAGCCGGGTTCGTTGGAACAGATCATGCCCGGCATCAGCGGCTGGGTGACCGGCTTCTTGGAGATGTTCTGCGGGCCTTCATGGACGCCGAGATAGCTGCCGACACCATGGCCGGTGCCGTGGTCATAGTCGAGCCCGGCATTCCACAGATGCATACGCGCCAGCGTGTCGAGCTGGATGCCCGGCGTGCCCTTGGGGAAACGCGCCAGCGCCAGCGCGATATGGCCCTTCAGCACCAGCGTGTAGCGCTGCTTCATCTCCGGGCTCGGCGTGCCGATGGCAATCGTGCGGGTGATGTCGGTCGTGCCGTCCGGGTACTGACCGCCGGAGTCCACGAGATAAAGAGAATTCCGGTCGAGCGTGCGGTCGCTGCTGGTGGTCACGCGGTAATGGGGCAGGGCGCCATGGCCAACAGCGGCGGAGATGGTATCAAAGGAGATGTCCCGCAACAGGTTCGACTGGCGGCGGAATTCCTCCAGCTTCCGCGCGGCCTCGATCTCCGTGACCGTGCCGTCCTGGGCCTGCGTCGCGATCCAGTACAGGAAGCGCGTCACCGCCCGTCCGTCGCGGATATGGGCCTGGCGGGAGCCTTCGATTTCCACCGGCGTCTTGCAGGCCCGCGGCAGGGCGCAGGGGTCCGCTCCCTCCAGTACTTTCGCATCGGCCTTTTTCAGCCTGCGGACGAACCAGTAGGGCGCAATCGCCGGGTCGATCAGCACGGTCTTGCCGCCCAGCCTGTCCAGGTGCTTGCCGACCTTCGCTTCCGGGTAGACCGACACGTCATTGCCCAGATGCGTCTCGACCGCGTCGCTCATCTTGTCCGGGTGGATGAACAGGGAGGCGGTGCCGTCGGCAAACAGGATCGCGCGGCCAAGCGGCAGCGGCGTCGCGTGCACATCCCTGCCGCGGATATTGAACAGCCAGGCAAGCGAGTGCGGCGCGGTCAGCACCACGGCATCGGCCTTCTTGTCTTTCAGCACGGCGGCGATCTCGGCTCGTTTCTCCGCGCTCGATCTGCCGGCGAAGTCGTCCGCATGCACATCGACAGGCGTCATCGGGGAGGCGGGGCGGCTGGCCCATGCGACGTCGATCGGGTTATCGTCTACGGCGACCAACTCGAACCCGGCATGCTTGGCGGCAGCCTTCAGCGCCTTCACGTGATTGGCCGAATGCAGGTGCGGATCGAAGCCGATGCGCTGGCCTTCCTTGCCATGCTTTGTCAGCCAGGCTTCCGGCGGCATCGAGGTCAGGTCTTCATAGGCGAAATACTGATCGTCGACCTGCTCGCGCACCTGCACGGTATAGCGGCCATCGGTGAAGATGACGGCAGAGTCGACAAACACGATGGCCGACCCGGCGGAGCCGGAAAAGCCCGATGCCCACATCAGGCGCTCGGCATTGTCGGGCAGGTACTCGTTCAGATATTCGTCGTCATGGGGCACGAGAAAGCCGTCGAGATTTTGTTTCTGCATCTCTTCGCGCATCGCCGGCAGGTGTTGGGCGGCGAAGCTGCGGTCGGATGCGGGGTCGAAGCTCTGGAACATGAATGTCCTCCTGAAATCGGGAACGTAAAATCTGGACAGAACATAGGCCTTTGGCCGGGTGAATGCCAGTTCAGTATGCGGGTCGGCACAGCGCCGGCTCCCTCGAACCGGGGATATCGGCCCGGTCTGCGCGCGTCTATTCTTTGCCGCCGGCCGAGCATCCGGTTTTTCAGGGAGAGACGATAATGAGAATTCTGAATGTTTCGGCTGCGCTTGTGGCCCTGACCGCACCTATGGCCTCGTCCGCCATGGCGAACGATGACTGGTCCATAACGCCGCTCGCGTATGGATGGAGCCTTTATGAAAAGGGCGACCTGTCAAACCCTGCCGAGCACTTCGTAAAGGGTGTCTATGAAGGCTACGGGCCGACCTTCTCGTTCGGCTGCACCCGAGGCTACGCCTTCGATGTGGTCTGGAAGCCCGACGTGCCGATCACCGGCGGGGCATTGGTTCCCGTCACCATCACCATTGATGATGTCACCGTTGTTGACGGCAATCTGGTGCCCAATGACCGCAACGAATATGCGTGGACCGGCCGCGACGGCGCGGCCTACGACATCGTCGCCAATATCTGGGATTTCTGGGAAGGTGACCTGACCCTGTCGGCCGGTGGTGTTACCGACACGGTCTATTTCAACGAGGACGATCTCGGCGGTATCTCCGAACTCGTTCTCGCCAGCTGCGGCAAGTTCTAGACCGCTCAGCTTCTCTCGAAGATCAGCACCGGCCATGTCTCGTGGGCGTGGCGGTCTTTCAGGGTGAAGTTATTCGCCTCGTAGGCGGCCATGACATCGCCTTCCTGCCGGGCGAGCAGGCCGGCGAGGACCACCGTCGCGCCTTGCTCCGTGTGCCTCGCCATGTCCGGCGCCAGTTCGGCGAGGGGGCCAGCGAGGATATTCGCGAAGATGAAATCGAACGGTGCGGCGCCGGCGATTTCGTCATGGCCGAATCCGGCAGCAGTGACGAAGCGGATATCGCTGACCTGGTTGAGCGCGGCATTCTCCGCGGCGATCTCAACCGACTTGGCGTCGATATCGCTGGCGATGATCCTGCCAGCCCAGATCTTGCGCGCGGCGATCGCGAGCACGGCGGAGCCGGTGCCGAGATCGAGGATGTTGCGCGGCTTCAGATATTCGATCCGGTCGAGCACCTCGAGGCAGCCTGCCGTTGTCGGGTGGTGACCGGTGCCAAAGGCCTGGTTGGCGTCGATGCGGATCGGCACGATGGTGTTGGCATCGGGCAGCTTGTCGGCATCGTGAATGCCATAGAGCACGAAGCGCCCGCAGGTGACGATCCCAAGACCTTCCAGTGCATGGGCGACCCAGTCGATGTCGGGCAGTTCCTCGACTTCGGGGGTCACGTCCACAGCGTGCTGTCTCAGGAACGCGGCAAGGCTGTCAGTATCCGGAGCGTCGGCATAATAAACCTCCAGCGTCCAGGGGGTATCGGCGTCTTCCTCGATCGCGTCCTTCTTGGTCAGGCTGACGGCGTCGGCCATCGGGTCGAACAGCTCTGCGACGATCATGGAAATCTGTTCCAGCGCCTCGCGAGTGCCGTGCCAGATCAGCTTATAGCTCGGCATTTTCGGCGTCCTTTCTCAATTGGGTAATCAGCGGCGCGAACTGGCGGTTCCAGATCTCCTCGTTCAGCGCGCCGGCAAAGCGCCAGCGGATGCGGCCCTGATGGTCGATGACGAAGGTCTCCGGCGCGCCGGAAACGCCGAAGTCTATCGCCGTGCGCCCTTCATAATCATTGCCGACCGCCGTGTACGGATTGCCGAAGCGCTCCAGCCACGCCGCGCCATCCTCCGGCGTGTCTTTCCAGTCGATGCCATAGATCGCGATCTCGCCGCTTTCCGCCAGCTCCATCAGGAACGGGTGTTCATAGCGGCAGGCGATGCACCACGAGCCGAATATGTTCACGAGCGACACCTGGCCCTGAAGATCCTCGCTGGAAAAGGCCGGGATATCGGCCGCGACCGGCGGCAGGTCGAATTCCGGGACCGGCTTGTCAATCATGGCGGAGGGCAGCACGTCCTTGTCGATCTTCAGCCCGAACAGGGCGAAGAGGCCGAGGGCCGCGAAAAGCGCGATAGGGACAAAAAGCAGTAATCGTTTCATGGTCCGGCGCTTTTACGGCAGCGCGGCCCGCTTGTCATCTATGTTTGCGGGTCGTCGAACACCTGTTTGTGATCTGCCGCCCGATTGATCGGCGGCAGAACGCGGTTAGGTGGAAGGCTGCTTTTGAAGGAGTACCTGATGTCCGACAGTCTTGATGTGCTGTTCCGCCCGCTATCCATCGGTCCCATGGAATTGAAGAACCGTTTCGTCATGGCGCCGATGACCCGCAACAAGGCGCCGAACGGCGTTCCGGGCCAGCCCAATGCCGAGTATTATCGCCGCCGCGGCGCTGGCGATGTCGGGCTGATCCTGTCCGAGGGGACGGTCATCGACCGCCCGGCCTCGCGCAATGAACAGCATATTCCCTTCTTCCACGGGGACGCCGCGCTCACCGGCTGGAAGGGCGTCATCGACGCCGTGCATGAGGCTGGCGGGCGAATGGGGCCGCAGCTCTGGCATACCGGCGCGACCCGTGGCCAGAGCGGCTGGGAGCCGGATGCCGAGGTCGAGAGCCCGTCCGGGCTTCTGGCACCGGGTACCCCGCGCGGCAAGGCGATGAGCGAGGAAGACATTGCCGATACCGTCGCCGCCTTCGCCAGTGCGGCCGCTAATGCCAAACGCCTCGGCTTCGATATGGTCGAACTGCATGGCGCCCATGGCTATCTAATCGACGAGTTCTTTTGGCCGGGCACGAATGAGCGCGACGACCGCTATGGCGGCCCGACAATCAAGGAGCGCTCGCGCTTTGCCGGGGAGGTCATCGCTGCCGTGCGCAAGGCTGTCGGGCCGGACTACCCGCTCGCGATCCGCCTCAGCCAGTGGAAGCAGCAGGAATATACTGCGCGGCTCGCGCCGACGCCGGACGCGATGACCGACTGGCTGCAGCCGCTGGTCGATGCCGGGGCCAACATTCTGCACTGCTCCCAGCGCCGCTTCTGGGAACCGGAATTCCCCGAACTTGACGGCGAGAACGGCCTGAACTTTGCCGGCTGGGCCAAGAAGCTGACCGGCGCGGTCACCGTCAGTGTCGGCTCCGTCGGCCTCGATGGTGACTTCTTCTCGGCCTTTGCGGGACAGAGCGCACAGGCCGCCGGTCTGGAAAACCTGCTGGAACGGATGGCGCGCGACGAGTTCGATCTCATCGCCGTAGGCCGTGCGCTGCTGAGCGATCCGGACTGGGTTGCCAAGGTCCGCGCCGGTGAGAAGCTGGAGAGTTTCGAGCCGTCGGCACTTGCCGAACTGCTCTGAACGAAAAAAGCCCCGCACCGGCGGGGCTTTTCATTTGCAGTGGGTGCGTCGATCCTAGTTGAAGACCTCTTCGAGAAAGTCCGTGAACGTCGTCCATGACCGCCGGTCGGCGGTCGCATCATAGACGGTGCCGAACTCCGGGTCATTTGCCTGCTTGTTGGTGAAGGCGTGCATGACGCCGCCATAGACATGCAATTGCCAGTCGGCCTTGCGCCCGGTCATCTCCTTGCCGAAGGCGGTCTCGTCTTCCGGTGTTGCCATCGGATCGTCGAAACCCTGCATCGCCAGCACCTTGGCGGAGATATCGCCGCTGCCGGGCTTCTCCGGCTTGCCGAGAATGGCGTGGAAGGCTGCCGCGCCAATGACGCCGGTATTGGCACGCGCCATGTCGAGGGCACATAGCCCGCCGAAGCAATAGCCGCAGACCGCGATCTTCGCAGGGTTCACCGTGCCGAGCGCCGCTGCGGCCTCCATCCCGGCCTTCAGCCGGTCCGCGAGCATGTCGCGGTCCTCGATGAAAGGCGTCATCAGTTTCTGGTTCTCTTCCGTGGAGCCGCCGCGCACGCCCTTGCCATAGACGTCGAGGGCGACGCCGACATAGCCCATCGCGGCCATCTTCTTCGCGGTTTCCTCGGAATGTTCGTCGCGCCCACCCCAGGCGTGGCAGACGAGCACGGCTGGCCGCTCACCGGTCTGGGTGTCGTCCCAGGCCACGAAAGCCTCCAGCGTGTCGCCATTATGGGTGTATTCGACGAGATCGGTTTTCAGGGCCATATTGTCCTCCGGTCAGCTGTTTAACAGTCTCTCTTTCGCAGACTTATACTGGGCGGCGAGTTCGGCAACATAAGCGCCTGCGGGCTGGACCTTGTCGATGGCGCCGATGCCCTGGCCCGAGCCCCAGATATCCTTCCATGCCTTGGCGCTCGTCTCCTTGTCGCCGGAGGCGCCGAAATTCATCTTCGACGGGTCGGCGACGGGCAGGTTCATTGGGTCCATCCCCGCCCGCTTGATCGAGGCCCCGAGATAATTGCCATGCACGCCGGAGAAATAGTTCGTGTACACAATGTCCTCCATGTGCCCGTCGACAATGCCCTGCTTGTACTCGTCTATGGCATTGGCCTCTTCCGTCGCGATGAAGGCCGAGCCGATATAGGCGGCGTCAGCACCCATTGCCTCTGCCGCCAGCACGCCGGCACCGGTTGCGATCGAGCCGGACAGGAGCAGCGGGCCGTCGAACCATTCGCGGATTTCCGACACCAGCGCAAAAGGTGACAGCGTGCCGGCATGGCCACCGGCCCCGGCAGCAACGGCGATCAGCCCGTCCGCGCCCTTGGAAACCGCTTTCTTCGCGAAGGTGTTGTTGATGACATCGTGGAACACCAGCCCGCCATAGGAGTGCACCGCCTCGTTCACTTCCTCCCGCGCGCCCAGCGAGGTGATGACGATCGGCACGTCATGTTTCACGCAGACGTCCATGTCGTGCTGCAGCCGGTCGTTGGAGCGGTGGACGATCTGGTTGACGGCGAAGGGCGCCGCGGGACTGTCCGGGTTTGCCTGATTGTACGCGTCCAGAGCTTCCTCGATTTCGGTCAGCCATGTGTCGAGCGATTCGGCAGGCCGGGCGTTGAGCGCGGGGAAGGAGCCAATAATCCCCGCCGTGCACTGGGCGATGACCAGCTTGGGATTGGAGACGATGAACATCGGCGAGCCGACCACCGGCACGCTCATCGTCTTCCTGATCTTGTTGAATCTCGCGCGGGCGCTCTGGCTCATCATCTGGTCTCCTGCAAGCCTGTCTCTTTCAAATTGGCCCACACCCTAGATCAGGGCCTCATGGACCGGCAATGCTGCTATGCAGTGCGATGATCAGCGCGAGATGTAGGTCAGGCCACTATAGCGATATGTGATCCAGGGCAGGTGATCCGCCGCCAGCAGCAACAGGACGCACAATCCGCCAACCGCAAGGAAGGGTCCGAACCGGATCGCGGTCTGGGGGCCAATCTCCTTGCCGCGCATGCGCATGATGCCGATGTAGACAAGCCCGGCGAGTGATGAGGCCAGCACGATGGCGGGCAGGGACATCCACCCGGTCATGGCGCCAAGCCCGGCCAGCATCTTCGCATCGCCAAGGCCCAGCCCCTCTATCCCGCGCAGGCGCATATAGAAGAAGCGAATCAGCCAGAATACGCCATAGCCGACGAGCGCGCCGATGATCGCGTCGGAGAATGATACCAGCATCCAGAACCATCCGCCGATCAGCCCGATCGCGATCAGCGGGAATGTCAGCATGTCAGGCAGATAGCCTGTCTCCAGGTCGATCACACCGAGCGCCACGATGAGGCAGCCGGCGGTGAACAGGTATAAAGCCCCCGCTTGCCAGCCAAGCAACAGCACACTCGCAATCGCCAGAACGCCGATTGCCAGCTCGACCAGCGGATAGCGGATGCTGATTCTCTCCCGGCACCAGGCGCACCTGCCGCGCAGGGCGAGCCAGCTGAAAACCGGAATCAGGTGCCAGCTTTTCAGCGGCGTGTGACAGGAGGCGCACTGAGAGCGCGGAGAGGCGAGTCCCAGGCGTTCCGTATGCGCACTGTGTGCGAGACCCCAAAGCACCGGTCCGCGCGATATGACGACATTAAGGAAGCTGCCAAGGCACAGCCCGAACGAGAATATCAGAATGTAGGGTACAAAAAGCACAGTCTCTTGGCCGCCTCGAGCTTTGGTACGATCCGTTTCGTTAACTGTCTACTAGGCTGATTTTGCAGTAGAAACCAGACCTTGAAATATCGTATGCGCAATGTGTGCACACTGAGGAATCTTATGCAAAATTTTGTGACACAGACCTGAAACAAACTCGTCACAAAACTGTAGCGCAGTCGCGTTAAGACGCCTGTGACCCCGTAACAGATGTGCGGGGACTCGTACCCTTTATTCATTCATGAGCCTTGGGGGCAAATATGAACGTACTTTCCAATCTTCGTGGCGGTCTTCTTCTCAGCAGCGCGTGCGCGGTTCTCGCAGCCTGTTCCGGTAGCGGCAGTAACGAGAATAACGGCGATGCCGGTCCTGTAACCGTCGTTCCTGGCGGCGGCGGCGGCGGCGGCACCAATGCTGTCAATCTTGTCCCGTCCGGCTTCACCTGCCCTGCTGGCACAGCCCAGGGCACTCTGACCGAGAGCGGCACTGACATCACAGCATGCCTGATCTCTGGCGGCACTTTTACCGATGACCTGAACCTGCCCGGCACCTTTGGTGGCCAGCGCGTCGGTTACGGCATCGGCGGTAGCGTTTTCATCGGTGAGAACCTTATTTCCAATCCATCCGGCGCAACCGCGACGCTCGATATCGGTGCTGGTGCCATCCTTTTTGGCCAAAACGGTGAGGACGTCCTCGTCATCAACCCGGGATCGCAGATCAATGCAGCGGGCACCGCGGCTCAACCGATCGTCATGACCTCGAAGCAGGACGTTGCTGACGGCAGCGTCGATGACGGCTCTTCCTCCGGCGACACTACCGTTCGCGGTCAGTGGGGTGGTCTCACCATCAACGGTCTCGCGCCGATCAACGATTGCGACGTAACCACGGCGACACCGGCGACAGCGGCTTGCAACAAGACAGGTGAAGGCGGTACAGGTCTTTATGGTGGCGATGACCCCATGGACAGTTCCGGCACGCTCTCATATGTCCGTGTCCAATATGCGGGCTTCCAGTTCAACGGTGAAGACGAACTGAACGGCATCTCCTTCCAGGGTGTTGGCGAGGGGACGCAACTCTCTCACATACAGGTCCATAACTCTCAGGATGACGGTGTCGAGTTCTACGGCGGTACGGTCAATGGTAAATATATCGTCATCACCGGCTCCGGCGATGATTCGATCGACTGGACCGATGGCTGGGACGGCGATCTGCAATACGCCCTCGTCATTCAGGATGACACTGATGGTGACCGTGGCATTGAGGCCGACAACCGTTCAAACGACACTGATATCCTGCCACGCTCCAATCCGAACCTGTCCAACCTGACCCTCTTTGGCGGGGCAACCGGTTCTGATGGCATGAAGCTTCGTGCCGGTACTGACGGCAATATCGCCAACGCCATTGTCATCGGCTTTGGTGACGGCGTCGATTTTGACCAGCAATCTACTGCAGGCGTGGAACCGACTGTCGCCTCCATCTACACTGCCGGCAATAACGGCATCGTCGACATCACGGCAACGGACAGTGTCGAAGCCAGCGGCAACACCATGAACGGTGTCATCCCTGGTCAGGCAGAACGTGCTGTGCCGGTGACCAACAACTCTGTCGGCAATTCGCTGGATACACCGACCTATATCGGTGCTTTCGATCCGCTGAACGAGACAAACGGGTCCAACTGGACGACAGGCTGGACGATCACCAACTACTTCCCGCCCAGTGATTCAACCGGTTGTCCGTCGGGCACCGCCGTTTCCGGCGACCCTGTCCCGGCTGGTCGTTCAGAGAACCTTGTCTGTATCCTGCCGAACGCGATCAGTGAAGACCTGACGCTGACCAACGGCAATCTCTACACCTTCGAAGGCACCGTCTTCGTCGGGACGGATGCCGGCGCAAACGCGTCGGATCCGAAAGATGGTTTCCGCGCAACGCTGACGATTGAGCCGGGCGTTACCATTTATGGCCGCTCGGGTGAAGACGCACTCGTCATAACCCGTGGTTCGAAAATCGAGGCTCTCGGTACTGCCGCTGCCCCGATCGTCTTGACCGCAGCGAGCGACGTTGAAGGTACTGTACAGCAAACTGAACGCGGTCTTTGGGGCGGCCTCGCCATCAACGGCCGTGCGCCAATCAATGATTGCGACGTCACCACGGTAGACCCGGTCGCCAATCCGGAGCTTTGCGAGAAGACCGGTGAGGGTGGTACTGGCCTTTACGGCGGTAACGATCCGGACGATGACAGCGGCACGCTGAACTATGTCCGCGTCATGTATGCAGGCTTCCAGTTCAACGGTGAGGACGAGCTGAACGGCATTTCTCTCCATGGTACCGGACGAGGAACCGAAATTGAGTATGTCCAGGTCCACAACGCTCAGGACGATGGCGTTGAATGGTATGGCGGTACTTCAAACGCGAAATATCTCGTCATTACTGGCTCGGGCGACGATTCTCTCGACTGGACCGATGGCTGGAACGGCAATGCGCAATATGCGATTATCGTTCAGTCCGATGATGACGGCGACCGTGGTATGGAGGTCGACAACCGCTCGAACGATACCGACATCCTGCCCCGCTCCAACGCGCTGATTTCGAACTTCACCATCATCGGTGGGGCGACAAACTCCGACGGTGTGAAGGTTCGGGCCGGCACTGATGGCAACTTCTATAACGGCATCATCACCAATACCAATGATGGTGTCGATTTCGACCAGCAATCAACGCTGGGCGCTGCGCCGACCTTCTTCTCGACCTACATTGTTGATGTAACACGCGAAGCAGACAGCGAGGCGATTGCCGAAGGTGTCTGGGCTGATGGTCTGAATGGCAATGTGGGTGGCGATACACGCGGCCAGAGCAGCACACTGACGGCCTCTGGCACGACGACGGCTCTCGCTCCGGGTGCGAACGAACTGGCTGTCACGCCGACGTCGCCAGGTAATCCGTTCTTCGATGACACGACCTATATCGGTGCTGTCGAGAACGATGCCGATGACTGGTACGTAGGCTGGACCTTCGGCCTCTAGGGGATAGCAGGACCGGCGGGCTTCCGCCGGTCCTCGCACTTGCATTGCAATGACAGTTTTATGCCCTAAGGGGGGCAAACAGAGGTTAGCCATGAAAAAGTATGAACTTATCGCACCGTCGGTACTGCTCGCATCAGCGATGCTTACCGTTTCCGGTGCTGCGATGGCGCAGGACGAAGACGAGGGCGATGTCATCGTCATTCGCGGCGCCAATATTCCCGACGAGAAGAAAGCTACTGCCGAAATCTCCAATGTCCTCGACGCTGAAGACCTGGTTCGCCAGGGCGACAGCGACATTGCCGATGCGCTTCGCCGCGTCACCGGCCTGTCGATCGAAGGCGGCAAGTTCGTTATCGTTCGCGGTCTGAACTCCCGCTATAATAACGCGACGCTGAACGGCTCGCCGCTGCCAAGCCCGGAGCCGTTGAAGCGGACTGCGCCGCTGGACCTGTTCCCGACATCCGTTCTGGAGGGCACGCTGGTACAGAAAACCTTCTCGCCGCAATTCTCCGGTGAGTTCGGTGGCGGCATCGTCGAACTGCGGTCCAGGTCGGTACCGGACGAAGACTTCCTCGAAGTCGGCGTCGATTTCGGTTTCAACACAGAGACGACCCTGCGCGACGGCCTGTTCTATGAAGGGTCAGATACGGATGTTTTCGGTTTTGACGATGGTCTTCGCGACCTGCCTTCGGAGGTTGTTGATTTCATCGCGGCCAATCCTACCCAGCGCGACCTTTCGGTCGAGGCCCGGACTAGCTTTGAGCAGTTTGATACGCTGTTGATCAACTCTGACGATACACCGGCGAATGGTGGCGGTTCCGTTGCCTTCGGCAAATTGTTCGAGACAGGTCGGGACTTTTCGATCGGCACAACTTTCTACGCTGGTTACGACAATGACTGGATTACCCGCAACGGCTTCCGGAATCGGCCGGAAACGTTTGATGGCACAAACTACATCGCTCCTGACGAGGACTTTTCCAACTACCTTTCAACCACACAGGAAATCACCGTCAGTGCCCTGAGTTCCAGTGGTATCGAGTGGGACGCTCATGCCGTGGACTTCACGGCGTTGCTGGTACGCAAGAGTTCTAAGGAAGCCCAGATCGCTACAGGTAAACGTGACCAGGGCAACGACTATTTTCGCGATGAAGCGACAAACTTCGTCGAGCGCCAGATCTGGCAGACCCAGTTGACCGGTGAGCATGAGTTTGACGCGCTTGCCGATCTTCAGGTCGACTGGCGCTTTGCCTATGGTGAAGGTGAGCGCGACTCTCCCTATGACCGTCAAACGTCTTACCGGACGTTCCCGCCAGGAACGCCGGCGAGCGGGGATGTGCCTTATGTTTTCCGGAACAACTCTGCTCTCAACTATGTCAACTTCGGCAAAATCGACGATGTTACCGGCAGCACCGGCGCTGACTTCATGTTGCCGCTTACCCTTGCTGACCGCAATGTCGATTTCAGCTTCGGCGCTGCATATTCAGTAAACTCCCGGGAAGCGTCTCGCACGGACTTCGTTTTCGCCGGTATTTATCCGAACGAGGTGCTGGGCAGTCGTATTGACTTGATCTTGTCTGACGAGATCCTGTCCCTGCCGAGCCCGGTTGTCCGTCTGCAGTCGACATCCAACCAGCCTGACCTGTTTAGTGGTCTGATGCAGGTCACAGGTGCCTACGCTGCAGCTGATATGGAACTTGGCGATTTCTTCCGCTTGTCCATCGGTGGCCGTTATGAGGAATCAAAGCAGAAGACGGAAACCGACGTCAGCGTTCAGACCGATGGTCGTCAGCTGTTCCCGACCCTGCAGGAGGATTTCTTCTTGCCGGCAGCGACGCTGACCTGGATCCCGGCTGGTAACTTCCAGCTGCGTGCCGGCTATTCGGAAACGATCACCCGTCCGCAATTCCGCGAGCTGACGTCGGTCCGCTTCAACGACCCTGAGACGGACGTCGTCTACGCAGGCAACCCGTTCCTCCAGAACTCTTCGCTCAAGAACTATGACGCCCGTGCTGAATGGTATTTTAACCGTGGTGAGTTTGCGACCGTCGGAGTTTTCTTCAAGGAAATCGAAAACCCGATTGAGGACTTCTTCTCCACTCAAGGTGAAGCTTCGGTTCTGTCCTTCTTCAATGCTCCTTCGGCTGAGCTGTGGGGTGCGGAACTGGAATTCGAGAAGAATTTTGCTCTTGAAGATTATCTGGGCGATGCCTGGGGCGGGTCGGATTTAGTCTTCAAGACCAATTACACATGGTCTGACTCCGAAGTCGACAATTCCGGCACGGTTACCCGGGCTCTGTTTTCCAGCCAGGGTACAACCGCTCAGGAAGTTCCGACGAATGCCTTCGTCGCAGATGGCAGCCGCCTTGTTGGCCAGTCCGAGCACCTTTTCAACCTGCAGCTCGGTCTGGAAGACGCCAACAGTGGTTTCCAGGGTACCTTCCTGGTCAACTATGCCAGTGAGCGAACGCTTTATCGTGGCGAGGGTTCGCAACCATCTGTTGTTGAAACGCCGCCGGTTACCCTTGATCTCGTGATAAACCAGGATCTCGATATTCTGGGTGGTGACGTCAGCCTGGGTGTCAAGCTCCAGAACATCACAAACTCGGGCTACAATGCGACGATCTCCGATGAGATACAGGAACTCGACTTCGAGGCCTATGATATCGGCCGGTCCTTCTCGGTCAGCCTGAATAAGGCTTTCTAGGGGCAGGTGAGTGACCTGAAGAAAAGCGGGGCGGCATCCCATGGCCGCCCCGTTTCCATTTTTGGTAATACCTTGCTAAGATATTGATTTTATTTAAGCTATAGCCGATTGGCGCACCCGGCGAATATGGGTATAAGAATTGATCGAGGTCGTCCGCCGGGGTGCGGATGACGGCAAGGGCACAGCGTATGTCGATCCAGACAATGCAGCATGACTTGATTGCGCGCCTGCGCCGCGGCAACCGCCTGTGGCGCGCCGGCGGGAACCGCAACCGGTCGCCCGTATCCGGCTGGCTGCCGCGCGTCGTCGAGCTGGTCATCGTCCTCCTGATGGCGTGGCTCGCGGTCCGTCTCGTCTATGCTTTCCTTGCGCCGCCAATTCCTGAAATCGGGGAGACCGTCGCAACGCGCAATGCTGCGCCGCTGTCTGCCGATATGAGCGTCTATGCCCGTTTCGATCCATTCGCTGCGTCCGCAGTTGACGCGTCTGCCGAGCCTGTCATCGAGGCGCGGGCAACCGACCTCGATATCACCCTGAATGGTATCTGGGCGGAGGCGGACGGCAGCGGCATCGCCATCCTGAAAACCGGCAGCACCGACCAGCGCATGGTCGAGGTCGGCGAAGAGATCATGGACGGCGTCACGCTCGACCGTCTTCATCCGGATCGCGCCATCATCCTTCGCGGCGGCGTGCGCGAGAGTGTTTTCCTCGAAAACCGGCTGGCCGGGGCCAATTCTTCTGCCTCCAGCGCCAGCAGACCCGCCGCCACGCCGGTGAACAATCCGCCCGTCAATGATCCGCCCGAGCAAATCTATCCCGAAAGCGCCGGCATGTCGGTCAAGGACCTGACGACCATCGTCGCTGTTCGTCCTGTCCGCCAGGGAAGCGAAATCGTTGGCTATGAGGTTTTTCCGCGCAATGACGGAGCAGTATTCTCACGCCTCGGCTTCGTTGAGGGCGACCGCATCCTGTCCATCAATGGCGAGCCGGCCCCGGCCAACTCGGAGCGCCTGCTGGAAATGTTCGAGGCCATGCGTTCCGCCACCTCCGTCAGCCTCGTCGTCGACCGCGGCGGCGAGAGATTGAACCTGACCGTCAATACAAGTGAGTTCTGAATGTTCGTATCGAGACTGATCGCGCTGGCTTCCCTCGGCATGATTGCCGGGCTTTCCCTTGCTCCGGCTCCGGCCAATGCCTTGCAGGCGGGAGCGCAGCAGGGGGCCTCGATCAATTATGACGGCGCCGATATCCGCGACTTCATAGAAAGTGTCTCGCTGCGGACGGGACGCAGCTTCGTCATCGACCCGCGCCTGCAGGGGCAGGTGACGATCTTCTCGCCGCCCGACGCGGCGCTGACCAGCGATGAGATATGGGAGCTGTTTCTCGCGACCATGCAGGTCAATGGCTATGTCGTGCTGCCGATCACCGATAACGAATACAAGATCGTGCCGGGCGACCAGACGACGCGCGCCGGTGGCACGGGTCCTGCCGATTCCGGCGGCGAGATCGTTACCCGTATCCTGCGCCTCGACAATGTCGATGCCCGCACCGCGGCGACGACCTTGCGCGGCCTGCATTCCGAACGCGGTCTCGTCACGCCTGTGCCGGAGAGCAATTCTGTCGTCATCGTCGACACCGCCACCAATGTCGAGCGGCTGGTCGAAGTGGCACGCGATTTCGACCGGGATACCTCCATCGTCCGGTCCATCCGCCTGCAGAGCGCCATCGCGACCGAGGTGGCGACGACCTTGCGCGATCTGCTCGCCGGCGCCGCAACGGAGACCCGCCGCGGCAATGCGACCAGCGTCGTTGCCGTGCCGGCATCCAACACCGTCATCCTTCGCGGTACGCCTGCAGACATCTCGCGCCTCGTGCCGCTGGTCGAGGAACTCGATCGCAATGGTGCGTCGCAGGTCGACCTGACTGTTGTCTATCTCAATCACGCCAATGCGGAAGAAATCGTTCCCCTACTGACGGAGATGATCGCCACCAGCTATGGCAGCGAGACCGCGACCCGCAAACCCTCCATCGCCGCGCACAAGGAGACGAACGCGCTGATCATCAGCGCCGATCCAGACACCCGGCGCCTTATCCAGCAGGTTATCGCGCAGCTCGACATCCGCCGCCCGCAGGTGATGATCGAAGCGATCATCGTCGAGATTTCCGACACGCTCGCCCGTGACCTCGGCCTGCAATATGTCGTTGGCGGTGAGGATATGCCGTTCTCCTCGACGCGCTTCAACCAGAACTCGCCAAACCTTCTCGCCGGTGTCGGCGCGGCCTATCTCTACAATAACCGCGAGACGCAGACCGTCACCGACGCCGATAACAACACCACGACAACGACGACAGAGCTCATTCCCGGCACGGAGGAGTTGATCGACGCTGCCATCGGGTCGCTGCTCGGCGTCAGCGGCTTTTCCCTCGGTGGTGGTGGCGTCACCGATGACGGAACGCTGTTCGCCGCGATCCTGACCGCCGTCCAGAACGATACCCAGTCGAATATTCTCTCCACGCCCTTCGCCGTAACCCTCGACAACCAGACGGCGCGGCTGTCGGTCGGGCAGGAGATACCGGTCACGACGGGCGAAGCAGTCGGTAATGACCTGGAAAATGCCTTCCGCCAGGTCGAACGTCAGGAGATCGGTGTCATCCTCGAGGTCACGCCCCAGATCAACGAAGGCAACACCGTGCGCATGCAGATCATCCAGGAAGTATCCTCGGTTAATGGTGCGTTGACCCAGGCAAACCGCGACTTCGTGACCAACAAGTCGGTCGTCGAGACCACCGCCGTCGCAGAGGATGGCGAAGTCCTCATCCTCGGCGGGCTGATTGACGACAACAGCCAGCTTTCGGAAAGCAAGGTGCCGCTTCTGGGCGATATCCCGATTGCCGGAAACCTGTTCAAGGGCACGTCGCGCACCAACCGCAAATCGACGCTGATGGTCTTTATCAAGCCGACGATCTTGCGCGACCGGCGGACGTCGGAAGCGGTGACAGCGCGTAAATATAATTACGCCCGCCAGCAGCAATTGCTGAAGACGGATGGCGAGGTTCCGCCGATCGACATCCTGATCGAGGATTTCCTCGGTGCCGCCCCCGCCGGGGTTACGTCGCCGGTGATCGAAGAGTAGAGTATCGGGCAACAGCCCCCCGGGGCGCCCCAGGAAGACGAGTATGTCAGCGACCGACGAACAGCCAGCAGAAACGGTTCCGGCCCTGCCGCGCTTTTCCTATGCCTTTGCCAAGGAGCGAGGACTGGTCGTTTTCGGCGCGGAGGAGGGCGTTGTGATCCTCGGTCGTCACCGCAAGCCGGGCATGGAAAACGACCCCTGGTCGCTGATCGAGGCGCGCCGCTTCCTTGGCATGCCGGTCCGCGTCGAGGACGTGCCGGGTGCCGTGTTCGAGCGGCGCCTGTCGGAAATCTATTCCGTAGAGGGTATCTCCTCCGAGGAGTTCCAGGGCAGTGGCGATGATGACCTGACGAGCCTCGCCGAGGGCTTGCCGAAAACCGCCGACTTGCTGGAAAGCGAGGACGACGCGCCGGTCATCCGTCTCATCAATGCGCTGATTGCCGAAGCGGTGAAGACCAAGGCGTCCGACATCCATATCGAGCCCTATGAAAAGGAGGTCTCCGTCCGCCTGCGGATCGACGGCGTCCTGCGCGAAGTGCTGAACCTTCCCGCGCGGATGACGCCGGTGCTCACCTCGCGGGTCAAGGTCATGGCGCGCCTCGACATTGCCGAGAAGCGCGTGCCGCAGGACGGTCGTATCTCGCTCGCCATGGGCGGTAAGACCGTCGATGTTCGCATTTCGACGCTGCCGTCGCGCTTCGGCGAACGGGTGGTCATGCGTCTCCTCGACAAGGAACAGGCCCAGCTCGATCTCGACAAACTCGGCATGGGCGAGAAGACGCTTGTCCGGTTCAAGAAACTGCTCAAACGGCCCAACGGCGTCATCCTCGTTACCGGCCCGACCGGCTCTGGCAAGACGACGACGCTCTATGGCGGGCTGACGCTGCTCAATGATCCGGCCAGGAACATTCTGACGGTCGAGGACCCGGTTGAATATGCGCTCGACGGCATCGGCCAGACCCAGGTCAATGCCAAGGTCGGCATGACCTTTGCCGCCGGCCTGCGTGCCATATTGCGTCAGGACCCCGACGTGGTCATGGTCGGCGAGATCCGCGATGTCGAAACCGCGCAGATCGCGGTACAGGCCTCGCTTACCGGTCACCTCGTGCTCTCCACGGTGCATACGAATTCCGCTGTCGGCGCGGTGACCCGCCTGCGCGACATGGGGGTCGAACCGTTCCTCCTGTCGTCCACCATTGCCGGGGTCATGGCCCAGCGTCTCGTTCGCCGTTTGTGTCCGGCCTGCGCTGCGCCGCATGAGGCCGACGTCGCCGAGAAGCGGCTGATCGGCGCGGCGCCTGACGAGGCCGTCACCCTGTATTCGCCGGTCGGCTGCGGGCGCTGCAACCACACCGGCTATGAAGGCCGTCTCGGCCTCTACGAACTCGTCGTCTCCGACGAGACGCTAAAAAAGCTGATCCATGACGATGCCAGCGAACAGGCGCTTGCGGACCACGCGTTCAAATCGGCGGAAACGCTGGCCGAGAGCGGCTGGTCCCATGTCCGCGCCGGGCACACCTCGATCGAGGAAGTGCTGCGCGTCGTCCAGCAGGCCGAGGATGATGAGCCTCTCGCCGAAACCGTTTCAGGGGAGAGCCTCTGATGGCGGCGTTTCAGTATGAGGCCCTCGACCAGTCAGGCCGCAAGAAGAAAGGCATGCTGTCGGCTGACAGCATGCGCCTGGCCCGGCGCGAGCTGCGCGATGCCGGCCTGACCCCGCTGAGGATCGAGGCGGGCGCCGCCGAGACCGGTTCCGGTCAGCGCCAACACCCCTTGTCGAACAGCGATGTCGTCATGCTGACCCGTCAGGCCGCGACGCTGATCGAGACGGCGACCCCTGTCGAAGAGGCGCTGAACGCGGTCGCCGCACAGATGGAGAAACCGCGCGCGACACTGCTCGCCATCCGCTCCCGCGTCATGGAAGGCTGGCGCCTGTCCGATGCGCTTGGCGAGCACCCGAAATCCTTCTCGCCGCTCTACCGCGCCATCGTCGCGGCGGGGGAGACGTCCGGCGATCTCGGCCGGGTCATGTCGCGCCTTGCCGACATGCTGGAAAAGAACCGGGCCATGGCGATGAAGGCGATAACGGCGCTGATCTATCCGGCGGTCCTGATGCTTGTTGCCGTCGGTGTCGTCACGGGGCTGATGATCTTTGTCGTGCCCAAAATCGTCGATCAGTTCGACACGCTCGGCGCCCGGCTGCCGCTGATCACGCGCATCGTCATCGGCCTATCGGCCTTTCTTCAGAGCTGGGGGTTGGCTCTGCTCGTGCTCATCGTGCTCGGCGCGCTCGGGCTGTGGCAGGGTCTTCGGCTGCCCGCCATCCGGCTTGCTTTCGACCGCTTCGTCCTGCGCCTGCCAATTGTCGGCAAGCTGTCGCGCGGGCTCGATGCTGCCCGGTTCGGGCGCACGCTATCCACACTCTTTGCCTCCGGCGCGCCCTTGCTGGAATGCCTGCAGGCCGCCCGGAAAACCGTCGTCAATACAGAACTGCGCGCCCGCCTCGGCGAGACGCTGACGTCGGTTTCCGAGGGCACATCGCTCTCCGCCGGCTTGCGCAAGGCGGGTGCATTCGATCCGATGATGGTGTATATGGTGGCCGCTGGCGAACGCTCCGGCACGCTGCCGGCCATGCTCGATCGCACGGCATCGCACATGGAGGCGCAGTTCGACAATTCGACGACGCTCGCCCTGCGGCTGCTGGAGCCCGTCATCATCGTCTTCATGGGGCTGATCGTCCTTGCCATCGTGCTGGCGATCCTTGTACCCATCCTGCAGCTCAACACATTGGCTGCAGCCTGAAAGGTAGGTAGGAAATGAACCTCATACGGAATAGATTGCGCGCCAAGCAAGCATTGGCACGGCGCCGCCAGCGCGGCCTGACCCTGGTCGAGCTGATGGTCGTTATCGTCATTCTCGGGCTGCTGACGACGATCATTGTCATCAATGTCATCCCGGCAGGCGATCAGGCGGCGGTGCAGAAGGCACGCACAGATATCAGCGTGCTGGAAAATGCGCTCGAGCAATATCGTCTCAACATGTTGAGCTATCCCACTACCGAGCAGGGCCTGGAAGCTCTGGTCGAAGTGCCCGACGGTGTTGCCCGGCCGGAAATGTATCGTCCCGGCGGTTATATCAAGACCCTGCCCGACGACCCGTGGGGTAATCCGTATGTGTATCAACGGCCCGGCACGAACAGCGAATACGATATCTTTTCCTATGGCGCCGACGGCCGGGAAGGCGGCGAGGGCACCGATGCGGATATCGGCAACTGGTAGGCAGGCACGAATGGCAGGCCGCCAGCGCGGCATGACACTCGTCGAGGTTCTGGTCGTCGTCGTCATCCTCGGTTTGGTGGCCGGCGTCGTCGTCATGACCCTGCCCTCCGAGGAAGACACTGCCCGCATCGAGGCGTTTGGCTTTGCCAGTCAGGTCAAGGTCGCCCAGGAACTCGCCGTGACGCGCGGGGAAATCGTTGGCCTGCGCATGGAAGAGACGCGCTACAGCTTTGTCGCCTATCGCGCGGATGGCTGGACGAGTCTGGTCCTGCCGGGGGCAGGCGGTCCTGAGCATTCCCTCGCCGCGGAGACCCGGTCAAGCCTGCTGCTCGACAGCGAGCCGGCCACCGGTACGGCGGGGGGCACGCGGCCCTTTTCGCTGGCGCGCGAGAGTGACCAGCCGCCGCCGCAACCCGATCTGGTCTTCCTGCCCACGGGCGCAGCGCCACCCTTCACGGCCATGTTCACCGGGCCGATGGGCAATTGGCAGGTCGTCGCCGCCGATGATGGCAGCATCATCGTCGAGGGCGCAGATGACTAGGCACGCTTCACCACAGTGCGGATTTACCCTGACCGAGGTTCTGATCGCGATGGCGATCCTGTCGACGGCCATCGCCGGCGCTCTCGTCCTGATGACCAACCAGGTCAGCGCCGCCGGGGATATTGAGCGGCGCCTGGTCGCCGGTATCGTTGCCGAGAATGTCCTGGTCGAGGCAATGGCGAGCCCGGCCCCGCCGGACCTCGGGACGGAGACAGGTGTCGAGCAAATGGGCGGTACCGACTGGGCATGGAGCCGCGTCACGGCCGAAACGCCGGTGGAGAGCATGGTCCGCATCAGCGTCGATGTGCGCGAGGAGGGCGGCGAACAGGTCATCCGCTCCCTGACCGCCTTCAAGGCGGTGCAGTGATGAAACGGCACGGACGGACCCACGCCCAACAGGGCTTCACGCTGGTCGAGATGGTCATTGCCATGATGATCTTCTCGGTCATCGCTACCTCCGGCATTGTCATCATGCGCCTTTCGATCAATTCCAACGATCAACTCACCCGGTCCACCGACATGGCCGGCGAGTTCCAGATCGCCCGCAGCCTGATCAAGTCGGACCTTGCCCAGATTGCGCGCCGGCGGGTGCGCGATGAGTTCGGCAATACCCTGCCGGGGCCGATGTATGGCGGTGAGTTGACTGCGTTCGGCAATGCCGTCGAACGCGACGGCGAGCGGCTGTTGTTCGCCATCGTCAGCAGCGGCAATATCAATCCGGGAAACCGCTATCCTCGTTCCCGGCTTCAATATATCGAGTATCTCGTGATTGAGGACAGGATTGTCCGGCGCGCCTGGAATTATCCGGACCGCCAGCGTGAGACACCCTCGACGGAACGGGTCCTGTTTACAGGGCTTGAGAATGTCGACATCAGGTTCCTTGTCGGACCGCTGTGGGAAGACCGGTTCATTTCCCGCGCTTCGGTGCCCCTGCCGGCCGCCGTCGAGCTTCGGTTCATCCACCCGGTGTTCGGCGAGATGCGCCAGCTCTTCCATGCCGGCCAGCTGGAAGGGGGCGGGCAGACATGACCCTCTGGTTCGGGACTAACCCCAGGCGAGACAGGCAGCAGGGTGTCGCCCTGCTGATCGTGCTCGTCCTGCTGGCGAGCCTGTCGGTGATCGCACTGGCGATGACGCAGACGATGCGGACCTCGACAGCGCGGGCGCGCTCGGCCGAGGCGCTCGACCAGATCCGATGGTATGCGCTGGGCGCTGAAGTGTTGGCCAAAGGCGTGATCGAGACACAATGGCAGGCCGAGCCCGCCCGCGATACGCGCGAGGAAGACTGGCTGAGAGCACCGGTCCGGTTCCCGATCGACAATGGCCTGATCGAGGCAGCCATCACCGACGATACGCGCTGTTTCAATCTCAACAGCCTCGTCACGCGGGAGGATGACGCGCTTGTCGAAAACCCTGACGCGCTTGAGCGGTTGGAACTGATGCTGGCGCAGCTCGGGTTCGACCAGGTCGCGCAGGCCGCCATCGCCCGCGGGATCACCGACTGGATCGATACTGACGCCGCGCCGGGCATCAACGGATCGGAGGATGCCGATTACGCCCGGCTTTCGACGCCTTATCGCACGGGCAACACGCTGCTCGCCGACATGTCCGAATTGCGGGCGCTGATGTGGATGTCACCGGAGCTGTATCAGGCCGTGAAGCCCTATGTCTGCGTGCATCCGGAGACGAATCCGTCGCCGATCAACGTCAATCTTCTCACGCCGGCGGATGCCCCCCTTGTCTACGCCACGCTAGGCGGCATTCTGGAGCCGCACGAAGTCGAAGCGCTGATCAATGACATCCCGGCGGAAGGCTTTGCCACGATCGACCAGTTCTGGGGCTTGCCGGTCTTTTCCGGCCGGGACCTGCCGGACGGTGCCGGGGACAGTTTCCGGCTTTACAGCGGATGGCTGCGGCTTAAGACAAATGTTAATTACAATCAGGCATTTATCCTGCAGGAAAGCCTGTTAGAAGTGGGCAATAATGGCGCTGTCAGCGTTGTGGCACGCAAGATGGGACCCGAGTGACTAGATGCGGTTGATCCTCATCACCGGAGACATGATTGAAGACCCTATCAAATGGGTCGCGACGGCGGGCGACAAGCCCGCCGGGGGTGGCATAGTTGCATCGCTCGAAGCTCTGACCGGGGCCATCGAGCAGGAACCGGACGAGATTGTCGTCATCCTGCCGGGCGAGCGTTTTGCGATCCGGCGGTTGACGACGCCGGCGCGCAACCAGCGACAGCTCATTCAGGCCGCGCGCTTCCTGCTTGAAGACGAGCTCGCCGGCCCGGTCGAGGGTCTGCACATCGCGCTCGGCGCCGACGCGGCGGACAGCACGACAGGCCGTCCGATCATCGCAGTGGAACAGGCGTGGCTTACCGGCTGGGTCGCGGCGCTGCGCGACGCCGGCTTCCCGCCTGATATGCTGACAGCGGATATCCTCGCCCTCGGCGTTCGCGGGCAGGCCATCATGCTGGTTGAGAAGCACCGGCTGAGCCTGACCATGGACGGCGAGGGCTTCGTCAGCGACCGTCCGCTGGCGGATAACCTTGCCGGCGATATTCTGACTGTTGCCGGCGTCGAAAAGCTTGGCATTATCCGTCTGGCCGATGCCGCGCCGGTCACGGTGCCGGAGGCGATTGCCGTGCAGGAAGTGGGGCTGCCCGATGCCCGTCACCTGCCGTCTTTCCTGGCCGGCCATATCGTCGACAATGTGCCCGTCAACCTGCTGCAGGGTACGTTTGAGCGCGGCCTCGACTGGCGCGCCGCTGCCCAGCCCTGGCGCTATGCGGCGGGCCTCGCTGTGGCCTGTCTCGCCCTGTGGCTCGTTGCCGTCGGTGTCGAGGGCATGCAGTTTCACGCCAATGCCGCAGATCTGGAGCGGCAGGCACAGGCGGATTTCGCCGCGGCCTATCCCGACCTGCCACAGCGCAATATCGCCAGCCAGGCTCGCCAGATGGCTGCCGATGGCGGCGCGGCGGAGACATGGTTTCTTGAACTGTCCAGCGTTCTTGCCTCTGCGATGGAGGAGCGGAACGGCGTCCAGCTCGCTGCCGTCACCTATGACGCCAGCGAAGGGCTTGTCGCCGATATCCGCTTTCTCGATACGGATGAACTGGACCAGTTAAAGCAATCCCTGTCGGCCTATGGCATCGTCGTTGAGGAAGGCCGTAACCTGTCGCGGGACAGCGACAATGCCTATATCGGCAAGTTGTATTTGAGGACGTCCTGATGAGCAGCTGGTGGCAGACATTATCCCGGCGCGAGCGGTCCCTGCTGATGGCCATGGCTGTCGTGGTCGGGCTGTTCCTGATCTACTTTGCGCTGATGCGGCCGCTTTTCGCCTGGCGCGCATCGGGCGAGATTGCCCTGCAAAACGCCCAGTCGACGGCGATCCTCGTCGATCGCGCCACGGCGGCTGCCGGGGGCGGCGCCACAGACGGGCAGGGGGCGGCAACCGGGCCCGCCCTGCGCGGCATCATCACTGCCTCTGCGTCCGCCAATGACATTCCCGTCGCGGCCTTCCAGTTGAGCCAGAGCGGTGCCAGCGTCATCATCTCCATCGAGACGATTACCGCCAGCCGGCTCTATGGCTGGCTCGGCCAGTTGGAAAGCGAGCGCAATATCCGCGTCACCGAAGCGCGCATATCCCGCGCCCGCTTTGGCGAGACCACGGTTCAGGCACGCCTGACCCTCAGCCAGGGGAACTGACCTCCCATGCTGCGCCGGACAGTCTACCTGCCGCTTGCCGGCATCGCCCTCTTTGTCGTCCTCGCGGTCGCGCGGCTGCCACTATCACTGGCGCTCGATATCTCCGGCGTGAGAGCACAGGGCGTTGACTGGGCGGCGGCGGGCGGCACGGTATGGCAAGGCACGATCGCGGGCGTTTCGCTCGACGGCTATCCCATCGGCACAGTGACCCAGCGCACCCGTTTCCTGCCCTTGCTGACGGGCCGTGTCTTCAGCGAGATCGAGATTGCCGGCAGGCCAGTCAATGGTGAGGGCCGGGTCAGCCTTGCCGGAGAGCGCGTCACGCTCAGCGATGCCGCCTTCCTGGTCGATCTCTCCGCTTACAATGTCGTCGATGCCTTCGGCGCGCCTTTGCGTGGGACGGTGCGCCTTGAGACGGACAATCTCCAGTTGCGCGGCGAGCGGTGCCAGTCGGGTGTCGTCTCGCTATGGACCGACTCCCTGAGCTATTCGGCGCGGAGCTGGGGCGGGGAAGGCTTCCCGCTCGCAGGCACGGCAACTTGCGGCGATGATGGCGTCTTGCGCCTCGCGCTGAGCGGTGAGGGCAATGGCCAGACCGTTGCGATCACCGGCACGCTCGACCCGACGCTTGATTATCTGGCAGAGGTCACTGCTGGCGGGCTGGAAGAGGATGTCGCCACCGCTCTGACGCTTTACGGCTTCGAGCAAACCGGCGATGATCTCGTACTGATCCAGCGCGGCAATTTGCTGGTGAACCCGTAAAGGATGGCTCTCATGCTCCGCTCCTGTATTGCCTTGTCGATCCTGTCTGTCGGGGCGGCGTGTGCGTCAAACCCCGATGCCGCGACGCAAAGCGCCGCCTCTGGCACCCAAGCGGCCAGCGGGGCGAAGTATCAGGTCAAGAATGATGCTCCGCGGATCGCCGAGTTGAAGAACAAGAATCTCGAGGCCGGCCAGTGCGGCATGCTGCTCTGGACCGTCGCTCAGGGGGAACCGATAATGATCTTCCGCAATGTCGAGGGCCGGCAGGCCGAGATGATCATCGACGGCGCCCCGGCGCGGCTCGATCTCGTCGAGGAAGAGGGCGAGCGCCGCTATGGCGTCGCGGCCGAGCAGGCCTATACGCTCGAGGCCGGAACGCCGGGCGAAACCCGGGTGAAGGTCTCGGCCAGCTTCGGCACGCCGTTCGAAGGCGGTGTCTATGTTGAGCAAGGTGTTATAACATTGCGCAACTTTTTCGGGTGGGAGCGCGTAACTCCTGTTGCCGGTCTTGCCGGATGCCGCGCCTGACCAGGGCGGCAAACAGTGCGCAAGGTGGTGTAGTGGGTGATATAATATCACTTATGTTGCGGATTTTATTGGATAAATCCTGACAAGTCTCTTGCGGATACGAGCCAAGACGCACTAGTCTCTGGCTACAGCGAAAGACCCGCCTGACCCGCCAGACAAACGCGACAGGGAGATATGTCGGAACACCAGGCCCATTTGAATCATGGCTCTTGTGGTGACCACCATCACCATCACCATCACGTGCCTGAAGGGTCGGATGGCAGCCGGCTTGCGATTGCCTTCGGGGTCATTTTCGTCTTCATGATCGTCGAGATCGTCGGCGGTATCATCTCCGGCTCCCTGGCGCTGCTGGCCGATGCCGGGCATATGGCGACGGATGCCGGCGCCTTGCTCCTCGCGCTATCGGCGCGGTGGCTGGCTGCCCGCACAGCGAGATCCTCCGTCTTCCCGTTCGGTCTGCGCCGGGCCCAGGTACTCGCCGGCTTCATCAATGCCCTCGCCCTGATCGCCCTGACAATCTGGCTGCTGTGGGAAGCGATCCAGCGCTTCATCGACCCGCAGCCGATTCTGTCCGGCACCATGTTGCTCGTCGCGGTGGCGGGGCTCATAGCCAATATCGTGGCGTTCGCGGTGCTCCATGGCGGCAGCCACATGGATATCAACATGCGCGGCGCATTGCTGCACGTGGTTGGCGACATTTTCGGGTCGGTCGCCGCCATCCTTTCCGCTCTCATCATCGGCTGGACCGGCTTTGTCCGTATCGATGCGATCCTCACCCTGGCAGTCAGCGTCTTGATCATCCGGGTCGCCTGGCCATTGCTCTCGGAGGCCTCTCACATCCTGCTGCAGGGGGCACCGTCCAATATCGACCCCGACGAGATCGCCGACACGCTGACGCGACGCGTCGACGGCGTTACCGGCGTACACCAGCTGAAAGTCTGGATGCTGACACCGGAAGAGCCCCAGCTTGCCATGCATCTCGGTGTGACCAGTCCGGCTGCCGCTCAGGACGCCCTGACCGAGGTCAAGCGCCTGTTGAAGGAGCTTTATGGCATCGAACATTCGACCATCCAGGTCGAATGCGAGGAATGCCCTGACCGAATGCTGCTGGATGATGACGATACAATCACCGGTCGCGTCAAGGGCGGTGCCGGTGCTGCAGATTCTGGCGAAGACGGCTCACCGGCGGCGCGCGCTCCTGCCATGCGCAGTGTCGGCTGACACTTGCCTGCCTGAAACACTATCGTGCCGCCGCGGCCTTGTCCTCACTGCGGACATAGCGCGCCCGGAACCGGGCTCTCTCCCTGTCCTGCCGGGCACGAACCAGCGGGTTCTTCTCCCGGGTCTGAACCGGGCTGATCTTGCCGAGGACGCTGATCAGGGCAATGACGATCAGATAGCCTTCCCACATTTCCATCGACACCGACAAAGCCCCGAAGCAGAAGGTGACGAGCGATATTTGCGCATGCTTGCCGAAATCGGATCGCCATCGGTCCCGCTCTGCATGGCGGTACTTCATCTGGGCACCGAAGGCCTTGAGCCATGCCGCGCCGATCATGCCGAGATAGAAGAACAGGCCGACAAATCCAGCGCCGCCCAGGACCTCGAAATAGATTGAATGCGCCGCCCGAGGCTCGCGGAACATCTCCACCTGCCTGGCGACATGCTCCTCATAGGACGTGCGCAGGCCCGCACCCGTCACCGGGTGCTCCAGCGCCAGCTTCCAGTTGATCACCCACGCGTCGACCCGGCCCTGGAAGGACTGGTCCTCGCCGGCATCGGCGATCGTCTCCATCCGGTCGGTCCACTCCTGCGGCAGCAGCATGACGGTGGGGATGGACAGGATCGCCACCGCGATGGCGATCTTCACCTTGTGCCGGGAATAGAGCCACATGACCCCGCCGAACACGACCAGCGACACGAAAGCGCCGCGCGAGTGCGTGCCCAAAATGGCGATGATCGACATGACGAACACGGCCTGCAAGCCGCGTTTTACCAGCCCGTGCCTGGCCTGGCCCTGCAGGTAAAGAAACAGCGGCAGGCTCGCAGCGAGGGCGATGCCGATATGATTGTTGTCTTCAAGGATTGTCTCGGCCTGGCCCATATACAGCCCGCCGCCCAGCTTCACGATCGTATAGACCGCGCCCTTGGCGCCATAGAACCCCATGACCAGCGCCAGAAGCCACAGCATGGCGTGCAGACGCAGCTTGTCCGTCGTCACCATCATGCAGGCAAAGACGAAGATCAGCACCTTGATGAACCGCTCGGTCGGCTCGGCGGATAGCGACTGGTCGAGCGACATCATGTGCGATACGCCAAGCCATGTCATGAACAGCAACAGGAAGACGCTGACAGTCTCCAGCCGCGCGCGGCGTATCTCTCCGTGGAAGAAAAAGCTGGCAAAGGTTACCGCCGCAATGACGACGTTAAGCGGGATCTGGCTGGCGAAATAGACTGACTGCTGCGGCGTGGCCAGGGTGAACCAGCCCCACAGCAAGAGCCCGATATAGGGATATCGCAGGGTCGCCAGCAACGAGGCGGCGATGAAGGCGAGCAGCAACAGGTCGCGCATGGGTCTTTCCGGCTTTCCTTTCCGGTCCTTTCTATAGCCCGCCGGGAGGATATTATTGGTTAAGAACGACCGCTTTTCAGGCAGAAAACGGCAAAAGCCGGCGATGACCGGTTTTTGCCTTTATCGCCCGCCCGGCGTTGGTTGATTGTCGCGCATAGTTGGGGCTAACTGCTCGCCAGCAAAAAATTGATGTTATCCGGGGTACTCATGGCCTTTTCCGATTTCCTTTCCCGCGCCGCCGCTGTGTCTGCTGCCGGTCTGTTGCTCGTCGCCTGCCAGACGGAAGAGGCAGTCGCGCCTGCCGCCTCGCCATCGGCGCAGGAACCTGCCGCAAGCGCGGAGATGCTCGCCGCGCACATCGCCTGGCTGTCCGATGACGCGCGGCAGGGGCGCGAGGCCGGGACGCCGGGTTACGAGGCGGCGGCGGAATACGTTGCGACCGAGATGGAAGAACTGGGCCTTGAGCCCGCTGGCGAGGATGGTAGCTGGTATCAACAGGTGCCGCTCCTGTCGGTGACCCGCGATCTCGACGCCCAGGCCATGTCCATCACCCGCGATGGCGAGACGATTGCGCTCGATCCGATGGCCGACTTTCTTATTGGCGCTTCGGCCAATCGCGCGGCAGCCGACGTGACCGCCGAGGCCGTCTTCGTCGGCTATGGCCTTGTTGCGCCTGAATTCGGCATCGATGATTTCGAGGGTGTCGATGTCGACGGCAAGATCGTCGTCGCCTTCGGCGCCATCCCCACCGGCCTGCCGAGCGAGGAAGCCGCCCATTATTCCAGCAGCAAGCAGGCGATTGCCGAAGAACTTGGTGCCGTCGGCTATATCACCCTGTCGACCGCCTCCTATGAAGCCCGGCGTCCGTGGGACCGCACCATCGCCGCTGCCGGTTCGCCGGCCATGACCTGGGTCGACAAGGATGGTGAGGGCTTCACGGACACGCCGGGCCTCTTCGTCACCGGCCGTCTCAGCGTTCAGGGCGCCGAGACGCTGTTCGAAGGGGCAGAGATGTCCTTTGCCGAGATCGTCGCTGCCGAGGAGAGCGGGGAAAATTTCGCGGCGTTCGAGTTGCCGGGCACGATCACCATGGCCGGTGCCAGCACCTATGAAACGGTGATGAGCCCGAATGTCGCCGGCGTGATCCGCGGCGCCGACCCGGCGCTCGCCGATGAGTATGTCGTCCTCACCGCCCATCTCGACCACACCGGCATGAACAAGAGCGACGACCCGGATGAGGACGTGATCAATAATGGCGCCCTCGACAATGCCACCGGCATCGCCGTGATGCTGGAAGAGGCGCGCCTGTTCAAGCAGGCTGAAGCCAATGGCAATCCGCCGCGCCGCTCGGTCATCTTCCTCGCCGTGACAGCGGAAGAGAAAGGCCTTCTGGGCTCTGAATATTACGCCTTCAACCCGACGGTCCCGCTCGACGATATCGTGGCCAACGTCAATCTCGACATGCCGATCATCACCTATGATTTCATCGACGTTATCGCCTTCGGCGCCGACCATTCCTCGCTGGGCGAGACCGTGCGCCGCGCCGCATCGTCGATGGATGTCGAGCTGATCCCGGATCCGATCCCGGAAATGTCGATCTTCACCCGCTCGGATCACTATCGCTTCGTGCAACAGGGCGTGCCATCAGTGTTCCTGTTCCTTGGCTTCGGCAATGGCGGCGAGGAGGAGTTCCGCAATTTCATGTCGACCAATTATCACCGCCCGGGTGACGACATCTCCCAGCCGCTCGACTATGATGCCGGTGCCAAGTTCGCAACGCTGAACTATCGCATCGCGCGGGAAATCGCCGATGCCGACGAGCGCCCGACCTGGAACGAGGACGATTTCTTCGGCGACAAGTTCGGCCGAGATTAAAGCGTTTCCCGGTAAAGGGTGAAGCCGGTTCACCGTAAGGAAACGCAAAAACAAGGAACCAGTCCCCTCAAGAAAAAGCCGTCCGCTTCCTGAGGAAACGGACGGCGTTTTTGTCTCTGGTCGAGAATACTACCTGATCGCGAAAACGATGTTTACGCTGGCAGAAACGCTGCTCTCGCCCGGGGCAACCTTGGTCGCGCTGTCCATCGAGGCCACTTCCATGCGCATCATCGGGGAGGGCGGACCGGCATTGGCGCCCGGCTCGGCAATATACATGACCTCGCCGAGGCTCACGCCCGCCTCGGCGGCATAGAGCGCAGCCTTCTCGCGGGCATCGGCGATGGCGTCCTTGCGCGCCTGCTCCAGCAGCGCCGCGTCGTCGGAAAAGCCGTAGGAGATGCCGCCAAGTCCGTTGATGCCGGCGTTAACGGCGGCGTCGATCACGGCGCCGGTGTCGTCGATATCGCGCACCTTCACGCTCAGCGTGTTGCGCGCTTCATAATAGTCGATCTCATTGGTCCAGCTGCCATCCGGTCCGCGGACATTCTGCGTGTTCATGTAGAGGCCGGTGGTCTGCATGTCCTTCTCGGCAATGCCGGTACGGCGGATCGCCGTCATCGCGGCATTCATCTGCTGGTTGTTCGCGGCAAGGGCCTCGGCGGCAGTGTCGCCGCGCGCCTCGACGGAGAAATCGATCGTCGCCATGTCCGGCTTGGCCGAGGCTTCGCCGTTTCCGGTGACGGCAATCGTGCGGTGCTGGGCATGCATCTGCATCATCGGTCTATCGTCCGCCTGCTGCGCAATCGCGCCGGCAGCGGTCAGGCCGCCCGCCGAGACGAGGGCGGTGGCGGCAATCAGGATCTTTTTGGTCGGTGTCATGGGGGTCCTCCCGAGTTGATTACGTCCTCTCTGGACGCCGTTTGCGGCAGCATTGCGACAGGACAACGCCCTCAGCCGGGCTGAGTTCACGAATCTGTGCCCAAAATGCTGCGTCGCAAAACTGAAAAAAAACAGTCGTCACACTGACATATAGCGCGGCTAACAGCAGGTCTTAAATTCTTCAAACCGGGGTAACCATCATGAAAAAAGTTCTGTTCACATCGGCCGCACTTGGTGCGCTGGTATTCGCCAACGCCTACGCGCAGGAAGATGACGTCATCACTGTCACCACGCAGAAGCGCGAGCAGGCGATCCAGGACGTGCCGATCGCCGTTACCACCTATGACCAGGAGAGAATGGACGACCTCGGCATCCAGCAATTCGACGACCTCGCCGATTTCGTGCCGGGCCTCGAAGTGCAGGAACAGTCCGCCAACAACCCCGGCTTCGTCATTCGCGGCATCACTTCGGACTCAGGCGAAGCGAATATCGAGCCGCGCATCTCGATCTACAAGGACGGCGTCTCCATCGCCCGCTCGCGCGGCTCCTTCGTCGAGCTGCTGGACTCGTCCGTGGAGGTCATTCGCGGCCCGCAGCCGACCCTGTTCGGCCGTTCGGCCCTGATCGGTGCGATCAACGTCATTTCCAACAAGCCGCAATTCGATGACACGATTACCGGGTCCCTGCGCGCCGGTGTCGGCAATCTCGACTATCGCCTGGTCGAGGGCATGGTCAATTTGCCGGTGTCCGACACGGTCGCCCTGCGCGGTGCCGTGCGCTACAAGAAGCGCGAAGGGTATACCGAGAACCTGATCGGTGAAGACCTGAATGGTTACGAGACCGCCGCTTTCCGCTTCGCTGCCCGCTTCATGCCGAGCGATGCGCTGGACATCAACATCATCGCCGACCACCAGATCGACGACAATCCGGGTACGTCCTTCAAGTCCGGCACCTTCTTCCCGGCACCGGGCGTCTCCATCGAGCCGTGGGAGCCGGCAGCACTGTCCGCGTTCGGCGGCATCGAAGGCGGCCGCGACCTTGGCCTGGAACGCACCGTCTCCTCGATAACCGGCCTTGTCGATTACGAGATCAACGACATCTTCTCGGTCTCCTCGATCACCAATTTCCGCACCTTCGACTCCTCCGAAGTGTTCGACCCGGACGGCTTCGCCGGCAATCTCTTCGCCTTTGCCGAGAACGCCGAAAGCGACCAGTGGAGCCAGGAACTGCGCCTCGATTTCGCCAACGGCCCGCTGACCGGTTTCGTCGGTGGCTCCTACTTCTCCGAGGATGGTTTCCAGAACGTCCCGCTCTATTTCGACGAGCGTTACGCCCAGGCACTGCTCGGCGGCTTCCTCTTCACCGACACGCCGGAAACGCCGCAGAACCCGCTGCCGGAAGCGCTGCTGCCGACGGTCAACGCCAATCCGGCAAGCCCGCTCTTCGGCACGCCGCTCGGCATCTTCAACGAGGAATTCACGAACTTTGGCGAGACCATCTCCTATGACCTCTTCGCCGATGCCAGCTATGCAGTCACCGATCGTCTCGAACTGACCGCCGGTCTGCGCTGGACCAAGGATGAAAAGACCACGGGTTACTCGGCTGACTCCGATGGCACCAGCGCGCTCACCGGCGCCGGGCTGTTCGTGGGCGGCGCGGTCTTCAACAACGGTCAGCGCGTCGACGTCGAGGACGAGTTCGACGGCGTCACCTGGCGTGCGGCCGCGAATTACGATCTGACCGATGCCGTAACCGTGTTCGGCAACGTCGCCCGGGGCCGCCGTCCGGAGGTTCTGGCCTATCAGAACGACACGTCCGACATCGGCATCAACCCGGACAATTTCGTCACCATCGATGCCGAGGAAGTCGACGCCTACGAACTGGGCGTGAAGGCCAATCTCGGCGCCTTCTACGGCGATGCCAGCATCTATTCCTACGACTACACCAACTTCCAGACCTCGATCATCGACGAGAACGGCGTCATCCAGCCGATCAATGCCGGCAATGCCTCGGCTACGGGTTTCGAGGCGACGGCCTTCTGGCAGGCCTCGCAATGGGTCAATCTGTTCGCCGTCTACGCCTATTCCGACGCGACCTTCGACGAGACCGATGATGACGGCAATGCCCAGGAGTTCGGCGGCAACGTGTTCCGCCTGCAGCCGGAAAATGCCTACTCCCTCGGCGCGACCTTCTCCGTCGAGCCGTCCTTCGGCCTGATCGAGTTCACGCCGGTCTGGTCGTGGAAGTCTGAAGTCTTCTTCGACAATGACAACGACCTGACCGACTTCGTGCAGGACGAGTTCCAGGATGCCTATGGCCTGCTGGATCTGCGCCTCAACTACACCGCGCCGCAAAGCGCCTTCGAGGTCGAGCTGTTCGTCGAAAACGCTCTGGACGAGGAATATATCATCGATGCCGGCAATACCGGCGACGGTTTCGGCATCGCCACCTTCATCGCCGGTGCGCCGCAGACCTATGGCATCGTCGTGAAGAAAGACTTCTAGGCATACGACACGGTTCGTTGCGTAGGGGGGAGACCCGCAAAGTAAGTTGCGTTTATCGAGAACCCGTTGCGTAAAAGTAGAGTGAGGAAAACCCGCCGCTGCCCCGCGGCGGGTTTTCTGCGTCCGGGACCCGCCGCCTTGTGCTTGCGGATCGGGCCATAACGATGCGAGACTGGCCGCAAAAGAACACGATCAAGGGAGGATTTCGCGTGGGCAAGGTCACCAGACGGGGAGCGATCACCGCCGCCGCCGCGGCATTCGCCGGGCTTGGCGCAGCGCAATCGGCGTCGCAAGCGCAGGGCCGGACGAAACCGGTCGAGCGGCCCCGGGGCAGATGGCTGCTCTGGTACACGGCGCCCGCACAGCGGTGGGAGGAGGCGCTGCCGGTCGGCAATGGCCGTCTCGGCGCCATGGTCTTCGGCCGTCCCCATGATGAGCGGCTGCAGCTGAACGAGGACACGCTGTGGGCCGGCGGCCCCTATGACCCCGCCAATGCGCAGGCCCTTGCCGCGTTGCCACAGGTCCGTGCCCTGATCAATGAGGGCCGCTATGAGGAGGCGCAGGCCCTCGTCAACGAATCGATGATGGCCCGGCCGATAACGCAGATGCCGTATCAGACGCTCGGTGATCTGCATCTGCGCCTGAGTGATGACCAAGCCCCGGCGGAGTATTTCCGCTGGCTCGATCTGGAAAAGGCCGAGACCGTCACCCACTGGAGCACGCCGCGCGGCACCTATCGCCGCACGGTCATCGCCAGCCATCCCGACCAGGTGATCGAGATCGTGCTGAGCGTCGACGGCCAGCCCTTCGACCTTGACATCGCCTTCAGCGATGACACGGCGAGCGTCACCGGCAGCCGGCTGATGCTGCGCGGGCAGAACCGGGCCGAGGCCGGGGTGCCGGCGGGGCTGTCCTTTGCTGCTGGCGTCGACGCCACCACCGATGGCGAGATCGGCCGGGGCGAGGGCGGCCTGCGCATCACCGGGGCGCGGCAGGTCCGCCTGCTGCTGGCAGCGCATACGGACTATAAGTCCTGGCGCGAGGTCGGAGGCGATCCGGCCCGGCTGGTCGCCGCGACGCTGGACAGGGCGGGCCGCCACGATGCTGCGCGTTTCCGCGCCCGTCATGCCGAAGATTACAGCGCCCTGTTCGAGACCTTCGACATCGACCTCGGCGAGGACCGCTTCCCCGACCTGCCGACGGATCGGCGCATCCGGTTCAGTCACGATACGGACGGCCATGACACCTTCCTGCCCGCGCTCTATCTGCAATATGGCCGCTATCTCCTCATCTCCTCATCGCGGCCCGGCAGCCAGCCGGCCAATCTGCAGGGTATCTGGAATGCGTCGAACACGCCGCCCTGGGGCTCGAAATACACGATCAACATCAATACCGAGATGAATTACTGGCCGGCCGAGCCGATGGGGCTGGCGCAATGCGCCGAGCCGCTCATCGCCATGGTCGAGGATCTTGCCGTCTCCGGCCGCCGAACGGCGAAGACGCAATATGACGCGCGCGGATGGGTCGTCCACCACAATACCGATCTTTGGCGCGCGACCGCGCCGATCGACGGGGCGCAATGGGGCATGTGGCCCATGGGCGGCGCGTGGCTGTGCCAGCATCTGTGGATGCGCTGGGACTGGTCGCGCGACCGGGCGGTGTTGCAGCGCATCTATCCGCTGCTGCGCGATGCCGGTATCTTCTTCCTCGACACGCTGACAGAGGCGCCGGACGGCTCCGGCCTCGTCACCAGCCCGTCGATTTCGCCGGAGAACACCCACCGGCCCGGCATCGCCATCTGTGCCGGCCCGGCCATGGACCGCCAGATCCTGCGCGAGCTGTTCGCCAATATCATCGAGGCTTCGCGGCTGCTCGGGCGCGACGAAGCCCTGCGCGAGGACTTCGCCGCCACGCTCGCCCGCATTCCCGGCGACCGCATCGGCGAGCTCGGCCAGCTGCAGGAATGGCTCGAGGACTGGGACATGCATGTGCCGGAAATCCAGCACCGCCACGTCTCCCACCTCTATGCCGTTCATCCGGGTACGGAAATTGGACCCGAGACGCCCGAGTTGTACGAGGCGGCGCGGCGCTCGCTCTCGATCCGCGGCGATGATGCGACCGGCTGGGGCATTGGCTGGCGCATCAATCTGTGGGCCCGGCTCGGCAATGGCGAGCGCGCCTATGCCGTGCTGCGCAAGCTGTTCGGGCCCGACCGCACCTATCCCAACATGTTCGATGCCCACCCGCCCTTCCAGATCGACGGCAATTTCGGCGGCGCGGCCGGCATCCTCGAAATGCTGATCCGCGACCGGCCGCAGATGATCGAACTCCTGCCCGCCATGCCGTCTGACTGGACCGGCCCGATCTGGACCAGGGGCCGCGTTTCCGGCGTCAGGCTGCGCGGGGATATCAACGCAGATTTCGAATGGGCCGATGGCGCGATCACCAGCGCCTCTTTCGTCAGTGGCCAGACGATCACGAGGCCGATCACTTTCAACGGGCAGGAGCGGGAATTGTCGCTGACCCCCGGCAGGAAAGTGACGCTGACCGGGTAGGAGCATACGCCGAAAACGCCGCCACTCAGAGAGTGCGAGCGTATGAAAGAAACGAGGGGGTCCGTGTGCAGCGGCCATTGCCTCATTTTTAAATAATAGTGACTGGCATAGCTCTCGCTACACACGGCGGCGATCGATGCGGGGCCAAAGTGCATAGCTCTCCCGCCCGGGGGCTACCCCGGGTCGCCGTTCGAAAGGACGATGCAAAGCTGTGCACACCCTCACCAGTCCCGCGAACGGGACCTCGGCCTTCCGAAACCTGTTGGGACGGGCCGCTGGCAGGTCACCGGCGGGAGCCATCCCCTCGGCGCCGGTCCTCACCGGCGCGTGGAAGGGAGTATGGGGGCAGGCGAGGGCGCGGGGATAAGATTCTTGCGGGGGGTTTTCAAAGTTTACAGTTTTCAGCAGTCCGTCATCCCGGCCAAGCGCAGCGCGCGCCGGGACCCAGCTCGGGCGCGCTGGCCTTGGTGAAGGATTTGCTTTTCCGACGGAGGCAGAACAACGTCCCGGGAGGAATCACTGCGTCAGAGATGGGCCCCGGGTTCCTTCTGCGAAGGCCCCGGGGTGACAGGTTGAGATATTGGGTGCTGTTTCACCGGCGGCGATCCGTCAGGCTCCACCCGCCCTGTGGAGAGGCGTCATGGCTGCCATCCTTCGTGGCTGCTGCGCAGCACCTCAGGATGAGGATCGCGAGAGACAACAACCATCGAAGCCTCATCCTGAGGTGGGCCGAAGGCCCCACGAAGGACGAGGCGGGCTTGGGGAAGTATCTGTGTTTTCTTTCCCGGCGCGGACTATGAGTTATCTTGTCAGCCAAGGCCTTTATGGCGGAATCCGCCATAAAGGCTTGGTGAGCCATTGTTTTACAGCGATGATTTAGTCAAGGATGTAACCGCTTCGCGGCGCAGCGTAGCTGCGTCCTTGACAAAGTCATCGCTGTGAAACAGCACGATTCCTGATCAATCCCCCATCCCGCGATAGAGCGCGGTCTGTTTCAGGTCCATGCCGCTGCCCTTGCCGAATTCCACCGTGTTGCCTGATTTCTGCAGGTCGAAGCCGGCGGTGATGATGGCTTCATAGTCCGGCTCGGTGACCGTCGAGACGCTGACGAAATCGGCGTGGCCGCCGGCCGGGGTCAGGGCGAGGTCGATATAGCCGCGGGTCTGGCTGGAGTGATAGCGGATCGACGGGTTGTGCCGGGTCAGCAGCAGGGACAAATCCTCGGCCATGTCGCCGAGATAGACCGACCCGCCGGGGGAGGTGACGGCGGAGGTGCCGAGCTCCACGCCCATCCTGGTGCCATCTTCCGCATAAAGATCGTTGGCCCACCATTCATGGGTGTCGCCGGTCAGCACGATCAGGTCGGAGACGTCCTGCGCGCGCAGCCGGTCATACAGGCGCGTGCGCGCGGCGGGATAGCCGTCCCAGGCATCGAAATTCTGCGGCAGCTCGAATTTCGACAGCTCGATGAAGGGGCGGATGCCGGCCCATTGCTGCTCGAACTCGGCGATGAACTCTTCCGACGCATAGGGGCTGAGATCGGCATTGCGCACCTCGGCCATGATGACCTGGTTGGCGACCAGCCGCCAGGGCTGGCCCTTGGCCCTGGACTGGCCCATGGCGGCGGTGACGAAGGCCAGCTGGTCCTCGCCCATCAGATAGCGGCTCTGGTCCTGTTTCAGCTCGTCATACCAGGCCTGGGCCTCTTCCTTCGTGCTGAATTTCCCGGCGATCTCGGCCAGGGAGATTTCCTCGACCCGCGCGGTCAGGCGCGTCTCGATCGCGGTCAGGGTGAGCAAATCGCCCCATTCGAAGGCGCGATAGAGCTGGTGCAGGGGGCGGCCTTCGGGCTCGCGCACGGGCATGTATTCGTAATAGGCCTGCATCGCGGCGCGGCGGCGCGGCTCCCAGTCGCCTTCGGTCTCGGGCTGGTGGTTCTGGGCGCCGTTCTCCCAGGAATTGTTCGCCGTCTCGTGGTCGTCCCACACCGCGATCAGCGGGTGGGCGGCATGCATCGCCTGGCTTGCCATATCCGACTTGTACTGACGATGGCGCACCCGGTAATCCTGCAGCGAGACGATTTCGCGCGCCGGCTGGTGCTGGCGGCCAAGGGCGGCGCCGACTTCGGCGCCATAGCCGTCGGGGCCATATTCATAGATATAGTCGCCGAGATGGATCACCGCGTCGATCTCGTCGCGCCGGGCGATATGGTCATAGGCGTTGAAATAGCCGAACGGATAGTTCGAGCACGACACAATGGCAAAGCGCGCCGCCTCGACCGCGCCGCGGGGCAGGGTCTTCGTGCGTCCGACGGGGGAGGTGCCATTGCCGGTGGCGAAGCGATAAAAATAGGTCGCGCCGGGCGTGAGCCCCGCCACGTCGACCTTGACCGTCCAGTCGCGCGCCGGGCCGGTGGTGACACTGCCGCTCTGGACGACCTGAGTGAAGTCCCGGTCCGTCGCGACCTGCCACTCGACCGGCACCATCGGTGTTGCCTCCGGCCCGACCGGCGCGGCGCGGGTCCAGAGGATCACCTGTGTCGCCATCGGATCGCCGGACGCGACCCCTTGGGCGAATTGCGCATCGGCGACACCCCGGGCAGAGGAGAACGCGCCCATTTTCGGCTGGCTGGCGCAGCCGGCGGCGCCTACTGCGAGCGAGCCGGCGAGCGTGCCCAGCAGGGCTTGCCTTCTTGAAATCGGGTTGGAAATATCGGTCATGGCGGGCAACTCCTCGAACACCTCGTTTGCGCTCTTATAGACCGCTCTTGTTGGCAGTTTTATGAAAAGCTGCAGTTTGCCGGGTGAAAGGGTCCCGGGCCGGTCGCGAATAAATTTTTGGGTCCCGGGCGCTCAACCCCCTTTACAGCCGCCTCGACAGGCTTTATCTCCCGATCCTCGCCAAGTCCGGGTATATCTCTCGTGGGGCTGGCGTCTTTGTGCTTTGATAGTCAGCGCCGGCAAACCCGAGGGAGGGGGCGACGGAATTAGCTATCGTCGTCAAGGAGGTCCCATGAGGTGGATAAATACAGTACTGCCGTCGACTTAGCTCGGGATATCACCCCGTCTTCACCCGTCTTTTGTCTTCGCCCCCATGCTGCCACCGCCGCCGCGCGCTGGTTCGTTGAGCATTTTCCGGGCAAGTCGTTCTACGCCGTCAAGGCGAACCCGTCGCCATGGCTGATCGAGGCCCTGGTCGAAGGCGGCATCCGTCATTTCGACGTGGCCTCCATCGCCGAGGTGCGCCTGATCCGCGATGTCTTCCCGGACGGCACGCTCGCCTTCATGCACCCGGTCAAAGCCCCCGAGGCGATCACCGAGGCGTATTTCGAGCATGGCGTGCGCATCTTCTCGCTCGACTCAGAGCGCGAGCTGGAAAAGATCATGAAATCAACGGGCTATGCCGGCGACCTGACCCTGTGCGTCAGGATGGCCGTGTCCTCCGCCCTGTCGAAGATCTCGCTGGCGTCGAAATTCGGCGTCAATGAGGAGGTCGATGGCGAGCTTCTCCAGAAGACCCGCCAGGTCGCCGAACGCCTCGGCGTCTGCTTCCATGTCGGCTCGCAGTCGATGTCGCCGACCGCCTATGCCGCCGCGATGCAGCGCACCCAGCGCGCCATCGTCAAGGCCGGCGTCGTCGTCGACGTGCTCGATGTCGGCGGCGGCTTCCCGTCCGCCTATCCGGGCATGGAAGCGCCGGCGCTGCAGACCTATGTCAACGAGATCGCGACCCGCTTCGAGCAATATCTCGTCGCGGAGAACTGCGAATTGTGGTGCGAGCCGGGCCGGGCGCTGTCCGCCGAGAGCGCCTCGCTGATCGTGCGGGTGGAAAGCCGCAAGGACGGCGTGCTCTATATCAATGACGGCACTTACGGTGCCCTGTTCGATGCCGGCACGCTGAACTGGACCTATCCGATGGAGTGCCTCACCGATGGCCGCTCTGCCAAGCTCGCCGCGTTCGAGTTCTATGGCCCGACCTGCGATGACCACGACCATATGAAGGGCCCGTATTACCTGCCCGAGGATATCGAGGAAGGCGATCATATCGAGATCGGCATGCTCGGCGCCTATGGCTCTGCCATGCGCACCGGCTTCAACGGGTTCGGCGCCTATCAGGAGATCGAGGTCGCCGACGCGCCAATGCTGACTATGTATGGGGCAGAGCTGCCACATGCCGCCAATGACATGACGGGAGAAATGACCCAATGACCGACCATTCACCGGAACGCTCCAACCGCAAGGCCGAATTGCTCGCCAATGTGGTCGAGCATATCGACATGAAGAGCTTCGACGCGAGGCCCATCATCGAGGCGATGGAGAAGATGTCCTTCTCCTCGCGCGATCTCGGCCGCGCCGCGAAGATCTACAACATGATGCTGGAAGACGAGTGCGCCGTGTTCCTGGTGCTGGCGGGCTCGACCAGCGCCGGCGGCTGCATGGATGTCTATGCCGACATGGTCAAGAACAACATGGTCGATGCCGTCGTCGCCACCGGCGCGTCGATCGTCGACATGGACTTCTTCGAAGGGCTAGGCTTCAAGCATTACCAGGCCCCGCTCGACGAAGCAGGCGGCAATGGCGACGATAACGAGCTGCGCGATCTGTATATCGACCGCATCTACGACACCTTCATCGACGAGGAAGAGCTGCAGGCCGTCGACCACACGATCTACGAGATCGCCGAACAGATCGGCGAGGGCGTCCTGTCGTCGCGCGCCTTCATCAAGGAGATGGGCAAGTACCTCGTCGAGCACGGCAAGAAGGAGCATTCGCTCGTCCGCATCGCCTACGAGAAAGACGTGCCGATCTTCTGCCCGGCCTTCTCGGATTCCTCTGCCGGTTTCGGCCTCGTCAAGCACCAGGTCGAGCGCATCAAGGCCGGCAAGGGCTATGTCGCGATTGACAGCGTCGCCGACTTCCGTGAACTGACGATGATCAAGATCGAGGCCGGTGCCTCCGGCCTGCTCATGGTCGGTGGCGGCGTGCCGAAGAATTTCGTGCAGGACACGGTCGTGTGCGCCGAAATCCTCGGCTATGACGATTGCGAGATGCACAAATATGCGATCCAGATCACCGTCGCCGACACGCGCGACGGCGCCTGCTCCTCCTCGACGCTGAAGGAAGCATCGAGCTGGGGCAAGGTCTCGACCACCTACGAACAGATGGTCTTCGCCGAAGCGAGCACAGTGATCCCGCTGCTGGCGAGCGATGCCTGGCACCGGGAGCATTGGAAGGGCCGGAAAGAGCGGCGGTTTGGGAAGATGTTTGATTAGGGCTGGGGCGCGGAGTTTTCAGTCTGACGTTTTCAGTTTTTAGGTATCAGCAAAAAGCCCCGCTCCGGCGGGGCTTTTTTTATGTGCGTAGGGCGGGTGGAGCCTCATGGCTGGGTTCGATTTCTACTGAGAGTCTCGAATATCGTGAAACACTGCCGCGAGTACTGATGGCAATTCTGCTGTTGAAAAGTCGATCGCCAATAAAATATCTTCGTTTCGGTCGACAAACCTGACGGACACACTCTCATTCCTGATAAATTCGTTCATGATGGTCGTCGTGTCGTATTCTATACGCCCAGAGAGGCACCAAGGTATATTCCCTTGTTGCAGGTGTGAACTGCCGTCATCAAAATAAGCTGGTCCCGATCTGGTTCCAGAATCCATAATCAGGTCAGTCTCGGGTACGAACGGCGCCTCGACTATTGGACCAGAAATACCCGATACTATCATCCTTACGCCTGAAGTCTGTTCGGAAAGCAACGCAAATACAGTCGCATAATCATCTGCAGCGTCACTCACATCAATCGGAAGTAAAACAGATCCGGACATAATCTGGATCGGCATGAACTCTCCATCCACATCTGTTTCTGTATGGATTGCGGGACCATTGCCACAGCGACCCACATCGACCAAAGTGGCCGACGATGACGGATCAAGCCGTCCGGATAAACTAATTGAGATTGCGGTGATGCCGGCCCGAGCTGTGGCGGGATCATATTCCGCCGAAACATTATCAAGTTCGTATTTCTTGAAACTGGATACTTCTTGCGAACAACCAAACAACAACAAAGAAGCTGAGCAGGTTATTAATACAGACCTTGTAATCATAGTCGAGTGACCACGTGTTTTTACGACCCGTAAGTAGAAAATCAGAAACATAAATGGAAGTCAAGGACTGGTTCAGCGATCGCGCTATCGCGCGGTAGAAGCCGCAGGCGTAATGCACCATTCAGCATTCTTCGCGTGTTGACGACTCACAATGGTGCATTGCGCTTCGCACCGTGCACCCTGCATTCTCCTTGTAAAGAGCGATGGCTGTTTCACCGGGATCGATCTGTCAAGGCTGCAACCGCTTCGCGGCGCGCCTCGGCTGACAATTTTTTTTAGCGATGCATCAGCGCGATAGGAAGTCGAGGGTCTTCTAAAACTCTCCTCCCTTGTCTTCCCGGGGACCACGAAGCGGTAGCCCGGGATCCATTTTCCAGCAATGCCGCTGTCGCGGCGTAGGGTGCACCAACCAACGGGCGGTGCGCCGCCACAGGCGGCAAGCCCGGTGGTGCACCGCGCTGCGCTTGGTGCACCCTACGCATTTTAGCGGGCGCGATCGCGCGTAGGGTGCATGAAGCCGCAGGCGTAATGCACCATTCCGGTCGTGTCACAGGTACCGCGTGGTGCATTTCGCTGACGCTCCATGCACCCTACAATCCGCACCCAATCCCCACCCAAACCCACCGCCCTTGCCATCGCCTGGCGGCGCCCATAGGCTCGCGCCACAAACAGGGGAGAGATATTCATGAGCACTAACGACGCCGCGCAGATCGTGCGCAGTGTTTACAATTCGCTCGCATCGGGCGACGTGCCTGGCGCGTTCGGGCTGTTGTCCAGCGACATCGTGTGGAACGAGGCGGAGGGCAATCCGCTGGCCGACCGCAACCCCTATACCAGCGCCGCCGCGATCGGGGAGGGCGTGTTCGGCCGCCTCGCGGCGCTGTTCGACGGGTTCGCCGCAGCGCCGGCGGAGTTCGTCGCGCAAGGCAACCGGGTCGCCGTCTTCGGGCGCTATCACGGCACCCACAAGGCCACGGGCGAGGCGCTGAATTGCCAGTTCGTCCATTCATGGACCGTTGCCGATGGCCGGATCGTGCAGTTCCAACAATATGCCGACACCGCCCAGCTCGCCCGGCTCAGCTAGGCTTTCCACTGGTCTGTGAACTGATCATCAACGGGGCGCTGCCGCTCAATCCGACAGATCGGAGGGGCATGCTGTACCGATCACTCCATAGGGAAAAGCCTCCGGGAAATGGATCCCGGGTTCACCCTGGCGGGTGACCCGGGATGACAAGAATGGAGAGGTTCGTTTTCATCTCGAAGCGCCGGCTAGTCCCCGATCGCCAGCCGCTTATTGGTGTAGTCCACGGTGAACTCATAGCGGCCGAGGAAGTCCAGGCCGAGAATGCCGTTCGGCACGGTCCCGGTCTCCGCCTCGGTGTTTTCGGCGTTCGGCACGAAGACGGCGTGCTCGTCGGTCAGCATCACGTGGACATCCTCCACCCGGAATTTGCCGCCAAGTTTCAGGCTCGCGATGCGCCCGGGCCAGGCGCTGTGGATGCCCTTGATGGTGACGAATTTCTCTTCCTTGCCGGTCTCGATGGCGGCGAAGGCGGAGGAGGAGACCAGTTCCAGCGTCCCCGAATAGCCGGTGTCGATCAGCAACAGCGTGCGGACCGGCTCGGCCCCTGTCGTCACCTCGATATCACCCAGCGTGACCGGGACGTTAGAGCCGAGCACCAGCGGCAGGGCATAATCCTCGTCCCTGTACGGATTACGGCGCGGCGGCCTGACGGTGACCGTGCACGGATCTGGCGCAATCGTCACGGCGAGATGTTCGAAGAAGTCATAACCGATGACACCGTCGATCGGCACATCCATCGCCGCCGCGACGGACATTTTCACGAAGATCTGCTCTTCGAAAAAGAAGCCGACGAAACGGGGCCGGATGGCAAAGCCGTCAAAGGCAAGTTCCGGCCGCCCGTCGAGAACGCCGGTGTTTCGAATGGGCCGTGTGCGCTCGTTTTCATACAGGAAAGTGGCATTCGCCCCGGTGTCGAGCATCAGGCTCAGCGGTGTGCCGTCCAGCGATGCCTCGATCATCAGCGCACCATGGCGGATGGAGCAGGGCAGCGATATTGCCCGCGCCTCGCCGGTCCAGCGCAGCTCGGGCGGGTAGGGGTCATCCCCCTTGTCATCCGCCACCGTCGCGCAGCCGGTCAGCAAGGCGGCCGCGCCGAAAACCAGCACATTGTGGATCATCCTGCCCCTCATGACGCAACCCTAGCGCGTATTGGCCGATTGGGGAAGTTTTTCGACGCGGATGAATCGCCCAGCAATGGCGCCTCGCGCCGAAGGTCTCCTTCCCGCCTCCATCCCAGCATGATTGAAACACACAGGGTCCCGGCTCTCGCTGCTCTCGGCCGGGGTGACAAGGGGTTGAGATTTATGGGAAAAGCTGCTCGTGACGTCGAAAAAACTCTACGGCTTGGCGGGCAGGGTGCCGGCACATTGCTTCAGCACGGGCAGCAGCCTGCCCACATCATGAACGGCGAAATCGACGCTGACCGTCTTTATCGATACTGTCAGCGTTCCCGATGTTTCCAGATCCTGGATGAATTCCTCAAAGCTTTCGCTCGTGAATACGGTGAAGGCGAGGCCCGACTGCAACTTTTTGTAGGTTTTCACACTCTCCGCCCCCGAGGGGAAGCGAAAAGTCGCGTGCCACGTCTGGGGAACATCCGTGAACGGATCGGCAGCAATCCCGACAAAAGGCGAGAGATGATCGCGATAGCCGGCGATCGTGAATTCGATGATGGGGCGTGTGTTGCTGTTCTGGAGGGTACAATAGGGCGTCCCGTTGCTGTATGTTTTCGGCGATGACGTCACCATCCAGCCTTGCGGTGTGGCGGTACCGGCCTGCGCGGCAGCGGGCGCGGCGGCAAGCGCTGCAATTCCCGCAAGCGCTATAAAGCCAGCGCGCCTTGCTGTTTCAATCAGTCGATAAACCTGCATCATCTTTTCCCTTCTCTCCCGTCCTTCTCTCCCGGGTGGTCACAGACTGCGCCGGCACTCCATCAGCATGGCTGCATCGCCCCCGGTATGGGGGAGAGGAAAGGTCAGGCTGACAGGTCCGATCTCGACCGACATCTCGCTGTTGCTGCCAAAGACCAGTCCCTGCAGCAGGGCCGAAAGCGCCTCGTCCGTGAGTGGCGCGCTGACGAAGGTCGATGAGCCCCGTGTCACCGGTTCGGAAATCTCCGATAGCGGTACGGTCCAGGACTTGATCGTCAGCGACCCGGTGGTGCTGGTGGTGATCGAGCTCAACCCGGCAGCGGCGATGTTGACATATTGGCTGTCACTGAGAACCGTAATATTCATGAATGGCATTACCTTGCCCGTGCCGTACCACATCATGCAATATCGCCTGCCGTCCGGGAATTCCGCCGGACTGCCGGTGGCCCCCCAGCTCTCGCTGGCCCCGGCCTGCGCGGCAGGCAGCAGGCAGAACGCTGCCACCGCAGCGGCGCATAGCGCCGTCGAGCGCCTGCGGCGCATGTCAGAGCTCGAATTCAAAGAAAAGCGCATCGTCCGCCTCCTCATGGCCCTGTTCGGCGGCGCGGGTCAGCCAGACCCTTGCGGCGTCCCGGTTGACCGCCGTCCCGATGCCAAGCAGGAGCATCTCGCCGACGAAATACTGGAACTCCGCAATGCCCTGTTCAGCAAGGGGCAGCGCGATTTCATAGGCGAGGACGTAGTCCTGTTCATGGCCTTCCTGCGCCTCCCACCCCTTCTGGCGGAACAGGCCGAGACAGGCGGTGGCAAAATCGATCCGGGCGGTGATCATTGCCTTGTCCTGCGCATGGGGGCGCAGCAGGGCGATGGCAGCGGCGAAATCGTCCACCGCCATGGCGGCCTTTGCACGGGTCAGGTCGGACTGCATGCCGGTGGTCTGATCCAGCACGCGCTGCGATTCCTGAAGGGAGGAGGATCCCGAGCCGGGCGGGCCGTCCTGCGCCAGGGCGGCCGCGTGCACCGCTATGAGCATCGCTGCAAGGGCGCCAGAAGCAGCGCGCCATGCACCGGGCATAAGGGTTTTAGACAAGCCTTGCATATCCCCTCCATTTCATGCGGCGTTCGGCGCCGCTATCGGAGGCATCATAGGCGAGATCTGTCTATTGGTCTCTCACCTGAACCGGGGAGGCGGATCCGGGCCGCATCTTCGCAGAAGGGGCTCCGGCGAACCAATACCCTTGGGTCCGCTGCGCCGTTGCGAGTGCCGCCCATGCCTTGCCAGCCGGGCTGTGCCGGCCGACTTGTCCGAGGCGATACAGCCGCCGCATCCGCCCTTTCCCGGCAGTGAATTGCTGCTAGGCTGCGGGCAAAAGAATGGAGAGAAACATGCCCTTGACCCGCAATGCCGCCCTGGCTGCGCTTGCCGCCGCCTGCGCCCTGATGCCCACCGCCGTTCTGTCGCAGGAGCCGGTTCGTTACGAGGCCGACTGGGCATCGCTCGACCAGCGTCCGACGCCGCAATGGTGGCGAGACGCCAAATTCGGGATCTTCATCCATTGGGGCGTCTATTCTGTGCCCGCCTATGCGCCGAAAGGCGAATATGCCGAATGGTACTGGGACCGGTCCGGCCGCGCGGTGACAGACGACACACCGGAGTGGGAACGTCCGATCATCGAGGAGGTGCACGCCTTTCACGACCGCGTCTATGGCGCGCAGACCGATTATGCCGACTTCGCGGCGGATTTCGACGCCAGCTTTTTCGATGCCGCCCAGTGGGCGGAGATGTTCGCGGGCGCCGGCGCGCAATATGTCGTGCTTGTTTCCAAGCACCATGACGGCTTTGCCCTGTGGCCGAGCGCCGAGGCGTCCGACAATTGGGGCCGCCCGTGGAACAGCGCCGAAATCGGGCCGATGCGCGACATCGTCGGCGAACTGACCGATGCGGTACGCGCCGAGGGGCTGCGCATGGGGATTTATTTCTCCCTGTACGAATGGTTCCATCCGCTCTATGACCCGGCTGATCCGGGCGCCTATGTGACGCAGCACATGGCGCCGCAATTGCGCGATGTCGTGACGCGCTACGAGCCGGAGGTGATCTTCGCCGATGGCGAATGGGAGGCCCCGTCCGCGGACTGGCGCAGCGAGGACCTGCTTGCCTGGCTGTTCAATGACAGCCCTGTCGCCGGGACGGTCGTCGTCAATGACCGCTGGGGCGAGGAGACCCGCCATAAACATGGCGGCTATTACACCACCGAATATGGCGCGGGAATGCCCGACTCCACCCATCCATGGGAGGAGAATCGCGGCATGGGCCATTCCTACGGGTTCAACCGCAATGAGGAGCTGGCGGACTATGCGACCGACCGGGAATTGCTCCTGACCCTGATCGATACGGTCAGCCGCGGCGGCAATCTCCTGCTCAATGTCGGCCCGACAGCGGATGGCCGTATCCCCGTGATCATGCAGGACCGGCTTGCCTATATCGGTACCTGGCTCGAGCATAATGGCGAGGCGATCTTCGGCACGGTCACCTATGGCAGCGGCGTGCAATGGACGGATGGCAGTCAGCCGCAGATCGACACCGACACGATCTACCGCGCCGACTATGACGTGGTGGAGCTGCTGGTGTCGCCACAGCCGGGACAGGCCCGCAAGGAGGTCCTGTATACGCGCAAGGGCGACACGCTTTATGCGATCGCGCCGATCTATCCGGTTGGCGCCCTGGAGCTGTCCGGCGTGACGGTGAGCGACGATGTCCGGGTCACGCTGCTCGGCCATGACGGTACCCAACTGACGGCGACCGCCTATGGCGACGACCTGGTCATCGAGACGCCGCCGGTCGCCCCGGGCGAATTGCCGTTCGAGGGGGCCTTCGTATTCAGGATCGAAGGCCTGGCCGATTGAGGGGGAGGGCTTTGAAGGGACAGGGTGGGGCCTTGCCTTGAACGGCGTGGCTCACCATTGTCGCGCCGGAGGGCGATCCCCGCCCGGTCGTCAGGCGGGAAAAAGAGACCCAGCCATTCTTGCCGCACGGCCCGGATTTCGCGGTTGTCGCCCGCGACCATTGCGCGTCGCGTGTTGCGCGGATTAATTCGGGCTTATGTTTGCCGCGGCGCTTTACCTCGTCCGAAAGTTGTGGATAGTTTGGCTCGAAAGAATCACAAAATGGCGCTGAATGTGGACGAATACACGGGCTTTTTCGGTGGTTGCTGCAGGCCCGCTCTCTATCTTTAATCCGGTTTAAATCATGACATTGTATTTGCATATTGGTGGCGCCAAATGCGGCTCCAGTGCGCTTCAGGCAGCGCTGACCAGGGATCCCGTGCTGGCACGCAGGGACGGGTCAACGGTCGAGTATGCGGCGATCGACTTCAGGGGCGGCCTGATCCGCCATGAAAGTCTGGCGGCAAGGGCCGGCCCTTATGGATACCGCTCCTCCCCAACCGAATCCCAGCTGGAAAATGTCGATCCGGACGTTACCCGCAAACAGCTGGCCGGCATTGCGCACGACGTCGTCCTGTCGAATGAGAGCTGGCAGAATTCCCCGGACGAGTGGGCCGCGTTCCTTGAGAACTGGCGCATGCCGGTTCACGTCGTCGCCTATATCCGCCCCCAGGTGCCGCTGCTCAATTCAGCCTGGTGGCAATGGGGCGCCTGGTCGGGAGACCCGTTCAACCAGTGGGTGCTGGGCCATTTCCGCGAATGCCAGTGGTATGCGAGACTGGCGCCCTGGCGGACCCTTCCCTATGTCGAGACCGTCACCGTCCGCCTCGTGCGCGGCGATATCGTCCCGGATTTCCTGGAAAATGTGCTGCAGGCGGATGCGAGCCACTATCAGCCGGCCCGGCATAACGCTGCGCTGCCGGCCTCGGTGCTGCGCCTGTACCAGAAGAACCGCCACTTGCGCAGCGGACCGCACAATTCCGCCATCGATTTCATCCTGCGCAAGCACCTCTCCGTCGATGGAAGCGCGCCCTGGGTGTTCGACCGGGCGTGGATAGAACGCATCATTGAAAAGAGCAGGGCGGACAATGAACGCCTCGCCGACCTGCTCGAGCCTGAAATGCGCAACCATTTTCTGGAGGACCCCAGATGGTGGGACCCCGCTGCCTTTGCCCACCTCAAGCCGGAATCGCCGCATCCCCAGCCGCTCCGGGCCGACCAGCTTGAACCGCTCTGCGTTGAACTCATCAACTCCCTCGTGGCTCTCGAAAAGCGCGCATAAGGGCAGGACCGTCTGAAATTCTGCCGGCGGGAACAAATGTCGGTGTCATCCCGTTTTCCTCACAGTCCCGTGAACCTGAACACAAGAACGAGGAAACCGTTATGAAACACAAACTGAAATATCTGCTGCCCGTCCTGCCGGCCATGCTGCTCGCCCTCGGCGCCTGCGGTGACGATTACGACGATACAAACAGCGCTGACGAGACGGATGTCTCGGCGACCGAGATGGCTGCCGGTGATGTCGATGACGACAACAACCTGCAGGACGACACGATGCAGGAAGATGAAGCGGACGAAGGTCTCGGCCAGACGCCGCCGGTCAATTTGGCGCAGGACATGGCCTCCGGCCCGGTCGGTCTGATCACTGCCGCGATCCAGGGCGGCGATATGGACGCCTATGTCCGCAATGCTGCAATCGGCAACATGTACGAGATAGAGGCCGGTGAGATCGCCACGGCGCGCGGCAATTCGCCGGAGATCATCCAGATCGGCGAGACCGTCATCCGCGAGCACCGTACCCTGCAGTCCAATCTCGAAGCTGCCGTCGCCGGCACCGAATGGGAGGATGCCCTGCCCGCCGATCTCGACGAGCGCCGCCAGGGCCTGATCGACAATCTCAATGCCGCCGCCGACATGGATTTCGACGCTGCCTTCCTGCATCAGCAGGAAGCTGCGCATTGGGAGGCGATCACCTTGCACGAGACCTGCGAGGCCCGCTGCGACAGCGACGCGCTCGCCACTGTCGCAGAAGAAGCCCAGCCGGTCATTCGGGCCCATCTCGAGGTCATCCACGACTCCCTCGGCGCTGCGGTCGACGGCGAATAAGCGACGGCGAATAGGAATGACAGGTGACCCTGCGGGCGCGCTCAGCCCCGCAGGATTTTTTCATGTCGATGAGATGTCGTGAAAAACTTGTTCTCTCACGCTGTTGTGCTGCTATGCTTCAGACACGGAATGTTCTGATCCTGCTCGCCTCTCGCTCCGGACAGGGTAGCATTTCCCGAAGCGGAGAACTTCCATGCTCACGACAGTGCTCGCCACCATCGCAATCATGCTCCAACTCCAGCCCGGCACCCAGCCGGAAGGTGACGCTTTCAACCGACGGGATGACCCATGTCAGGGTATCGGCTGGCTCGACTATTTTTCTTCCGCCCCTGGATTCGACTGCGAAGAGATCGCTCGTGCCGACGACGTCTACATGGCGCTCAAGGTCGGAACGGTGGCTGGTGAACCATACCCCTATATGATGCTGCTGAAATCACCCGAGCAAGGCTGGCGGCTATCCGCCTATGGCTATGATGCCGACCTGGTGGGCGAGGGCAACGATTACAGCTGGACCGTTACCCGGCATGGTTATGAGACCACGCTTGCGCCCGAAGCTGTCGAGCCGTTTCTTGCGGCCGTCGAAAGCGGCCGGTATGCCGCCATTCCCGATGTTGACGTCTATCCCGCCAGCGACACGCCGGGCGAGCAGATCATCTGCCTCGATGGCTCTATCCTCATCGTCACGATCATGACCGAAGACGGCCTGGTGAAAGGCAGGCGCCACAGCTGCGCCGGCCGCACGCTGCTCGATGCGTTCGCGGAGGATCTGGCCGCACTCGTGGTCGAGGCCGAACCGGTGATGGCGCGCTATCTCGAATTGCTGAGCGAGGACCAGAACCGGGACCAGGCCAGCAATTCCCCGCCGCCAGGACTTTGAACGGCGGATCGCGGCTGCTATGCTCGCAGCAACGGTCCCGTCCGGCACCGCATTTCAGGGATCCGATACATGCCCAGACCAGTTTCATCCGCACTCGGTGCCATGTCGCTTTTGCTGACAGGTCTGAGCCCGGCATTCGCGCAATCTATCCAGCAGGTGGGCGTGGTGCCGGACAATGCAACGCCGCTGCCTGTGTATATTGGCGGGCGCGTCATGGCATCGGATGCAGGCTGGAGGCGTCAATGGCCGGGCACTTATTTCGAGACCGCTTTCGAGGGGAATGAGGCCTGGATCGACATTGGCGAGGGCGAGGTCATGCTGGCCGTCACCATCGATAATGGCGATCCGGTGCAGCTGATCAAGCCCGCTGCCGGGATATACCGGATCGGCGCGTTGGAAGACGGTGCCCACTCGTTCAAGATGCAGGTGATCAGCGAAAGTCAGGCTGGTGCCACAGTGATCGGTGGTCTGTACGCGGAAAAGCCATTGCCTCTGACTGATGCACGCCCGGTCCAGATCGAGTTCATCGGCGACTCCCACACCGTCGGTTATGGCAATACGTCTCCGGTGCGCGAGTGTACCGAGGAGGACGTCTGGCTGACGACGGACACATCGCAGGGACCGGCAGCCCTGATCGCCGATCACTATGGCGCCGACTATCAGGTCAACGCGATTTCCGGGCGGGGTATCGTGCGCAATTATGACGGCTTTCCCGGCAATACGCTGCCGGAAGCCTATCCTTACGCGCTGCTCAATGACCAAACGCCTTACCAGCCGACCGGCTGGGACCCTGAAATTGTGGTCATCTCTCTCGGTACGAATGACTTCTCCACGGCGCTGAAGCCCGAAGAGCGGTGGGAGACAAGAAACGCCCTGCAACAGGATTTCGTCAACACCTATGTCTCCTTCATCGAGATGCTGCATCAGCGCTATCCGGGCGCGTCTTTCGTGCTGTGGGCAACGGACCTCTCGAACGGAGAGATCGCTGCAATGGGCGCAGCTGTCGCCAGCGCCGTGGTATCTGACGGTGAGATCGATATCAGCTTCGTGCCGGTATCGGGCCTTGCCATGACCGGCTGTCATTATCATCCGGATACGACCGATGCCCGCCATATCGCCGATCTGGTCATCGCTGAAATCGGGCCGCTGGCCCCTGAAGCAGAAGACGAATGAAGACCATCGGCCTGATCGGCGGCATGAGCTGGGAAAGCTCCGCTGTCTATTACCGTCTGATCAATCAGGGGATGAGAGCGCGGCTGGGCGGGGCCCGTTCCGCGCGCTCGCTGATGCTGTCGGTCGATTTCGACGAGATCGAGAAATTGCAGCATGATGGCGACTGGCAAACGCTCACCGGGCTGATGATCAAGGCAGCCACAGACCTGCAAAGAGGCGGGGCCGACTTTATCGTGATCTGTACCAACACGATGCACAGAATGGCCGATGAGGTTTCGGCGTCGGTCTCCATCCCGCTCCTGCATATCGCCGACGCCGCAGCCGATCGGATCAAGGCGGACGGGATCGGGCGTGTCGGGCTGCTCGGCACCGCCTTCACCATGGAGCAGGCGTTCTACAAGGGCAGATTGCGCGAGCGTCACGGGCTGCAGGTCCTGATCCCCAAAGAGGCTGACCGAAAGACCGTCCACGATGTGATCTACCGGGAGTTGATCACCGGCAGGGTCGAGGAAGCGTCCCGGCGGGCGTATCGGGACGTCATCACCCGGCTGGTTGACGAGGGGGCAGAGGCGATCATCCTGGGATGTACGGAAATCATGCTGCTGGTCGGACCGGAGGACAGCGCTGTTCCGCTGTATGACACGACAGCGATTCATGCGCAGGCGGCGGTGGATATGGCCCTCGCCTGAAATCCGCCGCACCTACTGACGCAGATCGTCAGGCTGACGGGGCTTATCCCGTTGAGTCGCGCGCTTTTCTGGCGTGGGCCGGCACTGCTGATTGGGCGCCTCGGGAGCAGGAAGCGTCAGGACGTCACCGGCTTCTTGGCTTGCGCCGGGCCGGATTCTCGGCAACACTGGGCGCAATGGGGCCCGCGCCTTTGGCGCCGGGGAAGCTTGGTGGAGGCCCGATGCCAATGTCGGGGGGTATATGACGTCAGAAGTTGTGTTGATGAACCGCAGTGCCGTGGCCATGGCCGCGGACAGCGCCGTGACGATTTCCGGGGCGAATTATCTGAAGACCTATAATTCGGTCGACAAGCTGTTCCCGCTGGTCGATGGCCAGCCGGTCGCGGTGATGATCTATAACAATGCCGAGATCATGTCGACGCCGTGGGAGACGGTCATCTCGCTCTATCGCGAACATGCTGCAGGCAAGCCGATGGACACGATCGAGGCCTATGCCCAGGACTTCCTCAATTTCATCTCCGGCAATCCGGACCTGTTCCCGCCGGACCATCAGGACACGGAATTCTTCAAGCATGTGCTGGTCGTCTTCACCATCCTGGCAGAGGATTTCGACTATCAGGTCGCCAAGTTCATCGAGGCCAAGGCGGGCAGGGTCCGCGATCATATCAACCAGATCTTCGAATTCGTGGTCGAGCAGCTGCATAATGATTACCAGCGCAATCTCGACGATACGCCGCGCGCCGATCTCGACGCCTTCCCGCAGGGCATGGATGAGCAGATCCGGCGCCGCTACAGGGCTGAGATCAACGAGCTGATCGAGGCGCTGGTTCATGCGCTGTCACAGGACCATCCAGGCCTGCACGTCACCGACAAGATCCGTGACCGCCTGACCGACATCGCGGTGTTTTCGGTGACGCGCGATGCGTTCTTCGAGCATTATACCGGCGTCGTCTTCGCCGGGTTCGGGCGGCAGGACAAATATCCCTCGATGCGGTCCTATCTGACCTCTTCGGTCGTGCTCGGCTTGTTGAAACACCGCCAGGACCGGATCGCGGACATGGGCTCGAACTCCGGGCCGGTCGTGCAGCCCTTCGCCCAGGACCGGATGATCCGCACCTTTCTCACCGGCATGGACGGGTATCTGCGCATGTTCATGTTCGGCGAGACGCTGAAGCTGACGACCAATGTCGTTTCCGACCTGGTCGGGCGCGTGCCCGGCCTGAGCGATGACCAGCGTCAAACGTTGTGGGCGGACTATTCCGAAACCAACATGGTCACGGCGTTGCGCGAGTTCTTCCGCTCCGTCGACCGATATCAGCATGTCGTGCACACGCTGCCGATCTATCGCGCGATCCAGACCCTGCCGAAAAAGGAGCTGGGCGAGACGGCGGCGAGCCTGATCAAGCTGAATTCGTTCCAGCAAAAAGTGATGAATTCGATCGAGACCGTCGGCGGGCCGATCGACGTGGCTGTCATCACCCGCAATGGCGGGCTGGAATGGCGCACAGAAAAAGCGGAGCTGTAAGATGAGCCAGAGCGGAGCTGTACGATGAGCAAGAGTGGCGATCGCCTGAAACAGATCTGGCAGGGCTTCGAATCCCGGACCACGCGCAATCTGACCGGCTCGGGCGTCGACAATATTCCGCGCCCGCAGATCCAGGAAATGGAGCGGCACCGCTCGCTGCTTGAAACCGCGCACCGGGCGGCTTCCGTACCAATGCCCGAAGGGGTCGAGGAACCGTCAAAGGCAGCTTTCGACGCCTTGCGCGCGCGCCTGACGACGTTCGACGAGAAGGGACGCCCTGAGAAGAAGCATTACAATGCTGCAGCCGAGCCGGAAGTCAGCATGTCGGCCGCCGAAACGCTCCACACCGAGCAACTGATCCGCGATCTGAAAGTCACCGAGAACCTGACCGCTCGCCGGGAGCTCGATTACATGGGCTATGCCGCGAAGATGCAGGCAGAACGCGACGGCCGCCGCAAACGCCGGAAATTCCTCGGCCTGTTCTAGCTCGACCTGCGTTCAGATCGAATCATTTGAACGCAGAAAGTTGATCTGCTTCAAAGATCCCCTCGGCGCGTCGCGCCGCGGCCTTTGTCATCCGGATCGGTCTCCCTATCTTCAAGCGACAGATAATCGGAGGAGTCATCGATGCAAATTACCACCACCCCGCACATACCGGGCCGCGAGGTTACCGAAGCGCTTGGCGTCGTCACCGGCGAGGCGATCCTTGGCGTCAACATCTTCCGCGACCTGTTCGCCGGGTTGCGCGATATCATCGGCGGGCGGTCCGGGGGATATCAGAAGGCCCTGCGCGAGGCGCGTGACCATGCCATGAACGATATGGCCGAGGAAGCCCGCGCCCTGGGCGCAGATGCCATCATCGGCGTCGACCTCGATTACGAGAGCATCGACACCCAGAAAGGCGCCATGCTGATGGTCTCGGCCAGCGGCACCGCCGTGAAGGTACGCTAGAAAACGAAACCCCCGGCCCATGAGGCCGGGGGTTTCCGCTTCGGGCCGCATAGCGCCTATTCGTCCATCAGTTCCTGAAACTGAAGACCGTCCTTGCCCTGCTGGAACATTTCATAGGCAATGGAGCGCAGCTCCTGCTTGTTGACCGCATGGGGGCTCGATAGATCGCTCGGTGTGACCGCGTTGCTGATCTTGCCGCCGGTTTCAGCAGCAGCCGTTCGGCTGGCGCCCTCGCCGAAGGACGCTTCGACCATGGACGCGCTGGCGAAGACGCGATAATTTTCGAGAACGCTGAAGAAGACGATGAGATCGACCGCAAAGGTGCGCTTCGAATAGCCGTAGTCGGCGATCAGGTAGCGTTCCAGCACCGACTGGCTGCCGGTGTTGTCGTACCAGTTCTCGGCGCTCGCGAAGAACAGCGTATTGTTGAAGCGGTCATTCTGTTCCGCCGACAGGCCGGAATTCAGGAAGGTAAACATGGCGAGCCCGACGCAGCGCCCTTCATTGCAGGCGGTCGGCAACAGGATGACATTCTCGCCATTGTAGCTTGCCTGGATTGCCTGCTGACCGTTCAGGTCACCGAGGGAATGCGCAACGCCGGCATCGCTCAGAAGCGGCGACAGCGTCTCGACATTGAAATCAAAGATCATGGACGCATCGCTCGACGCCCCCAGTGAATTCATCTGCGCGGTCGCTGGCAGAACCATGCCGGCGACTGCCATGCAGGCAGCAGAAAATGTGACAGCAAGCTTGTTCATGAATATTCCCCTCCAATTGAAGCGATATCTCATCACCAAGGCGGGGGAACGTCAATCACGCGTTTAGGGGAGGTCCGTCAGCTGGAAAGCCGGTCTGGCGAATTGCCCGGCTAGCGGACGAGTTCTGCGCCATCGATATCCTTACCTGCAAACAGCGCGGATATCTCTTCGCGGGCATCCATCGTCACCCGATAGCCGATCTCGATGAATTCATCGGCGCGATCAAAGGATGTCGGACCGGCAGCACGCATATCCGGCATCAGGCGCACATCGGGCTTGTGGATTTGCGATTTCGCTTCGGCCAGCTGGGTCTGGAAGATGTCGATCGTGGCGATCGCGGTCTCGAAGAAATGCGGCGTCGCCTGCATTTTCGCCTTCGCCATCTGCAACTGCCGTTCGACATAATGGCGGGTATTGGCGACCAGATTGTGCAGCGGTTCCGGCAGCAGGTGCTGCTGCTCGATCAGGGGCGCCGGCTCGACCAGGGTGACCGCGCGGGTCGGCGGCGGATCGAACCGTTCCAGCGTCAGCGCAACGGCGGTGAGGTCGACGGCGATGACCTTGTCGGCGCCGAGCGAGCGGGCAAGGTCGACCGGCACCGGGTTCGACAGGGCCCCATCGACGAGCCAATGATCGCCGTGATCCTGGGGCATCTTCGCGGCGTGGATCACCATGGGGATAGCGCTGGACGCGCGCACGGCGTCGATGACCGAGCCTTCGGTGATCCACAATTCCCGCCCGGTGCCGAGATCGGTGGCATTGACGCCAAACGGGATGGGCAGGTCGGCAAAAGGCTTGTCGGCGTGGCGGAAGGCCTTGAATGCGGCGTCGGGGTTGAGGAACCCGCCATGTGACAGGTTCACGGCAAAATCACGCATTGCTGCCAGCGGACCCAGTTCGCGTGCCCATTTCTCGAATTCCGGCAATACCCCCAAAAGATGGGCCCCGCCAACCAGTGCCCCGACGGAGCACCCGGCGATCACGTCCGGCTTGAGGCCCATGTCGTCAAACGCCCGCAGGACGCCGATATGGGCCCAGCCGCGGGCGGCGCCCGAGCCGAGTACGAGGCCGACCTTCGGCCCGGTTCGTGACGGCGTGGTCTGAGGCGTAAGGGTTTTATTAAGCATTCATTAACATTCTTCTACTCGAACGGCATTTCACCGCAGGGGCGACTCTGGATAACTTGCCGGGTCGGCACTCTGGTCCCGGCTTGCGAACACTTGCACGATACCGTCACTCACGCGGTCTGTCTCACACTGGCATAGGAAATACATATGCTGCAGGGCTTCAAAAAGAAATCAACTCCGTCACCGAAAGAGCGCAAGAAAAGCTCGCTCGATGACCTGCCCAAAGCTGTGAGCTTCGAGGACGAGAACCTCACCCAGGGCTTTGACGATGCCTTCGATGCGCCCGCTTCGGCGGAGACCGCGGCGCCTGGAGAGACAACCGCGTCGACAAGCGGGTCCGAGGACAGGAAAACACCGATTGCAGGGCAAGGCGAGGGCAAGGGGCAGCGCGGCGGTCTCGGCATTTCCGCCATCGACGAATTGCGCCTGGCGATGAAAGCCGAAGACAAGGACCATGTGCAGAGCGCGAATGGGCCGACCGGCGAGAGCGGTGACGGCCCCGCCGCCATATCGGCCTCCAATCCTGTCGAGGACCAGCAAAGCCGTATCATTGCACAGCTGGAAAAGGCGGAGCGGGAATCGCAAAAAGCGGGTTTGGCAGCCGCAGCGCTCGTCGCGACGAAGGACGATGAAGCCGAAACAGGCTTGCAGGACGACCGGCATGACGCTCCCAGAGCCCCGGCCGTGCCGGCATCCATTATCGATTTCGAACCCGAAAAGCCGTCATTGTTCAATCGCCTGTTCGAAAAGATTGCCCCCTTCATCGTCTGGGGATCAATGGGCTGCGTCGTGGCGAGCGTGCTTTATGCGCTGACCGTCGGTGTCGCCTCCGGCGTGCCCTGGCTCATCCTTCTGGGCGGCCTTGCCGGGATCCTGTTGCTGATGATCGGCGGCGCCGTGACGAAATCCTTCTCGCCGCTGATGCTGGCCGGGGTCCTGATGCACCGGGCCGCCGGTAACGACAAAACCCGCGCCGTTCAGCTCGCCGGGAAGGATATCCTCGAACCGCTCGGACTCGCCGAGGATATATTGAACGCCGACAAGGATGCGCGCCTCGTCACCACGCGCGAGGGCGTCGTCGTTTATGCCAACGAGGCCTATCAGCAGGTTGCCGAACAGGCAGGGATTCGCGGCACGTCCGGCCTGCCGCCGCGCATCGACCGGCTGTTCAACGCTTCGGGTCCGGAATCGCGCAAGGTCTTCCGCCTGTGCCGTGCCGCCAAGTCGGGCCAGCCGACCGAAGAGATCATCACCCAGATGATGGGCGCCGAGGCCGGGGCTGCCCGCCTGCGCCGGTTCGAAATTTCCCTGCGCCCGATGCGCGACAAGGCGGAACACATTGCGTGGCGCCTGCGCGAGCAGGAGGTGGAGGATGTCGTTGACACGCTGACCACGGCCTATCGCAAATATCCGCGGCCGGTTTTCGGTCTCGAGCGCTCCGGTCAGATCGTCTGGTACAATGAGGCGATGGCTGAATGGGTCGGGGCCATCAAGGGGTCGCTGCAGCTGTCCGATTTCATCCTCGGCGAGGCCGATGACATCGTCAAGGAACTGTGGGACGAGAACGAGAAACCGACCGAGGCGCGGATGCGCAAGCGGGCAGGGGGCGCCGTCGATATATCCCTGACGCCATTCCTGCGCGGTGGTGTCGGCGAGGGGTTTGTCTGCATCGAACTGCAGCCGGTCGAGGTTGGCGATGCTGCTTCCCGCGAGCTTGCCAGTGCGTCGGGCGACATGACCGAGGCACCGTTCGGTATCGCGGTGGTCGAGGGCGATATCGGTTCGGATGCGCGGCTGGCCGAGATCAACCGGGTCTTCGCCGACCTGTTCGAGATCGAGGGCAATAACCCGCTGTTTTCCGAATGTTTCTCCGAGCAGGTCGCCCGCGATCTCGCCGCCGCGCTGAAGGCACGCAACACCAACTCCGCCCTTGCCCGTCCTGTCGAGGTCAAGATCGGCGATGGTGCAGCGGCCAAGTTCGTCAATCTCTATGCCCGCCCGGTCAAGCGCCGCCGCGGCAGCTATGGCAAGCGCCAGACGGTACTTTATTCCGTGGACGTTTCTTTCCAGAAACGCATGGAAGAGGATTACTCGCAGGACCAGAAGCTGAAGACGATCGGTCATCTGGCCGGGTCGATTGCCCATGACTTCAACAATTTGCTGCTGGTCATCATGGGCTCGTGCGAGTTCCTGATGCGCCGGCACGCGGCGGGTGATCCGTCCTATCCCGACCTCGTCCTGATCCAGCAGAATGCCCAGAGGGCCAAGAACCTGACCTCGAACCTGCTCGCCTTCTCGCGCAAGCAGACGCTGCAGTCAGAGGTGCTGTCGGTCACCGAAATGCTGCGCGACTTCTCGCCCTTCCTCAACCGGTCCATCACCGAGCGGGTGACGCTCAACGTCGTCAATGGCCGCGGCCTACCCAGGGTCAAGGCCGACAAGGGCCAGCTGGAACTTGCCGTCATGAACCTCGCGGTCAATGCCCGCGATGCCATGCCGAAAGGCGGCGAGCTGACGATCGAGACAATACTGGTCAAGGCGCCCGATGTTGCCAGTTATGGCTATGCCGTGCTTGACGATGTCGATCAGGTCCTGATCGAGGTGTCGGACTCCGGCACCGGCGTTCCCGAGGACATTGCCGAAAAGATCTTCGAGCCATTCTTTACCACCAAGGGCGAAGGCAAGGGTACCGGTCTCGGCCTGTCGACCGTGTATGGCGTCATCGGCCAGATGGGCGGGCGCATCTTCCTGCACAACCGCCCGGGCGAGGGGGCGACCTTCCGCATCTTCCTGCCGGCCTCCTATGAGGAGGAGACCACGAAGGATGTGCAGTCGGATGGTGGCAGCAAGATTTCCGAGGCCACCGACCTCACCGGAAAGGGACGTATCCTGATCGTCGAGGACGAGGACGGCGCGCGCACCATCGTCGTGCGTGCCTTGCAGATGTGCGGCTACGAGATCGTCGAAGCGACCGACGGCGAGGAGGCAATGGACATTCTCGACGCCGACGACAAGCCGTTCGATCTCGTCCTGTCTGACATCATGATGCCGGAGATGGATGGCCCGACCTTCATCCAGGAGGCCGGGGAGCGGCTCGGCAAGGCGAAGGTCATCTTCATGTCCGGCTATGCAGAGACGGCGATGCGCGACAAGCTGGAGGCGATCGAGGGCGCAGGCTATCTGCAAAAGCCGTTCAGCCTGAAAACCGTCGCGGCCAAGGTGAAGGAAGCGCTGGCCGTCTGATTGCCGGCCTGCCAGCTGTATTCTGGCATCACATCTGCGTCACGGACCGCCAATTCGGGCTATTTCCCGGTCTTGCGGTCTCTGTTGCCAAATTTCGAACGCTATTTCCCCTGTAACGTTTCAGGTCTATGGTAAATCTACCAATGCGAGGAGACTGACCAGCATGACATCTGACAATAAATCGAGATTCAACCTGCGCGGCATAGCTGTCGCCAGCCTTTTGGGCACGACGACGGTCCTGAGCGGCTGCGCCAGTGTCGGTTCAGCCTTTACGCCCAGTTCGGCCGACATGGCCCAGGCGGCCCAGCCTGCGTGGCAAGAAATCAAGCAGAAAGAAACGATTTCGCGCAGCAGCAGCTACAACAACCGCGCCCAGCGGGTCTCGAATAACATCCTCGCAGCGACCGGACAGAACCCGTCGCAGTGGGAAGTCGTCGTGTTCCAGAGCGACGATCTGAACGCCTTCGCCCTGCCGGGCGGCAAGATCGGCCTCTATACCGGCATCATGGACCTGGCCTCGACCGACGGCCAGCTGGCAACGATTGTCGGCCACGAGGTCGCTCACGTCCTGCAGAACCATGCCGGTGAGCGCTATGGCCAGACGGCAGCGACCCAGCTCGGGGTAGGCCTTGCCGGTGCCGTGCTCGAAGGGCGCGGCGTACAGGGCTCCAGCGGTATCCAGCAGGCACTGGGCCTCGGCGCGCAGGTTGGCGTGCTCCTGCCGTTCTCGCGCGAGAACGAGCTGGAAGCAGACCGCCTCGGCCTTCAATTGATGGCCAAGGCCGGTTACGATCCGAACGAGGCCGTCGATTTCTGGCGCAAGATGCAACGGGCCAAGGCCGGCAGCGGCGCGCCACCCGAATTCCTGTCGACTCACCCGGCTGACGATCGCCGCATCGCCCAGCTGGAAGGGATGATCGACGAGATGGGATATTGATCCCCGAAATTTCAGCCTGAAACAGGCATGATTTGATCTTGCAAAGAGGGCTGAGCGCGATTAGGTTCCGCCCTCTCATTTATTGAGATGCCGGCTTAGCTCAGTTGGTTAGAGCGCTTGATTGTGGATCAAGAGGTCCCTGGTTCGATCCCAGGAGCTGGTACCATCTCTTCCCTCCTGCCATCCGGAACGCTCATGCCGGAACCATCACGCCGGAACCAACATGATTGCATGCCTGTCTGTGCATCGCCGCCCGGCGCTGTGACCGGGGTCATCAGTGATTGTCTATGCCCTACGACATGTCCCCCGAAAAGGCCGCGCGCGAGGCCGGCCTCGTCTACAGCGATGACAGCGCGCCCGGCTATTCCCGCCGGCGTTCCGGCAAGGGCTATTCCTATTACAATCAGGATGGCGCGTTGATCACGGACAAGGCGGTGCGCGAACGCTGTCAAGGACACCCTTGCCGCTGCGGCCGAGCGTCTGCATAACACCCCTGCCATCTGCCGGAAATCCTATGTCCATCCGCAGATCGTCGAGGCGGTCAAGGATGATACGATCGGCGGCCTGATGAAGCGGGCAGGCACACGCATGCCCGGGGCGATAGACGGGCAGGCGCGCCTGTCGGACACCGAAAAGCGGTTTCTCACGGCCCTGAAGCGGGGGCTGCTGGCCGCGTCCTGACAACAGAACAGAAAGGACGGCACTTCCCATGACCGACACTCCCGAAACGGATATTCCCGACGTCAACTTCCGCATCGACAAGGGCTGGGGCGTGATTGACCTTGACCGGCCGCGCGCGCTCAATTCCCTGACGACGGAAATGTGTGCCGCCGTCGACCATGTGCTGCGCCAGTGGGCCGACAATGATGAGGTCGCCGCAATCATCGTCCGCACCGACAATGAAAAGGCCTTCTGCGCCGGCGGCGATATTCGCGCGCTGTATGATCGCTCGAAGGAAGATCCGCGCGGCGCGGCGGAATTCTTCCGCGTCGAATACACGATGAATGCGCTGATCCATGGCTATGACAAGCCGTATATCGCGCTGGTCGATGGCATCTGCATGGGCGGCGGCGTCGGCATTTCCATCGGCGCCTCGCATCTGGTGATGAGCGAAAAGGCGCTATGGGCGATGCCGGAGACCGGAATCGGCCTGTTCCCGGATGTCGGCGGCAGTCATTTCCTGCCGCGTCTCGATGGCGGTTTCGGCGCCTATCTGGCCCTGACCGGTCATCGCCTGTCCGGTGCCGACTGCCGGTATGCCGGCATTGCCGACCATCTGGTCGAGGAAAACTCCATGGCCGACCTTGAAAAGGCATTGATGGCCATCGGTGCCGAGGATCTCGACGATGATGCGATCTGTGATGTGATCTCGCAATATGAGGTCAACAAACCCAGCCAGCTGACCGACAGCAAGCCCGACATCGACCAGTATTTCACCGCTCCGGGTACGCTCGAGGACCTGATCGCGGCCCTGAAGGGCGGCGGTGGCGGCTTTGCCACGCACACGCTGGAACGGCTGGAGAGAATGTCGCCGACCTCGATGAAGATCGCGCTCGAGCAGCTGCGCCGCGGCAGACACATGTCTTTCAAGGAGGTCATGCGCATGGAATTCGGCATTGCCAGCCGGGTGATGGAGGGGCCTGACTTTCAGGAAGGCGTCCGCGCGCTGATCGTCGACAAGGACAAGAACCCGCAATGGTCACCGGCAACGCCCGAGGCGGTGAGCGACGACTATGTCGCCCGCTATTTCGAGCCGCTCGAAGACAAGCCCCTCGATATCTAGAACAGCCTGCGTCCGGATGGACGCAGAGGAGCTGCTCCAGCATTTTGGAAGCGATCACCTTTTCTGCCTTCAAATGATTCCATTTGAAGGCAGGTTGATTTGTGGCCCCTGCATTCAGGCACTCTGACGCAGTTGCGTGTGCGCGTTCGGGCCCGTTATAAGAGGCATCTGTGAAGCTGCGCCCGCCATCGCGGGCTGATGGACCATGATCGCTGAAATCGGACATCTGGCGCTGATCCTCGCGCTGCTCGTCGCCATTCTCCAGACTGTGGTCCCGCTGTGGGCGGCCCATGTCGGGGATGGCCGCGGCATGGCCATCGCTGCCCCTGCCTCGATCGTGCAGTTCGTGCTGATCCTCGTCGCCTTCCTGGCGCTGATGCATGCCTATGTGACGTCGGATTTCAGCCTGCTGAATGTCTATCAGAACAGCCATACCGCCAAGCCGATGCTCTACAAGGTCGCCGGCGTCTGGGGTAACCATGAAGGCTCGATGGTGCTCTGGCTGCTGATGCTGAGCTTTTTCGGGGCGCTGGTCGGCGTGCTGGGGGCGACGCTGCCGCCCAGCCTGAAGGCAAGGGTTCTCGGTATCCAGGCCCTGATCGGTGTCGGCTTCATCGCCTTTTCGCTGTTTACCTCCAATCCGTTCGAGCGGATTTTCCCGGTGCCGCTGAACGGCACCGACCTCAACCCGCTGCTGCAGGACCCCGGTCTCGCCTTTCACCCGCCTTTCCTCTATCTCGGCTATGTCGGCTTCTCCGTCGCCTTTTCCTTTGCCATAGCCGCGTTACTGGAAGGCAGGGTCGATCCGGCGTGGGCGCGGTGGGTTCGTCCCTGGACGTTGCTTGCCTGGGCTGCACTGACGCTTGGCATCGCCATGGGCTCGTGGTGGGCCTATTACGAGCTCGGCTGGGGCGGCTACTGGTTCTGGGACCCGGTCGAAAACGCCTCGCTGATGCCCTGGCTCGCCGGCACCGCCTTGTTGCACTGCGCGATCGTGGTGGAGAAGCGCGATACGCTGAAGCTGTGGACGATCCTGATGGCGATCACGGCGTTCTCGACCTCGCTGCTCGGGACCTTCATCGTGCGCTCCGGCGTGCTGACCAGTGTCCACTCCTTTGCCAGCGATCCGGGCAGGGGCGTTCTCCTGCTTGGCCTGTGCGGCATTCTGACCGGCGGCGCGCTGATCCTGTTTGCCTTGCGCGGCGCGGCGATGAAGCCGGGCGGCACCTTCTCTGTCATCAGCCGGGAATCGGCGCTGATCCTCAACAATCTCGTTCTGTCCGTGCTGCTCTTCACCGTGCTGATCGGCACGTTCTGGCCAACGATCGCCGAGGTCATCACCGGTGAGCGAGTTTCCGTCGGCCCGCCATATTTCAACCTGATCTCGATCCCGCTGATGCTGCTGCTCTCCGTGTTTATGGGCTTTGGCGTTCTGTTGCCGTGGAAACGGGGCAATCTAAAATCGGCCGCGCTCGGCCTGAGATGGGCGATCGGTCTCGCAGGTCTCGTTGCGGTTGCCAGCCTGATTGCATCCGGTTTCAGGAATGTCCTGGCCGCGGTCGCGCTCATCATCAGCATGTTGATCATTTTCGGCACGCTGACGGACATTGCCTTTCGCTCCAAGATGTTTCAGACCGGTGCGGCGGAAACGCTGCGTCGCCTGCGGGGCTTTAGCCGTGCCTATTGGGGCGGCTCGCTCGCCCATCTCGGTCTCGGCGTCGCCATCCTCGGCATGGTCGGCACATCCCTCTGGGTGAATGAGACAATGCAGGTCATGGCGCCCGGCGACGAGGTCGAGGTCGGCGGCTATGCCGTGCGGTTCAATGGCGTCTCCGAACGCAATGTCGCCAATTATCGCACGGAGATCGCCTCGGTCACCTTGCTGCAAAATGGCGTCGAGGTCGCAGAGCTCTCACCCGAACGGCGCTGGTATCCGGTCGCCCGGCAGATGACGACCGAGGCCGCGATCCATCCGCGCTGGTTCGACGACGTCTATGTCGCGATCGGAGAGCCGCGCGGCGAGGACGGGCGGGCGCGGATCGTGAGGGCCTATCACCACCCCCTGGTCATGTATCTCTGGTCCGGTGCCATCCTGATGGTGCTCGGCGGCCTTGTCTCCCTGTCGGACAGGCGGCTCAGAGTGGGCGCGCCGCGGCCCTCGAGGCGGTCGTCCGAGCGGCCCGGCGTGGCGCCAGCCCCCAAGCCCGCACCGGCGGAGTAACGGCGATGATCCGGCTTGCATTCATCATGCTGGTTGCTTTTGCCCTCCTGCCACTGAAGGCCGCGGAACCCGGCGAAGCGCTGGACGATCCATCGCAGGAAGAGCGCGCCCGGATCCTCTCGCAACAGCTTCGGTGTGTCGTCTGCCAGAACCAGTCGATCGATGAATCAGACGCGCCGCTCGCGCGCGATCTCCGCCTGCTCGTCCGCGAACGGATCGAGGCGGGCGACACCAATGACGAAGTGATGGACTATGTCGTCGAGCGATATGGCGAATTCGTCCTGCTGCGCCCGCGTTTCGAGGGCGAGGGGATCATCCTGTGGCTGACACCGTTCCTGCTGCTGGTGATCGGGGCAGGGCTGGTTGTCGTTTACACCCGTCAGGGGGCTGCGCAGCCGGCCGCGCCGCAACCGCTGAGCCAGGAAGAATTGAGTGATCTCTATCGTGTGCTGAACGAGCGCCCGGTCTCTCCCGACCAGGCACGATCCGTGCGCGTCGATCCGGAGGTCACCGAGGGACGGCTGACCGGCAAGGATAAATCCGGCGATTGAAGGCGGTGAAAGCGGTCAGTTCCGGGCGCTGAAGGCGTCGATGCCCAGAGCCGTGCGCGCCTGTTGATCGGCCGGGTCGAGCTGCAGGACGCGTTCATAGGCCGTCTGCGCCGCGTCGATCTCTCCCAGCGTCATCCGGATATCTGCCAACTGCCTCAGCGCCGCCACGTCTTCGGGGTCTCGCGCGAGCCGCTCGTCGAGCGATTCCAGCAGCACTTGCGTATATTCGGCGAAGATGGCCGCGTTCTCGCCCCGGGTCAGCTGCACCGCGGTCTCATAGGCCGGGATCGCATCCTCCTTGCGCCCGCTGGCATAGAGGCTACGCCCCAGGACGAGCCATTTCGCCGGGTTGTTCAAATCGGTCTGCAGCTCTTGCGTCAGCCTGCGGATGACCGGCCGTGTCTTGCCCGGTTCGGCTGTAATGGTCGCAAGGATCTCACGGGCATCGGCCATGCTGTCCCGCGTCTCGGTCAGGCCTGGCTCGCCATATTGCAGATAGAGGAGGCCGGCGGCCAAGGGCATCAGGCCGATCATAACAACGCTGACAAGGGCGACCGGCCGGCTCGTCCCGCCAGGCCGTGACCGGCTTTGCCGTCCCGCCGCGATCAGCCGGCGCTCGACCTCGAGGCGCGCGGCGCTCTCTTCCCCGGCGGTGATCACGCCGCGGGCGCGGTCCCGCTCGATTTCCGCCAGCTGGTCCTTGTAGATGGCAATCTCATGGGCAGGCGCGGTCGGCTTGCCCTGCCGCCGCCACAGGGCGAGGGCAAGGACGCCGACAGTGGCGAGCGTCAGGGTGATGGCGATCAGGACAAAGAGCATGAGCGCCTACTGGAATGCCTGGATGCCGGTCATTGCCCGGCCAAGGATCAGCGCATGGATGTCGTGCGTGCCTTCATAGGTGTTCACGGTCTCCAGATTCATCGCGTGGCGCAGCACGTGATATTCCTCCGAAATGCCGTTGCCGCCATGGATGTCACGGGCAATGCGGGCAATTTCCAGCGCCTTGCCGCAATTGTTCCGCTTCATCAGCGATATCGATTCCGGACTGTAAGCGCCCTGGTCGAGCGCCCGGCCGACAGCGAGTGCCCCCTGCAGGCCAAGGGCGATCTCCGTCTGCATGTCGGCGAGTTTCTTCTGCACCAGCTGGGTACCGGCAATCGGCTTGCCGAACACGATCCGCTCCATGGCGTAATCGCGCGCAGCCTGCCAGCAGAATTCCGCCGCACCCATCGAGCCCCAGGCGATGCCGTAGCGCGCCTTGTTGAGGCAGGAGAAGGGACCCTTCAGGCCCTTCACATCGGGCAGCAGGTTTTCTTCCGGCACGAAGACGTCATCCAGCACGATCTCGCCGGTGACCGACGCGCGCAGCGACAGCTTGCCGGTGATCTTCGGCGTTGCAAAGCCGTCCATGCCACGCTCGACGATGAAGCCGCGGATAACGCCGTCCAGCTTGCCCCAGACGACGGCGATATCGGCGATGGGAGAATTGGTGATCCACATTTTCGAGCCATTGAGGCGATAGCCGCCATCGACCGGCTTGGCGATTGTGCGCATGGCACCGGGATCGGACCCGCCATCGGTTTCGGTCAGGCCGAAACAGCCGACCATGTCGCCGGTCGCGAGCCGGGGCAGGTATTTCTTCTTCTGGGCTTCGTCACCGAAGGCCTCGATCGGATACATGACGAGCGAGGACTGGACCGACATCGCCGAGCGATAGCCGGAATCGACGCGCTCGACCTCGCGGGCGATCAGGCCATAGGCGACATGGGAGGCACCGGCGCCGCCATATTCCTCGGCAACGGTGGCGCCGAGCAGGCCCTGTTCGCCGAGTTCGGTCATGATCGCGCGGTCGAAGCTCTCCTCGCGATTCGCCTTGATGACGCGCGGCATCAGCTTCGATTCGCAATAGCCGCGGGCGGCATCGCGGATCATCCGCTCTTCCTCGGTCAGCTGTTCGTTGAGGAACAGCGGATCGGTCCAGTCGAATGTCAGCGTCTCACCGGTCCTGGGGCTCGTCTCGGCCATGGCAACCTCCTTGTCATACCCGGTCCTGATGTCTGGATGTCGGGTTTTCCTGTTCTGGTGCAAGCCTATAGGCTTTTCCGCCGCATGGCTCCAGCCTCGCGGTCAGACGAATCAGCGCGGGTCGATCAAATTGTTTCTCAGTGAGGAGAATTTCTGACCGCACGCACGGCGGAATTGCCGCCGGGAGCCGGCGCGGCGGTCAGCATTTTATCATCTGGCGGAAAAAGAAATGGCTCCCCAGGCCGGACTCGAACCAGCGACCCAATGATTAACAGTCATTTGCTCTACCAACTGAGCTACTGGGGAACATTTGAAGCGCGGATATAGCAAAGCGTTCGCGGCTAATCTACCGGAAAAATCGACTGTGGCGCACTTTTTTCAGCGTCCTCTCCGCGTGTGAGCCTGCGCAAACGAGGACGGCCCCGCTTGGGGAGGCGGGGCCGTTACTCACTGTCGTGGGGTATGGTGGGGTATCTTCTTGGGAGAAGATAGCGTCATCATGCCCCTAAAAAGTTAATGGAGAGTTAACTAAACACCTAAACTTAACCTCCGTTAAAAAAATCATTCGGCCGGGCTTGGGCGCACCCCAAGCTCGCCGTCATAGTCGTCATCCAGGGCGTCGATGTCTGGGATTTCCTGATCCTGGTTATGACCGAAGGCCGGCTGTTTTTCACCGGTCCAGAGCCCCTTGTAGAAGCGCTTAATGTCGACACCGATCGTGTAGAGCGCCGGCACGAACAGCAGCGTCACGAACAGGGCGAACAGGACGCCGAAAGACAGGGCGATGATACAGGGCCGCAGGAATTGCGCATCGAACGAGTCTTCCATGAGAATTGGCACCAGACCGATGAAGGTCGTCAGCGAGGTCAGGATGACCGGCCGGAAGCGGGTCACGCCGGCCTCGACCAGCGCCGCATAGGCCCCGACGCCTTCGCGCCGCAACCGGTTGACGTAGTCGATCAGCACGAGGTTGTCGTTGACCACAACGCCCGCTGCCGCCCCGATCCCGAAGAAGGAGAACATGGCGAAGTTCTCGCCCAGCAGGAAGTGGCCGAAAACCGCGCCCATGAAGCCGAACGGGATCGCCGTCATGACGAGGATCGGCTGGGCATAGGACGAGAAGGCAATGGCGATCAGCATGTACATCGCAAACAGCGCGATGCCGTAGAGAACCGCCAGTTCCATCAGGAATTCCTGCTCTTCCTTGCCGGCGCCGCGTTCGCGGACCGAGGCACCGGGATGGGCTTCCTTCCATTCCGGAATGAAGTTCTCGTTGAAGTCCTTCATCAGCGCAGCGGCGTCAACGCCTTCCTGGAACTCGGCAGTGACGACCGCAGAGCGCTTGCGTCCGAAGCGGTCTATCCGCTTGTAGCTGGGCGCGTAGGAGATCTCGGCGACGGCCGACAGGGGGATTTCCCGGCCATCGGCTGTCCGGATGCGGACATTCTCGATCGAGTCGAGATTTTCCCGTGTCTCCTTGGGATAGCGCACCATGACGCGGACATCGTCGCCCTCGCGCGGCAGGCGCTGGACTTCCTCGCCATAATAGGCCTGGCGCACCTGCTGCGAGACCTGTGCCAGTGTCAGGCCGAAACGCTCAGCGCCCGGCTTGAGGCTGACGCGGATCTCGTCGGTGACCGATTGCAGGCTGTCGCGCACGTCGTAGACGCCCGGATAGCTGCGCAGATAGGCCTTGATGTCTTCGGCACCGAGACGCAAATCGTCGAGCGACTCCGATTCAATACCGAAATTGAACTCCGGGCCGCTCTGGTTGATGGTGTAGGAGATGGTGATGTCTTCCGCATCCGGAATCTCTCCGATATATTCCCTGAACTTCTCGGAAATACCTTCTGCGCTGATATCGCGGGACTCTGCCTCGGAGATCGTCATGTAGGCGACGACATTGGTGTCGCTTGCCTGGACATAGGTCGAGCCGATCGTGCCATCGCCATGGATGCCGTCCATCTCCTCGCGGAGATCGAAGACAGCATCTTCCAGCCGGTCAAAGACCTGCAAATTGCGGCTGAACGGCGTGCCTTCCTGCATGGTGATGACCACGCTGACGAAGCGGCCTTCGACATTGGGCATGAAGTTGAAGCCGATCCAGCCCTGGCTGAGCAGGGCAACCGCCACGGCAAAGGCCCCGATAAAGAGGGTCGCCGTGACATAACGCAGCTTGATCGCCAGTTCGATGATCGGGCGATAGATCTTGTCGGCAAAGGATATGATACCCTCGGAGAAGAAGCTCTGAACCTTGTAGAAGGCGCTGTTCTTGTTCTGGGGTTTCATATGCGCAAGGTGCGCCGGCAGGATCATGAAGGATTCGATCAGCGAGAAGGTCAGGGCAAAGATGATCGTGAAGGTGATGTGCTTCAGGAACTGCGACGCCTCGCCCGACACGAAGATGAACGGGAAGAACGCGATCATGGTCGTCAAGACGGCGTAGAAGACCGGCTTGGCGACAAGTTGCGTGCCCATCACGGCGGCTGTCAGGCCCTTGCGGCCCCGCTCCACCTGTCTGTGGATCGACTCACCGACGACAAGCGCATCGTCAACGACAATCCCGATGACGAGCAACAGCCCGAACAGGGACAGCATGTTCAGGGACACCCCGACCATCGGCAGGAAGATGAAGGCGCCGATGAAGGAGATCATGATCCCGATCGTCACCCAGAACGAAACGGCCGGGCGCAGGAACAGGAACAGCACGATCAGGACCAGGGCGAAACCGATAAGGGCGTTCGAGGAGACGAGCTCCATCCGGTCCTTGTAGAGATCGGAGAAGTCGAACCAGACTTCGAGTGTCATGCCGTCGGCAAGGTCGTCCTGTTTTTCCTCGACATACTGCTCGATCGCCTTGGACAGGGTGACGACGTTCGAAATCTCGGGCGACTGGATATTGAACAGGACCGATTCCTTCCCGTCGGTCAGGCCTTTCTCATTGGCATCGACAAAGCCGTCGACAACCGTCGCGACATCACCAACGGTGATGTTCGATCCGTCGCGGGACTGGCGGATGACGATCCGCTCGAATTCCTCCTCGGTGTTGGCGAGGTTGCGCACGGCAAGCTGCACCGTGCCCGTGTCCGTGCGCACCGAACCGGAAGAGAGGTTCAGCGAGCTCTGGCGGACGGCATTGGCGACGTCGCTGAGGGTCAGGCCATATCGGCGCAGGGATTCCTCGGAAACCTCGATCGAGACCTCTTCGGGCAGAACGCCCCAGACCTCGACCAGCGGCGAGCCGTCGGGCAGGGCCGCGAGTTCGTCGCGCATCTCACGGGCATAACGGAAGAAGTCCCGCCGCTCCATGTCATCCGGCGCCGTCAGCGACAGGAAGACTGTCTGCGAGTTGAACCGTGTCTCGCGGACGATCGGCGGGAAGGCGTCCTGCGGGAATGTCGAAATGCCGTCGACCCGGTTCTTCACCTCATTGGTGAATTCCGTCATGTCGGCAGCATCGGTCGCATCGACCGTGACGCTGGCAAAACCGTCATAGGCCGTGGAATAGATCTCGTAGACATTGTCCATGTCCGAGACCGCTTCCTCGATCCGCAGGACGATCTGTTCCTCGACCTGTTGCGGGTCAGCGCCGGGCCAGCTGACGGAGACGGAAACCTGGCTCGGTTCGACGCTCGGAAACACCTCGCGCTCCATGTTGAAATACTGGATACCGCCAACGATGAGGATGGCGATCATCAGCAGGTTGGCGGCAACGCTGTTGCGTGCCCACCAAGAAATAAAGCCGCCCTTGGGTGTCATAACTGAGCTCCCTGGCTGGCATCGGCACCGGTCGTTCCGGCTGCCGTCGTATCGTCTGCCTCGGCGTCGCTACGGCGCGATCTTGTCGACGCATCACGTTCTTCCGGAGAGATCGCAATGACTTCGGTACCGTCTTCAAGGCCCGGTGCACGGGAGACGACGACCTTGTCGCCATCGTTCAGGCCGCCGGTGATGACGAGGCCATCCTGTACGGAGGCCGAGATGATCACCTCGCGCTGCTCGATCGTTTCATCATCGAGGACGACATAGACGATGCCTTCCTCCTGCATGGCGATGCGCGGCACGACGAACGCATTTTCCAGCTCGCGGCCCTCGATCCGGGCATCGACGAACAGGCCCATGGCGAGCGGGAAGCCATTGTCGGCTCCACGGCCATAGGGGTCGCGGACCTCGGCGATGGCTGAAATCTGCCGTGTGCCGGGGTCGATGGCGGCATCGGTACGGACCAGATGGCCCTGCCATACGCGCATCTGGCCGGCAACCGTCGCATTGAGATAGACCAGCGGGCCTTCTTCATAGCTCTCGGCCTCGAAAGCCAGCGGCAGATCGAGACGGGCAAGATCATTGTCCGACATGGGCAGGCGGATCTCGGCGACATCGGTCGCGAAGAGCTGGCCGACGACGAAGCCCGGGGAGATGAACTGCCCGACATCGGCATTCTTGGACCGGACCCGGCCGTCAAACGGCGCCCGGATCGTCGTGCGCTCGAGTGCGAGACGGGCATTGCGCATCTCTGCCTCGGCGCTGGCATAGTTAGCCCTTGCCTGGTTCAATTGCGGCTGGCGCAGGGTCAGGGAAGAGGGCTGGTTGCCGCTTTCGAGGCCACCGAGATCTTCCCAGTCACGCCGGGCGAGCTGGGCTTCGGCTTCTTCAAGTTCGAGGGCCTGGCTCGCCTGAGCAACCCGGGCCTCGGCCTGGGTCACGGCAAGGCGATAGTCTTCCTGCTCGAGCTGGACCAGCATCTCGTCCTTGCGGATGACGCCGCCATTGGCAAAGTTCGGCGAGATGGCAACGACCTTGCCGGAGACCTGCGCGGTCAGGGCAATCTCTGTCTTGGGCATGACCTCGCCCTGAGCCGTCACCGACAGGTTGATCGGCTGGCTGTCCGCCACGCGGTAGAAGACCGTCGGCGGCTCATAGTCCGCTTCCTTCTTCTCAGGCTTGGGCCGCATCGCGCCCATGGTTGCAATGAGGCCGATGAAGCCGGCAACAAGCAGCACGACCGTGATGAGTGTGCCGAAAACTACAAAAATCTTCCGTATCATAGATCCGCTCCTGCGGCAGTTGCAGCCTCAGACGTACCCGTCGCCTGTTGCCACCATTTTCTGAAAAGCGACGGGGATGCGTCTTCGCCCTCGGCATCCAGGTCGCCACTAAATCTCTCCGGTCCCGCATCGAACGTACCGCCCAGTGCCAGATAGAGGCTGATGCGGTTGTTCAGCCGCTGCTGTCTCGCGGCGATGAACTGGGACTCGGTCTGAATCCGGCGTTGTTGTGCACTAATAAGGTTAAAAATGCTGGTAGTGCCGTTCAGATATTGACGTTCGGTGAGGTCCTCTGCGGCAACCGCTTCCTCATAGGCCAGTTCAAGGGCCTCTTCGCGCGCTGCCAGCAGGGTCTCTGCCGTAATGGCGTTTTCCACGTCGGCAAAGGCATTCAGCACAATGCCGGCATAGGTGAATACGGCAGCTTCGGCTGCGGCTTGCTGGGCCTTCGAGTTGGCGAGCAGCCGGCCACCCTGGAACAGTGGCTGGATCAGGCTTGCCGACAGCGAACCGACCAGATTGTCCGTATCGAAAATATCGTCGAAATCCATTGAACCGTTGGAGGCCGACCCTGTCAATCTCAGCGCCGGCAACAAGGCCTTGCGTGCCTGCGAAGCCCTGAGGCCCGCTGCTTCGAGACTGTACTCCGCAGAGATGACATCCGGACGACGGTCGAGCATGGATTGTGGTGTGCCAAGCCCGATCACGACGCCGTCCTCATTGATGACGGGAGCAATGGCGGGCAGGGCGTCGGCGCTGTCGAGTTCGGCGGCCGGATAGCGGCCGAGCAAGACCTCCAGTCCGCGGGCGGCTTCCGTCTCGGCCTGCAGGCGCGATTGCAGTTGCGCCTCGCTATTGGCAAGAGAGGAGCGGGCAAGGCGGACATCGAGGCTGGACGAAATGCCGCGTTCATAACGGCGCTCGGTGATCGACAGGTTCGCTTCCCCCGTTTCGACATCACGCTCGGACAACTCCCGCTGCAGACGGGCAGCGACGAGGCCGTACCAGTTCTGTGCCACAGCGCCTGCGATAGACAGCCGGGCGGCCGCATAGTCGGCCCTTGCCGTAGCGGCATCGAGATAGGCAGCACGGGTGGAGTCCGTGAGCCGGCCCCAGATGTCTGCCTCCCAGTCGAGCTGGGTACCCCAGCTATAGCCGGTGGCATAGGTGCCATCGCCCATGGTGCGCTGGACGGAGCGGGTCGTACCGATCGAGCCGGATAGTGTGGGCAGAAGCGATGCGCGGGTCGCGACAGCCTGTTGCCGCGCGATCTCCACGCGCCGGGAGGCCGCGCCAAGGTCGGTATTGTTGTTCATTGCTTCGAGGATGAGCGTTCCGAGCGCATCATCGGACAGATCATTGACCCAGTTCAGGGGTATCGCCCGAGCGCTGGAGACGTCCGTCATTTCCTGCAGAGATGCCCACTGTGTGGGAGCCTCGATCGTATTGAGCGCATCTTCTTTCGATACAGATGCACATGCGGCCAGCAAACCAAAGACTGACAAGGCTGCCGTACGGCGTAACTTCATTTTGTTCCCCTGATCCCGCCCTCTACGAAACCAAGCTGGCTACATATAAGGATGTTTTGTCGAGACGCCATATCTGTCATGCGATCAACTAAATTGATCTTAATATTGGTTGGCTCGATTGATCGGGATTGCGCCTAAAAGCCATCGTTTAGAGTATATTATTCCATTTTTATAGACGAAATTGGCAATTTGATGCAGACAAGCGGCCAAGAACTATATTTTTAGTGCAATTTTTTCGGTTTTCGGCCGTTGAAGACCTGCGTGGCGGGCATTCTGAGACCCGACCATTGTCAAGATTAACCAATCAGCGTGGCAAAATTGCCACGAGTTACCGGGGGCTATGGGGTCACACCATAAAAAAACTGCGCCCCCGTGAGGGCGCAGTCGAGAAAGATTTAGGAGAAACCCGAAAGTGGGCTCAGCGACGGAAACCGTCGCCGGACATTTTCATAACACGGCATCCAGAATAAATAAATCAAAAATAAATAACTTGCTGGCGTCCGCCGCCCTGTATTATGAAAACGCCCGACAAGCTGTCGCGAAGAACGGCTGTCGCAAGGGATGAAAGGGTCTTGAGGGTGCTGACCAGAGTCACAGTGTCAGGATTGAGCTGCCATCGGTGCCCCGATTTGCCTGCGAGCAAAGGAGGCACCGGATGACGCGGAGCGACGACCTCATGGACCCGGGGATATGGCCCGCCAAGGGCCGGCCCGCCCGTAACGCGAAGATCGAGGCGCAGGTCGCCGACCTGCTGGAGCGGATGAGCCTCGAGGAAAAGGTCGGTCAGGTTATCCAGGCCGATCTCGCCAGTGTCACGCCGCAGGAAGCCCGCGACTATCACCTCGGCTCTATCCTCAATGGCGGCAATTCCGCACCCGCCGGCAATAACCGCGCTGCGCCCGCAGACTTTCTCGACCTCGTCGACAGCTTCTACCGGGCATCCGTCGACGCGACCGGCGGGAGGATTGCAATTCCGATCCTGTGGGGCACCGATGCCGTGCATGGCCATAACAATATCGTCGGCGCCACGATCTTTCCGCATAACATAGGCCTTGGCGCCGCGCGCGATCCCGACCTGATCCGCCGGATCGGCGAGGTGACGGCTTTGGAAGTACGCACGACCGGCATGGACTGGACCTTCGCGCCGACACTGGCCGTGGCGCGAGACGATCGCTGGGGGCGGACCTATGAGAGCTATGGCGAGCATCCTGATGTCATCGCCTCCTATGCAGCGGCGATGGTCGTGGGATTGCAGGGCCGTCCCGATACTGATGATTTCCTGTCCGATAGACGCGTGCTGGCGACCGCAAAGCATTTCGTCGGCGATGGCGGCACCGAAAATGGCGCAGACCAGGGCGATTGCCGTGCCAGCAATGAGGACATGAGAGATATACACGCGGCTGGCTATCCACCGGCTCTGGAGGCCGGCGTGCAGACCGTCATGGCGTCGTTCAATACGTGGCATGGCCGCAAAATGCATGGCTGCCGGGAGATGCTGAACGACGTGCTGGTTGACCGCCTCGGCTTTGACGGGTTCGTCGTGGGGGACTGGAACGGCCATGGCCAGGTCGAGGGATGCACCGCCACGTCCGCTGCGGCGGCGTTCAATGCCGGCCTCGACATGTTCATGGCGCCGGATAGCTGGAAGGGGCTTTACGAGACGACGCTTGACGATGTCAGGGCAGGGAGGATCAGCGCGGCGCGCCTCGACGAGGCTGTGGCGCGCATCCTGCGCGTCAAGATGCGTCTTGGCCTGTTCGAAGCAAAGCCGCCAAGGGAACGCGCCCTTGCCGGGGAATTTTCCCTGCTGGGATCAGATGCCCACCGGGTCGTCGCGCGCGACGCCGTGCGCAAATCGCTCGTCCTCCTGAAGAATGATGGCGTGCTGCCCATCCGGCCAAACAGCCGCATTCTCGTGTGCGGCGACGGGGCTGACAATATCGGCATGCAATGCGGCGGCTGGACCCTGTCCTGGCAGGGGACGGACAATGTAAATTCGGATTTCCCCAATGGGCAATCCATCTTCGCCGCCGTGACCGATGCCGTGGCCAATTGCGGCGGCTCTGTCGAGCTGTCGCCCCGGGGGACATGGTCGCAAAAGCCCGATACTGCGATCGTCGTTTTCGGCGAATACCCTTACGCCGAATTTCAGGGTGACAGGGACACGGTCGATTTCAGCTCCGACGGTCCGCTGCAGCTGATGAAATCTCTGCAGGCGGACGCCATCCCGGTGGTGGCCGTCTTTCTTTCGGGCCGGCCTCTTTGGGTCAATCCCGAGCTCAACGCGTCGAATGCCTTCGTCGCTGCCTTCCTGCCCGGCAGTGAGGGGGCGGGGATCGCCGACCTCCTGATCGGCGACATGGCCGGTAATGCGCGCCATGACTTTTCCGGCAAGCTCAGCTTCTCCTGGCCCCGCCACCCGCGGCAATCACCGCTCAATGTCGGCGATGCGGATTACGACCCGCTATTCGCTTATGGCTACGGTCTCAGCATCACGGACAGCCATGTGCCGGTTGACCATGACGAGAGCTGTGCCCTGCCGGTGCGCGGCAGCTATCGGCTGGCGGACCTTTTCATCGCCGGTCAGGCCCGCGGCGGCTGGCAATTGCTGCTCGCCGAGGGCGACGGCGACGAACTCGCCATCAACGCGCCGAAGGTGGCAAGCGCCAGCGGTCATATCAGGGTCGAGGCGAGGGACCACAAGGCGCAGGAGGACACCCGCCTTGCCACATGGTACGGCCCGGCAAGCCTGCTGATCTCCGGGCCGCCGACGGATTTCTCCCGCGAGGTCAATGCGCAGATGTCGCTGATCCTGACCTGCCGTGTCATCTCTCCGCCGGCAGGGCCGGTGATGCTAACGATGAGGGATGGAGACGGCATGGAAGTGCAGGTCGATATTGCGGCGCAGATCAGCAGCGCCGATGATGACTGGCAGACCGTGGCCGTTCCTCTTTCCTATTTTGTCTCGATGCACCTGAACCAGAAAGCCGTCACGCAGCCATTCGGTCTTTATGCGGAAGACCCGTGGTCGGTCCAGATCGAGGGGATCAGGGTCGGTTCCTGGGAGGGCAGCGAAAACCATGACTGAAAACTGCAACTGCGTCCGGGTCACCAAGAGAAGATAACAAAGAAGGGCAGACAAGATGTCACTTACCGGTTTGGATCTCGTCATTATCATCGGTTATCTCGGACTGACCGTTGCAATCGGTATGTATATGTCCGGCCAGGCGTCGAAGAGCCTCAAAGGCTATGCGCTCGGCTCGAACAAGCTGCCCTGGTATGCGCTCGGCCTGTCCAACGCCTCCGGCATGTTCGACATATCCGGCACGATGTGGCTGGTATATCTGCTCTTTATCTATGGCCTGCAGAGCGTCTATATCCCGTGGCTGTGGCCGACCTTCAACCAGGTCTTCCTGATGATCTTCCTGTCGCTCTGGCTGCGCCGTTCCGGCGTCATGACCGGGGCGGAATGGATCGAATTCCGCTTCGGCAAGGGTGTTGGCTCGACCATGTCGCATCTCGTTGTCGTCGTCTTCGCGCTCGTTCTGGTGCTTGGCTACCTTGCCTACGGTTTTGTCGGGATCGGTAAGTTCGGTGCTGCCTTCATGCCGTGGCAGCTGTCACCCGATGCGCATCTGAACGAGATCTATTATGGCCTGATCGTCGTCGGCCTGACATCGCTTTACGTCATCAAGGGCGGCATGTTTTCGGTGGTGATTACCGAGGTCATGCAATATCTCGTCATGACCGTCGCCTCGATCGCGGTCGGCATCATCGCGATCCAGCAGGTCAGTCCGGAGCTTCTGGACAGCCTGACCCCTGATGGCTGGGCCGGCATCTTCCCCGGCTGGCGCCTCGATCTCGACTGGGGCGAGATCCTGCCATCGGCCAATTCCAAGATCGCCGATGACGGCTACGAACTGTTCCAGATCTTCCTTATGCTGGTCCTGTTCAAGGGTCTGCTGCAGAGCTTTGCCGGCCCGGCGCCGAATTATGACATGCAGCGCATCCTGTCCACGCGCACGCCGAAGGAAGCGGCGATGATGAGCGGTCTTGTCACCATCGTCCTCGCTCCGGTACGCTACATGCTGATCGCCGGTCTCGCCGTGCTTGCCATCGGCTTCTACATGACACAGCTGAACGCAATGGGTGGGGATGTCGACTTCGAACTGATCCTGCCATTCGTGTTGTCGAATTTCATCCCGGCCGGACTGCTCGGCCTGCTGATTGCCGGTCTCCTTGCCGCGTTCATGTCGTCCTTCGCAGCAACCACGAATGCCGCCCCGGCCTATGTCGTCAACGATATCTACAAGCGCTATATCAATCCGAACGCGTCGGAAAAGACTTTGGTCTGGATGAGTTATGCCGTTGCTGCGCTGTTCATCATCATCGGCACTGCGTTCGGCCTGTATGCAACCGATATCAACTTCCTGCTGCAATGGATCGTCTCGGCGCTCTATGGCGGCTACACGGCCTCCAACGTGCTCAAATGGTATTGGTGGCGGTTCAACGGGCAGGGTTATTTCTGGGGCATGGTCGCCGGTCTGATCTTTGCGATCCCGATGGCGTTCATGGACCTCAACGCGCTTCACGCTTTCCCGCTGATGCTGGCTGTCTGTATCGCTGCGGCCATCGCCGGCACGCTGCTGACCCCGCCGACCGACATGGAAACGCTCGAGAAATTCTACATCAAGACGCGCCCCTGGGGTTTCTGGGACCCGGTCCAGCAATCGCTTGTCGAGAAGGGGCAGGGCGTGCCCAAGAACCCGGATTTCTGGCGCGACATGATGAATATCGGTATCGGTCTGGTCTGGCATACCAGCCTGACCGCCGCGCCGATCTTCATGGTCATTCAGCACTGGACCGAGATGACCATCGCCATCGTCATCGCTGTCATTACCACGGCGGTGCTGAAATCGACCTGGTATGACAATCTGAAAGACTATGCCGAGGGAACGCCCCCGGAAAAGATCGAGGCAGAGATCGAAAAGGAAGGATACGCGAAATGATCAGCCAGCTGACCAGAATTTCCTGTGGCTTTGCTGCGTTCGGCATGCTCGCGCTTGCCGGATGTGCCGAGCCTGCGAACTCAAGCCAGTCGGATACCGGCAACGCCGATGCCGGAGAGGCGACGCCGGTCATTGCCGATTACGGCCAGCGCCGGGACGAGGTCCTCGCCCTGCTGGAGGAAGTCGGGGCAGCGGGCAACACGCTGTCCGGCCAGCAGGTCAACGAGTATGAAGTCTTCATCCCCTGCGACAGCTTCGATTTCATCGAGGAAATGACTGGCGAGATTCCGGCCGTGCTCGGCCTCGAGCTGATGTTCGCCATGGAGTATCAGGGCTATCGCGAATTGATGCTGGCGCATGCGCAGCGCCAGGCCGCCCGGGGCGGGCTCGTTACCTTCACCTGGCATGCCCGCAACCCGATCAAGGTCTGTCCGCGCGGGGAATATTACGAATGCTCGCAATATGCGATGACGGACGACGAGCTTGACCGCCTCCTCACGCCCGGGACGCGCGAGCACGCGCTGTGGCTGAAGGACCTCGATGCGACGGCGGAGATCCTGAAGGACTATACCGATCAGGGCATCACGCTGCTGTTCCGGCCGTTCCATGAGATGAATGGCGGCTGGTTCTGGTGGGGCCAGAAACAGCGCTATACCGATCTGTGGGCGATGACCTATGACCGCATCGCCACCCATCACGGCATCACCAACATGATCTGGGTCTGGGGCGCGGACAAGGGTGCCGAGGGCGCTGAACAATACTATCCGGGTGACGAAACCGTCGATTTCGTTGGTACGGACTTCTATGCGGCGGGCACGGATGATGCGCAATTCATGACCGGCTATGGCAATGTCCAGCCGCTGCACGGGAACGGCTTCATCGCGATCACCGAAGTCGGCGTGATGCCGAGTTACGAGATATTCCGGCAGATCCAGCCGCTCTGGTTCCTGCAATGGGGCGGCTCTTTCATGAACCCTGACTGGGACTATGCCGGCAATTGCGACCGGTGTTCGCCCAAGGGCCATGTGGAGGACGTCTATTCCTGGCCGGAAGTCCTGAATGTCGAGGAAATGCCAAAGACCGACCGTATGCGCGCGGCGATGGACCCGGTTGCCGCGCAGGAGGCTCCGAAAGAGTGCCCGCTTAGCCTGCTATGACGATTTTTATAATTCGTGCCCTGATGGAGTAATTCATGGCCAGACCTGATTTTCACGACCGACTTGCCCGCCTGAAACGGGAACATGAAGCCCTGATCAACCGACCGAACTATGTCGACGGTCTCGGCAATGGTATCTATGACCGATACATCTATCCGGTCGTCACCGCTGCCCACGCGCCGATCGAATGGCGCTATGATCTCAATCCGGACACCAATCCCTGGCTGATGGAGCGCATGGGGATCAACGCGGCCTTCAATGCCGGCGCGATCAAGTGGAACGGCAAGTACACGATGGTCGTGCGGGTCGAAGGGGATGACCGTAAATCCTTTTTCGCGCTTGCCGACAGCGACAGGCCGACCGAAGGCTTCCGCTTCCATGATTATCCGGTCCGACTGCCGCAGACCGATGAACCAGACACCAATGTCTATGACATGCGCCTGACGCAGCACGAAGACGGCTATATTTACGGCCTGTTCTGTACTGAGCGGAAGGACCAGGACAACCCCGATACCTCCGCCGCTGTCGCCAATTGCGGCATCGTGCGCACCAGGGATCTGGAAAGCTGGGAACGGCTGCCTGACCTGACGTCGCGTTCGGGCCAGCAGCGCAATGTCGTGTTGCATCCTGCGTTCGTGGACGGGAAATATGGTCTTTATACGCGCCCGCAGGATGGCTTCATTTCCGTCGGGTCGGGCGGTGGTATTGGCTGGGGGCTGACCGAGAGCATGGAAAACCCGGTCATCGAAAAGGAACAGATCGTCGATGGCAAGGTCTATCATACGATCAAGGAGGTCAAGAACGGGCAGGGACCGGCGCCGATCAGGACGGGCGATGGCTGGCTGCATCTCGCCCATGGGGTGCGCAACACGGCGGCGGGGCTGCGCTATGTCGCTTATCTGTTCATGACGGAGCTGGAGCGGCCATGGGTGAAGACCTACCAGCCCGCCGGTCACCTGATCGAGCCGCAGGGCGAGGAGCGCGTCGGCGACGTCTCCAACGTCATTTTCGCCAATGGCTGGATCGCGGACGATGACGGGTCGGTCTATATCTATTACGCCTCGTCCGACACGCGCATGCATGTTGCGCGCACGTCTGTTGATCAGCTGGTCGACTATGCCAGGAATACCCCCGCCGACCCGCTTTTTTCGCATCTGTCGGTCGAGCAGCGTTGCGAGCTGATCAAGCGCAACAGGGATCTTGTCTAGGCACCATGGATCGCACACTGATCACCTTGCGCGATGAGTTCAGGGCCGAGCTGGAGCGGATTGCCAGGTGGTGGGTGGCCCATGCGCCGGACGAGGTAAACGGTGGCTTCCATGGCCAGATCAACATGGACACCATGCCCGAACCGGGCGCGGAAAAGGGGTGCGTTCTCAATGCCCGCATCCTGTGGGCATTCTCTGAACTTGCCGCGTTCGACGACAGGGCTGACTACCGGGCCATGGCCGATCGCGCCTATGAGAGCTTCACACGCTCGTTTCTCGATCCGGTTCATGGCGGGGCATGGTGGTCACTGAATGCCGATGGCACGCCGGCAGACCGGCGCAAGCAGACCTATGCCCAGGGGTTCGGCATTTATGGACTGTGTGCCTATTACCACCTGACCGGCAGCCGGGATGCCCTCGAGCAGGCCCTGGAATTGGCGCGATTGCTCGAAGAGCGGACATATGACGCCGACAAGGGCGGTTATATCGAAGCCTTTGCCGAGGACTGGTCGCCGACCGGGGATGTGCGCCTGTCGGAGCGCGACCTGCAGGCGACGAAGACGATGAATACGCATCTGCATATTCTCGAGCCCTATACCGTGCTGTATCGCGTTCACCCGAATGATCACTCCCGCGAGCTGTTGCGCAAGAACATTATCCTGCTGACGGAGAAATTCATCGCGCCGCGCGGCACCCATCAGCGGCTGTTCTTCGACGGCGACTGGAAAAGCCTCAGCGACGAGGTCTCCTTCGGGCACGACATCGAGGCATCATGGCTGCTGCACGAAGCGCTGGAGGTGCTGGACGACCCGGAAATGACAGCGCTCTACCTGCCGCATGTGCGCCAGCTCGCTGAAGCCAGCCTGAGGGAGAGCCTGAACGCCTTCGGCGAGGGTATCTGCGAATTGGGCCATGATGGCCCGGAGCGTATCTATGAATGGTGGTGTCAGGCCGAGGCGCTGGTCGGTTTTCTCAATGCCTGGCAATTGACCGGCGAAACACGTTATCTCAGGGCGGTGACGGAAGTCTGGCAGTTCATCAAGTCCGATGTTCTCGACACGGAGAACGGCGACTGGCATGCCTATGCCGGCGATGTGCCCGACTACAGCAATCTCGGCTACAAGGCCGGGTTCTGGAAGGGGCCTTACCATAATTGCCGCGCCATGATGGAGTGCATCCGCCGTCTCAACGCGATGACAGGAGACCGAGAATGCTGAAACCAAGGAAGAATTCCTTCGCCTTCGGTACGTGGCGCTTTTCCACGGCCACCTATGACGATCTCGCCGAATGCCTGTCGATCTGCAAGGAGCATGGCATCACCCATATCGACACAGCCGATGTCTATGGCGGGGAGGAGGGGTTCGGCACGGTCGAGACCCTGCTCGGCCGCTTGCGCGCCGAAGCACCGGAGCTTTTCGAGGGAACGACGCTGGCGACGAAGATCGGCATCGAGTTCGGCAGCCCGTATAATCAGAGCCCGTCTTATCTGCGCGATGCCATGCGCGCCAGCCTCGACCGGCTGCAGATGGACAAGGTCGACCTGATCTATGTTCATCGCCCCGACAATCTCGCTCATCCGGCTGACGTCGCCGAGGTTCTGGACCGGTTCATTCTTGACGGCTTTGCCGAGAGCGTGGCCGTGTCCAACTTCACGCCGTGGCAGGTGACGGCGCTGCGCGTTTATCTGCAGACTGAGATTTACGCCCATCAGATCGAGTTTTCGCCCTTTTATGTCGCGCCCGTGTTTGAGGGGCTGCTGGACGATGCCATGGCCCACCGCACGCGGATCGCGGCGTGGTCGCCGCTTGGCGGCGGGCAGCTGTTTGGTGACAAGAACAACATGACAGCAGGCGTCTTGCGGGTTCGCGAAGTGATGGACGCGCTTGCAAAGGCCCACAACGCCACCCTTGCAGACATCGCCTATGCTTTCGTGCGCAAGCATCCTGCGGGGGCCGTGCCGATCATTGGCACGACAAAACCGGCCCGCCTGCGCGAGACGCTGGACGCTGCGCCCGTCAAGCTCGAGCGCAAAGAATGGTACCGCCTGCTGGAGGCCGGCCTTGGCCGCAAACTGCCCTGATCATTCTGTAGAGGGAGAACCGATGATGATCGTGAATAAACTCGCCCGGCCATTCGCCATCCTGGCCGCAGCCGGCCTGATGGCGTGCTCCGAACCTGCGCAGCCGGAAACCAATGCCGGCACGCCTGCGATCACGGCGGGGTCCGGCGCCCCCGTCGATCCGGAGCGCGGCGGCATGGCCGAAACACTCGAGGAAAGTGCCTTCGTCGCTGTCGACGGCATGCGGTTCACCCTCGAGGGCGAGGACTATGCCTATGTTGGAGCGAACATGTGGTACGGGGCTTATCTCGGTGCCGATACCGACTATGGCGACCGCGATCGCCTGATCCGCGAACTGGATTTCCTCAAGGCCAACGGCGTCACCAATCTGCGTGTGCTCGGCTCTTCCGAACTGTCACCGCTCGACAATTCCGTGCGCCCCACATTCCGCGACGAGACCGGCGCCTATAATGAGGAACTGCTGATCGGTCTTGATTTCCTGCTCGCCGAAATGGGCAAACGCGAGATGAAGGCGGTGATCTATCTCAACAATTTCTGGGAATGGTCCGGCGGCATGGTCACCTATCTTTACTGGACCAATGGCGGCGAGTTCATCAATCTCGGCGACCCGGCTCATCCATGGCCGGCTTTTGCCGTCTTCTCGGCCGGATTTTACCGGTCCGAGGCCGCGAACGAGCTCTATCGCGACTACATCGACACGCTGGTGACGCGCACAAACACCATAACCGGCATTCTCTACACCGATGACAGCGCAATCATGGCCTGGCAGCTGGCGAACGAACCCCGCTCCGGTGGCGGCACGCCGGAAGAAGAGCAGTATTTGCCGGACTTCTTTGCATGGATCGACGACACGGCGGGCTATATCAAGTCCCTCGATCCGAACCATCTCGTCTCCTCGGGCAATGAAGGCTCCATGGGGTGCGGCGGCAGCATGGGCTGCTTCATCGAGGCCCATGACACTGATAATATCGATTATCTCACCTTCCACATGTGGCCCAAGAACTGGGGATGGATGGATGCGACGGACATGGAAGGCACGTGGGACCGCACCGCGACCAGCGCCATGGACTATATCGAGACGCATATCGATGTCGCGCGGGAGATGGACCGTCCGCTGGTGCTGGAGGAGTTCGGCTTTGACCGTGACGGTGGCAGTTTCGACAAGGCAGCCGGCACGGAATATCGCGACCGCTTCTATACCATGGTGTTCGACCGCATCGAGGAAAGCGTTGCGGGTGGCGGCCCGCTCGTCGGGTCCAATTTCTGGTCATGGGGCGGCTATGGCGAGGCGGCCCATGACGATTACCTCTGGCAGAATGGCGACAAGAGCTATACCGGCGATCCGCCGCAGGAGCAGCAGGGCCTCAATTCGATATTCGCTGGCGATGACACGACAATCACTGTGTTGTCCGGGCATGCAGAGACCCTTGAACGCCTGACCGAATAACCAGCGGATTGGTGCTTTGCCTTCGCGGCCATGCGGATTATGCTGACCCGACGAATAATACGGGGTTGGATTCTTCATGGTCGATGTATCGGACAGTACCGATATAGAGGATGGCGAGCGTAAGCTGAGTGGTGCTGGCCTTGCCGGGACCAATCTCGAGCGCGCTGGCGGCTATAACCAGCGCGTCACCCTTCAGGCCATAAGGATTAATGGACCCGTGACCCGCTCCGAGCTTGTCGAGTTGACCGGGCTCACGGGGCCGGCGATTGCGAACATCACAAGGCGACTGCTCGATACCGGGCTGATCGAGAATATCGGTCGGGTGCAGGGGGCCCGTGGCCAGCCGGCGATGCGGTTCGCGATAAACCCCGATGGCCGCTTCGCCATCGGCCTGAATATCGACCGCGACTATGTCACCATGGTTGCCGTCGATTTTTACGGCCGGATCAAGGCGCGGGCGACGACCAACCGCAAATTTGCGATGCCCGACGAGGTCGGTGCCTTTTTCAGGGACAATCTCGAGCTCTTCTTCATCCGCGACGGGATCCCCCGCAGCAAGGTCATGGGCGTCGGCATCGCCGTCCCGGATGATCTTGGTACGATCGAATCGAACGATCGTCCGCCAGCCTATGAGGCCTGGGCAGGATACGACCTGAGGGAGATGATCCATGCCGTCGCCGACTATCCCGTGTTTATCGAAAACGACGCGGCGGCGGCGGCTATCGGTGAACTGCAGTTCGGCCATGGATTGCAGTCGTCCAATTTCCTCTATCTTCTCGTCACGTCAGGCCTCGGCGCAGGCCTTGTCGTCGAGGGCAGCTATTTCCGGGGCGCGCACGGGCGAAGCGGAGAACTGGGTTTCCTGCCGGTTTCCTCACCCCTGACAAAGGCAAAAACCCTGTCGGAGGTCGTCTCCGTTGCCGGGCTCAAAAGCCACATGGCCAGCCGCAGTCATCCGCTGGCGCGATTGGCAGACGTGGAAGGCTTGCAAGGCGCGGCGAAGACAGCCTGCGACGAATGGCTTTCGCTGGCGGTCGAGGCGTTGACCGGACCGATCATCTCCACGGTCTACCTGATGGATCCCGATGCGGTTTACATCGGCGGTCGCCTGCCCCGGTCCCTGATCGACAGGATGGTCGCCAGCCTCAACGACGCCATTGCCGCACGAGGCGTGAAAATACCGCCATCGTTCCGTGTCGCGAGTGCGGCGCTGTCGGCCGACGCGCCGGCCGTGGGTGCGGCGATCATGCCGTTCTCGGATATGCTGCTGCCGAACCGCGCCTCCCTGATGAAGGCGGTTGCGGCTGATTAGGTTTGGCAGGGGACTTTCCGGTTCTGGTCCCTTTACAGCGTCACTGCACGATGGGATGCAAGGTCATGCCCAGATTATTCGTTGCCTTCGGCCTGCCGCAGACGCTTCGTGACAGCCTCGCCCTGACACGGGGAGGGCTGGAACGGGCCAGATGGGTCGATCCGTCCGATTATCATGTCACGCTGCGCTTCATCGGCGACGTCAATAACGCCGATGCCGACAGGCTCGCCGGTTCCCTCGAAATGGTCGAAGCGGAAGCATTTACCGCGGGCATGGACGTGTATGGCAGCTTTGGCGGCGACAAGCCGCGAATCGCGTATCTCGGCGTTTTTCAGGACCCTGCCTTGGTGTCCTTGCAGCAGAAAGTCGAGATCGCGTGCCGCACCGCCGGGTTTGAGGCGGAAGCGCGCAAGTTCACGCCACACATCACCATCGCCAGGCTGGGCAAGACAAGGCCAGGCGACCTCGCCGCATGGCTGTCATCGCGCATGCCGCCAGTGCCATCATCCTTCCGCGTGGACAGCTTCAGCCTCTACAGTGCCCGAACCGGCGGCGGCGGGCCGTATCATCCGGTTGTCGACTATCCGCTCGGTTGAGCGGGACTACTCCCCGTAGAGATAGATCTCCGGCACCGGCAGCGCGTCATGTTCCTGCTGCCAGACGAGGGAGGCGATTTTCCATCCCTCCTCATCACGGACGAGCTGGAAGGAGTTGATCCCGCGCATGAACGGGTCGCTGTCATCGGCGGACCTCAGGGCCTCGTAAGTCGAGAAGACCTGTGCGATGCCGCCATAAGCGTGGACGGTGCGGTCAATTTCTGTCTCGAAGAAGCCGTTCTGTTCCAGCCATGGGCCGCTTCGCTCGACATAGTCTTCCGGGGTCAGGACACGCGGTGGCTGGTCCGGCTGATGCAGGGCGGTCATCTGCGCCCCATCGGTAAACAGAGAGCGGAAACAGGTCCAGTCGCGCTTTTCGCCTGCCGGTCCGGAAATGACCGCATAGGTCCGCGCAATAAGACTGTCGATATTTGTGCCAGCATCGGGGCACCCTCGATCCTCGCCGGTCTGTTGACCGTGAGCCAAGGGCACAATCGCAACGCTGACAGCGATCGCCGCGGCGATAGATCGGAAGGGTCTGAGATGATCTGGCTGCATGCGTGATAATCCCCCTGTCTCGAACCCGGACAGCCCGAACCCGGAAAGCCAGAATATCATCAATTGCGAGGAGTGAAAGTGGAGGCCACGGCCGGAATCGAACCGGCGTACACGGCTTTGCAGGCCGCTGCGTCACCACTCCGCCACGTGGCCGTCCCGTGAAATGGTGAATGCGTGTCATAGCCCCGGGGATCGTATCAGTAAAGCGGGAATAGATGGCGCGGCGCAAAATTGTCTCGGGAGGAAGGCGTTGCCTCAGCCGCCAGACAGGGCTAAGAGCTACACGTTGATCCAACAGAGCCAGGGCCGGTCGCAGGCCGTCAAGGCCCAAGAGAGACGACAGAGAAACGACATGGATTTTGCAGCCGCTCGGAAGCATATGGTGGACAGTCAGGTCCGTCCGAACGACGTCACCGATATTGACCTGCAGCTGGCGATGGAATCGCTGCCGCGCGAGAAATTCGTGCCGTCCAACCGCAAGTCACTGGCCTATGCTGAACTCGGCATCGAACTGTTTCCGGGCCGCTGGCTGCTCCAGGCGCGCGACTTCTCCAAGCTGATCCACGCCGCGGGCATCCGCAAGGGTGATCTCGTTCTCGATGTCGGCTGTGGCTACGGTTATTCCTCCGCCGTCATTGCCCGCCTTGCCGGCATGGTGGTTGCGCTCGAAGAAGACGAGGCTATCGCCGGCGACGCGGAAAAACGAATCGCCGCGCTCGGCATCGACAATGCCGTGACGGTAGATGGCCCGCTGACCGACGGCATGACCAATCAGGGCCCGTATGATGTCATCACCATTGCCAATGGCGGTATCGCCGAGCGGCCGGTCAAGCTGCTGGACCAGTTGAAGACCGGTGGCCGGCTCGTCGCCATCTGGGTCAATGGCGGCATCGGCCGTGCGACCGTCTATACCAAGTCCGCCGAGGCGATCGGCGATCGCTTCGTTTTCGAGGCGCAGCCGCCGGGCATCCTGCCGGGCTTCAAGCCGGCGCCTGCCTTCACCTTCTGACACCACACAGTTTGTGTCCTGTCCGCTGACATTGACAAGATGTTGAAAAATTAGGGTTGATAGGCGTCGCGAAGCACCGGAATAGTTAACCATAGATTAACGCAGGAACCGAGTGTATGGCGAACCCTCAAGCAGAACCGAGCATGGATGATATCCTCGCATCGATACGGCGTATCATTGCCGAGGAGGACGAACCCGCGCCGAAAGCCAGAAGCGTTCGCAAGGCTCCGGAACCGGTCAGCCGCGAGCCGGTAAGCCGCAAGGCGCCCGAGCCCGTTCAGGTATCGGAGCCCGAAGAAGCAGAAGACGACATCGAGGATGAAGCGGTCGCTGCTGCGCCCGGCTTTGAGGAAGATGACGATTCTGATTTCGATATCGCCGAGGATGACGGGATCGAGGCAGCCGCGGCTGAAAGTGCCGAAGCTGACGACGAGCCTGACTATGGCAGCGATGATGACCTTGATTTCGATGTCTTTGACCATGACCTCACCGCCGACGCTGCGACTGCGGACGTGACTGTCGAAGAACAGGACGTCGAGGATGCAGTAGCGCAATCACCTGCCGACTCAATCGGCTCCCTTACAGAAAGAGTTGAACAGACCATGTTGAGCAAAGCTTCCGCCGGTGCCGCTGCGAGTGCCTTCAAGCATCTGGAACAGAATGTCCGCGTCGCCAACAGCAATTCGGCGACCCTTGAGGACATCATCGAGAAGATGCTGGAGCCGATGCTGCAGCAATGGCTCGACGACAACCTGCCACGCATCGTCGAGGAAAAGGTCGAGGAAGAAGTGCGCCGGCTCGCCCGCCGCCATTAGGCTCAACCGACTTTACAGCAAGCGTCTACGGCTGCCTCCGGGCAGCCGTTTTTTTATGAACCCTTGCAAAATGAAAAAAGGGCCGCCTCCCATGGGAAGCGGCCCTGTCGTCGTTCATATGAAACGATGGCTTACCAGATGCGCACCCGGGCGTCAGGCGCGAGATACAACTCGTCGTCCTCGGCAACCTCGAACGCGTCATACCACGCATCCATGTTACGCACGACGCCATTCGTTCTGTACTCGGACGGAGAGTGCGGGTCAGTCGTCAGGCGGTTCTTCAGCTCTTCCTCGCGATATTTGCGCTTCCACACCTGGGCCCAGGCCATGAAGAAGCGCTGGTCGCCGGTATAGCCATCGAGCACCGGTGCTTCCTCGCCATTGAGCGACAGCTTGTAGGCGTCATAGGCCATGGTCAGGCCGCCAAGGTCACCGATATTCTCGCCCATGGTCAGGTTCGGATCGACGAAGAAGCCCTCGATCGGCGAGTAAGTTTCGTACTGGGCACCAAGCGCCGCGGTTTTTTCCTCGAAGGCTTCCGCATCTGCTTCGGTCCACCAGTCGCGCAGCAGGCCTGTACCATCGGACTTGCGTCCCTGGTCGTCGAAGCCGTGCCCGATTTCGTGGCCGATCACGGCACCGATACCGCCGTAATTGACGGCATCGTCAGCTTCCGGATCAAAAAACGGTGCCTGCAGGATAGCCGCCGGAAAGACGATCTCGTTCATCGGCGGATTGTAATAGGCATTGACGGTCTGCGGATTCATGAACCATTCGGAGCGATCGATCGGCTTGCCGAGCTTGGAAATCATGTCGTTCCATGCCCAGACTCCTGCGCGCCGCTGGTTGCCGAATGCATCACCCTCGATCACTTCCAGGTCGGAGTAATCCGTCCATTCATCCGGATAGCCGATCTTGGTGTTGAAGGCATCGAGCTTGTCGAAGGCTTCCTGCTTGGTCTCCTCCGTCATCCAGTCGAGATTTTCCAGACGCATACGGAAGGCGGCCTTCAGATTGTCGACCAGCTCTTCCATCTTGGCTTTGGATTCGGGCGGGAAGTGATCTTCGACATAGACCTGACCGACGGCCTCGCCGAGCGTTCCGTTGACTGCGGCAACGCCGCGTTTCCAGCGCTCGCGCTGTTCGGTTACGCCGCGCAACTTGGTCCCGAAGAAGGCGAAATTCGCATCGTCGAATTCGCTCGGCAGCACGTCCGCATTGGTGGAGATCAGGTGGAGCCTCATATAGTCCTTCCACACTTCGACCGGCGTTTCGGCAAAGATCCCGGCTGATGCCTGGATAGCGTCGTTCTCGCGCAGGACGAATTGGGTCTCGCCGCCAAGGCCGGCCTCGTTCAGCATCAGCGGCCAGGGGAAGTCGGGTGCATAGGTCTGGAGTTCTTCGGCGGAGACGAGGTTGTAGGTCAGGTCGCGCTCGCGGCGCTTGGCCGGTTCCCAGTGGACCATGGCCAGCTCATTTTCCAGATCGTATACCGCATTGGCGCGTTCCTGCGCGTTGTCCATGCCGGCCATGGTCATCAGATCGGCCAGATAGGCCCTGTAGGCTTCGCGTTCTTCGGCAAAGCCTTCATCCGTATAGTAACCCCTGTTGGGCAGGCCGAGACCGGACTGGGTGAGATAGGTGATGTAGCGGTCAGGCTGTTTGGAATCGACATTGACGAAAGGCGAGAAGGGTGTGCTGACGCCCAGTTGCGGGTCGCCGAAGGCGCGGGCGACATCGTCATGGCTCTCGAGCGCGTCGATCGCTGCCATGTGGTCGTCCAGAACGGACAAGCCTTTTTCGTTGATCGTCCCGGTGTCGAGATAGCTGGCGTAATAGTCGCCGATCTTCTGCTCGACCGAGCCCTGCGCCGCATCGGAAGATGCTGCCGATTCGATAATATTCTTCACCCGCTCTTCGGAGCGTTCGAACAGCACCGTAAACGAGCCATAGTTGGAGAACTCGGCCGGGATCTCGAATTCGTCGAGCCACTGGCCGTTAACATAGCGGAAGAAGTCGTCGCCGGGATCGATCTCGGTCTTCATGTCCGACAGTTCGATGCCGAATGTCCCGAGCTCCGGGCCCTCTCCCTGATCGACGCCATACGCCTCGACGCCTTCCGCCTCGTAGTCGGTCTGATTTTCGGGGGCAGCCGTCTGGTCGCTCGTCGTCTCGTTGCCGCAGGCAACCAGAGCCAGCGCCGCAACGCCGCCTAAAAGAAATTTCTTCATGCCGTTACTCCTTCGGATAGAAAAATCGGGATTACCGGTCCATTGGGGCCGAGAACCTACTAATTCGTGCGTTTATCACAATTGGGTCGGTATTAATACGTGGCAATCTCTGTGGCCAGACCAGCAGCACGCAGGTTTTCGATGATCCGGTCGAGATGCGGGCGGTCATTGGTCTCGACCGAAATGTCGAGATAGGTTGCCTTTGCAGGCAGGTCATTGAAGATGCGGTGGTAGGAAACGTCGATGACGTTGCCGCCGGCCTTCGCGATGATGTCGGCGACCTTGGTCAGCTGGCCGGGTACGTCAAGCAGTTCGATCCGCAGCCGCGCCATGCGGCCCTGACGGGCGATATCGCGCATCAGGATCGAGGAGAGCAGGCGGGTATCGATATTGCCACCGCAGATAACCGTGCCGACTTTCCTGCCTGCGAATATTTCAGGATTGGCGAGGATCGCGGCAAGCCCGGCAGCGCCGGCGCCTTCAGCCAGTGTCTTCTGGACATTGAGATAGAGGCTGAGAGCGCTTTCCAGTGCCCGTTCATCGACCATGACGATGTCGTCGACGAGAGCGGCGATCAGCTGTCTCGTCAGCTTGCCGGGTTCGCGGACGGCGATGCCTTCGGCCAATGTCATGCCGCCAACAGGATTGTCCTGGTCTTTCAAGAGGTTGAGCATGGAAGGGTACAGCTGTGCCTGAACCCCGATAACCTTGATATCGGGCTTGATCCGGCGCGCGGCGATGGCAATGCCCGATAGCAGCCCGCCGCCGCCGATCGGCACGACAAGAATGTCGAGATCGGGCACGGCCTCGAGCATTTCCACGCCGATCGTGCCCTGGCCCGCTATCACATGCGGGTCGTCGAAGGGGTGGACGAAAGTCAGCCCGTCTTCGTTGCATTTGCGCCGGGCGACCACATTGGCGGAATCGTAATCATCGCCATCGAGAATCACATTGGCGCCAAGCGCTTCTGTTTGCTGCACTTTCACGTAAGGCGTATGGCGCGGCATGACGATCGTCGCGTTGATGCCGAGCGTGGCCGCATTGCGGGCAACGCCCTGGGCATGGTTGCCGGCCGAGGCGGCGATGACACCGCGCTTTTTCTCGTCTGCCGTAAGGCTCAGCAGCTTGGCGAGCGCGCCGCGCTCCTTGAAGGCGCCGGTATATTGAAGGTTTTCATATTTGACGAACAACTCGCAGCCGGTCAGCGTGCTGAGCTTTTCGGCTTTCATGCAGGGGGTAATCGCAATCGATTTCCAGGCCGGATGTTCCCGGTAGAGGATCGATTTGAGATCGCTGTCGGACAGGCCGGGCAGGGCTCTGTCCTGGGGCATGGCAGAACTGGTCATTTTGGCGGTCATGATTATCCCTTTATCGCGCGTCAGTCCCATTATCCATGACAAACTTCCCAAAAGCCCTGCGCATCGTCGAATTATGATGAAATTTTTGTGACCTATTGTATTAGTATGCTGGCACGGCTATATCGCCAGCATGACAGACGAAGACAAGCAAACCGCCATTGCCGAGCTGTGCGAGGCTCTCCTCGAAATCCAGACCAGGGAAGAGGCGAACGCCTTCCTGCGTGACCTGTGCACACCCGGTGAATTGCTGGCTGTATCAGAGCGCTGGCGTATCGCCCGTATGCTCGATGCCGGGGGAAAGTCCTATCGCGACATTGCGCGGGCGACCCATGCCAGCACCACCACCGTCGCCCGCGTCGCGCGCTTCCTCAGGGACGAACCGTGGCGGGGCTACCGCATCATTCTGGACCGTATGCAAAAGACATCAGGAAAAACCGATGAGTAGCAGTGATTCCATCCTCCGCCTTACCATTCAGAAAAAAGGCCGGCTCGCCGATGGCTCCTTCGAGCTTCTGAAGCGCTGCGGGCTGACGATCAGCCATGGCAAGGACAAGCTCTATGCCCGCGTCGAGGAAATGCCGATCGATGTGCTTTTGGTGCGTGACGACGATATTCCTGCCTTTGTCGCGGACGGGGCGAGCGATATCGGCATCATCGGACAGAACGTCTATGACGAGCAGCGCCTGACCGGCGATGCGGTCTTGCCGGAAGAGCCCGAAATGCGTCTTGGCTTTTCCGGCTGCCGTCTGTGTATCGCCGTGCCCAAGGGCGAGAGCTATGACGGGCCCCAATGGCTGGAGGGCAAGCGCATCGCCACGTCCTATCCGGGTATAACGCAGGCCTGGCTGAAAGAGCAGGGCATCAGCGCCCGCACGGTCGTCATGAATGGTGCGGTGGAGATCGCCCCGCGCATGAATATCGGCGAGGCGATCTGCGATATCGTGTCGACCGGTGCGACGCTGGATGCCAACGGCCTGATGCCGGTTGAGACGATTTACCGGTCCGAAGCGATCCTGATCAAATCGCCGCACAAGCTGAGCGATGCCAAGCAGGCGGTCTTCGATGCCCTCCTCAAGCGCATTCACGGGGTGCAGGAGTCGCGCGAGGCGAAATACATCATGATGAACGCGCCGCGTTCGGCGATCGAGGAAATCACGGCCATGCTGCCGGGCTCGGATGCGCCGACGATCCTCAATCTTGCGGGCGACGAGTCGAAGGTTGCGATCCACGCCGTTTGCCGCGAAAGCGTTTTCTGGGAGACGCTGGAGAACCTGAAACGGCTCGGTGCCAGTGCGATCCTGGTCCTCAATATAGAGAAAATGATGGCGTGAACCCTGGCTTCCGGTTCCCGCTTTAAAGCGCTTACCAGGAGCATCTTTCATTTTCTCATAGATTGGAACGAACTGTTTCGGAGGACGTTGTCATGTTAATGATGAGTGAATCACAAACGATCAAGAAGACCCTGCTATTGCTGACCCAGGAAGAGATGGACCTCATCGACCTCTGGCGTCTGGAGAACCGTTTCACCTCCCGCACGGCGGCCATACGCGCGCTGATCGGGCGTGGATGCCGCGATTATTTCTCCGAGGACGAGGACGATCGCGGCACGACGTTGATCGACGTGCAGGACGAGGCACCATCGGTCTCGGGTTGACCGCAATCAACCGCCTGTTTCCCGCGCAGAAACGGAAAAACACCTGCCGTATATTTCCCTCTCGCCTGCCGTCAGATTTCGGTTGACCGGGGCATCGCAAAATCCTACTAAACGCGCTCTTTCGGAGCGATTGCCGCGGTAGCTCAGTGGTAGAGCGCACCCTTGGTAAGGGTGAGGTCGAGAGTTCAATTCTCTCTCGCGGCACCAGCTCCCTGATCTGACATCAGTAATCATGGGAGCCAGACTTGAGCGTGAACCGGTCCGACACGACGGACGAGAAAAGCCCGCCAGACTCCACAAGGCATGATGGCAACAGCCAGCCTGAAAATGAACAGTCAGGCGACAAACCAGCGCCCAAATCGTCATCCAGAAAAAAGCCGACCAAGGAAGACAGACTGGCCGAAGCCCTGCGCTCAAATCTGCGCCGGCGCAAACAGGCCGGGCGCAGGAACGAGGACTGAACTATGGACAAGCTGGCAATCATCGGCGGGCGGCCGCTCTACGGGAAGCTGCCGATATCCGGAGCCAAGAATTCGGCTCTCAAGGTGATGGTCGCAAGCCTGCTGACGTCTCAGCCGCTGCGCCTGAAGAACGTGCCGGACCTCGCCGATATCCGCCAGCTGACGGCGCTTCTGGAACAACATGGCGTCGGTATCCAGCGCGAAGGCGCGAACCTGAACCTGCATGCCGGCGAGATTACCTCGACGGTTGCGCCCTATGAACTGGTGCGCAAGATGCGGGCGAGCTTCAACGTGCTGGGGCCGATTCTCGCCCGCGAGGGCAAAGCGAAAGTCTCGCTCCCCGGCGGCTGCGCTATTGGCGCACGCCCGGTCGATCTGCACCTGAAAGCCTTCGAGGCCATGGGCGCCGAAATCGAACTCGATGAGGGCTATGTCCTCGCCAGGGCAAGAGGCGGCCTGAAGGGCGCCAAGATCCTGTTCCCCTTCGTCTCTGTCGGGGCAACCGAGCACGCCATGCTGGCCGCGACACTGGCCAAGGGTACGACCATCCTCAATAACGCCGCACGCGAGCCGGAAATCGCCGATCTGGCCAATTGCCTCATCGCCATGGGCGCGCAGATTGCCGGTGCCGGCACGTCCACCATCACCATCGAGGGCGTCGACCGCCTGTCCGGTGCGGAACACACCGTATTGCCCGACCGGATCGAGACCGGTTCCTATGCCATGGCTGTCGGCGTGACGGGCGGGGAACTGACCCTGACCGACACCAATATCGACCTGCTCGGGGCGGCGGCGGAAAGCCTTATCGAGGCGGGGCTCGAGCTGACTGCCCTCGACAATGGCATTCGCGTGACCATGAACCGCAACCGGCTGAAGGCTGTCGATGTCATCACCCAGCCCTTCCCGGGCTTCCCGACGGACCTGCAGGCGCAGTTCATGGCCCTGATGGCGACGGCCGAAGGCACCTCGACCATCAAGGAAACCATCTTCGAAAACCGCTTCATGCATGTGCCGGAGCTCGGGCGCATGGGCGCCGACATCCATATCAACGGCCAGGTCGCGACGGTGAAGGGCAAGGCGAAGCTGAAAGGCGCGCCGGTCATGGCCACGGACCTGCGCGCGTCTATGTCATTGGTTCTGGCTGGCCTTGGCGCGGAGGGGCAAAGCATGGTCTCGCGGCTCTATCACCTCGACCGCGGTTTCGAGCGGCTGGAGGAAAAGCTGCAAAATGTCGGCGCTCTGGTTGAGCGCGTGCCCGATAATGACTAGATAACGCCCCGAGAACAGGACCTGATGACATTGAAGACTTATAAACCCCTGCGCCTGATGGCCGCTGATGGCGAGGATATCGAGATCGTCTCGGCCGTGCTTCAGGATTCTGTGCTGAAAGTCGGCGACATGGCGTATGTGAAGGCCGAGCGCCGTTTCGCGCTCGTCGCGAACCGCTTCGTCTGGGAAGAGGGTGCGACGAAGGAAAACGGCCCGTTCATCCGTGTGCGCACGGGAATTCACTTCGATGATGTCACCGCCGTCAGGGCGCGCAATATCCGTCAGGATGCACCGTCAGCCGTGTTGTCCTTCCTCGCGGCCCGCTTCAACGCAGCCGAGGACGGAGCCGGAGAGATCACGCTGGAGTTTTCAGGTGGCGGCCAGATCCTGCTCGAGGTCGAGAGCATCAATGCTACTCTGAAAGACATTTCAGAACCGTGGCGCACCCGTAACAAGCCGGATCACAAGGTAGACTGATGGCGATGGCACGCAGGCTCAATCAGGGGGATATTGATTTCGAACCGCGGTTCGCCGAATTGCTGACGATCAAACGCGAGTCCTCGGTTGATGTGAACGATCAGGTCGCGCAGATTATTTCCGATGTACGCAAGGATGGCGATGAGGCGTTGTTCATCTACACCAGGCGTTTTGACCGGTTCGACCTCAGCACCGCCAATCTGACCATTGGCAAGGAAGAGGTCGACGCTGCCGTCGAGGCTTGTTCCGAAGAAGATATCAAGGCGCTGGAACTCGCCGCTTCGCGCATTGCTGCCTACCACAGCCGCCAGAAGCCGGAAGATGTGCGATACACAGACGACCAGGGCGTGACGCTTGGCTGGCGCTGGACCGCAGTCGATGCGGCTGGTCTCTACGTGCCGGGCGGGACCGCGAGCTATCCATCCAGTGTCCTGATGAACGCGATCCCCGCCCGCGTTGCCGGGGTGGAGCGTGTCGTCATGGTCGTGCCGACGCCGGACGACAAGATCAATCCGCTGGTGCTGGCCGCAGCACGCCTTGCCGGGATCGACGAGATCTACCGCATCGGCGGGGCGCAGGCGATCGCCGCGCTGGCCTATGGCACCGCTTCCATTGCGCCGGTCGACAAGATCGTCGGCCCGGGCAACGCCTATGTCGCCGTTGCCAAGAAACAGGTCTTCGGTCAGGTCGGCATCGATTCCATCGCCGGTCCGTCGGAGATACTTGTCATCGCCGATTGTGAGAACGATCCGGACTGGATCGCCGCTGACCTGCTGTCGCAGGCAGAGCATGATGTTTCGAGCCAGAGTATTCTGATCACGGACAATGAGGAATTCGCCGACGCCGTCGCCATCACCGTCGAAAAGCAGCTCGGTGCGAGCCCGCGCCAGGATATCGCGGGAGAGGCGTGGCAGAACAATTCCGCCATCATTGTTGTCGACGACTTCACACAAGCCTGCACCCTGTCGAACCGTCTTGCGCCGGAGCATCTGGAGCTGGCCGTCGCCGATCCGGACCGGCTCCTGCCGCATATTCGCCATGCCGGCGCGATTTTCCTTGGCCGGTATGCGCCCGAAGCGATCGGCGATTACCTTGCAGGGCCCGATCACGTGTTACCGACCGCCCGCGCGGCGCGCTACGCCTCCGGTCTTTCCGTGCTCGACTTCATGAAGCGCACCTCGATCATCGGGGCAGGGGAAGAGGCCCTGCGCCGGATCGGCCCGGCCGCCGTGACGCTTGCCAACGCGGAGGGCCTGCATTCCCACGCCCAGTCCGTCGCCTTGCGCCTGAAGCAGAAACCGTAAGATCCTCTGGCGCTACAGCATTGGCTGCTTGCCCGCTGGCGCTGCCTCTTTTATCAAGAGAGCATGGCCAGCGTGAGAGACCGGATTTCCGCATGAGCAATGATGGCGAGAAAACAAGCACGGCCTACCGGCTGGAACGCATCGAGCTGGATGAACGCTCGCTCGCCCCTGCCACGGCCGATATCGAGCATGAGCGCAAGATCGCCGTCTATGACCTGCTGCAGGAAAACAGCTTCCGCCCGGTCGCGGACAATCAGGAACCGGGCTCCGGCCCGTATGCGCTTTACATGTCGGCGAGCGAGGGACGATTGATCTTCGATATCCGCCAGACCGACGAGACGCCTGTCGGCCAGCTCTATCTGTCGATGGCGCCGCTACGGAAGATCATCAAGGACTATTTCCTACTCTGCGACAGCTATTACGATGCGATCCGCAACGCCGCGCCACAGCAGATCGAGACCATCGATATGGCCCGCCGGGCGATGCATAATGAAGGGTCAGAACTGCTGGTCAGCCGCCTTGAAGACAAGGTGAAGGTCGATTTCAACACGGCACGACGGCTGTTCACGCTGCTGTGCAGCTTTTACATGAGAAAATAAGAAATGCCCGGACCAGAAAATGGCCCTGACAGGGACGAAACCGCCGCGGGCATTCTGTTTGCCTGCAACATGAATTCCATCCGGTCGCCCATGGCCGAGGCGATCGCCCGGCATTTGCTCGGCCCGGATGTGCTGATCGATTCCGTCGGCGTCTATGAGGGCGGGCCTGATCCGTTTGTGGAGATGATCCTCGCCGAGGACGGCATTGCCCTCGGTGAGCATGAGGCAAAGACGTTCGAGGAAATCGACCCGTCACGATTCGGCACCGCAATCATGCTGACTGACGAAGCGGTGGAACGGGCGGGCGCGCTCTTTCCGCCGTCATCGGTCGAGTTCTGGCCGATCCCGAATCCGACCGACGAACGCGGCAGCCGCGACCAGCTGATGGCCGCTTACCGCGCCGCGCGCGATGCACTGAAAATGCGGATAATCAGCCGCTTTGGCGCACTCGTCCCTTGATTTTTGAAGTGGCTGCCGCCATTTTCCCACCTCTGTCGCGGGCGAGAGGCCGTCGCGGCTTGCCTGTCTGGCGGGGTTGGCGCCGTCGTAACCGAGGATGAGCATGGCAAAGGAAGAACTTCTGGAATTTTCCGGTACGGTGGAGGAACTCCTCCCCAATGCGACCTTTCGTGTTAAGCTGGAAAATGACCATGAGATCATTGCCCACACGGCCGGCAAGATGCGCAAGAACCGCATCCGCGTCCTGGCCGGCGACAAGGTTCTGGTGGAAATGACCCCCTATGACCTGACCAAGGGTCGCATCACCTATCGCTTCAAATAGGCGGGGCAGGACGATGTCCTCCGCCATGCCGCGGCTCATCCTCGCCAGTCAGTCGCCACGGCGGCGTGACCTCCTGGCGATGATAGGCGTCGTGCCGGACTCGATCGAGCCCGCCAATATCGACGAAACTCCCATGCAAGGCGAACTTCCCGGACCCCATGCCGCCAGGCTGGCGCGGGGCAAGGCCATGGCCGTTTCCGTGACGGCGCCCGAGGCACTGGTGCTCGGCTCCGACACGGTGGTCGGCGTTGGCCGGCGCATTCTGCCGAAGACGGAGGATGCGGCGACGGCGCGGGAGTGCCTTGAACTCATTTCCGGCAGGTCTCATCGCGTTTATACGGGCGTCTGCCTGGCAGGCCCCGAGGGGCGCCTCGCCGAGCGGCTGGTCGAGACGCGGGTAAAGGTGCGCAATCTCTCGGCGCAGGATATCGACGCCTATATCGCCAGCGGCGAATGGGACGGCAAGGCAGGGGGCTATGGCATTCAGGGGGCTTTCGCAGCCCATGTCGTCTCGATCATAGGCTCGCATCCATCGGTCGTCGGCCTGCCGCTTTACGAGACCCTGAACCTCCTGCGCGGCGCCGGATGGAAAGCCGCGTGAACCGCTGTGTACTGATCGACTACGGTCCCGTCGAAACGCGAGCCGCCCTGCAGGAAAACGACGAGATCACCGGCCTGTGGATCGGCCCCGGCTATGCCATGCGCGTACCGGCCATGGCAGGCGAGCGCCTGGCGGCGCGAATCGAGACCATCGACAAAAAGCTTGGCGCTGCCTTTGTCAGCCTCGGCGATGAGCAGGGGTTTCTGCCGCTGCCGGGCAAGCAGTCCGTGCAGGAAGGCGAGGCGCTTATCGTCGATGTGAGTACCCCCGCGCGTGGCGGCAAGCTGGCCAGGGTCAGGCTGTCACCCAATCAGCGCGGACCGGATAGAAGAGGCGATATCCTGACCCACGCACTCGCCATGACAGGCGCAGACGGGGCATACGACATCCTGCTCCATGCGCCTGCCGAAAAATTCGTTGCGGCAAGGAATTCCCTAGGCAGACCAATCGTTCAAGCCGGTCCCGAGATGTTCGAACGGGACGGCGTCGAGGAGGTATTCGAGCAGGCCCTGTCCCGGGTGATCGACCTTCCCGGCGGAGCGCGGCTGACAGTGGAGGAGGCCGAAGCCCTCACGGCGATCGATGTCGATGTTTCGGCTACTGACGGCCAGTCGAAAGCCGGTGCCGTCACCCGCGCCTGCCAGTCGGCGATCCCTGTCATCATCCGTCAGATCGCCTTGCGTTGTATCGGGGGGCAGGTGGTCATTGACTTCCCCGTGACCCGCCGGGACGGCAAGGGGGTTCATCAGGCCCTGCAGGACGCGGCCAGCCTTCAAGGCTGGCGCACTCATCCGCTCAGTGATGCCGGCCTTGTCGCCCTGACCGTGCCCCGGCGGGGCTGGAGCCTGCTAGACCATGTCAGCGAGCCCACTGCGATTGCGCCCGTGCCGGGGCGGCGATGGACGCTGGACCATCTTGCCGCCAGGGCCCTGCGCCTTGCGGGAAGAGCGCTCGAGGGCGACCGCGCGGCGCAGCTGGAGCTTTTGCTGCCGCCAGCGGTCCACGCTCATATCGAGGCGCATGCCGCCTGGCTGCAGCCCCTCTATGACACCTATGGCAATCGCCTTACATTGATCGAAGACGCAGGCAGAGAAAGGGATCGTGCCGATGTCAGACAGACAGGCTGAGCAAAGCTGCGCCATTTGCCGCAAAGCGGTGGACGGGAAATACATGCCGTTCTGTTCGAAACGCTGCGCCGATGTGGATCTGAACCGCTGGCTCTCCGGGTCCTACGCCATTCCGGGCGAGCCGGTGCCGCTCGGCGATGATGACAATGACGAGGACCGGTCATGAAACTGACGACGGCGCTGGAGACATGGGAGCTTAAACGCACCTTCCGGACGTCCCGGCGCAGCTTCGATCACGTCGAGACCGCGATGGTCACTCTGGAAAAAGACGGCGCGAAGGGCAGGGGCGAGTCCGTCGGCGTCAACTATCACGGTGAGACGGCGCGCTCCGTTCAGGGCCAGATAGAACAGTTACGCGACACAATCGAGACCGGCCTGTCCCGCGAGGGGGTGCAGTCCCTGCTGCCTGCAGGCGGTGCCCGCAACGCGCTCGACTGCGCGCTGTGGGACCTCGAATGCAAGAGCAAGGCACAGACCATCTGGGCACTGACGGGTATCGAGCCGTCGCCTGTTACCACGGCCTATACCATCGTCATTGACGAGCCACACCGCATGTACGAGGCGGCCGGCGCCGCGCCGGAAACGCTGCTGAAGATCAAGGTCAGCGCGGCGGGGGCCTTCGACCAGATCACCGCCGTGCGGGAGGCGCGGCCTGACGCGCGTCTGATTGTCGATGGCAATCAGGACTTCACCCTTGAGCAGTTGCAGGCGCTGATCGCCAGGATCGAGACGCTGGGTATCGAGATGATCGAACAGCCCTTGCCGGCTGGCGCGGATGCAGGCCTTTCGGATTACGCCTCGCCGATCCCGCTCTGCGCCGATGAAAGTTTTCATACGCAGGCGGATATTGCCGAGGTCGCTGGCCGCTACCGTTATGCCAGCGTCAAGTTGGAGAAAACCGGTGGGTTGACCAATGCGCTCGCCCTGGTTGGCCAGATGCAGGATGCGGGTCTCGGCGTCATGATCGGGTGCTGGGCGGCGACATCGCTTTCCATGGCGCCGGCCTTCGTGGCGGCACAGGGCGCTGCCTATGCCGATATCGACGGACCGCTCTTGCTGAAATCCGACCGCGCCGATGCGATGGACTACCGCAAAGGGGTTGTCGCGTCGCCGCACCGCCGCCTCTGGGGCTAGATCAACCTGCCTTCAAATGGAATCATTTGAAGGCAGGAAAGTTGATCGCTTCCAAAATGTTAGAGCAGCTCCTCTGCGTTCATCCGGACGCAGGCTGCTCTAGGCGATCAAGCGGCTGCGCCGGCCATTTATAAGATAATATCCAAATTAAACTCAATTTTAATTGTATTGAGCTTAATTCATTGCCCGGTTAATTGGTTGTGCGCGGAATGAAAAAGAAGATTCTGGATATTTTGATCGTCGAAGACGACGATATCGATTTCCTGGCTGTGAAGCGCCACCTCAATTGGTCGGGCAAGTGCGAGTTCCGTCTCACCCGCGCCACATCTGCCGAGGCTGCCCTGACCGCCGCCGGCGAAACCGGATTTGACTGCGCCCTCGTCGACTACACCATCAGTAGCGAGAAGACTTTTGACCTCCTGCACATGTTCGGCGGTCACGGCAGTGCCTTTCCTGTCATTGTCCTCACCGGCCATAAGGTCGGCATGCTCGAAGAAGCTGCCATACAGAAAGGTGCCTTCGATTTCCTTGAAAAGACGGCGCTGACCCAGCAATTGCTGCAACGCACGATCTTCTACGCGATTGAAAACCACAAGGTCATGACCGACTTGCATCTGGCCACCGAAGATGCCCGGACGCGGGCCATGATGAAGCGGCACATCCTGGCACTGGTCAACGACCAGATCGAGCCTGCCCTGAAAGCCATTTTGCAAACCTCAGGCGATGCCGAAAAGGTCAAGGCAATGGCGGAGCGGGGTCTGTCTTTCCTCAAGGTTCTTGCGGGCTATGCGAGATTGCATGACAGCGATCTTCGTCTCAGCCTGGAGTCCTTCGACGGGGCCGCGCTGTTTGGAGCCATGATCGACCGGCTGACATCGCTGGCGCAGCAGCAGGGCGTTACGGTAACCATCAGCCATTCTGGGCTTGATGGGGTCAGCCTTCAGGGCGACCGCGAGAAACTCGGCCAGCTCGTCGAGGCGATTGCCAGCAGGCTCTTGGCCAGCGGCATGGTCGGCAAGCTGTCCCTTGAGGCAACCCGGGCAGACGGTCGGCTGGTGTTTGTCATGGCCGTATCGCCACGGCCCGGTGGCAAGGCGCCCATGCTGGCCGATATCCTCTCCGCCAATCATTTCCGGACGGACGACGGCAAGCATGACTTGTCACTGCTGTCGCTGGCGGCCGCCTACAAATTGCTAGGCCTGATGAAAGCGTCCATGACCCTGCCATCACAGAATATCTGCCAGCTGACCATTCCGGTTACGGTTTCCAGTCAATCCGGCGACAGTCCCGTTCGCATGCTCTTTCCGGCCACGAATCTCTGCCCTTCGCCGAATGCCAGGACCGGGTCGCGCAAGGCCTAGGTCAACCTGCGTTCAAACCAAACCATTTGAACGCAGAAGATTGATCCATTTTCAGTGATGGAGAGCATCTTTATGCGCCGGTCGGGCGCACGATTATCTAGGCACCCAGCTTCCTCGCATGCCAGTCGACATGCTCGGCCATGAAGGTCGAGATGAAGTAATAGCTGTGGTCATAGCCGGGCTGCAGACGGTAAGTCAGCGAAATCTCCGCCTTCTCGCATGCGAGTTCGAGAAGGTCCGGCTTCAGCTGGTCCTTCAGGAACCCGTCAGCATCGCCCTGATCGACGAGAATTTCCCGCATATGCGCGCCATCCTCGATCAGGGCGACCGCATCATATCTTCGCCATCGTGACTGGTCGCCGCCGAGATAGCCGCCAAGGGCCTTCTGGCCCCATTGGCAGCTGAGGGGGGAGGCGATCGGCGCAAAGGCAGACACGCTCTTGAACGTACCCGGATTTTTCAGCGCCAGCGTCAGGGCGCCGTGACCGCCCATGGAATGGCCGGTGATCGACTGGCGCGTCATGTCGGCGGCGAAGTTCTCCGCGATGACTGCCGGCAGCTCCTTCATGATATAGCTTTCCATGCGGAAATGCTCTGCCCACGGCTCTTGCGTCGCATCGAGATAGAAGCCCGCGCCCTGGCCCATGTCATAGGCGTCGTCATCGGCGACATTTTCGCCGCGTGGGCTCGTGTCAGGCGCGACGAAGATGATCCCGTGTTCGGCACAGGCGCGGCGGTACTCGCCCTTTTCCATGACATTGGCATGGGTGCAGGTCAGGCCCGATAGATACCACAGCACCGGCAGCTTGTGCCCATTGCCGGCCTGTGGCGGCAAATAGACCGCAAAGGTCATGTCCGTGCCCGTCTCTTCGGATTTGTGGCGATAAACGCCCTGCGTGCCGCCGAAGGCGGTATTGGTGGAAAGTGTTTCTAAAGCCATCAGTACACCACCACGGAGCGGATCGACTTGCCCTCATGCATCAGGTCGAAGCCCTTGTTGATTTCTTCCAGCGACAGGGTATGGGTGATCATCGGGTCGATTTCGATCTTCTTGTCCATATACCAGTCGACGATTTTCGGCACGTCAGTGCGTCCGCGCGCCCCGCCAAAGGCGGTGCCTTTCCAGACCCGGCCGGTAACCAGCTGGAACGGCCGCGTCGCGATCTCCTTGCCGGCCTCGGCAACGCCGATGACGATCGACTCGCCCCAGCCGCGATGGGCGCTTTCCAGCGCCTGGCGCATGACATTGGTATTGCCGGTGCAATCGAAGGTGAAATCGCCGCCGCCATCGGTCAGCGCAACGAGATGCTGGACGATGTCGCCGTCGATTTTCCTGGGGTTGACGAAATGGGTCATGCCGAAGCGGCGGCCCCATTCCTCCTTGTCGTCATTGATATCGACACCGATGATCTTGTCGGCGCCGACCAGCCTGGCACCCTGGATCACATTGAGGCCGATGCCGCCAAGGCCGAACACGATGACGTTCGACCCCGGCGTGACCTTGGCCGTATTGGTCACCGCGCCAACGCCGGTCGTCACGCCGCAGCCGATATAGCAGGCCTTGTCGAAGGGCGCGTCCTCGCGGATTTTTGCGACCGCGATCTCCGGCAGGACGGTGAAGTTCGAGAAGGTCGAGCAGCCCATATAGTGATAGATCGTCTCGCCCTTGTAGGAGAAGCGCGACGTGCCGTCCGGCATCACACCCTTGCCCTGGGTCGCGCGGATCGACGTGCACAGGTTCGATTTCTGCGACAGGCAGGTCTTGCACTGGCGGCATTCGGGCGTATAGAGCGGGATCACGTGGTCGTCCGGCTTGACGCTGGTCACGCCGGGCCCGACCTCGCGCACGATGCCGGCGCCTTCATGGCCGAGGATGGCGGGGAACAGCCCCTCTGAGTCCAGCCCGTCCAGCGTATAGGCATCGGTGTGGCAGATGCCGGTGGCCATGATCTCGACGAGCACTTCCCCTTCCTTCGGGCCTTCCAGGTCAAGCTCGACGATCTCCAGCGGTTTCTGCGCTTCGAACGCCACGGCAGCACGGGTCTTCATGGCACTTTCCTCCGGGTTGATTGTCCTTGGCACAATGTAAGGCGTTGGCCGGGAAGGCAATGATGGCGGCGCCTGGACGGGGCTTGAAAAAAACTGCTTTCGAGGGGTAAAACGCCATGGACAAGGCTGTAAATCATGGCTTATACACCTCGCTCCGGCGGCAAGACCGCCTCTGGATGACCGCTCCGGCGCAAATCCTGCCCAGGTAGCTCAGTTGGTAGAGCAGCGGATTGAAAATCCGCGTGTCGCTGGTTCGATTCCGGCCCTGGGCACCATTTTAATTTATGATCAGAAAGCGATCCCGATGGTGACCGGTTTTTCCGGCGGGTTTCAGTGCTTTTTGCCTAAAGCAGTGACGGGGCGTTTCATGACGATCCGAGGTCATCAAGGAACTCTGACGCCGGCCGCGTCCCGGTGACCAGCAGCCTTTCGCGTGCCCTCGTGCAGGCAACATAAAGCAGATGGCGTTCGGTATCGTAGATTTCGTCCAGGTCCTTTTCATCCACCGCTTGCTCTATGCGGGACTGAAGCGGCAAGGCTTCCTCGTCGCAGGCCATCACGGCCACCGCCTTGAATTCCAGTCCCTTGGCCAGGTGCATGACACCGATGGCGATCTGGTCGCCGGCGTCGCGCCCGGAGCCGCTCAGGGTTTCCACGTCAAAACCGGCTGCGGCAGCAACGCCTCTAGCGCGCGGGAGGCGGTCCCGGTCGCGAACGAAGAGGCCGATTTCGTGCGTCTCAATACCGTCTTCCAGGCATTGCTTCAGCCACCCGGCAACGGCTTCGGCTTCGTCGCCTTCACTCGCAAATTTCAACACTTGCGGCGACGGACCGTTGAACAGCGATACCGTCCCTCTCCGGCGCGACGTGATGCCGTCGAGATCGCTCAGCGCTTCGGGGAGGAGCCTGTCGGCAGACTGCCGGATCTGGTGGCTGGTTCTGTAGTTGACTGTCAGGGTGGAGGAGCGCCCCTGCACATTCACGCCGAGCTGTTTCCACGAAAAAGGATGCTGGAAGATCTGCTGGCCGAGGTCTCCGGCAAAATACAGCCCGTTGCCATCATCCGGGGCGATGGCTGCAAAGAAGCGCAGTTCCGGCGGGCCCAAATCCTGGGCCTCGTCAATGACGATGGCCGAGTAAGGTTTTTCCTTTTTCTCCGTGTACAGCGCAGTGACCGCCTCGAACAGCATCGCTTCCGTCATCATGCCGCGCTGGATGAGGGTTTGCCGTGTTGCCTCGAAGACCGGCCAGAGGTCCTCGCGCTGCTTCTTGCCGATGCGGCTGCGGCGGCCGGTCCGGCTGACCTCCAGATAGTCTTCCAGCCGGTGCAACTGCCAGCCATCGATCACGTCCCGCCACTCTGTCCAAAGAAAGGCCTCGGAATAGGCTGTAATGCCGTCCGTGTGCCTGGCAAGGATGCGCTTCTGGTCGGCCTCCCTGGCGAGATACGGCTCCCTGCCATGATGGAGGGTATAAAGCGCCGCCGCGGCATCGACGAAGGAGGCGACATGGACGGTCGGGACAATGCGCTTTTCGTCGCCATTCATGATCCCGAGCTTGCGGGTCAGGGCCACCGCCAGCGGCCGCGAGAAGGTCGAGAGCAGCACTTTTCCGCCGGGTTTACCGGAAAGCCATTTGGCGCGGTGGAGGGCGACCACGGTCTTGCCGGTGCCGGCAGACCCGCCGACCCGCGCCGGGCCGGAATAGTCCCGGTAAGCATAGGCATGCTGGGACGGGTGGAGGAAGACCGTCCACTGGTCCCAGGGATAGTTGAGGGCGGCCTCCAGCTCTTCCTTGCCGTCGACAAAGCGGAAGCGGCGCTGGGCGTCCGGGTGCAGCGCCTCGTCTGCTTCCTCCGGCTCGACGGCCAGCGGCTCGGGGGTCTCTCCGATGGCGAGGGACAGGACAGCCTCCTGCGCTTCCTGGGGCAGGTGAGAGGCGAGATCGAGCAGCTGGTCGGTATCGGCCTTGCGCAGGCGCGCCAGCCAGCTGGGCGGCACGCCATATTGCAGCAACGCCTCATCGGTACAATTGGCGAGCGGCAGCACCGGCTGCTGGATCAAATGGTCCGGGATCGTCGCCGGGTCCTGCGCCGGTGGCTGCTCGACCCGCTCCTCGATCTCGACGATCTGCAGGGCCCGGGTCGTGGGGTGGGTCTCGAACACCCGCCGCTCTGCCCAGGCATAGGCCTCGTCGTGATGATCGACGTAACACAGCACCATGCGCTCGCCGGTCTTGTGCACGATCAGCCGGATGTCGCGGCTTGCCCGGACAGACCAGAAATTCTCATCGCGCGACTTGTCGATCCGGTGGAATGACTTGCCCTTGCCGGCCGGGTCCATCTGCAGGTCGAGGGCCGTCAGCTTGGCCGCCTTCCGGGACTGGTTGTCCAGCCTGGCGACGGCTTTGACGAAGGTGTCGGCTATTAAAAAGGTCAAAGACTTAACACCTTGAAAGTACCCCGCTGCGCCACTAACATCACAACCTCATGCCCAGAAATCGTGACTTCCAATGAATTGCGAAGCCTGATACCACGTTTTGGGCGAAAGGGTTTCGACATGAAACACAAAAGCACCGATAAGAACAGCTGGGTGATTTTCGACGCTGACAATACATTATGGGAGCTTGAACCCATATACGATGCTGCGCGCGATGAATTTGCGGCATACCTAAGTGACGCACTTGGCAATGCCCCTGAAGAAATAATTGCTTTCCAACGCCAGCGAGACGCCGAGATCTTTGCATTTTTGGGTTATTCCAAAGAGAGATTTCCACAGTCCTTTCTAGATACTGCAGCGCATTTTCTGCAAGGTAAAAAAGACGCAGAGGTAATGCGAAAGGCCAAAAAAATCGGCGCAAGCGTATTTGAGAAGGATATTACACCCTTTGAAGGCGTTGCAGAAGTTCTGAGCGAACTGGCAGAAGAAAAGCACCTAGGATTAATCACAGGCGGCGATAAGGCAGTGCAAAAAAAGCGTCTTGCTTCGTTTCGCTATAAAGATTTTTTCGGTGACCAGTTCATGATTGTTCACAAAAAGGATGCAAGAACCTTTCAAAAGTTTTGCATTAAGTATGATGTGGACGTCCGAAATTCGTGGATGGTTGGTGATTCAATCCGTTCAGACATGCTGCCCGCCGATGCTATAGGGCTCAATACAATTTACGTGACACACGACAATTGGCATGAAGTTGAGCGCCACAATCTAAAGCTTCCAAAACGAACTTTCATTGCAAACAGCATAACCGAAGTTCCAGATATCATTCTTCCTAAATTCGAACTAAGTTTCGCACTTCCTTAAGGTCCATATCTGAAGTCAATGATTGGCTTTTCGTCTTTGAATTTTTCGTAAAGCTCAGCCAACTCTGTATCTAAACAAGTTTGGCGTAGTCCATCCCAAATCGGGGCGAATACTTTTTCCTCTTCATCTCCCACCACGCTATCACCAAAAATATGCTGCGCCGGTGCATCCAAGAAAAGCATGAAGTTTGGTGGCTTATCGCCTTGAGGAAGAGGCAAAGCCAAATGCGACTTTCTGCCTTTGCCAGCCTTTGCTGCTTCTCCCTCTGTCATACCCCATTTTTCGACAAGTTTCTTTGGTGCGGCGGAAACCTCTGGATCGTAACTCGCTTTTTTCATTCGCCATGCGAGGCCGACGATGCCATGGCGAGTAGAAAATCGTCGTCCAACTTTTGATTCTGTGTAAAAAGACTTGGGTGCGTAGTCTAGTAATTGGTAAACACTGTTTTTGTAAAGCGGGTCACGCATGTGAAAGGTGATACGAGGAAGAACATCATCCTCGTCCAGTTTCTCTTCTGGGATCATCGGAATTATATGTTCGCGATACAGTGTTTCCAATTTCTCAGACAGGTTTCGACTTTCTGCCTCTTCTGACACTCTTTCCTTAAAATACATTTCCACAGAGCTAACCTGCTCCTTTAAGGCATAGGCGGCCTGTGAGGGGTCATTTTTTACGATCTCCAAAAAGCCTGCAACACTGAAACGCCGCGAATGCTTAATTCCGTCCGAAATGCCGGAAATGATAGTGGAAAGGTGTTCACCCACTTTCTCAAGATATTTGCGAGACGGCTTAAATAGAATTAACGCGACTAAAACAATTGGCCAAGGAGTGAAATCTCGGATTAATGCCCCGAGCCAGCCTAGAAATTCGTACAAGCGCTTCTCTGAAAAAAGCGGCTGACTCCAGTCTTGAAATCCAAGCAAAAACCCTGTCGCGATTAAAGCACCAACTATAAATCCAACAATTAGATATACCGCTATCTTCATACTTCCCCCCGTTTGCTACACGCTGAACACCTTCATCACTTCGTCGCCATAGTGGTTGATCACCTTCACCGCGATCCTGCCGCTTTCGGGGCGGGGGAAGGGGCGGCTGGTGTCTCGTCGCAAGGTCTCCCAGGCTTCCTCGTCGATCTCGGCTTTCAGGGCGCTTTTCAGCGACGCGTATGGATCATTGCCGCCGAGGAAATAGGCGTGGCGGACGAAGAAGCTTTCTTCGTTGTAGTCGGTGTCGATGAACCAGGCGGCGATGTCGTCGGTCTCGCCGGAGCGGATCTCGCCGGTGGCGGGCACGAACACGTCCATGCCGTGGATCTTTACCTGCAGATCGTCGCCGGTCTCGATGATGTCGACATCCGGCTCGCCGATGACCATGAACAGATTGGCGTTCTTGTCGCGGCGCAGGTCCTCGGCCATGTGCAGGTCGGGATTCATCTTGGCCTTGATGATCCTGAGCGGGCCAAGCTTGGTCACGTCGCTGGCATGGGCGTCATAGCCGAAGGCGCAGGTGATGAGGATATCAAACCGCGCCTCACTGGCCTCGCGCGCGGCGGCCATGATGTCGGTGCGGTGGAGGGTGCCATATTCCGGGCCGATCATGATCGCGGCGCGGCGCTCTTTCTCGCCTTCCATGAAGCGGCCCTCGGCATGGACCATCTCGCCGGGCCAGGGGGCGATGGTGGTGAAATTGATGCGGTCTTCCTTGGCACCCTGCTGCACACCGGCGGTGCGCAGGTTTTCGAGGATCACCTGGACGAAATCGACCTCCCGGGCGAGCCTGCTCTTGCGCTTTTTCTGTTGCGGGGTCGGCTCGTCGAGGAATTCCTGGTCGTCCATGGCGACGACGCGGTGGGGCGACAGGCTCTCCACGGTGAAGGGGCCGGCGACGCGGATGCGGGACTTGTCCTCATAGGGACGATCATAGAGATATTCGACATCGGCCTTGCGGGCGATGGAGGCATCGATCTCTTTCTGGCGGGCGATGCGCGCCTCCCACCATTGGTCGAGCAACGTCTTTGCGCCATCCGGCATGCCGTCATCGGCCGCGCGGGGAATTTCCCATTCTTCCCATTGCTGGCCGAGGGTGGCGTTCAGCTTCTCGCGCAGCGGCTCGAGGGTCTCCTGCCACTTGTCCCAGATCACGTCGATCTCGGCATTATTGGCGATGGATTTCAGGGTGATATGCGGCGCGCGCTCATAGACGAAGCCCTGGCGGATGTCGCCGGTGGCGGGCGTGGAGGCGGGCACCTTGCCGGTCAGTTCGCCTTCCTTCTGCTTGCCCTCACTGCTGTCGGCGAGCAGGTAATAGGGATATTTCGCGCTCATCAGCCGCGTGCGGGCAAGGGCGAGGGCGACGCGGGAGGTGTCGACTGTGATCCAGCGCCGCCCCCATTGCTCGGCGACCGTGGCCGTGGTGCCGGAGCCGCAGGTCGGGTCAATCACGAGGTCACCGGGGTCGGTGGCCATTAGGATGCAGCGAGCTACAACATTTGTGCCGGTTTGTACGACGTAAACTTTCGGATCTGAACGACTTTGGACGCTTCCTGATATATCATCCCAGAGACTATTAATCTCTATCACAGGAAAGTCGTCCAAATACCGTACATAACGAAGCACACGTCCGCTCGTTGCAACAACTCTGTTTGCTTTGATTAATCGTGGAAACCCTATTTCTCCGGTTTTCCAAAAACCGGATCGGGGAGTAATACTCTTACCTTCGAAATCAACTCCGAAACGTCCTGGTGGTTTTGTGCTTGTCAGAGCGCTCATTTGATAACGACGAGCGTTACTTGGCAATTCTTCCGCACCCTGTTTTTCAGTTTTTTTAAGGGGTCTTCGTAACCCTAAAGTTTCTTCGAGCTGATCGTATCGCTCATCAGAACCTCTCTCGACCTTTTTCCAATATAGTTTTCTATATTTCACACTATCAATATCTTTGCCATACCACAGTATGTAGTCAGCAAGTCCGGACAGTAATTGCGATGTCGCACTAGCTGTCTTCCGAATCACAATACATGCGACAAAATTCTCATCGCCAAATACTTCATCCATCACCGCCCGGACGCGATGCATATTCTCGTCCCCAATCTGTACAAAGATCGATCCTGACTCGGTCAACAGATCCCGCATCACCGTCATCCGGTCACGCAGATAGGTGAGATAAGAATGGATACCGTCCTTCCATGTATCGCGGAAGGCTTTGACCTGTTCCGGCTCTCGGGTCAGACTGCTCGCCTTCCCATCACTGACCGAGTTGTCCCTAGTCGACACCTGCCAGTTCGAATTGAATCTGATCCCATAGGGCGGGTCGAAATAGATACACTGCACCTTGCCGCGCAGCTGTTCGCGCTCGGCCAGCGAGGCCATGACCTGCAGGCTATCGCCGAGGATCATGCGGTTCGACCAGTGCTGGTCATGCTCGTAAAACTCGGTGCGCGCCTCCGGGTCGATGCCGTTGAAATCCGCGAACAGGTCCGGCGCGGCGTCATCCTCTTTCGCCTTTGAGCGGCGGACCAGATCGTCGATCAGCGCCTTGGGGTGGATCTTCTCCTGCACATAGACCGGCGGCACATTGACGATCAGGTCCGACCAGTCCTGGGTGTCCTTGCCGCGCCAGACCAGCTGTGCATCGCCCAGCTCCAGCTCGCCTGTCTCGGCCAGCTTTTCCATCTGCTCGCGGGTGATCCTGATCTTCATGCCGTTCCAGACGATCTGCGGGTCGAGATCGCCGTCGCGTTCGCGTTTCTCGCCCTTTGGCAGCGGCCGGGCACGGGGATAGGCCACCGGCCTTTGCGGCGTCATCTCCTCCAGCTGCTCATTGATCGATTGCAGCTCCGCCGTCGGAATGTTCTTGCGGGTCTCGTGCTCGTGGGAAAGCGTCTCGACCTTTTTGGGGGATTTGGGTTTGCGCGCCATTGTCTGGTCTTCTTTTCTATGCGGGTTCAGTTGCAGCGACGAAGCCGTCGATCAGTTTGGCAAATTCCTGTTCCATCTCGAAGACGCCGCGGAATTCGGTGAAGGCCCAGCGGCCATAGAAGCCATGATTGTTGACGCCGGGCACCCAGAGCTTCTTCATGGTCTCGGCCTTTTGCACGGCTTTTTCATCGCGCAGGCCCTTGACCTCCATGATGATGTTGAGCGGATCGTCAGGGCCGTGGCCATCATTAACCCGAACGATGAAGTCGGGGATATATTTGTGGGTCTCCGGCCCGAAGCGATAGGGCACCTCGAAGCCCAGCCCCTGGTTCTTGACATAGGCGAGCACGCGCGGATGGTCCTCGGCGACGCGGGCAAGCTCGCCCTCCCAGGTGGAGTCCTCGACCACATGGCTGACATGGCATTTGCGCGGATCGGTGGCAAAGCAGGTCTTCGAGGTGGTTAAATTGACGAAGCGCGTGTCGCCGCGCGGGTTGAAGGCGTTGAGAATGACGGAGACGGAGGCCTCGCCGGTATTTTCCGGCTGGCAGGCCATATAGATCTTCTCGGCGACTTCATCGATGATGCCGGGCCATGTGGCCATATGCGGTTCGGTGCCGGCGCATTGCAGATAGCCGCCATCCAGCCATTCCAGCACGATGCGCTTGACCTGCGGGAACAGGTTCATGTTCAGCGCCTGGCCCTCCCTGGGGAATTTCGTCATCAGCAGGTGTTTGGCGATGCGATAGGCGATGGAGCTGGGGCGGCGGAACTCGTCGCGGTGATTGTCGGGCGAGAAGGTCTCCTGCTGGCCGACCACGCCGGACATGCGGGTGCGTGTCGGGCCGACCCGTTCCGGCGTCAGGGGGTAGACGGAACCATCGGTGAATTTCGCCGTGATGCGCTGGCCCGGCAGCTCGGTGCGATAGCCATCGACCCGCGGGAAGGAAATCGCCAGCTTTTCGCGGTCCTTGACGGCGCGCACGCGGGTGACCGGTTTGGGCGCCGAGGGCAGGGCGATGGTCGGCTTGGCGGTGAAGTCGAAGGGGATGCCCATAATGTCGGCATATTCGACATCGAACAGGCCGTTCTCGTTCAGCTCATAGGATTTGCGCCGCAGGCCACGGCCGACGACCTGCTCGCACAAGAGCTGGGTGCCGAAGGCGCGCACGCCGAGAATATGGGTGACGGTATTGGCGTCCCAGCCTTCGGTCAGCATGGAGACGGAGATGACGCAGCGGATCGAGCCGCCGAGCTTGCCCTTCTCGCCGACGGTGTTCATGACCTCGCGCAGGAGCTGTTCGTCGGAGATTTTCTTTGCCGCTTCAGCCCCGTCGCGCTCGCCGACTTCCTTGCGGAACTGCTCGATCTCCGGCGCCATGGCGTCCTTGAAGGTCTTGTCGATGGCCCCTTCGCCGCTCTCGAACTGGGCGCTGTCGATGATCAGCGTGTTGGGCTTGGGATGGCGTGTTCTGTGTTCGTCGTAATTGCTGAACATTGGCAGCTGCCCGACGTGAACTTCCCCCTTGGTCTCGTCCGTTTCCGGGATCTCGTAGCCGGCGATCCAGTCATGGATCAGCCGCGAGGTTGAGGTGTTATTGCAGACGACGATAAAGACCGGCGGCACCTCATGGCCGGCGGCCTGCCATTGCGCATCCACCTTCACATAATGGGAGTACATACTCTCCATGGCGGTGATCAGCGGGGTGATCTTGTTGAGGTCGGACGGGGTGTAGCCACCGCTCTTGCCGACACCCTTCTTGGGCAGCTTCTTGCCGATATGCTCCCACAGATTGCGATAGACCGGCTTGCCGTCGACGGTGGGCATATTGTCGAGCACCGGTACCCGCGGCAGCTTGACGATGCCGCATTCGATGGCGTCCATCAGCGAGAAGTCGGAGATTGTCCAGGGGAACAGCGTGCCTTCCGGATAGCCGGAGCCTGACAGGAAGAAGGGCGTGGCCGAGAGGTCGTAGACGCCGCGAATGCCGAGCTTGCGCTTGACGGCCTCGATCCCTGAAATCCACAGATGGGCGGCCTTGTTGTTTTCCTGGGCGGTCTTCCTGTCATCGCCTTTCAGATCATCTTCGTCGGCGGACCCCTCGCGCCGGCGATAGCAATGATGCGCCTCGTCATTGATGACCATGATGCCACGCTTGCCCATCAGGTCGCCGACGGCGCGGCGGAGCATTTCGCCTTCGGTCTCCAGAGTGTCGATCTTCTCTTCCCGGCGGCCTTCAATCGCCCCGCGCGTGCCCTTGGAGAGCCTGGTTTTCTCGCGGCGCTGGAAGGCGTGGTAATTGGTGATGACGATCTTGGCCTGGCCCATATCCGGCAGCAGGTCCATCGGCAGCAGCTCTCGGGTCTTGTAGTAGCTGTCCGGATCATTGGGCTGCAGCACCCGCAGGCGGTCGCGGATGGTGATGCCGGGCGTGATGATCAGGAAGGAGTCCGTATAGGTCCGCGAGCCCTTGGAGCGTACGGCGTTGACCGTCTGCCAGGCCATCAGCATCGCCATGACAGTTGTCTTGCCGGCGCCGGTCGCCATCTTCATGGCGATCCTGAGCAGCTCCGGATTGGCCTCTTCATTGCCGCCCTTGATGTGGTCCCAGATATGGGCATAGCGCTTCTGATTGCGCGCGACTTCGGTGAGCCAGATCACTGTCTCCACCGCCTCGCGCTGGCAGAAGAAGGGCCGTTTGTCTTCGTACTGATGCTCGCGCCAGTGGCGCAGCAGCTTGGCTGTGGCGGGCGTCACGCCCCACTGGTCGGAACTCGGCAGGTTGCGCCAGGAGGTAACGTGCTGGCGGATCTCGTTGATGATCGGTGTCGGGTCTAGATTGCCGAGTTCCTCGACCAGCATGTCCTGCTGCTGGTCAGCCTTCCTGCCGCGTCTGGCTTTCGGCACCGGCGTTACATCCGCGCACTTCCGGCGGCTCGCGATCGGTGCCTTGTTGCGTGGCTGGCCGTTCTCGTCGAGATCGTGATGCCGCGACGGCTCCTCATAGGGAGAGTTCAGAATCGGATGTTTGAAAAAGTCGTAGTCGTCCATGCCCCGCCACCCTCGGTAGAGCGGTACCATCCATGAATTTGCTGGCGGGTACAAGCATCACAACCAGGCTTTCAAACCCAATATCGATCTAACCGGGGCCGACTACTGGCTGGTAGAAAGGGAGTAGAGCCCGCTGGACGGGCTGCCGGATGGCACGCCGTCGATCCAGGTCTCGAGGATGTCCAGCTTGTCATTCACGGCGACGAGGCTAGCCTTCTTGCCCGGTGCGATCGTGCCGATCTGCCGGTCGAGGCCGAGAAAGGCTGCCGGGTTTGCCGAGGCCATGCGCACCGCGTCGATCAGGCCGACCTCGTCAAAGGCGGCGCCATTGCGCACGGCGCGATCCATGGACAGGTCGGAGCCGGCCAGCGTGCCTTCCTCATTGACGCAGACACCGTTCTCAACCCTGATCTGGCGGCCTTGCAGGGCGAAAGACTTGTCGGTCATGCCCACGCTTGGCATGGCGTCGGTGACGAGGATGTACTTGTCCAGCGACTTGGCGCGAAAGGCGATGCGCAGGACCGCCGGTGCGACGTGAATATTGTCGAGGATCAGGCCGCACCAGCTCTCTGCATCGTCCAGCGCCGTGCCGACGACGCCGGGCTCCCGCGCCGTGATCGACGACATGGCGTTGAACAGATGGGTGAACCCGGTCGCGCCATGGTCGAGGGCTGCCCGTGTTTGCGCGTGATCTGCATTGCTATGGCCGAGGCTGACGACGATGCCGCGCTCCGTCAGCCGGCGGATCAGTGCCGGCGCGATCTGTTCCGGCGCGACGGTCATCATCGTGACGCCCTGCGGCAATGGCGTCAGCACGTCCAGATGCTGTTCCTGCAAGGTCAGGAATTTATCGGGATCGTGAATGCCCTTGCGGTCGCTGGAGAGGAACGGCCCTTCGAGATGAATCCCGAGAACGCCCGGCACCCCTTCTTCCATGGCGTGTGCCGTCGCTGACAGGGCGGCGGCGACGACATCGAGGTCGTCACTGATAAGGGTGGGCAGAAAACCGGTCGTGCCGAATTGCCGGTGGGCAGCGCCGATCTGCCGGATCGTCTCGACCGTCGGCGCATCGTTGAACAACACGCCCCCACCGCCATTCACCTGAATATCGATGAAGCCCGGCAGCACTGTCGCGCCGCCAAGGTCGTGGCGATCACTGTCATCGGGAATATCGGACTCCGCGATAATGTCCGTAATCAGACCATCCTCTATCAGGACGGCCATCCCGCTCAGGAACTGCCTGTCGGCGAGGATGGTCCCGTTCCATAGCGCAGCCCGGCTCATACCGTCTCCGTCACTTTCGACAGGTGCGGCGGCGTGTCGGGGTGGTGCCCGCGCAGGATAGAAAGCGTGTTGGCCATGCGGTAGAAGCTCTGGATCATCAGCATGGGTTCTATCGACGGGTCGGCATCGAGGGAAGGGAGGGGCGTGATGCCGTCGCCGTCGACACCGGCAGCAAATATGGAAGCGCCGTGGCCGGATAACCGCTCCAGCACCTGTTTCATGGCGCCATGGGTCGCGTCGCGCTGTGCCAGGGCAAGGACGGGATATCCCGGGCGCACCAGTGCCGCCGGTCCGTGCAGCACTTCTGCGGCGCTATAGGCTTCGGCATGAAGTGAGGATGTTTCCTTCAGTTTGAGGGCGGCCTCGCGCGCGCAGCCATAACCGATGCCGCGTCCCAGAACGAAGGTGCTGCCGGCCGGTTGGAGTGCCTCGGCAGCGGCCGACCAGTCCAGTTCCCAGGCGCGGGCGAAGTGCTCCGGCAAGCCAGCCAGCGCCGCGGCGAGGGCCCTGTCATTGGACCAGTCAGCGACAAGGCGGGCGAGGCCGGCCAGGGATGAAAGATAGGATTTGGTCGCGGCGACGCTCTTCTCCTGACCGGCGCACAGGGGAAGGGTCGTATCGGCCATGGCGGCGAGGGGAGAATCCTCGGCATTCACCAGAGCGATCAGATGGGAGCCGGCGGCCTTCAGCGCCCTGGCTGACGCGAGCAGGTCGGGGCTTTGTCCGGACTGGGATATGGCAATGCATACCGTGCCGGTCGCCTTCACCGACTTGCCGTAGAGCGAGCTGACGGACGGACCGACCGGACTGACAGGGATGCCGAGGCGCGTCTCGATGAGATATTTACCGTACACGCCCGCATGATCGGAACTGCCACGGGCGCAGGTGAAGACGAGGGATGGATCGAGGTCGCGCAACATCGCGCCCAGCCCGGCGCTGGCTCTCGCATTGCGGTCGAACTGCGCGGCGACCACGTCCGCCGTCTCTGCGGCCTCGCGATACATCAGGCTGTCCGTTATCGCGGGCTCGGTCTGTTCCAGGGGAAAACTCATCGGTTACAATCCATGTCGGCACGATCGGAAAAGCGTCTAGTCCGGTGCGTGTTTCGGGTCTGGCCCGTCTTTGCGAAAAAGTTATACAATGGTATCTTATTTTTTTGAAAATGTCCACAATTCAGGATATATTCCGGGAAATTTGCCGTATAGTATAGAACAGGTACAATACCAATTTGACTATCACAGACTGGAAGGGCGAACGGATGGGGCAGGATGGCGAGCGCTGAAACTGGAGGGGTGATGATCCTTGCGCCGGTTTCCGGCTGGTTCGGGCCTCTGGCCGAAGCGCCGGACCCGGTCTTCGCCGAGGGCATGATGGGCGCGGGCGGTCTTGTCGATCCCATTGCCGGGGAACTGCGCGCACCGTGCGACGGCGTGATCCTGACCGTGCCCGGCAGCTTGCATGCTGTCACCCTGCGCGGCGGAAACGGGGCGGAAATCCTTCTTCATGTGGGCATCGAGACCGTCGCGCTTCAGGGGAGGGGTTTTACAGCCCATGTGAGCGAGGGGGATAAGGTTTCGGCGGGCGACCTGCTGCTGTCCTTCGATCTCGATATCCTGGCCGACCACGCCACCAGTCTGCAGACCCCTGTCGTTGTCGCCAATCAGGATGAGGGCTATAGCCTGTCGCAGATGGCCGCGCCCGGCCCGGTCAACGTGGGCGATCCGCTGTTCACGGTCATGCGGTCCGCGGCGCCCCGGCAGGCTCAGCCAGCCGCGGCGGCGGGGTCATCGGTAAACGACGACGTGCTGGTCCTGCTCGCTAACGGCATTCATGCCCGTCCTGCGGCACGGCTTGCGGACCTGGCAAAGCAGTTCGAGGCGCGCGGCTGGCTGGTGCGCGCCGGCAAGCGGGGCAATGTCCGCAGTCCGGTCGCGCTCATGACTCTCGGCATCGGCCATGGCGATATGGTCGGTATTGAAACCACGGGAGCAGATGCCGGCGCCCTGATGTCAGCGCTGAAGCAGGCCATAGAGGCAGGGCTCGGCGAAATCACCGTCCCGTTGCGCAGCGCTGGTTCCGATATGGACGAAGCCCGGGGCACGCGGCCCGATGCCATCGCCCTCGATGGCACGTCAATGATTGCCGGCGTCAGCGCCGCACCCGGACTCGTCATCGGTCCGGTTAAGGGCTTTGAAGACCAGGCCGCCGATATTGCCGAGATGGGGCAAGGCGTCGGGATCGAGCGGGCGGCGCTCAGTGAGGCGACCGCACAGGTCAGCGCGACTATCGGCGACAGGCTGGAGCGCGCGAAGGGTCAGGAAGCGGAGATCCTCCGTGCCCATCTGGTCCTGCTGGATGACGAAACCCTGACCGAACAAGCGATGGCTCTCGTCGGTGAGGGGAAGTCGGCCGCCTTTGCCTGGCATAGCGCCATTCAACGGCAGGTGAAGGCGCTGAAGGCACTCGATGATGCATTGCTGGTCGAGCGGGCCGACGATCTGTCCGATCTCGAATCGCAGGTGATTGCCGCGATTGCAGGCGGGCGGAGCGATGGCGCCGCCTCGTGCCACGGTGCGATTATCGTGGCGGAGGAGCTTTATCCCTCGCAATTCCTGGTTCTGGCGGAGGCCGGTGCGGCGGGGATCTGTCTGACCGGGGGCGGAGCGACCTCGCATGTTGCCATTCTTGCCGCCGAAAAGGGCATCCCCGCTCTGGTCGCCGCTGATCGCGGCGCCCTGACGATTCCGGATGGCACGCCGGTCATTCTCAGTTGCGATACGGGCATGATGCATGTGGCGCCGCGTCCGGACATCCTTGCCGAAACCGAACAAGGCATCGCCCGCAGACAGTCCAACATGGCCAAAGCCGCGGTAAACGCGGCGGAGCCGGCGATGACGCAGGACGGGCACAGGATCGAGGTTTTCGCCAATCTGGGCGGCGGGCAGGGCGCAAGGGACGCTGTTGCCAATGGCGCCGAGGGGTGCGGCCTGTTGCGTACGGAGTTTCTCTACATGAGCCGCGCGACGCCACCCGGCGAAGACGAACAGGCTGCAGCCTACCAGGCGATTGCCGATGATCTCGACGGGCGCCCGCTGGTGATCCGCACGCTCGACATCGGCGGGGACAAGCCGGCATCGTTTGTCCGGTTTCCGAAGGAAGATAATCCAGCCCTTGGACTGCGCGGTGTACGGCTGACGCTGCGCCGGCGTGATCTTCTGGAGACGCAGCTGCGCGCGATCCTGCGGGTGAAGAGCGCGAACCCGATCCAGATCATGCTGCCCATGGTGACGTCCATCGACGAAGTCGCCGCCGTGCGGGAGGTGCTGCGGTCGCTTGAAGCGGGAGCAGGCGCAAGCCGGTCCCTGCCGCTCGGCATCATGGTCGAAACGCCGGCCTCAGCCGTCACGGCCCGGGCATTGGCACCGCATGTCGATTTCTTTTCCATCGGCACGAATGACCTGACCCAGTATGCGCTGGCCATGGATCGTGGCAACCCGCAGCTCGCCGCGCAGGTCGACAGTTTCCACCCGGCCGTGCTGAACCTGATCGCGATGACAGCCGAGGCCGGGGCGGCCCATGGAAAATGGGTTGGCGTGTGCGGATCGATGGCTTCTCACCCGCTCGCCGCCCCCGTGCTGGCCGGGATGGGGGTGACCGAGCTGTCGGCTACCATCCGCAGTGTTCCGGTGATCAAGGCGGTGCTGCGCAGCGTCACCATGGAAGACTGTCGCGCCCTTGCCGGGACCGCGCTGGAAATGGAAAGCGCCGACGCGGTAAGGGCGCATATTTTATCGGTCTGGCCGCATCTGCGGGACTGGATGTAAGGAGACTGCCATGGCGAGCCTGATGGCGAATGTTCAAAATCTCGGCCGGACGCTGATGCTGCCGATTGCCGTCCTGCCGGTGGCTGGCCTGTTGCTGCGGTTTGGCCAGCCGGATCTGTTCGATATTCCCTTCATCGCGGCGTCTGGCGCGGCGATTTTTTCCAATCTCGGGCTGCTGTTCGCGATCGGCGTTGCCGTCGGCTTCGCCAAGGACAATAATGGCGCGGCGGGCCTTGCCGGCGCCGTATGCTATTTCGTCGCGACACAGGGCGCCCGGACGCTGATCGCCGTGCCGCCGGAGGTTCTGAGCGCCGTCGATGAAACTGCAAGGGCGCTCGCCGAGGCTGCGTGGCTCGACCGGGAGATCGGCAAGCTCGGCGTCCCCGTCGGGATCGTGGCGGGCATCGCTTCGGGTGTTCTCTACAATCGCTATCACGATATCCGCCTGCCGGAATTCCTCGCTTTCTTCGGCGGCCGCCGTTTCGTGCCGATCGCCGCGGGCTGTTTCGGTGTGGTGCTTGCCGCCATTGTCGGGCTCGGATGGATCGGTATCGAAGGGGCGATGGACGCCTTTTCCCGTGCCGTCGTCGCGTCTGGCGAGATCGGCGTGTTCATCTATGGCGTTCTGAACCGCATCCTGATCGTCACTGGTCTTCACCATATCCTGAATAATGTCGCCTGGTTCATCGTCGGTGATTTTGGCGGCGTGACCGGCGACCTCAATCGCTTCTTTGCCGGTGATCCCGAGGCGGGCCGCTTCATGGCCGGTTTCTTCCCGGTCATGATGTTCGGCCTGCCGGCTGCCTGTCTTGCCATGTATCATGCCGCGCCGAAGGACCGCCGGGCCGAGGTCGGCGGCATGTATCTGTCCCTCGGGCTGACCTCGCTGCTGACCGGTGTCACCGAGCCGATAGAGTTCACCTTCATGTTCCTTGCGCCGGTTCTCTACGGCATTCACGCCGTGCTGACCGGCCTGTCCATGGTCATCATGGATGTGCTGAATGTGAAGATCGGGTTCGGTTTTTCCGCCGGGCTGATCGACTATGTCCTGAATTTCAACCTGTCGACGCGGCCATTGCTGCTGCTGCCTGTCGGGCTTGTCTACGGTCTCCTCTATTATGGCATGTTCCGCTTCTGCATCGCGCGGTTCAACCTGAAGACGCCGGGGCGGGATACGGCGGTGGTAACGGCGCCGGGCAGGGGACAGCAAACATCCACCGGACAGACCGGGCGGGCGGGCCAGTCTGGTCAGACTGCGCTCGGTTTCATCGAGGCGCTGGGCGGTGCCGGCAATCTTGCCAGTGTCGATGCCTGCATGACCCGGCTGCGACTGGTGTTGAATGATCCTGCGGCGGTGGACGAGGCACGGCTCAAGTCGCTCGGCGCCAAGGGCTTCATTCGCCCCTCCGCGACGACCATGCAAGTCGTGCTCGGCCCGGTTGCCGATCAGGTGGCATCAGAGATCAGGGCGGCGCTTGGCGGATACACTGTTGTAGAACAAGGCAAAGTGCCGGCCCCACGACCAGGACAGCCGGACGCGGTTCCGCTTGAAGTGCTCGGCCCGGTTCTCGCCGCGCTTGGTGGCATCGAGAACGTCCGGAGCCTGCGCACGCTGGCATCGCGTATAAGATTATCCGTACAGGACAGAAGCATGATCGACCGAGGCGGGCTGGAATCGCTCGGGCTTCGCGGGATGGTCGACAATGGCGATGGCAGTGTGCACCTGATCTTCGGGCCGCAGGCCACTGCCATCGGTCAGGCACTGTCCGGACTGGTCGAGAAAAGGAAAAGCCATGAAGCATGATGAAACGGCGCATGACGCTCCAGCGAGGCCAGTCCTGCAGGACAGGATGCTGTCGGTCGATGTCGCGCGGGGCGTGGCGATCTTCGGCATGATCCTCGTCAATGCAACGGCCTATGTGCACTATGCGATGCCGGCGCCTGTACCGCCATTCCTGCTCCATGCAAACTGGGATGGCTTTCTTGCCGCCGATTTCGTCTTTCCGGCCTTTCTTTATATTGTCGGTATCTCGATCGCCCTGTCGCTGGCGGGGGCAGCCGGTTCCGACACCAGGGGCACGACTGTCCGGCATATTGGCTGGCGGGCGCTGAAGCTGGTGGTTCTCGGTTTCTTTCTCAGCAATATCAATCTCTGGTACAATGAAATCGTCTGGTCCGAGGCGCGCTATTTCGGTGTCCTGCAACGCATCGGGATCGTCTATTTCATCACGGCCCTGATCTTTTTATATGTCTCGCCGAGAGCGATGGCTGTGATCGCCGGGGCCATCCTGATCCTTTACACCGGCCTGCTCTATGTGCCGCTGCCGACCGGGCAGGCGGCGGATCTTTCCGTGGCCGGGTTGAATATCGTCTCGTGGGTCGATCACGTCATTCTTGGCAGCCATGCCTATTATGACCGCGATCTCGGTTACGATCCGGAAGGCATTCTCTCCACCCTGCCGGGCGTCGCGCAATGCCTGATGGGGGTCCTGACCGGGTTATGGCTGAAGCAACAGGACCGCACCGTTGCGGTGGCCGGCAGGCTCGCCATTGCGGCAGCGATCCTGCTCGCCGCCGGTATCGTGCTCGGCTTCGTGCATCCGATCATCAAGGATTTGTGGACCATGACCTTCGTTTTCGTGTCGACCGGTATCGCCATGGTCATCCTTGCCGCCGCCTGGCTGGTCAACGATGTCCTGCGCCGTTATGGCCCGGTTTCGCATTTCTTCCGGGTGTTCGGCGTCAATGCCATCGCGACCTATACGTTCCATTTCGTCACCTCGTTTCTTGTCGTGTCGGCAACAGGTGTAGGCCTCAAGAACCTCGCCGGGCATATCCTTTTCGACAGCCTCGCCTCGCTGGTGCCCGTTGCCGTCTATCTGGCGATGAACTGGGTGTTTGCCGTGTGGCTGTGGAAGCGCCGGATTTTCGTCAAGATTTGATCGGGCCGACGGGCCTATTCGGCGGAAAGCTCTGCCACGAAGTCATAGGTATCGCCGCGATAGAAGGAGCGGGATATTTCAATGATCCGTCCGTCGCCAAGAAAGGCACGGCGCTCCACCAGCAGGCCGGCGCTCTTGTCGGGGGCGCCGAGAAGTTCTGCCTGCTGATGGTCGAACAGGACGGCGCGCAGGCGCTGAAGCGCCCGGACAGGGCGATAGCCGGCATCGGTCAGGGCGACGTAGAGGGAGTCGCCGACACTGTCCGGGGAGGGCAGCGCGAAGACAGGGACGATGGAATATTCCAGCGCCATCGGTGCGCCATCGGCATAACGCACCCGGTCGAAGCGATAGACGTGCAGGCCCGGACTGAGGCCATAATTCATGACTTCATCGGACGTGACGCGACCCTCCGCCCGGCGCAGCCACTTGCTGCTGGGCGATTGTCCGCGCGCCTTCATCTCTTCCGAAAAGGAGGTCAGTTGCGAAAACACCTTCTCGACCCGGCGGGCAACGAAGGTGCCTGAGCCCTGCCGCCGGTTGAGCAGGCCCTCGTCGACCAGCCCCTGCAGCGCCTTGCGCACGGTGATGCGCGAAATGCCGTAATCCTGCGCGAGGTCGCGCTCTGCAGGGAGCGGTTTTTCCGGCGGCAGAATGTTTTCGATAATCGCCGTGCGAAGCTTCTGCTGCAATTGCCGATACAGCGCCGTGCGGTCTTCGGGGTCCAGCGGACCAATCAAATCTGAAAGCTGCTGCACGTTCGTATCGCCCTGCTAACGTGTTCAAATCAAACTCATAAAGGCGGCTCGGCCGGTTGAGTTTACAGAGTCACTGATAATACCATTACCCGGAAACTGCAAGTTGTCCCAAAACCGGTAAAAACTTGCTAAACTCCACGCGATTCTGATTGAAATTTTGAGCCCGGTGCATTCGCGATCAGTCTATTGACTATCGAATTGGATATGAAACAATAATACCAATAACGCTCTTTGGTATTTCACGCGCAGGGAGCGAGAGGCAGAGGAAAAAAATGAAAAAGGTCAGCGGTCTGTTCCCGTCAATCCTGTGTGTCGTGTCGCTTACGGCCTGCGGCCCGGTGGCGGATGGTCAGTCTTCGACTCCGGAGGCGGCGGATACCGCAGCGGTCGAAGGCAGTGGCCAGTTATCCCAGTCGGATATCGATCGCCTCGCGGAGACCTTGAAGGTCACCTATCAGGTGATCGCCAACAAGGCGGCAGAGTGTCAGGCGGGCGGCAGGTCGATCGGAGCGACGTCTTGCTACGAGGCGAAAATTACGCTGCATAGTGATGAGCCTGTCACGGCGAGCGGCTGGGAAATCTATTTCAGCCAGCCCGATCCGCTTGCCTTTGTTGCCCCGGGCGCGCTGTCCATCGACCATATCAATGGCGATCTCCATGTGATCCGCCCCGGCGAGGAATTCGAGACCGTCACGGCGCAGGCGCCCGTATCGGCCGATCTTGTCGTGCGCGGTCAGGTGCTCTCCGAGGCCAAGCTGATGCCCAACTGGTATGTGGTCGCCGACGGTCTTGAAGCGAGAACGATAGACAGCACACGGATGCAGACCGATCCCGAGACGGGCCTGCTCGTGCGTCCCTGGATCGTGGACTTTCCGCGCGAGGAAAGCCATTATCGCAAGGGGCCGGGAGATGACACGCCGCTGGCAACCTCAGCCTTTCTCCATGACGCTAACAGCATCGCGGCGCCCGTGGATAACTCATCTGTCGCTGCGGCAATCATTCCGAGCCCGGCAAGCGTCCAGCGCCGCGACGGCGCGCTCGATCTGGCGGCCGGACTCACGGTCAGCATGGACGGCGTGGACCGTGCCGCGATAGACGCGGCCTTGCAGCGGCTGGCGCTGTTCGGCGTGGCCGAAGCGGCAGGCGGGGTGCCCGTTTCCGTTTCCGTGGAGCCGGATCTCATGGGCGGCACAGAATCCTATGTGCTCGATATCGGTCCCGGCGCGGTCGCGATCACGGCGGCGGACGATGCCGGGGCTGCCTATGCGCTCTATTCGCTCGCCTCTCTCGTAACGCTCGGCGAAACCACCGTGCCGCAATTGCGCATCGAGGATTCCCCCCGCTTCGGATTTCGCGGCATGCATATCGACCTGGCGCGAAATTTCCATTCGCTCGACATGGTGCTCAAGGTCATGGACCAGATGGCGGCCTACAAGTTGAACAAGCTGCACCTGCATCTTGCCGATGATGAGGGCTGGCGGCTGGAAATCCCCGGCCTGCCGGAACTGACTGACGTGGGTGCGCGGCGCTGCCATGACCCGGCAGAGGATGACTGCCTGCTGATGCAGCTTGGCAGCGGCCCGACAGGAGAGACAGAGGTGGACGGATATTTCTCCGTCGCCGACTATTCGGCGATCCTGGCGGCGGCGAAGGCGCGCCATATCGAAGTCATCCCGTCGCTCGACATGCCGGGCCATTCGCGGGCCGCGATCAAGTCGATGGAGGCACGCTATCGCCGCTTCATGGAGGCAGGCCAGCCGGAACAGGCGCGCGAATACCTGCTAACCGACTTTGACGACACGACCGAGTATGAAAGTATTCAATTCTACACGGACAACACGCTGAATGTCTGCATGGAGTCGACCTATCATTTCATCGACACGGTGATTACCGAAATCGCCACGATCCATGAGGCCGCCGGTGTTCCCCTGAAGCGCTATCATATCGGGGCTGACGAGACCGCCGGGGCGTGGGTTGAATCGCCGGTCTGCCAGGCTGTCTTCGAGGACCCGGACAATGGCATCGACGATGCCGGCGATCTTGGCGGCTATTTTATAGAGCGCGTCGCGAACATGGTCGCGGCTATGGATGTGATCCCCGGCGGGTGGAATGACGGGATGGGGCATACCGACCCGGACCGGATGCCCGAGACGGTCCAGACCAATGCCTGGGGCGTTCTGCCCTGGGGCGGTGCGACATCGGCCCAGCAGCAGGCCAATTATGGCTGGGAGGTCATACTGTCGATTCCCGATGCCCTGTATTTCGATTTTCCGTACGAGGCTGACCCCAAGGAAGGCGGCTATTACTGGGCGGGGCGGCGCGTCAATACGCGCAAGGTGTTCGATTTCATGCCAGAGAACCTGCCCGTGCATGCCGAGTTCTGGAAGGATCCGAACGAGCAGCCCTTCACGATAGATGACACTCTTCAGACGGATGATAATGGTGTCGTGACCCATGCACCCCTCGAAGAAGGCGTGCGCTTTGCCGGGATGCAGGGACAGGTCTGGAGCGAGACTCTGCCGAGCGATGAGATGGTGCTCTACATGATCTTTCCGCGCCTGCTCGCCCTTGCGGAACGGGCATGGCATCAGGCCGAGTGGGAAGTTCCCTATGATTATCAGGGCACTGTCTACAGCCCGCAGACGTCACATTTCACCAGCGATATGCGCGCGGCGCGCGATGCCGACTGGGCGCGCTTTGCTGCCGTCCTGGCAGAGAAGGAATTGCCCAAGCTCGACAAGGCCGGCATCCCGTATCGTATCCCGACTGTCGGTGCGAGGCTGACGGAAGGCCGCTTGCTGACGAATACGATTTTCCCCGGTCTTCCGGTGGAGATGCGCAGCGCGGCAGGCGAGTGGCAGGCGGTCGATGGACCAGTCGATGTCACGGGCCTGGGCGATGGTGCGATCGAGGTCAGGGCCCGGTCGGCCGATGGCAGCAGGGCGGGGCGCGCGCTGACGGTTGGCGAATGATCGCAGGCGGGGCGTGGTGACGGCTGCATGCGGGAAGGCCGGAAAGCTGCCGGCTATGGCGCGCCGCAGCTCTCGCGCACGACCAGCTCCACCGGCAACAGGGTCGTGTCGACACTCTTGCCCTCAATGCGCTGTAATAGCAGCTCGACCATGGTCTTGCCGCCCTCCTGAATGCGCTGACTGACCGTCGTCAGCGACGGGCCGAAGGAATTGGCGATCAGGATATCGTCATAGCCGACAATGGCGACATCGCGCGGCACGTCCAGCCCGGCATTGCGCAGGGTCGTGATGGCGCTCATGGCGATGACATCGCTGGCGCAGAAGATGGCATCGAACGATACGCCCGACTGCAGCATCTTCTCGGCCGAGGCCCGTGCTTCCCTGGCGTCGAACGGCGCCGAGAAGATCAGCGATTCATCAACCGCGATGCCATTGTCGAGAAACGCCTTGCGATAGCCCTGCTGGCGCAGGGCAATTTCCGGTTCCGCCGGATCGCCGAGGAAGGCGATCCGCTTGCGGCCGAGTTTCATCAGGTGCTCGGTGGCGAGCTTGCCGCCGGCGACATTGTCCGTTCCGACGACGATGTAATCATCCTCGCGCAAGTGCCCGCCCCAGACGACGACCTGAGGGTAGAGATCGGTGAAATTGCGCAGCGCTTCGAGGTCCTGGCCCTGACCCATGATGATGATGCCATCGGCCCGGCCGCACTGGATCGAATTCGTCTCGACCCCTTTGGCCCAGGGCGCGCGCTTGGTCAGCAGCATGTCGTAATGGCGCTCGCTGAGCGCATCTGCGAGAACGCCGAGCATGTCGAGATAGAACGGGTCGGACATGTGCTGGCGGCCATATTCGGCGAGCGGGATCAACACCTCGATCGTCCGGGTGCGCTTCTGGCGCAGGTTCCGGGCATTGATATTGACCGTGTAATTCGCGCTGCGAGCGATTTTCAGGATCCGGTTGCGCGTATTCTCGTTGACGAGGGGCGAGCCGGAGAGGGCGCGCGAGACGGTGGATTCCGAGACCCCGGCCAGCTGGGCAATCTCGAACATGGTCGTTTCGGCTGTTACTGGTCTGGGCAGCGTCTTTGACATGAGCATATTAACACGCGCTATTGCAAGAAATTGCAATAGCCTCCTGCGGGCCTGCAATGGATTTCATCACTCACGAAACGGTGCCGGCAAATGCGCCGATGCGATGCTGCAATGCGGCGTCGATCGGGCAATGAGATCGATTGCGTAACCCTAATCCCTTACGTGCTGCGCATTCCAACCGGCGGTATATTCGGCTAGTCTGAGCGACGGACCAAGACAGATGACAAGAACAACCGGGAGGTATCAGTGTCCAGCATTCGCACCATCGCGCTCACCAGCGCAGCAGCCATCATCACCCTATCCGGCGCCGCCCTGGCCGCCGATGCCGAGCGGGAAGTCTTCGGCACGCTGGAAGACGGCACCGAGATCGAAGCCGTGCTCCTCAGCAATGACGACGGCGTCACCGCCCGCGTCATCACCCTCGGCGCGACGCTGCAATCGCTGCAGACGCCGGACAAGAGGGGCACGGTCGACGATATCGTGCTTGGTCACGATACCCCGGCGGAATATCTGGCGACGCCGCAATATCTGGGTGCCACCATCGGCCGCTTCGCCAACCGGATCGGCGATGCGACCTTCAGCCTTGACGGTACCGAGTATACGCTCGAGGCCAATGACGGGGATAACCATCTGCATGGCGGCGTCACCGGTTTCGACAAGCTGGTCTGGACCATCACCGATGTCAGCGAGGACGACGATGGCGCCGCGAGCGTGACCATGAGCCTGACCAGCCCCGACGGGGCCGGCGGCTATCCCGGCACCGTTGAGGCGAGCGTGACCTATATGCTCGACGATGACGGCACGCTGACGATCGATCACCGCGCGACGACCGACAAGACGACGATCATCAACATGACCAATCACAGCTATTTCAACCTGTCAGGCCATAAGGACATGCGTCCGATCGTGAGCCATGACCTGATGATCCCGGCAAGTGCCTATACGCCGGTCGATTCAGGGCTGATCCCGACCGGCGAGATCCGCGATGTCGCCGGCACGCCGTTCGATTTCCGCGAGCCGATGCGGATCGGCGCACGGCTGCGCAACGGCAATGACGAGCAGATCATGCTCGGTCTCGGTTATGACCATAATTTCGTGCTGGACGAGGGCGACGAGGACATGCGCCTGGCTGCAAGGCTGACCGCTGCCGTAACCGGGCGGATGATCGAGATCTATACCGACCAGCCGGCGGTGCAGTTCTATTCCGGTAACTTCCTCGACGGGACGACACCCGGCAAGGGCGGCATCCTCTATCGCCAGGGCGACGGGCTGTGCCTGGAACCGCAGGTCTACCCGGACGCGCCGAACAAGCCGGATTTCCCGTCTGCGCGGCTGGAGCCTGGCGAGGAATATGTCCACGTCATGAAGATCAAGACCGGCGTTACCAAATAAGAAAGCGCCTGGATTGAATCGAAAAGGCCGCCTGTCCGGGCGGCCTTTTTTGTTTGTGTGCGGTGCGGTTCTTACGCCTCTGCCTTGAGGATGCGCACCTCATAGACCGGCGCATCGCTGCCGCGTGTCTCGAAGCGCACGGCGACCTTGTCCTTGCCGGCTGTCAGTTCCTGCGGCAGTGGATAGTCGACGGCGACAAATTCCGGCTTGCCTGGTTCTTTGCGGCGCTCATTGGCGATCAGCTGGCCATCGACGATGACGTCGAAATTCTTGTCGGTCTCCTCGCCCCAATACAGGACCTGCAGGATTGCCGGGCCATCGGGCACGGCCATGTCGAACTCGATGTAATTGCCGACGCCCCACCAGGCCGTTCGGCCATTCTTGCCGCCGAAAGCGATGACGTCGGACTGGTTCGTACGGAAATCATGGTCGCGCTCCGGCTGCATCTCGCCGAGATAGATGACGTCGGCGGTGCGGGCTTCCAGCGCTGCCTTTGCTGCCTGCTCGGCGCGAAATTCCTCGCTCTTCGTCGACCATTCGTCTTCGGAGAAGGTCGGGAAATAGACTGCGGCACGGTTTTCGTATTGGTCGAAAAACGGCGTCAGCGTCACGGCTGCGGGTTTGGCATTTGTCATGCGATAGGTCGCGAACGACCCGGCGACGGGTGTCAGGGAGGCGCTGACATCATCGCCGACAAGGGCAGGGGGCAACTCCGTCATTTCTTGCGCGCCCGGGCCGAGATTGGCGGCGAGCACCAGCGGGCCGTGGCGGAAGGTGACCGTGTTCGGCTCGTCCGGTGACGGCGCGACGGCGAGCGTCATGGGCAGGGTCAGGGTGATCGTATCGCCAGTCTGCCAGGCGCGCGTGATCCTTGCATAGCCACCGCCAGCGCTGACCGCGACAGGGTCGCCATTGACGGCGAGGGAGGGTGCATCGCACCAGCCCGGCAGGCGGAAGGCGAGCGTGCGCTCTTCCGAGGGAGCGGTGTTCACCGTGAAGGCGATATCCTCGGACATCGGATAATCGGTCCGCACTGAAAGGCTCATGCCGCCCATTTTCCAGTCGACGTCAGACGGCATATAGAGGTTGGTGTACAGCGTATCGGCCGATTGCCAGTAGGCCGAATCGCCATGCTTGGCGTGGCTCTCCATGCCGGAGCCGACACAGCACCAGAAGCTCTCGGTCGGCTCTGAATAGGTTCGGCGCGAGCCGCTGCGCATCGGCATGAAATAGACGAACATACCCGTTTCCGGGTGCTGGTGCGCCATGATGTGGTTGATGTGCATGTTCTCGTAGTCATCGAACAGCCCCGGGTCCATCGACCAGCCATACAAGTGCCGGCCCAGCTTCATCATGTTGTAGGTGTTGCAGGCCTCGCAGGTGCGGTCGGTCAGGGCTCCGGCGATGACATCGGGCGGCGGGAAATGTTCGCGCTCCGAATTGCCGCCAATGGCATAGGTATGATGGTCGAGGACGGTGCGATAGAAGAAGCGCGACGTGTCCGCCTTCTGCGTTTCGCCTGTGAGTTCATAGAGACGGGCAAGGCCGATCACCTTGGGGATCTGCGTATTGGCGTGCAGGCCGGGCAGGTTGTTCCGACCCTCAGCCAGCGGATCAAGCACGGCCTTGTGACGAATCCTGTCTGCCACGGTGAGCCAGCGGTCGTTGCCCGTCAGGGCGTATGTGTTGGCATAGCTCTCGTTCAGGCCGCCATGCTCGGCCGCGAGAAGGCGCTGCATCTGCTCGTCATCGAGGCCTTCCAGAATGGTCGCGAGATAGCCGGCAAGCCCCAGCATGACCGGTTCTGCCTGTTCGTTCCCGGCCAGCTGCCATGCATCGATGAGCCCTGCATGAATCTTGTGCCAGGTGTAGAGCGGTACCCAGCCGCCATTGATGTCGAAGCCGCTGGTGCGGATATCGCCATTGCGGATTTCCTCGAAGACGATCTTGCCGTCGACCTCCTCGCCGTCGCGTTCGACGGTGGTGCCGCCGACATAGCCATCGCCATGGGCTGCCTGGCAGCGGGCGAGCTCGGCTACCGTATAGCCGATCGCCTGCTTGACGCGGTCGTCGCCCGTCTGTGCCCAGAGCATCGACAGGCCGGAAAGGTAATGGCCCAGCGTGTGCCCGGCGATGCCGCGCTTTTCCCAGCCGCCATAGACCGGCGCTTTCGGCTCCAGACCCGCGCTCCGGTGGAAATTATGGAGCAGCCGGTCGGGGTCGAGCGAGAGAAGGTAATCCCGGTTGCGCTCGATCGCGTTGAGGAAGATGGAGGGCGCCAGCGTCACGTCCCGCAGGGGCAGGGGGGAGGCCTTGATCCGGGCGTCCGTGGCGGCAAAGGCACCGAAAGACCCCGCCAGCGCAATGGCACTGGCCGAGGCCATGATGAAGCTGCGTCGTGATATCATCGTTCATTCCTCGCGGATCGCGACACCGTCCCGCCGGGGAAAATTCTCTTGCCGCGCGACCCTGCTTCAGGCGTAACCCCGGCGGTCCGGTGGAGCAATGGCGGTGTACCATCGCAAACGATTTCATTTTTTTGATCGCAGACCATGTTAGCGCTTTCGGTTAAAAGAGGGCACCAGCGGAGCAGCTGAAAACTAAACAAAAACAGCCGGATCGGCTCGCGGGCACGGTCTGGCATCCGGTTAGAGGGATGGGAAAATGAGTTTCGGAACGTTGGATTGGGCCGTGTTGGGCCTCTTCATGCTGGCCTTGCTGGGCATCGTTGTGTGGGTGGCGAGGCAGAAGGACGACGACACGGAAGATTACTTCCTCGCCGGACGCAATGCGACATGGCTCGCGATCGGCGCGTCGATCTTTGCTTCCAACATCGGCTCGGAGCACCTGGTCGGCCTTGCCTCTGCCGGTGCGCAAACCGGCATGGCGCAGGCGCACTGGGAATTCCATTCCTGGATCATCATCATTCTCGCCTGGGTGTTCGTGCCGTTCTACTGGCGCACACAGATCTTCACGACGCCCGAGTTCCTCGAGAAACGCTATTCCTCCGAGACGCGGACCTTCTTCTCGTTCATTTCGCTCGTCGCCTATGTCATCACCAAGGTATCGGTGACGGTCTATGCCGGCGGTATCGCCATCCAGGAAATCTTCGGCATCGACACGATGTTCGGGGTCGATTTCTTCTGGATCGCGGCGCTGTCGCTGATCGTGATCACCGGTGCCTACACCGTCATCGGCGGCATGAAGGCCGTGTTGTGGACATCCGTCCTGCAGACGCCGGTCCTCCTGCTCGGCTCGATCATCATCCTGTTTGCGGGCCTGACGCAGCTCGGCGGCGGCGCCGGCCTGTTCGAGGGCTTTGCCGAGATGAAGCGGATCAATGGCGATAACATGCATCTGTTCCGCCCGATCGACGATCCCGACTTCCCGTGGCCGGCCGTGGTCGGCGGCTCGGTGATCATCGGCCTGTGGTACTGGTGTACGGACCAGTACATCGTCCAGCGCGTTCTGTCCGCCCGTGACATGAAGCAGGCCCGTCAGGGTGCCATCTTCGGCGGTTACCTGAAACTGCTTCCGGTCTTCATCTTCCTCGTGCCGGGCATGATCGCCTATGCGCTGGCACAGAAGGGCATGCTCGACCTGTCCGGCGGTCCGGACACGGCGTTCCCGGTGATGGTGCGCGAGATGCTGCCGGTCGGTATCAAGGGCATCGTTCTCGGCGGGGCCATCGCCGCGCTGATGAGCTCGCTTGCCTCGCTGTTCAACTCCTCGGCGACGCTGTTCACGGTCGATTTCTACCAGCGCATGGTCAAGGACAAGTCGAAGAAGCATTACCTTGCCGTTGGCCGCTGGGCGACCATCGTCGTTACCGTGCTCGGCGTTCTCTGGGTGCCGGTACTGCGCTCCGGCCTGCTCGGCGACAACCTCTATGAAGCCCTGCAGCGGGTGCAGTCGCTGATAGCGCCGGCAATCGTCGCCGTGTTCTTCCTCGGCATCTTCTCCAACCGCATCACGCCTGCCGCCGGCTTCTGGGGACTGGTCGCGGGCTTTGCCGCCGGCATGCTCGGCCTGTTCCTGCAATTCGTGCCTGCGATCGCGCAATCGAACGTCCTGTTCTCGTGGGTCGCGAATATGAACTGGCTCTATTATTGCTGCGTCCTCCTGGCCTTCACCATCGTCGTGATGGTTCTCATCAGTCTCGTCACCAAAGCGCGGTCCGATGACGACCTTGACGGCCTGACCTACAAGTCGATCACACCGGAGCAACGGGCTGAGGTTAAAGCGTCGGTCAGCAAGTGGGACTATATCAACTCCGCCATCATTCTCGGCATCATCGCCGCAGTCTACATCGCCTTCTGGTAGGGGAGGGTAAGTGTTCTCACTCGCCATTCCCTGCCATCTGACATCTGTAATTTTTTAGAGGCTCGTCATGTTACCGTCTGATTTGAAAGCGCATAAACTCTGGTTCGTTGTCGGCAGCCAGCATCTGTATGGCCCGAAAGTGCTCGAGCAGGTCGAGCAGAATGCCCGCGAGATCGCCGGGGCGCTCGGCCAGTTGCCGTCGATGCCGGCAAGCCTGGAGTTCAAGGCGGTGGTCACGACGCCGTCCGAAGTGCTGCGGGTGATGAAGGAGGCGAACCAGTCCGACGAGTGTGTCGGCCTCGTCCTGTGGATGCACACTTTTTCGCCGGCGAAAATGTGGATCGCCGGGCTGACGCAACTGCAAAAGCCGTTCCTGCATCTCAATACCCAGTTCAACCGCGATATCCCGTGGTCTGAAATCGACATGGATTTCATGAACCTCAACCAGTCTGCCCATGGTGACCGGGAGTTCGGCTATATCTGTTCGCGCCTGCGCATCGAGCGCCGTGTCGTTGCCGGCCACTGGAAGGACCCGTCGGTGCAGCAGCAGATTGCCGACTGGAGCCGGGTCGCCATCGGCAGGCATACGCTGCGCACCACGCGCATCGCCCGCTTCGGTGACAATATGCGCCGCGTGGCGGTGACCGAGGGTGACAAGGTCGAGGCGGAAATGAAGCTCGGCGCAACTGTCGACGGCTATGGCCTCGGCGACCTGGCCGAGCGGGTCGATGCTGTCAGCGATGGCCGCGTGGAAGAGGATATCGACCGGGTCAGCGAGCTCTACACCGTGCCGGGCGATCTCGCCCGCGGCGGCGATCGTCACCAGTCGCTGATCGATGCGCTGCGCATCGAGCTCGGCATTCGCGATTTCCTTCAGGACAATGATTACCAGGGTTTCACGACCACGTTCGAGATTCTGCACGGGCTGAAACAGCTGCCCGGTATCGGCGCCCAGCGCATCATGGCCGATGGCTATGGCTTCGGTGCCGAGGGCGACTGGAAGACGGCGGTGCTGGTGCGCACCATGAAGATGATGGCGCACGGGCTCGATGGCGGCACGTCCTTCATGGAGGACTACACCTATCACCTCGACGAGAACGGAACCTGCGTGCTCGGCTCGCACATGCTGGAGATCTGTCCGACCATCGCCGCGGACAAGCCGCGCCTTGCCGTGCATCCGCTGGCGATCGGCGGCAAGGAAGACCCGGTGCGGCTGATCTTCACCACGCCGGAGGGTCCGGCGATCAACGTCTCGATGATGGATATGGGCAACCGCTTCCGTCTCGTCTGCGGCGAGCTCGACGTGCTGCACCGGACAGAGAGCATGCCGAAACTGCCCGTGGCGAGCGCCTTCTGGAACACCAAGCCTGATTTCGCGACCGGTACGGCTGCATGGATCCAGGCCGGCGGGGCGCATCATTCGTGCTTCTCCATGTCGCTGAAGACGCACCAGATCCGCGATCTCGCCGAAATGGTCGGGATCGAGCTGCTGGTCATCGACGGTGACACGACGATCGACAGGTTCAAGGCCGAGATCAGGGCCAACGAGGCGTACTACAAATAGGCCGTATGCGCTCTATGTCCTTGTATGGAAGTATCGGGCATGGAGCGGTAACGCGGAAAGGAGTGCGATCATGAGCTCTCTTGAAGAGATGAAGAAACAGGTGTTCGAGGCGAACATGGCGCTGGTCGGCCATGGCCTCGTCATCCTGACCTGGGGCAATGTCAGCGGCATCATGCGCGCGGAGGGGATCGTCGTGATCAAGCCCTCCGGCGTGCCCTATGACGAGATGAAGGCCGAAGACATGGTCGCGATCGATCTCGACGGCAACAAGGTCGAGGGCAAGCTGAAGCCGTCCTCGGATACCGCCACCCACCTTGTACTCTACAAGGCGTTCAAGGAAATCGGCGGGGTCGCGCACACTCATTCGACCCATGGCGCGGCCTGGGCGCAGGCGGGCATGTCGATCCCGCTGACCGGCACGACCCATGCGGATTATTTCTCCGACGCCATTCCCTGTACCCGCGACATGACACAGGCAGAGATCGAAGGCGAATTCGAGAAGACCACCGGCGATGTCATCGTCGAGACCTTCGGCAATCGCAATCCGATGCATATTCCGGGCGTCCTGGTGAAGAACCACGCGCCTTTCACCTGGGGCAAGAGCCCGGCGGAGGCGGTGCGCAATTCCGTGGTGCTGGAAGAGGTCGCGAAGATGGGCGCCATTGCCCACAGCCTCAACCCCAATTTATCCATGAATGATCACCTGACCCGCAAGCATTTCGAGCGCAAGCACGGCCCGAATGCCTATTACGGTCAGGGCTAGATCGACCCTGAGACCGAACGGAGCAATCAAGTGAGCGAGCAGAAACTAGTCCTCGGCCTCGACTATGGCACGGATTCGGCGCGCGCCTTCCTGGCCGACGCGCTGACCGGGGAGACCCTCGGCATGTCGGTCGCGCCTTATGAGCGCTGGAGCCGGCGGCTTTATTGCGAGCCGGCGAAGGACCAGTATCGTCAGCACCCGCAGGACTATATCGATGCGCTTGAGGCGAGCGTCGCTGATGCGCTGGCCCAGGCGGGCGAGGGCGCCGGACAGAACGTCGTCGGCATCTCGTTCGACACGACCGGGTCGACCCCGTGCCTCGTCGACGAGGCGGGCATCCCGCTCGCCCTGCGCGATGATTTCGCCGAGGAGCCGGACGCGATGTTCGTGCTGTGGAAGGACCACACGGCGATCAGGGAAGCCGAGCATATCAACACCCTGTCTAAGACGTGGAACACGGATTATCTGAAATATGTCGGCGGCATCTATTCATCCGAGTGGGTGCTGGCGAAGATGGCCCATGTGCTGAAGGGCAATGACAGGGTGCATAATGTGGCGCGCGCCTGGATCGAGCATTGCGACTGGATGCCGGCGCTGCTGACCGGCAAGGTCGAGCCTGGCGAGGTGCGCCGCGGGCGCTGCGCGGCAGGTCACAAGGCTTTGTGGGCGGAAGAATGGGGCGGCCTGCCGGAAGACGGGTTCCTGACCGCAATCGAGCCGCGCCTTGCCGGCTATCGCGAGCGTTTTTCTGCCGAGACCTTCACCAGCGACAAGCCGGCCGGGACGATCCTGCCGGAATGGGCTGACAGGCTGGGGATTTCGCGCGAAGCGGTCGTCGGCATCGGCGCGTTCGACTGCCATATGGGCGCGGTCGGCGGCGAGGTGCGGCCGGGCAGTCTGAGCCGGGTCATCGGCACCTCGACCTGCGATATCATGATCGCGCCGGAAGAGACGATCGGCGGGCGGACCGTCGCCGGCATTTGCGGGCAGGTCGATGGCTCCGTGGCGCCCGGCTATATCGGGCTCGAAGCCGGCCAGTCGGCCTTTGGCGATCTCTATGCCTGGTTCGCCGATGTGCTGGCCTGGCCTTTGAAGAACCTGATGGACGACCAGGCGGCGGCCGAGGCCGTGCGCGAGAAACTGATCCCGGCCCTGAGCAAGGCAGCCGAGAAGATCGCGCCGGAAGAGTCCTCCGTCATCGCCGTCGACTGGATGAATGGCCGGCGCACGCCCGATGCGAGCCAGGCGGTGAAGGGCGCGATTGCCGGCCTGTCGCTCGGCTCCGACGCGCCGCGCATCTTCCGGGCGCTGGTCGAGGCGACGTGCTTCGGCTCGCGCGCCATTGTCGAGCGCTTCCGCCGTGAGGGCATCGCCATTGACGATGTCATCGCGCTGGGCGGCGTTGCGCAGAAATCGCCGCTCGTCATGCAGATCATGGCCGATGTGCTGAACATGCCGATCCGGGTCGCCCGGTCGGAACAGACCTGTGCCCTCGGCGCGGCAATGTTCGCGGCGATTGCCAGCGGCGTACACAAGTCGGTCGAGGAGGCGCAATCCGCCATGGGGCAGGGCTTCGAGGCGGAATACACGCCCGACCCGGCGCGGGCTGCATGGTATGACAAGGTCTACCAGCAGCACTATGCGCCATTCGGCCAGTTCATCGAGACGACGCTTACCGCCTGATTTTACTGACCGGCGGTGCGCTGCTGTAGCTGGTAGCGATAGAGCGAGGGCGCATTGGTGACCGGCTGGTTGATGAACTCCGTATAGGGAGCAGGACGGTAGTCCAGCGCGAACGCGCCATTGCCGGAGAGGCCGATGATGCGGGCATTCGGGCCTTCGGCGAGGCCTTCCAGCACTATCGTTTCGTCCGTCGCCTCATCCATGACCAGCTTGAGGTTCCAGGTGGTGTTGAACGCGCCATGGCCGGGCTGCCAGTAACCGGCACCGCTGCCATCCCAGACCGGAAAAGTCAGCTTTCCGTCCTTCTCCACGGGTGTGATGTGGAGGGTGACATTGTCGAACAGGTTCTGGTGGTTGGCACCGGCATGCTGGTCGAGCACGGGTTCGTCGAACACTTCCGTGTCGAGATAGACCGATTTGGTCGACTGAGTGTTGAAGCTGAGATCGTGCAGGACCGGATTGCGCACGGTCAGCCCCTCGACCAGCATGTTATGGCAATTGCCAATGTGCACGGAATAATGGGCCATGCGCGTGCCGGTCGTTTCGATATCCCTGATCGTCACGCTGGCGCTGTCATAGGTGAGGATACCGCTATCGGCATTGGCGATCTCGACATCGCTGATCCAGCTGTTGAAGGCGCTGGTCAGATAGATGCCGTTATAGCCCTGCTCGACATGGTGGCCGAAGACGAGGGCAGGGGGAAATTCGAGGCGCAGGCCCTCTATGCCGATATTGCTCAAATGGTCCCACTGCGAAGCATAGGCAGGCAGGTCGGCACTGATGTCGTGCAGTAATGGATCGGCAATGGTGACCATGTCGCCGTCGATCGCCTCAATGCGGGTCATCTGGCGGGCGAGGGCGCGGTCATGATAGGTCCAGTGATGTGATCCGACCTCGATATCCGGATCATTGTAGATCTCGTCGATCAGCGGGCCGTCCTCGCCGGCACGATTGAACCATTGCACCTGGACGACGTCGCCGGCGGACAGGCTGTCATTGTTCTCCATACGGATGGTGCGCTCGCCGCGGGTGCCTTCGGCCAGGGTCGCCAGCACATTGGCGGGCGCGTCATAGCGCGGCAGGTAGCCGGCAGGGCGGCCATCGGGGACCTTGACCCAGATCATGCCGCCGCTCCAGGAATATTCCGAGAAGAGGACGTCGAGGTTCTTGTCCGTTTCGACCTGGCGCTTGTCGAGCTCGACAATGTATTCTCGCAACTCGTCGAGCGCATCCGATTGGTCGATCATGGTGAGCGGGCGGGGGAAGTGCAGTGTCGTGCCGCCTTCACCCGAGCCGGCGCCTTTCAGGATGAAGTCGCTGCGGTCGATGAACAGAATGTCGGACAGGATGAAGCGTCCTGCCGGAAATTCCACGGTCACGGGACCCTCTATATCCCGCGCGGCCTCGAAGGCGGCGAGGACGGCGCGGGAGTCGTCGATCTCGTCATTGGCGACGGCGCCATGGCCGGTGACGCTGATGACGGTGCCGGTTTTTGCCGGCAGCGGCGCGGTTCCGAATTCATACCCGGCATAGGAGAAATCGGGGAGATAATTGCCCGTTCCGGACGCCATGCCAGTCAGGATTTCGGGCAGGTCAGCCGGTTGCTCATCGGCCCGCGACGAGCAGCCCGTCATCAGGGCGAGGCTGGATACAGCCATGAGAAAGGGCTTCAAGCTATTGAAATTGATCGGCTTTCTTGTCTCTTGATGGGTCATTCCGGTTTCCTCCGCGTTGCTTATCGGCAACATTTTTTGTTCAGTTTCCGGTTTTTTGTGCCTTTGGGAAAGAATTTCTCGTTTTCGCTCTTGCCCATATTTTGCCACCGGTGACATAGTCATTGTTACCGGTGGCAAAATCATAATGCAAAACAATTTTTTGCCGAGCGGGACAATGATGAAGTTTCTGGGAGGAAATGAAATGGGCAAAAACACACGCCTGACAAAAAGTCTCAAATGGTTTGCCATGGCCTCGACGGCTGCGGTGGCCGTCAGTGCCGGCGCCGCTTTCGCGCAGGACGACGAAGAAGATGTGATCACCATCAAGGGCGAGCTGCGCCAGTCGCTCGAGGAATCCCTTGCGGTCAAGAAGAACAATGAAGTCGTCTCCGACGCGCTGGTCGGCGTCGAGATCGGCGACCTGCCGGACCTGTCGATCGCCGAAACGCTGGAGCGGATCACCGGCGTGACCTCCGACCGGTTCAAGGGCGGTGCCTCCGAGCTGTCGGTGCGCGGTCTCGGTGCCTATCTCGGGTCCTCTGTGATCAATGGCCGCGAAATCTCTTCCGGCTCCGATGGTCGCGACGTCAATTTCGGCCAGTTCCCGTCGGAGCTGATCGGCGGCGCCGTGGTCTACAAGTCGCAGCAGGCGAGCTTCGTCGAAGGCGGTATCTCCGGCATCATCGAACTGCAGACGCTGCGCCCACTGGAATACGGCAAGCGCCGCTTCCAGGTCCAGGGCCTGCTCGGTTACAGCGACTATGAGCAACGCGTCGCCGAAGGCCAGGATTTCAGCAAACGGATCACCGGGTCCTACACGGACCAGTTCGAGACCGGCATCGGCGATATCGGCATCGCCATTGGCGGCCAGATTCGAGATGATACGGCGCCGGAAGATATCTACACCTCTTCTTCCACTTTCCGTCCATGCAATACCATTGAAGGGATAGACGGGAATAACAATTGCTCCTTCGATCCGGATGGCGGCGCAGCCGACACCTATTTCGTTTCCAACCAGTATATCTATCGCGCCATGCAGACAGAGTCCGACCGCGACGCGATCATGGCCAATGTTCAATGGCAGCCGAACGCCCAGTGGGACATCAATCTCGATGCCCAGTGGTCCGACCGCTCCGACATCGAGAAGCGCGGCAACCTCGTCATCGCCGATGGCCGCCGCGATATCGTGCCGCTCGATATCTCCGAGAGCGGTGCGCTGAACGCCTGGACCACCGAGACGCGGATCGAGAACCAGTCGGTCTGGCGCGTGCGCGACGAGACCTATACCGGGTTCGGCCTCAATGCCGAATGGAGCGGTGACAATCTCGTTCTGTCCGGCGATGTCGGCTACTCCAAGACCGAGCGCCGCCAGGACGAGCTGGACATGCGCATCCGCACCAATGATCGTGTTATCGCACAGCTCGACAGCCGCGGGGAAAACATTCCGACGCTGACCTTCCTCGATGTCTCCGATGTCGAGGATGATACCGGGCTGACATTCGATCTCGACAATCACGACCTCTATGACAATGGCGCACGGGCGCGCCGCCGCCTGGAGAATATCGATGACGAGATCCTGGCGGTGCGGTTCGATGGCGAATATTTCCTCGAGGGGAATTTCTTCACCTCGCTCGAGGCCGGCGTGCGCTATGCGACCCGTGAGCGTTTTCACGATGATGGCATCGACGCGACAGTGGGGCTTGTGGAGGATAACTACTTCAGCGCCGCAGCCATTGCTGCCCGTCGCGACAGCTTCATCGTCGAGGACCTGTTCGAGGGAGCCGACACGCCGATGGAAGGCATGACCTGGGCAACATGGAACCCGGAGGAGCTGTTCATCGCCCTGACCGGGTCGCGCGATGCCGGCCTGCCGACCGGGTCGACTCTGTCGCCCAGCGATACCGACGTGAAGGAAGATACTTTCGCGGTCTATGCCCAGGGTAATTTCGAGACGGAGATGTTCTCCCTGCCAGCCTATGGCAATATCGGGCTGAGGGCGATCAAGACGGAAATCGAGTCGGTCGGTATCAGCTCGGCGCTGGCGACCTCGCTCGGTGATGATCCGGACACGGTGATTGTCGAGCCGGTGGGCGATCCGATCTCCAATGTCGAGGAGAATGATTTCTGGTCGATCCTGCCCAGTGCAAACCTGACGCTGGAAACAAGCGAGACGACGCTGTTGCGCTTTGCCGCCTATCGCGCCCTTGCCCGCCCGGACATGGAGGCGATGTCGGCGGCCCTGTCGTTCGACGACAGTGCCGACCTCGACAGCATCGCGGCGATCGTATCGGCCAGCGGCAATCCGTTCATCGAGCCACTGGAATCGACCAATTTCGACATCTCCTATGAATGGTATTTCGATGACGACACGGCATTCTCTGCTGCGTTCTATGCCAAGCAGCTGGAGACGGGTATCGAGACGGTTCAGGAAACGGTTGTGCTCAATGTCGATGGCACGGCGACGCCGGTGCTGATCGGCCGGTCGGGTAATTCCGACGAGTCGAGCAGCCTCATGGGGATCGAGCTGAGCTTCCAGCATGTGTTCGATCACCTGCCGTCGCCGTTTGACGGTTTCGGTGTCAGGGCAGGGCACAATTATGCCGACTCCGATTTCGAGTTCCCCGACCCGACCATTCCGGACGGCACCAACGCGCTGGCCGACTTCACCAAGCCGGCGAACATTCCCGGCTACTCGCAAAACTCGACGAACCTTGCCGTGTTCTGGGAAAAATACGGCGCCAGCGTGCGGCTCGCCTACAAGGCGCGGTCGAGCTATTTCAAGCCGTTCCGCAACGACGCCAACCGCTATACAGAAGCCCAGGACTTCCTCGATTTCTCCGCATCCTATGATATTACGGACGCGATCCAGATCCGCTTCCAGGGCCTGAACCTGCTGGACGAGCCGAACATCTTCTATCGTCCGACCAACGACAGTCTGGCCCAGGCGGACTATAGCGGCCGTCGCTTCTTCGTCGGTCTCAGAGGCAAGTTCTAGCGCCATGACCGTCGCTCCCCCGGTGGGAGGTGTCCGCAAGGCCGGCTCCCGCCCCTCCTTCCTCTTGCCGATAGCAGCCACGCTGCTATCGGCCTTTTCTCCCGCCGCCACGGCGCATGCCGCTCAGCCTGCGGAGGAAACAGAGGTAGCAGACACGATGGCTGCGTGCCGCGAGGCTATCGGCGAGACGACGCTGGTCTGGCGGCCGGCCAACCTGGCGGCGGCGCGGGCAGCGGTGATTGCCGATGACCCGGATGCGCTGTTTGCCCTGAGGGCGCTCGTCGCCGAGGCCGACGCGGCGCTCGGCAACGGGCCCTATAGCGTCACCGACAAGACCGATCCCGCGCCGAGCGGCGACCGGCATGACTATGTCAGTATCGGGCCCTATTGGTGGCCGGACCCGACCCGCCGGGACGGCAAGCCCTATATCCGCAAGGACGGGCAGGTCAACCCGGAACGGGACGGGCCGAATTTCGACCGGACACGGTCCGGTGCCCTCGCCGACGATGTGCCGACGCTGGCGCTGGCGGCGTACTTCACCGGCGATGAGCGCTATGCGGCGCATGCAGAAAGGCTGTTGAGGACGTGGTTTGTCGACGAGGCGACCCGCATGAATCCGGATTTGCGCTACGCTCAGGCCATTCCGGGGCGGGTCGATGGACGCGGCATCGGCATCATCGATACCCATCGCTATATCGACATTGTTGACGCGGTGTTGCTGCTCGAGGCCATCGGCATGCTGGACGAGGAAACCGTCTCCGGCATGCGCGGCTGGTTCGATGCCTATGCCGACTGGCTGGTGACGAGCGAGAACGGCCAGGAGGAGCGCGGCGAGGAGAACAATCACGGCACCTGGTATGATGCCCAGCTGATGGCATTCTCGCTGTTTTCCCACGATTGTGCCGAGGCGCAGCGGGCGTTCAACCATACGCTCGCCCGTATCGCGGCGCAGATCGACAGTGATGGCAGCATGCCGCATGAAAAGGACCGTACACGCTCCTTCCACTATCACAGCTTCAACCTTGAAGCGTTCCTGATCGTGGCGCGGCTGGGCGAGCATCTGGGCGCCGACATGTACACCTATCAGTCGCCGGAAGGCAGCTCGCTGATCGGGGCGATCTCCTTCATGGCCAAATATGCCGGGCGCGAGCAGGAATGGCCGTGGCAGCAGATCGGCGAGCCTGCCTTCGATGCCAACTGGCGAAACCTGCGGCGGGCATCGGTGATCTATAGCGATGAGGCGCTGGCGCGGCTGACCGCGAAGGCGGCTGGCAGGGATCCGGCGGACCGGATCCTTCTTTTGACGTGGCCGGAGGAGTGAAGTTCGCGATCGGGCGAAACGGCCCGGTCAGCCCGGAAAATCGGGATTAAGGCGTTGCATGACGGTGGAATAGCGTTACCATGCCACCGGTTGCATAAATGTGGAGTTTCCTGCAGAGCAGGGCTATTTGAACCGAGATTTGTTATGAAAACCAGAACCTTGCCGCAGCAGGATATCAGCCGGAACATGCGCGATATCTCTGACAGCTTCACTGCCGCACGCCAGCAGGCGAGGGGCCTGGCCGACTTTCCCGGCGCGCTGCCGGAAACGCTGGAAGAGGCCTATGCGATCCAGTCCATGTCGATCGCCGCGTGGCCGGATGAGGTGGCTGGCTGGAAAGTCGGCATGGTGCCGCCGGACTATCGCGCGCGGTTTGCCGACAGCAGGCTTGCCGGGCCAATCTTCAAATCCTCCGTGCACGTTTATGGCGGTGAACCAATCGCCATGCCGGTCTTCGCAGACGGTTTTGCGGCAATCGAGGCGGAGTTCGTGTTCATCATCGGGCGCGATATCGCCCCTTCGCCGCAGCCGCTGAGCCTGGAGCAGGCAGCGGAGTATGTCAGTGCCCTTCATATCGGTGTCGAGATCGCCTCCAGCCCGCTGCCAACCATCAACGATTTGGGCCCGACCAGCATCATCAGCGATTTCGGCAACAATGCCGGGCTGATCATCGGGCCTGAGATCGCCGGCTGGCAGTCGATTGCCCATGAGGACCTGCCGGTCCGCGTGGTGATCGACGGCGGCGAGGCCGGCAGCGCCAACGCGTCGGCGATTCCCGATGGCGGGCCGATTGCCGCGGTCGCCTTCCTTATACCGCTGCTTGGCCGGAGGGGGATAAGACTCAAGGCCGGCGATGCGATTTCCAGCGGTGCGGTCACCGGCGTGCATCAGGCACCGGTCGGTGCCGTGTCGCGCGCCGATTTCGGCGCATTCGGCGCCATCGATCTGTCGCTGGTCGCGGCTGGCTGAAGCGCGCTGCTGCCCCGCGTCCGGCTTTCCCCCTATAGCTTGCCCGACTGAGCCAAACAGCGTAACAGATTGACTTACCTGCCAGTTTGTCATGCTGGCCAAATTGTTATGCCGGGAAGGCCAGACGGTGAGCACTGAAGACGAGGCGATAGATCCGGTCGCGGCTGCCGAGGCATGGCGCCAGCGATACGGGCCATCCAAGAAACCGACGATCAACGATGTCGCAAGGATCGCGGGCGTGTCCAAGCGCACCGTGTCGCGGGTGATCAACAAGTCACCGCTGGTGAAAGACAAGACCCGCAGCGAGATCGGCAAGATCATCGACATTATCGGCTTCTCGCCGGACCCGCAGGCGCGCGGGCTCGCCTTCCGTCACTCCTATCTGATCGGGATGATCTACGACAACCCGAACCCGCAATATGTCGTCAACATGCAGCAGGGCATCCTGAACGGGCTTAAGAACAGCGGACACGAGCTGGTCGTGCATCCGTGCAACCGCGACAGCGACAGCTTCCTGCAGGATGCGCGGCAATTCGTCGAGCGCCAGAAGCTGTTCGGCGTGATCCTGACGCCGTCAGTGTCGGAGGATGAGCGCATCGTCGCCATGCTGCGCGAGATCGGCTGCGCCTATATCCGCATCGCCTCCGTCGCGCTGGAAAACAACGCCAACATGATCGTGTCGAACGACCGGCTCGGCGGGCGTGAGGCCGGGCGGCACCTGGCAAAGCTGGGCCACAAGCGGATCGGTTTCATCTCCGGCAAGCCGTCCTTCCGGTCGTCCCATGAACGCCGCCTCGGGTTCGAGGAGGGGCTTGCCGAGCACGGCCTCGAACTCGATCCGAAATTCGTGCGCGAAGGGGCGTATACGTTCCAGTCCGGCCTCGACCGGGGCAGCGAGCTGCTGCAGCTCGATCCACGGCCGACGGCGATCTTCGCCGCCAATGACGAAATGGCTGCAGGCCTGTTGCAGGCGCTGCGCGTTGCCGGGCTGACGGCGCCAGACGCGCTCTCGGTCGTCGGCTTTGACGACTTCCAGATCGCGATCAGCGTCTGGCCGCGAATCACCACGGTGCACTCGCCTGTCACCCGGCTCGGCGAACTGGCGGCGGAGAAGCTGCTGCTGCTCAAAGAGCAGGAAACGCCCGACACCAAAGAGGGAGAGAACGTGCCCTGGCTGGTCGAGCGAGAATCTTCGGGTCCGCCAGCTAACTGATTGGAATATCTGGATAAAATATCCCGGTCCAAAGGTTGCGTTACAAAATGCCACCGGTTACATTGTGGCCATAACCGACGCAAAGGCAGGAAACTCCCATGTTCGAGAAGACATATCAGGCCACCCATCCCGACATGATGGAGGGGGTCGACAACGAGACATTGCACGAGCGCTATCTGGTCAAGGGCATGTTCCAGCCCGACGAGATCAGGCTGAACTATTCCCACAATGAGCGGCTCGTGATCGGCGGTGTCGCCCCGATCGGCAAGACGGTCGAACTGCCGGTCCATCGCGAGCCCAAGAGCGCCGAAGGCCAGCCCTTCCTCGTGCGCCGCGAGCTTGGCATCTTCAATGTCGGCACCGGCGCCGGCACGGTCAGCGTTGACGGCGAGGCCCATGAGCTGAATCCGCGCGATGCGCTGTACGTGCCGATGGGCACGCAAAGCGTGACCTTTGCCAGCAAGGATGGCGCGACGCCTGCGCGGTTCTACCTGATCAGCGCGGCGGCCCATAAACGCCTCAGCGTACAGAAGATTACGCCGGACATGGCCAAGCCGCTGGAAAAGGGATCGCTGGAACAGTCGAATGAGCGCGTGATCTATCAATATATCATCCCCGGCGTGTGCGAGTCCTGCTCGCTGCTGGTCGGCCTGACCCAGCTGAAACCCGGCAGCGTCTGGAACACCATGCCGCCGCACCTGCATGACCGGCGCTCGGAAATCTATTTCTATTACGGGCTTGGCGAGAATGACCGCCTGTTCCATTTCATGGGCGAGCCCGACAATATCCGTCACCTGATCATGCATGACAGCGAGGCTGTGATTTCCCCGCCCTGGTCGATCCATATGGGCGCAGGCACCGCGAACTACACGTTCATCTGGGGCATGGCCGGGGAAAATCTCGACTATACCGACATGAATGTCCTCGACATCTGCCAGCTGCAATAGGGGTGCGCCATGCCTTCGTTTGATCTTTCGGGTAAAACGGCGCTGGTGACCGGCGCCAATACCGGCCTCGGCCAGGCGATCGCCATCGCGCTCGCCGGCGCCGGTGCCGATATCGTCGCCGCAGGCCGCTCCAGCGCGGCGGAGACGGGCAAGGCCGTCGCCGGGGCTGGCCGCGCATTTCATGAAGTCACCGCGGATTTCGGCGAGCCGGAAGCGCCAGCCCGGGCGATCGAAGATGCCGTTACCGCCGCAGGGCAGGTCGATATCCTCGTCAACAATGCCGGGATCATCCGCCGAAATGATGCGCTGGAGTTCACCGCGAGTGACTGGGACGATGTGATGAACGTCAACATCCGCTCGGTCTTCTTCCTGTGCCAGGCCTTCGCCCGCCATGTGACGGGACGGGGGGCCAATGGAGAGGTCAGGGGCAAGATCATCAATATCGCGTCCATGCTGTCCTATCAGGGTGGCATCCGTGTTGCGTCGTACACGTCGTCAAAGAGCGGCGTGACGGGATTGACGCGGCTGCTCGCCAATGAATGGGCGGCAAAGGGCATCAATGTGAATGCCATCGCACCCGGCTATTTCGCCACCAATAACACGGAGGCGCTGCGCGAGGATAAATCGCGCAATGCGGAGATTCTCGGCCGCATCCCGGCCGGCCACTGGGGCGATCCGTCCGACCTTGGCGGGGCGGCGGTTTTTCTTGCCGCGTCGGCGTCTGACTATGTTCACGGCACGACGCTGCCGGTCGATGGCGGCTGGCTGGCGCGGTAGCCGGCCGAAAGAATCGTTGATTTTGCGGCCTTGTTGACAACGGTTACCCTAACCTCGGCTTAACCAATATCGCCTAGTCTGCCACCCGGGAGTTCGCCCGGGTGGTATAATGATAAAGATAAATCACATCGCCGGACTGGTTTTTGCTTCACTGGCTGTGCTTGCCGCAGCCGGAGGACGGTCTCTTGCCCAGTCCGATGGTAGCGGCGGCGTCACCGATGACCGTCCCACAGTCGTGTTCTTTTACGCCGGTATGGAGCCGGCCGATCCGTGGACGCAGATCATCGTCGATATTGCGCACGCCGCTGCGGAGGATCTCGAGATCGACTTCGAGCTGATCTATTCAGGCTCGAGCCGAAAGGAAATCTTCGATGCGATCAGTGCGAGGATCGAGCAGCAGGAAAAGCCTGACTATGCCCTGATCGTCAATTACCGCATGGGCGCTGAACAGGCGCTGCAATATCTCGACCAGCACGGGGTCAAGTCGTTTCTCTTCAATGCCGACCTGACTGAAGAAGGCGAGACGCTGATCGGCGGACCGCGCGAGAAGCTGCCGCACTGGATCGGTCGCCTGATCCCTGACGATGAGCGCGCCGGGTACGATCTTGCGACCTACCTGATCGCGGAGGCGCAGCGCCGCAAACCCGGCAAGACCCTGCGCATGGTCGGTATTTCCGGGTCCTATGCCAGTACCGCCGCCGTCAAGCGCGTCGAAGGCCTCAGGCGCGCCGTGGCCGAAAGCGAGAATGTCGACCTGACGCAGGTCGTCACGGCCCGCTGGACGCCGCACATTGCGCGGCAAAAATATTCCCTGCTGAAAAACCGCTATGGCGATTTCGATATCGTCTGGGTCGCGAATGACAGCATGGCCATGGCTGTGCTGGAGGAAATCGATCCGGAAACGGAAGAGGTCCTCGTGGGCGGGATGGACTGGACGCCGGAGGCGCTGGAAGCGCTCGATGATGGCCGGTTGAGTGCTTCCATGGGCGGGCACATCCTCGACATGGGCTTTTCGCTGGCAATCCTGAAACGGTATGACGAGGGATGCGACTTTGCGATTGCGAATGCCGATGCATCGCTGGATTCAGTCCTCAGCATCATGACGACGGAAAAGGAAGCGTTTGAGGCGCTGGTTGTCAACCGCGACTGGCGCAGTCTCGATTTCTCGCAGATCACCTGCGAAATGGTGCAGGCCGAAGACTTCGAGACCATCTCGATCGACATGTTCTTTGGCATCGATAACGAGCCGAGGGGCTAGACCATGCTGCGACATATAAACAACAAGATCGCCCTGAAGACAGGACTCGTCTCCCTGACGCTGATCATGCTCATCCTGTCTTTCGAGGCATGGCGCCGCTTTGATCATACGCGTACGACGCAGCTGGAGAAATTCCAGTCGGAGCGGGCCTTTCTGACAAAGACGACCGCCCATTCTCTGTCGCTGCCGCTGTTCGAGTATGATGTCGATGTCATCGAGAACATTCTCGAGGCGCTGTTCGACCACGAGGACGTCGTGGCGGTTGATCTGATCGAGTTCAACGGCAAGATCCTGACGGAGATCCGCGAGGATATCGATGTCGACGACCGGGTGACCGAGGAGGCGAGCATCATCGCAACGAATGGCCAGGTGCTGGCCAATCTCGAAGTAGAGTTCAGTGCTGACCGTATTGCTGCGGAACTGCGTGCCGAACTGATCACCTCGCTGACGCGGATCGCGATCATCATGTTGCTGGTTTGCGCCGTACTGGGATGGGCGATCTGGTCGATCGTCAGGCCGGTAAAACGCCTCGATGAGGTTGTCCGCGCCTATGACGGGCGCAACTGGCCGGACCAGGTGCCGGGTGCGACCCGCAGCGACGAATTCGGCTCGCTGGCGAAGAGTTTCCAGACCATGGCGCTGCAACTGAAAAGCCTGTTCAACGACCTTGAGCGGCGGGTGGATGAACGCACCGAAGAGCTGGCGCAGGCGCTGGACCAGGCAGAGGCGGCCAACAAGGCAAAGTCGGCATTCCTTGCCAATATGAGCCATGAGATCCGCACGCCGATGAACGGTGTCCTCGGCATGTCGGAACAGCTGATGAATACCCCGCTGAACGACCGCCAGCGAATGTTCGCCGACACGATCTACAAATCCGGCAATTCCCTGCTCGTCCTGATCAACGACATTCTCGACTTCTCCAAGATCGAATCCGGCAAGCTGGCACTCGATCCGCATCCCTTCAATCTGCGCATGGCGGTCGAGGATGTCGCGACGCTGTTGCGCATGCGGGCCCAGGAAAAAGGTCTGGAAATCGTCCTGCGCTGCGATCCCGACCTGCCGATCTCGATGATCGGTGATGTCGGGCGTATTCGCCAGGTGATCACCAATCTCGTCGGCAACGCGATCAAGTTTACCGAAAAGGGCTATATCGCGATTAATGTCAGCAGCCGGATGAGCGGCGATACCGCCTCCTGCCGTATCGAAATCGAGGATACAGGCATCGGCATCTCCGAGGACAAGGTGCACGAGATTTTCGACGAGTTTGCCCAGGCCGAGCAATCGACGACGCGCGAATATGGCGGGACCGGCCTCGGCCTTGCGATCTCGCGCCGTCTGGTCGATTTGATGGGCGGCGAGCTGGGGGTGACCTCGGAGCACGGCAAGGGCTCGACCTTCTGGATTTCCCTGCCATTGCCTGTCGACTGCCGCGACGGCGCGAGCTGCGAGCGCAGGGACAAGCTTGCCGGGCACCGCGTGCTGATCGCCGACACGCCCGCCATCAGCCTGCAGGCGACGCGCGAATTGTGCGAACACTGGGGCGCTGACGTGATCGCCTGCGCCGGGGCGACGGCGCTGATCAAGGCCGCCTCGGACAGTCAGCAGCGCGGCACGGCGTTCGATGCGATTATCCTCAGTGACCGCCTGCCGGACATGGCGACGCGGGATTGCGTGGCCGTCCTGCTGGAGAACGAGCTGATCGAGGCGGACCGTATCGTGGTGACGCCGGCTGTCGATGACGATCAGTATATCAGCTCTCTGCGCGAACTGGGCGTTCGGCACTTCGCGGTCAAGCCGTTCAAGTCTGCCGTTCTATATAAAGAGATGTCGCGTCTCCTGCTGGGCGAAAGCCAGTCAGCGCCGGAAAGTGCGACGAGGGCAATGGCGCAGGGACGTGCGCGCGACGCCGGCGCCGGGAAGCGGGTCCTGATCGTCGAGGACAATGATGTCAACCGGCTGGTTGTCGGTTCGATCCTGGCCGGGACAGCCTATCAGCTGTCCTTTGCCGAGAACGGCCAGATCGCCTGCGAGATGGCCCGTGACATGGATTTCGACGCGGTCCTGATGGATCTGTCGATGCCGGTCATGGATGGCTATGAGGCGACAGCGACGATCCGGGCGCGGGAAAAGGAAACGGGCAGGGCGCGGACGCCAATCATCTGCCTGACTGCCCATGCGCTGAAGGGCCAGGAAGAGATATGTCGCGATCATGACATGGACGATTACCTGACCAAGCCGGTCAAGCAGCAGGATGTGCTGATGGCGCTCGCCCGGTGGACGAGCCGTTCCGTGCGCGAAGGCACGGGCAAGGTCATGGCCTCCGGCTAGGTCAGCCTCAGCCTTTTGACCGTGACGGGTCTTTCGCCCGGGGATAGGTGCGCTCTTCCTGGTACTGCCCGTTGCGTTTCTTCACGCGGACAGACGCTTCATTGCTGTCCCTGTTCATCATTTTCTTCATTTTTGCCATGATCGCCTGTTTCTTGCTGGCGACGAGGCTGGCCCTGTCGGCGCCTTCCTTGACCAGCGCCCAGTCCCTGCTGTCCGAACGGTAAACGATCTCGTATTTATCAAGTGCCATGGAGCGATACCTTCTTTACTACTGTCTTGAAGCAACACAAGTGCGGGTATCTAGGTTCGATAAATCTTCTGTATGCGGCCGCCCAGCATGGTGAAGACTTCATAGGCGATCGTGCCGGCGCGGGCTGCGTGGTCCTCGACCCGGATGTTGTCCCCGAAACATTCCGCCATGTCGCCGACCCTTGCATCGCCCTCGATGTCGGAGATGTCGGCGATGATCAGGTCCATGGAGACATTGCCGACGACGGGGCAGTCATCGCCGTTGATCCGTACCACTCCCTTGTTCGACAGCGCGCGGCAATAGCCGTCGGCATAGCCGATGCCGATGGTGGCGAGGCGGGTTGGACGCTGAGCAGTGAACGTGCCGGAGTAACCGCAGGTCTCGCCCGGTGCGATGTCGCGGATCTGCAGGATCGGGGCGTGCAGGCTGGCGACGGTCTTGAGCGCCTGCTCGGGGTGATCCTGCGGACCGGCGCCATAAAGGGCGACGCCGGGGCGGATCAGCGCTTCCTCGATCTCCAGCGGCAGGAACAGGCCGGCGGAGGCGGACAGGGAGAGTTTTGCCGAGGGCCAGATCTTGCGCAGGCTGGTGGCGGTGCGGCTAAACGCTTCGGCCTGCCCAGCATTGTGTGGATCGGCGGCGTTGGCCCCGAAGGCGAAATGGCTCATGAGATAGGAGATTTCCAGCGAGCGATAGGCCTCGCCGGAGATGATCTCGTCGATCTCACGGCCAGTCAGCCCGAGCCGGTTCATGCCGGTATCGATATGAATGATCGCCGGGCCATTGCCGGTCTGCCGCCACAGGCGCATCTGTTCCAGCGTATTAAGAACGGGGGTGAGGCCGTGGGTCGTGAAGTCGTCGACATCGTCACGGGCCGGGCCGTTGAAGATGCAGATGGTCGCCGTGCCCTCGGGATCGACGCGGGAGAGAATCTCGCGCAAGTGCACGCCTTCGAAGAAATAGGCGACGAAGAAGGCGCGGCAGCCGGCCGCAAACAGCGCGGGCGCGATGCGGTCAACGCCGAGGCCGTAGCAATCAGCCTTGACGACGGCAGCCATATCCGCCTTCGGGCGCATGGCGGCGAGGGTGCGGTAATTCTCCGCGACGGCGGCAAGGTCGATTGTCAGGCGCGGGCGGTGGGTGGTGATGTCGCTCATGATATCAGGATTATGCCAATCCTTTGCGCCGGGAAAGGGGCAGAGTCAGGGCCATTGCTGCCTAGAACCGGTCGTCTTCGTAGCGGTCGGTCTGGGCGAGGTTGCCGAACTTGACGATGGAGGCATCGAAGGCGAGCTTGACATTGCCGATCGGGCCGTGACGCTGTTTGCCGATGATGACCTCGGCCTTGCCGGCGGCCTTGTCGCAATCCTCCTGCCACTGAAGATGTTCCGGCGTGCCCTCGCGCGGCTCGGCACGGGAGAGGTAGTATTCCTCGCGATAGACGAAGAGAACGACGTCGGCGTCCTGCTCGATCGAGCCGGATTCCCTGAGGTCCGATAGCTGCGGGCGTTTATCCTCGCGCTGTTCGACCTGGCGGGAAAGCTGGGACAGGGCGATGACCGGTACTTCCAGCTCCTTGGCGAGTGCCTTCAGCCCGACCGTGATCTCGGTGACTTCCTGCACCCGGTTCTCGCCGGACTTCTTCGAGCCGGAGAGGAGCTGGAGATAGTCGATGATCAAGAGGTTGAGGCCGTGCTGGCGCTTGAGGCGGCGGGCGCGGGCGGCGAGCTGGGCGATGGAGAGACCGCCGGTATCGTCGATATAGAGCGGGATGTCGTTCAGCGTCTGCGCGGCTTCATAGATGCGCTCGAAATCGGACTGATCGATATCGCCGCGGCGGATCCGGTCGGACGGGATTTCGGAGAACTCCGACAGGATACGCCCGGCGAGCTGGTCGGCGGACATCTCGAGCGAGAAGAAGCCGACAACGGCGCCGTCGCCCGCCTTGATCGTGCCATCGGCCTGACGCTCGGGGCGATAGGCCTTGGCGGCGTTGACGGCGATATTGGTGACGAGCGCGGTCTTGCCCATGGACGGGCGCCCGGCGAGGATGATGAGGTCGGACTTGTGCAGGCCGCCCATATGCTTGTCGATATCGACGAGACCGGTCGAGACGCCGGCAAGGCCGCCGCCACGCTCATAGGCGGCATTGGCGATGTTGATCGCTTCGGCGAGCGCGCTCTCGAAGGTCACGAAGCCGCCGCCATATTTGCCGGTTTCGGCAAGCTTGTAGAGCTCGGCCTCGGCGGTCTGGACCTGGGTCTGCGGATCGTCATCAATGTCCGCGGACCGGGCGCGGTCGATCATCTCGCCGCCGAGGCGGACAAGGCCGCGCGAGACCGACAGGTCGAAGACGACGCGGGCATAGTCCCACGCGCCGGCGGTCGACGGCACGTTCATCGCGAGGTCGGAGAGATAGCGAGAGCCGCCAATTTCGCCCATGGCCGGATTGTCGGCGAGATAGGTGTTGAGCGTGACGGGCGAGGCGAGCCGGCCGGACGAGATGAGTTTCTCGCAGGCGACATAGATCAGCTGGTGGACGGGGTCGTAGAAATGCTCGCCCTTCAGGAAGCCCGAGACGCGATAGAAAATCTCGTTGTCGAACAGGATCGCGCCGAGGATTGCCTGCTCCGCGTCGATGTTGAAGGGTTCTTTTTGCTCCGTATGGGGAGCCTTATGAATATTGCCATCAGCCATGGTAAATTGGTTAACGCAAAGATTGCGCTCTCACCATCCCAAAGTTTTCCTTGATTCGCTAAACCATTGAAATATCGCGGTACTGATTTTTCCACAGCCGGCATGCCGTACAGCAGCGAAAAAAAGCCCCGGCTGAGCTGCAGCCGGGGCTTGATTTTCGGTGGTTCAGGGAGAAGGGCGCTTATGCGTCTTTCTCGTCCTCGCCAGCGTCGCTGTCGACGGCATCAGCAGCGGTGGTCATGCCCGGCTCGAGCAGTTCCTCCGGAGAGACGGACTGGTCGGACAGGATCTCGTTGTCGACGGCGGCGTTGCCGGCGGCTTCCTCGATTTCGTCATCGGTACGGGCCAGAACATTCTCGCCGCGGGCCTGGGCTTCTGCCTCTTCCTGCGAGCGGGCGATGTTGATGGAGACCGTGACCGAGACTTCCGGGTGCAGGAACACGCGGATATCGGTGACACCGAGGGCCTTCAGCGGCTTGTCGAGAACGACCTGGTTGCGGCTGACATTGAACCCGGCTTCCCCGATCGCGGCAGAGATGTCGCGGGAGGATACCGAGCCGTACAACACGCCCATGTCAGAGGCCTGGCGGATCAGCACATAGGACGTGCCGTTGAGCTTGCCTGCTTCGCCGGCAGCGGCCTTCTTTGCTTCCTCGTTGCGGGCTTCGATATCTGCACGCTGGGCTTCGAACATCTTCTGGTTCTTCACCGTGGCGCGCAGCGCCTTGCCGCGGGGCAGGAGGAAGTTACGGGCGAAGCCGGCCTTGACGGACACGGTATCGCCGATGCCGCCGAGATTCTCGACGCGTTCAAGCAGAATGACTTCCATGGTTCTTACTCCCCTACGAACGGCAGCAGGGCGAGGAAGCGCGCGCGCTTGATCGCACGGGCCAGCTCACGCTGTTTCTTCTGGGATACCGCCGAAATGCGCGACGGGACGATCTTGCCTTTTTCAGAGATGTAACGCTGAAGCAGGCGCGGGTCCTTGTGGTCGATTTTCGGGGCGTTCTCGCCGGAGAACGGGCAGGTCTTGCGGCGACGGAAAAACGGTTTAGCCATTGGTCCTGTTCCTTTCTCTGGTCCTAGTTACGGTCGCGGTCGCGATTGTCACGGTCACCACGGTCACTGCGATGATCGCGGTCGCCCCGGTCGCCCCGGTCACGATTATCGCGATCTCCGCGATCTCCGCGATCACCACGGTCACCGCGATCGCCACGGTCACCGCGATCGCCACGGTCACGGCTGTCGCGGCGGTCGCCACGATCGCCGCGGTCGTCGCTGCGGCGGGACATGACGGGTGACGGGTCGGTGTCGTGCTCTTCGACGCGCAGGGTCATGAAGCGGAGGATATCCTCGTTGATCTTCATCTGGCGCTCGAGCTCGGTGATCGCCGCGGGCGGGGCCTCAATATTCATGAGGGTGTAATGACCCTTGCGGTTTTTCTTGATCTTGTACTGCATGTTGCGCAGGCCCCAATATTCGTGCTTGGCGATCTTGCCGCCATTGTCTTTCACGATGGATTGGAGGCTGTCCGACAGAGACTCCACCTGGGCAGGGGAGATGTCCTGACGTGCGATGAACACGTGTTCGTAAAGTGGCATTATGGCCTTCTCCTGTGAGGCGACGGAGACCGGCAGGGCGGAGGGCCCTGGCGACCTTCGGCTCGGCAACTGGCGGGACCATCCCGCTCTACCAGCTGTCCCTGATGAAGGGGGCTGGCGCTGTCGACCATCGCTCGTGAATGGCGGGCTATAGCCGAGGATCGAGGCCGTGGCAAGAGGGTTGACACGGCGGGCCGCCAGCCCCTGTCAGATTGCGGACGCCATATGCGCGTCGACATGGGTGGCGAGCTTGGCGAGGGTCTGCAGCCCATATTCGACAGCGCCGAAGCCGAGCTTCTCGGCCCGGATTTCCCTTGACGGGTGCATCTGACGGAGTGTGAGGACGGTCTTGCCATTACTCTGCTCGTCGAAGGTGACAAGCATGCGGAATTTCGCGGGGTCATCGTCCCGCCCGGTGCCATGCTCGATCTCGATCAGCGATGGTTCTTCCAGCCGCAGAAAAACCATGCGGTTGGGAAACACGGTGCCATCGGGTGCGATCATGTCGAAACGCCATATCCCGCCCGGGCGAATGTCGATCTCTTTCGTCGTGAGGGTGAACCCTTCCGGGCCGAACCAGCTCTGTATCCGGGCTGGGGCAGTCCATGCCGCGAAAACAATGTCTCGCGGGGCTTCGATCAGGCGTGTCAGGACGATCTCGCGGTCGAGTGGCCAGTCGGCCCAGGCAGAGGGTGTGCTGGTGAATGAACCGGTCATCGCTCAATGTTCCTTTTTCATGGTGTTGATGTGGTGCTCCATACGGTCGAGGCGGTCTTCCCACAGCGCGAGATGCTGGCGAAGCCAGTCGTCGCCCGCTTTCAGGGCGCCCGTTTCGATCCGGCAAGTGCGGACCCGGCCGGTCTTTTGCGTGCTGACGAGACCGCTTTTTTCGAGGATCTGGACATGCTTGAGCAGTGTCGGCAGCGCGATCTTGAAAGGCTCGGACAATTCCCCAATAGAGGCAGGGCCTTCGCACAGCCTGCTGACAATGGCGCGCCGCGTCGGGTCGGCGAGGGCGGAAAATGTCTCTGTGAGTTGGTTTTGATACTTAGTCATGTGACGAAGTATTGATGATGGCCTCCCGGCAGTCAAGAAAAACTTTCATGACCGACTAAGTAATCATGTGCCCATGCCCAGTGGGACTGTTCACTCCCGCAGAGCGGCGCGTTGCTCGCGCAGGGCGCGGACGGCTCTCATCTCGCGGCGCAGGCGGCGGACGAGAAAGGCGCGCCGGTGATCGGACGGTTTGCGGTTGCGGAATTGTTGTGTGCGTTGGCGTGGCATGTCTCACTCCCTCAGGCTGGGTAACGGAGAAGGGCGCTGCCGGGCTTGCCCGGCAGCGTTGGAAGAAGGAGGAAGGCCCGTGGAGAATATTATCCAGAGCTGTATGAGCATTGAGAGCTTTGAGCTTCGGAAAAGCTTTTCACTCTCCACGGCGGCATTCTGGTGCGCGGCCCTGAAGGAGCTCTCGCGTCCACTCGTCTGAGTGAAATGCCGATCCCTGCCACGGGCGCCGACGCGCGCTCGCCCCTCCCGGCGGCAGGAATGCCTGTTGCCTCTGGCCCGTTGGGCAGATCACCCGCAGGGCCCGAGACCCCGGTCCGGTTCTCACCGGGCCTGGGGGAGAGTTATAGCGGCTGGAGACGGGACGGGGATAAGTGTTGGGAGTTGGTAGTTTTTAGAAGTGGCAGTCTAATCCACGAAAACTGACACCTCAAAACTATCCCCGCTACCGCGTAATGCGCAGCTTGTTCAGTTCCGAGCCGATGGCGCCGAAGGCGTTGTCGAGGGAATCCGCCGAGGGCGCGAACCAGTACTTGCCGGGGTCGGACGCGCAGCTTTCATAGAGCTGGCGCGTGCCGGTATTGGCGCTCGAGGCGAAGACGACGGTGTAGATGGTGATGCCCTGCGCCTTGGCCGTATCGCACAGGTCCGACAGTCGATCCTCGACCTCGTTGCGGGCGGTGGTGCTGTTGGAGGTGCCGAGAATGGCGGTCATGCGCGCCTCGCCGAGACGGCCATAGCCTGTGATGTCGGAACCTTCGCTGCCAGCTGCGACCCGGCTGCCTTCATTGCCGGCATTGTAAACGACATTGTCGCCATCGGTCATCAGCACGATGGCGCGGCGCCAGCGATTGGACTCCCAGATCGGAACGCCGGTCTTGGGATCGTCGTAATCGGCCGACTGGGTAAAGGGCTCGCCCGGCGACAGGGTGCGGATGCCCCAGGCCATGCCGATATCGGCAAACGTGCCGCCGCGGTTCCACGCGGTCATGGCGTTGAGGGCGCTGATCACTTGTGATTTGGTGCCGGTCAGCGGGGTGATCGGTGTCGGGCAGCCGACATTGGGACCGGTGAATTCGTTGGAGTTGCGATCACCGCCGGGATCGACCGTGCCGCCGACGATTTCGCCGAGGTCGGAACCGGATGTTTCGACCTCATACTGATTGTCGTTATAGATCGGCCAGATCAGCGGTTCCCACTTGGTGGTCGAGGGTGGCGTGTCATCAAAGGAGGCGTTGCCGAGACGTTCATAGACGCAGCCCTTCCACTGGGTCTTGTCGGCCGGGTCGTAGGTCAGAACCTCGAGGTCGTCGTCGTCGAGACCGGTGCGGTTTTGCGGGTCCTGTATCCGGAAATCATCCGTGATCGTGGTATCGACGATCGACGGGGCGATGCTGCCCGGATTGACCATCGAGGCATAGGGAACGACGGAAATCCGCAGTTCCGTCTCACTCTCTTTCGTCATGATCGAGTTGGTGAGGCTGAGGGAGGCCGAGCGCAACGCCTCGATACGGGTGGTGCCGTTGAGCCCGCTCCACATCGAGCCGGTATTGTCGAGCACGAGGGCGACCATCAGACCGCCGCCGGCGCGGTTGACCTGGGTGTTGGCCGTGACCGAGATATCCTCGTTGCGCACGAGCTTCATGAAATAGGTTTTCATCTCGGCATTCGCGGTGATCTTGACCGTCTCAGCCGTGGAGACGACACTGACCGACTTCACCGAGGCACCGGCAAGCTGGAAGTTCCGGGCGAGGTAGGATTCCGCCAGGGTTTCCAGTTCCTCCTGCGTATCGAAGGTGGTGCCGACAGCGAGGGCGGCAGCGTCGGCGGCGCCCTGTAGCTCGTATTTCAGCAGCATCAGCCGGGCGCCATCGACGGCGAGTCCTGCCGCCGTGAACATCGGCAGCAGCATGAAAGCCGTCAGGACAGAGATATTGCCGTGGCAGGCTTGACGGAAACGACTGAGGGCGGCGTGCGATCTATTCATTTTCATATCCTACGATGACCGCGCCGACATCGGTCAGGTCGCCGTCTATGGCGATGGCGCGTGTCGTGCGGGGCTTGAAGACGGCGTCGGACTTTAACGTCAGCGTGGTGCCGCCGAAGACGGAGAACATCGTCGTCGTTGCCAGCTTCGAGCGGATCAGCATGACGCTCTGGCCCGGAGGGGCGAGACCGCGGGCGGTCTCGATGTCATAGGCAAGCTGTTCAAGCCCGCGCGAGCGGGTCCATAACAGGACGGGGTCGCCATCTTCCTCGAACCCGATGCTGACGATGACCACCGAGAGATTGCTTTCCTCGAACTGGATACCCGGCATGATACGGTCCGCCATGGTGTAGAACTCGTCGATATTGCCTTCGGTGAGCTCGCCGAAGCGGGAGAGGAAGTCGCCCATCTGGAAGGTGTAGCGGTCGAGTTCATCGGCCGCCTGCACCCTGAAGGTCAGCTCGAAGATCGACAGGGAGAGCATGACGAGCAGCGGCATGATCAGCGCAAACTCGGTCGCCGCAATTCCCTTCTGGTCGGAGAAAAACCGCTTCATGGACAGCCCCTGACCGCTTGCTCAGCACTCGTCAATGCAGCCGAACGGCTCGTTCTTGGCAATCGAGTAGCCGACCATCAGCACCGGCTTGCCATCGGGCTGGAACACTTCCTTGAGCACCGGCGTGTTGAACTGGTAGCGCATCGCGGCGGTGACCATGGTGACCTGCTCCTGGCGGCCCGGATTGAAGTTAAAATTGGTCGCCGTGCCGTCATCGTCGAATTCGGGCTTCTCGAATGTCACGGCACTGAGCGAATTGAAGGCGCGCACATCGAACTGGATGGCATCGCAGTCGACGAATGACGGGGTGTGCGAGCAATAGGCCGTCTTGAACGCCTCTGCCGGCGTCGTCGCGCGCTGGATTTCGCCGGTCTGGATGTCGCGCGTCGATTCGAACACGACGTAGCGCAGGGAATGGCGGTGCAGCAGGAACATCGAGGATTCAATGATGCTGAACACCATGAAGAAGAAGACTGGCGCAACAATGGCAAACTCGATGGCGGAGGCACCATCATCATTGCCGGACAGAAATTTCCTGAACTTGTCGACGAACATCTTGGCCCCGTTAGGTTTGTGACGAGGCCCGATTGTGATACCAAAACGTTAATAGCGCGGTAGAAACGACGCTCGGATTTTTTGCAAAATTTAGGAAAACATTCAGCATGCCAGGCCGATTTTGCCTGAAAAGGCCGATCAGCGGTTGCGCTTGTCAATCGGGGGTGGAAAGGGGACGGACTCAGCCGCCATATTCGCGCATCCAGCCGGCATATTTTCCGACGCATTCCGGATAGAGAACATGCTCTGCCGCGAGGATCCTCTGCGACAGGGTTTCGACCGTGTCGCCATCCTTTACCGGCACCGCCGACTGGCCGATGATCGGCCCGTCATCGAGGTCCGGGGTGACGAGGTGCACGGTGCAGCCGGAGATTTTCACGCCTGCGTCGAGCGCCTGTTTCTGGGCGTTGATGCCGCGGAAGGACGGCAGCAGCGAGGGGTGGATGTTCAGCATGCGCCCTTTCCAGTTGGTCGTGAAATCCGCCGTCAGGATGCGCATGAAACCGGCGAGGCAGACAAGCTCTATGGCATGATCCTGCAGCGCGTCGTCGATGGCGGTATCGAAAGCCTCGCGCCCGTCATAGTCGCGGTGGTCGATGACCATCGTCGCGATGCCGGCCCGTTCGGCGCGCGTCAGGCCATAGGCATCGGCCTTGTTGGAAATCACGAGAGCGATGCCGGCCGGCCAGGCATCGTCTTTCGCGGCGTCGATCAGCGCCTGAAGGTTCGAGCCGGAGCCGGAGATGAGGACGGCGGTCTTTACTTTCTGCATGGGTCTGCTGCCCCTAGGTCCCGGCGAGGTCGCCGATGACCACGGGCTCTTCGCCGGCTGCTTCCAGCGTGGTGATGACATCGCCCGCATCGGACGGATCGACGATCAGGACGCCGCCTATGCCGCAATTGAAGGTCCGGCGCATGTCGGCGGGGGAGAGATTGCCCTGAGCCATCAGCCACTGGAACAGCGGCGGCAGGGCGAGCGCGTTCTCGTCATAGCGCGGGGTCAGCGTTTCCGGCAGGACGCGGGGGACGTTGTCGGTGAGCCCGCCGCCGGTGATATGGGCGAAGCCCTTGACCTGGCGGGCGGCAAGAAGGGGTTTCAGCGCGTTGATGTAGAGTTTCGTCGGCGTGATGAACGCCTCGCCGACGGTCTTGCCGTCCGCGAAGGGCGCGGCGTCGTGCCAGCCGAGGCCGGACCCGGCGACGATCTTGCGGATCAGGGAATAGCCGTTGGAATGGGCGCCGGAAGACGGCAGGCCGATCATGACGTCGCCCGCCTTCATGCCACGCCCGGACTCATTGGGTCCGTCATGGAGGGGCAACAGCGCGTCGCGTTCGGCGGCACCGACGCAGAACCCGGCAAGGTCATATTCGCCGGCGCCATACATGCCCGGCATCTCCGCCGTCTCGCCGCCGATCAGGGCGCAGCCGGCCTCGCGGCAGCCCTCGGCAATGCCGGCGATGACGGTCTCGGCGACGCCGGTGTCGAGCTTGCCGGTGGCGAAATAATCGAGGAAGAAAAGCGGCAGCGCGCCCTGGGCGAGCACGTCATTGGCGCACATGGCCACGAGGTCGATGCCGATCGTGTCATGCAGGCCGGTGTCGAAGGCGATCTTCAGCTTGGTACCGACGCCATCGGTGCCGGAGACGAGGATCGGGTCGGTGAAGCCGGCATCCTTGAGGTCGAACAGGCCGCCAAAGCCGCCGATTGAGCCCATGACGCCGGGGCGCATGGTCGATTTGGCCAGCGGGCCGATGGCCTTTACCAGCCTGTCACCGGCGTCGATATCGACGCCTGCCTGTTTATATGCATCGCTCATGACGGGTGTTTAGCAGGTTTGCCGCGATTGGAAAGGGGCTGCGTCTGTCCGGTCGCGCTGCCGCAATTCTGCCCGGCTGGCATGGTCTCTGGCGTGTTATTCCGGGAGTATTCTGACCGGACTTTAAGGGTGTCAGGGCCGGTCAACCACTGTATAAGGGCGCCTGAAGGAAGAATGGACAAGAATACCATGCGATTAGCCCTCATCGTTTCGGCTCTGGCGATTGTACTGTCTGGCCCGGCTGTGGCCCAGACAGACGATCAGGCCGGCACACAGAACGTGCTTGCGACCATCTCGACCGAACCCGTTGCGCAAGCAAGGGCCGGCAGCGTTTTCGAAGTGCCGATGGTGCCGGTCAGTGCCGAGGCTGAAAACGCTTCGGACGCGCAGGCGGTCGCCCGCGACATGGGCCGCCGCCGGGCGATGGATATCCTGCTGCGGCGCCTGACCGCCGAGGAAGACTGGGACTACCTGCCACGGCTTGCCGCCGGCAATGTCGCGCCGGCCGCCGAAGGCCCGCAGCCGGTCGAGCCCGACAGCGGTATCGGCGACGGCGCTGGCCCGCCCGCATCCGAGCCGGCGCTGTTCGAGCGGAGCTATGCCGGCGGGAAGCAGCCCGTCATGCTCGACGCGTCGCAGCTTCCGTCCATGGAGCAGGGTTTTGCGGTGTTTGACGAGAAATCCTCCGCCCGCACCTATTCGGCCAAGATCAGCTATCGCTTCAAGGCAGAAGAAATCCGCGACCTGTTGAAACGGAGCGGCATTCCGTACAGCGAATCGCAGACGCGCATGGCGCTGATCATCCCCGTGCTGGAGACGCAGAACGGCGATTACCTGTGGGAGACGAACAATCCGTGGGCGCGGGCATGGCTGGCGCGTTCGCTGACCAATGAGCTGACACCGATGCTGCTGCCGCGCGGCGACGAGACCGATATGGAAATCCTGCCGGTCGGTGCGGCGCTGTCCTTCGACCAGGCAGCGTTGCAGCAGATGGCCGAGCGCTATGGCGTGCGCCAGGTGCTGATCGCCCATGCCTTCCTCGACGAGGAAGACGGGCAGTATCGTATGCGCGGCCGCCTGCTCGATGGCTATCTCGCCTCCAGCGGCCGCAACGCGGCGAACTATTCCGCCGACAATGCCAGCGCGCTTTACGATGATACGGCGGGGTTCGGTTCTTCAGGCGTGCTGGTGCGCACCTCCAGCGACCAGCCGGGCCGGGCGCTGTTCGAGAATTTCTTCCGCGGCGAGGCCGGCGATTTCCCGGTGCTGGCCCAGCGCGCGGTGGAGAACATGGTCAGCCGCTATGCCGCTGGCTGGAAGGCGCAGACACTGGTCGATCATTCGGTCGTGCGCCAGGTACGCATGAATGTATGGGTCGACTCGCTCGACGAATTCGCGCTGATCCGAAGGGCGCTGGAAGATTCGCCGATCGTGGAGAGTATCGAGACCGGGCCGATCTCGCTGCAGGGCGGCTCGATCACCGTGTCGGTGGCCGGAGCCATGGACCAGCTGGTCGCGGATTTGCGCCAGCGCAACGTCATCCTGTGGACCGTCGACAATATCGTCTGGAACGTGGCGACGCCTGAAAAGGCCGATGAAGTGCGCGGCCGGGTGCGCCCGGTCGACGGCCGCGCAGAAGGCGAGTTCGGCGGTGAGTTCGGCGAGGGCATGCCCGGGTCCGAGCTGGTCGAGGGAGCAGAGGACGCGCTTGGCGAATTCTCCGCGCCGTCTGACCGCGAGCGGCGCCTGCGTGACGGGCCGCGCTCCCTCATCGGTGGCGATCCCCAGGCAAGTGACGGGGCCGGAACCGAGGACGACGCACAAGACGATGCGAACTGACGACGGAAAACGCCGCCAGCTGCCGCTTCCCTTCGGAACGCCCAGCCCCGCCGACGACTTGCCGCCGATTCTGCCCTCCGCCACCAATGAGGAGGCGCGGCGGATGCTGCAAGCCTGGGAGGCGGGCCTTGGCGACCCGAACAGCAGCCATTCCATGCTGATCGCCGGGCCGCCGGGGACAGGCAAGACCCTGCTGCTGGCCTATGTCGCCCGGGACACCGGCGTGCCGATCCATAAGGCAGAGGACATCTGCGACCGGCAAAATCCGTTGCCGGACGATCCGGTCGTCCTGGTCGACGATATTCACCTGTGCGAGCCCACCGACGTGATGCGCCTGATCAATGTGTGCATCGAGCGCGGCCGGATCTATGTCTTCGCCGGGACGGGCAACCCGAGGGACTGGGCAGGAGAGGGCGCGGAGCGGCTCGACGATCTTGCCTCGCGCCTTTCAGCGACACCGACGGCGCGGCTTGAAAAGCCCGACGAGGCGCTGATGACCGAGGCGATCCAGCAAATGCTGGCCGACCGCCAGGTGAAGATCGCCTGGGATGTAGCGGCGGTGGCGGCGATGCGGCTGAAGCGCTCGTTCCATGCGGTTCGGCAATTCGTGGAAGTGCTGGACTCAGAGGCGCTGGAACGGCAGAAAAAGATCGACAAGGCTCTGGTCCAACATGTGCTGGCGAGCATTCCGGGGGCAATTCTCTAGGTCGTTTCAGCATTCTGTGGAAACGCTGAAACGATCCAGACTCCTGGTTTGTCGCGTTTCCTGACGGTGAACCGGTTTCCACTTCACCGGGAAACGCTTTAGGGGCGGTTTGCAGGCGTGCCTTTAGGCCTAGATTAAGCCTGTCGGGGTATAGACTCTGACCGGAGCGACGTCAGTAGTAACGAGGAACGCAGCCATCATGTCTGAAGCCGGCAAGACCGAAAGACTGCAGGAAATGGATGCCGAAACGCGGCCGCCCTCGCGGGCACGGCGCGAGACGCAGGACCTGGTCGAGCGGGCGGAAAATGTCGGCGACGGCCTGGTGCCGATTTCGCCTGATTCCAGCGACCGGTTCATCAACCGCGAATTGTCGTGGCTGGAATTCAACATGCGCGTGCTGGAAGAGGCCGCGAATGAAAAGCACCCCGTGCTCGAGCGGCTGCGCTTCCTGTCGATCTCGGCGAGCAACCTTGATGAGTTCTTCATGGTCCGCGTCGCCGGCCTGGTCGGCCAGGTGCGCGAGGGCATTACCGCCCTGTCGCAGGAAGGGCTGACCCCGAAACAGCAGCTCGACATGATCAACGAGCAGGCCTCCGAACTGATGGAGGAGCAACAGCGCTGCTGGCGCGCCCTGATCGGCGAGATGGCCGAAGCGGGCGTGGAAATTCTGAGTCCGGAAGACCTGACCGGCGACGAGATGGACTGGATCGAGGCCGAGTTCCTCAACAATATCTTCCCCGTACTGACGCCTCTGGCGCTTGACCCGGCGCATCCGTTTCCATTCATCCCCAATCTCGGTTTCGTGCTGTGCTTCGATCTGAAGTCCGACAGGACGGGCAAGCAGATGACGGCGCTCTTGCCGGTGCCGGCGAAGATCGGCCGGTTCATCCGCCTGCCGTCGTCGGACAGGATGGAAAACGGCCTGCCGCGGGTGCGTTATGTCTTGCTGGAACGGGTGATTGCACGGTTCCTGCATTATGTTTTCCCGCGCTACCAGAATATCGGGCAGGGCTCGTTCCGGCTGGTGCGCGACAGCGATGTCGAGCTGGAAGAGGAAGCCGAAGACCTGGTGCAGCAATTCGAGACGCTGCTGCGCCGCCGCCGCCGGGGTGACGTCATCCGGCTGAAGATGGATTCGGAGACGCCGCAGCGCCTGATCGATCTTGTCTCCCAGAAGTTGAAAGTGACAAGCCGCGACGTGGTGCTGGTCGATGGTATCCTCGGGCTGGCGCAATCGGGCGAGCTGATCCCCGATGACCGGCCTGACCTGACCTTCACGCCGTTCGAGGCGCGGTTCCCCGAGCGGATCCGCGAACATGGCGGCGATTGCTTCTCGGCGATCAAGGCCAAGGACATCGTCGTCCATCACCCTTACGAGAGTTTCGATGTCGTCGTGCAGTTCCTGAAACAGGCCGCTGCCGATCCCCATGTCGTGGCGATCAAGCAGACGCTGTACCGGACCTCGAAGCAGTCGCCCATCGTCGAGGCGCTGATCGAGGCCGCGGAAGCCGGCAAGAACGTGACCGCCCTTGTCGAGCTGAAGGCGCGGTTCGACGAGGAAGCCAATATCCGCTGGGCCCGGGCGCTGGAACGGTCAGGCGTGAATGTCGTATACGGATTTGTCGACTACAAGACCCATGCCAAGCTGTCGCTGATCGTACGCAAGGAGGGCGAGGGCACCCGATCCTATGTCCATATCGGGACCGGCAACTATCACCCGATCACGGCGAAGATCTATACCGATATTGCCCTGTTCACCACGAATGACGCGATCGCGCGGGACGCCGCGAGAGTGTTCAATTACGTGACCGGCTATGCCGAGCCGGAAGAATTCGAGAAGATGGCCGTCGCACCGCTGAACATTCGCGACAAGCTCTATGCCCATATCGATGCGGAGATCGAGCATGCAAAGGCCGGGCGGCCTGCCTCGATCTGGATGAAGATGAACTCGCTCGTCGATGGCGACATCATCGACAGGCTGTACAAGGCGAGCGCGGCGGGCGTCCAGATCGACCTCGTCGTGCGCGGCATCTGCTGCCTGCGGCCGGGCGTGCCGGAATTGTCGGAGAATATCCGTGTACGCTCCATCGTCGGGCGCTACCTGGAGCATTCGCGCATCTATTGTTTCGGCAATGGCCACCCGATGCCGAACCCGGGTGCGCTCGTTTATATCGGCTCGGCCGACCTGATGCCGCGCAACCTCAACCGCCGCGTCGAGGTGCTGTGCCCGGTCGAGAACCCGACCGTGCACCGCCAGGTGCTGGACCAGATCATGGTCGCGAACCTGAACGACGAGGCGCAGAGCTGGCGGATGATGCCGGATGGCAGCTATCGCCGCCTGCGGACGCCGGAAAACGTCAAGCCGTTCAACATCCACTCCTATTGCATGACCAACCCCAGCCTGTCGGGCCGCGGCGCGGCGATCAAGGGCAATGCGCCGACCAAGCTGCGACCGAAGAAAAAGTAAGAATCACGCCATGGTAAGCCTCAAGGCAGGTAAAGAGTGATCCTGAAAGCCGCAGATCAGACCCGCACACAGTTCCGGCACTGGCACCGCCGGGCGGTGATCGATATCGGGTCGAACTCGGTGCGAATGGTCGTCTATGGCGGGCCGGACCGCACCCCTGTTTCGATTTTCAACGAAAAGACCCTGTGCGGCCTCGGCCGGCGCGATATGGATACGGGCGCGCTGCGCGAGGATGCCATGGAAGAGGCGCTGATGACGCTCGCCCGGTTCAAGGCGGTTCTTGCGCGCTATGGCGACCCGGACCTGACGGTGTTCGCCACGGCGGCAAGCCGCGAAGCCTCGAACGGGCCGGACTTCATCGCCCGGATCGAGGAGCTGGGCTTCCAGCCCGAGGTTATCTCCGGCGAGGAAGAGGCGCGGTTCGCGGCGCTCGGCGTGCTGTCCGGCGATCCCGGCGCGGTGGATTGCGAACCCGACCGGCCGCATCTGTGCGGCGATATGGGGGGCGGCAGCCTGGAACTGACGCGGTTCACGGATAATTTCGACGAGCCGCTCGGCGAGCGCATCTCCCTGCCGCTCGGGCCGCTGCGCCTGATGGCCGAATGCGGGCCGAAAGTGAGCGACGCGGTCAGCTTCGCCGAGGACCGGCTGGCGGAGAATTCGTGGCTGACCGAGACCCGAACCGGCGATCTGCATGCCGTCGGCGGCGCATGGCGGGCGATCGCCAAGGTGCATATGGCGCGGCGCAACTATCCGCTGCAGGTGCTGCATCACTATGTGATGAGCCGCGACGACACGATCGAGATTTGCGAATTGCTGGAACACCAGTCCGCCGCGGCGCTGGAGAATATTCCCGGCGTCCAGAAGAAGCGGATCGACGTCCTGCCCCATGCCGCCATGGTGATGAAGGTCGTGATGACCATGACCAGGGCGCAGCGCCTGGTCGTCTCCTCGAGCGGCGTGCGCGAGGGCGTATTGTTCGACAAGCTGCCCATGGATGTGCGCCGCCGCGATCCGCTGATCGAACTGGCCGAGGAATATGCGCTGCGCTATTGTCCCGACCCGGCCTTCGGCGAGACAGCGTTTGCGATGACCCATGATCTGTGGCCGGATGAAAGCGGGCAGGAACGGCGGCTGCGCCAGGCGGCGTGCCTTTTATCTGATGTCGCGGCGCTGCACCATCCCGACATGCGGGCCGATCAGGCCTGTGATATGGCGCTGCGCTCGCCGTTTGTCGGGATCGATCATCCCTACCGGGTCGCGCTCGCCATGGCGCTCTATCAGCGCCACAAGAGCAAGCCGTCCTCCATGCCGGAAGCCCATGTCCCGATCCAGCTGGTCGGCGAGGAACTGCAGAAGCGGGCGACGGGCATCGGCCTGATGCTGCGCTTTGCGGCCGATTTCTCGCCGAAGTCTGCCGAGGGCCTCGAGGGCTGCACGCTGGCGCAAGTCGACGAGAAGCTGGTCTTCGCCGCACCCGAAAGTCATGCCGGGCTGATGGGTGAGCTGGCGTCCAAGCGGCTGGAGACGCTTGCCAGTTTCCTCGGCAAGCAGGCGGTGGTGGAGTTCGTCTGAGGATTGGTGTCTTCAATCCTCTCCCTTCGTGGGCTTCTTCGAAGCCACCTCAGGGTGAGGATTATATCGACATTGGCACTGGACCTCATCCTGAGGTGGCGACGCGGTCGCCCACGAAGGATGGTTCGAGTCCCTAGGTCAAGCTGCGTTCAAATAGAATCATTCGAACGCAGAAAGTTGATCTACTTCAATAATGTAGAGCATCGTTGTGCGCCTGGTTGGGCGCACGATGCTCTAGGTCTCGATCAGGTCGAGAGTGCCGTTGGTGAGCTTCATCGCGAGCTTGCCATGCTTCAGCTTCAGGGCGGCATCGCCGAACACTTCGCGGCGCCAGCCCTTCATGGCGGGCACGTCGGCATTGTCGTCGCGGGCGATTTCCTCGAGGTCGGCGACGGAGGCGATGAGCTTCGGCGCAACATCATATTCCTTGCACTGACGGGCAAGCAGGACGCGCAGCAGGTCGAGCACGTCGGCTGGCACCTGGGGCAAATTGCGCGGGCGGTCAATGTCCGGCAGATCGCCCTTGGGGATGTTCTTGCCGTCGGTGATGGCGCCGAGCAGCCCCTTTGCGGCGCCGGAGCGCTCGAACCCGTTGGGGATGCCGCGGGCGCGGGCGAGGTCCTGCGGGCTTTCCGGCGTCTGGCGGGCAAGCTCGAACAGGGCGTCGTCTTTCAGGATGCGGGCACGGGGCACGTCACGCTTCTGGGCCTCGGCCTCGCGCCATTCGGCGATCTTGATCAGGGGCCCGAGTTCCTTGCGCTTGGTGTTGCGCAGCTTCAGCCGCTTCCACGCATTTTCCGGCTGAACGAAATAGAGCGAGGGTGAGAGCAGCGCCTCCATCTCTTCCATCACCCATGGCAGGCGGTCGGTGCGGGCAAGCTCCGACGACAGCGCGTCATAGACATCGCGCAGATGGGTGACGTCGCCGATCGCGTATTCGAGTTGCCGGTCGCTCAGCGGGCGCCGCGACCAGTCGGTGAAGCGCGAGCCCTTGTCGACGCTCTTTCCGGTGATGGTGCGCACCAGCGGCTCATAGCCGATCTGGTCGCCATAGCCGCAGGCCATGGCCGCGATCTGGGTGTCGAACAGCGGCTGCGGCACCGACTGCATTATCTGGAAGAAGATCTCGACGTCCTGACGGGCTGCATGGAAGACCTTGGTGACCGCCGGATCGGCCAGCATTTCCAGGAACGGGGCAAGGTCGAGGCCGTCGGCAAGGGGATCGATGATCGCCGCCTCGGCCGGGCTCGCCGCCTGGATGAGGCAGAGCTGCGAAAAGTAGGTCTTTTCACGCATGAACTCGGTGTCGACGGCGACATATGGGTGCTGCCGGAGCCCGGCACAGAACTCTGCGAGGGCGGCTGTGTCTGTTATAATCAACATGGAAGAGTGACTTAGCAAGATTGGTGCGGGTCGTCATCCAGATAATCACACCTTATATGATAGGGTGGAAACCGTAGAAGGAGACGTTTCATGATCAGGAACCTGGTATTCATCGTCGGCCTTATTGTCGTCGCGCTGCTGCTGCTGTCGGTCTTTGATGTGATATAGGCTGTCAGGCCTTAACCAAGCAGCTCATCGAGCAGGCCCTTGTGCAGGGATTGGCGCACCGAGGCATAATCGCCCCACGGGTCGGACTTCAACCGGGCCAGCCGTTGACGGATATTGGCTATCGTATAGTCGGCGCCGGAGGCGGCACGGGCAAGCTCGTCCCATGTCAGCGGTGTGGCGACCGGCGCATTCGTGCGCGAGCGGGTCGAGTAGGGGCAGATTGCCGTCGCGCCGCGCTCATTGCGCAGCCAGTCGATGAAGATCTTGCCCTTGCGCTTGGCCTTGGACATGGTCGCGGTGAAACGGGACGGGTCCTCCTGCGCCAGCCGTCTGGCGAAACCGGACGCGAAACCCTTGACCGTGGCCCAGTCATGGCGGCGCTCTACGGGCACCACCACATGCACGCCCTTGCCGCCGGTCAGCATGGCGAAGGATTGCAGGTCCGCGGCAGCGAGCAGGTCGCGGATATCCTGTGCGGCTTTTTTCACGTCCTCGAACGCCTTGCCCTCGTCGGGGTCGAGATCGAAGACGATGCGGTCGGGCTTTTCGATGATGTCCTTGCGCGCGCCCCAGATATGCAGTTCCAGCGCGCCGATCTGGGCGGCGGAGACCAGCGCCTTCTGTGTGCCGAGCAGGAGATAGTCGCCTTTGTCGCCATCCTTTTCGATGATGGTGACGGCGGCCATGTGATCCGGCGTGCCGGCATTGTGGTGTTTCTGGAAGAAGCAGGAGCCGGTGCGCCCGGACGGGCAGCGCACGAGGGAGACGGGCCGGTCCTTGATATGGGGCAGCATGTGTTCGGCGATCTCGGCAAAATATTCCGCCAGGTCGTGCTTGGTCACGCCCTGGTCGGGGTAGAGCACCCTGTCGGGGCTGGAGAGTTTCACGCCTGCGACAGTATTGCCGGAGGATTTTGACGATCCGCTGGCGGATGATTTTGCCGGTTCTACCTCTTTCATCTTCTCTTTCTCCGACTTGACCTCGTTGGCCGGCTTGTCCTCGCGCAGGCCCAGGAACGAAGGGTGGCGCAGATGGCCGTCGCTTGTGATTTCAGTATAGGCGATCTGGCCGACGAGATCAGGGGTGAGGAACACCGCGCCGCGTTTCGCGTCCGGGGGCATGCCGGCGAAGGGCGGCGTCTTGCGCTCGAGAGTCTTCATTCTTGCCGAGAGGTCGGCCATCAGGTCTTCGGAAAAGCCGGTGCCGACGCGGCCGCGATAGACCAGATCGCCATCGACATAGTCGCCCAGCAGCAGGGAGGCGAAGGGGCGGCCCTTCTTGTCGGATTTGCGGTAGCCGCCAATGACGAATTCATCATTGCCGGTGCATTTGGACTTGATCCAGCTCCGCGTGCGTTTCGACTGGTACTTTGCATCGGCGCGCTTGGAAATGATGCCTTCGAGGCCCATCTGGCAGGCCTTGCCGATGACATCGTCGCCCTTGCCGACGACATGGTCGGAATAGCGGATCGGGTCGCCCACCCCGTCGAGCAGGGTGGCGAGGGCATCCTTGCGCGCGTGCTGCTTCTGCTTGCGCCAGTCCTTGCGGCCGTCTTTCAGCAGGTCGAAGGCGTAATAGACGAGGCTGGCGCGGTCGCCGGATTTCATCGCGGCCTGCAGCGCGCCGAAATCGCTGTGGCCCTGATCGTTGATGGCGACCAGCTCGCCGTCGATGACGCCGGAGCCGGGCAGGGCGGCGAAGGCGTCGGCGATGACGGGGTATTTGCCGGTCCAGTCCTTGCCGGAGCGGGTGTAGAGTTTGGCACTTCCTTTCGCCCAGCAGGCGATGAGGCGGTAGCCGTCATATTTGATTTCGTGCAGCCAGTCTTCGCCCTCCGGCGGTTCCTCGCCGAGAGTGGCGAGCTGCGGCTCGATGAAGGCGGGCAGGCTGGCGGCTGACTTTCCTGCCGGCTTTGGCGATGATTTGGCGGAAAGTTTCTCGCTGTCCTTCTTGCGCTTGGTCCCGGTCTGCGCCTCTTTCAGGGTCGGGCCGTTTTCCTCGATACCGTCGAAATCGCGCCCGGTCTTGACCGAGTCCGTCCATTCCGCGACCGGGTCGAGATCCTCGTTCTGCGTGCCGTCGCGCTCCTTGATCAGCAGCCAGTTCTCGCGCTTCTCGCCCTTCTTGCTCTTCATGCGGACGAGGGCGAAGCCGCCTTTCAGCCGCTCCCCCTTCAGGGTGATCTTGAGCGAGCCTTTCTTCAGCCCTTCATGGGGGTCTTCCTGCGCCTCCCAACTCCCGGTGTCCCACAGCATGACCGTGCCCTTGCCATAGCCGGACGGGATGACGCCTTCGAAATCGCCATAATCGACCGGGTGGTCCTCCGTGCGCACGGCGAGGCGCTTGACCGAGGGGTCGAGGCTCGGGCCTTTCGTGACCGCCCAGCTTTTCAGCACGCCGTCGAGTTCCAGCCGCAAGTCGAAATGCAGGCGCGTCGCGTCATGCTTCTGCACCATGTAGAGATTACCTTTTTTGCGGCTGACCTTGCCCTTGGGTTCAGGCGTTTTGCCGAAATCGCGTTTCTCGTGATAGGTCTGAAGGGAAGAGGTCATTTCAATTCTCCCGAAAACCCTCGTCCTTCGTGGCTGCTGCGCAGCGCCTCAGGATGAGGGTTTTCTCTATCTGTATTGGGGAGCCCTCATCCTGAGGTGCCGAGCCCTTTGTGGCCCGCTTCACGGGCACGTCAGGGTGAGGAGGCGAGGCCACGAAGGACAAGGGCGGTTGGAGAATCATCAGCTCGCCTTTTTCTTCGTGCTCTTTTTCGTCGTTTTCTTCGCGGTTTTCTTTGAAGACGAGGATTTCGATCCGGAGACGGATTTCTTCAGGGCGTCCATCAGGTCGATGACATTGCTCTCGCTCTTGCCCGAGCTCTCGGACTCGTCGTGGCTGACCTTGCCCTTCTTTTCCTTCTCCTTGATCAAGTCGCGCAGGGCGGTGGCATATTGCGCCTTGAAAGTCTCCGCATCGAAGGGCTTCGATTTCTTCTCGATCAACTCACCGGCGAGCTCCAGCAGCTCCTTGTCGAGCTTCATGTCGGGGATGTCCTCGAAAATGCCGTCGCTCTCCTTTATCTCCTCGGCATAGCGCAGCGTCTCCAGCAGGAGGCCGTCGCCGCAGGGCTTGATCGCGACGACATAATCGCGCCCGCGCACCGCCATCTGGCCGAGAGCGACTTTCTTTGCGTCGCGCAGCGCCTCGCGGATGACGATGAAGCCTTCATTGGAAATGTCGTCCCTGGGCACGACGTAATAGGGCTTCTCGAAATAGCGCGGGTCGATCTCGCAATGATCGACGAACTGGACGAGGTTGATCGTCTCCTTCGTCTCCAGCTTGATCTCGTCCAGCTCTTCATTGGAGAGGATGACATAATTGTCCTTCGATACCTGGTAGCCCTTGACGATCTCGTCAGTGTCGATCGGACCCAGCCCCTCGACGATCTTCTGGTAGCGCACGCGCTTGCCCGAGGGTTCGTGGATCTGGTTGAGGGAGGGGCGGCTGGTGGATTTGGTCGCCGAGAACAGCTCGATCCCGATCGAGACGAGCGAGAGTTTCAGATAGCCTTTCCAGTATGCGCGTGCGGCCATGGGTGTCCTTGTGATGTGAGTGATTTCGTTCAGGCGAACAGAAAGGGGCGGGGCGGGGTTCCGAAGAGGCGAGCCGGGCAGGGTGATCTGGTCGGGTGCATTACATTTGTACCTGTTTTGTTCTTGCAAGGCGCCGGGTTTTGTGCCAGAATTGAGAGCGGCCGGGCGGTATTGTCCTAGCCGACGGCGCGTTTCATTTGGCCCGCGCAGCGACGACCGCACAGTATGGCATGCGCGAATGGGTGCGTCGCGTACCGGAACAGGCCGGGATGACGCAGTAGTGCATGTCAGGGGGAGAGGCAGGGATGGAAATGGTGAATTCGTCCGTGTATGGTGGCATGATGAGTACGACATTCGATCATATCAGTGCCGACGAGTTGCCGGAGGAATGGCGCAAGGTGCTGCAGCTTGCGCCCGGCGAGACGGTGAAAGTCACGATCGAGCGGGAGGAGGAGACGAAGAAATTCGATCTTGAGGCGTTCAGGAAAGGCATTGAAGAATTACGCAAGTTGCCTGTTCTCGATGATCGCACGGCCGATGAGATCATTGGCTATAATGAGCACGGTTATATCGAATGATCGTCGATACGTCGGTTCTGATTGCCATGATCATGGATGAACCGGACGCGAGTAAAGCCTATGATGCGCTGTCCAGTGTGTCCGATCTGAAAATCTCGACCGGAACGTTAGTAGAATGCGCTACGGTGGTGCAAGCGCAACTGGGAAAGCGCGGCTGGATCCGACTGCATCAGACGCTTGTTGAAGCCAATGTCGAGTTCGTGCCGTTTTCGTCAAGTCAGGCGCAGATCGCTCGCGGTGCTTTCCCGAAATATGGCAAGGGCCAGAACAACAGGGCGCAGCTCAATTTCGGCGATCTGTTCGCCTACGCCCTGGCCAGAGAAACCGGCGAGACGCTGTTCTTCAAGGGCGCGGATTTCGTCCATACCGACCTGAAGCTGTTACGGCTGGACGCATAGCGATCTGCCCGGGACGGGGCCCCGGATTTCTCAGGACATGGCTGCCTTCAAAGGCGATAAGCCGGCGCGAGCGTGGGCTGCCCGCAAAAAATCGGTCGGTGCCTGCGCCACCCCTTTCCCCCCGCCAGAAAACCCGCTAACACCCGCCGCTACAGGGGCGTTTTTCGTCCTGCACGTTTTTTTCCGTCTGCTGCGCCGTCTTGCCCGGCCCGGTGGCGGGCCATCAGGAGCACGACATGCATATCTATCGCAGCCATACCTGTGGCGAACTTCGCAAATCCAATGTCGGCGAGACCGTTCGCCTGTCCGGCTGGGTGCACCGCGTGCGCGACCATGGCGGGGTGCTGTTCATCGATCTGCGCGACCATTACGGCATGACGCAGGTTGTCGCCGACCCCGATTCGCCGGCGTTCAAGGCGGCCGAGCAGGTGCGCTCGGAATGGTGCATCCGCATCGACGGGCGGGTGAAGGCGCGCGATGACAGCCTCGTCAATGCCAATTTGCCGACTGGCGAGATCGAGCTCTATGCCGACGAGATCAGCATTCTTGGCGCGGCGCAGGAATTGCCACTGCCGGTGTTCGGCGAGCCGGATTACCCGGAAGAAATCCGGATGAAGCACCGCTATCTCGACCTGCGCCGGGAGACGCTGCACCGGAATATCATGCTGCGCTCGAAGATTGTGCGGTCCTTGCGCAACCGGATGGAAGATACCGGCTTTACCGATTTCCAGACCCCGATCCTGACGGCGTCCTCGCCGGAGGGCGCGCGCGACTTCCTCGTGCCGTCGCGGCTGCATCCGGGCAAGTTCTATGCGCTGCCGCAGGCGCCGCAGATCTTCAAGCAGCTGATCATGGTGTCGGGCTTTGACCGCTATTACCAGATCGCGCCGTGCTTCCGCGACGAGGATGCCCGCGCTGATCGTTCCGCCGGTGACTTCTATCAGCTCGACCTCGAGATGAGCTTTGTCGAGCAGCAGGATGTGTTCGACGCGGTCGGCCCGGTGATCCGCGAGACGTTCGAGCAGTTCGCCGATGGCAAGCCGGTGTCGGCCTATCCGTTCCGGGAAATTCCGTATGCGGAAGCGATGCTGAAATATGGCTCCGACAAGCCGGACCTGCGCAACCCGCTGGAAATGCAGGTGGTGACGGAACATTTCGTCGAGTCAGGGTTCAAGATCTTCGCCCAGATCGCGGCTGATCCTGCGAATGAAATCCGCGCCATTCCGGCGCCGGGCGGCGGTTCACGTGCCTTCTGTGACCGGATGAATTCGTGGGCGCAGAAACAGGGCCTGCCAGGCATGGGCTATATCATGTTCGACGAGGGCGACGGCAAGGGCCCGCTGGCCAAGAATATCGGGCCGGAGCGCACGGCGGCGATCCGCGAGCAGCTTGGCCTGAAAGCGGGCGATGCGGCGTTCTTCCTCGCCGGCAAGCCGGCTGAATTTCAGGATATCGCCGGCAAGGCGCGCAATGTCGTCGCCGACGAGCTGGAGCTGTCGAACAAGGCGAGCTTCGAGTTCGCGTGGATCGTCGACTTCCCGATGTATGAGTGGGACGAGGAGAACAAGAAGGTCGAATTCGGCCACAACCCGTTCTCCATGCCCGCAGGCGGGCTCGACGCACTGGAAGCGGCGGGCAATGACCCGGAAAAGATCCTGGCGATCAAGGCGCGCCAGTATGATCTCGTCTGCAATGGCTATGAGCTCGGCTCCGGTGGCATCCGCAACCACAAGGAAGAGATCATGTACAAGGCGTTCGATCTCGCCGGCTATGGCGCTGACGTCGTGGAGGAGAAATTCGGCGGCATGCTGAACGCTTTCCGCTATGGCGCCCCGCCCCACGGCGGCGCGGCCTTCGGCGTCGACCGCATCGTCATGCTGCTGGCCGGCGAGCAGAACATCCGTGAAGTGACGATGTTCCCGCTCAACCAGCAGGGCGAGGACCTGCTGCTCGGCGCGCCGGTCGAGGCATCGGACAAGCAGCTGAAGGAGCTGCATATCCGCGTGTCCAGGCCGATCGAAGAGAAGAAGGGCTAAGGCGGCTTGTTCGGCTGGCTGACAGACCGGTTCCGGCGCAAGCCGATAATGGTGCCGCCGGACGAACAGCTCGCCCATCTCGACACATGGGCGGCGGGGTTCGAGGGAATGTCTGGGCCATCGGCCGGAAGCCGTTATGCCCTGTCTGTAATGCTTGGCGTCAGAAGGGCAGCACGATAGGGTGCCGACCAGCAACGCGAAAGACAAACGATGATCACCGTCCACCATCTCAACAATTCCCGCTCGCAGCGGATTCTCTGGCTGCTGGAGGAACTCGAGCTGCCCTATGAGATCGTGCGCTATCAGCGCGATGCCGAGACGATGCTGGCGCCGCAGGCGCTGAAGGATGTGCACCCGCTGGGCAAGTCGCCGGTGATCACCGATGGCGCGGCGACCATCGCTGAGTCCGGCACCATCGTGGAATATCTGCTGGACAAGTATGGGATGGGCCGGCTTATGCCGGGCAAAGACGGCCCCGATTACTGGCAGGCGCGGTTCTGGCTGCATTATGTCGAGGGCTCGGCCATGCCGCCGCTGCTGATGAAGCTGGTGTTCAACCGGGTGAAGGAGGCGGATGTGCCGTTCTTCGTCAAGCCGGTCGCCAAGGGTATCGCCGACAAGGTGCTGTCCAGCTTCGTCAATCCGCAGGTCAAGAACCACATGTCATACTGGGAGGACTCGCTCGCCGCGACCGGATGGTTCGCGGGCGCAGAGCTTTCCGCCGCTGACATCATGATGAGCTTCCCCGTAGAGGCGGTCGCCGCGCGCGCAGGCCTTGGCAATGACCACCCGAACCTGAGGGCGTGGCTTGCGAAGATCCATGGCCGCGACGCCTACAAGGCCGCGCTGGAAAAGGGCGGCGACTACACGCTGTTGAGTTGAGGTCAGGCGGGTCCGGGCGAGGGGAACAGTCCGCGCACCGTGTGCGTTAGCGGCGCATGGAGCAGCTCGACCAGATATTCTCCACGCAGATCGGGGCAGGGGTGATCCTGCTGCGCCTGACGCTGGCCTGCCTGTTGGGCGCCGTACTGGGGCTGGACCGCGAGCTGCGGGATCGCCCGGCGGGCCTGCGGACCTTCATCATGGTCTCGCTTGCCGCCTGCCTGTTCACGATGATTTCCATCGAACTGAGCCTTGCTCTCGAAGGGGGGGCGGAGCAGACGTCGATCCGGCCCGATCCGTTGCGCATCATCCAGGCGATCACCGCCGGTGTGGCCTTCCTCGCCGCCGGGTCGATCATCCGCCATGGAAAGCGGCTGGAAGGGCTGACCACCGGGGCGGGGATGTGGCTCGCCGGGGCGATCGGGCTTGCCTGCGGTGCGGGGTTCGAGGCGATCGCCGCGCTGGTGACCGTGATGGCGCTGATCATCCTGGTCGGGCTGAAAAAACTCGAGAGCGGCCTCGATCGCGAAAAATAGGCGAATCCGGCTGACTTGGCGGCACATCTTCATCTTAAGGCACAAACATTAAAAGTGAGCGTTCACTCATTTTCTGTCTGAACTGTAATTATGAACAATGTTCATTTTGTGGGATGGTTTCGGCGAAGCGAGGTGTGCTTACGCGGCGGCTTGGGCTGACGCGGCCCGGGTCCAGGGTATGTGGTTCTGATATCCGGTCTCAGGGATCAGGGATCAGGGATCAGGGATCAGGGATCAGGGATCAGGGATCGCGGCTTGCGGGCACAGGCGAGCAGGATTGGGAGAGTGGATGATGCGGGATGTCTATATCAATGCAGCAGGGGCTCACCTGCCCGGCGAGGCGGTCGGCAATGACCGGATGGCGGCGATCCTCGGCGAGATCGACGACCAGTCGCAGCGGCTGGGGCGGCTGATCCTGCGCCAGAACCGGATCGAACAACGCCATTACGCGATGGACGAGCGCGGCGAGGCGCTCGACACCAATGCCGGCATGGCGGCGAAGGCGGCACGGGCAGCGGTCGAGGCGTCGGACCTCGACCTGTCGCAGATCGATTATCTGGCGACCGGCACGACCCAGGGCGATCTGCTGGTGCCAGGTCATGCCAGCGCTGTCCATGCCGCGCTTGGTGCCGGCAATGATATTGGCCCCATCGAGATCGCCTCGTTCCAGAGTGTCTGTGCCTCGTCCATGATGGCGGCAAAGAGCGCTTTCATGACGCTGAAATGCGGAGAGGCCGAGGCGGCGCTCGTCACCGGCAGCGAGATGTCGAGCCGCTGGTTCCGGCCCGGCTTCTATCGCCCGGCGCTCGACAGGCTGGAAAATCGCGATACCCGCATGGCAGCGGAATTCCTGCGCTGGACCCTGTCCGATGGCGCCGGCGCGCTGGTGATGCAGTCGCGCCCGCGGCGGCGGGGGCCGAGTTTCAGGGTCGACTGGATCAGGCTGGTTTCGCTCGCCGACCGGTTCGATGTCTGCATGCATGCCGGCATCGCCCATGAGGACCGGCATGACCCGGTGCGCTGCTGGAGCCATCACGCCGATGGCCCCCGGGGTGCGGCGGCCGATGGCGCGATCATGCTGATGCAGGACATGGGCCTGTTGAAGCGGATCATCCGCGGCTGGGTCGGGGAATATCTCGCCCTGATCGACAGGGGGGCGATCGTGCCGTCCGCGGTCGACCATGTGCTGTGCCATTATTCGGCCCATTCCCTGCGCGAGGAGATCATCCGGCTGATGAAAGCCGCGGGCGCGATGATCGACGAGGAGAAATGGTTCACCAACCTCTATAGCAAGGGCAATACCGGCTCTGCCGCCTTGTTCATCATGCTGGAGGAATTCATGGCCCGGGGCGGGTACAGGCCCGGTGAAAAAATTCTGTGCGTCGTGCCCGAAAGCGGCAGGGCGGTGATATCTTTCATGATGCTGACAGTCGAGGAGGCTTGAGTATGTTGCAGGACATTTCAAAACGCAGGCAGGAGCTGGTCGAGGCGGCCTTCAGGGGGCTGGCGATAGCGTGGACCGATTTCGAGGGCCAGCTGGAGCAGGTGCCGGTCATCCGCAAGCTCAACCGCGGGCACTTGCAGATCGGGGATTACCGGGCGCTGTTGAAGAATTTGCGCCAGCAGGTGGTCGATGGCGGGTGCTGGATCGCCCGGGCGGCGAGCCATGTCGATGCGGACCATTTCGAGATCCGCTCCCACTTCATGAAGCACGCGGTGACCGAGCATCGCGATTTCCAGATGATCGAGGCGAATTTCATTGCCTGCGGCGGGACGCTGGAGGAGATCCGGTCGGCACCGAAGAATATCGGGTCGGAGGCGCTGTCCGCCTTCATGTTCCACAAGGCCTCCCAGCCGAACCCGTTCGCCCTGCTCGGCGCGATGTTCATGATCGAGGGACTCGGCTCGCGCAAGGCGGTGGAATGGGGCGCAGCCATCAAGGAGCAGCTGGGGCTGGACGACCACCAGGTCAGTTTCATGCTTTATCATGGCGCGCATGATGACGATCACCTGGACGAGCTCGAGACACATCTGGCGATGACGGTGCATGACGAGAGCGATGTGCAGGATGTCGTGCGCACGGCGCGGATCGTCGGGCGGCTTTACGCCTTGCAGCTTGAGGAACTGGACCATGTCTGAGGCTTTTGCATTGATCCGCCCTCGTCCTTCGCGGCCCGGCGGTACCGGGCACCTCAGGATGAGGGCGGTCGGGACAAATCCTCATTCTGAGGTGCGAAGAAGCCACGAAGAACGAGGATTTGTGTCATGACCGCCAGACCGTTCGACCCCGCCAGTTTCGATCCGAAAGACCCGGATCCGTGGCTGGCGCTCCATCTGGACGACTCGTTGCCGTTCGACGACAAGGCCAAGGCGGCGCTGCTGGAGGGTAACCGGTCCTATGCGCGGCGCTTTCTGTTGCCGGCATCGCGGCCTTTCATCTTCGTCTTTTTCGTCCTGGTAAAGATTTTCCGACGTGTCTTCCGGACATGGCCGCATGCGCCGAAGACATTGCACAAGCTCATTTTTTGGGGACTGAAGACCTTTGCGCGGCCAGAGGCGAACTTGCTGATCCTGCGCCATTTCAATATCGGCACCGAAATCCTCGCCTTCATCAAGGCGAATGTGCCGGGGGTGGAGATCACTTCCCATCCGCTGCGGCCGATGACGCTGGAAGATTTGAAGGACAACACGTTTCTGCAGCACGACCTCAACATCTATAATTTCATCATCGAGTTGAACCGGGGCCTGAGGGCGCAGGGGCGGGAGATCGAGACGCCGGAGCGGATCGATTTCAGCCCGATCAGCGATGGCGACTTCGATCTGGAAGCCTTTCCCGACAAGTGGCACAATTTCGTCGATGTACAGACGGCGGTGGAATTCTACACGCCGGTCTATGCGCTGTTCCTGTCGGATCATGATTTTGTCCGGGCGGCCAATTCGCTGCAGCTTGATGAGACCATCGGCATCTATCTCGCACGGATTTTGGGCTCGGATTATCACATGAGCCTGATCAACAACCACCACCCGATGGTGCCGCTATCGACCTTCCAGGCCGGGTTCCGGCTGATGATGCATGGCTATGACGCCGAGGCGCTGCATGGTCATCTGCGCCAGATGAAACGCCGTCAGGCGGTGGAGGATGCCATGGCTGGCGGGTGTCAGGATGGTGATCCTGCCCGGCAGCCTGCGCAGGTGCCATAGATTTCGGCCCGGCCGGGCTCCAGCGCAAAATCGATATCGCCGGCAATATCGCGGATCCGGTGGACAAGATCGCGCAGCTTTGGCGAGGAGTGGGAGCGGGCACTGCTGCAGCGCTGGCAGATGAACAGGACGATCAGATCCGTGCCATCGGCGAGCGTGTCGATTGCGAGATAGGCCTTGGTGCCTTCGACCCGGATGACGAGGCCGCGATCTTCCAGTTCGGACAAGGCGCGATAGACGGTCATGGGAGCGCGCACGCCTGAATGTTTGAGCAGATCGAGAAGGTCATAGGCCTTTACCGGCGTACCTCCCTGCAGCAAGGCAGCATAGACCTTTTTCTGGTTCGCGGTGAGGTTCTCGAGGGGATCGTTCACGGCTCGCTCCATTTGTTATATATGTTATATAACAGGAGAGGCCACCGGCCCGTCAAGACGGTTGACCGCAGACGGGGAGCAATTCTGGCGGGAGCGGAACAACGAGAGCCCGGATGGAGGGGAGGGTAACCCTGCCATCCGGGCGTTCGAGCCTTGCCTGTCGGGGAAGCGATGCGTCGATCAGTACAAGGTCGAGTTTGTGACAGAACGCTGCGAGACGATGAGGGGCAAGCGCTCCGTCGCCGTGGTTTCAGGGGGTACCGGATTGCGGTTTATTCCGGGCCAGGCTGAGCATCGTGCATTCCTGTACCTTCAGCCCGGCTGGCAGTCTGGTCATGCTGTTGCCGCAGGCGGAATTGAGCTGTTCCTGCGTCAGGCCGGTGACGGTGGACAAGTCAGCCCCGCTCAGATCGGCATTGGTGAAGATCGCGCCGGCCATGTCGGTCTCACGCAGGATCGCCCCGGTCATCAGCGCCTCGTCGAAGCGGGCCCTGCGGAAGCTGACCCGCTCGGCGACCAGGCCGATGAGGTCGGCGCGGTAGAACACGCTGCGCATCGCCATGGTATCGGTCAGCCGGGCATGGCGGAAGGAGGCACCGGAGAACTGGACGCCGGTCATGCTGGTGTCGCGGAAATCGGCGCTGTCGAAGATCGCCGACTGCATCAGCGAGCCGCCGAGATCGGCGCGCTCGAAAACGCTGCCGGAGAAGTCGCTGCCGCGCGCCGTCGTCTCCTTCAGGTCGGTCTGCACGAAGGTCGCCTGGCGAATGAAGGCGCTGTCGAGCATCGAGCCATCCATGATGGAGTGGGAGAAGGTGCTGCGATCCAGCGTTGCGTTGACGAAGCTTGATTTCGGCATCAGTTGCCGGGAGAAGCGGCTGCCCGACAGGTCGGCATTGAGGCCGGTGACAGGTGCCTGGTCGATTCTGCGGCCGGTGAGACTGTTCCAGACACCGGCAAGCCCGCGCCCCCTGGTGACACGGTTCAGTTCGACACTGCCGGTCACCACCGTATCGATGGTCGTGTCGAGAACGGTGCGGACCGGCTTCGGAAAGCGTTGCTGTTCCTGAAGACTGGCGTTGGCATAGCTGTAGAGCATCGTGTTGAAGATGACGGCGACGGTCAGAATGACGATCTTGATCATGGTCTGGCTCCAGGGGTGAATGTGCCCGTGGAGATTAGCGCCGCCGCGTATCCGATGTTTTAAACGGATCGTTAGGGTTTGCGAAAATTTCGACTAAACAGCGCCGCCATGTTTCGGCCATGATTGCCCAACCCCGGCGTGCAGCCGCTTTCAACGCCAGTGATTCCGGGGCATTCATTGGTAAGCGGATGGTTTGCGAAACCGGTAAACCTGCAAAGGTTAAAAGGCGCTCTTTCGAGCGCCTTCCAGACCCTGAATTTTTCTCATCGGCCGCAACCATTGCGTCTACGAGCAGCCGGTTGACGAACCGCAGCTTTCGCATTTGAGGCAGGTGCCCGAGCGCACCAGCGTGAACTGGCCACAGTCCGGGCAGGCATCGCCTTCATAGCCCTTCACGATCGCGTCCTCGCGCTCGCCGCGCGGGGAGGACAGCTTGCCGGACGGTACGGAGCCTTTCGCCGGCGATGAGCCGCGGACATTGGTCTGGCGCTCCTTGATCTCTTCGAGGCCGGTTTCGATGTCGCCAGGCTCGACGATCTCGGTGTCGTTCGCCCCGCGAGCGGATTTATCGCGGCCAGAGGCTTCCTGGCGCAGGCGGTCGAATTCGCCGCCACGCAGGACGACGAGATTGTCCATGCCCGACGAGCGCGAGAAGCCCTTGGAGATGAGGCGAGAGGCTTCGGTCTGCACTTTCTCCTCATCGACCCCCTTGCCGAGGGAGTCGAACCCTTCCTCGTTCGGCGTGTGGGCGAGGTCGTCGCGGCCGAGATAGGAAATCGCCAGTTCGCGGAAGATATAATCGAGGATCGAGTTGGCGTTCTTGATCTTGTCATTGCCCTGGACCGGGCCTGCCGGCTCGAACCGGGTGAATAGATAGGCGTCGACATACTCCTCCAGTGGGACGCCATATTGCAGGCCGAGGGATATGGCGATGGCGAAATTGTTCATCAGTGAGCGGAAGGCAGCGCCTTCCTTGTGCATGTCGATGAAGATCTCGCCGAGCTCGCCATCGTCGAATTCACCCGTATGCAGATAGACCTTGTGGCCGCCGACAATGGCCTTCTGGATATATCCCTTGCGCCGGTCGGGCAGGCGCTTGCGGCCCGGCGCGCGCTCGACGATCTTCTCGACGATCCGTTCAGCGACGATGCGGGCCTTTTCGCCGGCGGGCGCATCTTCGAGCTCGTCCTCCATATCGTCGGCGGACAGAAGCGCGGAGGCGAGCGGCTGGGACAATTTCGAGCCGTCGCGGTAGAGCGCGATGGATTTCAGGCCGCGCGTCCACGCGGTGCGATAGGTGCGGGCGCAATCATCGACCGTGGCGTTGCCCGGCAGGTTCACGGTCTTGGAAATGGCGCCGGAAATGAACGGCTGGACGGCGGCCATCATTTCGATATGGGCGGCGACAGAGAGGGCGCGGGTGCCAATGCGTCCACAGGGCGTGGCGCAGTCGAACACGGGCAGGTGCCCGGCCTTCAGGCCTGGTGCGCCTTCGAGGCACATGGTGCCGCAGCACCAAAGGTTTGCCTGGTGGATATCCTGGTCGGAGAAGCCGATATCGCGCAGCAATTGATAGCCGGACTTGAAAACATCATCGTCCTGCAGCCCGAGCGTGCCGCGGATGAAGGATTCGCCGAGCGTGTGGGCGTTGAAGACATAGGTGATGTCGAACGCGCCGGGCAGGGCGGGCTTCAGCGCGGCGATCTGCTTGTCGCCGAACCCTTCCGCGCGCAGATCATCGAATGAAATACCGGGCGCGCCTTCCAGCGTGCCCCGGCCGACGGCGTAGTTGCTGATCGCCTCGATCTCGTTCTCGCTATAGCCGAGTGTGGCGAGGGCGGACGGGACGGCGCGGTTGATGATCTTGAAATGGCCGCCACCGGCGAGCTTCTTGAACTTGACCAGCGCAAAGTCGGGCTCGATGCCGGTCGTGTCGCAATCCATCACGAGGCCTATCGTGCCGGTCGGGGCGACGACCGAGACCTGTGCGTTGCGGAAGCCGTGCCTGCCGCCCAGCGCCAGCGCCTGGTGCCAGACATCGGCGAGCTTCAGGCCAAGGCCGGGGAAGGTCGTGCTCTCCGGCAGGGCGCGGGGCTTGTGGGTGACGCCTTCATACTCATGCACGGCGCCGGCGGCAGCGGCATGGTTGCGCATGACGCGCATCATCGCGTCGGAGTTTTCATGGTAGCGGGCGAACGGGCCCATATCGGCGGCAAGCTCGGCCGAAGTGCGATAGGCGGTACCGGTCATCAGGGCACTGATCGCCCCGGCGACAGTGCGGCCTTCCGCGGAGTCATAGGCCAGGCCTGACGACATCAGCAAGCCGCCGAGATTGGCAAAGCCGAGCCCGAGTGTGCGATAGGCGTGGGAGAGCTTCGCCACCTCGCGGGTCGGATAGGCGGCCATCATGACGGAGATTTCCAGCGTGATCGTCCACAACCGGCAGGCATGGATGAAGCCATCTGTATCGAAGCCGCCATCGGCATTCAGGAATTTCTTCAAATTGATCGAGGCGAGGTTGCAGGCGGTGTTGTCGAGGAACATATATTCAGAGCACGGATTGGAGCCCCTGATCTCGCCGCCCGCCGGGCAGGTATGCCATTCGTTGATGGTATCGTGGAATTGCAGGCCGGGATCGGCACTCGCCCAGGCAGCCTCGCCGATCTTGCGCCACAGTTCGCGCGCCTTGACCGTGCGGTGGACGTCGCCGTCGGTGCGGCGGGTGAGGTTCCAGTCGCGGTTTTCCTCGACGGCGCTGATGAAGTCATTGGTGACACGGACCGAGTTGTTGGCGTTCTGGCCGAAGACGGAGCGATATCCTTCGCCATCCCAGTCGGTCGAATACTGGTCGACGGTGATTTCCGTATAACCCTGGCTCGCCCACTGGATCGCGCGCTTGATCGCCGTGTCGGGCACACCATCGCGGCGGGCCGCTTTCACGGCAGCCTTCAGCGTCTCGTTCTTTTTCGGGTTGAACGGATCGGCGAGCTTGCCTTTCTCGCCTTCGACCTGGGTCGCCTTCAGGATCGCGTTGAAATGCCTCTGCAGCGCTTTCGAGCCGACGACGAGGGCGGCGACCTTTTGTTCCTCGCGCGATTTCCACTCGATGAAATCCTCGATATCCGGGTGGTCGATATCGACGATCACCATCTTGGCGGCGCGGCGGGTGACGCCGCCGGACTTGATCGAGCCTGCGGAAACATCGCCCATCTTCAGGAAGGAGATGAGGCCGGAGGAGGTGCCGCCGCCGGACAGGGGCTCGCCAGTGCCGCGAATCGTCGAGAAGTTGGAGCCTGTGCCGGAGCCGAACTTGAACAGCCGCGCTTCGTCCCGCCACAGCGAGAGAATGCCGCCCTCGCCGACGAGGTCGTCCTTTACCGACTGGATGAAGCAGGCATGGGGCTGGGGCCGCTCATAGGCGGAGGTGGCGAGGCTGACCTCGCCGGACTGGTGGTCGGCATAGAAATGGCCCTGCGCCGGGCCGTCTATGCCATAGGCCCAGTGCAGGCCGGTATTGAACCATTGCGGCGAGTTCGGCGCGGCGATCTGGGCGGCGATCATGTGGCGCATCTCGTCGTAATAGGCGCGCGCGTCCTCTTCGGAGTCGAAGTAACCGCCTTTCCAGCCCCACCAGGCCCAGGCACCGGCCATGCGGTCGAAGACCTTCGTGGCGTCGGTCTCGGGGCCGTAGCGCCGGTCTTCGGGCAAGGCTTGCAGCGCCTTTGCGTCGGCGACATGGCGGGCGAGGAAGGAGGGAACGCCCGGTTCGTCGACCGGTTTCGTCGCAGCGGGGACGCCGGCCTTGCGCAGATATTTCTGGGCGAGGATGTCGACCGCCGTTTGCGACCAGGCTTCCGGTACGGTGATGCCGTCGAGCCGGTTGGTGCCGCCACCGTCGAGATTGCGCAACTCGCTGGAGGCCTCGCGAAAGGCCATGTCGCCATAGGCGCCTGAGGCTCGGGTGGTATAAAATCGGTCGATCTTCATGGAATTCGGTATCCTGCCGGTGCGGGCATAACTATAACACGGGAAATAATGTCATTTTCAGGTGCTTCGTCCTGTTTTTCCACAGTGAATACGACGGTTTCAGGAACCGCAACGCTGTCCATACCATTTAGGTATCGAGCCCCTCCTTTTCATCCTGCCAGAACCGGATTCTCCCATGATCGACTATCTCGTCCAGACCTTTACCGCCCCCGATGCGTGGGCGGCGCTCGCCGCCCTTATCGTCATGGAGGTGGTACTGGGGATCGACAACCTCATCTTCATCTCGATCCTCACCAACAAGCTGCCGGAGCACCAGCGCTCGTCAGCGCGGCGGATCGGCATCGCCGGGGCGCTGATCCTGCGTCTGCTGCTGCTCGGCACGATCGCCTTTATCGTGCAGCTGACGAGCCCGTTGTTCACCGTGTTCGATCACGGCTTCTCGGTCCGGGACCTGATCCTGATCGCGGGCGGGCTGTTTCTGGTGTGGAAAGCGACGAAGGAGATTCACGGCCATATCGAGCCGGAGGCGGATGACCCAAGCCCGACGCGCCGGGGGAAAATGCCCAAGGGCACCGGGGTTGGCTTTGCCGCCGTCGTCACCCAGATCCTGATACTCGATGCTGTCTTTTCCATCGATTCGATCCTCACGGCGGTGGGGATGACCGACTATCTGCCGGTGATGTTCATCGCCGTGATCGTCGCGGTGATCGTGATGCTGATCGCCGCCGACCCGATGGCGGAGTTCATCCGCCGCCACCCGACCATTGTCATGCTGGCGCTCGGCTTCCTGCTGCTGATCGGCACGACGCTGATCGCGGAAGGCTTCGGCGCGCATCTGCCCAAGGGCTATATCTATGCCGCGATGGCGTTCTCGGCCTTTGTCGAGGCGCTCAACATGATGGCCCGCAAAAGCCGGCGGCCAAAGTCGCATGCAGCACCCGGGTCAGCGTCCGAACCGCCGTCTTCTGCGTCATAGGCCCGCCAAAAATGGCCATCTCGTCACTGGACGTGCCGGGCGCACTGCGCCATAGTCCCGCCAGAATCCCGGGCTATCCGTGCCCGTCAAAGACTCCGGGGCTGTCATGGCCCCATGACCTGTGAGCGAGACACGATGCTGAAACGTATTTTTGCCTGGTGGGACAGCGCCACGATCGGACTTTCCTTCACCATGTGGCGCACCGGCGCCAAGCTGATCGGCGATGACGCCCAGGGCAACAAATATTACGAAGCCGCAGGCAAGCATGACTATGCCGACGGGCGCACACGCCGCTGGGTCGTCTATCACGGCGTGGCCGAGGCCTCGCGCGTGCCGACCGAATGGCATGGCTGGCTGCATCACACGGTCGATGTCCCGCCGACCAAGGAACACTATGTGCCCAAGCCATGGGAAAAGGCGCATTTGCCCAACATGACCGGCACGCCGCTCGCCTATCACCCGGCCGGGTCGCTTTATCTTGCCGGCAAGGGCGAGGAGCCATGGCAGGATTACCAGCCATGGACGCCCGAGGGTATCGAGGGCGAACTGGACTCGAAAGACGTCAAGCGGATCGAAGGGTCCGTCGCGAGTTAGGGACTTTCATGAAGCGCCTGTTGCTGATCACTGCCTCCCTTGCCGCCGCCGGCGGTGTCGCCATGGCCTATGCCCAGCCGGACCGCGGGCAAAGGCCGGAGCAGCAATTTGGCTGGCAGAAGACACCGGAGAGCGTCGACCCGGAAAAGGCCGGCCGCCCCCTGACCGAGCTGGAGCGGCTGTCGCTGTCCGAATCCGGTCTCAGTTATGGCAGCGATACCTATGACGCGCGCTCGGACAACCCGCTGGAGCCGGTCTCCGTGACCCTGCGGGCGCTCGACAAGATCACGGCGCGCTATACCGACCTGGTCATCGACATCGGTGCCGAAGCGAAATTCGGTACCCTCGCCATCGTGCCGCGCACCTGCGACAAGCGCCCGCCGGAGGAAGTGCCGGAAATTACCGCGTTTCTCGAGATCGCGGCGACGGATGATTTCGTCCGCCTGCCAACGAGTGACGGGACCGACGCGCTGAACCGCGACTATGTCGAGGATGAGCCGCTGGTCGCCGGCGAGTCGAAAGTCGACAACACCGTTGCCCGTCCGGAGGATATCGACAACAGCATGGACCCGACGCAGGCAAGCTATCGCGATGTCGACGCGGTCGATGGCGGTATCACCACCGAGGACGATGACGGCGACAAGACGCTGTTCAACGGGTGGATGTTTGCCTCCAGCCCGGCGCTGAACGCGCTTGAGCATCCGGTCTATGACGTCTGGGTCGTCGACTGCAAGATGGTCGATCCGGCGATCTGACGCGGCAGGGCGAAGAAATTGCCCCGTGTGCCGAGCGCTTCATCGAGCAAGCTCTGATACCGCGCCTTCGGGATTTCGCTGATCCCGAACTGGCCTAGATGGGGCGTGTAGAACTGTGTATCGAGCAGGGTGTAGCCGCCCGCCCTCAGCCTGCCGACGAGATGGACGAGGGCAATCTTCGAGGCATCGGTGACGCGGGAAAACATGCTCTCGCCGAAAAATGCGCCATTGATCGACACGCCGTAAAGTCCGCCGACAAGCTCGCCGTCGAGCCAGGCCTCGACCGAATGGGCATGACCCTGGCGGTGGAGGGCGCAATAGGTCTCGAGGATACGCTCGTTGATCCAGGTCTCTTCGCGGCCCGTGGCCGGTGCGGCGCAGCCGATCATGGTCTCCCTGAAAGCCGTATCCACCCGGATGTCGACCCGGTCCTGACGCACGGCTTTCCTGAGAGATTTGGGGATGTGAAACTCGCCGATCCTGAGTACGCCACGATATTCGGGCAGCACCCAGAACACATCCGGATCGTCATGGGCCTCCGACATCGGGAAATAGCCGAGGGTGTAGGCCTTCAACAGGTCTTCGGTCGACAGGGCAGAGCCGCGGACAGAATCACTTTGCATCAGCCGATGGTATCACGATCTGCGCGCCGTTAAAGAGGCTTACTCCGCGACCGCTTCAGCCGTCTCCTGCTCCTCGGGTATCCGCGACAAGAGCCATTCGGCCTGGCTGCGATCGCGGCCGTCATAAGACCAGGCGGCCAGCGGCTCGAGAATGCGGCGCGCTTCTTCGTAATATTCCAGGTTGATCAGCATCTCGCCGACCAGCATCGGGACCTCGAGACGGTTCGCGCTGGAATGCATTACCTGAATTGCCGCTTCCAGGGCTTCCGGCACGGCGCTTTCGCGGAAGGTCAGGGCGTATTCATAATTGGCGCGGATGTTTTCCGGATCGGCTTCGCGCGCCTTGCGCAGCCATTCCCGCTTTTCGACGAAGGGCGCGGTCATTCCCTTGATGACCATGGCCATGCTGTTTTCGGGGTCGATGGCAAGGGCCCGGTCCGCGATTGCGTTCGCCTTGTCGCGATCTTCCTGCTCCAGCCTGAGGAAAGCCAGTTCCATCATGACGGCAATGTTTCCGGTCTGCTGGTCGAGCAGCTTTTCAAGGCGCGTTGCCAGCTCTTGCCTGTCCTCGTCATCGGCGACGAAAAAGCGCCGTCCGTAAAGGAAGTGATACTCCTCTTCCCAGCGGTCCAGCTGACGGGTTTGCATATCGACCTGGATATTGTCAGCCGTCAGATCATATTGCAGCACGAGCAGATTGTTCTTGTCGAGATAGGTATCGATGCGCTCGCCCATCTGTTCCATCGTCATGCCGAAGGAGTCCTCGAACCTGGCGTCATGGCCGACAATACCCGGGTTGATCGCCTTGATATAGGCATCGAGGCCCATGCGCCGTGTGTCGTCGGCCATCAGGTATTGCACGGCAAGCCAGCTTTGCGCGTAGTACATCGCGACATCATAACTGCTGGTGGAGCCGGTCTCGGGATTGGCTCGCCAGTCGCGCAGCGATGAGAAGACATAATCCCAAGGCAGTTTTTCGCCATAGACGAGCCAGACGCCGCGTTCCGAAATGGCACCGCCGAGGACCGCCAGGCCGTCCTTGTATTCGAATGACGAGTAATAGTCCGCAAGCCCCTCATTATACCACATCGGGAAATAGGATGGCCCGTTCATGTGGATGAAGTGGTGTACATATTCGTGCTTGATGAACTCACGGGCGCGGCGCTTGCCATCGCGGCGCTGGCCCTTGACGAAGGAACTTGAATAGTCCTTTTCCGCATTCACGGCGAAGATAGGCATCTCGATCCGGCTGGTGAAGACGCCGCCGACATTGTTGGCCGGGAACAACTCCTTGAACGAACGTTCGTCGCGCATGACATAGACCGGCACGTTGACCGGTTCGCGCTCTGGCAGATGGTTCGCATAGATATAGCCGAGGAAGATGCGAAAGCGCTCCAGCTCCAGCGCCATGTCCTGCAAGGTGTCGAGGCTGGCATCGCCGCGCACGGTAAAGTTTTCCGTTTTGACCTCGTGCCATTTGGCCAATGCCGGGCCGGTCATCACCAACAGGGCGCAAAAGGCCGCAACCAGGTTTCTGAACATAGTTCCTCGCTCCACTTCAGGTAGTAAAACGGGTTCTGTCGGCCTTGGCAAGAGTGAGCGGAATTACCCGGGGAGCATCACCGGAACAACATCAGGGGCACCTTGCAGTCGCGGATCATGTGGGTCGTGGTCGAGCCGATGATCATGGTGCGGATGCGCGAATGGCCATAGGCGCCGATGACGAGGAGGTCGTATTTGCCTTCTTCAACGGTCGCGGCGATGACCGCCTCCGGCTGGCCCGGCTTGATTGTGGACTCAACGCTGAAACCGGCATCCTTAAGCAGGGTGGCGGCACCATCGAGCTGGCGGCTGGTTTCGGTTTTCGGCTCGCCGACGGTGAGCAGGGATATGTGCGTGTCCTGCAACAGCTTGCTGGCGGCGAGGTGCTCGACGGCTTTCATCACGCTCTTGCCGCCATCGAAGGCGATCAGTACACGGTTGACAGGCTTGAAGGCGCGGGAAGCGACGAGGACGGGCTTCTTCGTCGCACGGACCACGCGTTCGAGGTTTGAGCCGATATGGCCCTTGTCGAAATCGGCGGCCTCGCCGCGCTTGCCGATGACGATGAGATCGGTTTCGTCTTCGATCTCGTGGACACTTTCGACCACGCCGCCATGGCGCAGATGGGTCTCGACCTTCTCGATGCCTGCGTCCTCGAGGTGTTTACGGGCATCGTCGAGAATGGCGCGGCCACGGACCTTGGCGAGCTTTGCGCTCTGGGCGTCATGATCGGATAGTTCCTTGAGCAGGGCCGAACGGGCGCCGAGGCCGATCTGGCCGGAGAGGTTCTGGGTCGAGCTCGACAGGTGACGGCGGCCGAGGACGTGCAGGATTTCGATAGACCGGTCGGTGCGGCCCGCGACCCAGGCGGCATGGTCGCAAACGCTGTGCGAATAGACCGATCCATCGATCAGGGCGGTGATTTTTCTCATTCTTGTCTCCCTAATGGTTGAGCAGCCGGTCCATGGCGCCGGGCTTGTCATGTTCGGCAAGCCGGTCGACGATCGTACGGCTTGCATCGTTCAGCCCGACGATCTCGACCTCAGCGCCTTCGCGACGGAATTTCAGTACCGCCATATCGAGGGCCTGGACCGAGGATATATCCCAGATATGGGCATTGGAAACATCAATCACGACCTTGTCGAGGGCCTCCTTGTAGTCGAAGGCGGCAGCAAAATCCTCGGTCGAGGCAAAGAACAGCTGCCCTTCCACGGTATAGGTGCGGGTGAGGCCGTCGTCAGACAGTGCCGAGCGGATGCCGAAAATCTGGGCGATCTTCCATGCGAAGAAAATGGCCGACAGAAGCACGCCGACAAGGACACCGATGGCGAGGTTGTGGCTGAAGATCGTCACCACGACGGTCGCGATCATGACGATGGAAGAGGAGCGCGGGTGGTCGCGAAGATTCTTTATCGACGACCAGGAGAAGGTGCCGATCGAGACCATGATCATGATCGCAACGAGCGCAGCCATGGGCACGAGGGCCACGATGTCGCCGATGAACACGACCATGATGAGCAGATAGACACCGGCAGAAAAACAGGACAACCGTCCGCGGCCGCCGGATTTCACGTTGATGATCGACTGGCCGATCATGGCGCAGCCGGCCATGCCGCCGATAAAGCCGGTCGCCGTGTTGGCGATGCCCTGGCCGATGCACTCCTGGTTCTTGTCGGATGGCGTGTCGGTCAGTTCGTCGACGATGGAGGCGGTCAGCAGCGATTCCAGCAGGCCGACGACGGCGACGGCGGCCGAATAGGGCAGGATGATCTGCAGCGTTTCCCAGGTCAGCGGGATATCGGGCAGGAGGAAGACCGGCAGCGTATCCGGCAACTCGCCCATGTCGCCGACGGTGCGCAGGTCGAAGCCGAAGATCAGCGCGACACCGGTGAGGAGGACGATGCAGACGAGCGGCGAGGGGATCGCTTTCGTCAGCATCGGGAAGAGATAGATGATGGCAAGCCCGGCAGCGACCATGGGATAGGTCAGCCACGGCACGCCGACCAGTTCCGGTATTTGCGCCATGAAGATCAGGATGGCGAGGGCGTTGACGAAGCCGGTGAGAACCGAGCGCGAGACGAAGCGCATGACATAGCCGAGCTTCAAAAGACCGCAGCCGATCTGGATCAGGCCGGCGAGGACCGTGGCAGCGAGCAGATATTCCAGGCCGTAATCGCGCACGAGGGTGACCATGAGGACGGCGGTCGCGGCAGTCGCGGCGGAGATCATGCCGGGGCGCCCGCCGGTAATGGCGACGAGAACCGCGATCGAGAAGGAGGCATAGAGACCGACCCTGGGGTCGACGCCGGCGATGATCGAAAAGGCGATTGCTTCAGGGATGAGGGCCAGGGCTACGACAAGGCCGGCGATGAGGTCGGCGCGGACATTGCCGAACCATTCCCGCCGCATGCGGGCAATAAAGTCAGAATTCACGGATCGTCTCCAACGGGTTTGGAAGCGCAAAGGGCTTGAAAATTTTCTCTTGATGCCGGTGGCCTAGCAGTGCCCGTCGCATTGATCCACCATTTTTTGCGGTGCAGCAAGGAAGCCGGCGTCCGGCTCACCGGCTTGAGGAGACCGTTTCACCGCAAGCGCTCTTGAGTGGCGGCCAGTTGTCGATAAGCTAACGGACAGAACAAGAGAGGAAACAGAAATGGCTTCAACACTTCACGGATCGCACTTTCTCAAGGCGTCGCTTCTGGCGCTGGCCACTGGCCTTGCCGCCGCAGCCTGCGCATCGGCCGATGACGAGGTAAATCTCGGCGCGAAGGAAGCGGCCGGCGAAACCTATATGCTGGAACAGACGCCACCGGCCGGATACGAGCTGGTGTGGGCTGACGAGTTCAACGGCGAGGGACTGCCCGACGCCTCCAAATGGGCCTATGATACCCACGCCAACAAGGGCGGCTGGTATAATGACGAGCTGCAATATTATGCCGATGCGCGGTTGCAGAATTCCCGCCAGGAAGATGGCGTGCTGGTCATCGAGGCGCACCGCGAAGAGCTGGCGCAAGAGGATGATTGGGGCGGACAGGAATTCACCTCGGCCCGGCTGATCACCGAGGGCAGGCAGTCGTGGCAATACGGCTTCTTCGAGATCAGGGCAAAAGTGCCGTGCGGCTATGGCGTCTGGCCGGCAATCTGGATGCTCTCGGATAGCGATCTGGGCTGGCCCGATGGCGGGGAGATCGACATCATGGAGCATGTCGGCACGGAACCGGACACGGTCTATGGCACGGTCCACACCCGCGACTACACACACTCCAAGGGGACCGGCCGCGGCAGCAAGATCGACCTGCCGACCGCCTGCGAAGCGTTTCACGACTACCAGCTGCACTGGACCAAAGACCGGATCGAGATCGGCGTCGATGGCGAAATTTTCTTCGCGCTCGACAATGACGGTACCGGGACCGGCTCATGGCCGTTCTTCGACCCGCAATACCTGCTGATGAACGTCGCCGTCGGCGGCTGGGGCGGCAATGACGAGTCGAAGATCGCCGAGACGGAATTCCCGGTACGGATGGAAGTCGACTATGTGCGCGTCTGGCAGGAAGCTGAATAGGCGGGAGCCTATTGCGCTGGTTCTTCTATCGGCTCATCCGCGCCGATGAAGCCGCCTGACTGGTGGGCCCAGAGGTCGGCATAGATGCCGCCGCGTTCTACCAGGTCGCGGTGGCTGCCCTGCTCGACGATCCGCCCACGGTCGATAATGACCAGCCGGTCCATCGCCGCGATGGTCGACAGCCGGTGGGCGATAGCGAGCACGGTCTTGCCGACCATCAGCTGTTGCAGCTGGGTCTGGATCGCCAGCTCGACTTCCGAATCGAGGGCAGAGGTGGCCTCGTCGAGGATCAGGATCGGCGCGTTCTTCAGGATCAGCCGGGCAATCGCGATGCGCTGGCGCTGGCCGCCGGAAAGCTTGACCCCGCGCTCGCCGACATGGGCGTCGTAACCCGTGCGGCCCTTGCCATCGACGAGATCGGGGATGAAGTCCGCCGCTTCGGCGAGACGGGCGGCGTTCTCGACCATCTCCATCGTCGCATCCTCGCGGCCATAGGCGATGTTGTCGTAGATCGAGCGATGGAGCAGGGACGTATCCTGCGAGACCACGGCGATGGCCTTTCGCAACTCGTCCTGACGGACCTGGGAGATATCCTGTCCGTCGATCAGGATACGGCCCTTTTCGACATCGTAGAGACGCAGCAGCAGGGCGACGAGGGTCGACTTGCCGGCACCGGAGCGGCCGACGAGGCCAACCTTCTCGCCGGGCGCGATGTCGAGCGACAGGGTCTCGATGATGCCGGAGCCCTTGCCATAGTGGAAGCCGACCTTGTCGAAGGATATGGCGCCGCCGGCAACGGCGAAGGGTTTCGGCTCGGCAATGTCTGCGACCTTGATCGGACGGGCAATGGTCTCGATGCCGTCCTGGACCGAGCCGATGGATTCGAACAGCCCCGCGACCTCGAAGATGAACCAGTGGCTCATGCCCTGGATGCGCATCAGCAGCGCCCCGGCGACAGCGAGCGCGCCTGCCTGCACCAGCCCCTGGGACCACAGCCACAGGCCGAGGCCGAGCGTGGTGGCAATAAGGGCAGCGTTGATGACACTCAACGTCACCGACAGGCCGGTGACCTGCCGCATCTGCCGGTAGACCGTGCCGAGCATGATCTCCATGCCGTCGCGGGCATAGGCCTCCTCGTTCTGGCCGGAGGAGAACATCTTCACCGTCTGGATATTGGTGTAGGCATCGACGATCCGTCCGACGAGCGAGGAGCGGGCGTCGGCCTGTTCCTTGGCGACATCGCGCAGCTGCGGCAGGAAGTGCCGCATCGTGGCGAAATAGGCGACGAGCCAGATCATGATCGGTGCGGCGAGGCGCAGGTCGGCGCTGGCGAACAGGATGACCGCGCCGATGAAATAGACCGCGACATAGACGAACAAATTCGTCACTTTCACGACCGCGTCGCGCACGCCGAGCGCGGTCTGCATGACCTTGGTCGTCAGCCGCCCGGCGAAATCATCGGTGAAGAAATGGGTTGATTGGCGCAGCATGTAACGGTGCGCGCGCCAGCGGATCTGCATGGCGTAGTTCCCGAGCAGACCGTTATGCAGGATGGTGTCGCTGATCAACCCGAACAGCGGCCAGACGACCATGGTGACGAGGCCGATCACGATCAGTTCCGTGCCGCGTTCTGCGAACAGGGCGGACGGGTCGGTGCCGGCCAGCCAGTCGACGATCGAGCCGAGGAAATTGAAGATGGCAACCTCGACAACCGCGGCACCTGCCGAGAACAGTGCGAGGCCGACGAGCAGCCAGCGGAATGGCTTGGTATAATGCCACGTGAAGGCCAGAAGCCCCGTTGGCGGCATGTCCTGGGGCTCGTCAGGGAAGGGCGAGACGGTTTTTTCGAACCAGCGGAACCACATGAACTCTCTCCGATTAGGCCAGCCCGTTGCCAGCCGGCCCGGATATCAGAGACCTGCAAAAAAGTCACCTCAAAATTATCCTAGATTTATGCGGTGGCTGAGATATGCCTTTATCAGGTGTTTGTGCGCCTCGGGCAGGGTCGCGTGCTGTGATGTTCAAACCAAGCCTTCCCAGGGGACGGCCGAAGAAGGCGCTGCAATGCTGTTACGCCCTGCTAAGGATAAGGCAGCCGGCAATCCTGACCGGCCGGGGCGGCCGCTCGCGGTCGTTCTGTTTTTCCTGGTCCTTGCCGTTCTGCTACCGAGCCTTCTGTTCTCGGTCGTGCTGATCCATCGCAATGACGATGCCCGCCGCGATGCCGTCTATGTTCAGGTGGATGCGGCAGCAACCACTCTCGCTGATGGCTTCCGCCGCGAAACGACGCGGATGCGGTATATTCTGCAATTGCTCTCCACCAAGAACGGTTTGTTGACGGATAATTTCAGCCAGCTTCACGAAGACGCCCAAACAGCCCTGGCAGGCTCCAACACCTATTTTCTGGTGCTCGACGAGCAGAATAACCAGCTTCTCAATACGCGATTGCCCTATGGCACCGCACTCGGGAAAGGGTCGTCAACAGAGGCGATGGATGCGTCGCGGTCGTCGGGGGAGGTCGAGATGTCGAGCCTGTTCTTCGGGCGGACCTCCGGCGAGATCGTCTTCAATGTGGTGTATCATCTGAAGCGCGCCGGCGCCGAGCCACTCAATCTTGCCCTGACCCAGAATGCACGAAACCTGATCAGCGCCGTCGATCTTCCCATGGCGCCAGACTGGAATTTCGCGATCGTCGATCCGAATAATCAGTATGCGGCGGGGACCGCCGATATTGCGACCGGCCAGGCTTTCCTCTTCGAGCACGAGATGCTTCACGAGATAGAACCCGCCGACCATACCTTTGTCGAGCGTGATGGCGTGCGCTATCTGGTTTCTGTCACGGCGGTTCAGCCGGAGGGCTGGCTTGCCGTAGTCTGGGTCCCGGCTGATGTCGTGGAAGCGCCGCTGCGCCGGGCCTGGATGCTGGTGGTGTTGACCGGCTTGCTGTTGCTGCTGATCTCCATCGGAGCGGCGGCCGGGGGGGCCTGGGTGCTGGCGCGACCAATCAAACAACTGGCCCGCGATGCCCACGCGCTCGGTTCCGGAGAGCCTGTCGCCGCGCGCAACACCGGCATTGCCGAAATCGATATCGTCTCAGAGCAGCTTGCTTCGGCGTCCGGCGAAAGGGTGCGCAAGGAAGAAGAGATCCGCTTCCTGCTCAAGGAAGTCTCCCACAGGGCCAAGAACCAGCTCACGGTCGTCGGCTCGATAGCGCGCCAGAGCCTGAGAAGCTCCGGCGCGGACCCATCCGTATCCGACGCCCTGCTCGAGCGGATCAATGCGCTGTCATTGTCGCTCGACCGGCTCGTCGGGACACGTCTGAACGCCGCCGAATTGAAGGCGCTTGTGGAGATCCAGCTCGATTCCTTCCTGACCGAACGGGCGGGTCAGGCGGTGATCGAGGGACCGGATTACGATGTCAGCCCGATGGCGGCGCAGGCCCTTGGCCTCGCGCTGCATGAACTGGCGACCAATGCTGCCAAGTATGGCGCCCTGTCCGTGTCCAGCGGCAAGGTGCATGTGACCTGGGATATCATACCGCTGGACAGCGGCGAGGAAGGCCCGGGCGGATTTCTCGTCCTGAAATGGGTGGAGACCGGCGGACCGGCCGTCGAGTCGCCCAGCCGTACCGGCTTCGGCACCCAGATCGTCGAGACTTATCTGGGCGCTGCCACCGGGGCGAATGTGAAACGTGTCTTTGCCCCGGAGGGCTTCTCCTGCGTCATCCGCATCCCCCTGAACAAGCTCGGTCCACAGGAGGATGATGAGGAAGACGCTGCCTTCGGATGATTCCATTCGAACGCAGGTTGATCTAACGCGGTGAGATCATGTGCTCCGGCTTGACGATGTCGTCATAGTCCTCTTCCGAAACATAGCCGAGCTTGACCGCTTCCTCGCGCAGGGTGGTGCCATTCTTGTGCGCTTCCTTGGCGATCCTGGTCGCATTGTCATAGCCGATGGTCGGGGCCAGCGCCGTGACCAGCATCAGCGAGCGCTCCATCAGGTCCTTGATGCGGGCTGTATTCGCGGTGATGCCGATGACGCATTTTTCGGTGAAGGAATTGGCTGCATCGCTCAGCAGGCGGATCGATTGCAGCGTGTTGTAGGCGATGACTGGCTTGAACACGTTCAGCTCGAAATGACCCTGCGACCCGGCGAAGGAGACGGTCGTGTTGTTGCCGATGACCTGGGCGCAGACCATGGTCATTGCCTCGCACTGGGTCGGGTTGACCTTGCCCGGCATGATCGACGAGCCGGGCTCGTTCTCGGGCAGGGAGATCTCGGCGATGCCGGAGCGCGGACCCGAGCCGAGCAGGCGGATATCATTGGCGATCTTGAACAGCGAGACGGCGACCTCGTTGAGGGCGCCATGGGCCTCGACCATTGCGTCATGGGTGGCGAGCGCCTCGAACTTGTTCGGTGCGGTGACAAAGGGCAGCTTGGTGAAACTGGCGACTTCCTCGGCGAATTTCTCGGCAAAGCCTTTTTTCGAGTTGATACCGGTGCCGACTGCCGTGCCGCCCTGGGCGAGCGCATAAAGGCGCGGCAGCACGCCCTCGACCCGCTCGATTCCGTATTCGACCATGGCGGTGTATCCGGAGAATTCCTGGCCGAGGGTCAGCGGCGTTGCGTCCTGGAGGTGGGTGCGGCCGATCTTGATGATATCGTCGAATTTCTTCGCCTTGTCGTTCAGGGCGTCGCGCAGGCTCTGCAGCGCCGGGACGAGGCGGTGGACGATTTCTTCCGCCGCAGCGATGTGCATGGCCGTCGGGAAGGTGTCGTTGGAGGATTGCGAGCGGTTGACGTGATCGTTCGGATGGACCGGGGACTTGGAGCCGATCTCGCCGCCGAGAATCTCGATGGCGCGGTTGGCGACGACCTCGTTGGTGTTCATGTTGGACTGGGTGCCGGAGCCGGTCTGCCAGACCGACAGGGGGAAGTGATCGTCGAGCTTGCCGTCGGCGACTTCCGTCGCCGCCTCGATAATGGCCTTGCCGATTTTCGCATCGAGATTGTCCTGCGCCATGTTCACATTGGCGGCGGAGCGCTTGATGATGCCAAGAGCCCGGATCAGCGGAGCCGGCATGGTTTCCGTGCCGATCGGAAAGTTGATGAGAGAGCGGGCGGACTGGGCGCCGTAATATTTGCCGGCAGGCACTTCCAGCGGGCCGAAGCTGTCGGTTTCGGTACGATGATCGCTCATTGATGGCTCCTCGATTGCAGTTATTCCGGCGCGGTATATCCTGTCACCGGCGTGAAGGCCATAGAGCTTTCTCAGTCATGGTCCGGTGAGAGGAAGGGTCAGCAGCATGGATGACAGCGACGGCAAGATAGAGTTCCTGTGCCAGCCCGGCCTCGCAGACGCCATCCCGGCGCCGGCGCGCGCCGGCAAGTTCATCCCCGACTGGTATCGCAGCCTGGAACGGGAGATGGGCATGCCGACAAAAGAAGGCCTGCCCGGATTGACGGCGAAGGCCTGCCTGCCGATGGCGGATGCGTTCGGTCTCGGCTTCGTCATCCCGCTGCCGGTGACCGTGCGGCTGCTGATCCCGGAGGACAGGGTCAACATCCGGATGGGCTGGGCGGCGGATGCGCCGTTCCAGCCGGTCGAGACCCATCATCCCGGCCAGATTGGCGCGCCGGAACCGCCATTCCAGCAAGTCATGCCGCTGAAATTCATCAACCCGTGGCGCATCAAGGTGCCGGAAGGGTATTCGGTCCTGTTCACCCAGCCTTTCAATCATGCCGAATTGCCGTTCAGCTGTTTCACCGGCCTCGTCGATTGCGACCGGTTCCACACCACGGTGAACTTTCCCTTCCAGTGGACCGGACCGGCGGGCGATTTCACCCTGCCAGCGGGCATGCCGATCGCCCAGCTCGTGCCGATCCGGCGGGATACCCTCCTGCGGGACCACGAGGCGCGGGGCGCGAGCGAGTCCGAGCTGGCCGAGCAGAATGAAGCGAACCGGATGAAATATACCGAAATCTCGTCCTATGCCCGGGAATGGCGTACACGGAAGTAATGTGACGCAATGCTGCGCTGCCTGCAGGTCAGTCGTTCCAGCGGAAGGATTTGACGTTGTATGACTCGGTGGCGTAGCTGCGCAGCCTGGTGCCTGTCGTCGAGCGATTCGGGCGGTCCATGGTGCTGCGCGAGAGGTATAGTTTCTGCCCGGCAAAATCCATGATGAAGTCATGCCCGGCAAACATGCTGGCGCCGGCGATGAACAGCGGCTGGCCCGCCGCACCCGAGATGTTGGCGGAATCGAATTCATGCACCAGAACCATGTGATCGTAATAGGCGTAGTCGCCGATGCGCAGCACGGGATAGATGCTTGCGACCGTTGGCAGGAATTCATCGACCGCGCCCTGGAGCTGCCAATCGCGCCGCAGCATCCGGCGGCGTTCCTGAAGGCTCGGGTGCTGAATATCTGCCCAGTTCATCAGGGTGAAAGCGGAACCGAGGTCGACCAGCCCCGGAATGGTGCGCCCGTCAATCTCGACATCGGCGAAGTAGAGTTCCTCGAGCCCCGCACCATAGGGATCGCGGCGAAGCGGAACCTCGATCCAGCCTGTCTCGACATAGGGCACGAGGCTTCTGTGCGGAATGAAATAGAAGGACCGCTCCTCGGGGTACCAGGCAAGGGCAAAGTCACCGAGGATGTCGAGACCGATCAGGCCCGAGGCTGTCTCCCCCGCATTCTGGCGGCGGCTGTCGAGGACGACAAGCAGCTTGTCCTCCTCGCGGATCGGGCCGATGTCGATGGAGCCGACACGAATAACGGGGCGCATGGCCGTGCCGACAATGCCCCTGACCTGCACCTGCCGGCCGGGGATGACGTCGATGCCGAGCCTGGCGCGGGCATCATTGAAGATGGCGGAAGTGGTCGATCCGGTGTCGACAAGGAACGGGTAGGGGCCTTCGCCATCGACCAGCACGTCGATCAGCATGCCGCCATCATCGGTGAAGGAAACCGGCACGACGATGGCGCCATCCTCGCGCAGCTGGATGAAATCATCCTCGATGCGATGGGTCGCGCAGCTTGTCAGGCCTAGCGTTACGAGGACGAGCAACAGCAAGGGCGCTGCCGCCCGCGGCGGCCCGTCGCATCCTCGCCATCCCAGGACCTGCATGGTCAGGCCTTTTCCTTCCCGGGCCGGTTGCTCTGGTCTATTGCCCTTTTCCAGCCCTGTTTCACCGATAATAGAGTAAAAATCGTCGTTCGTCGCGCGTGAGAGAGGCAAGGCGTGTATCTTTCACGACGAAGCAGACGGGAACAGCCTTGTTGCCAACGCTGTAAGGCGATGAAATCATATTGAAAAACGGCAGTCGGGCCGGAAAGGGACGCTTCATGGGTATCGGGACAGGTTTTGGCAGGAGCCGAGCAGGCAAACCGGGCGCGGCGCTGGCCGCATTGGCGCTGTCGGTGGGCCTGTCGGTGGGACTGCCGATGGGGCTGGGGGGCGGCACCGCAGCGGCGCAGACGGCACCGGTGCCTGGCTCGGGCGAAGCGGCAGCATTCGAGCAGGATATTGCCCTGACGGAAAATCTCGGCCGCGCGATCTATGAACGCGACACGGCGGCCTATCTGGCGGCGATGGCGCTGCAGGATGAGTTTGCCGGCGATGAGCTCGGCTGGCTCCATGGCTGGATCACGGTCAAGGAGGGCGAGGAACTCAAGGTGATGTTCATTGGTGAGCAAGGCGGCGAGCCGCGCGCCTATTTCATCGCCTTTGCCCGCAATGACGAAGTCTATGACCATTTCGCCCCGCCGGGTGGCATGGGTCTGTCGCGCGCAGAGCGCGGCTACTGGGCGGCGCGCGAGGATGCGCTCGACCGCGACACGCAGGAATGCTCCAGCCAGTACAATCCGGTCGTCATGCCCTACAAGGGCCGCGACGGCGCCGAAGGCGGGCTGTTCGTCTATCTGATCCCTGCCAGCACCGAGGCGGGCCTGATCAAGGCCGGCGGGTACCAGCTGTTCGACTACTCCGCTGACGGACAGACGATGAAAGGCGAAATGCCGTTCAACACCAATTGTCTCGACGTCGAGAAGACCGGCAATGAAGGCGACAGCCTGATCCTGTCGCATTCCCTGACGCCCTATCCGCAGGAGCATCATGTGTTCATGAGCCTGCTCTACGGTACGGATGTCGTCGTGGTGACGACGGAGAATGATCTCGTCTGGAAGGTCTCCGGCGGCGAGGTCAGCTTCGTCGAGAAGCGGATGCGGTAAGTCACGTGCAAGGGGGCGGGTTCTTCGGCAAGGGCAAGGTGCAGGTCGCCTACAATGGTGACACGGTGCTGTTGCGCGTGCGCCATGTTTCGACCCAGACGCGGCGGCTGAAAGGGCTGATCGCAGAGTTCTGCCGCCGCGAGGTGGCCGTGAAACGGCCCTATTACGGGCCGTTCGAGGTGCGCATCTGGACCTCGAAACTGCCGGACATGCGCGGCGCCCATGACGTCGACAATGTCGCCAAGGCCTGTCTCGATGCACTCAACGGTGTGTTCTGGCGCGACGACCGGCAGGTGGTGCGGCTGATCTCGGAACGCTTCACCGGCGATGCCAACGAGATCGCCATCCGCGTGCGCCCGCTCGACAGCGAGCTTGAGCCGGTGCCGATGGACGAGACGTTGTTCAATCTGTGAGTGGTGCCCGGCAGGCCGGGCGACGTTCAGCGTCTGAATAGCGTGACCAGTGTCGCGACACCGCAGACGATCCCGAGGATGACGAGCGTCATGCCGAGTGTCCTGATCCCGCTATTGTGCAAGTGCATGCCCGACCGCGTCAGGGCGATGAACGCCAACAGGCCGATTGCGCGGAACCCGTTGCGTCGAAATCTGCCGGACATTCGCACGTGCCTGCGTCAGCCTACTGATCGTCGCTGGCGGGATAGGAGCGTACGCCGGTATTATAATAGGCAAAGAGCGGACCGACCATGGCCATTTCCCCGGAAATGGCGAGCTTGATTGCCGATTGGCGGGCGATGAGACGGTCGACCATGCCGGTCATCGTCGTCGCGCCTTCATCCGCGCCGCCTGAGATGATATCGCGCCGGCGCGCCTCGATGGCATCGCCCACGGTGCGGATATCCCTGTGCCGCTGCAGGACGCAGGCATTATAGGCGCGCAGCCAGCCGGAATGGACCGAATAGGACCCGTATGTCTCGCCGATGCGCGACTCGATCTGCTGACGCAGGTCGACGCAGGACCGAAGCCCTTCCTCGACGGCGGAAAGGGCGCGGTTCATGTCGATTTCCGAGGCATAGCGCAGTTGTGAGGGCTCGACGACCGGCTCCGCCGTCTCGCTCTCCGGCGGCGCCTTGTAATTCACCCGGGATAGGACGGCCTCCTCTTCGGTGACGATCTCGTCGACGGAGTCGAGCTGTTCTTCCTGGACGGAGACGGGTTGCTGAACATTCCGGGGCCGCGCATCGGGCGGCAGATTGTCCTGCGCGACCGCAGGGCCGCCCCCGGCAAACAGGGCGGCGGCGAGAACTGCAAGACTGGCAGCGGTTATCCTGGCGGTGAATGGGTTCGGACGGGTCATCGAAATCTCCTGCGGTCGTCTCTGACTATAAGCATCGTCGGCGTGCCGTACAAATGCGACCGCACGGGTTTCACAGAAATCATACGGGTATCGCGGAAAGTATAATTGACATGATGTTAAATAAATAGTACATTGTGTTAGAAATATTTTCTCAGGATGGCATTGCTTCAGGATGGAATGGAGGGATCGATGAGTTTCAAGGAAAAAAGCAGCTGGATTGTTCTGGTCGGCATGCTCGCCCTGTTCGGGTGGTATGGCTGGAATTACTACGTAACCGGCGGTTTCGACGCTGCGACAGGCGGCGTCATTCTCGTTGGCACGATCGCCTTCATCATTCTTGTCGTGATTGGCCATATCGTGATTGCCGTCCTGCAGGCCATTGCAACGGGTAAGGACGATATCGACGATTCAAGCGATGAGCGTGACCGGTCGATAGAGCTGCGCGGCGAACGGGCAGGCGGGCTGATCCTTGGTCTCGCCGTTCTGGCAACGCTCGGCTTCTGCCTGATATCCCAGCAATATCGGATCGCCAGCATGTTGTTCATGGCGATGGTCTTATCGGAGATCGTCAAGAACGCCTGGCAGGTCGTGCTCTACCGTCTTTCGGCTTGAGAGGCTTGTGAGGCCGACATGGTAAAGAGCAAGTCCGGCGCCGCTGTCACCAACAAGATCCGCCTGTTGCGGTTCACCCATGACGAGATGACGCAAGGCGATCTGGCCGAGCGCATCGGCGTGACCCGTCAGACCGTCGCCTCCATCGAGAAGGGGAAATACGCCCCGTCCCTGGAGGCGGCCTTCCGCATCGCCGCCGTGTTCGGCGTGCCGCTGACGGATGTCTTCGACTATGACGAAGAGGCCGACACGGACTTTGCCAAGCGCAGGAAATAGGCGGCGTGAGCTGATTGCTTGTTGCCAGCCGTTATTTCTTGCCACCCGTTACTTCTTGCGGGGCGCTATTTCTTGCGGAAGGAGTCCAGGCTGACAACGTCTGCGCCGCCATCGGGGGCGCTGCCGCCGGGCGGGTCATCGTCATTGTCGCCATCATCGTCAGCCGAGGTGCCCTGCAGTTCCGCTGCAGAGAGTTCCTCTTGTTCCGTGTGCGACGGATCGAACGGCACGGGTTCGAAACGCAGCTTGAATTCCACCGACGGGTCGACAAAGGCCGTGATCGCCGCATAGGGGATGACGAGATGATCGGGTATGCCCTTGAAGTGCAGGGTGACCTCGAAATGGTCGTCATCGACTACCAGATTCTCGAATTTCTTTTGCAGGACGATGGTCATGCGTTCCGGATAGGCCTTGATCAGGTCCGGCGAGATCGTCACGCCGGGGGCCTGGGTCAGGAACTCGATATAGAAATGATGGTCGCCGGGCACGTCGCCGAGGTCGCGCGTGATTTCCAGCACGTCGCGGATGACACCGCGCAACGCCTGCTGCGTCAGAAATGCATAATCGAGTTCTATGTCGGTATCAGTCATCAATCCGTGTTCTGGCCGTGTGGGGGTTGGCTTTATCTGGAGTCTTACGCATCTCCGCCAGCAGGAACAAGCGCAAGTTTGGCGGCAATCTGGACGGCGATGTCGCGGATCACGCCAGCGCTCTCGCTTTGGGGGGCCTCGAGCACGTAGGGCCGGCCGGCATCGGAGGCGGTCGCGATAGCAGGTTCCAGCGGCAGGGTGGCCAGCACGTCGAGCCCGAGCGCTGCTGCCGTGCGGGCGACGCCGCCTTCACCGAAAAGCCTCTGGCGGCTGCCATCGGGCAGGGCGAACCAGGCCATGTTTTCGACGATGCCGAGGACAGGCGTGTTCATCGAGGTGAACAGCGCCGCGCCGCGCCGCACGTCGGCAAGCGCCATCTCCTGCGGGGTCGAGATGATGACCGCGCCGGAGACGGGGATTTTCTGCAGCAGCGTGAGATGGGCATCGCCTGTACCGGGCGGGGTATCGACGAACAGGATATCAAGCTCGCCCCAGTCGACATCGGTGAAGAGCTGGCGCACGGCGCCCATCACCATCGGCCCGCGCCAGGCGACGGCTTTGTCCTCCGACACCAGAAGCCCGATCGACATCGCCTTGACGCCATGGGCCAGCATCGGCTGGATCTTGCCATCGCGGAATTCGGCGCGGCTCTTCAGCCCGAACAGGACAGGCAGGGATGGGCCGGAGATATCGGCATCGACGAGGCCGGTGCGGAACCCGGCCTGGGCAAAGGCTGCGGCGAGATTGGCGGCAAGCGTCGATTTGCCGACACCGCCCTTGCCAGAGGCGATGGCGATGACGTGCTTGACGCCGGGGATGGGTTTTTCCTCGGTCGCGGTCTTGCCGCCTTCTGTTTTGCCGCCAAGGCCGAGCGGATTGGCGTGGCCACCGGCAGGCCTCTGGGCCGGTGACTTGGGCGCGGCACGATGGGAGGTCTGGACGAGGGCGACATCGGCGATACCGTCGATGGCGCGCGCCGCTTCCTCGATTTCGGCGCTGAGGCGGTCATTTTGCTGGCCCGGCCCGCCGGGCAGTTCCAGCGTGATCGTTGCCCTTGCGCCCGCCTCGCTGATCCGCACACTATGGCCGGTGACAAGGCCGCCGGTCAGGACATCCTTGCCGGTGCGGCGGTCGATAATGCCAGAAAGGACCGCGCGCAGGCGGGTCTCCAGCGTTTTTTTCTGTTTCTGATCGGGACTGGTCGGGGGCTCTTGCACAAAATCCATTCTCGGCGCTGTCAAAAGCGCCGCACCACAGTTGCGGTTGCGTTTTCGGGTGACATATATAACCGATACACGCTATCGCCATAACTAAACGCAGGAAACAGTTAGGAAAATCTATGCCATGGACAGACAAGCCCGGCAGCGGCCCGGGGCAGGGCGGCAACGGGTCTGGCGGCGGCCGCGGGCCGTGGGGACAGCCCCCGCGCGGCGGCAACGACAACAATAACGCAGGCGGCAATCGCGGCGGCGGCAATAATCAATCACCCGATCTCGAAGAGCTGTTACGCTCCGGTCGCGAGCGCTTCAAGCGTTCCATGGGCGGACGCGGCGGTAGTGGCGGCGGTTCCGGCGGCGGTGTGAAGTTGCCCGGCAAGGGCGTGATCTTCGTCGTTCTCGTTCTGCTTGTCGGGTTGTGGGCAGCATCAGGCATCTACACGGTCGGACCGGGCGAGCGCGGCGTCGTCACGACCTTTGGCAAATACACAAGCATGACCGGACCGGGCCTGCAGTTTCATGCGCCCTGGCCGATCCAGAACGTCGATGTCGTGCTGGTCACGAACGAGCGCGTCACAGGAATCGGCACGGCGAGCCGGTCCCAGAATGAAAGAACGATGCTGACAAGCGATCTGAACATCGTCGATGTGTCGATCGAGGTAAACTGGCGCATCAAGGTCGGCCCGGTCGAAGATGGCGAATTGCCGGGACCGGCGAAATACGTGTTCAATAACGAAGATCCGGAAGGAATGGTCCGCGCCGTGGCGGAATCCGCGCTGCGCGAGGTCGTCGGCGGCAATGAACTCGACCCGATCATCTCGAACGGCCGGGCCATCGTGCCGCAGAACACGCTGGAGGTCATGCAGCGCACGCTCGATACCTATAATAGCGGCATCGAGATCATTCGTATCACCTTCCAGCGGTCCGATCCGCCCGAGGAAGTCATCCAGGCGTTCCGTGACGTGATCGACGCCCGCTCCGATGCGGAGACGACGATCAACAACGCCCAGAAGGTCGCCAATGAGATCGTGCCTGTCGCACGCGGCCAGGCAGAGCGGGTCATCCTCGACGCCGAAGCCTATGAAGCCCAGGTCGTGGCCGAAGCGCGCGGCCAGTCCGCCCGCTTCGTCGATATCTACGAGGAATATGCCAAGGCGCCGGGCGTGACGCGCCAGCGCATGTATCTGGAAACGATGGAGCGCGTGCTCGGCGACATGGAGAAGATCGTCGTCGATCAGGATGCCGGTGGCACCGTGCCGTTCCTCAATCTCAACGAGCTGACGCGCCCGCGTCAGCCGCAGAACTAGGAGGGCAAGCTGATGAAAAACGGACTTCTCATCATGATCGGCGTCGCACTCGTCGTCGTCTTCATCGTCGCCCGCACGGTGTTCTTCACTGTCAGCGAGCGCCAGCATGCGCTCGTCATCGCCTTTGGTAATCCGCAGGAAGTGCTGATCGATGATCCGGGCCTGCATGTAAAACTGCCCTGGTATGACGTTGTCTTCATCGACAGCTGGAACCTTGAATATGATATCCGCCAGGGCCAGGAGCTCGAGATCATCGCGGCGAATGAAGAGCGGCTGATCATCGACGCCTATGTCCGCTATCGCATCGTCGAACCGCTGATGTATTACGAGGCCTTCAAGTCCGGTGCCGGTAACTGGCGCACCCTGAAGGACACTGGTGACACCCGGCTTGGCTCGGTTCTCAACGGTGCCCTGCGGAACTCGCTGGGCGAGGTGACGATCAACGAGATCATCACCACCAAGCGGGTCGAACTGATGCAGCAGATCCAGCGCCAGGTCGCCGAGGAAGCACGCGGTTTCGGGGTCGAGATCGTCGATGTGCGTATCCGCCGGGCCGACTTCCCGGAGCAGAACGCCGAGCGCGTCTATGAACGCATGCGGTCCGAGCGTCAGCAACAGGCCCAGCGCATCCGCGCCGAGGGCCGCGAGCAGGCGGCGCGGATCGAGGCGACGGCTCAGAAGGAGCGCACGCAGATCGTCGCCGAAGCAGAGGAACAGTCGCAGCGGATCCGCGGCCGGGCCGACCGGCAGCGTAACGCGATCTATAACGAGGCCTATAGCCGCGACCCGGAATTCTTCGCCTTCTACCGCTCGCTGACATCTTACGAGACAGCGTTGCAGGATGGCCAGACGACGATCATCCTGTCGCCGGACTCTGAATTCTTCCGCTATTTCGAGAATGTGAACGGCAACTAGGCGCCGCAAACACCTGATTTCGCGACCAATCAAGGCGGGCGAGCCATCGAAGGGCTTGCCCGCCTTTGCGTTGTGGGTAACCATACCGCCAAGACTGATCCATTAAGAGGTTCGATATGCGCGTCAGCGTTTCCGGTTTCATCTTTTCCCTTGCAGCGGCCTTTGCGCTGGCCATGACCGGCCCGGCCATGGCGCAGCGTACGCCGTCGGACTTCGCCGACCTCGTCGAGCGCCTGACGCCTGCCGTGGTCAATATTTCCTCGGCCCAGACGGTGAATGCCGATTTTGGCAACAATACCCAGATGGAGCAGTTCGAGGAGAAATTCGGGTCCCAGGCGACGTCGCTCGGGTCCGGCTTCATCATCGATCCGGACGGCATCGTCGTCACCAACAAGCATGTCGTCGAGAAGGCTGACGAGATCACCGTGACCCTCTCCAACGGCGATGAGTACAAGGCCGAAGTGGTCGCCATGGACCGGGAAACGGACCTTGCCGTCCTACGCATGGAGACCGATGAGCGTATGCCGTTCGTCGATTTCGGCAGTTCCAACGGGGCCCGCGTCGGCGAATGGGTGGTTGCCATCGGCAATCCGTTCGGTCTTGGCGGGTCGGTGTCGGTCGGTATCATCTCTGCCCGCAACCGCGACATCCGCGCCGGGCTGTATGACGATTTCATCCAGACCGATGCCGCCATCAACCGCGGCAATTCCGGCGGTCCGCTGTTCAACATGGCGGGTGAAGTGATCGGCATCAACACGGTGATCTTCTCCCAGACCGGCGGGTCGGTCGGGGTCGGTTTCGCCGTGCCGTCGGATCTCGCTTCGACTGTGATCGAGCAATTGCTTGAATTTGGCGAGACGCGCCGGGGCTGGCTGGGCGTGACCCTCGATGATATCAGTGACCAGCGGGCGAGTGCCGCGGGCCTGCCGAACAATGACGGTGCGGTGGTGCTGGTCGTGCGCGGTAACAGCCCTGCCGAGAAGGCCGGTCTCCAGCGCGATGATTTCATCGTCGAATTCAACAGCCGGAAGATTTCGGAGATGCGTGACCTGACCCGTGCGGTAGCGGACACGCCGGTCGGATCGACCGTGCCGGTCAAGCTGTATCGCGATGGCCGCCTGATTACCGTACAAGTCACCGTCGACCGGCGCGAGACCAACCTCGCCAGCAATTTCGGCAATGCGCCGCTGCTGGCGGAAGACCTGCCGGACGATGCGGTGGTGCTCTCCGGGCTGATCCTGCAGCAACCGACCGCGGAAGTGCGCGACGCCTACGGTCTCGCCGACGATGTCGCGGGCGTGGTGGTGACCGCCATCGAAAGCGACAGTCCGATGAGCGGCATACTGCAGATCGGCGATGTCATCACCGAGCTTGGCTACAATGATGTCGGTACGCCAAAGGAAATGGCCGACCGGATGGAAAAGCTGCGCAATCTGAATTCGGGTCCGCTGCAGATCGAGGTCAGGCGCGGGAATATCACCTTTATCGAGCTGATCAATCCGTAGGTTGGTGATTGGTGAATTGTGATTGGTGATTGTGGTGAACGCCGCAAGTCATTCACCTTTTCACCATTCACCATTCACCATTCACCCTATTCCACAGCGAACTGGTCTCTCCGGATGCCTTGCAAATACAGCAAGGCGGTCAGGTCGCCATTGTCGATGCGATAGCGCGCGGCTTGCGCCACGACCGGCTTGGCGTGGAGGGCGACACCGGCGCCAGCGGCGTTGAGCATGGCGAGGTCATTGGCGCCATCGCCGACGGCCATGGCGCGATCAGCGTCGATATTATGTTCCGCACACAGCGCATTGAGCGCCTCGAGCTTGGCTTCCTTGCCGAGGATCGGCTCCTCGACCTCGCCGGTCAGCTTGCCATCCTCGATGACGAGCCGGTTGCCCTGGTTGGTGTCGAACCCGACCAGGTCAGCGATACGGGCCGTGAAGAAGGTAAAGCCGCCGGAGACGAGGGCGGTCACCGCGCCACGCGCCTTCATGGTGGCGACCAGTTCCATTGCGCCGGGCATCAGGGTGATTTTCTCGCTCAGCGTTGCCTCAAGGGCATCGACGGACAGGCCTTTCAGCATCGCGACGCGCTCGCGCAGGGCGCCTTCGAAATCAAGCTCGCCGCGCATGGCGCGGGCCGTGATCGCGGAAATCTCGTCTCTCTTGCCGGCATAGGCAGCCAGTTCGTCGAGGCATTCCTGCTGGATGATGGTCGAGTCCATGTCGGCGATCAGCAGGCGCCGGGCGCGGCCCTTGACCGGCTGGATGTTGATGTCGAACGGGCCACGGCACTGCTTGCGGATCGCGGGCAGGGTCTCGTCCTCGTTCAGTTCGAAAAAGATATCGGCCGCGACACCCTCCGCCAGGATTTCGACTTCGTCGGGCCTTGCGTCGGCCATTTCCAGCGCCGCCCAGAATTCGTCGATGGCGGTGCCGGACAATTCAGGCTTTTGCGGATTGCAGATAACTGTCATGACATGGGCCATGGCTCATACCCCTTCGGAACTCATCGTGCTTATTGCAGGCCCGACGGCGAGCGGCAAGTCCGCTGCGGCGCTGAGGCTCGCCGACGCGCTGGACGGAGAAATCGTCAATGCCGATGCGATGCAAGTCTATCGCGATCTCCGCACACTGACGGCGCGGCCGGATGAGGCCGAGGAGGCGCAGGCGCCGCATCATCTCTACGGCGTGCTGGACGGGGCCGAGCGCTGCTCCGCCGGGCGCTGGGCGCGACTGGCGGCAAGGGTCATCGACGAAATCAGGGGCAGGGGGCGCGTGCCGATCGTGGTCGGTGGCACGGGGCTCTATTTCAAGGCGCTGACCGAGGGGTTATCGCCGATGCCGGATGTGCCGGAGGATATCCGTGGGCAGGGTAACCGTCTGTTCGACGCGGTCGGCGCGGCGGCATTCCGGCAGGCGGTCCTGTCCCGCGATCCGGGTATGGCGCATCTGGAAGAGAATGACCGCCAGCGCCTGATCCGTGCCTGGGAAGTGCACGAGGCGACGGGCACGCCGCTTTCGGCGTGGCAGGGGCAGCCGCGTGAGGCTGTGGTCTCCGGCGAGTTCCGGCCCGCCGTGCTGCAGCCGCCTCGGGACGCGCTTTATGCGCGCTGTGACCAAAGGCTGGAGCAGATGCTGCAGCGTGATGCGCTGAACGAGGTCCGCGCCCTGCTGGCGCGCAAGCTCGATCCGTCCCTGCCGGTGATGAAATCCCTCGGCGTGCCGGAGTTTGCCGCGCATCTTGCCGGGGAGCTGCCGCTGGATGAGGCGCTGGCGCTGGCGCAGCAGAACACCCGGCGGTTCGCCAAGCGCCAGATGACCTGGTTCCGGGGACAGGAACCCGGCTGGCCGGTCTTCGAGACGGCAGATGATCTGGTCGAGGATCTCCTCTCTGCGTCGTCATGAAATAGTGGCTTGACTTATTAAGCCGCTCTTATTAGCACCTTTGGCTAACAGGAGTGAAAAACGTGCACTTTTCTATTCTCGTGGTGATGAGCGCTGGTGGCGGGCTGTCCTAGAAGACAGGTCCTCAATCCAGCGCGTGCAAGGGTCTCAATCGAGACCCTTTTTTATTACCCCGAACCGGAAATTCATTTCTGTTGACCATAGTGACGCCCTGACCAGGCAGAGGAGACGACAATGGCTGATGCGAGCAGCGCCCTGAAAGCGGCGGAAAAGCCGGAAACCGATACCCGCGAGACCCCCGAGATCATGACGGGTGCAGAGGTGGTGCTGCGCGCGCTCGTCGATCAGGGCGTGGACACGATTTTCGGCTATCCGGGCGGCGCTGTCCTGCCGATCTATGACGCGCTCCACCAGCAGGACAAGATCCGCCACCTGTTGATGCGTCATGAGCAGGGCGCCGGCCATGCGGCGGAGGGTTATGCCCGCTCCACCGGCAAGCCGGGGGTCGTTCTCGTCACCTCCGGCCCGGGCGCGACCAATGCGGTCACCCCGATTGCCGATGCGATGCTGGATTCGATCCCGCTGGTCGTCATCACCGGCCAGGTGCCGCGCGCGCTGATCGGGTCCGATGCGTTCCAGGAATGCGATACGGTCGGGATCACCCGGGCCTGCTGCAAGCATAATTATCTGGTCGATGATCCGGACAAGCTCGCTCATATCATCCATGAGGCATTCTATGTCGCGACCCATGGCCGGCCGGGCCCGGTCGTCATCGATATTCCCAAGGACGTCCAGTTTGCCGCGGCGAAATATGAAAAGCCCGGCCCGACCGCCGAGCACCGCACCTATCACCCCAAGGTCGATGCCAGCCCGGAGGCCGTCGCCGAGGCGATCCGCATGATGGCGAGCGCGTCGAAGCCTGTCTTCTATACCGGCGGCGGGGTCATCAATTCCGGCCCGGAGGCCGTCCGCCTGCTGAGGGAGCTGGTCCGCGCGACGGGCTTCCCCGTCACCTCGACGCTGATGGGGCTCGGGTCTTATCCCGCCTCCGACAGGCAGTGGCTGGGCATGTTGGGCATGCATGGCAGCTATGAAGCGAACAATGCGATGCATGATTGCGATCTGATGATCTGCGTCGGCGCACGCTTCGATGACCGGGTCACCGGCAGGCTCGATGCGTTTTCGCCGACCAGCCGCAAGATCCATATCGATATCGATCCGTCCTCGATCAACAAGAACGTCAAGGTCGACCTCGCCCTGATCGGCGATTGCGCCCATGTGCTGGAGGATATGGTCGAGGCGTGGAACGGTCTCGACCAGGACCGCACGCGGCCCGACCTGACCGCGTGGTATGGCGAGATCGACGCATGGCGGGCAGTCAACAGTTTCAGCTATGAGAAGTCCGATGTCGCGATCAAGCCGCAATATGCGATCGAGCGGCTGTACCAGCTGACCAAGGACCGCGACACTTACATCTCGACCGAAGTCGGCCAGCACCAGATGTGGGCGGCCCAGCATTACCATTTCGAGGAGCCGAACCGGTGGATGACCTCCGGCGGGCTCGGCACGATGGGCTATGGCCTGCCGGCGGCGTTCGGCATTCAGGCGGCGCATCCGGGGTCGCTGGTCATCGACATTGCCGGCGAGGCATCCGTCCAGATGACGATGCAGGAAATGTCGGCGGCCGTGCAGCACCGCATGCCGATCAAGATCTTTATCCTGAATAATGAATATATGGGCATGGTGCGCCAATGGCAGCAATTGCTGCATGGCGGGCGCTATTCCCATTCCTATTCCGACGCGCTGCCGGACTTCGTCAAGATGGCGGAGGCGTTCGGTTGCCTCGGCCTGCGGGCGGAGACGCCGGACGAACTGGACGACAAGATCAGGGCGATGATCGACTATGATGGCCCGGTCCTGTTTGACTGCCGCGTCACGAAAGAAGAGAACTGCTTCCCGATGATCCCGTCGGGCAAGGCGCATAACGAAATGATCCTGCCCGGCGAGATCCGCGGTGACGAGATCAATGATGACGGGAAGGTTCTGGTCTAATCCTTCGTGGCCCGGCTTTGCCGGGCACCTCAGGATGAGGAGTGAGTGGTGCAGGTTGTCGGCTTTGTTTACATGGTCCGGTGTGTGGACGGTAAATTTTATGTCGGGTCGCACCGCGGAAGTGATGTGATGAATAGGGTGCATGATCATAACAACGGGCTATTTCCGGCTGCCTTTACCTACAGGCGCCGACCGGTCGAGCTTGTATGGAGCGACTATTTTTATCGCTACGATGAAATGGTCACGACGGAACGAAAGCTGAAGGGTTGGTCACGAGCCAAAAAAGAAGCCCTTATAAGCGGCGATGAACGTATGCTGAAAATTCTCTCGAAGAGAAAGCAGTCCAGAGATGCCATCCTGCGTGGCTTACAGTCCCAGCCTCATCCTGAGGTGGCTGCGCAGCAGCCCACGAAGGACGAGGCGGAGATTTATGGCTTAACCGCCAAAGGAGATGAATAATGCCGAATACCGGCGATTACCTGTTTGTCGACAACACGCTCGACTGGGCGAAGGTGATGAACAACTGGGAAGGGCTGACGCCGGAGGCGTTCACCATCTATCTCGTCAACCGGTTCGGCGATGCCTTCCTGGTCGATCTCGACGGGGCGGTGCACATGCTCGATATCGGCGCGTGCAATTGCAAGAAGGTCGCGCGCAGCAAGGGCCAGTTCGTCGCGCTCTTGAACGAGCATTTCGGCAACTGGCTGATGGTCAACGCCACCGATGCCTGCGTCCAGCATGGCATGACGCTGGGGCAGGGCGAGTGTTATGGTTACAAGGTGCCGCCCTTTCTCGGTGGCAAGATCGACCTGGGCAATATCTATGTGACGAAACTCGCGGATTATCACCAGAAGATGGGCCGTATCTATCAGAAGATTAAGGACCTGCCGGACGGCACGACGGTCCAGATGGTTGGAGAATGACGCCGTGAGCAACACATCCGTATACGCGCCATCGGCCAAGCAGGAAGAACGCGAGAGCCAGACGATCGCCTGTATCGTCGATAACGAGCCGGGCGTTCTGGCGCGGGTCGTCGGGCTGTTTTCGGCCCGCGGCTACAATATCGAGAGCCTGACCGTGGCCGAGACCGACGAGGCCAAGCACCGCTCGCGCATTACCATCGTGACCGATGGTACGCCGTCGATCCTTGAACAGATCGTGCTGCAGCTTGCCCGGCTGGTGCCGGTGCGCCGGGTCGGGGTCGTCACCGGCCACCCGCAGGCGCTGGAGCGCGAAATGGCGCTCTTTAAAGTTGTCGCCGAGGGCGAGAAGCGGGTCGAGGCGGCCCGCCTTGCCGATATCTTCCGCGCCAAGGTGGTCGATGTCTCGAACACCTCCTTCATCTTCGAGCTGACCGGCACGCGCGAGAAGATCGACGCCTTCCGTGAGCTGATGAAGCCGCTCGGCCTGACCGACGTTTCGCGCACCGGCGTTCTGTCGATCAATCGCGGCCCGGAAGAGGGCATCGGCGACCGGAGAAGGACGGGGGACTGAGTTCAATCATTTTCGAAAATTGCCCGAGGCACCGAGCGACGGGGCAGGGCGCAGACAGAGGTAAAGACCAATGAAAGTTTTCTATGACGACGATACCGACGTAACGCTGATCGCGAACAAGAAGGTCGCGATTGTCGGCTATGGCTCGCAGGGGCGCGGGCATACGCTGAACCTGAAGGAGTCCGGCGTGAAGGATATCGTCGTGGCCCTGAAGGAGAATTCCTCGACGCGCAAGAAATGCGAGGCCGACGGCATCGACGTGATGAACGTCGCAGAGGCCGCCGACTGGGCCGACGTCATCATGATGCTGACGCCGGACGAGCTGCAGAAAGATATCTACCGGGATCATATCGAACAGCACATGAAGCCGGGCAAGACGCTCGCCTTCGCCCATGGCCTCAACATCCATTTCAAGCTGATCGAGGTGCCGAAGGAAATCGACGTCATCATGATCGCGCCGAAGGGCCCGGGCCACACGCTGCGTTCGCAATATGAGGCGGGCAACGGCCTGCCATGCCTGATCGCCGTGCACCAGGATGCGTCGGGCTCCGCCAAGGATCTCGCGCTGTCCTATGCCGGGGCCATCGGTGGCGGACGCGCCGGGATCATCGAGACCAATTTCCGCGAGGAATGCGAGACCGACCTGTTCGGCGAGCAGGCCGTTCTGTGCGGCGGCCTCGTCGAGCTGATCCGCGCCGGGTTCGAGACCCTGACCGAGGCAGGCTATTCCAAGGAGATGGCCTATTTCGAATGCCTGCACGAGGTGAAGCTGATCGTCGACCTGATCTATGAGGGCGGTATCTCCAACATGAACTATTCCATCTCCAATACGGCGGAGTATGGCGAGTACAAGACCGGCCCGCGGCTGATCACCGAAGAGACGAAAGCCGAGATGAAACGGGTGCTGAAGGATATCCAGGAAGGCAAGTTCGTGCGCGACTGGATGCTGGAATGCCAGGCCGGCCAGCCGAACTTCAAGGCCAAGCGCCAGATCGATTCCGAACACCCGATAGAGGAAACCGGCGAGAAGCTGCGCTCCATGATGCCGATGCTGATGCAGGGCAAGCGGATCGTCGACAAGTCGCGCAACTAGCGTGCCGCATATGTGTTTGACCTCGTGCCGGACCATGCAAGAATGGTCCGGCAGACAGGGCGGACATGACGGAAATTCAGACTTTTATCGATAGCAACAGCGCGTGGCTGGGGCTGATCATCCTCGGCGTCGTCTTTGCCGGCTTCGTCACCGAGCGCTATGCGCCGGCGGTGATCGCCGTTGCCGGGGCGGCTGTCTTCGCGGTGCTCGGCTATCTGCCGATCGAGGACTTCCTCGGCGTGTTCTCGAATGCGGCACCGATCACTATCGGGGCGATGTTCATCCTGTCCGGTGCGCTGGTCAGGACCGGTTTGCTGGAGGCCGCCGCGCGGCAGGTGCTGCAGGTGGCGGGACCGCATCCGCGGCTTGCCATTGCCGGCGTGTTCCTCGCCGCGCTGGTCGCGTCGGCCTTCATGAACAATACGCCGGTCGTGCTGGTGCTGGTGCCGATCGTCATCCAGCTCGCCGCGGCGACGAAGACACCGGCCAAGAAGCTGCTCATCCCGCTGTCCTATGTCGCGATCCTCGGCGGCTCCTGCACGCTGATCGGCACGTCCACAAACTTGCTGGTCGACGGTGTCGCCCGGGACATGGGCATGGAGCCGTTCGGCATTTTCGAGATTTCGCTCTATGGCATTGCTGCAGCTGTCGTTGGCGTGCTGTCGCTGGCCGTGATGCAATTCCTGCTGCCGAAGGATCAGCGCATGCCCGCGCTGGGTGCGGAGAAGGACGATCTCGCGCTTCTCACCGACCTTCGCGTGCGGCAGAACTCCTCGGCCATCGACAAGCCGGTCGCCGAGGTCAAGGAGCTGATGCCGCGCGGGCTGACGGTGAAGGCGGTGCGGCGCAAGGGCCAGCCGATCAAGGATATGCCGGTCGATGAAATCGTCTTGCAGGCCGGCGACCGGCTGAGCGTTTCCGTGACGACGGACGAGCTTCTGACCCTGCGCGGCAGCAAGACCTTCCAGGTCGGCATCACGGGCAGACCCCTCGATGGCGAGGACACGATCGTGATCGAGGCGGTCGTGCCGGCGAACCGGATATCGACCGGCCGGATCGTGCGTGGCCTGCCGCTGCTGTCGCGCCTGAGGGTGCGGGTGCTGGGTGTCGGGCGTTTTGGCGCCGCGCCGGGGCCCGATCTGGAAACGCTGCAATTGAAACCCGGCGATCGGCTGTTGATCGAGGGCCAGCCCGAAGCCATTGCCGAGATCGTCGACGGCTCGGAAGTCGTCAACGTGTCAGAGCCCGCCGCACGGGCCTATCGCCGGGGCAGGGCACCGATTGCGGCGGCGGCGATTGCCGGTGTCGTCGGGCTGGCAGCGCTCAACGTGATGCCGATTGCCGGGCTGGCGCTGATCGCCGTGGCCGTGATCCTGGTGACCCACTGCCTCGATGCGCGCGAGGCGTGGAGCACGATCGATGGCGACGTCCTTGTGCTGATCGTCGGTATGCTCGCCATCGGCACGGCCCTGCAGCAGTCCGGCTCGGTCGACCTGATCGTCTCTGCCGTCAGTCCGCTGATCGCCGATGCCTCGCCCCTGGTCGTGCTGCTGGCGATCTATTTCCTGACCTCGATCCTGACAGAGACAGTGACCAATAACGCCGTTGCCGTGATCATCACCCCGCTGGCGATCGCGCTGGCGGCGGAGCTGGGAATCGAGCCGCGGGCGCTGGTCATCGCGGTGATGTTCGGCGCGAGCGCGAGCTTTGCGACGCCCGTGGGCTATCAGACCAACACGATCATCTATGCGGCCGGGAATTACCGTTTCACCGACTTTCTGCGCATCGGCATACCGATGAATATCATCGTCGGCATCGTCGTCTGTCTTGCGCTGGCGGCGGGCTTCAATGTGACCTGAGAGAGAATCTCCCTAAGGCTTTAAAGCAGTTGTCCAAGGAGATGGTGATGACCCGATCTGTAATCAGCCTTGCCGTGAGTGCGTCAAGCATTGTCGTTCTGTGCGCAGGCGCCGGTCAGGCGCTGGCGCAGGAAGAAGACGGCGAGGGCTGGAGCGGATCGGTCGAATTTTCCGCCGCGAGCGCCACCGGCAATTCCGAAACGCTCAATGTCGGCCTTGCGACGGAGGTCAAGAACGAGGTCGGTCGCTATATCCACCTGGTCAAGGCGGCGTTCAACTATGCCGAAGCCGGCGAGATCGAGACGCAGAACAATCTCCAGCTTTCCTATGAGCTCGATGTACAGTTGCGCGACCGCACCTATGCCTATGGTCGCGTGCAATATGACCAGGACGAGTTTTCGGGGTTCGAGAACCGCGTCTTCGTCGGCGGCGGCATCGGGCACTACCTGATCGAGGATGAGGGCGCGACCTGGAAAATCGAGGCAGGGCCGGGCTATCGCTATTCCATGCTGGAAGAGCCGGACCCCGTGCCGATGGATTTCGAGGATTCCGAGAGCGAGTTCGCGATCTATGCCTCCAGCGAGTATGAGCGCCTGATCCGCGAGGGTGTGCAGTTCACGCACCTGCTGGAGTCGACCTATACGCAGTCGAACACCAGCCTGAAGACTGTCGCTGCACTGACGACGAAGCTGACGGACAGCCTGTCATCGAAGGTTTCCTATGAAGTGCGTTACGAGACGGATCCGCCAGCCGGCAATGAAAACACGGACACCTTGCTGAAAGCCTCTATTCTATTCGGGTTCTAGACGCGCCGGCGCAGTGCTGCCATTGACCGTTCAATGGCCCGGTCATCAGCGGGCTGATGATGATGATTACATTCAAACTTACAGAAGTTTCATTACGTTATTTTATAGAATTTCCGCTTCCCTCCTGACACCGCTGCTGGCACAAATCAAATGTGGCAGAATAAGGGCAACAATAAAAACGGAGGACCGTTGAGGTGAGGGGTAATCATTCCGCTGCTTTTGTGTGTGCAGCGCTGGTAGTTTTCGGGGCGGGGAACGCTCTTGCTACGGATGAAGATGGCGGTGAAGACGCCGTCCAGTGGAGCGGCGAGGTTGAAGCCTCCGCATCCGCGACAACCGGCAATACAGAGAACACGCAGCTCGGTCTCAAGGCAAAATTCAAACGCCAGGCCGGCCGTTTCATCCATGTTCTGGCCGGCAACGTCAATTATGCAGAGCAGGTCGCCCATGACGAAGAGGGTAAGGAATTCGCGAAGAGAACGCAGGACCGCTGGATGGCCTCTTACCAGATCGATGCCCAGCTGCGCGATCGCACCCATGGCTATGTCCGTGCCCAGTATGACGAGGACCAGTTCTCCGGTTTCAACAAGCGCTGGTTCGTGGGTGTCGGCCTCGGACAGGATGTCATCGCCAACGAGCAGGTAACCTGGTCGGTAGAGGCGGGACCCGGCTATCGCTGGTCGGAGCTGGCGGACACGCCGTCCATTCCCGGCGCGCCGCGGGCCCGGCACGAGTTTGCGGCGTATGCGGACAGCGACTTCAATCTTCAGTTGCGTGAAAACGTCTCCGTCGAGCAGAACGCGAATGTTACCTACGCGGACTCCAACACCACCTATGATACGGCGGTCGGCCTCAAGACCAAGCTGACCGAGACCCTGTCATCGAAAGTCTCCTATCAGGTCAAATACGAGACCGACCCGCCAGACGGGCGCGAGAACAAGGACACCATGCTGAAAGCGTCATTGCTTTTGGGATTCTAGTTCTGCTATCAGGTATGCCTTGGTGAATGCCTGTTCACCACCGGGCCGGTTTCTTACGGCGGTGTCTCGGATAGGTTTCCGGGCAACAGCGCGCGTCATTCAGGTAGTGTAGGACTTTAGGGCAAGGCGCTGATGATCAGTCTTTTCAAAATGATCGGCCGGTTCATCAACAACATGGACGCCCGTGCGTGGACGTCCCTTCTCGTCTCTGTGTTCCTGCTCGGTTTTATCCTGGTGATGGCCCTTTACGGCCGCGAATGGCTCGGCCTGTCCCAGGTCCGGGTCCAGGACATGATGACCCGCATCTCGGAGTCGCCGTTTGCCATTGTTGGCGTGATCTCGGTCTTCGCCTTGCTGGCGCTGACCGGCTTTCCGCAAATGTTGCTGATCGCCGGGACGGTTGCCGTATTCGGGGCGCAGCAGGGCGGCATCTATTCGTGGATCGCGACAATGGCCTCGGCGACGCTGACCTTTGCCATCGGCCACGTCTTTGGCGGGTCGTTCGTCAAGAAACTTTCCGCCGGCCGGATGAACAAGATGGTCGGGATGATGCGCGACCATGGCATCATGACGACCATGATCGTGCGCTGGACGCCGTCCGCACCGTTCATCGTCATCAACGCGATCGCCGGCGCGGCGCGGATTTCCATCGTCAAGTTCTGGCTCGGGACCGGACTCGGGATCATCCCCAAGATCCTTTTCATTGCCGCCTTTACCGGTCAGGTCGACGAGCTGATGAAATTCTTCACCAATCGCGACCCGCAGCATCTCGTCATCCTCGCCGTGTTGATCGTCGGCTGGCTCGGCTTCCTGTTGCTGGTGCGCTGGCTTTACATGCGCATGCGCCGCCGTACTGCCAATGCCGGGGCCAATACCGGGGCCAACGCCAGAGATGACGGCGGGCAGGACAGAAGCTTTAGCTGACCGAATCAAGAGCACGGCGGTCATGCCGCTTTTGCAAGGTGTCGAAAAGCCTATATTTTTTCGACTTATGACACGACTTTAAGGTCATCACGATTGCTGTTTACAGCGATTTCAGGCATTTTCTCAAAATGAAGTCTTGACTCATTTATCTAAGCTTAATTGGGGCTTGATATGATGCAGGCACACCATGGTTCAGGTCAGGGAACCCAATGCCGGTATACTCTGCCGTCATCCCGCATAAAGGATAACAGATGCTCTCGACGCTTTTTGGAATGATGTCCGCCGACATGGCGATCGATCTGGGCACTGCTAACACCCTTGTCTATGTCAAGGGCCGGGGCGTGGTGCTGAACGAGCCATCGGTTGTGGCCATCGAGACGCGTGGCGGACGCAAGATCGTGCTTGCCGTCGGCAACGAGGCCAAGGAGATGCTGGGGCGCACGCCAGGCGACATCAAGGCGATCCGTCCGATGCGCGACGGCGTCATTGCCGATTTCGAGGTGGCCGAGGCAATGATCAAGCATTTCATCCGCAAGGTCCACAACCGCCGTTCCTTCGCCAGCCCGCGTATCGTGGTCTGCGTGCCCTCGGGCGCCACCGCGGTCGAGCGCCGCGCAATCCAGGAATCCGCTCTTTCGGCGGGCGCGCGCAAGGTCGACCTGATCGAGGAACCGATGGCTGCCGCGATCGGCGCCAATTTGCCGGTGACGGAGGCGACAGGGTCCATGGTCGTCGATATCGGCGGCGGTACGACCGAGGTTGCCGTGCTTTCGCTGGGCGGTATCGTGTATTCACGATCCGTGCGCGTCGGCGGCGACAAGATGGATGAAGGCATTATCAGCTATATCCGCCGCGAACATAATCTGCTGATCGGCGAGGCTTCGGCCGAGCGGATCAAGAAGGAAGTCGGCGCGGCGATGATCGTCGATGGCGAAGAGGTCAAGATGATCACCATCAAGGGTCGCGACCTGATGCATGGCGTACCCAAGGAGGTCAAGATCTCCCAGGAGCGTGTTGTCGAGGCCCTGCGCGAGCCGGTCCAGCAGATCGTCGAGGCGGTGAAAGTCGCGCTTGAGGCGACGCCGCCGGAACTGGCTGCGGACATCGTCGATACCGGCATCATGCTTACCGGAGGCGGGGCACTTCTGAAGAATCTCGATAGGGTGTTGCGCGATGAGACCGGGCTGCCGGTGTCGATAGCGGAAGACCCGCTGTCCTGCGTCGCGATCGGCACAGGCGCAGCACTGGAAAACGAAAAATCCATGCGCAGTGTCCTTTCTTCTGCCATGTAACATTTCAGGGCGGGCTGCTGAAGCGGCCCGGGATTGGTAGTCGATGAACGACTTCGGACAGCACAGCCGGCAAAGGCCTGGCAAGCAGGGCAGCCGACGTCTCAGCATGATTTTTCTTCTTACCGTCTCCGTGCTCATGCTCGTCGTCAGCATGTACGGAGCGCGTGCCTCTGCGTTCGAAAAGGCGCGGGAGATGGTTCTGGACCTGTTCGAACCGGTGCTGACGGTATTCAGCATGCCGATCAACTGGGTCGACAACCGGGTCGGCGATGTCGGCGACTATTTCAACGTGCTGGAGCAGAACGAGCAGCTGCGTGCGGAAAATGCGGAGCTTCGTGCCTGGATGCAGGAAGCGCTGACGCTGCGCCAGCAGGTCGACTATTTCAAGCAGATGATGGATGTGAAGGTCGCCGACGAGGCGAGCTTCGTCGATGCGCAGGTCATCGGTGAATCGGGCGGGCCGTATCAGCGCTCGCTGATCGTCAATGCCGGCACGGGGGACGGGGTCGAGGTCGGCGATGGTGTCATCGGCACCAGCGGGCTGGTCGGCCATATCGTCACGGCGGGCAAGTCATCCTCCCGCGTCCTGATGCTGACGGATTTCAACAACCGCACACCGGTGTTCATCGAGGGCATCGAGGTCGAGGCCATCCTCGCCGGGCGCTTCCAGGACGATCCGGAACTGAAGTTCCTGGCAACGCGGGACCGGGCCGGCATCCGTCCGGGTATGAGGGTCATCACCTCGGGCACTGGCGGCAACCTCCCGCGCGGTCTCGCGGTCGGTGAAATCGCCGGGATCACCGATGAGCAGATCACCGTGCGGTTGTTCGCCCAATATAATAACACCGACTTCGTGCGGATCGTGGACTATACCTTTGCCGAGGCAGACCCAGAGCAACAGGAAGAGCTCGAGGGCGGCGTGATCGAGGAAGGCGGGTCGCCGGCAGGCGCGGCGCCGGAGACGCAGGCCGCCCCGGTCGGCAGCGCCCCTGAGGCGGGGGCGACGCAGGATGCGGCGGCGAATATTTCAACGCCCTCCGCCACAGAACCGGTCGACGCCGCGCCGGTTGCCGCCCCCGTTGCAGAAGCCATTGCCGAGAGCGGAGACGTCAATGGTTGAGGAACGCCCGTTTTTCACTTCGGTGGCGCGGGCCATCACCCCGACTTTTCTTGGCTTTATCGGTGTCCTGTTGCTGGTAACGCCGGTGCGGTTGTTCGAGGGCGGCGTGCCGACCCCGATGTTTCCGCTCGTCGTGGTCTTCTTCTGGTCGATCTATGGCCCCGGCTATGTGCCGTCGATTTCGACCTTCCTGATCGGCCTGTTCCAGGACCTGATGCTGGGCGGCCCCGTCGGCGTATGGATGGTCGTCTATCTGCTGGTGCAATATCTGGTCATTTCCCAGAGGGACTATTTTCTCGGCCGGGACCAGCATGTCGTCTGGCTCGGATTTGCCATTTGCGGTGCCGGGGCGGGGCTTCTGGTCTGGCTCCAGCACAGCGTGCTGGCCGGGACCTTTGTCCCGGTCCTTCCCCTGGCGATGCAGATGTTGGTCACAATTGCCTGTTATCCGATTATCGCCATCGCCTTTTCGCAACTTCATCGCCGTGTTATAATAGAACAGTAAATGCGCGTAGAACCATTCGATACCCAACGACACATGGTCTTTTCCCGCCGGGCTGCCCTGTTCAGCGGCGGATCGATGCTGCTTTTCGGCGGTATCGGCTATCGCCTGTGGCAATTGCAGGTGCGCGACCATGACGACTACCAGGTCCGGGCCGACAACAACCGCTTCAACCAGCGGGTGATCGTGCCCCTGCGCGGGGAAATCTATGACCGGTTCGGTGTGCCGCTGGCGACCAACCGGCAAAATTTCCGGGTGCTGCTGGTCGCCGAAGAGGTCAAGGACATCGCCGGCACGCTGGCGGAAGTCTCCAAGATCGTCGAGCTGACACCGCAGGAGCAGGAGCGCGTGCTGCTCGAGGTCCGGCGCAAGCGTGCCTTCACACCGATTGAGGTGGCGGACAATCTGAGCTGGGAAGACTTCGCCAGGATCAATTTCGAGGGGCCCAAGCTGCGCGGTATCCACACCGAGGTCGGCTATACGCGCGATTATCCGTTCAAGGACAAAGCAGCCTTTGTCGTCGGCTATGTCGGCTCGCCGTCGGACAGCGATATCGATGCGATCGGCGATGACGAGAAGACCGAACGGCTGTTGCGCCAGCCGGGTTTCCGTATCGGCAAGGCCGGCCTCGAGCGTTCCTATGACGAGGAGCTTCGCGGCAAGCCGGGTTCGACCATCGTGCAGGTCAATGCCCATGGCCGGGTGATCGAGGAATATCCGAATGAAAGCGATAAATCGATCCAGGGCGGCACGCTCGGCCTGACCATCGATGCAGAGCTGCAGATGGCTGCGATGGAGGTTCTCGCGCGCCCGATCATCGAACCGGCGGAGGGCGAGGAACCGGAACAGGTCAGCGCCTCTGCCGTCGTCATGGATGTGGAGACGGGCGATATCATCGTCATGGCATCGACACCGGCCTATGACCCGAACGAGTTCAATGTCGGTATCCGTCAGTCCGTGTGGGCATCGCTCAACAATGATCCGCTGAAGCCGCTGATCAACAAGCCGCTGGCCGGCAATTATCCGCCTGGTTCGACATTCAAGCTCCTAACGGCGATCGCGGCGCAGGAGGCCGGTATCAAGCCGAGCCACCGTGTCCATTGCAGCGGCCGCATCTGGTACGGCAACCGCTTCTTCAACTGCTGGAAGCGCGGCGGCCACGGGACGCTCGACATGAAGGGCTCGATCAAGCATTCCTGCGACGTCTATTACTGGGATCTCGCGCAGCGGGTCGATATCGACAAGATCGCGGAAGTCGCCCATCGCTTCGGCCTCGGCGAGATCTATGATCTCGATATCGGCACCCAGAGCAAGGGTGTCGTGCCGAGCCGCGAATGGAAGAAGAATTATTTCGCCTCGACGCCGGAACGTCAGACCTGGTTCCCGGGCGAGACGCTGTCCGTCGCCATTGGCCAGGGCTATGTCACGGCGACGCCGCTGCAACTCGCGGTCATGACCGCCCGGATTGCCACGGGCAAGCAGGTGCAACCGCGCCTGATCAGGGCCCATGCCGACGGTGTCGTGCCGCCGCCGGTCATCCCTGACATCGAAATCAAGCTGGAAGATCTCGATGCCGTCAGGGACGGCATGAATGCCGTGACCAATGAGTGGGGCACGGCGGCGCGCTCGCGTCTCGAGGACCCTGACTGGCAGATGGCCGGCAAGACCGGGACGAGCCAGGTCGCCAGCCTGCAATATGATGCCCGCGGTAACCGGGTCAAGAACGAGGACATGCCGCGCCATCTACGCGACCACGCCCTGTTCGTCGCCTTCGCGCCTTATGAGAATCCGAAATACGCGATCTCCGTCGTCGTCGAGCACGGCTCGTCCGGGTCCGGCGCGGCCGGGCCGAAAGCGCGCGACATCATGAAAGCGGTGACGGCCAAGAATCCGTCGGCCCTGCCGGCGTTCAATCCGGCTACGGATGAACCGGTCAAGATGGCGTCGCTGGCCTATGAGCTGCCGGCCAGTGCCAAGCCGGTAGGCGGGGCACCATGAATACGCTTGTCCTGCCGGACCGGCGCGGCGGCCTGCGCAAGAATCTTGCCGCGGTGAACTGGTGGCTGGTGATATTCCTCAGCCTGCTCGCAGCGACCGGCGTTGCGACGCTCTACTCGGTTGCTGACGGGTCGTGGACGCCGTGGGCCCTGAACCACATCATGCGCTATGCGCTGGGGCTCATGATCCTGATGATTGCGGCCTTCATCCCGCTGCGCTTCTGGCTGTCCATGTCCTATCCCGCCTATTTCTTTTCGCTCGGACTGCTGGCGCTCGTCCCGGTGATCGGTGAGATCAATATGGGCGCGCAGCGCTGGATCGTGATCGGCGGCTTCCAGCTGCAGCCGTCGGAGATCATGAAGGTTGCGCTCGTCATGGCGCTGGCACGGTACTATCACGGCCTCGATTTCAAGCGCGTTTCGAACCCGATCTATCTGGTTATCCCGCTGGCGATGATCTCCTTGCCTGTCGCTCTCGTCTTTCTTCAGCCCGACCTCGGCACGGCGATCCTGTTGGGCCTGTCGGGCATCGTCGTCATCCTGCTGGCGGGATTGAGCTGGCGGATCGTGGTCGTCGGCGCGATCCTCGGGTTGATGGGCGTGGTGACGGTAATTCAGTTGGACCTCATCAAGCCGTACCAGATCGAACGGATTACCTCCTTCACCAACCCGGAAGCCGATCCGCTGGGCGCTGGCTATCACCTGGCGCAGTCGAAGATCGCCATTGGCTCCGGCGGTGTGACGGGCAAGGGGTATATGAACGGCACGCAAAGCCAGCTCGACTTCCTGCCGGAAATGCATACCGACTTCATCTTCACGATCTTTGGCGAGGAATTCGGGTTCTTCGGGACGATTGCGCTGCTCGGACTTTATCTCGTGGTCTTCCTCATCGGGACGAATATCGCGATGAAGGCGAAGTCCCATTACGGACGGCTGGTGACGATGGGGATCTGTATAACCTTCATCAGCTATGTGCTGATCAATACCGGCATGGTCATGGGACTGGCACCGGTCGTCGGCGTGCCGCTGCCGCTCGTCTCCTATGGTGGCACGGTGATGCTGACGATGATGGCGGCCTTCGGCCTCGTCATGAGCACCTGGATCAACCGCGATCAGGATACGCTGCGCACGTCGATGTCCTATTACGGGCGCATCAACTAGGGCATCGTGCGGCCTGGCCGGGCGCACAAAGATGCTGGACATCATTGAAGGAGATCACCTTTCTACGGTCAAATGAGTCCATTTGAACGCAGGTTGATCGAGGGCGGCGTGTATCCGGATGGCCGGTGGCGGGCTGCTGCAAGTCCCTGGCGACGATCACTTTTCCCGCCTTTGAGCGCAGGTCGATGCAGTCCCTCAAGCCTGTGATCTTCAGATAACAGAAAAGCCCCTCAAGCGAGGCGGTCGGGTTTCAAAATCGGTGCGCGTCAGGCGGCCTTGGTCATGAGCAGGCTGTCGAAGGCCCGCCGGGTTGCCTCGATATCGCTGACGACTTTCCCGAAGGCAGCCTTGGCTGAAACAATATCCTGGGCGCGGCAGGCATTCTCGATGGTTTTCGCCCGCTCGGACAGCTGTACGGCGCCGAGATTGGCAGCGGAGCCCTTCAGGGCGTGGCCGCTTGCAGCAGCCTCGACGAAGTTCGCGGAGTCGAGGTGGGCGGTCATCGCGGCAACGATCTCGTCATTCGATTTCCAGAACGCATCCAGGATGGTCTTTGCCGTCTCGACGCCGGCAGAGGCGATCAGCATATCCATCTGCTCGGCATTGATGATTTCCATCTGGGAAGAATAATCCATAATCTCTACCTTCTCTGTTGTTCTGTGCCTCGCCTGTCCAGTGGTCGGGATCGCATTCGGCACAAAACCCCCTGTCTCCAAGGCGATAATATTGCTATGAAAAGTGAAAATTTGTCTAAAAGACACTGTGAAATTCGAATTAACCAAGAGGGGCTACGCGTATGGCTGGACCGACACAGGTCAATAATGAGGAACACTGGTCCGGCAAGGCGGCCTTCACCCTGGCAGCGATCGGGTCTGCCGTCGGTCTCGGCAACCTGTGGCGCTTCCCTTACGTCGCCGGCGAGAATGGCGGCGGCGCGTTCGTTCTCGTCTACATCCTCTGCGTCGCGGTGATCGGCCTGCCGGTGCTCGTCGCCGAGTTGATGGTCGGCCGGCGCGGCGGCGGGTCTGCTGTTTCGGCCGTTGCCAGGCTCGCGCGCAATTCCGGCAACACGGTTGCCTGGGCGGCGCTGTCCTGGATCGGCATGATCGCCTGCTTCCTGATTCTCTCCTTCTACTCGATGATTGCCGGCTGGGTGATCTTCTATCTCGTGGAAATGGTGCGTGACCTGTTTGTCGGTATCGGCCAGGACGGTATCGGCGCTGTGTTCGGTGGCGGATTTGCCGGCGAGACCAGCGAGGATATCAGTGGCAAGCTCGGCGGTCTGTTCCAGAGCCCGCTAATGGCGATGGTCTATCACGCGATCTTCATGGGCGTGACGGTGTTCATCGTTGCCCGCGGGGTGAAGGGCGGGATCGAATCCGCCGTGACCATCCTGATGCCGGCCTTCTTCATCATGCTGATGGTCCTGGTGGTCTTCTCGCTGGTTCAGGGCGAGGCGCTGATGGCGATCGATTACCTGTTCAAGCCGAATTTCGAGATCCTCGGCCAGCGGCTGACGGACGGCTCAATGCTGACCAATGCGCTTGGCCAGGCGTTTTTCTCGATCTCGCTCGGCTCTGTCATGATGCTGACCTATGGTATCTACATGGGCAAGGATCAGAGCATCCCGTCCTCGGCGCGCACGGTCGTCGTTGCCGACACCGCCGTGGCGCTGATCGCGGGTCTGGCGATGTTCCCGATCGTCTTCCAGTTCGGCATGGAGCCGGCGGCCGGTCCGGCACTGATCTTCAACACGCTGCCGCTCGCCTTCCAGCAAATGCCGTTCGGCGCGCTGTTCGGCATTGCCTTTTTCCTGATGGCGACCTTCGCGGCGCTGACCTCGTCCATAGCCTTGCTGGAGGTGTCGACCGCCTTTGCCGATGGCGACCGTGACCTGTCGCCGGAGAAGAAGAAGTCGCGCCGGCTGTGGGGCGCTATCCTTATCGGCTTTGCCTGCTTCGTTGTCGGCATTGCGCATATCTATTCGATGGTACCGGTCGATACACCGAATTTCTTCAATCAGTGGGTCCCGCTTGATTTCGGGATATTCGCCGGCGCGACGGTTTTCGATTTTGCCGACAGGCTGACCTCCAACGTGATGCTGCCATTGGGCGGATTCCTTGTCTCGCTATTCGCCGGCTGGGTCGTGACGTCGTCTGCGGCGCGTGAGGAGATCGGGTTCAAGTCCGAGCGCATGTTCAAGATCTGGCATGTGCTGGTGCGCTATGTTTGCCCGGCGGCTGTCTTTGTCGTGATGGTATACGGTTTGATTCCGCCTACGAGCTAGATCGTTTCAGCATTCTTTGGAAACGCTGAAACGATCCAGACTCCTTGTTTGTCGCGTTTCCTGACGGTAAACCGGTTTCCACTTCACCGGGAAACGCTTTAGGCGATAGCTCCTGAAACGACTAAAGCCGGCCTCGATCGAGCGCCGGCTTTTTTGTTTCCATTGCCGTTGGTTTCAAAGCCGCTTGTATTTCTCCGTCGCTCCGACGAGGCCGGCAATGATGCCGGGCTCGCTCGCGGCGTGGCCCGAATCCGGCACGACGACGAGGTCTGATTGCGGCCAGGCCTTGTGCAGTTCCCAGGCGGACTTCATCGGGGTCACGACATCATAGCGGCCCTGAACGATCGTACCCGGAATATGGGCGATCCTGTCCATGTCGCGCAGCAGCTTGTCATCGGCATCGAAGAAGCCGCCATTGACGAAGTAGTGGCATTCGATCCGGGCGAAGGCGAGGGCGAAATAGTCGGACGCGAAACTCGTCATCCGCTCCATCGACGGATAGAGCGAAACGGTCGATCCTTCCCACACGCTCCATGCCTTGGCGCAGGTGACCTGCTCGCTCGCATTGGTACCGGTCAGGCGCTTGTAATAGGCGGCCATCATGTCGCCGCGCTCCTCCTCGGGGATCGGTTCGATGAACTTCTCCCACTGGTCCGGATAGAGCCAGTTGGCGCCTTCCTGATAGAACCATTCAAGCTCGGCCCGGCGCAGGGTGAAGATGCCGCGCAGGACAAGCTCGGTGACCCGCTCCGGATGGGTCTGGGCATAGGCGAGCGACAGGGTCGAGCCCCACGACCCGCCGAACACCTGCCACTGCTCGACGTCCAGATGCTCGCGCAGCGTTTCCATGTCCTCGATCAGCGTCCAGGTCGTGTTCTCGCGCAGTTCCGCGTGCGGCGTCGAGCGGCCGCAGCCGCGCTGGTCGAACAGGATGATCTTGTATGTACGCGGATCGAAATAGCGCCGCATCGACGGTGTCGTGCCGCCGCCCGGCCCGCCATGACAGACAACCACAGGTTTGCCGTCCGGCGCGCCGGAAACCTCGTAATAGACCTCGTGCAGGGGAGAGACCTTCAGGTGGCCGGCGTGAAAAGGCTCGATTGCCGGAAAAAGGCCGTATTTCTTTATCATATTAATTGTCTTGCGTCCCTGTTCGATGGTATGGGTTTAACAACCATTGGAAAAGAAACAAGACGGTTTCTGGGGCTGGTTTCACAGGCAACCATCCCGGGGCGACAGAAAGCCGTGTTGTACCAAGGGTACCGGGTATAGGTAGGGCAATTACTAAAGGTGGCGGGCGTCATGAGCATTCCGTTTTTCTCCTGTCCAGATCGGACAAAGACACGACGCTCACCTTTTTCTCTCCCGGTCCTTACCGTTTTTTTATCCGCCGCCGGGCTTTCAGCCTGCGCCAGCGTGAAAATCCTCCCTCCTGAAACAACTACAGCGACGGCAAGCCAGACAGCGCCAACCGGCTATTCCGAGCGTCAGGATCTCGTCCAGGCGGCGCGCAAGCTGGAGAACACGCCGTGGCCGGAAGTAACGGAAGCCTCGCTCGCTAACCGCATGGTCTCGGTCCTGTTCGGACGCGAGGACGTTGCCGAAGGCACGAGCAGGGAGGACGCGCTGGAGGTCTATGTCGCCTCGTTGAGCGCGGCACCGAGCAGCGCGCCCTCGACCCTGATGCGCCACGCCGATAACACCCTGCGTGCAGCCCGCACAGTGGCCGAACGGGGCCGCCTTGCCGCGACTGCGATCAATCCCAGTACTGACGATATTGCCGTACTCGAGGAAGCCATCGGTGATGTGCGTGCCAGCCGTGATATGTATATCGCTGCCCTGAAACAGTTGAAGTCTGACGGGCACATGATACCAGACGGCGATGTCGCCGAGCTTCAGGCGGCTTTCTCGCAAACGATCCGCGATATCGGGTCCACTGCCGATCTCGTTGCCGAGCGCAGCATGGCCAAGCATCAGACGTCCGAACTCGCCGCCAGCGAAACCACGGCTCAATAACTTCCTCGACATTGCCTCTCTCGACATTTCGGGGCCGAACAGGCTAAGCCATGACCTCAATCGTCATCGAAGAGGCGGCCCATGCTGCTGACACCCGCGCGCGGCTTCACGCTGCTTTATATCGCCCAGTTCCTGTTTCTCGGCGTGCAGCTGCCGTTCTTTCCGGGCTGGCTGTATGAGATCGGCTTTTCGGAAAAGGCAATCGGGCTCGTTACCGGCGGGTCGTTGATCCTGCGGCTCTTGCTCGGGCCGGTCGTTGCCTATTGGGCCGAGAGCCAGCGCGACCAGCGAATCATTCTCGGCATCATCAGTGCCCTGATGTTCGTTTCAGCCGCCTTGCTGCTGGTCGGCCAGCCGGCCTGGTCCATTGCGCTTTTGACCATCACCATGATGTGGAGTTTCGGCTGCCTCGTGCCGCTGACCGATACCGCCGTCATGCGGGCTGACAAGGCGGGCGCGCTCGATTACGGGCGCACCCGGGCCTTCGGTTCCGGCGCCTTCGTCTTTGCCAATCTCGCCGGCGGCTTGCTGATTGCAAGGACAGGCGATGCGGCGAGCGTCGCCTGGATGGCGGGCGCATCGCTGCTCGCGCTTGTCGTCATCCTCGGCTTGCCTAAAGGAGCCGAGAGACAGGAGGGTGCGGGGGCGAGCCGGCTGGCACCGCCGAAACTGTCGGAGGCTGTGCGGTTGTTCCGGTCGAAATCCTTTCTCCTGATGCTGACCGCCGCCGGGCTGACCCAGGGCGCTCATGCCGTCTATTACGCGTTCTCCAAGCTGCACTGGTCGTCGCTCGGCTATGGCAGCGATCTGATCGGTGTGTTGTGGACTATCGGCGTCGTTGCGGAAATCATGATCCTGTTTTTCGGGCGACCCCTGCTGAGAAGGTTCGGCCCGGTGCTGTTCATCGGGGCCGGAGCTCTCGCCGCCTTTATCCGCTGGCCGCTGATTGGCCTGTCGCCGCCACTGCCTGTCGTCTTCCTGCTGCAGACGCTGCACGCCTTCACCTTTGCGACGGTTTATCTCGGTACGGTAGAATTTATCTCCCGCGCCGTGCCGCGAAATCTGGAAAACACCGGCATGACACTGGTCTCGACCCTTGGGGTCGGCGCGCTGACCGGCGTGGCGACGATCATTGCGGGGTTGTTTTTCACCGCGGCCAACCCGTTTCCGGCCTATGCGATGATGGGGGCGATGGGCGCCGCCGCGCTGCTGGCGACGCTTGGGCTTTGGCGTCATTGGGACGGCGGCATCATCCGCTCCGAACGCGGCGCGGGCGATGATGCCCCGGTGGATGGAACGGGCGGCGGCATCAGCCAAGAGCCCGTCCCGGTGCCGGACAGGCCCTGAGCCGGGCTGGCCGGAGCCTTCTGTCTACAGATAGACCTGCTGGCCGCCATCCCAGAGAGGGGCCTTGCTTTCTGCTGCGCCTTCCTTGCGGGCATGGCCGATCCGGTCACGGAACAGGTCGACATAGGCCTCGTGGGTGCCGGGCAGTTCTTCGAGCTGCTTGAGATACGCCTCCGCCGCGGCGATGGAGCCTTCGCGCCAGGAGACAACCAGCGCGCGCTGGGTATCTGACATGGTACGGAAAGCTTTCGAGGCTTTCAGGAACGGGTTGCCGACGAGGCCATAGACAGGCCGTGGCGTCGTATCGTCATTCACCTTGAGCACATCGAGATCGAGAAAGGCGAAGTGATGGCGCAGGGCGGTGAAGACAGTCTCGTCGCAGATGATGGCGGGGCCATACAGGCGCGAGCGGTTGCGCAGCAGATTGGCGAAGGCGACGGCGGGACCGATAACGGAATAGCGGTTGCGGTTGCCGCGACCGACAGGGCCTGAAAAACACACATCGCTGGAAATGCCGACCTCGAGACGGCCCTGGCTGAAGGGCGAGGAGATTTCCTTGCCCAACAGTCGCGCCGGCCTGACCGACTGGGCGAGCTCGGTATCCTCCGCCAACTGATTGACATCCTCGATCATCTGCAGGGCGCAGGAGCAGGCATCCTCGATGTGATCGACGGATTCCTCCGGGACGTTCCAGTAGCCGAGCAGCCGGCCGTCCTCGCCATAATCGACCGTGCCGCCGAGATTGAGAATGGTCTGGCGCAGCCGGTCATTGGTCTGGGCCTTGAAAGCCATATAGGCGGCCGGATCCTTGAGGAATTCGGCGCGGATCGCCTCGGGCAGACGGACATTGCAGGACAGGACCGTGACCTGGCGGCGCGTGCCGTCGAGAAGATGTGCAGCGCGGCCCCGCTGCAGCTTGGCCATGGTCGACGGCGGCAGGGCGCCGTGGAAGGCGCCGCGCACGGCGTCGTCACGCAAGACCGAACCGGCGAGGCGGCTGAGAACGACACCGATCTGCCCGCCGATCATCGCCGAAATGGCGGGCGATGGATCGATCAGCAGCGAGGAATTCGAAAAGATCATCCAGGACAGGATGAACGTCGCGATGGACAGGACGGCCGTGTAGGTCGCAGCGAGTACTGGTTTCAGGATCAGGGCGCAGATCACCGCGCCGACACCGAGGAGGAGGGCAAGCCCCGCTTCGAGGAAGCCGGCCCATTCCGGCCGGTTGAGGCTGACCCCGTCGGCGAGCTGGTCGGCCATCAGGGCATGGACCTGGGTCTTCGACATCTCACCGCGCGCGGTGTGGACGATCGAGCCTGAATTCACATTCTCGCCGATGAAGACGACATTGCCCTGCAGGGCGCTGGTCCAGCTGTCACTGCCGGACAGGACGCGCCAGGCGGAGATGGTCGGGATCGAGACGTCGCTCGGCAGATACAGGGCGGCGGCATTCTGGCGATCCAGCGCAATCGTGTCGCCATCGATGATCATCTGCGTGAAGGTGCGCCCGGACGAGCGCACGACGCTGCGATGAGGCACAGCGGTGGCAGTGCCATTCTGCAGGATGACCGACGCCAGCGCCGTGCTGGGCACCGGCGTGCCATAGGCGTTCCAGGCGAGAGGAACGCGCCGGACCGTGCCGTCTCTGTCGGCGGGCAGGGCGCTGACGGACGAGCGGGCATTGGCGGCGATATTGCTGGCGAGCTGTCCTTGCGGGCGGCTCAGGGGCAGGGCAAGGAAGTCGGTCTCGGCGCCATTGGCGGTTTCCAGCGTGAGCCACGAAACACCGGTGGCCTCGGTCCTGATCCAGGCCTGACCGCTCGACAAATCGGCATAGGGCTCCGATGCGATGGCGACGGCTGAGGGAATCGTGGCGAGGGCATTGCCGAGGCTGACGTCATTGCTCGGCAGGCGGGATACCGCCTCTGCGACGGCGCCGCTGGTCTGACCCTGCCGGTTGAACCAGTACTGGCCAACGACTTCAGGCGACAGCGGGTCCGGCCCTTCGACCGGGACCGTGATGACAACAGCGCGGGCGCCGGCCTGGCGGACCGACCCGACGAGTTCGGCAAGGGCGGTGCGCGGCCATGGCCATGGACCGACACGCTCGATGCTTTCCCCGTCGATCATGACGATCGCAGGATTGAATCCGTCATCAGCACTCACCTCGCGCGGGTCGAGACGCATGAACAGGTCAAAAAATGTCTCCCGCGGCTGAACGCCGGTGTTCACGGAGGTGCCGAGCGTCAGGCCGACAATGGTCATGATGATGAGAATGGGCAGGATCGACAGCCAGTGGTGCTGGGGCGTCAGTTTTTTCTCGAACAAGGGGCAGGTCTCTCTCTCACTGGCGCGGTCTTTGGCGAAAGAAGGCGCGGTCCGGTCACGGAAATCTCATTCAACATGCTGCCGGTCAAGCAGATTTCATGGCCAATTTTCACGGTAATATTTGGTAAACCCGGTGTTTAGACCAAGTTCAGGTTCTTGTGTCATAACACGCCATGGTGAATGCCGTTTATTGCCGAAAAGCATAAACTGCGTCGAGTAAGGGTAAAAGATGTCGGCCGCGGCTTTTGAGTTACAGGAAACGGAAGACGGTTGGTGCCTGGAGGCAACCGGGACCTGGTCATTGGGTGCCGGGCTCGGCAATATCGACGGCAAGCTGCGCCGTTTTGCCGAGAAGTCCATGAGCAAAGCGCTGAAGATCGACCTTTCCGGCGTTGAAACCATGGATACAGCCGGCGCGATGATGCTGCAACGGACCATGCGCGCATGTTCCCAGCGTGAGCAAATGGCCGATGACGATGCCCTCTATGGCTTTGACAATGTAAAAGAGGGCTATAAGGGCCTTCTTGCCGCCGCCGCCAATCACCTCTCCCCCTGCGAGATTGACGTCAATCAGGGCAGTGCCTTCGTCCTGATGCTGGAGCGGGTCGGGCGCGGGACCGAAGACCTGATGCACGAAATCCTGAGGCTCGTCAGCTATCTGGGCGAGGTTCTTGTCGGTCTTTACACCGTACTCTCCAGGCCCAAGCGATTGCGCATGACGTCCATTGTGCACCACATGGAGGAGTCGGGGCTCAACGCGACCCTGATCGTCGGGCTGATGTCGTTTCTGATCGGCGCGGTGATCGCCTTCATGGGCGCAACGGTGCTGGCCCAGTTCGGGGCGCAGATTTTCGTTGTCGAGCTGATCGGCATCACGGTCCTGAGGGAATTCGGCGTCTTGCTCACCGCCATCCTGATTGCCGGGCGGTCGGGCAGTGCCTTCACCGCCGCCATCGGCTCGATGAAGCTGCGCGAGGAAATCGACGCCATGGAGGCGATGGGCATCAACCCGATGGAAGCGCTGGTCCTGCCGCGCCTGATCGCCATGGTCTTCGTTCTGCCGGCCTTGACCTTCATCGCCGCGATGATGGGCCTGATCGGTGGCGGCCTGGTGGCATGGCTGCAAATGGATATTTCTCCGGCCATGTTCCTGACCCGGACCCAGGACATCATCGTGGTCGAGAATTTCATGGTCGGTATGGTCAAGGCGCCCTTCTTCGCCTTCGCCATCTCGGTGATCGGCTGTTACCAGGGCATGCGGGTTTCGGGCTCGGCTGAGGAACTCGGCCGCCATACGACCATTTCCGTGGTCCAGTCGCTGTTCACCGTCATCCTGCTGGATGCGGGGTTCGCGATCTTCTTCATGGAGCTGAACATATGACCGCGAGAGGAGAGAAGGGCGATCCGATCATCGAGATCAAAAAGCTGACGACCGGCTTCGGCTCGCAGATCATTCACCAGGATCTCGACCTGACGGTGAAACGCGGCGAGATCCTGGGCATTGTCGGCGGGTCGGGGACCGGCAAGTCGGTCCTTTTGAAGGCGATCATCGGGCTGATCAAGCCGCGGTCAGGGGCGATCCGCATCTTCGGCGAGGATGTGCTGTCCATGAACGATCGTGATCACCGGGAGATCGACCGGCGCCTTGGTGTCCTGTTTCAGGACGGCGCCCTTTTTTCCGCCATGACGGTGGCGCAGAATGTGATTGCGCCGTTGCGCGAGCACCTGAACCTCAGCTCCGAATTGCAGCAGGAAATCGCCTCGATGAAGATCACCCTGTCGGGCCTGCCGCTCGACGCGGCAACGAAATACCCGTCAGAGCTGTCCGGCGGCATGCGTAAGCGGGCCGGCCTTGCGAGGGCCCTCGCCATGGACCCGGATATCGTCTTCCTCGACGAGCCGACGGCGGGGCTCGATCCGATCGGTGCGGCGAAATTCGACGATTTGATCATTAGTCTCAAAGAATCCTTAGGGTTAACCGTGTTTATGGTTACCCATGACCTGGATAGCCTTCATCGCGCCTGCGACCGCGTCGCGGTGCTGGCCGAGAAAAAAGTCCGGGCGATCGGTCCGCTGGAGGAAGTCCGCAAGAACGATCACCCCTGGATACAGGAATATTTTTCCGGCCCGCGCGGCCGGGCTGCCTTGGCCTCTTCTGTGCAAGAACAGGACAGGTCGGGCGACAGAGAAGCAACAGTAGAGTAAACCGATGGAAACACGGGCACATTATATCCTGATTGGCGCTTTCATGCTGCTGGCCATTTTCATGGCGGTGCTGTTTGCGCTCTGGCTCGGCTCGGTCGAGCGTGAGTTCGACGAGTATGACGTCGTCTTCAACGAGCGCGTCTCCGGCCTTTCCGACGGCGCGGCCGTGCTGTTCAACGGCATCGATGTCGGCGAAGTGCGCGACCTCAAGCTCGACGAGAACAATCCCGAGCGTGTTATCGCCCGGGTGCGCGTCGACCAGGACACGCCGATCAAGCTCGATACCAAGGCTGAACTTGAGCTGCAGGGCGTGACCGGCCTCGCCGTGATCCAGTTCTCCGGCGGCTCACCGGCCAGCCCGCTGATGAAGGAAGTATCGCGCCGCCGGCCGCCGCAGATCCAGGCATCGCTGTCGCCGATCACGCGCCTGCTGGAAGGCGGCGGCAATATCGTCGCCAGCGTCCAGCGCCTGCTGACCCAGGAAAATACCGACACGGTCACCCGCATCCTTGCCGATGTGGAGACCATTACCGACGCCCTTGCCCGAAAGGATGAGGAAATCGTCCGCACGATCGAGAATATCGCCACCGCCAGCGACCAGCTTGCTGCCTTCGCCGACACGCTCGATGAACGCTCGGCCGAACTGGAAAGCATCCTCCAGGGCGCAGACAGCTTCGTGAACGAGGATCTGCAGGCTTCGCTCGAGGAAATCGATGCCGTCGTCAGCGAGGCACGCGCGTTTGCCGAAGAGCTGCGTTCGACCCTTGGCGACAACCGCGGGGCGATCGACGCCTTCGCCCAGCAGGGTCTTGGCGAAGCGGCTGCCGCCATTGCCGAGAGCCGCCGCCTCATCCGCACCATGGACCAGATCCTGCGCGAGGTGGAACGCGACCCGGCCCGGTTCCTGTTCGGCGATACCCGCCCGCAGGCCCAATCCAATTGATCAGGAAAGAATGGATATTCCAATGACAAGAAATACTTGCTTCTCGATCCTGAAACCGGCTTTTGCCGCGCTTGCCATGGCATCGCTGTCTGGCTGTGCCTCGCTGATTCTCGGCAGTGGCGACGTGCCGCCGCGTTATACCCTGCAGCCGGTGGCGATCTCGACGGAGACGGTCGATCCGCTCAGAGTGCGCCTGGTCGTCACCGACCCGCAATCAGAGGCCGCCTTCGACACGTCGCGGATCAGCTTCTCGCCGGAGCCGCTGCGCTACGAATATTACGTCGATGGTGAGTGGACCGACCAGCTGCCGCTGCTTTTCGGGATCTTCCTGCAGCGCAATTTCGAGAATGACGGGCGCGTCGCCACGGTTGGCGACCGCGTCTCCGTGCCGCTTGGCGATTATGTCCTGCGTACCGACATCAGGGCATTCCATGTCCAGCGCCGCGGCGAGAGCCGGACTGCGGTTGTCAGCTATTCGGCGAAGCTGTTCAACAGCCGTAACGATGCAATTGCCACCCGCATCTTCTCGACCAGCGAACCGGTGCCGGAACAGGGGCTCGACGGCGCCGTCGAAGCGCTCAATCTTGCCGCGCGCCGCAGCGCGATGGAAACGATCGACTGGACGCTTGAACTGATGCGGCAAAATCCGGTGCCGACAAACTAGAGCTCGTGCGCCCAACCGGGCACACAAAGATGCTCTACATCTCTGAAGTAGATCAACTTTCCGCGTTCAAATGTTTCCATTTGAACGCAGGTTGATCTACCCGAAATAATCGAGGGCGCCGCCGACCAGGACATAGACCTGGCCGAGGGGTGAGCCGAGATAGTCGTCGATGAGGCCATCGGCGTCGTCGCCATCCTCATCGGGCTCGAGCAGGGCATCGAAATTGGCGAGGAAGTCGAAGACTGCCCGCTCGAATATCTCGTTGCGGTCGACTTCTGCCTTCAACTTGCGGCGGAATTCCATGTCGTCCCGGCGCAGCAGCTCGTTGGCAAAGATATTGCGCTCACCATTCTTGTAGCGCACCAGCTTGTCGGTATCGGGCCGGCCATAGAGCCGCGTCTCGATCTCGACCATGAAGGACTGCATCTGCCGGATCAGCCAGACGATGTCGCTATCGGCCTGGTCCGGCTCCTGCCGGGTCACCGGCGAAGAGGGCGCCGCTGTGGTGACCTGCTGCAGGCGCAGCTGTGACTGGCCGCGCGCTTCGCTCGGCGTTTCCGGATCGTCTGCAGCGGCGAGGATGTCCCGCCACGAGGTCGACTGGCGTTCCTCGCGGGAGGCCGGCATGTCGGGCCGGGTCAGGGTCGGCTCGCGCCGGTCACCGTTCTTCTGGATGGTCGTTCCCGCACCGAAGATCGCACCGCGCGGCGGCGCCGGGGGCACAGGGCGCTCGGCGATAAACGATTTCTCGGCCTCGGGCTTTTCCCCTGTCCTGGACGGTTGGCCAGCGCCGGATGGGCCGGATGCCGGTTGGTCGGGCCGTACCGACGGGGCGGGAGGGCGCGCGGATAGGTCAGGACGCAGGGAGGCGCGCGGCAAATCCTCTTGCACATCCTCTTCGATCCGCATGATCGAGATCGGCCGCTTGGGCGCCTTCGGGGCGAGGTTGCGCGCGGCTTCGGCGCGGGCTGCTTCCAGCCTGTCTGCCCGTTCCTTTTTCTCGGACAGGCTGCTCAGCTTTTCGGTCTGCCGGGCGATGGCTTCGGCCAATTTGTCGGCGCGCTCGCGTTGCTGGGTGATGAGCTGCTCAAGGCGCTCGCTTTCCTCGTGCAGGCGCGCCTGCGCTGCCGAAATGGCTTCAGTATTCTCCTGGAAGGCCTTGGTAACGCTGGCGGATTTGTCCACAGCTTCCTTCGACAGGTTGGCGAAGGCGGAGCCTGATTCCTCGACCTTGTGGCGGCGTTCCTCAAAAGATGTCGCGAGCGTCTCGAAGGCGGTGAGGGCCTTTTCGGCGGTTTCCTCAAGCCGGGTCAGGCGCGCTTCGAGCTCGGCCTCGGCGCCGCTGACGCGCTCGTTCGCGGCTCGGGAGTGTTCTTCGCCAAGCTTGGCCTTTTCGGCAATCGCCTCGGCAAAGGCATCTGCCTGGGTGTTCATCATCTCGGTCAGCTCGATCAGTTTCTCGCGCTCGCGCGCGACCGAGCCGACCAGATCGTCATTGCCGCCGCGCAGGGACGAGCCGACGGTATCGATCGCCTGGACCTGCTGGCGGATCATGCTCTCCGCCGAGGCGAGCTTGATCAGTGCGTCGTCGAGATAGCTGTTGAGGGCGGTGATTTCGGACCTTACCGCCTTGCCGACGGAGCGGACATTGGTGACGGCATGGGTCTCCGGCATGGTGAAGCGCGAGGAGGACATTTCCAGTTCCTCGGCCTTGGCAATCATTCGGAAGGACAGCGAGAGCATCTGCCCGATGATATAGATGAGGGCGGCGAGGGCGATGACGATGGCGAGGATCGGGAAGGTCAGGCCGAACTCGATCGAGAAAAGCCCGGTGCGGTTATAAGCCGACAGGGACATGCCGACCGGCCAGCCGACAACGAAACAGCAAATGAAGATGATCGCAGCGGTACGGAACCAGAATTTCACCTGGACCGAGGCACGCTCCCAGCTTGACGGATCCCGGCGCAGGGGCGGGTCGAAATCCTCGCCATCAAAATCGGCGTCCCCCTCGACAGGATAGGGTAGCCGGGAGACCGACGCGCCGGTGCGGCGCTGACCATCCTTGTCCATGTCCAAGTCGTGAGTGTGTGCCATCGAACTTCCGCCAAGAGGCCGCGCTATATCGGCCGTGCCATGCCCGTCAACGGGCGGTCTGGTTAACGATATCTATCGAACCACTTAAAAATGTTATAAGATTCAGCCTTCTGCCATGCAATGTCTTATCACTTCGCGGACATCTGGTAAAACATCTATGGAATGGCGCTGCGAGGCTCGCCAGACGAAACGGGGATGCCGGTGACTACAGGGGGAAAACGACCACAGGCGCAACTCGACCTCGCGCCGGAGGAGAACGCCCCGCCGCGGCATATCCTGCGCCTGCGCAACGTCATCAACGCGCGACCCTTCCAGTATGCGATCCTGATCCTGATCTTCGCCAATGCGGCGCTGCTGGGGCTGGAGACCCTGCCGCCGATCAGGGAAAACCATCTGGCCCTGTTCCTGGCGATCGATCGCGCGTTTCTTGTCGTGTTCCTCGGTGAACTCGCCGTGCGCATTTACGCCTGGCGGCAGCGCTTCTTCCGCGATGGCTGGAATGTCTTCGACTTCGTCATCATCCTGATCTCGGCACTGGCGACGTCGAACCTGTTCGCCGCCCTTCGTGCCTTCCGCGTGTTGCGGGTGCTGCATGTGGTCACGATGATCCCGCGCATGCGCACGGTCGTGCGCTCGCTGATCGATTCCATTCCCGGCATCCTGTCGGTCGGGGTGATCGTCGTTCTGATTGTCTATGTCTTCGCGGTCATCGCCTCGAACCTCTACGGCGCGGCCCATCCGGTGCTGTTCGGAGACGTTTTCGTGTCGATGTACACGCTGTTCCAGGTGATGACGCTGGAAGGCTGGGCCGAAATCGCGAACACGGTCGCCGGCACCCATCCCAATTCATGGATCTTCTTCATCACCTTCGTACTGATCGGCACCTTCACCATGCTCAACCTGTTCGTCGCCATCGTCGTGCGGGTGGTCGAGGAGGACTCAGAGCACACCGAGGACCTGCTCGTGAAGGAGACCGATGAGGTGCAGCTCGAAGTGCAGGCCCTGCGCAGGGAGATCAGAACCCTGACGGCGCTGGTCGAGACGATCGAGGCGCGCGGCCGCGAGCCTGACGGCAAGGCCGAGTGATCAGTGTTTCAGCCAGCTCGGCTGGCGCTTTTCGAGGAAGGCTTCCAGCCCCTCCTGCGCTTCGGCGCTCTTGCGATTGCGCACGACGCGGTCCGCCATGTCATTGATCAGCGACGGGCCGATCGGCTTGTCGGCATAGGCGTGCAGCATTTCCTTGCAGATCGCCAGCGTGCGCGGCCCGCCTTTCAGGAGGTGGTCGACGAAGATCCCGACCGTGTCGTCGATCTGGGCCTGCATGCAGACCGCCTGGACAAGCCCGATGCGGCGAGCCTCGCTCGCGGAAAACTGCTCGCCGGTCAGGAAATAGCGCCGGGCATTCGCCTGGCCAATGGCTTCCATGACGAATGGGGCGATCACCGCCGGTACGGTGCCGAGATGCACGGCGGGCAGGGCGAACCAGGCATCTTCTGCTGCGATGGTAATGTCGCAACAGGCGGCGATGGCGATACCGCCGCCGAGACAGGGGCCTTCCATCGCGGCAATGGTCGGCTTGTTGAGATTGCGCAAGGCGAGAAGCAGGTGGGCGACCCGGCGGGCATCGTCGGCGGTGCCGGCCTCTGCCATGTGCTGCATCCAGGCGATATCGACACCGGAACAGAAGGCGTCGGGCGTGCCGCGGATCACGATGGCGCGGACCGAAGAAGATGTGTGCAGATGCGCGATCAGCGCCGACAGCTCGTCGATGGTCTCGTTGTCGATGGCATTGTGCGATTCGGGCCGGTTGAGGCGCAGCGTGACGACCCCCTTGTCGCTCGTGTCACTGATGATGCGATTGCTCATGGTCCGTTTGCTCCCTGATGCCGGATCATAGTCCCGCGCCGGAAGCCCTGCAATCTCGGGGCCAGTCCATCGGTGTGACTCAGGACGTGTAATAGCGCCGTTTGCGCGCAAGGGCATGCTGGCGCACGAAATAGCTCGCCAGCGGCCTTGACGACAGGCGCGTCCCGATGATGGCGATGAAGACGCAGGTCGTGCCGATGGTCAGCACCATTTCCTGATCCATCAATGCGCTGATCCCCATCAGCTTGATGAGATAGAGCGCCGAGGCAGCACCGGGTGCGCCGCCGAACCAGGCAAGGAAAGCCTGCTGGTGGGAATTCATCCCGAGCGAGGACAGGGCGATGAGCCGCGGACCGATACGCAGGACAGTGATCGCGCCGATGGAGAACAGGATGATGAGGATATCCGCCTGCAGCAGGCTCGGGCCGAGGATGAAGCCGAAGACGGCATAGGCGACAGGCTTGATCGCGTGGTCGAATTTCTGGCGCAGGTCGCGGCGGCGGGCGGCGGAGAGGCATCCTTCCTCAGACCAGATCAGCCCGGCTGCCCCAGCGGCGATGATCGCTTCACCCTGCAGGAGCGGCGCCAGCAGGAACGCGACGATGCCGCTGCCATAGGCGAAGACGAGCCGGCGATAGTCGCCGTCATCCTTGCCGCGCGATCCCGCATAGCGCTTGCACAAGCGTCCGCCGACAAGGCCGATGGCACCGCCAAGGCCAAAGCCGATGGCGGCACGGAACACGCCGGTCTCGATCACGCCATTGGCGGCAGAGAAGGGCGCGTCCGACAATAGCTCGATGATGATGACCAGCGGCAGGCCGATGACGAGAGCAGCGGCGCTTTCGAGTTCAACGGTTGTCTTGACCTCTCCGGGGGCGGAGGAACTGGTAATCGCGCGCCGGTCTATGGCCGCGCCGTTCAGCATCAGGGCGCCACCGATCAGCAGTGCCGACCAGATCGACAGGCTCGGCATCATGATGAAGGCAGACACGGCCGCAGCGATGAGGAAGAGGGGGCCGGCAATGGTCGCCAGCCGCAGCGCGGCAGGCGACTGGCGCATCAGTCTGGACACCCGGAATTGCAGGCCTGCGATGAAGGCGAGCGCCGCAAGCCCGCCGGCGGCGAGCCGGCTGATCATGTCGTGTTCGATCTCCGGCAATCGCACCAGCTGGTAGAAGCAGCCGGCTGCGACCGCCACACACAAGATGACGGCGGGCCGGGTAGACAGGCGCTGCATCAGGCCTGAACGGGTAAGCCGGGTCAGCGCGACGGCAAGAAGAACCATCGCGGCTATGGCCACAAAATACGCCATGGAATCTCGTTTTTCGCTGCAGGTTGAACGGTGAAGTGATGCGGCTGTTATCGCAATGATTCTTTGCCTGCGTCAGAGGCCGCGGCGAGGAGTTTTCCACAGGCGTTTTGCCCCGGTTTTCCACGGTTTCCCCACCAGTTGTCCACAATCGGCGATGGAGATCGAGCGGCGCGGGAGGTTTTCCCCGTTGGGTGTGGAAAGCGCCGGGAAAAAGCCTGTGGAAAACGCGTCGTCGCGAGCCGCTGTGCAGGTGACAGGGTAGCTGACCTCGTCTAGACAGGCGCGCTATGCATGCGGACATCGTCATCATTGGCGGCGGGCTGATCGGCCTTGCCATCGCGCACCGGCTGGCGGGTGATGGCGCCGATGTGTGCCTGATCGAAGCTGGTCAGCCGGGTGCGGGCACGACCAGCGCGGCGGCTGGCATGCTGTGCCCGGGGTTCGAGCTTGCCCATTTTGCCGCCGAAAAACAGGAAAGTTTCCACCGTTTTGCCATGGCGTCTCTGGCCGGCTGGCGGGAGATGGCACCGGCCCTGGCGGAGGCAACGGGCATTCATATCGATCTGCGGATGAGCGGTGCCCTCGGACTGGCCGCGAATGAAAAAGAGCTTGCCGGGTTTTCCACACTCGCCGGCAGACTTTCAGATTTCGGGCGCAGGCCTGTGATGTTGTCGCGGGATGAGCTCGATCAGCTGCAGCCGGGACTCCATGAGCGGTTCCGGGGCGCCCTTTATCTGGCTGACGAGGGGCAGGTCGATCCGCGCCTTGCTGCGACATCGATGGTGGCGGCATGCGAGGCCATGGGTGTCAGAATCATCGGACAGACCAACGTCACCGGCCTCGATAAAGAGGGCGACCGGGTGACGGCGGTCACGACAGGTGACGGGGAGCGGGTCGCGGCGGGGCAGGTGATCGCTGCTGCCGGGCTTGCCTCGCGCAATTTCTGGCTGGAGCCGGGGCCCGCGCCATTCTTTTCGATCAAGGGGCAGGCGCTGAGCCTTGCGGCGGGTGCTGCCGGTCTTGCCTGCGTGATCCGGACCAGCGGGACCTATCTATGCCCGAAAGCCGACGGGCGGCTGGTCGTCGGCGCGACGGAGGAGCGGGACATCGAGACACTGACAACGGATGAAGACCGTCTTGACAGCCTCTATGAGGGAGCGGCGGCCATTGCGCCCGGATTGAAAGAGTGCGCCGTCACCGGTGCCTGGGCCGGGTTGCGTCCAACGACACCGGACCGGTTGCCGGTGATCGGCCGGTCGCTGCGCGTGCGGAACCTGATCTATGCCGGCGGGCACCATCGAAACGGCATCCTGCTCGCCCCGGCGACCGCGCGCCTTGTGGCGGCAATTGCAGGCGGGGCCGGTAACCCGGCGCTGACCGCGCCGGACAGGTTTGCCGGCTAGACACCCGCATCAGGCGCCAGATCAGGCGTCAGACCTGCCGGTCCTGACGACCGGCTCTGCCCGAATGTCGTCATCGCCATAATCGTCGTCGGTGCGCAATTCCCGCCATTTGCGTTTCCACGCCCGCGGCCAGAAATGGGTTGGCACCACGCGGTGGCGGCGCATCAGCCAGTTCTTGCGTTTCGGGCGCTTCAGACCGCGCAGCCGGCCGGCGATTTCGCGCTCGGTGCTGTCCAGCTCGATCGGGCCTTCGGTATCGTCGGCATGGGCCTGGGTCGGGTCGAGTTCGGTCGCCCCCTCGAAGGCTTCATCGAGAACTTCGTCTTCCGACTTGAACATCTCGGCGTCTGCAGAGGAGTAAGGCTCAACACTTTCATCGACCTGCGGTGGCGGCGCGGCATCGCTGGCGGCGCTGACTGCGACCGGTTCGACTGGCAGGGTTCCGGCGGTCAGGTCCGGCTGGCTGTCAATCCGGGTTCTGGTGTCCGGCTCGACGACCTGGTTGAGCAGCTCTTCATCCAGCTCCGGTTTTTCCGTTTCAGAAGCCTTGGCTGTGGCCTTTTCTTGAGACGACGTCGCAGATATGCCGGTCAGACGCAGCGAGCCGGTTATGCTGCCACGGAAATGGGGCAGTTTCGGGTACCATTCGCTGTCGCGATCCCCAGACCCGGTGCCAATCTGCGTTGACTGTTCCTGCTCTCGGGGTGATTCTTCACCACCGGCAGTCGAAAGCGAAACGTCGCCCGGACCAGACTGATCGGCGGTCTCTTCGTCAGATGATGTCTCGTCAGCCACCGAATTTGTTGCCGGCGGCGCCACGGCGCCGGGTTGATCGTCGTCCCGGACAGTATCGGGCGCGATGCTGTCAGCGTCGCGGGAGCGGCGCGATTGGGCGGGTGTCGTCATGCTGTCGGAAACGCGTTCACCCTCGGAAAAGTTGCCTTGCGCGATCGTTGGCTCACTTTGTTGGGCACCGGTGCGGTCGACGGATCTCTCCGTGCCGCGCGTCCTCGGCGCATCGAGCACCAAACCGGCGCGGGGATCAGGATCGGGATCAGGATCGGGTTTGGCGAAGGCGCCGGGTGAATAGGGCTCCGGCAGGGTGACGATCGGCCGCGCGATTGCATCGGCCTCGACAGACCGCCCCGCGCTTTTGCCGCCTGTCTTGCCGGAGGTCTTTCCGGACTGGGCAGCAAGCCTCAATTCGGTTTCGTGTGGCAATTCATAGGCCTGCGACAGGCGCGACTGGAGGCGGCGGGCGTTCTCCTCGGCCTGTTTGCGGGCGGCGACCTCGCGCAGCGTGTTGTGGGTCTCGTTGAGGTCCGCCGCAGTCTGCTCCGGGGCAGCGGTTTCAGCCTCGAACTCGGTGGCGCTGCTCCCGGTCGTCCCGCTATCAGCGGCGCCGGTATCGGCGGTCTCCATGTCAGCAGCCTCGGCAGCCTTTTTCTCGGCGCGTTTGCGGGCGGCGACTTCCGCGGCCTTTTTCTTCAGGAGGGCGAGTTTTTCTGGCGTCAGCTTCGCCTCGGCAAGGCTCTTGCGGCTGCTGGATTTCCTTGGCGCTGTTTTCGGCTTGGTAGCGGCGGTCCCGGCTGATTCCCCGGAGGCGCTGGTGGCGACGGGCTCTCCTGACGCTTCCCCGGACCTGGCCCTTGCAGGGGACAGTCCCCGCGCCATCCTGTCCATCTGGTCGCTGTCGACAGGCTCGAGCGCGAGCACGTTCCGGACATGACCGACAAGTCCCGGCTCGACGGTATCGAGGGCGCGGATGGTCGCGAGATAATTGCCCTGAGCGCCGGTAAATCCGAGGCCGGCGAGCGCTTTCAGGGAAGGCTGGTCCTCCACACCGACGGCGATGATGCCGGCATCATTGGCCTTGGCCAGGTCGAGCAGTTCCGAAATCGCGGTCAGCCCGGGCCCGCCACGCATGGTGCGGGCAAAGCGCAGGATCGCCGAGCCGCCGGTCTTCAATTCATCGAACGGGAACGGGTCGATCGTGCGCAGCAGATCATTGGCGCGGCCACGGACCTCGATGGCGAGACGGGCGCCGGTCTTGCGCAATCGCGTGAAGTGCTTGGCGGCATCCTTGACCGGGGTGGTCGATGGGAGCGCCGGGCATTCAAGCGTAATCAGCCGGGCAGGAAATTTGCGCTCCTTCAGGGTCAACGCGAACCACTTGGCAAAATCGGGCTCGATCACGTCTGACTGGGCGAGGTTGATCGACAGGCCGGGGCCGTCCGTGCCGCGCCAGGCGATGTAGTCATCAAGAGCCGTCGTCACCACATGGCGGGTCAGTTCACCCATCCGGCCCTGGGATTCGAAGAAGGAAATGAAGGCGCCGGGCGGCAGAACGCCAAGCCCGGGATGGGTCCAGCGGACAAAGCTTTCGACGCGCATGATGGTGCCGTCGCCGAGATCAAAGATCGGCTGAAAAATGACCTGGAAGTGATTGTTATCCAGAGCATTATCAATGTCGACATTGGTCAGCCTGACGGCCTGCGGCCCCGTATCCATGCCTGCTCCCGCGCTTGCTCGAAACGACATCATGCCTGTCCCGGGTTAACACATTGCTGAGGTAGCACCTCAGACATGGTTAACACCCCAAAGTGGCGTGAGTCGGGCAAAATGTGGATAAATCAGTCAGCGTCAGGCCGACTTGTGTTTTTCTTCCAGCCAGTGTTCCAGCCAGTGGATATTGTAATCGCCTGTCTGAAAGGCCGGCTCATCGAGCAGGTCGAGGAAAAGCGGGATCGTGGTGCTGATGCCGGTAATCACGGTCTCCGAAAGGGCCCGGCGCAGGCGCGCCAGTACCAGTTCGCGGCTGTCCCCGAACACGATCAGCTTGCCGATCATGGAGTCGTAATAGGGCGGGATCGTATAGCCCGCATAGACGGCGGAATCAAAGCGCACACCGATGCCGCCGGGGGCATGGAATTCAGTAATCTTGCCCGGTGACGGCGTGAAGGTGCGCGGATCCTCCGCATTGATCCGGCATTCGATGGCGTGGCCGGAAAACTTGATGTCTTCCTGCTTCATCGACAGCTTCTCGCCGGCGGCGATGCGGATTTGCTCGCGGATCAGGTCGGTATTGGTGACCTGCTCGGTGATCGGATGTTCGACCTGGATGCGGGTGTTCATCTCGATGAAATAGAACTGTCCGTTCTCGTAGAGATATTCGACCGTGCCGACGCCGCGATAGCCGAGTTTCTCGATGGCGGCGCGGGTGATCTCGCCGATCTCGGCGCGCTGTTCCGGCGTCAGGGCTGGTGACAGCGCCTCTTCCAGAACCTTCTGGTTGCGGCGCTGGAGAGAGCAGTCACGCTCGCCGAACTGGACGACATTGCCGTGCGTGTCCGCTGCGATCTGGATCTCGATATGGCGCGGCACTTCGAGATATTTCTCCAGATAGACTGCATCGTCGCCGAAAGCGGCCTTGGCCTCCGACTGCGCCGTGAAGATAGCATTGGCCAGGTCGTCTTCCGTGCGGGCGAGCTTCATGCCGCGTCCGCCGCCGCCGGAGGCGGCCTTGATCAGGACCGGAAAGCCGATTTCGCGCGCGATCGTCATCGCATCGTCGGCATTCGTGATGCCGCCGTCGGAGCCCGGCACCAGCGGGATACCGGCCTTGCCCATTGTTTCCTTGGCGGCGATCTTGTCGCCCATGACCCGGATATGGCTGGGCGAGGGGCCGATAAAGGTGATGTCGTGGGCCTCGACGATCTCTGCGAAGCGGGCATTTTCTGACAGAAAACCATAGCCGGGATGGATCGCATCGGCGCCGGTAATCTCGGCTGCGGCAATGATCGCGGCGACGTTCAGATAGCTGTCCTTGGCCGGCGGCGGCCCGATGCAGACGCTCTCGTCTGCGAGCGTGACATGCATGGCACTGGCATCGGCGGTTGAGTGTACGGCAACCGTCTGCAGGCCAAGTTCCTTGCAGGCGCGATGGATACGCAGGGCGATTTCGCCACGGTTGGCGATGAGAACTTTTTCAAACATGCCGGGCGGCACCTTTCCGTTGGCCGCAGCGCGGAAAGCGCGGGCCGATTGAGGGTAAGCCTATTCGATGATCATCAATGGCTCGCCATATTCGACGGGCTCGGCGTCCTGAGCGAGGATTTCCTTCACTGTGCCATCTTTCGGCGCCTTGATCTCGTTCATGGTCTTCATGGCCTCGACGATCATCAGCGTCTGGCCCCGTTTCACTGTCGAGCCGACGGCAACGAACGGGTCGGCGCTCGGCGAGGGCGACATATAGGCTGTGCCGACCATCGGCGATTTGACGGCACCCGGGTGGTTGGCGGCGTTCGCGGGGGCCGGGGCGGGGACGTCAGCCGGCGTGGCGGCAGGGGCAGCGGCCGGCGCAGCAGGCGCAGCGGCGGCGCTGACCATCATGCCGCCTCTGGCGACGCGCAATTTCACGGAGTTTTTCTCGATTTCGATCTCGGTCAGGCCGGTTTCCGTGAGGACGTCGGCCAGCGCACGAATCCACTCCAGTTCCGTCTTCATAGTCATGTCATTCTTACTCGGCATGAGCGGCTTTCTCTGGTTAATGTTCAGGCTTTTTCGATGAGCCGCGAAGCCGCGTCAAGGGCCAACAGATAGCCATCGGCGCCAAAGCCGCAAATGATCCCGGCGACAGCGGCGCTGACATAGGAATGGCGGCGGAACGGCTCACGGGCATGGATATTGGACAGATGCAGCTCGATCGCCGGGATCTGCAGCGCCTTGAGCGCGTCATGCAGGGCGACGGAGGTGTGGGTGTAGCCGGCGGCGTTGATGATCAGCACCTCGGCGCTCTTGCCCGCCTCCTGCACCCAGTCGATGAGCATCCCCTCCGAATTGGTCTGCCGGAACAGGAGGGCGAGGCCCAGATCATCGGCAGCCGCCAGACACATCTGTTCGATATCTGCCAGCGTGTCGGCGCCGTAGATTTCAGGCTCGCGCGTGCCCAGAAGGTTGAGGTTCGGGCCGTTGAGGATATGGACTTCCGGTGTGCTCATCCCTATGTCTATACCATGTTTTCGATGACGCAGCATTGCGTGAATCTGTGCCGTAATTCAACAGGATAGCGTGCATTCATGAAAATAACCGTAAATGGAGAGGCGCGGGACCTGCCGGCGCCGGCAACGGTCGACGGCCTGCTGGCCGATCTCGGCCTGGAGCCAAGGAAAATCGCGGTCGAGCGCAATCTTGAAATCGTGCCGAAATCGGCCTTTGGTTCGACCGAACTCAACGATGGAGACCGCCTCGAGATCGTTCAATTCGTAGGCGGCGGGTGATTTGACACTATGACAGACGATACATTCGAAATTGCCGGGCGGAAATTTTCCTCGCGGCTGATTATCGGTACCGGCAAGTACAAGGATTATGCTGAAAACGCGGCGGCGGCAGAGGCCTCCGGCGCGGAAATCGTGACCGTTGCGGTGCGCCGGGTAAACCTTACCGATCGCGACAAGCCGATGCTGGTCGATTACGTCTCGCCGGAAAAATACACCTATCTGCCGAACACGGCCGGGTGCTTCACGGCGGAGGATGCCATCCGCACCCTGCGCCTGGCGCGCGAAGCTGGCGGCTGGGACCTCGTCAAGCTGGAGGTGCTGTCCGATCAGAAGACGCTGTATCCGGATATGGCGGAAACGCTGCGCGCGGCCGAACTGCTGATCAAGGAGGGCTTTCAGGTCATGGTCTATTGCACGGACGATCCGGTCTATGCCCGCAAGCTGGAAGAGGCCGGATGCTGCGCGATCATGCCGCTGGGCGCGCCGATCGGGTCGGGCCTCGGCATTCAGAATCCGGTCAATATCCGGCTGATCGTCGAACAGGCGAAAGTGCCTGTGCTGGTCGATGCCGGTGTCGGCACCGCGTCCGATGCGGCGATCGCGATGGAGCTTGGCTGCGACGGTGTGTTGCTGAACACGGCCATTGCCGAGGCGAAGGATCCGATCAGGATGGCGCGCGCGATGAAGCATGCCGTGATCGCCGGGCGCGAGGCGTATCTGGCGGGCCGTATGGGGCGGAAGAAATATGCCGATCCGTCCTCGCCACTGGCGGGATTGATCTAGGCTGTTTACCAGTGTTTTGCTGGCATTGCTGATTGTCCCGATACAAACAAAAAACCCGGCTCGCTGAGCCGGGTTTTCCTTTGGTAAGCCTGCGGATTATTCCTCTTTGAGGCCGCATGTATTGTCGAGCCAGTCAATCATCGCCGGGAACATTTCCATCCAGTGGCGATAATAGATCGTGCCGAAGAAGTGGTTGGCACCGTCCAGCTTGATATATTTATGCTCCTTGCCTTCGCGCTTGAGTGCAGCGACGAATTTGTCGGAGTGGCTGATCGGCACACGCTCATCTTCTGTACCGTGAATGACCAGAACCGGCACGTCGACGCTGGAAACCAGGTCTAGCGGGTTCAGTCCCTCAACAGTATTGCGGTACTGGGTCAGCGGATCGTTGCGCGAGCCACCGGAATAGAGCCAGGCCCGGAACTGCGCCATATCACCGACACCGGCACCCGGGATCGCACATTTGTACGGGTTCGGGTCGCGGGCAGAGCCGATGAACGAGGAATAGCCGCCATAGGACCAGCCCATGATCGCGAGGCGATCAGGATCGGCGATGCCCTGGTCGACCAGATACTGGCCGGCATCGTCGATATCGTCCTGCTGCAGCATGCCCCATTCGCCGAAACCGTCCTGCAGGTGCTTCTTGCCGAAGCCAGTGGAGATGCGGTATTGCGGCTGGATGACGGCATAGCCGTGATGGGCGAAGAGCTGCACCCAAAGATCGAAACCCCAATAGTCGCGGGCCGTCGGGCCACCATGAGGCATGACGATGGCGGGGAAAGGGCCTTCGCCATCCGGCACGGTAACGAGGGCCGGAATTTCATAGCCATCGCGCGCCGTATAGGTGACGAACTCCATGTCCGACAGGGCTTCTTCGGTCAGCGCCGGCATGGATTTGCCGATGACCTGGAGGCCACCCTTGGCTTCGTCATAGAGGTAATAGGTGCTTGGCGTCCGCGGACCGTTGGACCGGATTACCCGGACAGACAAGTCGTGCGAGGCTGAGATCGTGTCGTTATTGGCGTTGGGCAGCAATTCATCGAGATTCTCGTCGAACGCCTTTTCCGCCGGGTCGATCCAGTAAACCTCGCCGCCACGACCGTCATAGGCAAAGCCTGTGAGGTATTGACGCAGACGGTCTTCAGGGTCGCGGATCGTCACGATCCCAGCCGCGTCATATTTCGGATGGCGGAACAACAGCTCGGTGTATTCCTGGCTGGCGAGGTCATAGGCAAAAATGCCAGCAGTGTCGGCATCGTGGTTAGAGACGACGAAGAGTTCGTTCGGGTTGTCGGCGTTCAGGAAGCCAATCGGGCTGAAGACCTGGCTGATCGCTTCGCCGCCAGAGCCACTGCGGCCGATCTCCGTCCAGTCGGTTTCGCCTTTGATGCGGGCAACGAAAACCTGTTCACCGGTGCTGCGGTCATTATAGCTGGCAAAGCGGATATCGCCTTCGGCGTCGACACCGTAACCGCCATAGCGGGTGTTGCCGGTCGTTTCCGAAACGATCACACCGGAATCGATCCGGACCTTGGCAATCGCCCGGACACCATTGGCATTGGCGACATAGCTGACCATGACGTGGTCAGGGTCTGCAGGCAGGGTCGAGATAACAGCAGCAGCACCCGCGCGCTTTTCCAGTTCAGCCGCAGCAGCGCCCTGGGTCCGCCGGTCGAACTGCAGCTTCGGGATGTCGATAAAGCTGCCGCGTTCCCGGTGGATCGAGGCAATCTTGGAAATACGATAGGTATTTTCCCCCTCGCTGAACTGCTGGGTGAAAACCACCAGAAGATAGTCTTCATTGATCCATTGTGCGCTGTTCACACTCATGCCGCGGGCGCCATAGGTGCGGATACGGCCTTTGGAAAGGTCCTGGGCGTCATAAATCCCGAGAAACGGATCGCCGTCGATGGAATTGCGCTGCACGACAGAAAGCCAGCGCCCGTCGGGGGAGACTTCCACATCGGTAATTGTCGGGTCCTGGGCGAAGGCCTCGAATGGCAGCGTTTCCTGGGCATTTGCCGTCATGGCGGCGCCAAAAACGCTGGCAGCAGAGACCAATACAGCCGCGATCAAACGATTGAGGGTCATTTCATACTCCAGACAGTGGGTCGGATCTTGCCGACTAATTAATACGTTGAGAAACGAAAAGGGCCCGGAATTATCCGGGCCCCTCATTTGTATAGCCTAGTTTCTCACGATCCTAGAAGTCTTTGACGATCGACAGGAAGAAGGACCGACCGAAGACGTCGTAACCACGGCCGAGCGGTACGTTGGCCAGTTCCGACGGGATCGAAGCAGCGTCAACCAGCGGCGGTTCGGTGTCGAAGATGTTCCGGACACCACCAGTGATGCTCCATGTGTCGAGCGAGTAGTTCACCGCTAGGTCGTGCAGGAAGTATTCGTCTGCTTCTTCCTTGTCGCGGAAACCGGCGCCAGCCGTTACAGCCTGACAGGTGCTCGGGTCGACACCGGTGATCCGGCCAGTTGCCGGGTCGTTGGTGATCGTGCCGCAGGTGCGGAAGTCATACTGGATCTGGGATTCCGTACGGATCGGATCCAGTGTGCTGTCCTCGACTTCGCCGATATAGTCCGTGGTCCAGATCACGGCGAAATCGCCATAGTCTACACGGGCACGGAAGTCACCACGCCATTTCGGGTTGCCGAACTCGCCCAGATAGTCTTGGAAGACATCGAGAATAACTTCCTCACGCTCCAGAGTGTTGTTCAGGCGAGCGCTGAGGCTGAGGTCAAGCGGCTTCTCGTTGACAACGAAGTCCATGTCGAAGTTGACCGAGTAGTCAACGCCGACAGCCGTTTCGGAACCGGAGTTCAGGAACGAGGCGTCGATGTCGGAAATGAAGTTCCGGCTTGGGTCACCCGTGTTCAGACGTTCGATCCGCGAACAGAACGCACTCGACAGGTTTTCAAACTCGACGAGACAGTCGTTGAGGATGAAGCCGACGGACGGCGAAACGATCGAGTTCTCGATTTCGTACGAATAGTACGTCGCCGAACCACGAAGGTCGAAGCGGTCGAACCAGGGCTGCTCCATGGAAACGCCAAGAGTGTAACCCTCGGACGTTTCTGCGTTCAGGTCCTGGCCGTTGCCACCACGGGTAAACGGAATGGAGGTAGCACCACCCTGGCCGAGTGTATCCGGGTCTGCACCCTGGGCGATACAGTTCGGACGGATGATTGCCTGATCCTCAGGTGAATACCGGTTGAAGGTCGACGCAATACACGGGTCGCCAAAGGCACCGGCAAAGGCCGTCTGACCAGCGAGGAACTGCTGACGCAGATTCGGTGCTTTATAGGTCGTGCCGAAAGTACCACGCAGGCGCAGCCAGTCGTAAGGCAGGTAGTTAACGTTGGCGGCATAGGTCCACAGAGAGCCAAAGTTACGCTCCTCGGTCCAGCGAGCCGACAGGTTGAGGGTCAGTTCTTCAGCAAGCGGGCGGCCACGCAGCAGCGGCAGCTCGGTTTCCATGAAGAATTCCAGCAGGTCGGTCGTGCCGAAGGTGTTACCTTCGCGAGCGACAGACGGTGCCGCACCCGACGACGTCAGGTAGTCATTGTAAGACTCGATACGGTCTTCGCGATATTCGATACCGAAGACGAAGGGAACAACACCGTCCGGCAGGCGGAAAATGTCACCGGAGAAGGCGACGTTGAGCAGCTGCTGGTCGATGACCGTGCGGTTGGTCGCGTTGCCGGCGGCATAATCCAGGAAGTCCTGGGGCAGGGCGCCATTGAGATAGATCTCCGGATCCGTCAGGTCGAGCGGAACGCAATCCTCCGGCGAGATGAAGCCGAACAGGTCGCCATCGATGGTCGGCGAGCAGGAGTAGGAACCGTCGGCGTTCTGGGTCAGGTTCCGCGTGGCAGCAACGATACGCTCCTCGTTGACGGCGATCGAGGACAGGTTACCGTTCGAGCGGTCATAGGAGCCGTAGGCATCCCATACCCAGTTGTCGATATTCACGCCGAAATTGCCATCGGACACGAACTTGCCGGACGGGATCAGGAACTCAAGGTCACCTTTGAGGCCGCCAACGAAGCGGGCCTGGGAAACCTCGACCTGAGCCGAGTTACCGGTCGCGTCGATGAAGGAGGTGAAGACCAGCTCACGCAGGCTGTCGGGAACGCCCGGCGTCGTACAAACCGGCGCCTGGGACAGGTCCGGGTGATTTGCGATATTTGGGCTGAGACAGCTCACAGACGGGAAGATCTGCTGGGCACCCTGGTCGATTTCCGAGTTACGGCTGGAATACAGGAACTCGAAATAGGACGTGACGCTGTCGGTCAGTTCATATTCACCGCCGGAATAGGCAGAGAAGGTCTCGATGCCCTGGATCAGGTCGAAGTCATCGGAGAAGCGGTTCGCGTTATAATCATTCTCATACACGAACGGGGAGCCAATACCGATGACATTCGGGCCAGTCGGATCGGCGAGGTTGGTGACGCCGCCAAAGCTGCCCGGGCCGCCGAACTGGTTGTTGTTCGGGACGTAGAAGTAGCCGTCGCGTGCCTCGAAGTCGAAATAGTACAGGCCGAAACCGGTGCCGATACCATTACCCTGGAAGTCGCCATACAGGGCGTTCAGCGGGTCCAGAACCATGGAGCCGAAAGACTGCTGTTGGCAGTAGCTGTTGGTCTCGCCGGTTTCCGGATTGATCTCGATGTCGCGTTCGCAAGGCGTGAAACCACGCTGGCCGCGCTTGACGACGTCGCGCTGGTAGTACTCGGCACCAAACAGGATGTTGCCGCGGTCGCTGGTCGTGCCGGCCGTAAAGGTCAGCTGCAGTTCTTCACCACCGCCATGCTCCGGCTTGGACATGTTGGCGCGCATTTCGACGCCTTCGAAGTCCGTGCGGATGATCGCGTTGATAACGCCGGTAACAGCGTCCGAACCGTAAACGGAGGAGGCGCCGTCAAGCAGGACGTCATACTGGGAGATGATGCCGGAAGGCAGCAGGTTCAGGTCGGGACGGGTCGGCGCACCACCGACACCGGCCGGAGCCAGGCGACGGCCGTTCAGCAGAACGACGTTACGGTCGGCACCGAGGCCGCGCAGGTTGATGGTCGAAGAACCCGGACCGGAATCGGTGACGAGGCCGGTGAAGGTCGCGTCGAACTGAACGCCGGAAGCGATCGACGAAGACTGCAGAACATCAGCAGCGGTGAAGAGGCCTTCTTCGCGAGCTTCTTCAGCTTGCAGAACCCGCAGGGGTTTCGGGCTGTCATACTCGGAACGGCGCAGACGAGAACCGGTCACGACGATAAGGTCGCCACTCGCTGGTTCTGCCTGTTCTTCTTCAGTTTCTTCGATGGTCTCTACATCATCATCGTCTTGCGCATAAGCAGACGGGATCGTGGCAAACGCGGCAGCGCTAACCAGCAGCGAGGACCCGAGAAGTAGTTTTTTAAGGTCTAAAGCACCCATATTACCCTCTTACGGTTTGATTGAATCTTGGAAACCCATGGTCGTACCATTAATAGACGGTAATTGTGTCGTCAGGCATGTACAACAGTTTTGTGAAGCGTGATTGCGTAACACGAGTCAGGTGTTACTGAGACGACACAAACAAATGCCGCAATGCAATAAAACGGCACATTTCGCACCTGCAGCGCAATAATATGCCAAAATTTTTGTGTTTCAGAGAGGGCGCTCGCCCGGAATGTGGCCAGCATGCGCCACCGGGTTGGTCGTTCCGGGGAACTTTTGGCCTGCGGGCCAGGAATTTCCGGCTCAAACAGCCATTCGAAAAGCGATTTTTCTGCGTATTCGGCACAAAAAAAGGAGGGCCCGTGCCGGGCCCCCCTTCGTCACTGAAGCGTGGAGTCGCCTAGTTGGTGTTGATCTGGACGCCGAGATAGTAGAAGCGCCCGAGCGGATTGACCGGATAGTTGAGGCTGCCGCGGTCCGGTTCCTGGTCGAGGAGGTTGTTTACGCCGCCATAGACCGAGAACTGGTCGGACAGGTTGAACCTGGCCTGGACGTCATGGACCGAGCGGGCCGACCAATTATAGTACTCGGAATCCACGATATCGGGATTGTCCTCGATATTGCCCGGCTCGAAGCGCTGGGTTTCGTCAAACCAGCTATAGCCGTAGTTCAGCTGCACGACGTCGTCCGGGCTGGTCCACAGCAGATCGAAGGTGGCCTGATATTCCGGCGCGCCGGCATCGCCGACCTGCTGGTCCGTCGGCGCATCCTCGAGTTCGACGAAGGTCAGGTCGTTCAGCTTGTTGCCGATCAGGCCGAAATCGAACTGGCCGATATTGCGCTCGGTCAGGCCGACTTCCTGCGGGTCGAGGCTGTACCGGACCGACAGGTCGTAACCGCTGGTCGTGTACGACGCGACGTTGACGGCGAATTGCTGGAACCCCGAGAGGCGCCCATCGCCGGCGGTATCGCGCGTGACGAGCGGGCAGAACTGGTTCGGCCGGGGCAGGTCATAGCACTTGTCGACGATCGTCTGGGCGTCGAAGAACTGGATCGCGTCCTCCAGCTCGATATCATAGTAGTCGAGCGAGATGGTCAGGTTCTCGATGAAGCTCGGCTGCAGCACGAACCCGTAGGTATCGGTCATCGCCGTCTCGACATCGAGATCGGGGTTGCCACCGACGCGGCCCTCGATCGCAGAGGAAACGTTCGGGTTAAAGCCCGTCGCTTCCGGGTCGAAGCCGAGATCTGCCGTACAGTTCTGCAGGCGCAGAGCCTCGACTTCCGGATCCTCCGGCTCATCCAGATTGACGACCGTGCAGGGATCGGCAAGCAGCGAGAATGTCTGCGATTGCGGCAGGAACAACTCGTTGATGTTCGGGGCGCGAACGGCCTGCGCCGTGGTGCCGCGGAAGCGGATGAAATCATTCACCTGCCAGATACCGCCGACCTTCCAGGTCTCGGAACGGCCGGTCGTCGAATAATCCGAGCCGCGATAGGCCGCGTCGAGGCGCAGCTCCTGGATGAAGCGCACATCCCGGACCAGCGGTATGTCGACCTCGGCGAAATATTCGAAGACATCGAATTCGCCGACGGTGTCGGTGCCCTGGCCGGACCAGGTGATGTCATAGCCGAGCGCGGCAGACTCCTCCTCGATCGGCGCGGCGTTGTTCGCGGCGCTTTCCTCACGGTATTCGACGCCGAATACCACGCCGACAGGACCGGCGGGCAGTTCGAACCAGCGGGAAGAATCGCCCGTGACGAACGCGTTCCAGACCTGCTGTTCGATGGTCGCATCGCTGACCGTCGTGGTGTTGATCCACGCGGCGGCCTCCGCCGAGATGTCCGCGCCGAAGATATCGGCCGGAACACAGCCCGAGTTCGCACCCGGCGTGAACGTCGTGCCCCACAGGGAATCGTCATCCAGGTTGCCGGAAGGGATCGCCGTCGGGTCGAGGTCGGAGCGGCAGACGATTTCGCCCGTCGACGGATCGCGCACGGCATCGATCGCTGCGGCGAAGCGGTCGGCCTGACGGTCGTTGAAATACTCGCTCGTCTCCTTGGTCTGACCGTAGGTGTAGGACGCTTCGTAGAACCAATTGTCCCAGAACGCCCCGTCGAGACCGATCACGCTGCGCCACGTCTCGCGCTCGATGTCGCGGCCGGTATTGCCGAGATCGAAATTGTCGCGCGCGACGTATACGGTGTCGGCACCGAAAGGTCCGCCGGTCGGCATCGCGTCAGCGAGGATCGGATCGGGGATGAACGGGTTGTCGAACGGGACTTCGAGGAAGTAGTCGAAAGTCGGCTGGGCGATGAATTGCGTCGTCGTGTTCACATATTTCAGATCGCCGAAAAGGTTCATCGACGGCGTTAGCTCATAGTCGAAGGAGCCATAGGCCGTGTAGCGGTCCAGCTCGGGCAGCAACTGGTCGACAAAGCCGTCGAGCAGGGAACCGTCGCCGCCGACGGCGAGGAAGCCGCCTGCCGAGACACCGTCCTGCCACGGATCGCCGTTGCCGGTGAAGTCGTTGCCGGCAAGCGAGTCGCCGAAGTCCGGGTCCGTGTACACGCCGCCCACGGGCGAGGTGTCGATATAGGTGACGCCCGTCGCGAAAATGTTGTCAAGAATGTCCGGATCGTTCGCGCCGCCAAAGGTGCTGGGCTCATCCGGGTTGCTGATGAGGATCTCGCGACGGCCGAACTGGGAATAGCGGCGATCACTCTGATCGACCGAATTCGTCTGCGACATTTCGAGGGCGCCGGTGATGTTCAGACGGCCATCCATGAAATTCTTGCCGCCGACCATGCTGATGAAAGTATTGTCGCCACCGCCCTGCTGGGACGTCCCGGTCTGGGCGCGGGCGCTGAAGCCCTCATAGTTGTCCTTCAGAATGAAGTTGACGACACCGGTCACGCCATCTGCACCGTATACGGCGGATGCGCCCCCCGTGAGCACCTCGATGCGCTCGATCAGGCCGACAGGGATCGTGTTGATATCGACTGCAGCCGTACCCGGCTCGGAGCCGACATGACGGCGTCCGTCGACCAGCACGAGCGTGCGGTTGGTGCCGAGGTTGCGCAGGTCGAGAAGGTTCAGGCCGACGCCGGCCTGATCGGCGGTGTTGGCATAGTCCTCACTGTCGATGGAGCTTACCAGGGCCGGCACTTCCTGCACGAAGTCGGTCATGTTGGTTGCGCCGGAGCGCTCGATCGTGCCTTCATCAATGGACGTGACGGGATTGGAGAAGTCATAGTCCGGACGGCGGATGCGCGAACCGGTGACGACGATGACATCGCTCTGCGCGTCTTCTGCCTGCTGGCTGGAATCCTCATCGTCCTGTGCGGCCGCTGGCGCGAGCATCATGGCAGACAGCCCTGCCAGAATGCTGGTTGCCAGGAGCGATTTCTTGGTATCGGAAAAGTTCATGCTAACCCTCAAGTTGAAGAATCGGAAAAGCCGGAGACCGCATGAAAATCAGCATACGGAGCATCCGGTGGCGGGTCGACCGGTCGGCCGGTGTTACCCCCTAGGTTTCATGACAATTATGTGATCATGACAGTTCCATACTGTCGTCAAAAGAGCGATAAATGGTACTGATGCCGCGACGAACGCACGAATGGCGCGACCAATAGTCCTTACGCGTCAATTCAGGTGGGAAAATTGGCAAATGATGCCAGGGCGTCGAAGCGGTCAGCTCGCCGACTTGCGCGCTTCCTCGATGGATTGAGAAAGAGTTTCCGGCTGCCAGCCGCTGATCATGCGCGAATAGCTGCCATCTGCCGATGCGATGACGAAGGCCGGCGTTCCGGTCACGCCCAGATCGATGGCGATGTCGCGGGTGCGGGCAAGGACGGCGTCGTACCCGGAAGCGTCGATGGTGTTTGTCATGGCCTCGACATCGATCCCGATGTCGGCGGCAATACTGGCGATGCGCTCCGGCGTCAGGATGCCGGAGGCGTCCATCATGGCGAAGTGCAGCTCGCTATATTTGTCCTGGTCGCGCGCGGCGAGGGCGGCCATGGCGGCGTAATCGGATTCTTCGCGCAGGATCGGCAGCTCGCGGAAGACCACGCGCACATCGTCTTCCTCGGCCAGCAGGTCATAGACATATTCCGTCGCCTGCTTGCAGAAGCCGCAATGATAGTCGAACAGTTCGATGACATAGACCTTTGCCTCGCTGGCAGGGGCGCCGTCGGCGAAACCGTCAACGCCGCTGATCAGCGTGTCGAGATGGACATCGAGCCCTGCCATCGCCTCCGCTTCGGCTCTCAGTGCCTCAAGCTCGCTGTACCGGTCGAGGGCGTCGATGACGACTTGCGGGTTCTCGACGAGATACTCCCTGATGATCTGCTCGATCACTTCACGGTCCTCGACCGCGATTTTCTGCTGTGCGGTGCCGGACGACATCAGCGAGTAGCCGAGGGCACCGGCAGCGGCGATGGCGGCAGCGGAGAGGAGGGCGGTCTTGAAGGTCATCGATACTCTCTGGAAAGTTGGCTTGGCGCTGCGCCAATGTGCACCGGCTTGTCGGGCAAAGGAAAGCCCCGTTTGCGGCTTTCACGCAGAAGTCAGCGCACAAGTCAGCACGAAAGACGTTGGCAGAAGCAGCAGGCGGCTAACGGCGATAGGCGGGCAGGGAGGTGTCGCCGGAAACGCTGAAGCGGCCCGGCCGGTTGCCTTGCGGATTGTTGCGCTGATAGCGCAGGGCATCATCGCGGGTCGCATTGACGATGTCGCTCGCCTGGCGCCATTCCACGGTCTGTTCGGGCAACTTGTCCAGGGCGCGCGTGGCGAAGCGGTGGGCGAGGTGCGGCGCGCCGACATGGAAATAGGCTTCGGCCGTGGCAAGGGATGCCATCGTGTCGTCGCCCTGGCTGCTATAGGCGCGGGCAAGCTCGGTCCAGCCGAAATAATTGTCCTTCTCCATATTAAGTGCCAGCTTCAGGATGTCGATTGCCTGGGCACTGAGCTCGGTATTTTCTGTCGCGACCAGCGCGCGCGCGTGGTTGATTTTCAGCAGCGCGTATTGCGGGGCGAGCTCGGTCGATACCCGGTGTGGCTCGATCGATTCCGTGATCTTGCCATGTTCGAACAGCATCTGGCCTTTCAGTTCGTAGAAGAAGGGGTTCTCCGGCTCTTCTTCCAGCAGGCGGTCGATCTCGGTCAGTGCCTTGTCGAGCTGCGCATCGCGATAATAGGCGACCGCGCGGGCGTAGCGGGCGGGTTTAGTCTGGTCGGCAAGAGGGTATTGGCGCATGGTCGCCTGCGGGTCGAGCATGAAGCCGTTGATCTTGGCCTGGATCATGCGCAGGCGCTGGATTTCTTCCTCTGTATCCTTGACCTCGTAATAGGGCGACTCTTTCACCTTCCGCTCAAGGATGCTCATCCGGTCATTGGCCATGGGGTGGGTCGAGTAATACTGGCCGCGCTCGTAATAGGAGGAGATAAGCTGCTGGTTGCGCAGCTTGCGAAAAAAGTCGATCAGCCCCTGGCCGGATTTGCCGGTCGCCTCGAGATAGGCGAGCCCGGCCTGGTCGGCGCTCGATTCCTGGCCGCGTGAATAGCGCAGGAAGTTGGACGTGCCGACCTGCTGGCCGAGGCCGATCAGCCCCATGCCGGCATCAGGGGCTCCGGCAAGGATCGCCACCGTGCCGAGCACGAGCGACATCATCATCGGGCGTGTCGCGCTCTCCATGGCTTCCTGGGTACGCTGGCTGTGGCCGCCGGCGATGTGACCGGCCTCGTGGGCGATGACGCCCTCGATCTGGTTCGGCACATCGGCCTCGGTGATCAGGCCGGTGAACACGAACATGTGCAGATTGCCAGCGGCGGCATTGAGGTCCGGGCTGCCAATGATGTGGATCTGGATCTGTTCTGCGGGCAGGCCGGCAGCCTCGAAGATTGGCATGGAATAGTCAGAGAGAAACTGCTCGATCTCGGCATCGCGCAGGAATGACTGGGCACTGGCCGATGCCATCAGCATAAGCTGCGCCGTCGCGGCGGCAGCGGTGATCTTCAGCACTTTCAACACTCTGGTGGATATCATGATGCGGCCCTTGCCCTTGCTACTGCAGGCCAGTTTAAGCCCGATTGTGTCAAAAATCGAACATTTGCCCCGAAACGTCAGGTTAAACTGCTGCAATGAAAAGGCCTCCCCGAGGGAAGGCCTTTTGTGGGGGTGGTCCCAGGAGCCTGAAATGCGGCAGTCCGGGGTCAGTTCTTGCCGAGCGCGCGCTGCCACCAGCCGCTGCGTTTGGGACGATCATCATCGTCGTCATCGTCATTTTCGGCCTTGTCGGCGGTAGCGCCGTCGTGGCTATCTGGCTCCGACTGCGCTGACGGCTTATCGGCTTTCGCATCATCAGCTGCCGGGGCAGCGACGACCGCCGGCTCCGGCTCTTCGGCGCCGTCGGCTTTCTCGTTGTCTTGCTGTTCCTCATTTGAGTCAGCCTGAGGCGCGGGCTTCTGCTCCTCTGCTACGGCTACGGCCGCCTTTTCGACACGCTCATCGCGGCCATCCCGGTCGCCATTAGCGTCATTGGCAGGCTCGTTGGCCTTGTCTTTCCCGGTGTCATCCTGCCCGGTGTCATCCCGGGAGGTGTCATCCTGCGAGGAATCGTCACCGTTGGTGCTGACGTCTTTCTCGCCGCCATCGTCCTTGCCTGAGCTGTCGGCATCGGACCCTTCCATCACGGTCTGGTTGCCAGTGGCCTGATCTGAGGCTTCGGTCGATTCGTCGGACCCAGCCTCGGTATCGCTGTTGCGCTTACGGTTGCGACGGCCACCGCGGCGACCCCGGCGACGGCGACGTCGGCCACCGCCATCTTCGTTATCATCGTCGGAGGAGTCGTTGTTTTTGCTCGACTTTTCTTCTTCTTCCTCATCATCGCCGGAGTCAGACGATGACGTATCGTCGCGTGAGTCACTCGTCTCGCCGGACGGCTTGCCACGACCACGGCGACGGCGACGGCGGCGCGGCTTCTCATCGCCGCTGTCCTCCTCGCCATCGTCGGATGCATTGTCGTCGGACGCACTGTCGTCGTCGTCCTCGTCAACCGCATCGGCAGCCTCGGGCTCGTCCAACTCGGCGAAGTCGGCCGTGACGACGGCAGCACGGACCGGCATCTCGCGGGCAGGGCCACGCTTCTCGATCTCGTAAGTGTCTCCCGCCTTGTCCGGATCGGCGTTGATCTCGATCGTCAGGGCGTAGGTTTCCTCGATCCGGTTCAGCCAGTCACGCTTGTTGTTGAGGATGTAGAGGGCGACTTCGGTGGAGGTCGAAGCGGCAATCACCCCGGCACGGCCGGCGAGGGCCTCTTCCTCGATCGAGCGCAGGATGCGCAGGGCAGCCATTTCGTGGGAGCGGATCGCCCCGGCGCCATGGCAGGTCGGGCACTGGCGTGTCGTGCCGTCGACAATGCCGGAGCGGCGGCGCTGGCGCGACATTTCGAGAAGGCCGAAAGTGGAGATGCGGCCGAGCTGGATACGCGCCCGGTCGGTCTTCATCGCGTCCTTCAGCTTCTTCTCGACCGTGCGGTTGTTGCGATTCTCCTCCATGTCGATGAAATCGACCACGACGAGGCCGGCGAGGTCGCGCAGGCGGCACTGGCGGGCAACTTCAACTGCAGCCTCGCAATTGGTCTTCAGGGCGGTCGCCTCGATATTGCGTTCCTTGGTCGCCTTGCCCGAGTTGACGTCGATGGAGATCAGCGCCTCGGTCTGCTGAATGACGAGATAGCCGCCGGATTTCAGCTTAACGATCGGCTGGTACATCTCGTCGAGTTGCTGCTCGGTCTTGGTCGCGAGGAACAGCGGTACCTGATCGCGATAGGGCTGCACGTTCTTGGCGTGGGACGGCATGAGCATTTTCATGAAGTCCTTGGCCTCGCGATAGCCGGCCTCGCCCTGAACCAGGATGGAACCGATATCCTTGTCATAGAGGTCGCGGATCGCGCGCTTGATCAGGCTCGCCTCTTCATAGATGAGGCAGGGCGCGATGGAGCGCAGGGTCAGGTCGCGGATATTTTCCCACAGCCTGAGCAGATAGTCGTAATCGCGCTTGATCTCCGACTTGGTGCGCTTCGAACCGGCGGTGCGGATGATCAGCCCGAGGCCAGGCGGTATCTCCAGTTCGCTCATCGTCTTGCGCAGGCGCTTGCGGTCGGCGCCGTTTGTGATCTTGCGGGAAATGCCGCCGCCGCGGGACGTGTTCGGCATCAGCACGCAATAGCGGCCGGCCAGCGACAGATAGGTGGTCAGCGCCGCGCCTTTATTGCCGCGCTCTTCCTTCACGACCTGGACAAGCAGGATCTGGCGGCGCTTGATTACTTCCTGAATACGGTAGTTGCGCAGAAGCCTGATCCGCTCGCGGCGGGCATCGCGATAGCGGTCCTCGAGGCTTCTCTCCCGCCTCGTCCCGGACTTGCCCTTGCCAGACCTTCTTTCGTTCTCTTCGTCCTCAATCGCTTCGCTGGCCTCATCGCTGGTAGCATCGGCGATCAGCGCGGCACGGTCTTTGTAGCTGTCATCGTCATTATAGCCGTCTTCGTCGTCGCCTTCACCAAGGCTTTCGACTTCCTCGTTCGAGGTGTCGACAAGCTCGATATCGGCATCGGAATCATCATCGTCGTTGTCTTCATCCGACGACTGGGCACTGTCTGACTTGCTGTTCTGATTGCCTGAAGAGCCATTGTCGTCCTCGTCGTCGAAACTTTCGTCATCGAGATCGAGGTCGTCCTGTTCCTCGGCGACCATCTGGGCAGCGAGTTCCGCTTCCAGGTCCTCCGCCTTGCGCAGGATATCACGGTCGGAAACCGGGATCTGGTAGTAGTCGGAATGGATTTCGGAGAAGGCGAGGAAACCATGGCGGTTGCCGCCATATTCGACAAAGGCGGCCTGCAGCGATGGTTCGACCCGGGTGACCCGGGCAAGATAGATATTTCCTCTTAGCGGCTTTCTTGATTCAGATTCAAAATCAAAGTCTTCAACTTTTCCGTTCGAGATGACCGCCACACGGGTCTCTTCCCGGTGGCTCGCATCGATAAGCATTTTCTTTGGCATGTAATTGAGCTCCGCAGCGCGCGGCCGACTCCGGCTCGCGGCTGGTCGTGTTATGGCCATGGCCCCGGAACGGACTGCGGGCTTGCGCAACCGAAGATGCGCTCCGCAAAAGCGGGGCCTCGGTCTGCAGCATGTCTGTCGCGGGTGAAATCATGGCGGGTCTAGAACTATTCCCTGTGGGAGCCTGACCAAGATGGGCGGGCTCCTGTTGGATTCTGGTGTGTCCTGTTCGCGCGCTGTGGAAGCGCCGCGCGGCCGTCGGAACTTGCGGCCGTTCATCCCGTGCAGGGGGCGACTCGTCGGTCGCGCCCGGCCTGGAAACTCATCTCGACAAATTGCCCTACATCGGCCTAAAGCACAATAGAACAATTTTGTCCTGTCCTGACATTATCACCGACCTGTCTGCAAGGTGTTAAGGCGGTATTAACGAAGTTTCCACTATCGTTAATTTTCGGGTCCTGTGAAGGAGACTCAGGGCATTGTGCGCCTAGCAAATTCAGGATTCAGCTAGTAAACATGGTCCCGGCGTTAATGATGATTCTTTCAACCATACGGCTTCCGCAAGGGTTGACCCGCACTATCGCGTTCATGATGGCGGCGGTTGTCGGTGCGCTGTCCGCTACGGTTTTGACCGGTGCCCAGGCTGCGTTGGATAATTCCGGGCAGGGGGCGAACGTATTCGATGTGCGCTTCGGTCTCGGCGAAAACGGCCGCACCCGAATCGTCCTGGACATTTCCGCCGATCCCCACTACCGGGCTTTCCTGCGGCGCACGCCGGATGGCGACAAGCAGCTGGCGATCGAGATCGATCAGGCGGCCTTCGACATTGGCGGCTTCGATGCCGGCGCCGGCGAAGGCATCGGCCATATCGGCACCTATGCCTATAGCGATGGTGATGATGGTCTCGCGACCCTGTCCTTCGACCTCGCCCGGACAGCTGTGCCCCATGCCGTTTTCCTGATCGCCCCCAAGGACGGAACCGGTCACTACCGGCTCGTCGTCGACATGACCAATGCGTCCGAAGCAGCCTTCTCCGACAAGCTGTCGATGGAATATGGACCCATGCGCGGGGGCGTGCGGGTGAAGCCAGTCATCAAGGCGGAACCGGCCGCGTCAGCCACAGCTGACGCCGTTGTTGCGTCACCTGAAGAGCCGGAAAAAACACAGCAAAATCAGAATGATGATGAGCATATTGCAAAAGCGGCCCTCGCCAGCGCCCAGAGTTTTACCGCGTTAGACGGCCTGCCGGTCCCTCGTATCAAGCCAGGCATGCTGGCGCAGAAGCCGGTACCGGGCGACCCGCGCGGCGTGAGCCTTTCCCGCGGCGGCAATGGGCGAAAGGTCATCATCGATGCCGGCCATGGCGGCAGGGATCCGGGCGCGATCGGTCAGGGCGGCACTTACGAAAAGACGGTAACCCTGTCTGCTGCCCAGCAATTGAAGACGATTCTTACCGAGCGTGGCTACGAGGTCATCATGACCCGCGACAGCGACGTGAAGATCGAACTTGAAGATCGCATGCCGCGCCTGTCCAAGGAAGCGGCCGACCTGTTCATCTCCATCCATGCCGATTCGATTGCCAATACGGATGTCCGCGGCGCCTCGGTCTATACCCTGTCCAGAAAAGGCGATTTGCGGCTGGCCAACCAGATCAACCAGGGCGTCAGGAACGGCCAATCGGTGGTGGCAAATGTCGATCTGTCGACACTCGATGCCGATATCGGCCAGATTGTCGCCGACCTCTCCATGTCCCGTGTCCAGGAACAGTCGGCAATGCTCGCCAACCACCTGATCGAACATCTCAGCGGGCGCGTGCCAATGGTCAACAACACCCATCGCCAGGATAATCTCAAGGTGCTGCTGGCGCCGGACGTGCCGGCAGTCCTGCTGGAACTCGGCTTCATGAGCAACATTCATGACGAGGCCAACCTCATCCGCGAAGACTGGCGCAGGGGTACGATGACTTACGTCGCCGATGCAATCGACGAGTACATGGCGACATTGCCGCCGGTTCGGCATGCATCGTTGACCGATGGCGCCCGCTGAGCGACGAAATTTCCTTACACTTTTCTCATCGGGACCATTGAGCCTCGCTCATGCCATCTTTTTCAGCTAGAGAAAGACCGGATGGTGACGGACCGGACGAACAAGACACCGATGAACAAGACACCTATGAACAAGACGGGGGCTGGTATTCGCAGACGGCTGCTGCCACCCTCCACAGCGCCTCTATGCGGGGCGTAAACTGCGATGAGCCAATACTTGCTGGTGCGGACAGGGCATGACTGACAAAAACACTCCTCCGATTTCTTCCGGAAAGCCGCCGCGATCCTCGTATGATGATCCGGACAAGCCATTGCGTGCGAGCCGGCCTGCCGGAGACCCTGCGCCTGCGCCGAAGCGCCGCCGCGGCTTCACCCTGCCAGGCTGGGCGAGCATGACGCTCAAGATTTTTGGCGGCCTCGCCGCCGTCGGCGTCGTCGCTGGCGTCGCCGTCGTTATCTATGCCTTCATCTATGTCTCCGGCCTCGACCTGCCTGCCTATGAGCAGCTTGAAGAGTACGAGCCGCCGGTCACGACCCGCGTCCATGCCGGCGACGGCACGCTGGTCGCCGAATTCGCCCGGGAGCGGCGCCTGTTCGTGCCCGTGGAAGTGATGCCGCCCGCCGTGAAATACGCTTTCATTTCCGCCGAGGACAAGGGCTTCTACGAGCATTCGGGCCTTGATTACGTCGGTATCGTCCGCGCCAACATCAACAATATCTCGAATATCCTGAACGATCGTCCGCTCGAAGGGGGCTCGACCATCACGCAGCAGGTTGCCAAGAACTTCCTGCTCACTTCGGAGCAGAAGATCGAGCGCAAGGTGAAGGAGATGCTGATCGCCCGGCGCATGGAAAAAGCCTTCACAAAGGACCGGATCCTCGAGCTTTATCTGAACGAAATCTATCTCGGCAATCGCTCCTACGGTGTTGCTGCGGCGGCTCTAAACTATTTTGGTAAGTCCCTGGAAGAACTGGATATTGCCGAGGCTGCCTATCTTGCCACACTGGCCAAGGCGCCGAGCAATTATCATCCAGTCTATAATGAGGACCGAGCCCTTGACCGCCGGAACTGGATCATCAACCGGATGTTTGAGGACGGGCATGTCACCAGGGAAGAGCGCGATGCCTCACAGGCCCAGCCGCTCGGCGCGGTGATCGCGCCGCCGCTGGGCGCGCGCTCGTCGGACATGGAATATTTCGCCGAGGAGGTGCGTCGCCAGGTCGGCGAGCGCTACTCCGTGGAGGCGCTGTATGACGGCGGTCTCTCGGTGCGCTCGACCCTCGATCCGCGCCTGCAGCGCGCCGCCAATCGCGCCTTCCGCAAATGGCTCGTCGTCTATGACCAGCGCCATGGCTGGCGCGGCGAGGTTTCGACCCTCGATGTGCCTGCCGATCTCGAGGAAAGGGCCGATATCGACGTGCGCGAGGGCGAGGAAGTGCCTTTTGCCTGGCAGCAGGCGCTGAAGGATGAAATCCAGCGCCTTGCCGATACCAACAGATATGCCGATGACCTTGCCCCGTGGCAGCTGGTTCTGGTCCTCGATGTCAGCCAGCGTTCGGCAACGATCGGCCTTGCCGACGGCACACGAGCGACACTGCCGCTTGCCGCCGCGACCTGGGCGCGTTCCTATGTCAATGTCGACGCCCAGGGTCCGGAAGTCAGCAATCTCAATCAGGTGCTCGAGGCAGGCGACGTTGTCTATGTCGAGCCCTTCCAGAATGACGCCGGCGAGACGGTCGAGGGCCAGTACGCGCTGCGCCAGGTGCCGGCCGTCAATGGTGGCATGCTGGTCATGGACCCGCATACGGGCCGCGTGCTTGCGATGGTCGGCGGCTTTTCGTTCGGCCTGTCGGAATTCAACCGAGCGACCCAGGCAAACCGCCAGCCGGGCTCGACCTTCAAGCCATTCGTCTATGCCGCCGCGATCGACAATGGCTATACGCCGTCATCGATCGTGCTCGATGCGCCGTTCGTGGCGCCGAGCCTCGGCGATGACTGGTGGAAGCCGGGCAATTACATCGCCGGCCGCTTCTATGGCGAATCGACCCTGCGCCTTGGCATCGAGAAATCGCGCAACACCATGACCGCGCGTCTGGCGCAGGATGTTGGTATCGACACGATCATCGAATATGCCGAACGCTTCGGTGTGTCCGATACGCTGCCGCGCGAACTGGCGATCTCCCTCGGCGCGGGCGAGACCAGCCTGCCGCGGCTGACCTCGGCCTATTCCATCTTCGTCAATGGCGGGCGGCGGATCGAGCCGGTCCTGATAGACCGCATCCAGAACCGCTATGGCGAGACGATCTACAAGCGCGATACCCGCGCCTGCGGCGACTGCAATGTCGAGGCGTGGGACGGCCAGAATGAACCTTATGTCGCGGACCTGCGCGACCAGGTCATTGACCCGCGCACGGCCTATCAGATGGTGTCGATCCTCGAGGGCGTCATCCAGCGCGGCACCGGGACGAGGGTGAAGGAAGCCGTGCCGAACAAGCCGATCGCCGGCAAGACCGGGACGACCGACGACTACAAGGATGCCTGGTTCGTCGGCTTCTCGCCCGACCTCGCCGCCGGGATCTATGTCGGCTTCGACCTGCCTGCCTCCATGGGCCAGGGCGAGGGGGGCGGTATCGTCGCGGCTCCGATCTTCGGCGAGTTCATGGCTGAAGCCCTCAAGGACGAACCGGCCCTGCCGTTCCGCGTACCGTCAGGCATCCGTCTCGTGCGTGTCGATGCCAAGACAGGCCGTCCTGCACGCCAGGGTCAGTCCGACGTCATCCTCGAGGCGTTCAAGGCCGAGGACAATATCGATGGTTCTTCCGGCACGAATATGAGCGGGACTTATGTCGATGAGAGCGATAGCGATGAAACCGTTGACGATGATCTCGGCGGGCTTTACTGACGGCCCCTCGCGATGATTTGAACCGAGGAGCTAACAGGTCCAATGCGTGCGGAAATACTCAATCATGCCGAGCAGATCAGGGCATCCCTGGATCTGCTGAGGAGGCGTCTTTGACTGGGATGTCGCAACAGCCCGTCTCAACGAACTGAACGCCAAGGCCGAAGAGCCAAGCCTCTGGGATGATCCTGACAATGCCCAGGCGCTGATGCGCGAACGCACGCGTCTCGACAGTGCCGTCACCGCGCTTACAGAGATCCAGACCGAGCTCGACGATACGCTGGCCCTGGCAGAAATGTCGGAAGAGGAGGGTGACAATGATGCCCTCGACGAGGCGCAGGATATCCTGGCCACGCTGCGCAAGCGGGCCGGGCAGGCAGAGCTTGAAGCGCTGCTATCCGGCGAGGCTGACGCCAATAATGCTTATGTTGAGATCCATCCCGGCGCCGGCGGTACCGAGAGCAATGACTGGGCTTCGATGCTGATGCGCATGTATATGCGCTGGGCGCAGCAGCATGGTCACAAGGTCGAGGTGATCGAGGAGCAGGCAGGCGATGAAGCCGGCATCAAGTCGGCGACGCTGTTGATCAAGGGCGAGAATGCCTATGGCTGGCTGAAGACGGAGTCCGGCGTGCATCGCCTCGTGCGCATTTCTCCCTTCGATTCCGCCGACCGCCGGCACACATCGTTTGCCTCGATCTGGGTCTATCCGGAAATCGACGACCGCATCGAGATCGAAATCAATGAGAGCGATTGCCGGGTCGATACCTATCGTGCCTCCGGCGCCGGTGGACAGCATATCAACACGACCGACAGCGCCGTGCGGATCACGCATATACCCACCAATATCGTCGTGCAGTGCCAGTCAGAACGCTCCCAGCACAAGAACCGGGCAACAGCCTGGAAAATGCTGAAGGCGCGGCTCTATGAACGGGAATTGCAAAAGCGTGAGGAAGCAGCGCAGGCAGAAGCCGACTCCAAGACCGATATCGGCTGGGGCCACCAGATCCGTTCCTACGTCCTGCAGCCCTATCAGATGGTCAAGGACCTGCGTACCCATGTGGAGAGCGGTAGCCCGGACCAGGTCCTCGGCGGCGATCTCGACGAATTCCTCGCCGCCGGTCTGGCCCATCGTGTGACCGGCGAGACCTGATCCCGTTGCCTGAACAGGCGGATGCCCGGCCCTTCGGGCTTCTCCAGGATCGGGGCAGAGCAAGGCGGCCCTTTGGCCGCAAGAGAAAAGGCCCTGAAAAAATCAGGGCCTTTTGCAGAATTTCCGATATCCGGTATGAACCTCTAGCGCAGGTCCGGCTTGCCCGCTCGATTGAGGAATGGCGAGGATGGACGCTGGCCGCCAGAGCCTGGCAGGGATTTGAGCAGCGGCGGGCGCGTGGTCTCTTCCGGTTCGGCTTCGGCGGCAATCGTCTCTTCTTCTTCTTCGACACCGGCGCTGATCTCGACATGAGCCTGTTCTTCGGCGGCGGCGACGGTTCGGGGCTGGCTGCGCTTCAGGCCGGACGGCTGTGCCCCGCCTTCATCTTCCTGCGGGTTCTCGGAATGGCGGCAGGAGCCTTCGAACCGGGCGCCGCTTTCGATCGACAGGGCGGTGTGGACGATGTCACCCTTGACGATCGCGGTCATCGCCAGCTCGACGGAATTGGCGCGGATCGTGCCCTCGACAGTGCCGGCAACCTTGACCTTGTCGGCGATAACCTCGCCAGTGACCACGGCGCCTTCGCCGATCACCAGACCCTTGGCGCCGATATTGCCTTCGATCACGCCATCGAACTGGACCTCGCCCTCGGCCTCGATCGAGCCCCTGATGACCACATCGCTTGAGATGAGGGACGGGACGCTCGCGGCATTGCCGGTATTGCGGCGATTATTGCCAGCGAGACGGCTGCTGCGCTCCTGCTTCACCGGTTTCCTGGGTTGCTGCGGTTGCTGCGCTTCGGGCGCATCACCGATCTCTACCAAGCCCTGGCTGTCGGCATTGGCTTCTTGTTTAGCTTTCGAAAACATATCTTCCTGCCTCAATAAAACGCATGGGGTCGATTTGTTTGTCTTGATAGAGAATTTCGTAGTGACAGTGCGGCCCCGTGCTGCGCCCTGTATTCCCCAGATACCCGATCACATCGTGAAGGCCGACCTTTTGCCCTGTCCGGACCTTCAACGAATCCATATGCGCATAACGCGTTACAAAACCGTTGCCGTGGTCAATCTCCACATAGTTCCCGAAACCGTTATAGCGGTTTCCTGAATAGATGACTACTCCCGGTGCTGTCGCCACGATCGGCGAGCGCCAGGCAGCTGCAATGTCGAGGCCGAGATGCTGCTGCATGCGTGAGCGGTTTTTCGGATCGACACGGAGGCCAAACTGACTGGTTTTGCGGTGGGGCTTGATGACAGGGGTCGACAGCGGCACGGATTTAAGGGCGCTGGCGAGGACGTTGAGTTCCTGCATGCTCTGGTAGATGCGGTTGGCGCTCTGGTAATAGACCGAGGGCATGCCGGTGGGATTGTCGGGGCTGATATCAGGGCCGCCCTTGCCATTGAGGAAATCGACTTCGGCCAGTTGCACCTTGTCGCCGCTGATATTTGCGCGGGCGAGAATGTAGCTGGAATCGACACCGGTATAGTCGAGGATGCGGGCGATCTCCGCGCTCTTGGCACGAACCTCTTCCTCGACAGAGGCCATCAACACCATCTGGCGGGCGGACAGCTCGGCGGTCTGGACCCGCATATCGGCGAGAACCGTGTTCTCCAGGCCCGAGACGATCTCGTGCGACATGACTTCGCGCAGGGCCTGATCGGAAATGCGGGCTTCACGCGACTGACGCGGTGTCGGTTCACGACCGACGGCATCGACCATGATCCGGTTGCCATTCGGGATGATGTTGCCGCTGGGGTCGCCGATCGTGGACAGGTTGCGCGACAGGGTTTCGATTTCCTGATCCAGCGTGCGCTTGTTGTTGACGATAGCGCGCAGGGTTTCGTGCCGATTCTCAAGTTGGGAAATTGCGGCGTCGAATTCCTGGGAGAAAATAACGTTTAGCGTATTGATCTCGTCATAGGCCCTTTGCGCGTCGGACAGCTTGCGGCGATAAGCCGTGTCCATGGAGCGGCGCTCCTTGTCTTTCGCAAGGATGATCTGTTCCTTGAAGACCACGTTGACCGAGGAATAGGCGACCCAGCACAGGGCAACACCGAGGACCGCGGCAAGGGCGATCTGGGTACGCATGGACAGCTTAATGAAACGGACGACGCCGTCACTGCGGTGATAGATCTGGCGTTCTCGAAAGAGACGCCCCAGGACCCTCATCACCTTGCCAGTTTGTCGGCTCATTCGCTCTGTGCCCTTTACTGCCGCCTCTGCAACGCTCTCGGGTCCCTGTTGCAAAAGGCGAACCACTCACCCTAGTGTTACATTGCAACAAATATGGCAAAAAAGCGCAACAGGGATATGACGCCATTAACTAAATTTCTGTGCGAAAAGTAATATCTGCCTGCGGCATACAGGCCACAGCAAGGCGTTCTACGCAACTTACAACAAATTTAGTCTGACAGATTAAGGTAAAAATTTCGTTCGAAGCCGGCCATTTCACGGGCGTCGTGGTTGAAAGGCTGTTTCAATCCGCCCTGAAAGCGCTTGCGGACATAGTCCTGGAAGCGTTCGCGCGGGTCTAACCCGGCCCGGCTGCACAACTCCTTCAGCCAGCGCGCGCCGATGGCGACATGGGAAATCTCATCCTCATAAATGACCGAGAGCAGCTGGGCGCTGGTCGCATCCCCCGCATGGCGCAGGCTGTCGATCATCTGCGGCGTGACGTCGAGGCCACGCGCTTCCAGCACCAGGGGCGCGATGGCGAGGCGGGCCATGACATCGTCGGCGGTTTTCAGGGCCGCTTCCCACAAGCCGTCATGGGCGGGCAGGGCGCCATAGGACGAGCCGAGCCCCTGAAGCCGGTCTGCGATCATCAGGAAGTGACGGCATTCATCATCCCCGACGGTCAGCCAGTCAGTGATAAATTCGTGCCTCAGATCGTCCGCCACATCCGGGCCAAACCGGGCAATCATGTCAAAGGCAAGGTCGATGGCATTCAGTTCGATATGCGTCAGCGCATGGAGGAGGGCGACGCGACCCTCGGGCGTGCCGGCGCGTCGGCGCGGTACCTGCGCTGGAGGCACGAGTTCAGGTTTTTCCGGTCGTCCGGGACGGTCTGGCAGCGCATTGCTGCCCGGGTTCATGTCGAGCCTGCCCGCCACCCAATTGTCGTGGACTTCGCGGCCGGCCCTCGCTTTCTCGCTGGCATCATCTGCCCTGACGACGCTTATCGCGGCATCGAAGATACTGGTCACTGCTGGATTCCCTCCAATCTCGGTTTTCCTCTGATCGCGATCAGGAAAGAGCCCTGGCGGCTTCCAGAACGGCATCGACATGGCCCGGCACCTTCACCTTGCGCCAGATCTCGCGTACCATGCCCTTGCCGTCGATCAGGAATGTCGACCGGTCGATGCCCATATATTTTTTGCCATACATGCTCTTCTCGACCCAAGAGCCATAGGCCTCAATCGTCCCGCCGTCCGGATCGGACGCCAGATCGATCCCCAACTCATGTTTCTGCTTGAACTTCTCGTGCTTGGCGACGGTGTCCCTGGAGACGCCGAGAATGACCGCGCCGGCCTCCTCGAAGTCCTTCACGCGCCCGGTAAAGCCGAGCGCCTGTTTCGTGCAGCCGGGCGTGTCGTCCTTGGGATAGAAGTAAAGAACGAGCGTACGACCGGCATAGTCGGATAATGACACAGTTTTGCCGTCATCCCTTGCTAGGGAAAAATCAGGTGCCTTGTCGCCGGTTTCCGGTTTGGTCATGCATCATCCTCCACAACATGGTCGATCACTGGTGAGGATATAAGCGGGTCGCTTGTGGCGACCAGCCAATAGAGGCGCTGTGACAGGCATCGGGCCGACAAAGGGCCGGTTTTTCCGCAGTTGCGGCATGACGCCAAGACTGTTTTAGTATCACACGGTTACGTGCGGCGGCACAGGGCGCGGCACATTGGGCGGAAACAGATGAAAGCGAAACTGGGTAAAGCTTGTCTCCTCTTTTTTGAGGGCCTGGCACTGTGCATCGCCTTGCTGGCGGGGCTTGCCTTTTTCGCTCACTGGAAAATCTCCCATGGCGGCCTGTCGCTCGACCTGATGTCTGCACCGCTTTCCTATGCTTTTGAAAAACGCCTGAGCGATGGCAGCGATGTCGTGATCGGCTCGCTGCGCCTTCAGCGGGATATCGATGCAGGAGAGGGAAAGGCCGGACCCTTGCGGATCGTGGCCGAGAACCTGATCGTTTCGGGCCCTGAAGGTCAGGAGATGCTAGAACTGCCGCAGGTCGCTTTTCGCCTGCGCACCGGCGATCTCATCCGGGGCCGTGCGACGCCGCGCTATGTGGATATTGCCGGCGCCGTCCTGTCGGTGACGCGCACCGAGGAGGGCCGCATCGATTTCGGTATCATCCGCCAGCAGTCGGAAGAGGATATCGCCGAAAGCGGGAATTTTCTCGACAGCCTGTTCGCCGGCAGCGGCGGGTCGGCGCCCGACTCCTTGTTCGAGGGGGCCATCCTGAACGACACGACGGTGACCTTCACCGATAACATGACCGGCCAAGTCTGGCGCACCAGCGGCGCCAAGGCCGAAGTCTGGAAAACCACGACCGGTTTCGACATGTCTCTCGATGCCTCATTCCGTGTCGAGGGCGAGGAAGCGTGGCTGCGGTTGAACGGCAGCCTCAACGAACGGCGTGAGCAATTGACCTTCAAGGTAACGGCGCGGTCCGCGCCCGTCTCCAACCTTGTCAGCATGGTTGCCGGTCGCAGCATGGGCGAACGTATCAACGCGACCCTTTCCGGCAGTATCGAGGCAATCGCGGATTTCGCCGGCGAGATCCAGTCAAGCCGCATCGATCTGACCATGACTGATGGCGATCTGCGCCTCGGCGACATGGCCATTCCGATCTCCCAGATCATGCTGCAGGCAGATTATCTGCCCGAACGGCGGACCTTTTCCATTGACGAGTTCGATTACTCGATCCGCGGCAATGAAGGAAACCTGCGCGGCTTCGTCAGCCTTGGTGCCGTCGAGGACGGGGCGGGGCTGGAGCCGGAAACGGTCGAGTTCAACCTCGCGGCCCAGAACCTCGTCGTTGATCTGCCTGGCATCACGGCAGAGCCGCTGTCGATCGGTGAAAGTGACTTTGCCGGGCGCTTCGATGTCCCCGGACTGCATCTGATCGTCGATCAGCTCACAGCCAGCTATTTCGGTGAAACCATTGACGGCTCGATGCAGATCCTGCTGCCACAGGAGGACGGGCAGTCGACAGGCGTGATCGCCGATGCGTCCATCACCGGCACCCTGTCGCCGCAGGAAGTGCTGCGCGGCTGGCCGGTGATCCTGGCGCCCGATGCAAGGCTGTGGATCGACGAGCAATTGCCGTCCGCCCGTATCAGCAAGATCGATTTCGTCATGGACATGCCGCGCGGCGCGATCAAGCCGGAAACGGCGCTCGGCGAAGAGATGATGACCCTGTCCTTCGCCTTTGATCGCGCGACCGCCTATTACGTCCCGGGCATGACGCCGATCACCGGCGCCCGGGGCAGCGGCATCCTGAAGGGCAATTCATTCTATCTGTCGACCGATACCGCCCGCATCGGTGCTGTCAACGTGCCCAAGGGCGAGGTCGATATTCCGGCCTTCATGCCCAAGGGGGCACCCGCCTATTTCCGGGCGACGCTGGAGGGCGATCTTCAGGATATCCTGTCGATCATTGACGAGGAGCCGTTGCGCTTCCTTGAACAGGCAGGCTTTTCGGCGGACCGGTTTGCCGGGAACGCGACCTTCGATTTCGAGATGATGCGGCCCCAGCTGACCTATGTGCCGGAGGAGGATTACGAGTTCTCCGGTGCCGGTACCTTCACGGATGTCTCGATCGAGGACATAGTCGGGACCTACGATGTCGAGCGGGCCGACGGCACGCTCGAACTGGACAAGCAGGGCATGCGGGTCGCCGGCAATGCGGCATTGATCGGACTGCCGGTCGACTATGTCTGGACCCGGACTTTCGAGGAGGTGCCGGACATCAACCTTGTCGCGACGGGGACGCTCGACTCGCAAAGTGCGGACGATTTCGGCATTTCCCTGCGCCAGTACCTGCGCGGGCAGGTGCCGTTCCGGCTGACGGCGCATCAGACGGGTGACGTCTATGACGATATCGCGCTCAGCGCCAACCTCACTGACGCCCAGATCAGCCTCGACATGCTGAACTATAACAAGGCAGCCGGGGCACGCGGGGCGCTCGATATCGCGCTGGTGCCCCCCGCGGAAGGCGTCGAGGGTAGCAATTGGGACATCACCAGGATCAGTCTCGACACGGACGACCTCGACATATTCGGCAGCGTCGAGCTGGAGCCCGACGGGGAACTGGTGGAGGTATCGATCAAAAGGCTCTTCATTCGCGACCGCGCCGACCTCAGGATCGGCCTTGCCCGGCAGGATGAAATAATCGCGGCCAATATCCATGGCGCCTATGCCAATATCGACCTTTTCGGCGACAACCTGTTTACAGGGGGCGGTGCAGAAGGCGGTAACGCCATACTGCCCGATGATGTGCGCCTGTCGGTCAAGCTCGACCGGCTCGAACTGAAAAAGGATGTCATCGTCAATGGCTACGACGCGCTTCTGTCGCGCTCTGGCGGCAGTCTGAGCGATATTGCCATGTCAGGTGATTTTGCCGGTGAGGGCGCATTCGTTGTCACGCTGGAGAACAGCGAGCAGAATATTGGCCGCGAACTGGTGGTCGAGACGGACAATCTCGGTGCCGTTGCCGGCGGCCTGTTCGATATCTCGTCTATCCAGGGTGGCACGGCGGCCTATCGCGCAACGCTGCTGACCGATGGGCCCGTCGCCGGTACGTTGACGGCGCAGGATTTCCGCGTTGCCAATGCACCGCTGATAGCGCGCCTTCTCTCGGCCGGATCTCTGACCGGTCTGTCGGATATACTCTCCGGCGAGGGTATCGAATTCACCGAAGTCATCGCCGATGTTCAGTATGATGAGGGTGAGATGAGCATCATCGATGCCCGCGCGACCGGGCCGTCTCTCGGCGTATCCGTCGGCGGCAATGTCGATTTTTCCAAGGATTCCTTCGATCTCAACGGTGCCGTTGCCCCTGCCTATGGCGTCAATTCCATGCTCGGCAATATTCCCGGCTTCGGCGAGCTGCTGGTTTCGCGCAAGGGCGAGGGCGTCGTGGCATTCTCTTACATGATCGACGGACCGGTCGCCGGGCCGACGGTCACGGTGAATGCCCTGTCGCTGTTCACCCCGGGAATTTTCAGGCGCATCTTCGAACCGATCCGGGGCGGCCAGCCGTCGACGGCGGAATTGCTGGATGAGGCGGTCGAGGCAGCGGAGAAGCAGGCGCAGGCGACCGGACCGAAAAGACAGTACACGGCGAGCGCCGAACAGATGAAGCTGCTGCGCGACAATCTGGCTGTCTTCCGCGAGCAGCTGGAACAGGCCGGATACTGATCCCGCCGGGCTGTGAGGGAAGGTTTAGCCCGCGATCCTGACCAGGGCGTGTTTCTTCTTGCCGATGGACAGCTTGATCGCGCCGTCCCTGACGTCATCCGTGCCCAGAGGACGCTCCTCTGACAGGGCCTCGTCATTGATGCGCAAGGCACCGGCCTTGATGTGACGTCGGCCTTCACCTTTCGAGGCGATGAGCCCGGTCTCGAGGAACGGATCGAGCAGGTGCAGACCCTCCGCCAGAGCGGACGGGGTGACATCGACCGAGGGCAGATTGCCGGCAGACGAGCCTTCCTCGAATGTGCGCCGCGCGGTCTCCGCGGCGTCTTCCGCTGCTTCGCGCCCGTGCAGCATGGCGGTCACTTCCGTCGCCAGTACCTTCTTGGCATCGTTGACCTCTGCCCCTTCCAGCGTGGCAAGCCGGCGGACCTCGTCCATCGGCATGGCGGTGAAGAGCGCCAGCATACGCCCGACATCGGCGTCCTCTGTGTTGCGCCAGTATTGCCAGTAGTCATACGGGCTCAGCATGTCGGCGTTCAGCCAGATGGCGCCGCCTTCGGTCTTGCCCATCTTCCTGCCGGAGGCGGTGGTCAGCAGCGGCGTGGTCACGCCGAAGACCTGTTCGGAGTCATCGCCCGCGGCAGCCGCGACGCGGCGGCACAGCTCGACGCCGTTGACGATATTGCCCCATTGGTCCGAGCCGCCCATCTGCAACACGCAGCCATGGCGCCTCTGCAGCTCCAGGAAATCATAGGCCTGCATTAGCATGTAGTTGAATTCGAGGAACGTCATCGGGCTTTCCCGCTCCAGCCGCAGCTTGACCGAGTCGAAAGCCAGCATGCGGTTGATGGTGAAATGAACCCCGTAATCGCGCAGGAACTCGACATAGCCTAGCTGCGACAGCCAGTCGTCATTATTGACCATGACGGCCCAATTTTTTTCAGGGGCGCCCTTGCCGTCGCCAAAGGTCAGGAACTTGTTGAAGACCTGCTTGATGCCCGTGATATTGCGCTCGATATCGGCGTCGGTCAGCAGCTTGCGCTGTTCATCCTTGCCGGTCGGATCGCCGACTTTCGTCGTGCCGCCGCCCATCAGCGCAATTGGCCGGTGACCGGTCTGCTGCAGCCAGTAGAGCAGCATGATCTGCACGAGCGAGCCTGCGTGCAGGCTCGTCGCCGTCGCGTCGAAGCCGATATAGCCGGTGATCGACTCCCTTGCCGCGAGGGCATCCAGCGCGTCCATGTTGGTGCCCTGATGGATGAAGCCGCGCTCCGACAGGATGCGCAGGAAATCTGATTTGAACTCGCTCATCGTCTTGCCTTCCGGAATGATCCGGATGGCTATAGGCGATACCGGCTGGCAGGTCCAGAACGGGGAGCTATTTGAGACATAACCGGTTGTAACAGGCGGGAGCGCATTGTTTTCCGGCGGCAACGCGCAGTATCATGCGTTGACGCAAGGATAGCCCCGGACTGACAATGAGCCTGACAGAACGCATCATGACAGCGATCGGCCTGATGAGCGGCACGTCGCTCGACGGGATCGATGTGGCTGTCATCAAAACCGATGGTTACAAGATCCATGACTGGGGCCCGGTGCTCAGCTACCCCTATGAGCGCGACGCCAAGATCTGGGTGCGCCGGGCGATCAAGGCGGCGCTGGAAGGGCGTGAAGGGGGCGAGGAGATCGCCAAAGCGGTAGACGAGGTGACCACCTCCCACATCCATGCCGTCCAGCGGTTGATGGAGCACAACCACCTGACCCGCGACGAGATCGATGTCATCGGCTTTCATGGCCAGACCATCCTGCACCGCCCGCCGCTCGACAGCGCGAGCAAGGGCAGGACCTGGCAGATCGGCTCCGGCGACGTCATGGCCAAGGAATTGCGCATCGATGTCGTCGATCAATTCCGCATGGCGGACATGGCCGCTGGCGGCGAGGGCGCGCCGCTGGCGCCCGCCTATCATGCTGCGCTGGCGAAGGGTCTGCAGCGCGATCATCCGCTCTGTGTGCTGAATCTCGGCGGCGTCTCAAATCTGACCTTCATTCCCGCAGGCGCCAATCCGGCGGATATGATCGCGTTCGATTGCGGGCCGGGTAACGGGCTGGTCGACCAGTGGGTTGACCTGAAGACCGGCGAGGCGATGGACACGGACGGAGCGCTCGCTGCCGCCGGGTCGGTCGAAGAGGACACGGTGCGGCTGATGGCGCTGAACCCGTATCTGCGCCGCAAGCCGCCAAAGTCTCTCGATCGCTATGATTTCAAGTATGATGCTGTCAGGGAGATGAGCGTCGAGGATGGTGCGGCGACGCTGACGGCGTTTACGGCGGAATGCATCAAGCGTTCGATGTCGCTGCTGCCGGCACCGCCGGAAGAGTGGATCGTGGTCGGGGGCGGGCGCCATAATCCCGTGCTGATGGCCATGCTCGCCGACCGGCTGGACGCCCCGGTCCGGCCGGCGGAGGATGTCGGCTGGCGCGGCGATCATCTGGAAGCGGAGTGTTTTGCCTATCTCGCCGTGCGCTCGCTGAAGAAGCTGCCGCTCAGCTGGCCGAAGACGACGCGGGTGCCTCACGCGCTGACTGGCGGGCATCACCACCGCGCGCCGTGGCAATAGGTGCATGGCCGGCCAGCCGCATCCCGAAGAAGGGACGCAGGATGACGGAGCGGCGAATGGCTTCAGCTCCGGCGAGGCAACCGAGAATGGTCGCGGCTGACAGCAAGGCGAATTCCAGCCCGGCGGGCAGGGCTATCTTCGCGAGATAATATCCGGCTGCGACGGTGATCGTCTGGTGCAGGATGTACCAGGCAAAGATCATGTCGGACATGTAGCGCCGCGCCGGGCTGTCCCGATCGAGGAAGCGCTGGCCGAGCCCGAGGATGGCGAGGATCACCCACCAGGCATACAGCACCCGGAGTGACTGGATGGCTGCCAGCATCGAGGGATTGTTTTCCAGAAGACCCAACAGGACTGTCTCCTGCCAGAAATGGGAAAAGGCAAAGGTGCAGAGCACGACGAGTACGAGCGTGACCGGCAGCGCCAGACGCACGGCCCGCCAGAAGCCTTCGTTCTTTGCCAGCAAGAAACCGAGCAGCAGGACGGTCAGCGAGTTGGCGTGATTGGCCCAGTCCCAGACAAGGTCATGGGTCGTCTCGAAATACGGCACGAGGGTGAAGCGATAGAGGACGAAGGGCAGGGCGGGCACGACCAGAATTAGCGGCCAGGCTTTCGCCGGCAGGCGGTCGGCCTGTCGGGAGAGCGCCCTGAGTGGCTTGATCAGCAAGATGACGATCCACGTGTAAACCAGGAGGTAGACGACATACCAGAGATGGTTCCAGGTTGGCACGATCAGCTGCCAGCGCTCCATCACGCCGGCATCGAAGCTGAGATAGTCGGCATAGAAGGCACCGAAGCCTGCCTCGATCACGCCGGCCTGGCGCAGCTGGTAATAGCTTTGCGGGGCAACGACGACAGCCATGCCGAAGAGGATTGGCAGGATCAGGCGCAAGGTGCGCCTGCCCGAAAAACTGGCGAGGGCGCCCTTGTCGGTGACATGGCGCAGCGCGATACCGGAAATCAGGAAGAGCAGCGCCAGCCGCCACGGATTGACCAGCATCATCGCGAATTCAGGCGCGGTGCTCGCATGGGGGCTTTTCACATGCCAGTCCCACGTCACGTAGAACATGCCGATATGGTAGAAGATGAGGACGCCGAAGGCGATGACACGCAGCCAGTCGAGATCGTAGCGGCGAGCGTTGGTCCGGGTATTGGCGGAGGGATTTGCGAGGGACATGAGACTTCTCCTTTGGTCCATCACATGCCGTGTCGCCGGCCATGTCATTCCGGACGGTTCGGAGAGCGGCCCGCAGGGACGATCGTCGGGTTTGTCATTAATCAGGGGTCGGATTTGAGGCTGATGGGACGAATGGAGGGTGCCGAGGGACGAAATTGGCGCGCTTTTTCTTGCCCGCCACGGCCGACCCGCGCGATTATCAGCACATGACAGAGCAAAGGCATCACCCGCAGCTACAGGCCGAGCAGGCGCGCGACCGGCGCACGGATATCTGGGCGTGGGTCGCCGTCGTGATCATTACGCTTGGCTTCTTCATAGTCGATATCGTCTCGGAGATGACCGACGGCACCTATGCCGGCGAGCCGGGGCGCTGGCAACAATTCGTGCTGTTCGACGGCTCCAGCATCGTCGTCCTGTTCGCCCTGTTTCCGGTCCTGTTGTGGCTGACGCGGCGCTGGCCACTATCGCTGCAAGATTGGAAAAGGATTATACCGATCTACGCGCTGGCTTCGCTGATCTGGTCGGCGATCCATATTGCCGGCATGGTCGCGATCCGGAAGGTCTTGTATCCTTTGATTTTCGAGGGGCTCTATAGCTTCAACCGGGCGGGCGGCTTCTGGCTGGAGATGCTGTACGAGTATCGCAAGGACCTGCTGACCTTCACGCTCTACCTCGCAGTCATCTATGCTTTCCGGCACATGGCCGATTTACGCCGGGAAGTGCAGACTGCCCGGACCGAGGCGCGCCGGTCGAGCCGCATCACCCTGAAAAGCGGCGGCAGCACCATCTTCCTCGATGCGCAGCGTGTCGACTGGGCCCGGGCGGCGGGCAATTATGTCGAGATCAGTGCCGGCGGCACGGTGCATCTCGCCCGGATCAGCCTGACCGCCCTCGATGAACAATTACAGGCGGCCGGCACGGATATCGTCCGCACCCACCGGTCATGGCTGGTCAACAGGGCGCGGCTTCGGGAGGTGCGACCGACAGGCGAGGGCGACCAGATCGCCATCCTTCAGTCCGGCGAGGAAGTGCCGGTCAGCCGCCGCTATCGCGATGCGCTGGCTGCGTCCTGACTAAAGGCCGCCGACGATCCGGTTATATTCTTCGAACAATATGTCGAAGGAGGGGAGGCAATAATCATGGTCTACGGCAGCGTTCGGCACCCAGAAAGTGACCTTGGTTTGATAGTCCGCGTCTGACAGGGACATGAATTTCGAATAGGCGGTGTCGAAGTATTCCTGGCCTTGCGGCAAATCCAGGTTCGGGATCACCGCCTTGAAGGCATCGGGTCCCTCGTCGAAAATTTCCTTGGTATTCTCCAGGGATGCGATGTTCACTTCCATGGCATCGACACCGTCTTCCTTGCCCATTGCCCGCAGATCCTCTGCCATGATCTTTCCAAGCGCGACGCCACCGGCGGTGGTGCCGTTACACTCACTCACCCGGTTGAATGCCGATTGCATGTCCTGCGTGGCAGCAATTGCGTGATAGTTCAGGGTAAGTCCTGCAGCGACAAGGGCTGCCAGCATCAGACGCATGATCTCGATCTCCGTGTTCGGGAAATCATGATCTGCTCGGCGCGGGTTGACTATCCCCTGTTCAGGTAACCTTCAGAGTTTTTCGCTCATGATCCATTCATCGACGCGACGCTCGAGGATTTCGAGCGGAACGGGACCGGCGGTGAGGATGCGGTCGTGGAATTCGGCAATGTCGAAATCATCGCCAAGCGCGTCCTGGGCCCTGGCACGCAAGTCCAGCAGCTTGTTCATGCCGATTTTATAGGCCGTCGCCTGGCCGGGCAAGACGATGTAACGTTCGATCGCCTTGACGCAGTCGCCCTCCGGGTTCGGCGTATTCGCGATCAGATAGTCGATCGCTTGCTGCATCTCCCAGCCTTTCGAGTGAAGGCCGGTATCGACGACGAGACGGGCGGCGCGCCACAGCTCCATGGCAAGGCGGCCGAAATCCGAATAGGGGTCCTCATAGAAACCGAGATCCTTGCCGAGATATTCGGAATAGAGACCCCATCCCTCCGTATAGGCCGTAAAGCCGCCGAACTGGCGGAACTTCGGCAGGCCTTCCATCTCGATCTGGATTGCCCGCTGCATGTGGTGGCCGGGGATCGCCTCGTGATAGACGAGCGCCTCGAGCTGATAGGTCGGCATCTGGCCCATATCAGCGAGGTTGGCATAGAAAATACCGGGCCGCGAGCCATCCGGCGCGGGCTGGTTATAGAACGCCTTGCCGGCGGCGCGTTCGCGGAACGGCTCGACCCGGCGCACCTCGACCGGCGCCTTCGGCAGGGTGACGAACAGGTCTGGCAGGCGCGGGCGGATATTGTCCGTATAGCCTCGGGCCAGCTCCAGATAGGCCTCGCGGCCTTCATCCGTGTTCGGCAGGTAGAATTCCTCGCTCGTTCGCATATAGCTGAAGAAGTCCTGCAGGCTGCCGTCGAAGCCGACTTCAGTCATGATCGCGTGCATTTCCTCATGGATGCGGGCAACTTCCGACAGGCCAAGCTCGTGGATCTGGTCTGCCGTCATGTCGGTCGTGGTGTAATTTTCCAGCAGAACAGCGTAATAGGCATCGCCGTTCTTGCTGCCATTGGGCCCGCCGACACCGAAATTGCCCTCGACCGTCTCACCTACAGCCTCAACCCTGGCAATGAAGTCGCTATAGGCGGCCTCGACCTCCGGCAGGGTGCCGAGCAGGTCTTCCAGCAATTGGGTCTTGACGTCATCGCCGATGTTTGTGCTGGCGAGTTTCGACTTGAAGGCGGCGAGGATCGGCGAGTCATCGCCATTGTCGAACGGTGCGCCGGTGATGACGTTGCGTGCCGCCTCGGCGATCAGCGGATAGGAGAACTCCGGCAGGGTGTAGCCATTCTTGCCGCCAGCCTCGATCTGGCTCGCCGCCTCGTCGAGTACGGTATCGATATTGGAGACGCGCAGGATATAGTTCTGGGCATCCTCCACCGTCTCGACCTTGTGGTAGTTGGCAAGGAAGACCGGGATCGAGGAGTGGATGCCGCGGAACTGCGACAGCGGGAAGCGGTGCTTGCGGAAATCGTCAAGCGCCAGTTCCTGTTGCAGGTCGTAGAGGAAGAGATCGTAGTTGAGCTTGCCTTCCTCGCTCAAGGCGTCGCGCTGGAATTGCGATGTCAGCGCCAGCATCTGCCGCTCCAGCAGCGCACGGCGGCGGTTCGCGGCGGCCGGCGTGCGCTCGTCCCACTGGTCCATCATCGTCTTGCGACCGTAATAGGTCTGGCTTTCCGGCGACAGGGCGAGCTGTTCTTCCCAGGCGGCGTCGAGGAACAGGACGAGATTCGTATCCTGGTTCTCGCCGGACATCTGCTGACCGGCTGCGCCAGCCCCCTGCGCCGGTTGCTCTTTTGCCGTGGGTTGGCTGCAGGCAGCCAGCAAGATCAGGGCAGCGCCCGCCAGGAAATGCTTCTTCATGTCGTCTCCGTCACTGATACCGGCTGATATCATGGACCGGTTTGCGTCCGCACCGGAAGACCCGGACGCAGTTTTACCCCAAGCCTCTGGCCGTATGGCTGGCCAGGTGCTGACTAGTCGAAATATTCCCCTTCGGGCGGCTGCTTCAGCCGCCGGTCGAGATAGCCTTCGGCGACTTTCATATAGTCCTCGAGATTGCTTTCGAAGAAGTGGTCCGCCCCGGGCACCATGGAAAATTCGACCTTGCGGCCCTTCTGGGTGCGCGTCTTGGCGACCATGTCTTCCGTTTCCTGCCACGCGCAGATGCGGTCATGCTCGCCATGGATGACGATGCCGGAGGACGGGCAGGGCGCGAGGAAGGTAAAGTCGTACAGGTTGGCGCAGGCCGACGCCGAGATGAAGCCGACAATCTCAGGCCGGCGCATCAGCAATTGCATGCCGATCCATGAGCCGAAGGAAAAGCCGGCGACCCAGACAAAAGGGGCGTTCGGGTTCAGCGATTGCAGGTAGTCGAGCGCTGTCGCGGCATCGGACAGTTCGCCCTGGCCCTGGTCGTATTCGCCCTGGGAGCGGCCGACGCCACGGAAATTGAAGCGCAGGACTGCAAAGCCGCGGCGGGCGAACATGTGATACATTTCGTAGCACAGCTTGTTGTTCATGGTGCCGCCGAACTGGGGATGGGGATGCAGGATCAGCGCGATTGGCGCGTTTTCCCCTTTTCCCTTCTGATAACGGCCTTCCAGGCGGCCTTCCGGACCGGCAAAGATAACTTCTGGCATGATTGAATCTTACCTGTGCGGCATTTGAGGGGCGACAGCCTGACTGACCTGGTCAGGATTGGGGATGACAAAGCCCGAAAACTCGCTCATAAACCGCTGGTTAATGTTGACTGTTCTGGTCAGGTTTCCTACATCCCGATCACGGAAGCGCAGGGTGAAGCTGGTGCTATACCACGTTTTTTCCCGATTTCCACAAAAGACGGACATTGCCCACATTAAAGGAGTGTCGTGCCGATGAAATTGACTGCAAAAGCGCGTTATGCCGTGACGGCGCTCGCCGATATCGCCGCCTTTGGCGATGACGGACCTGTGGCGCTGTCCGATATTGCGGCGCGGCAGGTGATCTCGGCGACCTTCCTCGAGCAACTCTTCGCCAAGCTGCGCAAGGCCGGGCTGGTCGAAAGCCGTCGCGGGGCCAATGGCGGCTATGTACTGACTGCCGCGCCGACTCAGATCCGCGTGTCGGATATCGTTCGTGCGGTCGATGAGCCGATTCGCACCACGGCCTGCCAGCCGGGCGAGCATATCGGCTGCGCCGGGACGACAGCCCGCTGCCTGACCCATGATCTATGGGACGAGCTTGGCCGCCATATCGACGTGTTCCTGTCCTCCGTCACGCTGGCCGATATCACCGGCAAGAAGGTGCTGGGCCGCGCCATGGTCGGCGAGCCCGTCGAGGCGCTGGAGGTGGCGAAATGAGCAGATTGTTTCTCGACCATAATGCGACGACGCCGATCAAGCCGGCCGTGAAAGACGCAATGATCGCGGCGATGGAGGCCGGCAATCCGTCTTCCGTTCACGCCGAAGGGCGCAAGGCCAAGGCGCTGATCGAGGCCGCGCGCGCCGATGTCGCCGCTGCCTGCGATGCGCCGAAGGAGGGGATCATCTTCACCTCCGGCGGCACCGAGGCGATCAACATGGCGCTCTACGGCATCGCCCGCCGCGAGAAGCAGCCGGTGACCCGGCTGATCGTCTCCGGCATCGAGCACAATGCGACCCTGCGCTGCGCACGCGCGCTGGAACAGCAAGGCCTCGATCTCGAAATCATACCGACGCTCGAGAATGGCCGCGCCGATACGGATTGGCTGAAATCCCGGCTTGCTGATTATGCCCCGGAAAAGGAAGGCATTTTCATGGTTTGCCTGATGCTGGCGAACAATGAAACCGGCGTTATTCAGGACGTTTCCGGCATCACGTCGGCGATCTTTGCCAAGGGCGGCTACCTGTTCGTCGACGCCGTGCAGGCGTTTGGTAAAATGCCGATCAGTTTCAGCAACTTGCAGGCCGATCTTATGGCCGTGTCGGCACACAAGATCAACGGCCCGAAAGGGGCCGGTGCGCTGCTGAGCAAGCCCGCCGTGCCGCTCGCGCCGCTGGTACAAGGGGGCGGCCAGGAGATGAGCCGCCGGGCCGGGACCGAAGGGATCATCACCATTGCCGGCTTCTCGGCGGCGGCCCGCGAAATTGATCTTGATAGCGCCAAGAGGCTCGAGGCGATCCGCGACCGGATCGAGGCCGGGCTGAAGCAGATGGATATTCCGGGGCTGAAGATCTTCGGTGAGGACGCCCCGCGCGTGCCGAATACGACCTGCTTCGCCGCACCGGGCTTCCGCGCCGAGACCCAGATCATGGCGCTCGACCTGGCCGGGATCGCGATCTCGGCGGGGTCTGCCTGTTCCTCGGGCAAGGTGACGGCGAGCCATGTCACGACCGCGATGGGGGCAAGCTCAGAGGAGGCCGAATGCTCGATCCGGGTCTCACTCGGTTTTGATACGCCGGACGACGCGGCAGAGATATTTCTGAAGGAATGGAGCGCGGCCTATGCCCGCGCCACAAAACGCGCCAGCCAGTCGGCAACGACCGCAGCGTAAAGGACGATTGAGATGTCACAGACCAGAGAAACAGTCGTGAAGGAAGGGATCGATCAGGCGACGGTCGAAATGACCCGCGAGCTTGAGACCTACAAGCACGGCTTCATCACCAATATCGAATCCGAGAAGGCGCCCAAGGGCCTGACCGAGGACACTGTGCGTTATATCTCCGCCAAGAAGGACGAGCCGCAATGGATGCTCGACTGGCGGCTGGAAGCATTTGCGCGCTGGAAGGAAATGGATGAGCCGACCTGGGCCCATGTCAAATATCCGGCCATCAACTATCAGGACCATTACTACTATTCCGCACCGAAGTCCGGGTCGAAATATGAATCGATCGACGACGTGCCGCCGGAAATACTCGCCGATTTCGAGAAGCTCGGCATTCCGTTGAGAGAAGCCGAAGTGCTGCTCGGCGTCGAGGGCGCTGGCCAGACGCCCGGCGAGGCGCGCACCGATGCCGGCGTTGGCGGCGAGGGCGTTGCGCGGCAGAAAGTCGCCGTCGATGCAGTCTTCGATAGCGTCTCCGTTGCCACCACCTTCAAGAAGGAGCTGGAGAAGGCGGGCGTCATCTTCATGTCGATCTCCGAGGCGATCCGCGAGCACCCAGAGCTGGTCAAGAAATATATCGGCTCGGTCGTGCCGACGTCGGACAATTTCTTCGCGACGCTGAACACGGCGGTCTTTTCCGACGGCACCTTCGTCTATGTGCCGCCCGGCGTGCGCTGCCCGATGGAGCTGTCGACATACTTTCGCATCAATGAGGCCAATACCGGCCAGTTCGAGCGCACGCTGATCGTCGCCGACAAGGGCTCTTACGTTTCTTACCTCGAGGGCTGTACCGCGCCGATGCGCGACGAAAACCAGTTGCATGCTGCCGTCGTCGAGCTGGTGGCGCTGGAAGATGCCGAGATCAAATATTCCACCGTCCAGAACTGGTATCCCGGCGACAAGGACGGCAAGGGCGGTATCTATAATTTCGTGACCAAGCGCGGCGACTGCCGCGAGGCGCGCTCGAAGATTTCGTGGACGCAGGTCGAGACCGGCTCTGCCGTCACCTGGAAATACCCGTCCTGCATCCTGCGCGGTGACAACAGCGTCGGCGAGTTCTATTCCATCGCCATCACCAATAATCATCAGCAGGCGGACACCGGTACAAAAATGATCCATCTCGGCAGGAACACGACGAGCCGGATCATCTCCAAGGGCATCGCCGCCGGCTTCTCCGATCAGACCTATCGCGGGCTCGTTTCGGTCCACCGAAAGGCAGAAGGCGTGCGTAATTTCACCCAGTGCGATTCGCTGTTGATCGGTGACCAGTGCGGTGCCCACACCGTGCCCTATATCGAGGCGAAGAATTCCAGCGCGGTGCTGGAGCATGAGGCAACGACTTCTCGCCTGTCGGAAGACCAGCTGTTCTATTGCATGCAGCGCGGCCTGAACGAGGAAGAGGCGGTGTCGCTTCTGGTAAACGGTTTCTGCAAGGATGTTCTCCAGCAACTACCGATGGAATTTGCCGTAGAAGCGCAAAAGCTGCTCGAGGTCAGCCTCGAAGGTAGCGTTGGTTAGATAGAAATAGAGATTCAATATGCTGAAAATTGACGATTTACACATCACCGTCCAGGAGACGGAAATCCTGAAAGGGCTGTCGCTGGAGGTTCCCGCGGGCGAGGTTCATGCCATCATGGGGCCGAATGGTTCCGGCAAGTCGACCCTGTCCTATGCCATTACCGGTCGCGAGGATTATGAGGTCACCCAAGGCGACATCACCCTCGATGGCGACAGCCTTCTGGAGATGGACCCGAATGAGCGGGCGGCCAAGGGTCTGTTCCTGTCGTTCCAGCATCCGCTGGAAATCCCGGGTGTCGCGACGATGAGCTTCATCCGCACTGCCCTCAACGCCCAGCGCAAGGCGCGGGGTGAGAATGAAGTGACCGCGGCAGACTTCCTGCGCGCGATCCGCGAGAAGGCGAAGATCGTCGGCTTGTCCGACGAGAAGCTGAAGCGCCCGTTCAATGTCGGCTTTTCCGGCGGCGAGAAGAAGCGCATGGAAATGCTGCAGATGGCGATGCTGGAGCCGCGCTTCGGCATTCTCGACGAGACGGATTCCGGCCTCGATATCGACGCGCTGAAAATGGTCGGCGAGGTCGTCAACGAGATGCGCGGACCGGATCGCGGGTTCCTCGTCATCACCCACTATCAGCGCCTGCTCGACTATGTGAAGCCGGACCGCGTGCATGTGCTCGCGGATGGCCGCATCGTGGAAAGCGGCGGGCCGGAGATCGCCCGCGAGCTCGAAGAGCATGGCTATGACAAATATATTCAGAGTGCCGCATAAATCATGAGACCAAACCACCAGTTCACGGAATTCGAGAAAGCGCTGATCGCGTCGATGCCAGCTGAGGGCAGCGAGGCGGGCGCGATCCTGTCCGGTACCGGCCTGCCGTCGCGCCGCGACGAGCGCTGGAAATGGACCGATGTTCGCGCCGCCCTGCGTGAGGAAAAGCAGTCCTCGGTGCAGTCGGTTTCGTCCCGCGCACCACTGCTGTCGCTGGACCAGCCGATCGAGTTTCTGTTCGCCAATGGCCATTTGAGCCAGGCTCCCGCAGGTCTGCCTGAAGGGCTGACGCTGTCGCGTGGCGGCGACTATCCGCTGTTCAGGGAAAATCTGCCGAATATCGCGACGGAAAAGGCCGAGGCGACCTATGTGCTGACCGTGTCGGGCAAGCTCGACCGCCCGATCCACCTGCGCTTCCTTTCAGAAGGCAGCGGCATGCACCATACCAGCGTGCAGGTCGTGCTGGAGGAGGGCGCCGAGGCGAGTATTGTCGAGAGCCTCGAAGGCAGCGATGGCGCATGGTTCGCCAATGGCGTGATGCGCTTCAGACTGGCCAAGGGCGCAAGCCTTGAAAGGCTGATCCTTCAGCAGGCGCATGATGACGCCGTGCAGGTTCATTTTGCGATGGCCAATCTGGCGGCGGGCGCGAATTTCACGCAAGGCACGCTCGGCTTCGGCTCGAAGCTTTGCCGGCTGGAAACGCAAGTGCTGCATGAGGGCGAGGGCGCCCGCGCCGTGCTGAATGGCGCATACCTCCTCTCCGGCAGACGCCATCTCGATAATACCACGGATGTCGGCCACACCGTGCCCGGCTGTGTGACCGAGGAGCTGTACAAGGGTGTGCTCGCCGACAAGGGGCGCGGCGTGTTCCAGGGCCGGTTCTATGTCGCCAGGGACGCGCAGAAGACCGATGCCCGCATGGCGCATAATGCGCTGCTGTTGTCGGACGAGGCGGAGGTCGATGCCAAGCCGGAACTGATGATCTATGCTGACGATGTCCAGTGCGCCCACGGCAATACCGCCGGGGCGCTCGACACCGAGGCGCTGTTCTACATGCGCCAGCGCGGCCTGTCCGAGGCACAGGCCCGCGCCATGCTGGTGCAGGCCTTCGTCGTCGAGGCGTTCGGGCATATCTCCAACGAGGACGTGAAGGCCCGTCTGATGGTGCTGATCGAGACATGGCTGGAGGCTCAATCATGAAGATGCGAGGAGTCACCCCCGGTACCCGTACCCTGTTCGAAGGGCTGGTCGTCGTGTCCTTTGTGCTTACCATCGCACAAAGCCTGCTCCAGGCGGAATCCAGTTTTGCCGTAAATGATACGGCCATCGCGCTGACCAAGCTTTTCATTGGCCCGCTGATCGGCCTGGCTTTGGCCTTTGCCGTCTCACGTCTGCGCAGTGTCATCGCGGCGGTCCTGTATCTGGTTCTGATGATCATCGCCGTACTGATAACTGCATCCGATATTGCTGCTGGTGATCCGCTGAATCTGATATTCATCATCGGGCTAGTTGCCGTCATTTGTGATGTTGCGGCTGCGCTGATCATCATGAAATGGATTGTTGGGCGCAGGGAGGTATCAGCATGAGTTTTGACGCAACATCCTTCCGCGAGCAGTTCCCGATCCTGAATACGGAGATATATGGCAAGTCGCTCGCCTATCTCGACAATGCTGCCTCGGTGCAGAAGCCGCAGATCGTCATTGACCGGATCAACGAGGTTCTCACCGGCGGCTATGCCAATGTCCATCGCGGGCTGCACTACCTGTCGAACAAGGCAACGGCGGATTACGAGAAGGCGCGCGACAGCGTCGCCAAATATCTGAACGCCGCGGACCGCGACGAGATCGTGTTCACCGCCGGGGGGACCGACGCGATGAACCTTGTCGCGCAGTCGCTCGGCGTGTCGCAGATCGGCGAGGGCGACGAGATCATCCTTTCCGTCATGGAGCACCATTCCAATATCGTGCCCTGGCACTTGCTGCGCGAGCGCAAGGGCGCGGTGATCAAATGGGTCGATGTCGACGATGACGGCCATATCGACCTGGACGCCTACCGGGCGCTGTTCACCGACCGAACCAAGATCGTCTCGATCACCGGCCTGTCCAACGTGCTGGGTGTCGTGCCGCCGATCAGGGAAATGGCCGCCATCGCCCATGAGCGTGGCGTCCTGTTCCTGACCGATGGCTGCCAGCATGCCGTACACGGACCGGTGGACGTGCAGGCGCTGGGCGTCGATTTCTATGTCCTGACCGGGCACAAGATCTATGGCCCGAACGGCATCGGGGCGCTTTACGGGCGCAAGGACGTTCTGGCGACCATGCCGCCATTCAAGGGCGGCGGCGAGATGATCGACACGGTCAGCATGGACGAGGTCACCTATAATGATCCGCCGCACCGGTTCGAGGCGGGCACGCCGCCGATCACCGAGGCGATCGCGCTGGGCGCCGCGCTCGACTGGATGATGGAGCAGGACATGGACGGTCTGCGGGCGCATGAGCGGGCGCTGACCGATCACGCCATGGAGGCGCTGACCGGCCTCAACTGGATTAACCTTTATGGCCGCGCGAAAGACAAGGGCCCGGTCATCGCTTTCAATCTCAATGGTGCACACCCACATGATGTTTCAACCGTGCTCGACCGGCAGGGCGTTGCGATCCGCGCCGGGCACCATTGCTGCCAGCCGCTGATGCGCCGCCTGGGCGTGACGGCGACGGGCCGGGCGAGTTTTGCCGCCTACAACACACACGAAGACATCGACCAATTCGTCAAGGCGCTGCACAAGGCGCAGGAGTTATTCGCATGAGCGACACGCACGACATGATCGACCTGAAGAAACCGGCCGAGCCTGCCGTCACCGATATACCGGCGGAAGGCGCAGCCCTGTCTGGGTCGGGCAAGGAGATGAGCCAGGACGAGATCGACAAGATCACGACAGAGATCGTCAAGGCGCTGAAGACCGTCTACGATCCGGAGATACCGGTTGATATCTATGAGCTGGGCCTCATCTATAAGGTGGACTTCGACGACGGTAATGTTGAGGTCGAGATGACCCTGACTGCGCCGGGCTGCCCCGTGGCAGGCGAAATGCCGATCTGGGTCGAGAACGCCGTCACCGATGTCGAGGGCGTGAACAGGACCAAGGTCAACATGGTGTTCGATCCGCCCTGGACGCCGGACCGGATGTCGGACGAAGCGAAACTGGAACTGGGATTCATGTAAATGGCACGTATCAAGAAAAAAGCCGTGACGCTGACAGATGCCGCCGCCGGGCGGATGCGCGAGATCATGGATCAGGCGGCGGAGACCTATACCGGCGTGCGCATCGGCGTGAAAAACGGCGGCTGTGCCGGCATGGAATACACGATGGCCTATGCCGAGGCACCGGAGCCGCTGGAAGAAGTTGTCGAGGAAAACGGCATCACCGTCTATATCGACCCGAAGGCGATCCTGTTCCTGCTTGGCACGGAAATCGACTATCAGGTCGAGAAATTGTCGGCGAGATTCGTCTTCAACAATCCCAACCAGACCGATGCCTGCGGTTGCGGCGAGAGCGTGACGATCGTGCCGGTTCGGCAGGAAGTCGCCGACGCGTAACCGTTGGGCAATAATTTTTGTGCGGCCCAGCGAAAAAATGCACGCCGGACGCTTTTGAGGCGAAAGCGTCACGCAAGTGTCAATCCGGTGTAACAATACCGGCGCAATAGCCCCTGTATTGTGGTTCAATCGCAGGGCATTTTCATGAATCAGACCGTTGCTCTTCCGGGCGCTCTGGTACCGGGAAACGAGATCCAGCGCGCGGAAGCGAGCGGAGCCTGCACGGTCACGATGGGGGCTGACTTTCAGGTCTAGGTGGGGGGAGTAAGGGCCGGACCTCCCTCCGGCCTTTACTTTTGAGCCACACTACCCTCTTAAATGGGCGCGTCACCAGTATGGGACGCGCCCTGATAATTTTGGAGAGATGATTATGAAGAGATTTTTCGGGATCAGCTGCCTCGCCCTCCTGTCCGCCTGCGCCACGGATATGGACGCACTGGTCTATGATGATGCGGCCAGTGTGCCTGTCGTTTATGCCAAGGCGGAAACCGTGCCGGTGGAATCGACCGATGACGCGGCGGACGATCCGGCGATCTGGATCAACGCTTCCGATCCTGCCTCCAGCTATATTCTGGGCACGGACAAGCAGGCCGGTCTCGGCATCTACACCCTGTCCGGCGCTATCCAGCAATTCATTCCTGCCGGCCGGCTGAACAATGTCGATCTGCGCCAGGGCGTCACCGTCGGCCTGTGGGAAGGCGACCTTGCGGCGGCGACCAACCGGACTGATGACAGTGTGACCCTGTTCACGGTCGACGGGGAAGGCGCCAATGTCTTCGGTTCTTTCGCGGCGGAACTGCCCGAACCCTATGGCATGTGCATGGGGCAGGTGGGCAGGGACCTGATCGTCTTCATCACCTACAAGACCGGGGAGGTCGATGCCCACAAGCTTCTCTCCGCCAATGGTAATGAGACGCTGCAGGAGCGCATCGGCCGGATCAAGTTCGACACCCAGCTGGAAGGCTGTGTCGTCGATGATGCGACGGACACGCTCTATATCGGCGAGGAGATGCGCGGCGTATGGAAGACGTCGGTTGCATCCTCGATCGACGGCCTGAAATATACGCCGCCGGTGCTGATCGACGAAATCGACGGCGCGACCGGGATCACCGGCGATGTCGAAGGCGTGGCGCTGTATAAATCCGATGCGGCGAGCTATCTCGTCATCTCCTCCCAGGGCAATGACTCTTATGCGGTCTATGACCTCGACGGGGATAACAATTTCCGCGGACGCTTCCGCATTGCTGCCAGCGAGGAAACCGGCATTGACGGCGCACAGGAAACAGACGGCATCGCCATCAGCTCCGCGCCGCTCGGGCCTGACTATCCTGAAGGCGTGCTGGTCGCGCAGGACGGGTTCAATCGCGGCGCGACCCAGAACTTCAAGATCGTCGACTGGCGCGACGTGAAGGCGGCGCTGGGCCTGGAATAGGTATCGAGCCTCGTCCTTCGTGGCCGCTTCGCGGCCCCTCAGGATGAGGCTTTTTGTTGGTCTTCGCCCTGAGCTGGCCAGCGCGCTGACCCACGAGGGCTAGAAACCGTCAAGCGCCTGTTCGAGGTCGCCGATCAGGTCGTCGCAATCCTCGACGCCCACGGAGATGCGCACTAGGCCATCGGCAATGCCCATTTCCTCGCGCCGTTCCTTCGGGATCGAGGCATGGGTCATGATCGCCGGGTGTTCGATCAGGCTTTCGACCCCGCCGAGGCTTTCCGCGAGGGTAAAGATCCGTACACGCTCGAGAAAGGTGCGCGAGGCTTCGAGCCCGCCTTTGAGATAGATCGTGATCATGCCGCCAAAGCCGTCCATCTGCCTTTTGGCGACGGCGTGCTGCGGGTGGCTCTCCAGCCCCGGATGCAGAACCTTTTCGACCGCCGGATGCGCCTCCAGCCATTCGGCGATGCGCTGGCCGGACTGGCAGTGGCGTTCCATGCGCAGGGCAAGCGTCTTGAGGCCGCGCAGGGCGAGGAAGGAATCCTGGGGGCCGAGCTGTGCGCCGACGGAGTTCTGCAAGAAGGCGAGCTTCTCGGCGCGTTCGTCATCCTTGACCACCAGCACGCCGGCAACGACATCGGAATGGCCATTGAGGAACTTGGTCGCCGAATGCATGACGATGTCGGCACCAAGATCGAGCGGGCGCTGGCAATAGGGCGAGGCGAACGTGTTGTCGACGCCGACAGTGACGCCGGCCTCCCGGGCGATCTTCGCGACCGCTTCGATATCGATGACTTTCAGGAGCGGGTTGGTCGGCGTCTCGATCCAGACCAGCTTCGTTTCCGGCCTGATCGCATCGCGCAGGTTTTCCGGGTTGGTCAGATCGACATAGGAGAAGGAGGTATTGGCCGACTCCTTCCGGACCCGCTCGAACAGGCGGAAGGTGCCGCCATAGACATCATCGGTCGCGATGATGTGGCTGCCCGCCGGAAACATTTCCAGCATGGTCGAGATCGCGCCCATGCCACTGGCGAAGGCAAAGCCGCGGGTGCCGTTTTCGAGGTCGGCGATACAGCGCTCATAGGCAAAGCGCGTCGGGTTGTGGCCGCGGGCATAGACGAAGCCCTTGTGCTTGCCGGGGCTCTCCTGGGCATAGGTCGAGGTCTGGTAGATCGGCTGCATCACCGCGCCGGTCGTCGGGTCGGGAGACTGACCGGCATGGATGACGCGGGTGGCGAAAGACGGGCGGTTTTTCTTGTCGGTCATGTATCGGCTCCCAATCACGAAATCTGCAGGCGGAGATAGGACAGGAGGTCGGATCGGGTGATCAGTCCCTCGAACGTGCCATCCTTCACCACCACGGCGACGCGGCCCTTGGCGAAGATCGGCAACAGATCCTCCTGCGGCGCGGTGGCGTCGATCGTCTCGACACGGTCGGTCATGGCCGAGGAGACCGGATAGCGGAACCGGTCCTTGTCGCGCACGACGGAGAACAGCAAATCTTCCTCGTCGAGCAGGCCGACGATCTTGCCATCGTCGAGCACCGGCAGTTGAGAGATGTCATAGAGCTTCATCCGGCCATAGGCCTGCATCAGCGTGTCGCCCGGCTTGCAGGTGATCGTCGCGTGTTCGGAATGACGGCGCGAGATCAGGTCGGTCAGGTCGTTCGCGGGCGGGCGCTTGATGAAGCCATTGTCGTACATCCAGTGGTCGTTGAACATTTTCGACAGGTATTTGTCGCCGCGGTCGCAGACGAAGGCGACGACGCGCTTCTTTTCTGTCTGCGCGCGGCAATATTTCAGCGCCGTCGCGAATAGCGTGCCCGACGACGAGCCGCCGAGAATGCCTTCCTTGCGCAGCAGCTCGCGCGCCGCCTCGAAACTCTCCACGTCGGTGATCGAATAGGCTGTGTGCACCTTGGACAGGTCGCAGGTGTCGGGGATGAAATCCTCGCCAATGCCCTCGACCAGCCACGAGCCGACCTCGTTCGGGATCTGCCCGGTATTGACATAGTCCGTCAGTATGGAGCCTTTCGGGTCGGCGAGGATACATTCGGTCTTGGGCGAGACGCGGGCGAAATAGCGCGACAGGCCGGTGATGGTGCCGCCGGAGCCGACACCGGCGATGATCGCGTCGACATCATGGTCCATCTGGCCCCAGATTTCCGGGCCGGTGAGCTCCTCATGGGCCTTCGGGTTCGCCTCATTGGCGAACTGGTTGACGTAGAAGGCGCCGGTCTCTTCCGCGATGCGGGCGGCGACGTCCTGGTAATAGTCAGCATGCCCCTTACCGACGTCGGAGCGGGTCAGCTGCACCTTGGCGCCAAGGGCCTTGAGGTGAAAAATCTTTTCCTGCGCCATCTTGTCGGGCACGACGATGGTCAGCGTATAGCCTTTGCGAGCGGCGACGAGGGCGAGAGCGAGGCCGGTATTGCCCGCCGTTGCCTCGACGATCGCGCCGCCGGGCTTGAGCCGGCCATCGGCCTCTGCCGCCTCGATCATCGCGATGCCGATGCGGTCCTTGATCGAGCCCCCGGGGTTCTGGCTCTCCAGCTTCAGATAGAGCTCGCACGGGCCGGTATCGATGGTGGAGACCTTGACCAGCGGCGTCCTGCCGATGCCCTCGAGCACATTGTCATAGACCGGGCCGAATTCAGTTTCCGTCATCGCGTGGACCTTTCCTCATCTGGCGTCGTGATGGGAATGGCGTAACACACGGGTGAGTTCACGCAAGCGGGCCGGAGAAGGACGCCAAATTGTGCCACGGGGCGGAACAGACGCGCGATTTTCGGTCGCGACATGGGGGGCGGAAATTCCTGAAATACCGTTTTACCTGAAGCAGGTTTTCATGTTTTGCTTTATCGGATCATCAAAAAACTCCATAAAAACAGGGTGATTCCTTTACGGGGTGGCGGCGCACCGGTCTCGGTCATGGGGGCCGTTTGTGAGGATAGGCCGTCGGAAAAGCTTGGAGTACCAGATGCATCTGATCAAATCTCTCATCGGCGCGGCCACTGCCACGACCCTTGCCGCGACCATTGCCACGACGGCTGCCGGCCAGACCTATCCATCCGCCGAGTACAGCGATGATATTCCGACACTGGAACAGGTGATCGGCCATGACCATGGCGAGGATCTTACCACGCCATCCGAGATCGTTGACTATTTTCAGGCACTGGAAGCCGCCGATCCGTCCCGGATGGAGGTTCGCTCCTATGGCGAGACCTGGCAGGGGCGGGATCTGACCTATGCGATCATCTCGTCGCCGGAGAACATGCACCGTCTCGACGAAATCCAGGCGGACCTGTCGACCCTGGCGTCAGGGCAGGCGCTTTCAGATGAACGACTGGCAGAGACACCTGCCGTCGTCTGGCTCTCCTATGGCGTCCATGGCGACGAGATCACGCCGCCGGACAGCGGCGTGTTCATGGCGTATCACCTGCTTGCAGCCGATAATGACGATCTGGTCGACACCATTCTTGCCAATACGATCGTCATCATCGACCCCGCCCAGAATCCGGACGGGCGGAACAGGTTCGTGCAGAGCTTTACCTCTGCTCTCGGGCTCGAGCCGCAAGGCGACCGCTATGCCGCGGAACATGACCAGCCATGGCCGCGCGGGCGCTATAATCACTACATGTTCGATCTCAACCGCGACTGGTTCGCCATGACGCAGCCGGAGACGCAGGGCAAGGTCGCGGCCGTGCTTGAGTGGCACCCTGTCGTCTATGTCGACAGCCACGAGATGAGCGGGGATTCGACCTATTTCTTCCCGCCCTCGGCTGATCCGTTCAATCCCAATATCACCGATGATCAGCGGGCGACGCAGGTCCGTCTCGGCCAGAGCATGGCGCGTTACTTCGACCGCTTCGGCGTGCCGTATTTCACCCGTGAAGTCTATGATGCCTTCTATCCCGGCTATGGCGATATGTGGCCGACCCTGAACGGGGCCGTTGCCATGACCTTCGAACAGGCATCGCCGCGCGGCCTTGTCTGGCAGCGGCGCGACGGGACCGAACTGACCTATGCCGAGGGTGTGCGGAACAATGTCCTTGCGTCACTGGCGACGCTGGAGACGGTGGCGCGCAACAAGAACGACTCCCTGCGCGACTACGGAGCCTATCGCCGGTCGGCGATCAGCGCGGCCCAAGGCGCGAGTGACCGCTATCATGTCCTCGACCTGTCGAGCGGCCGGTATGAGGCCGAGCGCCTTGCCCGGCGGCTGGTGGCACAGGGCATCGAGGTGCAGCGTGCGCCGGCAGGCAGCCGTCATTGCGGTCAGGCCTATGAGGATGGTGCGCTGATCGTCGATGGGGCGCAGCCGCAGGGCCGCCTGATCCGCACCTTGCTCAATCCCTCGACGAGCCTGCCGCCTGACTTCATCGAGGAACAGGAACGCCGCCGCGAGCGGGATCTCGGGCACGAGCTCTACGATGTCACGGCGTGGTCGCTGCCGCTGATGGATGGCATCGAGGCGCGCCAGTGCAGCCAGGTGGCGCTGGGATCTGCCACCATGATTTCGGCCGACGACCCGGTACCATCGATGACGGCATCGGGCGGGGCATACGGGCAGATCGTGCCGTGGAACGATAGCGGCCAGGCGCGCCTGGTGATTGCGGCGCTGCGGGCCGGCCTGCAGGGCAGGACGACCGACGAGCCATTCACCAAGAATGGTCGCGTTTACCCGGCCGGGAGCGTGGTATTTCCTGCGGCGGGCAATCCCGCCGACATGGCCGCGCAGTTGCGTGCCATGGCCGACAATATCGGTGCGGAACTGGTGCCGATGGAAGACAGCTGGGTCGAGGACGGCCCCAATTTCGGCAGTGCCGCCTTCGCCGTCCTGAAGGCGCCGCGCATCGCCATGGCGTGGGGCGAAGGGACGGATGCCACCTCCGCCGGCAACACCCGCTTCGTGCTCGAGCGCGATCTCGGCCTGCCGGTCACGCCGATCCGGGCATCGAGCCTCGCGCGGGCCGATCTGTCAGGCTACGACGTCCTGATCCTGCCCGACCAGTATGGCGGCCTTGCCGGCGAGATCGGGCGCGCCAATGCGATCAAGGATTTCGTCCGCGGCGGCGGGGTGCTCGTCGCCATCTCGGGCAGCGTCGGCATGCTGGCGAGCGAGGACTACGGACTATTGTCGACCAGGCTTGAATATGCCGCCACCCCCGAGGAGGAGAAGTGGAAGGAAGAAGACGAGGACGGCAGCCGTGCGCCGGGCACGATCCTGCAATCCGACGCCGACTATGAAGCGCAGATCAGAAGCTCCGAGGCGCGGCCCGAGGACGTGCCGGGCGTGCTCGTGCGCGCCGTCGCCAACACCGATCACTGGCTGGCGGCGGGCTATGACGGCGCCAACGTGCTGGTGACGGGCGCCGACATCTATCGCCCGCTGAACGATGGCGACGGCACCAATGTCTTCCGGTTCGCCAATGCAGATGACATGCTGCTCAGCGGCTATCTGTGGGAAGAGAACCGCGCGCAGCTGGCCTACAAGCCGTTCGTGATGGCGCAGCGCCAGGGCGACGGGCTGGTCATCGGCTTCACCCAGAGCCCGACGACCCGCGCCTATCTGAACGGGCTGAACCTGTTGCTGGCCAATGCCGTCGTGCTCGCTCCGGCGCGGGTGCGATAGGGGTTCCGACTTGCTTGGCCTCATCAGGGTAAGGAAGGCCTTGGTGATGACGTGATGACAACGGAGGCAGCATTGAAAGCACCGTCAGCTTTCGCTGCGGTGGTGAACCAGGTCGAGGGGCCCGATGTTCCGGCCAACCTCCCGCCCGGCGAACGCTTCTTCCCGAAACACCGCTGCGGCAGACGATGCGAAGCTGTGCACACCCTCTGATGCCGCCGGAAACCTGCTACGCCGGTTTGTCTGTCGGGGCAGGTTATAATCGGTCGCAATCAAGCGGCTCTAGGCAGCGAACACTCCAGCAGGTATGTGGAGCGAGTGATCTCGTCAGGACTGATGTCGATACTGCTATGATCGATGGCAATATCGACAATTACATCCCACACGGATTGATGATCAATCCTGCCGCCCATCTGGGCAAGCAGACCGAAATTTCGTTCCGCGACAGCGTTTGCCAAATCGCCAAGGGTATCTTGTTTGTAAAGGCCCTGATCCATCCAGCGTAGCGGCAGGGCAGCAAGAAAAAATCCAGTCATTGTGGCAATGACGTTTCGTGTGCCGATCCCTGTCAGGCCAAGCCATGGGATGATCAAAAAGGTGGCGATCATGAAAAGGACAGAGAGCTTCCCCGGCAGGGTCAGCGCCAGATCAGGCAGATCGAAGCCGGTCCGGTTCTTTAACAGCTTGAAAGTTGAGCGCGGATGATGCGTCGAAAGGTGAGCCAGCTTGGTTGTTGGTGTCATGGCTGGCGTATCGGGTCGAACGGGCATGGAGCGGCGCAACCGGTAAAAGGCCATCGAGGTGTGACACTTATTGCCGCCTCCCAGCACAGCCAGTTTTTCCGATACGGAATCATACAGGTCGCCGACAGTTATGATCTTTTCCGCTTCCTCGTTCAGGTAGGATATCCGGAAACATCTCTCGATAGCCTCGAGCAATTCGATGCCATCAAGGTCGTCATCCAGGCCAACGGTATTAGGTGCGTCGGCAACGGTTTCTTTTTTCGTTTTGTGTTCTGACATGCTGTTATTCCCCCCAGAACCATCTCAATACATCCGGCAGGATCGCGCCGCCATGCTGGTCCGAGTGGCCGCCTGTGCCCCATTCATGCTCGACGACATAACGCGGGCCGGTGTCGCCGGTTTCGTCGGCAAGACGGTTGGCATAGGTCAGGGCCGCCAGCATCTGCTGGTTGGCGAGGAACCAGTTGCCGTGCTCATTGTCGATGTCGTTGGCGCCGTCCTGCAGGAAGATCGTCAGTGGGCGGATGTCGTGCTTGCGGATCAGGGTGGGATAGATATTGCCGCCATGCTCCAGCGGGAGGTCGAGTTCCGGGCGATAGGCGATCGAGGTATAGCTGCCGATGAAGCTGATGATGTTGCCGAACTCTTCCGGCCTGTGCCAGCCGACGGTGAAGGCGGCGATGGCGCCGGAAGAGGTGCCGCCGATTAGGCGGCGGGCAGGATCGTCGCTGAAGGCGTAAGTCTCGGCAATGTGGGGCAGCAATTCTTCCGTCAGCATGCGGGCATAGTCGTCATCGAGCTGGTCATATTCCTGCCAGCGATGGTCGGGATTGCTCATGCCAAGATCGTCGGGATAGCTCTCGCTCAGATTGCCGGGGGTAACGAAGACGCCGAGGGTGGGCGGGATGTCACCGGCGGCGATGAGATTGTCGAGGACGGTCGGGATGCGCAGCGAGCCGTTCGGGTTGGTCGCGCGCTGGCCATCCTGGAAGACGAGCAGGTTCGGCGGCTCTGTCGCGTCATAGTCTGCGGGCACATGGACCCAGTAGCGGCGGACGGTGCCGGGAAAGATGTCGCTGTGGAATTCGAACGGGCCTGTCAGCTCACCTTGGGCGATGCCTTCCTGAACCAGTGAATCCGGCGTGAACGGATAGTCTTCCTGGGCGAAGACAGGGGCGCCAAAGGCGAGGGCGCCTGTAGCCAGTGCCCCCGCCAGTAAAGAGATGAGTTTCATGGGGTCCTCCCGCTCGGCGCTTTTGCGCCTGTTGTGTCAGGACGCTAGCACGTGAAGGGGATTGCGTGAATATCAGTTCGCCGTTGTCGCCGCGCTGCCTGCAATGACGGCCACCATGGCGGCTTGTTGCTGCAGGACCAGCTGATAGGCCTGAACCGCCATCAGGATCGGGGCGATCTTCGCCTGTGGCAGGCCGGAGGTGCGGAACCGTTCCGCCGTCACATAGTCGAGGGCGAGGAGGGCGCGATTGGTCGAGCCGAACTTCTCCTGCTTGAAGCGCTCGCGCATGGCCTGGACCGCATCGGCGAAATCATTCGGATCGGGATCGGTCAGATTAGCGAAGGCAAGGCCGGTGATGTTGGCCGGGGCGTCGGGTATCTTGCGGTCCTTCAGGGCGCCACGCAGGGCGGCGATCTGGCGGGCCGTTTCCGCAGGGTAGCCGGGTGAGAGGGTCGCCATCAGGGCGGCCTCCATGGTGTGACGGCCATGCAGGCCCTTTTCCTCTTCCATCGCGCCATACATCTGGTCAGCGGCGGAGGCCGCGTCGCTGCGATATTGCAGGGCGAGCGCCAGCGGCGGCAGGGTGCGGGCGCCGACATGCCACCAGCGGCGCCTGTTGAGATCGTCGAAGGCATTTTTCAGTGCATTGAGGAAGGGCAGTTGCTCGCTGCCGTCCGTGCCCAGATGGAGGATCAGGTGGGACGCCCCTTCATAGGGCGCGCCCCGGCGCAGGCCGACTTGCTTCCAGCGTTCGCGGCTGTCGGCGATGCTCTGTGTCAGAAGCAATGGATCGATGTTCTGGCGCAGCAGGACCGCAGCGATCGCGTAGCGCACGGGCTGGCGCAAGAGCTGCAATTTGCTGTGGTTCTGCTTGAGGATGTCCGCCGGCTCCCTCAGGCGTGCGGCGATTTCTTCGGGGGCGCCGTCGAGATCGAGGGCGGCGAGGGCGACGGCATCGCGCACCGGACCGGCGGAACGCCATTTCAGCACATCCTTGATGGCTGGCCGCAAGGCAAAGAATTTCTGCAGGCGTTGCTCGTCAATCATCCCGTTCCTCTTTTCCGTATATCGGGTGGGGGAGGCGCTTTTTCAAGCATGGCGATTCCTTGAACGGGGCGCTGGCAGACCCCATTTACAAGTCACACGGGTATTGCCGCTGACGGGATGCCCATTCCATATTGATGCTCACCATGAGGTCACAAGCATGAACTTCGAGAACTATACCGACCGCGCTCGCGGTCTCATCCAGGCTGCGCAGACCATCGCGCTGCGCGAGAGCCACCAGCAGATCACGCCGGAGCATATGCTCAAGGCGCTGATCGACGACCCGGAAGGGCTTGCTGGCAATCTCATTCGCAAGGCCGGCGGGCGCCCGGAAGAGGCGCTGAAGGCGGTCAATGACCGGGTCGACCGGTTGCCCAAGGTCGAGGGCGGTGGGGCGCAGCTGATCCTGTCGCAACCGCTGGCGAAAGCCTTCGCCAAGGCCGAGGAGATGGCGAAGAAGGCGGGCGACAGTTTCGTCACGACGGAGCGCATCCTGATGGCGCTCGGCCTCGAGGGCGAGACGGCGAAGATCCTGAAAAATGCCGGCGCCGACCCGCAGAAGGTCAATGTCGCGGTCAATGAGCTGCGCAAGGGCCGAACGGCGGACAATGCGTCTGCCGAGCAGTCCTATGATGCGCTGAAGAAATACGCCCGCGACCTGACCGAGGCGGCGCGTGACGGCAAGCTCGACCCGGTCATCGGCCGCGACGAGGAAATCCGCCGGGCGATGCAGGTGCTGTCGCGCCGTACCAAGAACAATCCCGTGCTGATCGGTGAGCCCGGTGTCGGCAAAACGGCAATCGCCGAGGGTCTTGCCCTCAGGATCGTCAATGGCGATGTGCCCGAAAGCCTGAAGGAGAAATCCCTGCTCGCGCTCGACATGGGCTCGCTCATCGCCGGTGCGAAATATCGCGGCGAGTTCGAGGAGCGGCTGAAGGCGGTGCTCAACGAGGTGACCTCGGCGGACGGCCAGATCATCCTGTTCATCGACGAGATGCACACGCTGGTCGGTGCCGGCAAGGCCGATGGCGCGATGGATGCGTCGAACCTGTTGAAACCGGCGCTCGCGCGTGGCGAGCTTCACTGCGTCGGTGCGACCACGCTCGATGAATACCGCAAATATGTCGAGAAGGACGCGGCGCTTGCCCGGCGCTTTCAGGCGGTGTTCGTTGACGAGCCGACGGTTGCCGATACGATCTCGATCCTCCGTGGCCTGAAGGAAAAATACGAGCTGCACCATGGCGTGCGCATCTCCGACACGGCGATCGTGGCGGCGGCGACCCTGTCGAACCGCTATATCACCGACCGTTTCCTGCCCGACAAGGCAATCGACCTCATCGACGAGGCATCCGCTCGCCTGCGCATGGAGGTCGATTCCAAGCCGGAGGAACTGGACGCGCTCGACCGCCAGATCATCCAGATGAAGATCGAACGCGAAGCCCTGAAGAAGGAAAGCGATACGGCTTCCAAGGACCGGCTGGAACGGCTGGAAAAGGAATTGTCCGACCTCGAACAGCACTCCGCCGAGTTGACGGCGCGCTGGTCTGCGGAAAAGCAGGCTCTGGCCTCGGCAACCCAGGTCAAGGAGGCGATCGACAAAGCCCGTCAGGAGCTGGTCGATGCTGAACGCCGGGGTGATCTCGGCAGGGCGTCGGAGCTGAAATACGGCACGATCCCGGAGCTTGAGAAAAAGCTGGAGGCCGCCGAACAGGCCGGTGAACGGGACAGTCTGGTTCAGGAAGTGGTGGATGCGGAGAATATTGCCGCCGTCGTGTCCAAATGGACCGGCGTGCCGGTGGACAAGATGCTGGAAGGCGAGCGCGAGAAGCTCCTGTCCATGGAACAGGCGCTGCATGGCCGGGTGATCGGCCAGGACGAGGCGGTCGGGGCGGTTTCCGCCGCTGTGCGCCGGGCGCGGGCGGGACTGCAGGACCCGAACCGGCCGATGGGCTCGTTCCTGTTCCTCGGGCCGACCGGCGTCGGCAAGACCGAACTGACCAAGGCGCTGGCAAGCTTCCTGTTCGATGACGACCAGGCAATTGCCCGCATAGACATGTCGGAGTTCATGGAAAAACACGCCGTCTCCCGCCTGATCGGCGCGCCTCCCGGTTATGTCGGCTACGAGGAAGGCGGCGTCTTGACCGAAACCGTCCGCAGGCGGCCTTATCAGGTCATCCTGTTCGACGAGATCGAGAAGGCGCATCCGGATGTGTTCAACGTGTTATTGCAGGTGCTGGATGATGGCCGCCTGACAGACGGGCAGGGGCGCACGGTGGATTTCCGCAATACGCTGATCATCCTGACGTCCAATCTGGGTTCGGAGTATCTTGCCGCCCAGCCGGAGGGTCAGGATTCGGGTGCCGTGCGCGACCATGTGATGAATGCTGTTCGGGCCGCGTTCAGGCCGGAATTCCTCAACCGGCTTGACGAGATCATCCTGTTCCACCGCCTGCAGCGGACCCAGATGGCGTCGATCGTCGACATCCAGATGGCGCGCCTGAAGACCCTGCTGGAGGATCGCAAGATCACGCTGGCGCTGGACGATGCCGCCCGGCAATGGCTCGGCGAGGCGGGCTATGACCCGGCTTTCGGGGCACGACCGCTGAAACGGGTGATCCAGAAAAAGGTCCAGGACCCGCTCGCAGAGATGATCCTGTCCGGTGAAGTCAAGGATGGCGACGCGCTACACTTGTCTGTCGACGTTAACGGGCTAACGCTGAACGGGCGGCCATTGCTCAGCCGGGAACTGCACGGGCTTGGGTCCGGCATACCAGGTCCGGACCAGCCACCAAGCGCGACCATGCTGAACTGACGCCGATAACGGGGCGGGTGGGCAACCATCCGCCCTTCGATTACAGTGACCGGAAAGGAGAGTGCGATGAGCGACAAGAAATGGCAGCCGGACAAGGAAGAAGCGATCCGCAATATCATCCGGGCGACGGTCGCGGCAAGCGGCGGTATCAAGCCGGAAGAGCTACCCCATCTCGTCCGTACACGGCTGGAAGGGCAGGTTTCCGGTGATGTCGATCTCGATTCCTATATTCAGTCCGTGCTCGATGACATGAAGAATGCCGGCAAGACCTAGATCGGCCGGATAAAGGCCATCTGGAACTTCCCCGTCCCGCATTTGTCTCCTGACAAAGCGAGACATTATGAAAATCCACAATCAGGTCCTCGGTTGGGCGATGCGCATCGGCTATGCCGCGCGAGGGCTGGTTTACCTGATCATCGGCGCCCTGGCAGCCTTTGCCGCCATCAATGGCGGCGAGGCCGAAGGCACTGGCGGTGCCCTGGCCTATCTGGCGCGCCAGCCTTTCGGCAAGTTCTTGCTGGCCACGGTTGCGGCGGGGCTGTTCACCTATGCCATCTGGCGGGCGCTCGATGCCTTGCTCGACCTCGAGGACGAGGGCAACGACCCCGCCGGAATCGGCAATCGCGTCGGTCAGTTCATGTCCGGCGCGACCCATGCCGTGCTCGGCTACACCGCACTGATGATCGTCATCGGCGTTTCGTCAGGGGGTGGCAATGGCGCAGAGGATTCCAGCGAGATGGTGATGAACTATCCGGGCGGCCGGCTGCTGGTTATCGGTGCCGGGCTGACGACCGGTGCCGTTGCGATCTATCTGGCGATCAAGTCATGCCGCTCGAACTGGAAAGACAAGATCCGCGATACAAAGCTGACCGAGATGCTGATGCCCTATGTCCGCTTCGGTCTGATGTCGCATGGTGTCGTCCTGCTGCTGATTGCCGGGATGCTGATCTGGGCGGGTGTCACGATCGATTCCGACAAGGCAGCGGGGCTGGAAGAGGCTCTGACGATACTGGAGCGGCAGGCCTTCGGCCGCATCATCCTGTTCGTGACGGGGATCGGCCTGATCGGCTTTTCAACCTATTGCTTTGTCTATGCCGGTTACAGGATTGTGCCGAAACTGGCGGGCCGCGATGAACGGCCTCTCTCCGCGGCCATGAACGGCAACGGCGAAGACGACCCGCAGGACGACCGCTCAAAAAGGGACTTCAGAGACCAGCAGCCTGCGCCGACGCCAGAGTGAGGGGGCGGGCCTTGGCGCGCATCGCCTCGATCCAGTCACGTTCGCTGGTGAAGGCTTCATGGTCGCTGCCATCGAGTTTGCGGCCATCGGCAACCTTGATGGTCATCGGATTGACCTGGCTGCCATTGTAGAGAACCTCGTAATGCAGGTGCGGACCGGTGGAACGGCCGGTCGAGCCGACATAGCCGATGATATCGCCCTGGCGGACCCGTGTGCCTGCCTTGATGCCCTTGGCAAAGCCGTTCAGGTGAGCATAGGCGGTCTCATAGCCCGACGAGTGCTTGATCTTGACGTAATTGCCGTAGCTGGAGAATGGCCCGGCGCGTTCGATCACGCCATCGCCGGCGGCCATGATCGGCGTGCCGGTGGACGCGCCAAAGTCGGTCCCCTTGTGGCCCTTCGTATAGCCGAGGACAGGATGCTTGCGCATGCCGAAGGAGGAGGTGATCCGGGCGCCCTCGATCGGCGTTTTCATCAGGAGCCGACGGGCGCTCTCGCCGGTGGCATCGAACCAGCTGATGTCATTGCCATCGTCGAAGCGGTAATAGCCGCGCTCGTCCTTGCCGCCGCGCCAGCTCATCCGGCCATACAGGACGTCGCCATAATCGACGACGCGGCCCTGGTCGTCATAGAAGACTTCATAGACGGCTTCGAACTCATCGCCATAATGGATCTCGCGCTGGAAATCGATGTCGTAGAGGAACATGTTCGACAGGCGGGCGGCGATGGCATGAGGCATGCCTTCGCGCGCGGCGCTGGCAAACAGGCTGTCGGTGATCGTGCCGGATACGGTGGCGTAGCGCTTCTGCGTACGCGGCAGGATGGTGCGGGCCGTGAACTGGGCAGCGGCGTCGCGCTGGACTTCGATCCGGCGGTCATTGCTGACCTGCACCGTGAGCGAGCGAAGGGCCTTGCCCGGCGCCAGTTCCGGCTGGCCGATATAGGCGGCTTCCTGATACACGGTCAGTTGCGGATCGATGAGCGAAACGTCGATCTGTGTGCCGGGGCGCAGCGACCGTACATCCGTTTCCTGCGACAGGGCGTTGATGGCGGCGGCCTGATCGGCCGGGCGGACCTGCAATCGCGTCAGAGCCTCGGACAAGCTTTCGCCGCTTCTGAGGCGGACGATGTTGCCTGTTGCCGGTGTGTCTGGCAGGGGAGCCTCCCGCTCTGACGCGGTGAAGATCGGTGTCGCGCCGCCGGTGAAGTCATTCGCGTGGGCAAAGCCGAGGCGGATATTGTCAGCCAGCCATGTCGCGTTCATGTCGATGGGGGTCGGCACGATCCGTTTGGTGCCTGTCGCCGTAACACTGGCCATCCTTGGCGGTTGCTCCGGTTTGAGCCGTGGCACGACCGGCAGGCTGGCGGCTGCGACTGCCATGATATCCTGTATGATCGGTGCCGCAGCAGCCGTGATCGAGGTTGCTTCTTGCGCCGGATCGACGCTGTCGGGTGCGGCGCGGGAGGACTTGCCGGAGAGAATGTCGCTGACACTGCGGGAAATCACCGTGATACCGGTGGGTTGCGGCTCGTTTGCAGATGCTGCGGGCGCCTGACCGTTCTGGAAATTCTGACCGGCCTGAAAATTCTGTGCTGCTTGGAAGGTTGAGGAGATGTCCGGCGTAGAAACGGAGGGAGAGGAGGGGCGCGCCGCGCCAGCCTGTTTAAGGTCGGTCCGCAGGAAGCCCATACTAACGAAACACAAGGCAATCACGAAAAATGCCAGCGCAAACCCGGCCAGCCACACCATTCCGTCTTCGTCTTGAACCTTGCCGTTCGTCGCCACAAAGCGAGAATCAGATTTTTCTACCACCAATTACCTACCCATGAGGAACCAAGTTACGCGTTCCCCCCCACATGCAACAGATGGACCATACAGTCCCCGGCCCTCTGATACATTCTCACAGTCTGCAAACCAGAGCGCAGCCTGTCAATTAAATGTCCGTTAACGGGGGAACTTTTCGATCCCGAATGCCCAAAACGCCAGAATCAACTCACAAGAGACCGCATTAACAAGGACAATCATCATGAGTATTGCTACCGACCCTCTCGCTCTTGCCTCGCTTCTCTCGTCCAGGCTGTGTCATGACCTGATCAATCCGGTCGGCGCGATGGGTACGGGGCTGGAAGTGATGGAGACCGAGGATGACCCGGTGATGCAGGCCGAGGCGCGCAAACTCATCAAGCTGTCGGCGGACAAGTCGATCGCGATGCTGGGCTTCGCCCGGTTGGCTTTCGGCGCCGGTAGTGCCTATGGCGCCGAAATCGACCTCGACGACGGCAAGCGGGTGATGCTTCCGGTGTTCGATTTCATCAAACCCGATCTCGACTGGCAATTGCCGGGCGGCCATGTGCCGAAGGACTTCGTCAAGGCTGTGCTGAACATCACCCTGATGATGGCTGATTGCGTACCGCGGGCCGGCAGCAAGGTCACCGTCAGCGGTCATGTCGGCGAAGTCGTCATCCGTGCAACCGGCCCTAAGGCCAAGCTGAAGCCGGAACTTCTGGCGGCCTTCGCTGCAGAAGAAGAGGGTCTGGAGCCGAAGACGACGCCGGCCTATCTGGCGGGGCTGATTGCCGATGCCACCGGCGGCAAGATCCGCGGGCAGGCGGTGTCTGAAGAAGAGGTCGTCTTGCTGGCGACCTTCCCGGCCTGGGAAGTGCGCGACGCGGCGGAATAACCGGCGGCGGGAGACGCTTTCAGCGTCCCGGTCGTTCAACTTCTAAAGGCCCGGTTAACAGCTTCTTCAATCCGCTTGCGTTATTGCTGACTCCCGTACGAAACCGCATGGGAGAGTGCCCGGTGAAGACCTGCCTGATCGTCGAAGATTCAGAGACCGTTCGTCACATCCTGACCCAGCTTGTCGAGGCAGCCGGCTATCACACCCTGCAGGCAGCCAACGCCGCCGAAGCGCTGGATGTTACGAGTGCCGCCAGGCCGGAAATTGTCTTCCTCGATTGGGATCTGCCGGGACTCGAGGCGCTCGATTATCTGCGCGGCGCTGCCGAAGCCGGCTTGCCGGATGCACCCCATATCGTCCTGTGCGCAATGGAAAACGATGCTCAGCAATTCGCGCTGGCAAAATCGGCCGGCGCGCGGTTCCACATGATCAAGCCCTATGACAAACGCGATGTCCGCAGTGTTCTCGGCCTGATCGAGCAGCAGGAAAAGCTCGACCTGGACGACATGCGCCTGATGGCCTGAGGTTTGCCGTGTCGGAATAGAAAAAAGCCCGGCCTTGAGCCGGGCTTTCTGATGGTTGCGAGCGGGAAATCAGGCAGCGCCGACTTCGCTGGCCGGGTCGCGCAGCACATAGCCACGGCCCCAGACGGTCTCGATGTAATGTTCGCCATTGGTGGCGAGGGCGAGCTTCTTGCGCAGCTTGCAGATGAAGACGTCGATGATCTTCAGTTCCGGCTCGTCCATGCCGCCATAAAGATGGTTGAGGAACATCTCCTTGGTCAGGGTCGTGCCCTTGCGCAGGGAGAGAAGCTCCAGCATCTGGTATTCCTTGCCGGTCAGATGCACGCGCTGGCCGCCGACATCGACAGTCTTGGCGTCGAGATTTACGGTGAGCGAGCCGGTCGTGATGACCGACTGGGCGTGCCCCTTGGACCGGCGTACAATAGCATGGATGCGGGCGACAAGCTCGTCCTTGTGGAACGGCTTGGTCATGTAGTCGTCGGCGCCGAAGCCAAGGCCACGCACCTTGTTCTCGGTGTCACCGAGGCCCGTCAGGATGAGGATCGGGGTGTTGACCTTCGAGACGCGCAGTTTCTTGAGCACGTCGAAACCGGTCATGTCAGGCAGGTTCAGGTCAAGGAGGATGATGTCGTAATCATACAGCTTGCCAAGATCGACGCCTTCTTCACCCAGGTCGGTGGTGTAGACATTAAATCCGTCGGACTTCAGCATCAGCTCGATGCTTTGAGCTGTCGCCCCGTCATCTTCAATCAGCAATACGCGCATTGCCACATCTCCTGGTTTTTCACCGAGGCGTCTTCCCCTTGAAGCCACCCTGTTATGGTTACCGAAAGCTAGGTTAGCGATAATTTACTTTCGTAAATGTTAACGCCGTTAGCTTTTGCCTTCTTATTGCCACAGAAATTTAAGGTGCGCGTAACACGCCTTAATCGCTGACTGTTGAAATTACTGGTCTTTTCGTCCCGGGCTTTACCATAGTCCGAAAAATCAGAGTTAGGCTGATTCATGGAGTTTCACGACAGATGAATGACGACATTAAAAACCGGCACGATTTCTGGCGCGGACCGGTGCAGCATGCCATCGAGCTGACAGCCGAGGAAAAACATATCGACATGTTCGGCCATGTGAACAATGCGTGGTATATCGCCTGGGCGATGGAATGTGCCTGGGCGCATTCGGATGCGCTGGGCCTCGATTTTGCCGCCTATGAACGCATCGGCGTCGGCTGCGTCGTGCGTCATCACGACTATACCTATTATGCATCGGCTGTTGCTGGCGATCGCGTCGCCATCGGCACCTGGATTGCGCGCAATGATGGACGGATGCGGATGATCAGGGCGATCGAGATGCGCCGGATGAATGATGGCACACTGCTGGTGGCGGGAGAGACGGAATTCGTCGCCGTGAGTATTGCCACGGGAAAGCCGGCGAGAATGCCTGCCGAGTATGCCCGTCTATATGCGCCGCCGGAAGAGCTCACTTCATGAAAAAAAAGGGGCTGACCGGTTGGTCAGCCCCTCTCGGTGCAAGTGCAGGTCTTGGCTAGATTGGCGGGCGACCGCGGACCGCAGATGCGACGGCGGATACGACCAGCAGGACGAGAAAGACGATAAACAGGATCTGTGCGATCCCGGCAGCGGCGCCGGCAATGCCGGAGAAGCCGAAAAATGCGGCGATGATCGCCAAGATGAAGAAAGTAAGAGCCCATCCCAACATGGGAACCTCCGTGATTTGCTATACAAAGAAAAAACACTGTAAGAGGGTGGCGGTTCCTGATGATCGCAGATGTATCATACGTATGAGGAGTGAGACCCATGCCGTCCTTTGATGTCGTTTCCGAAGCCAATTTGTCCGAAGTCGACAACGCGATTGGCAATATCACGCGGGAAATCAGCACAAGGTATGATTTCAAGGGGTCGAAATCCACTGTCGAACACGACGACGGGGTCATCACCATTCATGCCGATGACGATCTGAAGCTGAAACAGGTCAAGGAGATCCTGCAGGGCAATCTGCAGAAACGCGGCATCGAGCCGGGCCAGCTGGACTACCAGAAGGTCGAGCAGGCCGCCGGTCAGTCCGTGCGCCAGAAGGTGCTGGTCAAGCAGGGTCTGGACAAGGAACTGGCCAAGCAGCTGGTCAAGGATATCAAGGCCAGCAAGATGAAGGTGCAGGTCGCGATCCAGGGCGAGGAACTGCGCGTCACAGGAAAGAAGCGCGACGATCTGCAGGAGGTCATCGCCTTTCTCAAAGGCCTCGGCATCGAGCAGCCGCTGCAATACAAGAATTTTCGCGACTAGATTTCAGTAAGGATAGGCATTGGTCGGCTCCTGCGGCTTGCCCGTATGCAGGAACCGGCGGACGTGATAGCCGAAATAGATCAGCCCCATCAGCCCGAGATAGCGGATGATGTAATAGGCGGCATCGTCCGGCACGCGCAAGATTGTCGCGATGACGGAATCGAACACGATGTCGTTGCCGGCGCCGGCAAAGCTCATGGCGAGGAACGGCCAGACACGGTCGAGCACGAAGGCAAAAATGGTCACCCGCCATGCCGGGAAACGGCGCGAGGCAAGCAGGGAAAAAAGCAGGCCGATCCACAGGGCGCGCGTGAGGTCGCTGCCCGAAAAACCGATACTGAAAAGATACGCCAGATCCTGCATAGCCTCATCATCCGGTCCGTGTGAGGAAAGACCGGTCCAACCTCAATCCTTGGACGGCTGGCTGTTAAGGTGAGGTAAACGAATTGGCTTATGCCCGGGTTCAGGCCCCGGCGAACAGGCCTGCCCAGATCAGGAAGGCGGCGAAGGTGACCTCGACTGCAAAGAAGATCCAGGTGGTCTGCGAGCCTGCCCTGTCGGCAATGATCGCCGTGATCCGTCCGACACCGGCACCTGCATAGGCAATGCCGACCATGGCGGTCGCCATGCCGCCCCAGATCATCGCCGCCACGGCAATGGCGATAAACAGGGCCCCTGACGCGCCGCGCACTTCGGACAGGCCGTCAGTATGCCCGCCAACGGTCTGCAGCTTCAGCATTTCCATGGTCTTTCGCGGTTGCAGCCAGCCGATGACGCCGAAAAAGGCAGTGGCGATCAACATGGCATAGGTAATGACGGTGACGAAAATCATGGGCTGTGGCTCCGTGGCGTTGGCGTTTTCTGCTCATATAGGCCGGACATGGCAAAACGGCACGTTGCATCGCTGCCACCAATCGTTATATATCGCCGGACTTCATTCAGTTTCAGGCAGATATGCTGCCTTCAGGAGACCTTTCATGACGCTCACGACCGCCGCTGCAGTGATGTTTCAAGCCGCCGATCCGGCCTCCGGCCCCGGCCTTCTCGCCAATATCCTGCCCTTCCTGCTGATCATCGTCGTTTTTTACTTCCTGCTGATCCGTCCGCAACAACAGCAGCGCAAGAAGCACCAGGAAATGGTCGCGTCCGTGCGCCGTGGCGATACGGTGGTGACGGCCGGCGGCATTATCGGCAAGGTGACCAAGGTCGTTGAAGGCACGGACGAGGTCATGGTCGAGCTCGCTGACGGCGTTCAGGTCAAGGTGATCAAGGCGACGCTGTCCGACGTGCGCTCCAAGACCGAGCCGGCCGAAAAACAATAACACCCGGCTGCCGGGTGTATTGGCATCCGGCTGGCCCGAGGGCAGGGAACCTCAATCATGCTTCAGTTCAACCGTTGGCAGACCACTTTCATGCTGCTGATCGTTCTGGCCGGTGCCTATTTCACCGTGCCGAACTTCTTTGCCCAGGATGAGACGCCGCCGGGTTTCATGGAAACCCGCATTACCCTCGGTCTCGATCTCCAGGGCGGCAGCTATCTGCTGCTCGAGGTCGACACCCAGAAGGTGCTGGACGACAGGTTGAACAATCTTCTCGGCGACATCCGGTCCGAACTGCGCGGCGGCGCTGCCGCCGGCGGTGACCGCATCACCTTTTCCGGCCCGAACCGTGAGGGCGACACCATCATCGTCGACATTCGCGACGAGGCTCAGGTTGACGAAGCGCTGGACCGCCTGCGCCGTCTTTCAACGCCGCTTGGCGGGCCGCTCGGCGGCGGATTCGGGCGCAATCTCTCCGTCGAGCGGGATGGCGCGTCGATCACCCTGGAGTTGACCCAGGAGGCACGGGAATTCTATGCATCCGCCGCCGTGGAGGATTCCATGGAAGTCGTCCGCCGACGGATCGATGCCCTCGGTACGCGCGAGCCCATGATCATGAAGCAGGGCGACAACCGCCTCGTCGTTCAAGTACCGGGGGACAATGATTCCGAGGCGCTGAAGGACGTGATCAACCGCACCGGCCAGCTCTCCTTCCACATGGTCGATCCGACTGTCTCGCTGGCAGACGCCCAGAACGGCCTGCTGCCGCCGCGCCGGATCATGCTGCCGACAGAAGACGATCCGTCGCCTTTCCTGGTGCTGGAGGAAACGCCGGTCATCACCGGTGACATGGTGCAGACCGCCTCTGCCGGACCGGACCAGGATTCAGCCGGGTCCTTCCAGATCAACTTCTCGTTCGATTCCCGCGGCGCCCGCCGGTTTGCCGAGACGACCCGCCAGAATGTCGGCGAGCGGTTCGCCATCGTGCTTGACGACCGGATCATTTCCGCTCCGAACATCATTTCGCCGATCATCGGCGGGTCCGGCCGCATCACCGGCAATTTTTCCGCGCAGGAATCCAATGACCTTGCCGTGCTGATCCGCTCCGGTGCCTTGCCCGCACCGCTGCAGACGATCGAGCAGCGCACGGTTGGCGCGGGGCTTGGCGCTGACTCCGTCAAGGCCGGTGCCGAAGCACTTATCCTCGGCTTCATCCTCGTCGTCATCTATATGGGCGTCTATTACGGCCGTTTCGGTATCTATGCCGACATTGCGCTGATCGCCAACGTCCTGATGATCGCCGGGGCGCTGTCGTTGCTGGGCTCGACTTTGACCCTGCCGGGTATCGCCGGTATCGTGCTGACCATCGGCATGGCAGTCGACGCCAACGTGCTGATCTTCGAGCGGATCAGGGAAGAGGTTGCTGCCGGCAAGAAGGCCGTGCAGGCGGTCGAAGCCGGCTATTCCAAGGCGCTCAGCGCCATCATCGATGCCAACATCACGACCTTCATTGCTGCGGCAGTAATGTTCTATCTCGGCTCGGGTCCGGTGCGCGGCTTCTCCGTCACGCTGGCGATCGGTGTCGTCACATCGGTTTTCTCCGCCTACTTCCTGACGCGGTTGATGGCCGGGCGCCATGTGCTCGCCAACCGCAACAAGCAACTCAGCCTTTAGAATCGGAAAGACCGTCATGGGCCTGAAACTGATCCCCGATAACACCCACGTCCCGTTCATGAATGTGCGCATGGCGGCCTTCGGCGTCTCGCTGCTGGGCATCATCGCCTCGGTCGTTGCGTTTTTCGTGATCGGCCTCAATTTCGGCATCGACTTCCGTGGCGGGTCCGTCATCGAGGTCGGTCCGGCGCCGGGTGAGAGCTTCACCATCGAGAACCTGACACAGGTGCGCAACGCCACCGGCGAGCTGGGGCTCGGCAGTGTCGATGCCCAGGAAATCGGCGCCATTGGCGGCGGCGAGGACGGCATCGTCGTCACCATCGAATTGCAGACGAGTACCGAGGACTTCGCCCAACGCTGTCTCGACAATGCGCCTCAGGGCATCGCCGGTGACGAGGCGGAGGTCGCAAACCAGATCGCGACGGCCTGCGTCAAGGGCGTTCTGATCGAGGAACTGGGCAGCGATATCGAAGAGCGCCGCATCGATGTGGTGGGGCCGACGGTCTCCGGTGAGCTTGTGCAGGCCGGTACCCGTGCCGTAATCATCGCTGTCGCGCTGATGCTGATCTACATCTGGTTGCGGTTCAAATGGCAGTTTTCTGTCGGCGCCATCGTCGCCCTGGTGCATGACGTGATCCTGACCATCGGCATGTTCTCGATCACCCAGCTCGATTTCGACCTGTCGATCATTGCCGCGCTGCTGACCATCGTCGGCTATTCGATGAATGACACGGTCGTCGTCTATGACCGCGTGCGCGAGAATTTGCGCAAGTTCAAGAAGAAGCCGCTGACCGAAGTGCTTGACCTGTCGATCAATGACACGCTGTCGCGCACGATCATCACCTCCGGTACGACCTTACTCGCGCTGATCGCCCTGTTCGTGTTCGGCGGGGCGGTGCTGCGCGGTTTCACGGCGGCAATGATCTGGGGTATCCTCATCGGTACCTATTCGTCCATCTTCATCGCCTCGCCGATCCTGCAATTGACCGGCGTCGACCGGGACTGGTCGAAGGCCGAAAGCTGATCCGTGGCGGGGCCGGAAGAGCGCTATACGGACAATATCGCCTATTGCCGCGATGAAGCCGCAAGGGCGTCTCCCGACCTGGTGCTGTCAGCCCAGTTCGCGCCGGCGGCTGACCGCGACCGGCTGATGGCGCTCTATGCCTTTGCCGCCGAAATCCATCGCATTCCCGCAACGGTCTCCGAACCGCCGCTCGGGGCGATCCGCCAGCAATGGTGGCGCGAGGCGCTGGCGGAGGTTTTCGCCGGCGGCGCGGTTCGGGTGCATCCGGTGGCCGAGGCACTTGCTGTCGCTCTGTCCGATGGCAGACATTGCGGGGTGCGGGCCCTGATGGAAGAGGCGATCGACGGGATCGGCTGGTTTCTCGATGGCGAGGCTTATGCAAGCCCTGAAGATGCAGCCGCGAAAGCATCGGCGAGCCATGGCAGTATCGCGCTGGCCGCGGCGGTACTACTGGCCGGGGAGGATATTCCGGCAAAGGATCAACTCGTCATCCGTCATCTTGAAGCTGTCGCCGCCATTGCGCGGCAGATGGGACCGCAGGGCGCCGGGGACCGCAGCAGGAACGAGGGCGGGCCGATCGCGACGATGAGCGAAAGGCTGGCGTCGTATTGCGAGGACGAGCGTCAGGGCGACGCGATGCGGGCCTGGCTGACCGACGAATATTGCGGGAACCGTAAGGGCACCAAGCGCCTGCCGCCGAGCCTGATGCCGGCAATCGCCCATGCGGCGCTGATACCGTCCCATCTCAAGGCCGCAGAGAAACTCCACAGGGACCGTATGCTGACCGTCTCCCGCTTCGCGGATTTTGGCCGCAAGGTCAGGGTCACCAGGGCCATTCTGACTGGTACGGTCTGATACTCAGGCCGGGCTGATGATCAGGCCGGTTTCACCTCAGCTCTGGGCAGCGCCGGGAAAGGTCAGGATCGTGGCAGTACTGTTTGCTGCCGTCGGGCACAGATCGCTGAGCGGGCAATGCTTGCAGTCCGGCTTGCCGCGATGGCAGACCTTGTCGGCGAGCCGCGTCAGCCCCTGATAGAGCCGGTTCAGTTCAGCTGCTTTCCAGTCCGCCGGCATCCTCTCCATGATGTGACGGTCGAGCGCCGAAATCGGCGTGCCCTCCGGCGCGAGCCGCAGGCGCCGGACCGGCCTGGCGCTGTCCTGGTCGACCGTGGCGACAGTTTTGCGCAGGGTTGAAAAGCTAAGGGTTGCCGCAGCGATGGTGGCATCGACACCGGGCAGGGCGCAGAGCCATGTCATCGCTTCATCCGAATTCCACTGCTCGAGAAAACCGAGATCAAGCTCCCCGCGCTTTGTCTCTATTGCCTGCAGCAGCCGGGGCAGGGTCGTGGCCTTGTCCGTCACCCGTTCGACACCGCGCAGCACGGGCAGCAGAACATCTGGATCAGCATCGCGCAGATCGCCCCAATTGCGGAAACGCTGGCGCAGCCGCTGGAACACGGCAAGGGCAACCGCTGTCGGGGTGCCGCCGACCAGCACCATGAAGACAAGCTGGGACAGCGGCTCGGCATTGGGCCTTGCCGGGCTCGGCCATGCCCTCGACAGCCGGTCGAGAATGTCCGGCAGGCGCTTGTCGCGGGCGAAGGTGAGACTCATTTGCATGGTCCCAATATGAGAACATTACGCGAACACGTCAAGTGTTCTTTTTATGTTCCTGCACCAGGCTATTCTGCAGCCGCTTGCGTGGTGCCGAGCCAGGTATCGACATCGGCAAGGGCCCGGGCACACAGGGCGCGCTTGCGAGCGAAACCCTTTTCCTTGCCCTTGATGCGGCTGCCATCGGCATCCTGCTTCGGTGTCTCGATAAAGGGGAACAGGCCGAAATTGACGTTCATCGGCTGGAACGCGCCCTTGGAGCCGGCGCCGTCGGACAGGTGCCCGCCGGTGATGTGCCGGTGCAGCGCACCGAGAGCGGATGTTTCCGGCGGCAGTGCCGCCGTCACGTCGCGGCCGAGCGCCTGAAGGGCGGCGAAACGCCCGGCGAGCATGCCGGTGGCGGCGCTTTCGAGATAGCCCTCGACACCGGTGATCTGCCCGGCAAAGCGCAGATGGTCGGCCTTTTTCATGCGGAAGGTTTCGTCGAGCAGCTTGGGCGAGTTGATGAAGGTGTTGCGGTGAATGCCGCCGAGACGGGCGAATTCCGCGTCTTCCAGCCCGGGGATGCAGTTGAAGACATCCTTCTGGGCGCCGTATTTCAGCTTCGTCTGGAAACCGACCATGTTGTAGAGCGTGCCCAGCGCATTGTCCTGGCGCAGCTGGATGACGGCATGGGGCCGCTTGCCGGTGCGCGGATCGGTCAGGCCGACGGGCTTCATCGGGCCGAAGCGCAGGGTCTCGCGGCCGCGTTCGGCCATCACCTCGACCGGCAGGCAGCCCTCGAAATAGGGGGTGTTCTTCTCCCACTCCTTGAACTCGGTCTTCTCGCCCTCGATCAGCGCGTCGATGAAGCGCTCATATTCCTCTTCCGTGAACGGAAGATTGATATAGTCGGCGCCGTCGCCGCCGGGACCTTTCTTGTCGTAGCGCGACTGGAACCAGGCCGTGTCGAAATTGATCGAGTCCTTGTAGATGATCGGCGCGATGGCATCGAAGAAGGCGAGTTCCTCCTCGCCGGTGACCGCATGAACAGCCTGTGCCAGCGCCATGGAGGTGAGGGGGCCGGTGGCGATGATGACATTCTCCCATTCAGCCGGCGGCAGGCCGGTGACTTCCTCGCGCAGGATCCCGATTAGCGGATGAGCCTCGATCTCCTTCGTCACGGCAGCCGAGAAATGGTCGCGGTCGACGGCGAGGGCGCCGCCGGAGGGCACCTGGTTGGCATCGGCCGAGCGCAGGATCAGCGAGCCGCAACGGCGCATTTCCTCATGCAGCAGGCCGACGGCATTCTGGGTCGCGTCATCGGAGCGGAAGGAATTGGAGCAGACAAGCTCGGCGAGACCGTCGGTCGAATGAGCTTCGGTTTTCTTCACCGGGCGCATCTCGTGGATCGTGACTTTGGCTGTTTCCGATGTATGGCCGGCCTCGCGCAGCATTTCCGCCGCCTGCCACGCCGCCTCTGAACCGGCGAGACCGCCGCCTATGATGTGGATCTGTTTCATGAGCGCTGATGTAGGCCAGTCGGGCCCGCATGTGAACAGGGCAAACATCAAAATCAAGCCATGAGACCGAGCGATGCGCCTGAAGCAACACGGAACGAGATTGGCTTCACGGCCCCCGGCTATGGGCTGCCGTCGCTGCCCTTCCCCCCTAGCGCGTGATGCGCAGCTTGTTCAGATCGGAGCCGATGGCGCCAAAGGCATCGTCGAGCGCGCTTGCCGACGGCGCGAACCAGTATTTGCCCGGATCGGAAGCGCAGTTCTCATACAGTGATTTTGTCGAGGCATTGGGACTGGTAGAGAAGACCACAGTGTAGATCGTGATACCCTGGGCCTTTGCAGCGGTGCACAGGGCTAGCAGCCGTTCTTCGACGGCGGTCTTCGCCTTGCCGCTGTTGGATGTGCCCAGGAGCGCGTTCATCTTGGCTTCGCCGAGGCGGCCATAACCGGTGATGTCGGATGTCTCGCCGCCCGCTTTTACCCAGTCGCCTGCATTGCCGGCATTAAAGACAGTGTTGTCGCCGTCCGTCATAAGAACGATGGCGCGGCGCCAGCGCGGCGAGTCCCAGATGACAACGCCTGTCTTCGGATCCTTGTATTCACCCGCTTCAGTGAACGGCTCGCCGGGTGTCAGGGTACGAATACCCCAGGCCATGCCGATATCCGCGAAGGTGCCTCCGCGATTCCAGGCGGTCATCGCATTTAGGGCGGTGATGACTTCAGCCTTCTTTCCGGTCAGGGGCAGGATCGGTGTCGGGCAACCTGTATTGGGCCCGTAAAAGTGGTTTGAGTTCTTGTTACCGCCTGGCTCTATGGTCGAAGGATCCGGCTCACCCGATTTGGACCCGTTCTTGCGGACATCGTACCGGTTATCGTCGACGATCGGCCAGATCAGCGGTTTCCATTTCTGTACCGAGGGCGGGGTATCGTCGATTGAAGCCGCGCCGTCACGCTCGTAGACGCACCCTTTCCATTGCGTCTTGTCAGACGGATCGTATTCCAGCGGTTTCAGGTCAGCGGTCGGCACACTCGCGTAGCCTTTCGGGTTGCCGGGTGTGAGATCCGCCGTGTTCGTCATGTCGACGATCGACGGCGCTATATCTCCGGGATTTACCATGGCAGCATAGGGCACTACCGAAACGCGCAGCTCCTCTTCCTTGCCGCTGGCATACAGGGAATGCGTCATGCTCAGCGACGCCTTGCGCAGCGCCTCCAGTCGGGTCGTGCCGTTGAGACCGCCCCACATCGAGCCCGTATTGTCGAGAACGAGTGACACCATCAGCCCGCCACCCGCCCGGTTGACGTCTGTTCTTACGCTGATCGTGATCGGCTTCTTGTACACCATCTGTACAAAGAACGGCGTCATCGTGGCAGATGAGGTGACGGTGACCTTTTCCGCCGTCGATGTCGTGTTGATCTTGTTGATCTTGGTATTGCCGAGCTGGAAGTTGCGGTGGATATAATCCGTTGCCAGCTTGTTCAGTTCGTCACTTGTGCCGAAAGTCGTGCCGACCGCCAGTGCTGCGGCATCGGTTGCACTCTGCAACTCGAATTTTACGAGCTGCACGCGGGCGCCGTCCACGGCAAGGCCGGCGAAACCGATCAGGGGCAGAATCAGCAAGGACGTGAGGATGGATATGTTGCCCGCAACGGATCGACCGAAGGCCGTTCCGTCAAGCCTGTACCTAATCGTGTTCATAGCCTGTTACTTCCTTGCCGACATCTGTCAAGTCACCGTTGATTGCGATCGCGCGCGTGGTCCGTGGTTTGGAGTAGGAGATAACAGTCTTCGTCATCTTCGTATCGCCGAACACGGACAGGAGAGTGTTGGCCTGTATGCGGACGACTGCGACGATGACGCTCTGGCCAGGTTCAGCGAGACCCTCTGCCGCCTTGATATCGAAGTCGAGCTTTGCCGATCCAGCGGAGCGCTTCCAAAGAAGGACCGGTGTGTGGTCCTTCTTGTACCCTATGCTTACCAAAATGAAAGAAATATTGCCATTCTTTAGATCAACGGAAGGTAAAAGGTATTCGGATACATCGTGAAACTCCTTGATATCGGAATCAGTCAGTTCATCGAATCGTGACGTAATATCGCTCAACTGAAACGCATAGCGCTCGAGTTCGTCCGACAGCTGGAAGCGGAAAGACAGTTCGTACACAGACAAGAATATGATGATGATGACTGGCATGACCAGGGCAAATTCAGTCGCAGCGATCCCGGCGTCGTTTTTCTGGAAGCGTTTCATAGCCAACTCTCTCAGCAATTGCCGACGCAGCCAAAGGGCTCGTTCTTGGTTATTGCATACCCCACTACGAGGACAGGCTCGCCGTCGGACTGAAAGATATCCTTCAGCAAGGGTGTGTTGAAACTGTAGGGCATGGTCGCGGTAACCATCGTTATTTCTTCCTGCTTGCCTGGTTTAAACACGAAATTCGTGGCCTTGCCCTTGCCGTTAAAGCTCGGTTTGACGACCTTAATCTTCTGCAATGAAGCGAATGACCGGACGTCGAACTGGATGTCGGCGCAATCGAGATGCTTCGGCGTGTGTCCGCAATAGGCCTTCTTGAAAGCATCGGCCGGATCGCCCGAGCGCTGGATTTCGCCGGTCTGGAGATCGCGCGTCACCTCGAAAATTATCGAGCGCAAGGTGAACTTGTTCATGACTAAAACGGAAGTTTCCATGATCGCAAATACGACGATGAAGAACATCGGAGCGACCAGCGCAAATTCGATTGCGGTCGCCCCGCTTTTATCGCGAAATCCGCATTTCAGAATGGTCTTGTCGAACATAGCCCCTGTGCTCCCCGCAGGTGCAAACCTTCGCAAACCGTGGTTAAAGAAATGCCAAAAAAATCGGTTAACTCGCAAAAAAATTAAAATGTAATAAAATTGTCGGAACGGGGATTCCGGTTCGAGGATTTCAATCGGCAGAGACCAAACGGCGCAGGCGCGTGTCGCCGAAACGAGGTTTCCGTGTCATGCCAGATGAATGTGTCGAGGAGAGGAGACTACGGGACCCGCTTGTGCGCCGCCCGTTTCGTGTTAGGCTCAAACATTCGAGATGGTTCTGGACCGTCTCTGCCCCGGTGGGGACCGGGTTCTTTGGGATAAGAGCGTCATTGCAAGAGTGGGGTCCGGGGCGTATGCGTATCAACTTCTACAGGTCGGTCACTGACGCGTGGGGCTTTGCGGTTCACCGGTTTTCGCTGATTGCGCGTCTGGCCTGGTTCCCGGTCCTGCTGATCATCATGATGTCGCTGTTGCTGCCCTATGTGCTGCTGACCATCCTCAATGGCCAGGTGGTCACAATCACCGATATCTCCCTCGCAGATGCGGCAACCGCAATCGCCAAAAACCAGGCGCTGCTATGGGAACAACATTTCGGGACGATGCTCGCGCTGAACGTCCTGTCCTATGTTTTCTCGACCCTGATGTATGCCTCCTTTCTGGTGCCGCTGATCCGCTATACGGCGCGCGGGATCGAGCCGTCGCACCGCTCTGTCGTGCTGCATATCGGTCCGCGCCATTTCAAGTTCCTCGGCGCGACGCTGCTGACAGTGGGCAGCATCTTCCTGCTGCTGTGGATGCCGGTGATGATCTCGACCTTCTTCATCGACTCCCATGTGGCTGACGCCATGAACACGAAATATGCCGTGTTTCCCGATGCCGACAGCCTGCATTCCGTCGAGATTGTCAGCGGACTGGAGAGTGCCCTCGGTTTTGCCCTGCTCAAGGGCGTGCTGCGGATCGTTGCCGTCGTTTCGGTGCTCTATTTCAGCCTGCGCTTCTTTGCCGTGCCGTTCTTTGCCGGGGTCAGGGAAAAGGGCGACAGCTATCATTCGATCAAGGCGTCGTGGGCGCTGACGCGGAGCTGGAACGCGGCCAAGCTGGCCTGCGGCCTGCTGGTGCTCGGTATCGCGATCTTAATTGTCACCTACCTTCTCAATGTCTATGTGCTGACGCTGACCGCGACGGCATTGCAGACCATGTACGCGCTGGCTTTCTCATCGACCGGGGTCATGGGCACGTTAGGGCAAGACATGGCCTGGGTGCTGGATTTGATCGAATGGATTTGGGTGGTAATCCGGGTCGTGCTGAACCTCACCTTCCTGTGCTTCGTCTTCGGCATCATTGCCGGGCTCGGCGGCAGCCTTGTCCGCCAGTCGGGATTAGTGGGCGACTAACTATCGCAAAATGACGCGGACCGCCGTATAAGCTGAGGACTAGAGGGCTGGCCTGGAGGAAAACCATGACCAAATTGTCGCTGACGAGCGTGCTGAATGAAGCCTTCCAGTTCGGTGTTGGCCGCTTCTGGACCATCATCCGCTGCGTGTTGCTGCCCTATGTGATCCTGATCGTTGGTATTGCGATCATCGCCGCCAGCCTGATCGATTTTCAGGCGATCATGGATATGGCCCAAGGCGGGCTGGCTGAACCCGATGACATCGGGGGTTTTCTGGACCTCGTCTTCAGGACGAATTTCTGGCTTACCGTCTTCATTCTTTATCTCGCCAGCCTCGTCCTGATGCTGCCGCTAATGGGCGGCATGACCAGTCTTTACCGGCTTGTCGGTCTCGGCGAAGAGCCGGGCGGCTGGTTCAATCTGCGCTTCGACGGGCCGATGTGGCGGCTGGTGATTGCGAGCATCATTTTCACGGCGATCCAGTATGTCCTGACCGCGATCGGCTTCGGTATCGCCTATGTGCTGAACCCGCAGGCGGTCGAGGGGATCGGCGAAATGATCGCCGTCTTCCATAACTTGGATTTCGAGACGGGGGCGTTGGGCTATGAGCCGGATCCTTCGGCAATCGGCGCGCTCTTCGGGTTCTTTTTCCTTGGCTGGCTGATCACGCTGCTCCTGTCGATCGCGATCCTGACGCGGCTGGCGCCGTTCATGGCGGCGACGGCGTGCGAGAACCGGCTGATGCTGATTTCCTCGTGGAGCATGACGAAAGGCAATTTCTGGCCGATCCTCGGGGCCTATATCCTGATGATCCTGGGTTTTATCGTGCTGCAGATCGTCTATGGCCTGCTGACCCTCGTCATTCAGATGATCGTGGCAGTGGTGAGCCTGGGACTGCTGACAGTGGCTTACAATATCGTCGACTTTGCCGTGAACATGGCACTGGCAGCCTTCATGCTGGGTGTTCAGATTGCGTTCGCCGCCAGCATCTATCGCAAGCTGTGGCTTGAGCGCGGTGATGGCGAGACCGGTGCCGGTGGCCTGGAGGTATGACGGTCTGTATCCATCAGGATGCGATCGACCTGCCCGCGCCGGAGGAAAGCGCCAAGCAGGGCGCTGTCTGTGAGGACTGCGTGAAGATTGGCGGGCGCTGGCTGCATCTGCGCTATTGCCGGACCTGCGGCCATGTCGGCTGCTGCGATTCCTCGCCAAACCGGCATGCCCGCGCCCATGCGGCAGCGGAAGATCATCCGATCATCACCTCGATGGAGCCGGGCGAGCACTGGTCCTGGTGCTATGAGGATGAAGCGGGGGTGAGGCCGGCCTGAGGGGAATTGTGGCATGAGCCTCGTCCTTCGTGGCCCGGCCATGCCGGGCACCTCAGGATGAGGCTCCTGAATTTGTGTCATGCAGCCCTCATGCTGAGGTGGCCTCATAGCGGACCTCGAAGCATCACGCCGCCTTGCGCTTGCGCGTGGTTTTCTTCGTCGCTTTCTTCGCTGCAGGCCTGGCCTTGTTCTTTTCCAGGATCGGCTTGAGGAACTCGCCGGTATATGACCCTTTTGCCTTCGCCACATCCTCCGGCGTGCCGGTGGCGACGATCTCGCCGCCGCCATCGCCGCCTTCGGGGCCGAGATCGATCAGCCAGTCGGCCTGTTTGATGACTTCGAGATTGTGCTCGATGATGACGACGGTGTTGCCGGTGTCGACCAGTTCCTGGATCACTTCCATCAGCTTGCGGACGTCTTCGAAATGGAGACCCGTGGTCGGCTCGTCGAGAATGTAGAGCGTGCGGCCGGTGGCGCGTTTCGACAGCTCCTTGGCCAGCTTGACGCGCTGGGCCTCGCCGCCGGACAGGGTCGTCGCCTGCTGGCCGATCTTGATATAGGACAGGCCGACACGAACCAGCGTGTCCATCTTTTCCCGGATCGTCGGCACGGCCTTGAAGAAGTCCGCGCCTTCCTCGACGGTCATGTCGAGCACGTCGGCGATGGACTTGTCCTTGAACTTCACCTCGAGGGTTTCGCGGTTATAGCGCTTGCCGTGGCAGACATCGCAGGTGACGAACACATCCGGCAGGAAGTGCATCTCGATCTTGATGACGCCATCGCCCTGACAGGCCTCGCAGCGCCCGCCCTTGACGTTGAAGGAGAAGCGCCCAGGCTTGTAGCCGCGGGCCTTAGCTTCCGGCAGGCCGGCAAACCAGTCGCGGATCGGGGTGAAGGCACCGGTATAGGTCGCCGGGTTGGAGCGCGGCGTGCGGCCGATGGGCGACTGGTCGATGTCGATGACCTTGTCGAGCTGGTCGAGCCCCTCGATCGCCTCGTGAGGGCCGGGCACTTCCTTGGACTTCATCAGCTTGCGCGAGGCGGCCTTGTAGAGCGTCTCGATGGTCAGGGTCGACTTGCCGCCGCCGGATACGCCGGTGACGCAGGTCAGAAGGCCGATGGGATATTCCGCCGTGATGTTTTTCAGATTGTTGGCGCTGGCGCCGACGACCTTGATCGTGCGTTTCGGGTCGATCGGGCGGCGCTTGGCCGGGATCGGGACTTCGCGTCTTCCGGCAAGGTAATCGCCGGTGAGAGATTTCCTATTCTTGATGATGTCAGCGGGCGTGCCTTCGGCGATGACCTCGCCGCCATGGACGCCGGCGCCGGGGCCTATGTCGAGAACATGGTCGGCGGTGCGGATCGCATCCTCGTCATGCTCCACGACGATCACGGTGTTGCCGAGATCCCTCAGCCTCCGGAGGGTTTCGAGCAGGCGTTCATTGTCGCGCTGGTGCAGGCCGATGGAGGGCTCGTCAAGCACGTAGAGAACGCCGGTCAGGCCGGAGCCGATCTGCGAGGCGAGGCGGATGCGCTGGCTCTCGCCGCCGGACAGCGTGCCGGAATTGCGCGCCAGGGTCAGATATTCCAGCCCGACATTGTTGAGGAAGTGCAGCCGGTCGCGGATTTCCTTCAGGATGCGCCCGGCGATTTCCATTTCCTTCTTTGTCAGTTTCCTGTCGAGGGCATTGAACCATTCGTCGGCCTGTTTGATCGACAGACTTGCCGCATCGGAGATGTTGCACTTGTTGATCTTGACCGCGAGGGCTTCGGGCTTCAGGCGCTGGCCGTTGCAGACGTCGCAATGGGTGCGGGACTGGAATTTCTCCATCTCCTCGCGCACCCAGCTTGAATCCGTCTCGCGCCAGCGGCGTTCGAGATTGGGGATGACGCCTTCGAACGGCTTGACGGTCTCATAGCGGCGCAGGCCGTCATCGTAAATGAAGCGAACATCCTCGCCTTTGGTGCCATAAAGGAGGATGTCGCGCTGCTTCGCCGTCAGCTTGTTGAACGGCGTGTTGATGGTGAAGCTGTATTGCTTGCCCAGCGCCTCGAGCGTCTGGGTGTAATAGGGACTCTGGGTTTTCGACCACGCCGCGATGGCGCCTTCGCGCAGCTTGCGCTCCTTCTCGGGCACGACCAGGTCCGGGTCGAAATACATCTGCGTGCCGAGCCCGTCGCAGGCCGGGCAGGCGCCGAACGGGTTGTTGAACGAGAACAGGCGCGGCTCGATCTCGTCTATGGTGAAGCCGGAGACCGGGCAGGCGAACTTGGCCGAGAAGGTGGTCTTCAGCGGGTCGCCATTCTCGTCCTTCTTGTCGGCGCTTTCGGCGATGGCGATGCCGTCGGCGAGCTCAAGCGCGGTCTCGAAGCTCTCGGCGAGGCGGCTCTCGACGCCTTCCTTGACGACGATCCGGTCGACGACGACATCGATATCGTGCTTCAGCTTCTTGTTGAGGGCGGGCACATCAGCGATGTCGTAGAAGGTGCCGTCGACGCGCACGCGTTGGAAGCCGCGCTTTTGCAGCTCGGCGAACTCCTTGCGGTACTCGCCCTTCCGTCCACGGATGAGCGGGGCGAGTAGGTAGAAGCGCGCGCCGTCGCCTTCCTCCATTAGCCGGTCGACCATTTCGGACACGGTTTGCGAGGTGATCGGCAGGCCGGTTGCCGGCGAATAGGGAATGCCGACCCGGGCCCAGAGCAGGCGCATATAGTCGTAGATTTCCGTGACCGTGCCGACCGTCGAGCGCGGGTTGCGCGAGGTCGTCTTCTGCTCGATGGAAATCGCCGGGGACAGGCCGTCGATCTGGTCGACATCGGGCTTCTGCATCAGTTCGAGGAACTGGCGGGCATAGGCCGACAGGCTCTCGACATAGCGGCGCTGGCCCTCGGCATAGATCGTGTCGAAGGCGAGGGACGACTTGCCGGAGCCGGACAGGCCGGTGATGACCACCAGCTTGTCGCGGGGCAGTTCGACGGTGATATTCTTGAGATTGTGCTCGCGCGCGCCAGAAACGCGGATCGACTTCAGGGACATTCAGGACAGCTTTCGGGATTGGTGTTCTATCGAAGAGATAGAGCATGGAGTCGCAATTGACAGCAAGAACGTAAAGCGAACATGGCGTGTCGCTCGTTCGCGTCTCAACGTTCAAGATGGGAAAGCGCTGGGGCTATCGCAATGCTCGCCGGTGCATCACACCGACCAGTTTTCGAAGGCCATGCCGGTATCGCGCCGCAGGGCCGCAGCATCGGCGGCGAGAACCGCGCGCAGGGCGTCGATCACCGGCGCCGGGAACGCGGGCGGCGTGCGCCCTTCGGCGGGGCCCGAGACCGCTGCGAGCGACTTGATCCTGCCCGCAAGCCCGCCCGGCAACAGGGCGCGAAGCTGTGCGCCGAGCGCGCTTTCCCTGATCCCCATCCACCAGCCCGGCATGCGACCAAGCTCGGCACTGGAGTTGGATTGCGCCGCCTGCGAACCGCGCAGGTCAATGTCGAGAAAGGTCCCGATGCAAGCCAGGGTCGGCTCCGTCTGCTCGACAAGATCATCAAAATCGACAATCAGGAGCTGGTCTTCCCTGAACAGCTTCAGCCAGGGCTGCAGCTGCCAGTGATAGCGGCTGGTATTGAGGATGTGCGCGCCCGCCTCGCTGTCGAGCAGGGCGGCGGGCTCCGGCATCTCGCTGCCGGTCAGCCAGGCGTGATTATATTGCGAGATCGCGCGGGCGACGGGATCGCGGACGATGTAGATCAGCCGCGCAGCCGGGTTGGCCGCGTGGATCAGGGATGGCGCTTCGGGGAAGGCGTCGCGCTTGGCATAATTGGGTGAAATGTCGCCGCACAGGGCGTGCCGGTTGTCGAACCGGCTCTCGTACCAGCCGGCGCCGCGGCGATGGTTCTTTGAGGCGATGAAGTAGTCCGTTTCCTTCATCGCCGGCAGGCAGACACCTGGTTGCCCTGTCAGTATTTTCTGCAGGGTCGTGGTGCCGGCGCGCATTGCGCCGATGACGGCGAAATCTGGCAGGGGGCGATCGGGAGACAATGCCGCCCGGGCGGTCGAGGTTGAGTTGGTCGCGCTCATAACGGTTCGAACCCTCTCAGGATTCGGTTAATATCCGGATATTGACAATGAGAACATTATATGAACAATCGCGAGTAGAGTCGTATCCCCAGCTGCGCGGGTCCAAGAAAATGCCCGGTGGGGAAAACCAGTAATGGGGTGCGCAGAGCGACGCCTGTTAGGGTGCTCGCACTTTCAAGTTTACCGGACTTATGTACCGGAGTTTTGCAGGAGATTGGTGTATGGCTGGCAGTGTGAACAAGGTGATCCTCGTAGGCAATCTGGGGGCGGACCCGGAAGTGCGCCAGTTTCCCAATGGCGGCTCGGTCTGCAACCTGTCCGTCGCCACGTCCGAGAACTGGAAAGACAAGAATACCGGCGAGAAGCGGGAAAAGACCGAGTGGCACCGCGTCGCAATCTTCTCGGAAGGGCTGGTGCGCGTTGCGCAGAGCTATCTGAAGAAGGGCTCCAAGGTCTATCTGGAAGGCCAGCTCGAAACCCGCAAATGGCAGGACCAGAACGGTCAGGACAAATACACGACCGAGATCGTGCTGCGGGGCTACAATTCCAACCTGACCATGCTTGACGGCCGCGGCGAGGGTGCCGGTGCCGGCGGCGGTAACTATGGCCAGCAGATTTCCGGCGGCGGCCGTGGCCGCGACGACGATATGGGCGGCGCCAGCCAGGATTCCGGCCGCTCCTTCGAACTGGATGACGAAATTCCGTTTTAGTTGGCGTCGATTGGCCGTCTCCCGGCGGATCATCTATCCTGGGGGATGAGCCGGGAGAGATGAATGGCAGAAGACAAAACTCCTGACGACAAAACTCCTGACGATGAAATCGATCTCGTCTCGGAGCTTGAGGCGCAAAAGGAGCGTCTCGCGAAGAACCGGTTTTACAATCCGGAACTCGATCAGGGCGATAACACGCCTCAGTGGACATATGGAATTATCGCTGCACTTGAAGTCGTGCCGTGGATAGCCGCTGCAGTCTCATTGGTCTATCTGGCGATGCTTTTCATCGGCTGATCGTGCTCAGTTTTCCTCGATGGAAATGCCTTGGTCGGAGAATTCAATCTCGATTTCGCTCTTCTTGCTGTCCTGATAAAGGAACCAGCCGCCACCGGCGATAACGATCAAAAGCAGGACGATGATGACAGGCCGCATTGGATAATTCCTCCCCTGAATATTAAACCGTTTAGAAAACCCTATTCAGACGCGAGAGTTCCGCGAAGCCGATCAAATCCGGATTTTCTCTGTGAGCGGATTTCAGTTTAGTTGCCCTGAAAACACAGGGTCAGCGTGCGGTTGTGGCCGTGATCACGATGTTCGATGACATAGACGCCCTGCCAGGTGCCGAGGTCCATCCGGCCATGCATGACTGGAATGGAGAGGGAGACATCGGTGAGGACGGATTTGACATGGGCGGGCATATCGTCCGGCCCCTCTGCATCATGGCGCCAGCGTCTGCCGGCCGGGGCGAGATCTGACAGGGCATCGAGAAGATCTGTCTGCACGTCAGGATCGGCATTTTCCTGTATCGTCAGCGACGCGGAGGTGTGACGGATAAAGACAGTCAGCAGGCCGTTGCCGGCAGCGTGTTCGGCGAGCCAGCCATCGATCCGACGACTGACATCCTGCATGGACCGGCCGCGCGTCTCGACGCTCAACCGCCCCGTTGCCTGTCTGGTCATATCTTCCATCAGTGATATGTCCTCCGCATATAGGCGACGTCCTTCACGATCATTTCCTCCAGAACGGCCATGTCGATATCGGCGAGTTTGTTGACATAAAGACAGCTCTTGCCGGTCTTGTACTTGCCAAGGCGCGCCAGCATCTCATCGCGGCCATCGAACCCGCCCATGAGGTAGATGGCGAGATTGCCCTTGCGTGGAGAGAAGCCGGTCAGGCACCAGTCGCCTTCGCGGCCACTGTCATAGGTGTAGTGGTACTGGTCGAAGCCGATAATTGACGGGCCCCAAAGCACCGGCTCGCAGCCGGTGACCCGTTTCATGATCGCCAGCAGGGTGAAGGCGTCCTGACGGCGGGTGGCATTATCGACGCCCTCGAGCCAGGCGATGACGTCATCGCCTGTCGGTTTCGTCTTGTTCTCGCTCTTCGCCATAGAGACGCCTCCCGGTTTTATCGCGAGAAGGCCGCGCAGGCGACGCGAGCCCCGGCGCCGCCGATCGGCTGGGTCATGTGATCGTCAGGGTTCTCATGTACGACGATGGCAAAACCGTCCGGATCCATCAGGATCGCCCCGGCACCGACCAGAGACGCGGCTTCTTCCCCGGGGGTTACGCGGACATAAGAGTTGAAGAAGGATGCCGTCGCGCGGCCATCGGCACCGGCATAGAGGTTCGGCATGTCGGCGCGCTCATAGCCATTCGGGTTCAACAGGCCGTGCTCGTTGCCGTCGGGATTGATATGGCCCCCCGAGGCCTTGAAGCCCTCGGTAGTGTCGGAACAATCGCCGACCTGGTGCAGGTGAATCCCGTGCCAGCCCTGCGACAGACCCTCCAGATCGACCTTGAACAACGCGCCATTCGGGCCGTCAACGATCGCCGCCGTGCCGATAGTTTCGCCATCGGTCCCGATGAAATCGGTACTGAAATCGCCATCAAGGTCGCCCAGCAGGGGGTCTCCAGTGCCATATCCCGTACTTTCCTGTGCGCCACAGGCGGCCAGCAGCGCCGCGACGGCGCCAGCCCCGAAAAGACGAATGGAATTTTGTCGAAAAATCATGGGTTTGGGTCTCCTTCCTCAGTTCCCGACCTATTCATATAATACACCGATTGCCCGCGGGTTCCACGCCCCGCAAGCTTGCGGCAATGGCAGGGATGGTGCTAAGCAGAATGCCCAATGAACCCGTGATTCTCACAAGGTAATCAGTGACAGACGAAATCGACGAAAACAACCCGTTGAAGGGTGACAAGCCGCCGCGCGACGGCATCGGCCACATCTCCATCGAAGACGAGATGCGCCGGTCCTATCTCGACTATGCGATGAGCGTGATCGTCTCGCGCGCGATCCCGGATGCGCGCGACGGGCTGAAGCCTGTCCACCGCCGCATTCTCTGGTCGATGCACACCAACGGACAGGTCTGGAACAAGCCCTATTCCAAATCCGCCCGCGTCGTCGGCGATGTCATCGGCAAATACCACCCCCATGGCGACCAGGCGGTCTATGACGCGCTGGTGCGCATGGCGCAGGGCTTTTCCATGGGCCTGACGCTGCTTGACGGGCAGGGAAATTTCGGGTCCATCGACGGCGATTCGCCGGCTGCGATGCGGTATACCGAAGTGCGCATGGCCAAGCCGGCGCAATATATTCTCGAGGATGTCGAGCGCGAGACGGTCAACTATCAGGAAAACTATGACGGCAAGGAAAGAGAACCCGTCGTCCTGCCGGCGCGCTTCCCGAACCTGCTGGTCAATGGTGCGGGCGGTATCGCCGTCGGCATGGCGACCAACATCCCGCCGCATAATCTGGGCGAGATCATCGACGCGACGATCGCGCTGATCGAGGACCCGGACCTGTCGGACAGCGCCCTGCTTGAACTTGTTCCGGGGCCGGACTTTCCGACCGGGGCTTATATCATGGGCCAGGCCGCGTCGCGCGTCGCGCTGATGACCGGCCGTGGCTCGGTGATCATGCGCTCGAAGGCGACGATCGAGGAAGTGCGCAAGGACCGCATGGCGATCATCGTTCATGAGATTCCCTATCAGGTGAACAAGGCGATGATGATCGAGAAGATCGCCCTGATGGTGCGCGAGAAACGGATCGAGGGGATCTCGGACCTGCGCGATGAATCAGACCGCAAGGGCATTCGCGTCGTCATCGAGCTGAAACGCGATGCCGTGCCTGACGTTGTCCTGAACAATCTCTACAAGCAGTCGCAACTGCAGACGAGCTTTGCCTATAACATGCTGGCGCTGAATGGCGGCAAGCCGGAGTCGATGAATTTGCGCAGCGTGCTCAAGGCGTTCATCGATTTCCGCGAGGAAGTCATTACACGGCGTACCAAGTTCGAGCTGAACAAGGCGCGCGACCGCGCTCATGTGCTCGCCGGTCTCGCCATTGCCGTTGCCAATATTGACGAGGTCGTCGCCCTGATCCGCCGCTCGCCGGACCCGAATACCGCCAAGGAAGAACTGATGGCGCGCCGGTGGCCCGCCAAGGATATCGCGCCGATGGTCGCGCTCGTCGCTGACCCGCGCCATTCGATCCAGGAAGACGGCACGCTGAAAATGTCCGAGGTTCAGGCGAAGGCCATTCTCGACCTGCGCCTGCAGCGCCTGACCGCGCTTGGCCGCGACGAGATTGGTGATGAGCTGAAAGGGCTTGCCGAGAAAATCAAGGATTATCTCGACATCCTGCGTAAACGCGACCGTGTGCTGACCATCATCAAGGATGAGCTGGCGGAAGTAAAAGACCAGTTCGCCGTGCCGCGCCGCACCGAGATTCTCGAAGCCGAATTCGAGATGGAGGACGAGGACCTGATCGCCCGCGAGGACATGGTCGTGACCGTCACCCATCAGGGCTATGTAAAGCGCACGCCGCTGTCGACCTATCGCGCCCAGCGCCGTGGCGGCAAGGGACGCGCCGGCATCAAGATGAAGGACGAGGATTTCGTCGCCCAGCTCTTCGTCGGTCATACGCACACGCCGCTTCTTTTCTTCTCGTCGACGGGCATCGTCTACAAGCTGAAGCTGTGGCGTCTGCCGGAAGGCGCGCCTAATACCCGGGGCAAGGCGTTCGTCAACCTGTTGCCGCTGACCCAGGACGAGCGGATCACCAATATCCTGCCACTGCCGGAGGATGAAGACGACTGGGCGCAGATGGACATCATGTTCGCGACCCGGTCCGGCAATGTCCGCCGGAACAAGCTGTCCGATTTCACCCAGATCAACCGCAATGGCAAGATCGCGATGAAGCTGGACGAGGGCGATTCAATCGTCGGGGTGCAGGTCTGCCGCGAGGACGACAACGTCCTGTTGACGACCACCAATGGCAACTGCATCCGCTTCCCCGTCGATGCGGTGCGCGTGTTTTCCTCGCGCAATTCGACGGGCGTGCGGGGTATCCGACTGGAAGACGGCGAACGGTTCGGGCCGGATGAGGTCATCTCCATGGCAATCCTGCGCGGCTCCAATGCCAGCCCGGAAGAGGCGCGTGCCTATCTCAAGCACGCTGCCGCCATGCGCCGGGCAATCGGTGACGCCGAGGGCGTCGAGGAGGCCGACGAGGGCGCGCCGGACGAAGAGGCCGATCTGCCGGTCACAAGCCTGTCGGCAGAACGCATCGCCGAACTGGGTGCGGCCGAGCAATTCATCCTCACCGTCACCCGCAATGGTTTCGGCAAGCGCTCGTCATCCTATGAGTACCGCACTTCGGGCCGCGGCGGTAAAGGCCTGATTGCGATCGTGACCAGTGACCGCAACGGCCGTGTCGCGGCGTCTTTTCCGGTCGATGATGCTGACGAGATCATGCTGGTGACCAATGGTGGACAGCTTATCCGCACCCCGGTCGGCGATATCCGCATCGCCGGGCGCAACACGCAAGGGGTGACGATCTTCAAGACCCGGCAGGATGAGAAAGTCGTCTCTGTCGAGCATGTGCCGGAAATCTCCGAAGAGGGCGATGAGGAAGACGGCAGTGAGCAAGCCGGCACTGAGCAAGACGGGGGAGGCGACGAAGCCTGATGAGCATGCGCACTGGCCTTTATCCAGGCACGTTCGACCCCTTGACCAATGGCCATGTGGACATTATCAGCCGGGCGGTGAAGCTGGTCGATCATCTCGTGATCGGCGTCGCCATGAACGATCAGAAAAAGCCGCTCTTTTCGGTTGAGGAGAGGGTGGCCATGGTGACCGGCGAGATGGATCCGATCCGCCAGTCCTCGGGCGTCAAGATCACGGTCGAGTCGTTTGACGACCTGTTGATGAAATTCGCCGAACGGTTGAAGGCGGACATCATCATTCGCGGCCTGCGGGCGGTTTCCGATTTCGAATACGAGTTCCAGATGGTCGGCATGAACACCTTCCTCAATGAGGAGATCGAGACCGTCTTTCTCATGGCCGATCCGCATCATCAGGCGATTGCCTCCCGGTTGGTCAAGGAAATCGCCCGCCTCGATGGCGATATCAGCAAATTCGTGCCGCAATCTGTCGCTAGGAAACTTGTCGAAAAGTTTGGTAATTAACCCCACTTTGCCGCTGCAATCTTTGCCAGACCGGATTTTCTGGGCTAATCAGGGTTAAGGCTGGGCAGAATAACGGAGTGAAGCGTTCATGCTTTCATTGAAAAAAATGGTGCTGGCAGGCGCCGCGACTATGATGGGCTTAGGCGTTCTGACGGCAGGGCAGGCGCAGGAGCGGGTCAACCCGCTGACCCTGCTCGAGGAAGCGCCGGCCGATGCATGGCGGACGGTTCCACAGGATGACCTGCTTTATGTGGACCTTCCGAGCGGCAGGGTCATCATCGAAACCCGCGCGGATTTCGCGCCGGCGCATGTCGAGCGGATCAAGACGCTGGCCCGTCAGGGCTTTTACGACGGTACGATCTTTCATCGCGTGATCGAGGGCTTCATGGCCCAGGGCGGTGATCCGACAGGCACCGGCACTGGCGGCTCCGACTATCCCGACCTGTCGGCTGAATTCGTGCGCAGCCTCGACTCTGTCGCCGACCTGACGGTGCTTGGCCGCGACCGCCGTACATCGGAGATCGGCTTCATCGGCCCGGTCCCGGTCGGTGCGCAGCCGGACAGTCTCAAAGACTTCTTCACCGGCGGCAATCTCGGCCTGTGGGGCATGCACTGCAAGGGTGTGATGTCGATGGCGCGCGCCGGCGATCCGAACAGTGCCAACAGCCAGTTCTTCCTGATGTTCGACGACTCGCGCCGGGCGCTCGACCAGCGCTATACGGTGTGGGGCCGTGTCATTGACGGTTTCGAAAATGCCCGTCGTATCAACCGGGGCGAGCCGCCTGACCGGCCGACCCCGATCAACCGGATGCGCGTCGGGAGCGATGTGCCTGCCGACGATCAGGTCGACATCCAGGTGCTGCGCACCGACGGCGCGCTTTTCGAGGAGTTTCTGCGAGCTGCCGGATATTTGTCCGAGAACGACTTTATCGACAATGTCTGCAGCATCACCGTTCCTGTCAAAGTAAATGGAGAAATAGAGCTTTGAGCGATAACAAACTGATCCTTGAACTGGAAACCGGCCGGGTTGTGATCGAGACCTTCCCTGACAAGGCGCCGAAACATGTCGAGCAGATCACCAAGCTGGCTGAAGAAGGCTTTTACGACGGCCTGAAATTTCACCGCGTGATCGAGGGCTTCATGGCGCAGGGCGGTTGCCCGAAAGGAACCGGGACCGGTGGCTCCGGCACTCATCTGCCGGCGGAGTTCAACGACGTCTCCCACGCGGAAGGTGTCTGTTCCATGGCGCGCGCTCAGGATCCGAACTCTGCCTCGAGCCAGTTCTTCATCTGTCTCGACGATGCCACCTTCCTCGACCGTCAGTACACGGTATGGGGCAAGGTCGTGGAAGGCATGGAAAATGTGCATTCTATCCACAAGGGCGAGCCGCCGAAGAACCCGACAAAGATCGTGTCTTTCCGCAAGGCTGCATAGCCTCGAGTGATGATATGAATTCGATGCCATGCGTATTGGCTTACGCATGGCATTTTTTCTTTTTGAGGCTGTATGCGCGTAGATGATTTCGACTTCGACCTGCCCGAGGACCGCATCGCGCTGCGGCCTGCGAGGCCACGCGATTCATCGAAGCTGCTGCAAGTCGGCGAGAGCCTTGCCGATCTCGTATTCAGGGACCTGCCGGATATCCTGAACGAAGGGGACGTCCTCGTCCTGAACAATACGAAGGTGCTGCCGGCGTCCTTGCGCGGTATCCGTCCTGCGCGCCGGGACGGCGGCGGCGGGGAGGTGGAGATCGACTTCAACCTGCACAAGCCATTGGCCGACACTGGCGATGGCAAGATCCGGTGGCTGGCCTTCGCCCGTCCGGCGAAACGCCTGAAAGAGGGTGATCCTGTAAGGTTTTCCGAGGAGCTGTCCGCTGTCATCGCGCGCCGCGACGGGGCGGAGATCGAATTGTGTTTCGACTGCCCTGCCGAGAAATTTCTCCCGGCACTCGAAGCCGCCGGTTCGATGCCGTTGCCGCCCTATATCGGGCGCAAACGGGCTGTCGATGAGGCGGATGCGCAGGATTACCAGACCATGTTCGCGCGGGAGGAGGGCTCCGTCGCCGCGCCGACCGCAGGGCTGCATTTCACGCCGGCCCTGTTCGAACGACTGGAGGAAAAGGGCATCGGTCATGTCGAGGTCACGCTGCATGTTGGTGCCGGGACATTCCTGCCTGTCTCCGCAGAGACGACCGAGGCGCATCGCATGCATGCCGAATGGGGGGAGATAAGCGACTCGGTCGCGACACATCTCAACGAGGTTCGTGACCGGGGCGACCGGATCATCGCCGTCGGCACGACATCCTTGCGCCTGCTCGAAAGTGCCGCGCAAACCGGCCGGATCGACCCATTCTGCGCCGAGACGGATATTTTCATTACCCCCGGCTACCGCTTCACGGCAGTCGATGCACTGATCACCAATTTCCATTTGCCGCGATCGACTCTGTTCATGCTGGTCTGCGCCCTTGCCGGGACTGACCGCATGAAAGCGGCCTATGCCCATGCGATCGAGCAGGGCTATCGCTTCTATTCCTATGGCGATGCGTGCTTCCTCGAGCGCGCGAAGGACCGCACCGATGACTGACTTCAGATTTGACCTCCAGGCAACGGATGGGGCAGCGCGGACCGGTGTCATTACGACACCGCGCGGCGGCATCCGCACGCCTGCCTTCATGCCGGTCGGCACCGCCGGAACGGTCAAGGCGATGCATCCGCAGCATGTGCGCGAGACCGGCGCCGATATCGTGCTTGGCAATACCTATCACCTGATGTTGCGCCCGACTGCGGAACGGGTGCGCCAGCTGGGCGGCCTGCACAGATTCATGAACTGGGAGAGGCCAATCCTCACCGACTCCGGCGGTTTTCAGGTCATGTCCCTGTCCAAGCTGCGCAAGCTGACCGAGAATGGCGTCACGTTCCAGTCCCATATCGACGGCTCACGCCATGAATTGACACCGGAGCGGTCGATCGAGATCCAGTGCCTGCTCGGCTCGGACATCCAGATGCAATTCGATGAATGCCCGCCCTTTCCGATTTCCGAGGAAGGCTCGCGCGAGTCGATGGAATTGTCCCTGCGCTGGGCGGTGCGGTCCAAGCAGGCTTTCGAGGAAAAGTCAGCGCCCGGCAACGCGCTGTTCGGGATCGTGCAGGGTAGCGTTTTCGAGGACCAGCGCCGCCGTTCCCTCGATGAGCTGCTAGAAATCGGCTTTGACGGCTATTCGGTCGGCGGGCTTGCCGTCGGCGAGGGACAGGAGGAAATGTTCCGGGTGCTGGACTTCACCACTCCCCATATGGACACGGCCAGGCCGCGCTACCTGATGGGCGTTGGCAAACCATCCGATCTCGTCGGCGCCGTTGCTCGCGGCATCGACATGTTCGATTGCGTTGCGCCGACACGGTCGGGCCGGCACGGGCAGGCGTGGACGAGGAATGGTCCGATCAATATCAAGAATGCCCGCTTCATCGATGACGAAACACCGCTGGATCCGGATAGTCCGTGCCCGGCATCATCACAATTTTCAAAGGCTTATCTGAACCATCTGTTCAAGGCCGGGGAATATCTCGGGCCGATGCTGCTGACGTGGCATAACCTAAATTACTACCAGGAATTGATGGCCGCTATGCGCGGTGCCATTGCCGAGGGGCGCTTCGAGCACTTCGTAGCGCATTTTGAAGCGGCGCAGGGCGCGCAGACCTAGTTCACGATCGTGAGGGACTGCGATTTGGTCACCGTCTGTGGCGCGAGCGACATGAAGAATTCCGGCGTCATGTAATCGAACTCATAGCTGGCGGAAACCGTCACGACCGAGCCCACACTATTTGAATTGTTCTGCCAGTTGACGCTGACTACCAACGCGTCTTCATCGGCGACACGTGTACTGTCCCTGACTGCCGCAGAGATTGACTGCACCGTTGCCGGCGACTCGCTGGCATCGCTGGCGACCATGGCTGTTCTTGCGCCCTGAAGCACTGCCGTTTCGATTGAATCCGCGAGCATGGCGAAACGCCCGAGGTCGATGATTGCCATCATGAAAAAAATCAGGAGCGGTGCGGTCATCGCGAATTCCACGGCCGATGCGCCGCGGCTGTCTGATAAAATACGCATCAGGAATTCCGGAAGAGGTGTGAGGCTTTGAGCTGCTTATTGCCGAGAAGTGACGAGTTTACGACCGCGTCGTAATCGCGCCTGACCGTCACTTTCTTCCAGACCAGCTTGGTCGACGACGGGCACGCACTCTCGCAGCTATTCTGGGCATCGGCGCTGGTATAGGACTGCAAGGCGTCCGAACACGTACAATATGATGTTATGGAAATGATGTTGGCCGGTGCCGGAAATCTCTGGCTGTAGGCGCTGAGAATTTCTGCGTCGGTCCGCGTATCGTCAGGCGTCGCCGCGAGGGCGATGGCCATCGAATAGCTGTCCCTGTTCATCGCTGCAGTTTCCGATTTGTAGGAATATAGCTCCACGCCATAGAGGAGCATCGGGGCAAGTATCAGCGCGATGACAAGAGCGGCTTCAATCGCCACGGACCCTTCGTTCCGGGTGTATAGTTTCTCGATAGTTTTCCGCATGCTCATCTTATTTCACCAGCGCATAGTTCCCGCCACCGCCCCCGCCGCCGAGATTGCTGGCAAGCCCATAGGGGTTGTCGACGTCGATATTCATTCTCGAACCGCCGACCATCTTGATCCGGTCTGCGAGAACATAGGTGAAGTCGCTGCGTGTCGTGATGGCGGCGTCGTTGCTGATGTCCAGCAGGCAGCCAGGAAAATACAGTATGCCGTCATATTTGAATCCGGCGCCCCCGGCGAACGTAATCGGGTCGGGGCAGCTGCCAGTGTTTACCCGCCACAAAAGGACACCGGCATACGGCCCCGTTTGCGGTGCCTGGAACGAGTTTTCGGTGGAAGAATAGTCGGTGATCCGGATCGTGCCGCCATTCATGACAATGATGGTGATAGGGCCGTTGGCGATAACCTTGGCACCGCTCTGGGCTTCGAAATTGCCGCCCGTAACGTAATAGGTCCCGGCCTGCAGGTAGTGTGTGCGGCCATTGTTGGCGACAAAACCACTGGAGTAGATACCGGGCTGGAAGGTCTTGGATCCGTACCAGGAATAATCGGTACCCGGATTGGCATAGGTCGTTCCGTTCGCCACGGGAACCCCGAGGGATGATGCAAGGGGGTCTGCCGCGGCAGGGCACTGCTCCTTCGTGGCGCTGACAGCATTGCCATTCGCCTCGTAGACACCGCCACCATGGCATAGTTTCCCCGGGCCGCTGCCGTCGGTGACAGTGATGAAGGCCTGCGTCAAATGTACCGATCCTGCGCCGGTCGCGTTGGACTGCACAGAGCAGCCGCTGATCGTCATGCGCGCATTGTTGTTCATTTCGATACCGCGGCCGCCGGCAGGGCTGGTATTCGTTGCGAGCACGCAAGGAGCGGGTTCGCCATCCTTGGAAATTTCAGCTGTGGAGGAGAGGGTAGGCGCATTGATGCCGAGAATACGCGAGAAATGCTTGCTCGTAGCGCGGGTGCCGGTGACGCGATAGCGGTTATTGCCAAGATCCGTCAGGGTGAAACTGGTCGCGCCGGACTCCGCAGGCAGCCGGTCAGCATGGGCCTGAAGCATCTTCGTGACATCAACTGCCGACATGCTGTCTTCCTTGGCGATGCTGACCGCATAGGCGGCCATATCCACGTCTTCCTGCAGCCGCGCGGCCTGCTGGCGCCATACGCCGGCGTCCATCGAAAAGGCCAGCGCGATGCAGAGCAATCCGACGATGAGAGCAGCGAGGGGCATGATAGAGCCCCTGTCATTCATAGATACCGGTGTCATATTTTACCGAATGGTTTACGCAAAAAGAGATTTTTCCGTGCATTTGTAGCTTTCAACTCGACAAGAAAGTGTGAGCAGGCGTGGTTAACAGCGCGGAAATTCCTTCTGTTTACAATGATCTACGCGCAAATAGCCTGGATTTGGGGGGCTCGACGAAGTGCGCGGGCGCACTGGCCGCCTTATTCCTGTTCAGGAAAATGGTGAGCCCGACAGGATTCGAACCTGTGACCCACTGATTAAAAGTCAGTTGCTCTACCAACTGAGCTACGGGCCCACACAAGAAGCGGTTAGATAGTAATAACTGGGGCCCGGGTCAACATTAATCAGCGCGAAAAAGCAAAACCGGAAAAGCGCATGAAAACAGGGTGATATTAACACTTCTGGGGCATGGTCTGCGGGCTAGCTCAGGACGAAAAGATCATGACAAGAACCGCCTTTATCGGGACGGGTAATATCGCCGCCGTGCATGCCGAAGCGCTTGGCCAGATCAAGGGGGCCGTGCTTGCAACGGTCGTCGACCCGGTCGAGAGCCGCGCGGTCGCGTTTGCCCGGAAGTATAAAGCTGAAGGCCATTACGGGTCGTTGACCGATGCCCTGAAAGAGGGCGGGTTTGCCGTCGCGCATGTGCTGACCCCGCCATCCACCCACTATGCCATCACAAAGACACTTCTGGACGCCGGTATCGGCGTTCTTCTGGAAAAGCCCATGGCGGAAACCGTGGCGCAGTGCGAGGACCTGCAGGATTGCGCACGCTCGCGCGGCCTGCCGTTGCGGGTCAGCCAGAATTACCTGTTTCATCCGGCACAGCTCAAGGTGCTCAAGGCTCTGGAAGAGAACCGGATCGGGCCCGTGCGCCATGTCAGCTGTCGCTACGTGATGCCGCTGCGCCAGCTTGCCGCGCGTCAGTTCGGGCACTGGATGTTCGACTCGCCGCGTAACCTCCTGCTGGAACAGGTGGTCCATCCGCTGAGCCTGATCGACGATGTTGCCGGCCCCCTGACCGTGACGGCCGTGATGCCCGGTGAGCGCAGGACCTTTGCCGACGGGATCGATCTCGTGACCGAATGGCAGGTTTTGCTGGCAGGGAAAAATGGATGCACCGTCCAGTTGCTCATTTCCCTCGGTGCGTCCTATGCCGACTGGACGCTGGATATTCTGGGCGATGACGGCCGGATCAGCGCCGATTATCTAGCCAGCACGGCGGGGGTGACCACGCCCGGCGGGTATATCGATTTCCTCGAGACCATGCGGGCGGGCTATGCCACCAGCCTTGGCCGCATCGCCCAGGATAGCGGCAATGCGGCCGCCTATCTTGCGGCACAGACAAGGCTTGTCGGGCGCCGTGATCCGTTCTTCCTCAGTATCCGCAACAGCGTTCGGGATTTCTACGCAGCGCTGGACCATGATCGTCACGATATGGACGGCGCCCGCGGCACAAGGCTGGTTCGCCTGTGCACTGATATTGCCGCAGCAAGCGGCGAGCCGACACAGCGGCCACAGCCTGTCGAGCATACCGGCTTCCGGGCTGATGTGGTCGTGCTCGGCGGCACCGGCTTCATCGGCAGCTATCTGACACGCGACCTCGTCGGCGCCGGGAAGAAGGTCCGGGTCGTCGCGCGCAACACCGGCAATCCGGCGCGGGTGTTCACCCATGAGAATGTCGAGCTGGTCCAGGGCTCCATTGCCGACCGTGACTTTCTCGAAGAGGCAATCGCCGGCGTGCCGGTGGTGGTCAATCTTGCCCATGGCGGCGGGGGCGACGATTGGGAAGCGATCCGCAACGCGATGGTCGGCGGTGCCGAGAAAGTTGCCGATGCCGTGATCGCAACGGGTGCTGAGAAATTCCTGCATGTCAGTTCCATCGCGGCGCTTTATTGCGGCGACCCGGATGAGACAATCACCGACAAGACGCTGCCGGACCCGGACAAGGGGCGGGCGGACTATGCCAGGGCCAAGGCGGCGGCGGAGCGAATACTGCTGCGCAAATGCCGCGATGACGGGCTGCCGCTGAGCCTGTGGCGGCCCGGTGTCGTCGTCGGCGAGGGCACATCACCGTTTCACAGCGGCGTTGGCTTCTATAATCGCGAGCGTGTCTGCCTCGGCTGGAATGACGGTCGCAACCCGCTGCCTCTTGTTTTGGCCGAGGACGTTTCGGCAGCGCTGATGAAGGCGATCGTCGATCTGCCAGCTGATGAGTTGACAGGCAGGGCCTTCAATCTCGTCGGCGATGTGCGGTTGACGGCTCGGGCGTATACGGCGCTTCTCGCTGAAAAGACCGGGCGGCCGCTTGTCTATCGGCCACAATCGATCTGGCAGCAACAGGCAGGTGAGGTGGCCAAATGGGTCGTCAAGAAAGCTGCGGGGCGCAAGGTCGGCTTTCCATCTGTTCGCGACCTGAAGTCGCGCGGTCTGGTGGCGTCCTTCGACACCTCCGGCGAAAAGAAGCTGCTCGGCTGGCAGCCGGTTTCTGACCGGCAGACCTTCATAGACCGCGCCATCCAGGTTCATGGTCGATAATGACCGCGCGCCGCACGATATTGCATGTGTTTTCGACCTTCGCCGTCGGCGGTCCGCAACGCCGGTTTGCCACTGTTGCGAGGGCATTGGACGGCTTCCGGCACATCATTGCCGCGATGGATGACAATCATGCCGCTGCAAACTTGCTCGCCGGCGTCGACCATGAGCTGGTGAAATTGTCGATGACGAAAGGCGAATCGGTGAGTATCGGCAATTTGATACGCCTGCGGACGCTTTATGTGGCAGAGAGACCGGACCGTCTGTGTACCTATAATTGGGGGAGTATCGAAGCGGTCATCGCCAATCGCCTGACGCTGGCTGGCGAGATCGTGCCTCATCTCCATTTCGAGGATGGCTTCGGCCCTGACGAGAGCCAGAATCACCAGCTCGCAAGGCGTGTGAGAATGCGGCGGCTGTTGCTCGGGAAGACACGCGTCATCGTGCCTTCGCATACGCTGGAACGGATTGCCGTCGCAAGCTGGGGATTGCGAAACGTTCAGCTTGTTTACAACGGTATCGACACCGAGCTTTTTCATCCGGCCGAGACCGGAACGCGCAAAAAAATCGTCATCGGCACGATCGGCGCGCTGCGGCCCGAAAAGAATTTCAGCATGCTGCTTGCAGCTTTTGCAAAAAGTGAGTTGACCAATCGGGCACGGCTGGTCATTGCCGGTGATGGCCCCGAGAAGGAAAAGCTGCACAGGCTCGCCGACAGCCTCGGTATTTCCGGCAGCGTCAACTTCCCCGGCCATGTGACGGACCCCGCGGCGCTCTACCGGACGTTTGACTTGTTTGCCATGACCTCGGACACGGAGCAGATGCCGTTGAGCCTGCTGGAAGCGATGGCGAGCGGCCTGCCGGTGGTGGCGACGGATGTCGGCGATGTCGCGGCGATGCTCTCTGACGACAATAGCGGGTTCGTCGTGCCGCGCGGGAACGAGGCAGGGCTTGCCGCCCTGTTGCACCAGTGTTGTGATGACGTTGTCCTGCGGCAGCGCCTCGGCAAGGCGAACAGGGCAAAGGTTCTTCGCCGGTATCAGCTTCAACAGATGATCGATGCCTATGGGCAGCTGTTTTCCGGGAAGGACGTGGCGTGACAATCGCTTTTTCGATAACACCCCTCGACGATGCCGAAGCGTTTCTCGCCGGATGGCGGGACCTCTATGCGCGCGCCGGAAAGAAGACGTTCTTCCAGTCGCCGGCCTGGATCGAAACCTGGCTCAGGCAGGCTGAGGACCGGGCCGAGCTTCATGCCATACGGGCGACGGAAGACGGCACGACGCTGTTGCTGGGCATTATCGGGGTCAGTCAGAGCGGTCTCGTGCCATTCGTGTCATTGCGGGAGGCGCGTCTCGGTGAAACGGCCCGTGAAGCAATCGATTCCGTCTACGTTGAATATAATGATTTCCTGCAGGCCGCCGGGGGCCCTTCCGACCTCGGGGCCGAAGCCTGGTGCGCCGTCTTTGATCATTTTCCGGGTATCGACAGTTTTGTCGTCAGGAACGGCACTGTCTCTTGTGTCAGCGGCCTGAGCGAGGCGGCGCTGGCGCGGGGTATGACCGTGCGTGTCCTGCGCGAGGAACATAGCTGGATCTGTCGGCTGGCAGATTTGCGCCAGACAAGCAGCACTGTGCTGTCATCGCTAAGCAGCAATAGCCGCAAGCAAATTGAGCGTTGTGCTAAACTCTATGAAGAGCGCGGTGAGGTCGCCCTCCATACTCCTACGGGTGATGACCAGTGGTCTGTCAGCTGGCAGCGCCTGGAAACGCTTCATGCCGCGACCTGGGAGGCGCGAGGCGGGGCCAGCGTCTTTGCCAATCCCGATCTCCTGGCGTTTCACAAACGCCTGCGGAAAGACCACCCCGAAAGCGTCGCGCTCGTGGAGCTACGTGCCGGGGAAGAGACTGTCGGGGTCCTCTACAATTTTGTGCATGAAGGCCGCGTGATGAACTATCAGAGCGGTTTTCAGTATGAAGAGGATAACCGGCTGAAACCTGGCCTGCTCACCCATGTCATGGCGGCGCAACACTATCTCGACAATGGCTTGGATACATATGACATGCTGGTCGGCGATGTGCGCTACAAGCAGTCTCTGGGTGAGGCAGGAGAGCGCATGTCGCTTGTCGAAGCGGTGCGGCCGGGATGGCGGCAGACTGCTGTCAGTCTCGCCCGCTCGCTACGGTATCGGATCAGGCACCGTTCCTGAGGAACGCGTCGAACATCAGGACACTCCATAATTCCTGGGAATAGTCGGAGCGGCCCTTCCTGTGGGCCGAGATCATGCGGCGCACCTCGCCTGGATCGAGGAACCCCTGTTCGGCCCAGGCTTTCGATGTTTCGAGCCGGTCGAGAGGATTGTTTGACTCTGCTCTAAGCCATGCCGCCACGGGCAGGCCAAATCCCTGCTTGCGACGATAGAGAATTTCCTCCGGCAGGCGGGGCTCGCTTGCTTTCTTCAGGACTTGCTTGCCATCCGTGCCATCCAGCTTGAACCGGCGTGGCAGGGTCGCGGCCCATTCGACGAGGCGATGGTCGAGCATCGGCGGGCGGACCTCCAGCGAATGCGCCATGGCCGCGCGGTCGACCTTGACCAGCATCCGCCCCGGCAGCCATGTCTTCAGGTCGCAATATTGCGCGGCCAAGATAGGATCATCCGTATCCGCTGCGTTGAAGCGGTCGGCGATCTGTGCGCCCGGGTCGTAGCCATCGAGGTTTCTCGCGGCGTCAAGGTCAACCATGCCGGCAAGGCGTTCGGGCAGGATGGCGGACAGGGCGCGGGTATAGCCGGCGGCGCGGCTTTCGGCGAGGGCGGTCAGCGTCGTCTTCAGCCGGAAAGCCTGCGGTGCCCAGTCGAGCTTGGGATAGAGCGCGGCGAAGGCTCCAAAGAATGGTTTACGGAACGCTGCCGGCATCACGCCCTTCAGGTTTTCTTCAGCCAGGAAGAAGGGGTAGCGGCGATAGCCGGCAAAGACTTCGTCACCGCCATCGCCGGACAGGGCGACCGTGACCTGTTGCCGGGCAAGCTGGCAGACGAGCCAGGTTGGCAGGGCCGACGTATCGGCAAAGGGCTCGCCATAGGCCGCTGCGATCGTGTCGATCAGGTCATGGGCTGCCAGCGGTACAACATGTTCCGTATGCTGTGTATGATAGCGATCCGCAACCAACCGGGCGAAGGCGCGCTCGTCATGGGAGGCTTCCTCGAACCCGATGGAGCAGCTGCGCACCGGGTCGCCGGACTGCAGCGCCATGGAGGCGACGATGGCGCTGGAGTCGACACCGCCGGACAGGAAGGCGCCGAGCGGCACGTCGGACATCATCTGCGCCTTCACCGCCTGATCGAGCAGAGTGGAAAGGCTGTCCACGGCGTCCTCTAACGTGATGGCGTCATCCGGCCGGAAGCGGACGTCCCACCATTGGGTCTGAACGGGGTCTTCCCCCCGGCCTGTGCTGATGACATGGCCAGGCGCGAGCTTGTAAATGCCCTGATAAATCGATTTCGGGTCGGGCACGTAGCCATGCAGGAAATAGTCGGCGAGAGCATCCTGCCTGATCTCTTTTTCCAGCATGCCCGACGCGAGCAGCGCGCCCAGTTCGGACGCGAACAGCAGGAAGCCGTCTTGGCTGACGGCGTAGTAGAGCGGGCGTTCGCCCAGCCTGTCACGGGCGAGGATCAGGCGGCTGTCGGATTGACGCCAGTAAGCGAAAGCGAACATGCCGTGAAGATGCTCAAGGGCATCAACCCCCTGCCGGTCGAGAAGCTCGGCCAGCGCCTCGGTATCGCTGCGCGTCTTCAGGCGCGCGCCCGCGGCAGCAAGGCGTCGGGCGAGATCGGCGTAATTGTAAATTTCGCCATTGAAGCTGAGCACACCGCCGCCACTGGCAGCATGAAAGGGCTGCGCGCCGCCGGCAAGATCGATGATGGCAAGGCGCCTGTGGCCGAGACCGATGCCGGGTGCGTGGAAGAATCCCTCGCCGTCGGGCCCGCGATGCACCAGCGCGCCGGTCATCCGTCTCAGAGCATCGCGGTCGACATCGCGGTCGCCGCGCAGGTCCATGATCCCCGCAACGCCGCACATCAGGCTGTCTCCCGCGATGGGAGGCGGCAAAGCGGGATCTGAGAGAGTTGCGCCATCGACCGGAAATTCCTTGCAAGTGATTGCTTCATATCAGGGAAATGTGAACCGTCACTGAACAACAGTGCGTGCCTCTCCGCTGATGACAATCTGCGCGGCCTGCTCTAGACAAACCGCATCGATAAAGCGAGGTGGCATGACGGCGGCATTCAACAAGGCGGTACTGGACGAGATCGAGAAGACCCTCGCGGCCTTGCTGCCGGATGAAGGCCTCGACCAGCCCAAGGGTCTGCGCCGCGTGGCCCGCGCCATGCGGTACAGTGCCCTTGCTGGCGGCAAGCGCCTGCGTCCCTGCCTGACGGTCCATAGCGCCGACCTGTTCGGCGTGCCGCGGGATCGGTCCCTGCGCGCCGGGGCAGCGGTCGAATTCATCCACTGCTACAGCCTGATCCATGATGACCTGCCGGCGATGGATGACAGCGACCTGCGCCGCGGCCGGCCGTCTTCGCACAAACAGTTCGACGAGGCGACGGCGATCCTGGCCGGTGACGCCTTGCTGACCGATGCGTTCGAGGTCCTGGCTGACGAGACGACCCATCCCGATGGCGCGGTCCGCACGAGGATGATCGCGGCGCTGGCCCATGCCGCCGGACAGAAGGGCATGGTCGGCGGGCAGATGATGGATATCCTCGCTGACAAGGGTGAGGGCGGTTCGCTCGACATTGCCCTGCTGCAAAGCCTGAAGACCGGCGCCATGATCAGGGCTTCCTGCGAGCTCGGCGGCTATCTCGGCGGCGCCAGCGAAGACCAGATGACGGCCCTGCGGGACTATGCCTCGCGGCTCGGCCTCGCCTTCCAGATCACCGACGATCTGCTCGACCTGACCTCTTCGGAGGAGGAGGCTGGCAAGCCGGTCGGGCAGGACCATGGCAAGCTGACCTTTGTCGATCTGCTCGGCGAGAAACCGGCACGGGCGAAAGCCGAGAGCCTGGTCGAGGAGGCGATCGATGCGTTGTCGATCTTCAAGGCAGACAGCCGCGCGCTGCAGGCGATTGCCCGCTTCATCCTGTCTCGCAGTCATTGAGTGGCGCGAGAGACCGGCCGCTAGTTCTTGGGAAGCGGCACGACGGCTTTCTTGGTCACTTCACGCAGGGTGAAGCTGGATTCCACCGATGCGACATTTGACATGCGCAACAGCGTTTCCGACAGGAAGGTCTCGTACGCCGTCAGTGTCGGAATGATCACCCGCATGAAGTAATCGAACTTGCCGGTCACGAGATAGCATTCCATCACTTCCGGGCGCTGGCTGATCTCGGCTTCAAAGGAGCGCAGGGACGTCTCGTCTTCCTTTTCGAGCTTGACGAGGATGACGACCGTTACCCCGACGCCGAGCGCTTCGCGGTTGATTTCAGTGCGGTACCCCTTGATAATCCCCTCCGTCTCGAGACGGCGCAGGCGCCTCAGGCAGGGCGTGGGGGACAGACCGACTTTTTCGGCCAGATCAGCATTCGTGATCCGGGCGTTTTCCTGAAGATAATGAAGAATTTTGCGATCAATCTGGTCGAGCTTCATGAATTTCCTCTGTTTTCGACACCATTATGGTTGTATCTGCTAAAAATCAACACATTTATCCAATTTTGATCATGAAAAGAGCGATTATCTGTTTGATGGGTGGGTAATTGCTGGCCGATTCGGGTTACACGCTGGAGTATAGTGCTTGCTATGACGCGTTCTGCGCGGTTAGTCTTTAACAAGAGATAATCGGACGACAACAAGTCTGACTGGTCGAGCGAGGACGCACAGTGACCGATGACAAGACGCCCCAGGACAATGGGGCCGTATCAGATAGTATTCAGCGCAGCGACAATCCACCTGCCGCGAAGAAGCGTCGGCGTCGCCGGCCCAGGGCGCATCACCTGAAGAAGTTGCGGGTCGAAAGGAACCAGTCGGACCAGGCGCTGAAGGCCGACGAGATCAAGCCCGAAAAGCGTATCGAAAAGGACTGGCTGCCATCGCCGCCTTTCTCGCGCCGCTATGCTGCCATTGATCTTGGTACCAATAATTGCCGCCTGCTGATCGCCGTGCCGCAAAAGGACGGATTTCGCGTTGTCGATGCCTTCTCTCGCATCGTTCGACTGGGTGAGGGGGTCAGCCAGACCGGAATGCTGTCCGACGCGGCGATGGACCGGACCATCGAGGCGCTGACGATCTGCCGCGAGAAGATAGAGAGCAGGCGGGTCACCGCCATACGCTGCATTGCGACACAGGCCTGCCGCGGGGCCGGGAACGGCGGGGCCTTTCTCGAGCGCATCAAGAAAGAGACAAACCTCGATTTCGAGCTCATCACGACCGAACAGGAAGCCGCGCTTGCAGTGCGCGGTTGCATGGATCTGACCGATCCCAAGGCGGATGCGGCGCTGGTGTTCGATATCGGTGGCGGCTCGACCGAGATTTCCTGGGTCGTCAAGAAAAGCGGCGATGACATCACCAATGCGGTCTTCAAGCTGGAGGCGTGGACCTCGATCCCGATCGGTGTCGTCACGGCATCGGAGCGATTCGGCGGCGCCCATCTGACGCGGGAGGAATACGAAAACACCGTCGATACGATCGCGCTTGAGGTGACCCGCTTCACAGGGGCAGATCACCTCAAGCCGCTGTTTGAATCCGGGCGGGGGCACCTGCTCGGCACCTCGGGGACGGTAACGAGCCTTGCCGGGGTGCATCTCGGCCTGAAGAAATACATCCGCAAGGAGGTCGACGGCATCTGGCTCGCCAGCGAGCGGGCGCTGTCGATTTCGGAGAAATTGAGGGCGATGGGCTTTGATGCGCGGCAGAAAGAGCCATGCATCGGCCCGGAGCGCGCGGATCTTGTCGTGCCGGGCTGCGCCATCCTTGAAGGTATCCTCAAGGCGTGGCCGGCGAGCCGCATCCGGGTGGCTGACCGGGGCTTGCGCGAAGGCATCCTTGCCGAGCTGATCGCCAGCGATCGCCATCGCAAACGCCGCCGCCGGCGCAGCCGTGGCAGGAGCGCCGACGACCAGGCGCGGGGCAATCAGCCTGCGAAAGAGTGACGGCAGGATACGGAAGGCCGAAAATCACCCCTTCACGTGCCTCGACTCCTTCGCTATACGACGATATGGGACGCTATTCTGACAATAAAGGACCCGGCAGGCAGAATGGCCCGTCGGCATCGTCACGCAACAGGCCGGGCACTGCAAAGCGCCCGGGCAAGGATGCGGGAGACGACACCTCGCGGCGCAAGCCCGGGGCCGGCATGAAACAGGACCTGTCGAAGACGGCACTGGGGCATGAGCCGGAAAAGCGCAGCCTGAAACAGAAGCCAAAATCCAGCGCCGAGCAAAGCTCGCAGCGGGAACTGGCCAAGAAGGTCAAGACCGCGCGCGGGCGCAAGATATCATCCACGCTGTGGCTGCAACGCCAGCTGAACGACCCGTATGTGATGCGGGCCAAGGCAGAGGGCTATCGCTCCCGTGCTGCCTACAAGCTGCTGGAGCTGGATGAGAGATTCAACCTGCTCAGGAAAGGCATGCGCATCGTCGATCTCGGCGCGGCGCCCGGCGGCTGGTGCCAAGTCGCCGCCAAGGCTGTCGGCAGCGATCGCGACAAGCCGACCGGCAAGGTCATCGGCATCGACTATCTCGGCATGCCGCCGGTCGATGGCGCCGAAGTGCTGGAGCTTGATTTCCTCGATGAAAGCGCCCCGGACCGACTGAAGGAACTGCTTGGCGGAGATGCCGATATCGTGCTGTCCGACATGGCCGCGCCGACGACCGGCCATCAGTCGACGGATCATCTGCGTATCATCGCCCTTGCAGAAGCGGCGCTCGATTTTGCCGAGGACGTGCTGGCGCCCGGCGGGCATTATGTCGCCAAGACATTTCAGGGGGGCGCTGGCAGCGACCTTCTGGATCGTCTGAAAGCGTCCTTCGTCAAGGTCGTCCACGCCAAGCCGAAGGCGAGCCGGCAGGACTCGGCCGAGATGTATGTCGTTGCGATGGGGTATCGATCCCAAGCGAAAAAAGCAGATCAGGAAGTTTGAAAGAAAAAGCCATGCAGATACGTGAAGCCCTGACATTCGATGATGTATTGCTGGAGCCGGGCCCGTCGGAAGTGATGCCCTCGCAAGTTGACGTAAAGGCCAAGCTGACACGGGACATTACCCTGAACATCCCGATCATAGCCTCGGCCATGGACACGGTGACGGAGGCCGAGATGGCGATTGCCATGGCCCAGAATGGCGGCCTTGGCGTATTGCACCGGAACCTGACCATCGAGGAACAGGCCGAGCATGTGCGCAAGGTCAAGCGCTATGAAAGCGGCATGGTCGTCAATCCGCTGACGCTGACGCCGAACGATACGCTGGGCCATGCCCGCGCGATCATGGAAATGCGCAAGGTTTCAGGCTTCCCGGTCATCGAGAACCCCGATGCCCAGGGCATTGGCAAGCTCGTTGGTGTGCTGACTAACCGCGATATGCGATTTGCCACCGATATGGGCCAGCCGGTCAGGGATCTCATGACCCATGAAGATCTCATCACGGTCACGCCGGGCGTGTCGATCGAGGAGGTCAAGGCGCTGTGCCACCGGTACCGGATCGAGCGGGTGATCGTTGTTGATGACGACTATCGCTGTATCGGTCTGATCACGGTCAAGGATATCGACAAGTCCGTGCAGTATCCAAACGCGTGCAAGGATACCGCAGGGCGCCTGCGTGTCGCTGCGGCCTCCACGGTCGGCGATCAGGGCTTCGAGCGTGCCGAGGCGCTGCTCGATGCCGGCTGCGATGTCATTGTCATCGATACGGCCCATGGCCATTCTGCCAAGGTGATCGAGCAGGTCGCGCGGATCAAGAAACTGTCGAACTACACCCAGGTCATCGCCGGCAACGTGGCAACGTATGAAGCGACGAAGGCGCTCGCCGGGGCGGGGGCGGACGCGATCAAGGTCGGGATCGGGCCGGGATCGATTTGCACGACGCGCGTCGTCGCCGGTGTTGGTGTGCCGCAGCTGACCGCGATCATCGATTGCTCGCGGGCAGGCCGGGAGGACGGCGTGCCGGTCATCGCCGATGGCGGGATCAAATATTCAGGCGACATGGCCAAGGCGCTCGCCGCCGGGGCCGACTGCGTCATGATCGGGTCACTGCTGGCGGGTACGGATGAAGCGCCGGGCGAGGTGTTCCTCTATCAGGGCCGGTCCTATAAATCCTATCGCGGCATGGGCTCGATCACGGCGATGTCGCGCGGTTCCGCAGATCGCTATTTTCAGGCCGACGTCAAGGAACAGATGAAGCTCGTGCCGGAAGGCATCGAGGGTCAGGTCCCCTATAAGGGGCCCATAGCCCCGATCCTGCATCAACTCGTCGGCGGCGTGCGCGCCTCGATGGGCTATGTCGGTGCGGCGACAATTGCCGACATGCAGGGCCGCGCGAAATTCGTGAAGATCACCAATGCCGGCCTGCGCGAAAGCCATGTCCACGATGTCGCGATCACCCGTGAGGCGCCGAACTATCCGACGCCGAACTAGGCTGAGGGCAGGCTGAGGAATTTTCCTTTCGCTTCAGCGCCTGGCGGCTTAGTCTGTCGCCGGGCGGTTGAACAGGAGAGAGAAGATGAACGATATTCTCGTATCGACCGGCAATGCGCTTGTTGAGCATTGCCGCAGCCATACCGAAGATCAGGCCCTCAGGACCCTTTATCACCCCGATGTCATTTCAATCGAGCCAATGGCCCAGCCGGGTCAGGCCAGTGCGCAAGTGCATGGTCTCGACGCGCTTCATAAAAAACATGCCGACTGGAACGAGAATTTCGAGACCCATGATGCCGGCCTGAGCGGGCCGTATTTCCATGGCGAGCATCGGTTTGGCATCATTTTCAATATCGACGCGACCCACAAGGCGTCCGGCGATCGCATCAAGGCAACGGAATTCGCTCTGTACACGATTGATGCCGAGGGCAAGATCATCCGGGAGGAATTCTTCTTCAACCCGGCGCTGATGTAGGCGAGGGATGACGCCGGCTGAGTTCAACGATTTCTGCCTCTCCCTGCCGGCGACGAGCCATGTCGTGCAGTGGGGCGGGGCCGATGTCTACAAGGTTGGCGGCAAGGTTTTCGCCGTTGCGGGGTGGGGGACAGGAGAGCATTTCGCGGTGACCTTCAAGGTGACGCCGCTTGGCTTCGAAATCCTGAAGGACCAGCCCGGCTGCCGCCCCGCGCCCTATCTCGCGTCGCGCGGCATGACCTGGATCCAGCACTATCAGCCGCCGGGCCTGACCGCCGGGGCGCTGCGTGATTACGTGCAGCAATCCCATCGTCTGGTCGCTGATGGCCTGACCAAAAAGATAAAAAGAGAGCTCGGCCTGATCAGGCCAGAGGAGGGGAAATCATGACAATACTGGGTATCCGGTTCTGTACCGTCGCACCGTCTGGCGAGGTGAAGGCACTGGCCGAGCTGTTCGAGACTGATTTCGGTTTTGCCAAGACCGATTTCGGTATGGAAACGGAGGGTTTCGCTGGCGCGGTTTTTCCTGCGGGCGAGCATAGCTGGATAGAGATGTGGGCGGAGGGCGAGGGCATGCCGGCGGGCATCATGCTGCATATCGTTGTCGATGATGCCGATGCCTATGCCGCCAAGGCGAAGGAGAGCGGGGCCGAAATCCAGGGGCCGATGGATGCCCATGGCGAGCGCCTCTATTTCTGCAAGGCGCCGACCGGCCTGCAGATCGCGGTATTGTCCCGCACCGCGGAATAATCTGGAAGGTCATATCCGGCCGGAGTAAACAGGCATGTCGAACGGAGGTTTCGCCATGTCACTCACCCCTGCGCATATCTGGCCGATCGTGTTGCTCGGCCTGTCCAATATCTTTATGACCTTCGCTTGGTATGGCCATTTGCGGTTCAAGGCAGCGCCGATCCTGGTGGTCATCGCCATCAGCTGGGGCATTGCGTTTTTCGAATACTGCCTTGCTGTGCCAGCCAACAGGATTGGCCACGCAGTCTATAGCGCTGCGCAGCTGAAAACCATTCAGGAGGTGATGACGCTGAGCGTTTTCGCCATTTTCAGCGTCGTTTACCTGAAGGAAGCAATATCCATGGGGACGCTAATCGGGTTTGCGTTCATTGCACTGGGCGCGTGGTTCGTGTTTCGCGGCTAAGGATCGCTGGATTACAGGGGTATTACCCTGTATCATGCTCCCAGAGGGCAGGAGCAATAAAATGGATTTTCATTATTTCGATTACTGGCAAGCGCCGATGGGCGTATTCACTTTCGTCATCCTCATCGTTCTGATCAACGGGCTGTTCCACTGGCTGAAGGTCAGGTCACAGCAGCAGACGCTGCGTGAAGCGATCAAGTCGGGTGTCCAGATCGACCCGGAAGCGCTCAAGGCCGTCGCAGTATCCCGGAACGACGATAGTCCGGGTGGGCGCGTTTTTGTTGGTCTCATTCTGGTGGCGGTCGCCTGTGCGCTGATGTTCTTCGGCTACCAGATCGGCAGGGCTGACGGCGATCCTGAAGTGTTCACGATCTTCCAGGGTATCGCCGCATTTCCGGGCCTGATCGGGGTCGTGTTCCTGATCTCCGCGCCTTTCGCCAGACGCTCGGGTAACCGGCAAGACTAGAAATTGCAGCTGAAGTAGTCCACATCAGCCAATCCGGCGCCTTCCTGCCGGACAGACTTTGAAGTGGACCCTTTCATGCGCGACGCCGGACGCATCACTGCCGCGATCGAACTCCTGGCGGAGTTCGAAAACAGGCACCTGCCGATCAAGGATATCATTTCCAACTGGGGCCGGATGAACCGCTATGCGGGCTCTGGTGACCGGGCCTGGATATCCGGGCTTGTACTGGATGCGATCCGGTCAAAGCAGTCGCTGGGATGGCGTATGGAAGACGATAGCCCGCGCGCGGTTATCCTCGGGGCGTTGCGCTTCCTGTGGAGCTGGCCCGAGCAGCGCATCGCCGATGCGGCAGGCGAAGAAGCGCATGGACCCGGTGCCCTGACCGGACCGGAGGCCGCACATCTGTCAAACCCCAGGAATATCGGTGACGCTCCAGCACACATCCAGGCGGACATGCCGGAATGGATCTATCCGCTGATCGCCGCTGTCAGCGACGATCCGATTGCCGAGGGACAGGCTTTCACGACGCGGGCACCGGTCGATATCCGTGTGAACCTGCTCAAGAGCGATGTCGCCAAGGCGGAGAAAGCGCTCGCGGCGACCAAGGCAGAGCCTTCCATGCTTGTCGCCAACGCCCTGCGCGTGTCCGCACCCGATGCCGATGCCAAGGCGCCGGCGCTCGGCCCGATGCCCGCTTTCGGCAAGGGGTTTGTCGAGGTGCAGGATGCCGGCTCCCAGCTCGCCGCACTCGCCGCAGGCAAGGTGGAAGGGGCGCAGGTGCTCGATCTGTGCGCCGGGGCTGGCGGCAAGACGCTGGCGCTGGCCGCGATGATGGCGAACAAGGGGCAAATCTATGCCTGGGATGCCGATGGCCGACGCCTGAAGCCGATCTTCGACCGGCTGCGTCGGGCCGGTGTGCGCAACGTGCAGGTCCGCAGTCCGCTCGATGGCGGAAGCCTGGAAGACCTCGCGGCGCGTATGGATGTCGTTTTCGTCGACGCGCCCTGTTCCGGCTCCGGCACCTGGCGGCGCAAGCCCGATACGAAGTGGCGCCTGTCGCAGCAGCAAATGGAGGCGCGGACGGCCGAGCAGGACGCGGCGCTGCTGGAGGGCTCGACCTATGTCAAGCCGGGCGGACGGCTTGTCTATGTGACCTGCTCGATCTTCAGGGAAGAGAATGAGGATCGCCTGAAAAGCTTCCTGTCCGCGCATGACCGGTTCAGCGTTGCTGATCCCGTCGAGGCAATGGCATCGACCGGCCTGCTCGCCGACGGTGCCCGCGAACAGCTTGAAACATGCCGCAATGACTATGGCATCCGGCTGACACCGGCGCGCACGGGGACGGACGGGTTCTTCATCGCGGTCCTGCAGAAATCGTGACGTTTACTCGGTAACGAGAATGACATTGCCGATCTTCGCGCCGCTCTCGACATAGCGGTGCCCCTCGGCGGCCTCTTCCAGCGTGTAGGTGCGGTCTACGACGGGCTGCAGTTTACCCGCCTCGGCCAGTTCCTTCAGCCAGTCGAGATTTTCGAGGGTATAGGCAGCCAGCGCCGGGATGACCGTCGTTCCGTCCTTCTTCGACCGGCGCTTGCCGCGCAGGGTCTGGATCGCTGACGGGTTGCCGAGCAGGTAATACCCGCCATCCTTCAGCGATGCGATGGCCTTCGGGCTGCGGTGAACGAGATCGATAATGACATCGTATTGCTGCCCGTTCTTTGTGAAATCCTCGGACCGGTAATCGATGACATGATCGGCGCCGAGCGCCTCCAGTGTCGGCAGCTTGTCGCCCGCATCGACGGCGGTGACTATTGCGCCCATATTCTTTGCGAGCTGAACGACGATGGTGCCTATGGTGCCTGCGGCGCCATGGACCAGGATGGATTCGCCTTCGTCCAGCGCCGTTTCCCGCAGGAAGTGGCTGGCGTTATAGCCGCCGACGGGGAGTGACGCGGCCTCCGCTGCAGACAGGTTGGCAGGACGCGGGCCAACGCAATAGCTCTCCGGCAGGCAGACATAGTCCGCATGGCCCCCGAAGCGCATGCCTGTGAGACCATAGACGGCATCGCCCGGTTTCAGACGGGTCACGCTGGCTCCGACCTTCTCGACGATACCGGCGACGTCTTGCCCCAGCACAAGCCGACGCGGGCGAAAGAGGCCGAACATCAGCCTCAGGGGCAGCCAGAAAAGGAAGGCGACATCGAAGCGGCGCAGCTCGCAATCGCCAGCTGTCAGGTTGGATGCCTCGACCCTGATCAGGATCTCATCATCCTTCGGTAGCGGGATCGGCACATCCTCGATATTCAATACGTCCGGTGAGCCATAGGCCCGGCATCTGACAATTCTCATGGATTGAATTCCCTCTTGCCCGCTTTTATAGACGGAATCGATCAGGGTGCAAAAGTCGTTGCCGGCGGGGTTGTTCCTCAGCAAGGCGCAGCCTGCGCCTCACAAAATACTGGCACGGCGGCAGCGAAGCGGTTACACCGCAGGCATGCTGGACCCTGAAGTGACAAAACATCATGAGCGGCTGCTGATCGTCGATTTCGGCAGCCAGGTTACGCAACTGATCGCCCGCCGCCTGCGCGAGGACGGGATCTATTGCGAGATCCATCCCTTCAACCGCGTCGATGCGGCTTTCCTTGTCAAGTTCGCGCCGAAGGCCGTCATCCTGTCGGGCGGGCCCTCCAGCGTCTATTGGGACGACGCGCCGCTGCCGGACCCGGCGATTTTTTCGGCCGGCGTGCCGGTGCTCGGCATCTGCTATGGCCAGCAGGCGATGATGCATGTTCTGGGCGGCCATGTGGAGGGCGGGACCTCGCGCGAATTCGGCCGGGCCTTTATCGAGAAAGTCGTCGAGGACCCGTTTCTCGACGGCCTGTTCGCCGGAGCCGGGGGCGAGCAGGTCTGGATGAGCCATGGCGACCATGTCTCAGAGATGGCGTCCGGCTTCGGTGTGATCGCGAAAAGCCCGGGCGCGCCCTATGCCGTGATCGCCGATCCGGAGCGGCGCTTCTATGGCACGCAGTTCCACCCGGAAGTCTATCACACCACCAATGGCGCCCGCATCCTGCGTAATTTCACCCATGGTGTGGCGGGCTTCACCGGCGACTGGACGATGGCTGCCTACAAGGCCGAGGCGATCGCGAGAATCCAGGCGCAGGTCGGCACCGGCCGCGTCATTTGCGGCCTGTCGGGCGGGGTAGATTCGTCCGTCGCGGCGGTGCTGATCCATGAGGCGATCGGCGACCAGCTGACCTGCGTCTATGTCGATCACGGGCTGATGCGGCAGGGCGAGAGCGAGCAGGTCGTCGGTCTGTTCCGCGACCATTACAATATTCCGCTGGTGCATGTGGATGCGTCCGACCTGTTCCTTGGCGCGCTCGACGGGGTGAGCGACCCCGAGCAGAAGCGCAAGACCATTGGCCGGCTGTTCATCGAGGTGTTCGATGAGGAAGCCGGAAAGCTCGGCGGCGCCGATTTCCTCGCCCAGGGCACGCTCTATCCGGATGTTATCGAGAGCGTGTCGGTCTCGGGCGGTCCGAGCATGACGATCAAGAGCCATCACAATGTCGGCGGCCTGCCCGAGCGCATGAAGATGCAGCTGGTCGAGCCGCTGCGCGAGCTGTTCAAGGACGAGGTGCGGGCGCTTGGCCGCGAACTCGGCCTGCCGGAAAGCTTCATCGGCCGGCACCCCTTTCCCGGGCCGGGCCTTGCCATCCGCATTCCGGGCGCCGTCACGCGAGAGAAGGCCGATACGCTGCGCAAGGCGGATGCGATCTATCTCGACGAGATCCGCAAGGCGGGGCTTTATGACGAGATCTGGCAGGCCTTCAGCGTCTTGCTGCCGGTGAACACGGTCGGCGTGATGGGCGATGTGCGCACCTATGAGGCCGTGCTGGCGCTGCGCGCGGTGACCAGCGTCGACGGCATGACGGCGGATTATTATCCGTTCACGCATGACTTCCTCGGCCGCGTCGCGACGCGGATCATCAACGAGGTTAAGGGCGTCTCTCGCGTCGTCTATGACGTGACCAGCAAGCCACCGGGCACGATCGAGTGGGAGTGAGGCTGAGAGGTATTTGCATTACTCTTTAGTGATATGAAGAAGTTGCCTGGGTCAGCCATCCGTCTGACCGAGTAGCACTTGCATCATCTTTACTGCCGTCTCGGTGCCATCGTTTTGATTCTGCCCCGTCACCAGTCGGCCGTCGACCACCACCTTGCTGGCAAAGAAGTCGCGAAAGGCCGTGTCACTTTCAAACACGACGCCAGCGGCGCGAAGATCGCGTTCCGGGTGCATCGGCGTGTGGCTGATGCCCAATTCTTTGATCTGCTTGTCGGTAACAGCGGTTACGCGGCGCCCTTCCAGCAGAAGGTCGCCAACCTCAGTCCGAGCCTGAAGCAGTCCGAGCGGGCCGTGGCAGACTCCACCGATCACAGCGCCGTTGTCGTAGGCCGCTGACATCTGCGCTCCGAGTTCCACCGATTGTGCAAAATCGTAGGCAGCGCCCCACCCGCCTGCGAGGAAGACGATGTCATAGTCAGAGATATCAACTTCAGAGATCGCCAATGAATTCTGGACCTTTGCCCTGAAGTCGGGGTCCCTTCTAAAGCGCTTGTCCGGCGCAGACACGATTGGCCAGCGCAATGACTGCGGCTCGAACGGAATCTCACCGCCCTGGATGCTGGCGACATCAACCGCCATGCCGGAGTCGAGGAAGGCATAGTACGGCGCGGTCATCTCAGAGGCGAAAACACCGGTTGCCTTGCCAGTGTCGCCAAGCGTGTCGTGGCTGGTCGTTATGACTAGAGCGCGTTTCCCTGATGCGTCGATCTCCGGGAGATCGTAATGGGGATGCAAGCCCAGCGCGGTGAGAAGATGCGGAAGCCCCAGCCATACAACGATGACAAGCACCGAAAGCGTTATCGCGGCGTATTTAAGCCAGCTCAACATGTCTGTTCTTTCTTAATTGTGACGTCCATATGCCCGAGAACTACCGCTTACCGCCGTGGCACGCCAACCTTCTCAAGCCGCCAGCGCAGCGTGTCGATCCGGTCCTGGCCGAAGAATGGCTCGCCATTGAACACCATGGTCGGCACGCCCCAGCCGCCCGCTGCTTCCAGCGCGGCGTGGTTGGCTTCGATGTCTGGCATGGGATTTGTGGCGATGATGGCGGTGTCCAGTTCGGCGAGGTCAAGGCCTGCCGCGGCTGTCGCTAAGGCAAGTTTGTCGCCCTTGTTCCAGTCGGGCTCTCCGCTCCAGATCAGGTGCGAGATATGATAGGCGAATTCGACGCCCTTGCCGCGGCGCGCTGCCTCGATGCCAAGGCCGGTCAGGCGGTAGATATAAGGCTGTTCCTCGGCTACCTCGAAGGTCTGCATGTCCTGCACGATCGGGTCAGGGGACGGCCTGCCAAACGGCATGCCGAGCAGTTCCGCCCGACGAAACGCGTCAATGATGATGTATTTTACGCGCCGCTGGTCAGCGGTAAACAAGGACTCTTTCGTGCGCACGGCGATTGGCAGAACCGGCCGAAATTGTAGGTCTACCTCGAAATCATTGCGTAGACGGAGAAGGCCCGGCGTCACGAGATAGGAATAGGGACTGCGGAAGGACCAAAAGACATCTATTGTATTGGTCATGCTTGGTCTCCCTGACTTCGGTTAAGGCAGAAGTGAAATTGTCGTGTCCGGGTTCAGATCTTCGCGCGGATCGGTCAAATACCCGGCTGGAAAGAACACGGACGTTACAGCATCGGTCGTGTCAAGACAAAGCAGATGGTTGTTATCGCCATCTTTCAGGTCCGCGAGCGCGAAAGGCGTGATTTCAGCCGGTTTGCCGTCGGCAGTGACGGTTTTGACTTTGTACAGCTTACGCTCGGTATCATCTGCGGGATCGCCGCCGGGCTTGGTAACGCCGCCGCCCCAAGTGACGCGTACGACCTGAGCGGTACCAACCGGACATCGGCTTCCGCCGCCCCACGGGAAGTCCGTCGCCTTGCCACCCAGGTCCCATTGCATTTCCGGGACAATTTCTGCCCATACGAGGGTAGGGCCGGCTTCCAGCGGCGTGACGGCAACTGAAGCGCCTTTGAAATTCACCGTGCCGTCGAGTGACAGCACATTGCCGACAATGTCCACGCTGACCGGCTCATCCTCGGCGCTGCCGTAAAAGCCTGCGAGCAGCGCAGTGCGCAGCTCGCCGGGATCGCTGGCCGGGTCGAGTGTCAGGCAGGTGACCGGATTGACCGCGCCGGATTGCGTCGTGATCCGTAAGTCTCCGGGTTCTAGCGTCGCGATATCCACCTCATGGGAAAAGATTATCGGCATCCCATCGGCCCCGCCTGCACCCTCGCAGGCGACACGGTCGGTAATCCCCTCTGGCAGCGCGTCATCGAGGCCAAAAAAAGCAGAGATCAGCCCTGCGTCGCGGCCATCGGCGTGGCGGCGGTTCGTGATGCTTGTCTCTGTGGTGTCGGTCTGCGCATAGGTGTCGTAGACACGATCATAGTTCGCAGCGCCCATAGCGAGGTTCAGGCTCTCGCATCCGGAGAGCACGACTGCGCTGCATGCGATCGGCAACATCATGCGTCCGCGAAATAATCTATATGTCACGCGCCAATCCTTTAAATCGTGTCGTCTCTCGATCGACTTCCGGCTCCGGCTGAGCATCTGCCAGTGCGAGGCTTCACTTTCGGCTCCTATTCATCTGTAGCACCGGCTTCCGACTCGGACAGCCCACAGACAGCCTCGATTTCCTCAATGCGGGCGGTCAGTTCCCCCTTGGTGCGCCCGGTCAGGACGGCGGCGCGGTCCTGATAGGAGCCGCTTACCACGCTGACGACTGCGCCGACCGGCGTGACGGTCTGGATCACCGACTTGGCGCGCTCCCCGCTGGAGGGCATGGCGGCTTCGAGGGCTGCGATATCGGCCTCAGCGGTTTCGCAATTCACCGGCTCGGCGAGCAAGGAGGCGCGGTCGTCCTGGTGCGATGTGGCGCAGCCAGCGAGGAGACCGAGGAGGGCAAAGTGAGCAAGCTTCATTAGACAATCCTTTCAAAAAATCAGGGTACGTCTTGTATGTATTTCAGGTATGTATTTCAGGCCCGATTGAGGGACCGGGACGCAACGAGAAGCAGGGCGATGACGACCAACTCGACAATGATCATGTCAAGCGTGAGATCGGCACCGTGGAATCCCCACGCAATGCACCGTCCGAGAACGGCAAAGCCAAGGAGCAATATGGCCGGAAAAAACCAGACGGGGCGCCGGGTAAGCAGGCCAATGAGCATGCACGATCCGATAGTCAGGAAGAACGAGGCAAGATCAGCGATCTGTGTGGTCCGGCCCGACCCCTGCAGCAACTCCATACGAAGCTGAAAGCTGGCAAACTCCGGCACCATCCACCAGGAGAGACCCAGAAATATGAAGGCAAGTGCAGGTAATCCGATGACAACCCGCAGCAGCGAAACCATTACCGGGTTTACCTGTTTCATATTGTTCTCCGACCCGATCTCTAGAACCGGGCCTGCACGCCGAGGAAGGGTCCCGAGACCTCGATCGTGGCGGTCACAAGGTCATCGCCATGTTCGACCGAATAGTGACGGTAGCCGCCGACAGTCGACCATTTGTCATTGAACTGATAGCCGAGGCCAGCCGACAGCTGCCAGGTCAGTTCCGAGGAGTCCTCGATGCCAAAACCGCCGACGTCGGCATATCCCGTGCCATACCATTTATCGCTGAACTGACGGTAGACCCGTGCTGCAAGCAGAAGGTCCGTCCAGCCGCCATCATCCTCGAAGAACGGGCCGTCGGCGCCACCTTCTTGTATGAGTTGCGCTTCAACTGAGGACCCATTGTAACGAAGGCCGCCACCGACATCGAAACGCAGATCGTCGCTATCGACCAGCGCATAGGTCGCGTAAGCGCTGAAAATCATCAGCTGCGAGTCAATTTCAGCCCCGGTGAAGGCACCCGGAGCACGCTCTGTATCCGCAGAAACGTCAAAAAACTGCAGATCTCCTATCAGAGCCACTCGACCCTTGCGGGCCTCAAAAGCGCCCAAAACCGCGATATCCAGCGTCTCAAGGATCTCATCGAAGTCCACATCAGCTTCGACGTCGCCGATCGGCGTTTCCACGGTGGTCGACACACCCGGGAACCAGCCATAGGCAGTCGCAATATACTCCCATTTGTTTTCTGGTTCCGAGCTTTGCGCAACGGCCGTTCCTGGAAGAGCAAGCACCGCTAATAGAGACAAAAACTTTGTCGACATTTTTACAATCCCTCTGAACCTGATTTTTTGAACTTAACTTCAAGTCACCTTCATAGGCACCGGCACATGGCCCGACCCCTTTTGAATTATCAGGATCGGGGGGCGCCAAACAGTTCAAGAAAGGCCAAAGGCCATTCCGCATTGGCCATTTGTCGATGCAGCCCGGACCTTGAGCCTTCAATCTGCCAGAGCCGGATCTTTAAGAATGCGGAAGCCCACATGTGATGAACTGAAATCTGGTTCCATGCTGTCACGGGCCGCGACGCGGTATCGCCGACAATATGTGTCGCTGCAAAGGTATGATCCCCCCTTAATCGTAATTCGAGGGACGTCCGGTCCAAACGGGCTCTCAGTCCACTCCCAGACATTTCCGATCATGTCATAAAGACCTGTCAGACCCGGCTCGAAGCATCCCACCGGTGCGAGTCCTTCAAAACCGTCCGAGCCAGTGTCCTGAATGGGAAAGAACCCTGTCCATATATTCGCGCGTGCTGTGCCGTCCGGTCGACGCATGCCCGAGCGCGGATCATCAGGATCGAAAAGTCCCAGGCTTGCCGCATATTCCCACTCCACCTCAGTGGGCAGGCGACCGCCCGCCCAAGAGGCATAGGCCCGCGCATCATTAAGGCTGAGATGGACGACGGGATGGTTATCCCGCCCGGTCAGATCAGACCCTTCACCGCCAGGGGTTTTCCAGGTCGCCAAAGGGTCCAACCGCCACCAGGACATGAAGTTTTCGGGGGTTCTGCTCTTCACAAAGAGGGCTGAACCGCCATTTCGTTCAGCCTCAGTGATATATCCCGTCTCAGCCACAAAGGTCGAGAATTGACGATTGGTCACCTCATGGACCTGCAACCGAAAAGGTGAGACAAAAACTTTTGTCGGCGGGCCTTCTTCTGCATAAACCGGATCAGCGCCCATGATAAATCCCCCGCCCGGCACATCTGCAAACGTGCCCATGCGGTCTGTACTCAGGAGGCAAGTTGAGACGGGGTTATTTCTGGGTTTGGGCCAGGATAGGAAAACAATGATGACGATTGCCATGGCTAAAAGAACGGTGCCAATAATAAGGCGCATTGGAGAAACCATTATTCCGGTCCAATCCTACAATCAGGTCTGAAACAGCCCATAAGACTTAATGAAGTATATATTTCATCACAGCCAGTAACACGCCGACCCCTCCTGCAAAGAATGCTCCGGCAATCGGCAATAAAGGTCCATGACCGATAACCCAACCAACACGCGCCCCGAAAATCACCAAGACCAGGATGCAGTAGAGCTGCGAGGTCAGAATTGCATTTTCCAACGAAAGCCAGCCAAAACTGGACGCTAACATAAGACCCGATGGCAATAGCGAAGCAAACAGAACGGGATGGCTACCGGTCCAGGCTGCGCGTAAAGCCGACACGCGGAACAACCGCTCACCGGTTTCCAGGCCGTTTGAAATCAGAGCTGCGAGGGCCCGCGCCAGCGCCATGGCCAGCACCGATCCAAAGAGTATCAGGGCGGGCCTGAACGGTCGACCTGAATAGGCTTCAATTGCCATAAGAAGGCTCAGGACCAGTATGGCGCCGTAAATCAGCCCCTGGGCTTCCTTTTCAAGCGTTCGCCATTTGAGAGGTGGCAAGCTGTGTTTGGGCAGCACTAACGGTTCCCTTGGGTCGCCATCTTTTCCAGAATGCGATGAGCCGTTTCGTACCCGCTGTTCTGGTTCTGGCCGGTTATCAGGTTGCCATCGATCGTGGTGTGCGTAGCGAAGGGATCGAGCCAGGCATGCTGGCACTCGTAGATGGCCCCGGCCTTGCGCAATTCCTCTTCCGGATGTCTGGGCGTCACCGCAATGCCGAACGTATGGATCTGATTGTCCGTCACACCGGTCACGCGGCGGCCCTTTACAAGAAGCTTGCCATCCAGGCCCTTGGCGCTGACGAGCCCCAGCGCGCCGTGGCACACGGATCCGAGAATTTTTCCGGACCCGTTGGCTCGCGTGACCAGGTCGGCCAATTCCTCACTTTGCGCGAGGTCATACGCCGCGCCCCATCCGCCAGCCATGAAGATAACGTCATAGTCATCCGGATTCACCTCGGTCACGGGTCTGGAGTTCCTGAGCTTCTCCATCGCATTTGCGTCCGCCATGAAGCGCTTGTCATCGTCGCAGGCGAGCGGCCAGGACCAGGAACCCGGCTGGATCGGAATCTCGCCGCCCTTGATGGAGGCCATATCGACATCCATGCCGGCATTGATGAAGGCGTAGTAGGGGACGGTGAACTCGGACCCGAATGCGCCGGTGTCCCGGTTCTTCGGATCGAGCCGGCTGTGGCTGGTGCAGATCACCAGCGCCCGGCGTCCTGTCAGGTCGAACTCCGGGATCGTGTAGTGCCGGTGCAACCCCATCACCCGCAGGACCGAAGGCAGGAAGAAGTATACTGCCATGGCCAGAATGATCAGGCCGACAAGGGTGAAAGCAATCCATGCCATGGAGACGCTCCCTTTTATCTCGAGCGAAGAGGGCGGCTTGCGCCCTCCTGACCTTACGCGCCTGCGCGGCGAGACAGTCCCCGCACCAGTTTGAAGAGCAGGAACAGCGCTAGCAGCACAGCCAGAACGAAGCCCGTCGCGTGCGGCCAGTACTTGTGAAGCATGTTGTTCACGAGTTTCTGGTTGACCACCTTCAGCGCATTATCATCCGGGCCAAGTTCGATCGCGCCGACCGTTTCGGAATAAGCTTGGTATTCGGCGAGCATGCTCTCGAAGAGTTCCGGATTCTGGCCGGCCAGATCCGTCGTTTCGCCCGGATCAACCGAAAGATCGTAAAGCCGCCACTGGCTGTCACCCATCGGGGGTGCATTCCTGGTGATCTTCCATTGTCCGCGATACAGCGCGGCATTGCCGCTGACCTCGAAGGCGAAGGTGTCGTCGCCATCACGTGTCATATCGGTCTCACCGGCGAGCATCGGCAGGACGCTGCGACCATAGAATGCTGCCGGGTCATAATCGACATTGGCGGCGTCCAGCAGGGTCGGCGTAATGTCTGCAACGTGGACCGGCGCCTGCTCGACACCGGAGTCTGCGATGCCGGGGCCTGCGACGACCAGCGGAACACGCAGGCCGCCTTCGCTCGCATAGAACTTGTAGAGATCGAACGGCGTCGCCGATACCGACGCCCATTCCGGGCCAATTGCAGTAAGGCTCCTAGGTTCGCCAAGATTCTCGTAGGACGTGTCGAAGCGCTCAATGATTTTCACTGCATCAAGGGCAATGTTCAATGGCCCTTCAAAAGATGTCATTGCCGATTCCGGACCGTTGTCCGAAGCGATCATGATGATGGTGTTTTCCAGCAGGCCTTGGGTTTCCAGATAGTTGATGAGCCGCCCGATGTGATAATCGGCGTTCTCCATCATGCCGGCATTCACCTGCATTTCGCGTGCGGAAACCTTCCGCTCTTTCGGCGTGAGATCGTCCCAGGCCCGGTGGCTTTCCGGCTGTGGCGCAAGTGTCGTTGTGTCGGGTACGAGGCCGAGAGATTTGACGCGTTCAAGGCGTTGCTGACGCATGACGTCCCAGCCCGCATCGAACACGCCATTGTAGCGGTCGGTATATTCCGCCGACACTTGAATCGGCATGTGCAGAGCCTGCAGCGCGAGGAAAGCGTAGAACGGCTCCTCGCTGTCACCCTGATCGATATACTCGATCATCTTGTCGACTAGCGAACGGGAAGAATACCAGTCCTCCGGCAAAGTGACGGGCCTGCCGTCCTCGAACCACTCGACCGAATGTGAGCCCGGCAGGTAGGGCTTTGCGTCATAATTTCCGCCGCCGGTTGCATCCATGACGAAGGAGCGGTCAAAGCCAAAGCGGTTGGGCAGATTGCCGCCCACCTCGCCAATACCCCATTTGCCCGTGACATAGGTCTGGTAGCCCGCATCGGAGAGCAGCGTTGCGATCGTTTCCTGATCATCTTCCCAAGCCATGGAATAGGCGGGGAATTTGCGCATTTCGTCGGTCGTGCTTTCCACGAGCGTGCCCATGCCGACCTGGTGATTGTCCATGCCGGTCATCAACATGGCTCGCGTTGGCCCGCAGAATGGCGATGCGTAAAAGCGTGCGAGCTGAATACCTCTCTCAGCAAGCCTATCGATATTAGGGGTGCGAGAGTCGCCGCCATAGGCGCCAAAATCCGTGAAGCCGACATCATCAAAGAGGACGAAAACGACGTTTGGCGGGGACGTCTCTACTGAAGCTTCGATAGAGGACACCTCAAACTCAGGAACGATGTCCTCTGCGGTGTCCTGAGCGTGCGCCGCTGGTAGACATATAGCCGACACTGCCGCAGCAATTACGGCGTTGGGAAGTAATCGATACATAGCAGGGCCCCCGAGCAGAAGAAGTTGAAACTCCTCGATAGCTCTACGGCTCCGTCTTCAAACAGGGTAGCTCACCTTAGGCCAAAAACTATTCAATTTCGCCCATGACGGTTATCCGGTACGCCCGGCGTCGCGAAAGCGTTTTGGCGAAAGTCCTGTCCAGCGCTTGAAGCACCGTGAAAAATTTGACGCTGAGTCAAAGCCGAGTTCAAATGCAATGGACTGAATTGGGCGATTGGTTGAAAGCAGCATGTCTTCCGCGCGTGCCCTGCGAATATCGTCTTTGATCATTCTGAAAGACGTACCGGCTTGCTCAAGTTGCCGCCGGAGGCCGCGCTCGGAATAACCTGTCTCTCTCGCGACACTCGCTAAGCGCGCATGCAAATTCTCCTGTGTTTCCAGGAAGGCTTTTACCCGCGCAATCGGATTGGTCCAGTCTTCCAGGAACTGTGACAACTGCTCGCAAAACCCGACCAGCCGTGCGTGGTTTATCGGGTCCGAACCGGGCAGCGTTTTGTCGAGAAGGTCCGCCGGGACGATTATTTTATTGGCAGGTGCTCTGAATATCACCGGCACGCGGCTGACCTGCGGAGCGATATCTGACCAATCTTCCGGCTCGTCGATCAAAGTCTCTACACGTTGCGCGATGATTGGCTGACGCAGCATTTCAAGCAGGATCCGGTTGAGCACCACAAGGGCGCTTGCAATGACAAAATACGACACGTTGCCCAAAGCGATCCTTGGAATAATCTCGAGGTCTGCCTGATCTTTATCAGGGCCATCAAGGTTTCTTTGAAACCTGAAATCAATCATGGGAAACGTCACATTAATGAACCGGGCAAGAACACTCAAACCGTCCCCGAAGGTCGCTGCATTCATGGCGGCGTAAGCGGGCGGACCTATGAAATAAGGTTCAAAACGCGCGGCGAGCTTTGGGCCCAGATGGATATCTTTAGTCGTTTGCAGCGAATTCTCGACAAAACGCCGAACCGTAAGAAAGTCGGTCCGAAATGCTGGGTCAGAGAGCAATTCCGGACGGAGGTTTGTCCCCTCGAAAAGAGCTCTGTTATCGTAGCCCTTTTCGCTCAATTCTCGATAAATAAACCCTAGGTAATTCATCGGTATTACCGGCGTTTCTTCATTGATAGTCATTTTTTCAAGTCTCTATCAAAACGGTCTAAAGCGGCAAAGCGCGCCATCAGCTCGAGTGGAATCCAGGATGTGGTAAAGGCATGCCGCCGATTCCTGATCGTATTCTTGCTTGTGAATGGTTTCAACTAAGGCGTACAGGAATCTTTTTTTGTCAGGTTGCGGGCATCGATCAATGAGGGTTCTTGAGAATAGCCGCAATTCCTGCCCGGCAAGAGCGGTGTGGCCGGATATGAATATCAAATGACCGTTTAGGAACTTGCCTCAGTTCAAAAACCGATGCCTATCGTGATCGCGTGTATTGAATGCAAGAGGGGTGTCGCATGGGGTCAATTGTCAGGACCGCCTTGGTGGTTTTCGTATGTCTCGCCGCATCATCGGCAGCCTTGGCTTGCGATTTCGACGACATCGATGGCCCCGATGTGGCGCTGGTGCTCAGCGGTGGTGGGGCACTGACATCGACTCAGGTTGGCGTCATGCAGGTAATGGAAGAGGTCGGTGTGCCGGTCCACTGCGTCCTCGGCACGAGCATGGGCAGCGTTACGGGGGCCATGTATGTGGCGGGCTACAGCGCTGAGGAGATCGCCGATATTTACCGTGAACGGCCATGGGGCGAAATATTCCGGGGGCAAATTTCACGCAATGATCAGGCCTTTCGGCAGAAAGAGGGCTATGATGACTATTTTGCAGATTACTTCGCCGGCGTAGGCTCCGACGGCGTGAAACTTCCCGGCGGCCTTTCCAGTATGGGCGGTCTTCAGGCTACGTTCCGCGACATCTTTTACCACATTCCCAATGCCTCCGATTTTACACGCGACTTCCGCGTGCCTTATCGCTCGGTCGCGATGAACCTCTCCACCGGCGAGGCGGTCGCTTTCCCACAAGGCGATCTCGTCCAAACCATTCTGGCCAGCATGGCTGTTCCGGGTGTCTTTGCCCCGCGCCAGATCAATGATGAGCTCTACATCGATGGTGGCATGGCCGCACAGCTTCCCGTCCAGTTTGCAAAGGACATGGGGGCAGACATTATTATCGCGGTGGATACGACAATCGAACCCGCCCGCGTCGAAGGCAGCCCCTCTGTCACGACCACTGCGAGCCAACTCATCCAGATCACGGTGTACCGCAACCGCCAGCAGGATGTGGCCCGCCTAGGGGAAAATGATCTTCTGATCACGCCTGACCTGACGGGCCTTTCGTCGTCCGGCTTTACACTCATCGACGAAGGTGTCGCATCCGGACGTGCCGAGGCAGAAAAACACCGCGCACAGCTGGAAGATATTGCCCGCCGGGCAGCGCCCGCACGAAATCGTGCGATTGACCCCTTTGAGATGCGAGAAAACCAGGGGCCTCTGACAGTTGAAAACCTCTCCGACATAAATGACGAGCTTGTTCTGAACCGCCTGGACCTGGACAATGCTGATCCGAACGATCGTGAAACAATTGATAGCCGCTTGCGCAGTTTGTCCTCATTCGGTGCTTTCGGGGATGTCGATCTTTCGCGCTCGAAGGACGGACAATATCTGAAGATTGTGCCGCGGGAAATTGGCAAAAACCTGCTCCAGGCCGGCTTTCGCGCGTCGACGACTTTTGATGGTGATGCGCGCTACGCTTTGCTCGCGCGACTGTCCCGCCGTCCGATTGGCAGCTATGGCGGTGAGGGGAGCGTTTCGTTTGAACTTGGTACAGATCTCGGCGTCGCCCTGCAATATGATCAGCCCTTCGGCCCCGATGGCCGCTTTTTTGTAAGTCCGCTCCTACGCTATCGGGGTGAGGAAGTCCTGTTTGACCTTGGTGACCAGCGCCTCGGAGAGTTTTATGAGCAGCGTGTTGATGCGCGCTTGCGCATTGGCCGTGAACTGGGCGATTGGGGCGTTGTCATGATCGAGGGTGTGGCCGCTGCCGGCGATATCGATACCGTGGTGACCTCCGTTCCGGATCTTCTGCCGGGACGATCTTATGAGATTGGCGGCGGTGCGGCTTATTTCGGCGTCGATACGTTGAACCGCACGACCTGGCCGACTTCAGGCTTCAGTGTACTGACGTCCGCAGAGCTTATGCACGATTTCGATACCGAAGAAGAATCGCAAAAATACAATATATACATCGCGACCGCTCATGAAATCGGCTCTGTCGGTCTAAATCTGAGACTTCAGGCAGAGGGCATCGAAGACGATGGCGATGTTCCAATCCAGATTCTGAACCTTGGCGGTTTCAGGCGGGTTTCTGCCTTTGCCGAGAATTCCATTCCGACGGATCAGTATGCGCTGGTCACGGCCGATATCTTTCGACGTCTGACAGGGTCGGAGGAAATCCTGAATTTCCCGGTCTATTTGGGCGGGACCCTGGAATACGCAGAAATCAGTTTCGATCTCTTCGAAGAGCGGGCCTTCGACCTTGCAACGGTAACGCAGCGTCAGGAGGACAAGGGGTTCGCAGGATCGCTTTATCTCGGAGGCGATTCACCGTTCGGTCCTCTCTATCTCGGCCTCGGCGCCAGCGAATTTGGCGATCGAGCGGCCTTCCTGCATTTTGGTCGGGCGTTTTAAACAGATCGTGTGATCACACAGACTGGACTGACGAGCGTGGAACAAAATCGGCCAAGGAGACAAGCGCTTGAAAAAATGGTGTCTCTGACGGCCGGTTAACACCCCCTGGAACAGAGCTCGGTCTACCGATCATGCCCAGTATTTTTTTGTGACATGGCAGCAGTGAGCTGGCGCAGGATTACTCTGTTGTATCCTCGCTGAAGGGCAGGGCGATTAGCGAGTTTCCCTTATAGTCGGGTCGTCTCGCACAGCACCTGCCTTGCCTGACGTCGGCTTCAAGCCGGTCTCGCAGGCACTTCGCCCAGTTTGCCTGTCCGCGAACCTCTCCCCGAAACTCCCGCAGGCGGGTCATGCTGGCTGCATATCGCGGTTTCAGCGCTGAGCCATCCGGATATATTTATGCCCGACGCCTTCGATTTTAAAATAGTGTAGTGTTTCTTGCTGCGTGACCGGGCAAGAAAAGGGGTGTTCCGCAATCTCGGACAAGACGCGCTTCTGTCCGAGGTTTATTGAACTTGCCTGCGAAAAGATTTCGCCAGAAACGGCGACGGTATTTTTCTGCAGGTTTTTTGCAATATATTGATTTTAAACTATAGTTTCCGCTCTTTCATCATCGAGTGGGAGTAACCGCGTCAGCCTGCAAATATCCGGGAGAGCGACCTCGTGAAAGAGTTCAAGATAGATTGTAGCGAGACCCTGTCGCTTATTGGCGATATAAAGCCCGGCACCCATGTTCCGGAAGACAGACGCGTTTATGCCGAAGAGGAGATGATGGCGCTGTCGCGGGTACTCAAACGCCTGCTCTATGCGCCGTCCCAATTGCGGCGATTCCTGCAGGATCAGGGGGTGACCATCACCCCGGCGAATTTCTATAGCACCATCCCGACCATCCGGGAAATCGAGGAGTCCTTCGCCAGCGGTACGACCGATAGCTATGACGAGTTGTTCGACGAGGCTGCAGTTCTGGACTTCCTCGACAGCATCATGCCGTTCTCGGCGGAATTCGATCCGCCCAAGGATGGTGATCCGGATGCGGGCGAGTCGTATTTCTGGAATGCGCCAATGTATTCCTTTTCCGACGCCATGTCCTATTACAGTATCCTGCGGTACCTGGAGCCCAAGAATATCGTCGAGATCGGCTCGGGCTTTTCAACCCTTGTCGCGCTTCAGGCCGTCTCCAGGAATGGAAATGCGGGGAAGGTCACGTGCGTCGAGCCCTATCCACGCGATTTCATTGTCCGGAATCCGGACATCAACCTGGTACAGAAACCGGCGCAGGAGATCGAACCCGACTACCTCAATGATACGCTGCGCGATGGTGATGTGCTGTTCATCGATTCAACCCATACGGTGAAGCACAATTCAGACTGTCTGCGCATCTACCTGAAACTGCTGCCGCAGATCCGCCACGACATTCATGTGCATGTGCATGACATCTACCTGCCGCAACCATATTCGCTCCAGATGATGCGCGACCGTCAGATCTACTGGACCGAGCAATATTTGCTGGCGGCCTATCTCACCGGAAACAGCCGAACGAAGATTCTTTATGGCAGCAATTATTTGCAGCTGCGCCACCCGGAGCGGCTTGCCGCTTTCATGCATGGCCGCCAGAAGCCGGGCGGGGCGAGCCTGTGGTTCTCCCAGAAGGCCAAAGCCTGACACTCCCAGAACTGGCACTCCCCGAACTGGCATAGCTGAATGCCGGGCTGGCGCCCGCAGAAAAATACCTGCTTTACCCGCTCATTCGTTCAAGTTCTTTTTGTCGGGACTGATCCAGTTGTAGAGAAAGGCGGGAATCTCCCGGCCTTCCCTGTAGAGAATGGAGGATGCGGCGCGCTCTGAGAAGTAGGCCAGGGTCCTTCTGATCTCTATCTGCCGGTCCTCAGGCAGATCTTTGATCACCGAGTACCATTCCGATACTTCCTCCCGGAACGGCGCGTATGCATTTGTAGTGTCGCTTTGCACCATCGCATCGTAGAATTCTCCGACCACGATGCTGTAGGTAATGTCTCTGGAAATGCTATCGGCCGTATAGCTGTCATGGATTATCTCCACGCCCAGCGGCTCGCTCTGCATGGCCGCGCGAACCTCTTGCATGACCTGGCTCGGGAAATCGCCATTCTTCAATCCCGTCGCAAGCCGTCCGAGCGAGTCAGTCATAGCCATGGCATCCTCGGTAAACGTGCGCGGAATCCAGTAATTCCTGAAGGGAACAGGCGCTCCGTCCCCGCCGTCCAGCAGGTAGACGCCTGGCTCGTTCAGGAGTACGTCGAGAAAGGCGACCTCTTCACGGTCGTAAATGCCGTCTTCCATGAAGGCATCGGCAAAAGGCTGGGCCGTCGTCTTGACCTTCCACCCGGAATATTCCTCCACTTTCGCAGCGGCGCGGGCGACATGCAGCGGAACGGAAAGCCGCTGCGATTCCTGCATGAGTTCGTCGGTCCAGGCCGGCACGTCGAACTCTATCGAACAGCCATCCTCGAGCACTACGCTGCCGACACCCAGCATGCCCTCTCCGGACTTGATCGTGCCGCGTATTGTCGCCGGGATTTCCCTCGAAATGAGATGTTCGTAGGAGTCACTACGCCGGTTCTCGACTGTCAGCATTTCAAGGTCGTGCGTCTCACTCTCATTGCAGTAGATGCTGATCGCATAAAGCATGAAGCTGGCCCCGCCAGTGGAGACCTCGACACCCGACCAAGCATCGCCGCGATTCGGGCGCCCGGAATATTCAACACGCCCGCTGCCATAGTCGTACTCGCCCGAATTGCCGTTAAACTCAAAGTTGCCCTTCAGTTCCAGTGTGGCACCGCGAAGCGATGGAACCTCTGTCTCCGCGGGGTTGCCCTGGGCCGCCAGGGTTTCGCTTTTCATCCACTCGGCGAGACGTGCTATGTCGTCTTCTGTGATGGTGGCCGGATCGTCTGATTGTGCGCGGGCCGTCGCAGACGCGAGCAGCGACAGGGAGAGAAATCCCGCGGCGATGGTGACGTGCATCTGAAGATCTCCGGCAAATATCAACGCTCAATCATATCCACCACCCCCAGAGTGGTCTCTCCCCCGTTCAGGGGGCGAGGTTTAACTCCAGGTACATGCGCCTAGACGGTGCCTGAGAGCGGTCAGCTCTCCTCGAACTGATAGACCGAGATACCGCGGGCGCGCTCGTCGAAGGTGAGTTTCTTGTTGAGCGGGGCGTGGGCGCGGGACGCACAGTTGGGCCGGTCGCAGAGATAGCAGTTCACGCCGATGCGGGCTGGCTCATACGCTTCCAGATTATGCTCTTTCGCATAAACGAGACGGCGGGCATAGGCGATCTCGCAGCCGAGGCCAATGGCGACCTTGGTTGCTGTCTGCCCGTATGGGCCCTCGGGCCGCGAGACCGTGCGGGCGATGGAGAAGTAGGTCGTCTCGTCCGGCATCTGGATGATCTGGGTGCGCACCTTGTCGGGCGTCTCGAAGCACTCATGGATATTCCATAAGGGGCAGGCGCCGCCGAATTTAGAGAAATGGAACCGGCCCGACGAGAGACGCTTGGAGACATTCCCGGCCGTGTCGATGCGCACGAAGAAGAAGGGGATGCCGCGGGCGTCAGGCTTTTGCAACGTCGTCAGGCGGTGCGCGGTTTGCTCATAGCTGGTGCCGAAACGATGGGCGAGCAGCTGGACATCATATTTTGTCTTCTCGCATTCCTTGAGGAAGCGCTCATAGGGCATGAGGAGGGCGCCCGCAAAGTAATTGGCGAGGGTGACCCGGGCGAGGCCGATGGCATCGCCATCGGGCAGTTTGGCCTTGCGCACGAGAGCGTCGATCTCCTCCCGGCATTCCAGCATGCCGAGCTGAAACGCGATCTGGAATCGCCGACCGGACTGGGGCAGCACCTCCGACAGGTCGATGCCGCGCTTGTGCCGGTCGAAGAAGCGCAGATGGTCCGACATGTATTCCGCCGGCACGATCCGCACGCTGAGGCCATGGCGCTGCTGCAGGCGTTCGGTCATGGTGACGTTCGGCCGGTCGGTGGTGATGTTCAGTTCCTTCGCCAGGGCTTCGGCGGCCTCGTCGATGATCTGGAAATAATTGCGGTGCTCACTGACGAATTCCCGCACCGCCTCGACGCTGCGCACGGATTCTTCGAGCACCTCGACCTTTGCCCGGTCGGAGAGGGGGTTCGCCTCCGAATAGGTTCGCAGGGCCAGCTCGCGATACTTTGAGTGCATGCGAACAAGCGCCTTCGCGATCTCGGGGCTGGCATTGACCGCATCCTCGATCTCATTCTTGCTGATCGAGCCTGCTTCCAGCACCGGGTCGCGCAGTATATCAACGAGTTCCGAAATCGTCTGTGCCTCGCCGGCACTGGAGACCTCGGCGATATCGAAATCATACACTTGCGCGAGCGTCAGCAGCAGCTTGGCGCTGATCGGGCGCTGGTTGCGCTCGATCAGGTTGATATAGCTTGGCGAGACGTCGAGATCCTCGGCCATCTGCGCCTGGGTCAGGCCCAGCGTCGTGCGCAGGCGGCGGATGCGCGGTCCGATGAGCAGCTTTTCCTTGCGGGTCGACATGGGGCCTACTTTACAAACGTTACAAAGTGAGCGGGTTCATCATGACATTCTTGACATGAAAACCCAATGAATACAGATAGATACTGTATCTATCACCCATTTGTAAATATGATGTTGTCAGTGAGTGTAATGACGAAAGGTCACTGACATGAGGATGACATCGACTTTACAATGGCTCCGGACAGATGAGGGAGCTGAAACCATGACCAATGGCGAAGATCGCGTTCTGACGGCTGAGGCTGTCGCTTTCCTGCAGGCGCTGGAGCGGCGTTTCGGGCAGAGGCGGCGGGATTTGCTGGCGGCGCGGGCCGAACGGCAGGCCCGGTTTGACGCCGGTGAACTGCCGGACTTCCTGCCAGAGACGAAAGACATCCGCGATGCCTGCTGGGACGTCGCGCCGGTGCCGAAGGTTCTGAAAGACCGCCGGGTCGAGATCACCGGGCCGGTTGACCGCAAGATGATGATCAATGCGCTCAATTCCGGCGCGAAGATGTTCATGGCGGATTTCGAGGATGCCTCCTCGCCGACCTGGGCCAACATGATCGATGGCCAGGTCAACATGCAGGACTACGCCAATGGCGAGTTGGCCTTCACCGATGAGACATCCGGGAAGGCCTATGCCCTGAACGAGACGACAGCGACCATGATCGTCCGCCCGCGCGGCTGGCATCTGGGGGAGGCGCATTTCGACGTCGACGGGCAAGCCATCTCGGCGAGCCTGTTTGATTTCGGCCTGCACATCTTCCATAACGGCATGAAGCTCGCCGAACAGCAGCGGGGACCATTCTACTACCTGCCGAAGATCGAGAGCCATCTGGAAGCGCGGCTGTGGAACGATGTCTTCGTCTTTGCCCAGAAAGAGTTGGGCATGGCGCAGGGCACGATCAAGGCGACCGTGCTGATCGAGACGCTGCCCGCAGCGTTCGAGATGGACGAGATCCTGTACGAACTGCGCGAGCATGTCGCCGGCCTGAATTGCGGGCGCTGGGATTACATTTTCAGCTATATCAAGACGCTGAGAAACCATCCGGCCTATGTGCTGCCGGACCGCGCCCAGGTCGGCATGGCCGATGCGTTTCTGAACGCCTACAGCCTGTTGCTGATCAAGACCTGTCACCGCCGCCGCGCCCATGCCATGGGCGGAATGGCGGCGCAGATCCCGGTCAAGAATGACGACAAGGCCAATGCCGCTGCCTTCGAAAAGGTGCGCGCCGACAAGTTGCGCGAGGTGAAGAACGGCCATGACGGCACCTGGGTCGCCCATCCGGCGCTCGTTCCTGTCGCCATGGAAGTCTTCGACGAGCATATGCCGGCCTGCAACCAGGTCTGCACCCAGCGCACCTATCCGCCGATCAGTCGCGACGCGCTCTTGCGCCCGCATGACGGGCGGATCACCGAGGAAGGTGTACGGACCAATATCTCCGTCGGCATCGAGTATATCGCCGCCTGGCTGAACGGGCGCGGTGCCGTGCCGATCCACAATTTGATGGAGGATGCGGCAACCGCCGAGATTTCACGCAGCCAGATCTGGCAATGGCTGAAATATCGCTCGCTGGTGCAGGTGACCGGGAATGGCCGCCATCCGCTGACGCGGGACTGGTTCCAGCAGATCTTCGACGAGGAGCTGGCCAAGATCCGCGAGGAGAAGGGTGAAACCGCCTTCCGCGCCGGGCTCTATCAGCTCGCCGCCGACCTTTTCCTGCAAACCGCCGTCAGCGACGAGCTGGCCGATTTCCTGACGCTGCCAGCCTATGACGCGCTGCGCACCCTCAACTGACTTTATATTGATACGGAGTATATGACATGACCAAACGACCGACATACAGCCAGATCCGCAACGAGTTGATGAAGCGCTATCCTTCGGGCGTGACCCCGGCGGGGATCGACATCGAGGACATCGCCCAGCTCAAACTGCAGAACACCTATTCGACCCATCTCGACATCGCCCGTGACATGGCCGGCGTCATGCGCCGGGACATGGCGGCCTATGACGCCGACACATCGAAATTCACCCAGTCGCTCGGCTGCTGGTCCGGCTTCCATGCGCAGCAGATGATCAAGTCAGTCAAGCGCATGAAGGGTACGGCAAAGGGCACCTATGTCTATCTGTCCGGCTGGATGGTTGCCGGACTGCGCAACCGCTTCGGCCACCAGCCCGACCAGTCGATGCATGAGAAGACCGCCGTCGTCGACCTGATCGAGGAGATCTATGTCTCCCTGCGCCAGGCCGACGAGGTCGCGCTCAACGACCTGTTCGCCGAGCTGAAAGCGGCCCGCAAGGACGGCAAGGGTCAGGGCATCATTTCGGAAATCGTCAGCCGGATCGACAGTTTCGAGTCCCATGTCGTGCCGATCATCGCCGATATCGATGCCGGGTTCGGCAATGAGCACGCGACCTATCTGCTGGCCAAGGAGATGATCAAGGCCGGCGCCTGCTGCCTGCAGATCGAGAACCAGGTCTCCGACGCCAAGCAATGCGGCCACCAGGATGGCAAGGTCACCGTGCCGCGCGAGGACTTCATCGAGAAGCTGCGTGCCTGCCGCCTTGCCTTCGAGGAGCTGGGTGTCGATGACGGTGTCATCGTGGCGCGTACGGACAGTCTCGGTGCCGGGCTGACGCAGAAGATCCCCGTGTCGCTTGAGCCGGGTGACCTTGCCTGCGACTATATCAAATGGCTGGAAACCGAGGAGGTTACCGACGCCAATCCGCTGAAAGATGGCGAGATGGCGATCCAGAAGGACGGCAAGGTCGTCCGGCCGGTCCGCCTGCCGAATGGCCTGTTCAAGTTCCGTGAGGGCACCGGGGCCGCCCGTGTCGTCGAGGACTGCATCGCCAGCCTTACCATTGGTGGCGCGGACCTGTTGTGGATCGAGACGGCGACGCCCGATGTCGACGAGATCGCCCGCATGGTTGGCGAGATCCGCACGGTCGTGCCCGATGCCAAGCTGACCTACAACAACTCGCCATCCTTCAACTGGACGCTGAATTTGCGCAAACAAGTCAAGGCGCAATGGGTCGCTGAAGGCCGTATCGAGGCATTGGATTATCCGGACGGGGCCGAACTGATGTCGGCGAAGTTCGACGAAAGTCCGCTGGGTCGGGAGGCTGACCAGCGCCTGCAACGGTTCCAGGGCGATATCGCGGCAAGGGCAGGGGTGTTCCACAACCTCATCACCCTGCCGACCTTCCACCTGACGGCCAAGGGCATGGACGAGCTGTCGCGCGGCTATTTCGGCGAGGACAGGATGGCGGCCTATGTCACCACGATCCAGCGAAGCGAAATCCGTAACGGGGTTTCCGCCGTCAGGCACCAGCACGAAGTGGGTTCCGACCTCGGCGACACCTTCAAGGAGATGGTGGGTGGCGAGCGCGCTCTAAAGGCTGGCGGAGCCCATAACACGATGAACCAGTTCGAGGGCGCCGCCTGACAACCCCGCTCGCCCGCGAACTTGCAAACTCAGCCCGGCCTTCGTGCCGGGCTCTTTTTGTGCGTGCAAGGACGAGTTGCAGTCGCGCTACCGCGATTAGACATTTGAGCCGAGCACGGGTAAGGTTCGGGTAGGGTATCGAGGCAGAGGGGGAACTCTTGCAGATAGTAACGTTATCGCCGATCTATACGCCCTTGAATCTCAAGGCCGGCATCGATCCAACCACTGCACTCTATGATGAGGTGCTGAAAGCGATCCCGTCGCATAATGAGGCCATTATCGCGCCGAACCGCGATTGGGAGAAGCCACAGGACAGCTATGCCGATACCGCAAGTGATGGCTATGAGATGCGGGTGCTTCTGTGGACATGCCGCGATGAGCAAACCGGCGCCAGCCTGACCTATCATGTCTATCCCAATGAGACGTCGATGGCGCAAGTCACGCTCGATATCGACAGCGCGCTGACCGCAGAGGCGATCGACGCCGATGCGCTGGACAAGGCATGTCAGCGCATTTCCCGCGAGGTGATCACAAGGCATTCAGCGCAACTCTACAAGGTCTTGAAGGGCATTATGACTGCCTTGCCGTCCCGCTTCGTCGATCCTGTCAGGCCGGTGTTGGAGATCGAGGCGACGGATGTCAGCTGGGTGTCGCGGACCCTGCTGCTGACGCCGGAAGAGCGATATGACCCGCAGGTGCAGGCGCTGCTTGCCAGCTGGCTGAAGAACACGACACGGCCGGAAGACGCTGCGGCCATTGTTGCCGGGTCTATCGATTATTCGATGACCTGGCTCAACTATGTGATCGTCGATGAAAACCCGGGCCGGACGCGGATGCTGATCTCTGCCATGCGCATCGCGCAATTCTTCTATGCGGCGCAACAGCGGCTGAACGAAAAGGGGCAGGAAGCGATCTCGAACACGATGTTCATCAAGAAGCGCCGGGAGATAGAGCGCGTGCTGACGGACGTACAGTCGAATATGCGCTTGCTGCGTATCGAATATGACGTGCACAAGCTCCACCTCAATCGCACCAAGCGAAAAGTAATTGACGAGATCATGGAGGGCTGGGATTTCGACGACCTGATGACGAATGGCGACCGCATTCTAAATTTTGCCAGCGACAGGTTGACGGCCATCGCGAACAGGCGGGCGCAAAGCTCCTCCTTCGTGACCGAACTGATCCTGTTCGGCATCGGTCTCGTGGCGATTTTCGAGGTCATTCTATACTTCATCGAATACAGCCGCGAGGTCGCGACGAGGCCGATCCTCGAATTCGACAGGCCGTCGCTTTTCTTCCGGATGTTCGCCTCGGCCGATGCCGACCTGCTCATCCTGTTCGGGTTCCTTCTTTGTGTCATTCTGGTGTTCATCTATGCGCGCTATAGCCGAAACAAGTAAGATCATTGTCATTGTCCTGATGGCGCTGCTCTCGAACGCAGCGGCACAGACAGTCGAAATATACACGGACAGGTGGGAGCCCTATGTGCGCGGGGAGGGTGACAGGCTCGGCCTCGTCAGCCGCAATGTCGACATGGTCATGGCCTATGCCGGCTATGATGCTGACTACAACTATATGGATTTCACCCTCGCCCGGATGATCGTGCGCCGTTGTGGTGAAGAGGGTATCGAGGACTGCCCGGTGCCAATGGCTTTTCCGTATTTTCGCAATGCCGACCGGGATGACGAGGTCCTGTTCTCTGCACCCTTATTCGAGGTGACGAATGTCCTGTTCTACAACAGGCGCAATCCAGGGGCGATATCGAGCGTGCGTGTCGATGCCGATCCGGAATGCGCCGGCGGGGTTGATGGCAGCGCGTTTTCGGGCCAGCGTCTCGGACTGATCAAGGGGTTCGTCTATGGGCCGAATGTCGACTGCCTGCTTTCGGTGATCGTCGGGCCTGATCCGGATAACCCGCCTGAGGATGCGCTTGCCGATGTCCGGTTTTTCCAGAGCGAGGTCGATGCGCTCGATGCACTCATCCGTGGACAGATCGACTATTTTCCGATGGCACAGCCGGCGGGCAATGCGATACTGGAAAGCGCTTATCCCGACCGGCGCGAACTGATCGGCGCCGTCGCGGGCACGCAGAGCCGCCGCTCCGTTCACGTGATTGCGCCGCGCACGGCACGGGGCCGGCAGCTGATCGACGCGTTCAACGCCAGCCTGTGTTCCCTTTCGGGCAACCCGCCGGTATCTGGGGAATGCGAAACCAACGGGACGGGCGCCGAAAGCGCAACGAACATCCTGCTGATGAGCGATGAGGCGCTGACGATCAATATTGCGCGGCGAGAGGACATTGCGGAGATTGTCCCCGTCGATGGCTATCCGATCATCATCGGGATCACCTGCCTGCCGGAGACGGCGGAATGCGATGGCGAGCGGTTTGCCCTGTCGGAAGGGACCCGGGCAATCATCCTTGAGTGGAGCGACACAATGGTGAAGGCGCAACTCAATGACCGGCTTTACAAGACGGTGATGGACAATAGCCGCGTCGTCGTTCTCAACGGTCCTCATGCCGGCAAGGAGCTCTGGATCAAGAACATGCATATCAAGATCGTGAAGTAATGATATTCAGTATTATCGGATGGGTCGCCACGGTGATCTATCTTGCCAACCACATTGCCCTCTCGATCAATCGTAAGCATCGCGGGCGTCTTTATTTTCTGCTGAATCTGATCGCGGCATGCGGCCTGACGGCAAGTTCTCTCGTGCTGCAGTCGTGGCAGGCGGTGGCGATCAACATCTTCTGGGCCGTGGTCAGCTTCCTGTCCCTGATTGGCCGCCATACCGGGACTGACTTCAGGCTGTCGGACAGGGCGCTGACATGGCCGGTCTGGCTGCTCGGCGGCGGTGGCCTTGTCTATACGATCATCGCGCCAACGCAGGGACTGGCAGCTCTGGGCTGGGCAGCGACCTTGCTGTTTTGCGGAGCCTATCTGCTGTTTTCTGCGCGGACGATCCGGCGCCGGCGCTTCCTGCTGTACAATGTGGCCGCCGCCTTCGGTGTGGCACCGATCCTGTATATCGATGGCAACTGGCCTGCGTTCGGCCTGGAAATCGCCTGGGGCACAATCTCGCTGATCGGATTCTTGAATGCCTTGCGTAGCGTTCCGCAGGCTGATGGGACCGGACGGAACTGATCGTGCTGCAAGTCCGCATTGATCTCGCCGGAGGATTTGACGAGATTGGCTCAACCATGAGAATCAATATCGGAGCCCGCCATGAGTGTCATTTTCTACGATTTCCCCTCCGCCCCCAGCCCGAGAAGGGCGCGCATCATCCTGCGTGAAAAGGCAATCGATCATGAGGCGCGCGTTGTCGACATGATGCAGAACGACCAGATGGGCGAGCAGTTCAGGGCAATCAATCCCGACTGCACGGTGCCGGCGCTGCAACTCGAAGACGGCGCCGTTCTCAACGACAACTGGGGTATTGCCCTATGGGCTGAAGCGGTGGCGCCGGAGCCTGCCCTGTTGGGCAAGACAGCATCCGAGAAGGGGCAGGTCGGCTCATGGGCGGCGCGGATCGACTTTCAGGGGACGATTTCCTTTGCCGAGGCCTTTCGCAATTCCCACCGCAATTTCAAGAATCGCGCCCTGCCGGGACCGGAGAATTATGACCAGATACCGGAACTGGCAGAACGGGGCTTTGCCAAACTTGCGGTCTTCATGAGCAGACTGGATGAGCATTTGGACGGGCGCGATTTCATCGCCATTGACAGCTTTTCCATCGCCGATATCTGGGCCCTGACCACGATCGACGCCTGCCGCTGGATCAAGGCTGGTCCGACGCCTGAAAATCATCCTAATATCATCCGGTGGCATGAAACCGTTTCGGCAAGGAAAAGCACGCATTTATGAGCCTCGACCTGTCCAGCGTCATCAGGACGATCCCCGACTATCCGAAACCCGGCATCATGTTCCGGGATGTCACAACACTAATGGGTCATCCGCAGGCATTTTCACAGGTCATCGGTGATTTGATGGCGGGTTACGCCGGCAGGAGTATCGATAAGGTCGCAGGCATGGAGGCAAGGGGGTTCATTTTTGGCGCCCCAGTCGCCGAGCGGTTGACGGCAGGCTTCGTTCCCATACGGAAAAAGGGCAAGTTGCCACACAAGGTCGCGAGCGAGACCTATCAGCTGGAATATGGCGAGGACGTGCTGGAGATGCATCTTGACGCCGTCGAGCCGGGCGAGAGAGTGCTGATCATCGATGATCTGATTGCAACCGGCGGCACGGCTGAGGCAGCGATCAGACTGCTTGAAAAGGCAGGGGCGGAAATAATCGCCGCTGCCTTCGTTATCGACTTGCCCGAGCTCGGCGGTGCCGACAGAATACGCAGAATGGGGATCGAGGTATCCAGCCTCGTCTCCTTTGGAGGGCACTAGCCCGATGCTGTCGAAATTCTTCAAGTCCGTCCGGGGTTTTTTCCGGCCGCCGGCCAGTGAAGCAAGCCAGATGGACCCTCATACCGGGCTTGCCGGCCTGTATCTGGAGACATGTTATCGCGATGGCGGCCTCACCAACCGGGAGCGGGCGGCCATTGATGACGTCCTGGTCCGGCAGCTGGGGCTGAGCACCGACGAGGCGATGACCTGCCGGGTCAAGGCAGAGGAGATCCACTGGACCAATCTGACGCCGATCGGCTTTGCCATGGCCGCCTCCAAGGGCCTCGATGACGTTGCCCGTGAAGAGGTCATCAGGACGATGATCAGATTTGTCGGGACGGACAATCGCGTCGACGCGATGGAGAACCGGCTGATCGTGCAGACGGCAAACTGTTTCGGTATCGCGTCCGCCCGCGTCAAGCAATTGCGCGGGGAGGTCGGTCCCGATGCCTGACGGAGGCGCTTACTTGAGTAAAGCGGCCGAAAGGCCTATCTGGAAGCGGAAAAGGCAACACCGGTAAGGCCAATGTCCAGACAAACGAAGATCAAACGCATCACCGCGGCCGACATCGCCGCCCGCAAGGGCGGTGAGCCGATCGTTGCCCTGACGGCCTATGATGCGCCGACGGCGGAAATCCTCGACCAGCACTGCGATGTTTTGCTCGTCGGCGATAGTCTTGGCATGGTCGTTCACGGGTTGCCGAGCACGGTCGGCGTGACCCTCGAGATGATGATCCTGCACGGTCAGGCTGTCATGCGCGGAGCGCAAAAGGCCATGGTCGTGATCGACATGCCGTTCGGCTCCTATGAGGAGAGCCCGGAACAGGCCTTCGCCAATGCCTCCCGCATCATGAAAGAAACCGGTGCCCAGGCGATCAAGATCGAGAGCGGAGCCTATGCTGCCGAGACGGTGTCCTTTCTCGTCCAGCGCGGCATTCCGGTCATGGGTCATATCGGCCTGAGGCCGCAGGCCGTAAATGTCGCCGGGGGTTTCAGGGCCAAGGGCCGGTCGACCCAGGAATGCGCCGATGTGCTGGAAGAGGCAGAGGCGACGGCGAAGGCCGGTGCTTTTGCGATCGTCGTGGAAGGCGTTGCGGAAGACCTCGCCAACCAGATCACCGCCGCCGTGAGCGTCCCGACCATCGGTATTGGCGCCTCGTCCAGCTGTGACGGCCAGATCCTGGTCACGCAAGACATGCTCGGCCTGTTCGACTGGACCCCCAAATTCGTCAAACGCTATGGCGACCTGAAATCGGTCATCGACAAGGCTGCCGGCGACTATGCTGCGGAAGTCCGCTCACGCTCATTCCCGGCTGAAGGGCAGGTCTACTCGCTGAAGCCAAAGCTGGTCGGTGACACGGCGTGATTGCCCTTGCTAATTGCCCTTGCTAATTGCTCTGGGCGCCAAAGGCCGTTAGAAGGCCATTTCGGTTAATAGAAGGATGTGAGCAGCCGTGGCTGATGAAGGCATTTATCGCGAGGTCGACCAGGAAGTCGAAGAGGAAAAGCAGCTTCGGCAGCTCAGGGAATCCGCGCCCTATCTGATCGGTCTGGCGGTCGTCGTCATTGCCATCGTCGGCGGATGGCAGTTCTGGAATGCACAGAAAGCCAATGCTGCGAGAACCAATGCCGAGGCTTTCTCCGAGGCGGTCAATACCGAGGAAGCGACCGCGTCTCTCTCTGAACTGACGGCGCTTCGTCAGGACGCGCCAGCCGGGTATTCTGCGCTCGCGGGGTTCCGCATCGCCGGGCTCGAGGCGCAGAACGGAAATACCGAAGGAGCGATTGCCACGCTCAACAGCGTTGCCGCCAATGATTCCATCCCTGACCGCCTGCGTAATCTGGCGACGGTGAAGGCTGCCTATATGGCGCTGGACGAAAGCCCCGATGCAGCGCTGCGTCAGCTGAATGGTCTGCAGGATGGCGACAGTGTCATCTCGGCCTATGCCAAGGAGATTGCCGGTCTCGCCGCCATCGAGTCGGGCGATTATGCCGCCGCCGTGACCTATTTCGACGCCATCCCGACCATCGAGAATGTGCCTGACCCGATCGTGCAGCGGGCACAGGGATTCCGGGCAATCGCCAGCCTTGGCGCGTCCGGCGTTTCGCTCGAGACGCAAAGCATGGGCCAGTCGCTGGAAAGCCTGCTGGATCTGCCGGTCCCTGCCGAGGCAGAAACAGACGCGTTGCTGGGGAGCGAAGGGCTCGACGGAGACGGCGAAAGCGCCCCGGTCGCCGGGACAGACCCCGCTGAAGGCACCGATAGCGCAGCAGCGGAAGCTGACGAGAATGACACCCAAGAAGACGGGACAAGCAGCGATTAACCTTGTATAAGATCACACGGTGTCCGTCAGAGGCGCCGCAGAGTACAGGAAGAAAACCGAAAAGGGCATTCATGATTTCTTCGCGTCAGACGATCAGGGCCGTTGCGCTCTGCGGTATGGTTGCAGCTCTGGCTGCATGTTCGTCCAACCCCCTGTCCGCAGTCACGGAGCGATTCGGCAATAATGATGTCGAGGAACAGAATGTGCCGAGCGATGATAACCGCAAGGCGGTTCTGGCGCTTGAAGGCGCGCTCGAGCCAGATCCGGCTTATGTCGGGCGCACCATCGAACTGCCGCCACCCTATACCAATGCGGCGTGGACCCAGCCGGGCGGCGATGCCGACCACACGATGCATCATCTTGCTGCCAATTTCGCCACCGGTTCTATCCGCAAGCAGTGGACGGTGGACATCGGGGCAGGGTCGAGAAAGCGCGCGCCGATCACCGCGCCGCCCGTCATTGCCGATGGCCGGATTTTCGTGATCGATCCCGAAGCGAAGGTGACAGCCTATGATGCCCAGAGCGGGAATCGCGTCTGGCGCAAGGAACTGACCCCTGATGTCAGCGAGGACAAGCCGTTCTGGCGCGTTTTCGGTAGTGTGAAGGCAGCGGAAATCGGCTTTGGCGGCGGCGTCGCCTACGACAATGGTCGTGTCTTCATCACGTCGGGCTTCGGTTTCGTCGCCGCTCTGGATGCGGAGACGGGCGAACTCCTGTGGGAGCATGAAGCGAACGCGCCGATCCGTACATCCCCGACGGCAGCCAACGGCAAGGTTTATGCCGTCACCAATCTGAACGAATTCATGGCGCTGGATCAGGCGAGCGGCGAGCTTGACTGGGATTACCAGTCCTTCGAGGAAGCAGCCCGGTTCCTGTCGTCCTCCAGCCCGGCGGCCGCAGAAGATGTAATCGTCGCGCCGTTCTCCTCGGGCGAGGTCACGGCGCTGAGTGACACTGGCCGTCCGCTGTGGACGCAGATGATCGCCCGGTCGAGCCGCATGAACGCGCTGTCGAACCTGAACGATATCGCCGGCAGCCCGGTCATCGACCGCGGCGTTGTCTTTGCCATCAGCCATGCCGGCCAGATGAGCGCCATCGACCTGCGCTCGGGTCAGCCGCTCTGGGAGATCGGTGTTTCCGGTCTCCAGACCCCATGGGTCTCTGGTGACTATATCTACATCGTCTCCGTCGAGGGTGAACTCGTCTGCATCAACCGGAATGACGGGGCGGTCGTATGGGTCGAGCAACTGCCGAAATACGCCAATGAGAAGAAGAAAAAGGACCGTCTGGCCTGGTCCGGGCCGGTGCTTGCCGGTGGCGAGCTGGTGCTTGCTTCCTCCGGCGGGCAACTGGTTTTTGCTTCGCCACAGAATGGTGAAGTGCTGAGAACCGAAAAGCTGACCAGCGGCACGAGCGCGACGCCGGTCATTGCCAATGAGACCCTTTATGTCCTGACGACGGACGGCAAGCTCTCAGCCTATCGCTGATGCCTGGCTGGCCTTCCGCCGCGGAGCAGTTTTATTGAGGCCTTGACCTTGGCGCTTCAACGGCGCAGAAGGCGCGATCTATGTCATTCAAAGTTGCCATTATCGGCCGACCCAATGTCGGTAAATCGACCCTGTTCAACAGGCTGGTCGGCAAGCGCATCGCGCTTGTCGATGACCAGCCCGGGGTGACTCGCGACCGGCGCGAGGGCGATGGCCGGCTCGGCGACCTGAAATTCATCGTCATCGACACTGCCGGTCTGGAAGAAGCCGCGCCCGACGCGCTCGAGACCCGTATGAAGGCACAGACCGACCGTGCTATCGAAGAGGCCCATGTCTGCCTGTTCATGATCGACGGTCGTGTCGGCGTGATGCCCGAGGACGAAAAGTTCGGCGCGGCCCTTCGCGCCAGCGGCAAACCCGTCGTCCTGCTCGTCAACAAGACCGAAGGCAAAGGCCTCGAGGGCGTTTACGAGTCCTATGGCCTCGGCCTCGGCGAGCCGATCGCCGTGTCCGCCGAGCATGGCGAGGGCATGGCCGAAATATATACCGCGCTGCAGCCGATCCACGACTCGCTCAATCTGAAAGAGGTCGAGAACGAACGGCTGGACTGGGACGATCCGCTGAAGCCGCTGCGTGTCGCGATCGTCGGTCGCCCTAATGCCGGCAAGTCGACGCTTGTCAACCAGATGATCGGCGATGAGCGCATGCTGACCGGTCCGGAGGCGGGCATCACCCGTGATTCCATCGCCATCGACTGGACCTGGTCGGGCCCGGACCGCGACTGGCCGGTGAAGCTGCATGATACGGCCGGCTTGCGCCGCAAGGCCAGAGTGCAGGAAAAGCTGGAAAAGCTGTCCGTTGCCGACACGCTGCGTGCGATCCGCTTTGCCGAGGTCGTGATCCTGATGCTCGATGCCGATATGGCGCTGGAGAAGCAGGATCTGCAGATTGCCGATCTCGCGCTTCAGGAAGGCCGCGCCCTCGTGCTCGTTGCCAATAAATGGGACAAGGTCGACGACCGTCAGCAGGCGCTGAACGATCTGCGCGAGCGGGTTGACCGGTTGCTGCCTCAGGCGCCGGGCCTGCCGATCGTGACCCTGTCGGCGTTAACCGGCCGCAATGTCGACCGCCTGATGCCGGTCGTGACCAAGGTCTATGTCGACTGGAATGCCAAGGTGAAAACCAGCGACCTGAATGTGTGGCTGGAGGATGCGACCAGTCGCCATCCGCCACCCGCCGTGAAGGGACGCCGGATCAAGATCCGCTATATTGCGCAGACCAAGACGCGCCCGCCGACATTCGTCGCGCATTCGCAGCGCGCGGAAGAATTACCGGAAAGCTATCGCCGCTATCTGATGAACGGTATCCGCGAGGCGTTCGACCTGCCGGCAGTGCCGATCAGGTTGTTGTTCCGTAGCCAGAAGAATCCGTTCGAAAGCAAGAAGAAGCGGCGCTGATCGCTTCGTTTGATCATGGTCGGGACTAGTGCCCGGCCATGAAGTCGACGAGAAAACCCTTATACATATAGCCATCGGCGCTCATATCGCCTTGCAGGCTGACCAGCGCCCAGTCCGGGTCGCTGATATCCAGCACATCGACGATTGCGCCCATGGGCAGGGTCTGCAGCACCTTGAAGCCGGTACCGGCCCCGGCGCGCAAATGCAGTCCACTGCGGGCGATGACGACATGAAGATGCGGTTGGCGATCCTCGTTCTGGGGCAGGGCGGGTGCGTCCAATACCGAAAAGGCGCCGAAGCCGCCGCGAGCAGGGTTGGCGATATTGGTGTCGATTGGGAGCGCGCCGAGGCGAATATCGACCTGGTTCTGGAACAGGTCCCATTTCCCGGCCCGGTGGAAATCACGCGAGCCCGACCAGCCCAACGCTCTTGGCAGCCAGGCATGATCGATCAGGCCAGCCCCGAGCATGCGCGATGCGAGGCCTCCGGAAGCATAGGCACCGATCTTGTAGCTCGTGCCGACTTCGCTTTGTATGGCGCTGAAATGATCCATGATCGCCGGAATTTCGCTCGACCGGTAAAAGTCATGATCGACGCCGAAATAGATGGTCGACCCTTCGGGCTGGCCGATGTCGGATGCGCAATCCAGCGCGCGCCTTGAATCGGTCGCGCCCTTGGCCACCGAGAAATCGCTCAATTCGCGGCCATTCTGCTGGAAAACGACCCCGACGGTCATGCCGTGCTCGCAGATCGCCTGGGCTTCTTCCCTGGTGATCCGCTTCTCGGGCAGGACGGAGGAGTTGCGGTGATTGTAATAGCGGATGATGGTTGTGACGCCCTTTTCGCGCAGGAATCCGAGATGCGGTGTCGTGCGCACGGGCGTGTCGATAATGGTTTCGATCATGATGAAGCTCTCCCTTCGTCAGTGAGACTACACCTATAGAGCGGGCAGGGGAATAAGCCGGCAACTATCCGGCGTGCCCCAGGCTCGCCTTCTCACCGCCCAGGAAAGCCTTTACCGACGCATCTTCGCTGAGGCCAATCGCCATGTCATAGGCCTTGCCAGCTTCGGCGTTCCTTCCCGCCTGCCGCAGGCAATAGGCCCGAACTGCCCAATAGGGTTGATATGTGCCGGCTTCGCCGGCAACTGCCTCCAGCCGGGCCAGGGCGTCTTCATGCCGGCCCATCTGGGCAAGCGCACTTGCGTGGCTGACAAAGGCACCAAGGCTTGGTGCCAGTTCGAGAAGACGCGCATAGAGCATCTCGATCGCCGGCCAGTTCGGGCGTCCGGCGAGACGGCCCTTGACGTGGGCCGACTGGATCGCGGCTTCCAGTTGATAGCGTTCCGGTTTGTCGAAAGCGGCCGCCTCGATCAACAGGCGCTCGGCGCGGGAAATCATTGATCTGTTCCACCGGCCCGTATCCTGCCGATCCAGCGGGATATAGGCGCCCTGCGTGCTGCGACGGGCGTCGCGCCGGGACGTCGTATACAGCATCAGCGCCATCAATCCCAGGGCTTCCGGCGCGCTCGGCAGGAGGGAACACAGCAGATCGCCGAGGAAAAGCGCTTCATCGGCTAGCCCCGCCGTGCCCGTGTCAGCGCCGTGATCGCCATCCCAGCCGGTTCCGTAGGCAGCATAAATGGCGGCGAGCACTGCCTCCACGCGCTCGTTGAGGTGCTCGCGTTCGGGAATTTCGAAGGAGATGCCGGCCTGCCTTATTTTCGTCTTGGCCCTGACCAGTCTCTGGCCCATGGCCGATGGCGATACCAGGAAAGCAGATCCGATGCGTGCGGCATCAAGGCCGAGAACGCTTTGCAGCATGAGCGGTGTATGCATGGCCGGATCGATTGCAGGGTGGGCACAGACGAACAGCAGTTTCAGCCGGTCATCGGTAAACAATTCATCGGGGTTGGTCTCAGCCGCTTCCTCCGCGAGCAGTGCAAGGGCAGGCTCGATCCTGTCGCGCACTGTCTGCCGGCGTAGCCGGTCGACGCCGCGATTGCGGGCGACCTGCACGAGCCATCCTTCCGGGTTGCCCGGAATACCGTTCCCGGGCCAGCTTTTCAGGGCCTGTTCGAAGGCCGCCGAGAGCGCTTCCTCTGCTGCGCTCACATCACGCAGGCGCACCGACAGGATGGCCAGCAGCTTGCCATAGGATGTGCGGGCGATACCCTCTGCGAGAGCGTGGCTCTCCTGTGTATCGCCCGGCATACCGGTCTACATTTCCCAGACGGGCCGAACCTCGACCACACCATAGGACGCGCACGGGCACTTTGCCGCCCAGTCCAGGGCAGCGTCGAGGTCAGGCGCCTCGATCAGATAATAGCCGCCGAGCTGTTCCTTGGTATCCGAGAACGGACCATCCTGAACAACGAGCCTGCCATCCTTCGTGCGGAAGCGCTGGCCGATATGAGTGGGCTCGAGCGGTTCGCCGGAAACGAAAGCGCCGGCCTCTTCGAGCGCTTCGCTATAGGCGCCATATGCCGCAAAGACTTCGCCCATTTCTTCCTCGGACAGGCTCATCCATTGTTTTTCGTCATCATAAAGAGCAAGAAGATATTTCATTGCCTATGCCTCCCCGTCGAACGGCATGACCTTGCGCAGGTCCGTGTGGCCGCTACTGCTGGTCGGAGCTTTGGCGGCCCAGTCGCGGGCGGTGTCTGCATCCGGCACATCGATGACGAAGAACCCGCCGAGCTGTTCCTTGGCGTCGGCATAGGGACCATCCTCGACGATGCGTTTGCCGTCGCGGATCCTGACCGTCGTTGCCGTCTCCGGCCCCATCAGGGCCTGACCGCCGAGGATGACGCCAGCCTGGGCGAGCGCACTGGAGTAGGCAAACCACGGCGCCATGAAGGCCTCGAATGCCGCCGTGCCGGCTTCATTGCGCATGGCGAATTCCTTTTCGGTCTCCGCCACCAATATCATGTACTTCATCCCTCTCTCCTTTTCTGACCGGGATTATAACAGGAACGCGTCTGCGTTCATCTGCATAACGATCAGACCGGAGGGATTTCGACACAGAGCTGGAATTATTTCACTGGACCGAAGGTTTTCTCGAAAGATGCCTTGAGGGCTGCATCAGCTTCGTCGAGCGTGACGGGCAAGCCGAGGTCGACCAGCGAGGTGACGCCGAGCCCGTTCTGGTCGATGCCGCAGGGCGTGATGCCAAGGAAATGGGACAGGTCGGGTTCGACGTTGAGGGATATTCCGTGATAGGTGATCCATCGGCGCACGCGCACGCCGATAGCGGCAATCTTGTCCTCGCGCGTCACGCCGCCTGGATAGGTGCGGTCGACCCAGACCCCGACGCGACCATCGCGGATCTCGCCGCGCACATTGAAGGCATCAAGCGCATGGATAATCCAGCGTTCGAGATCCTGCACATAGGCGCGCACATCCCGCTTGCGGCGGTTCAGGTCAAGCATCGGGTAAATCACCCGCTGGCCGGGGCCGTGATAGGTGTACTGACCACCGCGACTGGCCTTGAACACCGGAAACCGGCTTGGTTGCAGGAGGTCCTTTTCCTTCGCCGACGTACCGGCGGTGTAGAGGGGCGGGTGCTCGACCAGCCAGACAAGTTCGCCAGCGTCGCCGGCGCGCATCGCCTCGACATGGGATTCCATAAAGGACACGGCGTCCTCGTAGCCTGTATAGCCGGGCGCAACGCGCCATTCGACAGGAGTATCGAGCCAGTTGGAAGAGGGAAGTGCTGCGGTATTCGACATGTCTTGCCTTGGGCAAAGCCCCTGCCGGGGCACTCTGCGTCGTTGAAAGCGCCACTGGCGCTTTCAATCCGCCATAGCGGACCAGCTATGAAATGGTGCGGTCGAGAAGACTCGAACTTCCACGGGAGTTACCCCACAGCGACCTCAACGCTGCGCGTCTACCAATTCCGCCACGACCGCATTTCCAAGGTGGCTATATACGTCCCGCTGTGAGGATTTCACGAGAGCGCTGCACGTAGCAAAACCCGGCGGGCATGTGAAGCGTTTTTTGCGTCGGCAGGCACCGGTGCCATTCAATAGGCATTTGCACGGGGCGCTCTAGACTGTATCCTGTCCTTAGAGGCGAAATACGAGGGTAAAATGGGCAGGATTGCAGCCAGGCTGATCCCGATTTTGGCAGCGATGACCCTGCTCGCCGCCTGCACCAGCACCGCCGTGATGAAGACCACCAATGAGGTTCAGCCGCTCGAGCGCGATGCTGTGATCCTGCTGGTCGAGCCCGATGTCGAGCTGAGTCTCTTGAAAGCGGCTGGCGTCAGCGAGGTCCGGGCAGACTGGACAGAGACCGGCAAGGCCAATGTGCTGACGGAGATCGAAACACTGCTGGACGAGAAGGGGCACAGGCTGGTCGAGCACGAGATCGATCCCGGCAATGAGCGCGAGGTCCAGATCGTCAAACTCCATGAGATCGTCGGCGCCACGATCCTGTCGCACCGCTTCATGGGCCAGCCACTGCCGTCGAAACGCGGCAAGTTCGACTGGTCCCTCGGGCCGGGCGTGAACGACATGGCAGAGACCCACGACGCTGATTATGCGCTGTTCCTGCATGCACGCGGCGAGTATGCCTCGTCAGGCCGGCAGGCGGTCGCCATCGGTCTGGCCGTGCTCGGTGCCGGCGGAGTCAGCACGGGCGGGCAGGGGGCCTATGCCTCCCTCGTCGATATGCGGACGGGCGACATCATCTGGTTCAATGTCGCCTTCACCGGGCCGGGCACCGATATGCGTGAGCAAGACGGTGCGAAACATCTTGTCGGCGCAATCCTGAAGGATATTCCGTTGTGAGACTGGTGCGCCTGATGGCTGCGTTGACGGCGTTTGCGGTGCTGGCCGCCTGCGCGACAACCGACGTCGATCCGCTGAGTGCCGATATGCGGCCATCGGAGGAGACCGACGAGGCCGGCCTGTGGCTGCGCATGGACGAGGCCGAGGACCTGCTGCAGCAATCGGCTGTCGTCGTCCGTGACCCGGCCCTGAACGCCTATCTCGATGAGGTCTTCTGCAACGTCGCTGGCGAGGCCTATTGCGACGATGTTCGCGTCTATATCGTCGAGCAACCCTATTTCAATGCCAACATGGCTCCGAATGGCATGATGCAGGTCTGGACCGGCCTGTTGCTGCGGGCGCAAAACGAGGCTCAACTCGCCTTCGTTCTTGGCCACGAATTCGCCCATTACCGCCAGCGCCATTCGCTCGAGCAGTGGCGGGAAATCAACAATGTCGCGAATGCATCCGTCCTGTTCAGTGTCGGGGTTGCCGCAGCAGGCGTGCCGAACGCTGCCGTGCTCGGCAATTTCACCCTGGCAGCACAGCTTTACGGCTACGGTCGCGACAAGGAGCGAGAGGCTGACGCGTTCGGCTTCGATTATTTTACCGGGGCCGGCTATGATCCCGATGCTGCCGCCGGGATCTGGGAATATCTGATCGACGAGACCGAAGCGTCGGACTCCGAGCGCAAGAAGCGCCAGATTGCGCGCGCCAGCATTTTCAGTACACATCCGGTCACCGCGGAGCGGGTTGAAACGCTTAGGCGCTTTGCCGATGACGCGGAGACGGGCCGCGAGAATGAGGAAGCCTTTGCCGCCGCAATCGCGCCGTTCCTCAATGACTGGCTGGCCGATGATCTGGTGTTGCGCGATTTCGGCCAGCATCTCTATCTGATCGATCACAAGATCGAGGCGGGCGAAAATCTCGGTGTCCTCTACTTCCGCCGCGGCGAAGCCTATCGCCTGCGCCGGGAAGAGGGAGATTTCGATAGGGCGCTCGACAATTATCGGAAGGCGGTGCTTTTTGATGACGTGCCAGCGCAAGGCTGGATGGCGCTGGGCGACGCCCTGCAGCGTCGGGGTGAGAACGCGGAGGCAAGGGCGGCCTACGGCAAGTATCTTGAGCTTATGCCCGATGCGCCCGAGCGTGCCATCATCGAAGCCTGGCTGGAGGAGAAAGAATGATGGTTGCCTTCGTCCGAAACGGTTGTCTGGCCGGCCTGCTTGTGACCGCCATGGCCGGCTGTGTCGGCATCACGCCGGTGACGGGGCCGCTCGATGTCGATGGCGCTTACCGGATCACGCTGGGTGAGACATGGTCCGCCTATCCGCGCGATACCCGCACGAAACTGCGCAATCTGACGATTGACGGCGACGCGCTGAATTCGCTGACCTTTGCAGCGTCCCTGGAGGACGGACATACGCTGATCAAGACCTATGACCGCGAGCGCCTGCTGCCGGTGTATCGCTCGGATATGTCCCAGACCGAAGTCGTCGAATTCATTCGCGACAGCCTCAGCGTCGGCGGCATGGCCGATGCGACCATCACCAGCCTCAGGCCTGAACCTTTCGGCCCGCTGGAAGGGGTGCGGTTCGACGTGACGGGAGCGACGCAGCGCGGGCTGAACATGTCCGGCACGGGCAAGGCCGCCATCGAGGACGGCAAGCTGCATCTCATTATCTATACGGCGCCCACGGAATACTATTTCGAGCTGCATGAATATGAGGTCAATGAGATCCTCGGCAGCATCGAATTGCTTTGATCAGCTCGCGCTTTTAACGGCCAATGACAGGCCACTCCTGCGCAAACGGCAAGCGGCGCAGCGCAGGCGGCACAGGGCGAGTAACCGCACCTATCTGTCAGTCCGCATCAGGCTGGTTGTCCGGATGGGCGCGCTGGAACGCCTCCAGCTTTTCACAGGCCGCATGGACCTTGAGCAGTGCCGGGTAGGGCGACAGGTCAACATCGAACCGGGCGGCGCTGTAGATCTGAGGGATCAGGTAACAGTCCGCAATTGTCGGTGTTTCGCCGAAACAGAATTCGCCTTCATGGTCATTGCTCACGACGATTTTTTCCAGCGAGTCGAATGCGGCTTTCATCCATGTGCCAGCCCATTTGTTGATGCCGGCCTGATCCTGGTCAAATTCATCCTTCAGATATTTCAATACGCGGAGATTCCCCAGGGGATGGGTATCGCAGCCGATGATCGCCGCCATGGCGCGAACCGTGGCGCGGTCCTCCGGCAAGACCGGCAATAGAGACGGCTCCGGTTTGTATTCCTCGAGATATTCGATGATCGCCGGGGACTGGCATATATTCGTGCCATCATCCAGAACGAGAGTCGGAACCAGCCCCTGCCGGTTATGTTCAAGATAGGCAGGCCCGTTGTGAGCGCCCGCCCGCAGATCGACCGTTTCGATCTCATAGTCGATGCCCTTGAGTTCGAGGGCAATGCGCGTGCGATAGGATGTCCCCGAGCGCCAGTAACTATAAAGTTTCATCATGTTCTCCGGTATTGGTTGCAAATGTAACGAAAATGAATTAGTTTCAAAAGATACGATTCAAAGAACATTTTTCAAGGTGGAGACTATCATGACAGGCATTGAAAATCCCCTCGGCACAAACGGTTTCGAATTCGTGATGTTCACATCCGACGATATCTCGAGGCAGTCTGCCCTGTTCGAGAAGATGGGCATTCCCGCTATCGCGCGGCACAGGCAAAAGGACATCGTCCTGCATCGCTCGGGCGAGATCACGCTGCTGGTCAATGGCGTCAAGGGCGGTCATGCCGAGGAGTTTGCTAAAACCCACGGGCCAAGCGCCTGCGGCATGGCTTTCAGGGTCAAGGATGCCGAGAAGGCCTACAAGAGCGCGCTGGAGCGCGGTGCGACCGCGGCAGAAGACCGTAACGACCCGATCAGGGCCCGCGCCATCGAAGGTATCGGCGGTGCCCGTGTCTATCTGATCGACCAGTATGGCGATGAGAATTTCTATGCGGATGATTTCGAGCTGATCGAGGGCAAAAGCTGGGACGAGGTCGGCCCCACCGGCCTGAAATATCTCGATCACCTCACTCACAATGTGCGCCGTGGGCAGATGAAAGTCTGGGCCGATTACTATGAGCGAATCTTCAACTTCCGCGAAATCCGCCACTTCGACATTGAAGGCAAGAAGACCGGCCTGTTCTCCAAGGCGATGACCAGCCCTGACGGCAATATCAAGATCCCGCTCAACGAAAGCCAGGATGACAAGTCGCAGATCGAGGAATTCATTCGCGACTATAATGGCGAGGGCATCCAACACATCGCTCTGGAGACGGGCGATATCTACAAGACCATCCCGGCCATGCGTGAGCGGGGTGTCGTCTTTCAGGATACGCCGGAAACCTATTTCGAGCTTATCGACACACGCCTGCCGGAGCACAACGAAGATGTCGCGTTCCTGAAGGAACAGCGCATCCTGATCGATGGCGGCGAGGCCCAGGGCGGCGGGTTCCTGTTACAGATCTTCATGGAGAACTCCATCGGCCCGATCTTCTTCGAGATCATCCAGCGCAAGGGCAATGAAGGCTTTGGCGAGGGCAATTTCAAGGCGCTGTTTGAATCAATCGAACTCGACCAGGAACGCCGGGGTGTCATTTAATCATGGCTGACAGGAAGAACTGGATCATGCCGCGCCGGGTTGAAGGCGAAGCCTCCCGCCAGGCACATGCCGATCTGCCGAAAGGCACCTATGAGCGGGAAATCTCGAAGGAAGGCTTCTTCGGTCCTGCCGCCTTCCTGCACCATACCCATCCGCCGACCGGCTGGACCAGTTTCGAAGGGCCGCTTCGCCCCCGCGCCTTCAATCTCTCCAAGCTTGACCATGGGCATCATTCACCGTGGTCGGCGCCGCGCATCCTGTCCAACAAGCACATGGAAATGCGGTTCTGGAAACTGGCCGAGGCGATGCCCGCGCTGTCGCGCAATGCCGATGGCGACCAGCTGCTGTTCATTCACCGGGGTGAGGGCGCGCTGTACTGCGACTATGGTCATCTCGACTACGAGCAGGGCGATTATATCGTGCTGCCGCGCGGGACGATGTGGCGTCTCGATCCGTCGACAGAGAATGAAGTCCTGATGATCGAGGCAACCAACAGCCATTACACCCTGCCGGACAAGGGCCTGGTCGGCCCGCACGCGATCTTCGACCCTGCCATGCTCGATGCACCGAAGATCGACGATGTCTTCCGCGCCCAGCAGGGCGAGACCGAGACACGCGTCGAGATCAAGAAACGCGGTGCAGTCTCCGTCGCGACCTTCCCGTTCAACCCTCTCGACGTCATAGGGTGGCATGGCGAGTTGAGCGTTGTCCGGATCAATGTCCGCCATATCAGGCCGCTGATGTCGCACCGCTATCACGTGCCGCCATCTGCGCATACGACCTTCATCTCGGACCGGTTCGTGGTCTGCACCTTCGCGCCGCGCCCGTTCGAGACAGACCCCGGGGCGCTGAAAGTGCCGTTCTTCCACAATAATGACGATTACGAAGAAATCCTGTTCTACCACGCCGGCGATTTCTTTTCGCGCGATAATATCGAGGCGGGGATGATGACGGTGCACCCATCGGGCTTCACCCATGGCCCGCACCCGAAAGCCCTGAAGGGCATGTTCACACCGAAGAAAGAAGCGACCGACGAATATGCCGTCATGGTCGACACCCGTGACCCGATTGATTTTCATGAAGAAGCCAGGCCCGTCGAGTGGGAAGGCTATGTGAACAGCTGGCAGAACCGATCTGCAGAAGACTGACCTTTTGACAACTGACCCAAGGAGGAAGTTGATGAAACTTGCATCCCTGAAACACGGGCGTGACGGCATTCTGGTCGTCGTCTCCCGCACCCTCGAAATCTGTATCGAAGCTGGCGAAATTGCACCGACCATGCAGGCCGCGCTCGACAACTGGGACGCGGCAGCACCGAAATTGCAGAAGCTCTACCAGGCGCTCAATGATGGCTCGATCGATGCACGACCCTTTAACGAGGCTGCTTGTGCATCGCCCCTGCCGCGGGCCTATCAGTGGGCGGACGGTTCGGCCTATGTCAATCACGTCGAACTGGTGCGCAAGGCGCGCGGCGCCGCGATACCGGACAGTTTCTGGGAAGAACCTCTTATGTATCAGGGCGGCTCGGATGCGTTTCTCGATCCTCGCGGCGATATTGAAATCGAGGACACTGCCTGGGGCATCGACATGGAAGGCGAGATCGCCGTCATTACCGGCGATGTCCCGATGGGTGTCAGCGCCGATGATGCCGGCTCCCATATCCGCCTCTTGATGCTCGTCAATGACGTGTCCCTGCGCAATCTGATCCCGGGTGAACTCGGCAAGGGTTTCGGCTTCTTCCAGTCCAAGCCGTCGAGCGCCTTTTCGCCGGTCGCGGTCACGCCGGACGAGCTTGGTGAAGCGTGGCAAGGCAACAAGGTCCATCTGCCGCTGAAGGTCGATTACAACGGTCAGCCTTTCGGCCGCGCCGATGCCGGTGTCGACATGACGTTCGATTTCGCCCGGCTTGTCGCCCATGCTGCGAAGTCGCGGCCGCTCGGCGCGGGGACGATCATCGGGTCGGGCACGGTTTCCAACAAGCTCGATGGCGGGCCGGGCAAGCCGGTCAGTGCCGGGGGTGTCGGCTATTCCTGTATCGCGGAAATGCGCATGATCGAGACCATCGATCAGGGCAAGCCGGAGACGCAGTTCATGTCCTTCGGCGATACTGTCCGTATCTGGATGGAGGACGCTGATGGCAAATCGATCTTCGGTGCCATCGACCAGAAGGTCAGCCAGTACAATCCGCCGCGCTGACAGGATGAGCAGGGCAGGCACGAGGACTGAACAAGTGACACAAACCACGACCCAAAACAGCGCGGAGGAGCCCTTCATTCTGGAGGAGTTCATCCCGTTCAAGCTGGCAGTGCTCAGCGATGCCGTGTCCAAGCTCATTGCCCGGGATTATTCGGACCGTTTCGGTATTACCATCGCGGAATGGCGGGTAATGGCCCTGGTCAGCCAGTATGACGAGGTCCGTGCCCAGACGGTCGTCGAAAAGACACCGATGGACAAGGTCGCGGTCTCGCGTGCGGTCGCATCGCTCGTCGACAAGGGGCTTCTGGAAAAGCGGACAAGCCAGGCCGATCGCCGCTCCGCCCTCCTGCATCTCAGCGCCAAGGGCAACACTATCGCCACCGACATCCAGGCAGTCGCGAAGGTCCATAATGACGATGTCTTGCAGGCGCTGACGACGACAGAGCAGGCGGTCCTCCACGCCATCCTTGACAAGCTGATCGTTCAGGCGAGAAACCTGACCCAATAATCGGTCATCCGAGGATCAGTCGGTGATGATGCCGGCCCTGTTTAGGGCACGGAATGCAGATACTCTCATCGCCCGCGCATTCGAACCCGTCACCAGTCCCATCCCGTGCTGGCGCAGCCAGGCATTCATGCGATGCAGGTCCGCTTCTGCAACACTGAGGCGGGAACGCCAGGTAATCGAGAACGAGATGGAGACTTCCGGCCCGTTCTTGACCCAGTGTGGTGCCTTTACCGGCACGTGAACCGCATCGCCCGGAGCGAGATCGAACAGGGTGGAGCCTTCATCGAAATCTGGCTCGTAAGGCAGGTTTCGGTGACCGGTCTTCGAGTGATAGGCCTCATGGATCTGCGCGGTCAGGATACCTTCGCGCGGATAGACCCGCATCTGTTTGGACCCCCTGATCTGCATGAGGATATTATGTTCCGGGTCCATGTGGAACGGCGTCACCGAGTTCGGCGAGGAGATGAAAATGAAGGCTTCCTTGCGGAACATTGCGCCTGATGCCGGCGCAATCAGGCCCGCAAGTTCCGAAAGGCATTCCTCGAGCCTCGATGCGCAGGCAGGATCACGCTCCACGTTTTTCAACACCATCCATGAACCGTTTTCCTCGATCGAGCGGATGGTTTCGGCAATGCCGAGGCCGTTGCCGGGTGTCTGGTCGGGGCGCTGCGCGACGGGCAGGTCCCCGCGATTATATTCGACGAGATCTGCAGGTAGCCGCGTGGCAATATCGGCAAGCCGCTCGAGACTGAAGAACCCATCCTGCGCCAGATGGTGAGACAATTTTACGGGCCTGTCGGGATAGGCACCTGAGAAAGCGTGCTTCGCGTCACCGGTAAAGATCATGCCTTGACGCCTTTCGTGCCGAGCATGAGGCGTGTACGTTCCGATGTCGTTTCGAGGAATTGGCACAGCATTGACGCCGATCGGTTGGACAGGCCGCGAAGCGGGACATTGACATGGCACATGGTCTGACGCTCCGCCCACAGCTTGTCGATCATGGGATGATCTTCCTGTGCGCATGAGTCGACCCTGGCAAGGCGGTTTTCGTCAAGGACCTGACGAGTTAGTTCCAGTTCCAGCATCACACCCGGGGAGTAGCGCGCATACTCGGCGTCATGGGCAATCTTGAACGACCAGCCATGGGCACCCGCCGTGAAGTTGATCAGCATGCCGATACATTGATCACCGAGGTCAAGGCGCATGAAATGCAGCTGTCTCGCGTGGTGTGCAGCGTGGACGATCTCTTTCAGAAATGCCGGTCCGGTTTCGTCGGTTGCGAGAGAAGAGCCGCCATGGCCACGCCAGCCCTCATGCTCCAGGCGCAGGAAGTGGTCGCACCAGCTCTCGATCTCATGGCCATGCTCAAGCGTGCTGAATCGGACCTGACCTTCTTCGGACAGCCTGTTGGTCAGGCGACGCCATTCCTTCCTTTTCTTGCCGCGGATGTTCTGCAGGATATAGCCTTCATAGGACAGGGAGCTGTCAAGGCAGGCGCGTTGCCAGCGCGCGGCAGCATAGGCATGCGGCCCGGCCACGTCGCGCAGGGCGGTTTCTAGCGCGCCGCCTTCCACGAGCTGACGGAACTGAAGGAAGGCGCCTTTCAGGCCTGCTTCGGATGCGCCATTGATCAGGGTGGCAAAGAACTCTCTCTCATGGCCGGCGCGGACGAGCGGCGCCCCGAGGAAGCAATGGCGGTATAATCCGGTCCTGAGATAGGTTACGGGCAGCCTGGCATAGCCGGTCTTTGTTTCGACAGGCATGACGCCGATCAGAGCTTCGCCGGAGAATACGAGACAGAATACCATCCCGCCCATTTCGTCGAGCAGCGTGCAGGCAGGCTTGAGCAATGCCGGCGACAGGAAGGGATTGGGTTCGCAAGCCTTTTCAGCCAGCTCTCCAATGGCCTGCCAATACTCATCAAGACCGGCGGCATCGGTCACATGCAGACGGCATGTCGCCAGATCGGGTTGTTCCATGGATAAATCCTGCACACTCATAGGCGGTGTCTAGCAAGTTTCGTGCAGGTTAGACCTGCAGATGCATTGATGCCGAAAGTTTTTCTGGCGCCGCCCGGCCGAGGTTGCGGAAATCCGGGTCGCGAGCCGGATATCATTGTCGAATAATAATATAAATGATACCAAGGCATGAGCCATGAATGCGTCGGAATGGACAGGAGGCAAGCGTGATTTTCTTCAGACTTTCAGCTATTTGCGGTCTTATTGTGTCGTCATCAATCGTCACCGGATGCGGCGAGGCGCGAGGGGCCGAACCCCGTTTCCTGCGTGACGGCAACGGCGTCTTGCTCGAATGGCAGGACCCGGAAATTGTCCATGTCAACGAAGAAGCACCCCGGGCAAGCTTCATTCCCTATGAAACCACGCAGCTTGCCCGCCAGGACACGCCGGACCGGTCAGCCTTTTATCAGTCCCTCGATGGCACATGGAAATTCAGCTGGGCGCCGCGTCCTGCGGACCGGGCGGCCGAGTTCTGGCGGCAGGACTATGATGTCAGCGGCTGGGACGATATCGATGTTCCCTCGAACTGGGAGCGGCGCGGTTATGGCCTACCCCGCTATGTCAACGCGGATTATGTTTTCGGGGCGCAGGAGCCGGTCGTGCCGGTTGATGACAACCCGGTAGGGTCCTATCGCCGGACCTTCACGGTGCCCGAAAGCTGGGATGACCGGCGCATCTTCCTGCGTTTCGGGGCTGCCAATTCGGGCATGTATGTTTGGGTCAACGGACAACAGGTTGGCTACACCGAAGATTCAAAGCTGCCTGCAGAATTCGATATCAGCGAGTTTGTCGAGCCGGGCGAGAACATGGTCGCGGCGGAGGTCTATCAATGGTCTTCCGGCACCTATCTGGAGGATCAGGATTTCTGGTCAATTTCAGGGCTGGAGCGGACAGTCGATCTGATCGCCCAGCCGGAAACCCATATCCGGGATTTCTTCGCCAATGCCGGATTGTCCAAGAGCGACCTGTCGACTGGCACCCTCGACCTGAGTGTCGAGCTTCGGGGCCCTGACGCGACGACGCTGTCGGTGGCCTATTCACTGTTCGACGGGGATACGGAAGTGCTCACGGGAGAGGCCGTCGCCGGCGGGGAAGGGCTGGTCCGTTTCAATAAACAGCTTGCCGGGGTGCGCCAATGGTCAGCGGAGACCCCCAATCTCTACACTCTGGTCATCGAGATGAAGGATGGTGATGGCGACATTATCGAGGCGATCTCCGATGAGATCGGGTTCCGGCGTGTAGAGACGATCGACGGGAGATTGTTCGTCAATGGCAAAGCTGTCATCTTGCGGGGAGTGAATCGTCACGAGACCGATCCGGTCGATGGCAGGGTGGTCAGTACGGAACTGATGATCCGGGATATCGAGCTGTTGAAACAGCTCAATTTCAACGCCGTGCGCACATCCCACTACCCCAATGATCCGCGCTGGTACGATCTGACCGACCGCTACGGGATCTATATCGTCGATGAGGCCAATGTCGAATCCCACGCCTACATGAATGGCGGACCGGATATCTGGCTCGGCAACAAGGATTATTTCTACGAGTCCCATTTCAAGCGCTGGAAAGGCATGGTCGAACGTGACAAGAACCATCCTTCGATCATCATGTGGTCGCTGGGCAATGAAGCCGGTCTCGGCTATGCGTTCGAGGATGGCGCTGCGTGGATGAAGCAGCGCGACCCGAGCCGGGTCGTCGGCTATGAAGGCACCGGCCAGTCGACGGACATTCATAACCCGCGGGACTATCTCGATCTGTATACCCCGATGTATGACACGGTCGCAGAAATGCGCGACTATCTCGAGACAGACGGGTCGAAAGCCATCATCCTGTTTGAATATGCCCATGCCATGGGCAATTCGCTGGGTGGCTTCAAGGAATATTGGGACCTGATCTGGAACGAGCCAATGGCACAGGGCGGCTTTATCTGGGACTGGGTCGACCAGACTTTCCTCGAGTACAAAGAGGATGGCACGCCCTACTGGGCCTATGGCGGCGATTACGATGAAGGCCGCAATGACGGCAACTTCCTCGCTAACGGAATCATCCAGCCGGACCGCACGCTCAACCCGCATGCCTGGGAGGCAAAGAAAGTCATGCAGCCCGTTCTGTTTGAGAGCGATGATCCGGCGACCGGCGCGATCAGCGTGGCCAACCGCCATGATTTTATCCCCCTGTCGCAGCTAGATATTGCGTGGGTCATCGAAGAGGACGGGATTGAGATTGCCGATGGCAGGCTCAACAGTCTGTCTACGGCAGCCGGTGAAACGGACAGTATCACGGTCGCCTTGCCGGACATAGATCCGGAGCCGGGCCGGGAGTATTTCCTGACCATAAGGGCAACGGCCAGTGACACGTATCAGGCGCTGGTGCCCGCCGGTCATCTGGTCGCCTGGGAACAGTTCCCCCTGCCATGGTCGGCGCCAGCGCAGCCGTTGCAGACTGCGTTACTGCCGGCCCTCGACCTGGTCAAGGGAGACGACCTGATCGAGGTCAGCGGCGATGGCTTCAGCGTCGCCGTCGATGCGACAACCGGCCTGATCACCTCCTATCTCGTCGCGGGAAAGGAAACCATGCTGTCGCCCCTAGCCCCGAATTTCTGGCGCGCCCCGATCGACAATGATGTCGGCGGCCGCATCCATGAAACACTCGGCATCTGGAAAGACATGGGCCAAAGCCGCGTGTTGGAAAATCTCCGTGCCGAGAAGGTATCTGCAACAGAAGTCAGGCTCGTGGCTGAAGCGAGCTATGGCGATGGCGCATTATCCTATGACAGCACCTATACGATTTTCGGGTCTGGCGATGTTGTTGTCGAAAACGCCGTCATCCCTGAAACCGGCGATCTGCCGGAGTTCTATCGGGTCGGGATGACGATGACAGCGCCCGGAGCGATGGGCAATCTGACATGGCTGGGCAGGGGACCTCATTCCTCCTATGCCGACCGCAAGGCCGGTGCCGCAATTGGCCTTTATCAAGGACAGGTGGCTGACCAGTTCCATGACTATTCGCGCCCTCAGGAAACCGGCAACAAGGTGGATGTCCGCTGGCTGGCGATCGCGGATGACGCCGGTACGGGGCTTGGCGTTATCGGTCAGCCCATGCTCAGCGTGACGGCGTTGCCCTTCCCCTATGAGGATCTCGCCTATGTCGAGGGCGGACAGCGCCACGGAGCCGACCTGAAAGTGAAGGATGTCGTGACACTGAATATCGACCTGGCCCAGATGGGGGTCGGCGGTGATAATTCCTGGGGCTTCTGGCCGCTGGAAGAATACCGGCTGCCGGTACAGCGCTATGACTATTCTTTCCGTCTGAGGGGCTATGAAGCCGGGACCGATCCTGCGGCATTTGCGCGCCTTCGCGTCGCGGACTAGACGCAACCTGCATTCGACCGGACTCATTCGAATGCAGAAAAGGTGATCGTTTCCAAGGTGTTGGGGCCGCTTCTCTGTGCCTACCCCGCTGCCGGCCGCTCTGGCCCCGGCGGGCAAAGAGGCTTGCTCGCGCGACCGTGCTGACTAGATGACGTTGGGCGGTCTGCGCGATCGATCTCGATATGAGTGGCATGTGATGGCAAGAGACAAGAAAGACGACAGGACAAGGTCAGTACCGCGCGGGCGCCTGTCCCGGCTCGGCGGGATCGGCAGTCTTGGTGCCGGTATTGCCGGCAATATGCTTGTCGATGGCGCGAGGCGTCTGTCGCGCGGCGAGAGACCGTCCCTTCAGGATCTCCTGCTGACCCCGCAGAATGCAGGAAAGGCTGCGGACCAGCTGTCGCGCCTGCGCGGCGCGGCGATGAAGGTCGGACAATTGGTATCCCTCGACAACGGAGATTTCCTTCCGCCGGAGCTGGCCGATATCATGGGTCGTCTGCGCTCTTCTGCCCATGCGATGCCGCCGCACCAGCTGAAACGTGTACTGAACGATAATTGGGGAAATGACTGGCGCAGGAAATTCGAAAGCTTCACCGTCAAGCCGATTGCAGCCGCCTCCATCGGCCAGGTCCACAGGGGCCGCACACTCGATGGCCGCGATGTCGCGATCAAGGTCCAGTATCCCGGTGTGCGGGAGAGCATCGACAGCGACGTCGACAATGTCGCAACGCTTGTGCGCATGTCCGGCCTGTTGCCAAAGAATGTCGACATCAGACCCGTGCTGGAGGAAGCCAAGACACAGCTGCGCGAAGAGGCGGATTACCTGCGCGAAGCGGCGTATCTTGATCGCTACCGCGACGCGCTTGGCGGCCGCGAGGGGTTCCTGTTGCCCGAGGCTTATGGAGACCTGACAACACGCGACGTCCTCGCCATGAGTTTCGTCAGCGGTGATCCTATCGAAAAACTCGGGGACATGGACCAGGAAGCGCGCGATTCCATTATGGTGCGTCTCATGACGTTGCTCCTTGACGAGTTGCTCGATCTCCGTCTCATGCAGACCGATCCGAATTTTGCCAATTATTTCTATGACCGCGACAGCGACAGGATCGTGCTGCTCGATTTCGGCGCGACCCGCGAGATCCCCCAGGGCCTCTCCGACGGCTATCGCCGGCTCCTGACGGCGGGGCTGAATGCCGATTGGGATCAGGCCCGCGCGGTCGCCATCACCATGGGATTGATGTCGGACGATCTCGCGGATGAGGTCGAGACGATGATCCGCGAGGTTTTCGTGATGGCCGTGGAACCGCTCTCCGTGGCAGGGGCTTATGATTTCGGCGCATCGGACCTTGCCGGCAGGCTGAGCGAGAAGGCAATGACCCTGCGCAAGAGTGGCTTCGATCACATCCCGCCGCCGGTGACGATTTTCCTGCATCGCAAGATCGGCGGCATGTATCTGCTGGCGACGCGCCTCAAGGCACGCGTTGACCTAAGAGCCCTTGCCCAGCGCTATATCTGATGTTCCGCCCAGGCGAGTGGCGGAGTGGAAGGGATTCGAACCCTCGATACGGTTTAAGCCGCATACTCCCTTAGCAGGGGAGCGCCTTCGACCACTCGGCCACCACTCCACCGGCGAAAATGTCAGAATTCTTCAGATATGCAAGGCGAAAGATCGGCTAATTGACTGATTTTTCCGCACATTGCCAGGGATTGATTGAACGGCGGCTTTGTATCAGCCGCGAAGCCGCAGTTTGTGGAAGCGGGGGCGGGATATTTCTTCCCGGAAGACGGCGGCCGGGCACGATGTCTCGCCGATACCGCCCGGCCCGTTGATGAGTTGATCGCCCCAAGGCGACAGCGTGTCCGGATCGAAATCGACCGTAATGTCGAGATCCTCGACGATGGCGCTGTTACCGGACCATGACCAGCCGATATAGCCGATATCCATCTCATTGGTCAGGCGAAAAATGGTTTCCTCGTCGACCGGTTCGCCCTGGTGGTCGGGACCGAACTCGCCGACGATCAGCGGAAGGTCCATCGCGTCGAAAGCCGCGAAGTAGCGCGCGATGCTCTCTGCCTCGGCATAAACCTGATACATGTGCACACTGAAGATCGTGTTGGCGAGAGGGTCGGCGGCGGCCAGGGCCGGCGCTTCGGTCAGCATGGTCTGTCTCGCGTCCTGTCCCCAGTCATGACCATCAATGACCATTGTGTGGGTAAACCCTGCCGCCCTCAGTGCCTTGATCGTGGTCATCTGCATTTCCGTGTAGACAGCAGGAGCGATTGAATTGCCCGTCGGCTCGTTGCCCGGATTGATCAGCACATAGGCTTCCTGTCCGATCAGGATATCTGCGAGCGACATCCAGTAGGGGATCGTCTCGGCGAGATGGATGGCCCAGTCCTGCTGGCCATAGCCGGTGGTGTTGTGAACGGTGAACATCACGATCATGTCGTGGGCTTTCGCCAGCCGGATAATCTCTGCAACCTCTTCTTTCGGCGTTTCGCCCCATGGCGCGCCGGAGGAAAGCGAGACCCTGACGATATTGGCACCGGTTGCCGCGATTTCTGGCAGAGCCTTGGCTGTCCGCTGACGCTGCCAGGCATGGGGATGGTTGATCCCGCGCATGACGAAGGGCGTATCCGTTGCGTCAAGCAACCGGTCTCCGGCAACGCTAAACCCTTTTTGCGGCACCGGACCGTTACCGGAGGACAGGGATGAGCAAGCGGAGACACCCGCCATCAGTGCGGCAAGCGGAATGAACAGCGGAAACGGGTTCGGTGTCATGCCGGAACCCTATCAGGTCAGCAGGCTGATTCCACAGTTTCCACATCGTCATCCAGGGCCAGGCGATTCAGCGTTTCGGCGTCGGCCTCACAGGGGTCGATCTCATTCGAAATCTTGCTCCGCTCCCCGACCAGAGGCTGATTAAAGGAAGCGAGCATGGCAACCGGGTCCGGCACCTCCTGGGAGAATGCGGCCGGCACGGCAAGACCGGCCATGCGGTCATCGGTCATCGCCTTGCCGTCCCATTGGCTCGCCTTGGCCGACAGGATCGGACTTGGCTGCGCCAGCCCGATCGCCGTGGTCGTGCCGCCACCACGGACAAGGTCTCTGGCGAGCTTGCCGGCAATGGGCCCGCCCTCGACCTGGGCCCGGTAAATCTGGGTGTTCTCCAGCACACGCTGGACATAGTTTCTGGTCTCGTCGAACGGGATCAGTTCGACCCAGTCGACCGGATCGACATCCGGGTTGCGCGGATCGCCATAGCGCTCGATCCACTGGCTCGCCCTGTTTGGCCCGGCGTTATAACCGACGAGCGTGAGGATGTACGAACCTTCGAAGCGCTCGATCAGGTGGCTGAGATGGGCCGATCCGATGACGAGATTATACAATGGATCGTCCATGAGGCGGGGCGTCGAGTACGGAAAGCCTTCCTTGCGGGCGGTCAATTGCGCCGTCGACGGCAGCAATTGCATCAGCCCGCGTGCATTGGCCGACGAATAGGCGCGGGGATTGAACTCGCTTTCCTGCCGCGACAGGCCGAGAATGAGGGGTTCCTCGACATAGTTTGACGCCTGACCGGGAACAAGGATGCGAGGCCAGGCGACGCTGGGCGCTTCGGCGCCACGTCCGACGGCGACCTTGCCAGCGCGGACGGACAGGAAAAGCATATCTTCGCGCCTGACGAGGTCCTCGTAAAGAGCGTATTCGCCAGGCGTTGCCAGCACATCGTCCAGTTGCCGCGCGAAGGCAATGTAACGGTATTCCTCATCCACTTCGGCCAGAATGCGCATGGCATGAACGAGTGGACGAGAATTGAACATCTCGCGATCCTCTGCGCTCGGCTCGACCGCGGGCGGGAAGCCGGGGGCATTCTCCGTGCCGAGAGATTCCTGTGCAAGTTGCCCGTAATAGGTAAACGGGTAGGCGGCTGCGACGGCATAATACTGCCGGGCGCGCTCGCGGTTGCCTTCGGCGGCAAAGGCGCGGCCGAGCCAGTATTGTGCCCGCGATTTCGAGATGGGGGAGGACACATTGGCATCAAGATAGGCAAAATGGCGCCGGGCGCGCTCCGGCTCCTTCAAGAAGCGCAGCGCGATCCAGCCGGCATAAAATTCCGCTTCCGCGAAATTCCCGCCTTCCTTCAGGCCGGAATAGGCTGCCATGCGATAGGCATCCTTGTAGAGGCCATCGCGCAACGCCCACAGCATCAGCAGGTTCTTCTCGCCCCACCAGGCTTCCGGATAGCGCAGATAGTCGGAGCTGACCGGCGCCTGCGCGGCATAGCCGATGGCTGTGGGCTCATTATCGCCGCGCCGGTAATAGCGTGCGGCGGCGTGCAGGACGCCGGAATCGCGAAGCTGTTCGGGACTGAGCCCTTCCAGTAGCCGAACGGCATTGCCATCGCGGCGCAGCAGGGCGATACGGGCCTCTGCCATCTGCCGGTGGTTTGCCGCAAGATAGTCAAGCAGGCGAACGGAGTCCGTCGCGATGATGTCGAAGAGCTGGCGGTCGACCTTTGCGTAATGATCGTCTTCACTCAGATGAGAGGCAAACTCCCTCGCGATATCGCGCTCATCCGAAACCGGCCAATTATGGTTGACCCAGGCGTCGCGCAGCCGGCGCTTGCCCTCGTCGGTCTGGCCGCTGTCGAGGAGGGCCCGGGCGAGGGCGATCTTGCCATAGCCTGAAACGGGCTGCTTGTTCCTGAAGAAAGCAAGAATATCCGCCGGGGCGTCGTTCTCCGTCATCTCCTCTTCGGCGGTGCGCTGAATGGTGAAATCGTTGGGCCAGTCGGGATTCTCGTCGAGGAAGCGGCCAAGCGCCCGCCAGTCGAGATTATCTGGTTCGGCGCGATACCAGGCCCAGTCGGCGACGGTACGGGCAACGGAATCGCTGATCTGCGGACGATAGGAATCGGCAACGTCCCAGCGCCTGCGATCGAGCGCCTCGAAATACAGGTTGAGGATGGCGTGATCGCCCTCGGACACGTAGACGGGCCCGGGCGCGTCAGGTTTCACGCGCGGTACGGGCGCCTGCGCCGAGCTAGCACCGGTCGAGACGGCCAAAACAAGCACGCTCGTCAGGAGCAGGGAATTCACATTATTGCGGCAGCAATCAAAACACCGCGTAACCATCCGGTACATAAGTTCTCTTTCGGCCCTGTTCGTGACAAAATCCCCAGCTATCCGTCATTGTAACGATATTCGGCCCGGCCCGTAAGGCCTGCGCGAACACATGGACGATCATATAGGCACGATTGCAACACCGGCGGCACCCGATCGCAAAGTCGGCAACTCATGTCGTCGTCCAGCCTCCTTGCCACTGCGGGGCAAGGCAGCTAACCATGCGCTGAGAATGGAAAGAAACATGATATGTCAGACAATTCCGGGCCGATGTTAAAAGGGTCAATCACAGCACTGGTCACGCCAATGAAGGGCGGCAAGGTCGATGAAAAGGCGTTCACCGGTCTGGTAGAACGCCAGGTCAAGGCCGGCACCCATGGTGTTGTGCCGGTCGGCACGACAGGCGAGTCGCCGACCCTGACCCATGAAGAGCATGCCCGCGTCGTCGATCTGTGCATCGAAATCGTTGCCGGGCGCATTCCGGTGATTGCCGGGGCCGGCTCGAACTCGACACAGGAAGCGATCATGCTGGCGCGGCATGCGGAAAAATCCGGTGCAGACGCCCTGCTGACGGTGACCGGCTACTACAACAAGCCCTCCCAGCCGGGGATCTACGCCCACTTCAAGGCGGTGCACGATGCCGTCTCGATCCCGCTCGTAATCTATAACGTGCCAGCGCGGACCTCCTCTGATGTGACGGTGGAAACCCTCGCCAGGCTTTCCGAGCTGGAACGGGTGATCGGGGTCAAGGACGCAACGGCCAATCTCGCGCGGGTACCGCAGCAGCGTCTTGCCTGTGCCGAAGGGTTCATCCAGCTTTCCGGCGAGGACATCACGGCGGTGGGCTTCAACGCCATGGGCGGTTCGGGCTGTATCTCGGTGACGTCAAACATCGTGCCCGAGCTGTGCGCCCAGATGCAGGAGGCCTGTCTCAAGGGTGATTGGACGAGGGCCGTCGATATCCAGGATCGGCTGACGCCGCTGCACGAGGCGGTCTTCGCCGACACCAGCCCAGCGCCAACGAAATACGCACTTTCCCGGCTCGGCCTGTGTTCTGACGAGATCAGGCTGCCGCTGGTCGGCGCCTCCGAGGCTGCCTGCAGCAAGGTCGATGCGGCGCTGGCCGGTCTCGGTCTTCTTTAATCGACGGAATATCCTGAGTTCATGGCCAAACCTGCATCCACACCCTTCAAGGTCATCGCCGAAAACCGGCGCGCCCGCTTCGAATACGAAATCGAAGAGGAGTTCGATGCCGGTCTCGTGCTCACCGGTACCGAGGTGAAATCCCTGCGTACCGGCAAGGCCAATATTGCCGAGAGCTATGCAACGCCCGAAAGCCATGTCGGCACCGTCGAGATCTGGCTGATCAATTGCAATATCCCGGAGTACAAGCAGGGCAATCGCGAAAACCATGATCCGAAGCGTAACCGCAAGCTTTTGCTGCACAAGCGCGAGGTGAACCGCCTCACCGGCGCGGTTGAGCGGAAGGGTTATGCAATCGTACCGATGCGCCTGTTCTTCAACGATCGCGGCATCGCCAAGATCAAGATCGGCCTCGGCAAGGGCAAGAAGATGCACGACAAGCGCGAGACGCAGAAATCCCGCGACTGGGGACGCCAGAAGCAGCGCCTGCTGCGCGAAAACAGCTAACGCCCCGGGGAGGGAGCAGACGGATGTTCGAACCGGAAAAGCTGTTCGAGTGGAAACGCTGGCTGAAAATGCTGGCCCTGTGGTTTCCCGTGGCTATCCCGTTCGTCTATTTCAGCGTGCGCTATGACAGCGTGCTGTTGCTCGTGCCGCTGATCCTCTACGCTCTTTTCCTGAACTGGAATTTCTTCAAATAGCCTTCAGCCGGTTCCTGATCGAGACGAAAACGTCATCGAACATCGCTTCGGTGAGCCGTCCCGTATTCGTATTGTACCGGGAGCAGTGATAGCTGTCGATCAAGGCAGCGGGGCGGCTATCGAGCGTTATATCGTGTACGGCATTATGACCGAAGGCAAGGGCTGAGCGCTTCATGCCCAGCGCCGACAGGGTGTTGTCATGAGAGATACGCCCGAGGCACATGACGACCTTCAGGGCGGGCAGGGTGGCCAGGCGTGAAACCAGGAATTTGCGGCAAGTCCTTGCTTCGTCACCGGTCGGCTTGTTCTGCGGCGGCACGCAGCGCACGGCATTGGTGATCATCGCCTTGTGCAGAGTTAGCCCGTCATCGGGTCGCGCGTCGTAACTGCCTCTGGCGAAGCCATGGCGCAGCATCGTCGCATAGAGCAGGTCGCCGGCATAATCGCCGGTAAAGGGACGCGCCGTCCTGTTGGCCCCCTGCAGGCCGGGTGCGAGGCCGACGATCAGCACTTCGACAGCCTCGTCACCCTCGGGCGGGCCGAAAGAAGGAACCGCGCCGTTGAACCAATCCGGATGAGCCGCCTCATTCTCGCGCCTGAACGCGACGAGGCGCGGGCAAAACGGGCAATCGGCTATCGGCTCGGGTGGTACTATCTCTGTGCTGGCAGCCATGAGTGACGACTATCAGAACTCGTCTTCTTCAGCGAAAAATTCTTCTTCGTTGGTCTTGCGCGGCGGCGCGCCCTTGCGGCCGATGACGCCCTGCAGGTCGGCAAGGTCGATGAAGTGGTCTGCCATGCGGCGGATATCGTCGCTGGCCATGGGCGGCGTGGTCTTGACCGTGGAGACGAGCGTGACTTTGACGCCCTTGCCCTGAACGGCCTCGATCGCGCGGCGGAAATCGCCATTGCCCGTAAACAGGACGATCGCGTCCAGCTTGTCGGCGAGCATTACCATATCGACGGCAAGCTCGATATCGACAGACCCCTTGTACCGCTTCTTGCCCTGCGCATCGGTGTATTCCCGCGCAATCTTGGTGACCATGGTGTAGCCATTATAGTCGAGCCAGTCGACGAGGGGGCGCAGCGGAGAATAGTCCTGGTCGCGGTCCTCCTGCATCGAGGTGTAGTAATAGGCGCGGATCAGCCGGCTTTCCTCGCGGGTCTTTTTCAGAAGGCTCTTATAGTCTATGTCGAAACCGAGATTGCGAGCGGTCTTGTAGAGATTGGCGCCGTCGATAAAAATCGCCGCGCGATCGTCTTCATCCAGTCCAAGCCAGGGGTGCATTATCATTCCTTCCCAATATTGCCTGTAATATGTCGTGATCTGATATAGATGGCGTAACGTATTTGAATCCTTGGAAAAATCAACCTCAAGTCAAACTACCATGATCATTATCGCGCTAGGGTCGAACAAGTCATTTTGCGGACAACCGCCGGGTGAAATTATCGTCAAGGCCATGAACGCGCTTGCAGATTTCGGCACCGGCCAGAAGCGCTCGGGGCTCTATTTGAGCCCGGCCTGGCCCGATCCGTCGGAACCGCCCTATGTAAACGCCGTCACTGCATTTGATCAGAGCCATCATACGCCCGAGGAAATGCTCGCTGCTCTTCATACCATAGAAGACGGGTTCGGACGGGAGAGGGCGTACCGGCAGAACCCGTCCCTGCGCTATGCGCCGCGCACGCTGGATCTGGACCTGATAGCCTTTCACGGGGAGAGGCGCGCTAACGGCCCGAATGGCCTGCATCTGCCGCACCCGGCCTTGTCCCGGCGCGACTTCGTCCTGCTGCCATTGCAGGATATCGTCCCATCTTGGCAGCATCCGGAATCATCCCTATCTGTGGACGAGATGATTTCAGCCCTGCCGCAGGTCACAGCGACCCGGATTTAGCGTTTAAATCCGGGCAATACAGGTCTGTTTCGAGTTGATTTCGGCGATATGACACTGTACGAGTGCGGTTTCGCCGATTAGGAGATAATGAATGGCTCGCGTCACTGTTGAAGATTGCGTTGAAAAGGTCGACAACCGTTTCGATCTCGTTCTGCTTGCTGCCCACCGCGCGCGGACGATTTCTTCGGGATCGCCGATTCTCGTCGACCGCGACAATGACAAGAACCCGGTCGTCGCCCTGCGCGAGATCGCCGATTCCAACCTCAAGCCGGATGACGTCCGCGAAGACCTCGTGACCTCGCTGCAGAAACAGCTCGACGTTGATGAGCCGGAAGACGCCGAAGGCGCTGCTGCCGAGAAGGCTGACCTGCCGGAGCATGACACGATGAGCGAGGACGACCTTCTGCGTGCCCTTCAGACGACGGGCATGTCGCCGGTTCAGAACAAAGGCTGAGACCGGCCACCGCTGATCCAGCCCTTGAAGTTAAATCGAGATTTCGGGCGCGGGCGCTGAACCGTCCGGCCTGACCGTCGGGTTGGAAATGAGCACTCAGAAAGCCGGAACGTCCAGAACTCATGAGACCACTGAAAAGGTTTCGTCTGCAGTCCAGAAGAAACCAGCGACGAAAACTGGAAAGAGTGAGGCTGCACGGGGTACTGGCGGCCAGACGGATACGGCTGTTCTACAGTCAGAAGAGACAGGAAAACTTCAACGTCCTGCTCGCGGCGCGAAAGAGAAAACATCGCGTGCGCCAGCGGATCCGGAAGGTCAGTCCGGGAGCGCAGCAAAAGCGCCAAAGACGGCAAAACCGGCGAAGAAGAGCGTAGCGCGCACAAGCTCCTATCCGGTCGGATTCATTCGTCAGTACGAACTGGTCGAGCGCGTCAAGGCCTATGATCCTGCGGCCGACGAGGACCTGCTCAACCGCGCCTATGTCTTCTCGATGAAGGCCCATGGCGGGCAGACGCGCTCATCCGGCGATCCCTATTTTACCCACCCTATTTCCGTCGCCGCGATCCTGACGGAGTTGAAGGCCGACCCGGAGACGATCGTCACCGCGCTGCTGCATGACACGGTCGAGGATACCGACACTACGGTCGAAGACATCGAGCGGCTTTTCGGGCCGTCTGTCGCTGAGCTGGTCGACGGGGTGACGAAGCTGTCACTGATGGAAATGCGCTCTGCCGAGACCAAGCAGGCTGAGAACTTCCGCAAGTTCGTCTTGGCCATGGCACAGGATGTTCGCGTGCTGCTAGTCAAGCTGGCGGATCGCCTGCACAACATGCGGACGCTGCATTACATCAAGCGCAAGGATAAGCGCCAGCGCATCGCCATGGAGACGATGCAGATCTACGCGCCGCTTGCCGGTCGAATCGGCGTGCAGAAATTCCGCGATGAGCTGGAGGACCTGTCCTTCAAATATCTCGACCCGGAAGGCTATACCGCGATCCGCGATGGCCTGCGCAAGCTCGGCAAGGATACGGTGCGCTCAGTCGTGCAGTTATCGCAGATGTTGCGTGAAAAGCTGGAAACTGCACGGGTCAGGGCCGAGGTCTACAGCCGCGAGAAGCGGCCATTTTCGATCTGGCGCAAGATGCAGCGCAAGGGCAACGCCTTCGATGAACTGGCGGATATCTATGCCTTCCGTGTTCTCGTCGACAGTGTCGAGGACTGCTACAAGGTATTGGGCGTCATCCACTCGTCCTTTCCGATGATCCCGCACGAATTCGACGATTACATCTCGGTGCCCAAGCCCAACAATTACCGTTCGATCCACACAGCCGTCCTGGCGCCGGTGGACGAAACCGGCGTTCGTCAGCGTGTCGAGATCCAGATCCGCACCAAGGAAATGCATGAAACTGCCGAACGCGGGATCGCTGCCCATTGGCGGTACAAGGACGAAACCTCCTTCTCCGCCGCTGGACGACAAATCGAGATCGACCGGGCAGGTCAGTTCGACCCCTATGAATGGGCACGAAATGCCGTTGAAATGCTGCAGCATGGGGACGATGTCGGAGAGTTCCTGGAAAACGCCAAGCTGGAACTATTCCAGGACACGATTTACTGTTTCACCCCCAAGGGCAGGGTCATCTCCCTGCCGGTCGGGGCGACGGCTATCGACTTTGCCTATTCCCTGCATACGGATATAGGCGATACATGCGTTGGCGCGCGCGTGAACGGGGTGACAAAGCCCTTGCGCACGCCATTACGCAATGGCGATGTCGTTTCAATCCTGCGCTCTGACAACGCTGCGATACCGCAGGACTGGGAGACGATGGCGGTCACCGGCCGGGCGAAGTCGGGGATCAAGCGGCGCATCAAGCAATTGCAGAAGAAAGAGCAGGTCAAGTTCGGCCACCGTATCCTTGAATCCGAATTCTCGACCCATGGCCTTTCATGGTCGGAAAGCTCGATCGAGGAAGCGCTCGACAAGCTGGGCTATGCAAGCGTCAAGAAAGTCTATGAGGCGGTCGGGTCGATGCGGCTCGATGCAAAGGCAGTCCGCCAGATCATCTATCCTGGTACGGATGGCACGGATCAGTCGAAACGCCGGCTGCGCCAGAGCTATGAGGGCGGCCACCAGCACTCGATCCCGATACAGGGTCTCACCGGCGGCGTGTCGTTCAGCTTCGCGCCATGCTGTTCGCCCCTGCCGGGCGAGCGGATCATCGGGCTTCCTGGCGACGATGGCAGCGTCCATGTGCATCGCATCGACTGCGACACTTTGGGCCGGACAGCGATTTCCGAGGAACGCTGGCTCGACCTGCGCTGGCGCAGCGATACGGAGGAGGAATTCATCGCACCGATCAAGGTGACGGTGAAGAACCGCACCGGCGCGCTCGCTCACGTCGCCCTGATGATGACGCAGTATGAAGCTGATATCCGCGATATCCGGCTGCGTCACCGCGAGGTCGACTTCAATGATATCCTGATCGACATCCTTGTGCGCGACGTGAAGCATCTGAGCAATGTCCTGACTGGCCTCAGGGCGTCGGAACACGTGCTTGCCGCCGAGCGCCGCACGGATGTAGAAACAGCTTCCATTCAAGAAGAAGGACGATAGACGATGGCAGTATCCGCCACGCACGCCATGACCAAGGACCAGGTTCTGGAGGAGTTTACCGCCTGCGGTGCCCTGATGAACGGTCATTTCATCCTGTCTTCCGGCCTGCGCAGCGATACATATCTGAATAAGTCCATCGTTTCCATGTATCCGGATCGCACGGCCCGCCTGTGCGCGGCTCTCGCGTTGAAGGCGCACGAAGAGTTGGGCGATGCGATCGATTATGTCATCTCGCCGGCCATGGGCGGCATCATATATGGCTACGAGACGGCCCGCTCTCTCGAGCTGCCATTCATGTATACCGAACGCGTCAACGGCCAGTTCGAGTTGCGCCGCGGTTTCCAGATCGAAGGAAATGGCCGTGTGCTGATTGTGGAGGACATTATATCGACTGGCCTGTCAGCGCGCGAGTGCGTCGAGGCGGTCAAGCGCCATGGCGGCACACCGCTCGCCGTTGCCTGCCTGATCGACCGCTCGGGTGGCAAGGCGAATGTGGGTCTGCCGATCCTGCCGCTGGCCGAACTCGATGTGCCGGCCTATCGCTCCGACCAGTTGCCTGATCATCTGAAAAACGTCCCGCCCGTGAAACCCGGCAGCCGGGGGCTCTCCTGATGGTCGAGCGCGAGCCATTACAGCGTAATCCGGCGGCGGACGAGCCGCGCGCGCGTCTTGGCGTGAATATCGACCACGTCGCCACGTTGAGAAATGCCCGCGGCGGCGCGAACCCCGATCCGATCCGCGCGGCCCTGCTGGCGGCGTCGGCCGGCGCTGATGGCATCACAGCGCATCTGCGCGAGGATCGCCGCCATATCCGCGACGAGGACATGTACCGCCTGAAGGACGAAGTCGGCCTGCCACTGAATTTCGAAATGGCAGCGACCGAGGAAATGCTGGCGATCAGCCTCGACGTCCACCCGCATGCGGTCTGCCTCGTGCCGGAGAAGCGGACGGAGCGCACGACGGAAGGCGGACTCGATGTCGCCGGGCAGCGGCATATGCTTGCCGGGTTCGTCGACCGGCTCGGCGAGGCGGGTATCCGCGTGTCGCTGTTCATAGACCCGCAGGAAGCGCAGGTCCGGGCGGCGGCTGAGTTGGGCGCCCCGGTCATCGAACTGCATACCGGCGCCTATCATCAGGCTGCCCTCGCCACGACACCGGCCCGCATCCAGGACGAGTTCGACAAGATCGAAGCGGCAGCGACGCTGGGCCAGGATCTCGGCCTTGAAATCCATGCCGGTCACGGTCTCGATTTTTACAACGTACAGCCGATTGCCGGCCTGCCGATGATCCGCGAGCTCAATATCGGCCATTTCCTGATCGGCGAGTCGGTCTTCATGGGGCTGCATGAGGCGATCCGCGAAATGCGCCGCCTGATCGACGATGCCCGCTCGGGCATGCTGGTATAGCGCCCATGATCATCGGTCTCGGCAATGATCTCATCGACATCCGCCGCGTTGAAAAGACGCTGGAGCGGCACGGCGCGCGATTCACCGGGCGCCTGTTCACGGAGGTCGAAAAGGCGAAATCCGACCGCCGTCACAACCGCGCTGCCAGCTATGCCAAGCGCTTCGCCGCCAAGGAAGCCTGCGCCAAGGCGCTCGGCACCGGCCTCTCACGCGGCGTTTTCTGGCGCGATATGGGAGTGATCAACCTGCCGGGTGGCAAGCCGTCCTTGCAATTGACTGGTGGCGCAGCCAAAAGACTGGAACAGATCACGCCTGCCGGCATGAAAGCCGAAATCCACCTGACAATCACCGACGATTTTCCGTTGGCGCAGGCAATTGTCATCATATACGCTGTTCCGGACCGGGACAGGGTTGAACAGTAAGCAGGACTTGCGCATGAAATCTGTAAAAGAGCTTATCTCCGGCAAGGGTGGTATGGAAGGTGAGCGGATCGGCAAGTCCGGCGGGGATGAAATGACCCCGGCAGAAGAAGCATGGGACATTCTCAAGACCATTCTTCTTGCGGTCGCGATAACCCTGGTTTTCAGGATGGTTGCCTGGCAGCCCTTCAACATTCCGTCGGGCTCGATGCGGCCGAACCTGCTGGTCGGTGACTTCCTCGTCGTTTCCAAATTCGAGTATGGCTATTCCAAGGCGTCGCTGATCTACCCGCTGACGCGCCTGCCGGTTGAAGGACGACTGTTCGGCAGTGAACCGGACCGAGGCGAGGTCGTCGTGTTCAAGAACCAGGCGGATCGCAACCGCGATTATATCAAGCGCGTCATCGGGGTGCCCGGCGACAAGGTGCAGATGATTGGCGGCGTTCTGTACCTCAACGATCAGGCGGTGCCCCGCCAGCAAGTCAGCGACGATCCGGTCTGGTGCAACAATACCCGCGGCAATGCTGCGAGCTATATCGAGACCCTGCCCAATGGCGTCACCTACAGGATCCAGGAATGCGAAGGCGATAACGACCAGCTTGACAATATCGGGCCGCTCTTCGTGCCCGCCGGTCACTACTTCATGATGGGCGACAATCGCGACAATTCGCAGGACAGCCGCACGCCGCAGGTCGGCTTCGTGCCGGCTGACCAGATTGTCGGTCGCGCGCAGCGCCTGGTCTTTTCTGTCGATGGGCATGACACCAATATCTTCCAGTTCTGGAACTGGCCAACCCATATCCGCTGGGGCCGGATATTCGACCCGGTGGAGTAGGCCGTTGACTGATCAAGGGCACGACAAACTCGCCGCCCTCGAGGACAGGATCGACCATCGCTTCAGGGATAGAAGCCTTCTCGAACGGGCGGTGACCCATTCGAGCCTGTCCGGATCGGGTACAGTGCGCGATCTGGAAAGGCTGGAATTCCTCGGTGACCGGGTCCTTGGGTTGCTAACGGCGGAAACGCTGTGGCGCCGCTTTCCGGATTATTCAGAAGGCGACATGGCGCCGCGCCTGAACGCTCTGGTACGCAAGGAGACCTGCGCCAATGCGGCGCGCGCTATCGGTCTTGCCGATGCGCTGCGGATGTCGGCGTCCGAAGAGGATGCCGGCGGCCGGGACAAGGATGCGATCCTCGGCGATGCCTGTGAAGCCCTGCTTGGTGCACTTTATGTTGATGGCGGATTGAAAGCGGCGCAGAAGGTGTTCGACGTCTATTGGGGCGCGAATTTCGACAAGCTCGCTGCGCGCTTCATGGATGCCAAGACTGCCCTGCAAGAATGGGCGCAAAGCGAGCGCAAGAACGCGCCCGTCTACAAGACCATCTCGACCGATGGCCCGGCCCATGCGCCTGTCTTCGTGGTCGAGGCAATTGTTGCGGGCCTGAAACCGGCAAAAGGCGAGGCGGGTTCCAAACGAGCGGCGCAGATGCTTGCGGCTCAGGCCATATTGTTGCGTGAAAAGATCTGGACGGATAACGACATTGACTGATGACCCCACCCATTGCGGCTTTGTGACGGTGCTCGGCGCACCGAACGCCGGCAAATCGACCCTCGTCAACCAGATGGTTGGCGCCAAAGTATCTATCGTGACCCACAAGGTGCAGACGACGCGTGCCCGGATTCGCGGCGTCGCCGTGCACGGACAAACGCAGATCGTCTATACCGATACGCCCGGCATATTCCAGCCGCGCCGCAAGCTCGACGAGGCCATGGTCTCCGCCGCCTGGGAAGGCAATGAGGGCGCTGACGTCACGCTGTTGATGGTCGATGCGCCAGCCTACTATGAAAATCTCAAGGGGGATGCGAAAGCGGCGGCGCGCAAGTCGGCTGCCGACACCGATCGTATCGTCGAGGGGCTGAAATTGGCTGGCGTCAAGGCGATCCTCGTCCTGAACAAGATCGACCTGATGCCGAGCGATCATCTGCTCGCCATTACAGCAACCCTGAACGAGACTGCGGACTTCACCGAGACGTTCATGATCTCGGCGGAGAAGCGCCGCGGTCTGGAGACGCTGCGCGACTATCTCATCTCCCGAATGCCGGAGGGGCCTTGGATGTACCCGGAGGATCAGCTCTCCGACATTTCAGATCGGCTGATGGCGGCGGAGGTGACGCGCGAGAAACTTTTCCTGCGCCTGCACCAGGAACTGCCCTATGCGCTGACCGTGGAAACGGAAAGCTGGAAGGAGCAGAAAGGCGGCGATATCCGGATCGAGCAGGTGATCTATGTCGAACGCGACGGCCAGAAGAAACTGGTCCTGGGCGCGGGCGGTCATACGATCAAGGCGATCGGCCAGGCGGCGCGCGAGGAACTGCAACAGATGCTGGACGTCAAGGTGCATCTGTTCCTGTTCGTGAAGGTGCGCGAGAACTGGTCGTCAGACCCGGCACGCTATCGCGAGATGGGGCTGGAAGCCCCCAAGGGCTGATATGCAGTTCACGGATGAAGGCATCGTCCTCAGCGCCCAGCCCCATGGCGAGAACCATGCCGTCGTCAATATCTTTACCCCGTCGGCCGGTCGTGTCGCCGCGCTCGTTCATGGCGGGCAGGGCAAGACACGCCAGCCGGTGATCCAGCAGGGCAACACCGTCTCTGCCACGTGGAAAGGCCGGACGGAAGACAGCCTCGGTCACTTCTCGCTCGAACTTGTGGAACCGCGCGCCGCGACGCTGATGCAGGACGCGCTGGCGCTGACCGGGCTGACGGCAGCGACGTCGCTCCTGTCGCTCTGTTTGCCGGAACGCCAGTCCCTGCCACAGCTCTATGATGCGACCAAGGTCCTGTTCGATCTGATGGAGGACAGCGACGTCTGGCCGGTGATCATGGTCAAATGGGAACTGGGGCTGCTAGCGGCCGTCGGCTACGGCCTGATCCTCGATCGCTGCGTGGCAAGCGGCGCGACGCTGGAGGATGGCGCCGACCTGACCTTCGTATCGCCCCGCTCCGGCGGTGCCGTCAGCTATGACGCCGGCATGCCCTACAAGGACCGCCTTCTGCCCCTGCCGCCCTTTCTCATCGCGCGCGGGGAGCCGGATGTCGGCGATATGCTGGCCGGTTTCGCCCTGACCGGGCATTTCCTGGAAGAGCGCATCCTGTTTCCCGCCGACCGCCAGCTGCCCGATGCCCGCCAGCGGCTGCTGACCCGGCTGAAACAGAAATATCGAGGCTGAGACTGGAAAAGAAGTGAGGTAAAGGCCCTCGCAAACGCTTGCCAGCGGGCTGCGATGCGCTCTACTCAAGGGGCATGAGCGACCTGAATGAAGATATTTTCCTCGAGCCCCTGTCCGATGCGCTGTCCCGGCGATATCTCGCCTATGCGCTGTCCACCATCACCTCGCGGGCGCTGCCCGATGTGCGCGACGGGCTGAAGCCAGTCCAGCGCCGCATCCTTTATGCCATGCTGCAGATGAAGCTGACGCCAACCGGGGCGCACAAGAAATCTGCGCGTGTCGTCGGTGATGTCATCGGTAAATATCACCCGCATGGCGATGCGTCGATCTATGACGCGCTGGTGCGTATGGCACAGGACTTTGCCTCGCGCTTCCCGCTTGTCGACGGGCAGGGCAATTTCGGCAATATCGACGGCGACAACGCCGCCGCCATGCGATACACCGAATGCCGCACGACCGAAGGCACCATGTTGCTGCTTGAGGGAATCGATCAGGACACGGTCGATTTTCGCGAGAATTATGATGGCAACGATACAGAGCCGTCTGTCCTGCCAGCAGCCTTCCCGAACCTGCTCGCAAACGGTACGACCGGTATCGCTGTCGGCATGGCGACCTCCATCCCCCCGCACAATGTCGCCGAACTGATCGACGCCGCGATCCATATCATCAAGGCACCGAACGCCAAGGCAGAGACGCTGGTCGAGAAATACGTCAAGGGGCCGGACTTCCCGACCGGTGGTGTTCTCGTCGAGCCGCAGGCGTCGATGATCGAAGCCTATGCGACCGGCAGGGGGTCCTTCCGCGTCCGCGCCAGATGGGAAAAGGAAGAACTCACCCGCGGCAAGTACCAGATCGTCATCACCGAGATTCCCTATCAGGTCCAGAAGTCGCGCCTGATCGAGAAAATTGCCGAGCTGATCCAGACCCGCAAGTTGCCGATCCTGTCGGATGTGCGCGACGAGTCCGCCGAGGATATCCGTCTCGTCCTCGAGCCTAAATCGCAGAACATCGATGCAGCGGTGCTGATGGAAACCGTCTTCAAGCTGACGGATCTGGAAAGCCGCATTTCCCTGAACCTCAACGTGCTCGATGCGCAGGGTACACCGCGCGTCATGTCGCTGCGCGAAGTGCTGCAGGCCTTTCTCGACCATCGCAAGGAAGTGCTGGTCCGCCGCTCGAACTATCGCCTCGGCAAGATCCAGCATCGCCTCGAAATCCTCGATGGCTATCTCATCGCCTTCCTAAATCTCGACGAGGTTATCCGCATCATCCGGGAAGAAGATGAGCCCAAGAAAGAGCTGATGGCGACGTTCAAGCTGACGGATGTGCAGGCCGAGGCGATCCTCAATATGCGGCTTCGCTCTCTGCGCAAGCTCGAGGAGATGGAGCTGAAGACAGAGCACAAGGAGTTGAAGAAAGAGCAGAAGGAGCTGAATGCGCTTCTCAAGTCCGATGACGCCCAGTGGAAGAAGATCACTGACGAATTGCGTGAGACGCGCAAGAGCTTCGATCCGAAATCCGGTATCGGCAAGCGCAGGACCGAGATTGCCGATGCCCCTGCCGAAATCGAGGTCAATCTCGACGACCTGATCGAGAAGGAGCCTGTTACCGTCATCCTGTCCGACAAGGGCTGGGTGCGGACGATGAAAGGCCATGTCGAGAACATGGCCGACATCAAGTACAAGGAAGGCGACAAGGAAGGGCATGTCCTGTACGCCATGACCAATGAAAAGGTCATGCTGTTCGGCACCAATGGGAAGTTCTATACGCTCGATGTGAGGGATCTGCCCGGGGGGCGTGGCAATGGCGAACCGATCCGCTTGATGATCGATCTCGGCAATGATGAATCGATTGCAGAGGTCTTCGTATTCAAGGGCGGGCGCACGCTCCTGCTGGCGTCGACTGCCGGGCACGGGTTTTTCGCCAATGAGGACGATATTTTGGCGACAACGAAGAAGGGCAAGCAGGTTCTCAATGTTTCGTCAGGCTCGGAAGCCATTGTTTGCCGTCTGATGGACGAGGCGCCGGGCAAGGACACTATGCTTGCCTCGCTCGGCACTAACCGCAAGCTGCTCATCTTCCCGGCGGAGGAATTGCCGACGATGAGCCGCGGCAAGGGCGTCGTGCTGCAGAAGGTGACCGGCGGCAGTCTCGCCGATGCCAAGACTTTCAGCAAAAAGGACGAACTGAGCTGGAAGGACCGGGCAGGGCGCGTGCAGTCGGAGGCCGGGTGGAAAGACTGGCTCGGCAAACGGGCTCAGGCGGGCAAAATCGTGCCGAAGGGCTTCTCCCGCACATTGAGTTTCGGCAAGGATTAGACCAACCTTCATCCATATCGAATCATTTGAATGCAGAAAAGTTATTCGCTACCAAAATGTTAGAGCAGCTTGTCTGCGTCTAAAAAGACGCCGGCTGCTCTAAACCGCCTTGCCGTCTTGCTCGCTATTGCCGGGAACGGTGTCCGTGAACGGGCTTTCCTTGCCCTTGAACACGTCCTCATACGGAAAGAAGTAGAAGGCGAGCAAAAGCCAGAGGACCAGCTCCTGTTTTATCAGCAGGGAGGTGAAGCCGATGAGGATGATCATCAGGTGGTTCTTCACCACGGCGAGATAGGGCGCGAACAGATTGAAGGTCCTGCCTTCCCTGGCTGCGTTGATGAGCGCCATGCTCCGCTCCGCCATGGTGACCGTCACGAATGGCCAATACAGAGCCAGGGTGGTCAGGATGATCGTCTTGAAACCGGTGTCCGCGTCAATCCCCTCGACAGGAAAGAACATCTTCAGGAACTGCGCGTGGCCGAAGTGAAAACCGCCGAAGTGAACGGTGAAGAAGGCAAGCAGGAACAGGCCAAGCGCGATCATCGCGCTTGCAGGCGGGCGCGTCTCGACACTCACAGGGATTTTCCCGCCGAAACCGTCGCTATACATGATCTGATGACCGGAAGTCAGGATCGTCACGACAATCCAGGCGTAACCGGTGACGAGGCTCGAAATCCACATGCTCCAGGCGATATCGGCAGCGCGCCAATCCTGCAGCCAGGCGATCAGCACGGTCAGGGCGAACAGGCCGGCATTTCTGACATGATGCAGATGCATCGCTTTTCTTCCCCCTTGATTTCGAACAATTAATTCAATGTTTTTTTGATCGAAGCAAGTTATGGTGATTTCAATTCAGCTATCCGCCTATCGCGCAGGGAGAGAGTAAATGATTTCACTTCTGGTTCTTGTCGGCCTCGTCGTCGTCGTCGGCCTTTTCGTCATCGGGATCTACAACCGGATCGTCAACCTCAATCAGCGCGCCGACCAGGCCTTTGCCGATGTCGATGTGCAGTTGAAACAGCGGCAGGACCTCGTACCCAATCTCGTCGAGACGGTTAAGGGGTATGCCAGCCACGAAAAAGAGACGCTCGACGCCGTCATTACTGCCCGCAACTCCGCGGTCGCGGCCAACGGCCCGGCCGATCAGGCGCAGGCGGAAGGCATGCTCAGCCAGGCGCTCGGCCGCCTGTTCGCCCTTGCCGAGGCCTATCCCGACCTGAAGGCGAACACGAACTTCCTCGAACTGCAGCGCGAGCTTTCCGACATCGAGAACAAGATCGCCGCCGCGCGCCGCTTCTTCAACAATTCGATCCAGGAATACAATACGGCGATCATGCAGATCCCGGGAAATTTCGTCGCCCCGATGGGCAATTTCAGCAAGCGCGATTTCTTCGAGATCCCAGAATCCAGCCGGGCAGAAGCCGAAACGGCACCGCAGGTCAGCTTCAATTGATCTGTTGGTGTCCCTGAGTTCGTGAAAGGCTGACCCGATGGGCGCCTATGGTCTGCAGTCCCATATCTGGAACAATAATCTGAAGTCGATCCTGCTGCTGATCGGTTTTCCGGTTCTCTTGTGCCTGTTGATCTATGCGCTTTTTCTGCTGATGGTCGGGGTCGGTGGCTCAGGCAGCCTGGCGACGGCAGGGGCTGAATCCCTCGACCTGACCCTGCGGTTCTGGCCCCTCGCTATAGGGGCGGCAGCGATCTGGTTTGCCATCGCGTGGTTCTCTCACGATGCAATGATCCGCGCGGTTACCGGGGCAAAGGGGCTGGAGCGGCGGGATAATCCGGAACTCTATAACCTTCTGGAGAATCTCTGCATCGAGCGCGGCATCACCATGCCGCGCCTTGCGATCATCGAAACGCCGGCGCTGAATGCCTTCGCCAGCGGAATGCAGGACAAGGATTATACGATCACTGTCACGAGCGGCCTTCTCGATACGCTGGACAAGCGTGAGCTTCGGGCGGTGCTGGCACATGAACTGACGCATATCCGTAACCGCGATGTGCGCCTGCTGGTGATCGCCGTCATTTTTGTCGGCATTTTTTCCTTTTTTGGAGAAATCGTCTTCCGGCGGATGTTTTATATCGGCAGAAGAACAAGCGGTTATTCCAGCGGCCGGAATGGTGACAGCCGGGGTGGTGGTGTGATCATCCTCATCGCTGTCGCCATCATCGTCATCGCCTATCTGCTCGCGCTCGCGATCCGCTTTTCCCTGTCGCGCAAGCGGGAGTATCTGGCGGATGCCGGGGCCGTCGACCTGACCCGGGATCCGGACGCAATGATCTCTGCCCTGAGGAAAATCTCCGCCAACTCGCAATTCGATGCGCCAAATGACGTGCGCCAGATGGCCGTCCACAACTCCCAGGCCTTTGCAGGCATCTTCACCACCCACCCGCCGGTCGATAAACGGATCGAGGCGCTTGTCGATTATGCCGGCGGCATCGGGGCCCCGGCAGGCGATCCTGCCTGATACTCCTTATGGCAGACCTGGTAGCCATAGGGGAAGGTCGCATTCCGGGCGAACCGTAGAGGCGCCGCGCGCATTTCCTCTTCATCACATTGCCATTCTGCGCCGAGCACGATTGCGTTGTCGGCGCGGGTAAAGGTACTGACGATCAGGATCGATGCAGCATCGGCGGGGATATTGCCCTGGGTCTTCGGGGCATAGACCCTCAGCCGCGGCTCGCGCGCCTTCAGCGTGGCCGCGAAGTGAGCACTATTGCTGAGGATCGCGTCATGGCCTGCCGCCTTAACCAATGCCTCGTCGGCAATGAATGTATAGGGATGGTTTTCAACGGAATATTCTCCTGTTGCCCCATCGATGAACGGTTCCGCCGCTCTCATGGTGCCAAAGGCAATCAACCAGATGCCGAGAAAGACGGCGACCAACAGATTGGTACGGTTGCCGTGCGCCCGAGAAAACCAGCTGGCCGCGACCGGCGCCAGCATAATCATGGCCGGCGCCAGCCAGCGGTCGCGGACGACATCGACGTTGGCGACCAGGATGACCACGCAAAACAGACCGAGGACCATGGCGGTGCTGACCAGAAAGAATCTCTCGCTGCGGATGATCCCGTAGCCGGGCTGCGCCCGGCTCACGCTGGTCTTGCCGAGCCGGGAGCCTGCTATCCAAAGGGCCAGGAACATCAACCCGCCTTCCATCAGCATCGATGAGGCGAAATCGATCATCCCGGCGAGGCGGCGCGAGCCTTCCCCGGTCGCAAGGAATTCCGATAAGCCGGTCTGTACCGGCGCCTGGTTGAACACCATCAGCAGATAGATCGGGCTCGCGATCGCAACAGCTCCCAGAGCGGCCACCAATAAACGGACGATGGTCTCGCGTGGCGGGCGGATCAGGAATACAAACGCCCCGATCTGGCCGGCCATGATCAGGAGCATGGTGTATTTGGAGAGTAATCCCCCGGCCCAAACCAGAGCCAGAAACACGAGCGACGTTGGCATCCTCAGGCCGTCGCGACCGATGAAGAACGCGAAGCTGCCGACAGAAAAGGCGATGAGCGATGCCGTGTGCGTATATTCGCGCAGCATGTCCTCGTTCATCGTCGGGATGAGGAACATTGCCGTAGCGGCGATGAAGCCGGCGCGGCCGGAGCCGGTCATCGTCTGCGTCATGCGGAATATGACAATCACAGCCGCGACGACGCCGGCATATTTTACGATATCGGGCACGAGGATGAAATAGCTGGTGATATTCAGAAGCAGCGTCGTCAGCCAGGTGAGGACCGGCATCTGCTCATCATAGGTCCATGACAGGGTCTGGGAATAGACGACAAGTTCGGCCTGGTCGTGGACCAGAATGCCGACGACATACCTGGATATCAGTGTCGCCGCGATGACTAAGGCGAGGATCGAATAGAGCGCCATGCGCTCGGCGGGTCCGCTCCTCGCTGTCATGCCGGTCCCTCAGATACTCCGCTTCTCACGATCATTCAGAAATACGGGATATCTTGTTGCCGTGCAACAATCTGCGGATCAGTCCGTGTACATGACGGAGGGCAGCCATGTGGCGATTTCGGGGAACAGCGCCAGTATACCGAGGGCGAGGATCTGGATCAGCACGAAGGGCAGGGCACCGCGATAGATCTGCATCGTGCGAACGGATTCCGGCGCAACGCCGCGCAAATAGAACAACGCAAAGCCGAAGGGCGGCGTCAGGAAGGAGGTCTGCAGGTTGACCGCCATCAGGACGCCGAGCCAGACCGGATCGACACCCATCATCAGCAGTGCCGGCGCCACCAGCGGCACGACGACTAGCGTGATTTCAATGAAATCAAGAACAAAGCCGAGAATGAACATCACGATCATCACGGCAATGATCGCCCCGGCGGCGCCGCCCGGTGTCGCTGCCAGGGCACTGGCAATGGTCTCCTCGCCACCCAGTCCGCGGAAGACGAGGGAGAAGAGAGCGGCGCCGATCAGGATGGTGAAGACCATGGTGGTGACGCTGGCGCTCTTTTCCACGACTGAATTTATCAGCCTGTCTTTTCGCATCACGACGAGGCTCGCGACGACACCGGTCCCAATCAGCAGGCAGCATAGAGCGGCGGCGATGATGCCTGCCTGCTCGGCTGGCGGAATACTCGTGCGGCCAAGTCGCAAATCAAGCAGGGAGCTGAGCAAGACCAGGACGAGCGTTGCGGCGGCGCTGATGAGGATGAGCATCCGGGCAGAATGCCCCTTCGGGGCCAGCCTATAGCCCGCAATGAGCATCGCCCCGACGGCGCCGACACCGGCGGCCTCCGTCGGCGTGGCGATGCCGGCGAGGATCGATCCGAGGACCGCGACGATCAGGGCCAGGGGCGGCGGCAGCGTCTTCAGCGCGGCCAACAGTGCCGCGCCGTACTCGCCGCGCTCTTCCTTTGGCAGAGCCGGCGCTTTTTTCGGCGTGATCGAGGCGACGGCTGTCTGGTACAAAAGATAGAGCCCGACCAGCATCAGACCCGGCAAAAGAGCCCCGGCGAACAGGTCGCCGACCGATACCGTCTCCGGCGCATAGACGCCCTGGGCCAGCTGCGCCTTCTGCCAGGCATTGGACATCTGGTCACCGAGCAGGATCAGGACGATCGAGGGCGGAATAATCTGGCCGAGCGTCCCTGCCGCCGCGATCGAGCCGGCGGAAAACGCCGGGTCATAGCCCCGGCGCAGCATGGTCGGTAGCGAGAGAAGCCCCATGGTGACGACGGTTGCCCCGACAATCCCGGTCGAGGCGGCAAGCAAGGCACCGACAATCGTCACCGAAATGCCGAGACCGCCATGGAGCGAGCCGAACAGGCGCGCCATATTGTCGAGCAGGTCTTCGGCGATGCGCGATTTCTCCAGCACCACGCCCATCACGATGAAGAGCGGTACGGCGATCAGCACCTGATTGTTCATGATGCCGAATATGCGGATGGGATAGGGCTCGGCGAAGAAAGAAATATCGAACGCCCCCATCGAAAGGCCAAGCAATCCATAAAACAGCGCGGTGCCCGCCAGGCTGAAAGCCGCCGGATATCCTGCCAGCAACAGGGCGCACAGCGTCAGCACCATGGCAATATCTAGCCAGTTGGCGCAGGCGCACAGACACAACACGACGTCGTTGAGGAAGCCTTCCATCAGCCTTTCTCCTCAGCGCTACGGCCTGACAGGACGGCAACGGACTGGCTGGCAAGAGCGAAGCCGGCGAGAGCAAGAAGGATGGCGAAGGCAGGGATCATGCTTTTCAGCAGGAAGACGCCAGGCAGACCGCTCGTCTCGCGAGAACCTTCCAACACGTCCCACGCCCTGAAGATATAGGGTCCAGCTGCCCAGACGATCAGGATACAGACAGGAAACAGGAACAGATAGGTCCCGATGAAATTCACCAGCGCCTTCCGGCGGGGTGAAGCGTCGCGATAGAAGATGTCGACGCGTACATGTTCATCCGACAGCAAGGCATAGGCGGCCGTCATCAGAAACATGACACCGAACAGCCAGACGATCAGTTCCTGCAGCCAGATGTGATTGACGCCAAAGACATACCGCATGATCACGACCGCGACCTGAATGAGAACGATCGCAAGCCCTGCCCACATCACCACTTTCGAAACGCCAGCGACGATTTGAGCGCACAGAGCCGCGAGCGTGTCTGTCAGTCTGAAGAGAAATGGCGTCCGCAAGGCGAGCGTCAGCGCCGGCAGCAAGAGCAGGGCACAGCCGCACAGTGCGGCCAGCATCAGCATGTCACCGACCAGATCGAGCATCACAGCGAGAACAGGTTGCGGCGGACGGCGAGATAGGCTTCGTCGGAAATCGCACTCCAGCGCGACCCGGCGTTGAGAGCATCGCGATAGCTCTCGTAAATACGCCGCGACAGATCATCCTCGGCGGCGATTTCCTCCAGAACGGCCTTGGTATTTTCCGCCAGCGCCGCCATCACGTCCCGCGGCATCTCGCGCAGCTGGACGCCGTGATCCTCAACCAGCGACCGCAACCCAATGGCGTTGTTATGCGCATACTGAGCGATCATCTGGTTGTTGGCGGCGCGGCAGGCATTGGTCACGATGGATTTCTCCTGCAGGGAGAGATCGTTCCAGAGGTCGAGATTCATGCCGACCGACAGCTGGGCCCCTGGCTCGTGGAAGCCCGGCCAGTAATAGAATTTCGCCTCGCGATAAAAGCCGAAAGCCAGATCGTTCCAGGGACCCACCCATTCGGTGGCGTCGATCGTGCCGGATTGCAGCGCCTGATAGAGCTCGTTACCGGGCAGGGTCACGGATGCGGCGCCGGTGCGGCGCATCACTTCGCCGCCGATTCCCGGCATGCGGACCTTCAGACCCCGCAGGTCTTCGAGAGAGTTGATTTCCCGCCGGAACCAGCCGCCCATCTGGTGGCCGGTATTGCCCGCGGCAAACGGCTTGATGTTGAACTGGCCGGCGAGCTCGTCCCACAATTCCTGGCCGCCGCCATATTCCGTCCACCCCATGATTTCCGAAATCGTCATGCCGAATGGGACGGCCGTGAAGAAGGGATAGGCGCGCGAGCGGGACGTCCAGTAATAATCGGCGCCATGATACAGGTCGGCCGAACCGCCCGAAACGGCATCGAACACATCGAAGGCACCGACGAGTTCGCCGGCCGCATACAGACGCACGCGCATCTTGCCACCGCTCATCTCCGTGATATGGCGGGCCACATGTTCCGCACCGTCGCCCAGCCCCGGAAAATCCCGTGGCCAGGTCGTGACCATTTTCAGCTCACGCTCGACGATACCGTCATTGGCAAAGCCCCCGGCTGCGGGGGAGACATTGCATCGCTCGGCACAGTCGCATCCGGCGGCGAGGGCTGCGGTTCCCAGCGCGCCTGCAGTCATGAATTTGCGGCGATTGACTTTTGCCGGTCTGCTGCCCGCTTCCACTGTCGTGGCATTGTCCTCTGGCACGTCGTCCCCCATGACTATTTTTGAAGCACTGTGCCGGGATTTACGGGGGACGTCCAGATAGGACTGAAGCAGACGATCGGCCCTATTTGCGTACGGCGTCGGGCTTTTTGAGGGGTTTCCAGCCCTTGGAGGACCATTTCTCCAGTGGCGCGAACTTGGCCTTGTAGTCCATCTTCGTGCTGCCATCGATCCAGTAGCCAAGATAGACGTAGGGCAGGCCCAATTCCCGTGCGAGGGCGACATGATCGAGGATCATGTAGGTTCCGAGACCCCGGCTGGCGGCGTCCGGCTCAAAGAAGGAATAGACCATCGACAACCCGTCGGGCAGGCGGTCGGTCAGCGCACAGGCAATCAGCGTGCCGTCGCCATCGCGGTACTCAATCAGCATGGTATCGACGGCTGTCTGCTCAACCATGCTGGTATAGTCGAGGACGGTCATGTCGGACATGCCGCCATCGGCGTGACGCTCATCGAGATAGCCGCGCAGGACAGAGAATTGTTCCGACGTCGCTTTCGGCGCCTTGATCTCACGCGAAATATCGCCATTGCGACGGCGATTGCGGCGCCATGCCTGTTTATCCTCCAACTCAGTGGCAACGATACGGACCGGCTTGCACGCGTTGCAGGCATCGCAGGCCGGCAGATAGACGATGTTCTGCGACCGGCGGAAGCCGCGCTGGGTCAGGATCGCGTTGTATTGCGGGGCCGTCGTACCGGACAGGAAGGTGAACACCTTGCGCTCCATCCGGTCAGGCAGATACGGGCAGCGGGATGGCGAGGTGAGATAGAATTCTGTACGGGACTGGTCGAAAGGCCTGGTCAAGGTGGATGCCCTGTCATTACGCAACTTCAAATCCTAGCAGGGTCATTTTCTCCCGCAAGGCCCGGCCTTACTACACCAGGAGGGAGAGCATGTCACAAACTGGTTAAAGAAGTCCGGTCATGCGAAAATAATAAGGCGCAACGAAACTGAAAACGATCCACATGACAAGGATGAGGGGCAGGCCGATGATCAGGTAATCCTTGAACTGGTAGTGTCCGGGAGACATGACAAGCAGGTTGGTCTGATAGGCGACAGGTGTCGCGAAGGAGCAGTTTGCCCCGAAGATGACAGTCAGGACGAGGATCAAGGGATCGATCCCGGCCTGCTGGGCAGCACTGACCGCAATCGGTGTAAACAGCACTGCCGTCGCATTGTTGGACAGGACGTTGGTCGTCGCGGCACAGATAATGAAAAAGGCCGAAATCAGCGCGACAGGTCCGCCGGATTCGGCAATGGAAACAGCCTGTTCCGCGATCATCTGGGCGCCCCCCGTGCGCTCCAGCGCCATGCCCATGGCGAGGGCCGCACCGATCAGCAGGAAAATGCGCCGGTCGATGGCGCGTGATGCCTGTCGAACGTTCAGGCAGCCGGAGGCGATCATCAGTGTGGCGCCGAGAAACGCGGACACTGCAATTGGCAGAAGGCCAAGACCCGATGCGGCAATGACGCCGAAAAAGATGATGGCAGCCCGAGCGGCGTTACTGGGGTCGGGCAGACCCTGCATCGACCATTCCAGCAACACGATGTCGCGGTCGGTTCTAAGGGAGCGCACGTCATCGATATCCCCGAGCAGAAGCAGGACATCACCCGCCTCGAGCCGGATGGAATTCATCTGGGAGCGGATCATGCGGCTGCGCCGCTGAATGCCGAGAATGACGCAATTGGTCTGATAGCGAAAACCGATCTGGGCGATGGTACGGCCGATCATGCGCGAGCCCGGCGCCACGATTGCCTCAACCATGGTCAGTTCGCCCTTGTTCTGCGATTCTTCCTTCAACTCGACTTCGCTCATGACGCCGGCGAGAATGTCCGGCTTCGATCGCAGCAGATTGGTCAGGGCCTTGCGGGTCGCAGCGACGATAACAGTGTCGTGCAGGCGAAAGACGAAATCGTCATAGGGAGGCACGATGGCTTCCTCACGGCGCTGGACCATGCGCACGGTCACATCGGGCAGGTCCGGAAACAGCCCGGCAACGGCACCGCGCCCGATTAGCGGGTGTCCGCGCGAAATCTCGATCTGGGCGATGAACTGTTTGCCATCGCCATCGGACCCGCTGACGCTTTGCGCCTCCCGGTTAGGCAAGAGAAAGGTTCGCGTCGCGAACATGTATAACGCCCCGACACCGGCAAGCACGAGGCCGATGGGAGCAAGGGCGAAGAAGCCGATCTGGTTTCCGGTCACGGTCGTGTAGGCTTCGGCAGCCAGAAGGTTTGTCGAAGAGCCGATGATCGTGATCATGCCGCCAAAGATCGACATGAAGGAGAGAGGGATCATGTATTTCGATGGCGCAACCTTGCTGCGCGCGGCGATGGCCGACATGATCGGGATGAACATCACGACAACGGGCGTGTTGTTCAAGAACGCGCTCACAATCATGACCAGCAGGAACACTGAGGCGATCGCGATGTAGCGCGATTTGTTGTAGGCGGTCAGCAAAAGCCGCGTCGGATATTCCAGTGCACCCGCCTGGAACATGCCCTGGCCGATGATCAGCAGCCCCATGATCGCGAACAGCGCGGGGCTGGCAAAGCCTGATAGCAGCATCCTGGCGTCGAGAACATTTTCGCCGCCAGGTCCCTGTACCGGAAACATGTGAAAGAAGACCATCAGCGCGATGATGATCGCCGCTGACACCATCTCGAGGGAGAATCGGTCCGATGCATAGGCAACGACGCCAACCGCGATGATGAGTATCGCCGTCCACATCTGCCAGTCTGGAAAAAGCAGATTTTCCATTGTCTCCCTCTGATCCTGCCGGACTGACACTTATCGGCATCGCGGGCAGGATTTCAATATCAATCGACAGGCGTAGCAATATTTGCGAAATGAGCAAATAACTGAAACAATTATCCAAATCGCCTTATATATCGCCCTGTATACCGGGACGACCCAATGGGACGCAGCCCGCACTCCTCCACGCCAACGCAAGATCCCTAATGACTTTCACCATCAACGACCTGAAAAATACCTTCACCCGCTATACGACGGGCGTGACCATAGTGTCCTGTATCCCCCCCGGTGGCGATAAGCCGATCGGCATTACCGTGAATTCCTTTACCTCCGTGTCCCTGGATCCGCCGCTTGTGCTGTGGTGCATCGACAGGCATTCAGGCGTGTTTGAGGCGTTTAACGGCGCGGACGACTATGCCGTGTCGGTTCTTCGGGATGATCAGGCGGATATCTCGACCCGGTTCGCGACACCCGGAAACCATGACTTCGCGGAGGGCGAGACGGAGACGATGGTGACCGGTGCGCCCGTCCTGAAGCAACGCCTTGCAGCGATCGATTGCAGGGTCGAGGCGCGGCACGACGCCGGCGATCATGTCATTCTCGTCGGACGAATTGTCGATTGCGATTACCGGCCGGGCAAGCCGCTCATCTATGTCGCCCGCAGCTATCTGACCGGGCCCGAGATTGTCTGAACACGCGTAAACCGGGAGGATTTCCATGAAGCTCTCTTTTCTGGGCCTTGGTGTCATGGGCTATCCCATGGCCGCCCACTTGCTGAAGGCCGGCCATGACGTGACCGTCTTCAACAGAACGTCGGAAAAGGCCGCGAAATGGGTGGCGGAAAATGGCGGCGCGATGGAACCAGACCCCGTATCGGCCTGCAGGGACGCCAGGATCGTTCTTGCCTGCGTCGGCAATGATGATGACAGCATCGCCGTTGCAACGGCCGCCCTGTCAGGCATGGAAGAGGGCGCGCTCTATGTCGATCACACGACGACATCGGCGGCCTGCGCTGAAGAAATTGCGAGGCGCGCGGCGGAGCGCGGGATCGGCTTCGTCGATGCGCCGGTGTCAGGCGGTCAGGCGGGGGCCGAGAACGGCGCCTTGTCGATCATGTGCGGCGGATCGGATGCCGACTTTGCCACCGCTGCAGCGGTAATGGACCGGTACGCCAAGCGCATCGTCCATATAGGGCCGGTGGGCCACGGGCAGCTCTGCAAGGCAGTCAACCAGATCTGCATTGCGGGACTTCTGCAGGGGCTTTCGGAAGCGGTTCATTTCGGCTCGCGTGCCGGTATCGACATGGACAAGGTCTACGAAGCGGTCTCCGGCGGCGCGGCGCAAAGCTGGCAGATGGAGAACCGCTGGGCGACCATGAACAAGGGCGAATTCGATTTCGGCTTCGCCGTCGACTGGATGCGCAAGGACCTGCGCATTGCGCTCGATGAAGCTGGGCGCCATGGGGCGAGCCTGCCGGTGACGGCTCTCGTCGACCAGTTCTACGCCCAGGTGCAGGAGAATGGAGGACGGCGCTGGGATACGTCCAGTCTGGTTTCAAGACTCAACAAGAACTCCTCCTAAGTCATTAATTCTGCAGCCTCTTTAGCAAAGTAACTAATTATTCCGTCAGCCCCGGCCCGGCGGAAACACACCAGCGATTCGAGAATGGCCTGATCACGGTTAATCGCGCCGGCATCGCCGGCCATTGCAATCATGGCGTATTCACCGGACACCTGGAATGCGTAGGTCGGCACCCCAAAGGTTTGTTTGACCCGCGTAATCATGTCCAGATAGGGCATCCCCGGCTTAACCATGACGCTGTCAGCGCCTTCCGCCAGGTCCAGCGCTACCTCGTGCAGGCCTTCGTCGGCATTGGCGGGGTCCATTTGATAGGTTTTCTTGTCGCCCTTCAGCAGGTCACCCGACCCGATGGCACCGCGATAGGGACCGTAGAAGCACGAAGCGTATTTGACCGCATAGGACATGATCTGGCGGTCGCCGAGACCGGCGCCATCGAGCGCTTCGCGGATTTTCCCGATCCTGCCATCCATCATGTCGGACGGGGCAACGATGTCGAACCCGGCCTCGGCCTGGACGACCGCCTGTCTGCACAGCACCTCGACCGTTTCATCGTTCAGGATAATCCCGTCCTGCATCAACCCGTCATGGCCATGATCGGTGTAGGGGTCGAGGGCGACGTCGCAGATCAGACCGACGTCCGGCACGGCATCCTTGATCGCCTTCGCGGTCCGGCACATCAGATTATCGCTGTTCAGTGCCTCGGCACCATCGGCGGAACGCTGGCCACGGTCAGTATAGGGGAAGAGGGCGAGGGCATTGATGCCGAGCGCGCGGGCCTCCTGTGCCGCCTTCACCGCCTCGTCCGGCGACAGCCGGAAGACCCCGTTCATGTGGTCGACGGGCTCCTTCACACCCTTTCCGTCCTTGAGCACGATGGCCCAGATCAGGTCGTCCGGCGACAGGCGCGTTTCGCGCATGAGGTTACGCGACCAAGTCTGTGCCCGGGGGCGGCGCAATCGGGTTGCCGGATAGTGACGGGGGGTGAAGGCTAGTTTGCTCATGACGGTTTCCACAGCACAATTGCGGCCAATCCGTAAATGATTTCAGGCCACTAAACATAAAAAAAAGCATGTCGGCTTAACCAGCCCTTAGATTTTGCCTGATAGCCTTCACCACTGTTGCGTTAGAAAACACCTAAGGGGATTACTATGGTAGCGGGCTTTTCATCCGGGCTACAGACGAAAGAAACTCTGTCGGGCCGTGAAAATACTGATCTTGAGGCAGCCTATCAGAAGCTTCTGCAACTGATCGAAAGGTTGCACCGCCAGCTTCTGGATGTGATCAAGAGCGAGCTGGAACGCGTCGGCCAGACCGATGTGAATGCGGTGCAGGCATTGCTTCTCTACAATATCGGTGATGCCGAATTGACAGCGGGCGAGCTTCGTACCCGTGGGCATTACCTAGGCTCCAATGTTTCCTACAATCTCAAGAAGCTCGTCGATGCCGGCTATATCAGCCATGAACGCAGCAAGACCGATCGCCGGTCTGTGCGCGTTTCCCTGACGGACAAGGGCTGTGATATCCGCGACATGCTGGTTGATATGTTCGAGCGTCAGCTCGGTTCCGTCGAGCAGGTCGGCGATGTCCACGCGGAAATGATGGCGTCAGCGAGCATCACGCTGGAGAGACTTGAACGCTTCTGGGGTGATCAGATTCGCTTCCGGCTCTAAACCGCCTTCAAAATCATAGCGTAATCACCCAATAAGCCGTCCTGTCGCATTGCAGGGGCGGCTTTTTTTTCGCATATAGACGGGATCAGACAATCAGAGTATCGCGCCCATCATGCTTGATTACGAAAAAGCCTTCCAGACAGCCGTCTCAGCCGTAAAATCGGAAGGCCGCTATCGTGTCTTCGCCGATCTGGAAAGAATCAGCGGGCGCTTTCCGCAGGCGCGCTATCATGACGGCAACTCTGATCCGAAGGAAGTGACCGTCTGGTGCTCCAACGACTATCTTGGCATGGGCCAGCACCCGGACGTGGCACAGGCCATGAAAACCGCGATCGACCAGGTCGGTGTCGGGGCCGGCGGAACGCGCAACATTGCCGGGACGACACATTATCATGTCCGCCTCGAAAAAGAGCTGGCCGACCTTCACAACAAGGAAGCGGCGCTGCTTTTCACCTCCGGTTATGTCGGCAACGAGGCGACGCTGTCGACACTCGGCAAGCTGCTGCCGGACTGCATTACCCTGTCTGATGAACTGAACCACGCATCGATGATTCACGGCATCCGGGGCGGCAAGGGCCCGAAGCTGATCTGGCGCCATAACGATCTCGTCCATCTGGAATCGCTTTTGAAAGACCTGCCGGCAGACAAGCCCAAGGTCATCGCATTTGAATCCGTCTATTCGATGGATGGCGACATCGCGCCTATCGGCAGGATTTGCGATCTGGCAGACAAATATAATGCCTTCACCTATCTCGATGAAGTCCATGGCGTCGGCCTGTATGGCGAGAAGGGCGGCGGCGTTGCCCAACGGGATGGCGTTGAGCACCGCGTCGATGTCATCGAGGGTACGCTCGGCAAGGCCTTTGGTGTGATGGGTGGCTATATTGCCGGCTCGTCGGCGTTGATCGATGCCGTTCGCTCCTACGCCTCCAGCTTCATATTCACGACGGCCCTGTCGCCGGTTCTGGTTGCCGGAGCGCTCGAAAGCGTCCGCACCCTCAAGAAGAGCGAAGACCTGCGGGCGCGCCATCAGGAGCGTGCCGCCCGGATGAAGGAAGTCCTGTCCAATGCCGGCTTCCCGGTAATGCCGTCCGTCAGTCATATCGTGCCAGTCTTCGTCGGTGACCCGGTGGCCTGCAAGGCCGTGTCCGACCGGCTGTTGACGGACCATTCCATGTATGTGCAGCCAATTAACTATCCTACCGTCCCTCGAGGTACAGAACGACTGCGCTTTACCCCGACGCCGCTCCACACCGATGCTCACATAGAGCAGCTGGTCGAGGCCCTGGACGTTGTCTGGACCGATCTTCAGTTGAAACGCGCTGCGGCCTGACAAGAAAAACCCCGGCGCAAGGCCGGGGTTTTCAAACAGGGTGTGAATGCCTGATCAGGCTTTCTTCTTGGTAGCGCGTTTGCGTGTCGTCTTCTTGGTCGGCGTGGCCGTTCCGGCAGCCTTGCCAAGGCCGATCTTCTTGGCGAAGGCAGAACGCTTCTTGGCGTAATTCGGGGCGACCATCGGATAGTCAGCCGGCAGGTTCCACTTACGGCGATACTCTTCCGGCGTCAGGTCGTATTGAGTGCGTAGATAGCGTTTCAGCATTTTCAGCTTCTTGCCATCTTCGAGACAGATGATGAAATCAGGTGTGATCGACTTGGAGACCGGGACAGCCGGCTCCTTGTTGGTCACTTCGCTGTCGCCACCGGCGCGAAGGCTCGTAAGCATCGCAAACGTCTTTTCCAGCAGTTGCGGGATTTCGTCGGCGCTGGATTTATTGTTGCTTACGTATGCCGAAACAATATCGGTTGTTAAGTGCAGAATATCATCCGCATCGATCTGTTGTTTGTCGTCAGCCATTATCAGCTTCCTTTCTTGTGAGAATGTCTTGTGGCCTGTTTGGATATCTTGAAATGAATGATCAAGTGAATTGCTCGTTGCAGCAGCGTTTTATCTACTAGACATGTTGCTAAATGCTTACAACGTATAAATAGTTGCATTCATTTAAGATTAAAATACTGGCTCGAGAATTACTGTAATCGCCGCAACCCGAAAGTCCGGTACCGCTTCCTTTGGGCGCGGGGCTGATCCCTCGAATCGGATTGTCCTCAGCGGCTCAGGTCTGTATATGCGTGCGTAAATGACAGTATGGAGGCCATCATGAGCGCGACACCATCCCACCAGGGTAAACAGGACGGGTTTTTCTCTTCATCCCTGAAAGACAGTGACCCTGTGCTGTTCGGCTTTATGCAGGATGAACTGCATCGTCAACAGGAACAGATCGAACTCATCGCCTCGGAAAACATCGTTTCGCGCGCCGTGCTTGAAGCACAGGGATCGGTTCTGACGAACAAATATGCCGAGGGTTATCCGGGCAAGCGCTACTATGGTGGCTGCGAGTCCGTCGACGAAGTCGAAAGGATTGCGATCGAACGGGCCTGCAAGCTCTTCAATTGCGAGGAGGCCGTGGTTCAGCCGCATTCCGGCAGCCAGGCCAATCAGGCCGTGTTCATGTCGCTGATGCAGCCGGGCGATACCTTCCTGGGCATGGACCTGGCCGCAGGCGGCCACCTGACCCATGGCAGCAAGGTCAACCAGTCCGGCAAGTGGTTCAATGCCATCCATTACAGTGTCAATGAAGATGACCAGCGCATCGATTATGACGCGGTCGAGGCATTGGCCAAAGAGCACAAGCCGAAGGTCATCATTGCCGGCGGCTCGGCCTATTCACGCATCATCGATTTCAAGCGCTTCCGCGAGGTCGCTGACATGGTCGATGCGTATCTGATGGTCGACATGGCGCATTTCGCCGGGCTCGTCGCTGGTGGCCACTATCCGAACCCGCTCGACCATGCCCATGTCGCGACGACGACGACGCACAAGACGCTTCGTGGTCCGCGCGGCGGCATGATCCTGACCAATGACCCGGCGCTAGCCAAGAAATTCCGCTCCGCCATGTTCCCGGGCATCCAGGGCGGCCCCCTGATGCATGTCATCGCGGGCAAGGCCGCTGCCTTCGGCGAGGCGCTGAAACCCGAATTCAAGACTTACGCAAAGCAGGTCATCGAAAACGCCAAGGCGATGGCCGAAGTGCTGGTCGATGCCGGTTATGCCGTCGTCTCCGGCGGCACTGACACCCATCTCGCGCTGATCGACCTCCGGCCCAAGGGCGTCAAGGGCAACATGGCCGAGGAGAGCCTCGAGCGGGCAGGGATCACCTGCAACAAGAATGGCGTCCCGTTCGATCCGGAGAAGCCGGCCATCACCTCAGGCATCCGGATCGGCTCTCCCGCCGGCACGACCAGGGGCTTCGGGGTCGCCGAATTCCAGGAAGTCGGCCGCCTGATCGCGGAGGTGCTGGACGGACTGGCCGAGAACGGCGAGAATAACGCAGAAATCGAAAAGGCGGTGCTGGCCAGGGTGAAAGCGCTCACTGCGCGTTTCCCGATATACAGCTGAGCCGCCTGATCCGGGGCCAGGACCGGCGCCTGAATACAGGATAAGAATAGATGCGCTGTCCGTTCTGCGGCAATGAAGATACCCAGGTAAAGGACTCTCGGCCGACGGAGGACTCCGCCGCGATCCGCCGCCGCCGCCAGTGCTCTGCCTGCGGCGGCCGCTTCACGACCTTCGAACGGGTGCAGCTTCGCGAACTGACGATTCTGAAAAACTCCGGCAAGAAAGTGCCGTTTGATCGCGAGAAGCTGATGCGGTCGATCAATATCGCGACACGCAAGCGCAATATCGACCCGGAACAGCTCGAACAGATGGTCTCCGGTATCGTCCGCAGGCTTGAATCCCGTGGCGACAGCGAAATTGAGTCGCGCGAGCTGGGCGGTCTCGTTATGCAGGGACTACAGGAACTGGATGATGTGGCGTTCGTTCGCTATGCCTCCGTTTACAATAATTTCGGCCGGGTCGAGGATTTCGAGAAATTTCTCGGCCGCATGGCCGCCGATGTGAGTAAGGACAGTAAAGAATGATGGCTGATGCCATGGACACAACCGCGATCAAAAAGCTTGATCCGATGGACGGGCGCTCGCTCGCGCGGCTCGGTGCCGTGCAGGCGCTCTACCAGATGGAGCATTCGGGCATCGGCGTGAATGGCGTGATCCGCGAATTCCAGAACTATCGCCTTGGCGGCGAACTGGATGGCGAGGCGATCCGCGATGCAGACCCCGACTATTTCGAGGACCTGGTGCGCGGTGTTCTGGAACTCCAGGGCAAGGTCGATCCATTCATCAACAGGCATTTGTCGAAAGGCTGGACTCTCAAGCGTCTCGACGCAACGGCCCGGGCGATCCTGAGATGCGCTGTCTACGAACTTATCCGCCGATCGGATGTGCCGGCGCGCGTGGTGATCGACCAGAGCGTCGAGCTCGCCAACGCTTTCTTCGATGAAGGCAGCGACGAGGCCTCTTTCATCAATGCCGTGCTGGACAAGGCCGGGCATGAAGTGCGGCCAGACGAATTTTAACGGCAATAGCAATCAGCCATCTCGCTGAGGAAAGGCTGGCACGGCGTGGCGACGAACAGCCGGCTTGGCGAATTCGATATCATCCGGGAGATTTTCCGTCCCCTTGCCGGGGAGGACGGGTTGAACCTGACGGACGACGTGGCTGTTTTTTCACAACGGGCTGATATCGTCACCAAGGACCTGCTGATTGCCGGCACACATTTCCTGGTTGACGATCCTCCCGACCTGATCGCCCGCAAGGCCCTGCGCGCCAATATTTCCGACATCATCTGCAAGGGTGCAAAACCCGCAGGCTATCTCCTCGGGCTGGCCTTGCCGCGCCTGTGCGATGCCGACTGGCTACAGCGCTTTGCCGATGGCTTGTCCCATGACCAGCAGGTCTTCGATATCCACCTTCTCGGCGGCGACACGACCCGGCATGCCGGTGATGGTCCTCTGGTCATTTCGATAACGCTGTTCGGAAAGATGACGGAGGGCCTGAGGCCGGTTCTGCGATCCGGCGCGGCGCCGGGTGACGTGCTGGCTGTGACGGGCACGATCGGCGATGCGGGACTGGGGCTGGCGGTTGCACAGGCAGATCTTCGGCTCGATCCGGAGGCAGATGAATTCCTGATGCGACGCTACCGTGTGCCGGTACTGCGCCAGGAACTGGCGCCCGCGATTGCCATTAGCGCCTCCGCATCCCTCGACATATCTGACGGCCTCATCGCCGATGCAGGGCATATCGCGTCAGCCTCCGCGTTGCGGATCGATCTCGATCTCGACAAAATGCCCCTCTCGCCTGCGGCGCAATCATGGGTCTCACAGCAGGCCGACACGGCGTTGGCCCTGTCACAGCTGGCGTCTTTCGGCGACGATTACGAGATCCTGTTCACTGCCCCTGCGCCACGGATGATTGCCCTCAAGGCAAGGGCGGCTGACAGCGGCGTCACCGTGACCGTCATCGGACAGTGCCGCGAAGGCGAGGGAGTAGCTGTTCTGTCCGGCGGAAAGGAAATAACCCCGCCGAAACGGGGTCATGACCATTTTGCCTGAGGGCTGACGCTATCAGCGCTGATCCTGTCCGGGGACCTGTGGGCCCTGCGTTGGCGGCAGCTGGCCGACAGAGCCGACGAGCTGTTCGATGAAGGTCAGCTGCTTGCCGCGGGTCGGCGTTTCACGATCGACGAGATTGATGTTCATCGCATCATCCAGGGCATAGGTCTCGACCGCCGTCACGCTGCCTTCATTGTCGAAATTGAAGGCAACCACCTGCCGGTTTGTGGTCTGGGTGCGAAAAAAGGCGCGGGCATTGGTCGTCATGGTGACGTAATACCAGGTGTTATCGTTCAGGGCCGGGCGCAGTGTCGGCTCGCCATATCGGGCAAGGACGCTCTCGCGGGAGTCGAGTCCCTGTTCGGCAGTCAGTTCGGTTTCGCCCCGCTCGATAATGTAGCCGTGGCGGGCCCGCGTGGAAACGCAGGCGCTGAGCGCGATAATGACAGCGACAAGCGTGATGGCACGTAACATAGAGAAGACCTGTTCCTAAACGCAGATAATTGACTATCTCTTTACCTCGATAGCGAAGTGTTTGCCAAGCCCGGGCGGCGTTTGGCATATGACAAAGATTCAATGTAGCACGCAGGAGCATCATGCTTTCCCGATTTTTCAAGAAAGACAGAACCAGAGACAGGGCGCGTGAACTCTACCGCGACATCATCGTTCAGGCGCGCAAGCCGGCATTTTACGAGGCCGGGGTTCCGGATACCGTCGATGGGCGTTTTGACATGATCTGCCTTCACATGTTTCTCGTCATGCGGCGGCTGAAACCTGAGGAGGGCCGGACCTCGGAATTCTCGCAGGCCCTGTTCGACGTCATGTTCAAGAATATGGACGATTCCCTGCGCGAGATGGGGGTCGGCGATCTCATCGTCGGCAAGCGCGTGCGCAAGCTGGCAGAGGATTTTTATGGTCGCATCAATGCCTATGACCGCGCGCTGAATGATGAGGAAGAGAGTGCCCTGGCCGATGCCCTGAGCCGGAACATCCTCGGCCTGCCGGGTGACGAAGCCGAGGCCCGGGAGGTAGCGCAACCGCTGGCCGCCTATGTCCGCCAGGCCGCCGCAACACTCGGCAATCAGAAAGTGGAACGCCTGATGCTCGGCTTTGTCAGTTTTCCTGAGCCCGCCATGACAGGAGCAACCGCCTGATGATAGACCATCTCACCGATCAAAAGCCGGATAATGGCTTCGAAAAACCGATCCGGATCGACGACATCTCCCCCCGACCGAAATCGTACACTGTCGTCTTTCCGGAGAATGCGCTCCAAAAGGTGGCGCACAGGCTGGAGACCGAATCCGCCTCATCCGTCGAGGCATCTTTCGAGATCAGCCGCAGCGGTCAGATCATCCTGATCGAGGGCCATGTGAAGGCACAGCTCGTCCGAACCTGCGTCACAAGTCTTGAGCCGATGGATGAAGGCATCGACGATGATTTTTCCTTCGAACTTGAAGTGGTTGATGAAGTGCCGGACCTCGCCGGCGAGGTGGAGATCGATATCGAAGCGCCCGACCCGATCACGGGCGACACGATCGACCTCGCCGAGCAGGCCGTCCAGCAGGTGTCGCTCGCCATGGAGCCGTTCCCGCGCAAGGAGGGGGCCGAACCGGTGAAGGACGAGGCGGAGCAGCCATCATTGTCGCCGTTCGCTTCGCTCAAATCGCTCAAGCAGGATTAGCAATTTCGGTCAACCGGGGGTAAGAGGCGTCTCCCTGTCCATTGCGCGACGGGAAAGACTCTGTATTTTGCACACACCCGCTACTGAAACGTTTGGAACAGTATGACCACAGATCTGTCGATCGCCGTAGACGTGATGGGGGGAGATGGCGGCCTCTCAGCCATGTTGAACGGCTGCGCCAAGGCGCTGAACGAGGGACTGAAGTCTAGGCTCGTCCTCGTCGGTAACGAGGCCGAGTTGCGCCGCATCATCGCCGAGGAAAAAATTGCTTTTCCCGATGGCCGCTACGACATCATCCATGCCGACGGCGTCATCACGATGGACGACAAGCCGAGCCAGGCCGTGCGCCGCGGCCGCAATACCTCCATGTGGAACGCGATCAAGACGGTCAAGGAAGGCCAGACGGCGGCTGTCGTCTCCTGCGGCAACACCGGCGCGCTGATGGCAATGTCCGTGATGCAGCTGCGCATGATCGAAGGGGTCGACCGCCCGGCGATCACGGCTCTCTGGCCGACAATGAAAGACGGCAAGACGGTGGTGCTTGATGTCGGCGCCAATGTCGAGGCAACCGCCGAGCAACTGGTCCAGTTTGCGATCATGGGCGAGGCCTATTATCGCGCCATGACGGGCAAGGCAAAGCCGGTCGTTGGCCTGCTCAACGTCGGCGCCGAAGAGCTTAAGGGGCATGAACTGATCCGCACCGCTGCCCTGACCCTGCGCGATGCCGACCCCGAAATGGAATTTGCCGGTTTCGTCGAGGGTGACGACATTGCCAAGGGCACGGTCGATGTCGTCGTGACCGACGGGTTTACCGGTAATATTGCCCTGAAAGCGGCTGAGGGGACGGCTCGGATGATCGCCGGCTGGGTGCGTGAGGCCGTGACATCCAATCTTGCCGCGAAACTCGGGGCTCTGCTGATGTATGGCGGCCTGTCGAAAATGCGGTCGAAGGCAAACCCGTCCAACGTCAATGGCGCGCCATTGCTCGGCCTCAACGGGCTGGTGATCAAAAGCCATGGCGGGGCTGACGCCGAAGGCGTCGCATCGGCCTTGAAAGTTGCTGACAGTCTGGTACGCCAACCGTTCCAGGACGAAATCAAGTCTACCATCGCCAAGGTCAAGGCACGGGCAGAAAAGCTTCCGCCAGCCAGCGAGACAGACGACAGCGGCGAACCGCGAGAGGCAGTAGTTTAATGAGTTTGAAGGCTGTGGTCGAAGGGGTTGGTGGATATCTGCCAGACCGTGTCGTGACGAATGACGAACTGGCTGCCCGGGTCGACACGAGTGACGAGTGGATTACCGAACGCACCGGCATCCGTCAGCGCCATGTCGCTGCTGAAGGACAGAGAACCTCCGATCTCGCCACCGAGGCCGGCCGCCGTGCGATGGACCATGCCGGTGTCGGGCCGGATGATATCGACCTCGTGATCATAGCCACGGCAACGCCTGACCTGACTTTTCCTGCAACCGCTGCCATTACCCAGGCAAAGCTCGGCATTACGGCGGGTGCCGCTTTCGATATCCAGGCGGTCTGCACCGGTTTCGTCTATGCCCTCTCGATCGCCGAAAAATTCCTCGTCAGCGGACAACACAAGCGGGCGCTGGTGATCGGCGCTGAGACCTTCTCGCGCATCCTCGACTGGGAAGATCGCGGCACCTGCGTGCTGTTTGGCGATGGTGCCGGTGCCTTTGTCGTCTCTGCCATGGATGAGGACGAAGCCAATGGCCGCGGCATCCTTTCCAGCTATCTGCGCTGCGATGGTCGCTTGACCGAGCTACTCTATGTCGATGGCGGCGTCTCCGCGACCGGCACGATCGGGCACCTGCGGATGCAGGGCAACAAGGTGTTCAAGGAAGCCGTCAATAAGATCTCAGAGGCGATGGAAGGCGCTGCCGCTGCTGCCGGCATCGATCCGACGACCGTCGACTGGTTCGTCCCCCACCAGGCGAACCAGCGCATCATCAATGGCGTCGCCAAGAAACTCGACCTGCGCGACGACCAGGTGATTTCCACAATAGCGATGCACGGCAACACCTCTGCCGCCTCAATCCCGCTCGCCTTCAACGAGGCCGTGAAGGACGGCAAGTTCAAGCGCGGCGACCTGATCATGCTGGAAGGCATGGGTGGCGGGCTGACCTGGGGCGCCGCATTACTACGCTACTAGGCCTGTTTCTGCGCCGCTAAATTCCCTTTTTTTCAAGGACTTATAAGCTTTCCTTGGTTGACCGCCGTGACTTTAGGCTGTTTAATCCTAAGCCTCACCGATTGAGGAACGAGCATGTCAGGCAAAACACTCACGCGGGCCGACCTTACCGAAGCCGTCTACCGGAATGTCGGTCTCTCCCGTAACGAGTCCGCTGAACTGGTGGAAACGATCCTCGAAACCATGGCTGGAAAACTCGAGACAGGCGAGACCGTGAAGCTCTCTTCGTTCGGCACGTTTTCCGTTCGTGAAAAGAACCAGCGAATCGGGCGCAATCCCAAGACCGGAGAGGAAGTGCCCATCAAACCGCGACGGGTGCTGACGTTCCGTCCATCCCATGTCCTCAAGGACCAGATCAACGACTCCATGCGTGCCCTCAATGGCAAGGCGGCGGACTAGGCCGCTCAATTATGGCGAAAGCACCGGACGCATTCAGAACCATCAGCGAAGCGGCGGAGCAGCTCGACCTGCCCCAGCACGTATTGCGCCATTGGGAAGATGTGTTCGGCACCATCCGGCCGATGCGCCGGGCAGGGGGACGGCGTTATTATCGCAGCTATGACCTGGAGCTGCTGAATGGCGTCAAGACCCTTCTGTACAAGGAACAGTACACTACCAAGGGCGTACAGAAGATTTTCAAGGATAATGGTGCCCAGTTCGTCGCGGAGATCGGCCGCCGCGCCTTTGCCGGTGAAGAGATCGAGATGAAGCCGGCCCCGGCGGACGATGAGGACGGGCAGGACGATGCACCGGCGCGCGCCATCCCGGCGATCCGGGAGGAAGATCATGTCGTGATCTCGAAGGAGACCCTGCGCGACCTGCTCAGGCGGCTCGAGGCGGTGCAGGACAATCTCGACGAGGCGACGCTGGCGATCGACACGATCGTCGCGCTGGACGAGAGCTGAGGTGCTTCTGCTTTGCCGGATGAGAAAAATGGTCGGAGCGGCCGGATTTGAACCGACGACCCCTACACCCCCAGTGTAGTGCGCTACCAGACTGCGCTACGCTCCGACATTCGCCGGCGGGTCATCCCGGCGAGGGGCGGACTATATGTCGGTCGACCATGGCACGCAACAACTCATCGACGCTTCAGAGCAGGTTTTTGGCGGGCTCTTTTCAGTCGTCCGTGTCATCGACTGGCCGGTTCATCCACGCCATGGCAGGCTTCAGAGGGAACGCCCAGATGGTGCCCATGATGACGTAATAGACGAGATACACTGCCCAGTGATCGGGAATGTGATCGGCAATCGTCACGACGATCCCGGCATAGATCAGCAGCGCTGGCAGGAACAGGATCAGGCCGATCAGCTTCTTTGTTCTGGGGTGCAGTTTCATCTCTTGTCTTTCGGGTCAGGGGCGCGGCGCTATGGCACTTGCCCGTCTCGAAGGCTCTCTATATGGCGATGGCATGAACAAGTCACCCGTCACAGAAGCCGCAGGCGGCGCCACGCCGGCAGCGGCGCTTGAAGAAAAGGCACAGGCCCGCGCCGGGTCTTTTCCCGTTCGCCAGTTCTATGGCGCGCACGACCAGCGCACCGCCAGGCGCATGGCCATTTGGCTCTACGTGATGTGCGGTCTCGTCGCGGCGATCGTCACTGTCGGCGGCGCGACGCGGCTGACGGATTCAGGGCTGTCGATCACCGAATGGGACGTCATCATGGGGGCATTCCCGCCCATTGGTGAGCAGGCCTGGATGGAAGAGTTCGAGAAATATCGCCAGATCCCCGAATATCAGCGGGTCAACAAGGGCATGAGCCTCGAGGAATTCAAGACGATCTATTGGTGGGAATGGGGCCATCGCAATCTCGGCCGGTTTATCGGCATGGCCTATCTCATCCCTTGGCTGGTCTTCCTGTTTTCCGGCGCAATGAAAACGACCGCCCTTAAAGTGAAAACCGGCGCCGGGATCGTGCTCATCGGTCTGCAAGGGGCGCTCGGCTGGTACATGGTGTCCTCCGGTCTTGTCGATCGGGTCGATGTCAGCCAATACCGGCTTGCGGCGCATCTGGGGCTGGCGTTCTGCATCTTCGGATACTTCCTCTGGCTCGCTTTCAATCTCAGCCTGCACAGCCGTGCGGGTGAGGTGTCAGGCGAGCGGCAAAAATTCTGGCTTGCAACGGTGCTGTTCGGCGCCCTGATGGGACTGCAGATCCTTTTGGGCGCACTCGTCGCGGGGCTGCGGGCGGGCAAGGCCTATACTTCGTGGCCGCTGATGAATGGCGAGTTCTTCCCGAGCGGATATTTCTCGGCCAATCCAGGATTCCATGACCTGTTCGAGACGATGGCCGCGGTTCAATTCAACCACCGGATCGGTGCCTATCTGGTCTTCGCGGCGGCCATCGCCCTCTGGCTCTCCATGGCAAGGGCTGGCAAACCATTCCGGAAACGGGCAGGGCTCATCGTGATGGGGGTTTTCTTCCAGATGCTGCTCGGCATCTGGACGATCGTGGCGGCGGTGCCGGTCTCCGTCGCGCTGCTGCACCAGCTTGGCGCGCTCGTCCTGATTGCGGCTGTTCTTTACAATGCCTTTCACCTCAAGGCATCGCCCATGGCGCAAGCAAGCGCGACCTAAAGGTCCTCAAAGTCGGGCACGGAGAAGTCGAGAGCGCCGTCGTCGACCGGCTCATCTTTCTGGGTGATATCCCGGCGATTGAGAACGTCTGCGTCGAACAAGGACCAGTTGCGCAAGGCCGTCGACAGCGGCGCCAATTTGAGAGTCCGGGTCTCATCGCCGCCGATCGTGGCAAGAACACCCTTGCGGTAGATGCCGCCGAAATTGCCGCCATCGGCCGCAAACAGGTTGAGGCCGGAGACACCGTCAATCTCGCTCAACGGCGAGACCGTGAAAGCACCGAGTTCTTCGCCGGTCTCGATGTCATAGCCGAAAAACCGGGCATCTTCACCCCGGTAGGAAAGCAGAATCTGGCCTTGGCCGCTCTGTAAACTTGTCGCAATGCCATTAACGTCGGAAGACGGCAAGGTCGCGATGCGATCGACGAAAGGCCTGTCATCAGGATCAGAACCGTCACTCGTTTCGCCGCCGGTCCCGACCGCGACGAGCTTGCCCGTTCCGGTCGCGATGACGATGATGCCATGGCTGTCATCACCGGCGCAGGCTAGCGGCTGTGGCACGTTAACCGTGACAGGTGCCGACATGCTCAGGCTTCCATCCTGATTCTGGTTTATGGAAGCGTGGCTTATGGTATTTTCCTGACCTATCACTGCAATATCTGCGATAGCAGCATCGCCCCGTGCGACGACGCAGATCTGTAGCGGATCGGCAGGCAGGGCATTGGCACCGGATACCTCCCACTCTCGGAAGGTCAGTGCTTCCGCGTCGATGTCGAAGAAGCGATAGCCGCTGTCGGCATCATAGGCAGCGATCAGCGATTCATCGCCCCGCGTCCAGTCAGGATAGGTGACAGCGAGGCCACCGACGAAAGTGCCTTCAACGGCATCCGGATTTCCCTTTTCAAAGTCGATGGCGATCAGGCCGGCATCGCCATTGGCTGCCAGAACGGCGCCTTGATAGGCCACCGTCGGGTGGGCCCATAATGCCAGGCCATGCACTTCGCTGGCGAAACTGCCGAGCTCATCGGTCACCGGGATATCTGTTCTCATCTCCTCAGGGGCAGGCGTTGCACCCCCATCACCGGCCTCGTCATCGCGGTCCAATGACTGGATCGGGCCCTCATCTGACCGGTCCTCTACAGCAACGTCGTCGCGGCGTTCGACAGCGCTCTCATCGGTCTGGTTTTCTCTGCCGCCCTGCTGCTGGGAGCACGCGGCGAGAAGTGCGAGGAGGGCGGCGGTGCCTGTGAGCCTGCGTCTGGAGAAATTTACCATGAAACAAAGTCCTGATTTTGATGGGGAATTTATGTGGTATCTATTTACCGCACATAAAAGAGGTTGTTTTTCCTGCTTTTTTCACAAAGACATTGACTTGAACGGCTACATCTATAAAAGCCGCTTCTCCGAACTTCAAACAGGATACACATCATGAAAACCTATAACGCCAAGATGGCGGAAGTAGAAAAGAAATGGGTCGTGATCGACGCCGAGGGTCTCGTCGTCGGCCGTCTCGCTTCCCTGGTGGCGATGCGCCTGCGTGGCAAGCACCTGCCGATCTACACGCCGAATGTCGATTGCGGTGACTATGTCATCATCGTCAACGCCGATAAAGTCGTCTTCACCGGCAAGAAACGCACCGACAAGAAGTATTTCTGGCACACCGGCTATCCGGGCGGCATCAAGGAACGCACCGCGGACAAGATCCTCGACGGCCGTTTCCCAGAGCGCGTGATCAAGAAGGCCGTCGAGCGCATGCTGCCGAAGGAAAGCCCGCTGGCGCGCCAGCAACTTGGCAACCTCAAGGTCTATGCCGGCCCGAACCATCCGCATGAAGCCCAGCAGCCTGAACCGCTGGATATTGCATCCATGAACGAAAAGAACACGCTGCGCGGCTAAAGGAACATCACGATGAGCGAAACGAACACTCTTGAAGACCTGAAAGACGTCGCCGCTGCCGCTGGCATGACCGACGCTCCGCAGGAAAACACTGTCGCCGAGCCGAAGATCGACGAGCATGGCCGCGCCTATGCCACCGGCAAGCGCAAGACGGCAGTCGCCCGCGTCTGGATCAAGCCGGGCAATGGCAAGATCATCGTCAACCACAAGGATCACACCGAATATTTCGGTCGTCCGGTTCTGCAGATGATCATCAAACAGCCGCTGGTCGCCGCCGAGCGCAATGACCAGTTCGACATCTACTGCACCGTAAAAGGCTCGGGCCCGTCCGGTCAGGCCGGTGCCGTGCGTCACGGCATCTCCCGCGCGCTGACCTATTACGAGCCGGGCCTGCGCGGCGTCCTGAAAAAGGGCGGGTTCCTGACCCGCGACTCACGCGCCGTCGAACGGAAGAAATACGGCAAGGCAAAAGCCCGCCGTTCGTTCCAGTTCTCCAAACGCTAGACCCCGACGAAACACCAAAAACCCCGCCTTCGAGCGGGGTTTTTTATTGCCCTGACCATGAAGAAAGCCCCGCTTGTCAGCGGGGCTTTTGTTCGTTGCCTGATGGGTTTCTGGGGTGGGCAGGCAACAAATGGGAATTATTCAGCCGTCCTTGTACGGATCATCGCCGTGTATCTGGTCGCGCCGTCCGGCGAGAAGCCCGAAGAAGAGGAACTGCCGGCATTGCGCAACTGCCTGAAGATGTTTTCGGCAATTGCCCGGCGTCGCTGCGGTGACGCGGCGAGTTTCTCGTAAAGCTCTCTCGTAGCAGATTTATTCGCTGACATGGCACCCTCCCAATTAAGAAGATTTCGACCATGATCAGTAAGCGACGATTCGAGATGGTTAACAATTCCTTAACGGATTGCCCCTGACGGTTCGGCGTTAAACCGTGGTCACCTTGACATAGGAGCCGGGCGCATCCTCGATGACCTTCAGCTTGCCATCGCCGGGCACACGGGCTGGGACGGTGCCTCGGCTGACCTCGTTCAGCCATTCCATCCAGTAGGGCCACCAGGAGTAATCGTGCCGTGTCGCGCCTTCGACCCAGTCTTCCATCGTTTCCGGCAGCGCATCATTGGTGGAATAGTGATATTTCCGCCGGTCCGGATGGTTCACGACGCCGGCAATATGGCCGGAACCGGCGAGCATGAACCGGGTCGGACCGCCATAGAGCCGGGCCGACCGATAGATCGAGCGGGGCGGGGCGATATGGTCCTTCTCGCCGGCCTGCATGAAGACCGGGATCTTCACCCGGCCCAGGTCGAGGCGGACATTGTCGAGCACCAGCTCGCCCTGCGACAGGCGGTTGCTCTGATAGAATTCGCGCAGATAGAACAGGTAGACCTCTTTCGACATGCCGGTAGAATCGGAATTCCAGTAGAGCAGGTCGAACTGTTTGGGCTCTTTGCCCTTCAGGTAATTGTCGATGTATACGGACCAGATAAGGTCGACCGGACGCAACATGTTGAAGGTCTTGCTCATGGCAGAGGCTTCCATCACGCCGCCGGCCGCGTCGATCTGCTTTTCGAGATTGGCGATTTGCTGGTCGTCAATGAACAGCAGCAATTCACCGGCTTCCCGGAAGTCCATCTGCGCGGTGAAGAATGTGGCAGACTGGATGCGCTCGTCTTTCTTGGCCGCCATGTAGGCGAGAGTACAGCCAAGCAGCGTCCCGCCGATGCAATAACCGATCGTGTCGACCTGGTTTTCACCGGTGGCCTTCTCGATCGCCTCCAGCGCGTCGAAAATCCCTTCATGCATGTAATCGGCGAAACTCTTGTGGGCGAGATCCGACCCCGGATTGACCCACGAAACGACGAAGACGGTCCGGCCCTGAGCGACCAGCCATCGGATCAGCGATGTATCCGGCTGCAGATCTAGAATATAGAACTTGTTGATCCACGGCGGAATGATCAGCATCGGCCGTGTCGCGACGTCATCCGTCGTCGGGGCATACTGGATCAACTGCATCAGGTCGTTCTGATAGACGACCTTGCCCGGCGTCATCGCCAGGTTCTCGCCGACCTTGAAATAGTTCATGTCAGCCTGTTTCATCAGCAGTTCGCCATGGCCGCGCTCCATGTCGTCGATGAAATTGCGGAAACCGCGCAGGAAGTTTTCCCCCCGCGTCTTCATCGCTTCCTCGATCACTTCCGGATTGGTCGTGGCGAAATTGGTCGGCGCCATCGCGGCGAGGAACTGCTCCATATAAAAGCTCGCCTTGCGCCGGGTGTGCTCATCGACACCCTCTGCCTTGTTGACGAGTTCCCGCGCCCATTTGCACTGGATCAGATAGGACTGTTTCAGATAATCGAGGGTCTGGTTTTCTGTCCATGCCGGATGGGCGAAACGCCTGTCGCCTGCATGGGGCTCGGCAACCGGGTCGACGTCGTTGCCGGTCGCTTTCTTGACCATGGATTCGGCAAGGCGTGCGGTGTCTTCCCACATGCCGAACTGCATGCGCATGACGTTGTAGGGGTCGGAAAACACATTGGTGAACACATCCGCCATCGTGTCCTGCATATTCAGCGGATCGCTCGGCGCCTGTACCTTGTTTCGGCCTTTCGCGGCGTGCTGATCGACCATGCCGGAGAGGATGCCCTGACCCTTTTCCTGCAGTTCCGCGACATAGGTCGCCATCGTCTCATAGTCACTGAACAGATGGTTCGCTGAGTGGCCACCAGGTGCCGCCTTTGCAATCTGCTCGGGCGCCGGCTTGGCGGAAGCACCGGCATCCTTGCGCCTGTCACTCGCAGACTGAGTCGCTTTCGGCTTGCTGGAGCCTGCCTTCTTGCGTCCGGGAGAGGCCTTGGCGGGTTTTTCGGCGGACCTGGCTGGCCGACCGGAAGATGATTTCTTCTTTTTCGACGGTTTTTTGGCCGTTTCGGTCTCTTCGCCGGGGTTTTTTTTCATTCTGTCGGTCATGAGAACTTATTTTTGTCTATGTCTTGGTGTAAGCAGGGAGAACCAGATAAACCGGATTCTCGATGATATGCTTGCCAGATCCAGCCTTTATGTAGCCGCCCTCGCTCTTCTTGCCAGCTCTTGTAGCAGCATACCGGCCCTTGGCGAAAGACAAGGCGCCTATGAAAGCGAGAACGAGGCTTTTGCCGAGGTCGAGCAGCGTGAGGACCTTGCCTTTCCCGTGCTGTCGCAACGGCCGAACGAGCGTCCGGTACCGGAGACCCCTGCTGTCGTAGAGGCCCAGTTTACCTCCCTGATGCGCGACCATGACCTGCTCGCCGAACAGATTACCCTGGATATTGCCCGGGCCAAAGCCGAGCGCCAGCAAACGGTTGTCGTGACAAATCTCAACGGTAAACAGGTGGAGCTTCCCCTCGAGGAGGCCATCGTGCGGCTGGAGGCCGCAAAGCAGGCCGACCAGGCAGCGGCGAAACGGCAGACGAGCCAGCCGCTGCCCAAGCTGGGCGGCAAGCCACCCAAGAGCGACCGCTAGACCGGCGCCTTTAGCAGACATCTTTCACAGCACGTGATTCACATGACAGAAGAGTTTTATCGTATTCAACGCTTGCCTCCGTATGTTTTCGAGGAGGTTAACCGGCTGAAGGCCCAGTTGCGCGGGCAGGGGCGTGACGTCATCGATTTCGGCATGGGCAACCCGGACATGCCGACGCCGCAGCACATTACCGACAAGCTGATCGAGACAGTGCGCAAGCCCAAGACCAACCGGTATTCGGCTTCCAAGGGCATCAATGGCCTGCGCAAGTCGATCGCGCGCTATTACGAGCGCCGGTTCCGGGTGAAGTTGAACCCTGACACGCAGGTGGTCGCGACGCTCGGCTCGAAGGAGGGCTTTGCCAACCTTGCCCAGGCAATCACCGGGCCCGGCGATGTCATCCTTGCGCCGAACCCGGCCTATCCGATCCATGCCTATGGCTTCATCATTGCTGGCGGCCTGATCCAGGCGATCAATGCGCCTGACCCGGAAACCTATCTGTCCGGTGTCGCCCATGCCCTGGAGAACGTGCTGCCAAAACCAAAAGCGGTAGTGATCAACTATCCGTCGAACCCGACGGCGCAGATGGTCAATCTCGACTTCTACAAGGATGCCGTCGCGCTTGCCCGCAAGCATGACACGCTGATCCTGTCGGACCTTGCCTATTCGGAAATCTATTTCGACGAGCCTGCAGTGTCGTTGCTGGAAGTGCCGGGCGCGCTCGATATCGCTGTCGAGGTCAACTCACTGTCCAAGACCTATTCAATGGCCGGCTGGCGCGTGGGTATGGCAGTTGGTAATGAGCGGATGATCAAGGCGCTGGCCCGGGTCAAGTCCTACCTCGATTACGGCGCCTATACGCCGATCCAGGTCGCGGCTGCGGCGGCTCTCGATGGACCGCAGGACTGTGTCGATGATATCCGCGCGATCTACAAGTCGCGCCGCGACACGCTGGTCAAGAGCTTTGCCAATGCAGGATGGGATATCCCCGTACCCCCGGCGTCCATGTTCGCGTGGGCACCCCTGCCGGCGAAATATGCCGATATGGGGTCGCTCGCCTTTTCCAAGATGCTCATGGAAGAGGCCGATGTCGCGGTCGCGCCGGGTGTCGGCTTCGGCGAAGCGGGCGAAGGCTTCGTGCGCATCGGTCTGGTCGAGAATGAACAGCGCATCCGCCAGGCGGCAAGAAATATCAAACAGCTTCTAGCCAGACGCTCTGCCGCCTGATAAGGCCTTCCCTTTAACAGGAATGTCTAAAGGTAAGGGTTTTTCGATGACAAAGTTGCGCGTTGGCGTTGCTGGCCTCGGCGTCGTGGGCGGTGGCCTGCTGTCCATCCTGATGCAGAAGAGCGAGCGTTTCGACCGTGCCGGCATTGAGGTGGAGATCGCCGGTATCAGCGCCCGCAACCGCCATCGCGACCGCGGTGTGCCCCTTGAGGGCATCAAATGGTATGACGATCCCGTCGAACTCGCGCGCTCCGATATCGACATCTTCATTGAGCTCGTCGGCGGCGCCGATGGCACTGCCCGTGCCGCCGTCGAGGCGGCGCTGTCTGCCGGCAAGCACGTCATTACCGCCAACAAGGCGCTGATCGCCGAGCACGGCCTTCACCTGGCCCGGCTCGCCGAGCAGAAGGGCGTGTCCCTGTTCTATGAGGCCGCTGTGGCTGCCGGCATCCCCGCGATCCATGCCCTGCGCGGCGGCGCGGCGGCGAGCTCGATCCATCGCATCGTCGGCATCCTCAACGGCACCTGCAATTACATGCTGACCCAGATGGCCGAAACCGGCGCGACCTATGAGGCGGCGCTTCAGGAAGCCCAGCGGCTCGGGTATGCCGAGGCCGATCCGACCTTCGATGTCGGCGGTTTCGACGCCGCCCACAAGCTGTGCATCCTCGCGATCATCGGCTTCGATGCCGCCGTAGATTTCAAGACGATCTCCATTTCGGGTATTCAAAAAATCACTGCCGAAGATATCGCCGCCGCCAGGCAGCTCAACTATCGCATCAGACTGCTTGGCATTGCGACGCGTTCGGAAAGCGGACTCGAACTCAGCGTGCACCCGGCGCTGGTCGACGAGGAAGACCCTATCGCCCGCGCCGCGGGGCCGGATAACGTGCTTGTCTTCGAAGGTGATCCTATAGGCCGCATACAGATTTCAGGGCCGGGCGCCGGTGCCGGACCGACAGCGGCTGCCGTCGCCGCTGATATCGTTACCATTGCCCGTGGCGGCGGCGGTCCGGTGTTTAATGCGCCGGCAGACCGACTGCGCGACCTGAAGGTGATCGACCCGGAGCGCCAGACGGGCAGGTTCTATCTGCGCATCACGCTGAAAGACGTACCCGGTGCCATCGCCGCGATCACCGATACGCTGGCGAGGAACGATATCTCAATCGACAGCCTGCTGCAGCCATCTGTCGAAGCAGCGCTGAAGAAGCACCAGCCCGCAGACAGCGCTACGCTCGTTCTGACGACTCATTCCACGTCAGCGTCGAAAATGTACAGCGTTGCCCGCGAAATCAGTGAAAAATCATTTGTATCCGGAGTGCCATCCGTTATTCGTATTGAGGACTTTCAATAGAATGACGGAGAAATCGCATGGCGGATGAAGCAGGATATCTTGATCGTATCCTGACGATCGAACTTGGCCGGTGTACCGAAGCGGCGGCAATCGCTGCCTCGACCATGATCGGGCGCGGCGACAAGGAAGGGGCCGACCAGGCCGCTGTTACAGCCCTTCGCAATGCGTTGAACCAGCTCGCCATCGATGGCACCGTTGTCATCGGCGAAGGCGAACGGGATGAAGCGCCGATGCTGTTTATCGGCGAAAAGGTCGGGCGCGGCGGACCCAAGGTCGATATTGCGCTCGATCCGCTGGAAGGCACGACGCTGACGGCCAAGGCGATGGCGAACTCCCTCGCTGTCGTTGCCATGGCGCAGGGCGGCACGCTGCTGCATTCACCGGACGTCTACATGCAGAAGATCGCCTGTGGCCCAGGCTATCCCCAGGGCGTGATCGATCTCGATGCCCCGACCGAGGACAACATCGCCGCACTCGCCAGAGCCAAGGGAGTCGATCCGTCGGAAATCACGCTTTGCGTTCTCGACCGGCCGCGGCACGATCACATCATCGAGGCCGCCCGCAAGATGAATGCACGGGTCTTCCTGATTTCCGATGGCGACGTCGCCGGTATCTTTCACACCACCGAGCCGCGCACCGGCATCGATCTCTATGTCGGATCGGGTGGCGCACCGGAGGGCGTGCTGGCAGCGGCAGCCCTCAGATGCGTAGGCGGTCAGATGCAGGGGCGGCTTCTGTTCCGCAATGACGATGAGCGCGCCCGGGCGGAGCGGGCCGGGATCACGGATCTCGAGCGCAAATACGACCTGATGGACCTTGCCTCCGGCGACGTCATGTTCGCCGCAACCGGCGTGACTGACGGAACGATGCTGAAAGGGGTACGCTGGGAGGGTCGGCGCGTTCATACCTCAACGCTCGTCATGCGCTCCAAGACCGGCACGGTGCGCTATATCGATGCGACATCCCAGCGGCCAGATCGCTGATGTTCAAAACAAGCCGGTGACGGCGGTGCGAATCGCCGTCAGGATTGCGGTATGAGCCTGACGGCACCCATCCCTCCATCACCACCGGCTCTCGTGGAACGCTCGGTCTGCGGGAAACGCTGGGTGATGCGCGAAATATCAGAGCGCGACGTGCTGACCATGGTCCAGCAGCTCGGCATCGACCGGACGCTGGCCGAAACCCTGTCTGCGCGCGGTATTGTGCCGGAGGAGGCATCCGCTTTCCTCAACCCCTCCCTGCGCGACTGCATGCCGGACCCGTCCTGCATGGCCGATATGGACAAGGCAGTCGCCCGCATCGTCACTGCCATCAAGTCTGGCGAGACGATCGGCATCTTCGGGGATTACGATGTCGACGGCACGACCTCGGCGGCACTGCTGGTGCGTTATTTCACGGCGCTCGGGATCGACCATTTCGTCCATATCCCGGACCGGCTGACGGAAGGCTATGGGCCGAGTGCCCAGGCCTTTGCGGGCTTGAGAGAGAAGGGTGCTAGCCTGTGCATCACCGTCGATTGCGGCGCCATGGCCCATGACATCATCGAGCAGGCTCAGCTTGACGGCCTCGATATCGTCGTGACCGACCACCACCAGATGACCCTGCCGGCCCCGCCAGCAGCTGCAACGGTCAATCCGAACCGTCCCGACGATATCTCGGGGCTCGGCAATCTTTCGGCAGCAGGCGTGGTCTTCATGGTGCTCGTCGCGCTCAACCGCGCCCTGCGCCGGGACGGATATTTCACTGACCGTTCTGAACCCAAGCTCCTGGAATGGCTCGATCTCGTCTCCCTCGGCCTGATGTGCGATGTGATGCCGCTGACCGGCCTGACCCGCGTGCTGGTTGCCCAGGGGTTGAAGGTCATGGGCACCTTCGGCGAGGGGGTGACGGCGCCTGCGGCCTATCCCGGGCTGTTCCATCTGGCGAGCGCGGCGGGTGCCAGTGGCGCCGCCAGCGCCTATCATCTGGGTTTTGTTCTGGGACCCCGCATCAATGCCGCCGGGCGTATCGGACATGCCCGTGAAGCGTTGTCGATGATGACGCTGAATGATCCAGCAAAAACAGTACAGTTGGCCGAAAGACTTCATGGATTGAACGCAGTCCGCCAGGACATCGAGAGCAGCGTTCTCGAAGAGGCGATCAACCAGGTCGAGGTACAGCGATTGAACGACAGGCCGAACCTCGTCGTGACCGCCGGCGATGGCTGGCACCCGGGCGTCATCGGTATCGTCGCCGGGCGCCTGAAGGAGCGCTATGACTGCCCGGCCATCACCATCGGCTTTGATGGCGATACCGGGAAGGGCTCCGGCCGGTCGCTGCCGGGCGTTGATCTTGGCAGCGCCATCGCTGCGGCCTATCGCGAAGGGCTGCTGCTCGGGGGCGGCGGGCACGCCATGGCCGCGGGCCTGACCATCGAGAAGGACAAGCTCGGCGCGTTCACGGCCTTCCTGAAAGAGCGCCTTGCCGATGACATTGCACAATCGCGTGCCCGCGCTGCCGTGAAGATCGATTCGATCGCCAGTCTGGCCGTCGTGCGCAAGACCTTCGCCGATTCGCTGGCCGGCGCCGGCCCTTTCGGCACCGGCAATCCCGAGCCGCGCTTCGTCTTCGAGCGGGTGAGGGTGCGATATGGCGACATCAAAGGTGGCAAGCACATCGCCTGTACGCTGGCCGATTCCATGGGCCGTACGGCCCGGGCCATCGCCTTTCGCTGTGTCGATGAGCCCATGGGCGACGTGCTGCTGAATGCCGGGAATCGGATCATCAGCATTGCCGGAAAAATCCGCGAAGATGCATGGCGCGGCGGCGATGCAGCGCAGATTCATATCGAAGATATCGCGCTGGCGGAGACCTGAAATTTTCGCGAAAAAAGTGCACCTGAAGGCAAATCAGGTCTTGCGAATTTCCGCGTGCTTTCATATACACACGCTCTCGCCGCAAGGCGCTGATAGTGCGGTCCCTTCGTCTATCGGTTAGGACGCCAGGTTTTCAACCTGGAAAGAGGGGTTCGATTCCCCTAGGGACTGCCATTCCTCCTTCACTTTCCCTTTGCCAGAGGCCTGATCCGGGCTTGCGTCCTCCTTACAGTTTGATAAGGTTTCATTAACGCCTTGAATCCGTCGAGGGCACCGTCGGGCGTTTGCGTCAACGTGGAGAGGATCTCATGAAGAAACTGGCTGGTATCGCGCTTTCCATCGGGCTGTTCTTCGCAGCGCCTTTTGCCCACGCCATCACACCATCCGAGATCAGTGACGTTCTGGAAGCACAGGGTTATCCGGTCCATTCGATCAGCGAGTCGATGCTGGCCGTGAATTATCAGGGGATGACCGTCCTCATCGCGATTAACGGCGCCGACGGAGACGTGTCGTACCTGACCTATCTTCAAAACGGGTCTGACAATGTCAGCGAGGAATTTCTCAACAACTATAATTACAGTGTGAAGTTCGGTCGCGCCTTCATCGATCGCGACGGCGATGTCGTTATCCAGATGGACCGCAACGCGTCGGGTGGGGTATCGCTTGGTAATGTTACGTCTGATTTTGATGTCTTCATTTCTCTGGTCGAGAAATTCCTGAATGATGTCAGCAATCAAGTGACTGTATAACATACACTTGTACAAGTATCGGCGTATTCTGCAACTTCAGCGAGAAGTCTCCTTATTTTCCTGCTTTATCGGCTAAAAAGCATTGTCATGAAGATGACATGCTTTACGAATGCGATTATGCTCTGCAGCAGGGAATGAGAGACGAGAGACATATGATGAATCAGGATCTGGGAGCCGACGAGACGGACGCAGACGCTGACGAGGAGTCCTTCCAAATCACCGGTATCGTCAAATGGTTCGATACGGTGAAGGGCTATGGCTTCATCATGTCCGATCAGTCAGATGGCGACATCCTTCTTCATTCTTCCTGTCTCAAGCAAACAGGCCGCAGCGCCGCGCCTGAGGGGTCGACGGTGATCTGCGAGGCAGTCCGTCGGCCGAAGGGACTGCAGGCATTGCGTGTCATCAAGATTGATGAAAGCACAGCCGCACCGGTCCTGCCGTCCGAGGAGTACGCCCTGCCTGTAGAGCCAGCAGGTCAGTTGAAGACGGCCGAAGTGAAATGGTTCAACAGGGCAAAAGGGTATGGTTTCCTGACGCAGGGACCGGGCACTGAGGATATCTTCGTTCATATGGAAACGCTGCGCCGGTCAAACCTGTCGGAGCTTCAGCCGGGACAGCGCGTGCTGGTTTCCTACGGCAAGGGACCGAAAGGCCTGCTCGCAGCAGAAGTCAGGCTCGATAGCGGCAACTGACGTCTATTCCTCGATCCGTGCCAGATAGTCAGGGCTCGGGCACTGGATCATCCGTGTCCGGCTTCCCCGCGTGCTGACGCTACAGCGCTCGACGAACGCAAGCAGGCGATAGGACGGGCAGGCGATCGGCGCGTTGGCATCCTGATCGTTGCGAACATAACACCCCGTCTCGATCAGGGTCAGATCGTCCGTATTGCACATGAAGCGGCCATAGGTGCCAGCGCCTGCAACCACGGTGCAGCTCTTCCGGATATCGCCAATGGTAACAGTGCGCCCGGCGGGCAGGGTGATCTCGATGCCATCAATTGCGGCTTCGATTTCACCCGCGCGATCCTGCGCCTGTCGCTCTGCATCGGATAGCCGGATACATTGCCCGTCTTTCTGCACATAGCCTTGCATGCAGGTCCAGTCATCCCCTTTATTCGTATACGTTGCGTTTTCCGGGATGACAAAGCCGCGGCAGCGACCATCCTCGAAACGCAAGCCGCGTGTACAGTCCGTCTCGCTGCCGCCGGCGGCAGACAAGCCTGACGGCGCGCATCGACCGCCAGCCCGCTGATAGCCATCAAGGCAATGCCAGTCGGTGCCGCCCCAGGTGAGTTCTGCATTGGCCGGAACGATGACCTGGGCGCAGACCTCGCCATTCCGCTCGAACCCTTTCAGACAATACCAGCTATTGCCCTGCAGACGCAGGTCTGCATTGGCCGGCACTGCAATCTCGCTGCATTCATAGCCGTCTCTCTGATAACCGCTCTCGCAGCGCCAGCCACGCCCGTCGATCGACAGGGATGCATTGACCGGGACATCGATCATTTCACAGCTATTGCCCTGACGGCGAAAACCCTGAGAACATTTCCACCCAACGCCATCGGCTCGGGGTTCAGCATTTTGCGGAAAATCGACGCGCTGGGCCAGCACCTGACCTTGCAGGGCCAGCGACATGCACAGAACGGCAGGAAGGATGTATCGCCACATGAACGCTAGTCTACGCTGATTTGCCCGGCACGAACATTGCGCCATGCAAGTACTTCCGTATGGGAGACAGTGGATCAGGAGCCAGATCCGGATCGGCGAGAAGTCGGTATTTCAAAGGGGGAGGGAGTGGTGACCCCGGCACGATTCGAACGTGCGACCATCTGATTAGAAGTCAGGCGCTCTATCCAGCTGAGCTACGGGGCCATTGAAAATCCTTATGGCGCATACCAGACATGCTTGGCCAGCGCGAAGGACGAAAAATCCGGGACTCAGTGGGTCCAGGGTTTGCGGCGGCGGGCGCTGAAATTGTCGGAATAGGCCTTGATGACCGGCTTGCCGCCATGCGACTCCGAAACCTTGTGCGGTATCCCATGTTCCGTCGCATAGGCAACGGCTGCTTCCTTGCTGTCGAATTTCAGCCGGACCTGATTGGATTTCATGTCATCGGACGATATCCAGCCCATCAGCGGATCGACCCGGCGCGCAGCGCTTTGCTCGAATTCCAGCACCCAGCTCCTGGTCTTGCCCTTGCCGGACTGCATGGCGGTCTTTGCCGGTTGATAGATGCGCGCGAACATAAAACCCTCTTTATCGTGCAGTGACCCGCCATATTGGTTTCGATGGTCGGGGCGGCAAGATTCGAACTTGCGACCCTCTGTTCCCAAAACAGATGCGCTACCAGGCTGCGCTACGCCCCGTCTCAACGAAATCAATATCTTGACTGCTCTTGCCCCGCCAGGGACGGCGAGCGCCAGAACGATCACTGCCTAAAGGGATTATCCCCGGATTTCAAGCAAAACAAAACGCGATCCGGCTTTGGTCGCCGGCCACTCGTCAATCGGCAGCCGAGAATCGAGATGAAATAAAATATCACCAGATGGTGCATTGCGGCATAATCTGTGGTTTTCTGTCAATTGGGAAGCAGGAATGACCGCGAGAGGGGGAAGCCTGCGAGGAATGGGGATTTTCTATCGATGCTTCTGGTTCGCATCGCCACAGCGTTTTTTCTGTCGCTCGTCAATCTTTTCACCACGCTGCTCGTCTGGTTGTTGCCGTTGGCGGCGCTACTGCTGGCCCAAACCTGGCTGCCACTGGAATTTCGCGATTGGCCGATCCTTCTGCAGGCCACGGGGCTGATCAAGGATCACCTCCCCGGGGCGGGCGAAGCAGGCATCACGCCGTTGGCTCTGGCGCTCTGGCTGGGATTGGGTGCCCTGTTCCTCAAGTACCAGCTGCACGCCGACAACCGCATCCTTGCGGCGAGCCGGGATCACGGCGCGGCCGTCGACGCGAATATGCGCAGCCTCCCGGACCTGTTCTTTCAGGCCGGCTTTCTGCTGGTGCTCGGCCCGCTGGTGATCCTGGTCAAAATCTTTCAACGGCCAACCTATGCCTATGTCTCACGGGCGAGCCATTACCGGGACAAGTTGATTTATACCGCTGGCCGGCAGCAAGATCTCGATCCGGGGGCGAGGATCGTTTTCGACAGCAAGTCCTATCTGCTGGCGCAGCTGCTCGAATTGCTGTGCTGGGGTGCCATCTTTTATCTGCTGTTGTTCGAAAACGGCGTCGTAAGCCTCTAGAGGTCGGGCAGCGCGCCTTCCTCGACGCTTGTCGTCGGTGCGACCAGTTCTAGCTCCACGACAAGTTCGCCGGGATTGTTGCCGTAAAGCGTGTAGGTGACCGGCTTGTAGCCCGCCTTGGCCACCGTCATCTTCATCTGGAAGGTCACGTTGACCGGGCAGGGCGTCTCGCAGGTTGTGCCGCCGGTAAAGGTCAGCGTTGCACCGCTGGGAACGGAATCGACCAACAGATAGGGATAGGTCTTTTCAGCCTTTTTGGCTGGCGCTGGCGTGCTGCACGACGACACAGCCAGACCGGCAAGCATCAGTCCTAACATTAACCGCATAAGGAACATCCCTTTCTATCCGGCGGCGGCAAATGCCGCGAACGCCCGTTCCAGATCGAGTATAAGGTCATCGGCGGATTCTAGGCCAGCGTGAATACGCATCAACGGGCCTCTCTCGGAACCCGGCGCAGGGCGCGGCAAAACCGTCCGGTATTTGTGTACCGGCACGGGGATGCAGAGGCTCTCGAACCCACCCCAGCTATAGCCCATGCCGAAATGTTCCAGCGCGTTGCAGAAGGCGGCGAGCTGCACCTCGGAACAGGGCGGCAACTCGAACCCGAACAGGCCTGTCGCGCCGGTGAAGTCACGCTGCCACAGCGCATGGTCCGGATGGCTTTCCAGCGCCGGGTGCATGACGCAGACGACCTCCTCCCGGGCCTCCAGCCAGTTGGCAAGAGCGATGCCGTTGGCCTCGTGTACCGGCAGCCTTGCCGACAATGTCCGAAGCCCGCGATGCGCAAGCCAGACATCATCGGCGGAGGCGTTCGAGCCGATCTGGCGCAGGCAATTGCCGATCTTTCGCTCCGCTGACGGATCGTTCACGGCGATCGTCCCGAGCAGGCAATCGGAGTGGCCGCCGATATATTTCGTCGCCGCCTGGATGCTGACGGTGGCACCATGAGCGAGCGGCTTGAAATAGACGCTGGCCGCCCAGGTGTTGTCGACAAGCAAGGGCACCCCGGCATTCGCCGCCGCCGCCGCAATGGCCGGAATGTCCTGAATCTCGAATGTCAGGGAGCCGGGGCTTTCGGCAAGGATCGCAGCGGTGTTGTCACGAACGAGGCCGGCGATGCCGCCGGCAATATGCGGGTCGTAATATTCCGTCTCGACCCGCATCCGTTTCAGGAAACGGTCGCAATATCCCCGTACCGGATCATAGGCGCTGTCGGTGACAAGGATATGGCTGCCGGGCTCAGCGAAGGCTAGCAGGCAAAGCGTTACAGCGGCGAGGCCGGATGGCGTGAGATAGACATGCGCGGCCCCCTCCAGGTCAGCAATCGACGCCTCGAAAGCCCTGTGCGTGCGCGTGCCGAAGCGGCCATAGAAAAACTCGCGCTCGGTCGCGGTAAAATCCTCATAGGTCGGAAACAATATGGTCGAGGCGCGCTCCGGCGGATAAGTCACCGGATGCGAAGGTCGCTGATGTGGCCTGCCGCTGGAGGCGAGCCTCGTTGCTTCAGTCTTTTTCTTGCCATCGCTCATCTCAGCCCCGCCACTCGATGACACCGCGCCCGATATCGTAGGGCGTGAAACCGAATTTCTGGTACAGGGGCAGGGCGGCGGGGTGATCGGCGGTACACGTCTCGATCAGCACTTCAGTCGGATCGAGCGACCAGGCAAGGTCGACGACATTGTGAAAGAACCAGCGGCCGATACCGAGCCGGTGAACCTCCGGCATCAGCCCGAGAAACTTGATCTCGACCTTGCCCTTTGGGTGCTCCGACGGGCGCGCGTCGATCTCGCTGAAGCCGCAGGGCACACCCTTGTAGTAGGGCACATAGATATAGACGTCCGGGTCATGAATGATCGACGCCAGCATGTCGTCCAACATATAGCGGCGGCTGACCCATTTGTGGGGCTCGCCCACACGGTTGAACAGGTACCGATAGAAATGAACCGGCGGCGCCTCGGCCCGCATCAATGCCGTGATACACGGTGGCCGCGGCGGTGCCTGACGGGCCGGACGCCGCTGCTGTTTCAGATAGGTGATCTGGACACTGAGTGTCTCGGTATTGGTGCTGATTGCGTCCACTTTATCTCGTCCAGGGCGGCGTCGGCAGGCCTTTCGACTTCAGATAGTCCGGATTGTATAGCGTGGATTGATAGCGGTTGCCATAGTCGCACAGCACGGTGACGATGGTGTGACCGGGGCCCATGTCCCTGGCGAGTTTCACCGCACCGGCAATATTGATGCCGGCAGACCCGCCAAGGCACATGCCTTCTTCCTCTATCAGGCGATAGAGGATGCCGAGCGCTTCCTCATCGCTTGCGCGATAGGCTTCGTCAATCTCGACGCCTTCGAGGTTTGCGGTGACGCGGCCCTGGCCGATTCCCTCGGTGATCGACCCGCCTTCGCTCTCCAGCTCGCCGTTTTTCACCCAGCTATAGAGCTTGGCACCGAACGGGTCGGTCAGGGCAATTTTCACGTCCTTTTTATGGGCCTTCAGTGCCTGGCTGACACCGCCAAGCGTGCCGCCGGACCCGACGGCACAGGTGAAACCGTCGACCTTGCCGTCCGTCTGTGCCCAGATTTCCTCGCCGGTAGTCTTCCGGTGGATTTCCCGATTGGCGACATTATCGAACTGGTTGGCCCAGATCGCCCCTTGCGGGTGGGTCTTTGCCGCGTCCTCTGCCAGCCTGCGGGAATAATGGACATAATTGTTCTGGTCGGCATAGGGCACGGCATCGACTTCGATCAACTCGCCGCCGAGAAGCCGCACGGCCTGTTTCTTCTCCTCGCTCTGGGTCCGCGGCATGACGATCCTGACCTTGTAGCCCAATGCTGCACCGACCATGCAAAGCCCGATGCCGGTATTGCCGGCCGTGCCCTCGACCACCATGCCGCCGGGCTTGAGCAAGCCCCTGGCTTCCGCGTCGCGGATGATGCCGAGTGCCGCGCGATCCTTCACTGACTGGCCGGGGTTGAGAAATTCCGCCTTGCCGAGAATGCTGCAGCCCGTCTCTTCAGAGGCACGTTTCAGCTTGATGAGCGGGGTGTTGCCGATGGCGCCGAGCACCGAGTCGAGAATTGTCATCTGTCTTACTCCTGTCCGCTGAAACTAGACCTCGTCACCCGCTGCTTCAAGCAGACATGCTCGCCGAATTATCGAGTAATTCTATGTTGGTGCGCAGGAGGGCTAACCAAATGGCTAAACTGCGCCTGATCCTGGGGGATCAGCTCAATACGAGAATTTCCAGCCTGTCCGATGTGGAGAAGGGTGACCTGATCGTGATGGCGGAGGTCTGGGACGAGGCGACTTATGTGCGCCATCACAAGCAGAAGATCGCCTTCCTGTTCTCTGCCATGCGGCATTTCGCGCGCCAGCTGGAAGAGGCCGGTCACGCCGTGCGCTATGTTAGGCTCGATGATGCGGGCAATACCGGCTCGCTTTTCGGTGAGGTGACACGGGCGCTGAAAGAGTTCGACGCCGACGGCATCATCACAACGGAATGCGGCGAATGGCGGCTTGCCTGCGATATCAAGCACTGGGCGGAGAAGCTGGGCCTGCCGGTAGAGATCAGGGAGGATGACCGCTTCGTTTCGACACTGAGGGAATTCCGCGACTGGGCCGGAGACCGGAAGACCCTGCGCATGGAATTCTTCTACCGCGAGATGCGGCGCAAGACCGGTCTCCTTATGGATGGAAATGACCCGGAAGGCGGGGAGTGGAACTTCGACACCGAAAACCGCAAGAGCCTGCCCAAGGGCTACAAGTCGCCGGCGCGCAAGACAGTGCAGCATGACAGTGTGACGAAAGAGGTGCTCACCCTGGTCGAGAACCGCTTCGGCGATCATTTCGGCTCGCTCGCCGATTTCCGCTACGGCGTTACCCGGGACCAGGCGTTGCGCGAACTCGACAGTTTCATTGAAACCTGCCTGCCGGATTTCGGTGCCTACCAGGACGCAATGGCGACGGGCGAGGATTATCTCAACCACTCGCTCGTTTCGGCCTATCTCAATGCAGGGCTCCTGCTGCCGATGGAAATCTGCGAGGCGGCGGAGGAGGCCTTCAGGGAGGGTCATGCCCCGCTCAACGCCGTCGAGGGGTTCATTCGCCAGATCATCGGCTGGCGCGAATATGTGCGCGGTCTCTACTGGCTGAAAATGCCCGATTATGCGGAGACGAACTATCTGAATTCACAGCGCAGCCTGCCGGCGTTCTACTGGACCGGCGACACGGACATGCACTGCATCTCCGAGGCCGTGCGCAACACGCAAGAGCACGCCTACGCTCACCATATCCAGCGCCTGATGGTGACCGGAAATTTCGCGCTTCTGGCCGGCATAAAGCCTCAGGAAATCAACGAATGGTACCTGATCGTCTATGCCGATGCCTATGAGTGGGTTCAATTGCCCAACACGCATGGAATGGCCATCTTCGCCGACGGCGGCATGATGGGCTCCAAACCCTATGCCGCCTCCGGCGCCTATATCAACCGCATGTCGAATTACTGCAAATCGTGCCGCTATGCCGTTTCGCAAAAGACCGGCGATGACGCCTGTCCGTTCAACTATCTGTACTGGGACTTTCTCGACCGCAACGAGAAGAAGCTGCGCAAAAATGGCCGCATGGGCCTCGTCTTCAAGAACCTTGATCGCAAGGAGGAGGACGAGATGACGGCGATACGCGATTCCGCGAGGAAATTCCTCGACGCGCTATGATGTGGCGATGCTGATCGCGGCAATGACGATGACGAAGACGGGAATGGCGATCAGGCCGCCAAAGAAAAGCCGCCGTCGCAATGGCGTATTGATGATGATCTCGCCCTGGCGCACATCCCGGCCGGGATAGGCATCCGGATCCTGCGGCGGTTCAGGGCCGGTACCATCGTGATCGTTTGCGGGCCTTGGGCCTGCTTGCCTTGCCTGTGCTTCCATATGCTTCTGCATGGCTGCCTCCTTGCAAGGCAAACAGGCAGAACGCCTAACGGTTCACGACCGCGGCAGGCCCCCTCAGGCGCGGGCGAGCGTATAGTGACTCACATCCGTGGTACCGGCGCGAAAGCCGGCCTCGCAATAGGCAAGGTAATAGCGCCACAATTTCTTGAAACGCTCGTCGAAGCCGATCGCCTGTATGTCGTCCCAGGCATGCAGGAAGCTTTCATGCCAGGTCTTCAGCGTCTGGGCATAGTCCTGACCGAAGGAGTGGGTATCGACCAGCGACAAGCCTGCCCTGCGGCTCTGGTCGGCCATGATCTGCGGGCTTGGCAGCATGCCGCCCGGGAAGACATAGCGCTGGATGAAGTCTGCGGCTTTCTCATAATACGGATACAGATGATCGGCGATGGTTATCACCTGCAGGCCGGCCAGCCCCCCCGACTTGAGGTTTTCGCGCACCTTGCCGAAATAGGTCGGCCAGTATTCCTTGCCGACAGCCTCGAACATCTCGATCGAGGCGATCTTGTCGAAGGACCCTTGCACGTCGCGATAATCCTGCAACCGGATTTCGACCTTGTCGTTCAGTCCTGCACGCTGCATCCGCTCGCAGGCGTAATTGTATTGCTCGGGGGAGATGGTCACGCCGGTAACCCGCGCGCCGACCTCGCGGGCTGCGAACTCGGCAAAGCCACCCCAGCCCGACCCGATCTCAAGCACCGTTTCGCCCGCCTTCAGATCTATCCTGCGGGCAAGGGAAGCATATTTTTCCGTCTGCGCCTGATCGAGCGGCTGGCCGGGCTCTGCATAGAGAGCAGAGGAATAGGTCATGCTAGGATCGAGCCACTTCTCGTAGAACGCATTGCCCAGATCATAATGGGCCATGATATTGCGCTTGGAGCCTTCCTTGGTATTCTTGTTGACCGCATGCAGAACATTGTTGACCGTCCGTACCACGGGGTTGGCCGCCAGCTCCTGTTGCATGCCATCGACATTCTGCGCCATGACGTACAGCGTCTGGGCGAGGTCCGGCGAGTCCCACTGGTCCGCCTCATAGCTTTCGTAAAAGCCGATGGCCCCGCCGAGCAGGGATCGTCTAGCGACCGCGTAATTGCGGATCAGGAATGTCGCCGTCTCTTCGGAGTGGTTACCGGAATCGAACTTGACCACGCGTCCATCTGGAAGATGGCAGACAATGCTGCCGTAGCTTAGCCTGTCGAAGACATTTGCCATCAGGCGGAAGAAAAGCGGCGTGCCGCGCAAGGCGGTCTCGCGCGTCTGCGGCGTGATGATCGTCGCGCCGTCACTGGCATCCGGGGCCCGGTTGATTTCCGGCGCTGCGGTCTCGAATGTCATGGCTTCCTGTCTTCCTCTTGGTTAGCGTCGCACTCTAGGGACTATTTTATACTTTGATAAGCATCGAGGGCATTCTGCCGCGCCTGCTTGTGGTCGACCATTGGCTCCGGATAGGTCCTGCCCAACTCGACACCGGCCTTTTTCAGCACGTCTTTCGGCGCGTCCCATGGCGTGTGGATGTGCTTTGCCGGCAGGTCTCTGAGTTCCTCCACATACTTACGAACGTAGTCACCGTCCGGATCAAATCTTTCGCCCTGTGTCATCGGATTGAAGATGCGGAAATAGGGGGCGGCATCAGCGCCACAGCCGGCGATCCATTGCCACGAGGCGGTGTTGTTCGCCTCGTCTGCATCGACCAGCGTGTCCCAGAACCACATCATGCCGTCGCGCCAGTCGAGCAGCAGGTGCTTGACCAGAAACGACCCGACCACCATGCGGATGCGATTATGCATCCAGCCCTCGCGCCATAGCTGGCGCATCCCGGCATCGACGATGGGATAGCCGGTCTGTCCCTTTTTCCAGGCTTCCAGTTTTTTCTCGCTGTGCTCCCACGGGAAGTCGCGAAACTTCTCCATCAGCTCCTTCTTGTGCATCTCCGGATTGAAATAGATCAGCGAGTAGGAGAATTCGCGCCAGGCAATTTCGGACAGGAACACGTCGCCCTGTGAATCCGGCACTTCGCCAGCGCTGATTTTGTTGCGCACCAGATGCCAGATCTGGACCGGGCTGATCTCGCCGAAATGCAGATGCGGGGAGAGGCGGCTCGTGCCGTTCCTGTCCGGCCGGTTGCGGTCATCCTTGTAGCTGTCGACAGGACCATCGAGGAAATTCCGCAGGGCGGACATGGCACCTTTTTCACCAGGCTCCCAGACCTCTTCGAAACCCTTGGCCCAGTTCGGCTTAGTCGGCAGCAGGGCCCAGTCGGACAGCGTGTCGGTGGCGGGATAGCGGGACGGACCGTCGATCTTGCGGATAGCGGTCACTGTGTCGCGCACGTTGCCTTGTGATTTCAGCGCTTTCCAGAACGGGGTGAAAACACGATAGGGGCCGCCGGATTTGGTTTCGATATCCCATGGCTCATAGAGCAGGCGGCCATTGCAACTCGTCACCCTGATTTCGTCGTCTTCAAGGGACTTCTTCAACGCCTTGTCCGCCTCGACCTGCCACTTGGCGTAGCGCCGGTTCCAGAAGACCTGGCTGGCGCCGATCTCCTGCACCAGCTTGGGGATGATCTCCTTGGCATCCCCGCGACGCAGGACCAGCGTCGACCCGGCGCTTTTTAGCTGCTCGCCGAGACTGTCCAGAGATTTATGCAGCCACCAGCGTGACGCGCTGCCATAGGCCATATCGCCCGGCGTTACGTCATCGAGGACGAAGACGGGAACGACCGGCTGGCCGGTATCGATCGCCGCGCGCAAGGCGGGATTGTCGTCGAGGCGCAGGTCCTGACGGAACCAGAAGAGGACTGGAGAGGTGGAAGACATTGATCCCCGGTGAAAAATTCAAACTCAACCCGGTGAAATAGACCGACGTGAGAGGGAGGCCAGTATGACCACACCGGATCGTTATTCGACGTCCGGCACCTTGTTGATCGGCGAGACTTCGAGCTCGACGGGCGCCATCATGGGCGGCGCCATGGTCGCCTCCTCGGCCCTGATTTCCTGCAGCGCCGCCAGACGCGCCCGTGCATTCTGGCGTATATCCTCGTAGAACAGGTTGAAATTGAGCGGCGCCCATTGGCGGCCGAACCAGCGCGGGTGTTTCAGCCAGCCGGCTGACGGCATCGGCACAACGACAATGCCATCCTGGCACGTCGCCGACACGGCTCTTTCGACCAGGACCGGTTGCTCGCCGAAGGGCATGCCGGTCGCCGACGCTGCGCCGAGATGCCGCTCCCGGCTGACCTCACGATCCCCCGGCCGCCAGCTGAGAGGGTTGGTACAAAGCAGCTCGCGATCTTCCGGTGCCTGCAGATCGCCGTTGCTGTCCCAGCCGAGCTCGCGATTACGCGTACGCCACATCTCGTTCTCCAGCCGTCTCGAATAGGCGGTCCAGGAAATAACGCAGCGGACGTCATCAGGCCGCTCGCAGGCGGACGTGTTGGCAAGGGCATAATTGAACAGATCAAGTGGCGTGGCCTGATTAATGAGGTACGCCGCGATCAGCCGGCGGCGCAGGGCCTCGTCATCCTGAAAATAATCCATCAGGAGGCGCTGGGCATGCAGTCCGCCCTGTCCGTAGCCGACGATAAAGATCGGACGCTCCGGCCCAATGCGCGTCATGAAACTCTCGAAGGCCCGTGCGACATCGTCATAAGCCAGCTTTCGCGACTCGCGACCGGGATGCTTGAAGGTAAAGAACGCATACAACGTCGCCTGCCGGTAATAGGGAGCATAGATGTCGCCGACCCCGGCAAACGGGCCGGCCTCATTCGGCAAAGCCGTCTTCATCGTCAAATTGCCGGCGACGCTGTCGTCTACCGGCGCATTCCACTCTTCGCGGCTCGCATAGGTCGTGCTGTGAATATAAAATGCAGCGGCCTTCTCGTCGCCGTCGGTCGCGGACCCGGTCGGCAGCATCGCCCAATTGTCATCAACCGAGTAATCCGGCGCAGGGGGCGGCGCATAGGTCTCGTAGGGCGTCTTCGGGTTGAGCAGAAACAGGATAAGGTTTTCCTGCAGGGCAAAGGCCGCGAGACCGATGACCACGACGAAGGCGAGGGATACCGAACTGATAATCCAGCGAAGCGTCATTCAAACTCTCTTTAGCCGCAGGCAAGGATACCGGCCTTCGTCATACCCAACAAGTCAACGTCGCAAAGATAGAAAAATTCTTCATACATTACAGGAATTTACTCCGGCTGCCGCAAAAAGGCTCAGATAAGGCGGGAAAATCATTATATAGGAACGACACTATGCGACAAAAGTCAGGCGTCGCGCCGTCTGACCAGCAGCAAGGCAACGTGAGGGGACAGTCCATTGCCCGACAACAAGAAGAAAGATGACGGCTCGATCCTGCTGAAAACGCAGAAGCCCGGCTTCTTTGCGCGCATGCGCAATAACTTCCTTACCGGCATCGTTGTCGCTGCCCCGATCGGCATCACCTTCTGGCTGATCTGGCTGTTCATCACCGGGCCTGTCGCGAGCCTCGACGAGACGGTACGCGGCTTTCTGCCCAGCCAATTCACCCCGACCCAGTTCCTCGAATATCTGCCGGGCTTCGGCCTGATCATGGCGATGATTGCGCTCATCCTTCTGGGCGCCCTGGCGAAGAATTTCATCGGCCGGTCGCTGATCAGCTTCGGCGAGCGGCTGGTCGATTCGATTCCCGGCGTGCGTAATCTTTATGGCTTCTTCAAGAACGTGTTCGAGATGGCGCTGCAGCAGTCGGAACGGTCGTTCAAGGAAGTTGCGGTTCTGGAGTATCCCCGTCCCGGCCTCTGGGCGCTGGCCTTCGTCGTGACCAAGACCAAAGGCGAGGTCTCCTACAAGCTGCGCGACGCCAGTGATGACATGGTCAGCGTGTTCATCCCGACAACGCCGAACCCGACATCGGGCTTCCTGTTGTTCGTGCCCCAGAAAGACCTCAGGATTCTCGACATGAGCGTGGAGGATGGCGCCAAGCTGATCTTCTCCGCAGGCCTCGTGACGCCGGGCTATGATCCCGACGATTATATCGAACAGCTGGAAGAGGCGGCGGCAAAAGCGTCCGGCGAAAGCGAAAAATCCAAGCGCGGCCTGCCCTTCAATATCGGCCGTAAAGGCAAGAAAGACGGCAAGGACTAGATGTGGGCTTTCAATAGGTTGTCCAGTCGGGATCGTCCGACTGTTGGAAAGTTGATCGTCTCGAGGGTCTTCGAGCCGGGTATATGTATCCATCCGGACCCAGGCTGCTTGAGCGCCGCTGTAGACCAGACCACGGCCGAGCGTGTCTTTCCTGCGTGGACCATTTTGCGCGGACCATGGCTTGCATTTTCGCAGTTTACCCCGAGCGCAACAGCTTGACCGCGTCATCGCGACTGAACAGGTAAAGCAGGTGACGCAGGGCCTCGCCGCGCGGGGTCTTCAGGTCGGGGTCTTCCTCGACCACCAGGCTGGCATCATCCCATGCCATATCGAGCAAGCGTGAATGGGCGCCGACATCGGCAAGACGGAAAACCGGAAAGCCGGACTGGGCCGACCCAAGAGCGTCGCCGGCACCGCGCAAACGCAGGTCTTCCTCGGCAATCAGGAACCCGTCTTCGGTCTCCCTCAGAATATTCAGCCGGGCCTTCGCCGTGTCGCCAAGCTGGCCGCTTTCGCCCGCCTTGTACAGGAGGAGGCAGGTGGATGCCTTGTCGCCGCGCCCGACCCGACCGCGCAACTGGTGCAATTGGGCGAGGCCGAACCGTTCGGCATGTTCGATCACCATGATCGTGGCCGCCGGCGCGTTCACCCCGACTTCGATCACGGTCGTCGCGACCAGCACCCGGATAGTGCCATTATAGAATGCTTCGACCACAGCATCCTTTTCTTCCGACTTCATCTTGCCGTGGACAAGCCCGACCCGGTCTCCGAGATGCTGTAACAGGTCGCCAAAGCGGGCCTCGACCGAGGTCAGGTCGATCATGTCGGAGGTCTCGACCAGCGGGCAGACCCAATAGACCTGCTCGCCTTTCTCGACCGCGCGGGAAACAGCGCCGATAACCTGGTCGACCTTGTCCAGCGGCACGGCGCGGGTGTCGACCGGCTTGCGCCCCGGCGGCTTCTCCTTGATCTGGCTGACCTCCATATCGCCATAGGTGGTCAGGGCGAGCGTGCGCGGGATCGGCGTTGCCGTCATCACCAGAACATCTGCGCGGCGCCCCTTGTCCTGCAGCGCGACGCGCTGGTGCACGCCGAAGCGGTGCTGCTCGTCGATGATGACCAGACCCAGGTCGTCATAGAGCACATCTTGGGAGAATACCGCATGGGTGCCTATGAGGATATTGATATAACCCTTTGCAAGTCCTGAGAGTTTGGCGGCTCGCTGTTGTCCCTTGTCACGGCCGGTGAGCATCTCGACCGTGATATTGGTCTCCTTCAGCAAAGGCTCGATCGATGCGAAATGCTGGCGCGCAAGGATTTCCGTCGGTGCCATCATCACCGCCTGCGACCCGGTCTCGATCGCTGCCAGCATCGCCATCAGCGCGACCACCGTCTTGCCTGAGCCGACATCGCCCTGAAGTAGCCGCACCATGCGATGGGACGCGGCCATATCAGAGAGAATATCGTCGAGCGCCCTTGTCTGGTCGCCCGTCAGGCGGAAGGGCAGCGCCTTGGCGACCTCGTTGCGCAAATGCCCGTCGCCCTTGCGCGACCTGCCGGCAGTCTTGCGGCGCTGGCGGCGGATCAGCGCGAGGGCGAGCTGGTTCGCCAGCAATTCATCATAGGCGAGCCGTTGGCGCGTGATCGATTGCGGGTTGAGATCGAGATCGCTTGCCGGCGCATGGGCGGCCCTGATCGCTTCCTGCCAGCCGGGCCATTTCTCGGTGGTCATGATGTCCCCGCGCATCCAGTCGGGCAGGGCGGGCGCCCGCCCGGCCGCTTCCTGCGCCGCCTTGCGCATGGTCTTTGCCGCCAGCCCCTCGGTCAGCGGATAGACCGGCTCGATCAGGGGCATCTCGTCGGCCTTGCCGGGCTCGACGATGTAATCCGGATGGGTCATCTGCAGCGCGGCACCATAGCGCTCGACCCGGCCGGAGACGATGCGCTTTTCCCCTTCGGGCAGCACCCGCATGAGATAGTCCGGACGGGCATGGAAGAAGACCAGCGTGACATAGCCGGTCTCATCGGAGCACAGCACCTTATAGGGGAGGCGCTGCCGGCCCTTGGGTGGCGGTGCATGCTTGTCGACGCTGACCGTAAGAGTGACCAGCCGGCCTTCGTCGGCGGTCATGATCTGCGGGCGATAGGACCGGTCGATGACGCCGGACGGGAGCGTCAGCATCACGTCGATGACGCGCGGGCCCGCCACCTTGCCGATCAGGGCCGCGACTTTGGGCCCGACACCGGCGAGGCTCGTCACATCGGCAAACAGGGGATTGAGGCTTTCGGGACGCATGAGAACAAATAGCGATAATTTGCCCCGCTCGCCAAGGGGATTGCGGAGATGACCTTTTCAACCGAACGGACTACATAGGCGTCATGACCGATACACAGCTGACAGACCCGCACCGAAAGCAACTGCTCTACCGCGCCATGCACCGTGGCTTCAAGGAAGCCGATATCGTCATCGGCCGATTTGCGAAGCAGAACCTCGCCACCATGACCGATGCGCAGGTGAGAGAATTCGAGGGCCTGCTCGATGTGCCCGACCAGGATCTCTACGCCTGGATCATCGGCCGTGTGCCCGTCCCGGCAAATTTCGAGGGCGAGGTCATGACCATGTTGCAGGCCTTCCCGGTTGCCGACAGCATCGCGGCGGAAAGCCAGAGCTGATGGCAAGATCGCCATCTGGGCCGGGGGACAGCGGCGCGCCTGTCACCCGGCGTCAGGCCATCGCCACAGGGCTTGCGGTCGGCAGCGGACTGATGAACCAGCCTGCCAATGCTCAAACGCATGAGGCATCACCTCGCATCGAGCAATATCAGCCGTTTACGGACAGGTTTCTGTTTGAAAACTCAGGGTTCAGCCATCCCGTCTACAAGGCTGGCGAAGGGCCCGGCGTCCTCCTGATGCATGAAATGCCCGGCATGGTGCCGGAGTTCTGGCGGCTGGCTGAATGGATCCGGGATGCCGGCTTCACTGTCTATGCACCCGACCTTTATGCCGACACCCTTGAAACGCCGATGCGCACTTCTTTGGCAGGCAACGGACTGCGCGCCTGCATTTCCAGAGAAATCCATCTCTTTGCGAAAAACGATTCGAGCCCGGTTACCGTCTGGCTGCGGGCCTTGGCGGCAAAGATGCATGAGGAATGCGGTGGCCCCGGTATTGGCGCGATAGGCTTGTGCATGACCGGTAATTTCGCCCTGTCGCTGGCGCTGGAGAAAGGCGTCATCGCACCGGTCTCCTCGGAACCATCTCTGCCGCTGGGCCTGTCCAATCGCGCCCATGCAGCGCTGCATCTGAGCAAGGAAGAACAACAGGCCCTGCGAGACAGGGCAGACGTACCGGTCATGGCACTTCGGTTCAAGGGCGATCCGGTCTGTCGCAAGGCGCGGTTCGACGCGCTGGAAGAGTTGGTGGGCACGGACCGGTTGATCCGGATAGAGCTTGAGGACGAACACAAGAACCCCAACGGAAACAACTTCCCGCACGCAGTGCTGACCAAGGACCTGATTGACGAGGAGGGCTCTGTCACTCGCGCCAAAAAGGACGAGGTCATTGCCCATCTCCAGCGCATCCTGTTGCCGGAGGCTGACCCCGCGCCCTTGCCCTGAACCGCAGTCAACGCTAGGTCACCTTTTCGACACGCGGCGCCAATCCGGGCGACCGCGTTTTTGCCGTGAGCGACTATGGCCCTGCAGTCCCTGACCAAAGAGATTTCCGCCGACAAGGCATGGCGCGACGACGCGATGCTGACCGTTCATGGCGCGCCCGAAGGGGCGGATGCTTTGGCGATCGCGCATGCAGCACAGACCCGGGGCGGCATCGTCACCCATATCGCGCGCGATGCGGGCAGGGCGGCAGCGACCGCCTCCGCCATCGCCTATTTTGCCAGTGACGTGCCGGTGATGAGCTTTCCGGCCTGGGATTGCCTGCCCTATGACCGCGTCTCGCCCTCGGCCGACATCACGGCGCAGCGCATGGCGGTACTCTCGGCGCTGACCCATCATGACGGCAGGACGCCGTTAGTCATCGTCACCTCGGTCAATGCCGCGCTGCTGCGCACACCGCCGCGCGGCCTGATCGAAAGCGCCAGTTTCTCGGCCAAGCCGGGATCGGTTGTTGATATCGACAGCCTGACCGGCTTCCTGCTGGCCAATGGCTATTCCCGCTCCTCGACCGTGCGCGAGGCCGGCGAGTTCGCCGTGCGCGGTGGCCTGATCGACATTTTTCCGCCAGGCGCGGAAGAGCCGCTGCGACTGGATTTCTTCGGCGATACGCTGGAGTCGATCCGCGCCTTCGATGCGGAGAACCAGCGCACCACCGCCCAGCGGCTCGAGATGACCCTCACCGCTGCGTCGGAAGTGCTGCTGACCGAGGACACGATCGCCCGTTTCCGCCGCAGCTTCCGGACCATGTTCGGCGCGGCGACCAATAACCCGCTGTACGAAGCGATCTCCGCCGGGCGCAAACATGCCGGGATGGAGCATTGGCTGCCGCTGTACTACGAAGAGACCTCAACCCTGTTCGACTTCATTGGCGAGGGGCTCGTCTTCCTCGACCATCTCGGCTTCGATGCCGCCGGCGAGCGTCACGACCAAATCTGCGACTACTACAAGGCCCGAAAGGAAGATACGAGCGCGGCAGGCAAGGGCGAGTTTGCAACGCCCGCCTATTACCCCGTGCCCTATGGCGACCTCTATCTCTCGGCTGAGGACCTGAAGAAGACGCTTGAGCAGCTGCCGTTCCGGCCGCTCTCGCCTTTCGCCCCGGCAGACCATATCCGCGCCTTCGATTTCGGCGCCCGCCAGGGCCGCAGCTTCGCGGCCGAGCGCAGCGCCGGAAACATCAATATCTTCAATACGGTCGGCGAGCATATCAAGGCGCTGCAAAAAGCCGGCAAGCGCGTGCTGATCGCCGGGTGGAGCGACGGCTCTGCCGAGCGCATGCTGACGGTGATGAAAGATCACGGCCTGTCGGGCCTGCGCCGGTTCGAACGCTGGGCCGACGCGGCGCAAAGCGGCAAGGATGCCGTCGGCGTCGTCACCTTGCCGGTCGAACGTGGGTTCGAGCTGCCCGGCATCGCGATCATCGCCGAGCAGGACATCCTTGGCGACCGCCTCGTGCGCCGGGGCAAGAAGAAGCGGGCCGACAATTTCCTCACCGAGGCCTCGACCCTGTCGCCGGGCGATCTCGTCGTGCATGTCGATCACGGCGTCGCCCGCTATGAGGGTCTGAAAACGCTCGACGTTTCAGGCGCACCGCATGACTGCCTTCATCTTGTCTATGCCGGCGGCGACAAGCTGTTCCTGCCGGTCGAGAATATCGAACTGCTCTCGCGCTTCGGGTCGGACGATCCGAACGGCCAGCTCGACCGTCTCGGTGGGGCCAGCTGGCAGAGCCGCAAGGCGCGGATGAAAGAGCGCATCCGCATGATGGCGGCGGAGCTGATCAAGATCGCTGCCCAGCGCAAGATGAAGAAGGCCGAAGTGTTGCAACCCCAGCAGGGCCCCTATGACGAGTTCTGTGCACGCTTCCCCTATGTCGAAACCGACGACCAGCTGCAGGCGATCACTGACGTGCTCGAAGACATGGAAGCGGGCACGCCGATGGACCGACTCGTCTGCGGCGATGTCGGCTTCGGCAAGACCGAGGTCGCCCTGCGCGCCGCGTTCATCGCGGCGATGGCGGGACGCCAGGTCGCGGTCGTCGCGCCGACCACGCTGCTGGTGCGCCAGCATTTTCGCAATTTCGTCGAGCGCTTTGCCGGCTTCCCGGTCAATGTCCGCCAGCTCTCGCGCATGGTCTCGGCCAAGGAGGCGAGCGCGACCCGCGCCGGTCTGACCGATGGCACGGTGGATATCGTCATCGGCACCCATGCGCTGTTGTCCAAGACGATCAAGTTCCGCGATCTCAGCCTCATGATCGTCGACGAGGAGCAGCATTTCGGCGTCAGGCACAAGGAGCGCCTGAAAGAGTACCGCTCAGACACCCATGTGCTGACCCTGACGGCAACGCCGATCCCGCGCACGCTGCAACTGTCGATGTCGGGCATTCGCGACCTGTCGCTGATCGCGACGCCGCCGGTCGACCGCCTGGCGATCCGCACCTCCATCGGCCCGTTCGATGGCGTCGTCGCCCGCGAAACGCTGCTGCGCGAGCACTATCGCGGCGGCCAGAGCTTCTTCGTTGCCCCGCGCGTGTCCGACCTGTCCACCATCTCGGAGTTTCTGACCGAACAAGTGCCGGAGGTGAAGTTCAAGCTCGCCCATGGCCAGATGGCCGCAAGCGAGCTGGAAGACATCATGAACGCCTTCTATGAGGGCAAGTTCGACGTGCTGGTCGCGACCACGATTATCGAATCCGGCATCGACGTGCCGACGGCCAACACGCTGATCGTCTGGCGGGCGGACATGTTCGGTCTCGCCCAGCTCTACCAGATCAGGGGCCGGGTCGGGCGGTCCAAGGCACGGGCCTATGCCTATCTGACGACCAGCCCGCGCAAGAAGATGACCGCCGGCGCCGAGCGCCGACTGAAAGTGCTGCAATCCCTCGACACGCTGGGCGCGGGCTTCACGCTGGCAAGCCACGACCTCGACATTCGCGGCGCCGGCAATCTGCTCGGCGAGGAACAGTCGGGCAATGTCAAGGAAGTTGGCGTCGAGCTCTACCAGCACATGCTGGAGGAGGCGGTCGCCAGCCTGAAGGAGGGCGGCAGCGAAGCCGAGGAGACCTGGTCACCGCAAATCAATATCGGCACGGCAGTCCTGATCCCCGACCACTATGTCCAGGACCTCGATGTGCGCATGTCCCTCTATCGGCGCCTGTCGGACATCGCTGAGCCGGACCAGATCGAGGCCTTCGGTGCCGAACTGATCGACCGCTTCGGCTCGCTGCCGCGCGAGGTCGAGCACCTGCTGGATATCGTCGCCATCAAGGCACTCTGCCGGCTGGCCTGTGTCGCCAAGATCGATGCCGGGCCGAAAGGCGCCGTCGTGACCTTCCGCGACAATTTCCCGAACCTGCCGGGGCTGGTGGAGTTCATCGCCTCGTCACCCTATGACGTGAAGCTGCGTCCCGATCAGAAACTCGTCTTCAAGCAGGAATGGCCGGACGAGAAGGCCCGTCTCAAGGGCTGCAAACGCGTCCTCGGCCTGCTGATAGATATCGTGGAAAACCCGTGATCGGACAGACTCTTACCTGACAATCTTCAGGCGAGGTTTCTCGACCTGCGGCGGCGGCGTCTGCCGCGGTGGGACGATGTTGAGCGTTTGAAAGGCGCGGGCGATGATGCCGTCAGCCATTTCCGCCGGACGGTATTGCACCGTGCTTGCTTCGAGCACCAGTGCATCGCCGCCGGCGCCGGGGGCGTCCTCGAGAATGATCTCCTGCAGGACGGCAGCGATGTTCTGCTGGCGGCGGGTTGCCTCGACCGTGCCGAGCCCAGGCTGGGAGATGAGGAACACATCATTGCGCACTGCCGTGATCAGGTCGGTATCGCGCATCATCATCTGGACGTATTTCAGCGCTTGACGGAAACCCTTCGAGCTCAGGATTCGGCCGGACGAATATTTCAGCTTGAACGCTGATACGCAGAGCGGCTTGCCGGTCTCCGTTGCGCGATGGCACTGGCGGTCGAGATGGTTTTCGAAGAACGGCAGGTCGCAAACGAGGTTCAGTCCCTTGCCGTCGGTCGAGGCGGCCTTGCGCAGGAACTGCTTCATGCTCGCTGTCAGCCGGTTGCGCCGGGCAAAGGCTGTAACCTCGGTCGTCAGCGCTTTCTCCGTATCGATCGCCGACAGGACCGTGTCAGCGCCCTGCGCCATGAAGCGGCATCCGGCGGTGGCCGCATCGGCCCGCTCCGGAATGACGAGGATCGGCAGGGAGCGCGAGCGGTCATTCCGGCGGAGCATTTTCACGAGTCCTGTATAGGTCGCCGTGCGGTCGCCGGGCAGGATGACGAGACAATCGAAAGCCTGCGCTTCGAGATAGCGCATGGTCTGGGGCACGCTCATCGCGGCAGTCACTTGGTAATCGCCGGAGGAGAGGGATTTCATCGCCCGCAACGTCACCGGCGACGGCGCGCCGGAAACAAGGACTCGCATCGGTTTGGACGACGTGTTCAGGATACTGCCGCTGACGGCGGTGCGGTTCAGCGCCGACAGGGTCTTCAGCCGCTCACCGCATTCGTCGGCAAGGGCGAGGTTTTCCAGCAGGCGATCGAGCCGCGAGGTGACGAGGTCGGCGCGCTCGCCAAGCGGGCACAGCGTGCCGTAGCGCTTCAGCCAAAGGCGGATATCCCAGGCCAGTTCAGGCTCGATCAGGATCAGGAAGATGCTTTCCGGGTGAGCGCGGCGCAGCGCCGTGAACCGTGCGGATACGGCACCCATATCCGGCTGCAAGGCCCGGCAATCGGCGACGATGACGTCGATCATCATGGCGCCTTCAGGCACGTCGCCTTCCTGGTGGACGAGATAGGTCCGGCTGTTCAGCAGGGCATCGATGCCGCGATCCTCGACCGGACCATCTTCGAACGGACAGGCATCGTACAGCGCGATTGGCGCGTAGAGAATGTGTGCCTGATAGTCCTGCGCAGCATCCGACTGTGCCATGTTTTCCCGCTCAACCACTTGCGACCAATGCCGGTCATTCCCACAAGCGAATCATGCAGCATGAGAGCGGTCGCGGCAAGCAGTAATTCGTTAACCATTTGAGGTTATGGGGCTTTTTGGCTCCTGCTGGAAGCTGAGGCGCCGCCCGGCGCGCCTGCCATCTGCGCCAGGCAGACATCTTCCTCCGACGCGATCGACCAGATACCGGCCATGGCGCGCTCTTCGTAGCAGGGCAGGGCAGCGAGGAATTCCTGCGGCTTGTTGATTGGTCCGGCCTCGCGATAGAGCAGGGCCGTCTGCTTGCCGACATAGCGCCAGTGCCACGGCTCGTAGGTATCCGGGCCTGGCAGATAGTCATTGCCGGGCGGGTAGGACAGGATGAACCCGAAGCGCCACGCGTTTTCCTCGAAGCATTGATAGGCCCGATCGGTGGAGCGCATCAGGCGGCCATTGACGTCGATATCGGCGGCAAGCCCCAGCTGGTGCTCCGACGTACCGGGATCGGTCACCGTCCCATTGGTATTGCGGTCATAGAGATAGACCTGCGTCTGGTAGGATCGGTATCCGGAGCGCAGGGTCAGTCTTTCCCCCTCGATAGAACAATGGGCGAACAGGGTGTTCAGTTGCGACGGCATCGCCGTCGTCGCCTCATCGGTAACGAGCTCCGCCAGCCGTATCGACATCTCTTCCAGCCCCGGCGATTTGCTCAAGGGCACGGCGTAATCGACGGCGGCAACGAGATCTGTCGGCTTGTAATCCTCCGTCAGCGGAAAGTTGAGCGAGACAGGCCGGTTGATATCCATGCGGCGGTCGCGAACCTGGTTCGACAGGTAGCGGCGCGCGCCGAAGGCATCCGAGAACAGCCGCCTGATATGTGTGTTCAGGGCTTCGGCTTCGGTCAGCCGGTTCTGGCTTTTGTAGACGTCGGCAAGCAGGCGGATATAGAGTGTCAGTTCAGGGCTGTTGGAGCCGCGTGCCTGCTCCTGCGCATGGAAGGCGGTAAGATAGAGCGTCTCGGTATCCTTGTAGCGGCCGATCTTCTGGTACACCGGTCCGAGGAGCAGGGCGGTCTGCAGCGTGTCCTGGCTGGCAGCGCCGAGAAGCGCAAGCCTCGTCTGATAGCCAGCGGACAGCAGCCCCGCCGCGGCGTAATCGCCATTTTCCTGCATGGCGTAATACCCGCCGAGATCTGTCATTGCCGCGGCAGCTGCAAGGCGCACGTCTTCATCGCCGGTCAGAACTTCGCCATCGTGGATCGGCGCCAGCGCCTCGGCAAAGACCGGCATTGCTGCACGGACCTTGCCGGCGTAAAATGCCTCGAGGGAGTCCGGATCCGCCGGCACCTGCCGCGCAGCTTCGTCGCCTGCGGCTTCAAGGAAGGCGCTGTAGATGACGGCGGCATCCTGTGGCTGGCCGGCTGCCAGGCTCAGATGTGCGACCTCGTCCCGGATGATCGCCCGCTCGGTGACGGGCAGAGAGCCGGCCTTGCGCGAGGCCAGAACGTCCTGGTACAGCTTGATCGCTCTGGGATAATTGCCTTCACCGGCTTGAAGGCCAGCCAGCGTCTGCTTGATCTCGACCAGTTCCTCTGCATCAATGCCTTCGCTGGCGCGGATGGCAATGACCTGTTCGCCGTGGCCAATCGCACGGCTGCCAGCCCCGCTGTCGACAAGAGTAACAAAGCGGCTCTCGGCATGATCGGCATTGATCGTGACCATCAGCCAGAATGTGCAGGCATAAAGAAGGCCCACAACGCCCAAGATCATCGACAAGCTGATTGGCTGCTTAAACATCTACTCGCCCACAGTGCCCGTTAACCCTGCCCCAAACAATATCCATCATACGGCAACAGGGCATATTCGCCAGAGCAATTTCAATGCCTCCGGGACGGATTCAAGCAGCGAAACATGAAAATCCGCCACCCGTTGCCCTGAATCAACGACTCATCAACGCGTCAATTCGAGTATTGTACAATGGCACCGGGCATGGGCATAGAAGCGTTATGACCCTATCGACCGGACGACGCCGCCTCTATCTCATGCGCCATGGCCATGTGGACTATTTCCAGCCCGGCCTTGCTGATTTTACCACCGTACAACTGACGGATGAAGGCCGTGCGCAAGCGGAGGCGGCGGGGCAGGCCCTGCATGGCGTCAGCTTCGACCATGTTTTCCACTCGGCGTTGCCCCGCACCCGCCAGACGAGCGAACTCGTCCTCGCGGCGAATGCTAGTTGCCCGAATATCCAACCGGCGGAAGCGTCTGCATTCCAGGAGTTGCGAGGCGGCGTGTTTCGTACCGACAGCCGCGAAGAACTGGCCGCGCGGCTGGCTTTTTCCTTCGATGAAGCGACAGAGCCGGAGGCCGAATTCCTGCCCGGCGGCGAGCGCTTCGCCGATGCCTATGAGCGTGTCGTGGCGGGATTTGAAAGCCTCGTGCTGCACCAGAACTGGAAAACAGCGCTTCTCGTTGCCCATGAAGGGGTTAACCGCCTGCTGCTCGGTCATGCCAGCGGCGCCGGGCTCGCGGGGATCGCGCATTTTGAGCAGGATCTTGCCTGCATCAATGTGCTCGATATCGACGTGATCCCGGAAGGAGAGGACCGCACGATCCGGCGAATTCTCATCAAGGCCGTTAACATCACACCCTATGATTACGTAAAATCCGGCCTGCCGCGGACCAGTCTGGAACATCTCTTCGGCATCGATTTCGGCGGCTCGCGCCCATGGGCCAAGGGTTGACGGCCGGGGGGTGACGGAGAGGGGCTGAGGGCCAGGGACTGAGAGCGCATGGAGCGCCGCTCTGTGACACCTCAAGCGCCGTTTACTCTTTCTCATTTCTCATGTTAGTTTAAGATGGTGATGGGGTTCTCTTGGGAGTGAATCATGAGTTACGGCGAACGCAAGGGTGTCCGCAAACTACCCGGTGAATACAATTTCGCGGACATGATCGGATTTGGTCTCGCCGGTGCCCTTGGCATTGTCTTCGCAATCATGGCCGACATGCAGCAAAGTGACGGTGGGTCCGCTCTGTTCACCGTGAGCCGCTGGTTTTCCTATGTTTCCGTGATGATCGGGATTGGCTCACTGCCGCTCTACGTGGTCATTCTCATCCTCATGGCGATTGGCGCAGGGGCGGTCTATTACTTCCAGCCGGTGACCCTCCAGGGCGCTTTTGCCCAGGGCTTCGGCGTCCTTGCAGCCGTGATGACGGTGGCGCCGTCCGATATCGGACGGCCGCTCGACGCGCCGGACATGCCTACCATCATAAACGAGAGCGAAGCATCGGCAGGGGTCCAGGCCCGGTTTGCAGGGTATGTCGGGGACCTTGAAGGCTCCGCCATGAGAGACAGCCTGTTTCAGGAAGCCGTGCTTTCGTCGGGATCCACCCCCGCCGTCCGGTCACGCCCTCTTGCCGTTGCGCTCCAGTCCAGCGAAGCCACAAGCTTCAACCTGACGATGGAAATCATGCTGCCTAACGGGCTCAAGGAAGAACCGGATGTCATGATCCGTCGTGGCACGATGCGCGGCAAGCTGCGCAACGACGATAACGGGCAGACATACAACGTTTTCCTGAATTCCGGCGCGATCGTCCGAAAGTCGCCGACTAACGACAGATTGACCATCATGACCAGCGTGCCGGGTAGCGGGAATACAGCCAATCTGCGCGCCCGTATCGAGATCGACGGTTATGCCATCAACCTTGAATCCTTCACCGCCACGGCCGGCCGGAGCAATAGCTGGCAGATATCGATGACGCCGTCTTCCACACCGATGTTCATGCAGCGCCTCAACCAATCCTACGATTTTTGATCGTCCTCGACAGAGGACCATCCTGCGCCGGGGACAGTGTGCGGGATTGCCAATCTGGTCGCTAGGGAAAGCAGATCACGTTGCAGCCATCGCGGCGACCAGCGGACCTATCCGGTCTGCGTGTTCTCGAAGAACAGCGGCACGATCAACCGGCCGTTTTCCGGCGTCGTACCGAAGGACTTGCCGGCATCGTGCCACATATAGCCCCTGAACAGGACCGCCCGATTGAATTTCATCGGTATCATCATGATCTCGTCCCAGCCGGTCCGATCGCCGGATTGGGCGAGCACCGACTTCATCGCTTCATCGGGTGAGGCGAACCCGGCACGCTCGGCCTCTCCGGGGAAAACCGGCGCGCGTTCCCAGCCGGTCTTCCTGTGGCGGAAGAAATGGGTTCCGTCCTGACAATGTTCATCGAGGGTCAGGTAAAGAATCATCGACCAGTGACAGAAATCGGCGTGGACACTGACCTTGCCATCGTCTCCCCCCAGAGCGATGCGCGGCACGGCGTGGGAATAATGCTGCGCTGGGGCCAGCGGCTCATGAGTGATGTCGCTGATCAGCCGCTCGATGCCCTGCAAGGGCAGTCTCGCGCCGGCATTGCGCCCGGGGTAATAGGCGCCTTCAGGACGTGCCGGGAATTGCATCGACAGCGCCTGTTCTCGCATCCCGTGCGGGTCGGGCAGGAAATCGTCGATGATCATGTGCGTCAGATGCATTGTGCGAGCCTCCGGCATTTGTTGGTAGCCGACAGCGGCGACTTGTCAACACGACCGTTTTGCCAGCAAGAGCGGGCGAGTGGCGGATGGGGTGGGATTCGAACCCACGGAACGCGTGAACGCTCAACGGTTTTCAAGACCGCCGCTTTCGACCACTCAGCCACCCATCCGGGGCAGGGGCAAGGCTGCACGCCAACCCCCGAAAGTCCGGCCTGTCTAACACCGGGCGCGCGCGCTGTTCAACTGCTTTGTGAGCCTTGCGGCAGCCATGGTTAATACTTCAGTAATGCCCTTGCCCGATCTTGCCGCTGATACGACAATGAAGAGCTTGCAGGGGTGTTTGCCATGATCGCGAAGGCCGTTTCGGTTTCAAATTTCCTCAGGATCCTGTCCATGGCCATTATCATCCTGGCCCTGGCCGCCTGCGCAGGCGGGAAGAAAAAGGATGCGCCGGGCAGCATCGTGGTGCCGCCCGCCGCCCAGGCAAACCCGCACAAGAAGATCGGCAATCCCTACAAGGTCGCCGGCATCTGGTATTATCCGTCGGAAGACCCCGGCTATGACCGCACCGGCATCGCCTCTTGGTACGGACCGAAATTTCACGGGCGCAAGACCGCCAATGGCGAGATCTTTGACATGAACCGGCTCACCGCGGCGCATCCCACGCTGCCGTTGCCGTCGATCGTGCAGGTCACCAACGTCAAGAATGGTAATACCATCAATGTCCGCCTGAATGATCGCGGGCCTTTCGCCCATGGACGTCTCATCGACATGTCACGAGAGGCAGCGATTGCGTTGGGCTTCAAGGATGACGGGTTGGCCGAAGTAAGGGTGCGCTATCTCGGCCCGGCCAGTCTCGATCAGGCCATTACCGCTCTCGGCCAGCCCGAATCCTACGCCGACGGCACCTATGCCATGCCGACGGAGGCTGTCCTCACTGCCGCGAATGATCTCGACACGGTTCACACCCGCATTGCCAGCGGTCCCGAGATCAAGTCGACCGAAGCGATCAGCAATGCCGGCCAGATCGACAGCGAAGCCCTTGAGGCCGTGCGCACCTCCGTCCGCGCTACCGAGCGCCAGGTGAGGGAGGAAGTCGTCAGCGGATCAGGCAGTTACTTCGAAGAGGAACCTGTCAGCCTGCCCGACTTCAACGAGGTTCTGGACGTCGTCGGTGGCGATCCGGCAAGTGATGTGTGGGTCGTCCAAATCGGCGCATTTTCCTCGCGCCACAATGCAGAGCAGGCCGCGTCCCGCTTTGGCAGGACCATTCCCGTCCATCGTGAAGACATTGTCACCTCCACCGGCATGCCGCTGACACTGGTGCGCCTCGGGCCCTATCTCAGCCAGTCGGACGCGGAAACGGCGCTGAAAGTCGCCCGGCACAGCGGTTTTGGCGATGCGCGTATTGTGGCGCCATGACAAGCACCCTATAGTTTTGCCGACCGACAACATTTAAGCGAAATCCGGACGGACTATGGTTGCGTTTGCAAGAGCAGCGCTGCTCGGCATCATTGCGTTTCTGACAATTGCGGGCGGCGCGGCTGCCCAGCAGGAGCAATATTTGACGACCTCTGCCCAGCAGGCGATTATCATGGATTACGAAACCGGGACGGTGTTGTTCGAGAAAAACGCGCAGACCCCCGTGCCCCCTGCATCCATGAGCAAGCTGATGACGGTGGCGATCCTGATGGACATGCTTGAAAAGGGCGAACTCTCTCCGGACACACCCTTTTATGTAAGCCGGAAGGCCTGGCAGACGGGCGGCTCGAAAATGTTCGTTCTCGTCGATACCACCATTCCGGTCATTGACCTGTTGAAGGGGATCATCGTGCTGTCCGGCAACGACGCCTGCGTTGTCGTCGCGGAGAACATATCCTCGCCGGTCATGGGCAATGTCACGCGCGAAAGCGAACTTGGCAGTGTCGAAGCCTTTGCCGACATCATGAATGCTAAGGCTGAAGAATGGGGTCTGACCCAATCGACCTTTGCCAACCCGTCCGGCCTGCCTGACCCCGATCAGCTTATGAGCATGTCCGATCTCGCCAGGCTGTCGGCGAAGATTATACGGGACTATCCGGAATATTACGACACGATCTTCGACCTTCCGGAATTCACGTGGTCCAATATAACCCAATCGAACCGCAACCCGCTTGTCGGTGCCTTCGCCGGGGCAGACGGACTGAAGACAGGGCATACGGATGAATCCGGTTATGGCGTCGCTGGTTCAGCCATCCGGGACGGCGTACGTCGTATCGTAGTGCTGCACGGGCTGGAAAGTGACGCCATGCGCACCCGCGAAAGCCGCCGCGTGATGGGGCTTGCCTTTTCGGAGTTCACGACCCGTCGATACTTCACCAGCGGAGATATCGTCGGCGAGGCTGATGTCTTTCTTGGCAAGCAGGAAACCGTTCCGCTCAAGATCAAGAATAATGTCGTCTTCACCCGTCACAACCGCATCCTCCAGGGCGCCGAGGCGACACTGCTTTACGAAGGGCCGGTCAAGGCGCCGGTTCGCGCGGAAACGCAGGTCGGTCTGTTGCGGCTTGAGATTCCCGGCGAGCCGCCAAGGGAATACCCTCTTTACACGGCAGAGCGCGTCGATGGCATCGGCATTGCCGGCAAGATGGGGATCGGCCTGAAGGCCCTTTTCACGCCGCCAAGCGCCCGCGAGAACGAGCCGTCCTGATGGCCGGGCTTTTCATCACATTTGACGGCTTGGAGGGCTCCGGCAAAAGCACGCAGATCCAGCGCCTGAAAGAGTGGCTGGAACAGGCCGGTCACGAGGTGGTCGCGACACGGGAGCCGGGCGGTACTGACAATGCCGAGACCCTCCGCAATCTCCTCGTTTCAGGCGACACTGCTGCATGGTCGCCGGTATCGGAATGCCTGATCATGAATGCCGCCCGATCTGACCATTTGGAACGCCTGATCCGCCCGGCGTTGGCGGAAGGCAAGATCGTCCTCTGCGACCGGTTCATGGACTCCACGCGCGCCTATCAGGGTGGTGGCGGCAAGCTGCCCATGGCCGACATTCTCGCGATCGAGCGCAGCGTCGTCGGCGAGACGGTGCCGGATGTGACTTTCCTGTTCGATCTCGACCCAGCCATCGGTCTTGGCCGCGCCGGCAAGCGCAATGCCGGGCATGACAATTCCGGGCATGGGGAGGGCGGGCAGGCGAGCGAGGACCGGTTCGAGCGCAAGGGCCCCGAATACCACGCGGCTGTCCGCGACGTTTTCAGACAGATCGCGACTGATGAGCCGGACCGCTGCATCCTGATAGATGCGGCGCTGCCCATCGATAGTGTCACACTCGCTCTGCACAAGGCTTTGCAATCACGCGGTATTCCCGGTTAGATCAGCGCCATGGCAGAACCAGACGAGCATCCCTATCCGCCACCGGAACAGCGCCAGACCCTTGCCGGGCACCAGGCCGCCGAGGCGCGCCTGCGCCAGCTGCTGGACGAGGGGGCGCTGTCGAATGGCTGGATGCTCGCAGGCCCGCAGAATGTCGGCAAGGCGACGCTGGCCTATCGGCTGGCCCGCGCCTTTCTGGACCGCCAAAGCCTCAGTAACGGGGAATATCTTGCGACAGCCCAGAGCAAGTCGGCGCATCTGGTCGGCCAGAAGGCCCACCCCGATCTGTTCATCGCCGAACGGCAATGGGACGACAAGAAAGACCGGCTCGCAGGCGAGATCACCGTCGATACGATCCGCCAGTTGATTTCCTTCATGGGCCGCACCTCCGGCAGCGGCTATCGTGTCGCCATTATCGACAGCGCCGACGATCTTAACCGCAACGCCGCCAACGCGCTGCTGAAGGTGCTGGAAGAGCCGCCGGCAAAGGCGCTCGTTATCCTGTTGACCAGCGCCCCCGGCCGGTTGCTGCCGACCATCCGCTCCCGCTGTCGTGTACTGACACTCAAACCATTGGACGACCACGACGTCGCCGCATTTCTGGAAGCGGAGGGTACAGCCACCGGCGACAAGGCCCTCGCTCTTGCGACCGCCGCCGCCGGGCGGCCCGGCTTTGCGCTGCAGCTGGCCGCAGGCGAGGGGGCGGATGCCCTCGCCGCGGCGGAGAGTTTCATCAAGGGCGCGCTTGACGGGCGCGGCCTCGCGGCTCTTGCTGATCGCATGGCCCTGAAATCGGCCGAGCCGATGTGGGAGAGCTTCAAGGCAATTCTGTTGCGCCAGCTCTCGACCGCGGCGACCGCGATCGCCACCGGTGAGCCATTGCGGCCACAGTTGGCCGTTTTCCAGGGGCGGTCGCCGGGCAGCATTGCGGCGGCATGGGAAGAAATTTCCAACCTGATTGCACGCTCCGAGGCACTGAATACGAACCGTACACAGATAGTTCTCGGTATGGGCGCGATCATGAAGAAACAGCTGAAAGGGGACTGAGGCATGTTCGTCGACAGCCACGTCAATTTGCATGGCGAGAGATACGAGGACGATCTTGCCGACGTTCTGGCCCGAGCCGCCGAGGCAAGGGTAAGTCACATGCTGACGATTTCAGACCGTCTCGATTCCTTGCCGGCCATAACTGAAATTTCCGATTCCCACGCCAATATCTGGCACTCCGTCGGCGTCCATCCGCATCATGCCAAGGATTATGCAGACCTGACTGCCGAACGGTTGATCGAGCTGGCACAGCATCCACGGGCCGTCGGCATCGGCGAGTGCGGCATGGATTTCTATTACGAATATTCCGACCGCGACGCACAGGAGCCGGTGTTTCGCGCCCATGTCCACGCGGCGCAGGAAACAGGTCTGCCACTGATTATTCACACCCGCGACGCCGATGACGTGACCGGCGACATCATCAGCGGCGAGCATTCGGCCAAGCCGTTTGTCCCGCTCATGCATTGCTACACCAGCGGCCCGGACCTGGCTGAGCGCGCGCTGGCGCTTGGCGGCTATGTCTCTTTCTCGGGCATAATCACCTTCAAGAAAGCCGACGATGTCCGCGCCATTGCCGAGATGGTGCCGATGGATCGGCTACTGATCGAAACGGACTGTCCATATCTCGCACCGGTCCCGCATCGCGGTCAGCGTAACGAGCCTGCCTTTGTGCCGCATATCGCCGAAAAGCTCGCCGAGATAAAAGGTGTTGATACGGAAGAAATCGCCAGGGTAACCACGGACAATTTTTTCCGTCTGTTTTCAAAGGCCGGGAAGGAGCAGGGGGTTTGACCCTGCGTGCCATCATTCTCGGCTGCGGCTCGTCCGGCGGCATTCCACGTCCCGGCGGCCCGGGTGGCAAGGGGCAGTGGGGTCAACTCGATCCGTCAGAGCCGAAGAACCGCCGCATGCGCTGCTCGATACTGGTGCAGAAAGAACACCCGGAAGCCGGCTGGTCCGAGCCTGAAATGTTAACGACCGTGCTGGTCGACACCTCACCGGATCTGGCCCGGCAATTGTTAATGGCGCAGGCCGCGCGGCTCGATGCGGTCTTTTTCACCCATGATCATGCCGACCAATCTCACGGCATCGACGATCTGCGGGCCATGGCGCTGTCCATGCGCCAGCGCGTGCCAACCTATATCGATCAGTCTCTGTCGCCCGAGATCGTCGATCGCTTTCGCTATTGCTTTCACCAGAAGCCCGGCAGCAGCTATCCGCCAATCCTCGAGCTCATCGACATGCCGGCCTGCGGCGAGCGCGCAATCGTTAACGGACCATCGGGCAGCATTGCCGTGGTACCGTTCCTGCAGCATCACGGCCGGATCGACTCCCTGGGCTTTCTGTTTGGCGAGCACGATCTCGACCTGTCAAATCTCGACGGGCGTGGCATCGCATATTCGAGCGACACGAACGCGCTGCCGGACGAAACCTTCGAGCTGCTCGACCGGGTCGGCCTGTGGATCGTCGATGCGCTGCAAAGAAAGCCGCATCCGAGTCATTCGCATCTGGAACAATCGCTGGACTGGCTGGCACGTGTCAAAGCGCGTCGCGGCGTGCTGACCAACATGCATCTCGACATGGACTACGGCGCACTGTGCAATGAGCTGCCGGAGCATGTGGAACCAGCCTATGACGGCATGTTGTTGACTCTGCAGGAATAGCGGGCCCGGCAGCACTACCCGCTACCGGTCTGAACCGCTACAAACAATTTTCGACAATATAAATTGTGCGCGAAACGGATCAGGCCAATTCCAAGCTATCTCAGACCATCTGGCGCTTATTGCGCAGCCTCTTCCGCACGCTCGGGCAAGGCAAAAGCGACATAGCTCGCGCCGCGCTCGCCGCGTCGTGCGCCACCGGCCGGCGTGACTACGAACTGGCGGCCATCGGCTTCATAGACCGCTGGTGTGCCGACGCCGCTCTGCGGCAGCTTATGCGACCACAGCAACTCACCGGTCATCTTGTCGAACGCCCTGAATCTCCTGTCCTTGACCGTTGCGCCGATGAAGACCAGCCCGCCAGCTGTCACGACCGGTCCGCCATAATTCTCGCTGCCGGTATCGCCCATGCCGTCAGCGGCAAGCTCCGGATACTGGCCCAGCGGCTTGCGCCAGACATGCTCGCCAGTCGACAGGTCGATCGCCGTCAGCGTGCCCCATGGCGGCGCATTGGCCGGATAGCCATCCGGGTCGAGCAGCTTGTTGTACCCGTCGATGACAAAGCGCGTATCGAAGGGTTGGTCACGGACCATGTCGCTGTGGATTGGCGCGTCCTCGCCGGTCAGCACATGCGCGGCCAGCGCCGAAATCGCAACAGGCTCCAGCGCGGCGGCAAAGCCCGGCATCCGGCCATAGCCGCTGGAAATGATCTCCTCGACGTCCGCCAGCGCGTAACGCGCATCGAGGCCCTCCAGCGACGGAAACTCCCCCGTCCTGGCCTTGTCCATGCCATGGCAGGTCGCGCACATCGCGCCGTACAAGTCCGACGCCCGGCCCAGCTCTGCGCGATCAGGGTTCTCCTTCATCTTCAGGATCCACGGCACCTCATTGGCATTGACATAGAAATAGCCCGTCTCCGGATCGAACGCGCCGCCGCCCCATTCACCGCCGCCATCCATGCCCGGAAAGATCGCCTGCCCGGCAAGGCTCGGCGGGCTGAACGGATGATGCGCATCGAACCCGGCAATTTGCGCTTCGACGGCCGCGCGCGCCTCTGGCGTCCGGTCCGTCACAACGAAATCCTGTCGCGCAAACGGCCTTGGCAATGCTGGCACCATCTGAGGACTGACGACCTGTTCGCCCGGCAGGCTGGATGGCGGTACCGCTACCTCCTCCAGCGGAAACAGCGCCTCACCAGTCTCCCTATCCAGCACCCAGATATGGCCGGTCTTGGTGATCTGGATCAGCGCATCGACGGTCCTGCCATCAATCGTCAGTGTGGCGAGCGTCGGCGGTGCCGGAATATCCCGGTCCCACAAATCATGCTTCACGAGCTGCCGGTGCCAGATCCGCTTGCCGGTCTCGATATCCAGCGCGAGGATAGAATTGGCAAACAGATTGTCGCCATGGCGGTCCGCACCATAGAAATCAGATGCAGCAGAACCTGTGCCGAGATAGACAATACCCCGCCCCTCATCCAGCGCCATGCCGGCCCAGTTATTAACACCGCCGGCATACATCCACGCATCCTCCGGCCACGTCTCATAGCCATATTCGCCCGGCTGCGGGATCGTATGGAAGATCCATTTCATCTCACCAGTGCGCACATCATACGCCCGGATATGACCCGGCGCCGTCGGCAATTGCTCGCCCATCCGCGTGCCCAGAACCATGGTGTTGCCATGGATGACGCCCGGCGTGCCCAGCTCCGCATCGACCATGGCTGGGTCGCGGCCCAGCCCTTCGGCAAGATTGATCGCCCCGCCCTGCCCGAACGCCGCGTCCAGTTCACCGGATTTCGCATCGACCGAAAACACATAGCGCCCGGCGATACCAAACACCCGGGAAATGTCGCCATCGCTCCAGTACATCAGCCCGCGCGGCGCGCCCTTGAACCACGTATTTGTCTCCTCAGGATACGGAAATTTGAAAACCCAATTGGGTTCACCGGTAACAGGATCGAGCGCATGGATGCCCCCTTCCGGTCCGGCGACATAGATCATCCCGCCGACAGCGAGCGGCGTCGAATGCATCGTCCCCGCCTGTCCGTCCTCGCCTGTGTCATAGGTCCAGGCGACCTGCAACTGGCTGACGGTATCGCGGTTGATCTCCTCGAAGGGCGCATATTTCTGCTGATCGTATCCGCCGCCATAGAGCCATTCGGATACATCTGCGAGCCGGGGTGCTGTCGCTGCCGGCTGATCGTCCTTTGGCCCACCGCACCCCGCGAGTGACAAAACAGTCGCGGCTATGACAAATCTTCTCATGGCCGTCCCTCCCGGCTCTATTATTACGAGCATTGTTGCCTGTTTCCGGCTTGGCGCAAGCCGGCCCTTTGACGAAATGTCACAAAACATGGATATCAGGCACACAAAGGAGAATTTTTATGCGCTTGATCACCACCGTTTGCCTGACCGCCCTCATCGCCGGTTGCGCCCAGATGCAGACCGCAGCCCCTGGCACGCCAGCCGCCGCGACGATGGCCCGTGAGGCCCCGGCCGCCCCGAAACCTGTCACTTCCATCCCGGTGCGGGTCGCCGACAATGAATGGTACCAGGCCGGACAGGAAACGCTGAAAGAGAATCTTGCCAGACGCCCGATCGATCGCCCGGCGAAGAACGTCATCCTGTTCATTGCCGATGGCATGGACACGACCACGGTAACCGCTGCCCGCATCTTTGCCGGCCAGCAAAAAGGCATGTCCGGCGAGGAAAACGTACTCGCCTTTGAGACCTTGTCGCATGTGGCGATGTCAAAGACCTACAACACCAATCAGCAGGTGTCGGACAGTGCCGGCACGGCCACTGCCATGCTCACCGGCGTCAAGACCAAGGCCGGTGTCATTTCCATCAGCGACGAGGCCATGGTCGGTGATTGCGCAGGCGGGCTCGCCAACCCGGTGATGACAGCGGGCGAACTGGCCGAGCAGGCCGGCATGGCCGTTGGCGTCGTCTCGACCGCCCGCCTCACCCACGCGACGCCCGCGACCGTTTATTCACACTCCGCCAGCCGCGACTGGGAGAGCGACGCCGACCTGCCGGAAGGCGCAGAAGCCTGCCCTGACATAGCGAGCCAGCTTCTCTCCTTCCCCTATGGTGACGGTATCGACGTCGCGCTCGGTGGCGGTCGCAGCAATTTCATGCCGAAGGAAATGGCTGACCCGGAATATGCAGACCGCACTGGCCGCCGCACTGACGGCCGCGACCTGACCGCGGAATGGGAGGCCAATGGCGGCACTTTCGTCTGGAACAAGGCAGGCCTTGAGGCAGCGTCCGGCAAGGTCCTCGGCCTTTTCGAGCCCTCCCACATGCAATATGATGCCGACCGCAGCGCCGATGACGAGCCCTCTCTCGCGGAGATGACGGAAAAGGCCATCGACCTCCTGTCGTCTGACGAAGATGGATATTTCCTGATGGTCGAAGGCGGCCGCGTCGATCATGCCCACCATGGCGGCAATGCTTCGCGTGCCCTGAGCGACACTGTTGCCTTTGACGAGGCGGTCGCCGCCGCTCTGGAAATGGTCGACCTGCAGGATACGCTGGTCATCGTCACTTCCGACCATGGCCACACCCTGACCTTCGCGGGCTATCCGAAACGCGGCAATCCGATGCTCGGCGTCGTGGTCTCTACAGAGGATGACGGCTCCCCCTCCACCGAGCCCTATCCGGCTGGTGACGGCAAGCCTTACACGACGCTCGGCTATGCCAATGGCCCGGGCTCCATTCTGATCGGCCATGACGAAGACGACCATCTCGAGCGTCCGGACGTATCCGACGAGGAGGCTCAAGGTCTCGATTACCAGCAGCAGGCCCTCATCCCGAGCTATTCCGAGACCCATGGCGGCCAGGACGTGACAATCTACGCCAGCGGTCCGCAGGCCTATCTGTTTGATGGCACGGTGGAGCAGAACTACATCTTCCACGTTATCGACTACGCCCTCGGCCTGAACCAGCGGGCAGAAGCGGCGTCTGCTGAGTAAAAGGGCGCCTGGCGCTCTACGCGTACAACCAGGGGCGGGCCATCTTGTCCCGCTCCTCGAAGGCTGTGATGGCATCCGCATCCTGCAGCGTCAGGGCGATCTCATCGAGTCCGCCGAGGAGACGCTCCTTGCGGTATGCGTCGATCTCGAAGTCCGTCACCGTGCCATCCGGTGCCACTACTGTCTGTGCTTCCAGATCGACGGTGAACTGTCGGCCTGTCGCTTTCTTCAGCAGTTCCTGAATATCGCTTTCCGGCAGGGTGATCAGCAACAGGCCGTTCTTGATCGCGTTGCCGAAAAAGATATCGGCAAAGCCCGGCGCGATGACGCAACGATAGCCGAGATCCATCAGCGCCCAGACGGCATGTTCACGCGACGAGCCGCAGCCAAAATTCGGTCCGGCAATCAGCACCTTGCTCTTGTCATAGGGCGGCCTGTCGAAAGGCGATGAATTGCGCAAATTGCCGTTCTCGTCATAGCGCACTGTCTCGAAACAATATTTGCCAAGGCCGGTGCGGGAAATCGTTTTCAGATGTTCTGCCGGGATGATCACATCCGTATCGACATTGGAGCGGTAGAACGGCGTCGCGACAGCCGTCAGTATCGTGAACGGTTCCATCAGGCAGGCTCCTTCGCCATTAGATCGCGCACGTCGGTAAAGTGTCCAGTGATTGCAGCTGCGGCGGCCATGGCTGGAGAGACGAGATGGGTGCGCGCGCCCGGTCCTTGCCGTCCGACGAAGTTCCGGTTTGAGGTCGAGGCACAGCGCCCTTGCGCCGGCACCTTGTCCGGGTTCATGCCGAGGCACATGGAACAGCCCGGTTCGCGCCATTCAAACCCGGCATTGATGAATATCTCGTCGAGGCCCTCTGCCTCGGCCTGATCGCGCACGAGCCCCGAGCCCGGCACGACCATCGCCAGCTTGATCGTCGGCGCGATCGTCCGCCCGCGCAGCACCTCGGCGGCGGCACGCAAATCCTCGATCCGCGCATTGGTGCACGACCCGATGAAGACATGATCGACACTGACATCGGCAATCTTCATGCCGGGACGCAGGCCCATATAATCGAGCGATTTTTCCGCCGCCGCCTGCTTTGCCTTGTCTTCGATACTGGCAGGGTCCGGCACGACGGCGCTGATCGGCAGCACGTCTTCCGGGCTGGTGCCCCAGGTCACCTGCGGCTCGATTTCGGCGGCGTTCATCGTGATGTCGATATCGAATTCGGCATCCTCGTCCGTATAGAGCGTTTTCCAGTGGTCGACGGCAACATCCCACTGGCCGCCTTTTGGCGCGAAGGGGCGGCCCTTGATATAGTCGAATGTTTTCTCGTCCGGCGCGACCAATCCTGCGCGGGCGCCCGATTCAATCGCCATATTGCATAGCGTCATGCGCCCTTCCATGCTCAGGGAACGGACGGCCTCGCCGGCATATTCGATGACGCAGCCCGTGCCGCCAGCCGTGCCGACCCTGCCAATGATCGCCAACGCCATGTCCTTGGCCGTGATACCCGGCGGCAAGTCGCCCTCGACCAATACGCGCATGTTCCTGGCGCGCTTGACGACCAGCGTCTGCGTCGCCATCACATGCTCTACTTCCGACGTGCCGATACCAAAGGCCAGCGTGCCGAAGGCGCCATGGGTCGAGGTATGGCTGTCGCCGCACACCATGGTCAGGCCTGGCTGGGTAAACCCCTGTTCCGGTCCGACCACATGGACGATACCCTGGCGCACATCGAGCATGTCATAGAGCTGAACGCCGAACTCCTCCGCATTCGCCATCAGCGCCTCGACCTGCTGTTTCGACATCGGATCAGTGATCGGCTCCGTGCGCGGCGTCGTCGGCACGTTGTGATCGAGCATGGCGAGCGTTGCATCGGTACGGCGCATCCGCCGCCCCGCAAGGCGCAAACCCTCGAACGCCTGCGGGCTGGTCACTTCGTGCACCAGCTGGCGATCGATATAGAGAAGCGCGTCGGCACCGCCCCTGTCAGCAACAATGTGTGCGTCGTAAATCTTGTCATAGAGCGTCTTGCCAGTCATCACACTCTCCGCGCGATGGCATCGGCAGCTGCATCGGTCGACAGCGCGCCGCCGAGATCGCCGGTGACATCCCCCGCCTCGATCGCCGCATCAATGGCCGCTGTGATCGCGGCAGCGGTCTCCGGCTCGCCCAGCCCGGTCTCCAGCATCATGGCAATGGAGGCAATCATGCCGATGGGGTTGGCCTTGCCCTGCCCGGCAATATCCGGCGCTGAGCCATGGATCGGCTCGAACACGCCGGGCCCGTCATCGCCCATCGAGGCGGAGGGCAAGACGCCGATGGAGCCCACGAGCATCGAGGCCTCGTCGGTCAGGATATCGCCGAACATGTTCTCGGTAACGATCACATCGAAATCGGCCGGCGAGGAAATCAGTTTCATCGCCATGGCATCGACCAGCATGTGATCGAGCGTCACGTCAGGATATTCCTCAGCCATCACGCGTGTCGTCACCTCGCGCCACAGCTTGGAGGTCATCAGCACGTTGGACTTATCAACGGATGTCACCCGTCCTTTGCGCTGACGGGCCATATCCCCTGCCCGCCGCACGATACGCTCGATCTCGGACGTCGTGTACCGGCACTCGTCAGTGGCCCAGTCGTCACCGCGATCTTTGGCCCCGAAATAGATACCGCCAGTCAGCTCGCGAATGACGACGATATCGACGCCATCGAGATGGCCATCGCGAAATGCCGTCCGTCCGGCAAGTGCCGGAATATTCCGTACCGGGCGGATATTGGCATAGACACCCAGCGCCTTGCGCATGGCGAGCAGGCCCTTTTCGGGGCGTTGCTCTGGCGGCAGGCTGTCATATTGCGGCCCGCCAACGGCCCCCAGCAGAACGGCATCGGCAGCCTTGCAGGCCGATTCAGTGTCTGCCGGAAACGGTGTGCCGGTCTCGTCGACCGCCACACCGCCAAAAAGGCAATCCTGAAAAGACAGATCGAGCCTGAATTTTTCCGCTGCCGCGTCGAGCACCCTGCCCGCCGCCGTCATGATTTCAGGGCCGATGCCGTCACCGGCCATCCGCACGATCCGTCTTGTCATTGCTTCCTCTACTTTTCTTACTTTTCGATGGGCTCCAGCCAGCCCCATTCATCTTCCGTCTCCCCGGTGAAGAGACCGAAGAAGGTCTTCTGAATCTTGTCCGCAATCGGATAATGTCCGTCGCCCACCTCGTGATCGTCGACAGAGGCGACCTTGGTCACTTCCGCTGCCGTACCGGTCAGGAAGATTTCATCGGCCGCATACAGCATCTCGCGCGGGAGATTTTGTTCCACGACTTCATAACCCAGCTTGCTGGCGAGCGTGATCACGCTGTCGCGGGTGATACCGCCGAGGATCGAGGCTGCAAAGGGCGGGGTTATGATCCGGCCGTTCCTGACGACGAACAGGTTCTCGCCGGCGCCTTCGGACACAGTGCCGTCATGGGCCAGGCCTATACCCTCGGTATAGCCGCGCTTCTTCGCCTCGATGGTGATGAGCCGCGACGACAGGTAGTTGCCGGCCGCCTTCACGCCCGCCGGGATCGTGCCCGGCGCCGAGCGCCGCCAGGACGAGACACCGACCTTGATGCCCTTGGCCATTGCCTCGTCGCCGAGATAGCGTCCCCACGGGAACGCTACGATCGACACATCCGTCGGGCAATCGAGCGAATACGGGCCGACCTCGCCATAGCCGAGATTGGCGTTGATGCGGATATAGGCGGACTCAAGCCCGTTGGCGCGCACCGTCTCCGCCGCAGCGTCGAGGATTTCCTGCCGGGTGAAGGGAATATCGATGTAATAGACCTTCGCCGAATAGAACAGCCGATCGATATGCGCCTTGTTGCGGAAGATGCAGGTGCCCTTGTGGTCGGTCTTGTAGGCGCGGATGCCCTCGAAGGCGCAGGTTCCATAGAGCAGCGCGTGGGTCATCACATGGGTCGTCGCCTCTTTCCATGGGACGAGTTTGCCATTGTGCCAGATCTTGTCGACTTCCTGGATTGCCATGGGTCAGTGCCTTTCAAGCTTGTCGCGATTATCTTCAGGATTGCTGCGCACGGTTACGCACAATCCTGTTCATTGCGTCAAGATAGGCGATGACGCTGGCGAACACGATATCGGTATGCACGCCGGAGCCATGGATGCGCGGGCGCCGGTCGACACTGTCCTCACCGCCAACGACCATCTCGTTCTCCGACGAGTTGTCGAGCAGGTGCACATCGGCCCAGCCCTGGGCGTCGATGCCGGTGCCGATGGATTTCACCGAGAAATCCTCCAGATGCACGTCGAGACCGACAATTTCCTTGATCGAGGAGAATGCCGCATCGAGCGGGCCATTGCCCCGGGCCTCATGGGTATGAACGGTGCCGTTCTGGTGGGTCAGGGTGACATGGGCCGTCGCATGGCCGTCGCGCTCGGCCCCGGTCTTCAGCCCGGCGACGCGCCACGGGCCGCTGGCATTCATGGCGTGGCCGAGGATCAGCGACTTCAGATCGTCATTGGTGACGTTCTTCTTGGAGTCGGCGAGCTGCTTGAACGCCTCGAACACCTCGTTCAGCCGCTCGCCCGACAGATTGTGGCCGAGTTCCCGCGCCCGGTCGGCAAGCGCATTGCGACCGGAATGTTTGCCCAACACCAGCAGCGATGTCGGTGCGCCGACATCGGCCGGCCGCATGATCTCATAGGTCTGCAGGTTCTTCAGCATCCCGTCCTGGTGGATGCCGCTTTCATGGGCAAAGGCGTTGTCACCGACAATCGCCTTGTTGCGCGGCACGTCCTGCCCGGTCAGGCGCGACAGCAGGCGGCTGGCGTTGTAGAGTTTCGTCGTGTCGATTTGCGTCGTCAGCTGGAAAAAATCGGCGCGGGTGTTGATCGCCATCACCACCTCTTCCAGTGCGCAATTGCCGGCGCGCTCGCCGATACCGTTCAGAGCACATTCGACCTGCCGCGCTCCGCCACGCACGGCAGCGAGTGAATTGGCGACCGCCATGCCCAGATCGTCATGGCAATGGGCCGAGAAGACAGCCTTCTCCGCGCCCGGCGTGTTGGCGATGAGATAGCGGAACAGGTCCTCGATCTCCTGCGGGGTCGTGTAGCCGACCGTGTCGGGCACGTTGATGGTGGTGGCTCCTGCCTCGATCGCTGCGCCGAAGACCTGCACCAGATAGTCCCGCTCGGTGCGGATCGCGTCTTCGGCGGAGAACTCGACCTCATCGGCCATGTCTTTTGCCTGCCGCACAGCGGCGACGGCCTTTTCGAGCACCTCTTGCTTGCTCATACGCAGCTTGTGTTCGCGGTGGATGGGGCTCGTCGCGATGAAAGTGTGGATGCGCTTTCTCGCAGCCGGCGCGATGGATTCGGCCACGGCGTTGATATCCTTCTCGTTCGCCCGCGCGAGGCCGCAGATGAACGTGTCATGCATGTCAGCCGCCTCGGTAGCGATTGCCTTCACCGCCGCGAAATCGCCCGGCGAGGCGACGGGAAATCCGGCCTCGATGACATCGACCTTGAGCTCGAGCAGCGCCTTTGCCATGCGCACCTTTTGATCTAGGTCCATGGAGAACCCCGGTGCCTGTTCGCCGTCCCTCAATGTCGTATCAAAAATCCGAACCTGTTCCATCTTTCACTCAATGTCGCTTTGCTTGCCATTTGCGTTAAAAAAAACCCCGTTTCTGGTGAAACGGGGCGGTGTCGACATCCTTCAGCGGATCGTCTACATCGCCCATCCCCTAAGAAGAAGTACGAGGCCAATGCCCGAAACACCGGCGAGAAGCACAGACAGAAACCGCCCGCGGACATCCGCTTTGCGGGCTATCGCGATAGCTTTCGCGTTTCGTCTCTGATAAGGCCTGCGGTATTGCATAACGGTCAAAATTCCTTGTGGATTTAGCAGAAACTAGCTGTATTGGCGGGCCGACACAAGGGTAAAATGGCAAACTGGACGAATTAGAGAGAGTTATGAGCAATCAAGCTGCTGACACGATCAAGAATGCCAAGCGGATCGTCATCAAGGTGGGCTCCGCCCTGCTGATTGACGAAAACGGTAACCTGCATGCCGGCTGGCTGTATAATCTGGTCAAGGACATTGCCTTACTGCGCAAATCCGGAAAGGAAGTCATCATCGTCTCCTCCGGTGCGGTCGCGCTCGGGCGCCGCCGTCTCGGTATCGGCTCGGTGATGAACAAGAATGAGAAACATGCCGCCGCCGCCGCCGGTCAGGTACACATCATCAATGCCTACGAAAACGCCTTTGCCGGTTATCAAACAGTGATTTCGCAGGTTCTTCTAACCCTTGATGTGACCGACGACCGCGTCAGCTATCTCAACGCGCGCGACACGCTCGACACCCTCCTCGAACTGGGCAGCGTACCGGTGGTGAACGAAAACGATTCGATCACCACGCGGGAGGGCCGCTACGGCGACAATGACCGGCTGGCCGCTTACGTGGCCCAGATGTCGGATTCCGATGCGTTGATCCTGTTGTCGGATATTGACGGGCTTTATACGGGCGATCCGCGCATGAACCCGGACGCGGAATTCATTCCCGTCGTCACCGAAATCAGCGACGATATCCGCGCCATGGCGGGTGGCACAGCCCGCAAGGGCGCCGGCACTGGCGGCATGCGCACCAAGATCCTCGCCGCTGAAATTGCGATGCAGGCGGGCGTCTCGACCATCATCGCCAAGGGGCGCACCAAGGAAGATATCGGCCCGATCACCCGTCTGCTCGGTGGTGGCCAGGCCACCCTGTTCAAGGCCGAGGCAACCGATGAATCTGCCCGCCGGATCTGGATCGGGTCGCATTTTCAGTCGAAGGGCACTATCTACATCGACGAGGGCGCCGAAAAAGCCATTCGCGACGGCGCCAACTTGCTTGCCGCAGGCATCAGCCGCGTTGACGGGCAGTTCGAGAAGGGTGATGCGGTCAGCATCGCCAATTTGAGGGGCGACGAGATCGCCAAGGGCCTCACCGGCTACAGCGCGTCAGAGATACAATTGCTGGCCGGGGCCAAGACCGCAGATATCGCAGAGCGCGTCGGCTATAAGGGCCGCGCCGCCGTGGTCCACTATCAGGACCTCGTGTTTGATGATTAGAAAAGAGGTAAAAGATGTTACAGAAGCCTGAGTTAGACAATGTAGATGAGATGATGCACGAAATGGGTGCCGAGGCCCGCAAGGCTTTCGGTGTGCTGTCCCAATCGTCTACCGACAACAAGAATAGAGCGATTCTGGCCGCCGCACGCCTGATCGGCGAGCGCGAAGACGCTATTCTCGAAGCCAACGCCAAGGACATGGCCGCCGCCAGGGATAAAGGTCTGACCGGCGCGATGCTGGACCGGCTCGAATTGACACCCGAGCGCCTTGCCGGCATCCGTGACAGCCTCGAACAGATCGCTGCGTTGAAAGACCCGGTTGGCGACGTCATCGCTGGGTGGGATCGTCCGAACGGCCTGAAAATAGAGCGGGTGCGCACGCCTCTCGGCGTCATCGGTGTCGTCTATGAAAGCCGCCCGAACGTCACGGTCGATGCCGGTGCCCTCTGTCTGAAATCGGGCAACGCCGTCATCCTGCGCGGTGGCTCTGAAAGCATCAACTCCTCCGTCGCGCTGCATCGCTGTCTTGCCGATGGTCTGGAAGAGGCCGGCCTTCCCGCCGCTGCCGTGAGCTATGTCAACACGACCGACCGCGCCGCTGTCGGCGCGATGTTGTCGGGCCTCGGCGGCAATCTCGACGTCATCATTCCGCGCGGCGGCAAATCCCTCGTCGCCCGCGTCCAGGATGAGGCGCGGATCCCGGTCATCGGCCATCTCGACGGCCTCGTCCATGTCTATGTCGACAAGGCCGCCGACCTGGAAAAGGCCGCGAAGATTATCGTCAACGCCAAGATGCGCCGTACCGGTGTCTGCGGCGCGGCTGAAAAGCTGCTGATCGACAAGGCCATTGCCGAGAAGGCCGTGCCTGCCCTGACCACGTCCCTCACCGAAGCGGGCTGCGCCCTGCGCGGTGACGATGCCTCCCGCTCCCTCGATGACCGGGTCACACCGGCCGAAACCGAAGACTGGGTGACTGAATATCTTGCCCCTGTCATCACGGTTGGTGTGGTCGACGGTGTCGAGGGTGCCATCAAACACATAGCCGCCCATTCTTCAGGTCATACCGAAAGCATCATCACCGAGGACCAGGCGACCGCCGACCGCTTCATTCAGGGCGTCGACAGTGCGATCGTCATGCATAATGCCTCGACCCAGTTCGCCGATGGCGGCGAGTTCGGCATGGGCGCCGAGATCGGCATCGCCACGGGCCGCATTCACGCCCGTGGCCCGGTCGGCGTCGAGCAACTGACAACGTTCAAATATGTCGTGCGCGGGACCGGCCAGACACGGAGTTGATCTGGCAATCGGCGCCGAGTCTCGGGCATAAGGGTGGCTGACGCAGCCACCCTTGAGACGCCCCGATGAGTTTTCAGCCCCCGACAGACCGTCGCGACATCACGGCCCTGCTCCGGATCATGCGCGATCTGCGCAATCCAGAGGGCGGCTGTCCGTGGGATCTGGAGCAGGATTACCGCTCCATCGCAAAATATACGATCGAGGAAGCCTATGAAGTCGTCGACGCCATCGAGCGCGACGACCTTGGCGACCTTCAGGACGAACTGGGCGATCTGCTGTTGCAGGTCGTTTTCCACAGCCAGATGGCTTTCGAAGACGGCAAATTCACCTTTGCCGACGTCATCCAGTCGATTTGCGACAAGATGGTGCGCCGCCACCCCCATGTCTTCGTGCAGGACGGCAGCGAGCTTGCCGAGGGCCGCGATGCCGACGGCGTGCTGCAGGCATGGGAAGACATCAAGGCGGCGGAGCGCGCCGAAAAAGGGCAGGACAAGACCCGTATCCTCGACGATGTGCCGGTCGGCCTGCCGGCCCTTGTCCGTGCCGTGAAACTGCAAAAGCGTGCCGCCCGGGTCGGCTTCGACTGGCCTGAGGCCGGCCAGGTGCTCGACAAGCTATCGGAAGAAATCGGCGAACTAACCGAAGCGCGCAGCCACAAGGGCGCTGATGCGATCGAGGATGAGTTCGGCGATATCTTGTTTACGCTGGCTAACTTGTCCCGCCATCTTAAAGTTGATCCTGAAAAGGCATTGCGCCGGGCAAATGCCAAGTTCACACAGCGCTTTTCCGCGGTTGAGGATAGTGTCGACGCATCGGGGCGAGGCTTTGACCAGCACTCGCTCGATGAGCTTGAAGGCTATTGGCAGCGCGCCAAAGCCAGCGATTGACGTCAGGGCTCGTATCCGCCACGCGCTGCCGGCGGTATTCGTGAGCTGGCCCGGCCCTCTGAAAACAGCTGCGACCGAAACTGCTTCATGAACTGGCCCGCGGCTTTTTCCGAGAGTTTCGTTGCGATCAGGGCCTTGCCGCCTGACTCACCCTGCTCCATCACCTCGCCATGGGCATGCAGCCAGGCAATGGCCGCGCCGTCGGATGGCTCCAGCACGGCGTGATAGATATGGTGATCGCGGGTCAGCACCCGGTCGATCTCGGCATAGAGCGCATTCATGCCGGTGCCTGTCAGCGCCGAGACCGGTACGATGAACGGATTTGCCAGCGTGCCTTGGGCCTTGGTCGATTTCACCGCGCTCAGTTCCAGCGTCTCGTCCATCTGGGCCTTGTCCATCAGGTCGATCTTGTTCCAGACCTCGATCACGAGCCGGTCGGTGTTGTCGCCCTCGATCCCGAGCTCGCGCAGAACCGTCAGAACATCGGCCCGCTGTGCCTCGGTCTCCCTGTGATGGGCATCACGCACATGCAGGATCACATCCGCTTCAAGTACTTCCTCAAGAGTTGCCCTGAAGGCCGCGACAAGCTGGGTCGGCAGGTTGGAGATGAAGCCGACCGTATCGGAGAAGATGACCCGCGTCGCGCCCGGCAGGTCGACCGCCCGCATGGTCGGGTCGAGCGTCGCAAACAACAGGTCCTCCGCCACCACATGGGCGTCGGTCAGCCGGTTGAAAAGCGTTGATTTGCCGGCATTGGTATAGCCGACCAGTGCGACGACCGGATGCGGCGCCCGTTTGCGCCCGGCCCGCTGCAGGGTGCGCGTGCGGCGCACTTCCTCGATCCGCTCTTTCAGCTTGTCGATCTTGTCGGCGAGTTGGCGGCGATCGCTCTCGATCTGCCGTTCGCCCGGACCGCCGAGGAACCCGGCGCCGCCGCGCTGGCGCTCGAGGTGGGTCCATGACCGCACGAGGCGCGAGCGCTGATAGGTCAGGTGCGCGAGGTCAACCTGCAACCGGCCTTCCTTGGTCTGGGCCCGCTCGCCGAAGATTTCGAGGATCAGCGCCGTCCGGTCCAGCACCTTCGCATCCCAGGCCTTTTCGAGATTGCGGTGCTGCACCGGCGACAGATCGGCGTCGATGATGATCAGTTCGGGTTTCGGGTCATAGCGCTCGCGCATGGCCATCACTTCGTCGACCTTGCCCTGCCCGAACAACGTGGCGGACTTGGGCCGGTTGATGACGACTTTCTCCTGGTGCACGACATTGAGATAGATGGCCGCGGCAAGGCCGACCGCTTCCTGCAGCAGCTCTTCAGGCTGACGCAGGCGGTAATCGGTCTCTTTGAGGACCGGATGGATGACAATGGTACTGGTTCTGGTCAAGTGACGGGGTGTCTACTCAGTCTCGAGCTCGTCGTCCTCGAACATCTTCACGGGGGCAGACGGCATAATGGTTGAAATCGCATGCTTGTAAACAAGCTGCGCATGACCGTCTCTTTTCAGCAGAACGCAGAAATTGTCAAACCAGGTGACAATGCCCTGCAGCTTGACCCCGTTGACCAGAAAGATGGTGACCGGCGTCTTTGTCTTGCGAAGCTGGTTTAGGAATACATCCTGAAGGTTTTGTTTTTTATCGCTCATTTTTATAAGTCTCTGTCGCGTGTCGGACCAGCATTTTTGCACTGCACAAAATCAGTCTCGCCCAGACCGGTTTTGCTTTCAAGTGGTTTCGCGCCCCGCTCCCGAAAAATCATCCCCGCCAGAAGGCGCGGTTGAGAACGGACAGGGCAACGACCATCTCGATCCTGCCGACAATCATGCCGATTGCAAGCAGCACGCGCAACATCGGATCGAAGGTATTGTAATCGGTGATGCCGCCCGGCGCCGCTGCGATCATCGGTCCGGCATTGCTGATCACGGAGACGGCGGTGGTCACGCTCAGCTCCAGCGGCGTCCCGTAAATGGTGATGACCAGTACGAGCACGCTGAGGATCATGGTGAAGGCAACGAAATGCACCCAGACGCCAAGCTCGTTCACCGCCCGCGCCTTGCCCAGCACACCGCTTGGATGGATCAGCTTCCAGATTTCCTCTCCCGCCCGCTCGAAGGTGACGAGCCAGCGCACCAGCTTGATCCCGCCGGCGGCTGAGATCGAGGCACCGCCGATGATCGCGGTGACCAGTACCGGCGTCAGCGCCGGATGATCGCCGGTCAGGATGCCATTGGTCGACAGGAGCGAGGCCGCATTGAGCAGCTGGTCGGTGATCCCGGTAATGCCGGTCCCGGCCGAGAGGGCAAAGATGAACGTGATGGCGACCACCAGCGCCAGAAAAACAGGCGTTTCCCGGTCATCGCGAAACCTCAGCGACGTGTCATAGGGCGCCAGCACCCGCGCCACCGAAATGAAACTGACCCCGCCGAGGATCATCGCGACCAGCCCGGCGACGGGTACAAACGCACCATAGGCTGCAAATCCGTCTGTCTCCGGCACGAACCCGCCGGAAGCGGTGAAGGACAGCGCCATGATCACCGCCGAGCTTGGCGGCGCCCCGGACACCACGAACAGGACGAAGATCACGAGCGCGATCAGCGAATAGATCGGCAGGAAGACCGATACCGCCTTGCGGAAGGCCCGCAGAAAGGATTCCTGCTCGCCGCGGGCAAAAGGCGTGTTGACGACATCGATACCGATGAATTGCGGCCGGATGAACACCGCCGCCGCAGATGAAATCGAGACGAGCCCGCCGAGCCATTGCAGTTCCGCGCGCCACAGCATCCGGGCATAGTCGGCCCGCGCCGTCTCCTGCGACAGCCATGCGCCGGTAGTCGTGACAGCGGACACGGCTTCGAACCACGCATCGCCCAGGGAAAAGCCGGACAGAAGGAAGGGTAATCCGCCGAGGAACGGGATCAGACCCCACCAGATAATTAGGAACAGGGTGATCTCGCGGATGCCAGCCTTTGAATGGCTGGTCTCGACCCGGTTGCGGCTGATCAGCATCAACCCGCCGCCAATCGTGCCGCACATGATCAGCGACAGGGCGAAGACCGACAGGCCGGCGTAGTCGCCGCTCGCGATGCAACTGAGGGCCGGGATCACCATCGCCACGGCCAGCACCGCGATCGCGGCGCCGATCCACCAAAGAAGCGCGAGCGCATTCATGTCCTAGAAGTATTCCAGGCTGACGCGGAACATCTGTTCGACGTCCTTGACGTGATCGCGCAGCGCCAGAAGCACTACGCGGTCGCCTGCATTGATGCTGGTGTCGGCATTGGGCAGGATGACCTCGTCATCGCGCATGATCGCCCCGATGACGACACCGGAGGGCAGCGCCACCGTACGCAGCGGTTCGCCGACGAGGCTCGACGTTTCCAGTGCAATTGCGTCGATCAGCTCGGCCTGGCCATCGAGCAGGGAGAAGACGCCCTTGATCCGCCCGCGCCTGACATGCTGGAGGATCGTCGATACCGTCGTTGCCCGCGGATCGATATAGCGGTCGACACCGACCGACTGCGCGAGCGGCCCGTAATCGGGCTCGTTGATCAGCACCATGGCGCGGCGGGTCCCTTCCCGCTTGGCAACGAGCGCGCTCAAGATATTGACCTGGTCGGAGTTCGTCAGGGAGACCACTGTTTCGGCGTCTTCAGCCCCCGCCTCTCTGAGGATTTCCGAGTCGAGGCCATTGCCGTTGAGCACGACCGTGCGTTCCAGTTTCTCCGCAACCACGGCGGCCCTCTCGGGATCGCTCTCGATCAGGCGTATTTTCATCGAGCCGAGCCTCTCCAGTGACCGGGCCACGTGGTAGCCGATATTGCCGCCGCCGATGATGATGACGCGGCGGGCCTGCGCCGCGCTCTGGCCGAGAATCTGGAGTGCCCGGTCGACCTTGGTGCGGTCGGCAACGAAATAGATATCATCGCCTTCCTGTAGCTGATCGTCCGCATGCGGTCTGAATATCTTCGTCTTTCGCTTGACCCCGACAATCGTGATCCTGAGGTCGGGAAACAATTCGGCGACCTGGCGCAGCGGGGTATTGAGGATCGGGCATTCCGGCGCGAGGCGCACGCCCAGGGCCCAGATGCGCCCATCGGCAAAGGGCTTGATCTCGAACGCGCCCGGTGTCGACAAGCGTTGCAGAACGGCCTCGGCGACTTCCTCCTCCGGCGAAATGATCACATCGATCGGAATATTGGTCCGTGAGAACATGTCGGCATATTTGGGATCGAGATAGCTCTGCGACCGGATCCGCGCGATCTTCGTCGGCACGTCGAACAGCGTATGGGCGATCTGGCAGGCGACGATATTGACTTCGTCGGAATGGGTCACGGCGATCAGCATGTCCGCTTCCTTGGCACCGGCCTCGACCAGCGTGTCTGGATAGGACCCGTTGCCGACGACGCCGCGCACATCGAGACGCTCCGTGACGCCGCGCACAAGTTCCTTGTTCTGATCGATGATCGTGACGTTGAACTTTTCCCGCGCCAGTCGTGTCGCGATCCCGTAGCCGACACGGCCTGCTCCGCAAACGATGACTCTCATAAACCAGTCCTGTTCCTGTGAAGTGTTTCTCGCAGCGTTGGCATGGCTATTGCGCCGGCGTGTCGGGGCGAACATGGGGTGTAATCCCCAGCGCCTTCAGCTTCCTGTGTAGCGCAGAACGCTCCATGCAGATGAAGCTCGCCGTGCGGGAGATATTGCCCCCGAACCGGTTGATCTGTGCCAGCAGGTATTCGCGCTCGAACTTCTCCCGCGCTTCGCGCAGCGGTAGGGCGATGATCTGTTGCAGGTTATCGCTTGTCGGCAGGCTCGGCCCGGAATTGACGATATCGAGCGGCAGCTTGTCGACGGTGATCTCCGCTTCGCCGCCCCGGCCCATCAGGATCAGCGTCTGCTCGATCACGTTGCGCAGCTGGCGGACGTTGCCCGGCCAGTGATATGCCTGCAGAGCGGCAAGTGCTTCCTGTGACAGCGTACGCTTCTGGATACCGCCCTGGCGCGAGATGGCACTGATGAAATACTCCGCCAGCTGCTGAATATCCTCTCGCCGCGCTGCCAGCGATGGTGCCGTGATCGAGACCACGTTCAGACGATGATAGAGATCGGAGCGGAACTTGCCATTCTCGGCCTCGGCGAGCAGGTCCTTGGCTGTCGTCGTGACGATGCGCACGTCAACCTCGACCGGCGAATGGCCGCCGACACGGGTAAAGCGCTGATCGACAAGGACACGCAAGACCTTGCCCTGCGTTTCCAGCGGCATATCGCCGATCTCGTCGAACAGCAGCGTCCCGCCATGGGCCTCTTCCATCAAGCCGACCTTGGCCGGCTTGCCGTCGCTGCCTTCGATACCGAAAAGCTCCTCTTCCATTTTTTCAGGAGAGATGGAGGCTGAGCCTGCGACCACAAACGGCAGGTCGGCACGGTTCGACTGGGCATGGATGGTCCGTGCAATGATTTCCTTACCGGACCCGTCAGGCCCGCAGATCAGCACGCGAGAGCGGGAATCGGCAATCCGTTCGATCAATGACCGCAACTGCGTCATCAGGGTCGATTTGCCGATCAGGCCGAGTTCACTCGTGCGGCTGCGCAGATGCGTGTTCTCCCGGCGCAGACGTGCTGTCTCGAGGGCGCGCTGCACGGTCAGCAGCAGCTTGTCGGAATTGAAGGGCTTCTCGATGAAGTCATACGCGCCGCGTTTGATTGCCGCGACCGCCGTTTCGATATTGCCGTGGCCCGAGATAATCAGGATGGGCAGGCTCGGATGCAGCTTCTTCAGCTCCTCGAGGATTTCCAGCCCGTCGAGGCGAGAGCCCTGCAGCCAGATATCGAGAATGACCAGCGCGGGCACACGGCTTGTCAGTGCACGGAAGACGGAATCGCTATCGCCCGCCGTCCGTGGCGAATACCCCTCATCCTCCAGAATTCCCGAGATTAACTCGCGAATGTCCTGTTCATCATCGACCACCAAAACGTCTATTGCCATTAAACCTGCTCCTGAACCTGTTCAGTATCTTCCGGGTCGCTACCCATATCGTGTGCGGTATCGTCAGTCTTCTCGCTGCCGTCGGGCGTCTCGCGGGGCAGCGTCATCGTCATGCGGGCCCCGGTCTCGCCAAGGCTCGTATCATTCTCGAAGGTCAGCGTGCCACCATGTTCCTCGATGACTTTGCGGACGATGGCAAGGCCAAGACCGGTCCCCTTCTTGCGCGTCGTCATATAGGGCTCCGTCAGGCGGTGGCTGACCTGCTGCGGCAGGCCGACGCCATTGTCGACCACGCTGATCGTCACAAATCTCGCCTCCCGTGCAACAGATATCCGGATGTGGCCATGGGATGGATCAACGCCTTTCTGCTGGCGCTCCTCGATCGCCTCGACGGCATTCTTGACAAGGTTCGTACACGCCTGAACAAGCAACCGTCCGTCGCAATAGGCCGTGACCGCACTCTTGGGGAAGGACGTCTCGAAATCGATGTCGCCATGGGCGACCTGGAACGGGAAGACGGCATTGCGCACGATTTCCTTGATATTCTCCTTTGACATCACCGGTTCCGGCATACGGGCAAAGGACGAGAACTCATTCACCATCCGGCCAATATCGCCGACATGGCGAATGATCGTCTCCGTACAGCGCTCGAACACTTCGGGGCTGGACGTAATCTCGTCACGATATTTGCGACGCAAGCGCTCGGCCGAAAGCTGGATCGGCGTCAGCGGATTCTTGATCTCATGCGCGATCCGCCGCGCGACATCGCCCCACGCGGCATTCCGCTGGGCCGAGATCAGCTCGGTGATATCATCGAAAGTGATGACGTATGTCAGCGTCTCACCGGAGGATGTGTTCCCGATGCGGACGTTCAGGATACGCGTCTGCGAACCGCGCGCGATCTCGACCTGCCCGCTGACCTCATCACCGCCCTCTTCGGCTTCCATGAACAGCTTGGCCAGCTCGGTCGAGACATCCTTCAACTGCATGCCCTTGATCTTGCCGGAGCTGACCTGAAGCAGTTCCGTCGCCGTGCGATTGGCAATCGTCAGGCGCCCTTCAGCTGATACGCCGAGCACCCCGGCGGACACGCCAGAGAGGACCGCCTCGGTAAACTGGCGCCTGTCATCGGACTGGCGGTTGGCCTCGATCAGGTCATCGCGTTGCGTCTGCAATTGCAGCGACATCCGGTTGAAGGTTGCCGCGAAATCACCGAGTTCGCCATCGCCTTTCCGGATATCGACCTGCTGACCGAGATCGCCCTGGGAAATCTTTTCCGCCGCTGTGCCGAGGCGGCCGATCGGCGAGACGATCGCCGTTGCCACCATCATGCCGCTCCACACCGCGCCAAGCAGAATGATTAGCGCCAACAGCGCGTAACCGATGCCAAACATCTCTCTCAGGTCACTGAGCCGCGACTTGAAGGAGGCCGTGCTGTCACGGAACTCGCGTACTTTCAGCAGCTCATTGGTCATGATCGGGCTCTCGCCGAGATAGGCGATGAGATAACCGCCATCATAGGCGCGGATCTTCAGCGTGCCGCGATAGAGATCGAGCTTGTCCGGGTTCTGCGGCACGAAATTGAACCGGCCGGAAACATCGTTCGCCACATCGACCTGCTGGAAAGTCTGCGCATCCGGCAACCGGTAGTCGACGCCCGGCACCGTTTCGACGCGGGCGATGATCTGCTTGTTGCCGTCAACCAGATAGATCGCCGCCCAGTCGCGCAAGATCGCCTGACCGTAAAGATATTGCCGAAACCCGATAGGATTGACCTCGATCCCCCGCCCGCTTTGCTCCAGAATCGTCAGGTCGACCGCGACCCGCGCCATTTCATTACCCATCTTGTCGGCGACCGAACCGAAATAGCTGTTCGCGACCCCGCGGGCCGTATCCGCCGCATAGTCGATCCTGTCGACGAAGAACTCGTCCGAGACGGTCGACAGGATGAACGCCGAGAACATGAAGGCGATGATCGTCGGCAGGATCGCGACCGTCGACAGAAGCGCGACGAGACGCAGGTGAAGCCGCGAGCCCGCCTTTGCGGTCCGCCGGTCGCGCCAAACCCCATACAGCCTGCCGAACACTCGCAGCGACAGCAGCCCGACCAGAACGACGCAGGCGGCGAACATGACCGCCAGCATGGTTGGCAGGCCTTCGATCAGGGTCGTAAACGAGATCATGGTGATCAGGAAAATGACCAGCGCCGCCCCGATCAGGCCGATCGTGACCCAGTTGGTCGGGAAAATCTGCGTCAACCGGCGCAGGTCCGTCCGTAATTCCTGCAGTAAATTGCGCCTGTCGGCCATCGGCTGAAAACTCTTTCTTCCTGCCGGGTCAAAGCAATGAGCGTGACAAAGTAACTAAGGGATGCTGCGCCCAATGTTGTAAAAAATCAACAATAATGTGACCGAAAAAGCGCAGTTCGGGTCAGGCCGCAAGGGGTCCGAGCCGAGAAATATCGTCAAGGAACAGTTGCTCGAGCTTTTCCGCAACTTCCACGGGATCGTGCGAACTGCACAGGCTTGCCCGGAAGTGGCGGCGTTGGCCAGGCTCCAGCGGCCGGGCGAGCCGGTCGACATACGCAGCGACATGCTTGCGCGCCATGCGGACACCGAGCCGCTGGCCCATTTCCGCCCCGCCGCCATGGCCATCGGTATACAATTCGACAGTTGCCCGATAGTGACGCAGGGCGATGGCCGCCTGCCACTCAAGTGACGGCGCCCGCCCCTCGCCGCCGGCAAGGGCATCGGCGATCATACCCGGCAGCCAGGGCTGGCCTTCGGCCGCCCGGCCGATCATCACGCCACCGGCGCCGGACGCCTTGAGAGCCGCGCGCGCATCGGCCAGCGACCGGATATCGCCATTGACGATCACCGGCAGGCTGACCGCCTCGACCGTTGCGCGGACGGCATCCCAGTCGGCCTCGCCCTTGTAGAACTGGCAGCGCGTGCGGCCATGCACGGTGATCAGTTTGACCCCAGCGGCCTCGGCCCGCGCGGCGATCTCCGGCGCGTTCAGGCTGTCATGGTCCCAGCCAAGGCGCATCTTCAGGGTCACCGGCACGGAAACCGCCTTGACCGTCGCCGCGATCAGCTCCAGCGCATGGTCGGCATTGCGCATCAGGGCAGAGCCTGACAGCGCACCGGTCACCTGCCGCGCCGGGCAGCCCATATTGATGTCGATGACATCGGCGCCGAGGCCCTCCGCGATGCGGGCACCCTCGGCCATCCATTCCGCCTCGCGGCCGGCAAGCTGGATCACGCTGGGGTGGATCGCCTTATCGCCAGCGGTGCGCAGGACGACGTCGGGCCGAGCCCGGACAAGTTCCTCGCTCGCGACCATTTCGGAGACGACGAGCCCGGCCCCGCATTCCCACGCGGCCTGCCGGAATGGCAGGTCGGAGACGCCCGACATGGGCGCGAGAAAGACATTGTTCCGCGTGGTGACGGGGCCGATTGAGATCATTGGCCGTTTTTATCGCGCGAGGCACAAATCGCAAGGATGATTTTGGCGTCGAAGCGGTCTAGAGAATGGTCATGAAAACAGCCGCCATCATCGTTGCCGCCGGCAAGGGCGTTCGCGCCGGGTCACCGACGCCGAAACAATACCAGTCGATTGCGGGCCGACCGGTCCTCGCCTGGTCACTCGAGCGATTTCTGGCGCGGGACGATATCGACACGGTTCTTTGTGTCATCGCCGATGGCGCTGGCGCCTTGTACGACGCCGCCACCATTGGCTTTGCAAGCGCCAGATTGCGATCACCCTGCACCGGCGGCGCGGCCCGGCAGGCATCGGTTCACAACGGCCTGAAGACGCTCGCCGGTCAGGGTTTCACCCATGTGCTGGTCCATGATGCCGCGCGTCCGGGCATCGACGACGACACGCTCGACAGGCTGATGGCGGCGCTGGATACTGTGGACGGGGCTCTCGCCGCCCTGCCCGTGAGCGACACGCTGAAAGCCGGCGGCGATGCAGACGTGATCGCCAGAACCGTCGACCGAACTGGCCTCTGGGCCGCGCAGACGCCGCAGGCTTTTGCCTTTGACCGCCTGCTCGCAGCGCATGAGAAATTTGCCGAAAGAGAGGTTACCGACGACGCCGCCCTTGCCGAACTGGCCGGGATCGCCGTGAAACTCGTCCCCGGCTCGCTACGCAACATGAAGATTACGCGGCCGGAGGATTTCGCCATCGTGGAACGACTGCTCATGGAAACCACTTATGAATTCCGTACTGGCCACGGCTATGACGTGCACGCCTTCGAGCCGGGCGACCATGTCATCCTGTGCGGCGTCAAAATTCCGCATACGGCAAAGCTGAAAGGCCATTCCGATGCGGACGCCGGCATGCATGCGCTGACCGATGCCCTGTTCGGGGCTATTGGCCTCGGCGATATCGGCGACCATTTCCCGCCTTCCGACCCGCAATGGAAAGGCGCCGCATCGCAAGTGTTCCTGAAAAAGGCCGTCAACGAAGTCGTTGCCCGCGGCGGGAGCATCACCCATTGCGACATCACGCTGATCTGCGAAAAGCCGAAAATCGGCCCGCATCGTGACGCGATGCGTATGGCCCTTGCGAGGATAATGGGACTCGCGCCGGACAGGATCTCGGTCAAGGCGACGACAACGGAACGGCTCGGTTTCACTGGCCGCGAGGAAGGCCTCGCCGCCATGGCTACGGCGACCGTCCGCCTGCCGGAGAGATTGTAATGGCGACAACGAAAGCCATCCGGCTTGCTGAAAAAGTGATTGCGTCTGCAAGCGCCAGAGGCATTCATCTTGCTACGGCAGAATCGTGCACCGGCGGCCTGATCGCCGGCTGCCTGACAGATATCGCCGGGTCATCGGCGGTCGTTGAAGGCGGGATCATGACGTACTCGAACGAAGCAAAACAGATGCTGCTCGGCGTATCCCCGGCGACGCTCTGCGCGCACGGCGCGGTCAGCGCGCAAACGGCGCGGGAAATGGCGGCCGGCGCTCTCACCGCCTTTCAGGGCCGCGCCCGGCTTTCGGTTTCGGTAACGGGCGTAGCAGGTCCGGGCGGCGGCACGGACGAAAAGCCTGTCGGCCTCGTCTGGTTCGGCGTCGCGGCGCCCGATCGCGTTACGGTCGAGAAACGTATCTTCCCGAAAGGCTCTCGCCATTTTGTCAGGGAACGGACGGTTGAGACGGCCCTAGACCTCTTGCTTCAGGCTCTTGCCCGGATATAGTTCCGCCGCGCGGCTGATGAAGGCGTCGGACATGTATTTGAACGCCTTGTCGAATACCTGCATCGCCGCGGTCTGCAGCAGAATGTTCTTGAACTCGAACTCGATCCTGAAATCGACGATACAGCCGCCATTTTCTTGCGGCTCGAAATGCCAGATATTCACAAGCTTCCTGAACGGTCCTTCGATATAGTCGACCGTGATGGAATGGTTCTCACGGTCAAGATTGACCTTCGACCGGAACCGTTCACGGAATATCTTGTACCGGACGATCATGTCGGCGATCAGCTCGCCCTGCCCGTTTTCGGCGTTATCACTGCGCAGGCGGATGCCTTCGCACCACGGGATGAACTCCGGATAGTCCTCGACGTCAGCGACCAGGTCGAACATCTGGTCAGGGCTATAGGGAACCTTGCGTCTGTCGTGATGGCTCGGCATATCGGCGGACCTATTGCTTCGCCTGACGCGCGGCGCGCAGTTTCGCGAAATCGGCATCGGCGTGATAGGACGAACGTGTCAGTGGCGTTGCCGACACCATCAGGAAGCCCTTGGCGCGCGCAATGCTCTCATAGGACTTGAACTCCTGCGGCGTGACGAACCGGTCGACGGCGGCGTGCTTGCGCGTCGGCTGCAAATACTGGCCGATGGTAATGAAATCGATCCCGGCGGAACGCATGTCGTCCATCACCTGCATCACCTCGTCGCGGCTCTCGCCGAGGCCGACCATGATGCCTGACTTGGTGAATTGCTGCGGGTCGCGCTCCTTGACCTTTTCCAGCAGGCGCAGCGAATGGAAATACCGCGAGCCCGGACGAACGGCGCGATACAGCCGCGGCACGGTTTCGAGATTGTGGTTGAACACGTCCGGTTGCGCATCGATCACGCGCTCCGCCGCGCCCGGTTTGCGCAGGAAGTCCGGCGTCAGGATCTCGATCGTCGTGCCCGGTGCCCGTGCACGGATCGCCCTGATCACCCTCTCAAAATGCTCCGCCCCGCCATCGGCTAGGTCATCTCGGTCGACCGACGTGATGACGACGTGGTTGAGCCCCATTTCCTCGACTGCGAGCGCGACATTCTCCGGCTCTTTCTCGTCAAGCGCCGCTGGCATGCCGGTGCGGATATTGCAGAACGCGCAGGCGCGGGTGCAGGTATCGCCCATGATCATCATGGTCGCGTGCTTCTTCTCCCAGCACTCGCCGATATTCGGACAGGCCGCCTCTTCGCACACCGTGACAAGGCCCTTGGAGCGCACGATCTCGCGCGTCTCCTTGAACCCTTGCGATACAGGCGCCTTCACCCGGATCCAGTCCGGCTTGCGCAGCACCGGTGCATCGGGGTTCTTCTGCTTCTCCGGGTGGCGCAGCTTCGGCTTCTCAGGAGCGCCGGGCACCGTCATGTCGATCAATGTAACCATGAACGGGATTTAGCAATGCTTGCAGGGTTTTAACAGCCCCCCGGGACCGAATATCGCGCTACACCCATTCGTGATCGGCGCGGCAAAACCACATGAAAAAGGGCCGGTTGAACCACCGGCCCTCCTCAAAACCATAAAATTCGGGAAGGCTTACGCCGGCGTGCCTTCGAAATCGGCATTGCCAAAAGCGCCGAGGGCGACCTTGCCATTGAGGTTGTCGCCGGCCTTCTCACCGGTGAAGTTGAGGGTCAGCGGCATCGGCTTGGTCACGTCGACCTGCCACTTGGCGGTCTCGCCTTCGACCGTTCCATTCTTGACTTGGGCCGTGTCGCCCTGGGCAGACATGGTGCCGGTCAGTTCGCTGCCGTCTTGATTGAGAACGAGCGTGCCTTCCTGCTTGCCCATGGGCGTATTGATGATGACATTCCACGTGCCATTGAAATCAGCCATGTTTTTCCTCCAGATGAAATAATGCTGTTATCCAGATAGATAGGCAGCATTGGCGGCCATGTCTACGCATGGCTGCAGTTATGGCTGGAGGGAAATGACCGGAAATCACGACGATCACACACGCAATGTCTATGAGCGCCACGCCGCGGGGTTTGACAGGTCGCGCAGCAAAACCCTGTTCGAGAAACCCTGGCTCGACCGGCTATGCGCCATCATCCCGGCTCGCGGCAGCATTCTCGATATCGGCTGCGGCACCGGACGGCCCATAGCGGGCTATCTCGTCGGCAAGGGATATGACGTTACCGGGATCGACTATGCCCGGCCGATGCTGGATATAGCAGCGGCCCGATTTCCCTCCGCTGCCTGGGTCCATGCCGACATGCGCGATTTCGACCTCCAGAGGACGTTCGACGCCGTTATCGCCTGGCACAGCTTTTTCCACCTGTCGCCGGAAGAGCAGCGCCGATGCCTGCCTGTCCTCGCCCGCCATGTCACCGCCAGCGGTGCGCTGATGATCACCATCGGCCCGGATACAGAGGCCGAAGCGACGGGCACTATCGAAGGCGAGCCAGTCTATCATGCCAGCCTGCCGGAAGCAGACTATCGGCAACTACTCACCAGCAGCGACATGGAAATCGTCTCGCTCGACCGCGACCGGGACGATTGTGGCGGGGCGACCATCCTGATCGCGCGAAAGGCGGGCTGATCGAAACAGATCAGGTGTGGATCACCTTGCCGTAGGCGTCGAGCACGCTCTCATGCATCATTTCCGAAAGGGTCGGGTGCGGGAAGATGGTATGGAACAAGTCCTCTTCCGTCGCCTCCAGCGTCTTGGCGATGCCGAAGCCCTGGATCAGCTCGGTCACCTCGGCGCCGATCATATGCGCGCCGAGCAGCTCGCCGGTTTTCTCGTCGAACACGGTCTTGACGAGGCCTTCCGGCTCGCCCAGCGCCACGGCCTTGCCATTACCCTGGAACGGGAAGCGGCCGACCTTGACCTTGTAGCCTTTTTCCTTGGCCTCGGCCTCGGTCAGACCGATAGAGGCGATCTGCGGCTGGCAATAGGTACAGCCCGGAATCATATCCACATCAAGGGGATGGACGTCCTTCTTGCCGGCGATCTTCTCCACGCAGATGACGCCTTCATGGGACGCCTTATGCGCGAGCCAGGGCGCGCCGACGACATCGCCGATGGCGTAGACACCCTTCACGCCGGTCTCCAGCCACTCGTTCACCACGATATGGCCGCGTTCGACCTTTACGCCGATCTCCTCGAGCCCGAGATTCTCCGTATTGCCGGTAATGCCGATAGCGAGCACGACGCGCTCAACCTCGATCTCCTGGGTCTTGCCGTCCTTGCCCTTGATCGTCGCCTTGACGCTGTCCTTGCCCTTGTCGAGTTTCTCGACGGAGGCGGAGGTGATGATGTTCATCCCCTGCTTCTTGAAGGCTTTGAGGGCAAAGTCGGAGATTTCCTTGTCTTCGGCCGGAAGGATACGGTCGACCATCTCGACCACGGTCACCTCGGCACCCATGGCATTGTAGAACGATGCGAACTCGATGCCGATCGCGCCGGAGCCGATGACCAGCATGGATTTCGGCATCATGTCGGGCACCATCGCCTCTTTCGAGGCCCAGATGAATTTGCCATCCGGTTCCAGCCCGGCCGCCGGGATCGTGCGGGCCCTGGCACCGGTAGCAATGATGACATGCTTGGCGGTGATTTTCTCCTCGCCCTTGTCGGTCTTGACCACGACCGACGGCGTCGCGCCGTTGCCGCCTTTCAGCCTGGCCTCGCCCATGATCGTCTCGACCTTGTTCTTCTTCATCAGAAAGCCGATACCTTTTTCCATCCGGCCCGCGACCCCGCGCGAGCGTTTGACGATGGCGTCGATGTCGAAGGAAATCTTTTCCGCCTTCAGGCCGAATTCCTCGGCATGTTTCATAGTCGTGTAGACCTCGGAGGTCCGCAGCAGCGCCTTGGTCGGGATACAACCCCAGTTGAGACACACGCCGCCGAGCTTGTCGCGTTCGATGATCGCGGTCTTCATGCCCAGCTGGGCCGCGCGGATCGCAGCGACATAGCCACCCGGCCCTGACCCGATGACGACGAGATCGAATGATTTATCGGCCATAATTCTTCACCTTTGTCCGGCTCTAGCTGTTCAGGTTTGCCCGCGCGAGGTCGCGCAGGTCCGGGAGGGGTCGCTTCCTACAGAAGCATGGAGGTCGGCTCTTCGATCATCTTCTTGAAGACCGAGAGGTATTCCGCACCGACCGCGCCATCGACCACGCGGTGGTCGCATGTCAGGGTCACGGTCATCTGGTTGGCGATAATGATCTGGCCCTTGCGCACGACCGCCCGCTCTTCCGCCGCGCCGACCGACATGATCGCACCGTGCGGCTGCGACACGATGGACGAGAACGATTTGATGCCGAACATGCCAAGATTGGAGACGGCAAAGGTGCCGCCCATATATTCCTCGGGCTTCAGCTTCTTCTGGCGGGCACGGCCTGCAAGGTCGCGCACCTCGGCGGAAATCTGAAGCAGGCCCTTGGTTTCCGCCTTCCAGATGATCGGCGTGATCAGGCCACCATCGATCGCGACGGCGACGCCGACATCGGCATGCTTGTGCCGCAGGATCGCGTCGTCGGTATAGGTCGCGTTGGCGGCCGGCACCTTCTTCAGCGCCATGGCGGAGGCCTTGATCACGAAATCGTTGACGGAGACCTTGTAGAAGCCCTCCTCGCCTTTTGGCGGCGACATCGCGTTGATGCGCTCGCGGGCTTCCAGCAGCGTGTCGAGATCGATGTCGATATTCAGCGGGAAATGCGGGACCTCGCCGTTGAAGCTCTGCGACAGGCGCTTGGCGATGGTCTTGCGCATGCCGTCATTCTTGATCGCCTCATAACTGTCCGCCGGATAAAGGCGTTCGTCGATCCCGGCTGCCGGCGGCTGATAGGGTGCGCCGGAGGATTTGGACGCAGCAGCAGCCGCTCCGGCCTTGCCGGTGCCGTCCTTCATCGCCTGTTCGATGTCGCGCTTGACGATCCGGCCATGGGGTCCGGTGCCTTTCAGCGCCGTCAGCTCGATACCTTCATTCCTGGCCATGCGCTTGGCCAGCGGCGAAGCGTGGATGCGGCCGTTCGGTTTCGGCGCGTCCTTGCCGGAATCCTGTGAGGGGCCGGAATCCTGTGAGGGTTTTGCCGGCGCGGTGGACGGCGTCGCAGCGCTCGCTTCTTCCTTCAAGGGCTCGGGCTTGGAGCCATCCTCTTTCTTGTCGGCCTGTTTCGTATCGGTCTTGTCGCCGCCGCCGGACGCAGCGCCGTTCTTCATCGCCGCCTCGTCGATATCGTCGACGCTTTCGCCTTCTTCCAGCAGAATGGCAATGGTCTCATTGACCTTCACGCCTTCTGATCCCTCGGCAATCAGGATCTTGCCGATCGTGCCTTCGTCGACAGCTTCGACTTCCATCGTCGCCTTGTCAGTCTCGATCTCGGCAATCACGTCACCGGAAGAGACCGTGTCCCCTTCCTTGACCAGCCATTTGGCAAGCGTGCCCTCTTCCATCGTGGGCGACAAGGCGGGCATTAGAATGGGAACCGGCATTGATTTGTGCTCCGTTATTGTTTTGAGGAAAACCGTCTAAAGGACTGATATTCCTACTTATCCAGATACATTACTTTCTTGACGGCGGTAACGACCTTGTCGGCGTTCGGCAAGCTCAGCGCCTCCAGATTGGCCGCGTAAGGCAGCGGCGCATCTTCCTGGGTCACGCGGGCGGGCGGCGCATCGAGATAGTCGAAGGCTTCCTGCACGACACGCCAGGCGACCTCGGCCCCGACACCCATCGGTGCCCAGGCCTCCTCGACAGTGACGAGACGGTTGGTCTTCTTCACCGATTTGACGACCGTGTGGTGGTCGAGCGGGCGCAGTGTACGCAGGTCGATGACTTCAGCGGAGATGCCCTCCTCGGCCAGCATGTCAGCGGCGGCAAGCGCGAACATCACGCCGCGCGAATGGGAGGAAATGGTGACATCCGTGCCCTCGCGCACGACCTTCGCCTTGCCGATCGGCAAAATGAAGTCTTCCATGTCCGGCACGTCGCCCTTGTCGCCATACAGCAGCTCGTGCTCGAGGAAGACGACCGGATTCGGGTCGCGAATCGCGGCCTTCAGCAGGCCCTTGGCATCAGAAGCCGAATACGGCGCGATGACGATCAGGCCCGGCACGCTGGCATACCATGGCGAGTAATCCTGGGAGTGCTGGGCGGCAACGCGGGCAGCGGCAGCATTCGGGCCGCGGAACACGATCGGGCAGCCCATCTGGCCGCCTGACATATAGCGCGTCTTCGCGGCGGAGTTGATGATGTGGTCGATCGCCTGCATGGCGAAGTTCCAGGTCATGAACTCGACGATCGGCTTCAGCCCGGCAAAGGCGGCACCGACGCCGAGACCGGCAAAGCCATATTCGGTGATCGGGGTGTCGACGACGCGGCGCTCGCCGAATTCCTGCAGCAATTCGCGGGTCACCTTGTAGGCGCCCTGATATTCGGCGACTTCCTCGCCCATGACGAAGACGTTTTCGTCGCGGCGCATCTCTTCGGCCATAGCATCCCGCAGCGCGTCACGCACGACCGTCTCGATCATCTTCGTGCCTTCGGGGATCTCGATGTCGTCACCGGACGTGAAATCAGGACGGGCCGGCACATCGCCTGCTTCTGCAGGCTCTGCCGCTGCATCGTCGCCCTCGTCTTCATCGCTCGCGTCTTCATCGTCGGCGCCGGTTTTGCTTTCCTGCTTGGCAGGGGCCGCGCCGCCGCCGAGGGCGTCCATGTCGATATCGTCAGCGCTTTCGCCTTCCTCGAGAATCACCGCGATTGGCTGATTCACCTTGACGTTCTCGGTGCCTTCCTGAACGAGGATCTTGCCGATTGTGCCTTCGTCGACCGCCTCGACTTCCATCGTCGCCTTGTCGGTTTCGATCTCGGCGACGATATCGCCTGAGGAGACCGTGTCCCCTTCCTTGACCAGCCATTTGGCGAGTGTCCCTTCCTCCATTGTCGGAGAGAGGGCGGGCATCAGAAGCGGTATGGGCATATCGGCTCTTTCTGTTCTATCGCGCTGCGAATGGCGTTTTCACCGGTAACGAAAAGGGCTTCCGTTTTACGGAAGCCCTGATACCAGTTTGGTGAATTTGTGCAAGCGGAACGCAGCGGCGAAAAGCCAAATACGGGCCAAAACTTATGTTGCAGTGCGAAGGGCTAGGCCCCTGTTATTGCGACTCTTTTCACATTATTCCCCGTCAGCCCAGCCGTTCAGGCTGTCGCGCATCTCGGCGAGGTTGAGGCGGATGAGCTCCGACTCGTTTTCGTAGGCGGAGCGGATGACCTCAGTCTGAATTCTGATATCGGATTCAGCTTCACGCCGGATACAGGTCTGGTAGGTATTCACCTGCGCAACAAGCGCATTGTAATCGTCGATCGCCTTGAGATAGCTGTCACGATCATAGATCGGCGCATTGGATATCTGCGGGCGCTGGCACTCAATGAATTCATAGGTCACGCTCGGCGTCACCTGCTGACCGGCAAGGATGCCGGCGCTGACCTGGGCCTGGCCCAGCATGTACATGGACGCGCCGACGAACACGACCAGCGCGATATAGACTTTCTTCATCGGACTTCTCCCGAAACTTTCACCACAACCCCTGCAGCGCCTATGCTCTGCATCGATTATGCCATATCAGCAAGCAAGCGCCCATAAAAAGCTGAAAAACCTAGGAAATTCCCGTGATGCGTGCAGTGACGGCATCGACGAGTGGTGCCGGGAGAAAATTCCGCGCGGCGATCAGCCAGAGCGCCTTTCGCGGGGCGCTATAGCGGGTCCGCGGGCTCTTGTCCGTCAGCGCCCGCTCGACTTCGACAGCGACGCAATGGGGCGGCGGCGCGGCCTTGTGGCCCTTGTCATGGTGCCATCTGGAGAATTTAATCAATGAGTCGCGATAGGGCTCGCCCTCTTGCATGTACGGCTCCAGCCCTGCCTGTTCCTGGTCGCCGAAGCCGGTATTCACGAATCCCGGCCTGATCACGCTTACCTTGATCCCGAACTGTTTCACCTCCCGGCGCAACGCATCGCTCAACCCTTCGACGGCGTGCTTGGAGGCGGCATAGACGCCCATGAAGGGCGGCGCCAACCGACCGGTTACCGAGGAAATGTTGACGACCCGTCCCTCACCCGCCGCGCGCATCTGCGGCAGCACCGCCCGGGTGACATTCATCATGCCGAAGACATTGGTATCGAACTGAGCCCGCCAGTCGGCATCGGGCACACGCTCGATCGGCCCGGTGACAGAGATCCCGGCATTGTTGACCACGGCATAAAGGCTTCCACCGTCAAGGTGACTGGCGATCTGCGTCATGGCCCCGGCGACCGAGCCCTCGTCGGTGACATCCATGGTCACCGGAATAATGCGCTCGCCACCCTCTCCTGTCAGATCCGCGAGGGTCGCCGCGGTACGTCCGACAGCAAACACGGTGAAGCCCTGCCCGGCCAGATGCAGGGCGATGGCCCTGCCGATGCCGCTGCCGGCACCGGTGACGAGGACGGCCCTGCAATCGGTCATTACAGTTTCAGCGAACCGGAGGCGTCGCCGAGCGACGTTCCGCCCTCGACCTCGAGGATCGTGCCGGTGACATAGGACGCCGCCGACGAACACAGCCACAGGGCCGCATCGGCGATATTGTCCTTTGAGCCGAAATCCTTCAACGCCAGCGCCGCCTTGTATTTCTCGGCCGCCTCAGGCGACCCGGCGAGCCGGCGCATGCCTTCAGTATCGGCAATCGGCCCCGGCGAGATCGCATTGACGCGAATACCGCTCGCGCCCCACTCCATGGCGAGACACTTCACCAGCATGTTGACGCCGGCCTTGGCCGCGCAGACATGGGATTGGTAGAGCCATGGATGGGTCGCCTGCGGCGCGGTAATCGCGATAAGGCTGGCACCGGGCTTCCGGACGTGGTGCACCGTTGCCCGGAAAATGTTGAACGACCCGAGCAGATCGATATCGACGACCGACTTGAAGGCATTGGCCGACATCTGCGCCGCGCCTGCCGGGAAATTGCCCGCCTGGCCGGCCAGCACCATGTCGATCTCGCCGAAGGTCTCGACGCAGGATTTCACCGCCGCCTCGACCGCGTCCCAGTTGCGCACATCGACCGCCGCGCCTGCTGCCTCTCCACCCAGGCCCTTCAGTTCCGCGACCGTGTCATCGACCTTGTCCTGCGACCGCGAGATGACGAAGACCTTGGCGCCTTCCATCGCGAACCGGACAGCGATCTGCCGGTTGATGCCGCTGGTCGCCCCGGACATGAAGCAGACTTTCCCGGCCATCATATTCTCTTTGTAGGTATCGTTGCGTTCGCTCATGCCATCTCCCTTGAGAGCAGTCTCCCGTTTCAGGCGGAAGTGTCGGGAGGAGCGCCGCCGCCGTCAACAAGCAAGGGCAGTCCGCAGGCGTGACCGCCACGGCGACAGCCTATTTCGGGCGCGACCGGGTCAACGCCTCGTTGATCGCTCGCCCGAGATTGGCCTCGGTATAGGGCTTGGGCAGGACGATCGCCTCATTATCGGCATGACCGTGACCTGTCGCGAAGATATAGGGGATCCCGTCCTGCGCGAGCTTCGCCGCAATGGCGTCACTGGTACCGTTCTTGAGATTCACATCGAGCACGGCACAATCGATCTCGGTGTCCTTCATCAGCGTCAGGGCTGCCTCGACGGTTGCCACCGAGCCGACCACCTTCGCCCCCAGCGTCGTGAGCATGTCCTCAGCCATCAGGGCGATGAGGTATTCATCTTCCACCAACAGGATTTTCTTTCCGTCCAGCGGTGCCATCAGCTGCTCTGCTGCAGCGCCGAGAGTGGTCCGGAAATCCGGCAGATCACACCGTCCGGTGCGTAGACGAGTTCGACATCGCCCTGCAAATCATTGGCCAGGGCCTTGCGTACCATGGTCGTTCCGAAGCCAGCGCGGTCCGGCTCACTGACGGATGGTCCGCCTTCCTCCTGCCAGACAATGTCATAGGCCTGATCGTCATCCCCGTTGACCGTCCAGGTGATCGACACCCGTCCGGTTTCAGTCGAAAGCGCGCCATATTTGAGCGCATTCGTCGCCAGTTCATGCAACGCCATGGACATCGACACCGCCTGTTCTGGGCCAAGAATGAGGTCATGATCTCCTTCGGCGGTGACCCGGTTCGTATCGACACCGGCACCCGCCATGGTCGAGGATATGACCTGGTCGAGTGAGGTGTATTCCCAATGGGTGTTGGTCAGCATGTCATGCGCCGAGGCGAGATTGCTCAACCTCGCCTCGAACCGTTCGCGTTCCTGCAAATGCTGTGAGCCACGAAAGCTCTGGCGCGCCATTACCTGCACCATGGCGAGCGTATTCTTGACCCGGTGATTGAGCTCCCGGATCAGGATTTCACGGTGATTTTCCGCCCTAACCTGGGCGGTGATGTCGCTGATAATATGCACAGCACCGGTGATCGAGTCGCCATCCATGATCGGGGCGAAGCGCAGCGCATAATAGCGCATTTCTGCCGCTGACGGGCCGAACTCCATCGTGGCTGTATAGGCGTCGCCGTCGAGAGCCCTCTGCCAGACGTCACGCGCCTTTTCGCGCTCCTCCGGCCATTGCGCCATGCCGGCAAGCAGATTGGTACCGGTCTCGATGTCGAGTTTCCAGAGGTGCGCATATTCCCTGCGATATGCCTCGTTGAAGAACGTAAAGCCAAAGTCAGTGTCGATCGCGGCGATCATATCTCCGCTGACATTCGCAATGCCGCGCAAGAGGACAGCACACATCTGCTCTTCGGCTGGATCTTTCATACATGCCCCTGTTGCGGCCAGCAAAACACTCAGACCTGACCGCATCTCGAACGCGAACACCTTGCGCGTGTAACGGTTCGTCACACTTTAAAGGGTTTTGGATTATATTTCCATATTCCGGCTTGGTGCGGCGTGCCGGAGGATGAAAAAGCCGCTCGCCGTACGGGCAATTTGCTTATCGCCGTCTGGCTATCTGGCTATGGATAGCTTCGAGCGTGAAGCCTCGTGTCTCGGTCCCGCTGCGCAGTAGCAGCAGAGCAAAGCCGATAAGCGGCACCGCGATCCATAAGGCCGAAAAGGCGATATTCTCGAAAAAGCCCACCACGCCGACCCCGGCGCCGAGAATGCCGCCCGCCTTGGAACTTGCTGCGACGATGCCCGCCCCGGTACCACGTAGATGCACGGGATAAATTTCCGCCGCATAAGGTATAAGCATGGCGATGACGCCGCTGGCGCTGATGAGCAGGCAGGCGGTGCCGGCGATAACGAAGCCCTGCGTCAGGCTCCCCGTCAGCCCGATCACGAAGAACAGGAAAAGGCTCGCGGCCGTGAGCCCCACGAACAGGACCAGCGTCCTGATACTGCTCCATGCGTGATAGAGCCAGGCAACCGCAACGATGCCCGGCAGGGCAAGCATGCCGGATTTGGCCAGCAGGCCGTTCGCGGCGGCGGCGTCCATGCCCATTTCGCGCAGATTGGTCGGCAGCCACAGGAGAAAGCCAAAATTCACCAGCCCCCAGGCAAGCCCTGAGCCGATCAAGCCAAGAGTGATCGCGCCATATCCGCCCGTCATCAATTGCCAGAAGCCGCCGCGGCTCTCCATCTCGGGCGGGAGTCCCGCATCGTCCGGGGAGTCGACGACCGCATTGTATCTGTCGAGCACGGCCCTCGCCTGGCGGCGCAGGCCGACACTGGCAAGAAAGCGCGGCGATTCGGGAATATAGCGGTTCAGGAGGATGATCATCAGGCCGGTCGGCAGGCCGAGCATCCACAAAATCCGCCAACTGAACATCGGCTCCAGCACGGCGGCGGCGCCGGAAGCCAGCAAATATCCGGCCGAGGTGCCGATACCGCCCAGCGCCACCAGCAGCCAGCCGCGATGGGCAGCCGGAACCATTTCCGCCATTAGGGTGAACGCGATGGGGAGCAATCCGCCTGCCGACAGACCCATCAGGAAACACATGATGAGGTTCCAGGTAAAGCTCGGCATGGCCCCGCATATCGCCGTGCCGATGAACATCAGCGCCGACAGCAGGATAGCCGAGCGCCGCCCCAGCAGGTCGGCGATGCGCCCCCAGATGATCGAGCCGAGCGCGGTGCCGGTCAGCGCGACCAGCGCCAGCGTGCCGGCGGCGTGCTGCGAAATCCTGTATTCGAGCGTCATGCCCGGCATCACGAAACCGAGCGTCGCCGGTTTCATCACATCCACGGCGACCGCGACGAAGAGCGCAAAGACAAGTGTCCAGTGCGCCCAGGTCAGGCCACCCCTGTCGGCCGCATGGAAGTGAAGGTCTACCTCATTATCCGCGCGCAACAGCGCCAACCGGGGCATCATTCCGTAAAACGCCATGATGAGCCCGACCGGAATCAAAGCCATGCCGACATGCATCGTCATACTCATTTCCATGCCGGCCATACGATAGCCCATGGAGGCGGAATGGACGAACATGGGAACATGGGCGATGACGCCCGAAGCGATCAAGATGCAGCCGGTCCAGAAAGCGACTGGATGGTGGAAAGTCAGGGTCTTCGGACTCATTCCCTGCCTGCCATCGACAGAAACCTTTGGGTCAATACGGTGAGAGTCTGCCCCACGACGACAGCGCCTCTGTTTAACAGGGAACGCCGTTATCGGCGGCTACGCCAGAATATCCGTGAACAGCTCTTTCGGATCGGGCTCCGGGCTCTCCAGCGAGAAGTCAGCCGCTTCCTTGACCACCTGCTTGATCGCCTTGTCGATCTCTTTCAACTCGTCTTCGGAGGCGTGCTTGCCGCTCATGATATAGTTCTCGCACTTCTTGATCGGGTCGGAATTGGTGCGGATATCGTCGACCTCGTCACGTGTACGGTATTTCGCCGGATCGGACATGGAGTGCCCGCGATAGCGATAGGTCTTCATTTCCAGAATATACGGGCCTTTGCCGGTCCGCGCGTGCTCCATGGCCTCGCGGCCTGCCTCGCGTACGGCCAGAACATCCATGCCGTCGACTTCCGTGCCCGGAATCCCGAACGAGGCGCCGCGGCGATAGAGATGGGTTTCTGCGTGCGAGCGCTTGATCGACGTGCCCATGGCATACTGGTTGTTCTCAATGATGAAGACGACCGGCAGCCTCCATAGCTGCGCCATGTTCATCGCCTCGAAGACCTGGCCCTGGTTGGCGGCGCCATCGCCGAAATAGGTCAGCGATACGCTGTCATTGCCGTTGTAGCGGTTGGCGAAGGCGAGGCCGGTGCCGAGCGGGATCTGTGCGCCGACGATACCATGGCCGCCATAGAATTTCTTCTCCGTGGAGAACATGTGCATGGAGCCGCCCTTGCCCTTGGAATAGCCGCCCTCGCGGCCGGTCAGCTCCGCCATCACGCCCTTCGGGTCCATGCCGCAAGCGAGCATGTGGCCGTGGTCACGATAGCCGGTGATGACCTGGTCGCCCTCTTTCTTGAGCGCTTCCATGCCGACGACAACGGCTTCCTGGCCAATATAGAGGTGGCAGAAGCCGCCAATATGGCCCATGCCGTAAAGCTGGCCGGCCTTCTCCTCGAAGCGGCGGATCAGCAGCATGTCCTTGTAATACTTAAGGAGTTCGTCCTTGGTGGCGTTGTAGTTGCTCTTCGGCGAGCTGGCGTCGGCAGGGGCCATAAAACGGGTCACCTTTTGGTCGGTTGTTCTACTCATGTCGGGATATAGCGCATCTTTCCCCCGGAGCGAAAGGCGTAATCGCTATTTTTGCCAGACTTTTCGTCCCAGGCGATGACCCGAAAAATACTAATTGGATCAGCGGCTTTGCTGCTCCAGCCGCTTGATGAGATGGTCGAATTCGGCTGCCGGCATCACATATTCGCCTTCGGCGGCATAGCCGAGAACACGCCTTGCGCTTTCATCCAGCATGTCATCGTCGAGGGTCTTGACCGACAGCATGTCGGCCTTGCGGGCCAGCCATTCGCGATGCGCCGCAAGCTCGTGCAATTCCTGCTGCTTTTCCGTCAACTCCTCGCGCACCAGCGTATGGGCGCGCACGCCCTCCTCGCCATTCAGGGCGATGAGGAAATTATAGGCGATGCCGATCACGCAGAACGCGGGCAGGAACGCATCAAAAAAGAAGCGGCGGAAACTGAACATGGCACCCCGGGAAAGCCGTCAACTCGACCGCCCATGAATGGGGCAAACAGGGTTACTGAAGCGTTAAGTGCATGACCATATTGCAGCGCTGGACCGAATTGGGCTGCGCTACCTCCTCGAAACCATACCGGCGGTAGAGCTGCACGGCCTCCTTCAGACTTGTGTCTGTCTCCAGCTCTACGGTGCGATAGCCTCGCGCGCGCGCCTCATCGAGAGCGGCGACAAGCAAGGCCCGGCCGAGGCCCTTGCCACGGGCGGACGGTGTGAGGAACATTTTCGTCAGCTCACAGACAGTTTCGGAATTGGCCGATAGTCCGACCGTACCGATAAGCGCATCGCCCTCCAGCAACAGCCACAGACCGCCGCCATCGAAGGCGCTATCGATATGGTCGAGACCGCGATCGGCATGGGCCGGGTCCGGCTCCATGCCATATTCGCGCAGGACCTGCCAGACCAGCGCCTTGACGATGTCGCTGTCGCCGTCGGTTGCCCGGCGGAGCACTAACCCCGCCGGCAGATCGGCCTGCATTACTTCTTCAGGACCGCGCGGCCATTATAGATGGCCACCGGGCCCAGCTCTTCCTCGATGCGCAGAAGCTGGTTGTATTTCGACAGCCGGTCGGACCGCGACAGCGAGCCGGTCTTGATCTGCCCGCAATTGGTCGCGACGGCGAGGTCGGCAATCGTGTTGTCCTCGGTCTCACCGGAGCGGTGCGACATGACGGCGGTGAACCCCGCACGGTGCGCCATGTTCACGGCGTTCAGCGTTTCCGTCAGTGTCCCGATCTGGTTGACCTTGATCAGGATCGAGTTGGCCGAGCCCTTCTCGATGCCGGTCGCCAGACGCTTGGTGTTGGTCACGAACAGATCGTCGCCGACCAGCTGGCACTTGTCGCCGACCAGGTCCGTCAGCGCCTTCCAGCCATCCCAGTCGTCTTCGGCCATGCCATCCTCAATGGAGACGATCGGGTAGTTGCCGACGAGATCGGCGAGATAGTGTGCCATCTGCACGGACGACAGCGACTTGCCCTCGCCCTTCAACTCGTATTTTCCGTCGGCATAGAACTCGGTCGAGGCGGCATCGAGAGCGATGTAGACCTCCTCGCCCGGCTTGTAACCGGCCTTCTCGATCGAGGTCATGATGAAGTCGAGCGCCTCATTGGTCGAGGACAGGTTCGGGGCGAAGCCGCCTTCGTCGCCCACATTGGTACCGTGACCGGCAGCCGACAGCTCTTTCTTCAGCGTATGGAAAATTTCCGCGCCGGCACGTAGCGCGTCGGAGAATGTCTCGACGCCGAGCGGCATGATCATGAATTCCTGGATGTCGATCGGGTTGTCGGCATGCTCGCCGCCATTGATAATGTTCATCATCGGCGCCGGTAGGACGCGAGCCGCCGTGCCGCCGACATAGCGATAAAGCGGCTGGTTGGTCGCTTCGGCACCGGCCTTGGCGACGGCCAGCGAAACGCCAAGGATCGCATTGGCGCCAAGGCGCGACTTGTTCTCAGTTCCGTCCAGCTCGATCAGCGCCTCATCGATCAGCACCTGATCGGTCGCATCGGCACCGACCAGCGCTTCCATGATCTCGCCATTGACGGCATCGACCGCCTTGATCACGCCCTTGCCCATATAACGGCCCTTGTCGCCATCGCGCAGCTCATGGGCTTCGTGGGCGCCGGTGGAGGCGCCCGACGGAACGGCAGCACGGCCCATGGAGCCGTCTTCCAGCACCACATCGACCTCGACGGTAGGATTACCGCGGCTGTCGAGAATTTCCCGGCCAATAATGTCAATGATAGCGGTCATGCTGTCTCTCCTGATGATGGTCGCGCGAAGGGTTCAACGTCAGGCATGTTCTTGACGCGGGTGGTGAAAATACGCAACCACCCGGCATAAAAATAACACCGCTCCTTATCACGGGAGCGGCGTTTCTTGGCTGGAAAGCCGGGTCGGCTCAGTCGTCGTTTTTCGGACGGGTGCCGGGCTTGGTCACTTTTTGCGGTGGCGTACTGCTGCGCGGCTCGGGCGCGGTCGGCGCATCGAAGGTGCGGTTTTGCTGGCTCGGTTGCGGGCGCTGGCGGGCATCGATCTCCGACTGCCGCGCGGCGACGCCGGGCTTGACGACGCGGCCATCATAGAAACGGTCACCGCTGTCATTGCGATCGTCATAATCCGGCTGGTCGGTCCCGCCCTGATCATAGCCGCCATCGCCCCTGCCGTCACCGCGGCCGCGATCGTAACCGTAATACCGGCGATTGTAGTAATCATTATAGCGCGGGTCGTAATAGCCATAATCGCTGTAGCTGTAGAAATAGGGATAGGTCCGGCTGCGATTGGCGTAATAGCCATAGGGCGCGTTGTAAGGCCCGTAGGAATAACCATAGCCCGGACGGTAATAGCCGTAGGCCCCGTAGTAGGGTGTCGGCGTATAGGCATAGCGCTGGTCGTTGTCAGCCTGGATACGGGCGGAGATATCGGCGAAGCACTGGTCTACCTGCGATGTACACGCGCTCTGGCATTCGGTCTTGGACTCGCCTTCCGGGAAATCACTGCAATTGGCGTAACAGATGCCGGCGCGCTGGTCGCAGGCATCGTAATACCGCGCATAGCGGTTCTCATAGAGGCTGGATGTCTCGCAGGCCGATAATCCGACGACCGCGATAATGGCGCCGATCGCGATCCTGAGCGGCGTAGAAAAGTGACTGTTCGGGAAAACCATACCTGCCTGCCTGTGAATATTTTTTTGTGTCCGGCCCGGGCGCATTAACCATAGGTCCGTCGAAAGGGTTAATTCCCTTTTTGGTCAGAAATAAGGATAACCTCTAAAAAGGCGAAAAAAGGGCACAAATACAATCAGCCCGGCCACGATATCGTGACCGGGCTCGATTTGCCAAAGCCGGGAATGGCCGGACGCGGACGCGTCCAGACGACCTATTCGTCCGTCGGCTCGAGGACCTGGCGGCCATTATAAAGGCCGGACTTCAGGTCGATATGGTGGTTACGGCGCAGATTTCCGCTTTTCTTGTCTTCAATGAAAGCCGGCGCTGCCAGCTTGTCGTGCGAACGGCGCATGCCGCGGCGCGACCGGGTAATCTTGCTCTTGGGTACTGCCATGAGTTTCTCTTCAAAATTGTCTCGGCGCCGTGGCGCGATTGAACTGAGCGCGCGTGATTACCGCACCCTTGGCGACAATGCAAGCCCGCATTTGGCGCGCCCGATTTATTACTTCGAACCGGCCTGATGGTTAACGCGAAAGGGTCAAATTGCAGGGTTTCGGTTCAACGGCTTTCAATTCCTGCCTGCTAGCCTGAGCTCAGTATCAGGAGTTGTGTAGTAATGATATTGCGTCGTCCTTTGTCCCTTGGACTGGTCATCGGTTTCGTCAGCGTCTTTTCCTTTTCGGGGCAAGTCAATGCCCAGGAAATGGCAAGCGCCCAGGCACCAGGCGCCCTGCCCGTGGGCAAGGTCGAGCAGATGTGGCCGGCCCTTGACGCCTCACAGCGCTCGATGGTCGACCTGCTGGCCGCCGATTTCTTCCAGAACGATCTGTCCGAAGCCCAGCGCGAGCGCATCTTTGCCGCCCGCGCCGACCAGTATCGCGGGGCTGCCGGCGCCGACCGTGACAGCTATCGCGCAGAACGCCGCCGTGAATGGCAGGCCCGCAAGGGCCCTGCTGCGCCAACCGGGACATCCTATGACCTGCTGACGGATGACCAGAAGGCCCCGTTCCGGCGCTACGCCATCGACCAGCTCGATCTCGGCCTGACGACCGTCTCTCCTGGCGCTGCCGGCCGCAATAGCGTCTAGAATTTAGCGGGCCCTATCCCTTGGCCGGTGGCTCGTCCCCTCACCCGCCGTCACGAACAGCGCCTCTCCCGGCTCGATGACATCGGCGGTGTGCCAGATGCCTTTCGGCACGACGGTAAACTCGCCCTGGCCCAGCGTTACACTGGTCTCCCCGCCCGGCATGTCCAGTATCAGGGTCATCGACCCTGATACTTGCAGGATCCATTCATCCCCCTGTGGATGCATTTCCCAGACGGTCCAGTCCTGTGCGCTGTGAAACATACTGATCAGCCGACCTGGCGGCAAGGCGCCGATCTGTGACTGCCAGAATTCCGGCCCGACCGCGATCGGCAGCACCGATCCGTCATCGCAGAGATGGGCATAGGATTCGCCGAGCCGGTAAGCCTTTATCTCCTGCTTACCGGGGGATTCTTCCATGACCTAGACCAGCCGTGAGCGGATCAGCGCCGCCTCGATAAACGACGCGAACAACGGGTGCGGATCGAACGGCCGTGACTTCAGCTCGGGGTGATACTGCACCCCGATGAACCACGGATGGGTCGTGTTTTCCATGATTTCCGGCAGGCGGCCATCGGCGGACGTACCAGAGAAGACAATGCCATGTTCGGCGAGCGCATCGGCGATCTTGATATCGACCTCATAGCGGTGGCGATGGCGCTCCTGGATCGTGTCTGACCCGTAAATCTCGCGCACCTTGCTGCCAGCCTTCAGATGCGCTTCATAGGCACCGAGGCGCATCGTGCCGCCGAGATCGGAATTCGCGTCTCGTTCCTGCTTAAGGCCATCCTTCTGCCATTCGGTCATCAGCCCGACGATGGAGGGACCCTGCCCCTCGAATTCCGACGACGAGGCACCGGCGATGCCGAGCAGGTTGCGGGCCGCTTCCAGCACCGCCATCTGCATGCCGAAGCAGATGCCGAAATAGGGCACATTGCGCTCCCGCGCGAATTGCGCCGCCATGATCTTGCCGCGTGAGCCGCGCTCGCCAAAGCCGCCCGGCACGAGGATGCCGTGGACATTCTCGAGCCGCGACAGGGCTTCTTCTTCCTTCTCGAAGACGGCGCTGTCGACCCATTCGATGCCGACACGGACATTATTGGCGATGCCGCCATGGGCCAGCGCCTCGATCAGCGATTTATAGGCATCCTTCAGCACGGTATACTTGCCGACGATGGCGATGTTCACCTCGCCGCCTTCCGGCGAGGTCGTCCGGCGCACGATCTCGCGCCACTTGTCGAGCTTTGGCTCCGGCGCGTCCGTGATGCCGAAGGCACTGAGCACTTCGGTATCGAACCCTTCGCCATGATAGGCGAGCGGCACCTCATAGATCGTGCGGCAATCCATCGCCTGCACAACCGCGCTCTGGCGCACGTTACAGAACAGCGCCACCTTGCGCTTCTCGCTTTCGGGAATATCGCGGTCGGCGCGGATCAGCAGGATATCCGGTTGGATACCGATCGAGCGCAATTCCTTGACCGAGTGCTGGGTCGGCTTGGTCTTCATTTCCCCGGCAGAGGGGATAAATGGCATCAGCGTCAGGTGAATGTAGACCGCCTGCCCGCGCGGCAATTCGTTTCCGAGCTGACGGATCGCCTCGAAGAAGGGCAGACCCTCGATATCGCCGACCGTGCCGCCGATCTCGCATAATACGAAGTCAGCCCCGCCATGGTCCGACAGCACGAATTCCTTGATCGCGTCGGTGACATGCGGAATGACCTGGACCGTCGCGCCGAGATAGTCGCCGCGGCGCTCCTTTTCGAGGATCGAGGAATAGATCTGCCCGGTCGTGACATTGTCGTTCTTCGACGCGGAAACACCGGTGAAGCGCTCATAATGACCGAGATCGAGATCGGTCTCCGCCCCGTCATCGGTGACGAACACTTCGCCATGCTGGTACGGGCTCATCGTGCCCGGATCGACATTGAGATAGGGGTCGAGCTTCCTGAGCCGGACCTTGTAACCACGTGCCTGCAACAGCGCGCCGAGCGCCGCCGCTGCAACACCTTTGCCGAGGGAGGAAACCACGCCGCCCGTAATGAAAATATACCGCGTCATGGAAGTCCCTCTTACGACTGTTTACGCACAGGTCAAAGGGGCATTCTCACCTGTGGACAAAAAACTTTGCCGCGCCGTTGGCGGGCGGCGCGGCAGTGTCGTCCGGTAAAAATGCCCGTTGTGATTTATGGCTGTTCGGGTGTCTCGTCGCCGGTCGCGTCGCCTGCTGGCTCATCCGACGCCGGTGCTGTCTCGACGGGAGCAGCGGCCTCCTCCGGCGCGGGCTCTTGCGTGGCAGGCTCTTCCGCCGGCTCGGTGGTGCCGAAGCCTTCCAGAAGGTCGTCGCCGCTGACCTCTCCCGGCGTCAGCTGTCGGCTCGGTGCCGCCGGATCATTGCCGAGTATCTCGTTGAAATCCTGGTTCGGATTCTCCTCCTTGGCAATCACCGCGAGGAACAGGCATATTCCCATATAGGCCGCCGCGAGAAGGCTGGTCGTGCGCGTCAGGGCGCTCGCCGCGCCACGGCCGGACATGACGCCACCGCCACCGCCGCCCATGCCGAGTGCGCCGCCTTCGGAGCGCTGCATCAGCACGACGCCGACAAGCGCAATCACGATGAAGCAATATATGATGAGGATGATCGTTTCCATGCGGGTAACTTTTCTCGCCATGCCCGCTCGGACGGGCACTCAATTTTTCCGTGAGCGCTGCATATAGACAATGGCACCGGCCATGCCAAGGTCAAAACCTGCAGCAAAAGAGGGCGATAGCGTCGTCAGCGCGTCGCGTCAACGTCGCCGTCGATGGCCGCGAGCAGCTTTTCGACCTCGCCGCTGCAGGAATGGTGGATCGTATGGCCTGTATTGTCGAGGAATTGCAGGCTCGTATCGGCAAGCTTTGCCTTCAGGCCGAAGCAATGGATCGTCGAGAGCACCGTCGTGTCATGGGTGCCAGCGATCATATGCACTGGCTGGCGGATCGACCCGTAGTGCGGCTCCATCTTGGTTATCTCATCATACAGCCCGACGAGGTCCTCGCCGGTCGAGCGGAACGCCATTGGCCGGAAGATCAGTGCCATACCTGCCTGCTCATAATATCCCGCCGGCTGTGCTTGCGGCCAGAACGCCCCTTCGACCGCCTTCCTGCCGGCAAGCCGGCCATACAGCGCCGGCACCGTGTGGCTGAACAGCGGTCCGATGCCCGGCATGGTCGCTGCGTGATTGTGCCAGTCGACCCCGCCCGGCCAGCGATGGCTGACCGGCGCCAGAAGGATCAGCGCCCGTGCTCGATCAGGGAAGGCCAGCGTATGGCGCAAGGCCAGCGCCCCGCCATAGCTGTGGGCGATGATGACCGGTTTCTCGACGCCAAGCTCTGCCAGCAGCGCATCGATGATCCTGGCCTGCCGTCCCATATCGACCGCGCCCACGGGGCGCTCCGAATAGCCATAGCCGGGACGGTCGATCATGATCACCCGGCGCTCCTGCGCCAGCCGGTCACCGAGGGCGAGCTTCATGTCGAGCAGGTTGGAACTGACACCGTGGATCAGCACGACCGGCGCCCCGGGGCCGTCTTGTGGTCCGGCATCGACATAGTGCAGCTTGATGCCGTCGATCACGCGAAAGGAACCAGCTGGCGGCATGGCCCGTTCTGTCTCGCGCACATAGATGCGCGCATGGACCAGCACCACGATAAGCAGAATAATGAGCAGAATCAGCAGCATCCGGCGCGTCCCTGAATACCGGCCTCAGGCCGATTTGATGATCCCGTAGAAGTCGTCGGCTTTCAGGCTTGCCCCGCCGACCAGCGCACCGTTGACATTGGCAATGGACAGGATGCGTCCCGCATTGTCCGGCTTCACCGAGCCGCCGTAGAGGATCGGAATATCCCCGCCGACCCGCTGGCGGATCGCCATGTGGATCTCGGCAATCTCGCCCGGCGTCGGGACCAGCCCGGTGCCGATAGCCCATAAGGGCTCATAGGAGATGATAAAATCGTCAATTTCGTCCGGGATCGAGCCGGCGAGAAACTGCGACACGACCGCCACGGCCTGGCCGGAATCACGCTCTGTGCGCGTCTCGCCGATGCAGATGATCGGGATCAGCCCGACCGACAGCGCGGCTTCGGCCTTGGCCTTCACCTGCTCATTGGTCTCGCCATTGTAGAGGCGGCGCTCCGAATGGCCGAGGATGACATGGGTCGCGCCGGCATCCTTCAGCATCTCCGCGCTGATCTCGCCGGTATAGGCACCCTTCAGCCGGTGGTGGCAGGTCTGACCGCCGACGAAAAATCCCGCATCGCGGCATGGCCCGGCCATCTCCGACAGCAGCGTTGCCGGCGGGCAGATCAGGATATCCGCCTTTGGCTCTCCGCGGCTACACAGCTCGGCCAGCCTGTCGACTTCATCGAGCGCCGATTTCAGCCCGTGCATTTTCCAGTTGCCGACGATCAGCTTGCGAATGTCGTCCATGAGGCCCCCTTGTCCGGTTTTTCAGTTTCACTCGGGCTGGGCGAATAAACGCCGCTGAAAGCCCATAACACTTGCCAATATCGGGCGCGATGGCTTATCGCTGCAAGCCACACCTACAGTCAAGAAATGTGCAGGAGCAGACTTCATGCTTACGACGGTCAGAAATGCGGTTACCGGGTTCGCCGGCCCCTTCCTTATCGTGCTGGTGATTCTGGCCTTTGCCTTTGTTGGCGTGCCGGAACTGCGCAACTTCACCCAGCGTTCCGCCCTCACCGTCGGCGACGAGAAATTCGAAACGACGGATGTGCGCGACGAGTTTACCCGGCAGGTCGATTATTACCGGCGCCAGACGGGCGAGAGCCTGACCAATGACGAAGCCGTCGCTGCGGGCCTGCTCGATGCGACGATCCAGACCCTCACCGCCCGCTCCGTCATCCAGCAGGAAGCCGCGCGTCTGAACCTGACCGCCACCAATGAAATGGTCGGCGACTATCTGCGGTCCGAACCCGCCTTCGAGAACCCGAATTCCGGCGAGTTCGATCAGGAAGTGCTGATCGCCATTCTTCAGAATAACCGGCTGACCCTCGAGCAGTTCCGCGAGGAGATCGCGTTCGAGATCCTGCGCGATCACCTGCTCGGGTCGATCGGTGTCACCACCCCGGCGCCGACGGCATGGCTGGACCTCCAGTTGAAACGCCAGGGCGAAACCCGGCAGGTCAGCTTCGTTTCCCTCACCACGCCGGCAGAGGCGATCACCGCCCCGACCGAGGAAGAGCTGCGCGGCTATTACGAAGCCAATTCGGATGATTACATGGCGCCGGAATATCGCACTTTCAGCGCCGTGATCCTGCGCAACAGCGACTTCGCCCAGGGATTGGAGCGCTCCGAGGATGAGTTGCGCCAGCTTTTCGACTCGCGCAAGGCACTGCTGTCGACGCCGGAAACGCGCACGATCCGTCAACTGACCTATCAAACGGCCGAAGAGGCCCAGGCGGCATTCTCCCGCCTCGCCGGTGGCACACGCTTCGAGCAACTGGCCGAAGAGCAGGGCTTCCCGCTGGAGCGGGTCACCTATGAAGGCGTGCGCAAGGATGATCTCAGCGATCCGACGCTTGCCAACGCGATCTTTTCCGAGACCGATCTGGGCGAACCGATTGGCCCTCTTGATGGCCTGCTTGGTTACACCGTCGCCGAAGTGATGGAAATCACGCCGGGACAGGAAGCCGTGTTTGCCGAAGAGCGCGACGCGCTTGAAGCCGAACTGACGGAGAACGAGACGTCCCGCCGCCTGTTCGAGGCTGTCGAGACGATCGAGCTTGCCCGCGATCAGGGCGCGACCCTTCAGGAAGCTGTCGCTGACCTGCCCAATGTCGATGTCGTCACCTATGGCCCGGTTGATCGCAACCTGTTCACGCCGGACAATGCCACGCTCGAAGACCTGCCGGTCGAGATTCTCAACGAAGCCTTCCTGCTGCAGGAAGGCGACGAGAGCCAGGTGATCGATCTTGCCGACGACACCGGCTATTTCACCGTTTCCGTCGATCAGGTTCGCGCGCCGCAATTGCAGCCCTTCGAGGATGTCCGCGCTGCCGTCCGCTCCGCCTATATGAAGGAGCGCCGCCGCATCCAGACCGAGGCGACACTCGCCAGCCTGCGCAACGCGGTATCCGGCGGCGCTAGCCTGACCGATGCCGCGCAGGCTGCCGGGGCGACCGTGACCGACACCCGCGTCTCCTCCCAAGCCAACCCGCAGAACCTGCCGCAGCCTTTCGTCTCGACGCTGTTCGATGCCGATCTCGGCAATCTCGTCAGCGCCTGGGCCGATGACGAGGTGACCGCCTATGCCGGTATCGTCCGCGATGCGACCTTCCCGGCGATGCCGCAGCAGGAACAGCTGATTGAGCTCTACAAGGAAGCGACCGGCCAGCAAATCGCCGTCGAGCTGCAACAGGCCTATCTCGCCGAACTGCAGAACGAGCTGACCGTCACCCGCAATCCGGCTGAAATGGATCGCCTGTTCAGCTTCGGCACGGAATAGACAGTGTACGCCGTCACGCCGGAATTCAGCGCCTTCGAGGGAGCCTATCGCGATGGCAAGGCGCAAGTCCTGTGCCGCAAGGCGGTCAGCGATCTCGACACGCCAGTCTCTGCTTACCTGAAACTCGTCGGCGGGCGGAAGAATGCCTTCCTGCTTGAATCAGTCGAGGGGGGCGACCAGCTCGGCCGCTATTCGATCATCGGCCTGAAGCCGGACCTGATCTGGCGCGCCGGGGGCGATACCGTCGAGATCAACGACGAGGCCGCGTCTGACCCGTCCGCCTTCAAGCCAGCGAAAGGCCCGGTTCTCGACAGCCTGCGCGCCCTGCTCGACGCCTCCCATATCGACCTGCCGGAAGAAATGGCCGCGAAACTGCCGCCAATGTTTGCCGGCGTGTTCGGCTTTTTCGGCTATGACACGATCCGCCAGATCGAGCGCCTGCCGCAGCCGGAGGATAATGGCATCGGCCTGCCCGATGCGATCTTCATCCGCCCGACCATCCTCGCCGTCTTCGACAATGTGAAGCAGGAAATCACCTTCATCACGCCGGTGCGCCCGCAAGGCGGCATCAATGCCCGCGCCGCCTATTCGCGCGCGTCCGAACGTCTCGCCGATGTCATGGAAGACCTGCGCCGCCCGGTCCCGACAGACAGTCTCCACACGGACGGCTATCCAGCGCCGGACTTCGTCTCCAACACGACAGACGAGCGCTATACGCAGATGGTCGATATCGCCAAGGAGTATATCAATGCCGGCGATATCTTCCAGGTCGTCCTGTCCCAGCGCTATGCCGCCGACTTCACCGCGCCGCCCTTCGAGCTGTACCGCACCCTGCGTCGGCTGAACCCGTCGCCCTTCCTGTTCTTCCTCGATTTTGACGAATGCACGCTGGTGGGCTCCAGCCCGGAAATCCTCGTGCGCGTGCGCGACAATGAAGTCACGATCCGCCCCATCGCCGGCACAAGGCCCCGCGGCGCAACGCAGGATGAGGACCGCGCGCTCGAAGCCGAACTCCTCGCAGACCCCAAGGAATGCGCCGAGCATCTGATGCTGCTTGATCTTGGCCGCAACGATGTCGGCCGCGCCGCAAAGATCGGCAGCGTTCAGGTCACGGACCAGTTCACCGTCGAGCGCTATTCCCATGTCATGCACATCGTCTCCAACGTCACCGGCCAGCTGTCGCCGGACTACGACGCTGTCGATGCCCTGATGGCAGGATTCCCGGCCGGAACCGTCTCCGGCGCGCCGAAGATCCGCGCCATGGAAATCATCACCGAACTGGAAAAAATCTCGCGCGGGCCTTACGCCGGCTGCATCGGCTATTTCTCCGCCAACGGCAATGTCGACACCTGCATCGCGCTCAGGACCGCCGTGATCAAGGACGGCAAGATGTATGTCCAGGCCGGCGCCGGGATCGTCGCAGACTCGATGCCGGAGATGGAAATCCGCGAATGCCGCAACAAGGCCGGCGCGCTGATCCAGGCAGCCAAAGAGGCTTGTGCGCCGAAAGGCCAGTGAGCTAAATTTCTTATGGAGAATCCGGCTCTCGGGGAATTTTTACTCTCGCGACCTTCCGATGGAATGAAACCGACATGAAAGCAGCCTCACATCCCAGGCAGGCCGAAAGGCTCGAGGCCCTGTACAGCTACGATATTCTCGATACGCCGCGCGAAAAAGACTTCGACGACATCGTCAAGCTCGCCTCGGAACTCTGCGGCACCAAATACTCCGTCATCAACCTGATCGATGCAGACAGACAATGGTTCAAGGCGGAGACAGGGTTCGGCATCGACGAAACCCCGCTTGATACCTCGATTTGCTCGCATGTCATCCTCGATCACGAATTCGTCGAAATCCAGGACACGCTCGATGACACGCGCACGGCGGATAACCCTTTATGCAGCGGCGTATCGGGCTTCCGCTTTTATGCCGGAGCGCAATTGAGGACCGAGAACGGGCTGCCCCTGGGCACGCTGTGCATCCTCGACGAGAAGCCGAAGACCCTTACCGAAACCCAGAAGGAGGTCTTGCGCCTTCTCGCGCACCAGATCATGAAGCAGCTCGAACTGCGCCGCACACTGAAATTCCAGACGGTCTTGCAGCAGGAGATCGTTCACCGGATCAGCAATTCGCTCCAGACGATTTCCTCGCTGATCAATCTGCGCAAGCGCCACGGATCGAGCGAAACCCATGCGGCACTGACGGACATTGGTGATCGCATCAGTATCGTTGCGATGCTGAATGAGGAACTATCGAGTTTCAACAATTTGAAGCATATTGACATGCAGCGCTATTTGAGGAGGGTCGTCACCCTGCTCGAAGGCAACGCGCCCGACAACGTCGCCCTGGAACTGAATTGTGACGAGGCGCGCTTCACCTCGTCCCAGGCCGCCGCCGTGGCCATGATCGTCAACGAGTTTGTCACCAACTCGTTGAAATACGCCTTTCCCGCAAACAAGCATGGCCGGATCTGGATTTTTCTCTCGATGCACAAGGACAACAGCGACTCCGCCACGTGCACGCTCACCCTCAGGGACAATGGCATCGGCAATGCCGCCAGCCATGCCGAGACCCAGGCCTCAGGCACCGGCTGGGGCAAACGTATTATCGAAGGCACCGCGGAACAATTGCAGGCAATTTCCGAATGGCTGATCAACAATGACGGCTATCAGCTGACGATCACCTTCCAGCCGGATCGCTAGAGCGTTTCCCGGTCAGGTGACTGGCCGGCTCTCCGTCAGGAGCCGCCACAAGCAAGAAACATAACCCTTGCAAGTAGTTTGACAGAAAGCGGAAACAGATCAGCGCAGCCGCACTATCGCCCTCGCAGGCTCAGCCTCTTCTTTGACAGGCGTCTCCAGCCACTCCACCAGGGCACTCGCCGTGATCACCTCAAAGCCGCGCGCGCCTGCCGTCGCCGCCCAGTCCTGCAACGCCGTCACGGTGGAATCATACGGATGGCCGATGCCGATGGCGTAACCCTTGCTCCGTGCGACGCTTTCAAGCAGGCGCAGCTGCGCGGCGACCGTCTCCTCGGTCACTTCTTCATAATCGGAATCCAGAAACACATCGCGATGGATATAGGCCATGCCTGTCTGCCCGGCCGCCGCCTCCACCGCCGTCGCCCCCGACGTCACGCTGTCGATGAAATAGACGCCGTCCCGCTCGATCCGCTCAAGGACGATTTCCATGCGGAACGGATCGGCGGTCAGGCCGGAGCCCATGTGATTATTGATCCCGCTATAGCCGGAAAACTTGGCAAGGTTCAGCGCCAGCTTGCGGCGCAGTTCGGCCGGGCTGTCGGCCAGGCGCAGCGTGTCCGGCCCGGCGCTTGACGGCCCATCGGCGCCGGCGGGCGCCATGGGCAGGTGCAGCATAACGTCATGGCCGGTCCGCCTGGCAAGGTCGGCATAAAGCTGCGCATCTGCGGCGTAGGGCAGAATCGAGAAGGTCATGGGTTCGGGCAACAGCACCAGCCGGTCGAAGGCCCGCCGGTTCATGCCGATATCGTCGATGATGATGACGATCTTCGGCCTCTCCTCCGCTACCACCGCCGCCGGCACAGCCCGCCGCGTCGCCATCAGCCTCTCGCTGCCGGTATCGAACCAGGCGGCCCGTGCCGCCCCCGGCAGGGCCGGCGCCGCATCCCCGTCCGCGCTCGCCGCCATCTCCCGCGACTCGACCGCCACGCCGCTGCCGATGGCATAGGCGATCGTGCCGCCGACCAGCACGCCCAGCGCCAGCAGCACCGCCATCTGGACGCTGCGCATAACGCGCCGTGAGACGGTCTGTTTTTCGGGGAAGAATTTCATACCCGTTCAGCGGCCTGTTCCCTGGGCACCTTTTGGCAGACCCTTAGTAAAATCATGGACTTGTGTTGCATCGCGTCGCGCCATAGGTAAAGTGGCGAGGCTGGAGACTTCCATGATTCTACCAACATGATTCTGCTCACATGATTCTGCTCATCGATAACTACGACAGTTTTACCTACAATCTGGTCCACCTGGTCGGCGGACTGGATCGCGAAATCGTCGTCCGCCGCAATGATGCGCTCTCGACCGCCGAGGCGCTGGCCATGGGCCCCGAGGCGATCATCCTGTCGCCCGGCCCGTGCAGCCCTTCAGAGGCTGGCATCTGCGTCGAGACCGTCACCGCCGCCGCCGAGCGCGGCGTGCCGCTGATGGGCGTCTGCCTCGGCCACCAGTCGATCGGCCAGGCCTTCGGCGCCACAATCTCCCGCGCGGGCCGCATGATGCACGGCAAGACCTCGACCATCAGCCACAACGCCGATCCGCTGTTCGACGGCATCCCCTCGCCCTTCACCGCGACGCGCTATCACTCGCTGGTCATCCGGCCCGACACCGTGCCGGACACGCTCGAAGTGCTGGCGAGCGCCGATGACGATGGCGAGATCATGGCCGTCCGTGTCCGGAACAAGCCGGTCTATGGCGTCCAGTTCCACCCGGAAAGCATCGCGTCCGAACATGGCCTTGCGCTGTTTCGTAATTTCCTCGCCCTGACCGGCCAGAAACAGGCCGCCTGAGATATACCGTCATGACCGCTACTGCTTTCGCCCCGATCCTGAAAATGGCCGCCGACGGCCATGTCCTCGACGCCGACGACGTCGCCGCCGCCATGGGCATCATGCTGTCGGGCGAGGCCAGCCCGGTGCAGATCGCGACCTTCCTCACCGCCCTGAAAGTGCGCGGCGAGACACCGGAAGAAATCGCCGCCGCCGCAACCGCCATGCGCGCCAAGGCCGACCGCTTCGAAGGCCCTGCGGGCGCGATCGACACGTGTGGCACCGGCGGCGACGGCTCCAACACATATAATATCTCGACCGCCGTCGCCTTCGTCCTCGCCGCCTGCGGCGTGCCCGTCGCCAAGCATGGCAACAAGGCCGTCTCCTCCGCATCCGGCTCGTCCGACGTGCTCACCGCCCTCGGCGTCAACATCATGGCCGAGATGGACACGGTGAAAGCCGCCCTCACAGATATCGGCGTCACCTTCCTGTTCGCCCAGCGCCATCACCCCGCCGTGCGCCATGTCGCACCGGTGCGCGCCGAGATGGGCATGCGCACCCTTTTCAACATGCTCGGCCCGCTGACCAACCCGGCGGGCGCTGACTTCCAGCTGCTCGGCGTCTATGACAGGGCCCTGACCGAGCCGATGGCACAGGTGCTCAAATCCCTCGGCGCAAAATCCGCCTGGGTCGTCCACGGCTCTGACGGGCTTGACGAGCTGACCACTACCGGCCCCAGCCATGTCACCGCGCTGGGCCGCGACGGCTCGATCACGTCCTTCGAGGTCACGCCAGAGGAAGCAGGCCTCGAGACCACCGACCCCGCTGCCCTTGTCGGCGGCACGCCGGAAGAGAACGCCGCCGCCCTGCGCCGCCTGCTCAAGGGCGAGCACAGCGCCTATCGCGACATCGTGCTGCTGAACGCCGCCGCCGGCCTCGTCGTCGCCGGCAAGGCGGTGATGCTATCGGATGGCGTCAGGCATGCGGCAAAGGCGATCGATGACGGCAAGGCCCTTGAAAAGCTGACCGCCCTCGTGCAACGGACCAATTCATGACCACCATTCTCGACCGCATCATCGACTACAAGCGCGACGAAGTCGCCGCAGCAAAGGCGCTGAAACCCCGCGCCCGGATAGAGGAAGAGGCTGCCGCCGCACCGGCGATCCGCCCCTTCGCCCCGGCCCTGGCCCGCGCCGCGCAATCGGGCTTCGGCCTGATCGCGGAGGTGAAGAAGGCAAGCCCGTCAAAAGGCCTGATCCGCGCCGATTTCGACCCGCCCGCGCTCGCGCAAGCATACGAGGCCGGCGGCGCCACCTGCCTCTCCGTCCTCACCGACGGGCCGAGCTTCCAGGGCGCGCCGGACTATCTGCGCGCCGCCCGCGCCGCGACGTCCCTGCCCGCCCTGCGCAAGGATTTCATGATCGACACCTATCAGGTCGCCGAGGCCCGCGCCTGGGGCGCCGACTGCATCCTGCTGATCATGGCGTGCCTGTCGGACGCCCTGGCCGCCGAGCTGGAATACGCCGCCCACACGCTGAACATGGATGTGCTGATCGAGGTCCATGACGAGGAGGAGACCGAACGCGCCCTCGACCTCGCCTCGCCCCTGATCGGCATCAACAACCGCAATCTGAAGACCTTCGAGACGTCATTGTCCGTGTCCGAACGGCTGGCGAAACTGGTGCCCGACGGCAAGATCCTCATCGGCGAAAGCGGCATCACGCAAAACGCCGACCTCCAGCGCCTCGCCAAATCGGACATACGCTGCTTCCTCGTCGGCGAAAGCCTGATGCGGCAGGAGGATGTGACGGCTGCGACGATGGCGTTGTTGGGTGGTGAATGAACCCCTCACCCGAAAGTCCTGACGGACTTTCGACCTCTCCCAAGGGAGAGGTGGGGAAAAACTCCCGACAAAGGTGCAATGCCTCACCTCTCCCTCTGGGAGAGGTCAAAATCAGCTTGCTGATTTTGGGTGAGGGAAACTTGTCCCCGCCGCCCCATCCCGCCGTATAACTTCCCCCAAGCCCGGTGAGGACCGGGTGGAGGCGCCGGCCCTGATGTGTGACCTGCACGGATGATCGGCGTATCAGGTTTCCGCCGGCATTCGGGGGGGTGCGCGTTCAAAGAACGATTGATTCACAGGATCGATCGCTTTCTTCTCACCGCATCGTCTGGCGGAACGGTGTTCCGTGCCTTGACAGTGCAGACGGGAGAACAGCGACCACGGATCGTTTGTTCAATACCGCAGGCCTCGCCTGCCGGTGAGGGGCAACCACCTGAAGACCAAGCCCTACGGAATGATCGCCGGATGGCCGAACAACTTGTCGACAGTGCTCGTCCCCGTCCAGATACTGTCCTTGGCGCGGCTGAACAGCGTTGCCGCCATATCGTATTGATTGGTTTTCAGCGCCATGAACTTGATCGCGGCGGAAATATCAACAGCGTCGGAAGGCTCGATCGGCGTCAGCATCCTGCCGGCTTTCTCATACAAGTCGTATTCCGGCTTCAGCGCGTCCGCGAGCGCTTTTTTAAGCTCGGGTGACAGGGACAGCTCGCGCGGCCGGGACGGGTTTCGCGCCTTCTGCATCGCCCCGCGAAAATCATAACCCGTCTCTTCGTACAGGGCGTCAAGATCCTCGCTCGCCTGCTCCATCCGGATCAGGAAATTGGATTGGCCGAAAAACTCGACCTGCGACAGCTTGCGGTAATTATACATGAAGCCATCGGTCAGATAGAGCTCGACGAACTGATCCAGCGTCAGTTCGCCATATTTCCGTTTCATATTGGTGTCGGGGATATCGGAGATGAAGCTGTAGAACGAGCGCACCCGCTCGGCCGGGTCGCGGATGACACCGAAGACCAGGAAGTTGTCTGGCACCAGAGAGAACTTCCGGAAGAAGGCAGCAAAGATCTGGGTCCATTCCTCATAAGTCATGTGCTTGGTCGGGTTGCCGGTGACCGGGTGAGGCCCGAACTTCCAGCTGGTCGAGGAAATCACCTCGCACCGTTTCGTCAGGAAATCCTGCAGGCTGGTCGACGCCGCCTTGCGATTTCCGAGAAACACGAACTTTTCCGACAAGGACATCAGCATGAACAAACCCCCGAGATAATACTGCCTTGTGAAACAGTTACTTTAGCCGGCCAGCCTTGTAAACATGAGAGCGCGCCAGCCCTCACCGATAGACCGGCGCGCCATGGCGTCCCAGCCATAGCCGAAAAGAAGATCGATCGGGCGATCGGCATGTCAGCGCTCTCATGGAATTTTTACGCCGACCCCACCGAGTGGCGGCGGTTTGCGCGCCCCCGCCTGCCCGCCTTTATGCAAAGCCGTCTCAGGCCGCAGGGTCACCTGGCCGCCGAAGAGACAGCCGCGTCCTGACCGCATAATAAATCGTCCAGATGAGCACCGCGGCGACCGGCGCGGACAGGAAAACCGGATGGCGCAGCATCTCGGGCAGGACGTGATTATTGCCGAAGAAGAAGATGCTGCTGGCCAGAAAGAAGGAAAAGCCCATCCGCCATGCGTGCCGCGTCAATCGTCTTTGCCCGGATGGTGTCTTGGAAACCGCAAACAGGATATCGAAGAAAAACATCAGCAGCGCAATCGCTGCAAGACTATAGAAGGCGGCAGGCGGAAGGTCGTTGAGAACGCCGCCCGGTGCCTCGGCGGCGCGCAGACCACCATAGATCGCGCCCGCGGCGATGGCGCCGGAGAAAATGGCTGAGCCAAAGGTGATAGTGCCGCCGACACGCCTGTTGACCGCGGCAGCGGCCCACCCGGAAACGAACGCGTGAAACGCGATTGCCGACAGAAATACCGTGAACAGGATTTCCCTTGCGATGCTCATCCAGAGCCCGCTGGCGGTCAGCGCCAGCATCGAGCCGAGAAAGATCGCCCCGGCGCCCTTGTGGACCGGCGACCCTTTCCGCACGGCAAAAGCCGTGAACCCGGCGATGAGCGCGGCGCAGCCAACTGCGAAATGGGCGTCTCCGACAAGTGATGCGCCGCTCATTGTGCCTCCCCCGCAACCTTCTCAGGGGCCTTCTCCGGCAATTGCGGCGCGCCCTTCCACCAGGTGCGGACAAGCCAGAACAGCAGAGCCAGCAAGATCAGCAGTTCAGGCATCGCCAGAACACCGGACCTGCGGACCGCCTCGGGAAAGGCGCTGGCGCCCGGACCCGTGAAAGCCGACCCGGCCGCAATGAAAAAGCCCAGACACATGCGCCACAGATGCCGGGCGATCCGGTGCCGGTCGCCAAGCACGCCGCGAAACACGAGGCTGGCATCGCCGATAACCGCGAGGCCGGCCATGGCTGACAGAAAAAAGTAATCCGTTGCGGCAAAGCCAAACAGCATGGCTTCCGGTTGCCCGAGCGCGATCACGCCCGCGATGACCAGCCCGGCGAAATTGGCGAGATTTGCGGCGGCCACGGCCAGCGTCGCCCATCCCGGGCGAGCGGCACGCAGTCGCGCCGACAGCCAGCTGCTCGCGATCAGGGTCGTTCCGAGAATGCCCGCATGAAAGGTGATGTAATATTCCGTGGGGTTTGCCAGACCCAGGATTGCGCCCAGCAGAGACGCCAGGCCCATCGTCACGGCAAAAGCCCGACCGGCGCCAATATGGATCGGCGCGCCCTTGCGCACGGCGAGCGCAATCGCGCCTGCGGCAACGGCAAGGGTGCCGAGGCCAACATGCAAAACGGTCACTGCGTCAGGTATCAGGGTCATCGCTGCGTCCAGATATGAAGAAGCTGCCCCGGTCGAGGCATCCATGAGTGCAACGCTGGCGATGTTTCCGCGTCCTGTCGTCCATCCCGGACGGGTCGGACAGGAACGCGGCGGATACACGACGCCTGACCGGTTGATGCCCGCCGGAAACCGGTCGTATAAATGGCCATGCAAAGCGAGGGAATGATTGCTCTATCGGCGGCAAATGTCGCGATCGCCGCGGCGGGCACCCTGCTTGCCCTGCGCAGCGACAAAGGCGTGCGCCTGCGCCTAGCCTCTGTGCTGGCCTGTCTTGCCGGCATTGCTGCCCTGCCCCTGATCGCTACCTTCGCGCGGGGTCTGTACGAATTCTATCTGCCTCTTGTATTGCCCATGCTTCTGGCCTTGCCGCCCGCCATCTATCTGTATGTCAGCGAACACACCGCCGAGAGGTCAACCGGCATGCCAAGCTGGCGGCACGCCGCGATGCCGCTGGCGGGGCTGGGGATTGCGCTGGGCTACTGGCTGTTGCCCGCCGCCTCCCGCTCGACAATGCTGGTCGATGGCGCGCTGCCTGAAGGGGTAATGCCGGCCGCGCTCGCATTTCTGACCTTCACCCTGGTCCTGCTCTGGTGCCTGTCATCCTTCGGCTATCTCGCCATGGTCATCAGGAAGCTGCGATCCTTCCGGGCGCGATTGAAAGACCAGTATTCCAATCTTTACCAGCGGGAGCTGAGGTGGATTGACTGGCTGACCGTGATGATCGTTGTCCTGTGGTGCCTGTCGGCAATCACGATTGTCTCCGACAATCTCGGCCCCGGCCGGCTGTTTGCCGATGAAGCAACATTGGCTCTGGCCGCGGGCGTTCTGCTGTTTCTGATCGTGTTTGCGACGGCGCCAGCCAGCAGGCAGGAAGCGGTGGCGGATATGCCTGGGCAGGCATCGGATGAGCTACCAAAAGGCAAGTATGAACGCTCGGCACTGTCGCCGGAGATCGCCGACACAATCGCCGGGCGGATTGAAGCGGCGATGAGCCAGGGTCAGCTTTATCTGGACCCGGATTTGTCCCTGCAGCAATTGTCGCGCTATGTGCGCGCAGCCCCGCATCACGTATCGCAAACACTGAATGAGCGAATGGGCACGACTTTTTTCGATTTCGTCAGCCACTGGCGGATCGAGCGGGCAAAGCATCTTCTCACCTCTGATAAATCATCAATCCTCGCGATTGCCCATGACGTCGGCTTCAACTCCCGATCGACCTTCTACAAGGCCTTCAGGAAGGAAACCGGCACCACACCGCGCGCTTTCGTGACGGGCAAGAACGCGCCGCTGTAATCAATTTGATCGACGGTTTCGCGTCCGGTGCTCCGCAGCCCCGATGCCCTGCACCCTGCAAGATAGCGGAATTGATCAAACCGCGTTGATTCGCTTGACTCTTTTCTGTTGTCCCCATTGACGCGTGTCTGGAACATGAGTAGAACGTATATGATTTGTTCTACCGGTGAGTCGGCGCCCTGTTCCTGCGGCCCGGCACGGAAAGGAAAGCCCATGTTGACCGCCAAGCAGCGCGAACTGCTCGTTTTCATCAACCAGCGTATCCGCGAGAGCGGGGTCTCGCCCTCGTTCGACGAGATGAAGGAGGCGCTGGACCTGAAATCCAAGTCAGGCATTCACCGCCTGATCACGGCGCTGGAGGAGCGCGGCTTCATCCGCCGCCTGCCGCACCGGGCGCGCGCACTCGAGATCCTCCGCCTGCCTGACGATGTCAGCCAGCACGATATCCGCGCCCGTGGCTTCTCGCCGGAGGTGATCGAGGGGTCCGCCGGCCAGATGAAGGCACCCATGAACGCAAAAGGGGGCTCGGCCGCCAGGCCGGGCAATGTCGCCTCGGTCGCGCCGGCCGCCAATGATGGCGTGGAAGAGATTTCCGTGCTCGGGCGCATCGCTGCCGGCACGCCGATCGAAGCCATTCAGCACGAGCAGGACCGGTTTTCCGTGCCCCGTTCCATGCTGCGTTCTGGCGAGCATTTCGCCCTTGAGGTCCAGGGCGATTCCATGATCGACGCCGGTATCCACGATGGCGATATCGTGCTCATCCAGCGAGCAGATGACGCCATGTCCGGCGACATCGTCGTTGCCCTTGTCGATGACGAGGAAGCGACCCTGAAACGCCTGCGCAAGAAAGGCGCATCGATCGCGCTTGAGGCGGCAAACCCGCTCTACGAGACCCGTATTTTCGGCCCGAACCGGGTCAAGGTTCAGGGCAAGCTGGTCGGTCTGCTGCGCCAGTACTGAGGTCGCGGCGGATCAGGGCATCACCCGACGCCGCCGGCGGTCCATGGCCTTGTCCCCCTGGCCGCGCGATTGGTGCGCAACGTCACGCGGCCGTTGCGATCGATGGTGATCGCCAGCGTGCCGTCACGGGCGATCTGGCCAGTTTCGATCAAGCGCGCACGGCATCTGCCGGCGCGATCCTGTGCAACCGGATAGCGGGCGATGACCAGCTGCGCCATGCCGCAATCCTCGGCAAGGGTCAGCGGCGTGTCCGAGATGGCAATGGTCTGGTCCTCGATGCGCAGCACACAGCCGGTTTGATCGCAGGCTGAGCCCCTGCCGTCACGCGCCAGTTCCGGTACGGTCGCCACGTCGCGCAGATCATCACTCTGTCCGGCCTTGGTGAGCCAGACCCCCGCAGCGAACCGTTCCCGGTTGCGATTCAGCAGCACGGTTTCGCCATCCAGCCTGAAAGCGATGTTGGCGGCATCAGGCGCGATCAGCAGATGCGGCTGCGGGCTATGCCCGCCCAGCAGGAACCCCGCTAGAACCATCACAAGCCCGCCATAACGCAGCGCGGTCTTCATCAGGCAAAGCACGAGCCCGCCGGCGATGACGGTCAGAAAGCCGGAAAGGTTCATCTGTGCGACATGGACCAGTGCACCCGGCCAGCCGGAAACCATGGTGGCGATGTCGATAACGAGACCGACGCCGAAGGCCATCACCTGCCACGCGATCCAGTCGAGTCCGACCGGCATTAGCACCAGCCCCATGATCGCGGCAGGCATGATGACGAAGCCCATGATCGGCATCGCCAGAAGATTCCCGGCTAGGCCGTAGGCAGCGATGCGGTTGAAGTGGAAGATCGCAAACGGGCCCGTCGCCCAGCCCGCCAGAACGCTGGTCATGGCCAGCCCCGCCGTGTACCGCCATGCGCCCCCGAGAGGACCGGCCAGTTTACTCTCCGCGAGCGGATCATATGGCTTGTCCAATTGCCGCTTTTGCCACCACTCATAGGCGGCGATCAGCACCGTCACCGCCGCAAAGGACATCTGGAAGCCCGCCTGGAACAAGGCTTCTGGCCGTAGCACCAGGATCAGCGTTGCCGCAATCGCGACATTGCGCAGCGACAGCGCGCGCCGGTCGATCAGGATGGCGACAAAGAAAATCCCGGCCATGATGTAGGCCCGCTGCGTCGACCACGCTGCACCCGAGATCAGCAGGTAAGCCGTTGCGCCCAGCAATGCCGCCGCTGCCGCCCATTTCTTGACCGGGTAATGCAGCGCCAGATATTCGCTCTGGACCAGCAGGAAACGGATGACGAAGAACAACAGCCCGGCCGCCAGTCCCATGTGCAGCCCCGAGATCGCCAGCAGATGCGCAAGCCCTGCATCCCTCAGCGCCGCTTCGGTCTGCGGTGGCACAGCATCGCGTTTGCCAGTGACCAGCGCAACGCAAACCGCCGCGACTGCAGGGCGATCCGGTCCGATCGCCTCGGTAATCCGGCGTCCCAGCGCCAGCCGCAACGACTCGATACGATGGCCCGTTGTAGGCTCGCCGGCCGTCAAGACTCGCGGTGTGGACACGGCGAATCCGACCGCGCCGATGCGTTCGAAATAGAGCTGGCGGGCAAAATCATACGCCCCCGGCGCGACCGGCGCGGGCGGCGGCGACAGATTGCCCCTGAGCGCGATCACATCTCCCGGCGCCGCCGCGAAGCCGTCACCGCGCCAGGTGAGCCGCACGCGCGCTGGCATCACATCGGCCTCAAGGTCACCAAGCTGCGATGGCGCGATGATCATGCGCCGCCCGTCAGGCCCCTCCTCGACCTCGAGCAACAAGCCTTCGATATCGACAAAGCCGGTCTCCACCGTCAGCACTGGCGCAGCGACCATTTGGGTCCGGATCATCGCCAGCATGAACCCGGCGGTGACCGTGATGATGGCGATTAAAATTATCCCCGCACCGGAAGGCCATGCGTACAAATACCGCCAACCCAAGGCGATCGCGACAAGGCACGCCCCGCCCGCGAGGACGCGCCGGAACGGCGGCTCAACCGGTAAGGAGAAATAAATGCCGATACCCACGGCCAGGAAGACCGGCACCCAGAGGAACCGGTTCGTCCGCTCGGCCCGGATCATACCTGCCAGACGCGCCAGCACACGCTGGCCGAAAGCCTGCCAGGCGACCCGCCTGCCTCTTTTCCGGCGGGCGGCTTGAGTTTCCTGAATGAACGCCGTAGCTCTAGCCCCCATCAGCGTGTTAATGCCCCCACATATCAGGCAACGCATTCCAGGCAACGCCCTCCCGCAACCAATCCAGGAAGGACAGGTTACAGACCGATGAGCCGACAGATCGTTACCCGCTTTGCGCCATCACCGACTGGATATTTGCACATTGGCGGCGCCAGGACAGCCCTTTTCAACTGGCTTTATGCACGGGGCAAGGTTGCCGGCGGCAATGGCAGGTTCCTGCTACGCATCGAGGACACTGACCGCAGCCGCCATAATGAAGGCGCTGTAGCGGCCATTCTCGACGGCCTGTCATGGCTTGGTCTCGACTGGGACGGAGAGCCGATCTCGCAGTTCGAGCGCGCGCCGCGCCATGCCGAGATCGCCAATCAGTTGCTCGAGCAGGGCCGCGCCTATCGCTGCTGGCTTGCCGGTGATGACCTGAACGCGGCCCGCGAGGACGCCAGGTCCGCTGGCAGGCGCTTCGAGAGCCCGTGGCGGGATGCGACCGGCGGCTTTCCTGAGGGCCCCTATTCGATCCGGCTGAAGGCGCCACGCACCGGCGAAACGCTGGTCAAGGATCTGATCCAGGGCGATGTCCGTTTCCCGGCAGAGGCAATGGACGACATGGTCATGCTGCGCTCGGACGGCACGCCGACCTATATGCTCGCGGTCGTCGTCGACGACCATGACATGGACATTACCCATGTGATCCGCGGCGACGACCACCTCGTCAATGCCGGGCGCCAGCAGCAGCTCTATCAGGCGCTGGACTGGGATGTCCCGGCCTTCGCGCATGTGCCGCTGATCCACGGCCAGGATGGCGCCAAGCTGTCCAAACGCCACGGGGCCCTCGGCGTCGAGGCCTATCGCGACCTGGGCTACACGCCGGAGGGACTGGGCAACTACCTCCTGCGCCTTGGCTGGTCCCATGGCGATGACGAGATCATCCCGATGGAAAAGGCAAAGGAGTGGTTCGATGTCACCGACATCAACAAGGCACCCTCCCGGCTCGACACCGACAAGCTGAACCATGTCAACGCGCACTATCTGCACCAGATGGACGATGCGGCGATGATCACGGCTGCCGAGCCGTTCCTCGCCGGCATCGCGGTAACGGACGCCCTCAAGCTGCGTTTGCAGCGCGCTGCGCCGTTCCTGAAGGAGCGCATGCAAACCTTCGCCGACATCGCCGATGTCGCCAGATTCGTGACCATAGAGCGCCCTCTTGATGTCTCTGGAAAGTCCGGCAAGCCCCTGAAAAAGGAGGGTGTTTCAGAGACTCTTCAGGAGATCACCGAGCGGCTTGACGCCATCGGCGATTGGCAGGAAGACAGGCTCGAGCAGGCACTCAAGGACTATGCCGAGGAAAAGGGTGTCGGTTTCGGTCAGGTTGGACCGCCACTGCGCGCGGCCCTGACGGCCGGCCATCCCTCGCCGTCTCTTGGCCAGGTTCTCTATGCTCTCGGCAGGGATGAGTCCCTCGCCCGGATCAGGGACCAGGTCACCGGTTAGGGGACGTCTCAGGCAACTGCGTCAAATCTCATTACCGGGCTGGATATATTTGTAACAGGCCCTATTATCCGGCCAACATTCCAGGAATTTTGCATCGCACAACGGAGTAGACCATGGATAGCAATCTTACGCCCAATGGCGACGTTATTTTCAAGATTAATGACAAGGAATTGACACTACCTGTCTACAGCGGCACCCACGGCCCGGACGTTGTCGACATCAGCAAGTTCTACAAAGACAGCGGCATGTTCACACTCGACCCGGGTTTCACGTCCACGGCGAGCTGCGAATCGCACATCACCTTCATCGATGGCGACGAAGGCACCCTGCTCTATCGCGGCTATCCGATCGACGAGCTGGCGGAGAATTCCGACTTCATCGAGGTCGCCTATCTGCTGCTGTCCGGTGAATTGCCAGACGAAGGACAGTATGCCGGCTTCAAGGATGACATCACCTATCACACCATGGTGCATGAGCACTTCAAGCAGTTCTATGACGGCTTCCGCCGCGATGCCCATCCAATGGCGATCATGTGCGGCGTCGTTGGCGCCCTGTCCGCCTTCTATCACGACTCAACCGACATCCACGATCCGGAGCAGCGCAAGATCGCCTCGCACCGCATGATCGCGAAGATGCCGACCATCGCCGCCATGGCGCATAAATATTGCGTCGGCCAGCCTTTCGTCACGCCGCGCAACGAACTGAGCTACACCGAGAACTTCCTGCGCATGTGCTTCTCGGTCCCGGCTGAGGATTACGAGGTCAACAAGACGCTGGCGAGCGCGCTCGACAAGATCTTCATCCTGCATATGGACCATGAGCAGAACGCGTCGACCTCGACCGTGCGTCTTGCCGGGTCCTCCGGCGCCAATCCATTTGCCTGCATCGCTGCCGGTATTGCCTGCCTGTGGGGCCCGGCCCATGGCGGCGCCAATGAGGCCGCCCTCAAAATGCTGCAGGAGATCGGCACAAAAGATCGCATCCCGGAATATATCGAGAAGGCGAAGGACAAGTCCGACCCGTTCCGCCTCATGGGCTTCGGTCACCGCGTCTACAAGAATTACGATCCGCGCGCCAAGGTCATGCAGAAGGCCTGTCACGAGGTTCTCGACGCTCTCGACATCAAGGACGATCCGCTGCTGGAAGTGGCCATGGAACTGGAGCGAATCGCGCTCGAGGACGAATACTTTATCGAGAAGAAGCTTTATCCCAATATCGACTTCTATTCCGGCATCACGCTGAAGGCGATGGGCTTCCCGACGTCCATGTTTACCGTCCTTTTCGCCGTCGCCCGGACGGTGGGCTGGATCGCCCAGTGGCAGGAAATGCTGGAAGATCCGAACCAGCGCATCGGCCGCCCGCGCCAGATCTATACCGGCGCCGCCAAACGCAGCTTCGTCGCTCGCGACGATCGCTAGATCAACCGGCGTTCAAATTGAATCATTTTGAACGCAGAAATTCGATCTATTTCAAAGGCGTAGAGCATCTTTTTACGCCCGGTCGCCCGCAAGATGCTCTAGGACTTTCTGGCGGCGAGACGCAGGACTGCTTCGGCAGCGCGTGCCGCCGCCGGTTTGTCACTGAGACCGAGCTTCGGCAGAAAATCATCGAAAGCCGTCAGCTGCAGCTGGCGGCTTTCGTCATGGGTCAGCACCCGTGTCACTTCCTCGGCCAGCATCGCCCCCGTACAGTCATTCTGCAGCAGCTCGGGGATGATCTCGCGCTGGGCGGCGATATTCAGGATAGAGACATAATCCGATATCATCACCCGCTGCGCCCAGTAATAGGTCAGCTCGTCGACGCGATAGGCGACCACCATCGGCGTGCGGGCAATGGCAAGTTCCGTCGAAACCGTTCCTGATGCCGCCATTGCCGCATCGGCGGCCCGGAACACGCTGAACCGGTCCTCCGGCGAGGCGTACAGAACCAGATCCTCGACCGGGGCGAACAAGTCGCGCGTCAATGGCTCTACGGAGGGCACCGGCGTCATGACGAATTTCAGGTCCGGCATCTGCGCATGCAACAGGCGGATGGCATCACAGAACGGATCGGCCAGCCGGGTCACTTCACCCCGGCGGCTGCCGGGCAGAACCAGCAGGAGCGGATCGTCAACAAGGCCGTTGGCTTGCCGCCAGCCTTTCGGATCACCCGCCTGGCGAGCGGCCCGCTCGAAATTCGGATTACCGACAAATTCCGCTGCCACGCCCTCCCGCTCGAAATAGGCGGGCTCGAACGGCAGCAGGGTCAGCACGGCGTCGAAATACTGCTTCACGAAGTCGACCCGCTGCGGCCGCGAGGCCCAGACTTGCGGCGCAGCGTATTTCACGACCAGCGTATCCGGCGCGTAATGCTTCATGCGCTTGGCGCCAATGCGGCTGAAGGTCCAGCCATCAATGAAGATCGCAATATCGGCCCTTTCCCTCGCGGCAAGCTCGGCAAGGTCCCTTGCCCGCTTCATGCCTTCGGGGATGGCGCCGATCACATCGGTGAACCCGACAACCGAAAAGGCATCGATCGGAAAAGCGCTCTCGAACCCGGCCTTCGACATCTGCTCGCCACCACAGCCAAAAAACCGTGTTCCGTCAGGCGCACGCTGCTTCAGTTCGGCATAAAGGGCCGCGCCAAGACTGTCGCCCGACGGCTCAACCGCGGCCAGCATGATCGTCAGCGGTCTGTCGGGCGTGATCACTTGGCCCTCATCGTGGTTCCAGGTCTTCACCAGTAAATCCGTACACGAAGAGGCCGCTTTCATCGGCAGCGGCAGCGACCTCTTCCCGGTCGATGATCAAGCCTGCCTCCGCCTCGATCGCGATTCCGGCTAGTCCCGCTGCGGCGGCATTGCGGACGGTCTCGATCCCGATGGTCGGCAGGTCGACCCGCAATTCCTGTCCGGGCTTCGGCCGCTTCAGCAACACGCCGCGACGGCCGATCTCCTCGTCAGGTTCATAGCCGCGCATGTCTTCCGGCAGGGAGGCGCAGCGCTTGAGCATGGCATCGGTGCCCTCTGCCGCTTCGATCGCCAGCACATGGCCATTGCGCACGACCGCCGCCTGGCCAATGTCGAAACGTCCGAGCGCCTTTACCACCTGCGCAGCCTTGGCCAGATCATTGAGATCGCGGTCGGATGGCGCCAGCTTACCGATGGTCCCGGCCGGTGCGAACAGATTCTCGGCCACTTCCTCGGCGCCGACGACGACGAACCCTTCGGCCTCGAACAGTTCGACCAGCGTGTTGAGCAGCGCCCCATCGCCACGGCGTGCCGCGGCTATGACCTTGGGCAGCAGCGCTGCCGCGCGCCAGTCAGGCTTCAACTGCGCGAAGTTCGGCCGGGAGACAATACCTGCCATCACGACCGCATCGCATCCCTGTTCCTTCAGCACCCGGACGAGCTTGCCGAATTCGGCGATATAGACGACCTCGCCATCATAGGCATCGAGGGCTTCGTCGGTATAGCCTTTCAGGCGGATGACGTAATAGGGGCTGGCCGTCGTCTCGCAAGATCGCGCCAGCCTGATCGGCAAATTGCCGCCGCCCGCGATGATTCCGAGTTTCGTCCAGCGCTTCATCGGCTAGCCTTTCGGGGTGCACAGAGCGCGGGAAGAGTCCGCCTTCATGAACTCTATGATTGTCATGACTTCCTGCGAATGGGCGAACATGGCGGTCACGTCCTCGATACGCTCCTGCAAGGTCCCTTCACGGGCAAACAGCAGCCGATAGGCGGCACGAATATCGTGAATTACCTGACGGGACGTGCCGCGCCGTTTCATGCCGACAATGTTCAGCCCTTCGAGCCGCGCGTGATTGCCGATAACCGACCCGTACGGAATGACGTCCATTGTCACCAGCGCCGCGGCGCCGACGAAGGAATAAATCCCCACACGGCAATATTGGTGAACGGCCGATAGTCCGCCCATGAAAACGAAGTCGCTGACGATGACATGACCGCCCAGCGTGGCGTTGTTCGCCATGATGACATTATTGCCGACAATACAGTCATGGGCGACATGGGTCGCTGCCATGAACAGGCAATTATCCCCGATGACCGTCTGGCCGCGACCGGACACGGTGCCGGGATTCATCGTGACGTGTTCGCGCACGGTGTTGTTTCTGCCGATGATGAGCTTTGTGTCCTCTCCCTTGTAGCCGAGATGCTGCGGCGGTCCGCCGAGCACGGCAAAGGGGTGAACGACGGTATTCTCGCCCAGATGCGTATTGCCCGTGAGCACGACATTCCCGAGCAGCTTGACGCCCTTGTCGAGGACCACATTGGGTCCGACCTGGCAAAACGGGCCGATCTCGACATCGTCGGCGATCGACGCTGATGGATCGACTAGCGCAGTCTGGTGAATGGTCGCCATATAGGAATTCTTTCAGGAACAGGCCGGTCTGACCCGGCATTAGTCAGTGGGCGTTTACACGGGTGCCGTCAACATCGCGGCAAAGCTGGCTTCGCAGACAACCTTGCCATCGACCTCGACCCTGCCCTCGAACTTCCAGACAGGCGGGCGCTTGTGCGCGACACGGACATGGATATGCAATTGGTCGCCGGGCACAACGGGGCGGCGGAATTTCGCCTTCTCCACACCCATGAACAGCACGATACGTTCACTCGTATCGAGATTCTCGACATGGGCGGTATAGGCCGCTGCCGTCTGCGCCATTGCCTCGATGATCAGTACACCCGGCATAACGGGCTTGGCCGGGAAATGCCCCTCGAAAAACGGCTCGTTTATCGTAACGTTCTTGATGCCGGTCCCGCCATTATCCCGCGTGATGTTGATGATGCGGTCGACCATCAGCATCGGATAACGGTGCGGCAATATCCTCATGATATCGGCAACCTGAAGCGGTTCGAGATAGTCTTGGATGTCCGTATCCGACATGATCTTTCCTATTCTTCGCCAGTCTGTTCTGGCACGTTTTTCACGGGATCCGTCTTTTTGGAGCCCGTTTTCGCCAGTTTCGTCAACGTCGCGATTTCCTTGAAATATTGGCGGGCCGGTTTGGCCGGCATTCCTGCCCAGGCCTCACCCGGCGGCACATCGCGCATCAGGGCCGACCGCGCATAGATCGTCGCCCCGGCGCCAATCGTGACATGGTCGCTCAACACGACCTGGCCACCAAGCATGGCCCCGTCTCCGATCACGCAGCTGCCGGAAATGCCACACATGCCAGCAAGGGCGCAATTCTTCCCGATCACGACATTATGGGCGATCTGCGCAAGGTTATCTATCTTGGTATAGTCACCGATCTTCGTGTCAGCGAGGGCACCGCGATCGACCGTGGTGTTCGCGCCGATCTCGACTTCATCCCCGAGGATGACGCGGCCAAGCTGCGGCACGCGCAATTGCCGCCCTTCGTGGACGACAAATCCGAAGCCAAGCTCGCCAATGCGGGCGCCTGCCAGGATCCGGCAGCGCTCGCCGAAGATGGCGTGGGTGATCGAGACATGCGCCCCGATCCAGCAGCCTTTCCCCAGGATAACTCCGGCTCCGATCACCGAATTGGCCCCGATCGTGCAGCCGTCGCCAATCTCGGCGCCATCGCCGATAATGGCGGAAGGATGGATCCGGCAATCGGCGCCAATCGTGGCTTCGTCAGTGCCCGTCGGGACGATTGACGTCTCGGAAATCGACTCGTGCAGCGCCCCGGCGAGCAGGGCAAAGGATGCCCTGACATTGGCGCAGGCGATCAGTCCGGTCCTTTCGTGAAGCCCCGCCTCGCGCGCCGCATCCAGCAGCCGCTCAGGCAGCAGGCAGGCTGTCGGCGGATTGGTCGCAATACCCGCGAGCAGTTTGGCGTCACGAACGAACATGGCCGCACCATTGCGATCATCATCCTCGATGCCGCAAACATGGCTGATCGTCTGATCCATACGGCTATCCTCGACCACTGCGCCTTCGCAGAGCGCCGCGGCGCGGACGAGATCGACGGGATCAGCAGTGGTGAAAAAGCGTGAATCTGGCATGGATCATCCGTTGTTACAGCAATTTTGATGGACGCCTGCGCGGTTTGTGTCAACCGGCAGTGCCGGGAGTATCGACAAACAAAAAGCCTGCCAAAAGGCAGGCTTTTCATGTTCTTAGCGCCCTTCCCGGCGTCGCGGGAAGATTTGGCCGAGCGATCTATTGCTGCTGGGCTTGCTGCGCCGCCTGTGCCTGGCGGGCTGCTTCCTGCAGGTCGACTTTTTCGACCTTGACCGTCGTGATCTTGGCGTCGAGCCGCTTCAGCGCTTCCTCGGTGATATCTGTCGATTTTGCCGCGTACAGCACGTCGGCGCGCTCCAGCAGCAGGGTTGCCCCCCGTTCATTGACAATCGCCTCGAGGATCGGGCCAGCCGCCTCGTTGATCTGCGAAATCGCCTTCTGCTCCGCAAGGTTGAGTTCGCGAACCTTGACCTCTCGCAGGACCGGGATGTTCTGGCGGCGCACAGCGAGCTTGCGAGCCTCCTCGGTGAACGCTTCCTCGGTCATGGAATCCTGCTTGCCCTGAAGCTCCTCGGCGGCCTTCACCAGCTCATTGACTGTTGTCTCGAGCTCGCTGTTGGCGGAGTTCTGCAGCGTTTCCATCTGGCTGGAAATCGACTCGCCGGCCTTTGACAGGCCGATCAGGCGCGCCTGGTCGACGATCAGGATGACCGGTGCATTGGCCGAGGACTGGGCCTCGGCGGCCGGCATCATCTGGCTAAAGCCGGCGGCGGCTGCGACGACAGCCGCGGCAGCGAGGGCAACAAATGATTTCGATTTTATAAACATGGTCTGGCCTGTTGTTTGGTTACTGATCACATCGCCCCCGCAGCGAAAACCTTGCCATGGGGTCCTAGAACTGTCCACCGGCACTGAAACGGAAGGATTCGGTCTCGTCATAATCTTCCCGCAGGAGAGCCTCGGCAATGTCGATGCGGACCGGACCAAACGGAGAATTCCAGTCGATCGAGATACCGGCAGACGCGCGCAGCGAGAGGTCGTCCTGGATCGGTTCGTCGAAGATGCCATCGCCATTGTAATCGACGTAATTGGCAATGTCGTCGTTCAGACGCTTGTCGTCCTCGTCGACGATACCGGCCGTGCCGACATCGGTGAACAGCGAGGCACGGATGCCGTACTCTTCCGGGAATGGAAGCGGCAGCAACATCTCGGCCGTGCCGACCACGAAAGCCTTGGCACCGATCGCGCGATTACGCTGTCCCTGCGGACTCACCTGACGGGGGCCGATACCGGCGATCTCGAAGCCGCGGAAGGTAGAGCCGCCGCGATAGAAGCGGTCGGTCAGACGGATCTTGTCACCACCCCAACCGTCGACATAGCCGACATTCAGCTTCAGCGAGCCGACAAAGTCATAGGGCAGCGATTTGTAATGCGCCGACGCGAATTGCGTCTTCAGATACTGCACATCCCCGCCAACACCGGCGAAGGTCTGGGACAGGCTCGCACGCCAGCCATTGGCCGGCCGGTACGGATTGTCGAGACGGTTGAATTGCAGCGAGTAGCCCAACGCAGAGGTAAGGAAGTCGCCTTGAGACTCGCAGGTAGGCTGCAACTGGTTGGCAATGAAATCGCAGTAGTCACCAGAGACAGCGAAGCCACCCTGGGATGGCGAAGTCGTAATATCTGCCCCCGGAACGACGAGCGATTCCGCTTCGTCCTCGTCTTCGACAAAGCCGGTAAAGCTGGACTCGATCAGAACGTTATCGCGGCGCAGCAGGTAGTTCAGGTTCAGGCGGGCGGACTCGGAGACCGGGAAGCCGACATTGAGGCCACCGCCGAGACTGTCCTGCACGAAGCCGGCCTCTTCATAGTCGAGGCGGGTATTGTAGACATCGAAGCCGGCAGCAAGATTGCGGTCGAGAAAGTAGGGCTCCCGGAAACTCACCTGTACCGAGCGGGTCCGCGCGCTGGCCCGCAGATCAAGCTGCAGAAGCTGGCCACGGCCGAGCAGGTTGCGCTGCTCGATCGACATGTTGGCGATGAAATCGTCCGTAGAGGATACACCAGCACCGACCGAGAACGACCCGGTAGATTGCTCAGTCACCTTCAGATCAAGCACGGTGCGATCAGGCGCCGAGCCCGGAGACTCACTGATCTCGACGTCGGAGAAATAGCCAAGACCCTGAACCCGGCGTTCGGAGCGCTCGACGAGGATCTTGTTGAACGCATCCCCCTCGACAAGACTGACCTCGCGGCGGATGACCCTGTCGAGCGTGTTCGTGTTCCCGCCGATATTGATCCGCTCGATATAGACACGCGGGCCTTCATTCACCCGGAAGGTAACGTCGACCGTCCGCGCTTCGGTGTTGCGGGTCAGTTGCGGATTCACGTCGACGAAGGCATAGCCGGAGATACCCGTGGAATAGGTTATTGCTTCGGTCGCGCTTTCGATCAGTTCACTGTTGAAGGTCGTCCCGCTGCGGATCGGCACGGTGCGGCGCAGCAGATCTTCATTGACCCTTTCCAGCGTGGTCTGAACATCGATATTGCCGAATTCATATTGGGGGCCTTCCTCGACCTGGAAGGTGATGAAGAATTCCTTGCGGTCCGGCGTCAGCTCGGCGACGGCAGAAACGACCTGGAAGTCGGCATAGCCGCTCTGGGTGTAATGCTTGCGGAGCAATTCGCGGTCATATTCGAGGCGGTCCGGGTCGTAATTGTCATTGCTCTCGAAAATGTTCCACCACCGGCTTTCGGCGGTCAGCACGACATCGCGCAGCTCGGCATCCGTATACACGTCATTGCCGATGAAGTTGATCTTGGACACGCCGGTGACCGGGCCTTCGTCGATCTCGAAGATCACATCGACGCGGTTTTGTGGCAGTTCCGTGATCTTCGGCGTCACTGTCGCGGCGAAGCGACCCGACCGGCGATAGACCTCGATGATGCGCTGGACGTCGGATTGCACCTTGGCCTGCGTATAGATTACGCGCGGCGCCAGTTGCACCTCTTCCTCGAACTTGTCTTCCTTGGTGCGGCGGTTGCCTTCATAGATGATCCGGTTGACGATCGGGTTTTCCGCGACCTCCACGACCAGCACATTGTCGACAAGGGCGATATTCACGTCCTTGAAAAGCCCCGTGCCGAACAGGGTTTTCAGCGCGGTGTCGAGGCTCAACTGGTCGACCTCCTGGCCAGCGCCGATGGTCAGATAGGAGCGCACCGTATCGGACTCGATACGCTGGTTCCCCTGGATGATAACCTGCCGGACAAAAGCCGACTGCTGTTCCTGCTGAACGGCGGCAGAGGGAGCATCCGGAACCGGTTGCGTCTGCGCTGCAGCCTGTCCTGAGATAATCAGCGCCGCGCAAACCGGCAGTACGCTGACAGATTTCAGTACCGCGCGCCGTAGCCGCGAAAACACAATAAAAGGTGCTCGATGCATCCCTGCACTCATCCTATACCCTCTCCGCCCAGTACTAAGTTCTGTAGTCGTCGATCTATGAGGTGAACAGCTGGGTCACGTCATTCCACGAAACGAATACCATTAACGATAACAAAATAACAATCCCGATTTTGAAACTGACCGCCTGCACCGCCTCGCTCACAGGGCGACCGGCGACCGCCTCATACCCGTAAAACACGAGATGGCCGCCATCAAGTACCGGCACGGGCAGAAGGTTCAGGAAGCCGACGCTGATCGAGATCATCGCGGCCATGTTCAGGAAGTTGAAAAAGCTGACCTCCAGGCGGCGCACGAGGGAAACTTCCATTTCACCGCCATCGGAGAACCCGGCCATGGCAGACTGGCCGGCATATTTGGCGATCTTTACCGGGCCGCCAAGCTGCTCGATACCCTCCTTGCCAAGGATGATCCGGCCAAGGAAGCGCACGGTCACCGCCAGCACCTCATAGACCTGTCCCACTGCAGCCTTCACCGCACCGAAAGGCCCGTATCGCACCATGCGATAGGCATCGGGGTCAGACCCGATTCCAAGAATGCCGGCACGAACCTTGTTGCCATAGGCATCCAACGTCTCGGTCCGGATCGGCATCGCCGTCAGGGTCATGATCTCGCCGCCCCGATTGATGACCAGCTCCAGCTGCTCGCCGCTCGACAGCTTCACGATGTTAGACATCTGCTGGAAACTGTTGACCTTGCGGCCATTGATCGCCTCGATACGGTCGCCGGACTGAAGCCCCGCTTCCTCGGCCGCCGTGCCTTCCTGCACCGTGCCGACCTGCGCTTCATAGACAGGCACTTCGCCAGCCATCATAAACAGGCCGGTCAGGATCACGACCGCGAGGACAAAATTGGCAAATGGACCGGCGGCCACGATCAGGGCCTTCTGCCAGAGCGGCTTGAAATGGAAGCAGACGCGTCGCTCTTCCTCGGTCAGGTTTTCGGCCAGACGCGCCTTTTCGCTGCCCGGCGGGAACTGCGTCATCATCGGCTTGGGCTCGTCACCGCTTTCGTCGCTATCGCGCGCGCGCTCGGCGTTCTGGACCTTTTCGGACGGGTCCGAAGCCGGTCCGGCATCGCCAAAGAACTTGACGAACCCGCCAAGCGGCAGCATCGCGACACGCCACTCCGTGCCATGCCTGTCCTTGCGGCTGAACAGCGGCTTGCCGAAGCCGATGGAAAACACGTCGATCTTCACCCCGCACCAGCGCGCGGTCTGGAAGTGACCCAACTCGTGGAAGAAGACGATGAAGGACAACAACACGATGAAGGAAATCATCGTGATGCCGAAAGTGAACAGATTTTCCAGTATTAGCTGCATAACCCAGGGCTCAATCGTTAATCGTCAAGGATCAATTCAGGCTGGCAACGGCGGCGCGCGCATCGGCGCGGGCCATCCTGTCTGCCGCGAGAAGAGTTTCAAGGGAAAGACCCTCCCTGCCAGAGGCCCCGATCCGGGCTGTACAAGTCGACAAAACTTGCTCTGTGACGCGGGTGATGTCCAGAAATTTAAGATGACCATTCAGAAAGGCCGCCACGGCCACTTCATTGGCGGCATTGAGCACGGCGGGGCAATAGCCATCCGCATCAAGCGCCTCGCGCGCAAGCCTCAGCGCCGGGAACCGCTGGGGATCCGGCGCCTCGAATTCCAGCGCGCCCATCGCCATCAGGTCCAGCTTGGGGCTGGGCGAATCAAGCCGGTCTGGCCAGGCCAGCGCACAGGCTATCGGCGTGCGCATATCAGGCGAGCCGAGTTGTGCGAGGACCGAGCCGTCGACATATTCGACCATCGAGTGGATCACCGATTGCGGATGAACGATGATCTCGATCTGCTTGTGTGGCGTGGGGAAAAGCCGAGCCGCTTCAATCAGTTCCAGCCCTTTGTTCATCATCGTCGCCGAATCGACAGAGATTTTCGCACCCATGGTCCAGTTCGGATGCGCGACCGCCTGCTGCGGCGTCACCGACGCCATCTCGGCAAGCGAAAAAGTCCGGAATGGGCCGCCGGAGGCGGTCAGGATCAGCCGTGTGATGCGATGCGGGCGGTCGAAATCATAGACCTGGAAGATGGCATTATGCTCTGAATCGACCGGCAGCAGCTGGCCGCCGCCTTGCGCCATTGCATCCATGAACAGCGCGCCGGCGCAGACGAGGCATTCCTTGTTGGCAAAGGCGATATCGGCGCCGCGCCGCGCCGCCGCGAGGGTCGGCTCGAGCCCGCCTGCCCCGACGATCGCAGCCATCACCCAGTCGGCGTCACGATTGGCCGCCTCGATCAGGCCGCTCATCCCCGCGCCGGTCTCGATGCCGGTGCCTGCAAGACGCTGCTTCAGGTCCTCGTAGTATGTCTCATCGGCCACGGCGACGAATTCCGCGCGATAACGGATCGCCTGCTCGGCCAGCATATCGACCTTGCTGTGGGCCGTCAGCGCGACGACGGTGATATCGGCCTCGCCCCGGGCGCTTGCATGGTCGATCAGATCGAGCGTGCTGGTGCCCACCGACCCGGTAGACCCCAAGATCGTCACGCGCCGCTTCAGGTCGCGCGGCACGGTGACGGGGGCAGTCGATTGCACGGAAAATGCGTGGTCAGTTGCGCTCACGAATGGCCTTTTCGGGATGCTCGTGCGGGAATCGTTTCCTCATCCCAGCAGACTATACACAAACAGCACGATTGCCAGTGCCACCGTTGCGAAAATCATCCCGTCGAGCCGGTCGAGAATGCCGCCATGCCCCGGAATATAGCCACCCGAATCCTTGACGCCGAAATAGCGCTTGAACGCCGACTCGGCCAGATCGCCAATGATGGTGGCGACCGAGAGCCCCGCGCCGATCAGGGCCAGCACCCATTCCGGGCCTGAACCGATACCGAACAGGCCGATGAGTGCACAGACGATCGTGCCGCAGAGAACGCCGCCGATCGTGCCGGACCAGGTCTTCCCCGGTGAAATCAGAGGCGCCAGTTTCGGCCCGCCCAGCGCCTTGCCGATGAGATACGCGCCGATATCCGTCGACCATACGGCAGCCATCAGAAAGATGACGAGGGAGCGGCCATCCGCCGGCTCTGCCCTGATCCAGACCAGCGCGACGCAGGGCATGATGACATAGAAAACGCCGATCAGCGGCCACATCGAGGCACGGTTGGCCGTATACTCCATCGCCACGGCAAACATCCCGCCTGCCAGGGCACAGAGATAGGCATAGAAGTAAAGCCCGCTCGCCGCGAGAAAGACCGACGAGATGGCCGTGAAGGACAGGATGTAGAAGCCGCTGGAGAACTCCGCCTTCTCGACGAGACGGGTCCATTCGAATACAAGCATGATGCAGAGAAAGGCGATCAGCGCCGAGAATGGCCGGTCACCCAGCCAGACGATACCGAGCGCGACCGGCGCCATGATCGCGCCGGCAATGATGCGCCGGGCCAGCTGGCGGATTTCGCTTACCCCGCCCCCCGTCTTGGCGGCAGGTCGCGCGGCTGGGCTCTTATCCCCGGCCTCCATAGCGCCGCTCCCGTCCATAATACTGCCGCACGGCGTCGAGAAACAACGTTCGGTCGAAATCCGGCCAATAGGCATCGAGAAAGACATATTCGGCGTAAGCGGCCTGCCACAGCAGGAAATTGCTGACGCGGTGTTCGCCGGAGGTACGGATCACCAGATCCGGATCCGGCATGCCGGACGTATCAAGCGCGCGGCTGAGATGGGTCTCCGTGATCTCCTCGGGCTTGATCACGCCCTCGGCGACCTTGCGGGCGATCAGGCTGACAGCGCGGCGCAACTCGTCGCGCCCGCCGTAATTGAACGCGATCTGGAGCGTATGGCCGTCATTTCCCGCAGTCTCACGCTCGGCACGCTCGACAAGGGTACGAATATCGACCGGCAGCGTCTCCTTGTCACCGATGATGCGCACGCGGACATTCTCACGCACCATCTTGTCGAGATCGGACTCGATGAATTGCTTCATCAGTTCCATCAGCGAGCGCACCTCGGTTTCGGGGCGGCGCCAGTTCTCGGTGGAGAAGCTGTAGAGGGTCAGATGAGTCAGCCCCAGCTCGCGGGCGGTTTCGATCGCACGGCGGGCAGCGGCAACGCCTTCGCGGTGACCGGCCACGCGCGGCAGGCCGCGTTCCTTGGCCCAGCGGCCATTACCATCCATGATGATGGCCACATGCCGGATCTGGCGGTCAGGATCTGCAGGTTTCGGCAGGTCGCTTTGCGCCTCGGCGATGGCACGTACCGGGTCAGCCAGCGCAGCGCTGCCATTGCCCGTCAGCGCGCCGGCGATACCGCCGGCCATCTTGCCTGCCTTGCTGATTACTGACACCTGATCACGAGTCCTTTCCGGTAAACGCACCCTATGAGGCCGGGACCGAAATCCCTCAGACCTGCATGATTTCCTTTTCCTTCGCCGCCAGCATGTCGTCGACCTGCTTGACGAAGTCATCCGTCAGTTTCTGGATCTGGTCGGATGTCTTTTTCTGCTCGTCCTCGGGCATGCCATCGGCTTTCTTGACCGCTTCCATGCCGTCGCGGCGGATATTGCGGATCGCAACGCGGGTCTGCTCGGCGTATTTCGCGGCGACCTTCGTCAACTCCTGGCGGCGTTCCTCGTTCAGCGGCGGGATCGGGACGCGTACGCTCTGTCCGTCGGTGACCGGGTTTACCCCCAGGCCACTGTCGCGGATCGCCCTTTCCACGGCGCCGACCATCGACTTGTCCCACACCTGGACCGACAGCATGCGCGGTTCTGGCACGTTTACCGTGCCGACCTGGTTCAGCGGCATTTCAGAGCCATACGCCTTGACCATGACCGGATCGAGCAGGCTTGATGTCGCACGGCCGGTGCGGAGCCCCCCGAATTCCGATTTCAATGACGCGACGGCACCTTCCATGCGGCGCTTCAGCTCGCCCATATCAGGGCCGGTTGAATCCTTGCTCATCGTTGTTCTTCCTTGCTTCTTCTCTAATCGTTCAATCTTTAATAATCGTATACTTGCCGCGTCCGGTCAGCGCCCCGACAACGCCGTCTTCGCTGCCGAGTGAGAAGACGACGATCGGGATATGGTTCTCCCGGGTCAGCGAGATCGCCGCCTGGTCCATCACGCGCAGATCGCGCTTCAGCACTTCCATATAGGAAAGCTCGTCAAAGCGTTGGGCGGAAGGGTCTTTTTTGGGGTCGGCTGAATAGACACCATCGACCTGTGTCCCCTTCATAACGGCATCGCAGCCCATCTCCGCCGCGCGTAGCGCGGCGGTCGTGTCCGTGGTGAAGAACGGGTTACCGGTGCCGGCGGCGAAGATCACCACCCGTCCCTTTTCCATGTGGCGCAAGGCCCGGCGGCGGATATAGGGCTCGCAGACCGAGGTCATCTCGATCGCTGACATGACCCGCGTATGAACGCCGACACTCTCCAGCGCGTTCTGCATGGCAAGGGCGTTCATCACCGTCGCCAGCATGCCCATATAATCGGCGCTCGCCCGCTCCATGCCGTTTTCTGCCATGGACAGGCCGCGGAAGATGTTACCGCCGCCAATGACCAGGCAGAGTTCGACACCGAGGGCGAGACCTTCCTTGATCTGGCTGGCGATTCGGTCGACGGTTTCCTGGTGGATACCGAACTGCCCGGGGCCCATAAGCGCCTCGCCGGAGATCTTCAACAGGACCCGTTTGTAAAGCAGATTATCCGCCTGCGCTGATGTCTTCGCGGCGTGTTCACCCATGATCGTGCTCCCGTTCTGCAACTCGCTACCCCGCATATCACCGCGCACCGATTCCAGCCAGTCCGTCCTTGTCACATGCACGGCTCTTCTGACGAAAAAACGGCGCCGGCAAGGCATTTTGCCAGTATGGCTCTCCGACACGCCGCATCGGCGCGTCGATTGTGCGGGGGTCAAGCCCGCCAGCTCGCGGCAGGGCCCATAAAAAAGGCGCACCGCCTTGGTGCGCCTCTCCATAACACGTCTTCGGAAAACTAGTTACCGCTCATCGAGGCAACTTCAGCCGCAAAGTCGGCTTCTTCCTTTTCGACACCTTCGCCCAGTTCCAGCCGCGCAAAGCCGGTCAATTCGATCGGTGCACCGGCATCCTTGGCGGCATTGGCCACGACATCGGCAATCCGGGTCTCGCCGTCGATCATGGAGATCTGCTCGAGCAGAACGGACTCTTCATAGAACTTGCGCATACGGCCTTCGACCATCTTCTCGATGATCTGCTCCGGCTTGCCGGAGGCGCGGGCCTGATCGGACAGGACGTCCTTCTCGCGCCTGACGACCTCGGCGTCGAGTTCCTCGACCTTCAGCGCCAGCGGGCGGGCCGCGGCGACATGCATGGCGATCTGCTTGCCGACATTGGCAAGGACATCCTTGTCGCCAGTCGATTTCAGCGCGACCATGACACCGATCTTGCCGGCATTTTCCGTCACGACCGTGTGGATATAGGGCACGACGGCGCCGTCCTCGACGCTCAACATCACGGCGCGGCGCAGGGCCATGTTCTCGCCGATCTGGGCGACCATCCCGGTGACATATTCCTCGACCGTCTTGTCGGACCCCGGGTACTTCGCGGCCTTTACGGCGTCGGTCGTCCCGTCGGTGGTCAGGGCAACCTGGGCGATATTCGCGACCATTTTCTGGAACGTCTCGTTGCGGGCAACGAAGTCGGTCTCGGCATTGACCTCGACGAGGATACCGGTCGTGCCGTCGACGGCAGCGGCGACGAGGCCGTCGGCAGCGGCGCGGCCTGCTTTCTTGGCCGCTTTGGAAAGGCCTTTCTTGCGCAGCCAGTCGATAGCGGCTTCGAGGTCGCCGTCGGTTTCCTTCAGGGCGGCTTTGCAGTCCATCATGCCTGCGCCGGTTTTATCTCGCAGGTCCTTGACCATTGCAGCGGTAATGGCAGCCATTGTCATGCTCCTTAATCTGGTTTCGGGCCGGCCCGCATTCGACCGGGCCGCAACATATTGAATTGGCTCAGGCAGCTAGCCTGAAATTGTGACAGGGCGATGACGCCCTGCCTCTGTGCTGGTGCGCCAACCGGGCGCACCGCGCGGCGATCAGGCGGAAGCCTGCTGCTCGTCCGCTGTCTCACCCTCTGCTTCCGACGCTTCGGACGCTTCAGCCGCAGGCTCTTCCAGAGCCGGCTCTGCCGGTGCCTCTTCCATCTCGCCAAGGTCGACGCCCATATCGGCCGCGCTGGCAGACAGGCCGTCGAGAACGGCGTCGGCAACGAGGTTGGTGTACAGCGCGATGGCCCGGGAAGCATCGTCATTACCCGGAATGATCAGGTCGATATTGTCCGGCGAGCAATTGGTATCGACAACGGCCACGACCGGGATGCCGAGCTTCTTGGCTTCCTGGATGGCGATCGCTTCTTTCTTCACGTCGATGACGAACATCAGGTCCGGCAGGCCGCCCATGTCGCGGATACCGCCGAGAGAGGCTTCCAGCTTTTCCTTGTCGCGCGACATGGTCAGCTGTTCCTTCTTGGTCAGGCCGACGCCGCCCTGGGCGAGGATTTCTTCCATCGATTTCAGGCGCTTGATGGAATTGGAGATCGTTTCCCAGTTGGTCAGCGTGCCACCGAGCCAGCGCACATTCATGTAATACTGTGCGCAGCGCTGGGCTGCTTCGGCGATCGGCTGCTGCGCCTGGCGCTTGGTGCCGACGAACAGGACGCGGCCGCCGCCGGCAACCACGTCGCGCACCTTGACGAGCGCCTGGTGCAGGAGGGGAACGGTCTGGGAAAGGTCGATGATATGGACACCATTACGGTCGCCGAAAATGAAATCCTTCATTTTCGGGTTCCAGCGATGGGTCTGGTGCCCAAAGTGTACGCCAGCTTCCAGCAGCTGGCGCATTGAATATTCTGGCAGCGCCATGAGTTACTCCTCGGTTATGTCCTCCGCGGGAATGTGGAAGCCGACGGCCACCGAAGATCATGTCCCGCGTGTGTGATGGGGGGCGGCATAGGCCCAAATGGGGCGCATTTCAACAGAAAAATCGCGTATTTCAACGCTACTGGCCGCTGCCAAGCCTCGGCGCGGGGCAAACAGCGTCAGACCAGTTCGACATCGGCGACCCCTTCGATCGTCTTGATCGCGCCCTTCATGGCGACCGTCGCCGCGACCTCGCCTGGCAGCTTCATTTCGACTTCGCAGCCGGTTTCCGGCAGATAGAGCAGGATCGCTGCCGTGCCGGTTGCCTCAGCAGGCTTGCCGCTCTCGAACAGGCGCCGCCGGATCGACGGCAGGGCCTCCGGCGTCATCACCGAAATCCGCAACTCGGCTTTCGTCGTCGCGGCAGCCCGTTCCAGCAATTGAACGCCCTCGCCGGTGAGGCGAATCTCGCCGTCGCGGTCCTCGGCGGTCACCGACATCAACACCAGCTTGCCGGGCTGGAGATGGTCGCGTGCCGCTTCGAGCAATTCAGAGAAGACGGTGACCTCGAACTCGCCGGTCTGGTCCGACAGGGCGATCCAGGCGAATGGCTTGCCGGTCTTCGAGCGGCGCGGCGTGAAGGCGCGGATGACCCCGGCGATCGCCAGATTGATCCGCGTATCGGCGGCGCGCTGGGCGACCTCCGTAAACGGGACGACATTCAGCTTGCGCAGGGCGGCAGCATAGTCGTCGAGCGGGTGGCCGGAGAAATAGAAACCGATGGCGGCGCGTTCATTGTCGAGCCGCTCCAGCGGCGGCCAGTCATCGGCCTTTTTCAGCGGCGGCCGGGCCAGCGCCGGCGTCTCGGCTGCGCCGAACAGGCCGCCCTGATCGGACTTGCGCTCCTCGGCGACGGCAGAGGAATAGCGCACGAGGAAATCGGCATTGGCGAAAATCTGCGCCCGGTTCGGATGGATCGAATCGAAGGCGCCAGCCTTGGCGAGGTTTTCAAAGCCGCGCTTGCCGATCATACGGCCATCGACGCGCTCGACGAAATCGAAGATGTCGGCGAACGGGCCGCCCTCGCGCCGGGTCTCGGCGATATGCGCCATGGCCGCCTCGCCGACATTCTTGATCGCGCCGAGGGCATAGACGATGGCGCCGCCCTGATCCGACGTGTCGCCATCATGTTCGGGGTCTGCCTTCACGGTGAAATCGGCTTCGGACACATTCACGTCCGGCGCCAGCACGGTGATGTAGCTGGCCCGTGCCTCTTTCATGAAGACGGCCAGCTTCTCGGTATTGGCGCGATCGAGCGACATCGACGCGGCGAGGAATTCCGGCCCGTGATTGGCCTTGAGCCACGCTGTCTGATAGGCGATCCAGGCATAGGCGGCGGCGTGGGACTTGTTGAAGCCGTAACCGGCAAATTTCGCCACCATCTCGAAGATCGATTCCGCCTTGGCGCGGTCGACATTGTTCGCCTCCGCGCCCTCGACGAAGCGGATCTTCTGCTTGTCCATCTCCTCTTTTTTCTTCTTGCCCATGGCGCGGCGCAGAAGGTCGGCCTCGCCGAGGGAGTAGCCCGACAGGACCTGCGCGATCTGCATGACCTGCTCCTGATAGATGATGACCCCGTAGGTCTCCTTCAGGATGGTTTCCAGCAGCGGATGAAAATAGTCCGGCTTCTCGCGCCCGAACTTGCGCTCGATATAGGTCGGGATGTTCTCCATCGGCCCCGGCCGGTAGAGCGACACGAGCGCGATGATGTCTTCGAGCGTGTCGGGCTTGAGGCCGCGCAGGGTCGAGCGCATGCCGGTACTTTCAAGCTGGAACACGCCGACCGCCTGCCCCTCGCCCAGCATGTCATAGGTGTTCCGGTCATCGGTCGGGATATGATCGATGTCGATGGTGACCTTGCGCCTGGCCAGAAGCTCGACCGCGCGGCGGATGACAGTCAGCGTCTTCAGGCCGAGGAAGTCGAATTTCACGAGGCCCGCCGGCTCGACCCATTTCATGTTGAACTGGGTCGCCGGCATGTCGGAGCGCGGATCGCGATAGAGCGGCACCAGCTCGTCGAGGGGCCGATCGCCGATCACGACGCCGGCGGCGTGGGTCGAGGCATGACGGTAGAGGCCTTCGAGCTTCTGCGCCTTGACCAGCAGGTCGGCGACCTGGGCATCCTTGTCGCGTTCCTCGCGCAGCCGCGGCTCGGTATTGATCGCCTCGCGCAGGGTGACCGGGTTGGCCGGGTTGTTCGGCACCAGCTTGCACAGCCGGTCGACCTGCATGAACGGCATGTTCAGGACGCGGCCGACATCGCGCAGCACCGCGCGGGCCTGCAGCTTGCCGAAGGTGATGATCTGGGCGACCCGGTCACGGCCATATTTCTCCTGCACGTAGGAAATCACCTCGTCGCGCCGGTCCTGGCAGAAATCGATGTCGAAGTCGGGCATGGAGACCCGCTCGGGATTGAGAAAGCGCTCGAACAGCAGGCCGAAGCGCAACGGGTCGAGATCGGTGATCGTCAGCGACCAGGCGACGAGCGAGCCCGCCCCGGAGCCCCGCCCCGGTCCGACCGGCACGCCATGCGCCTTGGCCCATTTGATGAAGTCGGCAACGATCAGGAAGTAGCCGGGAAAGCCCATGCCGCGGATGATCTGGAGTTCCTTGTCGAGCCGGGCCCAATAGTCCTCGACCGGCGCGGCGGGCGTGCCATCGGCAAGGCGCCGCTCCAGCCCCTCGCGCGCCTGACGGGCAAGCTCCGCCGCCTCGCCATCGACGTCATCGGCAAAGCGCGGCAGGATCGGCTCGTGCTGACGCGGGCGGAAGGCGCAGCGCCGGGCGATGAGCACGGTATTCTCGACCGCTTCGGGCAAGTCCTCGAACAGCTGCGCCATCTCCGCGCTCGACCTGAAGTAATGATCGGCAGCAAGCTGGCGGCGGTCGTCCATATGCACATAAGCGCCCCCGGCGATACACAGGAAGGCATCATGCGCCTCGTGATCGTCCGGTGACGGGAAATAGGGCTCCGCCGTCGCAACCACCGGCAAGTGGCGGTCATAGGCGAGACCGAGCAGCTGGTTCTCATAGGGCTGCCGGAAGCCCCCGCGGCCATCGGCATGACGCTGGATCTCGACATAAAGCCGGTCGCCGAAGATCGCCTGCAACCGCGCGACCAGCTCCGCCGCCTCGTCGTCGCGGTCGAGGGCAAGGAACCGGTCTACCGGCCCGTTGGGTCCGCCGGTCAGACAGATCAGCCCGTCGGCACGGGCCGCGATCCGCTCCAGCGAGGAGGCGACGGCAGTTTCACTGGCCGACGACAGGAAGGCCTCGCTGGTCAGTTTGAGGAGGTTGCGATAGCCGGTCTCGCTGCTGGCAAGCAGAACGAGCGACGGCAGCGGGCCGATCGACGGTTGCGGCTGCCCCAGCGCTGCCGGATCGAGCGCCAGTTGCAGGCCGGTGATCGGCTGGATACCGGCGCCGGCGAGCACTTCGGACGCCTCCAGGGCGCCGAACAGATTATTCGTGTCGGTGACGGCAACGGCCGGCATCTCATGCTCGAGACACAACTCCTTCAGCCGGGCGATATGGATTGCCCCTTCGGCGAGCGAATAGGAAGAATGGAGATGAAGATGGATGAACGGCTGCATGATGTCTCCTTAGCCCGATTTGCCCGCCTTTCATGCCGCCGAGTTTTCCCCAATCGCGTCCGGATCAGCCGGCGAGAAGCCCGCTCCAAAGATACACCGCCGCCACCAGACCGAGCATGACGCCGAGACCGAGACCATCACGGATGAGATGTGCGTTCATGAGACCCTCCTTCACTTGTTCGTCTTATGTTCCCTTCTTGATATTCTCTTTTTGTTCTCATGTCCAGTATTTTGTGGCCGGGCCGTCAGGCGCGTGCAATACGCCCGAAAATGAAAGGGTTGGAGCCTATTCGCCGAGAATGGTGACGGTACTCTCGTCGATCTCGACCGGAACCAGACGGCGGTCCTTGATCGCGACGACCCGGTCCATGCGCGCCGCGAGCGCCCGGTCATGGGTTGCAATCAGCGCGGCCAGCCCCCGCTCCTGCACGATCGCCAGGAGCGCATCGAAGACCCGGCCCGACGTCTCGACGTCGAGATTGCCGGTGGGCTCATCGGCCAGCAGCAGGGACGGCTCGTTGGCCAGCGCCCGCGCCACCGCAACCCGCTGCTTCTCGCCGCCCGAGAGTTGCGCCGGCTGGTGCTGCAAGCGTTCGCCAAGACCGAGATTGGTCAGGATCGAGGTCGAGCGGATGTCAGCCTGCTTCTGGCTGTGCCCGGCGATGAGCTGCGGCAGCGAGACATTGCCGAGCGCGGTGAATTCGGGCTGGAGATGATGGAACTGGTAGACGAAGCCCAGCGTGTCGCGGCGCAGGCGCGTGCGCTCCGCATCGTTCAACATCGACGTCGCCCGGCCATTGATATAGACCTCGCCGCTCGTCGGCTCCTCGAGCAGGCCGGCGACATGCAGGAGCGAGGACTTGCCCGATCCTGACGGCCCGAGCAGCGCGACGACCTCGCCCCTCCCGATCGAAAAATCAACGCCTTCGAGCACTTTCAACTCACCGTAAAAACGGTCAAGCTTTTCAAGACGCAGGACTGTTTCTTTCATATCGCTCATGACCTTGCCTCTTACTCGTAACGCAGCGCTTCGACGGGATCGAGGCTGGCGGCGCGCCAGGCCGGATAGAGCGTCGACAGGAAGGACATGACCAGCGAGAACGAGACGACGGAGATCACCTCGGCCATCTGCACCCGCGCCGGCATCTGGTCGAACAGATAGACGTCCGCCGGGAACAGGCGGAAGCCGAACCAGTCGGACAGGGCCATTTCGATCGGTCCCACATTGAGGCTGATCAGGATGCCGAGGACCAGGCCGGTCAGCGTGCCGAGGAAACCGATCATCATCCCCGACAGGAAGAAGATGCGCATGATCGACCCGCGCGTCGCGCCGAGGGTGCGCATCACGGCAATGTCGGACATCTTGTCCTTCACCAGCATGACGAGGCCGGTAATGATGTTGAGCACGGCCACGGCGAGGATCAGCGACAGGATGATCCGCATCAGCGCCCGTTCGGTCTGCAGCGCGTTGAAATAGGTCTGGTGCAGGTTCTGCCAGTTATAGGCAAAGAGCGTATCGCTCAGCCGGGAAATGATCCGCTCCTGATAGGGCCGGATGTCCTGCGGCTGGTCGACGCGCACCTCGATCTTGTCGACAGCATCGCCGCGACGGAAGAACAGCTGGGCCTGCTGCAGCGGCATGTAGATGAAGCCGCTGTCATATTCCGACATGCCGATCGCATAGATTGCGCCGACATAATATGTCTTGTCGCGGATCGGCGCCGTGCCCATCGGCGTCTCGGCCCCGCCTGCGGTGATGACGGTCACGGGGCTGCCGATGCCGACCCCGAGGCTGGCCGCGAGCCGCCGGCCCATGACTATCTCGTTGCCGCCATTACGGCCCTCACCGAATGTCTCGAGCGAGCCTTCGAGCAGATGGCCCTCGCCGGCGATCATGTCTATATTGCGCAGGTCCTCCGGCTCGATGCCGTAGGCAATGGCGGCGGTCTGGCCTGCGGCGGTGAGATAGACGTAGTCCTGGACGATCGGGATCGCCGACTCTACGCCGGCAATCTGGCGCAGTTCCTCGCTGATGGCGGGGTATGCCGTCAGCTCGGTATCCTGTGTCGCCTCGACATAGATATGCCCGTTCACGCCGAGCAATTGTTCCAGCAGCTTGGCACGGAAGCCTTCCATCACCGACATGACGACGATCAGTACCGTGACGGCGAGCGCGATGCCGATAAAGGCGATGATCGAGATCAGCGAGACGCCCGACCCCTTCTTGGTCGCTGAAATATAACGCCGCGCCACGGTCCATTCGAACAGGCCGAAGGGCCGTGTTGCCGAGCCTGTCGATGTGGCGGTGTCTGTCGATGCGGTCATGGTCTCGCCCGGCGCCCTGAAGTTGACAATTGCCAGACCATGGGCGGCTTCATCAAGCCCGGCAAGTGTTGTCTGCTTAATAATTCACCTGAAGAAAGGCGAACAGAGAATGGCTTTGCGTCCTCAACCCGGCTGGGATGAACGCTCATGCCCAGCCCTCCATCCACTTGTACCGCTCACCGGCCCTGAAGCGCGACAGACCATTGCGCAGCACGGCTTCAAGATCGTCGACGCGGGCGGCGATCTCCCGGCGATCATCTTCGCTGATCATCGCCACCATAGCCGCCTTTTCCAGCGCCCGGGCGTGATGGAGGACCACCGCCTTGCGCGCCGGATCGTCGACATCGAACAGCACATTGGCCAGAACCGTCAGTGTCGACAGGCTGGCATTGCGGTCCCTCGCCACATAAGGGCGGATGCGGTCGAAGATAAGGCTGGCGATTTCCTCGAAATCCAGCGGCCGCGCGATGACACGGATATGGCCCTCCTCGTCCCGGCGCATCGCCGCTGGAGACTTCCCGCGACCCGCCGCAGTCAGCGCCGCCCCCATCCAGTGGATCGTATCCGTCGCCGTATAGGGGTCGTTGATACCGGGAGACAGGGCACGCGCGGTGATCCCGGTCAGCTGGTCGATCAGGAAACCGACGTCCTGATCCGGCGTTTTCGCCGCGCCCCATGCATAGCAGGAGCGGATCGCCACCAGCGCTTCCGTCGAGGCATTTTCCGGCGGCCATATCCAGGCAAGCGGCCGGTCGTCGGCGACGAAGTCGCCCGGGCGCCGGGTCACGCGCACGATCAGCCCCTTGTCTTTCGCCGTCTTGAAGATCGCTTCGGCCGACAGCGTGTAGATATAGCCCGTACCATTGGCGAGAACCGGCACGGCATCCTGCAGGAACCCTTCGGGCAGCTCAGGCGCAGCGCTGCCGCCATTGCCCTCACCCAGCTCCTCGGGAAAGCGGCTCCGGATATTGTCGATCAGATCCCTCCCCAGCCGGGCGATGACATTGGAGACATGCAACGTCTCGAGGATATGGTGAATGAAATAGATGAACATGATCAGGCTCGCGCCTGCAAAGAAAAGGGCGATAATCACCGTCAGATGCGGCACGAAGGTCGTCTCGCCCGCATGCACGCGATAGAGCGCGAGCAGGCAATAGACGAAGGTCGCGATAAAGATGCCCAGCACTGCCTGGTTCGACTTGTCGCGCATGAATTCCGGGATGATATGCGGCCCATACTGACCTGACGCGAAGACGATGGCGGCGATGGTGATGGAGAACACGATACCGGCGACGGAAAGCATCGACCCGCCGACGAGGGTCAGGATGGCACGCGCGCCCTCCGGGCTGCCCGATCCGAACCAGCTGATCTGTGTAAAGACCTCTTTATCGAGTATGACGTCGAGCTGCAGCGACCCGAACGCAAGGAGGATGGCCCCGGACACGATCGTCCCGGGCACAAACCAGTAACTCGCCTTGATCCGGCGATAGAGAGCCAGCGCCCGCGTCTTCATACAATCTCCGTATCGAACAGCGGATCGCTGCCGAGTTGCTTCTCGAGGGACTGGATATCCTCGTCGGTTGCGCCGGGGTCGAACACTTTCGCGATGTGAAAGATCGCATCGCCCTGATTGACGGCGGGCATGTTCGAACGGCCGATGATTATGCCGCTGATCGGCGCCCGCAGCTCCTTTTCCTCATGGCCAAGCGGAGCGGAGACGATGGAGAGCACCTCCCCCTTCTCTACGGCATCTCCAAGGCCCTTCAGAAGGCGCATCAGGCCGCCGGAGGGCGCACGCACCCATAGGCTGAGCTTGGACATGACCGGCTCGTTCGCGCCCTGCGCAAAGCCCCGCCGGTGTAGCATGCCGAGATGCTGCATCACGCGCATCACGCCCTTCACCCCGATGCGCACGGCGAACTCGTTGAACCGCAGCGCCTCGCCTGCCTCATAGAGGAGCGTGTTGACACCGACCGCCTGCGCTGCCTCGCGCAAAGATCCGTCGCGGATATCCGTCTTCAGGATGATCGGCGCGCCGAACGCGGCGGCCATGTCCTTTACAGCGCTGCTTGCAAGGTCCGCCCTGATCTGGGGCAGGTTTTCCCGGTGGATAGCGGCGGTATGCAGGTCGATGCCATAATCGGACCGCGAGACGATTTCTTCCATGAACTTGTAGGCCAGCTGCCCTGCGAGCGAGCCGCTCTTCGACCCCGGGAACGACCGGTTGAGGTCGCGCCGGTCCGGCAGGTAGCGGGAGTTGGCAATGAAGCCATAGGTGTTGACGATCGGGATCAGCAGCAGCGTGCCGCGGACCTTTTCAACCGTCAGCTTGCTGACGAGCCGCCGGATGATTTCCGCCCCGAGGATTTCATCGCCATGGATCGCCGCCGAGACGAACAGCACGGGGCCGGGCTTCCTGCCGTGCATGATATGCACCGGCATCGAGACCTTGGTGTGATCGGACAGGACACTGAGGGGCAATTCGACTGTCTTCTGGGTGCCGGGGTCGATGGTCTGCCCACCAATCGGGAATGGCTCTCGCATCCGGCGCTACTATCCCTTGCCTCTGGTCTTCGTCTTGCCGGGAACCGCTGCCTTCTCGATATGCTCGATGATCTTGCCAGCGACGTCTATGCCCGTTGCCGTCTCGACGCCCTCAAGGCCGGGCGAGGAATTGACCTCCATCACGACCGGGCCATGATTGGAACGGAGCAGATCAACGCCACACACATTCAGGCCCATGGCCTTGGCCGCCGCCATCGCGGTGGAACGCTCGGTCGGGGTGATCTTGATCGCCCTGGCCGATCCGCCGCGATGCAGGTTGGAGCGGAAATCGCCCTCCTTGCCCTTGCGCATCATCGCCGCGACGACCTTGTCGCCGACGACGAGGCAGCGGATATCCTCGCCATTTGCCTCTTTCACGAATTCCTGCACCAGGATGTCGGTCGAGACCGACGAGAATGCCTGTATGACAGACTCGGCAGATTTGTTGGTCTCGGCAAGCACGACACCCAGCCCCTGCGTTCCCTCCAGCAGCTTGATGACAACCGGTGCACCGCCCATCAGTTCCAGCATCTTTGCAGCGTCGGAGGTCCTGTGGGCAAAGATCGTGACCGGCAGCCCGATCCCCTTGCGCGCCAGCAGCTGCAGCGACCGCAGCTTGTCGCGCGAGCGCGAGATCGCGACCGATTCATTGACGGGATAGACGCCCATCATCTCGAACTGGCGCAGAATGGCGGTACCGAAGAAAGTCACCGAGGCACCGATGCGCGGGATCACCGCGTCATACATGCCGAGCTTTTCGCCGCCATAGATGATCTCGGGCTTGTGGGCCGCGATATTGATATAGCACCGCAGGTGATTGATGACGTCGATCTCGTGACCGCGCGCCTGGGCAGCCTCGACAAGGCGCCTGTGCGAGTAGAGATTGGCGTTGCGGCACATCAGTGCGAGTTTCATGGACAACCTTTGTTGGTTACTGTTCTGTCTTTTGTTTCTGCACAAACGACCTTGATGGATCGATGAGATAGCGCTTGCGCAGGGCCTCCCGCCCCACCAGCGCCCGGAACCCCATCTGGTCACGGTTGGTCAGGGTGAATTCCGCCGGCCACACGTCGCTGCCAATCTGCAGCTCGGTACGGATCACATAGCGGATTTCCTCCTTACCGTTTGAACTTCTTACCGCGCGCCGGTCGGCCACAGGCGCTTCGCAGTAAATCTCCGGTTTTTTCTTGCGCTGTACCGGATGGATATAGAACGAAACGAACAGCGCGCCATCGCGGTCGAACTCCCGCACCTTGTAGGCGTGAATGGCAGAGGTCTTGGCACCGGTATCGATCTTGGCCTTCATGCGGTCTATGCCGAAGGCAGGCAGGCCGATCCATTCGCGCCAGCCCAGGGTTTTCGCCGGTGCCTTCTTCACGCCGGAACGAGGGCCGAGATGATCTTCCCGGTCACATGATCCAGCGCCTCATCGGGCGTCAGTTCGATGCGCTCGCCGCTATGGCGCTCCTTGACCTCGACATGGCCGGTGGCAAGACCGCGCGGCCCGACAACCATTTGATATGGCAGGCCGATCAGGTCCATGCGGGCGAACTTCTCGCCCGGGCGAGCCGGTGTATCGTCATACAAGACCTCGATACCGGCGCCTTGCAGCTTGGCATAGAATTCCCGGCACAGGCGGTCGCTTTCCTCATCGCCCGGTTTGAGGTTGATGAGCCCGACATGGAACGGCGCCACCGGTACCGGCCAGCGGCAGCCATCCTCGTCGTGATAGGCCTCGATCAGGGCCCCCATCAGGCGGGATACACCGATGCCGTAGGAGCCCATTTGAACCGGCACGTTGCGGCCGTCATGGCCGGACACAACACAATTCATCGGCGCGGAATATTTGGTGCCGAAGAAGAAGATATGACCGACCTCGATCCCGCGAGCGGTGATGCGGTCATCCTCCGGCACCTTCTCGAATTCTTTTTCGTCATACATCTCGTCCGTCGCTGCGTACAGAGAGGTGCGCTCCCGAACGAACGGCTCAAGGTCGCCATCGAAATCGACATCGGAACCCGGTACGGCCATGTCGATCAGCTCGCGATGACAGTAAACCTGGCTCTCGCCGGTTTCCGCCAGCACGATGAACTCGTGCGATAGGTCGCCGCCGATCGGGCCGGTATCGGCCTTCATCGGCACGGATTTCAGGCCCAGGCGGTTAAAGGTGCGCAGGTAAGCAACGAACATCTTGTAATAGGACTTGCGTGCCGCTTCCTCGGTCAGGTCGAAGGAGTAAGTGTCCTTCATCAGGAATTCGCGGCCGCGCATGACACCGAAGCGCGGACGGATCTCGTCGCGGAACTTCCACTGGATATGGTAGAGCATTTTCGGCAGGTCCTTGTAGGACCGTGTGCCCGCGCGGAAGATCTCGGTGACGAGTTCTTCATTGGTCGGGCCATAAAGCATTTCGCGGTCATGGCGGTCGGTGATGCGCAGCATCTCCTTGCCATAGGCCTCATAGCGGCCGCTCTCCCGCCAAAGCTCGGCCGACTGGATAGTCGGCATCAGCATTTCCACTGCCCCGGCGCGGTCCTGTTCCTCGCGCACGATCTGCTCGATCTTCTTGAGGACCCGATAGCCGAGCGGCAGCCAGGAATAGATTCCCGCCGCGCCCTGGCGAATCATGCCGGCGCGCAGCATCAACTGATGGGAAATGATCTGTGCATCCGCCGGCGTTTCTTTCATCAGCGGCAGATAAAAGCGGGAAAGGTACATGTGTGTTTGGTCCTGTCAGAATATCAGGCCTCTTTAGGTACGCCCGGGCCTGTTGTCCATATCTGTCCTGATGCCTGCGCACGGCGCAGAACGCAAGGAAAGCATACCTTCATGAAAGCCGCCAACACGAATTGAACAGGAATGATACCGACCGGACTGTCCGGGGACAGGCCTTGCGCAGGTCAGTGGACCAGTCAGGCCGACTTGCTGCAGCAATAGCCGGTCACTTCGATACGCAGCCGGTCGAGCGAAAATCCGTTCTGCAGGGCGCTGTCGCGCGCGGCTTCTTCCAGTTGCTCGCTGCCGATCATCCGGCTGTTGCCGCAAGTATCGCAAACAAGGAAAACCGGAATGTCAGACGCCGCCGAACTCGTGACCGAATACGCCTTCGTGGAGTCCAGCTTGTAGACAAGGCCCATTTCCATCAGATCCGACAAGGCCCGATAAACCGTCATCGGTGCCCGGACCCCCTCATCCTTGACCCGTTCCAGCAGGGCATAGGCTTTCATGGGGTTACCGTCGCGCTTCAGGGCATCGAACACGATTGCCTGGTTGCGGCTGAGGCTGTTGGCCCCCTTTTCCCGCTGCGCTGCGCCGGCTGCGTTGTTTCCATAGTCCACCATGACACCCCTATCCTGTCTGACGGGTCCGGGACGGCTTTTGCACGCGACGCCTGCCCGGCGACCCTTCGTTCGGGACGGTCAGCTTGCAAGACGCGATACAATCACTGATTGAACCTGACGATCCGTTCCCAATGGTTAAAGAGTATAATTTCCACGCCTGAATCACAACCGGTTTTTATACTGGCTGTGATATCAGGCGCGGAAATGGACCCTTATGTCCGCCTAGAAACCGGCCTCGAACGAGACCCTCAAATTACGCCCCGGCAACGGTACCTGGTCCTTGAGGAAAGACGTATGCTGACGCGCTTCCTCGTCCGAAAGGTTGTTTGCCGACACACGAAGGGCCAGTTTCTCGTTCTGCGGGAACGGCCGGTAGGTCACGTACAGGTTGAGCAGCGTGTACGCGTCTGTTTCCATCTCGAACGCTGCGATCTCATCCTGCTCCGCCGCGTAATCAACTTCCCCGCGAATCGATACCCGGTCCCAGTCGGCATTGAGGCCGGCGAGAACACCGAGCGGCGGGATACGCGGCAGGTTGCCATTGCCGCCACCGATCTCGGCGAGAACATATTCGACAGAACCATCGGCAATGAATTCGGCACCGAAGGCCGAGCCGAGCAGCATGTCGGCCTCGGCCTCGAACCCGCTGAAGGTCGCATCGGTAGCCTCATAGGCAAAGACCGGCAAGCCGTCTTCCTCCTCGCCGGTTTCGGCCTGATAGATATAGTCCTGATAGTCTGTATAGAAACCGTTGAGGGTAAAGTTCAGCCGCTGATAGCGTCCGCGCAGCACGGCCTCGGCGCCGGTGCTGGTCTCCAGACCGAGCGAGGCGTCGCCGACCTCGAAGGCCTCGGTCGCCAGGTGCGGGCCGTTGGAGAACAGCTCCTCGGTGGTGGGCGCCCGCTCTGTACGGAACACCGTGCCGCCGATCTTGACATTCTCCGTCAGCTGGTAGCCGGTTCCGCCGGACACGCTGAACCCGTCAAAGGACAGGTTCGTGCCCATGTCATCCTCGTGCTCGGTGCGCTCATAGCGCGCCGCACCTTCGAAATGCCACGGGCCTGTCTCATAGTCCTGGAAGGTGAAGATACCGACCTGACTGGTCTCGGTCGCCGGCACGAAGGCCTCCTCACCGATGGCCGAGAACTCGCGCTGGCGCATCTGCACCCCACTCGCCCCGCGCCAGCCACCCTGCGGGCGCTGGACCAGTTCGACCCGGCCCTCCCAGCCCTGATTGGCGAAGATCGTGCCGACCTCGCCCGATGGCTCTATCTCGCGATGCTCATAATCCGAGATGCCGAGAGCGACGCGCACCGTTTCGAACGCTGTGGTACCGAGCCTGTATTCGCCGCGCAGGTCATAGCGCAGCTGCTCGAGATTGATGCGAACACCGCCCTCTCCTTCCCCGCCATGCTCATGCTCGTGATCATGATCGTCGTCATGGTCGTCATGATCGTCATGGTCGTCATCATGATCGTCGTCTTCGTGATCGTCATCATGACCTTCTTCACCATGGGCATGATCATGACCAGCCGGAATGCCATAGTCCGAATTCGTTTGCTTGACGGCAATTCCGAAGGTGAAGCGGTCATTGATGACGGATGTACCGAAGGACACGGCGCTGGTCTCAAAGCTGGAATTCTCCAGGGTACCGAAGGCCTCTTCCTCTTCATGCTCGTCATGATCAGCGTGATCGTCATCATGATCATCGTCATGATCGTCTTCGTGATCTTCTTCCTCCATAGCCCGGAAGGCGGCGGATTCGGCGAAGCCAGGAATGTCGTAATCGTCAGCCTCGCGCAGGGCGGCGTCGAAATGCATGACGACGGATGTATCACCGAATTTTGCCGCCTCGAAATCGGTCGCGAAGGCGACATCGCGGCCGTCGTCGACGCTCGACGCCCCGACGCGCACGCTTGCTTCAAGTCCGTTCTCAGGCACGGCGAACGGGATGCGTCCGTCGATGACGTTGACGACGCCGCCGGACCCCGATGAGCCATAACGCAGCAGACCGGTGCCGCGGATGATCTCGACCTGTTCGGCCTGGGCCGGTTCGACGGCGACGGCGTGGTCGACGCTCGACGATGACGCATCGATGGAGCCGATGCCATTGTCGAGCACCTGGACCCTGTCGCCGCCCTGCCCGCGGATGATGGGACGGCTGGCGCCCGGCCCGAAGAAGCTGGAGGAAACGCCGGGTTCGGCCTTGAGCATCTCGCCGATCGTGTTGCTCATCCGTCTCTGGATTTCCTCGCGGGTAACGACGGAGGCGCCGATCAGCAGGTCATCCTGTTCCTTGGCGATGGGCGATGCGGTGACGACGATGGTGTCCTCGCCGGTGTCTGCCGGTGATTGATCCTGTGCCTGGGCGTGTACGGTGGTGAGCCCTGCCAGACAGATGGCGGAAATGGCGCCGGACAGGCGCAGCTGTTGCTTGAGCATGTAAATATTCTCCAATAATCGCGATAGAGCCCGCGCGCGAAAGCGCACTGGCAGTGTCCGTCCGTGTCGTGATTACTGGAGAAGTGGCGGGCCGCGCTGGCGCAGCGTTGCGGGCGTGAGAGACGCCAGCGAGGGCGACTGGGCCAGAGGCTCTTCAGCAACATCGCCGATTGGCTGCAGCAGCATCGGCAGGTCGGGAAGATCGGCATCGCCATCGCGCTGGACAACATGGCCGAGCAGACAGGTTTCGCCGCCATGGCCGTGGTCGAGGTCGCCATACTGGACCGCGTGGGCCGCGGCAGCGCTTTGCAGCAACACATAGAACACAGCAAAAACGGCCAGAAGCATCCTGCTCCTGGCAGCCATGTCCCGAATCCGGTCAAATGCTGTCATGCTCTGCATGGAAAAAGTGATATCATATCACATCTTGCCCGGCAAAGGCTTTCCGCCTGCGATGCGATGCTGGCCGGCTTTGCCAGTCTAGGCGGCACTTTCTGTGTCATCGCCATCGCACCGGACGCTACGCCGCAGCATTGAATTCCGAGGATTGACGCTGCCGCCAATTTCAGGGATATACCCGGATCTGGCCCCTATAGCTCAGCTGGTAGAGCAACTGATTTGTAATCAGTAGGTCGTTCGTTCGAGTCGGACTGGGGGCACCACTCACACCCTTTTCGATCTCTACTCCCTCAGCTTTGCATCATACGCCGACACCAGGGTCATGTACGGGTTTACCTTGGTGAACAGCGGATCGGCGCCGTCGCTGGCAACGTAGTTTTCATACATCTCGAAATGGAGATGGATGGTCGTGGCCACGGAACTTCCATCCGAATTGTAGAAATCGTTGGAAATGACGCCAATGCGCTGGCCCTGCGCGACATCGTCACCGAGCGCGACTTCGAGCGCGCCCATATTGAGATGCAGGTAATTGTAGATCGTCCCGTCAGCCGTCTGCAACGTTACCCAATGCCGGCGCACATCGATGACCCGGGCATCTTCAACCGCAACGGCCCAGTGAACATTCTTGGTGCAGCTTGCCGGGCGGATATCGAGCCCTTCATGCCCGCCGCCGGGACACAGGTCCTGATTGCGCGACCGCTTCTCGCAGAAAGTGTCCTGCCAGGGATAGTCGTAGTTTGCGATCTCGCACTGGCCGCCTTCCATACCATTCAGGCTGCCCTGATAACCGCCATACCGATAGACCTGCGAATTGAGGAATACCCGGTCCTCCGTCGGGAAGACGATATCAGGGCGATAAACCGTATCATCCACGAACCCCGGCCCGCTCAGGGGCAGGAGATCGCCGACCGGCAGGTAGGCAAAGACATCACCCTGTGCGTCCGTCAACGGGGTATCGGTCGGCGGAATATCCTCGTCCTCGTCACCAGGCAGCGTGTCGGGCGGATCCTCGGGGATTGCCCCAGAGGGCGCATCAGGCTCCTCGATTGCGGAACCCTCGTCCTCCAGTTCATCAGCGAACTGAGGGGGCACACTTTCCACCGCCTGCTTCTCGTACCACCACACGGCAAGGAAACAGAGACTTACGATGGCAAGCCCGATCAACAGGTTGACTGTCGTGTTGCCCTTCTGGGTTTCAGATCCTGCCCTCATTGTCCACTCCCCGCATTTTCGTTGAGAAGGACCATGGACGACGCAAGCGAGACGATAAAGTCATCCTCCGCGCAGCGGGCATCACCGTCCGGATCGTCACACATCAGCGACAGAACATAGCCGCACCCGAATCGCGAAAAGGACAGGTCCGTGGAACTGTCACTCCGGGTTATGACATATCGTGCACCAAGGCCCGGCAAGGGCGGACGGGCACTGCGCATCCGCTCCATCGCGACGCGCGGTGCCGGCGGATCCTCGAGCACAAGGCGTTTTCGCGCCCCTGATATCCGGAAGGCAAGATTGTTGCCGGCATCGGCAATCGCGGAATAGGCATCGGCCTGGCCGAACACCTGCACGCTGGCCAGAATTTCATCCGAGCCCGGCACGAGAACAGGCATCTGAACGGCATCCACCTCGCTGGGGCGCACGCGCTGCAACTGCGTGGGCGCCAGGGCCCGAAGCCCTTCCAGCCGGGGAACGGAAGCGGCACTCGCGGCATTGGCACCAGCCGCATCGCGGCGGCGGGTTTCGGCCATGGTCGCGCTGACATCGTCCCAGTCAACCATGGCCCTGTCATTTCTCAAGGGCGGCCTGCCGATGGGCGGCGGCTGCAATCGCGGTCGCGTCTGAGCCCGTTCGACCAGAAATTCCCGTGTCCGCAGCAAGCGATCAGCCGGGGACATCCGCGCGTCACTCGCAATATCCGTCTGGCTATCGTCTGTTTCCGGATCGTTATCGCTCTGCGCACCAGCGGTGTGAGCCATAAATGCGATTACCGCAGTAACCAGCGCAGTAACCAGCAAGGACAGGTACCGTCGTCCCATCATTCTCTCCCCAACCCTCATACACCCGCGCCGAGACTACTCCCAATTTCCGTCAGTCACAACATTTTGCCGCATGCCGAGCGCCTGTGAGCACGTGACGGCTCGCCGGAAGCAGATTATACAGCTGTGTACGGAGGCTCACCATGACCGGAAAATCGAACGTTCTCATGGCCTTGTCGGCGGTATCGCTGATGTTACTGTCGGCTTGCGGCAATAGCGACCCGGCCACGCCGCAACTAAGCGACGAGGAGCGCCTCGCCATGGCGCCAAGCATCGAGAACGGCCAGCGCCAGTTCCTGCAATGCGCCGTATGCCATGACCGCATCGAGGGTACAGGCCATCGGGTCGGACCGAACCTCTGGGGCATTGCCGGCGCGCCGGCCGCCCGGCACGAGGATTTCACCTATTCCAAGGCGCTCGAGCGGTCAGGCATCGTCTGGGATGCGGCATCGCTGGACGCCTATATTGCCGACCCGAAAGCGGTCGTGCCGGGCGGCCGCATGGCCTATGCCGGGCTCGATAACGACGCCGACCGGCGCGATCTCGTGGCCTATCTCGAAACGCTGGAATAGGCACAGCCGGGTCAGAGCCTAACCGCCATCCTTCCAGTCGAGCTTGTACAGATCGAAGCGGCGGTCGCGCAAATTGCGTACCGTGCCCTGTGCCCGCGCCCAGGTAATGTCGGTGAAGTCCAGATCGGCGACGGCGACAGTCTCGACATTCTCGCTCGTCTCCGCTGCGATGCCGTCCCGCGCAAAGGGATAATCGCACGGCGTCAGGATGCAGGACTGCGCATACTGAATATCCATGTTCTCGACATTGGGCATGTTCCCGACATTGCCCGACATGACGACATAGCACTGGTTCTCGATTGCCCGTGCCTGGGCGCAATAGCGCACCCGCAGATAGCTCTGGCGGGTGTCGGTGCAGAACGGCACGAACAGGATGCGGGCACCTTCATCCGCCAGGCGGCGGGCCAGCTCCGGAAACTCCGAGTCATAGCAGATCAGGATGCCGATCGGACCGCAATCGGTCTGGATGACGCTGATTTCGTCACCACCCTGAATGTTCCACCAGTAGCGTTCATTCGGCGTTGGATGGATTTTCTCCTGGGCATGGACCGATCCGTCGCGCAGGAAGACATAGGCGACATTCTGGATTTCACCGTCTTTTGTTCGGGTCGGGTGCGAGCCGCCGATGATGTTGATGTTATAGCCGATCGCCATTTCCCGCATCTTCTCGACAAAACGGGGTGTGTAGCGCGTCAGTTTCTCGATCGATTCAGCCGGCGACAGCTTCTTCGGCTCCAGCGCCAGCAATTGCAGGGTGAACAGTTCCGGAAAAACGACGAAGTCGGAGCGATAATCGGCCGTCACGTCGACGAAATACTCCACATTGGCCATGAACTCGTCGAAGGAAGAAACCATCCGCGCCGAGAACTGCACCGTTGCCACGCGCACATCTTCCTTCTGGCCATGGGGCAGTTCCGTCTCGCCGGGCATTTCCTTCGCGTAGGGGTTCCGCCAGATCATGTGGCTGGCATAACCGCCTGACGCCTTGTCGGATGCAAGATAGTTATTCAGTACACCAATAGGCTCGAACCCCTGCCGCAGCTGGAAGCTGATGACCTGGTCGGACGTCTTGCGGTTGACCACCGCGTTGAGATATTCCTGCGGCGTCGGATAGGTCTTCTTGCGGCGTTGCCAGCCGGGCATGCGCCCGCCGAAGACGATACCCTTCAATCCCTGCCCCTCGGCAAGTCCCTGCCTGGCATCATAGAGCCGCTGGCCGATACGCAGCCGGCGGCGGGTCGGGTCGACCAGCACCTCCATGCCATAGAGCCAGTCGCCAGCGCGGTCATGTCGGGAAGCATAGCCGCCGCCGGTGATCTCCATCCAGCTATGGTCACCCATCGCGGTTTTCTCGTCGATCCGGAAGCTGGCCGCATAGCCGACGATCTCATCGTCATATTCGACGACGAACTGGCCCTCGGGAAAGGCGGCGATCTGGCCACGGATCATGCCTGCCGTGCAGGAATTGCCCTCGCCATAGACGCGGATGCTCAGCTCATGGATTGCTTGCACGTCTTTGGGGGTGGCGACGCGGATATTGAGGGAGGCGGAAGTACGTTTGTTTGTCATGCCCCTATAAATGGACGCGTTGCAGTCCCTGTCAAACCGGCCCTCCAAATACGCTCCGGCAACGCCTGGTGTGACACGTTAAGACAGGCATCGACAGGGCCAGCGCAGCCTGTCACCTTTTGAGTTTGCGGAATAACACGGGAGGCAGACATGACAGCAAAACACGCAGGACAGCTACTATGGACAGACCTGACGGTGAAGAATGCCGAGGAAGTCCGTGCCTTCTATGAGGCCGTTATTGGCTGGATATCCCAGCCGGTCGAGATGGAAACCCGTACCGATTACATGATGGTTGCCGCCGGCGAGCGCCCGACAGCGCCGGAGGGCATGGACAAGATCGCTGCGGGCATCTGCAATGCCGTTGCCGAAATAGCGGATTTGCCCCCGCAATGGCTGAACTATTGGGGCGTTGATGACCTCGACGCCAGCCGAGCCGCCTGCGAGGCCCATGGCGGGAGATTGCTGACCGGGATCAAGACCCATGGCAACAGCCGCTACTGCGCCATAGCCGACCCGGCAGGCGCCGTCTGCGGCCTCTTCGAGCAGAATGACTGATCTGCCCGAACAAGATTCCGCGCCAGCGCCCTGGAGCGATAGACTAATCCGCGTTCAAACGATTCAGCGAGAGTGCCGGTTTGACTAGTGGTCGTATCCCGGGTTCTGGCGCCTCAGCTTGCGCATCAGGCCGGGCCAGGTGAGATTGTCGCCCAGCCCCCTGGCAAAGCCTGGCGCGCCCTGCTGGCGCACAAGACTGCCCATCTCCTCGGGCTCCTCGATCAGATTTTCGGTTCCCGCCGCCTGCGCCAGGATCTGCGTCTTGCAGGCCTGTTCGAGGAAATACATCCGCAGGAAGGCGATGGCGCAATTCTCGCCCATGGTCAGCGTGCCATGATTGCGCAGCATCAGCAGGTTCTTCTCGCCAATATCCTTAACGAGCCGCTCTCGCTCCGACAGGTCGAGCGCGATGCCTTCGTAATCGTGATAGGCAAGATCGTCGTGCACGATCATTGAAAACTGGGTATAGCGCCGCAGGCCGCCTTTCTGCACCGACACGGCAACGCCATAGGGCGTGTGCAGGTGCAGGACGCAATTGGCGTCATGCCGGTTCATGTGTACGGCGGAATGGATGGTGAACCCGGCCGGGTTGGGAAAATACGGTGTCCGGCCGGCGAGATTGCCGTCGACGTCGATCTTGATCAGGCTGGACGCGGTCATCTCGTCGAACAGAACGCCATAAGGGTTCATCAGGAAGCGCGCCTTGCCGTCCTCGTCCGGCAGGCGCAGCGAGATATGGGTGAAGACGAGGTCGTCCCAGCCATAAAGCGCTGCCAGCCGGTAGGTCGCGGCCAGATCGCAGCGCAGCGCCCATTCGACGTCGGAGACCTGGCCCTTGAGGCTGTCGATGCCTGCAGGGTCGGGTATATCAAACCCCTTGACCACGCCGATGGCCTCGGCCTGGTCCATCCCTGCTGTGTGCTGGATAGTCATGACGGGCGCTCCTTCCACTGGTTTTTGTCTGGCTTTTGCCTTGGCCATAACTTGCCGGATCATGGTATGCGTGTTCAAGAGTTTGTGGCAGTAGCACCAGAGCAAGCTCGGAACACGTCAGCAGGATCAGGCACTTATGGACTCGACCCGGATAGCCTTTCTGGCCAGCGACAAGCCTGAAGCCCAGGAGGCGCTGCAGGGCCTTGCCCATCGCTATGGCAATCTCCCGGTTGAGGCCGCCGACATCATTGCGCCCATCGGCGGCGATGGCTTCATGCTGGAAACCCTGAAAGCCTATATGGGGGCCGACAAGCCGATCTATGGCATCAACCGCGGTACCGTCGGCTTCCTGATGAACAGTTTCTCGATCGAGGACCTGCCGCGGCGCATTGCCAATGCCGAGGCTGCCCGCATCCGTCCGCTGGAAATGACGGCGACGGACCGCGATGGCGCCGAGCAGACGGCGATCGCCTTCAACGAGATTTCGCTGCTGCGCGAGACCCGCCAGACCGCCCGCATTGCCATCCATGTAAACGGCAAGACACGGATGGACATGCTGATCTGCGACGGCATTCTGCTCTCCTCTCCCATTGGCTCGACCGCCTACAACCTCTCCGCCCATGGTCCGATCATTCCCATCGGCGCGAAATTGCTGGCCCTGACACCGATCAGCGCCTTCCGGCCACGCCGCTGGCGCGGTGCCCTCCTGCCTCATGATGCCGAAGTCAGTTTCGAGATCCTGGAGCCGGGATTGCGACCCGTTTCGGCGGTTGCAGACAATTACGAAGTCCGCCGTGTCTCGAAGGTCACGGCTGTCGAAAGCCGCCATCATGTCGTGACCATGCTCTATGACAATGATCACTCCCTCGAGGAGCGCATCGTGCGCGAGCAATTCTCCTACTAAGGTATTGAATTTTCTGCGGCTTATAAGACTGTATCCTGTCGGCCACTATCGCGGCAGCGTATGGGGCCAGGGAGAGAATCCGCTTGCCCGGCACGCCATAAGGTTGTCAAATCAGGTGGGGAGAAAATCGAACAAATCGTAGCGTTGCCTTGTTCTTCTTCCTGAGGAGCTTCTTGGCATGAACGACCAGTATTCGGGCCGCTTTATGAGCGTCGGCGGCCCACGTAACGACGATTTCAGCACGGCGCTGGGCAGGCTCCTGCGCCGGGTCTGCATATTTGCCGGATTTGCGCTTCTGGCCGCCCTGTTCCTGGTCCCTGCCGTGACCGGTCTCATGGCCTGGAACAAGCTGACCCATGGCACCCTGCCCGAGCGTAACGCCGAAGCCGAGCGCGCAACCTATGTCTTTCTCGACGAAAGCGGCCGCGAAATCGGCGTGCGTGGCCCCAATCGCAAGCCGGTCGCGATAAGCGCCGTTCCACGGCACACCATTCAGGCCTTCCTGTCGATCGAGGACCGCCGGTTTTATGATCATGGCGGCATCGACCCGATCGGCATCGCCCGCGCCGCGCTTCACAACTATGAGGCCGGCCGCATCGTCGAGGGCGGCAGCACGATTACCCAGCAACTGGTCAAGAACGTCTACCTGACCTCCGAACAGACTCTCGACCGCAAGATGCAGGAGGCAGTCTACGCCCTGCGCCTTGAAAACCAGCGCACCAAGGCGGAAATCCTAGAAGATTATCTGTACACAGTCTATTTTGGCTCGAACGCCTATGGTATCGAGGCCGCCGCAGAAGTCTATTTCGGCAAAAAAGCAACCGGTCTTTCGCTGGCAGAAAGCGCCATGCTTGCAGGCCTGATCAAGGCGCCGAGCAATTATAACCCTTTCCGGCGCGAGGAACTGGCGCGCGAACGCGCCCGCCTGGTGCTCGCCTCGATGAAGCGCGACAAGACCATCACCCCGATCCAGGAACAGCTCGCCCTTTACGATCTCGAACAGATCGCGTTCAAGGCAAAGCCTGCCGAACCAAATGGCTATTTCCTCGACCTCGCCGCGGCCCAGGCCGACGCACGCGGCACGGCGACCTACAACAAGCTCGAAACCACCCTCGACAGGCCGTTCCAGATGATCGCGGAGAACACGATCCGCGAGATCATGACCGATGAAATGAAGACCTCCTTTAATGTCAGCGAGGCCGCCATTGTTGTCATGCGTCCGACCGGGGAGGTTCTCGCCATCGTCGGCGGCACGGATTATGGCCGCAGCCAGTTCAACCGGGCGACCTCGGCCCAGCGCCAGCCGGGCTCGCTATTCAAGGCTTTCGTCTACGATGCCGCACTGAAAAAGGGCTGGCGCCCCGACGACTATGTCGTCGACGTGCCGCTGTCCCTGCCCGTCCCCGACAGGAAAGGCGAGTTTTACCGGCCTGCCAATTATGACGATCGCTATTACGGCCTTCTCGAAACCAAGTCAGCCTTTGCCTATTCCCTCAATTCTGTCGCCTTGCGGCTTCAGGAATATGCCGGGCGCGACCAGGTCATTGCCACTGCCCGCGCCGCGGGCCTCGACGCCGACCCCGCTCCATGGCCCAGCCTCGCCCTTGGCGTCTTCGAGACGAATTTGCTCGATATCACGGCCGCCTACACTTCGCTTGTCAGGAACCATAGGGTGGAGCCGACCGTCTTCAAGCCCGAGCGCCGTCTGATGCCCGTTTCGCCGGATCGCATCAACAAGGGTCTCCTGATCCTGATGCAGGAAAGCGTCCGGTCAGGCACCAGCCGCACAACACAGATCAGCGTGCCCTCCTTCGGCAAGACCGGGACGACCCAGGACTATCGCGACGCCTGGTTCATCGGCATGACCGATAGCCTCATCGTTGGTGTCTGGGTCGGCAATGATGACTACACGCCAATGAAAAAGGTCACCGGCGCCGCCCTGCCCGGCCTGATCTGGAAGACCTATATGGAGCAGGCCCTGCCCCATCTGGCGCTGGAGAAGAACGCTCCGACCTTCTCGACGACCCCGCTGGCCGAGATCGTCAACCCGGCAGAGGTCGAGGCGGATGAGGAGAATTACATCTCGCCGCCACGCAAGCGCATTCTCGGTCCCGCGCGCGTCAACGCCGATGGCTCCCTGAACTTCTATGGCCGCACCTATTATCTCGCCGGGATCGATCGCGGCGCCTATCAGCCTTACACGCTGATGGCCGACAAGCTGCCGCAGATTGCCAACAGCCGCGAGATGATGTGCGAAATCCATCGGGGTTCCGCCAAGTGCCAGCTTGATGGCCGTGACCTCGCCACGACCATCGCCGCCAGCGGCTGGGCGCCGATCTCGATCGATGCCGAAAGCGACCTGTGGTATGCGGAACAATCTGCCCGCGACGCCGGCAAGGGCATCTGGGGCGATGCCTATCACTATGGCTCCTGGGGCACCTATTCGGCTGCCTACAGTATCGACGATCCGGCAGATAACCGCTACGGCGCCAGCTCAGCCGACAAGTACCGGCCACAATCGTCCCGCCTGATCGTCGGGGAAGCAGCGGCAAGCGCCACTGCGATCGTCGCAGAAGCCGCCGCAGAGCGCAGCGAAGAAGCCGTCGTCGCGGGCCAGGGCGCTGTCGCCGGTCTCGACTAGAGCATCTGCGCGCATCCAGATCGCATCGTTTGGCGACAGAAACGCTGATCGCTGCCGAAGGAACGAGCAGCGATCCTGCGTCCATCCGGACGCAGAGGAGCTGCTCTAGGCTTCCTTCATCGCCGCGGAAATCTTCTCGGCCATCATGATCACCGGCGCATTGGTGTTACCGCCGATCAGGCTCGGCATCAGCGAGGCATCGACCACGCGCAGCCCCGCGGCACCGCGCACCGCCCCCGATCCGTCCGTGACCGCCATCTCGTCCGACCGCCGTCCCATGCGGCAGGTTCCGACCGGGTGATAGATCGTTTCTGCCCGGGCGCGGATCAACGCTGCCCACTCATCATCCGTCCTGTCGAGATGCTCCGGATACACCCATTTCTCGACATAGCCAGCCAGTGCCGGTTGCCGGGCGATCTCAGCGACCAGCTTGGCCGCTGCGATCAGTGCCTCCAGATCGCCCTCGCCTGACAGATAGGCCGGATCGATGACCGGATGCTCTGCCGGATCGGCCGAGCCGAGCCGGACACGCCCCCGTGACGAGGGATAGAGATGGCAGGCATGCAGGGTAATGCCGTTGGAGCCGATGAATTTCTCCTCACCATGCCGGTCGGAATAGCCGGGCAGGAAATGCAGCTGGATATCGGGTTTCCCCAGCCCCTCGCGCGAACAGGCAAAGCCGCACCCCTCAGCGAGGTTCGACGTCATCAACCCGCGGCGGCTGATCGCATATTCGCCAAGCGCCAGCGCCATCTGCCCCATGCTCTGCAGGGAATAGCCGATGGTCTTGCCGGGCGCCGAGCGGGCCAGCAGGGCAATGTCGAGATGGTCCTGCAAGTTCTCACCGACGCCCGGTAGATCAATGACCGGCGATATGCCGCATGCCGACAAATGGTCCGCAGGGCCTATGCCGGACAGCATCAGCAGCTGCGGCGTGTTGATCGCCCCGGCGCTCAGGATCACCTCCCGCCGCGCGACGAGCAGCCGTGCCTCGCCGCCGCCCATAGCATCGACGCCCTGTGCTCTTGTGCCGTCGAACAGGATACGGCGCACCAGGGCATGGCTGAGGATCGTCAGGTTTGACCGCTCGCGCTCGGATGGGCCGAGATAGGCGGTGTAGGCGGAGCATCTCCTGCCGGCCCGTGTCGTCGTGTCGAAAACGCCGACGCCATCCCGGTTGCCGGCGTGGAAATCATCGATCCGCCGCAACCCGGCCTGCGTGCCAGCCATGACGAAGTGCTCCGTTGCCGGATGGCCTCGGGTGACCTTGGCGACGCCCAGCGGACCGCCTGCGCCATGCCACTGATCGGCGCCCGCAGAGTAATCTTCGGATCGCTTGAACCAGTGAAGCGCGTCCATCGCCGACCAGCCCTCAGCCCCTGCATCCTCCCAGTCGTCATAATCGCCGAGATCGCCGCGGCTGTAGCACATCGCATTGATGGCCGACGAGCCGCCGAGGACCTTGCCGCGCGGCCAGTAAAGCCGCCGGTTATCGAGATTGGCCTGCGGCGCGGTATGGTAATTCCAGTTGCTGCTGCGCGAGCCGAGCAGGTCGCCGAGCATGCCCGGCACATGGATACGCAGATCGCGGTCCCGCCCGCCGGCTTCCAGCAGGCAAACCGACACGGACGGGTCCTCACTCAACCGGCTGGCCATGACGCAGCCCGCAGACCCGGCCCCCACGATCACGTAATCGAACTCTGTGCGCATAAAAATGCCTGCCTCCCGGTTGTGGAAGGCAAGCATGAATTTCATGAAGCGCAAAGGGCGCTATGCAGAAGGAAGGCCTAGCTCGCCAGTTCCCTGGCGCGCTTGATCGCGGCCTTCACTGCCTCTTCCATCAGCGGGCGCATGCCGTCTTCACGGTCGAGCACGCTGATCGCCTGGGCCGTGGTGCCGCCGGGCGATTGCACGGCCTTGGAGAGTTCCGGCGCGGAGCGCGGATCGGCTTCCATCAGATAGCCTGAGCCGATCACCGTCTCGCGGGAAATGCGCTCGGCGAGCTCGCGGTCGAGCCCGACGGCGACGCCGGCATCGGTCATCGCCTCGACGAGCAGGAACACATAGGCCGGGGCGCAACCGGAAATCGCCATCGCCCGGTCCAGTTCGTCTTCGGAGTTCATCCAGACAGCAGACCCGGTGGCGGAGATCAGCCGGTCGGCAGCGGCGCGCTGCTCCTCGCTGACATCGTCGCCCGCGTAAAGCAGCGTGCAACCCTTGCGCACCGCCGTCGGCAGGTTCGGCATGACGCGCACGATCGGGGCATTACCCGCGCCTGCGCCTTTCAGGTGATTTCGGATGGTCTCGATGGAGACACCGGCAGCGACAGACATGAACATGGTCTTGTCGATGTCGGGCCAGTCAAGGTTTGGCAGCACGGAGGGGAACATTTGCGGCTTAACGGCAAGCACGCAGATATCCCAGGCCTGATCTTCCTCGGGGTTCACCGGCACGCCGCAGCTCTCGCACATCGTAACGATGTTCGGTCGGCCTGACGGCGAAATGACGCCGGAACGTGCCGGATCGAGCAGGTCTTCCTCGATCCAGCCCTTGAGCATGGAGCCGCCCATGGAACCGGCCCCGAGCAGCAATACGGATAATTTTTCGGTGTTTATATCAGTCATACGACCGATATATTACGCCGTGCCCTCGGTTTCAAACAAAGAAGCCGCAATTGCCTCTTCCGCGGTCTTTCCGCCCCACAGGACATAGTTGAACGCAGGGTAGAAGCGCTCGAACGCCTCGGCAGCGGCGCGGATCAGGATTTCGGCCTGCACCTCGTCGAAATCGGCCATTTCCGACAGCACCGTGCCGTTGCGGTAGACGATGCCATTATCATCCGACCACAGATCGAAATGGCCGAGCCAGACGCGCTCGTTGATTCGGGCCAGCAGCTTGCAGATCTCGCCCATCTTTTCCTGCGGGACCTTCAGTTCCAGCGGCGCGCCGAGCTGCAGGACACGCATATTCTCGCGCCAGGCGAACCACACGGCGATATCGCGCCACATGCCGCCGACATTGATATGCAGTTCGGTCGCATCGACACGCTCCGCATTCATTTCCGACTGGCTGGCAACCTGCTCGATGATATCGAGCGGATCGTTCAACTGAGGATCATCATGATGAAGGTCAAATGCCATTCGCTGTTCCCGTACCTTGCAACGAGCGGAAAACGCCGCCCCGCAGATATGCATTGCGGGGCGAGTCGCAGGGGCCTTCAATGATTCGTCTGGATTGTTGAAAATCAGGGCCGGATAGCGGTTTTTGCGCAACGCCAGGCGCTTTGGGGGACAGCGACTAATCTATAGCCGGCATCACGATAATCCGTGTTCCGTCAGTGTTTTCCACAGCAATGCCGCGCACCGGCAAAGTCTCGCCTGTGGATAATTGCCGGGGCCTATCGTCGAAGTTGACCGTGAGTCTGGTGCCATTGGCAAACTCCGTGCGCTGAACCAGCCGGTCCTCGCTGAGGAACACGAAACCGGTCATCTGCTGGTCCCAAAGATCCGCATGCAGCGGCCTCCATGTCTTGTGATACGCCTCGATCACCGGCAAGTCGCGCGTCATCACGCTGTCATGCAGGTGATAGAGCGGCGGGACCATGTAGAGGATCTGGGTCAGGCCGATACGGTCGCGCTGGCCCACGGGCTTCAGCGAGCCGTACTCCCAGTGATGGGTCGCGATGATCGAATCATGCAGGGCGATCTGGTAAAGCGGCAGGCGATATTCCGGCGCATACATGAACTCGGCCATCTCATCGGGCACAGGGACCTGCTTGAAATAGATCGGCGGCGCCTCCTCCGGCCAGTAGCCGCCGAGGTAGAATGCCGACTCCCGGTCGCGTTTCAACCGCCCGTCCATCCAGCCAAAGGGCGGCGTCGTGATGCCGTGACCGAAAACGAGGTCCCTGCCAAACAGCGCCGTACCGCCCTCGGAGCCTGTCACCAGTTCCAGATCGTTGGCGATATAGCCGATGCGGTCCTGCAGCTCGGCCATCACCAGGGCGCGGCCGGTTGGGTGGTCCTCGCTATAGTCATTATAGGACAGCCCCGTCGCATCGACATCGATGAAATAGCTGTTGAATCCTGCCGCCTCCGATACCGCTTTCATCCGTATGCGGGCATATTCGGCCACACGCAGCGGGTTCACATAGGCACCGCGCCCGGCAAAGCCGGTGACCGTGCTGCCATCCTCGTTCGTATAAGCCGCATCGTCGAAGATCGCCTGCCCCTGCTGCGCCGTCTGCCAGCTGTCGGCAAGATCCTCCGGGTGGGCACTGGCATAGCTGTCATAGGTACCAACGAGATAGCCGGCGTTTTTGGCGGCTTCGACCGCCTCTGGATGCCACAATGCCTCCCGCCAGTCGGAGGTGCCGATCCACGCGCTTTCGATGCCGGCACCTTGAAGCGCCTCGACGAGCCCCGTGGACAGCCCGTCGCCCCAGCTCGGCGGATCGGCCATCATGCCAGGGAACTCGGCCGTCAACTTGGCGCGGACCGCCCTGATCCACGCGTCCTGCGCTGCCGGATCATGACCACCGGGCAGCGGCGCGACCGATGACACCGCGAGCACTTCCGGCAGGACGAGATTGATGAACCGGGTCATCGCAACCCGGCCATAGCCAGAGACATAGCCTTGCGGCCCGGCCGCTTCCTCGATGATGCCGTTTATCTCACCACGATAATCAGACGGCACCGCGCCCCACAGCATAGCGGAGAACGCCCCGGCCTCATCCCGCCGCGCGGCGAACGTCTGCACAAAGCCCTTCCAGTCGATGATATCGCCCGGCTTCAGCGGCCCCTTGTCATGGACGTAGAGATGCGGCGCCCCGGCGAGCTTGCCGATAGCCGGATTGTCCGCCGTCTTCTGCGCCAGCGTGCGGAAATGATCGGTGCCCTCAAGATACGCACGATAGTACTTCGCGCCGACTACCGGATCGGCAGCACCGAGCGCGATCCGTACGGTATAGGGCTCATCAAGGTTGAACCGGGTATAGGTCTGTCGCGCCCCGACGCGCAAGCGCCCATTTTCGTTGGCGAGGATCAGCCCGGCATCGAGCGGCGTTTCCAGGATATAGCTGGCGGAAACATCCTCCCCCAGCGCCGTCCACACAGGCACGGTAAGTTCCGAGCCGTGCATCTCGCCCATTCGCGAAGACAGGAACTCAGCCCACAGAGTGTTATCGGCTTCGACCAGACGACCCTCACCGAAAACCGGCAAGGCATAGGACTGAGCGAGTCCGACCGGGCTGCGCGGCCAAGTCAACTCGCCTGCCTCGTGCGCGGTGATGGAGACCACAAGGGCATCGCCATCCAGCCGGGCAACGACTTGGTAAGTCCCGGCTTCAGCGGTGAGCCGCCAGCGATAGCCGCCGGCGCTCCCACTCATTTCGGCCATCTGGCCATCGCCGAAAGTGGCCTCAGTGACCTGAAACAGGTCGCCGCCGTGAAAAGCCGCGCTGACCGCCAGGGTCTCCGCGTCTATCTCGAAACGGGCGTTGGGACCGACAAGACCTAGCGTTTCGGCATGCGCCGGCATCATCGACGACAGGACTGAAGCCAGTCCTGCCGTCAGCAGCCCTGTGATCCCTCTGACCACCCCGGTCAGATCACTTCTTGCTGTCGAGCTTGGCTTCCAGTGTCTCGAGGCGCTGTTTGAGATTGGCGTTCTCTTCCATCGCCTTCACCGCCATCTCGCGCACGGCCTCGAACTCCTCACGCTGGACGAGGTCGCTGTCGGCGAGGAATTTCTGCACCTGGCTGCGGAACATGGTCTCCGCTTCCTGGCGCATGCCATCGGCCGCACCGGCGGCCTCGGTCATGGCTTTGGCGAAATGTTCGAAAAACGGGTTCGACGTCTGCATGGCAATCTCCTTTTCACTGGAAAATAGTCTGATACGGCCCCGTCTGCAAACCGGTCTGCCGGTTCACAGGCTACTGTGCCGCAGCGACGGCGCCCGCACGGCCTTCCAGCCATTGCACATCCTGGCCGTACATGGTCACGGTCGAGATCGCCATCTTCGCAGACCCGTCCACCGGCTTCCTTGAGTAGGCCACATAGAGCAGCGTGTCATTGACCGGGTCATAGATGCGGCGCACCGAGATCACCTTGAAGATCAGGCTCGCCTTCTGGTCGAACACCCGCTCGCCGGCCTTGCCCATGTCGATATCGCCGATCACCAACGGCCCGGTCTGGCGGCAGGCGATGGACGCGTTGGACGGGTCCTCGAACCAGTTGCCCTTGGAGACACGATCCCAGAAGCCGCGATCGAAATGACTGAGATGACAGGTCACCCCCTCGACCTTCGGGTCCTTCAGGGCCTCGACCTTGATTTCATTGCCAAGCCAGTCATTCTTGAACTCGCCGACCTCGTCCTCGCCGCCGCCACAGCCGGCCAGAGACAGGGTCAGAAACAGGCCAGCGGCCAAAAGGCCCGAGAATCTTGTCATAAAACTTTTCCTGAACGGGGCTAATGCCCTAACAGTCCTGTAATTGGCATGGTTCGCTGGCTTTGCAAGGGTGACAGCCGGGCTATGCGGGATTAGAAAGAATGATGATGAGCATGCTGGCAGCGTTCGCGCTTGAAATTCCCTATCCGGACATCGATCCGGTATTCTTCAGCATCGGCCCGCTGCCGATACGCTGGTATGCCCTTGCCTATATTACCGGCATCGTCCTCGGCTGGGTCTATGCCGTGCGGCTGTTGAAGCGCGACAGTCTCTGGCAAGGCCAGCACGCGCAGGGCGCACCGATGAGCCGGGAAATGCTCGACGATCTCATTTTCTGGGTGACGATCGGCATTATTCTCGGCGGACGCCTCGGCTATGTGTTGTTCTACAAGCCCGCGCTGATCATCGCGCCCTGGGAACAGCTTGCCGGGCCGCTCTACCTGCCACCGGCGATCATGCTGTGGCAGGGTGGCATGTCCTTCCATGGCGGCATGCTCGGCGTCACGCTGGCGGGGTTTTTCTTTGCCCGTCGCCACGGCCTGAGATTTTTCTCCGTCGCCGACCTTTTCGCCGTCGCAGCGCCCATCGGGCTGTTTTTCGGAAGGATCGCCAATTTCATCAATGGCGAGCTTTACGGACGGCCGACCGATGCGCCCTGGGCGATGGTCTTCCCGACAGACCCGGTCCAGCTCGCGCGGCATCCAAGCCAGCTTTACGAGGCCTTCCTCGAAGGGCTCGTGCTGTTCGCCATTCTCGCCGTCGGCATCTGGACCTACCGGATCCTGCGCAAGCCTGGCGTCGCGACCGGCATTTTCCTCGCCGGGTACGGCCTCTCGCGCATCATCGTGGAGATTTTCCGCGAGCCCGACGCGCACATGCCGGATTTCCCGCTCGGCATCACCATGGGCATGATCCTGTCCCTGCCCATGGTCCTTCTTGGCGCATGGCTGGTCTGGCGCGGCTGGAACGGCAACCTTGCCGGACCGGTCGACAAAAACACGTCCCGCAGGAAACCGCCGCCCAAGTCCGCCTCTGCCAGTCTGAAGGACAAGCCTGATGACAGCGCACCGGTGGCGGATGCCGATAAGCCGGAAACCGACCAGAAAACCAGCAAGGCCTGATGACAGACCCGAAAAAACACGAAGACCGGGGCCCGACCCCGCTTGAAGAGATTCTCGTGCGCCTGATCGAGGGTCACGGCCCCATCCGCGTCAGCGACTACATGGCCGACGTGCTCGGCCATCCCCAGCACGGGTATTACATGACGCAGACCGCCTTCGGGCAGGATGGCGACTACATCACGGCACCGGAGATCAACCAGGTCTTCGGCGAGCTGATCGGGGCGTGGCTGGTGCAGGCGTGGGAAGATATCGGCGCGCCCTCCTTCTTCAACCTGATCGAGCTCGGCCCGGGCCGCGGCACGCTGATGGCCGATATTCTGCGAACGGCGAGGAAGGTAAAACCCAAATTCCTTGACGCCGCTGGCATCTACATGGTCGAGACCTCGGGCCGGCAGCGCTATAGCCAGCAGCGCAAGCTGCATGAAACCGGTCTCGACATCACATGGGCGGCAGACATTGCCGACATCCCCCTCGCCCCGACCCTCGTCGTCGCCAACGAGTTTTTCGACTGCATGCCGATCCGGCAGTTCGTGCGCACCACCTCTCATGACGATGCCTGCTGGCGCGAGCGGCTGGTCGATGTCAGCCGTGATGACAAGAACCGTCCACGGCTGCATTTTACCCTGTCGAAGCAATTGCACGAGACGCCGCGCGGGGCGCCGGGCTTCGCCAGGCCCGAAGATATTTTTGAAATCAGCGATGATGCCCGTGACGTGATCGAGGATATAGCTGGAAGATTCGCAAACCATAAGGGCCGTGCACTGATCATTGATTACGGCCATACGCGCAGCGGCTTCGGCGATACGCTGCAGGCAATGCAGGCCCATCACTACTGGCCGGTCTTCGCGGCGCCCGGCAATGCTGATGTGACTGCCCATGTCGATTTCGAAGCGCTGTCCCGTGAAGGCGTGGCCCGCGGTCTCGAGGCCCATGGCGCCATCGAACAGGGCCTGTTCCTCGGGCGTCTCGGTATCGAGGAACGCGCTCGCACACTCCTGAAGAACGTCATCGAGATCGAACGGCCCGCCTTCGAGAACGGCGTACGCCGCCTCGTCGAGCCGGACCAGATGGGGACCATGTTCAAGGTGCTTTGCCTGTCCTCCCCGGGCCTTGATGTTCCGGCAGGATTTGAATAGGGCAACGAGATGGCACCGCCTTTCCTGACCTCTGCGACGATTTCCGTCAGGCACGGCTTTTTCGGTCGCGCGGGCGGGGTTTCGGCAGGCCTCTATGAAGGCCTGAATTGCGGCCCCGGCTCTGCCGACGCCGCGGCGAATGTGAGCGAAAACCGCCGGCGCTGTTGCGACGCGCTGTCGGCAGACGCCCTGGTCACCGGCTATCAGATCCATTCCGCCGACGCGGCCTTCATCGAGACCACCGGCCAGCCCCAGCCAAAGGCCGACGCTCTGGTCACCCGAACGCCGGGGCTCGCCCTCGGGATTCTCACCGCGGACTGTATACCGGTGCTATTTCACGACCCCCGGGCCGGTGTCATCGGCGCGGCCCATGCGGGCTGGCGCGGCGCCCTCGGCGGGGTGCTCGAGGCCTGTATCGGCATGATGCAGCAACATGGCGCGACGCCAGAAAATATTCACGCCGCCATCGGCCCGTGCCTGCGCCCGCCGCATTTTCAGGTCGGTGACGATCTTGTTAGCGCTTTCATCGGGAAATATCCTGTCAGCATACGGTTTTTTACACCGGAGGCGAGCGACGGAAAATATCAGTGCGACCTCACCGGCTTCGCGATGTGGCGCCTGGGCGAACTGGGGCTCGGCGAAGAAAATATCAGCGACACCGGACAGAACACGCTGGCCGATCCTGCAAAATATTTCAGTTACCGTCACTCGAGACAGGCCAGCCACAAGGACTATGGACGGAACCTGTCCGCCATCGTGCTGTGAAAACCACCCGGCAAAAAATTTTAAGAAACTGCATCTATCAGTGGTTGCCTCGGCTTTAAAAAAACGTCACAAACCCGGTGACGACGAAAGAACGGGATCAGGCGTGCATGGGGCGACGCTGCTTGAACCGTCCAGCGGGACGGTTAGGACTGATACTTCCACACCCAGCGGGACACACGGGTAACGTCATGAAAATTCTCTCCGGCAATGGCAACCTGACACTGGCGAAGGACATTGCGAAGGTCCTCCATGTCAACCTGACCGAAGCCGAGATAAAGACCTTCGCCGATGGCGAGGTTTTCGTCGAGATCCATGAAAATGTCCGCGGCGAGGATGTCTTCGTCATTCAGTCGACATCCAAGCCGGCCAATGACAATCTCATGGAATTGCTGATCATCATCGATGCTCTCTCGCGCGCATCGGCGAGCCGGGTGACGGCGGTGCTGCCCTATTTCGGCTATGCCCGCCAGGATCGCAAGGCCGGCCCGCGAACGCCGATCTCTGCCAAGCTGGTCGCAAACCTGATCACGACGGCGGGTGCCGACCGTGTACTGACGGTTGATCTCCATGCCGGTCAGATACAGGGCTTTTTCGATATCCCGACAGACAATCTCTATGCGGTCAAGGAGATGGAAAACCATATCCGCGCGAACTATCCGGTCGATTCAGACAGGGTCTGCGTCGTCTCGCCGGATGTCGGTGGCGTCGTGCGCGCCCGCAGCCTCGCCAAGCGCCTCGGCAATGTGCCGCTCGCCATCGTCGACAAGCGCCGCCAGCGCGCCGGTGTCTCCGAGGTGATGCATATCATCGGTGAAGTGAAAGACATGCACTGCATCCTGTTCGACGATATCGTCGATTCAGGTGGTACGCTCGTCAATGCCGCAGAAAAGCTGATGGAAGAAGGCGCAAGATCCGTTGCCGCCTATGTCGCCCACGGCGTGCTGTCCGGCAAGGCCGTATCGCGTGTCGAGAATTCGAAAGGCCTTGAACGGCTTGTCGTCAGCGATTCGATCGAAGCGACAGAGGCCGTCAGGAATTGCGCCAAGATCGAGCAGGTATCGATCAACAAGCTGCTCGGCGAAGCAATCCGCCGGATCGCGAATGAGGAAAGTGTCTCCAGCCTGTTTGATTGACCGGCCCTTCAACCGCATCAGAATCAAGAAAGCCCGGCTCAACAGCCGGGCTTTTCAGTATCATGACAATCAATTATTCTGCAGCGACTTCGGTGACCTTGTCTTCCTTCTCGCCACCGGACTGATCATTGCCTTCATCATCGGTATCGGAAGAGGCCTTGCGCGACGGACGGCGGCGGCTGCGGCGGCGCGGCTTTTCCTCGCCATCATCATCGCTGCTGTCAGTGTCGTTGCTCTGGTCGCTGTCGTCCCCGCCGGACTTGTCTTTCGACGACTTGTCCCTGGCGGCCTTGTCGTGCGACTGATCGTTATCGCCCCGGTCCTTGCGGGAAGTCTTGGCCGGTTTCCGCCGGTTATCGCCGTCATCGTCCTCGTCATCATCTTCGTCATTATTGAGGGACGGTTGCGGTTCGTCTGACGGATCGTTCTGCTGGTTCTGCTGCTGCGGTGGCTGCATCGCCTTCATCACGCGGAAGTAATGCTCTGCATGCTGAAGCAGGCTTTCCGCCCGAACCCGGTCGCCAGCAGAAGCCGCGTCGCGGGCCAGTGTCTGGTATTTGTCGTGGATCTGGACAGCCGTCCCGCGAATCTTGACTTCGGGTCCGGTGGAATCGAGAGCCCGGTTCACATTGGGGCTCTGACGGCGCCGCTGGTTACGGCCGCGCTTCATGTTTTGCGCCATAAGGTAGTATCACCCTTTTTACTGATCTTGCTTGAATAGTGTTGTTGCTTTCGCTCGCCGGGATATGAAACACGCTGGCTTCGATCCTCATCTGGCCTAAAGGATTATCCCCGCGCGGAACTGTGTCCGCAGTGTGTCTCAGGCGTTGCCCCTAACGGTCTTACCGTGCTGATTGATCTTGTCCTGCAATCATCGCTGGTTTCAGCAGATGGCGCGCACATGATGGAATCTGATATCAAAAAGCAGTCTGAAAAACCGGTTTTCAGTTCTGTTACAAATCATAATAACGATGTTATTGGTTATTTCAAACCTTTTTTCGCGCCCTGTCGGTGTCAAATCTGGCTAATGACGCCATAAAGGTCGGGCCGGCGGTCGCGGAAGAACCCGAAGGCAGCCCGTGCACGCTCAATTGCGTCGAAATCGACTTCCGCAATCGTGAAACCCGTTTCGGTACGGTTCAGTTCCGTCATCACGTCGCCGCGATGATTCGCGATGAATGACGTGCCGTAAAAGACCTGTCCCTCCTCATCGCCGACCCGGTTCGCCGCGGCGACGGGCACGACGTTGGAAACCGCATGGCCGATCATCGCCCGCCGCCATGGCGCAGAGGTGTCGAGGTCCGGCTCCTCCGGTTCTGTCCCGATGGCGGTCGGGTATAGCAGCACCTGGGCGCCCATCAGCATCATCGCACGGGCGGTCTCCGGGAACCACTGGTCCCAGCAGATACCGACACCGAGACGGCCATGGCGCGTGTTCCACACCTTGAAGCCGGTATTGCCCGGCCGGAAATAGAATTTCTCCTCATAGCCCGGCCCGTCGGGAATATGGCTCTTGCGATAGATCCCGGGCGTCGATCCGTCCGCATCCGCCATGACGAGGGAGTTGTAGTAATGCGGCCCGTCCTTTTCATAGATCGACAGCGGCAGCGCCACGCCCAGCTCGCCCGCGAGCGGCGCCAGCTGCGTGACCACCGGATGGTCCTGCCACGGATAGGCAGAGGCGAAGAATTCGTCCTTTTCGACCTTGCAGAAATACGGTCCCTGGAACAGTTCCGGCGGCAGGATGATGTCGGCGCCGGCAGCGGCTGCCTCTTTCACCATCCCGGCGACGAGATCGATATTGGCCTGCATATCCTCGCCGAATGGCGCCTGGAGCACGGCGATTTTCTTGACGGTCATCCGTATACCTCTTTATCTCTCGCTTCTGCGTTTATCTGGGCTGCTGCTGGGTGATGCAGTGGAACGATCCGCCCCCGGTCAGCACATGAGTGGCGTCGATGGCATGGACATGCTCACGCCCGACGGCATCGGCAAGCAGTTCCACCGCCTCCATCGCATAGCCTTCCTGTCTGTCACTGCTGGCATAGACCGGGACGACCAGAGACTTGTTGGCAATGTAGAAATTCATGTGGCTTGCCGGCACGATATCGCCGTCCTGGTTGAGGATGCGCCCCGGCGACGGGATCTCGACCACTTCAAGCCGGCGGCCGGTGGCATCTCTGGCACCTGCCAGCGCGTCGCGGATCGCGCGGTATGCATCCTTGTTGGGATCGTCCTCGCCCGACGGCGCCATGCATACGACCTTGCCCGGCGCGACGAAGCGGGCGATGTTGTCGACATGGCCATCGGTGTGGTCGTTCAGCAGGCCATCATCGAGCCAGATGACTTTCTTGATGCCCAGCGCCTCAGCCATCAACGCCTCGAACCGCTCCTCGGTCATGCCCTTGTTGCGGTTCGGATTCAGCACGCATTGGCGGGTGGTCAGGATGGTCCCCTGCCCGTCCGTGTCAATCGCGCCGCCCTCCAGAATAAAGCCATGCTCGGACAGCGTCGTGGACGCCTTTTTCGCAACGATCGGGGCGATCTCATCATCGGCGTCGAGCAGATATTTGCCGCCCCAGCCATTGAAACCGAAGCGCGAGGCGGTCAGCGTTGCGCCTGCCTTGACGAAAATCGGCCCGGTATCGCGCAGCCAGATATCGCCGATCGGCGCCTCATGCAGGAACAGCCGCCCTGCCTGGATCATGTCGTCCAGCATCGCCTCGGCGCTGTTGCGGGCTTCCTCGCCGCGCAGCAGGACGTGCACGGTCTCGCCGGCAATGCTGTCATCGTCCGGGTCCGGCATGGCGATCGCCTCGAACAGGGCAGCGACTTCCTCGCGGGCGGGGGCGAGATTGTCTTCCCACAGGTCCGCTGCGCTCGGCCATGCGGACCAGACGGCCTCGTGCTCATCCCATTCAGCGGGAAAATGAATATCGGCCATCAATGGCTCCTCGTCGATTTATGTGCATCCGTGACCGGCAGAATCGCGACGGCGCGCGCATGCCCGGCAAGATCGTTTCTGGTGACAACAGATATCTCACGGCCCTGTGCCGCAAATCCAGACTTCATCAGGCTTTCGATGTCTCCCGCCTGCCCGGCGCCCGCCTCGATGATGGCGATGCCGTTTTCGGCCAGCTGTTGCGGCAGCATATGGGACAGGATGCGATAGGCATCAAGACCCTTTTCCCCGGCGAACAGCGCCATGGCGGGTTCGTAATTCCTTATCTCAACCGCCAGGCTGTCGCGCTCGCCCTGCGCAATATAGGGCGGGTTGGAGACGATCAGGTCGAACCGGCCCGCGACGGGCTGCGCGAAATCATGCTCCTGCACCTCTACCCGCGCGCCCAGCCCCAGCGCCTCGAAATTGCGCGCGGCAACAGCGAGCGCCGCCGCGCTGAGGTCGACCGCAACCCCGCGCGCCTGCGTAAACTCCGTCAGCAGCGCGGCGAGCAGGCAGCCACTGCCGGTCCCGAGGTCGAGAATGGTTTGCGGCGGCCGCGCCAGACACAGCTCGCGGGCGGCCTCGATCAGCGTCTCGCTGTCGGGCCGCGGCGACAGCACGTCGCCCGTCACCTCGAACGTCAGTCCCCAGAATTCCTTTTCACCGGTAATCTGCGCCAGCGGCTCGCCAGCGGCACGACGCGAGACGAGCGCTTCGAAATGCGCCGATTCCTCCGCGCCCAGTGTATGGTCGGGCCAGCCGATCAGTTCGGTATGGGACAGGCCTGTAACGTGTTGCAGCAGGAGGCGGCAATCGAGCCGCGCGGTCGGGCTCGTCCCGGTCAGGGCACCGGCACCAGCCTCCAGCGCATCGGCGAGCGTCGTACCGGGCGCGAGGGCCATGCTACGCGTCTTCGCTTTCCATCGCCGCCAGCCGGTCTGCCTGGTCCTGCTCGGTCAGGGCGTCGATCAATTCCTCCAGCGCCTCGCCGGCGATCACCTTGTCGAGCTTGTAGAGCGTCAGGTTGATACGGTGGTCCGTCACCCGGCTTTGCGGGAAATTATAGGTCCGGATGCGCTCGGACCGGTCGCCGGAGCCGATCTGACCCTTGCGATCTGCCGCCCGCTCGGCATCGGCGCGTGCCCGCTCGGCGTCGTAAAGCCGGGCCATGAGCACCTTCATCGCCTTGGCGCGGTTCTTGTGCTGGGATTTCTCATCCTGCTGGATCACGACGACACCGGTCGGCAGGTGGGTGATGCGCACGGCGGAGTCCGTCGTGTTGACCGACTGGCCGCCTGGCCCGGACGCGCGGAACACATCAATGCGCAAATCGTTCTCGTTGATCTGGATGTCGACATCTTCCGGTTCCGGCAGCACGGCGACGGTCGCGGCGGAGGTATGGACCCTGCCCTGCGTCTCCGTTTCCGGCACGCGCTGGACCCGGTGAACGCCGGACTCGAATTTCAGCCGGGCGAAAACATTGTCGCCGGTGATCGAGGCCTGGATTTCCTTGTAGCCGCCCATGTCTGATTCCGACGCCGACAGCACTTCCACCCGCCAGCCAACGATCTGGGCGTGGCGCTGATACATGCGAAACAGGTCGCCCGCAAACAACGCGGCCTCGTCGCCGCCGGTTCCTGCACGGACCTCCAGGATGACGCTGGCATTGTCGGCCTTGTCCTTGGGCAGCAGCATGATCTGCAACTGCTTTTCCAGCTGCGGCATGCGTTGCTTCAGCGCTTCCAGTTCGTCCCAGGCGAGCGCCGCCATTTCCTTGTCGTCGGCATAGGCCATTTCATTGAGGTCGTCGATCTGGTTGCGGGCTTCGAGCAATTCGCGGCCAGCCTCGGCTACAGGCCTCAACTCCGCATGTTCCTTGGACAAGCGGACGATGTCCTCCGGATTGGTAACGACGGACATTTTCTCTTCGACAGCCCTGAACCGGCTGATCAGAGCGTCCAGTTTTTCACTCGGTATCACGCGTATTATCCTTAACAAAAACGGGATAACTCTCCCCAGAGCTATCCCGCATATCGCGGTATTCTAGACTTTGTGCAAGCGCTGCGCAAATCGGCACGGCAAAGTGAAGACTGCCAAACGGCGTTCCGTTCCGTTAGCGGCAGCTATTCAGCCGCATCGAGACTTCTTGCCGCCTCGATCTCCACGGCCTTTTTCTCAATCAATTCAACAAGATGGTCAATCATTTTATCGTTTGACACCTTGTGATCGGGCAACCCGGCGAGATACACCATGCCCGACTGGGCGCCGCCGCCGGTAAACCCGATATCGGTCTCGCGCGCCTCGCCCGGCCCGTTCACGACGCAGCCGATCACCGACAGGGTCATCGGCGTGGTGATATGCGCGAGCCGCTCTTCGAGGATCTCGACCGTCTTGATGACATCGAAGCCCTGGCGCGCGCAGGACGGGCACGAAATCACGTTCACGCCACGATAGCGCAGATTGAGGCTCTTCAGGATGTCGAAGCCGACCTTGACCTCTTCCACCGGGTCCGCGGACAGCGACACGCGGATGGTATCGCCAATCCCGGCCCAGAGCAGCGAGCCAAGCCCGATGGCAGACTTCACCGAGCCGATCCGCAAGCCGCCAGCCTCGGTCACCCCCAGATGCAGCGGCGCGTCCGTCGCCTCGGCCAGCGCATGATAGGCAGCGACGGTCAGGAACACGTCCGATGCCTTCACCGAAATCTTGTACTCGTGATAATCGTTGTCATCGAGAATGCGGGCATGGTCGAGGGCGCTTTCAACCATCGCCTCGGGGCATGGCTCGCCATATTTCTCCAGCAAATGCCGTTCCAGCGACCCGCCATTGACGCCGATGCGCATCGAGCAGCCATTATTGCGGGCGGCGGAGATCACCTCCCTGACCCGGTCGGCCTTGCCGATATTTCCAGGATTGATGCGCAGGCAGGCAGCGCCCGCCTCGGCGGCCTCGATCCCGCGTTTGTAGTGGAAATGGATATCGGCGACGATCGGCACCGGCGAGAACCGGCAGATCTCTTTCATGGCCGCGGTGGACGCCTCGTCCGGGCAGGAGACGCGCACGATGTCCGCGCCAGCCTCGGCCGCCTGTTCGATCTGTTTCAGCGTCGCCTTGGCGTCGGTGGTCGCGGTATTGGTCATCGTCTGAATGGCAATCGGCGCGTCGCCGCCGACCGGCACATTGCCGACCATGATCTGACGGCTCTTGCGCCGCTCGATATCCCGCCATGGACGTACACTCATGAGATCAGCCTTCTTGTCGCGCGCATATCTGTTGCATGTGGACAATCCACAGCCCGGGTCAAGCCCCTACAGGCCGATCTGATTATGCCAGTGCGCTGCACCACAGCACAATGGCCTGATATTGCGAAATTATTGTGGCAATTCGAAGCGGAACCGCGTCGAGCGGGTGTAAACCGGGATCGGGTTGCCATTGCGCGTCGCCGGATCGAAGCTCCAGCGCGACACAGCCGAGATGGCCGCGGCATTGAAGCACTCATTGGTGGTTTCGGTGACCCGCACATTGACCGGTGCACCACGGCTGGAAATGTCATAAGTGACGACGACCGCCTCCGTGCCGGACGACAGGCGCTCGCAGCGGCGTGGATAGATCGGCGAAACGCGGGCCGTACTGACAGGCTCGGTATAGACCGCCTGCGCCACTTCCGGCGTTTCCGACGCTCCGGCCCCATCCCCGGTCATGGAATCCCCGTTCATGGCTTCGGGCGCGGCCTGACCGACAATCGCCTGCGCCGTCTCGTCGATCACGTCGGTTGCGCTGGCGAGGCCGGTATCAGAAGCGTCGAGCGCATCGTTTTCCGGCTGCGCTGCCGCCGTCTCTGCGGGAGCGATCTCCGTTTCGACAGGCTCGTCCACAGGCGCGACCGGATCGGCGCTCAGGTCATCGGCGGGCGCGTCCGCCGTAGCGTCGGCCAGTGTTTCGGTCGGCAGAGTCTCGGCAGTAGCATCGGCCTGTGCGGTTGCGCCATCGGCGGCCAGGCTTTCGGGACCATCACCTGTCTGCGCCAGCTCCTGGCCGGGGGCAGGCTCGCCGCCTTCGGATACCGCCGGGGAGACGGCCTCCGTCTCGCCGTTTGCGATGAGATCGACCGCAGCGGCATCCAGCCCGGTCGGTACCTGCGTCTCATTGGTCGGCATGCCGGGGATCGGCTCGACATTTGTGTTCGGTTGGGGACGGGCGACCGGCACCTCATTGGCGCCGCCATTGCTGGCCGTACGGGCGTCGATGGGGCGCTCCTGCAGCGGCGTGCCGGCGATCTGGACCGGACCATCGGTCTGAGGCTCGCGCAGCACCTGCCAGGCTACCCAGATGATGAAGGCAAGAATGGCGACGACGGCGAGCAGGGACAGCTCCTTGCCACCGGCTAGCTCGCGGCGGGCAGGCATGTTGACCTGCGGCGCGATGGAGGATCGGGCGTACCCGGCCTCCTCGCGGAACCGGTTCACCAGCGCCTCGACCGGCAACTCCAGCAGCTGCGCATAGACTTTCACGAAACCGGTCGTATAGGCGGCGACCGGCAGCTTGCCGATATCCATCGCCTCGATCGCCGCAAGATGAACTTCGCGGATGTTGGTGGCCCCGGAGACATCCTCGATCGACAGCTTGCGCGATTCCCGCGCCGCCCGGAGCATGGCCCCGGCGGATTCGAAGGTGTCATCCTTGACGGAGCCGCGCTTTACGCGCTCCTCATCAAGTTCTACGACGTCTGCGACACTAGACATGACTATCCCCAACTCCGCGCCCGGCAGTGCCAGAACGGCACTGGCAACATGGCCGCGTTCGGCCCCGGATTTCAATCAGGTTGTGTGATGCGAATCCAATGCCAACACACCTTTGGCCCCGGGAAAATAAAAAAATTGCTGCACTGCGAAGGCATCGGATGCAAAATAGTTCACAACCCTCTAGAAATATTGCCTAAAGCGCGACTCCATTGCGATAGGCATATTCCAGCAGCTCGTCGCGCAAGGTCTGTTTGCTGGACTGTAGGCGTGGCTCAAGCCATGCCACGAGCTCATTCAGGTCGATAGAGCGAATCATTTTCTTCAACGGCCCGATCGAGGATGCCGGCACCGACAGCCGCTGGATATCGAGCGCCATCAGCGCCATTGCCATCAACGGGTCCGCTGCCTGCTCGCCACAATAGCAAATCGGCTTGTTCGCCAGATTGGCCTTGTCGGCGATCATTTTCAGAAAGCTCAGGAATGCCGGGTGCAGCGGGTCGTAGCGCCCGGTCAGCTTGTCAGACTCCCGGTCTGCGGCGAAGAAGAACTGCGCAAGGTCGTTGCCGCCAAGCGACAGGAAATCGACCAGCGGGGCGATATGCTCCACCCGCCACGCAGCGGACGGGATCTCGATCATCGCGCCGAGCTTGATCGCCGACGGCAGCGGCTTGTCCTGTCGCTTGCGCCGCTCGATCTCCTTGTCGATGATCGCCCGCGCCTGCACGATCTCGTCGCTGGTCGTCACCAGCGGCAGCAAGATGTTCAGTTCACGGCCCTCTGCCGCCGCGATCAGCGCCCGCAGCTGCGGGCGTATCAGCCCCTCCCGGTCAATCGACATGCGCAACCCGCGCCAGCCCATGGCCGGGTTCGCCTCATGCGACATCTTCATGTAGGTCGCGGCCTTGTCGCTGCCGAGATCGGCGGTACGGAAGACGATGGATTTGTTCCCCGCGCCATCGAGGATCGACCGGTACAGCATCTCCTGTTCCTGGGCGGTCGGCAGTTGCGGCCCGATCAGGAATTGCAGCTCGGTCCGGAACAGGCCGATCCCGACGGCGCCGGTAGCCTCCAGATGCGGCATGTCGATGGCAAGACCGGCGTTCAGGAACAGCTCGATCTCGGTGCCGTCCCTGGTCACTGCCGGCAGGTCGCGCAGAGCGGCATAGGCCTTCTGCTCTTCGGAATAGATCGCCAGCTTGTCTTCATAGGACGAGATTATGTCAGAGCCCGGACGAAGATGAATCTCGCCGGTACCGCCATCGACGATGATGCGGTCGCCGATCTCCGCCTTGTCGATCACGGCCGGGCATTTGCCGAGCAGCGGGATACCGAGCGAGCGGGCAACGATTGCGGCGTGGGATGTGTCGGACCCCTCGCCCAGAACGATGCCTTTCAGCTTGTTGCGATCCAGCTCCAGAATCTCGGCCGGGCCGAGCGAGCGGGCGAGCAGCACCGCATCCTGCGGCAGTTCCAGCTGTGCCTGATAGGCATCCCCGCCCAGCGACCGCAGCAGGCGCCGGGACAGGTCATCGAGGTCGTGCATGCGCTCGCGGATATAGGGGTCCTTGGCCTGACGCATGCGCTTGCGGTTCTCGCCCTGCACCTGTTCGACGGCGCTTTCCGCCGTCAGGCCGGACTGCACCGCGTCTTCCAGGCGCCGCGCCCAGCCCTTGTCATAGGCAAACAGGCGATAGACCTCGAGCACTTCGCGCGAGACGGTGGCGAGGTCCTGGTTGGCCGCAATCATGTCGTCGATGGACTTGCGCAGGGATTCCAGCCCGGTCTGCAGGCGCTCGCCCTCCTCGGCGACATTGTCGGCGAAAACGCGGTGCTTGGGTGCCGGCGGCTCGTGCAGCGCGACGGTGCCGATGGCGATCCCGGCAACGATCGGCGCGCCTACCAGGTGCTCATGGCGATGCAGAACGCGATCGACCTCCTGCGCGTCGGCCTCCTCCAGCAGGTCACCGGCGGCGACGATCTCGGCCAGCACGGTCGCGACGATCTGCGCCGCTTCGACCTCTTCCTCCGTATACTCACGGACCGCCTTGTTCTGGATGACCAGAACACCCAGCACCTGGCCGGTACGGATGATCGGCACACCCAGGAACGCATTCAGCAATTCCTCGCCGACTTCAGGGCGGAAGGAGAAGGATGGATGTTTCGGCGCATCGCGCAGGTTAATCGGCTCTGCCGTGCGGGCAACGTAACCGACGAGACCTTCGCTCCACTTCATGCGGGTATTGTGCACCGCCTCGGGGTTCAGGCCCTGGGTCGAGAACAGTTCCAGCATGTCGTCGGCGCGGCGCAGATAGATCGAACAGACATCGGCCACCATGTTGTTGGCGATGGCGTTGGTCAGGTGATCGAGCCTTTGCTGTGCGCCCTCCTCGGCAGCCATGACTTCGCGCAGGCGCTTGAGAAGCACACGCGGCGAGCTCGTCTGGGTACCGAGGCGTATGGAGCTGTCTATCGGCATGTTACTGGGTCAGGACGCCTCGGCCAGGTTATGGAGCCCATAGGCCTGGTGCAGCGCCCTGACGGCAAGCTCCGTGTATTCGGAATGGATCAGCACGCTGATCTTGATCTCGGATGTCGAGATATTCAGGATGTTGATACCGCGGTCGGCCAGCGTCTTGAACATGGTCGCGGCGACGCCGGCATGGCTCTTCATCCCGACACCGATGACCGACACCTTGGAGACATTGCGGTCGGCGACGACGTCGGTATAGCCAATATCGTCCTTCAGCCCGGCCAGCAGGTCCTGCGCCTTCGACAGGTCGGTCTCGTCGAGCGAGAACGAGATGTTCGCCGCCTTGCCGGTCTTGGCCGGCGACTGCACGATCATGTCGACATTGATATTGGCCATGGCCAGCTCGTTGAAGATGCGTGCTGCCCGGCCCGGTTCGTCGGGAACCGTCATCAGGCTGATCTTCGCTTCGGAACGGCTCGGCGTGACGCCGCTGACAATATGTTTTTCCACGATCTCTTCCTCGTCGCAAATTACGGTGCACGGATGCATCTTGCCGTCCCGGGCCTCTGCCGGATCGGCAAAACTCGACAAAACCCGCAGCCGAACATGATAGGCCATCGCAAGTTCCACCGAGCGGGTCTGTAGAACCTTCGCCCCCAGCGACGCCATTTCCAGCATTTCCTCGTAGGAAACACGCGACAGGCGGCGCGCGTCCTGGGTGATGCGTGGATCAGTCGTATAGACGCCGTCAACGTCAGTATAAATGTCACAGCGCTCCGCGCCAAGGGCGGCCGCAAGGGCAACGGCAGTCGTGTCGGAACCGCCCCGCCCGAGCGTCGCGATGCGCCCGTCCGGCGCGATCCCCTGGAAGCCGGCAACGATGGCGATCTCGCCGCTGTCGATCGCCGGGGCGAGATTATCCGCAGGGATATCGACGATGCGCGCCTTGCCATGGGCCTCGCTCGTCTTCAGCGGGATCTGCCAGCCCTGCCATGACCGCGCCTTGTAACCGTGCGACTGCAGCATCGCGGCAAGAAGCCCCGAGGTGACCTGCTCGCCGGCGGAAACGACGACGTCATATTCCAGATTGTCGCTGACCCGGGAGGTGCCGCGCGTACTCGCTCTCTTGACATAATCGACGAGCTTGTTGGTCTCGCCCGCCATGGCAGAGACCACGACCACGACCGCATGGCCGGCATCGGCCTCGAGCCTCACGAATTCCGCGACGCGCGCAATCCTGTCGATATCGGCGACGGAGGTGCCGCCGAATTTCATCACGATCCTTGAGCCTGGCTGTGAACCGGCCCCGGATCCGGGGGCGCCTCTTGCGGCATTCTCGTCGGTTGGGGAAGACATCTCAATTCCATCAACTATATGAATTCTAACAGGGAAGTGCCATTGCCAGACGACTGGGATGGGCCCAGAATCCGGCGCCGGTCTTCCAAGAGCGCATGTCTAAGGGCGTCGCCCCGTCAGCGCAAGCAAGAGGTTAGGAAATTATCGTGTCAGAAACCGCGAAAAAGGCAGAATCGACTAGTGACGCCCCGCTCCGTTCTCCCTCCGGCACCACCGTCGATGCGGGCGAGATCGAGAAGTTTTCGGCCATGGCCGCCGACTGGTGGGATCCGAGCGGCAAGTTCAAGCCGCTGCACAAGTTCAACCCGGTTCGTCTGACCCATATCCGCAACGAGATCTGCGCCCATTTCGGCCGCGACCCCAATGCAAAGCGCCCGCTCGAAGGATTGCGCCTGCTCGATATCGGCTGTGGTGGCGGGCTCGTCTCCGAACCGATGGCGCGGCTCGGCGCACAGGTGACAGGCATCGATGCCGCCGCAAGGAACGTGAAGACCGCCCTCACCCATGCCGCCGAACAGGGCGTCACGGTCGACTATCGCGCGACGACCGCCGAGGAGCTTCTCGCCAGCGGTATCGAGCCTTTCGATGCGGTGCTGAACCTCGAAGTCGTCGAGCATGTCGCTGATGTCGACCTGTTCCTCAGGACGTCGGCAGACCTGGTGCGCCCCGGCGGCATCATGTTCGTCGCCACGATCAACCGGACACTGAAGGCGTTTGCCACGGCCAAATTCGCGGCGGAATATATCCTGCGCTGGCTTCCCGTCGGCACCCACGACCAGAACAAGTTCGTCAAGCCGGAAGAAGCGCGCCACGCCCTCGAACGGGCAGGCATGCAGGTCGATACACCGGTCGGCATGTCCTACCAGCCCCTGTCGGACGCGTGGCGCGTCACCGGCGATGCCTCGGTTAACTACATGCTGACGGCGACAAAGCCTGCGCTCACCTGATCTGTCGCTGAATCAGCACCGCTCCCGTTCCGGCGAGGGGGCTTGCAGGAACGGAAGCGGCGGTTCTCCCCCGAAAAGCCCGGGCTCGCCCGCTCCGGGAATGCTGCTATCGCGGCTCGGACAGGGAGACGATCGCCGCCACGCCGAGACTCCACCGCGTCATTTCGTCTGTACCGAGATGGGTCTTGAACCCGTCATAGTAAACCTGGTCGCCGGAATAGGGGTTTTCCGCAAACCCGGCTTCGGTCAGGTAGCTGGCACTGCCATACCCGGCGATCCCGAAGGAGCGCGCCAGCTGATAGTTCATGATGAACCCGGCCTGCCCCTCGAAAGCCGTGCCGGTATCCCGGTCATGAATCGAGAACAGGAAATCCTGGTCTTCAGACGGGCAGAAATCGCAGCGGTTCCATTCGGCAGAGTTCAACTCGCTGTCTCGGTAATACAGCCCGCCGGAGGCATAGCCATGGATAAACAGCTGTTGCGACAGCGGCTGCGTATAGGCCAGCCCCAGCCCGCCGCCATAATAGGTATCGGCGATGTCCTGTTCCCTGATCTGGCTGCCATTATAGGTCATTTCGAAATAGCACATGTCATAATAGGAGCTTGAAGGCGCATAGCCGCCCGACTCCCCGGGATAGCCATCGTAGTAATCATCATAATAGCCGTCATCGCACTCATCGTCGTCGCAATAGTCATAATATCCGTAGACGGCAGAGAAGTTGCCATGCATGTAGTGGGTCTGCTCCTGATGGCGTATCTCGCCGAAATAGAACGGCCTCACCCTGTTATCGGCGAGATTGAACGGCGCCATGCGCTTGGCCTTCAGGCTGAAGCTGGAAAAATCGAACTCCGTTTGTCCCCACAGCCCGCCATCGCCGATGCTGACGCCGGATGAGCCCGATGGCGACAGGCCACCATAGACGAAACCGGTATTGATCCCTGTACCCGGATCGTACTGGAATTCGCTGCGGCTGGTGCCATAGGCACGGTTGAGGCTGATGGAGGTGTCCCATTGCGTCGGCGTTCCACGCCGCGCATCCCCGCCGAAAAAGAAGGTCAGACCATATTCTTCAGTTTGCAGATCACCACCGGAAAAGCCGGCGAAACCCTCCTCGCCTTCAGCCTCGCGCTGGAAACCGATCCCGGTCCTGCCTGCCTCGACCTCCCCGACACCATAGGTCACGGCGACATTGTAGCGGATCGGCAGGTTGGGAATGTCCCCGCCGGCCTCACCCTGCAGGTCCTCCGCCGTCACCACACTGACCGGGACAGCGAAATCATTTACCGGTTTCCCGCGCCCCTTGTTGTTCTCCGGCTTGTCGCCATAGCCAAGCGCCGTACCGAGGCGCAGGTCTTCATCGCTGTCGAATGGCGCACCCATGTACCATTCCTGGACATTGAGGTAGTTCAGCACCTCCTGCGTCGTCACGATCCCGTCCTTGCGGATAGCGTCATCATTGATCGCATTGACCATGTCTTCGGTGAGCGTCGTGGTAAAGGGACCATCGGTCGGGCATTGCGTATACGGACCGATCAGCCGGACAAGATCCGTCATCGGCAAATCCTTGTCGGTTCCCGTGAAGCCACCGCCATAGCAGGAATCCATCAGGACAGAGATGCTGACATCGTCGCGGAACCCCTTCATCATCACGGCGAAATCGTCATCCATCAGGGTCTCGCTGCCTTGATCCATTTCCCCGCTGCCGTCGTCGTCATTGATCCAGATTTCCTCGTCATACAGTTCGTCGCGCGTACGCGGCAGCCCGTCGAACGACCCGTACTGCTTGCCGCCGTAACCGTGACCGGAGTAATAGATCGTCACTTCGTCGCCTGGCTGGGCCACCCGCTTCAACCGCTCAAGGGCGATGCGCAAACCGTCCTTGGTCGGCTGGTTGAGCGTCGTGCTGGTGCTGCCATCGGCCTGGTTCGCTGCGGTTTCCAGTGCCTGCTGGATTTCCCCCAGATCGTCTTCCCAGGCGTCGATCTCGCCGGACGTGCCGGCCCCGATGATGTACAGCCTGTGAAAGACCCGGTCAGGATCGCCGACACTCGCGACATGGTTGGGATCGGCATGCGCCGGGCTGATGCCGCCCAACGCAGTTGCAGCAACACTTGTCATGAGCAGGACACGCAAAGTCAGCATTTGAAAACTCCCCCCGATTGAGCGACCGGATCGTCCGGCGATGAAGAAACAGACTTGGCTACCCCTTTGATCGGGCAGCTTGCGAGATCGCGCATCACCAAATTTGGTGACACAGACGCGGTATTTTGCTATTTGACGCGGGAAGAGGACGTTGTGTCTTGAGTGCGTAACCCATCTCCAGGGGAGAGATCATGGGAACCACAGACCAACTTTTGACGGCAATAGAAACGATACACCACGCCGGGCTGGACCCGGCTCAGTGGCCTGCCGCGCTTGACGCCATCACCCGGCATATCGGCTGCTGGCATGCTTCGCTGGAGTGCTACGACCCTGAAGGCGAGCGTCACCTGTATTGGCACGGCCACGGGATAAATCCCGACCTGGCGGAGGATTATATATCCTTCTGCCACGAGAGCGGCCTCACGAAGCTGCGCGATGGCACGATGAAACCGGCGCCCCTGCCGCGGTCCAATATCATCACCGCCGATGGTCGCAAGACAGCGCCTTTCTATGCGTCTACGGATTACCTGAAATGTACCGATACAAGGGACTTTGCCGCGGGCATCCTGAAAGATGAGGACGACCGCCAGGTGATCCTTACCCTGCGTCGCAACCCGGCACAGGGCAATATCGACCAGATCTGCCTGGTCGAGCTTGCCCGGCTTCTGCCCCATGTCCGGCTCGCGCTCGATGTCTCGGCCCGGCTCGGCAGCGCCGCCGGCATGGAACGATCGCTGGCAGCAACGCTGGACTGGATCGACCAGGGCGCTGCATTGCTGACCGGTGACGGGAAAATCGTCCACGCCAATGCGGCTTTCGTGGACATGGCGAGCACCCGGTGGGGCACTTTTCTCAAGAATGGCGCGGTCGAGTTTACCGGTAAGACAGCACGGGACCGGTTCCGTGCTGCCATGCAAATGGCCGCCTCGATGCTGGACAAGCCGGGCGCCCCGTCCCCGGCGTCATTCCTGGTGCCGGGCCTGAATGGCGGCACAGCGCTGTCGGCGACGGTGCGCCCCGTTTTCCCGTCCGAGCGGGCGGGGCTGCCATCGCAGGCACGTTTCATCCTTTTCCTGCGGGCCCCGGCGGGTGACAGCGACGCCCGTATCAGTGATATCGCTGCCGCCGCTAGCCTGACCATGGCGGAAAGCCGGCTCGCGGTCGCGCTCATCAACGGCACCTCTCCGGCCCTGTATGCGCGCCTGCTCGGCCTCAGCACGAACACGGTTTACACCCATCTGCGGCATTTGAAGGAAAAGCTTGACGCCGGTCGCCTGCCCGAGCTGATCGGCAAGCTGAACGATCTGGCGTCAGCCGGCATCCGCGCAAACCTGCCGCGCACCGCGCCGGACCACCACGCGCCAGCGCCATCCAGTAGCAATAGGAGCAGCAGTAGTGGTCTCAGATCCTGTGGCAACGCCGCGAGACCGCTTGGACGGCGGCGGCTTTCAGGCGACGGCTATAGCTTCGAGATGGCAGCGCGCCTCCCCTGAGCTTGCCGCACCATGACTACTCGCCGGTGCGGCCCATGACCTCGTGTTCCTGTTCCAGGATATTACCCTCCGTGAACAGATAATCCTTCATTTCCTTGGCGAAGGTCTCGTCATTGCGGCGCAGCCATTCCAGCGTCATCATGGCGTGCTCGACCTCCTCGCGCATATTGTGCAACAGGATCTCGCGCAGCTCCGTATCGTCGCAATCATCGGCGCGCTGGGCGTACCAGTCGACCGCCTCAAGCTCCTCCATCAACGAGGAAATCGCATAGTGCATTTGCAGCGTTTTCGCCGACAGCTTTCCATACGGAACGTGAAACCCTTCAGCCATATCGTCTTCACCCTCACTATCAGTTGATCGGTCCCTGCCCTCACGGCCGGGACCGGTGTCGAGAAACCGTCTGCGCGTGTCCGGCGCCGCGCGCCGGCTGCGTCTGAAAATCGGAAATTTCATGAGCACCCTCTCTCGCCCGGATGCTATTTCGGCGCTGCAGCATCGGCAATCGAATTGTTTCGATAGGTCCCATGCACAGAACCGATACCTCCCCCGGGTCCCGGCAGAGTGATGCTGCGCGGACGGCAACCCGGCTGTTGCCGGTCAGTCGCCAGGGGTCGCATCGTCAGCAGCATCCGCCTCGCTCTGTTCGACCTTTTGTGCCTCCAGCGTTGCCGCCGATGCATGGGCGGTAACCGGCGGACGCGGTCCCTGCGACGGACCGGTTTCGATCGCGCTGTCCTCCGCGAGCATCTCGATCGAGGGATAATATTGTTTCCACTGACGGGCGGCATAGGCCATGCCTTCGAGACTGAAATGACCATTGTCGATATAGACGGGATATTTGCCGGTTGCGAAAAATGGCAGGGCACCGTCATCCCTCAGAATGTCGTAGACCGGCACGAAAGCGACGCCATATTCGCGCGCCATGTCCCGCACGATGAAATTGATGTCGTCAGTCTCCTCGAGAACATGCTCCGCTCCCAGCGTCGTGTCCGGACCGACCAGATCGAACTGCTGGAGGTAGGAGCCGATATCGGCCTTCAGCCGCCCGCGCCCGCCGACCAGCGCCACGGGAAGATCGAGCTGCCTGAGAAAATCCAGCATCGGGCCGGCAAGGAAATCGGGGTCCAGTTCGTAATGCCGCCAGGTCCAGTTGTGAGAGACAATGACCAGATCGAACCTGGCGATGTCTTCCCGGTGTGCCTCCATATACTCGCCGGCCACCCGGCATGCCGGGTCATCGGCGCTCGCCCCCGGCCTGGCAACGCAGCCCTGGGCCGTCAGTTTCCGGATATTGGCCTCCGGATAGGCCGTCTGCAGAACGATCGTATCATCGGCGGCATAGGAACTGCCCAGCACCAGTACATTGAACCTGTCAGGCTCCGTCCGGAAGCAATCGCCCGGATTGAACTTCCGGCCGGTCGCCCGGACATTGCAGCCATCCGCCATCACCGCCTCACGCCGCCTGTCGGATGCCGCCTCGATGATCGCCGCGATCTCCTGCTTGGCATCGCTGCCCTTGTTGACCAGAAGCCATCCCTGTCCGGCCCAGCCATTCACGGCGAAAAAGGCGATCGCCAGCATCGCCGTCATGGTCACGAGCCCGGTCCGGCCGGGCTTGAGACGGCGCTGCGCCGGTGGATGGCGGAACGGCTGCTCGACAAGGCGATACATGAGATAGGACAACACGAAGGTCGCAACGAAGATCGCGGCCTTCACGGTCATATCCGGCTGCTCGAAGGTCGCTGCCTTGTAGAAAACGATCATTGGCCAATGGACGAGATAGGCCGAATAGGAAACGAGACCGGCCCATTTCATCACCGGGTTGATCAGCACCTTGCCCAGCCCCGCCGGCGGCGTCGCGATGACCAGCAGCGCCGTCGAAACGGTCGGCAGCAGCACGCTGATGCCGGGAAACCGCATCTCCGCCGTATACAGAAAGATGGAGGCAAGAATGCCGCAAAGGCCGATGACATAGAAGCCAACATGGAGTGCAGGCCGCTGCGGCATCATCGGCACCAGCCACACACAGACGGCACCGATAGCCAGCTCTCCCAGCCGGGCCGGCAGGAGATAGAAGGCCGCCGCCGGATCTGTGGACAGCCAGAACTCGGCGATCGCTATCGAGGAGAACACGAGCGCGAGCGTCGCGACAATATAGCCCCGGACCTTGAGGAAGCGCGCCGCCAGCAGCATCAGCACCGGCCAGATCAGGTAGAACTGTTCCTCTACCGACAATGACCAAGTATGCAGCAGGGGCCGCATATGGGCCTCGGCATCGAAATATCCGGAATTGAAATAAAAGAAGAAATTCGAGACCGCGAAGACGGCGTGGAACAGCGACGCGCCGAAATCCGCCATCTGCGCTCTTGTATAGATGAAACAGGCCGCGACGAGACAGGCGATGAAGACAACGAACAGCGCCGGGGCCAGCCGCCTTGCCCTGCGCTCGTAAAAGCCGGCAAGGGAAAAGCGGTTCTCGGCAATCTCGCGATAGAGCATGTCGGTAATCAGGTAACCGGACAGGACGAAGAAGATGTCGACGCCGACAAAGCCGCCGCCGAACAGGTCAATATCGAGATGAAACAGGATGACACTGATCACCGCGATCGCGCGCAGCCCGTCTATCTCGGGCCTGTAACTCAACCGATCCGGAACCATTTGCCCCCTCCCGACCGCCAGCCACGAACACTGTGTCCCTGCGCGCAACCCTAGCGACATCGCGCCATTCAGCGCAAATCCAGGCAAAAGCCCGGCGCGATGGCCGGGCTTTTCATTCAGTAGACGGACGACCTAGACGGCAGCAGCAGCCGTCTCGACATCATCATCCGGGTCTTCCATCAGCTCGGCCTTGGAGACTTTCTTCTCCTCGATCTTGGCTTCGCCGATGATGTAGTCGATGACCTTGTCCTCGAAGATCGGCGCGCGCAGCTGCTGGATCGCCTGCGGGTTCTGTTGATAGAACTCGGCAAGCTGCTTGGCCGGGATGCCATATTGCTGGGCCTGTTGCTGGAAGGCACGGTTCATGTCTTCCTGCGGCACGTCCACTTTCTGGGCCTTGCCGATTTCGGCGAGCACGAGGCCGAGGCGCACGCGGCGCTCTGCGATCTTGTGATACTCTTCCCTCAGCTCGTCCTCGGATTTGGACTTGTCTTCCTCGTCCAGTTCGGTCTGCTGGACCTGGCGCCAGATCTGGTCGAACTCGGCCTCGACCATGCCCTTCGGCAGATCGAAATCGTGATTGTCGTCCAGCTTGTCGAGAATGGCGCGCTTCAGGTGCAGGCGCGACTGGCTGTCGAGCTCTGACTGCAGGCGCTCCCTGATCGTCGTCTTCAGCGCCTCGAGATCGTCGAAGCCGAGATTCTTTGCCATCTCGTCGTTGATTTCAGTGTCCTGTGGCGCCTGGACCTCTTTGACCGTCACGTCGAACGTCGCGACCTTGCCCGCCAGATGCGGTGCCTGGTATTCTTCCGGGAACGTCACATCGATCGTCTTCTCCTCGCCGGTCTTGACGCCGACGAGTTGCTCTTCGAAGCCGGGGATGAAGCGGCCGGAGCCGAGTTCCAGCGGCTGGTCCTCGCCCTTTCCGCCCTCGAATTCCTCGCCATCGAGCTTGCCGACGAAGTCGATGATCAGGCGATCACCATCCTTGGCCTTGGCCGTCTTGCCGCGCGGTTTGAAGTCGCGGTTCTGCTTGGCGATATTGTCCAGCGTCTCCTGCACTTCGTCATCGCCCGGCTCGGCGACCAGCCGGGTCAGCGCCATGCCGGTAACGTCCATCGGCTCGAATGTCGGCAGGACCTCGACATGAATATCATATTCGAGGTCGGCCTTGCCTTCCAGCACGTCCTTGATCTTGGATTCGTCGATATGCGGATGCGGTGCCATGGCCGGCTGCAGCTTGTTCTCGTCAAGCGCCTTGGCCTGGGCCTCCTTCATGGTTTCCTGGATCAGCTCGCCCATCATCGACTTGCCGTACATCTTCTTCAGGAAGGAGACCGGCGCCTTGCCCGGGCGGAAGCCTTTCAGGTGGACCTGGCCCTTCATCTCTTCCAGCTTGGCGGTCAGCTTGGCATCAAGCTCCTTGGCCGGCACCTTGACGGTGAACTCGCGCGACAGGCCTTCGGTTGATTTTTCAATTACTTCCATGTGGTTGGCTTCCTGATCTTCCTTGGTCTTCTTGCTCCAGCGGGACCGCTTCCTGCATGCCCCGCAAAATTTCGTTTCGCTTCAGCCCCTGCCGGGGCAGTTTCCGCCTGAAATCGATCCGCCGGATCGATTTCTCCGCTGGCGCGGACCGGCTTCAACTGGTGCGGATGGGGAGACTCGAACTCCCACACCTTGCGGCGCCAGAACCTAAATCTGGTGCGTCTACCAATTCCGCCACATCCGCAATAATTCTCTGGTCAAGCCGGCTTTGGGGGGGCAGCATCCCGAGTACGGGCAATCCCCGCCCGGACCGGCATGTCCGTTCGAACCGGTGTCATAGCAGGATTGACGGCGATGTCGAGGGCGATTTGCCGCTATTTTACGGGGCTTTCAGGGTCGCCAGCACCCGTGGCAAGTGCCGGTGAATATCAGACGCGATGAGGCCCGGGCCAAAGCCCGCTGCCGCTTCGGCATGAAGCCAGACACCGGCGCAGGCCGCCTCGAACCCCGCCATGCCTTGTGCCATCAGCCCGGTCACGATCCCGGCGAGCACGTCGCCGGAGCCGGCCGTCGCCAGGAAAGGGGTCGCATTGGCGTTGATTGCGGCCCGGCCATCCGGCGCGGCGACGACCGTGTCGGAGCCTTTGAGGATGACGACGCAGCCCGCCATGTCAGCGGCGATGCGCGCCGCGGCGAGCTTGGACTGTCCATCCAGCAGGTCGCCGAACAGCCGGGCGAACTCACCGGCATGGGGTGTGATCACGTCCTTTTCCCGCAGCGCCTGGAACAGGGTCTCGGGATTATCCTCAAAGCTGGTCAGCGCATCGGCATCGAGCACCGCGCCTGCCTCGCTGAACAGCAGGGCCGCGACACGGTCGCGGGTCTGCGCGCCGCGCCCGGCACCGGGCCCGATCAGCCCGGCCTTCACCTTCCGCTCGGCGATGAACTGGCTGATCGTTTCGCCATCGGCGGCCTCTGTCAGCATCACCTCTTCGAGATGGCCGGCATTGATATCCATCGCCTCTTGCGGCGACAGCATCGTCACCGCCCCCGCCCCGGCCCGTGCCGCACCCATGGCCGCCAGTCTCGCCGCACCGCCTGTATACCGCCCGCCGGACATGACGACCGCATGGCCGCGGCTATATTTGTGGCTGTTATCCGCAGGCCACGGAAAGTCGGCCCGCCACAGCTCTGGCCCGTTGACGAAGGCGCTGGGCTTTATCGCCTCCAGAACCGACGCATGAATGCCGATATCGGCGAGGATCACCTCGCCGCAATGATCCGTGCCGGGATAGAGCATGTGTCCCGGTTTCAGCCGGAAGAATGTGACCGTCGTTTTTGCCCTGATCGCCGTGCCCAGCGCCTGTCCGGTCGTGCCGTCGATACCGCTCGGGACATCGATGGCGATGACCGGTGCTTCGGCCTTGTTGACCCGTTCGACCAGCGCGGCGACATCGCCCTCGATCGAGCGTGACAGGCCGGCGCCGAAGAGTGCATCGACGATCACCGCCGCCTTTTCCGGTTCAGCGTCGGACAAGGGCTCGATCCCGCCATGCCAGTGATCGGCCATCAGCGCGGCATCGCCTGTCAGCTTGTCTTTCTCGCCCAGAAGCGCCAGCGTCACCGGCCAGCCGGCATCCTTCAGGAGCCGCGCGACGACGAAACCATCGCCGCCATTATTGCCCGGCCCGCACAGCACCAGCACCGGGCGCGGCAGCCAGGCCTGTCGCACGCAGCCGGCAACCGCCGCGCCGGCAGCCTCCATCAGCGTTGCGCCAGCCGTGCCTGACTGTGTCGTTAACGCATCTGCGCGAGCCATCTCGTCGGTCGTCAGCAGTTCTATCGGTCGATGTTTCATCATGGGCAGCGCTTCAGGGATTGATATGTTTAAAGAAAATGTCTTTGTTGATAGGCTCCGAGTCAGTAGAACACTTCAGGCGTAACACGAGTGCCGCAAGGCTACCGCCATCAAGGGGCAGCTAATGAAAAAAATCGAAGCGATCATCAAACCCTTCAAGCTCGACGAGGTGAAGGAAGCGCTGCAGGATATCGGCCTGCAGGGTATGACGGTCTATGAGGCACGTGGCTTTGGCCGCCAGAAAGGTCATACCGAACTGTATCGCGGGGCCGAGTATGTGGTTGATTTCCTGCCCAAGCTGAAAGTCGAACTGATCGTCGACGATTCCGTCGCCGATGCTGCTGTCGAGGCCATCACCAAGGCAGCCCATTCCGGCCGGATCGGCGATGGCAAGATCTTCATCTCCTCGGTCGAGGAAGCGGTCCGCATCAGGACCGGGGAAAAGGGCCGCGAGGCCCTTTAAGTGCAGAACTGCGATAATATCTGGCACAAACCTGTTACGCGACACGGTTTTCCGCTAGGAATTGCGTAAAATCTGGCCTAAAACTGCTCCGATGTGCTGCATTGCGAAAATCAGGTCTTGAAAAAGGGCCGTGTTTTCGCGCATGGTGCACAAACTCATTGCCTTGCAAGGGGCGTATCGCCAACAACAAGAAATTCAGGGGGTTTGACCCGATGTCTGCCGACAAAGTTCTCAAATATATCAAGGATAACGACGTAAAATACGTGGATCTGCGCTTTACCGATCCCAAGGGTAAATGGCAGCACGTCACGTTCGACCTCTCGATGGTTGACGAAGATTTCTTCACCGAAGGCCAGATGTTCGACGGCTCTTCCATCTCCGGCTGGAAAGCGATCAACGAGTCCGACATGATCCTGATGCCGGACACGTCGACCGCCGTCATGGACCCCTTCTTCGCTCAGCCGACCCTCGCCGTGTTCTGCGACATTCTCGAGCCGTCAACCGGTCAGGCGTATAATCGCGACCCGCGCACGACTGCCAAGGCCGCTGAAGCCTATCTCAAATCCACCGGTATCGGCGACACGGCCTTTTTCGGTCCGGAAGCCGAGTTCTTCGTCTTCGACGATGTCCGCTGGACCGTCGAGCAGAACACCACCGGTTTTGCCATCGACTCCATGGAAGGGCCGTATAACTCCGGCACCGACTATGACAGCGGCAACCTTGGCCACCGTCCAGGCCCGAAAGGCGGCTATTTCCCGGTTCCGCCGATCGACGCCGCCCAGGACCTGCGTTCCGAAATGCTTACCGTGATGAGCGAAATGGGTCTCGAGCCCGAAAAGCACCACCACGAGGTTGCGCCGTCGCAGCACGAGCTCGGCATGAAATTCTCCACCCTGGTGAAGATGGCCGACCGCATGCAGATGTACAAATACATCGTCCACCAGGTCGCCGCTGCTTATGGCAAGACAGCGACCTTCATGCCGAAACCGATCTTTGGCGATAACGGCTCAGGCATGCATGTCCACCAGTCGATCTGGAAAGACGGCAAGCCGATGTTCGCCGGCGATCGCTATGCCGACCTGTCGGACACCTGCCTCCACTATATCGGCGGCATCATCAAGCACGCCCGCGCCGTCAACGCCTTCACCAACCCGCTGACCAACTCCTACAAGCGTCTGGTCCCGGGCTTCGAGGCGCCGATCATGCTGGCCTACTCCGCCCGCAACCGCTCCGCTTCCATCCGTATTCCATGGGTTTCCTCGCCGAAAGCCAAGCGGATCGAGACGCGCTTCCCGGATCCGGGTGCCAACCCCTATCTCGCCTTCTCGGCTCTGCTCATGGCCGGCCTCGACGGGATCGAGAACAAGATCGATCCGGGCGACGCCATGGACAAGGACCTCTACGACCTTCCGCCGGAAGAAGTCGTCGGTATCCCGACCGTTTGCGGCAATCTGCGTGAAGCGCTGGGCGAACTGGATGCAGACCGCGAATTCCTGAAAAAGGGCAACGTCTTCACCGACGACCAGATCGACGCCTATATCGAACTGAAAATGGCCGATGTCATCCGTTACGAGACGACGCCGCACCCGGTCGAATATGCGATGTACTATTCCGTGTAAGTCACGACGGAGATAGGCTCCCGGCCCCGGCAGTTTCGCGGGCCGATGCCTATGTTGCAGGAAAGGCGGCTCCTCCGACCCTACAGGGGATCAGGGGAGCCGCCTTTCTTTTTGTCCTTATCTTCTCGTCTGGAAACGGATCGGATCGACATCGCCCGGGTCGTTGGGCGGCTCGGGATCGGTTTCCGGCACGGCGCCCGGATCGTTTTGTTCGTCCGGCAGGTTATCGACCGGCTCCGGCGTCTCTTGCGCCGGGCCGCAGGCCGATGCCAGCATCAGCGCCAGCGCCGCCATACTCCCTTTCATCAAGTCCTTCATATCCTCGCTCCTTTGGTGAATGACGCTATCGCGCCGGGATTCCGTCTACAGTCTTCAACGCGCTGCGATCGGCGGCCTTTTCCTCCGTTCGCGGAATGATGCTGAACGAGGCGTCGCTTTCCAGGATCACCCATTTGGCGTCATCGACCGCACGCAGGCCTTCCTCGCGCAGCGCGGCGAGCACTTCCTGCTCGGTGACGCGCTCGCGCCGCATCGCTTCCTCGATAAACCTGCCGTTTTCCACCAGCAGGCGCGGCTGCGCCTTGATCGCATTGTCAACGAAACCGCTGCGCACGGCAAAAAATGTCAGCACATATTGCAGGCCGAGCAGCAGGCCGATGGCGAACAGCGCCTCCAGGATCGACACATCCTTCAGCAGGATGCCGGACGCCATCAGCGAGCCGAGCGCCACGGTGACGATCCAGTCGAAATTGTTCATCTGCGAGGTCGCCCGCTTGCCGACCAGCCGCACGAAGCCGATGATCGCGAAATACAGGATCGGCGCGGTGATGAGTATCCGCCACAGCGTGTCCTGGTCGTCGATGAACAGCTTGATCTCGTTCACGGTCGATCCCCGTTCGTTAACCGTCTTTGGCTGACAAACAGGCCGAAGACGACGCCGGTTCCCGCCTGCGCTGCACTGGCCGCGGTAAACCCATGATAGGGAACGGTTTACCTTGTTCTGCTAGCCTCTTCTCCATGATCAGATATTCCCGGATACTCGTCATCGCCGCCCTCACCGGTCTCGTTGCTGCCTGCGCCACGGCCCCGCCGCCGCAACAGGAAAACGCCTGCAAGATCTTCGAGTCCAAGCGCTCCTGGTATTCCGCGACCCGCAAGGTGGAAAAGAAATACGGCGTGCCGATCTCCTTGCAGCTCGCCATCGTCAAGCAGGAAAGCGCCTTCCGCAGCCACGCCAAGCCCGAACGCGGCAAGTTCCTGTTCATCTTCCCCGGCGCAAGGCCGTCCAGCGCAACCGGCTATGCCCAGGCCCTCGACACCACCTGGGAGACCTACAAGGCCGATACCGGCCGCCGCTTCTCCGACCGTAACAATTTCAGCGATGCCGTCGATTTCATCGGCTGGTATGCCGACCTGTCGCGCCAGCGCTCCGGCATCCGGCCCGGCGACGCCTACAACCAGTATCTCGCCTATCATGAGGGCCAGGGTGGCTATAATCGCGGCACCTACCGCTCAAAGCCCGGCGTTCAGAGCATCGCCCGGCAGGTCGCCCATACCGCCCAGACCTATGAAAGCCAGTTGAACCGGTGCGAGAAGAAATTCCGCCGCGGCATTCCGCTGATCCCGTTTATCTAGCAAAACGCTTCACTTCGGCGCTTTTCTTCAGGCCGGACTTCACTCCCTCATCACGAAATCCATACCGCTGCCTTGGGGTCAGCCTAGCTGTCGGACGAGGTCATGTTGCGCTGCGGCGTAGTCTTTTCCTTCTCGTCGGCCTTGCGCACACGGGTGACGCCGGCCGGGCGCTCAGTGGCCCGCTTCTCCTCGTCCTGCGTGCCTTTTTTCTTCTGCAGCGTGCCGCCGGCGCGCCCGCCATTGGTCGGCTCGCCTTCTTCGCCGAGACCCTCCCGGCTCTCCAGCTGGCCCTGGCGGGTTGTCGGTTCGCGCTCGAAATCCTTCTCTTCATCAGCCATCTCAGGTCTCCTTTATGATTTCCTGACAGGCCAACGTTCCGCGCCGCGCGCCCGTTCCGGTTAAATTCCCCACACGGGGCCGTTCAGGCTTGCCCGGCTCGCCCGAAAGCCTGTAGCTATCTGTGTTTCATGCAATCTCTCCAGCGCATCCACAAAAGTGGGACCCGGTTTCGTCACAGGATGCGCGCAAACAGGAATGTGTAGTACCGATGGCCCGCAAATCCGCCAAAGCCGCTGTTGAAGATGACCTGTTTTCCGGGGGTGACTACACCGCCAAGGATATCGAGGTGCTGGAGGGGCTGGAGCCTGTCCGCAAGCGGCCGGGCATGTATATCGGCGGCACCGACGAAAAGGCCCTGCACCACCTCTTTGCCGAAGTGCTCGACAACTCCATGGACGAGGCCGTCGCCGGCCATGCCAGCCGCATCGAGGTCGAGCTGCACGAGAACGGCGCGCTCACCGTCTCCGACAATGGCCGCGGGATGCCGATCGACCCGCACCCGAAATTCAAGAACAAGTCCGCGCTGGAAGTGATCATGACCACGCTCCATGCCGGCGGGAAATTCTCCAACAAGGCCTATGCCACCTCCGGCGGCCTGCACGGCGTCGGCGCCTCGGTCGTCAACGCCCTGTCCGATGAATTGACCGTCGAGGTCGCGCGCGGGCGCAAGCTTTACCGCCAGACCTTCTCGCGTGGCATCCCGACCTCGAAGCTGCAGACCGTCGGCGATGCGCCCAACCGGCGCGGCACGTCGACTACCTTCCACCCGGACCCGGAGATTTTCGGCGACAAGCTGAGCTTCAAACCGGCCCGCCTGTTCCGCATGACCCGCTCCAAGGCCTATCTCTTCGGCGGTGTCGAGATCCGCTGGAAATGCGCACCCGAGCTGATCAAGGATGAGACCCCGGCGCAGGACGTCTTCAAGTTCGACAACGGCCTGCGCGACTATCTCCAGTCGGTCATCGACACGAAGCCGACGGTCACCGACGACATCTTCTCCGGCAAGGTGACGCGCGAGGGCGGCCATGGCACGGTCGAATGGGCCATATGCTGGGGCCAGACAGGCTTCGCCATGGAGGGGGGGCAGACCGCCGACGGCTTCTCCCACTCCTATTGCAACACCATCCCGACGCCGGAAGGCGGCACCCATGAACAGGGCCTGCGCTCGGCGCTGACCCGCGGCCTGAAAGCCTATGCCGAGCTCGCCGGCGTCAAGAAAGGCGCCCAGGTCACGGCGGAAGACGTGATGGGCACCGCCGGGGCGATGCTGTCGATCTTCATCTCCAACCCGGAATTCCAGGGCCAGACCAAGGACAAGCTCGCCACCAACGAGGCGCACAAGCTGACCGAGACCGCGATCAGGGCGGCGTTCGACCACTGGCTCGCCGGGCACCGCAAGCAGGCCGACCAGCTGCTCGACTGGGTCATCGACCGTGCCGACGAGCGGCTGCGCCGCCGCAAGGAAAAGGAAGTCTCCCGCGCCAGCGCCATGCGCAAGCTGCGCCTGCCGGGCAAGCTTGCCGACTGCTCGCAACAGGCCGCAGAGAACACCGAGATCTTCCTCGTCGAGGGCGATAGCGCCGGCGGCTCCGCCAAACAGGCGCGCAATCGCAAGACCCAGGCGATCCTGCCCCTCAGAGGCAAGATCCTCAACGTCGCCTCGGCGACGCGCGACAAGATCGCCGGCAATCAGGAGATCAACGACATCATCCAGGCGCTCGGCTGCGGCATCGGCTCGAAATTCGAGATCGAGGATCTGCGCTACGAGAAGGTCATCATCATGACCGACGCCGATGTCGACGGCGCCCATATCGCCGCCCTGCTCATCACCTTCTTCCATCGCTCGATGCCGCAGCTGATCGACGCCGGCCGCCTCTACCTCGCCCAGCCGCCGCTCTATCGCGTCTCCCAGGGCGGAAAGTCAGCCTACGCCCTTGACGAGGCCCATCGCGACCGGCTGATCGAGACCGAGTTCCGCAAGGGCCAGAAGGTCGACGTCTCCCGCTTCAAGGGCCTCGGCGAGATGATGCCGGCCCAGCTCAAGGAAACCACCATGAACCCGGCCACGAGAACGCTGGCCCGCGTCGTCATCCCCGAAGACAAGGTCGTCGAAGTCACCGACCTCGTCGAACGCCTGATGGGCAAAAAGGCCGAAGCCCGGTATAACTTCATCCAGGAAAACGCGGCGTTCGTGGTGGAAGAGCTGGATATTTAGGGGGCGGGGCTTGAATTTAATCCGTACCCTGGACATTATTGGACATAGACAAGCCAGTCCCATGGATCGCTATGACCGAGGTATTCTACATCGTCACCCGCAAAATTGGCGAAGCCCTGTATTGGGGCGCACCATATATGGAGGTCGATTTCTACCCTAATATGGCAGCACTCGAACAAGCGATGTTCGATATCATTGAACAAACAGACTATGCGGTCGATCGCTCAATTTCCGTTTTTGAGCAATGGGATGAAGCTGAAGAGTTTTTCCCACGAGAATATCACTGGGGTTGCCAAAAGATAGCAGTAGAAGCGCCTTAGAAACCGTGCCATCCACGATGCCAAGCAAGAAATCTGGGGTGCGGATGAAATTCCGGTTTGTTTTCAGGGACTAGCAGACATCCGGTAGGGTTGATGATTGCCTTTAGTCCATCAACATCGTTCACTTTCCGAGAGATTAGGATTTCTCCGCCCTCGCCTGCACTTATCAAGCCTCGGTCGAACATCCAATGAACAGTGCCTGATAGGGCTAAGCCATTCTTGATGCTGTCCGGCCCCCCATGCTCCACGGGCTTGATATGCGCTCCCTCAACTTCAGCCCTGCCTCCGCCATTGACAAACCGCCAACCTGTTACCGCACATTTTTTATCGTACGCATTGAGGACCGACAGCCTGAAACGACGATCACGGAGCGTTTTGTTCTGAAGGCTGCTAACGACCTTACGCTCAACTTGAAAAGGAATCGGCTCGTCATCAAAGCCAGAAATACTACCTTCATTTAGTTGATCGATACGCGGTAATTCAGCTTCTTCATTTTGCCATCCGAGGGAGACAATCCGTGCGAAGTCAATGTCGGAGATATAGCGAACCGCTTGCAAAGCATGGCCGGTGTTTGCTTTGCCATCGGCTTTCTGAAGATTAGTTTCCAGAAACCTGTCTTCGAAGAGCCTAGACACTGGCCTAGCAAAGCTTGCATACGTCTCGGGCACAATATCAGCGTAAAAAAGGTCTGTACCTGCTGGGTCGGGACGGATTGCTCCGATCTTTGCAACACCCGAATAGGCTCCTCGACTGAGAGGGCTTACAGTCAGGTCTTTTACCGGCGTGAAGTAAACGACCCAATCATTTTGGATAGCCTCCATGCGCCGCAAGTATCTTTTCGGGAAGTGGTAATGCGAACCCGGCTCATCATCATATTTCGAGTTGCCGCCGTGAACCAAAACGCCCTTTGTCATCCAGCCCTCGTAGTGTCTTTTTGGATTTCGAGCGGAAAGACTAAACAGATTGGTAGTTGATGGTAAGTCAAATCAGCCAAGGCCTTTCAACGCATGGCGGCCAATCGTTTTACCGCGGCCGGTGAAACACTCGCCAATCCCTCCACCGTCATCCCGGGGCCTTCGGAGAAGGAACCCGGGACCCATCTCTGACGCAATGATTGCTCACGAGACCTTGTTCTGCGTTCCATCCGATAAGAAAATCCTGCACCAAAGCCAACGCACCAGAGCTGGGTCCCGGCGCGCGCTGCGCTTGGCCGGGATGACGAGCTACTGAAAACTAACCACCCGCAAAATTATTTATCCCCGCCCCGCTAACCACCCCCATACTCCCTTCCACGCGCCGGTGAGGATCGGCGCCGAGGGGATGGCTCCCGCCGGTGACCTGCCGGCGGCCCGTCCCATCAGGTTTCGGAAGGCCGAGGTCCCGTTCGCGGGACTGGTGAGGGTGTGCACAGCTTTGCATCGTCCTTTCGAACGGCGTCCCGGGGTAGCCCCCGGGCGGGAGAGCTATGCACTTTGGCCCCGCATCGAACGCCGCCGTGCATGGCGAGAGCTATGCCAGTCACTATTATTAAAAATGAGGCAATGGCCGCCATGCACGGGCCCCCTCCCTTGTCGCGTCGTAGCCCGAAGGGCGAAGACGGATGTTTCAGACGCTCGCGGCGGCAGCCGGCGGCGGTAGTTGCATGAGCGAATGGCGAATAGCGAATAGAGGAATATCCTGCGCCATTCACCATTCACCACTTCACCATTCACCTTCCTACTCGCTACCCTCCTTCACATCCCGCCCATGCCGATCAGCGTGCCGCCATCGATGGTGATGTGCTGGCCGGTCATCCACTTGCCCGCGTCCGACGCGAGGAAGACGGCGGCCCCGGCGATGTCGTCCGGCTCGCCAAAGCGGCGCATCGGCAGTTTCCCGGCGATGAATTCCTCCGTCTTCGGATCCTTCCACAGGGCTTCCGCGAAATAGGTCTTCACGATACCCGGCGCGATGCAGTTCACGCGGATATTGTCCGGGCCGTACTCCACCGCCAGGTTCCGCGCGATCTGCAGGTCCGCCGCCTTGGACACGCCATACATGCCGATGCCGGGATTGCCGACAAAAGCCGAGATCGACGAGATGATGACGATCGCCCCGCCACCGCGTTTCTTCATCTGCGGCAGCACCATGTGCGACAGGAAGTGGTTCGCCTTGATATTGCAGTCGAAGATCTTGTCGATCTGCTCTTCCGTGATGTCCTTCGACGCGCCGAAGGCCGGGTTCACCGCGGCGTTGCAGATCAGGATATCGACATCGCCGAACACCTCATTGGTCTCGTCGACCATCTGCTGCAGGTGCTCGCGATGCGAGATGTTGCAGGCAACCGCATGGGCGGCCTTGCGGCCTTGCGCCTCATTGATCGCATCGGCGACCTCCTGGCAGGCATCGATCTTGCGCGACGACACGACGACATTGGCGCCATGCTGGGCGAGCCGCTTCGCGATCGCCTCGCCGATCCCGCGCGAGGCGCCGGTAATGATGGCATTCTTGCCGGTCAGGTCGAACAGCGTGTCGGTGAAATCGGTCATGGCGGGCATCTCCTTCTATCGGTCGATGCCCACCATCGGGCGAGCGGCCCGCTCAGGCAAGGCCACGATGCAGTTGCCCGGCAGCGGCGGATCAGGCCCCGATCAGGCCCCGGTCAGGCCTCGACGGGGATCCAGATCTCGATCTCGCCATTGCCGGTCATCGGATCGAACCGGTCGTCGACCAGTTCGAATTGCGGCGCTCGCACCATGCGGCAGCCGGCATCGCTCAGGCCGTGATTGAAGATCGCCATCCACGTGCCGCCGATCCCGGTGATATGCCCCTTGTGCAGGAACACCGCATAGCGCTGTTTGGCGATGTGCAGCGTGGCGAATTCCGGCGGCAGGTCGTCCGTATGGCTGACCTGAACGGCGGTCATGTAGTCGACATTGCCGTCATCGTCGCCGCCGGCAATGACACCATAGGTGGTCGATCCGACCTGCCCGCTGACATGGCCGAAATACGGGGCCATCTTCTGCCATTGCGAGGGAATGCCGGCCATATTGCCGGCGGTGTAGTGTTGCTTCAAACCGGCAACGGTGAACGCGTCGCGGGTTTCCACGCGCGGTGGTTCAAGAGACTTGGATTGGGTCTGGGGCATTCTGATCGGCTCCACGAGGCTGATATCTGCTGTCGATCGGGCGGACCGCACCTGCTCCGGCACCCTGCCGAACTGGTCACGGAACGCCCGGGTGAATGCCTCATGGGAGCCATAGCCGGCTTCGAGAGCGACAGCGATAATGCTGTCCGCCCCGGCCGCCAGCCGCCTGGCGGCCTCGCTCAGCCGCCGTCCACGCACATAGCGCATGACGGACATGCCGGTCGCGAGAGTGAAGCCACGGGCGAGGTGATATTTCGACAGGCCGACCGCATCGGCGACCATGTCCAGCGTCAGCTCGCTCTGGAAGCTGTGCTCGATATACCAGATCGCTCGTTCGATTGGCTGCATACTTATCCTCTCCGCATGAAGCCCGTGTTATCTGCTTCATCATGACAGGATAGCCTTGATCGAAATTGCGGGAAGACCGGTTTTCAGGCCTGAAGCGTTTCCCGGTGACGTGGAAACCGGTTCACCGCCACGAACCGCGAGAACAGGAAGCCTAGTTCAGCTTCTTCTTGACTTCTTCGGGAGTGCGCACATCAGGCAGCGGCGCGATCTCGACGCCCTCGTCGATCAGCTCGCTGATTTCCTGCGGGCTGGCCTCGCCGAAGATGCCGCGCTCCGGGGCCTCGCCATAGTGGATGCGGCGGGCTTCTTCAGGGAAGCGCTTGCCGACATTGTCGAAATTCTTTTCGACATAGTCCCGGGCGCGTCTGGCCGCCTGCAGATAGTCGCGCTTGAACGCCGCGACCCGGTCGTCACTCTTCGCAGACGGTGACAGCGACCCGGACCGGGCAATCGCCGGCGCCATGAGCGCCTTGGAGATGCCGGACGAACCGCAATGGGGACATTCGAGCAGGCCCTTTTCAGCCTGCGCATCATAATCCGCGCTGTTGCTGAACCAGCCCTCGAATTCGTGCGCGTGCTCGCATTTCAACTGATACTTGATCATAGTCCCTTGATATTGTTGATCTCGAAGCCTTGTTCAAGGCCAAGGCTCGGAATGCGCTGGCGCACCTTGTCCGCGTCAGCGAGGTCGATCTCGGCAATCACGATCCCCGGCTCGTCATCGGATTTCTCCGAAATGATATCCCCCCACGGCCCGACGATCATAGAATGGCCCCAGGTTTCCCGGCCATCCTCATGGGTGCCGCCCTGCGCCGCCGCCATGACAAAGGCCCCGTTCTCGATGGCCCTGGCCCGCAACAGGGGTTCCCAATGGGCCCGGCCGGTCTGGCGGGTGAAGGCGGCGGGCACAGTCATCAGCCGAGCGCCTGACTGGGCGAGCGTCCGGTAGAGGCGGGGGAAACGCAGGTCGTAACAGATCGACAGGCCGATCTTGCCGAGAGGCGTTTCGACAACTTCTGCCGCTTTGCCCGGCCGGTAGACATTCGATTCTTTCCAGCTCTCGCCATCGGGGAGGTCGACATCGAACATGTGGATCTTGTCATAGGTGGCGAGCGTGCCCCCGTCTGGGCCAAAGAAATAAGTCCGGTTAGCGGCCCGCCGGGACGAGAAATCCCTGTCCAGCGCCACCGCGCAGGAGCCGATGATCAGGTGCACCTCAAGCTCCTTGGCCAAGGCACTGAAAATGCTCAATTCTTCAAGTTCATCTTCGTGTCCCAGATGATCGAAAAGCCGCCGCGGTTTGCGGTCGACGACATTGGTCATTTCCGGGGTGAGTATCAGGTCCGCACCCTGCCCTGCCGCCTCGCGGATCAGGGCGCTGGCGTCTGCGGTATTGTCCGCCCGGGACAGGCCGGAACGCATCTGGATGCAGGCTGCCTTCAAGCTGCGTCTCCCTTCAGCAGCTCGTCGAGCTTGCCGTCGCGATCGAGCGCCATCATGTCGTCGCAGCCGCCGACATGCACATCGCCGATGAAAATCTGCGGATAGGTGCGCGCGCCGTTGGAGCGCTGGAGCATCTCCTCGCGCTTGGCCTTGTCGAAGGCGGCGGAGATGTCGGTGATCTCGGCGCCCTTCTTCTTCAACAGCGAAACCGCCCGGGTGCAAAAGGGGCAGAGCGGCTTGGTATAGATGGTCACTGGCTGCATCGAATACTCCTTGGGTCTCAGTGCGGTTATATGGCGCCGATTCCCTCCGGCACAACCCGGGCGAGGACAAGCGCGTCGACCCGGGCAGCCCCGGACCGTTTCAGAACCCGGGCGCAGGCCTTCAGCGTCGATCCGGTTGTCAGCACGTCGTCGATGAGCACGATATGGGCACCCCTCGCACGCTCGGCATGCGTCGGCGCGATTCGGAAGGCGCCGCGCACATTGCGCTCGCGGCCCTTGGCGGAAAGCCCTTGCTGTCGCGGCGTCGCCCGGTGACGCTGCAGCATGTCGAGGCAGAGGCCGAGCCCGGACGAGCGGCTTACAGCGCGCGCAAGGATGGCTGCCTGGTTATAGCGGCGGGACACCAGCCGGGCGCGATGCAAGGGCACGGGAACGAGGAGCGCTTGCCCGGTCAATAGTTCCCGTCCGGCCTGGACCATCAGGCGCGAGAGCCCGGCGGCCATATCGAGCCGGTCGGCATATTTCAGCCGCAAGGCAAGCTGCGCGCTGAGGTCGTCATACCTCAGCGCGCAGCGGACCCGGTCAAGCCCCTTGGCGAAGATCAGCGCTGCCGGATGGTCCTCGCCAGCGACACAGGCAGCGCACAGATCATGCCCCGTCATCTGCGCTTCCCAGGGAATGCCGCAAGCGCTGCACAGAGGCGCATCGATGAAATGCAATTGCTGCCAGACAGCGGGGGCGAGGTCGCCATGGCGCCCGACCGGCTCGCCGGTCAGCAGGCATTGCGGCGGCATGACGAGGTCGGCAAGCCAGCGCGAAGCCGCCGAGGCATGCCCATGCAGGCCTGCCAGCGCCGCGCTCATCCCGGTCGATTGCCTGTCGCTCTCGTTCAATGGTCCTCCTGCCATGAGACTGACATGCAATTCCGGCTGCGGAAAGTCAGTCTATTGGTCCTCGGCCCGCCATGGTCTAGATAGCGCCCATGAGCGACAGCCGCCCCCCGCCTCCAGCGATCTTCGATCGCGCCCTGCTACGCACGCGCCAGGATCGCGCGTCGCGCTCTCTGGCGGATCATGATTTTCTGCATCGCTATATCGCCGAAGATATTGTCGACCGGCTCGAGAGTATTATCCGTAGCTTCGACCGGGCGGTTTTTATCGGCCCCGGCGCCCATTACATTACCGGGTGTCTCACACCGGCCTGCGATGTCGGCCATGTCGTCAGCGGCGCCTCTTCCCCGGCCATGGCGCGGCTGGGGGACGACGGCGCGTCACGCGCGACCGCCGACGAGGAAGCGCTGCCATTCGCGGATGCCTCGCTCGATCTCATCGTCTCGATCATGGCGTTGCAATCGGTGAACCGCCTGCCTGAAGCCCTGACGCAGATGCGGGCGGCGCTGCGGCCTGACGGATTGCTGATCGCCGCTTTCCCGGGCGAACGGTCGCTGCACGAATTGCGCGACAGCCTCTACCGGGCCGAGAGCGAGATTACCGGCGGGGTCAGCCCGCGTCTGTCGCCGTTCACGGCGATCAAGGATGCCGGCGGCCTGATGCAGCGCGCGGGTCTCGCCCTGCCCGTTGCCGACCTCATCCGCCTGCCTGTCACCTACCGCAATCCGATGACACTCCTGGCCGACCTGCGCGGCATGGGCGAGACCAGCGTTCTGAACGACAGGCGCAAGCAAACCCTGCGCAAGGATGTTCTGATACGGGCGATGGAAATCTACGCGCAGACATATCCGGCCGAGGGCGGCGGTGTCACCGCGACGTTCGAGATTGTAATGCTCACCGGCTGGGCGCCCCATGCCTCGCAGCAAAAGCCGCTCAAGCCGGGACAGGGAAAAGCTTCGATGGCCGAGGCCGTCAAAACATTCGAAAAGCGCAACCGCAACGATTAGGGCTTGGCGTTATCGATGCTGGTCTTGACCTCGGTCAGGTCCTCTTTCATGAGCGAGGAAATCGTACCGAGGGACGTCACCAGCATGGTTGCGATAATAGTCGCGATGAGCGTGTACTCGATGGCCGTCGTGCCGGCCTCATCCTCGCCGAGACGCCGGCCACTCCCCCGGATCACTTTTTTCAGGGAGTTCGCGATAGCATTGTTTCGGCTCAGGGGAAGCAACTGGTGTTTCACAAAATATCCCGTAACTGGGCTGCCAGCGGGATGTCCGCAGGCGGCAATTTGAACTCCGACAACCGGTCCGCCTTGACCCATGTCAGGGACTGGCCTTCAGCGCCGCGCGGGATGCCTTTCCATTTGCGGCAAACGAATAGTGGCATCAAAAGGTGAAAATCCTCGTAACTGTGGGAGGCGAAAGCGATGGGCGCGAGACACGCCGTTTCCGTCTCGATATCCAGCTCCTCCCGGAGTTCGCGGATCAGCGTTTCCTCCGGGATCTCCCCTTCTTCAACCTTGCCGCCCGGAAACTCCCAATATCCTGCCATAGACTTCCCCTCGGGGCGCTCCGTCAGCAGGATTCTCCCGTCGCGGTCGACGAGGGCACAGGCGGCAACAAGCAATATCTTCTTCACGTCTCGGGTCTCACTTTGCGCCGGCTGAATTTACAGCCATTTAAAAATCAGGATCGAATTTTAGTTTCTCAGCGTCGCCGGGTCACGCGTGTCAACCGCTTGGGCCGGAAGCTCGCTGCCAGGCTCGATGACCTCGACCCTGGAGCGCTCGCGAAGACTTTCCACCGTTGTATCGATGGTGCGTAAACGCAGGAATTCCATCAATTCATCCTCCACCTGCGCATAGGCTGGCGGCGTAATCCGTTGGCGACCCTCGACCTTGAGGATAACCCATCCCGCCTCCGTTTCGAATGGGAGAGTATAGAGCCCTGCCGAGAGCGATCCGGCCTGGTTTACGTAGGCATCTGGCAACCGGTCGAGCGGGCGGTACCCGAGGTCCCCGCCGTTAGCGACCGACTCGGCAATGGAATTATTGGCGATGAGCTCCTCGAATGACAGACCGGCATTGAGGGACGCCGAAATCTCCATCGCGGTCTGGGCATCGGCGACGACCAGTTCGCGCAGGCGTATTTCCTCGCCATTCGCCATGCTGCGGCGCTGGGCCTGATACAATTCGCGCGCCATGTCCTCGGTGACGTTGTCCGCGACCTGGCTTTCGAGATACGCGGCCGCGAGAATCCGGTTTCGTGCCGCGGTCAGCTTGGCCCGAACTTCCGGATCGGACACCAGACCGTCATCCGCCGCAGCGCGCGCCAGCAAGGTCTGGTTGATAGCATCCTCAACAAGGCCGCGCTCGATCGCTTCAGCCGCGCTCAGGCGCTCGCCGGCCTGCAGCTTGCCATCCTGGCGCGCGAATTCCAGAACATCATTCAATCGCATGGTTTCCACGCCGATCCGTGCAACCACCGGGTCGGGCATCGCCGGGATAGCGCCTTGTGCGCTGACAACCTCCGCTTCGTCCGCGACAGAAAAGCCCGTCCTCAGCGCATCGAGTATCCAGAAGGCACCGAGAATCAACACCAGCGTGAAGGCCGACAGGAAAACAGCGCCGTCCTTGCTAACCAGCCATCGCCGGACCTTACGCATGGTGCGCGCTATATGCCCGAGGAAGATAGTCACCCCTTTCCAGATGAGCAAAGGGAACCAGATTGGCGATCCGTTCTTCATCTTGTCCTTCATCTTCTTGAATGCTGGCGCTCATCCGGCGGTACCCGGCAATTGCTGCTTCGTTGACACCGGGAGAGGCCCTGCTTATGTGACGACCATTGTGCCTTTACCGGCTCTTGCCGGTGTTATGCCACTCATTTTATTACCGGCAGGTTCCGCCACCGCTCAAAGGGTATCAGTTTTTATGGCTATTCTGGACATTGCGAAGAAGGTTTTCGGCTCGTCGACAGAACGCAGGCTGCGGCCACTCTACCGCAAGGTCGAGCAGATAAACCAGATGGAACCGGAAATCAGCGCCCTGTCGGATGCGCAATTGAAGGAAAAGACGGAAGAATTCAGGAAGCGCCACGCCGATGGCGAGACCCTGAAAAGCCTGCAGATCGAGGCCTTCGCCGTTGCCCGCGAGGCAGCCAAACGGGCCCTTGGCATGCGGCCTTTCGATGTCCAGCTGCTGGGCGGGATGGTCCTTCATAATGGCGATATCGCCGAGATGAAGACCGGCGAAGGCAAGACCCTCGTCGCCACCCTGCCCGCCTATCTCAACGCGCTCACAGGCAAGGGCGTGCATATCGTCACCGTGAACGACTATCTCGCCAAGCGCGACGCCGAATGGATGGGCCGCGTTTTCGCCCAGCTCGGCCTGACGACGGGTGTCATCCATAACGAGCTCAACGATCAGAAGCGCCGCGACGCCTATGCCTGCGACGTGACCTATGCCACCAATAACGAGCTCGGCTTCGACTACCTGCGCGACAACATGAAATCCTCGCTGGAGGAAATGGTCCAGCGCGGCCACCATTACGCTATCGTCGACGAGGTCGATTCGATCCTGATCGACGAGGCCCGCACGCCACTGATCATTTCCGGCCCGACCGACGACAAGTCCGAACTCTACAAGAAGATCAACGAGATCATTCCGAAACTTGAAGAGCAAGACTACGAGATCGACGAGAAGCAGCGCCAGGTCACGCTGACCGAGGACGGCAACGAGCATATCGAGGACCTGCTGCGCGAGGCGGAATTGATCGAGGGCGACTATCTCTACGACGCCCAGAACGTCACGGTTGTCCACCATGTCCAGAATGCCTTGCGCGCGCACAAGATGTTCACCAAGGACAAGGACTATATCGTCAAGAACAACAAGGTCGTCATCATCGATGAGTTTACGGGCCGCATGATGGAAGGCAGACGCTGGTCAGACGGCCTCCACCAGGCTGTCGAGGCAAAGGAAGAAGTCGATATCCAGCCGGAGAACGTGACCCTCGCCTCGATCACATTCCAGAATTACTTCCGCCTCTATGACCGCCTGTCCGGAATGACCGGCACGGCCCTCACCGAGGAATCCGAATTTGCCGACATCTATCAACTCAACGTGGTCGAAGTGCCGACCAACAAGCCTATCGCCCGCGATGACATGGATGACGAGCTCTACATCACGGCGGAAGAGAAACACAAAGCCATTGTCCGGCAGATCATTGACTGCGTCGACCGTGGCCAGCCCGTTCTCGTCGGCACCGCCTCGATCGAGAAGTCTGAACTGATCTCGCAGCTTCTCTCCAACAAGAAGTTCTTCAAACAACTGGCCAAGGATACATTGCGCTATCTGGATGATCTCAAGGAAGGCAAGCACGACACCGAGATTGCCGAGGTCAAGCGCATGTCGAAGATCTATGAGGACTATTCGCGCCGGCCGGTGCCGATCCCTCATAATGTGCTCAACGCGCGCTTCCACGAACAGGAAGCCGAGATTATCGCCCAGGCCGGTGTGCCCGGTGCCGTCACCATCGCCACGAACATGGCCGGCCGCGGGACCGACATCCAGCTCGGCGGCTCCGTCGACATGGAGCTGATCAAGCAGCTCGAGGAGAATGACGACGAGGAGACGATCGCCCGCAAACGTGCGGAGATTGCCGCGCACATCAAGGAACAGAAGCAAAAGGCGCTCGATGCCGGCGGTCTTTATGTTCTGGCCACGGAACGTCACGAAAGCCGCCGCATCGACAATCAGCTGCGCGGTCGTTCCGGCCGTCAGGGCGACCCGGGCGCCACGAAATTCTATCTCTCTCTCGAGGACGACCTGATGCGTATCTTCGGCACTGGCATGGAAAACATGCTGAAGCGCTTTGGCATCAAGCCGGATGAATCGATCGAGCATCCCTGGTTCAGCAAGGCGGTAGAACGGGCCCAGCGCAAGATCGAGCAACGCAATTTCGACATTCGCAAGAACGTGCTGAAATATGACGATGTGATCAACGATCAGCGCAAGGCGATCTTCGAGCAGCGCATCGAGTTCATGTCATCCGAGAGCGTCAACGACATCATCGACGATATGCGCGTACAACTGGTTCAGGATCTCGTTGGCGCGCACATTCCGCCGAACTCCTATGCCGAACGGTGGGACATTGCCGGTCTCGACAAGGAACTGAAGGAGCTGTTCCTGACGGAATTCCCTGTCCATGACTGGGCGGCCGAGGAAGGCGTTGCCGATACCGAAATCCTCGACCGCCTGCTCGACAGCACGGCAGAGATCTACCGCAAGAAGGAAGAGGACCTCGTTGCCATCGCCAACGAGAAAGGCCTGACCGATCCTGACAACATGATGCGCCGGGTCGAGAAATCGATCCTGCTGCGGACGATCGACAATAACTGGCGTGACCATATCCAGCAGATCGACCATTTGCGCTCGATCGTGTCCTTCCGTGCCCTCGGCCAGCGCGACCCGCTGAACGAGTTCAAGACCGAGAGCTTCACCCTGTTCGAATTGCTGCTCGACGGGCTGCGCCGCGATGTGACTGCCTCGCTGATGGGGATCCAGATTCAGGTGCGCGAGAACGCTTCGTCAGGCCCGGCCCAGACCGATCAGGCGCGCAAGATGCTTGAGCAGCTGGCTGCCCGCCGCAAGCTGGATGCCTCGAAACTGCAGGCTACCCATATCGACGCCTCGACGGGCGAGAACGATGCCGGCGGTCCCGGCGGCGGAAATCCGGACGGGCCGCGTCATTTCCCCACCTATGGCAAGGCGCTGGCTCAGGCTCCCTCCGTTGCCCGCCAGGGCGCAGCCGAGTTCGACCCAAAAGACCCCGAAACATGGGGCCGCGTCTCGCGCAACGCGCCGTGCCCCTGCGGCTCCGGTAACAAGTTCAAACATTGCCACGGCAAGACCGCCTGATCCGGCTATCCGTCACCTCTTCCCGGCCAGCCATTGCAGGCCGGGACGCAGTTTCAAAAAGCAGTCATAAACCCTGTCGAGTAGCCAGCGGCTCGCCATATTGCGCCCCAGTGGCCGCAGCCAGACCAGCCATGGCACCTTGCTCCATGCCTCGGTAAAGGCCTGTGCACCCTGAACCACAGACCCGTTCGTCAAACGGGCATGGAACCGTGCCATCAAACTGGTGCGAGCGATGTCGCAACTGGGCGCAGCATCAGGCGGTGAGACATCCTCGAAGTCGATCGCCCCGGTCCGCGCCAACTTTCGCAACAGGCCGATCTCCCGAACGCAGAGCGGGCAGGCGCCGTCATAGAAAACTGTGATCCGGGAAGCTTTTGTCATCACTGCGAATATAAATCCTGTCGCGAGTACGGGGATAGGTCAGATTGTCCCGTGCCGCCCGTTCTCCCCTTGTTCCGTTAAGCGCTGCGCCCTACATTCCGCTTCATGACTGACAGCTACGAGACCCCCGACACTCTCCCGGAAGGCACAGGCTTCAATGAGGCGATAGAGACCTATCACCAGCGCATGGCCCCGATGCTCTGGACGCCGCACAGACCGGAACGCCCGGCCAAGAGCCAGGGCGGCAAGCGCTTCCAGGTCGTGTCGGACTATGAGCCGGCGGGCGACCAGCCGGCGGCGATCGCCGAACTGGTCAAGGGCGCGCAGGACGCCGGCGAACAGGACCAGGTGCTGCTCGGCGTCACCGGATCGGGCAAGACCTATACCATGGCCAAGGTGATCGAGGCGTGCCAGCGCCCTGCCCTGATCCTCGCCCACAACAAGACCCTCGCGGCGCAGCTCTATAACGAGTTCAAGGCCTTCTTCCCCAATAACGCGGTGGAGTATTTCGTCTCCTATTACGACTATTACCAGCCGGAAGCCTATGTTCCGCGTACGGATACCTATATTGAGAAGGAATCCTCGATCAACGAGCAGATCGACCGGATGCGCCACTCGGCGACCCGGGCGCTGCTGGAGCGCGACGACGTGATCATCGTCGCCTCGGTGTCCTGCATCTACGGTATCGGCTCTGTCGAGACCTATACCGCGATGACCTTCTCGCTGGAGGTTGGCCAGACGATCGAGCGCAAGACCCTTCTGGCTGACCTCGTCGCGCTGCAATACAAGCGCAATGACATGGCCTTTGTGCGCGGCTCGTTCCGCGCGCGCGGCGATGTCATCGAGATCTTCCCGGCCCACTATGAGGACCGCGCCTGGCGGGTGTCGATGTTCGGTGACGAAGTCGAGGGGATCACCGAGTTCGATCCGCTCACCGGTCAGAAGACGGACGATCTCGAAACCATCAAGCTCTATGCCAACTCCCACTATGTCACGCCGCGCCCGACCCTGATCCAGGCGATGGACGGTATCCAGAAGGAGCTGGCGATAACCCTGCCGATCCTGAAGGCCGAGGGCAAGCTGATCGAGGCGCAACGGCTGGAGCAGCGCGTCCAGTTCGATCTGGAGATGATGCAGGCGACCGGCTCGTGCAATGGCATCGAGAACTATTCCCGCTATCTGACCGGCCGCAAGCCGGGCGAGCCGCCCCCCACCCTGTTCGAATATGTCCCCGACAATGCGCTCCTGTTCGTCGACGAGAGCCATGTCACCGTGCCCCAGATCGGCGCTATGTTCAAAGGCGACTTCAACCGCAAGCGCACGCTCGCGGAATATGGCTTCCGTCTGCCGAGTTGCATGGACAACCGGCCGCTGAAATTCGAGGAATGGGACGCGATGCGCCCGCAAACCACCCATGTCTCGGCGACCCCCGGCAAATGGGAGATGGAGCGCACCGGCGGCGTGTTCACCGAACAGGTCATCCGCCCGACCGGCCTGATCGACCCGCCGGTGGAAATCCGCCCCGTCGCCAAGGACGGCTTCAGCCAGGTCGACGATGTCATCGACGAGTGCAAGAAGGTCGCGAGGCAGGGCGGCCGTGTTCTCGTCACCACACTGACGAAACGCATGGCCGAGGACCTGACCGAGTACATGCATGATCAGGGCGTGCGCGTGCGCTACATGCACTCCGATATCGACACGCTGGAGCGGATCGAGATCATCCGCGATCTGCGCCTTGGCACGTTCGACGTACTGGTCGGCATCAACCTGCTGCGCGAAGGCCTCGATATTCCCGAATGCCAGCTGGTCGCGATCCTCGATGCCGACAAGGAAGGCTTCCTGCGATCCGAGACCTCGCTGATCCAGACCATCGGCCGGGCGGCGCGGAACATCGACGGGCGCGTCATTCTCTATGCCGACAACATGACCGGCTCCATGGAACGGGCGATGGAAGAGACCAGACGCCGCCGCGAGAAGCAGATTGCCCATAATGAGGCAAACGGCATCACCCCGACCTCCGTCAAGGCCAGGATCGCCGAGGCCATGAGCTCCGACGACGAAGGCAAGAAGGCTGCCTATGGCACGTCCTTTGTCGGCCAGAACCTGGCCAAGAGCCTTGCCGGCTTTGCCGAGGAGGGCGAGGAGTTCGAGGCTGGCGGCAATCTGCGCAAGCATCTCGACGCGCTGGAAGCCCAGATGCGCGACGCGGCCGGCAATCTCGAATTCGAGGAAGCAGCCCGCATCCGCGACGAGATCAAGCGCTTGCAGGAAGTGGAGATGACCATCTCCAACGACCCGATAGCGCGCCAGTCGGCAATGGAGCAATCGGCAACCCGCAACTCCAAAGGCCGCATCACCAAGTCCGAAGGCACCGTAAGCACCCTCACTTCCACGCCGAGGGGGGCGAAGAGCCACAAGCGCCGTCGACGCTGAGGATCATAGGGTGAACGGTCTTTGATCGTTTAGCGGCAACCGGGTGGCAAAGCTGCCCGGTTCTTTTTTGTCGGGCGAAAACTCATCTTTAAGTGCCTGATCAGAGGGGCATTTCCGGACGCGGGCACAAGTTCCGTCCTGAAAATTACGGTTCGATGAAACATCGGTAATTCCTCCGTACCGAACCCGTCTTGGCGAAAATCGTTAGCTAGGCGTCGGTCGTCGATGATGAGGACCGTATCCAATGTAATGTGATGGAGGTTTGAGATGACCAATATGATGAAATTTTTTGCCGCCAGTGCTTCTGCCGCTGCCATGGCAACCGCCGGTATCGCAGCCAATGCGCAGGTCGATATCAATGCGGATGAGCCTGTTACGCAGGCTGAGGAAGCGGCAACCAGTGCCGAGGAACTGAACCAGATCCAGCTGGCGCAGTATCGGGACAATGGTCGCATGGCGATGAGCACCCAGACAAGCACTCAGACGACGACCCAGACCGGAACGCAGACAAGCCAGGACTGGGACACTGACACAGAGGATGACTGGTCTGCTGAGCGCGCCACTGAATCGGAGTGGAGCGAGAAGAAAATGACGTGGGATTCCGCTGCCCGGGCGACGCTTGATGAATGTGTCGCGCTGTCCGAGGCCTGCAATGTCGCATCGACCAATGCCGCTGGCGTTCTCGTCTTCCCTGAACTGACATCTGCCAGCTTCATCGCCGGTGGGACGGGCGGTAAGGGCGTGCTGATGGTCGACGGCCAGCCTCAGGGCTATTACCAGCTCGCTGCCGGCTCGGTCGGCTTCCAGGCCGGGATCGAGCAGATCAGCCAGGTCATGACGTTCAACACCCAGAACGCGCTTGACGACCTGACAGGCGGCGCCGAATGGCGCGCCGGTGCCGATGCCAAGATCACCGTGATCAACACGGGTGCCCAGGCCAAGGTCGTGACGGATGGTGACATCGACGAACTCGGCGAGGTCACCGCGATCACCTTCAACCAGCAGGGCTTCGCCGGTGGCGTTTCGATCGAAGGCATTCGCATTGCCGAAGTGACCTATGACGATCAGAACGGCATGTTCGGCGATGACGACACATCGATGATGGATGACGAAGACGGTGTCGACGACGCCGCCGACTGGGGCGAGCAGGATATGATCGGCGAACGCGAGTTCGACGACGACGACAGCAGCATGTAATCGCTGAGCGTCCTTCCATTCAAAGCCCCCGGCACCGCCGGGGGCTTTTTTTTGTGGCTTGCCTGACGCCCCGCTGGCAGGGCACGATGGGCCGGACAAAGGATCAGATTCCGGAGGCAAAATTGACCAGCAGCACAAAGCAGGGCGCCACACCGACATTGCTTTCCGGCGGCAACCCGCAGATACCCAAGGGCGTCGGCGACGCGCCGGTGCAGGCCTGGATCGCCGCCGCGCCCGGCTGGAAGGGTGACCTCGCGGTGCGGATCGATGCGATCATCGCCGAAATGGTGCCGGATGCCGAAAAGGCGGTGAAGTGGAACTCCCCCTTCTATGGCGTCGAACAGGGCCGCTGGTTTGCCAGCCTTCATTGCTACACGAAATTCCTGCGCGTCACTTTCTTCGATGGCTCGGCACTAAACCCGCCCCCGAAGAAGACCTCCAAATATGAGCGCGTGCGCTATCACGACATCCCCGAAGGCGGCCTCGACGAGGCGCAATTCGCCGACTGGATCGCGCAGGCGGCGGCGCTGCCGGGCGAGAAGTTGTAGAGAGCATCGTTTGCATTGCCTTACCCCACGGCGGTGATCTGGTGCCGGGCCGATTGCGAGCATAGACGGGTCGGGTGTTGCGGGGATAAGTGTCGCGTCATTGGCTGATCATAGTTTAGCGTGCGTGGAGCAAAGCCCGATCGATCATTGAGAGCGTTGCTTTGGCGACAAACCGGTGCGGGTAGAGATCGCTTCGGCGACCGGACTGGAACCGTGCACTTGGTGCGGACAGGCGTTTGTTATTTTGCTGTCGGGAGATAGACCGGCAGGTCTGCGTCGCCGCGATGACTGATCGTGACAGTCGTGCCCGGCTCGCCATCGCTTAACTCGATGACACCGAGCAGATTCTTGGCGAGGGCTTCGACAATGCCGCTGCCCAGCCCTGCCTTGGGCGCCGCGCTGCCAACGGGCATGCCGATCCCGTCATCGCTTACCGACAGCGTCCAGTCGTCACCGGAAGCGTGATAGTCGATGGCAATCGTGCCATGCCGCTGATCGGGAAAGGCATGTTTGAGGGCGTTTATCACCAGTTCGGTGACGATCAGGCCGAGGCTGACGGAGATGTCCGGGCCGACGGTGCTGTCATCGACAGTCACCGATATCGAGACCTGGTCGGGGTCAGCGATCATCGAGGCACCCAGGCTTCTGGCAAGCTGCGTGAAATAGGTCCGCAATTCAACATTGGCGCCATTGGAGGAAGAGAGCTGGCGCTGCAAGGTCGCGATCGACATGACCCGCTGATGGGCGCTTTCCAGCTGGCCGCGCGCCTCCTCGGACTGAACCCGGCGCGCCCCCTGCATGAGAACGCTGACGATGATCTGGAGGCTGTTGGCGACGCGATGCTGGATCTCCTGCATCAACAGCGCCTTTTCGCGAAGAAGGTCGTCCTTTTGCCGGGTCTCGGAACGGGCGACGCTAACATCGGTTACCGCCAGCAGAAGCCGGATATGGTCCTTGTCGCCATCGTCGAGCGTCCGCGCATTGACGACCAGTTGCTGTATCGGCCGGTCGGGCCGCTTCAGGTCTATTTCGTAGGCTTCGATCTGCGCCTTCCCGGAGGCGGTCGCGGCAAGCAGCGAGGCGAGCGTGGGCATGGCCCATTCGCCATCGCCCAACTCGGCCAGCAGACTGCCGGACACGGTTGCAGGGTCGATGCCGAAAGCGCTGCAAAACGAGCTGCTCGCGGCAATCACCCTGAGATTTTCGGAGAGGAGAAGCAGCGGCTCGTGCGATGATACCACGACGGCAAGAGTGCTCGCTGCTTCGAAATGTTCAGTCGTATAATTTGACATTGGATGGTCCCTAATGGACCGGAGACCTGCGGTGCAGGTCATGGCTCGGCAGAACGCTTAGGTCACAGACCTATGGTTGACGCACGACGCAATAGTATCATCGACAGTACCAGCAAGCCAGACAATTCTATTGCGAGGGCCGCCGCGCACCTCCGGACAACGCAGGACAGCAGCGAGAGCACCGCCAGCCATGGCTGCGGTGATGGAATTGATATCCGCCGTCGCCAAGGCTCGGCGCGAGAACCCGCTTACGCCCTTCGGGCTTCAGCGCGGCTAGGAGGGGGCCCGTGGGAGCGCTACGGCCCCATAAGCAAAAATCCAAGTGTAGGTATAGCCTCACGCTCCGCCATTCTGCTTAGGCGGGGGCGATGTTCTGGTACAGGGCCGATACGCGGCTCACCCGTCCGGGGCGCTAAACCCCGAAACACCGCTCCGGCGGACGATGCGAAGCTTGCGCACACCCTCTCATGCCACCGGAAACCTGATGGAATGGCTTCAGCGACCGGTTATCGCCTCCACACATCCCCTGCCCCGATCCGCACCGGGACGATTGGGAGTATAGGCGGATTGGGCGGCGCGGGGATAAGTTTGGGAGAGTTTGTAGTTTCAAGTTTGTAGGGCGGGTGGAGCGAAGCGATACCCGCCAAGATGCGAAAGCCATGATCGGCTGGTATCGCCTGTCGGCTCCACCCGCCCTACGGGGCAAAAAGCCCCATTACTATTTCCCTGACATTCCGGCACCATTTTCCGCATTCTTAAACTCAAACAAACAACATTTTGCGACACTTTGTCCATCCGGGTGTGCACATTCTGCTCTGACGCTAGTTCTTCGTTTACACCATGAAGTGCAAAAAGGGAGCAAGAAATGGAAATAATAACTTCGGGGCAATATGACCTCATATACAATGCCTTCTCTTTCGCATTTGCGACTCTCGCTGCGGCGACAATATTTTTCTGGTTGGGCCGAAGTCAGGTCGCTCCGCAGTACAAATCTGCAATGACAATTACAGGTCTCGTGACCTTCATTGCGGCATATCATTACTTCAGAATATTTGAGAGTTGGGGAGCGGCGTATGACGTCTCCGATGGCGTAGTCACAACCACCGGTTACGCGTTCAATCAAGCCTACCGTTATGTAGACTGGTTCCTCACCGTACCATTACTACTGGTTGAACTCATTCTTGTCATGGGACTGAGCCGGTCGGAAACCATTTCTCGTGCGTTGCGACTAGGCATTCTGGCAGCGCTTATGATCGCCCTCGGCTATCCCGGCGAGGTTGCAGAAACCGTCACCGCGCGCTGGATCTGGGGCATCGCGTCTATGATTCCGTTCCTCTGGATAGTGTACGAACTCTTTGCCGGTCTGTCCAAATCCATTGCGAGCCAGCCTGAAGACGCGCGCGGCCTCGTGAAAGCCGCACGATACGTCGTCGTAGGTAGCTGGGCATTCTATCCGGTAGTCTACTTTGCCGGTGCGGTAGGCCTCGACAGCGCCGCAGCGACCGTTATCGTCGAAGTGGGCTACACCATTGCAGACATAACTGCCAAAGCGGTTTTTGGTGTGTTGATCTTCATGATCGCCCAGAGAAAAAGCGCTTCCTACTTTGAAAGCCATAAAGCGCCAGTTGAGAAGGCGGCGGTGCGCCCGACAGCATAACATCGCCACGAATACACTGCCCGCAGATGGCGGGCAGTGTCCCCCTCGTTGTCATATTCGCCCCGTCCCGGAAGGAAGATCATGCAAATTGCTCTGAACTCAAACGACGGACCGATCACAAAGTCTATGCACGGCGCTGTCGTAGGCCACTTTTTCGACATTCTTTTTCCGGAATGACAATCGCCCCGGTCTGGCAGACTTTTTTGTTCGGTTCATGTGCTTGCGTCGCTATTGCCATGCAGGCGACAATGGATCTCAATCCTTCATCCCAGTTTCTTATTCTGGCGCCGCTTATCGCCGTCTTCGGCCTGCCTCATGGAGCACTGGACCTTCCCATCGCCGAACGCTTGTGGCCGCTGGAAGGCGTATCCGGAAAACTGAAATTTATTGCAAGCTATGTTGGCCTCATCCTTCTGGTAATCGCTGTGTGGCTGGTCGCGCCGGGAGTCGCGCTGTCTGCGTTTCTCGCCTATTCGGCATTGCATTTTTCCGGCGATTGGGCAGGCACGGCCGCGCCATTGCGCTGGGCAGGCGGTGTTGCCGCCATCGGCGCCCCGGCATTGCTGCACCCCACGGAAGTCACAGCCCTTTTCGGCCATCTTGCTCCACTGCCTGCTGCAGCGATTGCGGCAGATGCAGCTGCACTTGCCGGAGCACTGGCAATCATACCGTTGGCCCTGACCCTCGCGATCAGGAGGAGACTAAGTCAACCGGTCATAGAATTGATGATACTCTGGATCGCTGCATGGTTGCTTCCACCGCTGCTGTTCTTCGGCATTTATTTCTGCAGCCTGCACTCTATCCGCCACTATCGTTCTTCAATCCGCCGCATGCCAAGTGCCAGGCGCGCCTTGTTCACGGCCATCGGTCTGTCGAGTATCGTTGCGCTGGCTGGAGTGAGTTTTGTTCTCGTGCGAAGCGTCGCCGATCCGGCGGTCCCGTTCGAATTGGGATTACAGGCGGTCTTTATAGGACTGGCAGCCTTGACCGTACCGCACATGATACTCGTTGAACGCTTTGATCGCCGCCTTTTCGTGACGAGGGTTGGCCAAAAAAATACGGGTGACGGGATTGAACCGCTTCCACCCGTCTCTGCTTAATCTATCCTATCCTATGATCGTCGCAATAATTACCCCCATGCAATATGCGATGGTGGCGGCGCAATTTCCGGCTGCTTCAAGATCAAGGCTTCCACGCGAGGCATAGCCAGATCGGATCGCGCTCGCTCGCGCAGCATAGCCACGACGCTTTTCTCAGCACACCAGCTAAAAAAAGCGGGCCAGATTTAAACCCGACCCGCTTGCCTGTGGCTAAACACGGATCATTACCGCTCGACCTTGGCCTCTTCGACCTTGCCGTTGCCCTCGACCGGCTCGACCGATTCGGGGTCTTCCGGGATATATTCGAAGGCGAGCTTGGTGGGGTCCTTGGTGTCGATCAGCACGCGGACGATGCCGCCCTTGCGCAGGGACCCGAACAGGATCTCGTCGGCGATCGGCTTCTTGACATATTCCTGGATGGTGCGGGCCAGCGGCCGTGCGCCCATCTCCTCGTCGAAGCCGCGCTCGGCGAGCCAGCGGGTCGCCTCCTCCGACAGCTCGAAGGTGACATTGCGGTCGGCAAGCTGCGCTTCCAGCTGGAGCACGAACTTGGCGACGATGCGGTCGATGATCGGCGCCGACAGGCCGGCGAAGTTGATGATCGCATCGAGGCGGTTGCGGAATTCCGGGGTGAACAGGCGGCGGATCGCCTCGCCCTGCTCGCCGGTCTTCTTGCCGGCACCGAAGCCGATGGCGTTCTTGGTCGCATCGGACGCGCCCGCATTGGTCGTCATGATGACGATGACATTGCGGAAGTCGATCTTCTTGCCATGGGTGTCGGTCAGCGAGCCATTGTCCATGACCTGAAGCAAGATGTTGTAGATTTCCGGATGCGCCTTCTCGATCTCGTCGAGCAGTACGACGGAATGCGGGTGCTGGTCGACGGCGTCGGTCAGCATGCCGCCGCCCTGTTCGAAGCCGACATAGCCCGGCGGGGCGCCGATCAGACGCGAGACCGTATGGCGCTCGCCATATTCGGACATGTCGAAGCGCAACAGTTCAACGCCCATCATCGAGGCGAGCTGCTTGGCGACTTCCGTCTTGCCGACGCCGGTGGGGCCGGCGAACAGATAGGAGCCAATCGGCTTTTCCGGTTCGCGCAGGCCGGCGCGGGACAGCTTGATCGCGGCGGAGAGCTGGTCGATTGCCTCATTCTGTCCGTAGACGACGCGCTTGATATCGTCCGGCAGGGAGCGCAGGCGCTCGACATCGTTCTTGGAGACGGACTTGGCCGGGATGCGGGCCATGGTGGCGACCACATCCTCGATCTGCTCGACGCCGATAGTGGTGACCCGGTCCTCGGGCTTGAACAGCATCTGGCGGGCTCCGGCTTCGTCGATCACGTCGATCGCCTTGTCCGGCAGCTTGCGGTCGGTCATGTATTTCGAGGCCAGCTCGACGGCGGTCTTGATCGCCTCATCGGTGTATTTCAGCTTGTGGTGATCCTCGAAATAGGACTTCACGCCGCGCAGGATCTCGATCGTGTCGTGCACGGACGGCTCGGTGATGTCGATCTTCTGGAAGCGGCGGGCAAGGGCCCGGTCCTTTTCGAAATGCTGCTTGTATTCCTTGTAGGTGGTCGAGCCCATGCAGCGGAAATTGCCGTCCTGCAGGGCGGGCTTCAAGAGGTTGGAGGCATCCATCGCCCCGCCCGATGTGGCGCCCGCACCGATGACAGTGTGGATTTCGTCGATGAACAGCACGGCGCCGTCCATGTCGGTGATCTGCTTCAGGACGGCCTTCAGCCGTTCCTCGAAATCGCCGCGATAGCGCGTGCCGGCGAGCAGCGCGCCCATGTCGAGGGAATAGATGACGGCGTCTTCCAGCACTTCCGGCACGTCGCTCTCGACGATCTTGCGGGCGAGGCCTTCAGCGATGGCAGTCTTGCCGACGCCGGGATCACCGACGAGGATCGGGTTGTTCTTGCGACGGCGGCACAGCACCTGAATGGCGCGTTCGACTTCGCGCTCGCGCCCGATCAGCGGGTCGACCTTGCCCTTGCGGGCCTTGTCGTTGAGGTTGATCGTATAGGCCTCGAGCGCATCCGGGCCCTGGCGGGTCTGGGTGTCGTCATCCTCGCCAATGCCCGATGGCGAGCGCGATTCGTTCATGGCCGGGTTCTTCGACAGGCCATGGGAGATGTAATTGACCGCATCATAGCGGGTCATGTCCTGGGCCTGGAGGAAATAGGCAGCGTGGCTCTCGCGCTCGGCGAACAGCGCGACGATGATGTTGGCGCCGGTCACTTCGGAGCGGCCGGAGGTTTCCACATGGATCAGCGCGCGCTGGACGACGCGGTGGAAGCCGGTGGTCGGCTTGGCCTCGTCGAGGTCCTCCACGACCAGCTTGGCGAGGTCTTCCTCGAGATAGTCGATGACGTTCTGGCGCAGCAGCACGATATCGACCGAGCATGCCTTCATGACGCCGATTGCGTCCGGGTCTTCGGTCAGGGAAAGAAGCAGGTGTTCAAGGGTCGCGAGCTCGTGCTTGTGCTCGCTGGCGATGGCTATGGCGCGATGGATGGTTTTTTCGAGATTTTCACTGAAAGCGGCCAAAAGATACTCCGTGGGGTTTGGTACTGTCTCTACTATGTGGGTACGCCGTTAATCCTTTTCCATGATGCACTGGAGCGGATGCTCGTTTCGCCGGGCCAGCTCAAGCACTTGTGCGACCTTGGTCTCCGCGACTTCGAAGGTATAGACCCCGCAAATGCCGACACCGGTCTGGTGTACATGCAGCATGATCCGAGTCGCTTCTTCCCGGCCCTTTTTGAAGACCGCCTCGAGGAGCCAGATCACGAACTCCTGCGGGGTATAATCGTCGTTCAGAAGTATGACCTTGTAAAGGGCCGGCCGCGCGGGCTTGACGCGCGTCTTCGTGACCGTGCCGGTTTCCCGGCCAGGACTGCCCCTTCCGGGATTATTATTGTCCGGATCATCGGGATCGTTATCGGCCAGGTGGGTCGGTCGTGTGGTTGGCATAGGAACTGTCATCGCGCGGCGGTCTGATTTCATCTCGAGATGTAGCATGATGTGATTGAAGAAGAGTGTAGTCTAACGGGGATCGCGGCTCAGGTCAGCCACAACACGCCTGCGACCAAACCCTGCACGCGATAAGCTGGGTCCGATAAGGTTTATTTCAAGGGCAGGCGCCGCTCGAGGTCGGCGAGCCAGCCCAGCACGCGCTGCTTGTTCACGCCAAAATCGTAATAGCCGTATCTGGCCTGGCTGTGCAGCAGGACGCGGGTTGCGGGCAAGCCGCCCTCCTCGCCGGCAACGAAGCGCACGGTGATGGTGTCCGGCAAATGCAGGAACCGGGTGCGCTGGACATATTCGCGCTGCCAGCCATCGCTCGAGCGCGCCGTTTCCTCGAGCCGCGGCTGCTCGGCGATCAACGCCTCCCAGGCCTCGACAAGTTGAGCCAGCGGGACGTCGAAGACCGGGGCGGGCAAGTCGCAGCCCGCTTTCGGACAATGCTCTTCGGTGCAGGCGAGATAATTGTTCGGCCTGGACGGGCGGGTGAAGGTCAAAAAATCGATCATGGCCTGGCCTTTCTGCGAATTATGACGGCGGCTTGGCGCCGATGCGCTGATGGCTGCGAAGACTGCCGGTCGTTCGATGGTTCCTGGGGCGTCGAAGATGACGCAGGGGCGGCGAAGACAGGAAAGGCCCGGCTGCAAGAGTCTCACAGCCGGGCCCGGAAACGCTACAGGGAAGATGTCAGGCTATCCCCTTGATAGCCCGGCGACCCTTTAATCAGACGCGGAAGGACTGGACCTTCTCGACCATCGCGGTATAGCGGCGGCTGAGCGGCTCGGTGCAATCCTTGGCAGTGGCGATCCACATGTCGGACAGCTTGTTCATCTGCGACATGTTGGATTCGAACGCGGAGCGCACATAGTCGGTTTGCGCTTCCATGAAGTCCTGCGGGGTTTTTGCCGACGCAACGGTCTTCATCTGCTCGACGGATTTTTCCATCGAGGATTTGGCGTAGTTGGCCTGCTCGGTCGCGATGTCCTCGAAGCCTTTGGCAAAGGTCGACGCGGAAGCAACAACGGCTTCGACGTTGTCTTTGCCGAATTCACCAAACTCAGCCATGCCCTTGGACATTTTTTCCATGTTCTCTTTCATGGTCGCCGAGGCTTGCGTGCTGTAATCTTTCATTTTCTCTTCGAATTTCTTCGCCACGTCGTTTGCGGCGTCGACGGTTTCTGCTTGAGCTTTTTTCGCTGCACTCATGAGGGATCTCCTTTAAGTTATAACCCGTATGTACATTCGGGACTAACCCGCTATGCCTATGTTGCACTGCAAAAGATGGTGGAATCGGCGGGGAATGTCAAGACTTTTGTTGCAGCGCACAATTTTTTCATGAGCAGAAAACCGGAGACTCGTGGTGTTTTGGTAAACAGTTCCTTAACCGCTTGTTTACCCAAATAGCAGAAACTGTAACCTGACATTGCAACTGTGATATTGTATCGTACAGAAAACGCATTGGGTCAGGGTATTGGGTAAAACGTCAATCAGGGGTACCATGAAGCTATGTCGGTAGGTAAGTTGTGTTCAATCGCCATGTTGGCAGTCGTGATGATAGCGCTCGCCGCCGTCTCGCCAGCCAGCGCCAATAGCAAGTATGCCGCGCTCGTGATTCATGCGGATACCGGCGACATCCTGTTCGACCGGTATTCGACCCAGAAGCGCTACCCGGCCTCCCTCACCAAGATGATGACGCTGTATATGCTCTTCCGCGAGCTGGAAGCAGGCAATGTCGATCTCGATACGCCGTTGAAGGTCAGCAGCACCGCCGCTTCCATGCCCGCGTCCAAGCTGGGCGTGACAGCCGGGTCGACGATTACGGTCGAGGAGGCGATCCACGCCCTGATCATCAAGTCAGCCAATGATGTCGCCGTCGTCGTCGCCGAGAAGATCGGTGATAGCGAGAGCAGGTTCGCCCGCATGATGACGGAGCAGGCCCATACCATGGGCATGCACGCCACGACATTCCGCAATGCCTCCGGTCTGCCGAATTCCACCCAGGTATCAACGGCGCGCGATCTCGCCATCCTGTCCCAGCGCATCGTGCAGGACTTTCCGCAATATTATCACTTTTTTGGCGAGACGTCGTTCACCTGGAAAGGCAAGACCATCAATGGCCACAACAAGCTCGTCGATACGTTCGACGGTGCCGATGGCCTGAAGACCGGCTATACCCGCCTGTCCGGCTATAACCTCGCGACGACGGCGCGGCGCGGCGATGACCGCCTGATCGGCATCGTGCTCGGTGGCCGCTCCAGCTATACCCGCGACGCGCATATGAAGAAAATTCTCGATGATGCCTATCAGGCGATCGAGGCCACGCCGACGCTGATCAGCGCCCTGCACCGTGAAAAGCCCGAACCCAACCTGAAGCCGACGACGCTCGCCAAGCTCGGCGGCGTCTGGCCGAAACCGGCGTCCGGACCTGACCGTCCGGTGGTCATGGCGGCGGCGGAAATGGACACCGTGTCCGGCTCCCCGGCCCTGCAGGCGCAGTTGAAAGAAAAGATCGAGTCCGGTGACTGGAAGGATGCCGACGCCCTGACCGCGGCCGGCGACCTCGCCGCTCTCAGCGATGCCGACAAGCTCAATACGGCCGCTCTGCGCGTTGCCAGTTCGGACGAGGAAGATATCACTATCGGCGAAGGCGACATCGACTATGCCAGCCTGAGCCGTGAGCGCCGCTGGTCGATCCAGACCGGCGCCTATCGCGATGCCTCCCTCGCCAGCACGGAAATGGTCAATACCAAGACCGTCATCGCAGGCGTTGCCGACATTCTGATCAACGAGATTTCAGAAACGACCTCCGCCGGCAAGCCGATCTATCGCATCCGCTTCAACGGGATGACGGAGAACGAGGCCCAGACGGCGTGCAAGGCCGTGATCGCTGATGGCGGTGACTGCTTCACGCTGGTCAATCCGGCCATGTCCGGCATCTGACCGGCCTCTTTTCGTCGAAAGCCGCTTGGTTCCTGCGCATACAGAAGGGCTGCGAGCGACCGTCCCGGGACGGCGAGGTCTTTCGACTTGAAGGCAGCGGCGGGGAGAAACTGGAGCGGGTAGCGGGAATCGAACCCGCATATTCAGCTTGGAAGGCTGCTGCTCTACCATTGAGCTATACCCGCCTTCGCTGCGCTTCGGCGCGGCAAGCCCGCACGATCACAGCGAACACCTTGGATACGAAGGTGTGGTGATGATTGCAAGGGGGATTTGGGGGGAGGTGTTAGAGCTGCTTCTTGGAAAAAGCGCGATCCGACGCCGTCTTCAGATATTTCTCGAACGCCAGCGCCTTCTCATGATCGGAAAACGCAAGATAGGTTTTGATTGCCCAAGGCCTGAATTTGGCAGTGTGTGCGACAGCACCGCAATTGTGTTTGCTCAACCGATCCTTGAGGTCGGACGCAATCCCGACATAGTGTCTATCGGGATCCAGCTCACTTTTGGGGATATAAACGTATTTCATAACGGCCCGCCGGCGCTAAGGCTTCGGCTCGGCAGCCATCGCGACTTCGAGCCGGATGATGTCGTTCTTGCCTGGGCCTGCCGAGCCGTAGCTCGAAGAGCGAAGCCCCTGCCGGGGCATTCTCCGTCTAAAATCGATCCACTGGATCGATTTTTCTGCCTCCGGCAGACCGACTATGAATGGTGGAGGGGGCTGGATTCGAACCAGCGTACGCTATGCGGGCAGATTTACAGTCTGCTGCCTTTAACCACTCGGCCACCCCTCCACAGGGCTCACGAGATTACCATATGCGGTAAAAGAGCAGGCGTTATAGAAACGACTCGGGGACCATGCAACACCTAAGCTGCCCTCTCATAATGTTTTTTCGTGCTTTTCCTGCCCCCGCCACTCCTGTATGGCGACGCCATGAATGACAAACGCCCCCCTGCCCGCAAGCCCTCCTCCAAACCCGGCTCAAAACACATTTCGGCCGGCGGAAAGCCCCGCCCGAAAAAAGGCCCGCCGCACCGCCATGAGCGCGAACTCGACGAAGACCGCCCGGTCTGGCTCTATGGCCGCCATGCCGTTGCCGCGGCGCTGAAGAACCCGGACCGAAAGATCCACCGGCTGGTCGCAACCCTGAACGCGGCCCAATGGCTGACGGACCAGGGTATCGAGGCAACGCCGGATGATCTCAAGCCCGACGCGATCGACGGCATGCTGCCGCCGGGCTCCGTCCATCAGGGCCTTGCCGCTTACGTGGACGAACTGCCCCGCGCCCGCCTGAAGGAGACCTGCCAGCCGGTCGCGGGCGAGAACCGCCCGGTCATCGTGCTCGACCAGGTAACCGATGTGCACAATATCGGGGCGATCTTCCGGACCGCTGCCGCCTTCAATGCCCGTGCGATCATCGTGCAGGAGCGGCGCACGCCACCGCTCGCCGGCGCTCTGGCCAAAGCCGCAGCGGGCGCCGTGGACATCGTGCCCTGCGTGCAGGCGGTCAACATTGCCCGCTCGCTCGAGGCGCTGAAGGAAATGGGCTATTTCTGCGCCGGGCTCGCTGGCGAGGCAGTCGCGCTGATCGCTGACATGCCGAAGGAAAAACCGGTGGTGCTGGTGATGGGTGCCGAAGGGGCCGGTCTTCGCGACCTGGTCGGACAGACCTGCGACATGCTGGTCCGTATCCCGATCTCGGCCGAGATGGACAGCCTCAACGTCTCCAACGCCGCCGCCATCGCGCTATACGAGATCGCCCGATAGACCATCAGGATCAAAAAAAGCCCGCCTCGATGAGGCGGGCAGTTTTGAGGGTTTCCAAAAGTTAGGCGTAGTCAGGGTAGGTATCAGCTTACCGACGTCTGGAAACGCGCAAAGTTGAGCGTATAGACTTCCAGCTCCGGTCCGGTCAGCCTGCCGTCTTCGTTGAAGTCGACTTCGGCAAAATCATTCAGCTTCGCAGCAATCCATTCGCGGCGATCCATCGCGCTGTCGGACCCGGCAAAGGCATAGAATTCATTGCGGGCGATCGCGTCGATCGTCGTCTGCTCGTAAGGGGCAAGACGACCGGTGGCCTCGCTCGGCAGGGTAATATGGAAGGTCTGGCGCCCATCGATCGCGACCACCCCGTTGAAACGGGAAAGCGACGCATTGACGACAGCCTGTGACGCATATTCGTCGATGGAAATCAGGCCGTCGGCGTTGACGTCAATCTTGTCGAACATGTTATCCGCATTCAGGCGGGCATCTTCGAGGACGATTTCGGTGCCTTCGGCGCCGAACTGGCTCGGCACAACGTAAGTGCTTGCAAAGCTGGCAGCCCCGAAACCGGTGGCGGCGATGCCCAGTAATACAGCAGTTGTACGTTTCATGACCTTTACTCCTTGTTCCCATCAATAACGGTCTGATACCGATAATTGTTCCCCGCACCGTCTTTTTCGCGACGTCATACAGGTCTTTTCAGGGCAAATGTGGCTTCTTTTTGCACATATGGGAAAGAAAGAGGCAGCCCCCAAGGCTGCCTCACGTGACTGTGCATCTCAGTGTTGATGCAGGTTTGAGCCCCGCATCAGCGTGTTTAGCCGACGATTTCGTCTTCAGTGAAGAAAAACGCGATCTCGTCCTTGGCCGTATCGGGACCATCGGAGCCGTGGACCGAGTTTTCGCCGATGGATTCGGCGAACTCGGCGCGGATGGTGCCTTCTGCGGCGTCGGCCGGGTTGGTGGCACCCATGATCTCACGGTTGCGCGAGATTGCGTTTTCGCCTTCCAGCACCTGGACGACAACCGGGCCGGACATCATGGAATCGACCAGCTCACCGAAAAACGGGCGTTCCTTGTGGACAGCGTAAAAGCCTTCGGCCTGCTCCCGGCTCATGTGAATGCGTTTGGAGGCGACGACGCGAAGGCCGCCCTCTTCCAGCTTGGAAATGATCTTGCCGGTGATGTTGCGGCGCGTTGCGTCCGGCTTGATGATCGAAAAAGTGCGCTCGAGGCCCATGGTTCGGTATCCTTGTACAGTGGAAGAAATTGGTGTCGCGGGCCTATAGCAATGGGGAAGCAGCCTAGCAAGTCCTGCCGGACCACTCTATATCAGGTGATACAGACAGAGGGCGAAAAAACAGGAATGAGAGAATTATGAGCGATCTATCCGCTTCCGAAGGCTCTTCCCGCCAAGACTCTGCCCAGATGCCGGTTGTGATCTATGTGCTTTATCTGGTCGGGTTCTTCATCATTTTTACGCCGGTCGTGGGCGTGATCCTCGCCTATGTCAGCAAAGCGCGGCCTGCGAGCTGGCTCGACAGCCATTATGACAATGCCATCCACATTTTCTGGAAGGGCATCCTGTACATGATCCTGTCCGTCGTGCTGATCTGCCTGTGCATTCCGTTCTTCATTCAGGAACAGATCCTGCCGGGTATCCTCGTCGCTCTCATCGGCTCTTTTGCCGCTCTCGCGCAGCTCGTCTGGTACATCGTGCGCTGCGTGAAGGGCATCATGATGGCCTCGGAGAAGCGGGCCTATCCGGACCCGGAAAGCTGGGGCTTCTGATCCCCCGTCTGTTCGGTGCGAAAGGGATTTATTCCCGCTGCGCTAGCCGCTAAGACCCTCGCCCATGATGCTGCATATCAACGACCTGACCTATCGCATTGAGGGGCGCGTGCTGTTCGACCAGGCGACGGCTGCGATCTCCGATGGCTGGAAGGTCGGGTTCGTCGGGCGCAACGGCACCGGCAAGTCGACCATGCTGAAGCTGATCCGCGAGGAAATCTCGCCGGATGACGGCTCGCTGTCGCTGCGCAAGGGCCGGCGCATCGGCTCGGTTGCGCAGGAAGCCCCGGCGACGCGGGACTCGCTGCTCGACACGGTGCTCGTCGCGGATACGGAGCGCACCGCCCTCCTCGCCGAGGCGGAGACGGCGTCAGACCCGATCCGTATCGCCGAGATACAGACCCGCCTCGCCGACATCGACGCCCATTCGGCGGAGGCGCGGGCCGCGATCATCCTGTCTGGCCTGGGCTTCGACCATGTGGCGCAGGCCCGTCCGTGTTCTGACTTTTCCGGCGGCTGGCGAATGCGCGTCGCCCTTGCCGCCGTCCTGTTCGCCGCGCCCGATCTGCTGCTGCTGGACGAGCCGACCAACTATCTCGACATGGAAGGCGCGCTGTGGCTGGAGAACTATATCCGCCGCTATCCGTATACGGCATTGATCGTCAGCCACGATCGCGGCCTGCTTAACAGTGCGGTCACGCATATCCTGGCCCTGGAACAGGGCAAGCTCTCGGTCCATAACGGCAATTACGATACCTATGAACGCCGCCGCGCCGAGCAGCGGGCCGTGGCGATGGCGCAGGCGACCAAGCAGGACGCGGCCCGCCGCCACATGCAGTCCTTCGTCGACCGGTTCCGGGCCAAGGCCTCCAAGGCCAAGCAGGCGCAGTCGCGCATCAAGATGCTGGAGAAGATGCAGGCGGTCTCGATCCCGATCGAAGAGCGGACCATTCCCTTTCACTTTCCCGACCCGAAGCCGCCCATGGCGCCGCCGATCGTGCGCGTGGTCGAGGCCGATCTTGGTTATACAGAGGGTCAGCCGGTCCTGCGCGATGTCAATCTGCGCATCGACCAGGATGACCGCATCGCCATTCTCGGCTCCAACGGCCAGGGCAAGTCGACTCTGGTCAAGGCGATCTCCGGCCGCCTGCCTGCCCTGTCCGGCAATGTCTACAGGTCGAAGAAGCTGCGTATCGCCTATTTCGCCCAGCACCAGATCGACGAGTTGAAGCCGAAGCAGTCGCCCTATGACCATGTCCGCGCGCTGATGCCGGATGGCACCGAAGCCGAAGTGCGGGCCCGGACCGCGCAGATCGGCTTCGGACCGGACAAGGCCGATGTGCTTGCCGAGAAGCTGTCGGGGGGCGAGAAGGCGCGCCTTCTGTTCGGGCTCATCACCTTCGAGGGACCGCATCTGATGATCCTCGACGAACCGACCAATCACCTCGACATCGACTCGCGCGAGGCGCTGATGATGGCGCTGAACGAATATCAGGGGGCGGTCATTCTGATCACCCATGATGCCCACCTTGCCGAGGCGGTCGCCGACCGGCTGTGGCTGATCAAGAATGGCCGGGCCGAACGGTTCGACGGCGACCTGTCCGACTATCGCGACCTGATCCTCGATGCGAACCGGACCGAGAAATCCGACAAGAAGCCTGTCGAGTCCAAACCTCTGATCAGCAAGGCGGACCAGCGCAAGGCCGCCGCCGACATGCGCAAGGCGCTCAGCCCGCTGAAGAAGACATGCGAGGATCTTGAAAAGGCAATGGACCGGCTGCACGGCGAGATCGCACAGATCGATCAGGCGCTGGCGGCGCCGGGCCTGTTCGAAAAGGACATCGCCAGGGCGACACAGCTGTCGAAGGATCGCGCCCGCACCGTCGAGGCACTGGCGCAGGCCGAGGAGGACTGGCTTGGTGCCACCGAGACCTATGAGCATGCCAGGGCTGAAGCAGAACAGGCCCTGCCGGGCTGATGGCGTTCGCTCGGTCACGCCCCGTTACTTCGAACCAGACCGGTATCCATGCCGATCTCGACGCACGGGTCAGCCGCTATCGCGATACCGACTTTCGCAGGCCGCCGGCCGGTCATTCCCTGAAGGCGTTGCGGACGGTCGAGGCGGCAAGGGCAGCGTATCAGGGCATGCCGGTCATTCTCGATTCCGGGTGCGGTACCGGCGACAGCACCCGGGCGCTCGCCGAACAGCACCCCGGTCATCTCGTTCTCGGCATCGACCGGTCTCTTGCCCGGCTATCGCGTGAGCGCGCCCCCCTGCCCGCGAACGCTCGCCTTGTGCGCGGCAATCTCATGGACCTCTACCCGATGATGGCCGAGACGGGCTGGCACCTCGACCGGCATTACCTGCTCTACCCCAATCCCTATCCGAAAGCGGCCCACCTGTCGCGCCGCTGGCATGGCTCGCCCGTATTCCCGGCAATGCTGGCGCTGGGCGGTACGCTGGAGTTGCGCACCAATTGGGAAATATATGCGAAGGAATTCCTCCAGGCGCTGACGGCGCATCATCGCGATGCGGTCCTGGCGCCGCTGGACATTGACGCCGCGCCGTTAACCCCTTTCGAGAAAAAGTATCACGTCAGCGGCCACCGGCTGTACCGGGTACTGGCGCACAACCCCTGAGCGTCTGACGTGTTTGAATTACTTTAAAATACTGCATTTTCGACCCGCGATTAACCAAATTCCCACCAATTTCCGGGATGATCCGGACAACGATAAAACTGTATTCGGCCGCCGGGGGATCTGCATGAGCCAGCCAAAAGAAAATCAGTATGTCACGCAGGTAGCAACCAATGATGACTACTCGCATAGCGTCCAGGTCGCGAGCGAGGTGTTCGACCTCGTCGCACGCTACATGACCCCGCCCAAGCCCAAGACCTATGAGCTCTGGTACTCCTATGCTTCGCGCGACAACGAGGCCCTGCGCGAGGATGTCGAGGATATCCTGCGCAAAAGCGGTACGCTGAGCGAATATGATATCGACCAGATCCTGTCGGAATATCGCGACAATGAAAAACGCATCGTCCAGGCGCAGGACGCCATCGGCAAGCATTTCGACAAGGAGCTGTCGAACATTCTCCACATGATGGAAGCCAGCGCCGATCGCAGCCAGGACTATTCGACCAGCCTCGGCGAAGCCAATGAAGTCCTGCCCGGCCTGTCCGATCCCTCAAAGATCCGCGACCTGGTACAGTCCCTCATCCTGCGCAACAGGGAAATGCAGGTCCAGACCGAAGCGCTGAGCGAAAACCTTAACCGCTCGAAGGACCATATCCAGTCGCTGCGCGACGACCTCGCCGATCTGCGCGCGCGCAGCCTGAAAGACCCGCTGACCCAGGTCGGCAATCGCGGATATTTCGATGCGACGCTGGCCCATGAAGTGTCCACCGCCAAGGCCGCGGGTCACGACCTGTGCCTCGTCATGACCGATATCGACCACTTCAAGCGGGTCAACGACGTCCACGGCCATATTATCGGCGACTGGATCCTCAAGGATTTCGCGGCGATGATCTCCTCCTCGATCAAGGGGCGCGATTCGGTCGCGCGCTATGGCGGCGAGGAATTCGGCATCGTCCTGCCGATGACGGATCTGCGCGGCGCAAAGACGCTGATCGAAAACATCCGCCGCCAGTTCGAAGCCAAGGAGCGCGTCCTGAAGACAACCGGCAAACCGATGGAACCGGTGACGGCCTCCTTCGGCATTGCCAGCCTGGGCGAGAGCGACGACTCGCTCAGCCTGTTGAGCCGGGCAGACGAAAAGCTGTACGAAGCCAAACGCGGCGGCCGGAACAAGACCGTCACCGACGAGTTGTCTCACTCCGCATAGCCGGCGTTAGCCATCTCACGACGAACAGGCCTCGCCATGCGCGAGGCTTTTTCATTTCCGGGGTGGGTCATCACGTTTTCTCCCGAACGGCACTCGCGGGTTGTGGCCGGATGGCCGGACGTGGGACAATGGGATTTCCGCAACACGGCGCCGGCGCGGCGCCATTTCGGTCTTCAGGAGATGCGATCCATGGCAGGCAATATCGTCAAGCACACTTTCACCGGCGCGTCGGGCGCGCAACTCTCTGCCCGGCTCGACATGCCGGCAGGCCGGGTCGAGGCCTATGCGCTGTTCGCCCACTGCTTCACCTGCTCCAAGGACCTGACCGCCTCACGCAAGATCGCCGAATCACTGACCGCTTCGGGTATCGCCGTGCTGCGGTTCGATTTCACCGGTCTGGGTAGTTCGGAAGGCGACTTTGCCTCGACCAATTTCTCGCTCAACCTCGCCGACCTGAAAAGCGCTGCCGATTATCTGCGCCAGAACTATGAAGCGCCGAGCCTCCTGATCGGCCATTCTCTGGGCGGGGCCGCCGTCATCGCGGTAGCGGCCGAGATACCGGAAGTCAAAGCCGTCGCGACCATCGCCGCGCCCGCCGACGCAGCCCATGTGACGGAGAATTTCGCCGGCAAGCTGGCCGAGATCCGCGACAAGGGCGAGGCGCAAGTCAGCCTCGGCGAACGGCCTTTCACCATCAAGAAGCAGTTCCTCGACGATCTCGACCGGCACGATGTCGAGAAGAGCATTGGCTCGCTGAAACGCGCCCTGCTGATCCTGCATTCCCCGATCGATGCGACCGTCGGCATCGACAATGCACGGCGGCTGTTCGAGGCGGCACGTCATCCGAAGAGCTTCTGCTCGCTGGATCAGGCCGACCACCTGCTCTCCGACAAGCGCGACGCCGCCTATGCCGCTCAGGTCATCTCCGCCTGGGCGACACGCTATATCGGCACCCGCGACCCGATGCCGGAGGAACAGGACGAGGCGGGCTTCGTCGAGTTGACCGAGACCGGCCATGGCAAGTTCCAGAACGCCGTCAAGGTCGGTCCCCACGGCATGCTTGCTGACGAGCCGACCAGCGTCGGCGGCCTCGGCACTGGCCCGACGCCATACGAATTTCTCTCCATCGCGCTCGGTGCCTGCACCAACATGACCCTGCGCATGTATGCCGACCACAAGAAGATCCCGCTGGAGAAGGTCGCGATCCGCGTGCGCCACGACCGCAAGCATATCGACGATTGCGAGCACTGCACCGAGAAGGACCGCGCCATGGGCACGCATATCGACCAATTCGAGCGGGAGCTGACCTTCACCGGCGACCTCGACGAGGCGACCCGCAAACGGCTCCTGGAGATCGCCGACAAATGTCCTGTTCATCGCACCCTTGAAAAAGGCGCGAAAGTGCTCACAAAGGAGGTTCGTGAAGCATAAAGCGCCAAGCCCTCACAGGGGGCAGGAAAAGGACAGGACATGAGCAAGGCACCGCAGGACTGCAAGGACATGGATGAAGTGCGCGTCGAGATCGACCGTCTGGACGCAGCGATCGTCGACCTGATGGCCGAGCGCTGGGGCTATGTCGACCGCGCCTGGCAGCTGAAATCCAGGCCGGAAGAGGCAACTGTACCCTGGCGTATCCAACAGGTGATCGATCGTGTTAAGCAGAGGGCCGATGAAAAAGGCCTGCCGCCCTCGCTGGTCGAAGCCCTGTGGCGCCAGCTGATCGGGTGGGGCATTCAGTATGAAGAAGAAAAACTGCGTAATTCATGAGTGACACGCCTGCCCAGCCGGACGACCAGAAGCTAGAAATCGGCGACGACCTGCCGGATTTCATCCTGCCGATGATGGAAGCCTCGCGCCAGTTCATCCAGAACGAGCACAATCTGTTCGCCCGGCTGAAGACATTCAGGCCGACGCGGATCATGCGCGGCCAGGCCGATTTCAGCATCACCGTCCCGGCGGACTTCTCCGCGGCGCCCGCTGATTCGGGCGGCCAGGTCATTCATGGCGGCATTTTCACGATCCTGCTGGACACGATACTCGCCTATACCGTCTGGACGCGCCTCGACCGGTTCATGCCGATCGCGACGATCAATTTGAAGACGGATTATCTCGGCCATGCCGAACCGGAACAGGCGATCAAGGTGATGGCCCAGTGCGAAGGGATCGCCGACGATGTCGCCTTCTGTTCCGGCAAGGCGGTCTGCGCCGGTACCGGCGACGTGATCGCGCTGGCCGAAGGCACGTTCATGGTCGGCACCAAGGGGCGGTCCTCCGCTTCACGGCTGTGAGGGAGGCGAGCATGGCAAACAGCGTACCCGACCTCACTCCCGACGCGCTCGAACGGATCGAGAAAGATATCGCCGGCTCCGGCATGAGCCGGTGGCTGAATATTTCCGCGACGGCAGAGAACGATGGCCTCAGCTACCGGCTCGGCTTTGCGGAGGGCCATATCGGCAATCCCGTGATCCGCGCCCTGCATGGCGGGGTGATCTCTTCTTTTCTTGAAAGCTGCGCCCGGCTGGAACTGATCGCCCGACTGTCGCCCGGTGTGCATCTGCGCACGACCAGCGTCCACACCAGCTATTTCCGCTCGTCCAAGGCGCAAGACATGCTGGCACGGATTTCCCTGCAACGGGTCGGTCGCCGCTTTGCCTTCGTGGAGGCCACCGGCTGGCAGGGCGAGGAAGACAATGTCGTCGCCCGGTCCGCAATCGGCATCCGCGTCATCCGATCCGGGGAAGAGTGATCAACCCTTGCAGTCGACACACAACTCGGCCAGCGGGTCGATCGCCAGCCTCTTCGGCGCGATTTCCTCGCCGCAGTCGAGGCAATAACCGAACTCGCCCGCCTGCAGCCGCGCCAGCGCCTGGTCTATTCGTTTCAACTCGCGCTTCCTGAGCTGCTCCTGGGCGTTGGCCATGGCCTGTTGCTGCAGGGCATCCTGGCGCGACAGGCGCCCCACCGATTGCTGGTCGAGCTCGACCGGCTTGCGGGCGTCCGCGCTGATCCCCGAGCGTGCCAGCAGATCCTCGCGCAGATCTTCAATCCGCACACGCCATTGTTCCGGTGTTTCCGTCACCCCTGCTTTTCCCAACGTCCGCTCTGGTTCTGGCGCCAATAGGTCGCAGCGTGACCCGCGGCCTTGACCTTTGTCCAGAAGCCGCGCGCTGCCGTCACGGCCTGCTCGTCACCACCATCAAAGATCCTGATACAGCGGATGAGGTTTTCTATCGTTTCCGGTTCGGCTTCTGCCCCCTCGACCAGGAAAAGGACATCGCGCTCACCGCCGGTTGAGTCGGTCTCGGTAATGAAAATCGGGTGGTCGGCGCCATCGCCATCGGTGCCATGGGGCAGAAAACTTTCATCCGTATAGGTCCAGAGAAAATTATTTATCGTGTCCGCCATGTCACGGGTGCTTGTGGCAACAAGGACACGCCAGCCACGTTCCATCGATTTTTCGAGCAGATCGGGCAGAATATGCTCAAGCCTGGCCCTCTCAAGATGATAAAAAAGCACTTCTGTCATGCTGGCGTTGATCCCCATGCGGAATTAACCTTTTTCACGGATGCGAGAGGTGAAACTTGCCCCTTTAAAACCATCATCCGTCTCCCACTTAACGCTTCGCTGCAGGCCACGACAGGTCGTGACCTGGCGAGACCGGACACCATGCGGGCGACGCTGGTGCCGGCCTTCAACACAAAATGATCATGAGGAGGGACAATCAATGTCTCTGAAAAATTTCGCACTTTCCACTTCCGTTCTGGCTGCAGTCGCATTCGGCGGCTCCGCTCTCGCTCAGGATAGCGGGTACTACGTTCAAGGCAATCTTGGCGCCAATGTCATCGTACAGGATGACGCCGACCTGTCGGTCGACGGGCTTGGCGATTTCTCCGGCAGCTATGATGCTGACACCGGTTATGCGATCGGCGGCGCGCTCGGCAAATATTTCGGCAACGGTTTCCGCAGCGAGATCGAGCTGGCCCATCGTTCCAACGATATCGGCAACATCGAAGCTGAAGGCCAAGAGTTCGAAACCGATGGCGACATCTCGTCGACCTCTGTTTTCCTGAACGGCTATTACGACTTTGCCGTCGAGAACAGCATTTTCGTTCCCTATATCGGCGCCGGCCTCGGCTATGTGAATGTCGATGCTGAGGACGAGAACGAAGGCGTCTTCGGCTACCAGTTCAAGGGCGGCGTTGCCCGTCCGGTCGGCGCAAGCGGCGGCCTCATCGGGGTCGAAGCAAGCTATCTCGGCACCAGCAAAGTCGAGTTCGATGTCGATGGCGGCACGCTCGAAGCCGATTACGGCAACACGGCGCTTGGCGTTTTCTACCGTCAGTCCCTGTAACCTACCCCCCCTCATCAGGACTGATGAAGAAAGGCCCGGGATCTCGTCCCGGGCCTTTTATCTTGCTCCCTATGCCTCGTAATTGGCGCGGATGAACTCATCCAGCAGGCGCACGCCATAACCGGTGCCGCCCTTCGGGATGATCGGGGTCTCTTTCTCAGTCCACGCCATACCGGCGATATCGAGATGCGCCCACGGCACACCGTCATCGACGAACTGTTTCAGGAACGCCGCCGCCGTCGACGATCCGCCTTCACGGCCGCCAATATTCTTCATGTCGGCGATCGGGGACTTGATCATGTCCTCATGCGCCTTGTCTACCGGCATGCGCCAGACGCGGTCGCCGGTCGCCTTGCCGGCGGCATCGAGCTTGGCCACCAAGTCATCATCGCCCGAGAAGACCCCTGCATATTCGTGGGCGAGCGCAATGATGATCGCGCCGGTCAGCGTCGCGAGGTCGATGATCGCGGACGGCTTGAACTTCTGCTGGGCGTAGGTCAGCGCGTCGGCGAGGACGAGTCGGCCCTCGGCATCGGTGTTCAGTACCTCGATCGTCTTGCCGGACATCGACGTCAGGACATCGCCCGGGCGAATCGCATTGCCGTCAGGCATGTTCTCGACCAGGCCGAGAATGCCGATGACATTGGCTTTCGCCTTGCGCCCGGCGAGCGCGGCCATGGCACCGGTCACGGCACCGGCGCCGCCCATATCCCATTTCATGTCGCCCATGCCCGGTCCCGGCTTCAGCGAGATGCCGCCGGTGTCGAAGCACACGCCCTTGCCGACGAAGCAGACCGGCGCCTCGGATTTCGCGCCGCCCATCCATTTCATGATGGCGAGCTTGCTTTCCCTGGCCGAGCCCTGCCCGACGCCGAGAAGCGAGCCCATGCCGAGCTTTTTCATCTGCGCCTCGCCGAGGATCTCGACCTTCACGCCAAGGCTCTCCAGCTCTTTGCAGCGCTGGGCAAAGGTCTCGGGATAGAGAAAGTTGGCCGGCTCGGAAACGAGATCGCGGGTCAGGAAAACCCCGTCGGCGATTTTTTCCAGCTCCGCATAAGCCGATTTCACCGCAGCCGATTTCGTGCTGTGCATGGCGATTTTGGTCAGGCTCGGCAGTTCGGATTTTTCCGCCGTGGTGCGGTACTTGTCGAAGGAATAGCTGCGCAGGCGCGCACCGAAGGCGACGCGGGCGGCGAGGCCGGCATCGTCATCGGCAAACCCCTCGAGCGCGAATACCAAGGCCTTTTCCCCGTCGCGCAGATATTTTGCGATGACCCGGCCGCCGAGGGCTTCGGCTGCCAGCAGGTCGAGCTCGCTACGCTTGCCCGCCCCGGCAAGGCAGATGGCGGCATTGTCGAGACCCTTCGGGCTCGGGATCTCGAGCAACTGGCCGGCCTTGCCGGAGAAGTCCCGGGCCTTGGTCGCGCGGGTCAGCGCCCCATCGGTCTTGCCGTCGAGATCGGTAAAGGCCGCGGTCTGATCGCCATCGGCAAAGACGGGCACGACGATAATACCGGCTTTCGGCAGGCTGGCCTTGGAAAAAGTAATGTTCATTCGATACTCCCTGTTGAGTGGTGCGTGTAACACGGGGAAATGCGCAGATGAGACCGGCATGTCTCAATTTTTGGTAAGGTACAATTTCCTGTAAGGTATGACGCGGCTTCCTTTGCCTTCAAGATCAAATATGCTAGCGAACGGTGGGGGATAGGCGTTATGTGCGTCATCTGTCCGCGCAACGGCTCTTAAGGAACACTCGTGTCACAACTCGACAGATATCTCTTTTCGCAGAGTATCAAACCCCTGATGCTGATCACCATCTGCGTGACAGCGATCGTGTGGCTGACACAAATCCTCCAGCGCGTCGATCTGATGGTCGAGGATGGCGGCACGCTGAGTGCCTTTCTCAAGGTGACCGTGCTGATCATCCCGAACCTGCTGGCGGTGGTCACGCCGTTCACCCTGTTCGCGACCGCACTGTTCATTCTCAATCGGCTGAAGGGCGACAGCGAGATAGCGGTTATGTCCGCTTCCGGCGCCAGCACCTTCCGCGTCGCCCGTCCGCTGCTCGCCCTCGCCCTGCTCGGTACAGTATTGAGCTTCTATCTCAATCTCGACCTGATGCCGCGCAGCTACCGCGTGCTGAAGGACACGGTACAGACCGTGCGCAGCGACATTGCCAAATCGCTGATTCGCGCCGGCGAGTTCACCACCGTCGTCGATGGCCTGATGGTCTATGCCGAGGAGGTGCGCCCGGGCGGACAGTATCTCGGTATGCTGATCTATGACGAACGCAATCCGACACGCCCGACGACCTATATGGCCGAGGCCGGTCTTTATCGGAACACCGTTTTCGGACCGCGCCTGCACCTGGCGCGCGGCAATTTCCAGCAGCCTGGCAATGACGGCAAGGTCAACGTCACCGGCTTCACCGAAACCGCTGTCGACCTGACCCAGTACCAGCGCTCGGCAGGGCCCGGCTATCGCGAGCCGACGGAGCGGTATATCTCCGAGCTGCTCTATCCGGACATGAGCGTCCCCTATGACATCCAGCAGGAAGGCGTGCTCAAAGCCGAAGGCCATGCCCGCCTGTCCAACCCGTTCTACAATATCCTCTTCGTCCTCATCGCCATGCTGGCGCTGATCAAGGGGCCGTTCAATCGCAACGGCTATTCACGGCGCATTCTCTATGCCTCCGGTATCGCGATCTTCCTGCGGGTCATCGGCTTCACGCTTGAAAACGCGGCAGCATCGACGCCGGCGATGAACATCGTGCAATATATCCTGCCGATCGGCGGCAGCATCGTCTGTCTGGCCATCCTGGTCGGCCTGCCCCGCCTTGGCCTGCGCAGGTCCCGGCGCGACCTGACCAACAAACTCTATCCGAGGAGAGCGCACTGATGCCCAGATTTACGCTCTACCGCTATCTCAGCGTCCGCACCCTGACCGGCGTCATCGGCCTGCTGATCATTCTCGCCATGATGACCATCCTGATCGACATGATCGAAAGCCTCAGGGAGGTCGAACGAATCGAAAATGCAGGCATCGGCTTCGCCGCGCAGCTGACCTTGCTGCGGGCGCCGAAACTGGTGCTCACCACCATGCCCTTCATCTTCCTGTTCGGATCGATGTGGGCTTTCTACCAGCTCAACAAGCGCTCCGAGGTCGCGGTGATGCGCTCGGCCGGCCTGTCCATCTGGGGCATCATCCTGCCGTCGGCGATCCTCGCCGTACTGACCGGAATCGCCGTGCTGACCTTTGCCGACCCGGCGGCGTCGCGCATGTCGAGCGAGGCGGAATCGATCAAGAACGACATTCGCGGCAAGAGCGCCAACCTGATCAAGGAGCTCAATGGCGGCATCTGGTTGCGTCAGCGCACGGACGAGCAGACCCTGATCCTGCATGCCTCCAGCTATGATGCGGATAATAATTTGCTGCGGGACGTGGTCCTGTGGAAACAGACCCTCGACGGCGTCTTCCTCGAACGCTGGGATGCAGAGCAGGCTGAAATCCAGGATCGCCGCTATGTCCTGCACGATGCGCGCCTGCGCACCCTCGAAGGCCAGGACAGACAGGTTCGGGAAACCCAGGTCGTCGATGCGCTGTTTTCCATCGACGAGCTGCGCGAGGACATCGCCAAGCCTGAAACCATGTCGATCTGGGCCTTGCCGAGATTCATCGACCTTGCCCGCGATGCCGGTCTGCCTACGGTGAAATACGAATTGCGCTATCACGACCTGCTGGCCTTGCCGGTCAAGCTGCTGGCGATGGTGCTGATCGCGGCGTCGTTCTCGATGAAACCGGTCCGTCAGGGCGGCACTGTCAGGCTGGTCCTGTGGGGCATCGCGGCGGGCTTCCTGCTGTTCATTTCCGCCGAGATATCCAATGCGACGGCCGAGGCAAGGCTGGTTCCGGTTGTGCTCGCCGCCTGGGCACCCGTCTTCATAGCAGGGTTTCTTGCGCTCACATTCCTGTTCAATACCGAAGACGGTTGATTGCCTTTAATAAATTGGACTGTTGCTGCGATGCATTATAAGTTTGGGGTAAGAGTATGGCTTTATCTACAGGCCTTGTGAAAGGGCACAGAGGGGGATCACTGTTGCAGGTTTCACGCAAAGCATTATTGGCGGGTCTCGCGGGCGGCATGGCAATCACGGCGGTGTCTCACGCCCAGTTCTCGCCGACCACCGAAGACGAAAGCGTCGTGTTCGAGGCGGACACGGTCACGCGTCAGACCAAGGACAGCCCGGTCATCGCCGAAGGCAATGTCAAAGCCTATTACGGCGAACGCTTTATCACTTCCGACCGCATCGTTTATGATCCGACGACCGATATCGTCACGGCCATCGGCAATGTTTCCATTACTGAGGCTGACGGCCAGACCTATTTCGCCGACGACATCGTCCTCACAGGCGACATGGCGGATGGCGTTGTTAACAATTTCTCTGCCCTGCTCGAAGGCGATGCGCGGCTCGCCAGCGCCACGCTCGTCAAGGAAGGCGACGAGCGCAATATCCTCAACCGCGCGGTCTATACCGGCTGCGATGTCTGCACGGAAGACGGCTCGCCGAAGACACCATCCTGGCAGCTAAAGGCCCTGAGAGTCGTTCAGGACAAGGAAGAAAAGGTCATCCGTTTCCGGAATGCCTTCTTCGAGGTCAAGGGCGTTCCCATTATGTATACGCCCTACATGCAGATCCCCGATCCGTCGGTGAAGCGCCAGAGCGGTCTGCTGACCCCTTCCTTCGGCTCGACGACGACCCAGGGGGTCTATCTTGAGACGCCCTACTATTTCGCGATTTCCGATTACCAGGACTTCACCTTCCGGCCCAAATTCATGGAAACCCAGGGCGTGCTGCTGCAGGGCGAATACCGCATCAACAACTGGCGCGGCGGCTCGGTGATCCAGGCCGGTATCATCGACGCCAATGAGAACAACGAGTATTTCGTTTCCGGACAGCCTTCCGGCAACACGCCCGAGAACCGCTTTCACCTCTTTGGCAAGGGCCATCAGAATTTTTCCGAGAGCTGGCGCGCGAGCTTCGATGCCAATTATGTCTCCGACAAGCGCTACCTGCAGACCTATGACGTCAGCCGCGTCGGCAATCTTGAGGTCGGCTCGGAACTGTTCCGTCCCGACCGCCTGAGCAGCGAGATCAAACTGCAACGGCGCACCGACCGCTCGCTCTTCGCCCTCGAAGGGCTCGGTTTCCAGTCGCTGCGCAGCAACGAAGACAATTCCTATGTCGCCCAGGGCGTGCCGCGTATCCGGTATAATGGCGTGTTCGATACGCCGAGGGTCGGTGGCCAGACGACGCTGAACGGTCAGTTCCTGTCGCTGCGCCGCGAGAATGGCCTCGATTCCTATCTGACCACCGTCTCGGCGGACTGGGAGCGCCGCTTCACAAGTACCAACGGCCATATGTTCCGTGTTTTCGGCCAGGCCCGCGGCGACATCCACAGCTATCAGGACCTCGAAGCCGGCAATGAAGTCTGCAATATCGACAATCTCAGCGCTGCGGCCTATCAGGAATGCATCGTCACCCTGCCCCTGCCCGAAGATGGCGGCAGCACCGCTGTCAGCCGCTTTCTGCCGACCGCCGGTGTCGAATGGTCCTATCCGCTCGCCAAGCAGACCGGGAATGCCACCTATATCGTCGAGCCGCGCATCCAGCTGATCGCCAGCCCCGAAGCCGATTACATCGACGAGGTACTCAACGAGGACAGCCAGTATTACGAGTTCGACACGACGACGCTGTTCAGCGAAAACAAGTCCGCCGGCTACGACATCTGGGAAGACGGCCAGCGCGCCAATATCGGCCTGTCGGCAGCGGCAATCTTCGACAATGGCCTGTCCGTCGAAGGCGAGATCGGCCAGCAGTTCCGCAGCGAGGAAAGCTCCGTCTATTCCGCCTACGGGCTGCAAACGGGCCTTGGCGGTACCGAGTCCGACATTGTCGGTACGGTTAACGTCGGCTGGAACAACTCGCTTTATTTCAACAACTCTTTCCGTCTCGACAAGGACGACGGCACAGTGCGCCGCGCCGAGACCCAGCTTTACGGCGTCTATGGGCGGCTGAAGGGCTCGGCAAGCTATCTCAAGACACAGCAGCCGGACCTGACTGGCGTCAGCCAGGTGGAAGAGTTCGTCAACGCCAGCGTGCAATACAACATCACGCGCGAATGGGCCGTGGCCGCAGGCGCTATCCGTGACGTGACGGCAGGCGAAAACACCAAGGAAGAGATATCCCTGATCTATCAGGATGAGTGCACTCGCATCATTCTGGGCTACCGCAACGATCCGCGGCGAGACCTGGATTTCGATTTCGACAAGTCGATCACGTTCAAGATCGAGCTGCTCGGCATCACGCAATAGGCCGGCGCCAGCCATATTGACGCCACGGTTAACGGCCATGGTATCCAGAAGGTATGTTTACACAGGCAGTCGGGCAATTTAGCTTGTGAAATGCCGATATAACGTTATCGTCTCGGCCAAAAAGGGCGGGAGATGAAAGGGTCTGTTTGTTTCATGATCAAGAGTTCGCAGTTGAAGAAATCCGGGCTTTTCTGCAGCGTGGCGGGTGTTCTCGCCATTGCCTTCGCCGGCGCGTCACTGCCTGTCATGGCACAGGACGGGAGCCAGCAAGCTAATCAGGAACCGCAGATACAGGCGCTCGAATCGGTCGCTGCCGTCGTAAACGACAAGGTGATTTCGACCTTCGACCTGCGCCAGCGCATCCAGCTGATCGCCCTGACCTCCGGCGGACAGATCCCCGAATCGGCCATGGCCCAGGTCCAGGCCAAGGCGCTGCAGGACCTGATCGAGGAGCAGCTGAAGCTGGCAGAAGCCGAATCCGTCGACTTCGACGTCGATCCGGAAGAAGTCGACCAGGAACTGGCTGGCATCGCCGCCAATTCCGGCAATACCATTGAACAGCTCGAGCAGCAGCTCAATGCCGTCGGGATTTCCATCGAAACGCTGCGCCGCCAGATTCGCACCCGTCTCGTCTGGCAGCAGCTTGTCGCCGGGCGCTATTCCAGCCGCGTGCGAATTTCGGACTCCGAGATCGACGCCGTCATGAACCGGCTGCGCGCCGAGAGCCAGGACGAGCAATATTTGGTTTCCGAAATCTGCCTGCCGGTTCGCGAGAATTTCTCGACCGCCCAGATTGAACAGGCCGGGATGCAGATCATCCAGCAGATGCAGCAGGGCACGCCTTTCGAGGCAATGGCAAGACAGTTTTCGGTCTGCTCGTCGGCAGCCAATGGCGGTGATCTCGGCTGGCTGCGTGCCGGCGAAATGGAACCGGAGCTCGGCAATGTCGTGCGCCAGATGGCAGCAGGCAATGTCTCCCGTCCCATCGCGCTTGACGGCACCGTCCGCATCCTTGCGGTCCGCGAGACCCGCGAAGCGGCCGAACAGGGCGTGAAGTCCTATGAACTCGGATATGCCAGCGCACCGGCCAGCATGAGCCGTGAAGAAGTGGCCGAGATCACGTCCAAGCTGCCCCAGACCAATATCTGCGCCGGCGATGCGTTGAGTATCGATCTCGGCCAGGACGTTGATTTCGAACTCCTTCCCATGATCCCGGCAAGCCGTATGCAGGAGCCGTTCCGTGCCCCCGCAGAACAGCTGGAGCGCGGCGAAGTCTCCGAGCCTATCCGGTCCGGCGATTCATGGCATGCGATACTGCTTTGCGCCAAGGATGACGGGCTCGGCCTGCCATCGCGCGGCCAAATCGAAGATCGCCTCTTCGCCCAGGAACTCGACCTGATCTCCCGCCGTTACCTGCGCGATGTGGAGCGGGATTCCTCTGTTCAGATTCTTCTTGGTAATAACGGGCCCCAGAACCAGAACGGCTAACAGACCAGATCGGTTAAGGCATACTTTTGAAACATGACCCGGCAGGACCGCCCCTCCCCCTCGCCCTGACCATGGGCGAGCCGGCGGGTATAGGCCTCGAAATAACCCTCAAGGCCTGGCATCATTTCGCCACGAGCTACACGCCCGGCGCGCATCATTTCTTCCTGATCGACGATCCCGTCCGCGTGGCCAGGGCGCTGCGCCATCTCGGCTCGCCGATCCGCATGTCGACGATCGGCACGCCGGCGGAAGCGGGCAATGCCTTCAAGAAGACCCTGCCGGTCCTGCCGCTGGAGATGGATCCCCTGCCCGCCGACACCGCGGTCGGCTTCGGCAAGCCAAGCGTGGCAACGGCCGAGGCAGTGATCCTGTCGATCCGCCAGGCTGTGAAGCTGGCGCTCGACGGCAAGGTCGCGGGGATCGTCACCAACCCGATCCAGAAGAAAACGCTGATTGATAGCGGTTTTGCCTTTTCGGGGCATACGGAATATCTGGGTGACCTGACCAAGGATGTCGCATTGCCGAGCGAGGGCCTGGTGCGCGGACCTGTCATGCTGCTCGCCAGTGACACGCTGCGCGTCGCGCCGGTCACGGTGCACACGCCTCTCGCCAAAGTATCCCAAGAGCTGACCACGCAACGCATCGCCGATGTCGCCATCGTTGTCGCCCAGGCGCTGGTGCGTGATTTCGGCGTATCCAGTCCGCGCCTTGCCGTCAGCGGCCTCAACCCCCATGCCGGCGAAGGCGGTGCGCTGGGACTGGAAGACCAGCACATCATCGTGCCGGCGATTGCCTGGCTGCGCGAGCACGGGGTCGATGCCTTCGGCCCGCTGCCAGCCGATACGATGTTCCACGAGGAAGCAAGGGCCCAGTATCATGCGGCGATCACCATGTATCACGACCAGGGCCTGATCCCGATCAAGACGATCGCCTTCCATTCGGCATCCAACATCACCCTCGGCCTGCCGATAATCCGTACGTCACCGGACCACGGCACCGGCCTTGATATCGCCGGGCGCAATATCGCCCGGCCGGACAGCCTGATCGCCTCGATCCGCATGGCCAACCTGATGGCCGCGCGGCGTCAGGCCTATGATGCCTCCCTGACCAGCGGAAGTAGTTCATGAGTATGTATCCGGGCTCTGCCCTCCCGCCCCTGCGCGACGTCATCGACCGCCATGAACTCGGCGCGAAAAAGGCGCTCGGCCAGCATTTCCTCCTTGATCTGAACATCACCCGCAAGATCGCCCGGCTGAGCGGCCTTGAGCGCAGCGAGACGGTGGTGGAGATCGGCCCCGGCCCCGGCGGCCTGACCCGGGCGCTGCTGGAGACCGGTGCCGACATGATCGCGATCGAGCGCGACCGGCGCTGCATCGGCGCCCTCGAAGAGCTGAAGCCCCATTATGACGGCAGGTTGTTGCTGGTCGAGGATGATGCGCTGATCGCCGACGAGCCGGCCTTGCTGGCGCTGCACGGCGTCAACGGCACGGTCCGGCTTGCCTCCAACCTGCCCTACAACATTTCGACGGAACTGCTGATCAAATGGCTCAAGGTGACCCCGCGCTGGTGGACGTCGATGACGCTGATGTTCCAGAAGGAAGTCGGCGACCGTATCCTCGCCCAGCCGGGCTCCAAGACCTATGGCCGCCTGTCGGTGATATCGCAGGCCATGTCGAAACCCGAGAAAGGCTTCGTCCTCCCGGCCCGCGCCTTCACGCCGGCGCCGAAGATCGATTCGATCGTCCTGAATTTTACGCCGAACCCGGACATTTCCGTCGATCCGCTGCTGCTGGAAAAGATCACCGCTGCCGCCTTTTCCCAGCGCCGCAAGATGTTGCGCTCGTCGCTGAAGGCGATCTTCGGCAACGAGGTCGAGGCGAAGCTCGAGGAAGTCGGCATACCGGCGACACGCCGGGCCGAAGACGTGCCGGTGAAGGGATATGTCAAGCTGTGCGAGCTTCTCTGAGGGTCAGAGCAGCCTGCGCCCGGATGGACGCAGAGGAGCTGCGCCAACACTCTGGAAACGATCAACTTTTCTGCCTTCAAATGAGTCCATTGAAGACCGGTTGATCTAGCTGCCCTCGATGATCGCCTTGACCTTGGCACCCAGCCCGATCTGGCGCGTCCGCTTGAGCCGCTCCGCCACGAGGATCGACTGCAACAGGGCTTCGGATTCATCGAGCTCGTAGTTCAGCACGACATAATCATATTCCGCCCAGTGAGAGATTTCGCTGTCAGCCTTGGCCATGCGGGCGGCCACGACCTCGGCAGAGTCCTGCGCGCGCGTGTGCAGGCGGCGCTCCAGCTCGTCGCGCGATGGCGGCAGGATGAAGACTTTCACCAGATCATCGCGGGCGATCTCGCCCAGTTGCTGTGCGCCCTGCCAGTCGATGTCGAACAGCACGTCCTTGCCGGACGACAATGCCTCCTCGACCTGTGCTTTCGGCGTGCCATAGTAATTATCGAAAACCTTCGCCGATTCCAGGAACGCGCCAGTCTCACGCATACGGAGGAATTCGTCCTGGTCGATAAAATGATAGTCGACGCCGTCCCGCTCGCCCGGTCGCGGCTTGCGCGTGGTTGCCGACACCGACAGCGACAGGTCCGGATCCGCCTGCAGCAGCCGGTTGCACAGGGTCGTCTTGCCGGCGCCTGACGGGCTGGAAACGACGAACATGAGACCCCGGCGGGGGATGCGGTTGACGGCAGGACTTTTCATCTACTCGACATTCTGGATCTGTTCACGCATCTGGTCGATGACGGTTTTCAGGTCGAGACCGACCTGTTTCAACTCGATCGTCTGGGCCTTGGAACACAGCGTGTTGGCCTCGCGGTTGAACTCCTGGACGAGAAAATCGAACTTGCGCCCGATCGGGCCGCCTTGCGTCATCAACTGGCGGGCGGAGGCGATATGCGCCGTCAGCCGGTCCAGTTCCTCGCGCACATCGGCTTTGACGGCGAGCAGGGCAATTTCCTGCGCCAGCCGCTCTTCCGGCAACTCGGTCTGCAGGTCCCTGAGCTGGTCCTTCAGGCGCTGGCGGATCGTCTCCGTGTTCTGCCCGGCAATATCGGTGGCCTGCGCCGTCAGGGTATCGATCACCGACACCTGGCCATCCAGCACTCTGGCGAGCCGGGCGCCTTCCTCACCGCGCGCCGCGACAAGCGCCTCAAGCGCCGCCTGGAAGCTGGTGGTGATCTCGGCGCCGAGGGCCGCGGCGTCATCCTCGTCCAGCGACTTCTCCTCGGTGACGAGCACGCCCTTGAGCGCGAGCAGGCCGTCAGCCGTCGGCGGCGCGCAATCCGTCAGATTACTGACTTTTTCGGCGGCGGCAATGACCGCGGCGAGCGCATCCTCGTCAAGCCGCGGCCGCGCGTCCGGCTGGTCGGACTGGAGCTGAAGGTTCAGCATGACCGAGCCGCGATTGATCTGTGTCGGTACCAGCGTCCGCAGGTCCGCCTCGAGGAAATCAAGCATGGAGGGCAGGCGCAGCTTCACGTCGAGACCGCGATTGTTGAGACTGCGGCACTCCCACACCCAGCGCCAGGACTGCTCGCCCTGTTGGTGAGAGCCATCGACCCGGGCAAAGCCGGTCATGCTGTTCAGGGTATTTTCACTGGGCACTGGCGCGCTCCCGCTCGATCCGCCGCCATTTCGCGACATTGGCATTGTGTTCGGCAAGGGTCGAGGCGAAGGCGTGACCGCCAGTCCCGTCGGCAACGAAGAAGATATAATCGGTATCCGCCGGGTTCAGCACCGCCGCGATGGACGCACGGCCGGGATTGGCGATCGGCGTCGGCGGCAGGCCGCGGATGACATAGGTGTTGTAAGCTGTCTCACCGCGCAGTTCCGACTGGCGAATGCCGCGGCCGAGCGGCTCGCCGCCGGTCAGGCCATAGATGATGGTCGGGTCCGATTCGAGCCGCATGCCGCGATTCAGGCGATTGACGAAGACGGACGCCACCAGCGGGCGTTCTGCCGCAACGGCGGTTTCCTTTTCGACGATGGAGGCCAGGATGACCGCCTCTTCCCTGGTCTCGAAGGGCAGGTCTTCGGCCCGCGTCTCCCACAGCAGGTCGAGCACCTCGTCATGGGCATCCATCATGCGCTGGACGAGTTCATCGCGGGTATCGCCGCGCGGGAAGGCGTAGGTTTCCGGCAGCAGGTCGCCCTCGGCCGGCGCGAGCGTAATCTCCCCCTCCAGCACGTTATTCGCGTTGATCAGCGCCATGATCATGTTCGTCGTCAGCCCCTCCGGGAAGGTGATGAGGTGCATGTAGATCTTGCCGGAGACGATGGTGTCGACAATGTCGAGCACGCTCGCGCCGGCCGCGATCTCGAACTCGCCGGCGCGCAGTCGCGTATCGGCCTGGCGCAGCTTGGTGGCGATGAGGAAATATTCCTCGCGTTTGATCGCGCCTTCCTCGACCAGCATCGCAGCGATGTCGGTCACCCCCATGCCGGGCTTGACCCAGATCACCGTCCTCGCGGCGAGCGGCCCGTCGGACGATATTTCCTTCTGGATGAAATAGGCCAGCGCCGCAAAGGCCGCGATGGCGACCAGCGCCAGAATGAAAATGGTGCGGATAGCCGCGCCGACGGCTCCGCCCTGCTGGACCTGTCGGCGTCTTGCTGAAATCGGTTTTCCCGTCATGACCTGGCGCGCTGCCCCCGCGTTAAATGACTCACACCTTGCGGAAGATGATAGATGCGTTGGTACCGCCAAAGCCAAAGGAGTTTGACAGGACGGCGTTGATTTCCTTCTCGACCTTGGCGTTGGCGGCCAGATTGATCGGCGTGTCGACCGACGGGTTGTCGAGGTTGATCGTCGGCGGAGCGACATTGTCGCGCATGGCGAGAATCGAGAAGATTGCCTCGATCGCCCCGGCTGCCCCGAGCAAGTGGCCGGTGGCGGATTTGGTCGAGGACATGACGAGGCCGTCGGCATCGTCGGCGAACAGGCGTTCGACGGCCCGCAATTCGATCTCGTCCCCCTTCGGGGTCGAGGTGCCGTGGGCGTTGACATAGTCGATGTCGCCCGTGCCCATACCGGCGCGCTCAAGCGCCATTTTCATCGCGCGATAGCCGCCATCGCCATTCTCCGCCGGCGCGGTGATGTGATAGGCATCGCCCGACAGGCCATAGCCGACGATCTCGCCATAGATCTTGGCGCCGCGGGCCTTGGCATGTTCGTATTCCTCCAGCACGACGATGCCGGAGCCCTCGCCCATCAGGAAGCCGTCACGGTCGCGGTCATAGGGCCGCGAGGCCTTTTTCGGCGTGTCATTGAAGCCGGTCGTCAACGCCTTGCAGGCCGCGAAGCCGGCAATGCCGAGACGGCAGACCGGCGCTTCGGCACCGCCCGCGACCATGATGTCGGCATCGCCGACCTGGATCAGCCGGGCGGCATCGCCGATGGCATGAACGCCGGTGGCACAGGCCGTGACAACGGAGTGGTTGGGGCCCTTCAGGCCATGGCGGATGGACACCTGGCCGGAGACGAGGTTGATCAGGCTGCCCGGAATGAAGAAGGGCGAGACCCGGCGGGGCCCTTTTTCGTGCAGGGCGATAGTCGTGCTTTCGATCAGGTTGAGACCACCGATACCCGACCCGATCATGGCACCGGCGCGTTCCTTTTCGGCATCGGTCTTCAGCTCGATCCCGGCATCTTCCAGCGCCATGTCGGCTGCGGCGAGACCGTAGACGATGAAGTCGTCAACCCGGCGGCGTTCCTTGGCGTCGACCCAGTCATCGGGATTGAAGGTCAGCTCACCGCCCTCCGCCTCGCCGCCGCCATTGCCGTTGGCCTGGGGGATTTCCGCGGCGATCTTGCACGGCAGGTCGGAGACGTCGAATTTCTCGATGCGGTTGGCCCCCGCCTCGCCATTGAGGATACGCTGCCAGACACCGTCAATGCCCTTGCCCTTTACCCCCGCACCCAGCGGGGTAACCAGCCCCAGACCAGTGACCACGACACGTCTCAGCATAAATCCTCCGGCTTGTTCCCGGTCAATAAACAGGACCGGCGCTGCCGCGTCACCTAAAACCGGCGCCGCATATAAAGAAAAAGCCACCATGATTTTCCCGGTCGGGAGGTCATGATGGCTTTCAAACTCTCATCGGTCGGTGCGGACCTTAAGCGTTGTTCTTTTCGATGTAAGCAATGGCATCGCCGACGGTCTGAATCGTCTCGGCGGCATCGTCCGGAATTTCAATATCGAATTCTTCTTCAAACGCCATAACCAGCTCGACAATATCGAGGCTGTCTGCGCCCAGATCGTCGATGAAGCTCGCCTTGGGCTCGACCTTGGCAGCGTCGACATCAAGGTGTTCAACGGTGATCTTCTTAACGCGTTCAGCGATATCGGACATTCTTTGCTCCTTTTCTTGAGTATCACTCTGCCGGACACCCAGCGGTTTATTCTATTAACGCCCGGACTGTTCCTGCAGTTCGTAACCGACAATTGCGCGATAGGGCAAATTGTTTTCGAAAGCAACCGAAACAAAATGCACTAAATCATCACCATTCCGCCATTGACGTGGAGGGTCTGGCCGGTGACGTAGCCTGCCTCATCCGACGCCAGATAAACGACGGCAGAGGCGATATCCTCGGGCGTGCCCATCTTGCCGGCCGGGATCTTGCCGTAGATCGCTTCCTTTTGCTGATCGCTCAGCGCATCGGTCATCGCCGTGGCGATAAAGCCGGGGGCGACGCAGTTCACGGTGATCCCGCGCGTCGCCATCTCCTGGGCCAGCGATTTCGACATGCCGATCATGCCCGCCTTGGAGGCCGCATAATTGGCCTGCCCGGCATTGCCCATGACCCCGACCACCGACGTGATACCGATGATTCGACCGAATCGCTTCTTCGCCATGCCGCGCAGGCAGGCCTTGGCGAGGCGGTGATAGGCGGTCAGGTTGATGCGCAGGACGTCGTCCCATTCGTCTTCCTTCATGCGCATGAAGATCTGGTCCCGGGTGACACCGGCATTGGAGATGAGGATATCGAGCGAGCCCATCGCCTCGACCGCTTGCCCCGGCAGGGCGTCAACCGCCTCGAGGTCAGACAGATTACAGGGCAGAACATGAACCCGCTCGCCGAGTTCCTTTTCCAGCCCTTCGAGCTTCTCTGCCCGTGTGCCCGAGATAGCGACCGTCGCGCCGCGCGCGTGGAGCGCCGTGGCAATGGCGCCGCCAATACCTCCCGTAGCACCTGTAACAAGGGCTGTTTTTCCAGTAAGATCAAACATTTATAGCGCCTTCCTCAAGCTCTTAAAGTGACTTGTACTTCTCGATATCATCGGGCCCGCCAATGGAGATGGCGTCGGCTTCACTGGCGATGCGCTTGACCAGACCGGCGAGGACCTTGCCGGTGCCGATCTCGATGAACTGGTCGACGCCCTCGCTCCGCATCCGCGCGACACTTTCGGTCCAGCGGACACGGCCGGTCACCTGCCGGACAAGAAGATCGCGGATGGCGTCGGTATCGACGGTCGGCCCGGCCGTGACATTGGCGATGACCGGTATGGCCGGCGCCTTTATTTCGGCCTGCTGCAGCGCCTCGGCCATGCGTTCGGCGGCGGGGGCCATCAGCGTGGAGTGAAACGCCGCCGACACCGGCAAGGGCAGGACGCGCTTGGCGCCTTTCGCCTTCAACGCCTCGGCGGCAGCCTCGACAGCCGGCTTCTGGCCGGAGATGACGACCTGTCCCGGCGCATTGTCATTGGCGATCTCGCAGACGCCATCGCTCTCGAGCCCGGCAAGCACGGTCTCGACATCCTCGAGGCTCAGCCCGAGAACGGCGGCCATCGCCCCCTCGCCGACCGGCACGGCGGCCTGCATCGCCTCACCGCGAATGCGCAGCAGCCGGGCCGTGTCGGCCAGGCTGAACGCACCGGCGGCGCACAGGGCGGAATATTCGCCGAGGGAATGGCCCGCGACGCAGGCGGCATCCTCGATCTCGAGGTCAGCCTCGCTCTGCAGGACACGGAAAACGGCGATCGAATGCGCCATCAGCGCAGGCTGGGTATTGGCGGTGAGGGTCAGCTCATCGGCCGGCCCCTCCCACATGATCTTCGAGAGTTTCTGCCCCAGGGCTTCGTCGACTTCATCAAAGACAGACCTTGCGACCGAAAACCTGTCGGCGAGGTCCTTGCCCATGCCGACCGACTGCGAGCCCTGTCCGGGGAAAATGAACGCCTTTGCCATAATAGATTCCTTCCTGATCGGTCTTAAGACTGCCCGGCTGGCGGTGCAAGCGCCGCGGCGCAAAGTTGTGTGTCGGCCGCGGCGGGCCATGTCGAGCCCGCGTCACAGCAGAGCGGTCCAAAGCCCTGATTTTGCGCCACTTTCGCCTGTTTCTCGTGGCGATGAAAAGCGCTGTCGGCGAGGCCTGACGCCCCCTCGACCACCCATTTCCTGATGGATTACCTTAAGGACGCTCGCCAAGACAGGGTTGTGTAACCTGCATATGCCTGAAATGCCTAAGCGAGACCGACCCGGCCGATGGTGAGGAATTTCTCGCGCCGTTGCTTGCGCAGCTCGTCAGGCGACAGATCTTCGAGATCGTGAATCGCATGCTCCACCGCATCGCCGAGACGTTCGATCGTTGCCTTCACGTCGCGATGGGCGCCGCCAAGCGGCTCCGAAATGATCTGGTCGATGACGCCGAGTTCCAGCAGGTCGGCAGCTGAGATCTTCATCGCCTCGGCAGCATCGGGTGCCTTGTTGTCGCCCTTGGCCTGGGCGTCGCGCCACAGGATCGAGGCGCAGCCTTCCGGCGAGATCACCGAATAGATCGCATGTTCCAGCATCATGACGCGGTTACCGGCTGCGATGGCGACGGCCCCGCCGGACCCGCCCTCGCCGACGATGACGGAAATCAGCGGCGATCCGAGCGCGAGGCATGTCTCGGTGCAGGTCGCGATCGCTTCGGCCTGGCCGCGCTCCTCCGCGCCAAGACCGGGATAGGCCCCGGCGGTGTCGACAAGGGTGACGACCGGCATTTGAAAGCGCTCTGCCATCTCCATCAGGCGGATCGCCTTGCGATAGCCCTCCGGCCGGGCCGAGCCGAAATTGTGCTTCAGGCGGCTTTCCGTATCGCGGCCCTTTTCATGGCCGATGAACATCACCGAGCGGCCGCGGAATCGCGCCGGCCCGCCAACGATGGCTTCATCTTCGCCGAAGGACCGGTCACCGGCCAGGGGCGTGAAGTCCTCGGTGAGGCCTTCGATATAATCACAGAAATGCGGGCGCTGGGCGTGGCGCGCAACGGAGGTTTTCTGCCACCGCGTCAGGTTCGAATAGGTGTCGGACAGCAGTTTCTGCGCCTTGACCTCGAGGCGCGAGATTTCGTCATTCACATTGACGTCCGCGCTCTTTTCCATGCCGCGCAGGTCTTCAATACGGCTTTCCAGTTCAGCGATCGGTTTTTCAAAGTCCAGATAGGTGCGCATACTCATACCCGCGGGTTTATAGGGGTTTCGTTACGATGGGCCTAAAAAGCCCGCCAATTCAATACTCAGGTAAGCCAATATGCCCGGAATGCCAAGTTTCGAGGGCCGGGCACAAGGGGAAACACCGACGCAAATCCGGCATTTCGACGGGTCGATGGCACCTCAGGGCGCTCCTGTCTCATCGGCGAGACGCTGCCTCAGGCGCCGATCGACCGCCTCGGCATAATCGCTGCAGGCGGCAGGATCGGTCAGCGTGCCCGCCTCAAGCCGCTCGCGCAGCGCGCTGGCAGAGGGATGCGGTGTCAGCAGCAGGGTGCAGTCGAGGCCGGACAGTTTCTCGATGGACGCCCGGTACGCCGCCAGAAAGGCCGGGTGATCGGAAAAGCGGTACTCGTCGGCGCTGACCGGGGACATGCTGTCGGCATAGACAATGGTCTCACACTGGCTGTCGTCGCAGCTTTGCCACTGCCAGCTCATCGCCCCGGCGGTGTGACCGGGTGTAGCGACAGCGGTAATCACTATATCGCCGAGCGTCAGCACGTCACCGTCCTCGACCACACCATCGACGCGGGCAGCCGGAAATGGCTCATGCATGCCGTATTGCGGGTCCGATGGCGCATCCTCACCGGTGTCCAGCACCGGCGCGGCGGCGGGTGAGGCCAAAAGGCGAGCATCGCTGAGCCGCTGCAGGGCGGCAAGCCCGGCGACATGGTCGAAATGCTCGTGGCTGTAGAGAAGGATCCTGATATCGGCGATATCGAAGCCCAGCGCCTGCACGTTGGCCGCGATGATCTCCGCACCGGTTTCCGTGCCGCCGTCGATCAGAACGTGCCCGTCGCTCCCCGTGATCAGGATCGCGCCGATACCGCACGTACCGACATAATAGGTGTTGCCGAACACCCTGAAGGGCGGGCCGGGCTTGTCCCAATCATCCCAGTCTGCGCAGACCTCTTCCCACTGGTGTGACGCCGCTTCGGCGGTCTGAGGCGCAGGTACAGCCTGTACGGCGTCGCCACCCGTGATGGCGGCGATCAGACCTGCCCAGAGGAGTACGGTCATGGACGTTCCTAGAAATTGACCGACAGCGCGATGGAGCCGATTTTCTGCGGGGTCATCTGGGTCTCGTATTCCTTGCCACGCTGCTGATAGGTGAAGCTGACCTGGGTGAAGGCGAGCTGGGCCGCCGCGCCGATGAAGAAATCGCCGACGAACGGCTCCTTGTCGACATTCGGGCTGTCCTCGAAGCTCGACCCGTCGAGGAAGACGTTGCGCGCGACAAGGCGGGCCTGCATCCCGGCGAAGAGATAGGCCGACAGGATCGAGTCATTGTCCCAGAACCCGGCGCCGGAATAGGGGAACATGCGGGCCGGCAGGAAATCGTCGCCCAGATCCTTGCCGAGGCGCACATAGCCGCCGCCTGTCGCCTGGACGAGGGTATTGCCGAGCGTGCCGCCGCCCTGGGCGATGACATCCGCCCCGAAGCCCATCGGCCCTTCGACCATCAGGATCTTCTGCATCCGGTCATAGGAAACCGCGACCGCCGGCTCCGTCCCCAACTGGCTGTCCCAGCCCTGGGCCTCGTTGTCGTCGAAAATCTCGTGGAAGGCGTCCTGAAGCTGCTCGGCCTGGGCTTCCGGGCCGATAATGCCGACGGAAATGGCAAGGCGCTCCAGCGTATTGCCGCGCTGCTCGAAAACCGAATATTCACCGCCAAGATAGCCGGCATAGGGGTGTTGCCCCTCAGGCACGCCGGCCGTGGCGGTATCATTGGGCACGAACATCATATGGTTCAGCGAAATACCGGTGCGCACGCGGCTCCCGGAATCCGCGCCAAGGAATTGCGTCGCCAGACGCCCCGTCCAGCCATCGCCGACCGCGCTTTCGCCGGAGACGTAATCAAGCCGGATACCGCTGGAATAGTCGCGGTCCTGGTTGAACATCCAGTCATTCTCGTGGACCAGCGTGTAGGTGCCGCCGCCCTCGCCCGCCTGCGCTGCGCCAATGCCAAGGGCCATCATGGCGGCCAGTATGCCTGCCGAAGCAGTCGTCTTCAGTACGGTGCGGTTCATTGTGTCCCCTGCCTGTCACTCGTGAGCTATATCCCGGCGGCAATATGGCCGGTTTCATTAACCGTGAACAGTAGCCTGCTTTATTTTTTGGCGAGGGGGTGTTTCTCCAGAACCAGCTTGCGCAGGCGCGCCTGCTGGACATGGGTGTAGATCTGCGTCGTCGTGATGTCGGCATGGCCGAGCATCTGCTGCACCGCCCTCAGGTCAGCCCCGCCTTCCAGCAGATGGGTGGCAAAGGCGTGGCGCAGGACGTGGGGCGAGACGCCTGCGGGCGGCACGCCGGCGGCGACCGCCAGGTCCTTGAGCAATTGCGCGAACCGCGCGGCAGTCAGATGCCCCGTCTTGCCGCGCGAGGGAAACAGCCAGCGCTGGAACGCGCCCCCCGCGTCCGGCACGGTATGCCGCCAGCCCGCCTCCAGCCATTGGCGTGCTGCGGCCATCGCAGGATCGGACAACGGCACCAGCCGTTCCTTGTCGCCCTTGCCGATGACACAGAGAAATGGCTGCCCCTCGCGGATCGCCGATTTCGGCAGGCCGACAAGCTCCGACACGCGCAAACCCGTCGCATAGAGAATCTCCAGCATGGCGAGGAGACGCAGGGCCTTTGCCCGCTCCACCTCATCCTGCGCGCCGGATACCGCGTCGCTTGCGGCCTGCAGCAGGGCGTCCACCTGTTCGCCGCTCAACACTTTCGGCAGGGGGCGGACGGTTTTCGGCCGGTCGACGGTCTCCATCGGATTGTCGGCGCGCAGCTTCTCGCCATAGAGGAAGGCATAGAATTGCCGCAGCGCCGAGACACACAGCGCCTGTGTCGCCGCCGCGATACCGGAGGCCTTCAGCCCCTCGATATAGGCGCGGATATCGTCCGTCTGCGCATTGAAAAGGTTTTTCCGTCGGCGCCTGAGGAAGGCCGCGACACGGTCAAGGTCACGCCCGTAATTGCGGATCGTGCGCGCGCTGGCACCGCGCTCGACCAGCATCATTTCCAGAAAGGCTTCCTTGAGGGCGAGGCTGTCGGCACCCCCGCTGACGTCGCCGGGACTACTCATCGCCATCCGGTTTGACGCGCGGCATGATGCGCGATTGCGGTCCGCTAGCCGGGGCACCATTGGCTTCCTCGGGCACGATCGCAGGGCCGTTTTCATAGAGCGGCCTTGCCGCGGCAATCGCGGTGATCACCTGACCAAGCGCCGCCTCGAACGCCAGCTCGCCCTCGATATCCACCGTCACCAGGATCTCCTCGGCATCGGCGAGCAACGTCTCCCGGATCGATCCGAGCAGGCCGTCACCATCTTCCGTATGCGCCAGAATGAGCCATGACAGGGCAGCCGCCCCTTCCGCCTCGCCCCGGGCATTGTTCAGGCTGACGCGGACGAGATCCGGAAGCAGTTCGCGCGCGATGGTCTGGTCTGTCGACCAGCTGGTCTCGATCGGCTCGATGGTAATACCGTTCTGCCCGGCGAGCGACGTCGCGAGAGCCGGGTCGCGCAGGTTGAGCAGCGAAAGCAGCATGGCCGCCTGGTCAAGGCCGTCCGGATTGCTCTGGTCGGCGGTCAGTGCGCCGGTCCATTTGCGGATCAGGCTTTCATTGCGCGCGACGATACCGGCAAGCGCATAGTCCATGGCATAGGGGGTATAATTGACCACCACTTCGACCTGGTCGGCCATCGGCGCGAACAGCTTGGCGAGGACGGTGAATTCCTCGGGCGTTTGCGCGGCCTGCAGCGCATCGCCGATCAGCGCCGAGCGGTCGATGGTAAATTCCGGCGCAGTCATTTCCGCGGCGGCCCGCCAGACGAGCAATGGCGTCAGCGGATCGTCCGGCAGGGTCTCCAGCGCCTCGCGGGCCGTGGCGATCTGCTCCGGCGACAATTGCAGCGTCTGGACGAGGCTGCGGGCATCGGACGGGCGCAACACGCCCATATAGAGACCTTCACGGATGGCATAGGTCCGCGCCTCCAGGCTTGCCTGGGGGTCGTTCGCGATCGCACGCAGGATGATGCCGCTCGCGCCCTCGAGCTGGCCGGCGGTGAAGGACGCCCCCAGTTGACGGGCAGCAACATAATCGAAGCCTGTCTCGGGTGCAGGGAAGCTCTGCGGTGTCGCGCCATTGATCAGCGCCGTGAACAGCTGCCCCTCGCCGCCCTCGAGGGCGTCCTGCTCGCGCAGCAGCCCGAGCGACAGGTCGGCGGCAGCCGTCTCGCCATTCTCAAGATAGCACAACAGGCGCAGTTTCAGCCAGAAAGGCTCGCTGCGCCCGGCCTGCAGATTGGCGCCGCGGCGGCAGGCGGTGGCAAGATCGCCGTTCAGCATGTCGGCATAGGCGACGGCCTGGGCCAGTTTCGGCTGGCGCGACAGGCCGCCGGAAAGCTCTGCCAGCGATGCGGCTTCCTCGTAGAAGCCGGCATCGGCGAGCGTGCGCAGCTTGATCACCGTCAGGTCGGTATCGGCCCCGTCGGGCCCCGGCCCGGCGGAGAGCAGGACGCGACGCAGCAGGTCGAGTTCGGCGGGATTGGAATAGACCGTCGGAACGGCCTGCAGCAGGAAGGCGATGTCCTCTGCCTGCGTACCGCGCCACAGGGTCGACTGGAGAGCCCCGGTCGACGGTGTCAATGACCCGATATCGAACGTGTTCTGGCCGAATTCAGCCGTCTCGACCTCGACCGGTCCGATATCCTGGACAGGCTGGGCGACGGCGGCGCTGGCGAAAGCGGACAGAACAAGGGCCGGAAGCGCCTTATGGATCGGGTTGCGGGGCATTGAGATCAATCTCCTGCTCAATCATTCTCGTGTTGGGCGTGCGGCTGGCGCCCATGACATACAGAACTATCAAGGTCATGATGAACAGCACAAACAAAAACATGAAGAAACGCAAAGTCTCATCTCCTGATCGCCATTACCGTCCTGACAGCCCTTTGCCTCGGAAAGTCACTTTAGCCCCAATCGATAGGAGAGTGACAGGCCAAGGTGACAGGAAAAAGGCGCAATGATCCTGCAAACTTGAGCCTGCGCCCCGATCACGGCTGGCAACGGGCGCCGGTTTCGGATAAAGCCATGCCGGTTATGTCAGATTCTGCCGCTAGCGCACCGAAATATGGCGAGATTCCTCAAAAAACCATCGTCCTCGTGGGCATGATGGGCGTGGGCAAGACCACTGTCGGGCGCAAGCTCGCCGACATGCTCGACATCCCGTTTTTCGACGCCGACCACGAGATCGAGAAGGCAGCCAACATGTCGGTCAGCGACATCTTCTCGGAGCTCGGCGAAGCGTCCTTCCGCCAGGGCGAGCGCCGCGTGATCCGGCGGCTGCTGAAAGGCCCGCGCCATGTGCTCGCCACCGGCGGCGGTGCCTTTGCCGACGAGAAGACGCGCACGCTCGTCAAGGAGACGGCGATCTCTGTCTGGCTGCAGGCGGAGATCGACGTGATCCTCAGGCGCACCGGCAAGCGTGACACCCGCCCGCTCCTGCGCCAGGGCGATCCGCGCGAGACGCTGTCCCGGCTTCTGAAGCAGCGTGAACAATTTTATGCTCAGGCCGATATCGCCATCGTCAGCAAGGATGGACCGCACAAGCTGACGGCTGACAGAATACTGGACGAACTGGCAAAACTGGGCCAACAGGATTGATGTTATGACACAGCCAGAAACCGGGGCAGAAGCAGGGCCAGAAACAGTGCGCGTGGGCCTTGGCGGGCGCGCCTATGATATCCGTATCGGCGCGGGGCTGATCGGCAATGCGGGCGAGCATATCGCGCCGCTGCTGCCGCGCCGCAGGACGGTGATCGTCACGGACGAGCATGTCGCCGCCCTGCATGGCGAGGCGCTGACCGCCGCCCTTGCCAGAGCCGGTATCGCGACGGACTTGATCACCCTGCCCGCCGGCGAAGCGACGAAGCGATTCGAGATGCTGGAAAGCCTGACCGAGCAGCTGCTCGCCCTTGGCGTGGAACGCAAGGACGCGATCATTGCCCTTGGTGGCGGCGTCATCGGCGACATCACCGGCTTTGCCGCCGCGATCCTGCGGCGCGGCTGCCGCTTCATCCAGATCCCGACCAGCCTGCTGGCGCAGGTCGACAGCTCCGTAGGCGGAAAGACCGCGATCAATGCGAAGGCCGGCAAGAACCTGGTCGGCGCCTTTCACCAGCCGGTGCTGGTGCTCGCCGATACGGATGTGCTGCACACCCTGCCCGAACGGGAGCTGAAGGCCGGCTATGCCGAGATCGTCAAATATGGCGCCCTTGGCGATTTCGCCTTCTTCGAATGGCTGGAGGAAAACGGCACGGCGCTTCTTGCCGGCGATGACGACCTGCGCCGCGAAGCCGTCACGCGGTCGGTCAGCGCCAAGGCGCGGATCGTCGAGGAAGACGAGACCGAGGGCGGCGTGCGCGCCCTGCTGAATCTCGGCCACACTTTCGGCCATGCGCTGGAGGCGGCTACGGGCTATTCCTCGACCCTGCTCCATGGGGAAGGCGTCGCCATCGGCATGGCCATGGCCCTGCGCTATTCAGCCGAAGAAGGCCTGTGCCCGGGCCAGGACGCGGCGCGGCTGGAAGCGCATCTGGCGGCCTGCGGCATGCTGCCCGATATCACCACGCTCGCCGGTGTGCGAGAGGCTGGCGCTGAAGGGCTGCTCAAGCTCATGTATCAGGACAAGAAGGTCGAAGACGGCAAATTGACGCTGATCCTCGCCCGCCGCCTCGGCGAGGCCTTCATCGCCAGGGATGTCGAGCCCGACAAGGTTACACGCTTTCTGGAGCGCTATTTCTGATGGAACAGATTCTACCCACCTCGCTCATCATTTTCGGCCTTCTGCTGCTGTCGGCCTTTTTCTCCGGCTCGGAGACGGCCCTGACGGCGACATCACGCGCCCGCATGCGTTCCATGGAAGATCAGGGATCGAGCGCCGCCGGCGCGGTCAACAAGCTGATCAGCGACCGCGAAAGGCTGATCGGCGCAATCCTGCTCGGTAACAATCTCGTCAATATCCTCGCCTCGGCGCTGGCGACCAGCATGTTCATTTCGCTGTTCCCAGACGGTCCGGGCGAGGTCTATGCCACCATCGTCATGACGGTTCTCGTGCTGGTGTTCGCTGAGGTAACTCCCAAGACAGCGGCGATCGCGCGGCCTGAGGCCATCGCCATGCTCGTCGCCCGGCCGATGCGGATCGTCGTCACCCTGTTCGCCCCGGTCACCGCCGTCGTGCAGTGGATCGTGCGCTCCTCCCTGCGCACATTCGGACTGGATGTATCGCGGCAGGCGGACGTTCTGTCCGTCAGCGACGAGATCAAGGGCGCCCTCGACCTGCACCATGAGGAAGGCCAGATCGACAAGGAAGCCCGCGATATCATCCGCGGGGCGCTGGAGCTTGACGACATCCGCGTCGAAGAGATCATGCTCCACCGCAAGCAGATCGAGATGCTGGATATCAGCCTGCCGGTCGACGAGATCATCAGTGCCATGATGAATTCCAACCATACCCGCATTCCGCTATGGAAGGACGATTCGGACAATATCGTCGGCGTGCTGCACGCCAAGGACCTGCTGCGCGCCCTGTGGAGCGCGAAGATGGACACGTCCCGGATCGATATTGCGAGCCTGGCGATGGAGCCTTACTTCGTGCCGGAGACGACGACGCTGCAGGAACAGCTCGACGCCTTCAAGCTGACCCAGCAGCACTTTGCGCTGATCGTCGATGAATATGGCGCGCTGATGGGCCTGGTCACGCTGGAGGACATCCTCGAGGAGATCGTCGGCGAGATCGAGGACGAATATGACGAACCGCTGCAGGGCGTGCGCCCGCAGTCCGATGGCTCGATCAATGTCGACGGATCGGTCACGATCCGCGACCTCAACCGCGCCATGGACTGGCGCCTGCCCGACGAGGAAGCGGTAACCATTGCCGGCCTCGTTATCCATGAAGGCCAGTGCATCCCTGATGTCGGCCAGATCTTTTCCTTTCACGGGTTTCGCTTCGAAGTGCTCAAGCGCCGCCGCAACCAGATCACGGCGCTCAAGGTCACGCCGCTGGAGCAATAGGACACACCCTTTTTCATGGCCCCCTTTTCCCGCAAACCGGGCAAGTATGCACTCGCCTTCCTGTTTGTGACGGTGCTGCTCGATATTATTGGCCTGGGCATCATCATCCCGGTCATGCCGACCCTGCTGACCGAGCTGACCGGCAAGTCGGTATCAGAGGCCGCACCCTATGGCGGGGCGCTCCTGTTCGTTTATGCGGTGATGCAATTCTTCATGTCGCCCATCCTCGGCGGCCTGTCGGACAGGTTCGGCCGCCGCCCGGTGATCCTGTTCTCCCTGCTGGGCTATTCGATCGATTTCCTGTTGATGGCGCTCGCCCCGACCTATTGGTGGCTATTCCTCGGACGGGCCCTGTCCGGGGCGTTCGCGGCGACCTTCGCCACGGCCAATGCCTATATCGCCGACATCTCGCCGCCGGAAAAACGCGCCGCCAATTTCGGCCTGCTCGGCGCCGCCTTCGGCCTCGGCTTCATCATCGGGCCCGGCATCGGCGGCTGGCTCGGCGAAATGGGCACGCGCCTGCCCTTCTTTGCAGCGAGCGCGATCATCTTCGTCAACTTCGTATACGGCTTTTTCGTCTTGCCGGAGACGCTCGCCGAAGAGAACCGCCGTCCCTTCTCCTGGGGCCGGGCAAACCCGTTCGGCAGCCTGATCCAGGTGGCCAAATACCCGGTCGTGATCGGCGTGCTGGTCACCTATTTCGTGATGCAGTTCGCCCACAACTCGCTGCCTGCGATCTGGGCCTATTTCACCGAATGGAAATATGGCTGGTCACCGTTCGAGGTCGGCACGTCACTGATGTTTGTTGGTGTGCTCGCGGCCCTGGTGCAGGGCGGGCTGACGCGCAAGCTGATCCCGGTGATCGGCGAGCGCCGGGCGGTGCTGATCGGCGCGGCCTCGATGATCGCGTCTTTCGTCGGCTATTCCCTGCTCGCACCGACGGGCGTCTGGGTCTATCTCTGGCTCGTCATCGGCGCGCTTGGCGGCTTCATGATGCCGGCGATGCAGGGCCTGATGAGCCGGGCAACGCCGTCCAACGCCCAGGGCGAATTGCAGGGCGCCATAGCCTCGGTGATGTCGATCACCATGATGACCTCGCCGCTGACCATGACCCTGTTGTTCGAATATTTTACCGGGACCGGCGCGCCGGTGCAGTTCGCCGGCGCACCGTTCCTCGCCGCCGCGATCCTGCTGGCACTCGCCATGATCCCGTTCTGGATCACGATGGAAAGGGCAGACCTGCGCGCCCGCAACGCAGAGACGATTACCGATCAAAAGCCGGACGCGGCGAAAGAAACCCCCGCCTAACTCGGCACTTCCGTCATCATCGTCAGGGCATGGACCGGGCCGGCTAGTTCTTCGGCGAGGATCTCGTTCACCATCTTGTGACGCTGCAGGCGCGTCTTGCCCTCGAAGGCGGCGGAGACGATTCGCACCCGGAAATGGCTCTCGCCCGCGTCAGGCGCACCAGCGTGCCCCTTGTGCAGGTAGGACTGGTCCTCGATCTCCAGTTCAGCGGGCGAAAGCGCCGCTTCCAGCTTGTTTCTGATCGTGTCTGCAACGCTCATGTCACCACCCTTCCGGTAAAGGAAAACCGCTGAGGAAGCCACTTACCGGCCTGCAAGTCAAGACTGTTTTATCGCCGGCAAAACGCCCATAATCCCGCCATGCCAAAGAGTTACGAATACAAGCCGCGTATGGGCTTCGATATCCGCGCCAAGCCGACCAAGGGCGGGCGTACCGCGCGCAAGTCATGGGCCAAGCAGGACGTGCGTACCTGCGATCATCCGGAATGCGAAAACCCGGCTGAAGTGAGGGCACCGAAATCGCCCGACCAGCTCACCGAATTCTACTGGTTTTGCCCGGTCCATGCCCGCGAGCACAACAAGAACTGGAATTTCTTCGAGGGCAAGAGCGAGAGCGAGGCCCAGAAGATCCGTGAGTCGGCCCGCTATGGCGACCGCCCGACCTGGGAAATGGCAAGGAACTCCCGCGCTGCCGCAGCCGCACGCGCCTCTGTCGGCGACGAGGCCGTGATCAACGACTCCCTGGGTGTCTTCGCCCAGAGCCCTGATGCGAAGATCGACCGCGAAGCGGTGATGCGCGAGGGCCGCCGCCTGACCAAGCTGCAGATCAACGCGTTCAAGACCCTCAACCTGCAGCCGAACGCCTCCGCCGCCGATATCCGCAAACGCTATGCCGGGCTCGTCAAGCGCTTCCACCCGGACTCCAATGCGGGCGACCGCGGCGCCGAGGAGCAGTTACAGGAAGTGATCAAGGCGCACCAGATCTTGAAAAAGGCGAATTTCGTCTAACTACCCTGTCAACACCGACTGCGCTGAACGGGCACCTTGCACCTGGGCCCGGTTTGCGTGATGTTGCGCTGCATTATTGTTGAAGAGAGCCCTATGACGTCGATCGATACCAATGCCAGCTTTGCCGAAGCACCCGATATCACCGTCTCCGCCAGGCAGATGTTCGGCGTGCCGCTGGACATGGATGTGCCGGCCTTTTCCAAGGGCAATGAATATGTGCCGCCGCGCGACGAGACCTATCGCTTCGACCCGGAGACGACCCTGTCGATCCTCGCCGGCTTTGCCCATAACCGCCGCGTCATGGTCCAGGGCTATCACGGTACCGGCAAGTCTACCCATATCGAACAGGTCGCCGCGCGCCTCAACTGGCCGTGTATCCGGATCAACCTCGACAGCCATGTCAGCCGGATCGACCTGATCGGCAAGGACGCCATCGTGGTCGAGGACGGCAAGCAGATCACCGCCTTCCGCGAGGGGCTCTTGCCCTGGGCCTTCCAGCGCCCTGTCGCGCTCGTCTTTGATGAGTATGACGCCGGTCGCCCGGATGTGATGTTCGTGATCCAGCGCGTACTCGAGGCCGAAGGCCGCCTGACCCTGCTCGACCAGAACCGCGTCCTGTCACCGAACCCCTATTTCCGCCTGTTCGCAACGACCAACACGATCGGTCTCGGCGATACGACCGGGCTGTATCATGGCACCCAGCAGATCAATCAGGGCCAGATGGACCGGTGGTCGATCGTGACAACGCTGAATTACCTTGAGCATGACGAGGAAGCGGCGATCGTGCTGGCCAAGCTGCCGACCTATGACACCAGGGAAGGCAAGGAGAAAATCTCCGCCATGGTGCGGGTGGCGGACATGACCCGCAACGGCTTCATCAATGGCGATATCTCGACCGTGATGAGCCCGCGCACGGTCATCACCTGGGCGCAGAATGCGGAAATCTTCCAGAATATCGGCTATGCGTTCCGGGTGACGTTCCTGAACAAATGCGACGAGCTGGAGCGGCCGACGGTCGCGGAATTCTACCAGCGTGCCTTTGGCGAGGACCTGCCCGAGGCCGCCCACCAGCTCGGCATCAGCTAGAAGGCAGCGATCAGGTACAGCCCCAGCGGGATCGCGACCAGGACACCGATGAACACCAGCCCGACGAGGTCGAGCGAGGGTTCTTTCGGATAATCGTCTGACCCGATCTTGTCGTGATGCTCGTTGAACATGGCGAAATCTCCTTGCGGCATTACAACCCACGCGCCGCCTCGATGCCCATAAGACACCACGAACTGGGCATTTCTAAGGCTTTGACGGGGCCATACCGCGCACGCTAGAAGGCGCGGACTTGACGCTACTCAGTTATTTTCAGGCAGCACCATGACGCCTCCCCTGCTCACCCTCCGCGATATCGCATTGACCTTCGGCGGCACACCGTTGCTGACCGGGGCGGAGTTGTTCGTCCAGGACCGCGACCGGCTCTGCCTCGTCGGCCGTAACGGCTCGGGCAAATCGACGCTGCTGAAGATCGCGGCGGGCCTCGTCGAGGCCGACAGCGGCGAGCGCATGATCAAGCCGGACGTGACCGTGCGCTATCTGGAGCAGGAGCCGGATTTTTCCGGCCATGCGACGATCCGCGACTATGTCGCCGCCGGGCTGACGCTGGGCGATGAGGAATATCGCATCGACTACATGCTGACCGAGCTTGGCCTGACCGGCGCGGAACACCCGGCAAAGCTGTCCGGCGGCGAGGCGCGCCGCGCCGCGCTTGCCCGTGTCATGGCGCCCGAGCCTGACATCCTGCTGATGGACGAGCCGACCAACCATCTCGACCTGCCGGTCATCGACTGGCTGGAGCGCGAACTGAAATCGACCCGCTCTGCGGTCGTGCTGATCAGCCACGACCGGCGGTTCCTCGAGAACATCACGTCACGGACGATCTGGCTCGACCGCGGCAAGACGCGCGACCTGAACCAGGGCTTCGGCGCGTTCGAGGAATGGCGCGACACGGTGCTCGAGCAGGAGGAGATGGAACAGCACAAGCTCGACCGCAAGATCGTGCGCGAGGAACACTGGGTCACCTATGGCGTCACCGCGCGGCGCAAGCGCAATGTCCGCCGCATGAAGGAGCTTGGCGATCTGCGCGCCCAGCGCCGCGAGACGGTGAAGGTCCAGGGCGGGGTCAAACTCGCTGCCAGCGAGAGCGGCCAGTCCGGCAAGCTGGTGATCGAGGCCGAGCATCTCGCCAAGTCCTATGGCGAACGCGAAATCGTGAAGGATTTCTCCATTCGCATCCAGCGCGGCGACCGCATCGGCTTTGCCGGGCCCAATGGCGCGGGCAAGACGACGCTGTTGAAGATGCTGATCGGCGCGCTCGAGCCCGACAGCGGCTCGATCCGTATCGGCACCAATCTGGAAATCATCACCCTGGACCAGAAGCGCGACAGCCTGAAGCCGGAAACGCGGCTGATGGATGCGCTGACCGGCGGGCGCGGCGACATGGTTTCCGTCGGCGGCCAGCAGCGCCACGTCATGAGCTATCTCAAGGACTTCCTGTTCCAGCCGGAACAGGCCCGCTCGCAGGTTTCGGCTCTGTCCGGCGGCGAGCGCGGGCGGCTGGCGCTGGCCATCGCCCTCGCCCAGCCCTCCAATTTGATGGTGCTCGACGAGCCGACCAACGATCTCGATCTGGAGACCCTCGACCTGTTGCAGGAGATGATCGCGGCGTATGACGGCACCGTGCTGCTCGTCTCCCACGACCGCGATTTCCTCGACCGCACGGTCACAGCGACCATCGCGCCGGAAGGCGATGGCACATGGCGCGTCTGGCCCGGCGGCTATACCGACATGATGCGCCAGAAACGCGAAATGCCGGTGCGCGAGGCACCCGCCACGGACAAGACTGCGGACAAACCGAAGCCCGACATGGCTTCAGCCGCACCCCAGCCACACAAGAAGGCCAAACTGTCCTACAAGGATCAATACGCGCTCGATACGCTTCCAACGGAGCTGGAAAAGCTGCAACAGGAAATCGCGGCATATGAAAAAGTCCTCGCCGATGCCAACCTGTTCATGAAGGACCCGGACAAATTCAAGAAAGCGACCGCCGCGCTTGAGGCAGCACAGGCGAGTCTCGCCGAGAAGGAAGAGCGCTGGCTCGAGCTGGAAATGATGCGCGAGAGCCTTGAGGGCTGAGCGCGAACCGCAAGGAGGAATACATGCTGAGAATCGGACTGCTGGGCGCCTCGAGGATCGCCCCGAAGGCCCTGATCCCGCAAGTCGCCAAGCGTGACGACTGCACCATCGTCGCTGCCAGCTGCCGCGATGTGGAGCGCGGCAAGGCCTATGCCCTCGAACACGCCATAGAGCGCTGCGAGACGAGCTATGAGGCGCTCGTGGACGCCGGCGATATCGACATCGTCTACAATGCCCTGCCGCCGCACCGGCACAAGGATCTGACCATCCGTGCGCTGAAGGCCGGCAAGCATGTTCTGTGCGAGAAACCCTTCGCCATGAACGCCGCCGAGGCGCAGGAAATGGCCGATGCTGCGGCACAAAGCGGAACAGTGCTGCTCGAAGCCTTTCACTATCGCTTCCATCCCGCTTTTGCCCGCGTGCTGGAGATCGTACGCGAGGGCCGTCTCGGCACGCTGCGCGAAATGGAAAGCGTCTTCACCGTGACCATTCCCGACCGCGACGGCGAGCTGCGTCATGAGCCAGACCTCGGCGGCGGCTCGCTGATGGATCTCGGCTGCTATTGCATTCACGCGCTGCGCTCCATCGCCGGGAGCGAGCCGCATGTCGAGCGGGCCGTGGCGCAGGACAATGGCAAGGGCGCGGATATGGGCATGGAGGCCTATCTCACCTTTCCGGGCGGCATATCGGCGCACATCCATTCCTCCATGCGCGAGGATATCGGCTTCGAGGCGAGCGTGAAGCTGACCGGCGAGAACGGCATCCTCCACTACGCCAATTTCGTCCACCCCCATAAGGGCCACAAGATCACCCTGCGCGTGCACGGGCAGGACGATATCGAGACCGTGCAGGGCGAGACGACCTATGACCACCAGCTCGATCATTTCATCAATCTGGTGAAGGGCGAGGCCGAACCGGTCCTGCCGCCCTCCGACGCCGTCGCCAATATGGCGCTGATCAACGCGATCTACGCGGCGGCGGGCATGACGCGATAAAAAAACGGCGCCGCCGGTTGAACCGGACGGCGCTGCATAAACCCTGTCTGGAAGGGTGCTTCTAGAGAGCTGATTCGTCGACTTCGCCGGTCCGGATGCGGACGGCTTTTTCAAGGTCGACGACAAAAACCTTGCCGTCACCGATGGAGCCCGAGCCGGCTGCCTTGACCACCGCCTCGACCACCTGGTCGGCAATGCCGGCAGCAACCGCGATCTCCAACTTCAGCTTGGGAAGGAAATTCACCTGGTATTCCGTGCCGCGATAAACCTCGGCATGCCCCTTCTGGCGGCCATAGCCCTTGACGTCGCTGACAGTCATGCCCTGAACGCCGACCTTGCCGAGCGCGTCGCGCACTTCATCCAGTTTCTGCGGTTTGATAATTGCTGTGATCAGTTTCACTGGCCTCACCTTCCGGTTCGTATGGAAAAACAGATTTATAGCCTGTTCACCCGGGAAGATAAAGTGCCAGCGTTTTATATTTTCATAGCATTAAGTGGCGCACGCCTGCCCCAAAACCGGCCATTTGCCCCGCGGTCTCGCTCTAATCTGCCTTTCGGTGATTGGCGGCCCTAGAGAGACATCGCGCCCTGGCGGTTTGACAGCCATTCGCGCGCCATGCGCTGGGCATCGGCAACCTGGTCGGACGTCATCTCCAGCAGCAATTCCTTGCGATAGAGGCGCGCATCGGCATTGCCCTTCATCGCGGACAGGTTGAACCATTTATGCGCCTTGACGATGTCGTAATCCGCCGCGCCCGGCGTCGATGCTTCCAGGCCCAGACGGTACATGTCGTCGGCGCTGAGCAGTTTTTCGGCCCCTTGCAGGATATTCGGTGTAATACTGATGGACATTCTGAGCCCCTTTCCTTCTTCCAGACAGTGCGATGAACAGGCCTAAGACCCGTTAACCACGCCGACTATGTCAGGATCAGGATGAAGATCACGTAAACGGCAAATTTATCGTTTGTTTACGGAGTTTTTAGACGGCGTTAATAATTGAAACGCTCTTACGGCCAGGGTTTGTCCGTACAGAAATTATTGTAGAACGGGTCAGTTTCCGGCACGGGAGATATGCCCCATTGCGTGCTGCGCCAGCCATTTGCGCGAATCGGGTGGTTCCACGGCGCGTCGACGATGCGCGTTCCGGGGGTCTCTGAAACCGCCCTGAACTGGTCCTGCACCGGCTGGCCGAGCAGTTCTTCCGACCAGACGAAATAGCAGGCGCGCCCGCCGCGCGTGTCGATCGTATTGTAAAAAAGCAGGTTCATGGCGCGCACATCGGCATCGGGCAGCAGGCGGCGCAGATTGCCGGCGGTGTTCTCCTCATAGGCAATATAGATACCGCCCTTGTCGAAGCCCTCTTCCTCGATCGCCGTCTCCAGCGCGTCATAGGGGATCCAGCGCCAGCATTCGTCACACACCGGCGCGCCGGCCCAGCCGACATTGACGACGCGCAGTACCGCCATCACGGCGACCGCACCGATCAGCGTCTTCACCCATGTGCCATCGCCCTTTTCGGCCACGGCCACCCGCACCCGCGCCATCAGCCAGAAGAAGCCCGGGAGGAAGAACGGCACAACATAGCGCTCGGTCACGTTGGACACGCCGAGGAACAGGACGCCCGCGAGAATGACTACGATACTGACGATGATCGAGCGGCGGCTCAGCTGCAGCAACGGATCGCTGACGATCGCCGCTCTTGTGAAGGCCTTGCGGGCGATGACGGCGACAATGATCAAAAACGGCACATAGAAGGACAGGATCGCGACCAGCGCATCGCCAAGCCCTTCGCCGACCCGTTCCCAATGGCCGCCATCGAGGCCGAGCTTCACGCCCGCATACCATTCCAGCAGCTCGCGATGGGCGTTGAGCCACAGGATATGCGGCAGCAGGATCAGCCCGGCGAGGAGCACGGAGGTGCCGATACGCCAGTGCAGCATGGTCCTGCGCATGTCGCGATCGAGCACTAGGGGAATGCCGACCGCGACGAGGAAACCGGCGAAATTATACTTCGCCATCAGGCCGAAGCCGACCGAGGCGCCGAAGATCAGGTAATCCGCCCACCGCTTTTCCTGTAACAGGCGGATCAGCGCCCAGAAGGAAAAGCAGGTCGCGGCGATGGTCATCAGCGAGTGGGTGAAGGCCTGATGATAGTTCCAGCCGATCTGGTAGAGCAGTAGCGCGGAGAAGACGGTAATCGCGGCCCAGCGCTGGCCCGCGCCATCGCTGCCGAACAGCCGCCGCCCGGCCAGGAACAGAAAGCCCGCCGAGAACACCAGGAGCCCGTATTTGACGATCAGGAAGGAGACAAGCCCCGGCCCCGTCAGTTGCTGCACCAGTGTCAGCGACCATTCGAACAGCGGCGGGTTGTCGGGCAGATAACCCCAGCGCAGTTCCTGGGTGAAGATATTTTCCTTCGGATCATCCATCGCCAGCTGGAACCCGGCAATCAGCCGGATCAGCGAATTGACGATGCCGTAAAGCGTGGCAAGGATCAGCACGCCGCCGAAGGAGAATGGCTCGAAGCCCTTCCTGGCTGTCGCCCCCTCGCCCCGCGCCAGCATGCTATTCGACGCCCAGCTTGGCTTTCAGGATATCGTTGACCGCCTGCGGATTGGCCTTGCCGCCGGTCGCCTTCATCACCTGGCCGACGAACCAGCCCATCGTCTTGGGCTTTTCCTTCAACTGCGCGACCTGGTCCGGATTGGCGGCGATGATGTCATCGACGACCTTCTCGATCGCGCCCGTATCGGTGACCTGTTTCAGGCCGCGGGCCTCGACGATCTCGGCCGGGTCGCCGCCCTCTTCCAGCATGATCTCGAAAACCTGCTTGGCGATCTTGCCGGAGATGGTCTTGTCGGCGATCAGGTCGAGCAGCCCGCCAAGCTGGTCGGCGCTGACCGGCGAGTCGGAAATGTCGCGGTCCATCTTGTTCAGGGCACCGAAGAAATCGCCCATCACCCAGTTCGCCGCCATCTTGCCGTCACGGCCCTTGGCGACCGCCTCGAAGAAGTCGGCCTTCTCCCGGTCCATGGCGAGGATGGTCGAGTCGTAAAGCGGCAGGCCGTATTCCTCGACGAAGCGGCGCTTCTTCTCGTCCGGCAGTTCCGGCAGCGTCGCGCGGATCTCCTCGACCCAGTCTTGTGAAAATTCCAGCGGTAACAGGTCCGGATCGGGGAAGTAGCGATAGTCATGCGCGTCTTCCTTGGTGCGCATGATCCGCGTCTCGCCGGTCGCGACATTGAACAGGCGCGTCTCCTGGTCGATCCTGCCGCCGGCCTCCAGCACCTCGATCTGGCGGCGCGCTTCATAGTCGATGACCTGGCGCACATAGCGGATCGAGTTGACGTTCTTGGTTTCCGTCCGTGTACCGAGATGTTTGAAATCGCCGGTCTCGAGGAACTTGTCATAACCGCCGGCACGACACACCGAGACGTTCACGTCCGCCCGCATCGAGCCCTGCTCCATATTGCCGTCGCAGGTGCCGAGATAGCGCACGATGGTGCGCAGCTTGGAAAAGTAGGCCGAGCCCTCCTCGGCCGAGCGCATATGCGGCTTGGAGACGATCTCCATCAGCGCGACGCCGGAACGGTTGAGGTCGACATAAGATTCTTTCGGCGCAAGGTCGTGGATCGACTTGCCGGCATCCTGTTCCAGATGCAGCCGCTCGATACCGACCGTGATCACCTCGCCATCATCGAGCTCGACCTCGATCTCGCCCTCGCCGACGATCGGGTCCTTGTACTGGGATATCTGATAGCCCTGCGGCAGGTCCGGGTAGAAATAGTTCTTCCGGTCGAAGCGCGACCAGGTGTTGATCTTGGCGTTCAGCCCCAGCCCGGTCTTGATCGCCTGCTCGACGCAATAGCGGTTGATGACCGGCAGCATGCCCGGCATCGCCGCATCGACGAGCGAGACATTCTCGTTCGGCCCGGCGCCATACTCGGCCGACGCGCCGGAGAACAGCTTGGCATTGGACGACACCTGGGCATGGACCTCCAGCCCGACAACGACTTCCCAGTCGCCGGTTGCGCCTTGCAGAACTTTACGGGGGGCTGTGATGGTCTCGCTCATGGTCGTCTTCAATATCTGGTTGTTGGCAGGATTTCGAACCCCTGTCCTATTCGCTTTCTGCGCGGGAATAAAGTGCCGAAAGAACGGTTTATGGCTTCCGCCGCAACGCCACGGCCAGTTCCGCCTTGCCGCCGAGACTGGGATGCGGAAACGCCTGCGGCTCGGCATCCGGCCACGCCCACCGCTCGCCTGAGAACAGCGCCCGCATATCGGCCATGTCGCAGCCATAGGGCGGGCCGCCGCGCTCTTGTTTCTGCATGAACAGGGCGAGCAGATGGCCGCCGGGGGCGATCTGCGCATACGCCGCTGCCTCGTACTCCTCCCGCTTGCTCGGGTGGATCGCGCACAGGAAAGTCTGCTCATAATAGAGATCGACCGGCCTGTCGGGGCGGAAGGCCAGCGCGTCGCCGGTGACGAGCGTCCCGGTCAGCCCCGCCGCCTTGAACTGTTGCCACTGCCAGACGATGGCGCTCGACGCATAATCAACCGCGCTCACCGTCAGCCCGAGACTGGCAAAGGCCAGCGGTTCGAGGGAGCGCCCGCAGCCCGGCACATAGACGGACTTGCCCGCAGCGATCAGCCCGGCATCAAGCCACAGGGTGAACGCCGGATGCAATTCGCCCCGCTCCCATGGCGCGTCATCAGCGCGGAACCGCGCGTCCCAGTCTACCGATTGGCGGTCTTCCGATTTGGCTTCGGAGTCGCCTTCACTCATACCGTCACCTTCTCCGGCTCAGCCGCGGCATCCTTCGTGCGCAGCTCGGCCAGCACCTTGTGAATATCCGACACGCAGACCGAGCCTTCTCCCACCGCAGACGCCACCCGCTTGACCGATTGCGCGCGCACATCGCCGACGGCGAAGATGCCGGGGCGAGAGGATTCGAACGTATAGGGCTGGCGCTGGCACGCCTCGCCGCCCTTGATCTTCTCCCAAGCGATACCCGCATCGCGCCCGGTGATGATGAAGCCCTTCTCGTCAAGGGCGAGACAGCCCTCCACCCATTTGGTGTTCGGCACCGCCCCGATCATCAGGAAGATGTGGCCGATATCGCGGGTCGTGACCTCGCCGGTCTTGCGGTGTTTCCACTGCGCCTTGCGCAGCGCCTCATCGCCCTCGATATGGCAAAGCTCGGTATTCTCATAGAGCGTGATGCCGGACGACGCCTTGATCCGCCCGACCAGATAATCCGACATCGTGTCGGCCACATCAGCCCGGCGCACCAGCATGTGCACATGTTTCGAATGCTGGGCGAGATAGACCGCCGCCTGCCCGGCCGAATTGCCGCCGCCGATGACCACGACCTCACCGTCCGTACACAGCCGCGCCTCCAGCGCCGTCGCCGCATAATGCACGTTCTGGCCGTCATAATCCGACAGATTGTCGACCTCCATCGAGCGATAGCTGGCGCCCGACGCGATCACCACGGTGCGCGCCTGCACCCGCTCGCCGCTTTCCATCTCCAGCGTATACGGATGGTCATCACAATGCAGCGCCTTGACGCAATAGGGCACGGCCATGACCGCGCCGAATTTCTGCGCCTGGATGAACGCCCGGCCCGCCAGCGCCTGGCCGGAAATGCCGGTCGGGAAGCCGAGATAGTTCTCGATCTTCGACGAGGTCCCCGCCTGCCCGCCAGGGGCCAGATCCTCGACGATCAGCGTGGACAGCCCTTCCGAGGCCGCATAGACCGCCGCCGCCAGCCCCGACGGCCCGCCGCCGATCACCGCCGTGTCATAGATCTCGCCGTCGGTGAATTCATGGCTGATGCCGAGGAAATGCCCCAGCTCCAGCAGGCCCGGATTGCGGATCGTCGCATCGCCGTGACCGATCACCACCGGCAGGCATTGCGGCGACAGGTTCAGCCCCTGCATCACCGGCTCGGCCTCGACTTCGTTCTCCTCCAGCGTCAGCACCTTGACCGGATAGCCATTGCGCCGCAGGAAGCGCTCGATCTGCAGCATCCGGCTGGAGCCCCTGTTGCCGATGACGATCACAGCCCCCTTCTCATGTTCCATCAGCGCGACATGGCGAAGGATGAAGGCGCGCATGATGATCTCGGCGAGGTCCGGCAGCGCCGTCATCATCTCGCGGAACTGGTCCCGGGTCAGACGCAGCACCTCGCCATCCTCGCCCATCCGGCCGGAGACGAGGATCTTGCGGTCGTTGAACAGGTCGAGCTCGCCGCTGAAATGATGGCGGCTGTGGCGGGCGAACACGTTTACCTCGCCGCGGCCCTGATCGTCGAACACCTCGACATGGCCCGACAGTACGACGAAGAAATCCACCGTCCGGTCGCCACGGGAAAAGAGCACCGTGCCCTTCGCCAGCGTCTCGGCGGCACCATAGGGGCGGATGCGGTCGACCTGGTCGTCGGTCAGCATCGGGAAGGTTTGCGCTGCCCTGGCATTGGGATCGGCGGCGTTCTGCCCCGGCGTCTGGGTCGTCTCGGCCATATTGTCTCTCCTGCTCTCCCGTCCAAGATAGGCATGGCGGGCCGCCCCGGCAATTGCCCCCACCCCTGCAGCGCCCCTGCTGCGCCCTTCTTGATCGCGACCGGCATTGGGACTATGCCATGGCCACGGAATTCTACCGCAACGCAATAAGAGGAAATCATCATGAAAGCACCAGTCCGCGTCGCCGTTACCGGCGCAGCCGGCCAGATCGGTTATGCGCTCCTGTTCCGCATCGCTTCGGGCGACATGCTCGGCAAGGACCAGCCGGTCATCCTGCAGATGCTCGAAATCACCCCGGCCCTGCCGGCGCTTGAAGGCGTGATCATGGAGCTGAACGACTGCGCCTTCCCGCTGCTCGCCGGCACGGTCGCGACCGACGACCCGAATGTCGCCTTCAAGGACGCCGACTTCGCCCTCCTCGTCGGCGCCATGCCGCGCAAGCAGGGCATGGAGCGCAAGGACCTGCTGGAAGCCAATGGCGGCATTTTCGGCCCACAGGGCAAGGCGATCAACGATCACGCCTCGCGCGACGTCAAGGTTCTGGTCGTCGGCAACCCGGCCAACACCAACGCGCTGATCGCCCAGCAGAACGCGCCTGATCTCGACCCGAAATGCTTCACCGCCATGGTCCGCCTCGACCATAACCGCGCCATGAGCCAGCTCGCCGAGAAGACGGGCGCCCATTCGACCGACGTCAAGGGCATCACCATCTGGGGCAACCACTCCTCGACCCAGTATCCCGACCTGCACCACGCCACCGTCAACGGCAAGCCGGCCCTGACCCAGGTTGACCAGGACTGGTACGAGAACACCTATATCCCGGAAGTCCAGCAACGCGGCGCGGCCATCATCAAGGCCCGCGGCGCGTCCTCTGCCGCTTCCGCCGCCTCCGCCGCCATCGACCACATGCGCTCCTGGGCGCTCGGCACCGAGGGCGACGAATGGGTCTCCATGGGCATCCCGTCAGACGGCTCCTATGGCATCGAGCCGGGCGTCATCTATGGCTATCCGGTCACCTGCAAGGACGGCAAATACGAGATCGTCCAGGGCCTCGACATCAACGACTTCTCCCGCTTGCGGCTGGACGCAACGGAGCAAGAGCTGCGCGAGGAACGCGCCGCCGTCGAAGGCCTGTTCGGAAAGTAAGCTCTGCTTACAGAGGAACAATACAAAGCCCGGCGGGAAATCGCCGGGCTTTTTTTCGTAGGGTGCATGGAGCGAAGCGCAATGCACCATGAGAAAGGATAGTCCGGGAACGGTGCATTGCGCTCGCGCTCCATGCACCCTACCTGCCACATGCTCTCCCTCTCTTTACTGAGCCTGCCTTTTCCTGAAACGAAAACAGCATAGCCTGTTTTCGTTTCAGGAAAAGCACGGCTGCCCATGGTTTTACCGGGCTGATTTAGTCAAGGAGCGCAGCCCGGCTCCGCCGGTGGCCCTGCGGGCCATCCTTGACGAAATCCGACCGGTGAAACACGCGCTCCATGCTATTTTCCCGTCATCCCGGGGGATGCGCCAGCATCAACCCGGGACCCAGCTCTGATATAATGGGTGCTTAAAGAACAGCCTTTCTCTCACGCCATCGCGCCAGAGATGGGTCCCGGCTCGCGCTGCGCTTGGCCGGGATGACGGGTTGCGAGTTTTTGAGCGACCAAAACTTATCCCCGCCCCCCATTTGTCAAGTATAACTCTCCCCAAGCCCGGTGAGGACCGGGCCAAGGCGCCGCTGGCGAAGTGTGACCTGCACGGAGCACCGGCGTATCAGGTTTCTGCCGGCATTGGAGGGTGTGTACAGCTTTGCATCGTCCGGCGGAACGGCGTCCCGGGGTAGCCCCCGGGCGGGAGAGCTATGCACTTTGGCCCCGCATCGAACGCCGCCGTGCATGGCGAGAGCTATGCCAGTCATTTTATTATTTCAGAGGCGATGGCCGCCATGCACGGGCCCCCTCCTTGCACAACGCCGATGGCACAGCCATGCGGCGGTTTTGGCATGCCCCTCACGCGTAAAATGCTGACGCATTTTCCGACCTCTCCCGAGGGAGAGGTTGGGCATTGCACAAAATTCGAGATTGGTCCTCACCTCTCCCTCTGGGAGAGGTCAAAATCAGCCTGCTGATTTCGGGTGAGGGCCTACACCCACCACTCGTCCGGCTTGGCCGTAAACCCGGCCGACTGCTCCAGCGCATCGGCGCCGCGCAAGAGCGTTTCCTCATCAAAAGGCCGGCCGATCAGCTGCAGGCCCAGCGGCAGGCCCTGGCCGTCGAGACCGGCAGGCACGGAAATGCCCGGCAGGCCGGCGAGGTTCGCGGTGACGGTGAAGATGTCGTTGAGATACATTTCGACCGGGTCGGCATTCTTCTTCTCGCCGAGGCCGAACGCAGAAGACGGCGTCGATGGGGTCAGGATCAGGTCAACCTGCTTGTACGCCTCCTGGAACTCGTCGAAGATCTTCTTGCGCACCTTCTGTGCACGGATGTAATAGGCATCGTAATAGCCTGCCGACAGCACATAGGTGCCGATCAGGATGCGGCGCTTGACCTCGTCGCCGAAGCCGGCGGCGCGGGTCTTTTCATACAGCGCAGTGATGTTGTCCTTGTCATCGGCGACGCGCAGGCCGTATTTGACGCCGTCATAACGGGCAAGGTTCGACGACGCTTCCGCCGGCGCGACGATGTAATAGACCGGCAGCGCATATTTCGTCAGCGGCAGGGAGATATCGACGATCTCGGCGCCGGCATCCTTCATCCAGTCGATGCCCTGCTGCCAGAGCTTCTCGATCTCTTCCGGCATGCCGTCAATGCGATATTCCTTCGGCACGCCGATCTTCAGGCCCTTCACGCCCTGGCCCAGCACCGCCTCATAGTCCGGCACCGGACGGTCGATGCAGGTGGAATCCTTCGGGTCATGCCCGGCCATCGACTTCAGCATGATGGCGCTGTCGCGCACCGTGCGGGTGATCGGCCCGGCCTGGTCCAGCGACGAGGCAAAGGCGACAATGCCCCAGCGCGACACGCGGCCATAGGTCGGCTTCAGGCCGACCGTGCCGGTAAACGCCGCAGGCTGACGGATCGAGCCGCCAGTGTCGGTCGCGGTCGCGGCAGCACACAGCCGCGCGGCAACGGCAGACGAAGACCCGCCGGACGAGCCGCCCGGTGTCAGCCCGCCGACGACCTTGCCGGCCTCGATACGGGTCGCGTTATCCCCGGTCCGGCGCCACGGGTTTACAACGTCACCATAATAGGACGTCTCGTTGGACGATCCCATGGCGAATTCGTCGAGGTTCAGCTTGCCCAGCATCACCGCGCCGTCGCCGAACAAATTGGTCGTCACGGTCGATTCATATTTCGGGTGGAAGCCATCGAGGATGTGGCTCGCCGCCGTCGTCAGCGTGTCGCGGGTGCAGAACAAATCCTTGATGCCCAGCGGCACGCCTTCCAGCGCCCCGCCCTCGCCTTTCGCGAGTTTGGCGTCAGACTCAGCGGCCTTGTCGCGGGCAATGTCCGGCGTCGGCGTGATGAAGGCATTCAGCGCCGCCGCGCCCTCGATCCGGGCGATATAGGCGTCGGTTACCTCGGCGGAGGTGAAGTCTTTTTTCTTCAGCCCGTCGCGCAGGTCGGCAAGGGAGAGTTCGGTGTAATCAGTCATCTGTCTATCTGCCTATTCGACAACTTTGGGCACGACGAAGAAGTGATCTTCCGTCTTCGGCGCATTGGCGACAATATCCTCCGGCTTGCCCCCGCCGGTATAGTCATGGGTCAGCACGTCCTCACGCATCGGCAGCTGCGCCTCGACCGTCGAGGCCATCGCCTCTACGCCCTCGACATCGACTTCCTGCAACATCTCGATCCAGTCGAGAATGCCGGAGAGTTCCCTGGCGAGCGGTTCGAGGCGCTCTTCCGGCTCGGCGATGCGGGCCAGCTTGGCGACCTTGCGGACGGTTTCCTTGTCGATGGACATGGGGTTTCCCTGAATGCTTGTCGTGAAAGAATATCGTCACCGGTTAGCAAGCCCGCCCCGCAAGGGCAAGGGCGTTCAAGGGCAAGGGCGTTGCTGGGCTTGCCGACCCTAGAGCGAGCCCTCGAACAGCCCGTCGACGATCATCCGGCCATTGGCGCCGGACCAGTCGGCCCGCACGAACTGGCGCAGCGACCGGGTGAACGGCTCGCTGCCCGACCATTCGGCGGCGAAATCGTAGAACGCCTCGGCGGACTGGCCGTCCCGGCGACCGGCGGCAAAATCGGCAAACGCCTTCCATGTGGCAACCACCGTCGCCCCCTCGCGCTGGGCCGACAGGGCCGTCCACGCCATCACGCCGCAGGCATAGCTTGCCTCATGCTCGCCCCGTGCCGCTGCCCTGTCGAGCGGGCCGCCAGCCAGCGCATTGGCGCAAGTCCGCTGGGTCCGGCCCAGCATCGCGGCGTAATCGGCGTCGGCATATTGCTCGGTGATGAACAGGCTCTCCAGCCCGATCGCCTGCGCGCCGCCCTCATGCAGCCAGTCCGGCGCGGCACCGACGCCGTCGCGTTCCAGCTGCCACAGATGGGCCATCTCATGGGCGATGTTCTCCAGCACGCGGCGCCGGGCCTCCTGCCCGACCTCATTGAGGCCACCGCCGATAAAGCGGATCAGCACCTGGCCGCGCACGCTGTCGCCCTCGATGGCGATCTGCCCCGGCTGGCCGGCGGCATAAAGCATGTACAGCTCCGGCCGGGCCGGGAGATCGCCCCCCAGCACGCCCTTGTAGTAATCGTTCAGCACGGCGATGGAATTGCCGATCATCCCCTGCACCGCCTGCGGCATCGCCTCCTCATAGAGCATGACGATGTTCTCGCCCTCCCAGAGCAGCGGCTGGCCGACCCACTGGAAGCGCGGGCCCGGAGACTGGCCGGAAACGCGCTGGCCATTGACCGCGACCGGCTGGAACGGCGTGATGTCGATGACCGCCGCCCCAGTGCCATACTGCACCAGCGGATAGGCCTTGGCCGGTGTCTCCAGAGAGCGGTCGATAACGATGCTGACCAGATCGAATGGCTCGCTGCCGTCAAAGCCGATGCCATCGCCCTCGCCCGCCATGCGCACGATCTCGCCATTCATGGTGACCGAGAGTGCCGCCAGATAGTCCGGCGACAGACCGATGGTCAGGCTCTCCACCGGCTCGACCGGGCGATAGCCGATTTCCACCCCCGCCTCGGTCAGGAACGGATAGAGTTGCACCTGATAGCTCTGGCTCCCCTGCGGTGCCGGGCGCAGGATCAGGACGAGGGCCAGCACGAACAGGGCGAGCCCGCCCGCCGCCACCGCCAGGGTTGCCGCGCCCGGTGTTTTGCCCGATAGGACGCTCATGTCAGGAAATTTCATCGACCAGCTCGCAGCCTTTCCGCCGTCAGGGCCCGTCTTCGGGCTCGATCTCGGAACAAAGACAATCGGCATCGCCGTGTCAAACCCGGAAAGAAGCCTGGCGACGCCTGTCACCACGATTCGCCGCAAGAAGTTCACCCAGGACGCAGAGGCGATGCTGGCGCTGGCCACAGAGCGCCGCGTCACCGGCATCGTGCTCGGTCTGCCGATCAATATGGACGGCACCGAAGGCCCCCGCGCCCAGGCGACCCGCGCCTTCGCCCGCAATCTGGCCCGGCTGTGCGACCTGCCGGTCGCGTTCTGGGACGAGCGGCTGTCAACTGCGGCGGCGGAACGCGAGATGATCGCGCTGGATACCAGCCGCGCCCGGCGCGCCGCGACGATCGACGAGATGGCTGCGACCTATATCCTGCAGGGCGCACTCGACCGGATGAGGGCCGGATAAAGGCGCGGCAACAAATCGGCTGGCAGAATCTGCCCGGACTGCTAGGTTGATGCAAATTGTATCAGTCTGTGTGGGACATCATGATCACTCGTCTCTTCGCCATCGTCTCAATGCTGGCGGTCGCCGCCTGCGCGACCACCGAAACCGCAACCCGCGCCGAGCGCGAACCGGCGCTGACGCAATTCGCGCCGGCGCCGTCGGTCAATACGCGGCTCGACTATGAGGTCTGGGACGAGCTTCTGTCCGGCATGGTCTTTTCCTTCGGCCAGTCCCTGCGCACCCGCGCCGGGTCACCGCCCCCGAAAACCGGCTCGAACCTGACGCCGGGCCATGACTCGCCTTACCGGCTGGAAGGCAATCGCGTCGTCTTTTCGCTGTTCACCGATGAGTACAAGGCGCTGATCGTCGAATACCGCATCGCGCTGGAAGATATCGGCAACGAGATCGACATCGCCACGCTGAGCCGCAACGAGCAGCTCGCCTATTGGCTCAACCTGCACAACGCGTTGATGATCGAGACCATCGCGGTCAACTATCCGGTCAAGCAGCCCCACCGCCTGCTCTTCGGCGATCCGGGCGTTCTGCTGGATGACGCCGACCTCGTCACCATCCAGGGCGTGCCGCTGTCGCTGCGCGATATCCGCGAGCGCATCGTCTATCCCCATTGGGACGACCCGCTGGTCATCTATGGCTTTTTCCGCGGCAATATCGGCGGCCCCAGCATTCGCCGGGAAGCCTATAGCTCTTCCAACCTGTCGGCCAATTTGCGCTTCAACGCGACGGAGTTCGTCAACTCCCTGCGCGGGGTCAGCGAGCGGACCAACACGATCGACGTCTCGCAGATCTATTATGAGGCCGCGCCGTGGTATTTCCCCGACTTCGAGACGGATGTGAAAGCCCACATCGCCCGCTACGCCACCGCCGATGTCTCGGAGATCCTCGAAAATGACCGGCCGCTGCGCAAGGGTGTCTACGAGTATGATATTGCCGACCTCGCCGGCGGCGTCGAAGGCGGATCGAGCTATTACGTCGTCGATGCCCTGAGTGGTCAGGAGGACATCAATATCGACGTGCCGCAGACCGTCACCCGCCTGCTCAAGGAGTTCGAGAACAAGATCGAAACCGCCAATCGCCGGCGCCTTTTCGAAGGCCGTCCGCGTGGCACCGTCACCATCATCGATGGCGACGAGCAGCAGGACACGACAGAGATCGACTGACGCGAACGCCGGTGCTGGCGGGCGCAGGATCGCGCTTGCCAGCGCCCCGCGATCACGCCTATATCCCGGGTTTGATGAGCCTTTATCCCGAACGCCCGACACCGCCCGCCGGCGGCCTGTCCCGGATGCATCTGACCGGCATCAACGCCCTGTCGGATGACGACCTGATTTTCCTCCTGCAGCTCGCCCAGTATTACCGGGCGCTGATGCGCGATGATCTCGATATCCCGCTGCGCCTCAAGGGCCGCACCCAGGTCAATCTGTTCTTCGAGAACTCGACCCGCACCAATTGCTCGTTCGAACTGGCGGGCAAGAAGCTGGGCGCCGATGTCATCGTCGTGCCGGTCGCCGCCTCCTCGGTGCACAAGGGCGAGGAACTGCAGGATACGACCCAGACCCTCGCCGCCATGGGCGCCGATGCGATGGTCGTGCGCAACAAGGAACATGATACCGCCGAGTTCGTCTCGTCCGCGCTCGGCAAGGCCGGCATCCCCTGCGCGGTCATCAATGCCGGCGAAGGCACGCGCAGCCACCCGACACAGGCCCTTCTCGATGCGGCGACCATGCTGGAAAGCCTCGGCCGCACACCGGATGAAGGCCTGAAAGGCATAACCGTCGCGATCTGCGGCGATATTCGCCACTCGCGCGTTGCCGGCTCCAATGCCGAGCTGCTGCCGCGTCTCGGCGCGGATGTCCGCTTCGTCGGGCCGGAGCAACTGCATCCTGCCGCCACCCAGTACGGCCATGTCGAGCGCTATACCTCGCTGGACCAGGGCCTTGCCGGCTGCGACTTCGTCATGGCCCTCCGTATGCAGATGGAGCGCATGGAAGGCGGTTATGGCATGACCAATGAGGAGTACCATGCCAGCTTCGGCCTGACCCATGAGACGCTCGGGCTTGCCGGACAACACGCAAAAGTCCTGCATCCGGGGCCGATGAACCGGGGGATCGAGATTTCCGGCGCACTTGCCGATGACCGGGCCCGCTCGTTGATTCTCGACCAGGTCGCCCATGGCGTGACGACCCGCATGGCCGTTCTCGACGCACTCTTGACTGAACAGGAATGACCATGATGACCGAAACCGTGATTGTAACCGGCGCGTCCGGCTTCATCGCCCAGCACTGCATCATCCAGCTGCTGGAAGCAGGCTATGACGTGCGCGGCACGCTGCGCAGCCCGAAGCGCGAACAGGAAGTGCGCGATGCCATCGACGGGGCGGTGCCCGGGGGCGGCGATAGAGTGTCTTTCGCCTATGTCGACCTGACCGGGGATGATGGCTGGGACGAGGCAATGGCAGGCTGCACCTATCTGCTGCACGTCGCCTCCCCCTTCCCGCTGGCAGAACCGCAGGACGAGTCCGAGGTCATCCGCCCGGCCGTCGACGGCGCCCTGCGCGCGCTGCAGGCGGCTGCCCGCGCCGGGGTGAAGCGGACCGTCCTGACGTCATCGCTGGCGGCGATCATGTATGGCCATAATGGCCGTGAGCGCCCCTTCGACGAGCATGACTGGTCGAACCTGTCGGGCGATGGCATCAGCGCCTATGCGAAATCCAAGACGCTGGCTGAAAAGGCGGCGTGGGATTTCATTAGCACACCGCGCAACCGCGGCATGGAGCTGGCGGTCATTAATCCCGGCCTCGTGCTCGGCCCGGTAACCACGCCGGACACATCGACCTCGATGGAGCCGCTGGTGCAGATGATGAGCGGCCAGATGCCGGCCCTGCCGCGTCTGTCCTTCCCGGTCGTCGATGTACGCGATGTCGCCGCCGCCCATATCGCGGCGATGACCGAGCCCGAAGCGGCCGGCAAGCGCTTCTGCTGTGCCGTCGATGAGCTCTGGTTCAAGGACATCTCCGACATCATCCGCGAGCCGATGGCAGCCCACGGCATCAAGGTCCCGACCGCCGTGTTGCCCGACTTCGCCGTGCGCCTGTTCGCGCTGTTCCGCCCGGACCTGAAAGCGCTGCTGCCGGACCTGGGCATCGAACGCAAGATCAACAACATGCAGATACGCCGTGTTCTCAACTGGTCGCCGCGCGGCGCGGAGGAAGCCACCCTCGCCGCGGCGGAGAGCCTGGTTGCGACCGGCGTGGTAAAGGCCAAATCATGATGCTCTTCCTCGCCCTCGTCCTCGGTTACCTGCTCGGCTCGATCCCGTTCGGGCTTGTGCTGACGAAACTGGCAGGGCTCGGCGATATCCGCGCGATTGGCTCAGGCAATATCGGCGCGACCAATGTTCTGCGCACCGGCCGCAAGGATCTGGCGCTGGCAACCCTCCTCCTCGATTCCGGTAAGGGCGCGATCGCCGTGGTTCTCATCGGGCTGATTACGGGCTGGACTGAGGCACCGATGGCGGTTGCCGGTGCCGCCGCATTCCTCGGCCATTGCTTCCCCGCCTGGCTGAAATTCAAGGGCGGCAAGGGCGTCGCCACGTTTCTCGGCACGCTGCTGGCGCTCAACTTTATCGCCGGCCTGGTCGCCTGCGCAATCTGGCTGCTCACCGCTTTGATCAGCCGCCTCTCATCGCTGTCGGCACTCGTCGCCGCCGCGCTGTCGCCGCTGGTGATCTATGTCGGCTTCGGCGAAACGGTAACGGCGCTCGCCGTGCTGTTCATGACCATTCTGATCTTCATCCGCCACCGCGCCAATATCGAGCGCCTGATCGCCGGCACGGAGCCGAAGATCGGCGGCAAGAAAGAATAGGGCCGGGCAAAATCGTCTTGAACAGAACAGGAACGCATGCGAGGTTGTGGACAAAGGGGAACACAACGCATGGGTTTGCAGGCGCTGTCCGAGCGGGAAAGGCGTGACTGGCTGCGGCTGATACGGTCGGAGCAGATCGGCCCCGTCACCTTCCACCAGTTGATCAGGCGGTTCGGGTCCGCCAGCGAAGCCCTCGACCGCATCCCCGACCTTGCCAATGACCGCAAAAGCCTGAAGCTTTGCCCGGTCGAGCAGGCCGAAGCTGAACTGGAGGCCGCCGAGCGGCTGGGTGTGTCCCTGATCGCGTCCTGTGAACCTGGCTATCCCCGCGCCCTGAAGGCGATCAGCGATGCCCCGCCCGTCCTTTGTGTGGCAGGCGATCCCGCCTTGTTCCAGAGAAACGCCATTGCCATTGTCGGGGCGCGGAATGCCTCCGCCGTCGGACGGCGGATGGCCGGCGACCTGGCGCGCGATCTCGGCATGGCGGGCCTCGTCGTCGTCTCGGGTCTTGCCAGAGGTATTGACGGCGCCGCCCATGCTGCCGCTCTTTCCTCCGGCACCATCGCCGCGGTGGCCGGCGGCATCGACGTCCTCTACCCACCGGAGCATCGCGACCTGACCGAGGAGATTGCGCGGCGCGGCGCGGTCGTGTCGGAGCGGCCCATCGGGTTCAAGCCGACGGGCAAGGACTTTCCGCGCCGCAACCGTATCATTTCCGGTCTTTCCCTTGGCGTGATCGTGGTCGAGGCGGCGGTGAAATCAGGCACGCTGATCACCGCCCGCTATGCCGCAGAACAGGGACGCGACGTGTTCTCGGTCCCCGGCTCGCCGCTCGATCCGCGCTGCCAGGGCACCAACCGGCTGATCCGGGATGGCGCCATGCTGATCGAGAATGCGCAGGATGTGATCGACAGCTTGAACGAGGCGACGAACTCCCTGCGCGAGCCCGCCGGCGACCTGTTCGACGACGTCGACGCTGTGGAAATGGATGCCGGCGCCCTTGCCAGCGCCCGCCGCGAAATCATCGGCCTTCTCAGCTATACGCCGGTGCACCGTGACATCCTCCTGCGCGAGGCGTCAGGCCCGCCCGCCATCATCGCCGACGCCCTCCTGGATCTCGTCCTGTCCGGCGAAGCAGAGGAGCACACCGGCGGACGGTTCAGCCTGTCATGCGACGGGGCGTAGCGATTTTTTCGCTCGCATCACGCCTCAGCCTTGGCACCGCGCCTCAGCCTGAGCCCCTGCGTGGTACCTTCCCGCCTCTTGGTCCATCAAGTCCGGAGAGCGCTGGCAAACCAACCAGGCAGTTGTGGTCTGCGCTGGATGCAAGTCACGGCTTATCGGGGTCCAGGTTGCCACTGCGCTTGATGGAGCTGGAGATGAAGAGCCGCGCCTGCTGGAAGACCGGCTTCAAGTCGTCATAGCCCCTCAATTCACACATATTCTCCATCTCCCGTGACAGGTCATGCATGTAGCCGAGAATCTCTTCATCAGATGCAGCCTCGACGTAATGGTTGTCGAGAGGGCCTTTGCCCTTGCCATTGTCATTGCCCGATTGGCTCATTGACGTGCTCTCTGCCTGGATAAATGCGTGCGAAAAATCTGTATGCCCGCTTGGCGCGATTCTATCAAATGTTATTCACTATAAGTTGCGCCTGTCAGATTGCGTGTTGACAGGACGCCCGCGCCCGACCACTTTCGCGAACCGCTGCCTATACACTTATTTATCGCGCCGCCACACGCCTGCCGGGCATTGCAGGAAGGGCGGACAGGGAAACAAGATCGAATGCAAGTCGTCATTGTCGAGTCGCCGTCCAAGGCTAAAACCATCAATAAGTATCTCGGTAATGACTACAAGGTCCTCGCATCCTACGGTCATATTCGCGACCTGCCCTCCAGAGACGGCTCTGTCGATCCGGAGCAGGATTTTGCGATGATCTGGGACATGGACGCGAAATCGAAAAAGCGCGTCAGCGAGATCGTCGATGCCGTCAAGAAAGCCGACGGCCTGATCCTCGCAACCGACCCCGACCGCGAAGGGGAAGCGATTTCCTGGCACCTGATGGAAGTGCTGCATGCCCGCAAGGCGCTGAACGGCATGCCGGTACGCCGTGTCGCGTTCAATGCCATCACCAAGAAGGCGGTTACCGAGGCGATGGCCAATCCGCGCGATGTCGACCAGGCGCTGGTCGATGCCTATCTCGCCCGCCGCGCCCTCGACTATCTCGTCGGCTTTACCCTCTCGCCTGTGCTGTGGCGCAAGCTGCCTGGCTCTCGCTCCGCTGGCCGCGTCCAGTCCGTCGCCCTGCGGCTGATCTGCGAGCGCGAGATGGAGATCGAGAAGTTCGTCGCCGAGGAATACTGGTCGCTGGATGCGCAGGTCACCTCCGGCGGCTCCGCACCCTTCACCGCCCGGCTCGTGACGCTCGATGGCGAGAAGCTGACCAAGTTCTCCCTCGGCAATGCCGGTGACGCCGCCCGTGCCAAGGCGGCGGTTGAGGGCAGCAGGTTCCGCATCGCCGATGTCCAGTCGAAACCGGTGCGCCGCAATCCCTATGCCCCTTTCACGACCTCGACGCTGCAGCAAGAAGCCTCCAGAAAGCTCGGCTTTAACGCCTCGCGTACCATGCGCACGGCACAGCGCCTCTATGAGGGCATCTCGATCGGCGGCGAAACGGTCGGCCTGATCACCTATATGCGGACCGACGGCATCGACATGGCCCCGGAAGCCGTGCAGGACGCCCGCGCTGCGGTGAAGGGCACGTTCGGCGCCGAATACCTGCCCGACAGCCCGCGCATGTACAAATCCAAGGCGAAGAACGCCCAGGAAGCGCACGAATGTATCCGCCCGACCAGCTTCACCCGCCATCCGCGCGGGCTGAAAAACCTCGGTACGGACGAATACCGCCTCTATGACCTGATCTGGAAACGTGCCATCGCCTCGCAGATGGAAGCGGCCCGCCTCGAGCAGACGACGATCGAGATCGCGTCCTCCGACGACAAGACCGGCCTGCGCGCCACCGGCTCCGTCATCGTGTTCGACGGCTTCCTCAAGCTCTACACCGAAACACGAGACGACAGCGAATCCGAGGAAGATGGCGAAAGCCGCCTGCCGAAGGTCACGGCCGGTGCCGATGCCGATGTGCTGGACCCGAATACCGAGCAGCATTTCACCCAGCCGCCGCCCCGCTTCACCGAGGCCTCCCTCGTCAAGCGGCTGGAGGAGCTGGGCATTGGCCGCCCGTCGACTTATGCGTCCATCATCTCCGTCCTGCAGGACCGCACCTATGTGACGATGGACAAGAACCGGTTCATCCCGGACGACAAGGGCCGTATCGTCACGGCCTTTCTGGAGAATTTCTTCGCGCGTTATGTCCAGTATGACTTCACCGCCAACCTTGAAGAAACCCTCGACGAAATCTCCGATGGCAAGGCCGACTGGAAACAGTTCCTGCGCGATTTCTGGCGGGAATTCAACGCCACGGTCCAGAGCCTCTCCGAACTGCGCATCACCCATGTGCTCGACGCGCTGAACGAGGCGCTCGGCCCGCACATCTTCCCGCCGCGCGAGGATGGCAAGCCGGCGCGCCTGTGCCCGACTTGCAATGAGGGCGAGCTGTCGCTGAAAATCGGCCGCTTTGGCGCGTTCATCGGCTGCTCCAACTATCCGGACTGCAATTACACCCGCCAGTTGGCGAAGTCCGAGGCGGACGATCCGGAACTTGCCGAGGGCAAGGTACTAGGCGTCGATCCGAACACCTCGCTCGAAGTCTCCCTGCGCACCGGCCGGTTCGGTCCATATGTGCAGCTCGGCGAGGAGAACAAGGAACTGAAGGAAAAGCCCAAGCGCGCCTCCATCCCCAAGGGCTGGGAAGTCGCCGAGATCGATTTCGACAAGGCGATGATGCTGCTGTCCCTGCCGCGCGAAGTCGGTCCGCACCCGGAAGACGGCGAAATGATCGAGGCCGCGATCGGCCGCTATGGCCCCTATATCAAGCATGGCAAGACCTATGCGAACCTGCCCACGGCTGACGAGGTGTTCGAGATCGGTCTCAACCGCGCCGTCACCGTGATCGCGGAGAAGCTCGCCAATCCGCGCGGGCGTGGCCAGACGGCGGCAAAGCCCATACGCGAACTCGGCGCCCATCCGGAAACCGAAGACCCGGTCAACGTGTTCGAAGGGCGTTATGGCCCTTATGTGAAACACCAGAAGATCAACGCGACCATCCCCAAGGGCATGGACCCGCAGAAGATCACCCTGGAAGAAGCGGTCGCGCTGATCGCCGAGCGCGAAGCCAAGGGCGGCACGAAGAAAAAGGCGACCAAGAAGGCCGCGACGAAAACGACGAAGAAGACCACAACAAAGAAGGCGGCAAAAAAGTCCACCAAGAAGGCTACGAAGAAAGCTGCCAAAAAATCTACGTAACCCGATGAGGCGCCGATGCCGCGCCTGGAAAGAACCCAGTGGCTCGATTACCCTCGAAGAAGCAGATCCGCGACTTCATCGAAGAAGCTCAGAACACTGCCGGCAAGGTGACCCGGCGCGAGATCGCGCGCGCCTTCAACATCAAGGGCGACGACCGTGCCTGGCTGCGCCAGACTCTGAAGGAAATGTCCGGCGACGGACTGATCGATCTCGCCGGCAAGCGCACCAGCGTCAAGGCCGACCTGCCGCCCGTCGCCGTGCTCGATATTCATACCGCGGATGATGAAGGCGATTTGCAATGCTTCCCGCCGGAGTGGAAAGAGGACTACGCTCCTCCCCCCATCATCCTGCCGTCGGGCTCTGCCGGCAAGACGCGGCCAGCGCTGGGCGTCGGCGACCGTTTCCTCGGCCGCCTCGCGCGCCAGAACGATGGCAGCTATATCGCCAGGCCAATCAAGCAGATCGGCGAGGCGGCAGAGCGTGTGCTTGGCGTATTCCGGCCACGCAAGGCCGGCGGCGTGATCCAGCCGGTCAACCGGCGCATCCGCCGCGATTTGATCGTCGAGCGCGGCGATGAAGGCGGCGCCGCCGACGGTGATCTCGTCTGGGCCGAGCAGAAGCGCTCGCGGGGTTATGGCCCGAACAAGGCGCGCGTGCGCGAGGTCGTCGGCCAGATCGAGGACCAGTCATCCTATTCCCTCATCGCCATCGCCAATCACGAAATCCGCGTCGACTTCCCGCCCGAGGTCAACAAGGAAGCCAACGAGATGTCGCTCCCGGACCTCGAGGGCGGACGCGAAGACCTGCGCCATCTGGCCTTCATCACCATCGACCCGGCCGATGCCCGCGACCATGACGATGCCTGCTTCGCCGAACCGGATGATGATCCGAAAAACAAGGATGGCTGGCGCGTCATCGTCGCCATCGCCGACGTTTCCTGGTTCGTCACGCCCGGCTCGGAACTCGACCGCGAGGCACGCAAGCGCGGCAACTCCACCTATCTGCCCGACTATGTCGTGCCGATGCTGCCGGAGAAACTGTCCAACGATCTGTGCTCACTCAAGGAAGGCCTCGACCGCCCCGCGCTGTGCGCCGATATGCGTTTCGCTGCCGATGGCCGCAAGATCGGCCACCGCTTCTATCGCGCCATGATCCGCTCCCATGCCGGGCTTTCCTATAACGAGGCGCAGGACGCGATCGACGGCGCGATCAGTGAGCACGCAAGGCCGGTCTATGAGAGCGTGCTGAAACCGCTCTGGGCTGCCTACGCCGCCGTAAAGACCGCCCGCGACAAGCGCGCGCCGCTCGATCTTGACCTGCCCGAACGCAAGATCATTTTCGACGAAAAGGGTCATGTCGAGGGCGTCAAGCTGCGCGAGCGCTTTGACGCCCACCGTCTGATCGAGGAATTCATGATCCAGGCGAACGTCTCCGCCGCCGAGGCACTGGAAGAGACCAAGCTGCCGGTCATCTATCGCATCCACGACCAGCCTGACCCGGAAAAGCTCGAGGGTGTACGGACATTCCTTGAAAGCATGGATTATACCCTGCCGAAGGGTCAGAACCTGAAGCCGTCCGCCCTCAACAAAATCCTGCACGATTCCGCCGCGCGCGACGAGGCGCGGATGATCAGCCAGGTCGTGTTGCGCTCCCAGGCGCAGGCGATCTATGCCACCGAGAATATCGGCCATTTCGGGCTGAACCTGCAGCGCTATGCCCACTTCACCTCGCCAATCCGGCGCTATGCCGACCTGACAGTCCACCGCGCGCTCGTGGCCTCGCTCAATCTCGGCAAGGGCGCGCAGACCGACCGCGAGGCGAAGGAACTGGATGCGATCGCAGAGGACATCTCCGTGCTCGAGCGCCAGTCAATGGCGGCCGAGCGCGAAGCGACCGACCGGTTCATGGCCGCCTGGCTCGCCGACCGGGTCGGGGCTGAATTCCGCGCCCACATCAATGGCGTCACCCGCGCCGGCATCTTCGTCACGCTCGATGAGACGGGTGCCGATGGCTTCATCCCGATGCGCACCCTCGACAGTGAATATTTCCGCCATGAGCCGGATTTGAACATCCTTGTCGGGGAATCGACCGGCGGCCTTTATCGGCTCGGCCAGGGCGTGACCGTGCAACTGATAGAGGTCACACCGCTGCAGGGCGGGCTGTTGTTCAAGATGATCTCCGACCCGATACAGGGCGAAAAGCCGCCGAAATCTTCCCGCAAGGGCGGCGGACGTAACACCGGCCGCAAGGACGCGCGCAGCGAGTCAGGCAAGCCGGGCAGCGGCGGTCCATCATCGCGCAAGCGCTCGCGACGCAAGCCCGGTACCGCGCCCGGCGCGCGCGGTCCGAGCCAGAAAGCCCGTGCCGACGAAGCACCGGCCTCGCGCAAGGGCCAGAAAGCACCGGGGAAAAAGCGCGGCAAGCCACCGCACAAGCGCTAGAGAATCATGCGCCCGACCCGGGCATATAGAGATGCTATCCATCATTGAAATAGATCATCAGCCGTCCGCCGCTGCTGCATGTGAACCATGGACAGCAAGGGCTGTTCGGGGCTCTAATGGCATCAGGAAACGAGGTTAATGCGATGAAGAAACTGCCTGTCCTGCTGCTTGCGGCGCTCCTGTGCCTGTCGGCCTGTTTCGGGGGCGATGACGAGCCCGATGTCGTGATTGTCGGGGAAGAGGATAGCGAGACTGTGTCCGTCGAGGACGAGTCCGGCACCATGGCACCGGAGGGGGAAGATGCGCCTGCTCCCGCTTCACCGGAAGAGGGCGCCACGGGCCCTGCATCATCCACGCCCGTCCGCTCGCTCCAGTCGGCGGGTGCCCTGACCCAGGGCAGCTATGCTGCTATCTCCACCACGGCCATGGGTATTACCGGCGACATCCATTTCGATTCCGACCTGATCAATTTCGGCAAGGGCCAGACGGTAACCACACGCCTGATCGAAATGGCACCGGCGACACAGGCCTATAACGAGACCGGCAGCAGCTGGGCGAGCCTGCTCTTTGTCCCCGAGGCAGCCACTATCGAGATACGCGAAGTCATCGGCATGACGACAAACGAGGAAGCCCAGCCCCTGTGCGGCGAGGCGCCGGAATGGGTCGGTGTCGGCTCTGATCGCGGCCTGAAGGACAGCACCGTTTCCGTCACCATCGCCCTCCTCACCGGCGACACCCCGCCGGGCCCGGACGCGCCGGAAAACAATGTCTGCGCTACCTATAGTTTCTCGGAATGACAGATTGACGCCCCGGCCTTGCGCATGGGCGCAGCGGGGCTCATGTTCGCCCGATGAGTAATAATTCCCCTCTTATCTACGGTGGCCATGATGATGGCCGGCGCAGCGTGCGCAGTGCCATGTGGCGCGGCATGAAAAAGCGCTGTCCGCAATGCGGCAAGGGCCACATTTTCAAGAGCTATACCAAGGTCAAGGACCAGTGCGATGAATGCGGGCTCGTCCTGTCCGGCCACGAAGCCGATGACGGACCGCCCTATTTCACCATGCTGATCGCCGGCCATTTGATCATCCCCTTGATGCTGGAATGGAAACGCCACTTCCATCCGCCCATCGGCCTGCAACTCCTGGTGTCCCTGACCCTGCTCGGCCTCGCGATCTGGTGGCTCCTGCCCGTGACCAAAGGCGCCCTGATCGGCGTCCAGTGGGCCAACCGCATGCATGGCTTTTCCGATCATCACGATGACGATGTCGAGGCCAGCCTGAGAGCCGAGGAACCGTTGCGCTAGCAGGACGCCGTTTCTCGCCGGAAATGCCTTGACTTTGGGTCGAAGGCCGGTATTTTCCGCGCTTCGCGCTAACGCGTTTCAAGGAGTTTTACGATGGCCAAACCGACAACCATCAAGATCCGGCTGAACAGCACGGCTGATACCGGGTATTTCTACGTCACGAAGAAAAACACCCGCAACATGACCGAGAAAATGGTCAAAAAGAAATACGACCCGATTGCGAGAAAACACGTCGACTTCAAGGAAGGCAAGATCAAGTAAGATCTGCCCGGCCGTTGACTCATGGTCTCTGAATTGAAAAAGCCGCCTCTTCCGGGCGGCTTTTTTCTTGGACGCTTCCCTAAGTCAAATCAGGCTGCCGTGTCATAGACGACCCGGTTGCGGCCCTGTTCCTTGGCCCGGTAGAGCGCCTCGTCGGCGCGCTTCAGGATCGCCTGCGGCGTGTCTCCTTCATGGGATGTCGCCGCACCGATGCTGACGGTGATCGGGATGGACTGCTGGCGGTCGCCGCCGAGATCGAATGGGTCGGCCTCGATTTCCTCGCGGATGCGTTCGGCGACAACGGAAACCGTGGACGCGTCGGTCTTCGGCATTAGCAGCACGAATTCCTCGCCGCCATAGCGGCAGGCAATGTCCATGCCCCGGATCGAGCCCGTCAGCCGCTTGGCGAGGCCCTGCAGCACGACATCGCCGACATCATGGCCATACGTGTCGTTGATCGGCTTGAAATGATCGACGTCGATGATCAGGACGGAGACCGGCATCTTCGCCTGGCTGCCGACATCGAACATCGTGCTCATGTGATTGGCGAGATAGCGGCGATTATACAGGCCGGTCAGCTGGTCGGTCACCGCCAGTTCGAGGCCAACCTGGAAGGACTCGCGCAGCTGGTCGATATAGTGCTTGCGGCGCAACTGGGTGCGGATCCGCGCAGTGATCTCGCCGGAATCGACCGGCCGCGTGATGTAATCATTCACGCCGAGATCGAGCGCCCTGACCAGCTTGCGCGTATCGCCCTGCCGAACGAGGGCCAGTAGCGGCGTCAGGCGGGTCTCGTTCAGTGTGCGGACAGCTGAGCAGAAGCGCAGCGAATCATAACCCTCGAGATTGAGATTGACGATGACGAGATCGACTTTCTCCGTGCGCAGGACATTCAGCGCTTCCTTGACGTCGGAATAGATTTCCCGGCGGCAATTGTCCGGCAACGGCGCGACGAGGCTTTCGTCGACATCGCCGGTATCGTCGATGATCATCACCCGGCTGTCGAGAGTGTCGAATTCGGCCAGCTTGGCATTGGTCAGGATGCCTAGTTCGGCTCCTGTCGCATGGGACAGGCGCAGCTCGTCAGTCATCATCTTCAGGCGTGTCAGGGACCGGACCCGCGCGAACAGCGCGACATCCTCGACCGGCTTGGTCAGAAAATCGTCGGCACCGGCCTCGAGCCCGGCGACACGGTCAGCCTGCTGATCGAGTGCCGTCACCATGACGACCGGAATATGACAGGTTTCATGATCCGCCTTGAGCCTGCGACAGGCCTCAAACCCGTCCATGACGGGCATCATGACGTCGAGCAGGATGATATCCGGCTGTTCCTTGTGCGCGATCTCGATCGCCTCGGCGCCCGAAAAGGCTGTATAGACCTCGAAATATTCCGCGCGCAGCTTCGCTTCGAGAAGCTTCACGTTCGGCTCGAGATCATCTACTACGAGTACTCTTGCAGTCATGGGACCACCACATCCTTCCGCTGATTGCAGAAGAGTCTAATCCAGATATCTTTTTATTTTCTCAATAAAAACCGGAACAGATATCGGTTTTGCCAGATAATCTTCACACCCGCCATCGCGGATGCGCTGCTCGTCACTCTTCATGGCAAAGGCGGTGATGGCGATGACCGGAATATTGGCAAGCTCGGGATCGGCCTTGATGTCGCGGGTCACTTCCAGACCGGAACGCTCAGGCAACTGAATATCCATGAGAATCAGGTCCGGGCGGTGCTTGCGGGCAAGCTCCAGCGCGTCGTGACCATTCTGGCTCTGAATGATATCATAGCCGTTGGCCTCCAACAGATCGTTGAAAAGCTTCATGTTAAGCTCATTATCCTCAACGATGAGAATGGTTTTTGGCATATTCGACAGGTCGAAATTCTCCATGCTTACCATGACGCACTTTCCGAATGATTCGGCTGCATAGCCCCTGACAGTTAATGCGGTTATGGGCCATAATGCTTAATCGAGCGTTTAAATCGGATTTTCATGCCAGACGTGAGTCCCGGCCACCACACCCAATTAATCATTGCTTAAACGGATATGGCTCCACAAGCGACAGAATTCAAACCGGCCCAGTGGAATACGGGGCAAGACGCAACTTCGGGGTTCTGCCGCGACTGCTTCATGCCGCAGCCCAGCGCTACGACACGCCGGTGTCCGTCCTGCGGCAGTATGCGCCTGCTGCGGCACGCGGAGCTGTACAGCCTGTCCATCGCTCATCTCGACTGCGATGCCTTTTTCGCTGCCGTTGAAAAACGCGACAATCCGGAACTGGCGGACAAACCGGTGATCGTCGGCGGCGGCAAGCGAGGGGTCGTGTCCACCGCCTGCTATATCGCCCGTATTTACGGCGTTCATTCGGCGATGCCGATGTTCAAGGCGCTGAAGGCGTGCCCTCAGGCGGTCGTGATCAAGGGAAATTACGAGAAGTATACCGAAGCCTCGCGCCAGATCAGGGCGCATATGGAGGCCCTCACCCCCCTCGTCCAGGCGATTTCCATCGACGAAGCCTTCATGGACCTGTCCGGCACGGAAAAGCTGCATCATGCGCCGCCGGCGGTCACCCTCGCCCGGCTCGCCAGGCGGATCGAGGAAAAAGTCGGCATTTCTGTCTCCATCGGACTGTCGCACAACAAGTTTCTGGCAAAATCCGCCTCCGACCTCGACAAGCCGCGCGGCTTTGCCATCATCGGGCGCGAGGAAACCCTCTCCTTTCTCGCCGGGAAGCCAATCAGCTTCATCTGGGGGGTCGGCGCCAGCTTCTCGGCCAAGCTCTCACGCGACGGTTTCAACACGATAGGCGATCTCCAGCGGGCGGACCCGCGCGATCTCGTCAAACGCTATGGCGAGCATGGCCTGCGCCTCGCCCGCCTGTCACTTGGCGAGGATTCCCGCCCCGTGAATCCGGAGCGGGAGACAAAATCAGTGTCCGCCGAGACCACCTTTAACGAAGACCTGCGTGACTATGCCGCGCTGGAAGACATCCTCTGGCGGCTATGCGAGAAGGTCTCGCGCCGGATGAAGGAGAAAGGCTTCGCCGGCCGCGTCGTGACCCTGAAACTGAAGACGGCACAGTTCCGCACCCTGACAAGGCGGTCGACGCTCGAGCATCACACCAATCTGGCACGCGAACTGTTCAACGCCGGCAAGTCCCTCTTGCGCGAGGAAATCCCCGGCGGCCAGTCGCGCGACAGCTATCGCCTGATCGGCATCGGCTTTTCCGACCTTGTCGCGGCAGAGCAGGCGCGGCAGTCCTTCTTCTTCATGGAGGATCATATCAGGCTGGAAGCGCAGGAAAGCGCCATCGACCGGTTGCGTGCCAGGTTCGGAGACGACATCATCGGCTCGGCCAGAGGGCTGGGGACACGCAAGAACAAGGAAAGCAAATGAGCTCTATCGAGGAAAACCTGAAGGCCAACGGACTGACGCTGCCAGAGGCCGCCGCACCGGTCGCCAATTACGTGCCCTGGGTCATCACCGGCAATCTCGTCATGATCTCAGGGCAGATATCCTTCTCCCAATCCGGCAAGATCACCGGCAAGCTCGGCGCCGACCTCACTGTCGATGAAGGCAAGGCAGCTGCGATCCTGTGCGGCCTGAACCTGCTTGCCCAGTTGAAAGACGCCTGCGGCGGTGACCTGTCGAAGGCCCGGCGCTGCCTGCGCCTTGGTGGCTTCGTCAATTGCACGCCGGATTTCACCGACCAGCCCAAGGTCATCAATGGCGCCTCCGACCTGATGGTGCTGGCCATGGGCGATGCCGGACGCCATTCCCGCGCCGCCGTCGGCGCCCCGTCCCTGCCGCTCAACGCCGCCGTCGAAATTGACGGGATTTTCGAAATCGCGCTGTGAGAAGGGCGTGACGATTGCCCGGGCCTGCCTATCTTATAGGGCATGGCAGACGGTTCATCGATGATACAGGCGCGTACCATCTCTTCCCTCGACGAGGTCGACCGGGAGCACTGGGATGCGCTTGCCAATCCGGCGGATGTCGGCGACCGGCCCTACCATCCATTCATTGCCTGGGACTTCCTGCACGCGCTGGAGGCGTCCGGATCCGTCAGGCCGGAAACCGGCTGGCAGCCCTTTCACCTGCTACTGGAGGAAGGCGACACGCTGATCGGCGCGATGCCGCTTTACGTGAAGGGCCACAGCCAGGGCGAATATGTCTTCGACTATGCCTGGGCCGATGCCTATGAGCGCGCTGGCGGGAAGTATTATCCCAAGCTGCTTTCAGCAGTACCGTTCACGCCGGTGCCCGGACCCCGCCTGCTTGCCCGCGATGACGGGGCGCGGCTGCAACTGGCCAGTGCGGCGACGCAGATTGCCGACAAGTTCGGCGTCTCCTCGCTGCATATCAATTTTCTCCAGCCGGAGGAGGCCAGCATCGGCGATGCGCTTGGCCTGCTGCGCCGGTCGGGCCAGCAATATCACTTCACCAATCGCGGCTATGACAGCTTCGACGACTTCCTTGGCGAGCTCGCCTCGCGCAAGCGCAAGAATTTGCGCAAGGAACGCGAGAGCACCAGTGCGCAAGGGGTGGAAATCGAATGGATCACCGGGGCGGCGATCACGGATGAGCATCTCGATGCCTTCTGGATATTCTATCAGGACACCGGGTCGCGCAAATGGGGCACGCCCTATCTGACGCGGACCTTCTTCCGCCTGCTGATCGAGCGCATGGCCGACAGGGTCCTGCTGATCATGGCCAGGCGCGACGGGCGCTATATCGCCGGGGCGCTGAACATGATCGGCGGCGACACGCTCTATGGCCGCTACTGGGGTTGTACGGAGCATGTTCCCTTCCTGCATTTCGAGGTCTGCTATTATCAGGCGATCGACTATGCGATCGAACACGGCCTGTCCCGCGTCGAGGCCGGGGCCCAGGGCGAGCACAAGATCGCCCGCGGCTATGAGCCGGTCGAGACGCATTCCGTCCACTGGATCGGGGACGAGAATTTCCGCACGGCGATCGCGCGCTATCTCGACAATGAACGCGCCCATGTCGAGGCCGATATCGATATCCTCAGAGACTATACGCCCTATCGCAAAGGGTGATAGGCTGACAGCATGAAGACGGTCGCCACGTTCCTCAATCAGGAAGAAGCCTATATCGCCCGCAGCTATTTGCTGGCGAATGGCATCGACGCCGAACTGGCGGATGGCGAGACCAATTCCGTCATCCCGCATATCAATTTCGGCGGCGCGTCCATGTTGCGCCTCGTCGTGCCCGAAGAGGATGCCTCCGATGCGCAAGCGCTGCTGCAGAGCGTCAACGAAGGTGACACGGCGTTCCGGGGCGATCATCTCGAGGATGTGTCGCCGGCGGGCGACGAGAACGGTGTCCGCCGCCTGATGATGGCACTAGGCTTCGGCGCCCTCCTCGTCTGGTTCTACGTGCAGATCATAAACTAGGGAGACGGCCGCTATGAGCCTCAGGGAAACCTACGATCCGGACAACATCTTCGCGAAGATCATCAAGGGCGATATCCCGAGCGTGACGATCTATGAGGATGATCATGTCCTGTCCTTCATGGATGCGTTCCCCCAGACCCGCGGGCATACGCTGGTCATCCCGAAACAGGCGCAGGCGACGAACCTTCTGACCGTCGAGGCGGATGTCCTGTCGATGCTGATCCAGCGCACACAGACGATCGCGCAGGCCATCGACAGGGCTCTCGCCCCGGACGGCATCCGCATCGCCCAGTTCAATGGTGCAGCGGCGGGCCAGAGCGTGTTCCATATCCATTTCCACATCATCCCTGTGTGGGAAGGCGGCGCGATGAAACCCCATGCCGACCCGGACAGCGGCATGGCCGATCCCAAGGCGCTGGAAGAGATCGCCGTGGAAATCCGCGCCGCCCTTTAGCGCCGTCCTCTTGCTTGCAGAAGCAGTGATTTCAGCCTAAGCCCTGCGGTCATGACTGAACAACATGATCTCTCCGGGCGCTACGCCCTTGTCACCGGCGCGTCGCGCGGCATCGGCCGCGCCGCCGCCCTCGCGCTCGCCAGGGCCGGCGCCCATGTCATCATCCTCGCCCGCACCCAGGGCGCGCTCGAGGAACTGGATGACGAGATCAAGGCCGCCGGCGGCAAGGCATCGCTGATCGCCGTCGATCTTGCCGACTATGCCGCGCTGAACCAGCTCGCCCCGGCGCTTGAAGACCGCTTCGGCAAGCTCGACATCTTCATCGGCAATGCCGGCGTGCTGGGCGAGCTGTGCCCGGTCACCGATATCGACAAGAAAACATGGGATTCGACACTGGGCATCAATTTCCTCGCCAACTGGCAGCTGACGGCGGTGCTCGATCCGCTGCTGCGCCAGTCAGACGCCGCCCGGGTCGTGTTCGTGACGACCGGCACCACGGAAAGCTTCAAGCCGTTCTGGGGTGCCTATACGGTGTCGAAAGCGGCGATGGAGGCGATGGCGCTGACATACGCGCACGAGGTCGAGAAGACCAGTATCCGCGTCAATCTGATCAACCCCGGCGCGACCCGCACCCAGATGCGCGCCAGGGCGATGCCCGGCGAGGACCCCTCGACGCTGCCGGCGCCGGAAGAGGTCGCCGAGCTTATCGTGCAGATGGCATCGCCGGCTTTCACCGACAATGCGACCAGGATCAATTATCGGGAGTGGCGTCAAAGCCGCTGATCAGCTCAAGATATCTCGAGATCGCCATGAATTCCGCCCGCAGCGCGCCTTCGCGTTCGACGGCCTCGGCATCCTCACCCCATCTCTCTGCCTGGTATTGCTCATCGAGGCGGGAAACCTCGAAAATGTCTTCCGCATCGGCGGCGCGATAGCCGAGCGCCAGCGCCAGGAGGACCGAACCGGTGATCTCCGTCGCCGCCGCGAGGCAGCACAGCACTTCCTCGTCCATCTCGGAGAGTTGCGCGTTCAGCGCCTGCAGGGCTTCCGGCGGCTGATCGACGCCAAGAACCCCGGTCGTCGTCTTCAGCTTGATCGACAGCTTATCCTTCGCCCACTTCAGATAGGCGTCCCAGACGCGGGTCTGGCGCTGGACCAGCTCTTCCGGTGCGCCGGCACGATAGCACAGAAGGTCCGTCTGCAGATAGTTGCGCATGCCGTCGGCCCATTTATCGCGATCCTGCTTGCCGCGATCGAGCACGAGCATCAACCGCTGGGTCAGCGGCATGCTGGATGGATTGACATGATCGTCCTGCGCGTTCCACTCATCCGCGATAGCGCGGGCGAGCGGCTCGTGAATCGCCGACAGCCGCTTGCCGACCGGTGTCCTGGCCGTGCGCCCATCGAGGGTAACGGTCCAGCAGAAGTCGGCGTAAACAACATCCGCCGTCTTGTAGAAGCGCTTCGGCAATGGTGTCTGTTCAATACTCATGTCTGGTATCCGTCTTTGCCCTAGTGATTGTGCGGCCAGATAATCTCCGGTTTCCGCTCGAACCCGAAAAAGGTCCATGTCTTGTCCATGTGGCCGGTCAGATCGGCCCGTAACATCGTCCGCTTGCCGGTCTTGGGATGCGGAAAGCTCATCGCCCGGCAGAACAGGTGCATCTTCGCCGATATGCCCTCGATCTTCGTCTTCTCGCCCCCATACTTCCCGTCCCCGATGATCGGATGCCCGATGGCGGCCGTGTGCACGCGCAGCTGGTGGGTCCGCCCGGTCAGCGGCCGCAGCGCGAGGAAAGACACCTTGCCACCGGCTTCCCCGACCACCTGGTAATCGGTCAGCGCCCGTTTCGCGTCATTGTCGTCTTCATCGACGGGAATCACCCGTTCCTGGTCCTCTTGCAGGATCCGCACCATTTTCTTGGCGATCGGCATGTCGATCTGTCCCTCCATGGGATGCGGCATCTTCCAGCACAGCGCCCAGTACTCCTTGTCGACCTGGTGCTTCTGGAAAAACTCCGACAGGCGCGACGCCGCCTTGCGCGTCTTGCCAAGTAAAAGCAGCCCGCCCGTGTCACGGTCAAGCCGGTGGACGAGGCGCGGGCGCTCGCCGCCGGGCTGCTGCAACCCATCGAGCATGCCGTCAATATGGCGGCGCGTCTTCGCGCCGCCCTGCACCGCGATGCCGAAAGGCTTGTTGATGGCGATCAGCGCATCATCCTCATAGATGACGAGCGAGCGGATATATTTCTTGTCGGCCTCGGAGCTCTCGGCCTTTTCCGCCTGTTCCGGCGTGCCGACGGGCGGTACGCGGACGGTCTCGCCCGTTGCAAGGCGGCGGTTCGACTTGACCCGGCCGCCATCGACGCGGATCTGCCCCTTGCGCAGCATCTTTTCCAGATCGCCATGGCGCACATGCGGGTAATGCTGGCGGAACCACCGGTCCAGCCGCATGCCGTCGTCGGCATCCTTGACCTCGACATTACTGACACCGCTCATGACAAAGCTCTTTCAAACAGGCTGCGTCCGGCAGCAAGACCGGCAAACAGCGCAACAATCGACAGAATGACCGATGCTCCGATATAAACGCCCGCGGTCAGCATCGCCTTGCGCTCATACAGCGTTATGGCGTCGAGCGCAAAGGTGGAAAACGTGGTGAAGGCGCCGAGCAGGCCAATGGCGAGAAACGCGCGCACGCCCTGCCCCGCAGGTTCGCGCGCGACGAGCCAGGCGATGACCAGCCCCATGGCAAGCGAGCCGAGGACGTTGACCGTCAGCGTACCCCATGGGAAGTTCGGTCCCATGAGCCGCATCGCCAGCTGGCCGACCCCGTGCCGGGCCATGGCGCCTATCGCACCGCCCGCCGCAATTACCAGCCAGATCATGTAACCCTGCATCACTCGTCTCCCGTGCGCCGTCCTGCTCCGCGAAAGGGCTGCACAATAAGCCCGCCAAGCGAAATGTCACCTGCATCATCGAGGCCGATCGGCAGATCCTCCGTCCGCACCGTCGCACTGCGTGTCCTGAATAGCGGGTCCCAGAACGAGAAAATCGTGCCGTAATTCGAATTTGTATCAGAACGGATCACATGGTGATGCACCCAATGGATCGAGGGCGTGATGATGACGAGGCTCAATGGCCGCTCCAGCCAGCGCGGCAGGCGGATATTGGAATGGTGCAGCGTGACGATCACGGCAGCCACGGTCTCGAACACAATGACGCTCGACAGCGGCACGGCGAGGGCGACGATGAACGCTGCCCGGACACAGGCCGACAGTATCACCTCGGCAAAATGAAAGCGGAACGCCGAAGTCGCATCGAGAAAGCCATCGCGGTGGTGGATTTCATGAAAGCGCCACAGGAACGGGACGCGGTGGAAGGCGCGGTGCATCCAGTAGATCCACAGATCGAGTAACAGGATGTCGAGGGCGAGGCCGCCAATCCCGCTCCACCAGTCCGGTCGTTGCCACAGGGCATGGCTCGAGGCCAAGGCGGTGATCGGGATGACGATCAGCGGCGAGACCGGCACGGTGATCAGCCACAGGCCGATATTGCGGAGCAGCCGGTTGCGCTTGTCCGCGCCCTGTTGCGGCTGGCGGGCAAACCCGTATAGCCGCTCCACGGCAAAGAGCAGCGCGAAGACGCCGAACACGATGATGGCCTTGCTGGCAATCAGGGCTTCCATCAGCCCTCCCCGCTATCCGTTTTTCTGTCCGGCTCTCTCGATTTGCGGCGGGCATTCCAGAACTCGAGCCGCTTGCGGATGTCTTTCTCAAGGCCACGCGGCACCGGCTCATAGAAGGACTGTCGCTCCATGTCGGGTGGAAAATAGTCGAGCCCGGCAAAGGCATCCGGCGCGTCATGGTCATAGACATAGCCGTCGGAATAGCCGAGATCCTTCATCATCTTCGTCGGCGCGTTCATCGCATGTCGTGGCGGCATCAGCGAGCCGGTCTCCCGCGCTGCCCTCTGTGCCCGCTTGAACGCCGAATAGGCGGCATTCGATTTCGGGGCGGTCGCCACGTACAGCACGGCCTGCGCCAGCGCCAGATCACCTTCCGGGCTCCCGAGAAAATCATAGGCTTCTTTCGCGGCGAGACAGATGGTGAGCGCATTCGGGTCGGCCATGCCGATATCCTCGCTCGCCATGCGCACGACACGGCGGCACAGATAGAGCGGGTCTTCCCCGCCCGCCAGCATCCGCGCGAGCCAGTACAATGCGGCATCGGGATCGGACCCGCGCACCGATTTATGCAGCGCACTGATGAGATTGTAGTGCCCTTCCTGCGCCTTGTCATAGACCGGCGCGCGGCGCTGGACGATGCGCGACAGCGTGTCCGGCTCCAGATCCTCGCCATCGACGGGCTCGGCAAAGATGTCCTCGACGAGGTTCAGCAGGAAGCGGCCGTCGCCATCGGCCATCGCCTTGAGGCTTTCCCGCGCCGCGGTCGTCAGCGGCAGGCGCTGGTCTTCTTCCTCTTCGGCCCGGGCGAGCAGCTTGTCGAGCGCGGCATCGTCGAGCCGCTTCAGCGTCAGCACCTGCGCCCGGGAGAGCAACGCCGCGTTGAGCTCGAAGGACGGGTTCTCCGTCGTCGCACCGACCAGTGTGATCAGGCCGCTTTCGACATGGGGCAGGAAGCCGTCCTGCTGGGCGCGGTTGAAGCGATGAATTTCATCGACAAACAACAGCGTCCCGCGCCCGGTGCGGCGGCGGGCTTCGGCTTCGGCGAAGACCTTGCGCAGATCGGCGACGCCGGAAAAGATCGCCGAAATCTGGTGGAACTCAAGGTCGGCCTTGTCGGCCAGCAACCGGGCGATCGTCGTCTTGCCGACGCCCGGCGGGCCCCAGAGCACGATGGACGACAGCCGCCGCACGTCGAGCATGCGCCTGAGCGGCATGCCCTCGCCCAGCAGGTGATCCTGTCCGACAACCTGGTCCAGCGTCTGCGGCCGAAGCCTGTCCGCGAGCGGGCGCGGCGCACCCTTTTCAAGGCCGGCGGACTGGAACAGGTCATCCGCCATCTAGCGGTTGATGCGCAGGGTCGAGACCTGCCCGCGCGGGCTTTGCGTCTGGATGATCCAGCCGCGGCCGGAATCGGCCAGTGCGCGTTTCAGCTGTGCGACGGTCTCCACTTCCGTGCCATTGACCGACAGGATCTTGTAGCCCTTGCCGATCCCGAAACGCCCGGCATAGCTACCCTGGCTGGCATCGAGCACGACAACGCCCGTGTCGGTCAGGTCGCGGCTCAACTCCATGTTCACAGCGGGTGACAGATTGGCGACCTTCAGCCCGCTGAACGGGTTCTCGCCCCCGATCAGGGTCTCATCGCGTGCCGGCGTTTCCGGCGGCAGCGAAAGGCGCACATTGACCGTACGCTGATTGCCATCGCGCAGATAAACGACCGGAACCCGGGCATCGGCTTCCTTGGTCGCAACGCGATAGCGCATGGCGTCGGAATCTACGATATCCTGCCCGTCGATCGCGATGATCACATCCCCCTCCCTGATGCCGGCCTGCGCCGCGGGCCCGCCAGCGAACAGCTGCGAGACGAGCGCGCCGGACGGCCGGTCGAGGCCGAGGGCCATGGCCATGGTGCCATCGATGTCGCGGGCGGTGGCGCCGATCCACGGCCGCATGATCGTCCCGCCGCCATCGACCGCGGTCGCCACGACCTGGCGCACCAGATTACCCGGAATGGCAAAGCCGATGCCGTTGGAGCCGCCGGAGCGCGAATAGATCGCCGAGTTGACGCCCAGCAGCCGACCGTCGATATCGACCAGCGCGCCGCCGGAATTGCCCGGATTGATCGCCGCATCAGTCTGGATGAAGAACTGATAGTCGGTAATGCCGACCTGGGTGCGGGCGAGCGCGGAGACGATACCGGTCGTCACCGTCTGGCCGACACCGAAGGGGTTGCCGATGGCGAGCACGATATCACCGACCTCGGCAACATCGGAATTGGCGAATTCGAGGAAGGGCAGCGGTTCGTCACTCTCGATACGGAGGATCGCGATATCGGTCTGCGGATCGGTCAACAGCACCTGCGCCGAATATTCGCGCCGGTCTGCCAGCACGACCTTGATTTCCGACATGTTCTCGACGACGTGGTTGTTGGTCACAACGATGCCCTCCGGGCGCACGATCACGCCGGAGCCGAGGGACTGGGCGACACGCTCGCGGGTCATGCCGCCGAAACCGCCAAAGCCGCCGAAAAACTCATCGAACGGGCTGCGCACCTGCTGGCGCACGACGCCGCGTGTATAGATATTCACGACCGCCGGCGCGACCTCCTTGACCACAGGCGAAAAACTCGCCTTCAGCTGAACAGAATCCTGCGGGACAAAACGCTCTGCTTCCTGCGCCGCTGCCGGCTGGACAGCAAAAAGCACGGCGGCGGCGATGGTGACGATGATCGGTAATCTCATGAAATCAGACCCTTACCCTCAATTTCCCTGCTACTAAGAAGCCAATATAAAACAAAACGGCCCCCCGTGAAGGAGGGCCGTTCATGATAAATCAGTAAGCAAAAGACTGCTTATGCCGTTGCCTGGACTTCGTCCTCATCGGCAAACATGGTCGGACCGGAATCCTGGCCCTTGGCGGTCTCGTCGCGGTCAACAAATTCGATGACGGCGATCGGCGCATTGTCGCCATGACGGAAGCCGGCCTTCATGATGCGGATGTAACCGCCATTGCGCTCTTCATAGCGCGGGCCGAGCGTTTCGAACAGCTTGCCGACCATGGCAACGTCCCGAACCTTCGAGATGGCCTGGCGGCGGGCATGAAGGTCACCCTTCTTGGCCAGCGTGACCAGCTTCTCGACGATCGGACGCAGTTCCTTGGCTTTCGGCAGAGTCGTGACGATCTGCTCGTGCTTGATCAGGGACGCTGCCATGTTGGCGAACATCGCCTTGCGGTGGCTCGCGGTGCGGTTCAGCTTGCGGTGCGCAAATCCGTGGCGCATGGATTACTCTCCTTTGGAAGAGATCAGCCCTGATGGTGCTGATCCTCATATTTCTTGGCAAGTTCTTCGATATTGTCTGGCGGCCAGTCCGGCACGTCCATGCCCAGATGCAGACCGAGCTGGGCCAGCACTTCCTTGATCTCGTTCAGGGACTTGCGGCCGAAGTTCGGCGTGCGGAGCATTTCCGCTTCGGTTTTCTGTATCAGGTCGCCGATATACACGATGTTGTCGTTCTTCAGGCAGTTTGCCGAGCGAACGGACAGTTCCAGCTCGTCGACCTTGCGCAGCAGCGCCGCATTGAAGAGAAGCTCTTCTTCGCTGCTCTCTGCGGATTCTTTGGTGGGCTCTTCGAAATTGACGAAGACCTGAAGCTGGTCCTGGAGGATGCGCGCGGCGTAAGCAGCCGAATCTTCCGGGGTGACCGCGCCATTGGTCTCGATTTCCAGCACCAGACGGTCATAGTCCAGCACCTGTCCCTCACGGGTGTTCTCGACCTTGTAGGCAACGCGTTTGACCGGCGAGTAGAGGCTGTCGACCGGGATCAGGCCGATCGGCGCATCTTCCGGACGGTTGCGGTCGGCCGGCACATAGCCCTTGCCGTTCTGGATGGTCAGTTCCATGCGCAGGTCGGCGCCCTCGTCGAGGGTACAGATCACGTGATCCTTGTTGAGGATCTCGATATCAGCGGTTTCCTGGATGTCACCAGCGGTCACGACGCCCGGTCCCTGCTTGTGCAGGGTGACGCGTTTCGGGCCTTCTGCGTGCATGCGCAAGGCCAGCTGCTTGATGTTCAGGACGATGATGGTGACATCTTCGCGGACGCCCGGAATGGACGAAAATTCGTGCACCACGCCATCGATATGGATCGCGGTGACGGCGGCGCCCTGCAGCGACGACATCAGGATGCGGCGCAGGGAGTTACCCAGCGTCAGCCCGAAGCCGCGCTCAAGCGGCTGGGCTATGATCGTGGCCTTCTTGGCCGGATCATAGCCGGGCTGAACGTCGAGCTTGTTCGGTTTGATCAGTTCTTGCCAGTTTTTTTCCAGCACTTGTTTCTCCGTTTCAGCGCGCTTTCGCGCCGTTGGACAGCCCCCGTTCCCGAAGGCTTAAACTATTCGGTCGACCAGATCAGACGCGGCGGCGCTTGCGTGGACGGCACCCGTTATGCGGGATCGGCGTCGTGTCCTGAATGGTCGTCACTGTCAGGCCTGCGGCCTGCAGGGCGCGCAAGGCGCTCTCGCGGCCCGAACCCGGACCTTTGACCTGTACGTCGACATTGCGCATGCCGTGTTCCATTGCCTTTTTGGCAGCGTCTTCAGCGGCCATCTGTGCGGCGAACGGGGTCGACTTGCGCGAGCCCTTGAAGCCCATGTGACCGGCCGTCGACCAGGAAATCGCGTTGCCCTGCTCGTCGGTGACGGTGATGATCGTGTTATTGAACGTCGCGTTGACCTTGACGAGGCCGTTGGTGATGTTCTTGCGCTCGCGTTTACGGACGCGTGTTGCGGGTGCCTTGGCCATGTTGTCCTCTTACTTCTTCTTGCCGGCGATGGGCTTGGCCGGGCCTTTGCGGGTGCGCGCATTGGTGTGCGTGCGCTGGCCACGGACCGGCAGGTGACGACGGTGGCGGAGACCGCGATAGCAACCAAGGTCCATCAGACGCTTGATGTTGACCGCAACCTCACGGCGCAGGTCGCCTTCGACCATATACCCCTCGTCGATCGCCTCACGGATTTTCAGCACTTCAGCGTCAGACAATTCGTTGACGCGGCGCGTCGATTCGATGCCGACCTTTTCACAGATCTCGCCAGCCTTGGTCGGGCCGATACCGTGAATATAGGTCAGCGCGATCGGGACGCGCTTGGCCGTCGGAATGTTCACACCAGCAATACGAGCCACTTTGAACCTCTTAAATTCCGCCCATCATGGGCATTCTTTCCAAAACGAAAACCCCTGCACTTACATGCACGGGGAACATACCTTTTGGGCGAAGTGGCGTATGTATAGCGACGCCGTCCCGCCCGTCAACCGAAAACCGAGCCAAAACCCGGAATTTCACCCCTTTTGGACACCATCGAGAATGGCGTCGATCTCAGCCGCCACCTTGTCGATGGAGCCCATGCCATCAACCACTTTCAAAAGCCCCTTTTCCGCATAAAACGGGATCAGGGGAGCGGTCTCGGCGTTATAAACGTCCAAACGCTTGCGGAATGTCTCCTCATTATCGTCGGAGCGCACTTCGCCGCCAGCTTCCTGGGTTTCGCGAATACGATTGTTGAGCCGGTTGATCAGCTCACCGTCATCGACCCGCATTTCCAGGACCACGTCCAGTTTCAGGTCATGGTTGTCGAGGATCGTGTCCAGCATTTCGGCCTGCACCAGCGTGCGCGGGAAGCCGTCGAGCATGAAGCCCTGCTTGCAATCGGGCTGCTCGATTCGCTCGGCAACGATGCCCGCGACGATATCGTCGGAGACCAGCTGGCCGGCATCCATGACTTCCTTGGCTTTCTTGCCGATTTCAGTCTGGTTGGCGACGGCCGCGCGCAGCATGTCACCGGTCGACAGCTGGGGAATACCCCGTGTCGCGGCAATGCGCTTGGCCTGGGTGCCCTTTCCGGCGCCTGGCGGTCCGAGAAAAATCAGGATCATCGCTTCGCCCCCCTCAGGCGCGATTTCTTGATCAGGCTCTCATATTGCTGGGCAAGGAGGTAGCCCTGGATCTGCTGAACGGTATCGAGTGTGACCGTGACGGCGATAAGCAGCGAGGTACCGCCAAGATAGACCGGGATGGAACCATTCGACTGCGAGCGCAGAATCTCCGGCAACAGACAGACGGCAGTCAGATAGGCGGCACCGATCACGGTCAGGCGGGTCAGCACGAAATCGATATATTCAGCCGTGCGCGGACCGGGACGATAACCCTGGATATAGCCGCCATACTTCTTGAGATTGTCGGCAGTGTCGCTTGGGTTGAACACGATCGAGGTATAGAGAAAGCAGAAGAAGATAATGCCGAGGGCGTAGAGCGCCATATAGAGCGGCTGGCCGGGCGTGAACAGCGCGGCGGTGTTCTGCAGCCATAGCGGCGCCCCCTCACCCAGCGCGCCCACGGCGGTGGCCGGCAGGAACATCAGCGACGAGGCAAAGATCGGAGGGATAACGCCGGAGGTGTTCAGTTTCAGCGGCAGGTGCGATTTCTCGCCCTGGGTCATCCGGTTGCCCTGCTGGCGGCGCGGATACTGGACCAGCAGCCGACGCTGGGAGCGCTCCATGAACACGACGAAGGCAATGATCACGATGGCGCCGATGATGATGGCGATGATGACACCGGCATTGATCTGGCCGGATTTCGCCTGCTCCAGCAGGAAAGCTGCCGCGCGAGGCAGTTCGGCAATGATCCCCGCGAAGATGATCAGCGAGATCCCGTTGCCGACGCCGCGGGCGGTGATCTGCTCGCCCAGCCACAGCAGGAACATGACGCCGCCGACGAGGGTGATCGTCGTCGTCATCATGAAGAAGATGCCGGGGTTCGACACCGCAGGCAGGCCGTTGGACGTGGTCCCCATCAGCGTCTGCGCGATGAACAGGCCCTGCACGATGGCAAGGGCGACCGTCAGCATGCGGGTGTAATGGTTGATCTGGCGGCGGCCCTGCTCGCCTTCCTTCTTGATCGCTTCCAGCGACGGAACCATCGCCGTCATCATCTGCATGATGATGGAGGCGGAGATGTAGGGCATGATGTTGAGGGCGAAGATCGCCATCCGTTCGATGGCACCACCGGCGAACAGGTTTATCTGGCCCAGAATGCCCTGTTGCTGGCTCTGGAAGGCCGACGCGAAAACATCGGGATTTACACCAGGGATCGGAATATAGGTGCCAAGGCGATAGACGATCAGCGCGCCGAGCGTGAAGAGCAGGCGCTTCTTCAGCTCATCGGCCTTGGCGAAGTTCCGGATATCGAAATTTGACGTAAACTGTTCGGCTGCTGATGACATAATCTTCCAACTATTCGGCCGGAACGGCCCTGCCCTGGTGAGTTGTTAACTCCAAGCCATGTGGCTGCGACGAGACGCGATAACAACCCCCGCTGCGGACAATGGCGGGGCCGGAAGACCGGCCCCGTTATCGCTTAGTCGGCCTGTTCGGCAGATGCCTCGACGCGGGTCATGGTAACCGAACCGCCGGCTTTCTCGACGGCGGCCTTCGCAGCGGCCGTCGCATAGACGACTTCGATGTCGAGCTTGGCCGACAGTTCGCCCGAGCCGAGCAGGCGCACGCCGTGATAAGAGCGTTTCAGCAGGCCGGCCGCGATCAGCGCAGCGGCATCGACCTTGGCGCCGGCGTCGATCTTCTTGGCATCGACGGCCGCCTGGAGCGTGCCAACGTTCACTTCAGCAAATTTCGCCCGGTTCGGCTTGTTGAAGCCGCGCTTCGGCAGGCGCATGTGCAGCGGCATCTGGCCGCCTTCAAAGCCCTTGATCGCGACGCCGGAACGGGATTTCTGGCCCTTGACACCGCGGCCGGCGGTCTTGCCCTTGCCGGAACCGATACCGCGACCAACGCGCTTCTTGTCCTTGCGGGCACCTGGATTGTCATGCAGGTCGTTCAGTCTGATAGTCATGTTGTCCTCTTTGACTTGCGGCGGCCCACCCTTCCCTCGGGAAATGGTGACCGCCTCGCCTATAAAGTCTGAAATGGGTTCAGAGCGTGTCTGAATACCCTATTCCTCGACGATTTCAACCATGTGGCTGACTTTTCGGATCATGCCACGTACCGCCGGCGTATCTTCCAGCTCGCGTTCGCGGCCAAGCTTGTTCAGGCCGAGGCCGACAAGCTGGGCGCGCTGACGGGAGTCGCGGCGGATCGGGCTGCCGGTCTGGCGCACTTTCAGGGTTTTCTTCTCAGCCATCGGTGTTCTCCTTGGGCCTCGTTACGCCGCGTCAACCGGGGACGCATCGTCTTGCGCACCGGCACGGCGGGAAATGATTTCGGAGACCTTCATGCCCCGCTTGGCAGCAACCGCCCGCGGATTGGTCTGGTTTTTCAGTGCGTCAATGGTGGCGCGAACCATGTTATACGGGTTAGAAGTCCCGATCGACTTGGCAACCACGTCCTGGACGCCCAGCGTCTCGAACACGGCGCGCATCGGACCGCCAGCGATAACACCGGTACCCGGAGGAGCCGTGCGGATGAAGACCTTGCCGGCACCGTGACGGCCCTGGGCGTCATGATGCAGCGTACGGCCCTCGCGCAGCGGGACGCGCACCATGTTGCGCTTGGCTTCCTGGGATGCCTTGCGAATCGCCTCCGGCACTTCGCGGGCCTTGCCCTTGCCATAGCCGACGCGGCCCTTCTGGTCGCCGACGACGACGAGCGCAGCAAAGCCGAAATTCTTGCCGCCTTTGACGACCTTCGCGACGCGGTTGATCGCAACGAGACGGTCTACAAACTCGTCACGTTCCTCATCGCGGTCGCGGCCCCTGCCTCTTTGTTCGCGTGCCATAATCGTCTCCTAAAATTTCAGGCCGGCTTCACGAGCCGCCTCGGCCAGGGCCTTCACCCGGCCATGATAGATGTATGCGCCGCGGTCGAACACGACTTCCTCGATACCGGCTTGCCTCGCGCGCTCTGCGACCAGCCTGCCGACTTCCGAAGCAGCCTCGACATTGGAGCCCTTGCCGACTTTCGACAGCAGGTCTTTCTCCAGCGAGGAGGCCGATGCCACAGTTTTCGACTGCTTGTCGTCGATAATCTGTGCCGTGATGTTCTTGGACGAGCGGAAGACGGACAGACGCAGCTTGCCTTTCGAATATCTGGCAAGCTTGGCCCGGGTCCGCCCGGCGCGCTTTTGTAAAATGGATTTATCCTGAGCCATAATGCACCAATCCTGAAAAGAGCCTCAGCCCTATTTCTTTTTGCCTTCCTTGCGGAAGATGTATTCACCTTCGTACTTGACGCCCTTGCCTTTATACGGCTCGGGCGGACGGAAACCGCGGATGATCGCAGCAGTCTGGCCGACAGCCTGCTTGTCGATCCCGGAGATCTCGATCTCGGTCGGTTTCGGCGTCTTGATCTCGATGCCTGCCGGCACATCGAAGTCGATGTCGTGGCTGTAGCCGAGCGCCAGGCTCAGTTGCGCGCCTTTCATCTGGGCGCGGTAACCGACGCCGACGAGCTCCAGTTTCCGGGTGAAGCCGTTGGTAACGCCCTCACAGATATTGGAGATCATGGTCCGGCACATGCCCCACTGCGAGCGCGCTTCCTTGGACTTGTTGATCGGTTCGACCTTCACGCCATCATCGGTCATCGCAACGGTGCAAAGCTCGTTGACGACGAATTCCATCTGCCCTTTCGGGCCTTTCGCCTTCACGGTCTGCCCGTTCACGGACACTTCAGCGCCCTGGGGAACTGCTACTGGTCTTTTGCCTATACGAGACATGGCTGCCTCCAACTCCTGTTATTTCAGCTCATACCCTGATCTTAGTAGATCTGGGCGAGGACTTCTCCGCCGACATTGGCTTCACGGGCGGCGGCGTCGGACATGATGCCCTTGGACGTCGACACGATGGAAATGCCAAGACCATTGCGCACCGGCGCCAGGTCGTTGACCGCGGAATAAACGCGGCGGCCCGGCTTGGACACGCGCTTGATGTGCTGAATGACGGGCTCGCCATCGAAATATTTCAGCTCGATCTCGAAATGCACCTTGTTGCCGACTTCCTCGACACGGGTGTAACCGCGGATATAGCCTTCACGCTCGAGCACGTCGAGTACCCAGCCACGCACTTTCGATGCCGGGGTCGTCGCAACCTTGTGCCCACGCATTTGCGCGTTGCGGATACGAGTCAGCATATCACCTACTGGATCATTGATCGCCATGATTGATGCCCTCCCTTACCAGCTGGACTTCACGAGACCCGGGATCTTGCCGTGAGAGCCAAGCTCACGCAGCGCGATACGGGACATTTTCAGTTTACGGTAGTAACCACGCGGCCTGCCGGTCACGAGGCACCGGTTGCGGATACGCGTCGGCGACGCGTTGCGTGGAAGCTCGGCCAGCTTGAGAGCTGCCTTGAAGCGATCTTCAGGAGAGGATTTCTCGTCCTTCATCACCGCTTTGAGCGACTGCCGCTTGTTATCGAATTTCTTGGCCAGCCTGCGTCTTTTCAGATCGCGTTCGACCATACTTTTTTTAGCCATTTAATATCCTCCGTTAAGCCGGTTTCCAGACCAATTCCGGACCTTGCCTAGTTGCGGAAAGGGAAGTTGAAATGTTTCAGGAGAGCTTTCGCCTCCTCGTTCGTCGGGGCCGTGGTGCAGACAACGATGTCCATACCGCGAACCACGTCGACCTTGTCGTACTCGATCTCCGGGAACACGATGTGCTCTTTCATGCCCATCGCATAGTTGCCACGGCCATCGAAGCTCTTGCCGTTCAGACCGCGGAAGTCCCGCACGCGCGGCAGCGCGATGGTGACAAGGCGGTCCAGGAATTCGTACATCCGGTTCTTGCGCAGGGTAACCTTCACGCCGAGAGCCATCTCTTCGCGGACCTTGAAGCCGGCGATCGACTTCTTGGCCTTGGTCACAACCGGACGCTGACCGGCGATGAGGGTCAGTTCCTCGAACGCCTTGTCAATCGACTTGCGGTCATTGACCGCATCGCCGACGCCCATGTTGAGCACGATCTTGTCCAGTTTCGGCACCATCATCTGGTTGGCGTAGGAGAACTCCTCCTGCATCGCCGAGCGGATGCGTTCCTGGTACAGCGCCTTCATGCGCGGTGTATATGTTTCAGCCTCAGCCATCGATAACCTCACCTGAGCCTTTGGCGACACGGACCTTCGTGCCGTCGTCATTGATCTTGAATCCGACCCGGGTCGGCTTGCCGGTCTTCGGGTCTTTCAGCGCCACATTCGAAATGTGAATCGGCGCTTCCCTGGAAATGATGCCGCCATTGTTCATCTGGCTCGGACGCGTGTGGCGTTTGATCATGTTGACCTTCTCCACCAGAACGCGGTCCTCTTTCGGCATGACCTTGAGGACAGTGCCCTCCTCGCCACGGTCTTTGCCGGTCAGGATAATGACGGTATCGCCTTTTTTAATCTTCGCAGCCATTGCTTTCGCGCTCCTTACAGCACTTCCGGTGCCAGCGAGACGATCTTCATGTGCTTGGCAGCACGAAGCTCGCGCGTGACCGGCCCGAAAATACGGGTGCCGATCGGCTCCTTGTTGTTGTTGATCAGGACAGCCGCGTTGTTGTCGAACCGGATAACCGACCCGTCGCGACGCTTGATATCCTTGGCGGTGCGGACGACCACTGCCTTCATGACCTGGCCCTTCTTGACCCGGCCACGCGGCATGGCTTCCTTCACCGATACGACGATGATGTCGCCGACAGAGGCATATTTGCGCTTGGCACCGCCGAGCACCTTGATGCACTGGACGCGCTTGGCGCCAGAATTGTCAGCGACATCCAAATTTGTCTGCATCTGGATCATGACGACCCTCCTTCAAAAACACTCTTACGGGAGTGCTGCAAATAACCTGTTACCAGTCCCGGTGATCGGTCCAGGGGCGATCAGCCCTTGGAGCCTTCACCGACGACTTCCCAGCGCTTCAGTTTCGACTTCGGCGCGCATTCCTGGATGACCACGAGATCACCTTCTTTATACTGATTGCTCTCGTCATGGGCGTGGTAGCGCTTGGAACGACGAACGATCTTCTTGAGCAGCGGGTGCTTGAAGGTCCGCTCGATATTCACGACTACGGTCTTGTCACCCTTGCTGCTCACGACAGCGCCCTGCATCACTCGCTTCGGCATCTCTTAGTTCTCCTGTCCCTTACGCGCTGGCCTGATCGGCTTTTTGGCGCAGGATGGTTTTGACCCGCGCGATGTCCCTGCGGACCTCGCCGATGCGGGAAGTTTTTTCCAGCTGACCGGACGCTTTCTGGAAGCGCAGGTTGAACTGCTCTTTCTTCAGCTCAAGCAGTTTGGTCTTGAGCTCGTCTTCGGTCATATCGCGTACTTGTGCGGCTTCCATGATGAACTCCTATTCGCCAATGCGCTTGATGATGCGCGTCTTGATCGGCAGCTTCGCGGCGCCCAGCAGAAGCGCTTCACGCGCGACGTCTTCCGGCACGCCATCGATTTCGAACATCACGCGGCCAGGTTTCACCTTGGCGGCCCAGAACTCGACGGAGCCCTTGCCTTTACCCATGCGAACCTCGGTCGGCTTCTTCGTGACCGGCACATCCGGGAAGATGCGGATCCAGACGCGCCCGGCCCGTTTCATGTGGCGGGTAATGGCACGACGGGTCGCCTCGATCTGACGCGAGGTCACGCGCTCCGGCTGGAGAGCCTTCAGGCCAAACGAGCCGAATGCCAGTTCGGTACCGCCCTTGGCGTTACCCTTGATCCGGCCCTTGTGCATCTTGCGGAACTTTGTCCGTTTCGGTTGCAGCATTTCTTATTCTCCAAATCCTAACTGGCCTGGTTAACTTGCACTGGCCGGCGCAGGACGGTTACCCCGGGGGGCACGATCGCGATTGTCACGGCCACCACCCGGATTGCCACCGGTCTGGGAGTCGACGATGCGTTTTTCCTGGGCCATCGGGTCATGTTCCATGATCTCGCCTTTGAAGATCCAGACCTTGATGCCGATAGCGCCATAGGTTGTGCGGGCGGTGGCGACACCGTAATCGATGTCGGCGCGCAGCGTGTGAAGCGGCACGCGGCCCTCACGGTACCATTCCATCCGCGCAATCTCTGCACCGCCAAGACGGCCGGAGCAGTTGATGCGGATGCCGAGGCCACCCATGCGCATTGCCGTCTGCATCGCGCGTTTCATGGCACGACGGAAAGCAACGCGGCGTTCCAGCTGCTGGGCGATGTTCTCGGCGACCAGCGTGGCGTCGATTTCCGGCTTGCGGATCTCGATGATGTTCAGGACGGTCTCTGACGAAGACAGCTTGGCCACTTCCTGGCGCAGCTTCTCGATGTCAGCACCCTTCTTGCCGATGACGACACCCGGACGCGCCGTGTAGATCGTGATCCGGCATTTCTTGTGCGGACGCTCGATGACGATGCGCGAGACACCGGCAGCAGCCAGTTTCTTCTGCAGAAAATCGCGGATGCGCAGGTCTTCGTGCAGCAGGTCGCCATAGGCTTTCTTGTCCGCGTACCAGCGGGAATCCCACGTGCGGTTGATGCCCAGACGCAGACCGATCGGGTTTACCTTCTGACCCATTATACGGCCTCCTCAACTTCTTTGACGATAATCGTCAGTTCCGAAAACGGCTTCTGGATCCGGCCGACGCGACCACGCGCACGGGCTTTCCAGCGCTTCATGACAAGGTTCTTGCCGACGAAGGCCTGGTCGACAACCAGCGAGTCGATATCGAGATCGTGGTTGTTTTCGGCGTTCGCGATGGCGCTTTCCAGAACCTTCTTCACGTCGATCGCAATGCGCTTGCGCGAGAATTCGAGCTCGGCCAGCGCCTTTTCGACCTTCTTGCCGCGGATCAGCTGAGCGACGAGGTTCAGCTTCTGCGGGCTGACGCGCATCATACGAGCCTTGGCCATGGCCTGGTTGTCGTCGATGCGACGGGGATTTTGTTCCTGTCCCATGATTGCCTCTACTTCCGCTTCGCTTTCTTGTCCGCCCCGTGACCGTAATAGGTGCGGGTCGGCGAGAATTCGCCCAGCTTGTGACCGACCATGTCTTCAGTGACATGGACCGGGATGAATTTGTGGCCGTTATAGACGTTGAACGTCAGCCCGATAAATTGGGGCAGGATCGTCGAACGACGCGACCAGGTCTTGATGCCGCCTTTGTGGCTGCCGGCCGAGGATTCCTCGGCCTTTTTCAAGAGATAACGGTCTACAAACGGACCTTTCCAGACTGCACGTGCCATAATTTTATCTCCTACCGGCCCTTCTTGCGTGCGTGACGCGAGCGGATAATCAACCGGTCGGTCGCTTTATTGTTGCGGGTCCTCTTGCCCTTGGTCGGCTTGCCCCATGGCGTGACCGGGTGACGGCCACCGGAGGTGCGGCCCTCACCACCACCATGCGGGTGGTCGATCGGGTTCATGGCGACACCGCGAACGGACGGGCGCTTGCCCATGTGGCGCTTGCGGCCGGCCTTGCCGAGGCTGGTGTTCGAGTGGTCCGGGTTGGACACGGCACCGATGGTTGCCATGCACTCCCCCGAGACGAGACGGACTTCGCCGGACTGCAGGCGCATCTGCGCATAGCCGGCGTCGCGACCGACGATCTGGGCATAGGTACCGGCGGAACGGGCCATCTGGCCGCCCTTGCCGGGCTTCAGCTCGACATTGTGGACGATCGTGCCGACCGGGATGCGCTTCAGCGGCATCGCATTGCCCGGCTTGACGTCGACCTGGGCACCGGAAACGATCTTGTCACCGACGGCCAGGCGCTGCGGCGCCAGGATGTACGAAATCTCGCCATCTTCATATTTCACCAGCGCAATGAAGGCCGTGCGGTTCGGATCGTATTCCAGACGCTCGACCGTCGCCTCGACATCGTATTTGGCACGGCGGAAGTCGACCTTGCGGTACAGCTTCTTCGCACCGCCGCCCTGACGGCGTGCCGTGATGCGGCCGGTATTGTTGCGACCGCCCTTGTTGGTCATGCCCTCGACCAGCTTCTTCTCCGGACGCCCTTTCCAGAGGTCCGAATGATCCACCAGCACCAGTGTGCGGCGGCCCGGCGAGGTCGGATTGAATGTCTTCAAAGCCATTTTCTCAGATCCTGGTTCGCGTTAAAGGCCGGTCGTGATGTCGATGGAATGGCCTTCCTCGAGCGTCACAATCGCCTTCTTCACATCGGAGCGGGTATACGGACGACCGCGGAACCGCTTGTTCTTGCCCTTGGTGCGCAGGGTATTGACGGACTTGACCTTCACCTTGAACAGGCTCTCGACCGCTTCTGCGATCTGCGGCTTGGTCGCGTTCAGCGCTACCTTGAAGACAACCTGGTTGTTCTCCGACGCGATCGTGGATTTCTCCGTGATCAGCGGGGAGACAATAGTGTCGTAGTGTACTTCTTTAATATCGCTCATTGCTCGTCACCCTTTTTCGGGGCCTCACTCTTGAGGCGGGCTTCAAGCCCTTCCACGGCGGACTTGGTCAGAACCAGCTTCGACCGGCGCAGGATATCGTAGACGTTCGCGCCCATAACCGGCAGGACATCGACACCCGGCACGTTGCGGGCCGCCCGGCGGAAGTTCTCGTCGATCTCTGTATCGACGATCAGCGCATCGGTCAGGCCCAGCTTGGCAAAGGTCGAAACCAGTGCCTTCGTCTTGGCTTCTTCCAGCTTGGCATCGTCGATGATGATCAGCTCGGAAGCACCATGCTTGGCCGACAGCGCGTGGCGCAGGGCCAGCTTGCGGACCTTTTTCGGCAGGTCGATCGCATGGCTGCGCACGCGCGGACCATGAGCAACGCCGCCGCCAACGAAGAGCGGAGCCTTGCGGTTACCGTGACGGGCGCCGCCGGAGCCTTTCTGACGCACGAATTTCTTCGACGTCCCGGCGACTTCGCCGCGCTCCTTGGTCTTGTGCGTGCCCTGCTGGCGCTTGGCCAGCTGCCAGATCACACAGCGGTGAAGAATGTCCTTGCGTGGCTCAAGACCGAAGATCGCTTCGTCGAGATCGACGGAGCCGGCCTTTTCGTTAGCAAGAGTGACGACATCGATTTTCATTACGCGTCTCCCTTGGAGTCGCCAGCATCCTGGGACCCGTCAGCGGCCTGAGCGTCGGCTGCGGTTGCCTCGGCCTCAGTCGCGGTGTTTTCTGCTTCGACCGGGACTTCTTCCTCGGCCTTGGGCTGCTCGGCGCTGCGCAGACCGGCAGGCAGCGGAGCCTCTTCCGGACGAGCGCGCTTGACAGCATCATTGATCAGGACCCAGCCGCCCCTGGAGCCCGGCACCGCGCCCTTGATCAGGACGAGGTTGCGGTCCGTATCGATACGGACGACTTCCAGGTTCTGGGTGGTGACGCGAACGTCGCCCATGTGGCCGGCCATTCTCTTGCCCTTGAAGACCTTGCCTGGATCCTGGCACTGGCCGGTGGAACCATGCGCACGGTGGGAGATGGACACACCGTGAGAGGCACGAAGACCACCGAAATTGTGGCGCTTCATACTGCCGGCGAAGCCTTTACCGATGGAGGTGCCGGTGACATCGACCTTCTGGCCCGGAACGTAATGTTCCGCAGACAGCTCGGCACCGATCTCGACCAGGAACTCCGACGTTACGCGGAACTCGGCCAGCTTGCGCTTGGGCTCGACATTGGCTTTGCCAAAGTGGCCGCGCATCGCCTTGTTGGTGCGCGAGACCTTGGCCTTGCCAGCGCCCAGCTGCAGAGCAGTGTAACCGTTCGTCTCTTCCGTACGCTGAGACACGACCTGGCAGCCGTCAATTTGCATGACGGTGACAGGGACATGGGTGCCGTCTTCGCGGTAGACCCGTGTCATGCCCAGTTTTTTTGCAATCACGCCCGTGCGCATCGTCAAGTCTCCTTACGCACCCAGTTTGATTTCAACGTCGACGCCAGCGGACAGATCGAGCTTCATCAGCGCGTCAATCGTCTGCGGGGTCGGCTCGAGAATGTCGAGCATGCGCTTGTGCGTGCGCATCTCGAATTGCTCGCGCGATTTCTTGTTTACGTGCGGCGAGCGCAACACGGTATACTTGTCGATGTGCGTCGGCAGCGGAATCGGCCCGCGCACCTGAGCACCCGTGCGCTTGGCGGTGTTGACAATCTCAACCGCGGACGCATCGAGAACCCGATGATCGAACGCCTTCAGCCGTATACGAATATTCTGTTGCATGTCGCTATACTTCTTTTTGAGTCAAAAAGGCAGGCCGCAAAATCTGCTCACGGCCTGCCCGCTAATGGTTATTGCTACGCGAGAATTTTCGAGACGATGCCGGCGCCAACGGTACGGCCGCCTTCACGGATAGCGAAGCGAAGCTTCTCTTCCATGGCGATCGGCACGATCAGCTCGACATTGAGGTTCACGTTGTCACCCGGCATGACCATCTCCGTGCCTTCCGGCAGCGTGCAGATGCCGGTCACGTCGGTCGTGCGGAAGTAGAACTGCGGACGATAATTGTTGAAGAACGGCGTGTGACGGCCACCTTCGTCTTTCGTCAGGATGTAGGCTTCTGCCACGAATTTCGTGTGCGGGGTAACCGTACCCGGCTTGCAGAGAACCTGGCCGCGCTCGACGCCTTCACGCTCGACACCGCGAAGCAGAACACCGACGTTGTCACCGGCCTGCCCGCGATCGAGCAGTTTGCGGAACATTTCGACGCCCGTGCAGGTCGTTTTCTTGGTATCCTTGATGCCGACGATTTCGATCTCGTCGCCAACGTTGATGATACCGCGCTCGACACGACCGGTCACAACCGTACCGCGGCCGGAGATCGAGAACACGTCCTCGATCGGCATCAGGAAGGTCTGGTCGATCGGACGTTCCGGGGTCGGAATATAGCTGTCGACCGCTGCCATCAGTTCCTTGATCTTGTTTTCGCCGATTTCCGGGTCACGGCCTTCGAGGGCGGCCAGGGCGGAACCTGCGATGATCGGAATATCGTCGCCCGGGAAGTCGTAGGAAGACAGAAGCTCGCGGACTTCCATCTCGACCAGCTCGAGCAGTTCCTCGTCATCGACCTGGTCAACCTTGTTCAGGAAGACGACCAGGGCCGGAACGCCGACCTGGCGGGCCAGCAGGATGTGCTCGCGGGTCTGCGGCATCGGGCCGTCGGCTGCGTTCACGACGAGGATACCGCCGTCCATCTGGGCAGCACCGGTGATCATGTTCTTGACGTAGTCGGCGTGACCCGGGCAGTCGACATGCGCATAATGACGGGCTTCGGTCTCGTACTCGACATGTGCCGTCGAGATCGTGATGCCGCGCGCTTTTTCTTCCGGAGCTGCGTCGATCTGGTCGTACGCACGGAAGTCACCGAAATATTTGGTGATCGCTGCCGTCAGCGTGGTTTTACCGTGGTCGACGTGACCAATCGTGCCAATGTTGGCATGCGGTTTTGTACGTTCAAACTTTTCCTTAGCCATGTCTTATTCTCCGTAAACTGTCGACTGACCTGTTAAACCAATTTCTTCTGTATGCGGCCGGCTCCGCTCAGCAAAGCCGGCTCACGAAACACTAACCCGCAAGCTTCGCCCGGACCTCGTCCGCCACTGCCTGGGGGACGCGCTCATAATGGTCGAACTGCATCGTATACTGGGCGCGGCCTTGAGTGGACGAGCGCAGTGCGTTGACGTAGCCGAACATGTTGGCGAGAGGCACCATGGCATTGACCACGTTGGCGTTGCCACGCATTTCCTGCCCCTGGACCTGACCACGGCGGGAATTGAGATCGCCGATAACCGTGCCGGTATAGTCTTCCGGGGTTACGACTTCAACCTTCATGATCGGCTCCAGCAGGGCCAGGCCAAGCTCGCTCTTGTGCTCGCGAAGTGATGCGCGCGCAGCGATCTCGAAGGCCAGGACCGAGGAGTCGACGTCATGATAGGCACCGTCATAAAGCTCGACCTCGAAGTCGAGGATCGGGAAGCCGACGAGAAGGCCAGCTTCCTGTACGGATTTGAGACCCTTCTCGACACCCGGAATGTATTCCTTCGGGATCGAACCGCCAACGATGGAGTTCGAGAACACGAAACCCGTGCCCGGCTCGCCCGGCTTGACCTTCAGTTTCACGCGCGCGAACTGGCCGGAACCGCCGGACTGTTTCTTGTGCGTGTAGTCGATATCGGCGTTCTTCGTGATCGTCTCGCGATAGGCAACCTCAGGCTGACCGACATTGGCCTCGACCTTGAACTCGCGGCGCATACGATCGACGAGGATGTCGAGGTGAAGCTCGCCCATGCCGGCAATGATGGTCTGGCCGCTTTCCTCATCCGTGCGAACGCGGAACGAGGGGTCCTCAGCAGCAAGACGATTGAGGGCAATGCCCATCTTCTCCTGGTCGGCCTTGGTCTTGGGCTCGACAGCGAGCGAGATGACCGGCTCCGGGAACTCCATGCGCTCGAGAACGACTGGCTTGAGCGGATCGCACAGCGTATCACCCGTCGTGGTGTCTTTCAGGCCTGCAATGGCGACGATGTCACCAGCATAGGCATTCTTGATCTCTTCCTGGGTGTTGGAGTGCATCAGCAGCATGCGGCCAACGCGCTCTTTCTTGCCCTTTACGGTATTGAGAACCGAAATGCCCTGCTCCAGGTGACCGGAATAGATGCGGCAGAAGGTCAGCGTGCCGACGAACGGGTCGTTCATGATCTTGAACGCCAGCATCGACAGCGGCTCATTGTCGGAAGAAATACGCTTTACTTCGGTGTCCGTGTCCGGCAGCACGCCGCGGATCGAGGGAACCTCGGTCGGGCTCGGCAGGAAATCGACAACAGCATCGAGCAGCGGCTGGACGCCCTTGTTCTTGAACGCCGTGCCGCAAAGTACCGGGTGGAATTCCACGTTGATCGTGCCCTTGCGGATCAGCTCACGGATCTTGTCATTGGAGGGCATCACGCCTTCCAGATAGGCTTCCATGGCCTCTTCCTCGAGATCCACAACCGTCTCGATCATCTTCTCGCGATATTCCTCGGCCTTTTCTTTCATATCGGCCGGAATTTCGACACGGTCGAACGAAGCGCCCAGGCTCTCGTCATTCCAGATGATGGCATCCATCTCGATCAGGTCGACAACGCCAACGAAATCGCTTTCCATGCCGATCGGCAGCTGGAGGATAACCGTCTTGGCGGCGAGGCGCTCGTGAATGGATTCCACCGAGGCGTAGAAGTCGGCACCGATCTTGTCCATCTTGTTGATGAAGAACATGCGCGGCACGTGATATTTGTCGCCCTGGCGCCAGACAGTCTCGGTTTGCGGCTCGACACCGGCATTACCGTCGAGCAGAGCGACAGCGCCGTCGAGCACGCGCAGGGAACGCTCGACCTCGATGGTGAAGTCGACGTGACCCGGCGTGTCGATGATGTTCAGCCGGCGTTTCTTGCCATCGCGGCCCGGCCAGAAAGTGGTCGTCGCAGCGGAGGTGATGGTGATGCCACGCTCCTGCTCCTGCTCCATCCAGTCCATGGTCGCAGCGCCGTCGTGGACTTCACCGATCTTGTAGCTCTTACCGGTATAGTAAAGGATACGCTCGGTTGTCGTCGTCTTCCCGGCATCGATGTGCGCCATGATGCCGAAGTTACGGTAGTCTTCAATCGGATAATCGCGGGACATTGGAATAATACCTTAAAACTTGCTCGGTCTACCAGCGGTAATGGGCGAAGGCGCGGTTGGCTTCCGCCATGCGGTGTGTGTCTTCACGCTTCTTTACGGCGGCGCCACGGTTCTGTGCGGCGTCCATCAGCTCGTTGGAGAGGCGATCGACCATGGTGGTCTCGTTACGCTTGCGCGCGGCATCGATGATCCAGCGCATGGCCAGCGCGACCTTGCGATCCGGACGGACCTCGACCGGAACCTGGTACGTCGCACCACCGACACGGCGGGAACGGACCTCGATCGCCGGGGTTACGTTGTCGAGCGCCTCATGGAACAGCTCGACCGGCGGGCGTTTCATCTTGGCTTCGACGCGGTCGAATGCACCGTATACGATCTTCTCAGCGGCCGGCTTCTTGCCGTCCAGCATGACGTAATTCATGAATTTGGAAACGATCTTGTCCCCGAACTTCGGGTCCGGATGAACAACACGTTTTTCTGCGCGGTGACGACGGGACATGCTTCTCTATCCTTACTTCGGACGCTTCGCGCCGTATTTCGAACGGCGCTGCTTACGGTCTTTCACGCCCTGGGTATCCAGAACGCCGCGGATGATGTGATAGCGCACGCCCGGCAAGTCCTTCACACGGCCGCCACGGATCATGACGACAGAGTGTTCCTGCAGGTTATGGCCTTCACCCGGGATGTAGCCGATGACTTCGTAGCCATTGGTCAGGCGGATCTTGGCAACTTTCCGAAGGGCCGAGTTCGGCTTCTTCGGCGTCGTTGTGTAGACGCGCGTGCAAACGCCACGCTTCTGCGGGTTGCCCTCCATGGCGGGCACCTTGTTGATTTTCCGCTTCGGCTGACGCGGCTTGCGGATAAGCTGTTGGATCGTCGGCATTAAAGGTCCTCTTGGATCCCGGTTAAATCTCAAAATCGGTGCTGAACAAACCGAATAAGTTTCAGCACCTCAAACAGGCGCAGCTCCATAACGGAACCGCGCCATACTTACAAGGCGCAAATACAAATATGTTCGGCGTGCTTGGGAGCGTTTCAGAAACGTCTGACGGCCACCCTTCCAGCGTGGCGCGGAACCTATAAACACTATGGCTCCGGGTCAAGGTCTTTTGTTAGGAAAATTCGCATTTCACGGAGCACCCCTGATCCGGGGGAGCGGCAGGCCAGTTCCTGACAGGAATTGCTGGTAAACAGGCTCTTTTCGGCAGATTGTGTCAGCCGGCTGCGTCCGACCAGTATGTCAGCCGCGGCGGCGGCGCGCAAGGGCGTGGGCAATTCCCGCCAGAAGAACGGGTTTCTGCACAGGTTTCACCAGGTGATCGTCCATTCCCGCCGCCAGCGACGCGCGGCGATTCTCTTCATTGCCGAGCGCCGTGACGGCGATGATCGGGCGCGGTGCGATACCGGCCTGTTTTTCTGCCGCGCGAATCAGGGCAGCGGCCTCGTGGCCGTCCATTTCAGGCATCTCGATATCGAGCAGCACGATATCCGGCGGCGCGCCCTCCTCCACCATGCGGGTGAAGGTTCTGACCGCCTCGGCGCCATCCTCGGTCATCACAAGGTTGAAGCGCGGATCGCCGAGCATGCTGGACATGACCATCATGTTCACCGAGCTGTCCTCGGCGATCAGGACGGTCGTCACGTCCGCCCCTGCAGGCGCCGCCGCACGGCGCTGTTCCATCTCTTCCCTGACAGCGGCAACCGCCCTCGCCTGCGACATCTCCCAGCGGCCTGCAAGCCAGCTCAGCAACACGGTGAAGACCGACATCGCGAGAAGGATTTCGAGTTCGCCCAGCGGCGTGATGAAGCGCGACGACGATGCCCAGTAATAACTCGTGGTAAACGTGCCGCCGGCAATCAGCCCGGCAAGGTCCATGGCGAGGCGCGCACCGACGGCGACACCGCCGGTGAACATCACCAGCCGCGGGTCCGTATGGAAGCCGTAGAGCACCAGGAGCGCGAACAGGAACATGAAGGTCGGCGCGCCCGTCGCCGCAGAGACGAGCCCGCCATAGAGAATGGCGATCGACCATATGAGAAAGGAGAACAGGAGCACGCTCAAGCCGGCAAAGGCCCACACTTCGGCCCGCGCGACCGGTGTCCTGATATATTGAGCGATGGCGCAGAGCAGGAACAGGACGATGGCGGCTGAGCCTGCGCTGACAACGGGCAGGCCGGCGCCGAGAACCAGTCCGGCGCCATAGCCGATCAGCAGCAGCGCACCAAAGGCGATCTGCACGACGGCAATACGTCTTGAGACGTCCGGTTCGTAATGGTGCAAGCCCGGCTTAACCATAATCCCTCTCCGGAAGAACGGCATAAGCTGCACTCGTTAACAACCTCTGAAGCGATAGGACCAATCGGTAAAAAGCCGCCCCGAAGGGCGGCTTTTCCGTTGTTTCACGAGCTTACCTATTCGGCAGGCTGATCGTCCTCTGCGCTCGAGGTCTCGTCGCTGCCATCCTCGGCTTCGGCGAAGACAGCGGCATCTGCCGGCGGCAGGGCCGCGGCGGAACGCGCTGCCCGCTCCTCGATCAGCTTGGCGTCGCGCTCGTCGGCGAGACGCTGGTGCTTGGACATCATGCCGCCGGTACCGGCCGGGATCAGACGGCCGACGATGACGTTCTCCTTCAGGCCTTCCAGCGTGTCGACCTTGCCCTGGACCGATGCCTCGGTCAGGACACGCGTCGTCTCCTGGAACGAGGCGGCAGAGATGAACGAGCGCGTCTGCAAGGACGCCTTGGTGATGCCGAGCAGCACCGGGTGCCCGACGGCCACGGTCTTGCCCTGCTCGTCCAGCTTCTCGTTGACCTCGTCGAACTCGATCTTGTCGACCTGTTCGTCTTTCAGGAAGCCGGAATCGCCCGGATCGGAGATTTCGACCTTCTGCAGCATCTGGCGAACGATCACCTCGATATGCTTGTCGTTGATCGGCACGCCCTGCAGGCGGTAGACCTCCTGGATCTCGTTGATCAGATAGTCGGCCAATGCCTCGATGCCCATGATCGACAGGATGTCGTGCGGGGCCGGGTTGCCATCGAGCAGGTATTCGCCCTTGGCAATCATGTCCCCGTCCTGGACAGCGATGTGCTTGCCCTTGGGCACCAGATATTCAACCGGCTCGAGGCTTTCGTCAGTCGGATTGATCGAGATCTTCCGCTTGTTCTTGTAGTCGCGGCCAAATTCGACACGGCCATCGACTTCGGCGATGATCGCGTGATCCTTCGGACGGCGTGCCTCGAACAGCTCGGCAACACGCGGCAGACCGCCGGTGATGTCGCGCGTCTTGGCGCCCTCGGTCGGGATACGGGCCAGCGTGTCACCCGGACGGATGGCATCGCCCTCCTCGACCGACAGGATGGCGTCGACCGGCAGGACATAGCGGGCTTCATTACCGTTCTCGAATTTCAGCGACTCGCCTTCGTCATCCACGATGACCATGGCCGGCCGCAGGTCGGACCCGCGCGGGGACGCCCGCCAGTCCATGACGACGCGAGAGGTCAGGCCCGTCGCCTCGTCGGCGACGAGGTTGACGGACACGCCCTCGGTCAGATCCTCGAACCTTACCTTGCCGGCGATCTCCGTGAGGATCGGCAGGGTGAACGGGTCCCAGTCGGCCAGGCGCGTCCCGCGCTCGACCTTGGTGCCCTCATCGACACGCAGCTTGGTACCATAGGTGACCTTGAACGAGGCCTGGTCGTTGCCGTCCTTGTCCTGGATCTTGATCAGCGTGTTACGGCCCATGACGATCAGGTCGCCATCGGAATCCTTGACGACGTTCCGGTTCTCCAGCTTGACCGTGCCTTCATGGCTCGATTCAACGAAGGAGACGTCACCGACCGTCGCAGTACCGCCGACGTGGAAGGTCCGCATGGTCAGCTGGGTACCCGGCTCACCGATGGACTGGGCGGCGATGACGCCGACAGCCTCGCCGATATTGACGTGGGTCCCGCGGGCCAGGTCGCGGCCATAGCACTTGCCACAGACGCCGAACTTGGTCTCGCAGGTCAGGACCGAGCGGGCCCGGACCTTCTGGATACCGGCAGCCTCGATGATCTCGGACTGGCTTTCATCGACCTCATCATTGGTCTGGCCGATAATCTCGCCCGTTTCCGGATGCTTGATCTCGTCAAGCAACGTGCGGCCCAGAATGCGCTGGGACAGCGGCACGACGATGTCGCCGGCATCGATGGCGGCCTCGATCGTGATACCCTTGGTCGTACCGCAATCGACTTCCTTGATGATGCAGTCCTGGGCGACGTCGACGAGACGGCGCGTCAGGTAACCGGAGTTCGCCGTCTTCAACGCCGTATCCGCCAGACCCTTGCGGGCGCCGTGGGTGGAGTTGAAGTATTCAAGAACGGTCAGGCCTTCCTTGAAGTTGGAGATGATCGGCGTCTCGATGATCTCGCCCGACGGCTTGGCCATCAGGCCGCGCATGGCGGCGAGCTGGCGCATCTGCGTGGGCGAGCCACGCGCACCGGAATGCGACATCATGTAGACCGAGTTCGGCTCCAGCTGACGCCCCGTCTCCGGATCGTATTTGGTGCGCGAAATCTCTTTCATCATCTCGTCGGCGACCTTGTCGGTGCATTTCGCCCAGGCGTCGACGACCTTGTTGTACTTCTCGCCGCGGGTGATGAGACCATCGGCATATTGCTGTTCGTATTCGGCGACGAGCGAGCGGGTCTCTTCCACGATACCCTTCTTGGTATCGGGGATGACCATGTCGTCCTTGCCGAACGAGATGCCGGCTTTGCAGGCCTCCTTGAAGCCGAGATCCATGATCTGGTCGGCGAAGATCACCGTCGCCTTCTGGCCGGTGTGGCGATAGACGACGTCGATCAGCGACTGGATCGTTTTCTTGGTCAGCAGCTGGTTGATCGCGGAGAACGGGATCAGCGAGGTGCGCGGCAGCAGGTTGGCGACCTTCATGCGGCCCGGCGTGGTCTCGACCAGATCGGTCACCGGCTCGCCATTCTCGTCCACCGTCTTCCACAGGCACTTGACCTTGGCATGCAGCGACACGGCACCGGAATCGAGGGCGTGGTCGATTTCCGAAAGATCGGCAAAGATCATCCCCTCGCCCGGCTCGTTTTCCTTCTCGATGGTGATGTAATACAGACCGAGAACGATGTCCTGCGACGGCACGATGATCGGCTTGCCCGATGCCGGCGTCAGGATGTTGTTGGTCGACATCATCAGCACACGGGCTTCAAGCTGCGCTTCCAGCGACAGCGGCACGTGCACGGCCATCTGGTCGCCGTCGAAGTCGGCGTTGAACGCGGTACAGACCAGCGGGTGCAGCTGGATCGCCTTGCCCTCGATCAGTTTCGGCTCGAACGCCTGGATGCCGAGACGGTGCAGCGTCGGCGCACGGTTGAGCATGACCGGGTGCTCGCGGATCACCTCGTCGAGGATATCCCACACTTCCGGACGTTCTTTCTCGACCAGTTTCTTGGCCTGCTTGACGGTGGCCGACAGGCCCTTGGCGTCGAGGCGCGAATAGATGAACGGCTTGAACAGCTCCAGCGCCATCTTCTTCGGCAGGCCGCATTCATGCAGCTTCAGGTCCGGTCCGACCACGATGACCGAGCGGCCCGAATAATCGACGCGCTTGCCGAGCAGGTTCTGCCGGAAGCGGCCCTGCTTGCCTTTCAGCATGTCGGACAGCGATTTCAGCGGACGCTTGTTGGTGCCGGTGATGACGCGGCCGCGACGGCCATTGTCGAACAGCGCATCGACGGATTCCTGCAGCATCCGCTTTTCGTTGCGCACGATGATGTCCGGCGCGCGCAGCTCGATCAGGCGCTTCAGGCGGTTGTTGCGGTTGATGACCCGGCGATAGAGATCGTTCAGGTCGGAGGTCGCGAACCGGCCACCATCCAGCGGCACCAGCGGGCGCAGTTCCGGCGGGATCACCGGCACGACCGTCATGATCATCCATTCCGGCTTGTTGCCGGAAGTCATGAAGCTCTCGATCAGTTTCAGGCGCTTGGCCAGTTTCTTCGGCTTCAGCTCGGACGTCGTCTCGGAAATCTCGATACGGATGTTCTCCGCGACCTGCTCCAGGTCCATGGAGGACAGGATATCGCGGATCGCCTCGGCACCGATACCGGCGGTGAACGAGTCGTCGCCATACTGCTCCTGGGCCTCGAGGAACTCTTCCTCGGTCAGCAGCTGGTGCGGCGTCAGCGGGGTCAGGCCCGGCTCGATGACGATATATTGCTCGAAATAGAGTACGCGCTCGACATCCTTCAGCGTCATGTCGAGGAACAGCGCGATCCGGGACGGCAGCGATTTCAGGAACCAGATATGCGCGACCGGTGCGGCCAGCTCGATATGGCCCATGCGCTCGCGGCGCACCTTGGACAGGGTTACCTCGACGCCGCATTTCTCGCAGACGACGCCTTTGTATTTCATGCGCTTGTACTTGCCGCACAGGCACTCATAGTCCTTTACCGGACCGAAGATCCGGGCACAGAACAGGCCATCCCGCTCCGGCTTGAACGTGCGGTAGTTGATGGTTTCGGGCTTCTTGATCTCACCATAGGACCAGGACAGGATCTTCTCGGGCGACGCCAGCGAGATCCGGATCTGGTTGAAGGTTTGCGGCGCTGCCAGCGGATTGAATACGTTAGCAAGTTCCTGGCTCATAAAGCGTCTCCTTAAGACGGGTGCTGAATACTCAGCAAAAACACTTATTTAAAAATGCCTTCCTCCGGGGAAGGCCGACGGCCGGGAGCCAAATGCTCCCGGCCCTGCCATCATTTGTTCTGCAGTTCCACGTTGAGGCCGAGAGAACGCATCTCCTTGACCAGCACGTTGAAGCTTTCCGGGATACCGGCCTCGAACGAGTCGTCGCCACGGACGATCGCCTCATAGACCTTGGTCCGGCCGGCGACGTCGTCGGACTTGACCGTCAGCATTTCCTGCAGCGTGTAGGCCGCGCCGTATGCTTCCAGGGCCCAGACCTCCATCTCGCCGAAGCGCTGGCCGCCGAACTGCGCCTTGCCGCCCAGCGGTTGCTGGGTCACGAGCGAGTACGGGCCGATCGAACGGGCGTGGATCTTGTCGTCGACCAGGTGGTGCAGCTTGAGCAGATACTTGTAGCCAACCGTGACCTGACGGGCGAATTTCTCGCCGGTACGGCCGTCATACAGCGTGACCTGACCCGATTCATGCAGGCCTGCCTTTTTCAGCATCTCGACGATATCCGGCTCACGGGCGCCGTCGAAGACCGGGGTCGCGATCGGCACGCCGCGCGTCAGGTTCTGACCCAGCTCGATGAGCTCGGCATTGGTGCGCGGCAGCTCCTGGTCCTCTCCGTACACGTCCTTCAGCTTGGCGATATATTCGTCCTTCTTGCCTTCGCGCTCAAAAGCCTCGAGCAGTTCGCCGATCTGGACGCCAAGACCACGGCAGGCCCAGCCAAGATGCGTCTCGAGGATCTGACCGACATTCATGCGCGACGGCACGCCAAGCGGGTTCAGCACGATATCGACCGGCGTCCCGTCTTCCAGGAACGGCATGTCTTCCATCGGGGCGATCTTGGAGATGACGCCCTTGTTGCCGTGACGGCCGGCCATCTTGTCGCCCGGCTGCAGCTTGCGCTTCACGGCAACGAAGACCTTGACCATCTTCATCACGCCCGGGGGCATCTCGTCGCCGCGACGCAGCTTGTCGACCTTGTCCTCGAAGCGGGCTTCGAGACGGGCGCGGCTCTCGTCATATTGCTTCTTGAGCGCCTCGACCTCTTCCATGGCGGCTTCGTCGTCGAGCGCGATCTTCCACCACTGGCCTTTCGACAGGTCGTCATCGAGAATCTCTTCGGTGACAGTGCCTTTCTCGAAGCCTTTCGGGCCGGAGACGGCATTCTTGCCGACAAGGATTTCCTTCAGGCGGCCGAAGATGTTGCGCTCGAGGATCGCGAGTTCGTCGTCGCGGTCTTTCGCAAGACGCTCGATTTCCTCACGCTCGATGGAAATGGCGCGTTCGTCCTTCTCCACGCCATGACGGTTGAAGACGCGGACCTCGACGACCGTCCCGGCAACGCCCGGCGGCAGTTTCAGCGAGGTGTCGCGAACGTCGGACGCCTTCTCGCCGAAGATGGCGCGCAGGAGTTTTTCCTCCGGCGTCATCGGGCTCTCGCCCTTCGGCGTGATCTTGCCGACGAGGATGTCGCCCGGATGGATTTCCGCGCCGATGGCAACGATGCCGGCCTCGTCGAGATTGCGCAGCGCTTCCTCGGAGACGTTCGGGATATCGCGGGTGATCTCTTCCGGTCCCAGCTTGGTGTCGCGGGCCATAACCTCGAATTCCTCGATATGGATCGAGGTGAAGACGTCATCGCGCACGATCCGCTCACTGATCAGGATCGAGTCCTCGAAGTTGTAGCCGTTCCACGGCATGAACGCGACGAGCACGTTCTTGCCCAGTGCCAGTTCGCCAAGATCGGTCGACGGACCGTCGACGATGATGTCGCCGCCCTTGACCTTGTCACCGATCTTCACCAGCGGACGCTGGTTGATGCAGGTGTTCTGGTTGGAGCGCTGGAATTTGCGCAGATTATAGATGTCGACACCCGGCTTGGTCGGGTCTTTCTCTTCCGTCGCGCGGATAACGATACGGGTCGCATCGACCTGTTCGACGATACCCGTCCGGCGGGCCGTCAGGGCAGCACCCGAATCGCGGGCGACGATGCTTTCCATGCCGGTCCCGACATAGGGCGCTTCGGCCTGCAGCAGTGGCACGGCCTGGCGTTGCATGTTCGATCCCATGAGCGCGCGGTTGGCGTCATCATTCTCGAGGAACGGGATCAGCGCGGCAGCGACGGAGACGAGCTGTTTCGGCGAAACGTCGATATAGGCAACGTCCTCGCGCGGTACGAGCAGGGCATCGCCCTGATACCGGCAGTTGACGAGTTCATTGGCGAGCGAGCCGTCTTCGTTCAGCTCGGCATTCGCCTGCGCGATCGCGTGGCGCTGTTCTTCCATGGCGGACAGGTAGACGACTTCACTCGTCACCTTGGAGTCGATCACCTTGCGGTACGGGCTCTCGATGAAGCCGTACTTGTTGACCTGGGCGTGGGTGGCAAGCGAGTTGATCAGACCGATATTCGGGCCTTCCGGCGTCTCGATCGGGCAGATCCGGCCATAGTGGGTCGGGTGGACGTCGCGTACTTCGAAGCCGGCGCGTTCACGGGTCAGGCCGCCCGGCCCGAGCGCGGACATGCGGCGCTTGTGGGTGATCTCCGACAGTGGGTTGGTCTGGTCCATGAACTGCGACAGCTGCGAGGAGCCGAAGAATTCACGCACGGCAGCGGCAGCCGGTTTCGCGTTGATCAGGTCATGCGGCATGATCGTTTCGATCTCGACGGAAGACATGCGCTCCTTGATTGCGCGTTCCATGCGCAGAAGACCGATGCGGTACTGGTTTTCCATCAGCTCGCCGACCGAGCGGACGCGGCGGTTGCCGAGGTTGTCGATATCGTCGATCTCGCCCTTGCCATCGCGCAGATTCGCGAGCGTCTTCAGGACAGCGAGAATGTCTTCCTGGCGCAGGATACGCGGTTCGTCGGCGCTCTCGAAGCCAAGGCGCATGTTCATTTTCACGCGGCCGACAGCGGACAGGTCATAGCGTTCTGAATCGAAGAACAGGCCGGAGAAAAGCGCCTCTGCCGTTTCCAGTGTCGGCGGTTCGCCCGGACGCATGACGCGATAGATATCGATCAGCGCCATGTCGCGGTTGGCGTTCTTGTCGGCGGTCAGCGTGTTGCGCAGATAGCCGCCAACATTGGTGTGGTCGATGTCGAGGGTCTCGAACTCGTCAATGCCGATCTCGGCCAGTTCTTCCAGCTTGTCTGCGGTGATCTCGTCACCGGCCTCGGCATAAAGCTCGCCGGTTTCGCGGTTGACGAGGTCCTTGGCGAAATAGCGCCCGATCATCTCCTGCTCGACCAGCAGCAGGCTCTCGACACCCTGCTCGACCAGTTGCTTGGCCGTGCGCGCCGTCATCTTCTTGCCGGCCTCGACCAGCACGTCGCCGGTCTTGGCATCGACCATGTCGCGCGTCGCCTTGGCGCCCTTCATCCGGTCGGGATCGAACGGAATGGTCCAGCCTTCTTTTACCTTCGTGTGCGGCACGCGATTATAGAAGGCGTCGAGGATATCTTCCTGATCCATGCCGAGGGCATAAAGCAGCGTCGTCGCCGGCAGCTTGCGGCGGCGGTCGATGCGGACATTGACGATGTCTTTCGGGTCGAACTCGAAATCGAGCCACGAGCCGCGATAGGGAATGATGCGTGCGGCGAACAGCAGCTTGCCCGACGAGTGGGTCTTGCCCTTGTCGTGATCGAAGAACACGCCGGGCGACCGGTGCATCTGGGAAACGATCACGCGCTCGGTGCCGTTGATGACGAAGGTGCCGTTATCGGTCATGATCGGGATGTCGCCCATATAGACATCCTGTTCCTTGATGTCCTTGACCGACTTCGCGCCGGTATCCTCGTCGACATCGAAAACGACCAGACGCAGGGTGACCTTCAGCGGCGCGGCATAGGTCATGTCGCGCTGCTGGCACTCTTCCACGTCGTATTTCGGCTCCTCGAACTCGTAGGAGACATATTCAAGATACGCCGTCTCGGTGAAATCGGTGATCGGGAAGACCGATTTGAACACCGCTTCGAGACCATCGCGCACCCTGTCTTCCGGTTTGACGAAGCGCTGAAGGAAGTTCTCATAAGAGTCTTTTTGCACCTGGATCAGGTTGGGCATGATAGCCGCGTCACCGATCCGGCCAAAACTCTTGCGAATGCGCTTTTTCTCGACGAAAGATTGGGCCATGTAGTCCTCACATTGATGGAACGCCGTCCGGTTCGCCCGCTTGTGACTCTTGCGCAAATTCTCCATGCGCAAAAACACGCGGGTCACGCAAGCAGACCGCGTTCTTGGAATTCCAGATTTTATTTAACGAATATTTCTCGCACGTGCCGCAAAGCCTTTTCCCCCACGCAATCGCTCACGCAGGGAGATGGTGTTAATAATCACCTAGGCGCGGCACCGCAACCCCCTGATGTAGATTTTTTGCCTGATTTCCGGGGAAATGATCACTTAATGTAAGGCGACAGGGTGGACCGCCGCGCCCTGCGGCCTAAACTCCTGTACTGGAAAGACAAATTATCAAGGGGAACGCCCGCATGCGAGACGGTGAAACGATCGAGGCCCTGCTGTCGCGTGTGACTTTGAAAGACCGGCAGGCTTTCGACACGTTATATTCTCACACATCCTCGAAACTTTTCGGCGTAACCCTGCGTATTCTCCATGACAGGCAGGAAGCGGAAGAAGCACTGCAGGAATGCTTCATCAAGATCTGGCGCAAGGCGGATTCCTACGCCGTGAGCAAGGCATCTGGGATGTCGTGGCTGATGGCGATTGCGCGGAATACGGCGATCGACCGCCTTCGCAAACGCCGCGAGGCGACCGGTGACGGCGAGTCAGAGAAATATCTGGAAGATGAGCGCCCGTCGCCGGAGGACAGCGCCGTGCTGACGGGAGAGGTTAACCGGCTGCATGAATGCCTCGAGACGCTGGATGCCGACCGGGCCGATGTGATCCGGCAGGCCTTTCTCGGCGGGCTGAAATACCAGCAGCTCGCCGACATGACCAGACGACCGCTGGGCACGATCAAGAGCATGGTGCGCCGCGGCCTGATGGCCCTGAAGGAATGTATAGAAGCCGAGCCCGAAAAGGCGAAGTGACGGCATAACGACCGCCGCAAGGCAACAAAGGAAAAGACCCGCGCCATCATGAGCGACACCACGCAAGATATCCCTGAAGACGAGATCTTCGCCGGCGAATACGCCCTCGGCGTCCTCGATACCGATGAGCGCCGCCAGGCCGAGACCCGGATCGAGTCCGACTCTGCCTTCGCCGCGATGGTCTGGCGCTGGACCGATTATCTTGCGCCGTTCCTCAGCGAGATTGCCGCTGTCGCCCCCTCGCCCGCTGTCCGCGAACGCGTCATGGCGACCCTGTTCGGCGGCGACGACCAGATATCCGAACAGCGGGGCCTGTGGCATTCCCTCGCCTTCTGGCGCGGCGCGAGCATCGCGCTCGGCGCGCTGGCGGTGATCTTCCTTGCCGTGATGATCAGCCGCCCGCCGAGCAGGACGACTGTCGAGACGCCGATGCTGATCGCCTCCCTCGCCCCGCCCGCGGTAGAAGGCATCCTGTCCGTGCGCATCGACCCGGCAACCGGCCTCGCCATGATCGACGTGGACAATCTCGCCGTCGAGGACCTTTATACCGAGCTGTGGGTCATCCCGGCGGATGGCACGCCGCGCTCGCTCGGCGTCTTCCCGGCCAATGGCGGCACGATCAGCCTGTCGGAACAGATCCTGGAATATCTCGAAGCAGGCGTGGCGCTCGCCGTCAGTCTCGAGGAGCTGCCGACCGGCTCCGCCACCGGCCTCCCCTCCGAGCGCGTGATCGCGATAGGACAGGTCCGTTCCTATTAATATGGACGGCCTGACTTCGCCCGCTGCGTGACACGGATTAATCTGAATGTTTTTTTAATATTCCGTGCAACCCTTTTCCTGATCAGCCCGTATCTCCCTAAGCCTGCCAGTCAGGCTTGAGAGAGAAGCTGCCCGGACGTCCTTCCGGCGAGAAGGACTTTTGCGGGCTACCAGGAGGATTAATTTCATGACCAAACTGAACCTGTCCGCCCACAAACGGGTGGCGCTGATGGCTGCGACAAGCGCCATGGCCCTTGCCATGGGAAGCAATGCCTTCGCGGATGCCACGGCCGACTGCAACGATGGCACCGGCACCGGATCGACCGAGTGCGGCGCCAACGCGGTAGCAAATGGCGAAGGCTCGACGGCTGTTGGCGGCGATGCGGATGGGGACGGCACCGGCGCGTCCGCGACCGGCGTCGATGCCACGGCCATCGGCGAGGATGCCGTCGCCAACGGCAATTCAACAACTTCCGTAGGCGGAGAAAGCACGGCGGACGGCCTCGCGGCCACTGCCTTTGGCTGGCAGGCCATGGCAGTGGGCGAACGCGCCCACGCCTTCGGTCACCTCGCCGCTGCCAATGGCGACTTCTCCCTCGCCGTTGGAGAAGCGGCCATGGCGACAAGCGATAACGCGACCGCCATCGGCAATGCTTCCATGGCCAATGGCACCGACGCTCTCGCAATCGGCGACAACGCCACAGCCAACGGCACCTCGACCACCGCCGTCGGCGGCGAAAGCGTTGCCAACGGCACCGCGGCAACCGCTTTCGGCTGGCGCGCCAACGCAACCGGCGAACGCGCTCATGCCTTCGGCCACCTGGCCTCCGCCCAAGGCGACTTCTCCATGGCGATCGGCGAAGCGGCCATGGCGACAAGCGATAACGCGACCGCCATCGGCAACGCATCCATGGCCAATGGCACCGACGCTCTCGCAATCGGCGACAACGCCACAGCCAACGGCACCTCGACCACCGCCGTCGGTGGCGAGGCTATGGCAGACGGTATCGCCGCAACGGCCTTTGGCTGGCGCTCCAGTGCTGTCGGTGAACGGGCTCACGCCATCGGTCACCTCGCCAGTGCCAATGGTGACTTCTCCATGGCTGTCGGTGAAGCGGCCACGGCGATGAGCGCCAACGCCACCGCCATCGGCAATCAGGCTATGGCAGACGGTACGGACGCCCTCGCCGTCGGTGACAGCGCTTCGGCGACCGGAACGTCGACGACAGCGGTTGGTGGCGAAAGCGTCGCCGATGGTACGGCGGCGACAGCCTTTGGCTGGCAGGCCGTGGCGACCGGTGAACGGGCCCACGCCATCGGTCACCTCGCCAATGCCAATGGCGAACGCACGCTCGCCGTCGGTGAAGCGGCCAGCGCCACCGGCCTCAATGCCACGGCGGTCGGCTCCAATTCCACCGCTGGCTTTGCCAACTCCATGGCCCTCGGTGCCGGTGCAACGACGACCCGCGACAACCAGGTCGCTGTCGGCACGGCGTCGAGCACCTACACCATGGCCGGTATCACGTCCCAGGCCAGCCGCGACGCCCAGTCGGGCAGCGTCCAGGTCGTCACCTCCGATGCCAATGGCAATCTGGCGACAGATGGCGGCATGATGTGGGACATGATCGGCAATAACGGCGCCCGCATTGACGGCCTCGTTACCTACTCTGCGGAGAGCCGTGAGATGATCGAGGAAAACCGCCTCGGCGTCGCCATGGCGATGGCACTGGACACGCCCTATATTCCTGTCGGCAAGACCTGGGGTATCTCGGGCGGTGTCGGTCACTTCGCCGATGAAAATGCCGTCGCCTTCTCCGGTGCCTACCGCGTCGATGACACATGGTCATTGTCCGCCGGCGTTGCGTCGGGCTTCGGCTCCAACAGCGAAACGGGCGCCCGCGCCGGTTTCAACGCTGCCTGGTAAGGCGACAATGTTCCGTACACGACTATCGACAGCACCTGCCACCCAAGGCTACCTCTCTGGCTTTCGGGTGCTGTCGAAAAAGGCGAGCGCCATCCCTATGGCGCTCGCCGCGTTCTTTTTCCTGCTGCCAGTCAATGCAGCCGCCCAGAGCGTAACAAACGAAAGCATGCCGGACGAGAACACCCTCGCCCGGCTTGTCTGGTCCACGATGATCACCCTCGACGATGCCAACGAGACCGGCAATTACGCCGTCCTGCACCAGAGCGGCGCACCGGAATTCGTCCGCAGCCAGTCGCCGGAGAAACTGGCCGGGCTGTTTTCGGAGTTGCGAGGCAGGAATGTCGATCTCAGCCGCACCCTGAGTATTTCCCCGAGCTGGGACATGCCGCCGGCGATCAACGAGGCGGGCTATCTGCGCCTGCGCGGCGGCTTCGAATTCCGCCCGCGGGCCGTGCGGTTCGATATCCTGTTCCGCCTGTCTGAAGGCGATTGGAAAATCCTCGGCCTGTCGGTCGTGGAAATGGACGCCTCTCCAGTGCCGCAATAATCCTTCCCCGATCGAGCGGCACAAAAAAGGCCCGCCTGAATGGCGGGCCTTTTCCGTAACAGTCTGTAAAAAGACTATTTCAGTTCGACGGTCGCGCCGGCGTCTTCGAGCTTTTTCTTCAGCTCTTCGGCTTCGGCTTTGGATACGCCTTCCTTGACCGGCTTCGGTGCGCCTTCCACCAGGTCCTTGGCTTCTTTCAGGCCAAGGCCGGTGATCGCACGGACTTCCTTGATGACGTTGATTTTCTTGTCACCGGCAGCTGCGAGAACGACGTCGAATTCGGTCTTCTCTTCAACGGCTTCGGCCGGGCCAGCCGGACCGGCAGCCATGGCGACAGCGCCGGCAGCCGGCTCGATGCCGTACTCGTCTTTCAGGATGTTTTTCAGCTCGCCAGCTTCCAGCAGGGTCAGGTTGACGAGTTCTTCAGCAAGTTTCTTCAGATCAGCCATTGTAATGGTTCCTTGGGTTTAAAAGTGTTACGCGGCTTCGCGTTCTTCCAGAGTTTTGAGAATGGAGGCGATGTTGCTTGCCGGTGCGCCGATGGCACTTGCAAGGTTGCTTGCCGGTGCGCCGAGCATGCCAGCGATCGACGACAGGATCTCTTCGCGCGACGGCATGCTGGCGAGGGACTGGACACCAGCCTCGTCAAGCGGGGTTTCCCCCATGATGCCGCCGAGGATGACAACCTTGTCGTTACCCTTGGCATATTTGGTGAGCACTTTCGGCGCCGTGACGGGGTCTTCGGAGTAAGCAAGAACCGTCGGACCCTTGAACAGGCCGGCGATCTTCTCACCCGATTTGCCGTTGACGGCGATCTTGGCAAGGCGGTTCTTCACCACCTTCACGCCACCGCCTGCTTCGCGCATTTGCGACCGCAGTTCGGCGACTTGGGAAACGGTCAGGCCCGCATTGTGGAAGACAAGAACGACTTCGTTCGTGTCAAACACATTGCCGATCCAGTCGACCATTTCCGATTTCTGGCTTCTGTCCATTGGCATAAGTACAGACTTTCCAGGTTATGGCCCCGTCCATGATGGCCCGGGACCGGTTACAGGCGACGCATGGACCATCCATGCATCGCGGCATCGAAATCGCTGGAAAGTTACGGGCATGAAAAAAGGCCCGTCGCATCTCAGCGAGAGCCTGTCCTGAAGAAGGTCTGAACGCCTGAGGCTTGCGCCCGGCTGATCTTTCCCCACAGTCTATGCCGGAAATTAAGGGATCAGATCCCACCAGCAGTCTCGGACAGGGTGCGAGGTTGCCCTCGCGAAGTGGCGATATGGCCGAAAATCCCGGCAATGTCCACCCCCTGCGGGCGCTGAGGAACGGAAATTCCGGTCAGGCGCCTCTCAGCAGGCCCCTTGAGGCAAGATTACCCATCAGCGCGCGGATGCCGAACTCCCAGGCCGGTGCCTCCTTGCTGGTCGTCACGCGATTGACCAGGCGCCCCAACCGCGCCGACGAGATCGAGACGACATCGCCCATGTGGTGGGTGAAGCCCTGCCCCGGCCCGTCGCGGTCATCGGTCGGCGCAAACATCGTCCCGAGGAACAGCGCGAAGCCGTCTGGATAGTGATGCTCGCTCAGCGCCTGCGCCACGATATCGGCCGGGTCGCGGCTGATCTGGCCCATGGAATTGACGCCCGAAAGAGCAAAACCTTCAGGCCCCTCGATCTCCAGCGTGATATCCATCCGCCGCACATCGTCGAGGGTGAAGCTGTCATCGAACAGGCGGATGAACGGCCCGATCGAACAGGACGCGTTATTGTCCTTCGCCTTGCCCAGCAATAGCGCCGAGCGGCCCTCGAAGTCGCGCAAATTCACGTCATTGCCGAGGCTCGCCCCGACGATCCCGCCCGCCCCGGTGACGAACAGCACCACCTCCGGCTCGGGGTTGTTCCAGCGCGAATCCGAGCGCACGCCGATATCCTGACCCCAGCCGACGCTGGACAGCACCGGCCCCTTGGTGAAAATCTCCGCATCCGGACCGATGGCGACTTCGAGATATTGCGACCACAGCCCGTCGGCGATCAGGGCATCCTTCAGCGCCATGGCGGCAGGCGAGCCGGGCTCGACCGTCTGCATCGCCCCGCCGACAACGCCTTCCAGCCGGGCGCGGATCTCGGCGGCGGCAGAGGCATCGCCCCGCGCCCGCTCCTCTATCACACGCTCCAGCGTCGACACGGCAAAGGTCACCCCCGCCGCCTTGAGGCAGTGCAGGTCCGGCGGCGGCAGCAATCGCGTGGAAGCATCAGCCGCAGGTGACAGGTCAAAGTCGTCCAGTGGCCCCAGGCTCTTGCCCTTCAGGCTGGCAGCATCCGCCTCCAAGAGATCAGCGACGGTCGGCACCTCGACAGAGACATCGAACACCTCGCCGCCGCGGATCAGCACCGGCCCCGGCCCCTCGCCCTGGTCGATGCGCCCGGCGAACAGCCCCTCGCGCCAGTCAGCCGGCATATGCGTCGCCGGATCGAATGTGAATGTCATGGCTGCTCCCTCTTCCCTGTTCAATACTCGCCATTGACCCGGCGGCGTAGCCCCTGCGGATTATCGTCGCGCAGCGCGTCGGGCAACAGCTCTGCCGGGAAGTTCTGGTAACAGACCGGTCGCAGGAAGCGGTTGATCGCCAGCGACCCGACCGAGGTCGTGCGCCCGTCGCTCGTCGCCGGGAACGGCCCGCCATGAACCATGGCATGACAGACCTCAACGCCTGTCGGGAAGCCATTGACCAGCAGACGGCCAGCCTTCTGTTCCAGCACCGGGATCAGCGGGCGGACGGTTTCGATGTCGCTGTCTTCCATCTGCAGGGTGATCGTCAGCTGGCCTTCAAGGCCTGCCAGCACCGGCAGCGCCCGGTCGATGCTCTCGCAGCGCACGATCAGCGAGACGGCACCGAACACTTCGGCCTGCAGCGCCTTGTCACCGGCAAAAGTGTCGAGACCGGTTTCGAACAGCGCCGCCGGCTGGCCGCATTCAGACATGCCGCCCCGCGCCAGTTCGCTGACGCCCGGATGCTCCGCCAACGCCGCAATGCCGCTGGCATAGGCGTCGGCTATCCCGCCGGTCAGCATGGTGCCCGGCGCGGCGTCCTTGATCGCCCTCACCGCCGCGTCGCGGAAGGCGTCATAGCCATCATCCCCGAAAGCGAAAACCAGCCCCGGATTGGTGCAGAACTGGCCCGCCCCCATGGTCGTCGATCCCGCCAGCCCGGTGCCGATCTCCGCGCCCCGCTCGCGCAGCGCGCCCGCCATCAGCAGCACCGGATTGATGCTCGACATTTCCGCATAGACCGGGATCGGCTCAGGCCGCGCCGCCGCCCGCGCCGCAATGGCGAGCCCACCCGCGCGCGAGCCGGTGAAGCCGACCGCCTTGATGTGCCGGTTCTCGACCAGTGCCCCGGCACCGTCATGATCCGTATGCAGCAGCGCGAAGCAGCCATGGGGCAGGCCCGCCCTGGCGAGCGCCCTGACGATGGCGCGGCCGACAAGTTCCGACGTGCCCGGATGGGCTGGATGTGCCTTGGCGATCACCGGGCATCCGGCGGCAAGGGCCGACGCCGTGTCGCCACCGGCAACAGAGAATGCGAGAGGGAAATTGCTTGCCCCGAACACCGCGACGGGCCCCAGCGGCACCATGCGCTGGCGCAAATCGGGCCGCGGCAGCGGCTGGCGCTCGCGCAGCGCGTGATCGATCCGTACACCCTGCCAGTGCCCGGCGCGCACTTCTTCCGCGAACAGGCGTAGCTGGCCGCAGGTGCGCCCCAGCTCGCCCTCGACCCGCGCCTGCGGCAGCGCCGTTTCCTGCATCACCCGCTCCACGAGGGCCGGCTTGATCGCCTCGAGGCCCGCCGCGATCGCCTCCAAAAGCTCAGCCCGCGCCTCCGGCGCCATCGCCGCCAGATGGCCCGCCGCCGCGCCAGCCAGCTGGCAGGCCTCCTCGATATCTTCCGCTGTCGCCTGGTGATAGTCCGGCGCGAGCGCCTTGCCGGTCGCCGGATCGACGGCGGCAAAGGCCCCGCCCGCGCCGGCACGGGCCTCGCCCGCGATGAGATTGGCGCCAGTCAGCGTCTCCGAATGAGTCATGGCCGCTCTCCTTCCCTGAATGGTGTCGTTATCGATCGTTGCCGGCATGATAACGCTCCCAGCCCGCCATGCCAACGCCGCTTCCGGCCACCTCGGACACGCCACTCGCGAATGCCCGCCTCCGCGCACGAAAAAACCCCCACCCCGGGCCGGCTGCAGTGCAGCCAATCAGGATGGGGGTTTCATTATTGTCAAAACGTGGCCTCATCCCGAGGTGCCGCGTCAGCGGCCACGACGGACGAGGCGATTGTCTTAAGCCGACAGCGCGTCAGCCGTATCGAGCTTCAGGCCAGGGCCCATGGTCGAGGAAATGGCGATCTTGCGGATATAGATGCCTTTCGCGCCCGACGGCTTGGCCTTGTTCACGGCGTCGACGAAGGCACGCACATTCTCGGCCAGCTTGGCATTGTCGAACGAGGCCTTGCCGATACCGGCATGGATGATCCCGGCCTTCTCGACGCGGAACTGCACCGCGCCGCCCTTGGCGTCCTTGATCGCCTGGGCGACATTCGGCGTGACCGTGCCGACTTTCGGGTTCGGCATCAGGCCGCGCGGGCCCAGAACCTTGCCGAGACGGCCGACCAGCGGCATCATGTCCGGCGTCGCGATGACCCGGTCGAAATCCGACTTGCCGTTCTGGATCGCCTCGACGAGGTCCTCGGCACCGACGAAATCGGCACCGGCGGCGCGGGCTTCATCGGCCTTGGCATCCTTGGCGAAGACGGCGACGCGCAGGGTCTTGCCCGTGCCGTTGGGCAGGTTGACGACGCCGCGGACCATCTGGTCGGCATGGCGCGGATCGACGCCGAGATTCATCGAGATCTCGATCGATTCGTCGAACTTGGCGTTGGCATGCTCTTTCAGCGTGCTGACGGCATCAACGACGCTGTATACCTTTTCGAAGTCGAGCGCTTCGCGGCGGGCGGTCATTTTCTTGGTGAATTTCGCCATTGGATCAGCCCTCTACTTTCAGGCCCATCGAGCGCGCCGAACCCATGATGATGTTCGTGGCGGCGTCGAGGTCGTTTGCGTTCAGGTCGTTCATTTTCGCTTCGGCGATTTCGCGGCACTGGGCCTCGGTCACCGTGCCGGCGACTTCCTTGCCCGCGGCAGCGCCGCCCTTGGACAGCTTGGCTGCCTTTTTCAGGAAGTAGGACGCAGGCGGCGACTTGGTCGCGAAGGTGAACGACTTGTCGGAGAAGATCGTGATCACGGTCGGAACGGGCATGCCCTTTTCCATTTCCTGCGAGGCCGCGTTGAACGCCTTGCAGAATTCCATGATGTTGAGACCGCGCTGACCGAGAGCCGGACCGATGGGAGGGGACGGGGTAGCAGCACCCGCCGGCACCTGAAGCTTCAGGTAGCCAGTGATTTTCTTAGCCATTATATAGCCTTCCGTTTGGCATGACGCCCAGCCAAGGACGCCACAGATGAAGGGGTCGCGGTACGGCCCGGCTGGACTTCAAGCCGGAAACCTCCCGCGGGTGAAGCGCGGCCTATAGCCGAGGATCGGGGCGAAATCAAGCGGGGAGTCGCGGCCCTCATCCTGAGGTGGCGCGCAGCGCCCACGACGGACAAGGCCTCCCCTCCCGGCCTCCCCTCTTTGTCACCCCGGACGCCGCCAGGCGATCCGGGGCCCATCTCTGATATGATGGCCATGAGCGGAACGCCGTCAGTTGACGTCTCTCAGCGCAGACCAGTGACGAGCCCTGCGAGGTCGGCGCTGGCTGTAGGCCCGGTCCGCAGCCGGTTCGAGGGTGAGTTCATCGAGGTCGCGATCCGGCGAAGCGCCGGGTCGTCAAGCAGGCAAGACGGCCGGTTGGCCCGTCCACTGCACGTAATCTGCCAAGGTCTTTATGAGCGTTTTCCCCATGCTATTCAGAGTATAATCATTGGAACCAAAGAATGCCTATCCGCAGCACCGTACCGGAGGTGTTGTATTCGGCGACCATGCGCGCGTTCGCGCTGTAAATGAGTCACTGGCTCATTTGCCCGTTGGCTCACCATAGAGGAAGCACGTGCCAGATTACTTTTTTCGACGGCGGCATCAACCTCGAACAGGCGTCCCGCCGGGTCGTATTTCAGATCGACCTGAAATAAGATTCACGGGGTTATTTTCTACGATTAGACGTGAAACGCACAAATGCCGCTAAAGGCAAAAAAATGGCTGAATATAAGAGTAACGCCGGCCTCCAACTAATATACTCTGGAAGTCCCAATAAATATAGCCCAGTAAAGATTTCCCAAAAATATATTAAAAAAACCACTAATGATGGTATTAGCAAAAACCATGCAATAAAATATCCAATTTTATCAAGCTGTAGCTTCACAATTCATCTCCTCAGGACCAGTAACGCCGGAGAGCACACCTAAATTTATACCAAAAACCGTTGCTCCGGCAAGTGTATCCGCTACATCCTTACCAAACACACTTTGCCCTATTTTCGCTGGCGCTCTTGCAATTGCCTGAAGACCTAAACCAGAGCCACCAAGAGCTATGTTGGCAACACCACCCACAATATTTTTGACCCCGGCATCTTGGCTGCCTGTTCCCAATTGGGCTATTCCCGCTCGAACTTGTGCGACTACGCCCGCTATGCCACTCACTGCAAAGCTGACCCCAGCCACAGCAAAAGGCACAGCACCACCTCCTGGCCCAGCAATCGCTGTGGCGGCGGCACCTGTCACAGTCGCCGCAGCACCAATGCCGAATGCAGCCGATGAAACCCAGTATGCATTGTTGGCGAACCGGATAGCTTCGTTTGCTTTTAAGCATTTTTCATACTCGGAGTCTTCTTCCCGCGAACCACCACCACCACCATAGTCTCGGTCAGCCTCTGGCTGGCCGTTGCATACAGAGCGATATCGCGGCTTAGCAGTAATTACTCCCCCGATCTTGCCTAACTGCTTGTAACCATCAAAAACCTGCTTGCATTGCTCGGCCAGCCCCCAAGGATCCACCTTATTCATCGGATCATTGCCGACATAGGCGTACATGTTCATACCGTCGCCATAGCCGATGGGGTCGGTCTGCATGAAGCGGCCCATTCTGGGGTTATAGGCGCGGGCCTTGTAGTTCCCTGTCCAGATGATCCTGTGAATCATCTGGACAGGGAACGAGGCCGTCCGCACGGCAACGACCGTGCGGACCCTCGATCCAGATCTGGCCGGTATACTGGAACCGGCCTGTATTGCCACTCTCCGGCAATCCGTATTCGTCATAGGTGTTGATGGCGATGGCCGCGCCGGATGAATTGGTGATCGCGGTGACGGAGCCGAGATGATCTGTCGTCAGCCAGCGCTTGTCGCCGGTGCCCGAGCCCTCATACCAGCACAGAACCTCGTCCAGCCCCGCGCCATAGATATAGCGGCGCAGCACCGTGCCGGAGGTGTTGTATTCCGCGACCATACGCGCGTTCGCCTGGCAATTGAGTCACCGGCTCATTTGCCTGATGGCTCACCATAGAGGAAGCGCGTGCCACGGTCAGGGTTGCGGCGGCATCGACCTCGAACAGGCGGCCCGCCGGGTCGTATTTCAGGTCGACCGTCGTGCCGACATCGGTCAGCCGGTTGAACACGTCATAGGTGTAGGATGTCGACCCGTCATTCGTCATATTCCCACGACCGTCATAGGTGATGGTCGTGCCGTCGAGCAGCTGGTTCAGGCCGTTGGCGGTGAAGGTCTCATCCAGCGCCGTCATGACCGTGTTGTAGACGGTGTTGGAGTTTTCCTGCTCGATGATCTGGCCCGCCGGGTTGTAGGTGAAATCCAGCGCCTGGTCATTGCCGGTGCCGGCAAGATCCTGGCCCAGATCGGTGAGCCGCGACTGGGCGTCATAGCCATAGGAGGTGGTGACGCCATTGCCCCGCGTGATCGAGGTGCGGCGGCCGAGATCATCGTAATTGTATGTGGCGATGTTGGTGCCGCCTTGGGTCACTGTCTTCATCGCGCCGGCATTGTCATAGGTATAGCCGACCGTGAAGCTGCCGGGATAGGTGACGGAGGTGCGCTGGTTGGCGTCATTATAAGCGGACGTGACCGTGCCGAGCGGGCGGCACCGGGCGGCGCACCGTTCAATCTCACCAAATAGCGGACACCCGTTTTGGTGCACCGCGCTCACGCTTGGCGCTGCCTACACTGACATAAAACGCACCCGACTTATCCCCGTCCCCTCCCCATGCGCTATTGTCCCTCCAAGCCCGGTGAGGACCGGGTGGTGGCGATGGTTGAAAGTGTAACCTGCACGGACAATCATCGCGTCAGGTTTCCGGTGGCATGAGAGGGTGTGCGCAAGCTTCGCATCGTCCGCCGGAACGGTGACCCGGGGTCGCCCCCGGGCGGGAGAGCTATGCACTTTGGCCCCGCATCGATCACCGCCGTGTGTAGCGAGAGCTATGCCAGTCATTTATTTTTAATTGAGGCGATGGCCGCTACACACGGGCCCCCTCCTCTTTATGCGCTCGCGCTCATTGAGTGGCGGCGGTTTCGGCGCTGTCCCCATACACGCCTGCCGCCGGTCGTCTCCCGGCGGTGACCACAGACACAAACCGTAAAAATATCGCCCTTTTGCGAAAAATGGCGGAAAAAAAGGGCCCGCACTCTCCGGACAGGAAACTGAATGGAGAACCGAGATGCTCATCACCAATCTACGACGCAGGATCTATCTGGGGTGCGGCTCAATCGCCTTGATGGCCGCCTTGGCGGCCTGCTCCGGATCCTCAGGCGGCACGACGGCCTCGTCAGCATCCGGCGCGAGCAACACCGCACCGGTTCTGGGACCTGATCAAAGCATCACCGTGCCGGAAAACACCACAAGCGTTTTTACGGCGACTGCAACAGACGCAGACGGCGACAGCCTGACCTATTCCATCGCCGGCGGCGCCGACGCGGCCCTCTTCGCCATTGGCTCGTCCTCGGGCGCGCTGAGTTTTGCCCAGGCACCGGACTTCGAGAACCCCACGGATGCAAATGGAGACAATGTCTACGACGTCATAATCGCTGTCTCGGACGGACGGGGTGGCTCTGATTCGGCAGCTCTTGCCGTGACCGTGTCTGACGTATCGGACTTGAGATATGTCGATAAGATCTTCCCCGAGACGACGATCACGCAGGATATCGTCTACGCCACAACCGACGGCCAGGACTATGTCCTCAATATCATTACGCCTGTCGGGGATGACGAAACCGATCGGCCGGTGATGCTGCTCGCATCGGGCGGTGCCTTCATCTTTACCATCCGCGAGCAGGTGCGGCCCTTTGCCGAGGAATTCGCGAGACGCGGATATGTCGCGGCAATCATGGACTACCGCACACTCGGAAGGCCGCCTGAAGGTGGAAACGATTTTCGTCTTGCGGCCCTCGATTCAACCCATGACATGATTGCCGCGGTGCGCTTCTTGCGGGCAAATGCCGCCGAATACGGCATCGATCCTGAAAAGGTGTTTGTCGGTGGCACATCGGGCGGCGCAGTGATGGCTGCGTCAGTGGCCACGACAGACCCGAACGACCCGGCGCCGGTCGTGCTTGCCGACTATCTTGAAACAGTCGGCGGCGTGTACGGCAATATAGGCGATCATCTCGACCAGTCGCCGACCGTCCAGGGGGCATTCGCGATTTCCGGCGCGGTCTTTGATCTGCTCACGATCGACGCCCAGTCCGCCCCGATTTACGCCGCCCACAATGAACTGGATCCGGTGGCAAATTGCTACACATTTACTCTGCCCGACACCGATTTCACCGGATCGGGAAGCTGTGACTTCATTCCGTTTTATCAGGCGACCGGCCTGCCGGCCGATGCCTTTATCGTGATCGGCGATACGGAGCATGTCGACTTTACCAACGAGGAATATAACCAGATTCTGTCCGAGGCATCGCAGTTCTTCTACGACAATGTCCTGTCGGAAGACTGAGACATTCCCTTCAACGCCAGAAGTTTGCCAGCAGCACCCGCTATTCAGAAGGACAGTCCGACATGGCCCTGGATATTCAGAACCGCATCATCCCGGCAGTCTTTTCCAGCCTCGGCATACTGGGGTTGACCGCGACTGTCGCCTGCGCACAGGAGGGTCGGCTGCTGTCGGCCAATTTCGGCGCAGACAATGGCTTCGGTCAGGGTGCGGACTTCTTCGTCTGCCAGGGGGCGATCGGCCTCGATGGCATTCCTGTCGTCTTCTCCGAGGAGATAGCGGCACTGCCTGCGCCGAGTGATATCCGGGTTCTCGGCGAAGATGGCGACGACCGCCCGGTAACATGCCTCACCTTTGATCCCGCCGACGATCCGGGCGAGCAGCGCACGCTTCTGCTGGTCGGCGATTTTGGCTCCCCCGAAGACCAGCCAGCCTCTGTTGAAGTCCTGGGCGATGTGCGATCAAAAGACTGGCGCACCTCGTTTCAGGGAGCGAAGGTCGCGATTTTCGCGCTGGAGAGCGGACCGAAGATGGTTCTCGCCCAATTGCTGCCGCCAAGAGAATGGGATCTCGGGAATCCTGGTACACGCGTGCAATGGGGCGGGGGCAACGCCTGCCCGATAGAAGGCACGCGACAAGTGATCCGGACAGTATGGGGTGGCGGCATCCGTACACCCGACGGCAACGAGCTGACGCAGGCTGAATGGTCGAATTACGTCGTGACGCTGGAGAGCCCTGACGGAACAGTCACCGAGGTGACGCCCTTCGCCCTCGGTGATCTCAACGACCGAGACAATAATCATGAGCTCTGCCTTGACCGGAAAGGCCGCCCCCTCGCGGTGACTTTTGCCGCCGGCATCGTCATCGATCCCAACGGAGACCTTAATCAGAAGACGACTGTCATGGTTTCGAAATAACGGATAATATGACGTCCTGGCGCCCTCGCCTGCTTCCCGCGCGCGAACGCGTCACGGACCGTTTCACAGCCTATGGAGCTTTTTGTTGGTGAATAATCCGCATGTGATCCTCGTGGTCGATGATGATCCGCAGATACAAGACCTGACGGCTCACCTCCTCGCAAACAATGGGTTCAAGGCCCTGAAAGCGGGCTGTACTGCCGAAGCGGACGCCGTTCTGGCTGGCGGCCACGTCGATCTGATCGTCCTCGACATCATGATGCCGAAGGAAGACGGACGACAATTCTGTCAACGCATTCGTCAGACCTCGCGAATACCCATTATCATGCTGACGGCCCTGCGCGATGATATCGACCGCATTGTAGGGCTCGAGATCGGTGCTGATGATTATGTCACCAAACCATTCACGCCTCTGGAACTTGTCGCCCGCGTCAAGGCGGTCCTGCGCCGCGTCTCCGATGGTGCGGCGGATCACGCCCCGGACGGTTCACGACAATATGTCTTCAACGACCTCGTTCTTGATGTCGATCGGCGCAGGCTCCAGCGGCTGGACAGTACCGAGATCGATCTGACGTCAGGGGAGTTTTCATTATTGCTTACACTGATCGAATCAAGACCACGCGTCCTCAGCCGGGACCAACTCCTTGACCTCACGCGCGGCGCATCGTCCAATCCGTTCGATCGAAGCATCGATACTCACATCAGCCGCCTCCGGAAGAAAATCGAGCCTGACCCGCGCAGGGCACAGATCATCAAGACCGTGCGCAATTTGGGGTATGCCTTTTCCGGGAAAGTTGAGAAGCTGAATCGCAGGGCGGGTCGATGATCGCCCGTTGGTCGCAACCGATGGCCAGGATTGGCCGGTCGCTCTTTGCGCGTATTTTTCTCATTACCATTATCGCGCTGATCAGCTTTGTTCTGATCTTTTTCGCTGCATTCCGGTCTACGCTCATTTTTCCTGCCGCGATCGAAAGTCTGGCAGGACCACTGTCCATCATCATACAGCAGTCTGAAGACGCCGCCCCCGGCGGCGAATCACGCATTCTGGATCTCTTTGCCAGCGCAACGCGGGCGGCGGGAATTGTCGAGGACTTTCCTGGCGACGCCACGATCCGGGATGACCTCCGGGAACGGTTGATGACCGTTTCGCCCGAGACCGAAGCCATATTCTTCAGCAGGGACATTCGCTTTCGATACGTGAATGCCAGAAGCAAGCTGAAGGACCTTCCGATCGACATGAACGCGAGGTTTGCAGCGGTTACGGCGCTTGAAATCTCTGTCGAGCTGAACGACGGCCGTGTCCTGGTCGTGCTGTTTTCGCCCGCCGCCGTTATCGTCGATCGGCCGGGGCTGGTGGGCACGCTGTTTGCGATTGCCTCTCTCATCATCGGCACGATCGCCGCCATCGGCATCCATATTTCGCTCAAGCCGCTGAATGAACTGGAAAGAGCTGCCGAACGATTTGGTGTCACGTTCGATCCCGAGCCTGTCATCGAACGGGGACCGGAGGAAATCCGTCGGGTCGCCAGAGCCCTCAACCGGACCCAGGATCAGGTACGCGGTCTGATCTCGGAAAGGGCGCGGATGATCTCCGCGCTGGCACATGATGTCCTGACCAGCCTGACCCGGCTGCGCCTCAGGGCTGAAGGCCCCGCTCCGATAGATCAAGGGGCAATGGCGGAAGACATCAACCTGCTGGAAGAATTGATCGACGACATGCTCATCTACGCCAAATCAGGCGAGCCAAACCACTGCGTGGATCTGATCGACATGCTTGATTTCATCAAGACATACGCCCAGGAAGCACCAAGCTCTATCCAGCTACAGATCAATACTTCCTTGCAGGAATATTTTATTGCAGCTGACAGCAAGGCCATAATCCGGGTGCTGAACAACCTGATCGATAATGCATTCAGCTATGGCGGCAGTGCGCGTATTGTGTGCGAGAGCAACGAGGCGGGTTTGGCGATTCACATAGACGATGATGGACCGGGAATTCCCGAGGATGAACTCGTGAAGGTCTTGGAACCGTTTTATCGTCTGGAAACATCAAGAAACCGTAGAACAGGTGGCAGTGGCATGGGCCTCGGGATCGCCGACACCCTCCTCCGTGCCCAGGGCGGACACCTCACGCTGCAAAACAAGAGCCCTTCAGGGCTGCGTGCGACGCTCCTGTTTCCTGCGGCACTGGAAATCACGTCCTGAATGCCCGCAGCGGATGACCTGTCTTTTGGAGAAAAAGTAATCCCCGTCTCCCTCGACCAGTCTATTCTCTCCCCAAGCCCGGTGAGGACCAGGTGGTGGCGATGGTTGAAAGTGTAACCTGCACGGACAATCATCGCGTCAGGTTTCCGGTGGCATGAGAGGGTATGCGCAAGCTTCGCATCGTCCGCCGGAACGGTGACCCGGGGTCGCCCCCGGGCGGGAGAGCTATGCACTTTGGCCCCGCATCGATCACCGCCGTGTGTAGCGAGAGCTATGCCAGTCATTTATTTTTAATTGAGGCGATGGCCGCTACACACGGACCCCCTCGTTTGTTTCAACACCGCGAGCATTTCTCGACGGTGCTTTCAGTGTTGCCTTTCTTGTCTTCCCGGGGGATGCGCCAGCATCAACCCGGGATCCATTTTCCAGAGGCCTTGCCGCTGCTGTATCAAGCCGCCTCACCGTCTCTGGAAAATAGGTTCCGGGTTCACCCTGACGGGTGCCCCGGAATGACAAGAAAGGACGTCTCGCAAAGTGCCTGTGTGGCCCATCAAGGCAACCCCGCGTTCCACCCGCCCGCCCCGGCCCCGCCGCCGACATGGCATGACACCGCTTCCCATCCGCTCCCTGAAATGATAAATATATTTGAAATAATTAATAAGCTTCGGGAGGGGCACCATGCGTATTTCACACCTTCTGGCGGTGCTTGCCGTCATCATCCTGGCCGGCTGTTCCGGCGGCAGCAGCGGTGGCGGCTCGAGCGTCGCACCGTCACCGGCACCGCCTGCCCCGCCGCCGGCTTCCGGCCCTGCGGACCCGGCGATCCCGGACTACAATACCAGCCCCGTCGCGCCGGACCCGAACGGCATGGACAGCACGGCTGAGGAAATCGCCGCGCGCATTTCCCTCGGCTGGAATGCCGGCAACACGATGGAAGCGATCGGCGGCGAGACCGCCTGGGGCAATCCTGAGATCACCCGCGAGCTGATCGCCCTGGTCAAGGCGAGCGGCTTCGATGCCGTGCGCCTGCCGGTGTCGTGGAACCAGTATGCCGATGCCACCACCGCGGAAATCGACCCCGCCTGGCTCGCCCGCGTGCGCGACGTCGTCCAGTATTGCATGGACGAGGACATCCCGGTCATCGTCAACATCCACTGGGATGAAGGCTGGCTGGAAGAAAATGTGACCGAGGCTGCAGCCGATGAGGTCGATGCCCGCCAGAAGGCGCTGTGGCAGCAGATCGCGACCGGCTTGCGCGATTTCGACGAGCGGCTGATGTTCGCCGGCGCCAATGAGCCCAATGTCGAGACCGCCGCGCAGATGGAAGTGCTGGCGCGCTATCACCAGACCTTCGTCGACGCCGTGCGCGAGACCGGCGGGCGCAATGCCTATCGCACGCTGATCGTCCAGGGGCCAAGCACCGATATCGAGAAGACGGACAACCTGTGGCGGCAGATGCCCGTCGACAATGCCGTCGACCGGCTGATGGCGGAGGTTCATTTCTACACGCCCTATAATTTCACCCTGATGCCAGAGGACCAGAGCTGGGGCGACATGTTCTATTTCTGGGGCGACGGTTTTCACTCGGCGACCAATCCCGGTCGCAATGCCACCTATGGCGAGGAGGCGGATGTCGACGCGCTGTTCGCCTCGATGAAGGCCAGGTTCGTCGATCTCGGCATCCCCGTGATCATGGGCGAGTATGCCGCCATGCGGCGCACCACTCTGACCGGCGACGACCTCGCCCTGCATCTCGCCTCGCGGGCGCATTTTCATGAATATGTGACCCGCGCCGCCCTCGCCAATGGCCTGATCCCGTTCTACTGGGACGCCGGCGGCCTCGACAATCACGGCTCGGGCATTTTCGACCGCCGGGCGCTGACGGTCCATGACCGCGAAACGCTGGATGCCCTGGTGGCCGGCGCGCAATAGTGCACACACTGAAAAGGCTCCGGAAACGGAGCTTTTTCATGCTTAACAAGCATTAAATAAAAAAATACACTTTTATTCAATTTTTTCCCTTCAATAGAAGCGCCTGGACAAACAGGGGCGGACCATGAAGGGTGTTGTTTTTGTAGAGCTGTTCGAGTTCGTCGAGCAAAACTACGATGTTTTTTTTCTGCAGGATCTGATCGAGGCGGCCGACCTGCCCTCGGGCGGGGTCTATACGGCGGTCGGCACCTATCCGGGCTGCGAGATGGCGCGCCTCGCGGCGGCCTTCGCGCAGAAGACCGGGCTGTCCGTGCCCGAGATCATGAAGAAATTCGGGCACCATCTGTTCGGCCGGTTCGTGGTCAACTATCCGGCCTTCTTCGAAGGCGGCCAGGATGCCCTTTCCTTCCTCGCCTCGATCGAGGGGTATATTCATCGGGAGGTTTACAAGCTCTATCCCGATGCGGAACTGCCGCGCTTCGAGATCCGTGACCAGACCGCCGACGGCATGGCGCTCATCTACAATTCCACGCGCCATCTCGGTGATCTCTGCGAAGGGCTCATTCTCGGCTGTCTCGATCATTTCGGCGAAGCGTTCACGCTGACGCGCACGACCCTCAGGGCTGACGACGTCTCGTCCATCCAGTTCGATCTGCGCAGGGCGTAGTCGTGAGCGATCTCGTCGAAAAGATGAACGCGATCATCGCGCGGGAGCGGGCAAGCCGGAAGCAGGCAGAGTCCCTGCTGGAAACGAAGAGCCTCGAGCTCTTCGAGAACAACCGGCAGCTGCAGGCATCGCAGGCCAGGCTCGAATACTCGATTTCGGTCCTCTCCGAGATCATGAACCACGCTCCGGACGGCGTCATCCTGTGTACCGACGATTTCAAGATCCATATCTGCAACCGGCATTCCTGCGAATTGACCGGCCACGCCCACGACTTGCTGATCAACCAGCCGGTCGACAAGCTGGTGCACAATATCAGCCTGATGTTGAACAGGACGAAAAGCGGCAATTTCACCTTCGCCCGCCAGCGGCTGACCCGAGCCGACGGGGATATCCGGATCGTGGATATCAAGGGATACAAGGGCCCGATCGGCCAGGAATGCCACTACGTCCTGATGGTCCAGGACATCACCGAAAAGCTGCATGAAGAACAGCAGCACTCGAAGATGGCAAGCCAGCTCGAAGAGGCCAGGCGGCTCGAGGCAATCGGCGCCCTGTCCAGCGGGATCGCCCATGAGATCAATACACCGATCCAGTTCATCGGCGACAATATCGACTATCTGGGCGACGCCATGCAGTTGATCAACCAGTCCTACCAGAGATATGAAAAGCTGCGCGCCGAGGTCTGGGGCATCGAGCCGCTGCGCGATCTCGTGGCAGAAATCGACACGTTCAACGCCTCGGTCGACCTCCCCACCATGATCCGGGAAATTCGGGCCTCACTGGACGATGCCCGCGCCGGCATCCGGCAGGTGCGCGATATCGTCAGGCTCATGAAGGAATTCGCCCATCCGGGAACCGGCCAGAAGGATCCGGTCAACCTCAACGAACTCATCGGCAATGTCGTCACGATCAGCCGCAACCAGCAGAAAAATATTGCGACGATCAGCCTCCAGCTGGACGAGACCCTGCCGCAGGTTCCGTGCCGGCGCAGCCAGATCCAGCAGGCCCTCCTGAATCTCGTGCTCAACGCCATCGACGCCGTTGCCGAAACGCAATCCGGATCGGGCGAGATCGCCATCCGCACCTGTCACGACGATGAGCAGGTGCATCTGTTCATTTCCGATACCGGCAACGGTATCCCGCCTGCCCTGAGAGAACGGGTATTTGATCCGTTCTTCACGACGAAACCGGTCGGCAAGGGCACGGGCCAGGGGCTCGCTCTGGCGCAAGACTATATCGTCACCGGTCACCAGGGCCGTCTGAGCCTTGTCGAGATCGAAGGTTACGCCACGACTTTTCGCATAAGCCTGCCGCTACGGGCTCCCGACATGAATTTATCCGATCAAGAGGTGGAACATGACTTTGTCAGCTGAAAAAATACTGCTCGTCGATGACGAGCCGAGACTGCTCACGGCGTTGAAGCGGCGATTGTCGACGGAGTTCGTCGTCGAAACGGCGCTGAACGGCAACGAGGCGCTAGCAATCCTGGAAAATGATGACCAGATCGCTCTCATCATCGCAGATATGCAGATGCCTGGCATGAACGGCATTGAGCTGCTTCAACAGGTGCGCAGGAGATGGCCCGAGGTGCGTCGTGTCATGCTGACGGGAAACTCGGACCAGGACACCGCCATGGCCGCGATCAATGATGGTCACGTTATGCGCTTCCTGCGAAAGCCAACGGAGTTTGTCGAACTGCGCCGGGCCATCAATCACGCGCTGGATGATTATAGCTTTGCAAGAGGTGGCGACGAAACGGCAACGGCCGAGAAGCCGGACGAAAAAGCCCGCAAGGCCTTCATGTCGATCATTAGCCACGAATTGCGCACGCCGCTCACCCACATCATTGGCCTGTCCAGTATCCTTCAGGAAATGGTCGCGGCCGGCCAAACCGATCTGTCAGAGGCCTATCTGGGGCACATCCGCACCAGCGGCGAGGAGTTGCTGTCGCTGTTAAATCGCGTGTTGTTCTACACACGGATTATCTCAAGCACGGTGCATGAACCGCTGGTCGCTGTATCGGTCGCAGCCTGCCTGAAGGATGCGATCCAGCCCTATCGCGGGGAAATCGCGAAACGGAATATCAGCCTGTCGATCGATTGCCAGCACGACGGCGTTACGTTCCTCGCGCGTGCGGATGAGGTGGTGATGGCGTTGCGGGAGATTATCTCCAACGCCGTCAAGTTCAATCGCAACGGCGGACATATATCCGTGATCGTGCACGAGGACGAGACCAATGTATCGTTGAGGATAGCAGACACCGGCGTCGGGATGCCCGAAAGCACGGTCGCGCGGGCGATGGAGCCATTCCGCCAGGGTGACGAAGAATTGAGCCGCCAGTTCGAGGGCATCGGCATGGGCTTGTCACTGGCCCATGCCATCGCGAACCTGAATAACGGTCAGTTAACGGTGCAGAGCGTGCACGGAGAAGGTACGACAGTCGTTATCACACTGGAACGCGCCCGCGCAGCAAGGCAGACGGCCGCCGCGTAGCGATCAACTGCCCTTTTCGACCTGGGCGTATTCCAGCTCGACCGGGGTGGCGCGGCCGAAGATCGAAACGGCGACCTTCAGGCGGGCATTGTCCTCGTCGACTTCCTCGACGACGCCGGAGAAGGACGCGAACGGGCCGTCGGTGACGCGGACATTCTCGCCGACCTCGAACAGGATCGTCGGACGCGGACGCTCGACACCCTCTTCCATGACGCCGAGGATCCGGTCGACTTCCTTCTGGCTGACCGGCAGCGGTTTCTTTCCGGTGCCGAGAAAGCCGGTGACTTTCGGCGTGTCATTGACGAGGTGATAGGTGTCATCATTGAGGACCATCTTGACCAGGACATAGCCGGGGAAATAGCGGCGCTCGGTATTGATCTTGCGGCCCCGGCGCACTTCGACCACTTCCTCGGTCGGCACCAGGACTTCCTCGATATACTGCTCCAGCCCCTTCTCGGCAGCCGACATCTTGATTGACTCAGCGACCTTCTTCTCGAAGTTCGAATAGGCGTGAACGATGTACCATTTATGTGCCACGGGCTTGATCCTGACTATTGGTTAGAGGCCGAGAATGAACTGGACGACGATGCGCAGCAGCTGATCGACCAGCAGGAAGAACAGCGACATGATCACGACCATGATCAGCACCATGATCGTTGAGGCAAACGTCTCGTTGCGAGAGGTCCAGGTGACCTTCTTGCCTTCGCTGATGACCTGATTCCAGAACTGGACCGGACCGACGGACTTTTTCTTGGGCGCGTTTTCCTGCGTCACCTTGATATCCGGATCGCGTTCGCGGCCCCTGTTGGATTTGCCTGATGACGACTTGGTCGATTTGCCTGGTTTCTTGGCCATGTTTCCTGTCCAGCGTTGCGTCATTGAAAGATACGGTTTGATAGTGCCCTTACAAGGGTTTTGGCCGATCTTTCCTTTTGGGAGATGCGCTTCAATCGGTCATCTCAAACGATCTGTCAAGCGCATTCCGCTCACCCGCCCCTTAACCGGGCGGCATGGCCTCGTCACCGAGGCCATGCATCGTGCGGCTGCCAGGCACACGGATATCCTCGACCAGGTCCTGGATTTCCTGCGACGGTGCCGGCGTCAGAAGAGCCGTGACAATCCCCGCGATCAGCGCCAGCCACATGAACAGGAAGCCAATCCCCTCCGGCGAGATGCCGAACAGGTACTGGTCCGGGGTGCCGCCACCGAACTTGAAGAAATAGATATAGCCGAACGTGGTGATTAGACCTGTCAGCATGGCGACGATAGCGCCTTCCCTGTTCATGCGCTTCCAGAAGATGCCGAGGAAGATGACAGGAAACAGCGAGGCCGCTGCCAGCCCGAAGGCGAAGGCGACCACCTGCGCGACGAAGCCGAGCCTGTCGGCGAAGAGCCCGACAAGGCCAGCGGCGAACACGGCCCCGGCAGCCGCGACACGGGCGATCCTGAGTTCGGTCGTGTCGCTCATCCCCTTGAACAGGGTGCGCCGGCAAAGGTCGTGACTGACGGCGGAGGAGATGACCATCAGCAGGCCTGCCGCCGTGGACAGCGCTGCCGCCATGCCGCCGGCGACGACAAGGCCAATGACCCAGCCTGGCAGACGGGCAATTTCCGGATTAGCCAGCACGAAGATGTCGTTATTGGCGACGACTTCGTTCTCCAGCCCGTCCGGTGCATCAGGCCCGCGGATCTGCATGCGGCCGTCTCCGTTCTTGTCTTCAAAGGAAACAAGCCCCGTCGGCTCCCAATGCTTGAACCATTCAGGCACGACCTTGCCGCCATCGGCCTCGATCGCCACTGTGCGCGCCGCGTAGTCTTCCTCGCCGACATAGGTCGCCTCGTTGACGGTATCGATGAAATTCAGCCGGGCAAAGGCGCCGACCGCCGGGGCCGTCGTGTAGAGAAGAGCGATGAACAGGAGCGCCCAGCCGGCGGAAATGCGCGCGGCCTTGGCACTCTTGACAGTGAAGAACCGCACGATCACATGCGGCAGGCCGGCGGTACCAAACATCAGCGCCGCGGTGATGCAGAAGATGTCGATCATCGTCTTGTTGGTCGAGGTATATTCGGCAAAACCGAGATCGGTAAGTACGCCGTTGAGTTTCGCCAGCATCGAGATATCCTCGCCGCGCACATCCGAGATAAACCCGAGCTGCGGGAACGCATTGCCGGTGATCGTCAGGGAGATGAAGATTGCGGGGACCGTATAGGCGAAGATCATGACACAGTACTGGGCGACCTGGGTATAGGTAACGCCCTTCATGCCACCGAGCACGGCATAGAAGAAAACGACGACCATGCCGATGACGATGCCCCATTCGAACGGAATGCCGAGGAAGCCGGAAAAGGCAACGCCGACGCCCTTCATCTGCCCCGCTATATACGTGAAGGAGACGAACAACGCACAGACGACGGCAACGACACGGGCGAAGGTCGAGTAATACCGGTCGCCGACAAAATCCGGCACGGTGAACTTGCCGAATTCGCGCAAGTAAGGTGCCAGCAGCATGGCCAGCAGCACATAGCCGCCGGTCCAGCCCATCAGATAGACCGATCCGCCATAGCCGAGAAAGGCAATCAGCCCCGCCATCGACAGGAACGAAGCCGCCGACATCCAGTCCGCCGCAGTCGCCATGCCATTCAGCGTGGGATGGACATCATGCCCTGCGACATAAAACTCATTGGTCGATCCTGCCCGGGCCCAGATCGCGATACCGACATACAGGGCGAATGAAAGCCCGACGAAGAGATAGCTCCAGAATGTCTGATCCATGGCTCTATCCCTTGATGCCGTATTTGCGCGAAATGCGGTTCATGCCGATGCAATAGATGAAGATCAGTACAACGAAGACATAGATCGCTCCCTGCTGTGCGAACCAGAAGCCGAGCGGTGCGCCGCCGATAGAGAATCGATCGAGAAAATCGCGAAACAGGATGCCAGCGCCGAACGAAACGATGAACCAGATCGCCAGCAGGGACAGCGTGAGCGTCAGGGTCGCTCGCCAATAGGCCGAGTTATCGGGGCGCGAGCCACCGTTGACGGGCTTTTCCGTTTCAGACATGTCATTACCTCCCGGATGCGCCTGTTAGCGCTTGTCATTTTTTGCAAGCGTAACCCTAACTCGCTGTAAGACAAATAGTTTTTCGGGAGGTTTTCTCTTGCCGGGCCGAATTGCCGAAAATGGCAGGGGCAGCAGGATTCGAACCCGCGACCCTCGGTTTTGGAGACCGATGCTCTACCAGCTGAGCTATACCCCTATCGGTCCCGGCACAGGGAAAGCTTCTGATACAGAAGCCACCCGCAAATCGCAATCCCGTTTTTCGCCGCCTCGTCCAGATAGCAAAAAAAACGGCCGGACGCTATGCCGGCCGTTTTTTCCCTCTGATGGCCTTGGCCGGCGTTTTTCTACATTACGCCGAGGCTACGCACAGTCGCCATAGTCAGCCCCCCTGTGCCCAAATTTTCGCGCCGCTGATAGGCTTCGATCGCGTTCATCGTACCCGGCCCGAGAACACCGTCAACGGCAACATCGTAGCCTTCGCGGCGCAAGGCGCTCTGAACGCGACGAATTACGTCCGGTGTTGTATTTGTCTCACACAGCACCTCACGCCAGACGAGCTTCTCGTCGCTGACCTTACGCTGCTTGGTCACGGTCTTGTAGGTCGCGGGAACCGGAATACGGCGTTCCGATGCCGGGGCGACTTCGCGACGGACACGAACTGTGTCGTAGGTCGGCGGGATCGGCACGACACGGGTTGTTGCCGGCGTGTCCACGACGCGTTTGGTCACGGTGCGGGTCACGGCCGGGATCTGAACCTGCTCGGTTCGCGCCGGAGAGACCAGCACCTGTTTCTCGATGGTGTTGTACTCAGCCGGAACCTCGATCAGGCACATGATCTCGCCTGTCGGTGTGCCGCGAACATCGGTAACCGTACCACCATGCATGGACTGGCCGATAATACCCTGCCCCTGAACCCATTTGGTATAGCCCTCGCGCACGAGAACGCGCTCGGTACGGGTCTCGTATCGGGCCGGGATCGTTGTCAGTTCGACGCGCGCCGGTTCGACGACGACCGTCTCGGTGACCATGCGATAGGTCGCTGGCATGACTTCGATACGCTCGCCACCCTCGCTGACGACAACCCGCTCTTCCGCCCACTCATATTGAGCCGGGATGATTTCGACCCGCTCGGAAGCCTCCTGGGCGAGCAACCGGTCGGAATAGGCTTCATACTCGGCCGGGATCAGGATGCGGGCATAGCATTCGCCGGGTTTTGCCGGGGGCAAATCGGCGTAGGTGCCGGTATTGTCGCTCGTCGACAGGCTTGACTGCGTTTCAAGAGATGTTTGAAGGCTGGCATTCTGCTGGCGCAGGGCAGAATTCTGGCGTTCCAGCTCCGACATGCGCTCCGCCTCGACGGACGGCGCCGAAACCCCTGGCGCTGGCTCCATGGTGCTCTCGCATCCGGCCAGCAAAGCGGCGACGGCCAGCGGTGCGATAGCGTATTTGAATTTCTTCATCATGATTTAAGACCCCACTATACTCTCCCCCGGATCAGGATGACCGGGACGAACAGGCAGCCATGACCCCGCCTGTTCAACCGGCATTAATTTGAATTAACTATTTCAACCAGTCAAACGAAATAGCAAATTCCTGCCATAAAGACCTGATTTCGCACAACTTTATGGCGTTCTGTCCGCTTGATCCTCCCTTGCGTGGGGCAAAGATTGTTCGACCTGCCCATTCCCACTACATTCCCGCCAAAGGAGACCAGAATGTCGGACAGCTTTCTATCCAGGATCAGCGACACGCTGAAGGAAATCGAGGATCAAGGCCTCTACAAGATCGAGCGCGAAATCACCTCACCGCAGTCGGCCGAGATCACCGTAAAGAAGGATGGTCAGGAAAAGCGGGTCCTCAATTTTTGCGCCAATAATTACCTCGGTCTTGCCGACCACCCGGCCCTGATCCGTGCTGCCCATGATGCTGCAGAAAGATACGGCTACGGCATGGCCTCCGTCCGGTTCATCTGCGGCACCCAGGACATCCACCGCGAACTTGAGCACACGATCGCCGACTTCCTTGGCTATGACGACTCGATCCTGTTCGCCGCCTGCTTCGATGCCAATGGCGGCGTGTTCGAGCCGCTGCTGACGGCTGACGATGCGATCATCTCGGACGAGTTGAACCATGCCTCGATCATCGACGGTGTCCGCCTGTGCAAGGCCAACCGCTATCGTTTCAGGAATAACGACGCAGACGACCTGGAAGCGCAGCTGAAACAGGCCGATGCCGATGGCGCCCGCACCAAGCTCGTGGTTACCGATGGCGTCTTTTCCATGGACGGCTACATCGCCAATCTCGACCGTCTGTGCGAGATCGCCAAGAAATACGACGCCCTCGTCATGGTCGATGACTGCCACGCCACCGGCTTCATGGGCGAAGGCGGCCGCGGCACGCCGGAGCATCATGGCGTCATGGACAAGGTCGATATCCTGACCGGCACGCTTGGCAAAGCGCTGGGCGGTGCGATGGGCGGCTATATCTGTGCAGCCCAGCCGGTGATCGATCTGCTTCGCCAGCGCGCCCGCCCCTATCTGTTCTCCAACGCGCTGACGCCGTCTCTCGTCGGTGCCTCGATCAAGGCGATCGAGCTGGTGCGCGAGGGCGCCGACCTGCGCCGGCAGCTGTTCGAGAACGCTAGACAGTTCCGTACGGGGATGACCGACGCCGGGTTCGAATTGCTGCCGGGCGAGCATCCGATCATTCCGGTCATGCTGCACGACGCTGCCCTGTCGCAGAAAATGGCCAACCGGCTGTTCGAACTGGGCATCTATGTCACCGGGTTTTTCTATCCGGTCGTGCCCAAGGGCAAGGCGCGCATCCGCACGCAGATCTCTGCTGCCCATACGCCAGAGCAGATCGACCGCACCATCGACGCATTCACCACTGCCGGCAAGGAACTCGGCGTTATCTGAGGATCAATCCATGAAGTCTCTCGTCAAGTCGAAGCCAGAGCAAGGCATCTGGCTGGAGGAGGTCAAGGCGCCGACGGTCGGGCACAATGACGTGCTGATCAAGGTGAGAAAAGCCGCGATCTGCGGCACAGACATCCACATCTACAACTGGGATGAATGGGCGCAGAACACCATTCCGGTACCGATGACGGTCGGCCATGAATTCATGGGCGAGATCGTCGAGCTCGGCTCCGAGGTGAAGGGCCTCTCCATCGGCGACCGCGTCTCTGCCGAAGGACATATCACCTGCGGCCATTGCCGCAATTGCCGCGCCGGCAAGCGTCACCTATGCCGCAACACCGTCGGTATCGGCGTGTCGCGGGCCGGGGCGTTCGCCGATTACATTTCGGTGCCGGCGATCAATATCTACAAGCTGCCCGATGCGGTGACGGATGATCTCGGCGCAATCCTCGATCCTTTCGGCAATGCCGTGCATACCGCCCTGACCTATGATCTCGTCGGCGAGGATGTGCTGATCACCGGTGCCGGCCCCATCGGGGCCATGGCCGCCGCCGTCGCAGCCCATGTTGGCGCACGGAATATCGTCATCACCGACGTGAACGACTATCGCCTCGGTCTGGCAAAGACCATGGGGGCAACCCGAACCGTCAATGTCGCCAAGGAAAACCTGCGCGATGTGATGTCCGAACTCGGCATGACCGAGGGCTTCGACGTCGGTCTTGAAATGTCAGGCGTGCCATCGGCTTTCCAGTCCATGCTCGACACGATGAATCATGGCGGTCATGTCGCCCTGCTCGGCATTCTGCCCAAGGGAGCAGGCATCGACTGGGACAAGGTCATCTTCAAGGGTCTGCAGGTCCAGGGCATTTATGGCCGGCGCATGTTCGAGACCTGGTACAAGATGGGTGCCCTGCTCCAGAGCGGCCTCAATCTGAAGCCGATCATCACCCATCACGTGACGGCGGATGAGTTCCAGAAGGGTTTCGACGTCATGCGCTCCGGCCAGTCCGGCAAGGTCGTGATCGACTGGGCGGCGTGATGCAGGCGGCCTAAAGCGTTTCCCGGTGAAGTGGAAACCGGTTCACCGTCAGGAAACGCGACAAACAAGGAGTCTGGGTCGTTTCCGCGTTTCCACAGAATGCTGAAACGATCTAGCTGCCCGTAAGCCTTTTCTTCAGCACATCGCGCGCTTCGTTCAACTTGGCCGCAAGATAATCCGTACCGCCACGGTCGGGATGCAGCTGGCCGATGAGGCGTTTGTAAGCGATATCAACCTCTTCGACGCTCGCCCCTTCTTTCAGGCCGAGGACCGAATAGGCCTCGGTCGGCTCCATGGCGCTGCTGCGCGGGCGCCAGTCGGTCTGCTGGCTGCCACCCTGAGATGGCTTCGTATCCTCACGTAGATCGTCATTGTCGAGCAGCGCTTCCCGGATACGATCCATGATGATGAGGCCGACGCCGATGACACCGAGGATCAAGGCAAAGGGAATGATCTTGAGATACAACGCGATAAGGATCAGGGCGAAAATGAAGACACCCTGATAAAGCCGTTGCGTCCGGCGTGGACGGGGCAATTTGATGCCAAAATGGTCTGTATAGCGCGGCGGCAACAGGAAGATGCCGGATATGGCGGCGATGATGATCAATATGGCCAGCACGGACTACCCTCGATTTCGTGACAATCATCATCGGACCAGTGACGGTCACGTGTAAAGCCCGTTCCCGCCAAATCACATCTTCCAGGTCCGGCTCGGGCTCGGGGAGTCAGTCTCAGGCTGTCAGGCGACCTTTTTCAGACCGCGCTTGTCCGGCAGGTTGAGCGAGGCAAGAAAGGTACGGATCTCGAACCGCGCGGTCACATGGCTCATCGATGTCATGGAGCGTGGCACACCATCGGCACCAAGATCGAGCAGCGTCAGGCCCATCGGGAACAGTTCGCGATAGATCACCCGTTCGCCGAAGCCCTTGGACAGCCTGAAGCCGATCCGCTTCGACAACTGGTCGAGCATCTTGCCGACGCGCTTCTTGTTATTGGCGTTGACCGCGCCCATCCGGTTACGCATCACCACCCAGTCGATGCCGCCCATGATGCCTGCGCGGGCGCGGGTCTGGCGTGCTTCCCAGACCATTTCGGCATAAAGGCTCGGCCCTTCGATCTCGCCCGTATTGCTATCGATCCGGGCAAGCAGATCAAAGTCGACGAAACTGTCATTCATTGGCGTGACGATCGTATCGGCATGGGCATGCGCCAGCCTGGAAAGATGGGTATCGGCACCCGGGCAGTCGATCACGAGGAAGTCGCAGCGCGCAAACTTCATCAGGATATCCTGGAAGCCCCTTGTTTCGGCTGAATAAGCCTGCTCACGGCTGTCGAGTTTGCTGAAGGGTGGCGGCAGGATTAGCGGCACAGGCAACGCGGCGTGGTCTACCTCGTTCTGGATCCCCCATTTAACCCGGTTCTCCAGATAGCGAGACAGGCTCTTCTGCCGGATATCGAGATCGAGCGCACCAACTTCATACCCTGCCTTCATCAGCGATATGATGAGGTGCATGGCCGCCGTCGTCTTTCCGGAGCCGCCCTTTTCATTGCCAATGACAATCACATGGGTCTCGGCCTGCTGGTCCGCACCCATCCGGGAGTCCTCGCTCTCGGACCCGGCGGGCCTGTCTTCGGGCGTGTAATCCGGCACGGATCTGAACGGGTTGGACATTATTGAGTACCGATCTGGCTTGGACGCGACTGTAGTGCAGGCAACGCTGCACGGTATTCAGATTACGTTGATTCACGAGTCCGGAAGTTATTTTAGGTAACTCGCGGGGGGATCGTCAGAGTGGATCGCCATCGAACGCCATGACGGCGCAATAGTCGCCGCCAGACTTGATCCTTTCGCAGAGCGATATTGCCTCCTCGCGCGTGGCCAGCGGCCCGGCCTTGAGCCGGTAGTGCAGGCCGAGCCCGGGAATATCCGCCGCAGCAATTCGCGGCTCCAGCAGGCCAAGCTCCTCGGTGTTACGGCCAAGCAGGACATCCCACCCCGAATAGGCGTTATCGATGACGCGATAGGACGCGAGATGCAGACCATACAGCCCGCCAGCTGTCGGCCTCGCTGCCTCACTGCTCGCGGGGCGCCGTTCCGGCGTGGCGGCTGCTTGAGTCTCGCCATAAACAGGCAGCCCATCACTGCCGCGCCGGGGCGACGCATTGCGGCTGCCATAGGACGGCGTGGAAACCGGGGCCTCGGGAATTTCCGGCTCGCCGCCATATGCCGATCCGGTGACCGGCTGGGCGGTTGCAGCACGCTGAGGCATTGGCGGTGTCGCCCCAGCATCGGCATAGCCGGGATCGGCACTCGCGGGCGTCTGGCCGGGATATTGTCGCGGCCGGGACGGCATCACTGCCCCGTCGGTGACGATCAGCCCATCTTGCTCGGCACGGCGCAGATCATCGATGCTGGCGCTGTCTTCCTGCACACTCTCCCAGTAGTCGGGATATTGGCTGTCATAGCGCGGCGTCGATGTGTAGGGCGCGGCGGGAACCCCCGGCGCCGTGCCGCCTTGCGTCGCATACCGCTGAGCAGGGTCAGCTGCTGGCGCCGTTTCACCGGTATAGGAGCCCGATTCCCCATACGGATCTTGCCCATACGGATCTGGCGTCGACCGCGCTGTTCCCTGCAACGACGGTTTGCTGACCGATGCACTGACCGGTTCGCCCGGTGCCGCGGGCAGGTCATCGCTGAAGGACTCGCAGGCCGTCAGGACCACACCCGACGCGATCATGATGACCATCCCTGCCCGGTGCATGACAGCGGGGCCGATAGCGGTTGGGTAGCGGTTCATCTTCATCTATATCATCCGTCAGCCGCAGCGGTTCGTCTCAAAATCCCGGAACACGACTATGTCAGAGCAAGTAGAGAACGATTCTATCCCCGACAGCACGCAAACGGTAGCGGGCTTGCGCGCCCATATCGCGATGTGGCGAGCCCGAGGTGAAACCATTGCCCTGGTGCCGACCATGGGCGCCCTGCATGATGGGCATCTTTCCCTTGTTCGCCTCGGCAAGCAACGGGCTGATCGCTGCGTTGCTTCCATCTTCGTCAATCCGAAACAGTTTGCTGCCCATGAAGATCTCGGCACTTATCCGCGCCGGGAGGACGAGGACCTGAAAATGCTGGCCGATGCCGGATGCGATCTCGTCTTCCTGCCCCAGCCAGCGGAAATGTACCCGGATGGTTTCGCGACATCGGTCAGGATCGAAGGGCTGTCGGAGCCACTGGACGGCCAGTCCCGACCGCATTTCTTTGGCGGCGTCGCCACGGTCGTCACCAAACTGCTCAATCAGGTCCGGGCTGACATCGCGATCTTCGGCGAGAAGGATTATCAGCAGCTGCTCATTATCCGCCGCCTCAATGCCGATCTCGATATCGGTACGGAGATTATCGGCGGGCCGATCGTGCGCGAGGAAGACGGCCTCGCCATGTCGTCCCGCAACGCCTATCTTTCGTCCGTGGAGAGACGGATCGCCGGGCAGCTCAACAAGGTGCTGCGCCAGACAGCTCTCAAGATCGCCCAGGGCGGCGATGTGCTCGGCTCGATTGAGGACGGTCACGCCCTGCTGAAACATGCCGGATTCAGTACGATAGATTATCTGGAGGCGCGATCTGGCAAGGACCTGACCCTGCTCGGCCCCGGCAAGCTGACACCTGAAGACCAGGAGCACGCCCGGGTGTTCGTCGCCGCAATGCTTGGCCGGACGCGACTGATCGACAATATGAAGGTCACGGACGTCTGAAGCGTCAGATCAGCCCCAATTCCGCGAGATCCCGGGCCAGTTCCGGCTCCATCTTCTGCTCGTCGGCGCTGAGGTCGCGCGGCGCCTCGTCCGCTTTGAGATAGCGCCAGCCCTGAAACGGTCGATGCGGCCGCGGGTCAACCCGGATCAGGTCCGGCTCGAGCAGGATCCGGCAATAACGCACGCCGTCAGCAGAGACATATTCCTCGAACCCGGCAATGGTCTGGCGTACGCAGATCATTCCCTTGATGATCCAGTAAATGGACCCGCCCTTTTGCAGGTCAGCCTCTTTCTTGGGCCACATTCGGGTCGTGTGCTGATACAAGGGCACGTCACCTGCCTTGCGGCGCTGGGCAACGATGCGATCTACGTAACGGGACAGATCGTCGATGCTGTCGGCACCAACGCACAGTTTTCTTAAATGAATGGTCAATGGTTCGCGGTCAGCTCTGCAGGGTTACGCGGGCGACTTCCTTCGCCCGACGCTTTTTAAGGTCGTGGCGTGCGGCCCGTTTTACAAGCACATAAAGGATGAAGTAGCACATTGCCGCACCGATGGCGGCGAGCCAGGCCGGCATGTTGTCGAGCAGAAGCGCCAGACGGTCCGGACCAAGCCCGAGCGCCTGGGCAACAGATGGCCAGCGCAGGCCGAGCATCAGGGCCGCGCCCAGAATGGTCAGCGTGAAAGCAAGAATGCCGGCGAGCGCGGCACCGATGGTAACGCCGATATCTTCGCGCTCTTCCGCCTTGGTGATGATCATCTTGGACGGATCGCCGGACAGGCTCTGCGAGGCGGCGAACAATGCCCGGATCCGCGACGCCTGCTCCTCCTCCGACAGTTCCTGGGACCTGCGGTCGCGGAATTCGTCGAAATCGACCAGTGGCGTGGCTTTCAGTTCTTCATCGGAAAGAAGCGCACCGTCGCATTCCGGCGCCGGAGCGACATCGGAGGTCGGCACGACAAGCGAGGCATCCGTCGGCATCAGGAACAGCGACTTCTCGGCAGCCCGGCGGCGAACCAGGCCGTCAAGGGTGACGAGTTCGCCATTGACCTTGGCCTTGGTCCATTTCTCGATAGCTTCAGCCGCGCCCAGCTTGTCGCCGGCATTCAGTTTGCGCAGGACTGTCGAGCGCCTGAAATTCTCTTCGCCGATATTGAATATCAGCGAGACCAGCGCGTCGTGCTCGTTCTGGTTCAGCGGCGCACGCACCGTGCTGCTGATCACCTGTTCGAGCGGCTTGACGTCATCCTTCAACAGACGAATGGCATCCCCCTCGGTCACGCTCATGCCATGGCGCGCTGTCGAGCGGTGGCCGTAACCTACCGACCATTCCTGGCTCGGTGTATACTGGGCAGACATGCGCAGGCCCTCATAGGCCTTGATGAGATTCAGACCAGTCTCCCCGATACTATTGGCCATAGCTATCCCGTCCTTCGCACATCCACGACTTCTCCAAACTATAACCCCCGTTAAGGTTGGTTACCAAGTTGTTTTTATGAGACGGGTCAGGGGAATTTTCGATCATTGGTCCCGAGATTGCAGAACTCGTCCTCAGGGCACCAGCGCTCTGCCCGGTTGGTTCTGTGCAATCGGAAACCCTCTTTAACTGTCTGGTTTTACTCCAAAACTCCGAAAATCCGGGCTTTTCTCACATGCGGAGCATTCAACTGGCATCAGATTTGTGTGGTTACCAGAGAGTTTTCCATTTCTGGAGGACAGCTGCACCAATCCGGGACACTTCCGTCCCGTCAGTGGGTTAAAGGCAGCTGACAAGGTGAGAGTATGAACGGACTTTTCAATCTTCTGGCTGCCCTGCTGCTTGGTGGTGCCGTTGTGGTTACAGGCTATGCCCTGACCCGGGACGGCGGCGATGACGGGGATCAGTCGCAAATCGAGCAACTGGCCGACAAAACCCTGGCAGAGGCCGAGGAAAAATTCCGTCAGACAGCCGGTGCGGCGGAAGACATGCTGAGCGATGCCGAAAGTGACGGCCGCGAGGACCCTTACACGGCTGACGTCGCCGGTACTGGCGAAAACGCTCGCGACGCGCGCGAAGAAGAGGCGAACGAGGCACCAGCCAGGACCGCTTCCAATGCGCGTGACATTGCACAGACCGAGGAGGCAACATCACGGGACACTGACGAGGGGCCGGGCGAAGGGAATGCAGCCGGGCAATCGCAGACCGGCATCGCCACGGGCGAAACGCGGAACGCCAATGAAGGTTCAATTTCTCAGTCCGATGAGAGCGGGGAAAAGCCCGCCGCGCGCACGCCACTGCGGGGCGCTGACGCCGAGCGCACGGCAGCCAATGGCTCTACCATGAGCCAGCCCAAGGAAGACAACCAGGCCAAGGAGGACAATCAGGCGAGGGAAGAAAATCAATCCGCAACCGCCGGGATCAACACGACCGCCCGCCAGATCGGTATCGACAAGAAAGACTCCGAGACCTTCTACACTGTAAACGGCAAGCCGGTCGACAAGCCGGATACCCAGCGCTACTACACCGAGACCAAACCAATCGATAAGCCGGACAGCGATCGCTACTACACCGAGAACAAGCCGATCGACAAGCCGGATACGGACCGTTTTTTCACGGAGAACCGCCGTCTCGACAAGCCGGACAGCGCCGACTTCTATACAGAGAACCAACCGTTGCCGGACAACCGCTACACGCCGCTGGACAATCCGTGTCTGCGTGAAGACGGCACCGTTTATACCGGCCCGGGCACAGTCGACAATCCCTTTGCCGACACCAATCCGTGCCTGGTCGAGCAGATCCCGCCGGTCCTGGTCACGGAGCTGCCGCCGGAGCAGCCGCTGATCCCGCGCGTCGACCTGCCGGAAACACCGGTCACCCCGATCGTGCCGGAACAGCCGATCGTCGTTGCCGAGCGCTGCGAATACAAGCCGGGCCAGTACACGCAGGACCCCTATACCGACGGCACGGGCTATGGCTGGCTTTCGGATGTCGGCTGCTACGGCACGTTCCCGTGGACCGGGTTCGGCCCGCAACCCTCGATCCCGCCCGGTGGTTCCGACTACATCATGTAAGGGCATACCTTCCGACTGCTCGCACGGACACTTGCACAACGAAAAGGCCCCGCCAGACCGGCGGGGCTTTTTTCATGCGGCTCGGTCAGCCGACGATGAAGATAGCGGCAAGACCGAGGAAAGCGAAGAAGCCGACAATATCGGTGACCGTGGTAACGAAAACCGCAGAGGCGACCGCCGGGTCAGCACCAACCCGCTGAAGCACCAGCGGGATGAGGATACCGGAAAGACCCGCCATGATCATGTTGATGATCATCGCCGCGGCAAGCACCAGGCCTAGCACCAGCCCCGCCTCAGCGCCGCCGCCGCCACCGATGGTGCCGTACCATACACCGGATATACAGCCCATCAGTACGGCGAAGGCACAGCCATTGATCAGTCCGACCAGCGTTTCCCGTCCGACGATGCGCAAGGCGTTCGCCGCCGTCAGTTCGCGCGTTGCAAGGTTCCTGACGGCAACGGTCAGCGTCTGTGTGCCGGCATTACCACCCATGGAGGCGACAATGGGCATGAGGATGGCAACCGCGACCACCTGTTCCAGCGTCGCGTCGAAGAAGGAAATCACGACCGAGGCAAGGATCGCCGTGAACAGGTTTACGGCCAGCCATGAAAATCGGGAGGAGACGGTCGCGCGCAGCGAGCCGGAGATACCGCTCTGTTCGGCCTCGACACCGGCGAGCGCCAGCATGTCTTCGTGGGTTTCCTCGTGAACGATCTCGACAACGTCGTCGACGGTGATCATGCCAACGAGCCTGTCGCCCCTGTCTACCACCGGCGCGGAGATGAGATTGTATTTCTCGAACAGGTAGGCGACCTCTTCCTGGTCCATGTCCGCCGGAATGCGGCGCAGTTCCTGCTCTCCGACGAGATCGCCAATGACGGTCTCACGCGGATTGCGCAGGAATTGCGCCAGCGGCACCGAGCCGATGACCTTGAAAGCAGGGTCGATGACAAAAACCTCGTAAAAGGTTTCCGGCAGTTCCTCCGGTGAGCGCAACCGGTCGATGATCTGCCCGACGGTCCAATAGGCAGGCGCGGCGAAGACCTCCCGCTGCATCAGGCGACCGGCAGTCTCGTCCTCATACTCGAGCGCCGACAACAGCGCGAGACGTTCCGCAACCGGCACCTCGGCAAGAACCTCCAGCCGGGCCTCCTCGTCCATGTCCTCGAGAACGAAGGCCGCGTCGTCGGTGTCGAGTTCGGACACCGCATCCGCCAGCTGGCCCGTCGACATCGCCTCAATGATCAGGTCGCGCACATCCTCGTCGACCTCAACCAGCGTGATCGGGTCGAGCATCTGACCGAGGATGCCAACCAGTGCCTTTCGCTGATCATCGCTGATCTGTTCAAAAAGGTCGGCAACGTCGGCGGGGTGCAGTTCCTCGCAGAGGGAACGGACATGAGTCCCGTCGCCCTCGTCGATCGACTCGCGGACCTCACGGATAAACTCCGCACTCAAATCATGTCCTTCGTCCTCCGGGCGAGGCTCATCAGGCTCATGATCCGGCGTGCCCGGTGGCATGTCGGTTTCCTCCGGACGTGTGTTTTCGATGGCGGACGGCTCATTCATGCCCGTCATCTCCCATGGGTGAGGATGAATAGTGGATATGGCGGCAAAAACTGGTGTCGAAGGTAAAAACCTACCGACTTCAACAGGATAACAGCCTTAGTCCCGGTAATCAATGATTCCGCTCTGGATCACCGCGAAGACGACCAGCCAAACGATAGCGCTGATCCACGTCGTGCGGATAACCTTCTTGAGCAGCTGCGGATCTTGCGGCGCCCCCGGCTCCGCGCCGCGCGGCTGCGGCTTGTCGGGATCTTCCCACAGGCCGCGAACGCCCCAGGGCAGCACGGCGAAAAGCACGGTCCACCAGACGATCAGATAAACGACGATGCCACCGGCAATGCTCATGTCCTAAACCCTGATAATCAGTACATTGATATGGGCAGTCTTGCCCCAGCGATCATTGAGAAGATTCCGGATGGCGCGGCGCAGGGACATCTCGACCTCGCCGTCATCCTTCAACCGCGATTTCGGCAGGCCATCGAGGACATCCTCGGCCTTGTCCTCCAGAAGCGCCTGCATCTCCTCGCCCTCCGCATCGGCCAGCGGCACGCCCATCATGGAGACCTCCGGCGGCGCGACAAGGCCATTCCGGTCGAGAACTGCGGCGATGACCACCTGCCCGCCCCAGGACAGCTTGCGCCTTTCCTTCACCGCGCCGGAGCCTTCCGGCAGCAGCAGGTTGCCATCCAGCATCAGGCGGCCTGAAGGCACTTCGTCGATAACGGCCAGGCGCCCAGGCGCCAGACGGATAACTTCGCCATTGCGCGGCGCCAGCGTGTCGTCGACGCCGAGCTCCGCGGCAAAGATTGCATGTTCTTCCAGATGGCGCGCCTCGCCATGGACAGGCACGGCTTTTTGCGGACGCACCCATTTATACATCTGTTCCAGTTCATCCCGGCACGGATGACCGGAGACATGGATATGTTCGTCCTTTTCGGTGATCACGCGCACGCCGAGTTCGACCAGCTGGTTTTGCAGGTCGAAGATACCGCGCTCATTGCCGGGGATGATCTTGGAGGAAAAGATGACGGTATCGCCATCCTCCAGCACGAGGTCGCGATGATCGTCGCGGGCGATGCGGGCAAGGGCCGCGCGGGTCTCGCCCTGCGACCCGGTACACAGATACAGCACCTTGTCGCGCGGCAGATAGCCGGCCGCGTCGGGCTCCACGAAGCTCAACGCCGGCGGCAGGATATCCGTCTCGCGCGCGACATCGATCATGCGCAGCATCGACCGGCCGAGCAGGCAGACGGAGCGGTCATTTTCCCGTGCGGCTTCACAGATCGAGACGAGGCGGGACACGTTCGAGGCAAAGGTCGTGACCGCCACCCTGCCCTTCTGCTTGCCGATCAGCTCGATCAGGTTCTCGCGCACGCCCATTTCCGAGCCGGATTCGCCGGTAGACAGGACATTGGTTGAATCGCAGATCATGGCGAGCACGCCGTCATCGCCGATGCGTGTCAGCGTCTCGTGGTCGGTAACCGGCCCGAGCGTCGGGTCCGTGTCTATCTTCCAGTCGCCGGTATGCAGCACCGTGCCGAACTCGGTCCTGATAATGATGCCAGACGGCTCGGGGATCGAATGGGTAAGCGTGACAAAACGCATGTCGAACGGGCCAAGCTCGAGCGAATCGCCCATGTCGAGGATCGTCATCGGCGGATCGATGATGCCCTTTTCGGCAAACTTCCGGGCGACGAGCCCGGCAGTGAACCGGGTCGCGTAGATTGGACATTTCAGCCGCGGCCACAGCAGCGCGACCGCGCCGATATGGTCCTCATGGCCATGGGTCAGCAAAAGGCCGAGCAGCTCGCCCCCGCCCTGGGTGACCTCGTTGACGATGTAATCCGGGTCAGGGCAAATCAGCTCGATCCCCGGGTCGCGCTCATCGGCAAAGGTGACACCGCAATCGATCATGATCCATTGCCGCTTGTGGGCCGGACCCACGGCGTAGAGGTTCATGTTCATGCCGATTTCGCCCGACCCGCCAAGGGGCAGGAAAATCAGTTCGCTCCGTTCAGCCATTTAAATCCTTTAAATCAGTTCAAGCGGATTTCACGCGCCTGTAAATCTCGATCAGTCCCCGGATCGTCAGGTCCGGGTCGAAATGGTCTATCTTGTCAGTCGCGCCCTCGAACAGGGAGGAAATCCCGCCTGTCGCGACAACAGTCATGGTCTCGCCGCGCTCCTTCTTGATCCGGTCGATCAGGCCTTCGATAAGGCCGATATAGCCCCAAAAGATGCCCGACTGCATGGCGCCGACAGTGTCGGTACCGACGACTTTGCCCGGATTCTCGATCGCGATGCGCGGCAGCCGCGCTGCCGCATCGTGCAGCGCCTGCATCGACAGGTTGATACCGGGGGCGATGATGCCGCCCTCGAACCCGCCATCCCCGGCAATGATATCGAAGGTCGTCGCCGTGCCGCTATCGACCACGATCAGCGATCCCTTATAGCTTGCATGGGCCCCGACAGCATTGACGAGACGATCTGCGCCAGCCTCGGATGGTTTGGATATCCTGACATCGACACCCGGAATATTGGTTGAGTCGACGATATAGGGCTCGACCGAGAAATGGCGCCGCGACAGATTGCGCAGTTGGAACAGCGATTGCGGCACCACGGTGGAAATGATGCAGTCCTTCACCTCCGCCATCTTGAAGTTGCTCATCGCCATCAACTGGTAGAGCCAGACGGCATATTCGTCGGCAGTTCGTGTCGTCGCCGTGGAGGCACGCCACTGGGCAACCGGTTTGTCGCCTTGGTAAAGCGCGAACACGGTATTGGTGTTGCCGACATCGATGGCGAGCAGCATTTTTCTTGTCTCCCGGCCCGTGGCCTGATCAGTACCGAGCGTTGCTAGCACAGGCCGCTCAGAAAAACACGTCGCCAGTGTTGATGCGGCTGATCACTTCCCCTTGACGCAGAATGAGGGCGCCAGTCTCGTCAAGTCCCTCGAAGACGCCGTGCAGCGTTTCGTTCGGCAAACGCACGGTGATCTGGCGGCCAAGACCGCCTGCGCGCTCCAGCCAGGCATCGCGCAACGGAGCAAAGCCCTGTCGTTCCAGCAATCCAAGCCAGTGCTGGAAGGCCTTATCGAGGGTGTCGAGAAATGCCTCCGGATCAGGCGCTTCGCTGGTCGCGTCCTTCACCGCGGCGGTCGGATAATCCGGCAGGTCCGGCTTGTGGACCAGATTGACACCGACACCGATGGCGAGAAAGGCGTCGCCTTGGACCATGTGCCGTTCGAGCAGGATGCCTGACACCTTGCCGCCAGCCAGCAAAACGTCGTTAGGCCATTTCAGCTGGATATCACGCGGCTTCACTCGCGCTTGTTCGAGTGCCGCCCCGAGGGCGAGAGACAGGGCAAAGCCGGCCGCCGCCGGCTGCTCGGCCAGAGTGCCGGCAGGCTTTAGGACCAGCGTGGCAGCGAGGTTGCCGGTCTCTTGCTGCCAGGCCCGGCCACGGCGGCCATAGCCTGCAGTTTGAAGCCTTGCCAGAATCCAGAGCGGCCCGCACCCGCCGCCATCGAGATAGCGCAACGCCTCAAGGCTGGTTGAATCGAGACTGTCGTGGACCTGAAGCGGCACGCCTGAGGAGAGCGCCTTCACCGGCGCCCTAGAACAGGGTCGCGGCCGCGGCGTCGGCAGCGACGTTCAGGAACGGCATGATGACGGCAATACCGGCAACAATGAGAACCGTCGACAGGATCGCGACGCCCTTGACGCCAGCGCCCTCGTCACGCTCGAATTCCGGTGCCGGTTCGTCCATCCAGATGATCTTCACCACACGCAGATAGTAGTATGTCGCGATGACGCTGGTCAGGGCACCGATGACGACGAGCACGAACAGCCCGGCATTGACCGCCGCCATGAAGACATAGAGCTTGGCGAAGAAGCCGAGGAAAATCGGAATACCAGCAAGCGAGAACATCAGCGCGGAGAACATGATCGCCATGCCCGGGCGCGTCTGGGCGAGGCCCGACAGGTCGGAAATATTCTCGGCCATGCCCTCCGGCCGCCGCATCATCAGGATGCAGGCAAAGGTACCGATCGTCATGATCACGTAGATCGTCATGTAGATCAACACCGAGGAAACACCCTGGCTCGTGCCGGCCGCGAGGCCCATCAGGGCATACCCCATGTGACCGATCGAGGAATAAGCCATCAGGCGCTTGATGTTCTTCTGGGCGATGGCCGAAAAGGCACCGACCACCATCGACAGGATCGAGACGAGCACGATGACCTGCTGCCAGTCGGACAAGGCACCGGTGGCTGCCGGAAATGCCTCGACGAGGACGCGGGCGAAGATCGCCATTCCGGCGAATTTCGGGGCCGCGGCGAAGAAAGCCGTTACCGGCGTCGGCGAGCCCTCATACACGTCCGGCGTCCACATGTGGAACGGTGCGGCAGAGACCTTGAAGGCAAGGCCGGAGATGAGGAACACCATCCCGAACACGAGCCCGATGCGGTTGGCGTCATCGGCGGCAATTGCGATCGCCTCGAACGTCGTCGCGCCGGTAAAGCCATAGATCAGCGACATGCCGTAGAGCATGAGGCCGGAGGACAGCGCGCCGAGCACGAAATATTTCAGACCCGCTTCGGTCGAGCGGCGCGAGTCGCGATTGAAGGTCGCGAGGATATAGAGGGAGAGCGACTGCAGCTCGATGCCCATATAGACAGAGATCAAATCGGTCGATGCCACCATCAGCGACATACCGAGCACAGATAACAGGATCAGCACCGGATATTCGAACCGGGCCAGCCGTTCGCGGTCCATGAACCGGTCCGACAGGATGATGGCGAAAATCGCGGCGATATAGATGACCGACTTGGAGAACTGGCCAAAACCGTCCGTCACGAAGGCACCATTGAAGAGCACCGCGTCCTGGCTGGCCGTGCCGAAATTGACGAGGAACAGGGCGATCACCAGCACGGCCACGGCGCCATAGCCGATCTCCCGAACATATTTCCCGTTCAGGAAAACGCCGGTCAGAAGCAGGACCATCGCGGCGATGGCCAGGAAGATCTCCGGAAAGGCGAAGCTGATATTGTCCCAGATCGAGAGGTCCGTCATGTCTGTTTCCTAGCGTCCTGCTGCCGCGAGAGCGGCATCATATCGTCCGAGCACGGAATCAACGGCCGGGCTGAATACTTCGAGTGTCGGGCTCGGGTTGACGCCGAGCCACAGGGCCATGATGGCGAGCACGGCCAGCATACCCCATTCGCGCTTGCCGAGATCAGGCATCGTCAGCACCTGTTCATTATGTACCGTGCCGAAGACCACCTCTCGATAGAGCCTGAGACCGTAGGCCGCCGAAAAGATCAGGCCCAGCGTCGCAACGGCTGCCGTCCAGGTGGAGACCTTGTAGGCGCCGACCAGAGTGAGCATCTCGCCGACAAAACCGGAGACACCCGGCAGCCCGACATTGCCCATGGTGAAGAACAGGAAGAAGAAGGAATACCACTTCATGTGCTTCACTAGGCCGCCATAGGCCGCGATCTGACGCGTGTGCAGGCGGTCATAGACGACGCCGACACACAGGAAGAGCGCGCCGGAAATGAAGCCATGAGACAGCATCTGGAACAGCGCGCCTTCGATGCCCTGCTCGGTCGCCGTGAACAGGCCCATGGTGACGAAGCCCATATGCGCGACCGATGAATAGGCGATCAGCTTCTTCATGTCTTCCTGCGCGAAGGCAACAAGCGAGGTGTAGACGATGGCGATCGCCGACAGCGTGAAGACGAAGGGCGCGAAGAAATCGCTGGCGAGCGGGAACATCGGCAGGGAGAATCGCACGAAGCCGTAGCCGCCCATCTTCAGCAGGATCGCGGCGAGCACGACCGAGCCCGCCGTCGGGGCCTGTACGTGTGCGTCAGGCAGCCAGGTATGAACCGGCCACATCGGCATCTTCACGGCGAAGGAGGCAAAGAATGCAAGCCAGAGCCAGTTCTGGGCGCCGACGGGGAAGTCATAGGTCTGCAGCGCGACGACATCGGTCGTCCCGGCTTCCATATACATCCAAACGAGTGCGATCAGCATCAGTAGCGAGCCGAGCAGAGTGTAGAGGAAGAACTTGAACGTCGCATAGATGCGGTTCTTCACGATCGCGCCCATGAAGGTGCGCTCGCCTTCCGAGCCCCAGATGCCGATGATCAGGAACATCGGTATCAGCGAGGCTTCGAAGAACACGTAGAACAGGACCAGATCGAGGGCGCAGAACACGCCGATCATCAGCGTTTCCAGCACCAGGAAAGCGATCATGTAATCAGCGACACGCTTGGTGACGGAATTCCACGATGCCAGGATACAGATCGGCATGATGAAGGTCGTCAGCAGCACGAACAGGATCGACGCGCCATCGACGCCCATCTTGTAGCTGATGCCGGAGCCGAGCCAGTCCATTTCCTCGACCAGCTGGAAGCCTTGCAGCGACGGGTCATAGAAAACATAGACGACCAGCGACACGATAAAGGTGACGACGGTCGTCAGCAGCGCGACCCAGCGGGCGGCATTGTCGACGAGCGCGGTCTCGTCCCCGCGCGACAGCAGACGCCGCAGGACGATCAGCAGGGCGCCGAAGATCGGCAGGAACGTGGTGAAAGACAGCCAGGGCTGGTCGATGAAACTTTCGGTCATTGTGCCCCTCCCAGCCGCACGATCAGAAGGATGACGCCGATGCCGACGAGCATCGCAAAGGCATAGTGATAGATGTAGCCGGACTGCAAGCGCACGATCAGGCGCGAGCCGATACCCGCAAGGCCGGACAGGCCGTCAGGCCCAAGCCCGTCGATAATCCGTCCGTCCCCGACCTTCCAGAGAATGCGACCGAGACGGCGCGACGGGTTGAGGAACAGGAAGCGATAGACTTCATCGAAATACCACTTGTTCTTGAGGAAGCCGTAGAGGATGCCGCCCTCGCGCAGCAAGCCCGGGCGCAGCGGGTTGTTGCCGCGCATATAATGGGTATAGGCCGACCCGAACCCGATAATCATCGCGAGGAGCGGCGCGTAGAGGACCCAGAGCGGGAAGTAATGCCCCTCACCTGCTTCGCCATAGCTGTCGGTGTGTTCCTCCGCCTCGTCATGGGCAGCACCAGCGGGATCTTCCGCCGAAGCGATAGCCGGCGTTTCGGCACGATCGCCTTCCACGGGGGGTGTTACCCCGGCAGCATAGGCCTCGACGGCGTGGCTCTCGCCCCCGGCATGGGCATCACCGGCGATGTAGATCGAGTTGCCCCAGAATTCGGCAGCGTTGTCGCCGACAAAGGACTTGTAGCCGAACATGCCCGCGAACAGCGCGCCGAAGGCGAGCACGACGAGTGGCAGCAGCATCCAGTTCGGCGGGAAATGCGGATGCTTCATGACATGATCCGGGGCGCGCGACTTTCCATGGAATGTCAGGAAGATCAGGCGCCATGAATAGAAGGACGTGAAGACAGCCGCGATCAGACCCATGGCGAAGGCAAAGTAAGCCCCTGCCCGGCCCTCAGTGCCAGCGGCGTAAGCCGCCTCGATGATTGCGTCCTTGGAGGCAAAGCCCGCCGTGCCAACCGGGATGTGGAAAATATCATAAAGGAACGGGAAGCCGACGCCGGTGATGGCGATCGTGCCGACGATCATCATCGCATAGGTAAACGGCAGGATATGACGCACACCGCCCATCTTCTTCATGTCCTGCTCATGGTGCACCGCATGGATCACGGAGCCTGCACCGAGGAACAGCAGGGCCTTGAAGAAGGCGTGGGTGAACAGGTGGAACATGGCCGCGCCGTAGGCACCGACGCCTGCGGCAAAGAACATGTAGCCGAGCTGCGAACAGGTCGAATAGGCGATGACCTTCTTGATATCGTCCTGAAGCAGTCCGACCGTCGCGGCGAAGAAGGCCGTGGTCGCGCCGATAAAGGTCACGAGCGTCGCTGCATCAGGCGCATTTTCATAGATGATAGAGCAACGGCAGACAAGGAATACCCCGGCGGTGACCATGGTCGCGGCGTGGATCAGCGCGGAGACCGGTGTCGGGCCCTCCATCGCGTCCGGCAGCCAGGTGTGCAGGAGGAATTGCGCGGACTTACCCATGGCGCCGATGAAAAGAAGGATGCCGATCAAGGTCAGCGCGTGCAACTCGAGACCGAGAAAACCCACCGTCAACTCGCTGATTGGCGCACCGTCAACGGCATTGAACGGCGTAACGACAGCATCGGTGCGCACGGCCTGGAAGACTTCCTCGAAACCGACCGAACCGAAGACGAAGAAGATCGCCATGATCCCCAGCGCGAAACCGAAATCGCCAACACGGTTGACGACGAACGCCTTGATCGCCGCGTCATTGGCGGATTTCTTGTGATGGTAGAAGCCGATCAGCAGGTAGGAGGCGAGCCCAACCCCTTCCCAGCCGAAGAACAGCTGGATGAAGTTGTCCGCCGTCACCAGCGTCAGCATGGCGAAGGTGAACAGCGACAGATAGGCAAAGAAGCGCGGCCGTGACGCGTCATCATGCATATACCCGACGGAATAGATGTGCACGAGGCTCGAGACAGAGGTGATCACGACCAGCATGATCGCCGACATGGTGTCGAGCTTGACCGCCCAGTCGGCGATAAAATTGCCGGAGCTGATCCAGGTAAAGACCTGCACCGTGCGGGCGTTGTGACCGATGGCAACATCGAAGAACAGGATCCACGACAGGAGACAGGCAAACAGCATGCAGGCAATGGTGGTCAACTCCGCCGCGCGGGCGCTCAGCATCCGGCCGACAGGCATGGCCAGAAGTGCACCGAACAGGGGCAGCAAGACAACAAGCGGTTCCATCGGGTCCCCTAGTTCTTCATCAGGTTGGCGTCATCGACCGCAATGTCCCCACGATTGCGGAAGAAGGTGACGAGAATGGCAAGGCCGATCGCTGCTTCGGCAGCGGCCACGGTCAGCACCATGAAGGCGAATACCTGGCCGACGAGATCGCCCAGGAACTGGGAAAACGCAACGAGGTTGATGTTGACAGCGAGCAGCATCAGTTCGATCGACATCAGGATGATGATGACATTCTTGCGGTTGATGAAAATGCCGCACGCGCCGATGGCGAACAGGATGGCGGCAACGGTCAGATAATGGCCCAGTCCGATCATGATCAGATCCCCTTCCCGGTCTGTACGCTGACAACTTCCACGGCATCCTCACGCTTGCGGGCGACCTGATCGCCGGCATTCTGCTTCTTGATACCCTTGCGTTCGCGGAAGGTCAGGATGATCGCGCCGATCATGGCGACCAGCAGCACCATGCCGGCGATCTGGAAGTAATGAATGTAGTCTGTGTAGAGCACCATGCCGAGCGCTTCGGCGTTATTCGGCCCTTCCGGGTTGGCGGTCATCTCCGCGCCGGTCAGATAGGGCTGCGTGCGCTGGTCCTCGGTGGGCAATTGCCAGGCGGCGACCACAAGACCGATATTGACCAGCAGGACCACGCCAACGATCACGCCATAGGGCAGATAGTCGGCAAAGCCGGACTTCAACTCGGCGAAATCGACGTCGAGCATCATCACGACGAACAGGAACAGCACCGCGACAGCGCCGACATAGACGATGATCAACAGGAAGGCGAGATACTCAGCCCCCATCAGGACGAACAGACCCGCGACCGAGATGAAGGTCGTAATCAGGCACAGGACCGAGTGGACAGGGTTGCGCGCGAGGATGACCATCAGCCCGAAGGTGACGGTCGAAATCGCGAAGGCCCAGAATGCAATACCGGCAAATGTCATGATCTAAAAACGCCCCAATAATCGTTTAGCGTTGTCGTCTTTTGTTATGGCGCCATCAGCAATGACGGCCGGATGTTTGGCACAAGGCCCGCAGCGAGTGTGCGGGCCGGGAGTTACGATGGCCGCTTAAGGGCCAGATTCGCGCCCTTCTAGCGATAAGGCGCATCCAGTTCCAGATTTTTCGCGATTTCCCGTTCCCACCGGTCGCCATTCTCAAGCAGGCGCGCCTTGTCATAGAAAAGCTCTTCACGTGTTTCGGTCGCGTATTCGAAATTAGGTCCCTCGACAATGGCATCGACCGGACAGGCTTCCTGACAGAAGCCGCAATAAATGCACTTGGTCATGTCGATGTCGTATTTGGTCGTGCGGCGCGAGCCATCCTCGCGCGGCTCGGCCTCGATCGTGATCGCCTGCGCCGGGCACACGGCCTCGCACAGCTTGCACGCGATGCAGCGCTCTTCGCCGTTCGGATAGCGGCGCAGGGCGTGCTCACCGCGGAAGCGCGGGGACAATGGCCCCTTTTCGAACGGATAGTTCACCGTGAATTTCGGACGCATGTAATATTTCAGGGCCAGCCAGAAGGCGCTGATGAAATCGAGCAGCAGCGCGCCGCGCATGGCTTGGGCGATACGGGACATTATGCAGCCCTCCAGGAGTGGAACCAGTCGGCAAGGCCCGGAAACGCGATCAGGAGGCCGGCGACGGCGACGAGGTAAGCGATGGATGTTGGCAGGAACAGTTTCCAGCCGATCCGCATGAGTTGGTCATAGCGGTAGCGTGGTACGATCGCCTTCACCATGGCGAACATGAAGAAGATGAACACGACCTTCAGCACGAACCAGACAATGCCGAGGGCCGGTGCATTCAGGATCGGCAGGTCGATCGGTGAATGCCAGCCGCCAAGGAACAGGATCGTCGTCATCGCGCACATCAGGACGATGTTCACATATTCGCCGAGCATGAACAGCAGATAGGGTGTCGAGGAATATTCGACCTGGTATCCGGCGACGAGTTCTGATTCGGCTTCCGGCAGGTCGAACGGGGGGCGGTTCGTCTCCGCCAGCGCCGAGATGAAGAACATCACGAATAGCGGGAACAGCGGAATGAAATGCCAGTTGAGAATACCGAGGCCGCGATCCTGTGAATTGACGATGTCGGAGAGGTTCATCGAGCCGACCAGCAGCAGCACGGAAATGATGATGAAGCCGAGCGAGACCTCGTAGGAAACCATCTGCGCGGCGGAGCGTAGCGAGCCGAGAAACGGATATTTCGAGTTCGAGGCCCAGCCGCCCATGATGATGCCATACACGCCGAGCGACGAGACCGCGAAGAGATAGAGAATACCGACATTGATGTCGGAGACGACGAGCCCCGGTCCGACCGGCACAACCGCCCAGCCGATGAGGGCGAGCACGACCGTGATGAAAGGCGCGAGGATGAAGACGATCTTGTCGGCCCCGGCGGGGATGACGATTTCCTTGAGCACGAATTTCATCAGGTCGGCGAAGGACTGCAACAGGCCGAAGGGACCGACAACATTCGGCCCCTTGCGCATCTGTACGGCGGCCCACACCTTGCGGTCGAACAGCAGCAGGAACGCAATGCCGACGAGCAGCACAACGACCATGAAGGTGATCTGCAGGAAGGTCGTCAGCGCGCCTGACCACCAGACGGACCAGTCCCGGTTCACAAAGAAATCAAAAAAGCCGTTTTCCATGGAGCGCCTTCTAGCCTGCCCGTTTCAATTCGTGAAGCATTAGTAATCCCCCTGCGGCGAAATTTCTGAGGTTTTTTGGCCCTCTTCGCCTTGCATTGAAGCCTTCAGCGCGGCGGCGCGGTAATCATTGAGCAAATCGGCGAGGTGGTCGGGTTCCATATCATAATTGTGACCGAATCCCTTGGCCGGATTGAACGGGTCCGTGATCGCCGAAAACATATCCGGCTCTTCCGCGTCGAGGCGGCGGAACGCGACGACCTTCTTGGCGAAGCCTGCGACTTTCGGCCAGGTCTCGGCGACCGCAAAGGCGCTGACGCCGACCCAATCCACCCGGTGCGACGTGAACACGGTCTTCTTGGTGAACCCTGCCTCGTCCAGGATCAGGCACGCACCGCCGGTCGCGACCCTGAAGGCGATCCACAAACCGAGGATGCCGGCGAGAAAGAACAGGAAGGTCAGCCAAAACCCCGCCCCCGCCGAGAGACAGAAGACAGCAAGCACGATCAGCAGGACACACAGGATCACCTGCGCGATCCATGCTGCCGGTCCTGCTGTCAAGATGCGTTCTGGCATGGGCTGCCTTTCCGGCAGGCTGGTTGCGCCTACCGCTATGGACTTCGTCGCCTACTCTGCGGCAAGAAGCGGTTTGCGGACGACGGTCGCCGAGCATTCCGCCATGGTCTTGGAAGCGCGCGCGATCGGATTCGTCTGGAAGTAATCCGCTACAGGCGACAGGAACGGGGCGCTGTCGACCGAGCCATCAGCCCCGAGCACGGACAGGTCGACCGCCACCGGCTCAACCGCGGCATCGATACCGGCAAGCACCGGCGCATCGGCAATGACCGCCTGGCGCAGGGCGAACAGGTCGTCATAGGGCAGAACCTTGCCGAGACGCTCGGAGAAGGCGCGCAGGATTGCCCAGTCCTCGCGGGCGTCGCCGAAGGGGAAATAGGCGCGGTTAGCCAATTGGACCCGGCCTTCCATGTTCACATACATGCCATTCTGCTCGGTATAGGCCGCAGACGGGAAGATGACGTCCGCTGTATGCGCACCGGCATCGCCGTGGTGGCCCTGATAGATGACAAAGGCGTTTTTCAGCTTGGCCGTATCGAGTTCATCGGCCCCGAGATTGTAAACCACCTTAATCTCGCCGCTCTCGGCTCCGGCAAGGATCTCCGCCGTCGACTTGCCGCCATCGCCGGGCAAGAAGCCGAGATCGAGCGCGCCGACGCGGGCTGCAGCCGTGTGCAGGACATTATAGCCGTTCCAGCCCTCGGTTACGACGCCGGCGTCACCGGCCAGCTTGGCGATTTTCGCCAGCAGCGCCGGGGCGTCAGCGCGGGTCAGGACGCCCATGCCGACGATGATCGCCGGGCGTTCAGCCTTTTTCAGCGTGTCCGCGAAATCGCCGAGATTGTCGAGGCTGTCCGGGCCGGCGCCGAGATGGGTGTAGTCATACGTCAGGTCGAGCGCCTCGCCGATGACAGCAATGTTCACCGACAGGTCGTTCAGCCATTTCTTGCGGATGCGGGCATTGACCATCGGCGCTTCCCAGCGCGGATTGGCACCAATGATCAGGATCGCGTCGGCTTGCTCCAGCCCGGCAATGGTTGAGTTGAACAGATAGGATGAGCGCTCGGCGCGGGAGCCGTCAGCGTTCACGCCAATATGGGCGCCGTCCTGGCGGCAGTCTGTGTGGGGCGTGCCGATCAGGCCCATCAGGTCCTTCAGGGCCTTCACCGCCTCGACGGAGACGAGGTCCCCGGCCAGCGCCGCCACCTTTGACGGGTCGCTGGCGTTGATCCTGTCGGCGGCGACCTTGAATGCTTCTTCCCAGCTCGCCGGCTTCAGCTTGCCGTCGACGCGCACATAGGGCCGGTCGAGGCGCTGGTTCTTCAGCCCGTCCCAGATGAAGCGGGACTTGTCGGCGATCCACTCCTCGTTCACCTCAGCATGCAGGCGTGGCAGGATGCGCATGACTTCGCGGCCACGCGAATCGACCCGGATGTTGGAGCCGACGGCATCCATCACGTCGATGGTCTCGGTCTTGCGCAGCTCCCACGGCCGCGCGGTAAAGGCGTAAGGCTTGGAGGTCAGGGCGCCGACCGGGCAGACATCGATCAGATTGCCGGTCAGTTCGCTTTCAACCGCCTTCTCAAGGTAGGTGGTGATTTCCGCGTTTTCCCCGCGGTTTACGAGGCCAAGGTCATCGACGCCGGCAATCTCGGTCGCAAAACGCACGCAGCGTGTGCACTGGATACAGCGGGTCATGATCGTCTTGATCAGCGGGCCCATATATTTCTCTTCGACGGCACGCTTGTTCTCGGCAAAGCGGGAATCGTCACGGCCATAGGCGACGGCCTGGTCCTGCAGGTCGCACTCGCCGCCCTGGTCACAGATAGGGCAGTCGAGCGGGTGGTTGATGAGCAGGAATTCCATCACCCCTTCGCGGGCCTTTTTCACCATCGGCGTGTTTGTGAACAGCTCAGGCGGCGCGCCATCGGGGCCGGGGCGCAGGTCCTTGACGTTCTGGGCGCACGACGCCACCGGCTTGGGCGGCCCGCCGGCCACCTCGATCAGGCACATGCGGCAGTTCCCTGCAACGGACAGGCGCTCGTGATAACAGAAGCGTGGAATTTCCTCGCCTGCCATCTCGCATGCCTGCAGCAGCGTCAGCGCCGGATCGACGTCGATTTCCTTGCCATTGACCTTGATGGTGCGTGTATCGCTCATGCCAGCATCCGTCCTGCGATGTGATTCCTTGAATGTTCAGGCCGTCTTAGACAAGAACGCCCGGCATTTCCAGTGGGTATCGGGCGCGCTTTTGCCGCAAGGCCGCTCCCTGCACAAAAACGACCGCCGGATGGATTCATCCGGCGGTCGGAAGCGGTCTGGTTTAGGGGGGAGAGATATCAGAGCCGCCCCATTGCCGAGGCAACTTTCGCTATATGACAGGGACACACGCGATGGTTTTGATTTCGGTCAATTTTCAATTCATATGACAAAAAAGCCGCCTCTGTTGCGGAGAGGCGGCTTGAGGAACGGCCGTGTGAGGTAACGAGGGAGGGCTGGCCATTCCGGGACTTTGCTAGAAGCGGCGACCGATGCCGATACCGGCGACAACCGGATCGAGGTCGACATCGACAGAATTGATCGCGCCACCGGTATTGAGGTCAGCGGTGGTATCGATATCGATGTATTTGACGTCGGCATTCAGAAACCAGGTCTCGTTGAGATCGAGATCGACACCAGCCTGCACGGCAAGGCCGAAACTGTCGTCAAGCGAAATGCTGGTTGCCCCGATCGCATCCTCAAGAGATGACGAGGCATCCTCGCTGTAGAACGTCGTGTAGTTGAGCCCAACGCCTGCATAGGGCCGCAGCTTGCCGGCCGGGTTGAAATGATATTGCAGCGTCAGCGTTGGCGGCAGGGCCATGGTGTCTGCGACAGTCCCGAGCGCAGACAGATCGCCCTCGCCAGTAATATCATGCGGACTGGTCGCAAGAATCAGCTCGAGCCCCAGCCGGTCAGTGACAAAATATGTAAAGTCCAGCTCAGGCACCCATGCATCCTCGACGGAGACCGAACCACCCGGGAAAGCCGGTTCCACGGCTCCGGCATCCTCCGACGGCATGACGCCGATCACGCGTGCACGCACGAGCCAGTCGCCCTGCTCTGCATTGGCTACCGAAAGGGATGCCACCGTAGCGACAGAAACCGCGGCAACAGATATTGTCAGCATACGAAACATAAAACTCTCCTTTTCGAGATTTATTGCATGCGAACAATCCTCCGTATTCACGCCAAGAATTTGATCTGGGTCAATTTTTTGACGGCCACGCCGCGAATGTCGCAGCAGGGTTTCCGGACTGGAATCAGCCCTCCTATCGGGCCAGCCATGGCTCAAGAAGCCCCTGCCATCGGTCGTAACCAGCCGCAGTAAAATGCAGGCTGTCCTCGGTCACCGCCGGGTCGAGGCGATCCTCGACGACGAACGGTTCGTATATATTCAGCCAGTCGACTCCCTCCTCTGCGGCGATCCGCTCGAGCCTTGCATTCATCTCCAGCACTTCGGCATTGAGCTCGGCGCCGCGCGGCGGCACGCTCTGCAGCAGGATGTTCTCTGCCGTCACGAACCCCTTGAACCTGCGGATCGCCTGATGGTTGTTCGCCGCCGCGTCGGCGACCGGGCGACCATTGCCGATATCGTTGGTACCGATCATCAGCACGACACGGGACGGCGTGGCGCGTTCGATCTGCTCCATGCGGTTGAGCAGCCCGCTGGTCTGATCCCAGCCAATCCCGAAATTCACGGTTTCCAGTTCAGGGAACATCAAGGCCCAGTCGCCGCCTTCGGTGATCGAATCGCCGACGAAAGCGATACGGCCCGGCGAGACGTCCCGCGCCTCGAACTCAGCGGCACGGCGGGCATAATGGGTCTTGCCGCCGGGTGGATAATGGGCCGGGATGGCGATGTCGGTCCCCGGCACGACCGGAAACATGTCGAGATAAGGCTGCAGGAAGTCAACCCAGCGCGCATAGCCTGCAGCATTCAGGTGCAATCCATCGTCGGTGACCGACGGGTCGAGCTGTGTCCAGCTTTCATCCCAGAAAGCGTCGTCCAAGAAGACGAACCACGTGCCACGCATATACGCCTCGTGCATCAGGCGTTCGTTGAGCGCGCGGACGCGGGCGGTGAAGCTGGGGTCGCGCGGCAGCACGGACTGCACATAGATGTCGTCACTATCCATGAAGGTCATCAGCTCCTCCAGGACTGCCTCGACATTGTCACCGATCTCCTGCACCGGAATATCGTGGTTGCCGAGATCGTTGGTGCCGATCATCAACAGGACGGTAGAAGGCTGCACCTCTTTTATCTGGCCCAGCCGCTGCAGAACGCCGGCGCTGGTGTCGCCGCTGATGCCGAAATTGACGGCATTGCCGCCCGGCATCAGTTGAGACCAGTCGCCCTCCTCGGTGATCGAATCGCCGACCATGGCGATGCCACCCGGCTCTACTTCGCGCTGTGAAAACATAGCGGTTCTCTCCCGGTAGTGATTGCTGACCCAGTCGCCAAAGATCGGAAGCGGCTCGATCGCGCCGGTCAGGTCCGTAACAGGCATCCCGGTCTCTGCCGGCTCTTCCACGACAGGTCTTGATAGCCCGGCCTCATCCTGTGGCTCGGAGCATCCGAAGACGCCAGCGATACCCGCCATAAATATCCCCCACACCACTCCTGCCTTGCGCATGATCATCCCTCCTATTGCTTCCTGAAAATGAATTCAGGGTCGCGATGCTCCCCGACGAGAAACTCGTACTCCTTTACCTTGTCAAAGCCATAGCGCCGGTAAAGCCGCTGCGCACCATGATTGTGGGCATAGACGCTGAGATAAAGCCCTGACGGCTCACGGGCCTCGCACCATTCCAGCAATGGCTCCAGCAGGGCGCGGCCGAGCCCTGAATTCTGGAATGGCCGGTCGACATAGAGCCGCTTGATCTCGATATCGTTCGGTCCCGGCTCGTCGACCGGCAGGCCGCACGGCCCGGCGACGGCGTAGGCCGCCATTGTCCCATCCGGCGCCTCGGCAATCAGCACATGACAGTCATCGCTTGTCAGCAGCCGGTCATAAACCTGCCGGTCGTGGTTTTCCCGCTGGAAGCTCTCCAGGTTTTCGGCGGCATACAGATGGCCGAAAGTCTCGTCGAATGTACGTGCGCCGAGTGCCGCGAGAGTATCGGCATCCTCCGGCCTGGCCTGCCTGATCGAAAAGTCCTGTCCTGTCCCGCTCACGAAATCCCTCGCGTCATTCTGCCGCACAAATCGGCCCATACCGCATACTGATTGAATACTTTCGATCACCACCCCGTGAGAAATGCGTGAGGCGCTCATCTTTCCTCGCCCACACTTCGTTTCCCCCTAGGTAAGAGATCGCAACAACGGAAGGAGACTACCCATGTTCAAACGTCTGTCCACTCTCGCGGCCGTCACTATTTCAACGGCGGCTTTCGCCACGGCGGCCTATGCCGATCATCATGGCGACAAGAAAATGAGCGACAACCCGATGGTTGGCGGTGCCAAGATGTACGCCAGCAAGACCATCGTCGAGAATGCCGTGAACTCGGCCGACCACCAAACGCTTGTCACGGCCGTTACCGAGGCCGGCCTGGCGGAAACCTTGTCCGGCGAAGGCCCGTTCACCGTCTTCGCACCGACCGACGATGCTTTTGCCAAGCTGCCCGAAGGCACGGTCGAAACGCTGCTGATGGATGAAAATCTTGCAACGCTTCAGGGCGTTCTGACCTGCCACGTCGTTTCCGGCACGGTCATGGCCGAGGCTGTTATCGGCCTGATCGAAGCTGGCGGCGGCAGCGCCGAAATCGACACGCTTGGCACCTGCACACTCACCGCCGCGCTTGACGGTGGCAATGTGACGATCACGGACGAAAATGGCAATGTCGCGACCGTGACCATCGCCGATGTCAAGCAGTCCAATGGCGTTATTCACGTCATCGACACCGTGTTGCTGCCGGCTGGCTAGTCTCTCTCCCCCGTATAGCCAACGGTAGCTGCCCCGCCCCTGCGTTCCAGGCGGCGGGGTTCGGCGTGTCTGGCGGCTTCAGGAGTGAGGTCGTCAGGAGCCGGGGCGCGCCTTCAGGGCACGGAGGGTAAAATATCCGGCGGAATAGAACAGGCCGGAAAAGACGCACAGGATGAATAGCGAGATGAGCAGCCACTGCCCGAGCGGCGTGGCGGGCTGCTCAAAATAAAGCGCGCCCAGAACGGCAAACAGGAACCAGCCGAAGATCGGCAACAGGCTCCACGCGATAAATTGCCAGCCCCTGCCCCAGCCGACATGGGGCTTGCGGGCATACCATATCGCAACACCGGTCGAGATCACCGTCACCGCCCAGCCCCAGTTGAGGAGCCAGAAGAACAGCGACCAGGTCACGGCGTCCTTGAAGAGAAGATCGGTTAAAGCGTGGTCCACGGATTACTCCGCTGCCGCCACCTGAACGTGCGGCTTGCCCGCGCGATAGTTGGTGATCTTGTCCTCGATCTCGTGGCGGAAGTGCTGGATCAGCCCCTGGATCGGCCAGGCGGCGGCATCGCCGAGGGCGCAGATGGTGTGGCCCTCGATCTGGCCGGCAACGTCGAGCAGCTTGTCGATCTCCCACATCTCCGCATCGCCTTCGGCCATGCGGGTCAGCACGCGCCACATCCAGCCTGTGCCCTCGCGGCACGGCGTGCACTGGCCGCAGCTTTCATGCTTGTAGAAATAGGCGATGCGGGCAATGGCCCGGACCATGTCGGTCGACTTGTCCATGACGATGACCGCGGCGGTGCCGAGGCCGGATTTGTGTTCGCGCAGGGCATCGAAATCCATCAGCACGTCGTCGCAGATATCCTTGGGCAGGCAGCGCACCGACGAGCCGCCGGGGATGACGGCCTTCAGATTGTCCCAGCCGCCGCGCACGCCGCCGCAATGGCGGTCGATCAGTGTCCGAAGCGGGATCGACATTTCCTCTTCGACATTGCACGGCTTGTTCACATGGCCGGAGATGCAGAACAGCTTGGTGCCGGCATTGTTGTCACGGCCGAACGATTTGAACCAGCCTGCGCCGCGGCGCAGGATCGTGCCGACCACGGCGATGGATTCCACATTATTGACTGTGCTCGGGCAGCCATAGAGGCCGGCACCGGCCGGGAATGGCGGCTTCAGCCGCGGCTGTCCCTTCTTGCCCTCGAGGCTTTCGAGCAACGCCGTTTCCTCGCCACAAATATAGGCGCCCGCACCATGGGCGAGATAGAGATCGAAATCCCAGCCATGGATATTGCCCGGGCCGATCAGCTTGGCCGCATAGGCCTCGTCGATGGCGCGCTGCAGTTGCTCGCGCTCGAAGATATATTCGCCGCGGATATAGATATAGCAGACATTGGCCTTCATCGCGAAAGAGGCGATCAGGCAGCCCTCGATGAACAGATGCGGATCGTGCCGCATGATCTCACGATCCTTGCAGGTGCCGGGCTCGGATTCGTCGGCATTGACGATGAGATAATGCGGCCGGTCGCGCACTTCCTTGGGCATGAACGACCATTTCAGCCCGGTCGGGAAGCCGGCGCCGCCGCGCCCCCGCAGGCCGGAATCCTTGATCTGCTGGATGATCCATTCCGGACCCATCTGCAGCATCTCCGCCGTCGCATTCCACGCGCCGCGCTGTTTCGCCGCCTCGAGGCGGTAATCCTGCAGGCCGTAAAGATTGGTGAAGATGCGGTCCTTGTCCTGAAGCATGGGGCGTCCCGTGTCTGAATGCGTATTGGTCAGGCTCTCATAGGCCAGATTTTGCCGTCAGATCAACGGTCAAGTGGCGACCCGCGTCAGTTTGCGCGGCCTATTTCTCCCGGTCTGGCGCGAATGGCAGCATCACTGCCGTCTGAATCGTGCTCGCCACCTTCTGGCCCCTGTCATTGAAGAGATCTGCGCTGGTATAGCACATTGTCCTGCCCATGCGGGTCACCCGCGCCTCGCAGCGATAGCGCCCGACTTCACAGGGGCGGAAGAACTGGGTGTGGATGTCCGTCGTCGACGGCAGCATTTTCCCGGCACTCATGATGTGCGCCAGAGGCCCCATCGTGTCGTCCATCATTGCCGTCAGGATGCCGCCCTGCACCTTGCCCGCCGGATTGAGCATCCTGTCCGTCGCCACGAAGTCGATGACGATGCGCTGGCCGGGCACGTCGATCTCTACCGGCTCGAACCCCAGCAATTGCGCAGAGGTCGGCTTGGGGAAATCCCGGAACGTCGCGGCATAGGCTTCGATCTCTTGTGTCGTTGGCGGGCGGGTGACCATGGTGAGGACCTCTTTCTGATAACACCAGGCTAGTCCCTGTCAGCGGCCACTGCCATTGCCAATGCAGGTCGGGACCGATCGCCACAGAATAACAGCTATTCGCTGCACGCCCCCACCACGTCATAGGTCTCGAAGAAGGCCTCATCGATCGCCGCTTCCTCTACCGCCAGGAAGGTGAATTCCGGGCCCGGCTTGCCGGCCAGGCTCGCCAGGGCTGCGACCCTGCCCATGCCGAGAAACTGCGTGTCGGGCTGTATCGCAGCAATCGGATCTTCATAGGCCTCATCGGCGGTGATGATCTGCCAGCCATCGGCCTCCAGTGCAGCGACCAGATCGGTGATGAACATGGCAGCGATATCATTTTCGTGCAGCAGCAGCGTGTGCGCGACCGGGCGGCCGAGATAGTCGCGCGCCGCCTCGTCATAGAAATTGGCCGCATCGACGATCATGTCCGTATAAAGACGGCCGAGATTTGCCTCGCACACAGCCTCGCCGTCACCGAGCGCCGTCTGATACAGCCCGTCGAGATACCAGTCATAGGTATCGACGGTGACGTAGCCGTTAGCCAGCCCGCGCTGTGCCAGCCCCTCGCGCACGCCATCGCGCTTCTCAAGATCGGGGGCCTCGTTCAGGAACGGATAGCGGAACCAGGCGCGGCGGTTCTCGAACACGGCAAGCATCGCTTCCGCCATATCGATATCGGCGAGATAGTCCTGCGCCGTCACCTCGCGCAGCCAGGGATGGGAATGGCTGTGGTTGGCGATGACATGGCCTGCGGCAGCATAGTTCTGGATTCGGGCAAGGCGCGTGGGGGAATCAATGCCGTCAGTCGTGACGAAAAAGGCCGCCTGCTCCACCCCCGCTTGAGCCAGACCATCGACCAGCAGGGCGGCGCGGTCCTCGCCGCCCATTTGCCGGTCTCCCATCGGCGCGTCGTCATAGGTCAGCGCGATGCGCTTGCCGGTCATCTGCTGCCCCATTGCAGGCACCGAAAAAGCCAGAACCGCCAGCGCCATGGCGCGGCTCACAAATCGACGAATTTTGATCGTTTCCATCCCGTTCTCCACTTTTGCGAACGCTATCCGAAGCCGCTGCATTTGGAAACACAATGGGACTAGAATGTGCCGGAAAGGTTCACGCCGACAATCGGGTTGAACGCCCATTCCCGCGCCTCCCGGACCAGGAATGCGGAATCGGCCCGCGACCCGGCATAGAGATCACGGGTAAAATCCTCGGTGTAGTTGAGGATATTGAAGACATAGACCTGCGCGGTCGCTCCGAAGAAATCCTTGTGCTCGGCATAGATCTCCACGGTCGGCTTGGACTGGCTGAACTGACTGATCTGGGACCGGCGATAGACGGGCGACAGCTCGAAATCCTCGATGGACGCGCCATAGGCATAATCCGTATCCGGAATATCATGGCGGTATTCGAACCGGTAGAACCATTTCGTCTGATCGTTCAACCGCCTGATGGCGCCCGTGAAGGGGTCGGCAATCTCTGAATCGCGCACCCGCAAATCATAGGTGATCTCGCCGCCCTTTACACCGTAATTGGTCAGCATCTGCGTGCCGTTCAGCTGCAGGCGTGTCGAGGTGGCAGACGGCACATTGCCCGGGCCGTCGCCATCGCCGATCGGGACCTGCTGGACGATATCCTCGATCTCCTCATGAATGATGCTCAGTGTAACCTTGCTCTCATCATCGAAGGTCCGCTCGATTGCGGCTTCATAAATCCACGACTGTTGCGGCACCAGCTCGGTATTGCCGACCTGCCCGTTCTCGGTCTCCAGGTTGATCGAGCTGGTAAAGGCGAAGAAATCGAGCTGGCCGACCTCGCGCTCCACGCGCCCGCGCAATTCGGTTTTTTCGCCCAGGTGGTATGTGGCCGAGACAAACCCCTTCGGCCGGGTGAAGGTGCGCTTGTTGGCAAGCTCGCCCGATTGTTCGAGCTCGGAATATTCCACCGCCAGAGAACTCTGCAGCGCCAGCTTCTCGCCAAGCGGGAAATTATAGGTCGCCGAGACTTCGCCGCGGCGCTCCTCGACCTTGCTGTCGGCGCCGCCGAAGTCGATTTCCATGCGGCTGCCATCCTCGGCTACCATGTAGAGCGCGGCTTCATTATCGACGAAATTATAGGCTATCTCCCCGGCCAGTTCGAAGGACCGGCCCTCGCCATAGTCCCAGCTTTGCTCGCCGCGCAGGATCGATTCACCCTCATAGGTTTCCTGCTCATAGCGGTCGCCGCCGAGATAGATATCACCTTCATGGCTGGCAACGGACTGCCAGTATTCGCTGTTTTCGCGATAATTGAACCCGATCAGCTTCAGCCTGCCACCGAGGAAATCTAAGGCATAATCCGCGCCGAATTCGGAATTCCAAGCATCCTCGGCTTCGGTGAACCGGCGCAGTTCCAGCGGCCCCGCGGGCATCAGCGGGTAATTCTCGGAAAAGACGGAACTCTCGAAATCGAACAGGCCGAGCTTCATGTTGAAATTGGCTTCATTGCCCGCAGCGCTCTTGTGGCCGAGGGTCACGGTCAACTCCGGCTCCTCGCCCTTGGGCTCAACCTCCTCATAGCGCCGCTCGAGCCGCTCGCTCGCGGCATTGGTGACGAATTCATCTCCCCACGCCCCGTTGCGGAACGAGTTGTTGGCGAGGCCGAGCGTGTACGTCACATCGTTGCTCTTGCCACTGACAGATACAGACCCGTTCAGAAGCCGCGACGCCAGTCCCTTGCGGAACTGCGGACGGTATTCCCAATTGCCTGTCGTCTTTTCCTGGTCGAGGATAACATTGGCGACCTGCCCGGACAGGCCGGAGATGCCCAGCGTCGCGCCATCGACGATCTCGATACGGACGACTGCCTCTGCCGAAGTCTGGCTCAGGATGGAAATCGGATTATTCGACTTGCCGGAAACACGTGCACCATTGATCAGGACATTATAGCCACCCTGCCCAAACCCGCGCCGTTCATCGCCCTCGCGGATCTGAAAGCCTGGTACATTGCGCAGCATATCCGTCGCGGTCTGGGGAGCGAAGCGCTCAAAATACCCCGTCAGAAAAACCTGTTTGCCGTCTTCGGTATAGGCAAATGGCGAGCCGGCTCTGCCCGGGTCCCGCTCAGACGCTTCCTCCTGGGCTGCCGCGGCGCCAACGGACAGCACCGCGATCGCGGCGAAAACTGTGGCAGAGACGTTGACCTTGACCATCTACTAATTCCCTCGTATCTTTTGAGGGAGTGCATCACCGTTGGCGGCAATTTACGACTAAATCTTTAGTAATAGATAGGTGATGGCCATCAATGCGGGTCGCTATAGGCTTCTTACTCTGCCTTCGCCGGCTCCGAGTTCGGCAGCTTGTCGATGGGTTTGGCCATCGAGCCATCATAAAGGCTCTCATCCTTCAGCGTCGTGTTCTCGCCTTCCGGATCGGAGGTATGACGGTTCGGGTTCTGCGTGCCCGGCTCGACATGCTCGCCTGCCTGCAGCTTGTCGAGGATCGCACCGAAATTATCCGGCGTCAGGTCCTCGTAGTAGTAATCGTTGATCTGCGCCATCGGGGCGTTGCAGCAGGCGCCGAGGCATTCGACCTCGAGCCAGGACAGCCTGCCATTGATCGCCATTTCCGGGCCGATCTTCTCGCGGCAGACCTCTTTCAGCTCTTCCGCGCCACGCAGCATGCACGGGGTCGTGCCGCAAAGCTGGACGAAGAACTCGCCGACTGGCGCGAGATTGAACATCGTATAGAAAGTCGCGACCTCATAGACGCGGATATAGGGCATATCCAGCTGCTTCGCGATCGTCTCCATTGCCGGGATCGATATCCAGCCTTCCTGCTTCTGGGCACGCCAGAGCATCGGGATCACCGCAGAGGCCTGACGCCCGGCGGGAAACTTGGCGACCTGCGTCTCGCACCAGTTCGCATTCTCCTCGCTCCACTGGAAGGAAGCCGGCTGGTTGGTCGCAGGTTTACGGGATGCCATGGATCGTCTCTTTCAATGATAGTCGCGCACTGGTGCTAAGATCGTTCAGCGACAGGAACTAGCATATTTTGAGAAGATGGAAACCCTGCTGCGGCAACAGCTCACGCCATTTCAGAAAGATCCTGTAAGGCTTTTCGCTTGTTTTCGAGAGCTCTCTCCTCCTGCCGGATTGAGCGCTCTAGCATGGCGATCCGATACTGCCGAACCCAACCGCCAACAACGGGAACACTGCATAGCTTCAAAGATCGCGTCATGGGTATCAACAGCATGGGCAATGTCACCAAAACAGGCGCCCACTCATTTCCTAGCCTGATATCAAGACTAGGCTGGCAAAACCAAATCCAGAACCAGAAGAATCCCGCCCCGCTGGCCCATATGACAAAACCACCCAGAAATTCTGCCAAGGTGGCGTTTCGTTCAATCGTGACAAAAATCAATACAGCGAGGCCGACGGATATTATGAACGCTAGTAACTGAAACAAAAACGGTATTTCCATAGAACTTCCCTCGTTTCGGCGAGCCCAGCACGTATCGACCAGATGCTGAGACGAGAATGAAAGCCTTGAAAGCAAGGAAAGATACCCTTGCATCAATCCTGTTGTCCCCGCCCTGCGCCCATGCCTTCCATTTTCGCGAGCCGCTTTTGCGCCTGCGCGATCTGGCGGCGCAACAGGGCCGAGCGATAGGCGCGGATCGGCGCGCCCAATAGCGGCAGGCGCACGGTTACGTCCGTACGCAGCATCAGGATCAGAACGACCAGCGCCGGCAGATACCATTTCAGGTAATCGGTTGAATACATCTCGATCCGCCCCTCGGTCACCGCCTGCCCGAGCGGCACCATGACGAGGCCGATGAACCCGCCGAACAGAAAGCCGAAAATCAGCGCGCCGAGATGGGTCAGCCATGGCTTGCCGCCACGGTGCTCCGGCCTGAACCAGACGAATGACAGGGCAAACACGATGATCGCCCACAGCACAGCGGTCACGCCCTGCGCCAGCAGCATCATCTCTGGCGGCAGCTGTTCCACGCGCCTATCGGTCGATTTCGCCGAAGACGATATCCAGTGTACCGATGATCGCCGAAACATCGGCCAGCATGTGGCCGCGGTTCATCCAGTCCATCGCCTGCAAATGGGCATAGCCCGGCGCCCGGATCTTGCAGCGATAGGGCTTGTTGGTGCCGTCGGAGACCAGATAGACGCCGAACTCCCCCTTCGGGGCCTCGACGCAGGCATACACCTCACCCGCCGGAATATGCGGGCCTTCCGTATACAGCTTGAAGTGATGGATCAGCGCTTCCATCGAGCCCTTCATCTCGCCACGGCGCGGCGGTGCGATCTTGCCGTCCTCGCTCATGACCGGGCCCGGCTCAAGCAGCTTGATGCACTGCTTGATGATCTTGACCGATTGCAGCATCTCCTCGATGCGGCACAGATAGCGGTCATAGCAATCACCATTCTTGCCGAGCGGAATGTCGAACTCCAGCTCGTCATAGATCTCGTAGGGCTGCGACTTGCGCAGGTCCCAAGCAACGCCCGAGCCGCGCAGCATGACGCCGGAAAAGCCCCAGTCGAACGCCTCTTCCTTGGTCACGACGCCGATATCGACATTGCGCTGCTTGAAAATGCGGTTATTGGTGATCAGCTGTTCGATCTCGTCGAGCACCTTCGGGAAATGGTCGCACCAGACATCGATATCGTCGATCAACTTTTGCGGCAGGTCCTGGTGAACGCCGCCAATGCGGAAATAGGCTGCGTGCATGCGGCTGCCGGATGCGCGCTCATAGAACACCATCAGCTTCTCGCGCTCCTCGAAGCCCCAGAGCGGCGGCGTCAGCGCGCCGACATCCATGGCCTGGGTCGTCACGTTCAACAGGTGCGACAGAAGACGGCCGATCTCCGAATAGATGACCCGGATGATCTTGCCCCGGCGCGGCACCTCGATGCCCAGAAGGCGCTCCGCTGCGAGGCAGAAGGCATGCTCCTGGTTCATCGGCGCGACATAATCCAGCCGGTCGAAATACGGGATCGCCTGCAAATAGGTCTTGTACTCGATCAGCTTTTCCGTGCCCCGGTGCAGAAGGCCGATATGCGGATCGACGCGTTCGACAACCTCGCCATCCAGCTCCAGCACGAGCCGCAGCACGCCGTGCGCGGCCGGGTGCTGTGGGCCGAAATTGATGGTGAAGTTGCGCTCGCCAGCCTTGTCGGAGGCGGAGTCTTCAACGGTTACGACTTTGGTTCCGTCAGCCATGGGTGGCGCCTCCAGCGGTAAGTGATTGGTGATTGGTGATTGGTGAATAGTGCATGGCTAGCGATCTTTCCTGCCAATCAGTTTGCGGATAAGGCCATTGAGCATTTTGCCGATGCGGGTTGATTGACCAAGCAAGTGTCCAGCCTCCTGCTCCTTTATAAACTCCAACCTTCGCGACAAAAGGATTTGTGTCTCAAGTTCTTTCAGGGATCCTTGGGAAATGCGCAAAAACTGAATAAAAGCCTGAGTGGTCTCTCGCCCAAATCCCTCTGCGATATTGGAAGGAATTGAAACGCTGCTGCGACGCATCTGCGAGACAAGCCCAAATTGTTCTTCACGCGGATAAGCTGATGTAATCCTGTAAATCTCTACGCTCAAATCCATGGCATATTTCCAGACATCCAGATCGCGATAGTCAGTGATTGCCTTTTCACCATTCACAATTCACTACCCACCATTCGCCACCCACTACTCCGCCTTTTCATCGCCAGGCAGCACATATTCGGCGCCTTCCCACGGGGAGAGATAATCGAAATTGCGGTATTCCTGCGTCAACTGCACCGGCTCGTAGACGACGCGCGACAGTTCATCGTCATAGCGCACTTCGTAATGGCCGGTCAGCGGAAAATCCTTGCGCAGCGGATAGCCCTCGAAACCGTAATCGGTGAGGATACGGCGCATGTCCGGATGGCCCTCGAACTGGATGCCATACATGTCGAACGCCTCTCGTTCGAACCAGTTGGCACACGGAAAGACGTCGATGGAGGTCGGGATCGTCTGGTCCTCGCCGACAGCGACCTTGACGCGGATACGCTGGTTCGCATGCAGGCTGAGCAGATGATAGACGACGTCGAAGCGCTTGGTGCGTTCGGGATAGTCAACACCGCACAGGTCAATCAGCTGCAGGAACTGGCACAGCTGGTCGTCACGCAGGAATTTAAGAACAGGGATGACGGTTGACGTACTGGTGGTGATCGCCAGCTCGCCAAACGCGATCTCGGCGCTCATGATCGCGTCGCCTAGCTGGGCTTCGAGGTGTTCCTTGAGTTCTAAAAGCTCGTCTTTGGTCATGAATGCCTAACCTGCCGTGAAGGTAACGGTTACGGGAACGTCCCGCGTGATGACGAAATAGCCGCTTTGGATCGCCGGGTCAAAACGCCATGACGACACAGTCGTCATGGCCGCCGGCGCAAGACACGGGTCCGTCGAATCGAGGATGCGAATATTGACCGGGTCGCCGGTGACGGAGACGTCGAACACCACCGAGACCCTGTATTCCGGCGCGCCGCGTGCACACCCGGCGGGGAAGCTCGGCGCGCGGGTCGATACCGGCTTCATCGGTCTGTCCGGCAGATCGGTCGGGATTTTTACGCCCGTCTCGATTTCCAGCTCGTGGATCATCTGCTGGATCGTGTCGGCAGAGCCATAGAGACGGTCATGCTCGCGCAGGACAGAGAGCGCCTCTTCTGGCCGGCCCTGAAATACATAGAGCTCGGCCAGCGCCTGAACGATTTCGTCGCGCTGCCAGCCGGGCACGCCGGGCAGCGCAAGCGCCGCCTGCAGGTCCGTCTCGGCGGCGCCAAGGTCACCGCCCTCACCGGCGACATGGGCCTTGGCCCGCGCCAGCAGCAGGGCGGCCCTGTCGGCATCGTTCAGCCCGCGATCGTCAAGCCGACTACTGATACGTGCGACCGCAGCAGCACGATCACCATCACCGGACAGCTCCATCGCCGCGGCAATTTCGCGATCGGTCTTGCGGGAGACGTCCTGCGCCAGGGCCGGGGCCAGGGCGAACAGGGTACCGGTCAAGACTGACAGCGCGGTCCATTTTCTGAACAGGTGAAACACCATTACTCCACTCCGTGATGCGTCTGCGTAAGCAGATCGTCGGTGATGATCATGGTGATCTCCGGGCGGCGCTCCAGGACGACCTCCTTCATCACAGTGCTCGCATCGACATAGGCCTCGGAAAGCCGCGCCTTGTCGCGGCTCTCCTCGTCGGGCCAGCGCGCATAGGCCGCCCACCAGCCGTCCTTCGTGTGATGCAGCCGCGAGCCCATGCCGCCGCATTCCTCAATGAACCCCTTGGTCAGCTCACGCCAGGCCAAGCGGAAGTCGGCGATCCGGTCCGGATCGACCTTCCATTGATAGAGAACGGCGAAGCTCATGGCGGGTTACCTGACGATCGAGCCCTCGCGGCGGATCTTCTTCTGCAGCTGCAGCAGGCCATAGATCAGCGCTTCGGCGGTCGGCGGGCAGCCCGGCACATAGACATCGACCGGCACGATCCGGTCGCAGCCGCGCACGACGGAATAGCTGTAATGGTAATAGCCACCGCCATTGGCGCAGGACCCCATCGAGACCACGTAGCGCGGCTCCGGCATCTGGTCGTAGACCTTGCGCAGGGCGGGCGCCATTTTGTTGGTCAGCGTGCCGGCGACGATCATCAGGTCGGACTGGCGCGGCGAGGCGCGCGGCGCCATACCGAACCGCTCCATGTCATAGCGCGGCATGGAAGCCTGCATCATCTCCACCGCGCAACAGGCAAGGCCGAAGGTCATCCACATCAGCGAGCCGGTCCGGGCCCAGTTGATCACGGCATCAGAGGACGTCGTGAAGAAACCGCGGTCGGCAAGCTCATCGGAGAGCTGGGTGAAGAAGGGGTCTTTTTCGGTCGGCAGATAGCCTTCGCCGCTCGCCCGCGCCGCCTGGCCATAGGCCGGCGCGATGATGTCCCTGCCCGTTGCCGGGCTGTGTCCGCTGCCCTGCTTGGCGTTCTTGTTATCTACCGCCATTCGAGCGCTCCTTTTTTCCACTCATAGGCAAAGCCGATGAAAAACACGGCAAGGAACACGAACATTGACCAGAAGGCGAAAATCTGGAAATCGCGGTCCATGCCCAACTCGGGGTTGAACAGCGCAACCGCCCACGGGAAGAGGAACGCGACATCGAGATCGACGATGATGAACAAGATTGCAACGATGTAGAATTGCACGTCGAACTTCATACGGGCATCGTCGAACGCCTCGAAACCGCACTCATAAGTGGAGACTTTCTCCTGATCGGGGTCTGACGGTGCCAAAATGGTCGGCAGCACCAGAAACGCGATACCAATAATGGCAGCGAGCCCAATGAAAATGAGGATAGGCAGATATTCCAGCAAAAAGTCGGATCCGGCCACGGGATATTCCTGTCGTTCGAGTCACTAGATTTCATGAGCATTTACGCGTTGCCGGTGGGCCGGTCAAACATTTGCGGCCCCGTTGCGTCAAAAAGGAGCGGATCATCAAGCGTCTTGGCCCGGTTCCACCGATTTATGCGCCAGCGCGGCGGCGTTCTTCTCCCAGTTCACGCCGTCGAAGGTATTGACGACCACCTCGTCGAAATCCTTCGGGTCATCGAGACAGGCCCACGTCACCGCGAACCCGTCCGGGTTTGATCGCGGTGTATAGAAACTCTTCACGCCGCACACCGAGCAGAATGTGTGCTGGGCCTTATGCGTGTTAAACGTATAGGTCTTCAGCCGGTCCGCGCCCTGCAGCAACCGGAACCGGCGCGCCGGCAAGATGACATGGGTGTTCCTGACCATAGCGCAGATGGAACAATTGCAGTCCTCGATCTCGATCCGCTCGGGCAGCGCCACCTCGAACCGTACAGCCCCGCAGTGGCACCCGCCCTGCCGCCAGCGCATCGCTGCTTCGCTCATCTTGGGTCTCCAGCCTGCATGTGTTTCCGGGTAAGCATTCCGGTCTCGCCGGAGAAAAATCAAGTCTGATGGCCTCGCTGCAGCGTGAATTGGCCATCCCCGCCGTCAATCCTATCTCCTGTCCATGAGAGAGACACTGTTAGGCCGACCCCTCCTGCCACTTCTCTGCGGCATTTTGTTGATTTTGGCAGCGTGCGAGACGCAAGGTCCGCCCGCGCCAGGCGAGCCGGCTGCTTCAGCCGCTCCCGTCCCCGCGATCGCGACAGAAAAGAAGACCGAGCCGCCGTCGCAGCTCTTCCCCGCCCTGTTCCAGACCGTCGCACAGGCAGAGCTCTATCCCGCCAAGGACTGGGTCGATGCTTTGCCCTTTGAAGATCCCGCTATCATCATGGCGGCATGGGAGGAGCGCCAGCCAGCCAGCCGGCTCGAGATTTCCGTTTTCGTCGCTGAGTTTTTCGAACTGCCCGGGGAAGCGACAACCAGCCTTGCCCCCGGCGGCAACAAGTCGATGCGCGCGCATATCGAGAGCCTGTGGCCGGAGCTGACCCATGATGCGGTCCGCGCCGAGCGCTGGTCATCTCTCCTTTCCCTGCCCGAACCCTATATCGTGCCCGGCGGGCGGTTTCGCGAGGTCTATTACTGGGATGCCTATTTCACGATGACCGGCATGGGCCCTGAGCATGATGCGATAAAACGCTCGATGGTCGACAATTTCGCCGGGCTGATCGATGCTTATGGCTTCATCCCCAATGCCAACCGCACCTATTATCTCAGCCGGTCGCAACCGCCATTCTTTTTCAAGATGGTCGGCCTCCTGACGCCGAATGACCCTGTCTATTCGTGGGCGGAATATCTGCCACAGCTGAAAGCGGAGCATGCGTTCTGGATGAACGGCGCCGGCGCCCTGGCCCCGGGCACAGCGGCAGAGCGCGTCGTGCGCCTTGCCGACGGCGCACTGCTTAGCCGCTATTGGGACGATCTCTCGATTCCGCGCGATGAAAGCTATCTTGCCGACGTCCTCACGGCGCAGGAGGCCAGCCGCCCGAAGGAGATCGTCTACCGCAACCTTCGCGCCGGCGCGGAAAGCGGCTGGGACTTTTCCTCGCGCTGGTTTGCGGGCGAAGACCTTTCCTCCATCGAAACGACCGACATCATCCCGCCGGATCTCAACGCCATTCTCTATGGTCTTGAAACCGCGATTGCCGCTGCGTGCGCCCGCAAGGGAGACCGCGCCTGCGAGGCAGACTACCGGCAGATGGCGGACGCCCGTTCCGACGCGATGCGGCACTATCTGTGGAACGACGACACCGGCGCCTATGACGATTACGATTTCGTCGACGGCACGCCCAGGGGCAATATTACGGCGGCGGCGCTTTACCCGCTGTTCTTCGGGCTTGCCAGCCAGGCCGAAGCCGACGCGACAGCGCTCATGATCGAGGAAGAATTGCTTGCGCCGGGCGGCCTGCTGACCACGCCGAACGAGACCGGCGAGCAGTGGGACGCGCCCAATGGCTGGGCGCCCCTGCACTGGATCGCGGTTCAGGGCCTCGCCGACTATGGCCACACTGACCTGTCGCGCACCATCGCGAGGCGATGGCTGCAGACCGTCGCCCGCACCTATTGCCAGACCGGCAAGATGGTCGAGAAATATGACGTCACCGAACCCCGGCCCGGCGGTGGCGGCGAGTATCCGACCCAGGACGGCTTTGGCTGGACCAACGGGGTCACCATCGCCCTGATGGACCGCTATCAGGAATTCATGCCCTATGGCGACGTGACCGTAGACTCCGCGGCAGATCATGGTGCGGAGAATACCGGCCTGATGCAGCGCTGCGAGGCAGCGGTGGCGCGCGCAGGGTCCGACTTGTGAGCGTCACCGCCCCCTGACTGTCTGCAGGTGCCGATGCGATCGGTTTCGCAGGCGGGAGAATTTGCCTGCAATCGCTTTACATGAGCAAACGACCCCTTACCTGTAATGTCCGTTCGATATCTCAGGAAGTGTGTCAGCCTTGATCCCGTTATCTATCCTCGACCTTGCGCCGATCACAGAAGGCGGCACCATTGCTCAATCCTTCGAGAGCACGGTCGCGCTGGCGCAGGCCGCCGAACGGCTGGGCTACACCCGCTTCTGGCTGGCCGAGCACCACAATATCGGCGGCATCGCCAGCGCCGCGACGTCGGTCCTGATCGGGCACGTCGCCGGGAAAACATCGACAATCCGTGTCGGGGCCGGCGGCATCATGCTGCCCAACCATGCACCGCTCATCATCGCAGAGCAATTCGGCACGCTGGAAACGCTCTATCCGGGCCGGATCGACCTCGGCCTCGGCCGTGCGCCTGGCGGCGACCATACCACCGCCCGCGCCCTGCGCCGGACGATGCAGGGCGGAGAAGACCGTTTCCCGCAGGATGTCGATGAATTGCTCACTTATTTCTCGGCGCCCGAAACCTCCCGCCAGGTCAGAGCCATTCCCGGTGAAGGGCTGGATGTGCCGGTATGGATCCTCGGCTCCAGCCTCTACGGTGCGCAGATGGCGGCTCATTTCGGGCTGCCCTATGCCTTTGCGTCTCACTTCGCCCCTCAGGCTCTGCTTCAGGCCGTCCGGGTCTATCGCGACAGTTTCCGTCCGTCGCCCTATCTGGACGCGCCAAAGGTCATGATGGCGGCAAATGCGATTGCTGCAGCAACCGACGAGGAGGCAGATTTCCTGTTCACATCCCTGCAGCAGGCCTTTGCCAATCTGCGTCTCGGCAAAGCGGGTCCGCTTCCCGCACCACGCCGCGGCCTGGATTTTCCACCGCAAATAACGGCCGGGATAGAACAGGCGCTTGCCTATAGCGCTGTCGGCGGGCCGGAACGCGTTGGCGAGCAGCTCCGCAGCTTCATTGCCCGGGTCGAGCCGGATGAAATCATTCTGGCTTCCTCGATCCACGACCCGGCGGCGCGCCTGCGGTCACTGGAAATCGTCATGGATGTGATGAAAGGCTGAGGCTTGACGCCAAACGCCTTTGCAAAAAAAGGCGGTTGGTGACAAGGTGACAATCCATCAAATCCGGAGACCTTGAATGCCGCAGTTCGATATGATCATTCTATCAGAAGACCAGGCCAAAGGCGCAGACATCGTCGAGCACACCGTCGGCAGTCCTGCCCGCGAAGGCGGCGGTGACGAAACCTATCGCTGCGGCGGCTGCAAGACCAGACTGCTCGTCAATGTCGCCCATCACGACGCCCACGGCGTTGTCGTCAAATGCGGCAAGTGCGGCCGGCTGAACACCGAGCCGCACCATCATCATCATTGAGACTGCCGAGCTGATCGTGGGTGACTATCCCAGACGTTCTTCCAGGTAATCCGCGAGAGCCATACCGCTCTCGAACGCGTCCTCGACCTTGCCTTCGACACACCAGTCACCGCATGCGGCGAGGCGCTGTGTCTCGTCGGCGAGGAATGGCTCGCCCAGAGGCGACGGCACAGCGGCGTAGAGCCAGCGATGGATCGCCACAAGCGCCGGTTTGGGCAGGCTGAACCCGATCAGCTTTTCTGCATCTTCCTGCAGATGGGCAATGACCTTGTCCTTGTCTTCCTCCAGAAAGGTTTCGGCCCACTCATTCGTGGACTGAATAACAAGACTGGTTCGCGTGTCTCGCCCCGGCTTGGCGGAATTGACCGCGATCCAGCCAACCGGGGAATAGCGGGTTCGCGCACCGTCCCAGTCGAGCGGCAGGTCGGAATCGAAACCGAGCATCAGCGTGAAATTGCCGCTCATCCCGACGCGCGCGATTGCATCCTGATGCACGAATCCGTCCGGCAGGATGGACGACGCCTGCGGCGACGGCACCGCCGTCACGACCCAGTCGAAGCGCCCAAGATCGCGTCCATCGTCACTGACAAGCTGCCAGCTCTCACCATCCGGCACCACGGCCTCAGCGCGCGTTTGCAGATGCACGGTCTTGTCCTCTGCCAGCGCCTTGGCAAACGCATTCATTTTTGGCGCACCGACATAGCGGACATGATCCGTGTCCATCGGTTCGGGCGTCCGCCCTTCCTCCAGCATGACCATGCGCAGCGGCCATTCGGCAACCACGCCGTCGTTCAGGTAGGGTTCGAGGAACTCCTGGAACCGCTGCCGCCGGACAGTGAAATACTGGGCGCCATGGTCAAACTCGAACGGGTCGGCATAGCGTGTCGCCATCCTGCCGCCGACACCGCGCGATTTCTCGAAGATCTCGACATCTGCGAGCCGATGCAAACGCTCTGCCACGACAAGACCGGACAGTCCCGCGCCGATGATTGCAATTTTCGTCATGTTGAATGCCCCGTTCAGCCACTGCTACACGGCACCATATAAAGGGGATCGCGCTATCGGCGACCGGGGCAGAGACAGTATTATGGGAAATCGAAGCGTGAAATGGCGCGAGTGACGGGGCTCGAACCCGCGACCTCCGGCGTGACAGGCCGGCACTCTAACCAACTGAGCTACACCCGCGCATTTCACAAGGTTCGCCTGACGGCGAGAAGCGTTTGTCTAATAGGCACCCGATGCATCGTCAAGCACTATCGGGTGCCCATGGCAGAAAAAATTGAGCCTGTTTTTCCACTCCAGACAAGAACCAGAAGAGCTGGCCTCAGGCCGTGTCCGGAGCGACCCGCACGACGGCCTTGCCGGTATTCGCGCCCTCGAACAGGCCGTTGAAGGCTTCCGGTGCCTTCTCCAGCCCTTCATAGACCGTTTCGCGGAAATGGATCTTGCCCCCCGCCAGCATCGGACCGACTTCAGCATAGAAATCGCGCGCCAGAAGCATGAAATTCGATACGATGAAGCCCTGCATCTTCACGCCGCGCCCGATAAGGTTCGTCAGGTTGTATGGCCCCGGCTCCGGCTTGGTATCGTTATAATTGGAGATCATGCCGCACAGGGCGATGCGCCCACCAAAGGCAATGCAGTTGATCGCCGCTTCCAGGTGCATGCCGCCAACATTCTCGAAATAGCAGTTCACACCGCCCTTGCCGGCGGCCTGCGACAGCCCCTTGGTCAGCTCCGTCGAGTTCGCATAATCCTTGTAGTTGAGCGCCACGTCGAAGCCGAGCTCGCCGGTCAGCCAGTCGCACTTTTCCGTCGAACCGGCGGACCCGATGACCTTGCAGCCTTTCAGCTTGCCGAGCTGGCCGACCATGGAGCCAACCGCTCCGGCCGCACCGGAGACGAACAGCACGTCGCCCTCTTTCGGCTCCAGGATTTGGCTCATCCCGGCCCAGGCGGTAAAGCCCGGCATGCCGAGCACGCCAAGATAGGCCGAGAGCGGCGCCAGCGACGGATCGACCTTGTTAAACCCGTCCGTGGGCCCGGTGTAATACTCACGCCAGCCGCCATTATAGCCAACGACATAATCGCCCGTGGCGAATTTCTCGCTGTTCGACTTGATGACCTGCCCGACCGCACCGCCATCGAGCGCTTCGCCCTTCTGGAATGGCGGGATATAGCTTTTGACATGCGGGTTCATGCGCCCGCGCATATAGGGGTCTACCGACATGAACACGACCCGCATCAGGATCTCGCCATCGCCCGGCTCGCGCACCGGCGCCTCGACGACCTCGTAAATCTCGGGCGTCGGCTTGCCCGTGGGGTAGTCGACGAGATGAATTTCCTTCGCAGTTTCGGGAATGCTCATGGCTGGCCCTTTCCTTTTCATTTTCCGGCTGTTGCGACCGAGGATAGGCCTCTCAGCCCAGCCGCCAAGGAAAAGGTACAGTTGATCTATTTCAGCTTGCCGCCAGCCTTGCCAGCTGCGTTGCGCTCCTCGCGCAGCTCGGCGAGCGCGATCAGAGTCAGGGTCGGCACGAAGCCATCGATCTGGTCGGTGAAATCAACCACCTCCCACAGTTGGACGAAGCCCTTCCACCCGAACATGGCGAAGCCGATCAATGCGAGCACGAAATCGAACGCGGTCCCCCAGCCGGGAATGCGCCCGATGAAAAAGTCGGCCAGATCGAGAATGATCGCGATTGCGAGCTTGACGTGAATGGCTTTCATGACGGGTTTCCTCTCCCGCCGCACTGTATCGCGCGTCTCGCTGCCCGCAACAATTTACTGCGCCAGGAAAGTCTTCACATCACGGATGAACGCGTCGAACCGGTCATGATGCAGCCAATGGCCCGCCTTGTCATAATTGATCAGTCGGGCGTCCCTGAAAGCCTCGATGCGGCCATCCTTTTCCGGATCGGAGGCCCATGAATCCTCGCCACGCATCAGCAGGACCGGACAGGTGATTTCGGCGTAGATCCGCGAATATTCCGCAGGCGCCGTCATGCGCGGGCTTGGCCAGATGCCGGTCAGCGGGTCATGCTTCCAGCCCCAGCCGCCCCCCATGGCATCGGGATAGTGCCGGGCCGCATGCAGCGCGAGATGGCGCGCCTGGGTCTCATCGAGGTTCTTGTGCACGCCGGCCATGCGCGAGACCATCTCTTCAGGGCTGTCGAACCGGCGCTGGTCGATCGCATCCTGCTTCAGCCGCCGGTCGATCCAGGAGCGATAGCGCTCCGCCGGGCTCTTCTCCATGAACTCCGTATAATGCTTCTCGGAGGCGCCGAGCCCTTCCAGCGCGATCAGGCGGGTTACCTTGTCCGGATAGATCGCGGCATAGTTCAGGACGATATTGCCGCCGAGGGAATGCCCGATCAGCGGCATCGGCAGGGCGAAGCCTTCGCGTTCCAGATGCGCCATCAACCCGGCGAAGTCAGAGATGAAATATTCGCCTTCATAGCCGCCGCCTGGCGCCCTGCCCGAATCGCCATGACCGCGCAAATCGGGCACGATCACACACCACTCGTCTATCATGTCGGCGACCGTCCAGTCCCACATGCGACCGTGATCCTTGCCGCCATGGACCAGCACGATCGGCGGCTTGGCTGCATCGCCCCAAACGAGATAGCTGAGCTCCAGCCCGTTGACCGGACAGACATGCCGCTTCGGTTCGACCGGCACGACAGGCGGATAGTCGAGGTCGGCAGGGGCAAAAACGCGGGTCGGGTCATCGATACTCATGTCTCTATTCCTGCCAGAGCATGCCTCGCCTGTCGCCATCCAGATGCAGTCGCACCCTTTGCGCCCTTGCGTTGCACAAATGGCACACCTATGTGCTAATCAGGCGGAAGGCGGGGCGCAGCTTGACCTGTAGGCCGATTTTGCCTAATTCCCGCTTACTCGCGCTGGTGCAGCCTTGCCGTTTGGCATGCGAAAAGTAAGACGCCCGCGCCGGGCCATTTCCGGCTGACATCCCGTCGACTTACCGTTTTCGGGATCCACACACGCAATGGCGCATCGTTTGCATCTGGCGGCAACGGGGCGTTGAGATAAACCAGACCCGCCACGTACAGACAAAGCAACCAGGACACTCATGCGTTTTGAAGACCTTGGGCTCGAGCCCAAAATACTGAAAGCCCTTGCCGAAGCGGGCTATGAAACCCCGACGCCGATTCAGGAGAAAGCGATTCCTGAAGCGCTCGCCGGCAGGGACGTGCTCGGCATTGCCCAGACCGGTACCGGCAAGACGGCGGGCTTTACCCTGCCGATGATCCACCGCCTCTCCAAGGGCCGCTCGAAAGCACGCATGCCGCGCTCCCTCGTCCTGTGCCCGACACGCGAGCTTGCTGCCCAGGTGGCGGAAAGCTTCGAGAAATACGGCAAGTATCACAAGCTTTCCATGGCGCTCCTGATCGGCGGCGTGTCCTTCACGGAACAGGATATGAAGCTTACACGCGGCGTTGACGTGCTGATCGCGACGCCCGGCCGCTTGATCGACCATTTCGAGCGCGGCAAGCTGCTGCTGACCGGCGTCGAAGTCATGGTCGTCGACGAGGCAGACCGCATGCTCGACATGGGCTTCATCCCGGACATCGAGAAAATCTTCAAGCTGACGCCGTTCACGCGCCAGACGCTGTTTTTCTCGGCGACGATGCCGGCGGAGATCCAGCGCATCACCGACCAGTTCCTGTCTGCTCCAGCCCGGATCGAGGTTTCCCGCCCGGCAACGACGGCCGAGACGATCACCCAGAAGATCGTCCGCGTGCCGGCCCGCGACGATAAGCTGAAACGCGCCGCCCTGCGCAAGCTGATCGACAATGACGATGTCCAGAACGGGATCGTCTTCTGTAACCGCAAGACCAATGTCGATATCGTCGCCAAGTCGCTGCAAAGGCACGGCTATGATGCCAGGCCGATACATGGCGATCTTGCCCAGTCCTTCCGTACCGAGACGCTGGACATGTTCCGCGCCGGCAAGCTGAAACTGCTGATCGCCTCCGACGTGGCCGCCCGCGGCCTCGATGTTCCCGCTGTCAGCCATGTCTTCAATTTCGATGTGCCCATTCACGCGGATGACTATGTCCACCGCATTGGCCGTACGGGCCGGGCCGGTCGCCCGGGCGCGGCGTTCATGCTGGTCACCCCGGCTGACAGCAAGGCCTATGAGTCAGTCCTGAAGACGATCGGTGCCGATGCGATCGAGGAAGCAGATTTTGGCGATTTCTTCGAGCAGAATCAGCCCGAGAGAAAGCCACGCGGCGCGTCGAGAAAAGGCCCCGCCAGGGACACGACCCCCAGGGACACGACCCCCAGGGACACGCCCCCCAGGGACACAACACCCAGGGACACGTCGGCCAAGGACGCTACGCAGGACAAGCCCGACGACAAGGAAGAGAAGACGGCAAGACCGTCCCGCAAGCGCGCTGCCAGAACCAGCGACGAACCGGCCAAAAGCACCGAGGCACCCGCCAGAAAAGCATCGAGCGACGACCAGACGGATCAGAATTCTTCCGGCGGCACCGTGGCATCGGCTGAGGATACGGGCAAAAGGACCCCCTCCCGTGGTCGCTCGAAGAAAAAGGGCGACGATGATTCGGTTGTCGGCATGGGCGATCATACCCCTGCCTTCCTGCTGCGCGCCGCTTTTTAGCGGCTCTTATCGCCTTTCTGCTGCCCGCAGCCCCCTTTCCCGCTATTCCCGGCCAAGGAGAAGCCTGAGATTGGCAGGAACTTTTGCGGCCTCAGTCCTATATTAGGACTATGGAAACGCACACGGATATTAATCAATTCCCGCGGGAAGTCCGCGAAATCATGGCGGATGACTACACCATCCCCCAGGGCTGGGAAGGATATAGCGACGAAGAACACCAGACCTGGGATACGCTCTATGAGCGCCAGGTCAAGCTGCTGCCGGGCAAGGCGGAGCAATCCTTCCTTGACGGCTTGAAGGCGCTCGACCTCGGTCGCGGCGGAATCCCGAATTTCGAAACGATGTCGGACGAGCTTGAAAGCCTGACCGGCTGGCGCGTGGTTGCGGTGCCGGGGCTGGTACCGGACGAGGTGTTCTTCGACCACCTCGCCAATCGCCGCTTCCCCGCCGGCAATTTCATCCGCCGCGCTGACCAGCTCGACTACCTCCAGGAGCCGGACGTCTTTCATGACGTGTTCGGCCATGTGCCGATGCTGACGAACCCGGTCTTCGCCGATTACATGCAGGCCTATGGCAAGGGCGGGCTGCGCTCGCTCGACTCCGGCTGCCTCAAGAACCTCGCGGCGCTTTATTGGTACACGGTGGAGTTCGGCCTCGTACAGACCGATGATGGCCTGCGCATCTATGGCGCCGGCATTGTCTCGTCAGCCTCGGAAAGCGTCTTCTCGCTGAAGGACCCCTCACCCCACCGGCTGAAATTCGACCTCGAGCGCGTCATGCGCACGGATTATCGCATCGATGATTTCCAGCAGACTTATTTCGTCATCGACAGCTATGAGGATCTGTTCCACGCCACCGTCGATACCGATTTCGGACCGATCTATGACCGGTTGCAGGGCGTTGATGACAAATACCCGGTTGATACGATCCTGGCTGAGGCAGAAGTGGTCCATCGCGGTTCGCAAGACTATGCCAGAAAGGGCGGTCGTCTGGCGAAGCCCTGAACCTTGCTTGCATTAATCGACTGTCAGACTGGGGAACCTTCAGGACAATATTTCCTTAGCTGTACTGAAGTCACGGCAAGGAGTATCAACATGGATATCTACGCCCGTCTGAAAAAAGACCACGACACCCAGCGCGCCCTCGGCGAGAAAATCGTCGAGACGGAAGGCGACAGCAATGAACGCCGCGCGCTGTGGCGGCGCTACCGGGTCGAGCTCGAAGCCCACGCCTCTGCCGAAGAGCAGACTTTCTATGCTGAACTGATGAGCCATCCCGAAGCCTCGGACCAGACCCGGCATTCGGTTTCCGAACACAAGGACGCGGCGGACCTCGTTGAGGAGATTGAGGACATGGACATGTCCTCGCCCGGCTGGCTGACGAAATTCAAACAGCTCAAGCACGACATCGAACACCATGTCGATGAGGAAGAAGAAGATGTCTTCGACCTTGCCCGGAAGACTATCGACGATGCTAAAGCGGAGGCATTGACTGATCGCTTCAATGAACGCAAGCCTGCCGAAGAAGAAAAGGAAGCAGCCAAATAGGCTGACTTTCTCGTCGGCGATCTTCTCGACGCCTCAGCCGCGAGAGATCGGCAAAGGTCCCTTGTCGCAGTCCGGAAATGCTACCGTTCCTCTGGACCAGTGCCCATCATCGCCGTCTCGGGGCAATAGCTGAATGGGTTAACCCCAGATCGAGACATCCTAAAACGCTGACAAGCCGGTCAGCAGCGCATCGTAGAATTGCTCCGGTGCCTGAATATGCGGGCTGTGCCCGAGCTCGGGAAAGGTCACGAGCCTGGCGTTCGAAATAGCGGCGGCTGTCTCTTGCGCAAGATCGCCATAGTTTCCGAGGTTGGCGCGCAGGTCGTCGGAAACCCGCCCCTTGCCGATCGCGGTGGTGTCCTGTTCACCGATCAGAATCAAGGTCGGCGCGGTGATGCGGTCAAATTCGTGGACAACAGGCTGGTTGAAGACCATGTCCGCCGTAAGCGCCTGGTGCCAGGCGACGATCCTGCCGCCCTCGCCCTGATACATTGACCACAGCATGTCGACCCACTCATCATAGGCCGGCCGCCATTCACCGGCATAATAGGTGTCGCGCTGATAGGTCTTGATACTGTCGCGGGTCGTTTGCAGCTGGCCTTCGTAAAGCGCATCGACCGTTACGGCCGGTACACCCTTGGCGCGCCAGTCTTCAAGACCGATCGGGTTGACCAGCACGAGACCTGAGACCGCCTCGCCGTACTGGACGGCATATCGCATGGCCAGCATGCCGCCCATCGAGTGACCCATGATGATCGGGTCGTCGGCCCCGATTGAGGCAAGCAAGTCATGCGTATTGGCTGCAAGCGTATGCAGGCCGTACTGGTAACCAGCAGGCTTGGATGATTTGCAAAAGCCGATCTGGTCCGGCGCTATAACCCTGTAACCCTCATCGAGCAGGATTTGCATGGTCGCGCCCCAAGTGGCACTGCAGAAATTCTTGCCGTGGAGAAGAACGACGGCTTTCCCATTCGCGTCTTCGGGAGCCACATCCATATAGGCCATCTCCATGACCTGCTGCTGGGAGACAAGCGCATGGCGCTTCACTTCCCAAGGATAGTCAAAATCCTCAAGCATCGGACCGGCGGAAGCAAGACCCCCGACCGCAAGGGAGAAAATTGTGACGATGAGGCGGATGGCAAACTTTTTCATTGACCCGATATGGTCGCGATCGCGCGCAAGTCGACAGACCAGGCCTGAAAAAACCCCGCTGCGGTCGGCGCAGCGGGGCCAAGACGAACTCATGCGGGCGCACAAGTCCATAGGAAGCTCTGCGGTAGAGGCTCTGGCGTGGAGACTCCGGGGTTGAAGCTCGGGCTTCAGGCCGCCGCTTCGACAGAAACGGCTTCGATCTTGTTCTTCTTGAACGTACAGGTGACGATGTATTTTGCGCCGCCGGCATTGGGGATCGCTTCAAGTGTCAGCACGCGATTGGAATTGCCCTTCTTCTTTTCGAAGCTGAGGCGATACTCATCCATCTTCAACGTGCCCTCCTCGGTCAAAGCCGCGCGACAATCCTCGATGTCGTCCTGCGTGCCGGCATTTGCAGGCAGCGCAAAGCTGAGCAGGCCAAGGATAGTCAGGGCAGCTGAAACTCTCATCGTCATGGCAAAATCTCCAGTTAGGGCGATCATTTTCGTTTGAGAGGTAATCCCGGACGTAATATGCTTCAAATACATAATATTCATCTTTGTTATACGCTATCCGCATGAATGACCGTTCCCTTGAATCTCTCGACCTCAACCTGCTTATGGCGCTTCACTGGCTACTGACGGAGCGCAGCGTTACCGATGCCGCGCGCCGCCTGAGCCTGTCCCAGCCCGCAACCAGCCGCGCCCTCGCCCGCCTGCGTGAACTTTTCGGAGATCCGCTTCTGGTCAAATCCGGGCGGGCCATGCTGCCGACACCCAAGGCAGAGCGCCTGCAGCCTGCCGTTGCGCGGATGATAGAAAGCCTCCGCGATGTCATGCGCGCCAACGAGGAATTCGATCCGGCAACGCAGAAAGGCCGGGTACGGATCGCCAGCTTCGATTATATCGGCGTCATCATCTCCCATGCATGGATTCAGGCGATCAAGCCCCGCGCCCCGGCGCTGGAGCTCGACATCGTCGATCTCAGCTATGCCTCGGCGCGCGAACTTGTCTCAGGCCAGATCGACCTCGTCATCATGCCGGATATGCGGCTTGCCAGGAACAGGCCGCGCGTCGATTTCGATCAGTTCGTGCAGAAACCGATCTTCAGCGACCGGTTCATGTCCTGCGTCCGCAAGAGCCACCCGTTGTCAGAACGAAAGGTCACGCTGGAGGGTTATCTCCGCTACGAGCACGCCCTGATCAATCCGGAGGGGAAGGAAAAAGGCGTCGTCGACGAGGTGCTGGCCGAGAATGGCGATACGCGGCACATTGCCTACCGCACGGCCGGCTTCCTCATAGCGCTCGCGACTGTCATGAACACCGATGCAATCCTCACAGCGCCCTCCGCGCTGTTCAGCGTCCTGCCCGACAAGTTCTACTGTTTCGAGCCGCCGGTGCCGCTACCGCCCATCGCCATGAACGGGGCGTGGCATCCGAACTGGACCCATGACCCGCGTCACAAATGGCTTCGCGACGGACTGTTCGGCGAGTTGGCGAAACGGAACCGGTGAAGGGCCGGCTGAGTGGTCCGGGCCCTATTGCAGTTTTTCTTCCAGCTTGCTGAAAAAGGTTTCGATGCGCTTGGCATTGGCACCGACATCCGAGCCTCCGATGCGGGATTTCGAGCGCATGTCGATCGACAGCGGCGTATCCTCACGGTTGAAGCGGATCACGACGTCGTCCTTGAAGCCCCACCAACGGCTGGTATGGGTCGCCTCGATCCGGCCGCCGGCCTCGTCTGCCTCGACAATGACCAGACCCATTTCCTGCAGCACATCAAGGGAGACATCGAAGACGGTGCCATAGTCGGCATCGACGGTGACGGTATCGAGTTCCGGATAGGCTTCGAGCTGTTGCGCGGTCTGCTCGCGGTCATACTCGGGCGGGTTTGTCGCGCCGGTTTCGGCCCGCAATGGCACGACGGCAACGAATGCCGGCGGCGTCTCCGTGTCGGTCGTGATGTCGTGGATTGGCGGCACCTGTGAAGCGTTGTGGCGGATGCCGAGCGGCCCGGCTGTGCAGGCGAGGAGCACCAGTGCCGACAGGATGGCAAAAAGGCCCGACCCCGCCCGCTTGATGAAAAGCCCGATCAAGCCAAGCACACCAGCGACACCGGCGATGATCAGCATCGGCAACACCATCTGGAACGAGAAGCCGAATGCTGCCCCGAAATCCCGCATGTCCATGCGATAGGACAGCGTATTGCCGACATAGACGAGAACCGTCGCGAGGGCGACGAAGGCAGACAGTCTGATGATCAGTCCCATGAGGGTCTCCTACTCACTGATAGCGGGCTGCAACAGGTCGAGAGCCGCGGCGGTCATCGCCTCGACCCCTGTGAGGATGGTCGGGCGCGGTTGCGGCGCAAAGAACGGCGAGTGCAGCGATGGCAGCGGGTCGCCCCCGGCTTGCGCGGCAGCAACCTTCCCCGGCGCCACGGCTCCTATCCAGAAAATCATGGTCGGGATCTTCGGCTCGAGGCGCCCATACCAGGCAAAATCCTCGCCACCCATGACCGGGTCGGCCTGGATGACGTTTTCTTCGCCGAACCGGTCCCGGAAACGGCCGGCGAGACGCTCCGCCAGCGCCGGGTCGTTATAGGTCGACGGCGTATAGTCTTCCTCGATCTCGATGCGCGGATAAAGATCCTCCGGCAGACCGGCAGAGGCGGCCTGGGCCCGTGCGATCCGCTGGATGCCGTCGAGCAGCCTGGCGCGTACTTCATCCGTATAGGATCGGACAGTCAGCTGCAGATGGGCCTCGTCGGAAATGATATTGTGCTTGGCCCCGGCGTTGAACGCCCCGACGGTGACGACGGCCGGTTCCAGCGGCGAGATTTCGCGCGAGACGAGCGTCTGCAGAGCAGTGACGATGCTTGCGCCGATAACGACCGGGTCTTTCGTCGTCTGCGGATAGGCACCGTGCCCGCCAATACCCCTCACATAGATATCGACGCTATCGACATTGGCGAGCGCCCAACCCGGTGTATAGGCAACCTTGCCCGCAGCGAGGCTGGCGGAATCGTGCAGCGCGACAACATAGTCGGGTCGCGGAAAGCGTTCATAAAGCCCGTCGTCCAGCATCGCGCGGGCACCGAGGCCGATTTCCTCCGCAGGCTGCGCGATCAGGATCAGCGTGCCGGACCACTCGCCCTTGCGCTCGACGAGCTGGCGCGCGGCACCGATCAGGGATGTCATGTGCACGTCGTGCCCGCAGGCATGCATGATCGGCTGCACCTCGCCGAAGCGGTTTTCACCCGTTGCCTTCGAGGCATAGGCCAGGCCCGTCTGCTCGGCGACCGGCAGGCCATCCATATCGGCGCGCAGGGTCACCACGGGCCCGTCGCCATTCTGCATCACGCCGACGACGCCGGTCTTGCCGACCCCCTCTGTGACATCAAATCCGAGCTTGCGGAACTCAGCCGCCATCCGGCGCGCCGTTTCGACCTCCATGAAGGACAGTTCCGGGTTGGCATGCAGGGTCTTGTACAGGCCTTCCAGATAGCCGTAGTCCGCCGCGATGTCCGCCTTCAGATCGGCAGCATTTGCCGATCCGGCAAAGAACCCGATCGCCGCAAGGGCGGCACCTGTCAGCATCTGTCGCATAAGACTTCCCTTAACCATATTCCCCGACGACCACACCGTGCCTGATCCCCTCCGCCAGCGCAAGCAAGCGCTTGCACACTGGCGCCGAGAGACCACAACCGGAACGCGCCTCAGCATTTCAGGAGAAAATCAACTGATCCCGCTTTTCGTCGTGGGGCCGGCAGGCATCATTCTGTCCTGGCTGCTTTTTCTCGTCCTGTTCGTCATGAAGGGAACGGACGCAAAGCCAGCCTGAGGCCTCTCTACATCGCAAGCCATCCTTTGCTCAGCGCAGCCTCGCGGATACAAGGCCGATATCAAGCTGCCGCGCCAACATGCCCCGTCGGTGCGCGGCCTAAATTCGTCAACATGCCCTCCGGCACTAGGTAAGAAACAAAGCAACAGACCGGGGAACGATGATTGGATTTCTGAACGACTTTTTATGGGGCAGCGTGCTGATCTACGTGCTGATCCCTATCGGCCTGTGGTTCACCATCCAGTCGCGCTTCGTGCAGGTGCGCCATTTCATCCACATGTTCTCGATCTTCGGCGAGGCCTTCGGAAAAGCCGAGGACGGCAAGCCGACATCGTTTCAGGCGCTGGCATTGTCCGTCGCGGGCCGCGTCGGCGCGGGCAACATCGCCGGTGTCGCCGTGGCGATTTCACTCGGCGGACCGGGTGCCATCTTCTGGATGTGGGTCGTCGGCCTCGTCGGCATGGCAACAAGCTTTTTCGAATGCACCCTGGCCCAGGCGTATAAGCGGCTGGAGCCGGACACCGGCACCTTTCGCGGCGGACCTGCCTATTACATCAAGCACGGCCTGTCCAAGCGGCTCGGCAAGGGCGCAATATGGCTCGCCGGCTTCTACTCGATCCTGCTCCTGGTTACCTTCGGCTTCGCCTTCAGCGTACTGCAGAGCTATGCGATCTCGACCTCCATGGCCGACGCGTTCAGCGTGCCCCCTATCGCCACAGGACTGGCGCTTGCTGCCGTCATTGCGCTCGTCATCTTCGGCGGCATTAATCGTATCACGGCGGTGACTGAGTATGTCGTGCCGATCATGGCGCTCATCTATATCGTCATGGTGGTTGTCGTAATTGCGATGAATGCCAGCGAGTTGCCGTCCGTATTCAGTCGCATCTTCGCTGGCGCCTTCGGGCTCGACGCCGCTATCGGCGGTGGCATCGGCGCGGCCGTGACGAATGGTATGCGGCGCGGCCTGTTCTCGAATGAAGCCGGGCTGGGTTCCGCCCCGAATGTCGCGGCCGTCGCCCATGTGCGCCACCCGGCCCGCCAGGGCGTCGTACAGGCGCTTTCCGTCTTCATCGACACGATGCTGATCTGCACCTGTACGGCGTCGATCATCCTGCTGTCGGACATCCAGCCAATGACGACGGATCTTGACGGGGTCGTCCTGACACAGAATGCCCTGGCCGATCACATCGGCGGCTGGGCGCAGGGCTTCATCGCCTTCGCGCTCCTGCTCTTCGTCTTCTCGTCGATCATGTACAATTACTTTTTGGGTGAGAATGCACTGAGTTTTTTCAGCCGTGACCACAAGCTGACCTATCATCTGTTCCGGATCGCGACCCTCGGCTTCATCGTTGTCGGCGCAACCATCGACTTCGGTTCGGCCTTCGCTTTCGCCGATCTCACCATGGGTGTGCTGGCGCTGACCAACCTGTTCGCGCTGATCCTGCTCTTCCCCATCGGCCTGCGCCTGATGCGCGATTTCGATGCAAAGGCCCGTGGCGGGAGAGAGCCCGGGTTCGAGGCGGGCGAGTTCCCGGACCTCGATCTGGACGCCACAGCGTGGCCGGTCTCAACTCACTCCAGCAGGAAGGAATAGCGGACGTCGTCAGTTGCCGGAGTGCGCGCCTCATAACCACCGCCATCGCGCTTGAAAACCTGCACGCAATTGTCCCTGACTGCGAGGGGGTTGAAGGACCGGCACAGCGTCGAGCCGGAAACGCTGTAATAGCCGGTCCGGACCAGAGTATGAGACGTGTAGTCGAACGTGCCGTCCTGCCAGTACCGGATTTCGTACAGCGTCCCGAGAGGCGCAAGATTGTCCTCGTCCTCCGTCATCACGACACCGGTTTCGGTGTGAGTGATCAAGAGGTCCGACAGGTTTTCAGGGCCCTTCTCACGGACGAGGAAAAACCAGGCGGTGCCGGCGGCACCAAGCACGGTAATGGCCCCCAATGCGATGAACAAAAAACGCATAACTCACTCGGCACTGTTCCCCCCCAAGCGACTTTCTAGCGGCAGGCAGTGAACGCAGCCGAAAAGAATTTACTAAAATTGTACCCGTCTCACGCCTGTTTCAGCATGTCGGAATAAGCCTGCGGCATGAACGGAATATCCGTATCGTCAGGTTTCGCGCCGGCGGCGGTGAGCATCGCGTGGACCTGCCCGCGATGGTGGGTGCCATGGTTGAACATGTGGGTGATGAGAACCCAGCGCGCCTTGGAAATTTCACGCTTCGCCGCACCGGAATACCAGCTGAGATCTCCCTCAAGGTCGGCGGGGGAGACGGTGCGAGACCAGTCGATCATCTGTCTGTCGAAATCAACCCGCGCCGCCTTCAACGCATCCCAGCCATCGATCTGGCTCACAGATGCCGGAATGCCCGGCGCTTTCGGTGCGGGGGTCCCGGCCAGCCGGCTCATCCATATCTGGTCAGCCCACAGAATATGGTTCAGCGTCTCGTGGATGGAGCGGAAGAAGGCCCCCCGATCGAGGCGGCGTTCCATCTCACTCAGCCCGTCAGCCGCACCAAGCAGAGACTCGTTCTGCCACTTGTTATAGACCGCCATCAGGCGGATATGGTCGGGGCTGATCATGGTGTTTCCTCGAATAGGTCGAGACTGGCAAGCTATCTCAGGCCTGCGTCCCGGCCATCATGCCGCGCAGCAAGGCCGCACGCAAATGAAACTCTGGCACCTTCTCAAGGCGCCTTGAAGCGGTCTTTCCATTCCTCGATCTGCGTGTCCTCGACCTTGGTCACCAGCACTTCCGGTAGCTCAAACGCCGTGCCGGGCTTTACCGTCGAGAGAATATCAACCGCCTTGCCTTCCGGCCAGGCGGGGTAGGGTTCGGTCTCGCCGAAGATTGCCATGATCCTGGCTGACATGAACGGGATGACCGGCTGGGACAGAACGCCGAACAGGCGGATCAGGTTCAGCCCCGTGCGAACGCCGACAGCGGCCTGTTCCGGATCGGTCTTGTAGGCTGTCCATGGCGCGGCGACCTGCAGATATTCATTGCCCGACACCCACATCGCCCGCAGCTCGGCGAACGCCTTGCGGAATTCCATCTGCGCCAGATACTCCGTATAGGCCGGAAGCCGCCTGTCAATCTCGGCATAGAGCGCGTGTTCGGCCGCGCCCGCCGTGCCGCCAGCGGGGACTTCCAGCCCGAACTTGGAATTGCAAAAACGCGTAATGCGGTTGACGAAATTGCCGAGCACGTCGGCGAGGTCCTTGTTTACCGACCCAGCGAAGCTTTCCAGCGTGAAGGACGTGTCATCGCTCTCCGGCGCATTGGCCATCAGATACCAGCGCCACGTATCGGCAGGCAAGAGCTCCAGTGCCTGATCCATGAAGATGCCCCGGCCCTGCGAGGTCGAGAACTTGCCGCCATACCAGGTCAGCCAGTTGAGGCTCTTCAGCGTATCGACCGTCTTCCACGGCTCTTCGGTGCCCAGCAGCGTGCACGGAAAGGAGACCGTGTGGAAGGCGACATTGTCCTTGCCCATGAATTGCACATAAGTGACCTCGTCAGCGCCCTTGTCGGTACGCCACCAGCTCTGCCAGTCCTCGCCCGACTTTTTCGCCCACTCCTCGGTTGCCGCGATATACTCGATCGGCGCGTCGAACCATACATAGAAGACCTTGTTCTCGAACCCCGGCCGCGGCGTACCATTATACGCGACGGGTACGCCCCATTTCAGGTCGCGGGTAATCGACCGGTCGCGCAGGCCCTCGTTGAGCCACTTCTTGGCGATGGATTTCGTCAGAGAGGGCCAGCGCTGCTGACCGTCGACCCACGAGGCAATCTTTTCCTGCAGCTTGGACTGCAACAGATAGAGATGCCGCGTCTCGCGCACCTCGATATCGCGTGAGCCGGATATCGCCGAATAGGGCTCGATCAGGTCGACCGGGTCGAGCAGATTGCCGCAATTATCGCACTGGTCGCCGCGCGCCTTTTCAAACCCGCAATGGGGGCATGTACCCTCGACATAGCGGTCCGGCAGGAAGCGCTCATCGGTGACCGAATAGACCTGCTCGTCAGCACGCTCCTCGATCAGGCCGTTTTCTTCCAGGACATGGGCGAAATACTGGGTCAGCTTGTGATTGGACGGGTCAGACGAGCGGCCGAAATGATCGTATGACAGGCCGAAGGCCTCGCCTGCTGTCTTCTGGATCTCGTGCTGTTCGGCGCAATATTCCTCGACGGACTGTCCGGCAGCGCGGGCGGCAAGCTCGGCCGGTGTGCCATGCTCGTCGGTAGCGCAGATATAGAGCACGTCGTTGCCCCGCGCCCGCTCGAACCGCGCATAGACATCGGCTGGCAGCATGGAGCCGACGAGATTGCCGAGATGCTTGATGCCGTTGATGTATGGCAGGGCGGACGTGATCAGGATGCGCTTGGTCATGGAATCTCACAGGCAGTGTTGTTCAGGGGCGAGAAGGCCCGCTTGGCGAGCCCTGTGCTAGCGTTGTTTTAGCATCAGGACAATGCGCAGCACCCCGGCGGCAAGCGTAATCCCGAGCAGAACCCAGTTTATCGACGCCGCCTGCTGCGGTCCGGCGATATGGATCAGATGCGCCCCGGCGAATAGCATCCAGATATACCAGGTGATATAGACCGGCACGGCCAGCCCCCGTCCCCGTCCCCAGCGGCTGATGACGGTAATGATCACCCAGGAATAGCTGACCAGCGCCCAACCATAGACCGGCCACGCATACCATGGCCCCGGCAATCGCCAGGCGACGATGAAATAGACGAAGAGCAAGGCGAGATGCAGGCCCTCGGCGATGATGAAAGGCCACCACGACCGGCGCTTGTTCGCGATATTCAGCGGCAGCGCTTCGGTCACGAAGGCTGCACAAAAAAGGACCAGCGAGACGCGGGCTGCCCCCCTTGTCAGCTCGGCAATCGTGTCAAAATCTAGTTCCATCGCAACGCTGTGCGCGACATCAGCGGGCCAAGTCAAGCCCGGCATTGCGCGCCTGTGTCCGCTCCCAGTCTTTCGGCAACCGCGTGCCTGTCCATATAAAGGCGATGATGCCGATGGCGTAGGGAACGGCCAGCGACGTCATCGACAGGCGCAGCGCCTGTTCGGCGCCATGGGCCTCTGTCAGCATGGTGGATACCCAGCCGACATAGGTCGGCCCGCCGCCGAGAGCGACAAGGTTGAGAATGAAGAAAAACAGCGCCGTCGACATCGCCCGTACCCGGATCGGCGCGAGCGTCTGGGCGATGGAAAAGGACGGCCCGAGATAGAAGCCCGACAGGAACAGATAGACCGCGGTCAGCGTCATCGCCATGGCAAAGCTCTGCACCCAGAAGGCCAGTATCAGGCAGGGTGCGCCGATCAGCAAGGCGACGGCAGGTGCCCAGGCGTAGCCGGCCTTCGTCCTGCGCCCCCACCGGTCGGCGACGATGCCACCGATGAACGTCCCGCCGGCATAGGCGATACCGTTCAGAATGCCGAAGATGACCAGCACGCGCGGCAGCGGCACCTCCGGGAATGTCCGGCCCAGATAGATGATGATAAACGCGCCGAGCGCATAGGCACCAAAGGAAGAGAAGGAAATACCGAAACACATGCCCCACCAGGACGGCACGGATAACAGCTGGCCGATGGATTTGCCCAATGGCTGCTGCGGCACCGCCGCGTCAGCCACATCCATCGCGCCGCGTTTTGGCTCCCGCACCGTCAGGCGCAGGATGACAGCCAGCACTACGCCGGGGAGGCCAACGGCGATGAACACGGTCCGCCAGTCGAGATTAGGCTGGCCGAGCAACGCAGCCGATGCGAAGTAGGCCGCCATGATCCCGAGCGGTATGCCGAGGGAATAGATGCCAAGCGCCGTGCCCCGCTCTTCCTTGCTGAACAGGTCGGAGATCATCGAGTGAGATGGCGGCGAGCCACCGGCCTCGCCAATGCCGACACCGGCCCGGGCGAGCGCGAGCTGCAGGTAATTGACCGCGAGACCGGACACTGCGGTAAACCCGCTCCAGACCGCCAGCGACACGGCGACGATATTCACGCGGTTGAACCGGTCCGCCAGCAGCGCAATCGGAATGCCGACGACCGTATAGAACAGGGCGAAGAAAAAACCGGCCAGCAGGCCGATCTGGCCGTCATCGAGGCCGAGATCGGCCTGGATATAGGGGGCGAGAATACCGAGGATCTGGCGGTCGATGAAGTTGAAGGCATAGACCAGTGTGAGCAGCAGCAGCACGTAATAGCGATAGCCCTTGCTGCGCCCTTTCAGGTTTTCTTCCACCGCCACCGATCTTCCTCCAACTGCGTCGTGTTGTTTTTATTCTGGTTGAGCCTGCTAACAATTGCCACAAACCGCAAGGAGGAAACGCATATGAAAGCCCTGATCAGCGACAAGCCCGGTGGCCCTGAAACCCTGGAATTGCGAGAGATGGTGACGCCCGTCCCCGGCCAGGGAGAGGTGCTGATTGCAGTCAGGGCCGCCAGCGCCAATTTCCCCGACACACTTGTCATCCGCGATCTCTATCAGTTCAAGCCACCGCGGCCCTTTGCGCCCGGAAGCGAGGTAGCGGGCGTCGTAGAGCGGGTTGGCGAAGGCGTGACACGGTTCAAGGAGGGCGACCGGGTTTTCGCACTGCTCACGCAGCAGGGCGGTTACGCGACCCATGCCATTGCCCACGAGACGGGTCTCCTGCCCCTGCCCGGCGACATGCCGTTCGAGGAGGCTGCGGCCTTCATGATGACCTATGGCACGTCCTACTACGCCCTGAAGGACCGCGCCCATCTGCAGGCAGGCGAGAGCCTGTTCATCTCCGGCGCGTCGGGCGGCGTCGGGTCGGCCGCGATCGAACTGGGCAAGGCCATGGGCGCCCGCGTCATCGCCGGTGTCTCCTCCCATTCCAAGGCGGAATTCTGCAAGCAAATAGGCGCGGACGAGACCATCGTCTACGACACCGAATTGAACAAGGACAACTCGAAAGACCTGTCGCGCCAGATCAAGACCATGGCCGGCGGCGACGGCGTCGATGTCGTCTATGATGCGGTCGGCGGTGCCTATGCCGAACCCGCCCTGCGGGCGCTGGCCTGGGAAGGGCGCTTTCTCGTCGTTGGTTTCCCCGCTGGCATTCCCTCGATCCCGCTGAACCTGACCCTGCTGAAAAGCTGCCAGATCGTTGGCGTGTTCTGGGGCGCGGGCGTGATGCGCGATCCGAAATCCCATGCGAAGAATGTCGAGGAGCTGTTCGCTCTGTACAAGGATGGCAAGATCAAGCCGCGCATCACCGAGCGGTTCACCCTGAAGGACGCTGCCAAGGCGCTGGAAATGCTGGAGAAGCGCGAGGCGACCGGCAAGATCGTCATCACCATGGACGATTAGGGGCCGCTCCAGCGCCATGGAAACGGTCAACTCTTCTGTATTCAAAGCAGTCCACTGAATGCAGTCTGATCTAGTCTCGCGCGCCGACGCCATAGCGCCACTGGTCGAGGACGTCCTGAAGCGCGTCCTTGTCCGCGCTGCGGTTCAGTGACGCAAGCCCGTCGCTGCTGACCCGGCGGCTGCGGCTTTCAGACGGCAGGCTTGCATCGGGCAAGCGGCGGAATCGGAATCGCATCGGCACGGGTGCGCCCTGCCCCACGGCTGCAGCCTCGCCATTGCCGAGAACGCCGACCGACGACAGCGTGTCGGTCGCGCTTTCCGGCGTGACTTCGTGCAAATAGTCCTTGTCACTGGCGCTCGCCATGCGCATGGCAAAGAGAGTGTTGCAATATTCCCAGGCCTTCCGGCTGAGAGAGCGCGGCTGCGACGTGATCATGCCGATACTGACGTTGTTCTTGCCGCTCTTCTCGATGATCTTTCCGAGGGTGCGGCTCGACAGGCTGGCATCGCCGGTATCAGCCGGCAGGAATCGATGCGCCTCCTCAAGCAGCAACAGGAAGGGCGTTGACTGTTCAGTCGCACTGGCCACGAGCTGCATGTAGCGGGTAACAGCGGAAACGACGACTTCGGTCACATCCTGTGACTGGTCGGCGAGCTGGAGCACGGTGACCGGCTTGCCCTCGACCGGGATGCGCAGCAGCTTTGACAGGAAAGCCGCAAGGGAATCCTGCGCTCCGGCACTCGACAGGAAGGTCTTGAAATGCGGGTCCTTGGCGACGGTGACGAGCCGCGTGCGCAGGCGCCGGAAGGTCTCGCCGTCATAGCGCTGGTCCGTATGCGCACTACGGTCGAGATAGCCGACCACATCGCTGAACCGGTAAGGCAGCGGCATGTCGACATTGACGGTGGAAAGCTCTGTCCCCTCGCGCACATAGCTGCTCGGATTCGCCTGGAGATAGCGCCGGCGGGCGGCGCAGACTGCCTCGCCGAGCAATTCCAGCTCGGCTTCGCTCAGCCGCCCGGCACTCGCCATGATCATGTGGACCAGTTCGCGAAAGGTCAGCATCCAGTGCGACAGCGAGCCAGAGCCGAGCCGCATGACGTTGGCGACCTTGCCGAAACAGTTCGTGTACTCATTGTTGAGGTCGATCACCACCGTCCGGCAGGGGTGCCGGTTCTGGATCAGCGTCCGCACGATTGAGGCGGCAGCACATGTCTTGCCGGCCCCGCTCATGCCAATGATCGCGAAATTGCTGTCGAGCAGCGCCCGCGCGTCAATCACTGCCGGCAGGGCCGAGCCATCGCTCATCTCGCCCACGCGGTAATAATTCTCGTTGCGGGTGCCATAGAGTACCGACTTGTCCTCCAGCGTCAGCGAGGCCGCGATATCGCCGAGCGAGGGATAGGCCGTGATGCCGCGGCGGAACAGGCGCGCGCCGGCTTCACCGACACGAAACTCGCCGATAATGCCGAGCTCTGCGATCAGGACATTGCCCTCCTCCTCGCCAATGCCGGCGGCAGGTGCGCTCAAGCCCGCCACGCTCGCAACGATATCCGCCCTGCCCGTCTCGAGACAGACCGCGTCGCCGATGCGTGGCATGTGTTCGGCTTCATGATCCTCCGGCAGGTCGATCATCATCAGGACCCGCGAGCCGCTGACCGAGACGACCTTGCCGATACGCATGCGCAGCTGCTCATCCGCGATCCGGCGGAAACTCGTCACGGTTTCCTCGCGCGGACGCTCCGTGCCCGGTGCCGGCCGTGCCTGCGCCTGTTCGCTCATCTAGCCCGCCATCCTCGCCGGCATCGCACTGGCGGCCGGCTCGCCGGTCATCATCGACAGCTCCCCGGCCGGCAGGGCCATGCGCACGGTCGTGCCGGATCCTTTCATGCTCTTCACGCTGAACCGTCCCCCGTTGAGTTCGATAAAAGACTTGGCGATCGGCAAGCCGATGCCGACCCCCTCATATTTGCGGTCGAGGCCCTGATGTACCTGCTCGAATATGCGCAGCGCCCTGTCGAGTTCCTGCGGAGTCATGCCGATACCATTGTCCTGTACCGCCAGATAGACCCAGTTGCGGTTGTCCTGCTTGCGGCCCATGCGGGCGATGACTTTCGTCTCGCCGCCAGCATCGCAATAGGTGATCGCATTCTCGACCAGGTGCGAGATGGCGGTGATCACCTTGTCAGGGTCGATGAAAATGTCCGGCAGGTCGTCATCGACGCTCAGCGACAGGGTGACATCGGCGCCCTCGGCCATCGGCTTCAGGCGATTCACGACTTCCTCGAGAATGTCGAGGACCGGCGTTGCCTGCTGGTTCAGCCTGGCACCGCCGCTTTCGGCCGCAGCAAGCTCCAGCAATGTGTTGATATGGCCGAGCAGCAGGTCAGCCGATTGCAGGATATAGTCGAGATATTCGCTCGTCTGCTGTTCGCTCAGGCCGTATCGCTTGGCGTCCTTCATCATCGTCGCAAAACCGACAATGGCGTTCAGCGGTGTGCGCAGCTCGTGGTTCATATTGGCGAGGAAATCGCCGCGAGACCGGTAGGCCAGTTCTGCCTCGATCTTGGCTGCCCGCAGGGTAATATTGGCCCTCCGCCGCGCCAGCGCATCGCTGTAGCGGTCGATATAGTCATCCAGCAGGGAGCCGCCGGACCGGGCAAGACGACGAGTGGGCAGCATTGCGTTCACCTTCGTTAAAGGGCTATCACCGCAACACTTACCGCGAGGTTAATATTTTCTTAGCGTGCCAGAAGCCCGGGACAAAGTGGCGGCTCCTGCCCTTGACGAAGGTCCTTGATGACCAGCGCGCTGATGATCAGGGCGTTTCCGGTTTTCCGTCATTCGGCAGATGATTGAGCGCCTCTTCCTTCTTGCGTTCGATCTCACCCTTTTCGTCCCGTGAGCTCTCCTCGTCATTCTCCGGCTCGGCCCGCACCTTCAACGCCTCAGGCGGCACATAGGCGAGGATCGTATCGCCGGCTTCCGGCTTTAGCGGACTGTCGCCGGAAGCAATGAATATCTGTTCCTTGCGGATCATCATCATCGGCTCGCCTTCGCCAAGATCCTTGAGATAGCGCTCGGGCGGATATTCCTCCGACAGGCGGGTCACCTGGAACACCCAGCCGGCATAATGGCGGCGCAACAATTCATCGAGGCCGGTGCGGCTGGCAAACAGCGTGCGGCCCTGCAGGGCATAGGACAAAGAGCGGCGCTCATTGTCCTCCTTCGCCCTTGTCGAGACCTGGAAGATCACGGCCCGGCCCATTTCCGGGGCGAGGTCGGTACAGACAAGGGAGTTATGAGCCTCGTTGCCGCCCACAGCGAGCAGGAAGCCGAACTGGTTGAGGTCGAGATGGTGTTCGGTCACCTCCGACAGGATCTCGCCATAATAGGTCGGCACCCCGGCCTGACGGGCCGGCCTGAGCGCCCGCCAGCTATCGTCGGCGATAACCACATGCTTGCCAAGATCCATCAACTTCTTTGCCAGCGCCACCGACCATGTGGTCGAGCCGACGATGAGAAAGCCGGGCTTGGAAGAAGACGCCAGATTCAGCATTTTCGCCAGCGGTGTAATGGTGAAGCCATGGATGACGACAGTCGCAAAAACCATGGCGAAGGCGAGCGGGATCATCTGCTCTCCGTCGGGCATGCCAAGGTCCACCAGGACACCGGCGAAGAAACCGGAAACGGCAACGGCGACAATCCCCCGCGGCGCGATCCACGCGACCAGTAAGCGCTCCGACCATTTCAGGTCGGTGCCGAGCAGAGACAGGATGATGGTGACCGGCCGGACGATGAAGATCATTGCGGACACGAAGGCCAGAGTCTGCCAGTTCAACGCTGCCGAAATCGTGTCCCAGGTCAGGTTGGCCGTGAGGATGACGAACACGCCGGAGACGAACAGGACAGCGATGTTTTCCTTGAAGTGCCGGATCTGGTTGATGGATGGCAGCTTGGAGTTGGCGATGGTGACACCCATGGCGGTGACGGCGAGCAGTCCCGCCTCTTCCTGCAACAGGTTGGCGACCTCGAACCCGACCAGCACGGTGGTCAGCAGCACGGGCGGCTTGAGATATTCAGGCACCCAGCCCCGGATAAAGGCGATGACGATCATCCGGCCGAGGATAATGCCCCAGCCGACGGCAAGGATCGTACCGAGGAAGACGCTGCCGACTGCCTCGGCCCCGGAATAGCCGCCTTGCTGAAGGCTGATATATTCATAGACGCCGACGGCCAGGACGGCGCCGATCGGGTCGTTGATGATACCTTCCCACTTCAACAGCGCGGCCGGTTTCTGGGCGAGACGCGCCTGGCGCAGCAGAGGCATGATCACCGTCGGGCCTGTCACCACCATGATGCCGGCGAACAGGATCGAGACGGTCCAGGACAGTCCGGCGAGGTAGTAAGCGGCCAGCGAGCCCAGGATCCAGGCGATGAACACACCGGGTATGACGAGACGCAGCACGGCGCTGCCGACAGAGCCCTTGATCTCCTCGAATTTCAGCGAGAGACCGCCCTCGAACAGGATCACCGCCACAGCGACCGCGATGATCGGGCTGTAGAACTCGCCGAAATCCTCTTCGGGGCTGATCAGGCCGAGCACCGGGCCGACCAGCAGGCCGGCAAGCGACATCAATACGATCGCCGGCAGGTTCAGCCGCCAGGCAAACCATTGCGCACCGACCCCGATCACCCCGATCAGGGCAAAGCTCATGATTAGGTTTTCCATTCAACCCCTTGATCTAGCTGGCAGTCCCTGCGGGACAATCTCACGGCTCGTGAGCCGGTCCCTCTACGCGTTCTTGAAGCCCGGCTTGCGCTTCTCGATGAAGGCTGCCATGCCCTCTTTCTGGTCTTCCGTGGCAAAGACCGAGTGGAAGGTCCGGCGCTCGAACAGCATGCCTTCGGCAAGGCTCGTCTCATACGACCGGTTCACCGCTTCCTTGCACATCATTACCGACGGCGCTGAGAATCCCGCGATCTTGCGCGCCGTCTCCAGCGCGTCCTGCATCAGGTCGGCGACGGGGACGATGCGCGAGACCAGCCCGCAGCGTTCGGCTTCATCGGCGTTCATCATGCGGCCCGTCAGACACATCTCCATCGCCTTCGACTTGCCGATGAAGCGGGTCAGGCGCTGGGTGCCGCCTGCGCCCGGGATGGCGCCGATGCTGATCTCCGGCTGGCCGAATTTCGCATTGTCGGCCGCGATGATGAAATCGCACATCATCGCGAGTTCACAGCCGCCGCCCAGCGCATAGCCCGCCACCGCCGCGATCACCGGCTTGCGGCACTTGGCGGCCTGCTCCCAGTTTGCCGTAATGAAGTCGTTCTTGTAGGCGTCCATATAGGACTTGTCCGCCATCTCCTTGATGTCGGCCCCCGCCGCGAACGCCTTTTCGGAGCCGGTAATGATCATCGCCCCGATCTGCGGGTCCTTGTCCCCCTTCTTCAGGGCATCCGTCAATTCGTCCATCAGCTGCAGGTTCAGCGCATTGAGCGCCTTGGGCCGGTTCAGCGTGATGATGAAAACGCGGTCATCGGTTTTGGTTTCGATGCAGGTATAAGCCATTTAATGCCCCCTCGGGTCAGCCTGGTAATTGGTTGCGCTTATCGCAGCCCGCCCGATCAACGCAAGTACGGGAGTAACCGGCGGCGACGCGCTCCGTTTTGCCGCCACGAGTGTATATGGTGCGACGCAATAGGAAAACCGCCCCAATTTAAGGGTGACGCCGCAAACGGGGCAGCCTATATACGGCGCTTACATTCCTATCTTCCGGAGATAACACATGGCTCTCATTGTCGTTCTCATCGCCCTGACAATTGCGTTCTTCGTGCTCAACATCGCGCCGTTGGTGGTGATCAGCCTGTTCATCCTGTCCTTTGCCGTGCTCAACAAGCTGGAAAAGAACGCCGTCGACTGATCGTCGAGTGGACCAGACTGACCATCACGCGGGAGATTTAGCCAGGCATGCTTATTCAGATCGGTTTTATCGTCGTCGGCCTTCTCATCCTGCTGGTTGCGGGTGACCTGCTGGTACGCGGCGCTGTCAATCTGGCAACCCAGCTCAAAATTCCGACCCTGCTGATCTCGCTGACGATCGTCGCCTTCGGCACGTCGGCACCGGAATTCGTCGTCTCGCTTCAGGATGTGCTCAATGGCGGCGATAACGGTATCGCGATGGGCAATATCATCGGCTCGAACATCGCCAACATCCTGCTCGTACTTGGCCTGCCCGCCGTGATCACGCCGATGGCCCTGCATCTGAAAGGGTTGCGGCGTCATGCGACAGTCATGCTTGTTGCCACCGCCGCGTTCATTTTCATGGCCTTCTACTCCGGCATTCTGGCGTTGGTCTGGGGTCTGATCCTCATGGCGATGATCCTTGCCTATATTGCCTATGTCGGTGTCCACGCCATGAAGGGTGACAGCAGCGAAGAGGCCCTGCTCGATGATATCGAGGAATATAGCGAGACAAGCGGCAGTGCGTGGAAGACGCCCCTGTTCCTGATCCTCGGTCTCGTCGGCCTGCCGATCGGTGCGCATCTGCTGATCGACAATGGTTCGGCGCTTGCCAGCACGCTCGGCATCCGCGAGGAACTGATCGGGCTGACCATCGTCGCCTTCGGCACCTCGCTGCCGGAACTGGCGACAGTGGTTGCCGCCGCCGTGAAGAAACATGCCGATGTCGCGGTCGGCAATATCGTCGGCTCGAACATCTTCAACATTCTCTTTGTAGGCGGCGCAGCCGGTATTGCCTCGGTCGCGCCGGGCGCCACACCATCCTTTTTCCCGTTCGAGATGCGCTTCATCGATATGCCGGTGATGGCTGTCGCCGCGCTCGTCCTGGCAATTCTGATCTATGCCCGCGGCACCATCACAAGGCTTCTGGGCGCGGTCATGGCCGCTGGTTATGTCGCCTATATCATGTTCCTCGGTATCAATGCCGGCATCGTCTGACCTTGCGAGACGCCCATGAGCGACGGCAACACACCAAGCAATTCCGCATCACGGGGCACTGCCCTCGTCACCGGCGGGGGCGTGCGGGTCGGGCGGGCGCTTTGCGTGGCGCTGGCGAAGGCAGGCTTCGACGTCGCGGTTCACTATAATTCCTCAGAAGGCCCTGCATCCGAAACGGCATCCCTGATAGAATCGGCCGGCGGAAAGGCGCAGACCTTCCAGGGCGACCTCACGGATGCTGACAAGACATCGGATCTGGTGCCGGCAGTCAGCAGGGCGATGGGTCCCCTGAGCCTGCTCGTCAACAACGCCTCCCTGTTTGAAAATGACAGCCTCGGCGACTTCAGTCTCGATGGCTGGCACGCTCATATGAATGCCAATCTTCTGGCGCCAATGCTGCTCGCCAAGGCCTTTGCCGGGCAGGCAGAGCACGGCTGCAACAACATGATCGCCAACATCATCGACCAGCGAGTATGGGCCCTGACGCCACGCTTTTTCTCCTATACCCTGTCCAAATCCGCCCTGTGGACGGCGACCCGGACGCTGGCTCAGGACCTCGGCCCCAGGGGCATCCGCGTGAATGCCATCGGGCCGGGTCCGACGCTGAAGAACGCCCGCCAGTCGGATGCGGACTGGCAGGCCCAGAACGATGCGCTGATCCTGCGCAAGGGGCCGGACCCGCACGATATCGCCGCCGCCCTGATTTATCTGGTCGACTCCCGCGCCGTAACGGGCCAGATGATCGCCGTCGACGGGGGCCAGCACCTGGCGTGGGAAACGCCGGACGTGACCGTAAACGAATAGGAACTGCCTTTTGAAACAGACAAGCCAGACCGACACGCTGCGCGCCCTCCATCCGCGCCAGGGTGAAGGTGCCCCGCATCGAACGATTTTCGTGCGTGGCCTGAAGCTCGACGCCAATATCGGTGCCTATGATAGCGAGATGGGCCGGACCCAGCCGGTGGTGATCAGCCTCGAGGTCGAGGTCCAGGAGCCTGCCGATCCGGTCTCCGACAGTCTCGAAGACGTTGTCTGCTACAACCGGCTGGTCGAGACAATCCGGGAAATCCTCGCCGACGGCCATATCAGGCTGGTCGAAACACTGGCCGAACGGATCGCGGCTGAATGTCTTGCCCATCCCATGAGCCTGTCTGTTAAAGTGCGGGTAGAAAAGCCCGAGGCGATCGAGGAAGCGGAGGCCGCCGGGGTCGAGATCACCAGAACCAAACGACTTGATCAGGGAGCCTGACATATGACCAGAACCATCCTTACCAAAGCCGGCGCACTGGCCGCCATCTCGGTGTTGGCGGTTGCTGCCTGTACCGAAGACACACCGCCGCCTGAAAATGGCGGAGCCGAACTGGAAGCCCCGGTCTCCGATGCGGCCATGCCGGTTACCGCAGAGGGCGATGCGAACCCGCAAATGGCGTCAGCCTCCTTCGACATACCCGCCATCCCGTCCCTGCCCGCGATCGATACAGAGGCCCTGAGAAGCGGGATCGCAACCCTCGCCTCTGACGCGTTCGAAGGCCGCGCCCCGGCCACGCCGGGCGGCCAGAAGACAGTCGCCTGGCTGGAACAGCAGTTCAGCGACATCGGCCTGGAACCGGCGCTGGGCGACAGCTATCGACAGGACGTGCCGCTGGTCGAGATCACCGCCGATCCGCGCCAGTCCTATCTGACCATCAACGAGGATGACGGCGCCTCGCGCACGCTTGCCTATGGCGCCGAGACCGTGTTCTGGACCAAGAATGTCGTCGAGAACGTCACCTTCGATGACAGCGACATGGTCTTTGTCGGCTTCGGCATCGTCGCGCCGGAATATGGCTGGAACGACTATGAGGGCATCGACGCCGAGGGCAAGACGGTCGTCATGCTGATCAATGATCCCGGCTTCTATCTGGAAGACGAGGACATGTTCAACGGCAAGGCGATGACCTATTACGGCCGCTGGACCTACAAGTTCGAGGAGGCCGCGCGCCAGGGCGCCGATGCGGCGATCATCGTGCACCAGACCGCGCCCGCCTCCTATGGTTGGGGCGTGGTCGAAGGCTCCTGGAGCGGCCCGCAGATCGACCTGCAGCGCCCGGATGCCGGCAACCGCGCCGACATGGAAGCGTGGATCACCGAGGATGTCGCGACCGAGCTGTTCGCCAGCGCCGGGCTGGATTTTGCCGAACAGGCGGCTTCCGCGCTGACGGCAGATTTTGCCCCCGTGCCCATGACCGGGCTGTCGGCCAGCGGCAAGATCGCCAACACCATTTCGCGCAGCAATTCTGCCAATGTCGCGGCGATCCTGCCGGGCAGCGAGATGCCGGATGAGTACGTCCTCTACATGGCCCACTGGGATCATATCGGCCGCATCGCCGACGCTGAACCGGACGAGGATGCGATCTATAACGGTGCCGTCGATAATGCCACCGGCACCGTTGGTATCGTCGAGATTGCCCGCAGCTTTGCGGCTGCCGAAACCGCGCCCGAACGCTCGCTGCTCTTCGTTGCCGTGACAGCGGAAGAATCCGGGCTGCTTGGCTCTGCCTATATGGCGGACTATCCGATCGTCCCGCTCGACGCGATCGTCGGCGGGGTGAATATCGACGCGCTGCTCCCCACGCCGCCGGCGAGGGATCTCGTCGTCATCGGTTATGGCGCCTCCGAACTGGAAGCCCTGCTTGAAGCCGCTGGCGCGAACCGGAACATGTATCTGCGACCCGACGCCAACCCGCAGGCCGGCTATTTCTATCGCTCCGACCACATCTCCCTCGCCAAGAAGGGCGTGCCGATGCTCTATGCCGATAGCGGTATCGACCTTGTCGAGGGTGGCGAGGACGCCGGCCGCGTCTTCAGCGACGACTACACCGAGAACCATTATCACGCGCCGTCTGACGAATATTCGCCGGACTGGGACCTCAGCGGCATCGTCAGCACGCTGGAAGTGCTCCGCGACACCGGCGCCTATATGGCGTATTCGGACATTCAGCCAAACTGGTATGAGGGCAATGAGTTTCGCGCCCTGCGTGACCAGATGATGGCCGACTAGGCCGTTGCGCGCATCGGCGCATACAACCGGCGGCGGCTTGCACCGACCGCCGGTTTTTCTATCTATAGAACTGTTCCATGACCGATTCACCGACCCCCCCTTCCGCGCTGAAAGGCGCCGCCCTTATCGCCGACCAGGTCAAGCGCCTGCCGGAAAAGCCCGGCGTTTATCGCATGGTCGGCGATGGCGGGGATATCCTCTATGTCGGCAAGGCGCGGAACCTGAAGCGGCGCGTCGCCAACTATGCCAAGGGCACGGGCCATTCCAACCGCATCATGCGCATGATCGCCGAGACCCGGTCGATGGAATTCGTCGTCACCGAGACCGAGACCGAGAGCCTTCTGCTCGAGGCGAACCTGATCAAGCAGCTCAAGCCGAAATTCAACGTGCTGCTGCGCGACGACAAGTCGTTCCCCTACATCCTGATCGCGACCGACCATACCGCCCCGCAGATCGTCAAGCATCGCGGCGCGCAGAAACGCAAGGGCCATTATTTCGGCCCCTTCGCCTCTGCCGGGGCGGTCAACCGCACCATCAACACGCTGCAGAAGGCGTTCCTCCTGCGCACCTGCACCGACAGCGTCTATGAGGGCCGCACCCGCCCCTGCCTGCTGCACCAGATCAAGCGCTGCGCGGCACCCTGCGTCGATCTTGTCGACAGGGAGGGCTATGACGCGCTGGTCAGGGATGCAGTCGACTTCCTCAACGGCAAGAACCGGCAGATCCAGGGCGAATTGTCCGCCGAGATGGAGCGCGCCTCGGAGGATCTCGACTTCGAACGCGCCGCATCCCTGCGCGACCGGATCCGGGCGCTGACCTATGTTCAGGAGAGCCAGGACATCAATCCGGGCACGGTCACGAATGCCGATGTCTTCGCCCTGCATCACGAGGGCGGACAGGCCTGTATCCAGACCTTCTTTTTCCGTGCCGGGCAGAACTGGGGCAACCACAATTTCTTTCCGCGTCATGACCGGGAAGATACGAGTGCGGAGATCCTGCAGGCCTTCCTTGCCCAGTTCTATGACGGGCGCGAGGCGCCGCGGCTGATCCTGATCAGCGAGGAGATCGAGGAGGCCCCGCTGCTGATGGAAGCGCTCGCCATCAAGGCCGGGCACAAGATCGAAATTCTCGCGCCCCAGCGCGGCGAGAAGCGCGACCTCGTCAATCACGCGCTGATGAATGCCCGCGAGGCGCTTGGCCGGCGGCTGTCGGAAAGCGCCAGCCAGAAGAAGCTGATGGCCCAGCTGTGCGAGACGCTCGGCATGGACCAGCCCCCTGCCCGCATCGAAGTCTATGACAACTCCCACATCTCCGGCACCAATGCGCTGGGCGGGATGATCGTCGCTGGCGAGGAAGGCTTCCGCAAGAACGCCTATCGCAAGTTCAACATCAAGTCCGACGAGATCACGCCCGGCGACGATTTCGGCATGATGCGCGAAGTGCTGACGCGGCGCTTCTCCCGCCTCGTCAAGGAAGAGACGCCGGGCTCCGACAACTGGCCGGGCCTCGTCGTCATCGATGGCGGCGCGGGCCAGCTTTCAGCCGCCAGAGCGGTGATGGAAGACGCCGGTCTCGCCATCGGTCCGCAGACGGAACAAGGCGAGATCATGCTCGTCTCCATCGCCAAGGGCAGGCGCGAGGACGAGCGCGGGCGCAAGCGCACCGACCGCACGGCCTCGGCGACCGGCGAGCAGTTCTTCATCCCCGGCAAGCCGCCCTTCACGCTGGAAGCGCGCAGCCCGGTCCTCTATTACCTGCAGCGCCTGCGCGACGAGGCGCATCGCTTTGCCATCGGCTCGCACCGGGCGCGGCGCAAGAGGCAGATGACGACAAACCCGCTCGATTCGATCGAGGGCGTCGGCGGCAAGCGCAAGAAGGCGCTGTTGCATCATTTCGGCTCGGCCAAGGCCGTTGCCCGCGCCAAGGCGGAGGACCTTGCCGCCGTCGAGGGCATTTCCGAGGCAATGGCGACGCGCATTTACGACCACTTCCACGGCGCCAAATAAGACCGGTCCGGCATCGCTGCCGGACCGCTGGAAAGGCGGGATAGTCAGGCCTGTCGAGGGGAGGTCAGTCCTCCCTGCCGGTTCCGGATTTGCCGGATTTGCGATCCGCCCAGCGCTGTTTCATGGTTTCGCGCATCGCCTCGCGGGCGGCGTCGGCCTCGGCGCGGGTGATATTGCCATCACCATCGGTGTCGACCTTGTCGAGATGTTCCGGCTCATGGGCGAGGAACTCGGCCTGAGAAATGACACCGTCACCATCCGTATCGAGACGGTCGACAGGATTGCCGCGATCACGCGCCTCGTTGCCGGCACCGGCGCGGCGCTCGGCGATCCGTTCGGCCATCCGCTCTTTCATTCCCGTACGGCGGGCTTCCTGAGCAGCCTTCATTTCCTCCTCGGTGACATAGCCATTGCCATCGGCATCGAGCTCGATGAACATGGCCAGCTTGGCGGCGTCGCGCTCGGCGGGGGTGATGACGCCGTCGCCATTGGTATCGACCCGCTCGAACATGTCTTTGCCCCGGTCACCTTGCGCCATCGCGGCGGTTGAAATGGACAGTGCAGCGAGGCTGCCGGCGGCGATCAACATTGATTTCCTGATCATGGGTGGTTCCTTTCGGGTGGTTGGTTTCTCCCTGACACCCCTTTAACGGTACTGCGCCGGGAACCTGTCGCGGCTGACATGACCGTAATGATTCTGCCCGAACCGGCGTAAACAGGAGCGGCAGGCCGGATGCCAGGGGTCGCCTCGCAGGATTTTGCTGCGTTGCGTTGAACCTTTTGGCCGCCGCCGGCGACTACACTTGCGAACAGGGATTGGATGCAGGCGGTGACGCAGACGCAAACAGACAGGGTCTATGACGAGCTGCTCGTCACGCTGATCAAGGCCGGCGAGGCGGGCGCCGCGGAACGGCTGGCCGCACGCTGGCAGCCGCGGCTCATCCGGGTCGCAAGGCGACTGCTGCGCGACGACGACCAGGCCCGCGAGGCGGTGCAGGAAGCATGGACCGGTATCTGCCGTGGCTGGCACGGCCTGTCCGACCCGGCGAAATTCCCGGCCTGGGCGTTCGGCATCCTCCACCGCAAATGCGCCGACCGCATCCGCCACGAGCAGCGATCCCGCGCCCGGCACGATAGCGGCGCGGACCCGCTGGCGCTGCCGGTCATGGCGGGGGCGGAAGATCACGCGGCGATCACCCAGGCGCTCGGAATGCTGAGCCCGGACCACCGGACCGCCGCCATCCTCTATTTCGGCGAGGGGCTGACGCTCGCCGAGATCGCCATCGCGACGGGCGTGCCCACCGGCACCGCCAAGTCGCGCATCTTCCACGCGCGGCAACGACTGAAAACGCTTCTGAAAGGAGACTGAAATGCCGGATTTTGACGATAGACTGAGAGAGGGCCTGGGCGGCCCGCTGAGTGCCGATGACCGGGCCTTCCTCGACAAGCTCGACAGCGAGAAGGGCATGTTCGAGAGCCTCGGCTTTTCCTTCCAGGGCAAGCTGAAAGTCTGGGCGATGCTGGCCACGGCGCTGACCTTCGTCATGTCGGGCCTTGGCCTGTGGGCCGTGTGGCAGATGTTCGAGGCCGACACGACCCGCGGGCTGATCCTGTGGGCCGCCGCCGGCTGGGCCGCCTGGACCATGCAGATCGGCCTGAAGCAATGGCTGTGGGACCGTATCCGCATGCTGAACATATTGCGCGAGCTGAAGAAAATAGAACTGCGCCTCGCCCGGCTGGAAGACCGGGGTTAACCCCGCTCTCTCTCCCGTTCTTTTGCCGGGCAGCGGCCTCTCCATCTGGAGGGGCCGCGCCGGTTTTGAGGCGAGCGCAGTGGGTGTTTCACCGGTGTCTGCTACTTGTGGAGACCCATCAATTCTTGTCATGCCGGGGCACCCGTCAGGGTGAACCCGGGACCTGTTTTCCAGAGACGGTGCCTTGATGAAAGATCGGTGCCGCATGCGGTTCTGTTGTTTCGCCCCCTCACCGCCTCTGGCATTCGGCGCTGCAAATGATTCACTGGATCATTTGCAAGTCGCCTCATGGATCCCGGCTCGCGCTGCGCCTGGCCGGGACGACAAGAGAGGCAGCACTTCAAGCACCGGCAAGCAATGCTCGCGGTGTCGAGAATTATGAGGGGGCCCGTGCATGGCGGCCATCGCCTCTGAAATAATAAAATGACTGGCATAGCTCTCGCCATGCACGGCGGCGTTCGATGCGGGGCCAAATTGCATAGCTCTCCCGCCCACGGGCTACCGTGGGACGCCGTTCCGCCGGACGATGCAAAGCTGTACACACCCTCAATTGCCGGCAGAAACCTGATGGGATGGCGTCAGGCGCAGGTCACGCCCCCGGCCATCCCCTCGGCCATGATCCTCACCATGGCCTGCGGTGAATATAGCCGCGTGGCGATGGGCGGGGATAAGTATCGTGGGCGTTTTTTGGTCGGGCGTTATCAGGGCCCTCACCCGAAATTCCCTGCAGGAATTTCGACCTCTCCCGGGAGGGAGAGGTAGGGCATTGCGCAAAATTCAAGATCGGTCCCTACCTCTCCCTGTGTGTGTTGGGGGGAGAGGTCAAAATCAGCCTGCTGATTTCGGGTGAGGGCCTTTCGGGAAGGCCTACTCCGGCAACAGGAACAGCGCTGCGACCCCGCAAATCTCCTTCCCCATCCCCCCGGATCACCCTACACATTTCGCCCATGGCCAATGCTCTGACACTGCTGCGAATCTTCCTGATCGTGCCGTTTACTGCGGTGATGTTCGCGCCGGGCGATCCGGCGCAGTGGACGGCGCTGTTGCTGTTTCTTGCCGCCGGGGCGACGGACTTCCTCGACGGGCGGGTTGCCCGGGCGCGGGGCGAGACGTCGCGGCTCGGGGCCATGCTCGACCCGATTGCAGACAAGCTGCTGACGACCGCGGCGCTGTTCCTGCTGGTCATGACCGGGGAGCTTTACGGCATCCACATCCTGGCCGGGCTGTCGATCCTGTTGCGCGAGATCTGGGTCGCCGGTCTGCGCGAAGCGCTGGCGGGGCGCAGCGTGCTCGCCGTCTCGCCGCTGGCCAAGGTGAAGACCACGGCGCAGTTCGTTGCCATTGCCGTGTTGCTGGTGCCCTGGGGCGGGACGATGGTCGCGCTCGGGCTCGTGCTGTTATGGATCGCCGCGGCACTGACCCTGTTCACCGGCTATCAGTACACCCGCGCTGCCCTGCCGGTATTGCAGGAAAAACCGTAGGCGATGCCCGCCGGGGACCCGGTTCTTGCGGCTGTTTTTCCGGGCAAATTGCGTGCTAGTGTAGGCGGCATGATCCGCCAACAAGAAGACATGAAGGAACAGCCTGCCCCGTGAGCAAGAGTGCCATCGCCCCGGATGAGGATGCCCCGCATATCCTGATCGTCGATGACGATTCGCGCATCTGCGAGCTGCTCAAGCGTTTCCTGAAGGACAATGGTTATCACGCGACGACGGCAAGCAGTGCGGCGCAGGCGCGCAAGCTGATGGCGGGGCTGTCCTTCGACCTGCTGATCCTCGACGTGATGATGCCGGGCGAGACCGGGTTCGAGCTGACCCAGTCGCTGCGCGAGACATCCTCGGTGCCGATCATCCTGTTGACCGCGCGGGGCCAGTCCGGCGACCGGATCGAGGGGCTGGAACGCGGCGCCGACGATTACATGGCCAAGCCGTTCGAGCCGCGCGAGCTGCTGCTGCGCATCCGCAACCTGATGAAACGGCGCGAGGCCGATGGCGCGCGCAAGACGGAATTTTCCTTCGGCGATTGCGTGTTCCACCCGGCCCGGGGCGAGCTGAAACGCGCCGGCGACATGGTGAAGCTGACCAGCGGCGAACTGGATCTGTTGCGCACGCTGGTGCAGAAGCCGGGTGCGCCGATCTCCCGCGCGGCGCTGGCCGAGAAGACCTCCGCCGCCATGGACCGGTCGATCGACGTGCAGGTCACCCGCCTGCGCAAGAAGATCGAGGACGATCCGCGCAACCCGATGATCCTGCAGACCGTGCGCGGCGTCGGCTATGCGCTGATGGTGGACTGACCGTGAGCCTGTTGCGCCGCATCGCCCCGAAGAGCCTGTTTGCGCGCACGCTGCTGATCGTCGCCCTGCCCCTGTTCGTGACCCAGTCTGTCGTCACCTATATCTTCTTCAACCGCCACTGGGAGGAAGTGACCGGTAATCTGTCGGCCAATGTGGCGGGCAATATCGCGCTGGTCACCGAGCTTTATCTGCAGGCGGAGGATGACGCCGCCCGAGAGGAGGTGATGCGCCTGTCGCGCGAGGATCTCGACATGGCGGTGCGCTTCCAGACGTTCGGGCAGATCCCCGAGAATGACAAGGTGTCGCTGTTCTCCGTGCTCGATTCGACGCTGGAGCGGCAGCTGGAAGACAGTCTGCGCCACCCGTTCTGGTACAATACCGCGGGCTACTGGGCCTATGTCGAAATCCGTGTACAGCTCGATGACGGCTATCTCGTCTTCCTGCCGCTGCGCGAGCGGGTGTTCGTGACCAATGGGCAGTTCTTCATCCTGTGGCTGATCGCGGCGACGCTGCTGCTCGGCTATGTCTCGATCGTGTTCATGCGCAACCAGGTGCGCTCGATCACCCGGCTGGCGGCGGCGGCGGAGGCTTTCGGCCTCGGCCGTGACATGCCCGAGTTCAAGCCGTCCGGTGCGCGCGAGGTGCGGGCTGCGGGCAATGCCTTCATCGCCATGCGCCAGAGGATCAAGCGCCATCTGAACCAGCGCACGACGATGCTGGCCGGTGTCAGCCACGATCTGCGCACGCCCCTCACCCGGCTGAAACTGGCGCTGGCGATGCAGCCGGAAACGGACGATGTGCGCGACATGAAGAACGATGTCGACGAGATGGAGACGATGCTGGAGGGCTATCTGTCTTTCGCGCGCAGCCAGAACGCCGAGGAGCCGGTGCTGTTCGACCTGACCGAGCTGGTCAACGAGGTGGTCGACGACAGTGCCCGCACCGGCAAGCGGCTGCAGACGGATTTGCAGAGGGGCCTGCAGATTGACGCGCGGCGCAATTCGATGAAGCGGGCGATCTCCAACCTCGTCAGCAATGCGTTCAAGCATGGCCGCATCGTGTGCCTGACGACACGGCGGGCGGACGGGAATATCGAGATCATCATCGACGATGACGGGCCCGGTATCGACCCGGCGGAATATGCCGAGGCGTTCAAGCCGTTCTCGCGCCTCGACAATGCGCGCAACCAGAACACGCCGGGTATCGGCCTGGGGCTGACCGTGGTGCGCGATGTCGCGCGCGCCCATGGCGGGGATATCGTACTCGACAGATCGCCGCAGGACGGCCTGCGCGCGATGCTTCGTATTCCCGGATGATACCGGAACATCGCCGGTTAGCGCTGTTTCACGCGCGCCGCATCGGCCCTGGACCCTGTCGTGTTACGGTCGAGACGCTCAAAGGGCCTCGATTGCCTGATTGTTGCGTTTCCTTGCGGTGAACCGGTTTCCACTTCACCCGGAAACGGCCTATGTTAGCCCCATGAGCGATCAGACCGAATCCCCCATCGAGGCGTTCAAGCGCGCCCTCATCCACACCACCCGCGCCCTGTCCTCGCAGGAGGAAGTGGACGTGTCGTTTGGCGGCGATGCATCGAGCGTGGTCGGCAAGAAGGCGCGCATTCCGCTGCCGCCGCGCAAGCTGTCGCGCGAGGCTGCCGCCATCGCCCGCGGCCAGGCCGATATCGCGGCGCTGCGCCTCGCCCATCACGACAGCATGACCCATATGCAGATGGAGCCGCCGACGGGGGAGAGCCGCGCCATGTTCAAGGCGCTGGAGGAGGCCCGGGTCGAGGCCGTCGGCTCGAACGCGCTGCGCGGCGTAGGCGACAATATCGATGCCGTCCTTGAAAAGACCTGCCACGACAAGGGCTATGCCCGGATGGAAGACCGCCAGGACGTGCCCCTGTCCGACATTGCCGGGCTGATCGCGCGCGAGCGGATGACCGGGCGGGCGGTGCCCAAATCGGCCGCGACGCTGGTCGATATGTGGCGCGAGGAGATCGAGGCCAAGGCCGGCAGGTCGCTCGATCTGCTGAAAGACGCCTCGGTGCTGCATGACCAGTCGAGCTTTGCCCATCTTGCCCGCTCGATCATCCGTGACCTTGTCCCGGGCGAAGACCTCGGCGACGAGGAAGAAACCGACGACGAGAGCGACGCCCCTGACGAGGACGAGCAGGACGAGCCCGATGACGACGACGATCAGGACGAGGATGATGACGACACCGGCTCCGACACGCCGGACGAGTCCGTGCCCGATTTCGGCGAGGGCATGGACGGGGAAAGCGACGAGGAGAGCCCCGAGGAGCAGGAAAGCCAGCTCGACCAGATGTCCGCCGACGAGATGCAGGGCGCGGCGGCCCGGCCGGTCTTCGAGGGCGATACAAGCGCCAATTACAAGGTCTATACCCGCGAGTTCGACGAGATCGCCGAGGCGGTGGATCTGTGCGACCCGGAGGAGCTGACGCGCCTGCGCCGCCTGCTCGACCAGCAGCTGGAAAATCTGCACACGGTGGTATCCAAGCTGGCCAACCGCCTGCAGCGCAAGCTGATGGCGCAGCAGAACCGTGCCTGGCAGTTCGATCTGGATGAAGGCATTCTCGATGCCGCGCGGCTCGCCCGGGTCATCGCAGATCCGTCGCAGCCGCTTTCCTACAAGCAGGAGAAGGACCTGGAGTTCCGCGACACGACCGTGACGCTGCTGATCGACAATTCCGGCTCGATGCGCGGGCGGCCGATTTCGATCGCGGCGACGTGTGCGGATATTCTTGCCCGCACGCTGGAGCGCTGCTCGGTCAAGACCGAGATCCTCGGCTTTACGACGCGCGCCTGGAAAGGCGGCCAGTCACGCGAGAAATGGGCTGCCGATGGCCGGCCGGAACAGCCGGGGCGGCTGAACGATCTTCGTCATATCGTCTACAAGGCCGCCGATGCGCCGTGGCGCCGGGCGCGGCAGAATCTCGGGCTGATGATGAAGGAAGGCCTGTTGAAGGAGAATATCGACGGCGAGGCGCTGCTGTGGGCGCATGACCGGCTGGTGCGGCGGCCCGAGGCGCGGCGCATCCTGATGGTCATCTCCGACGGCGCGCCGGTCGATGACACGACCTCCTCGACCAATGGCGGGGCCTATCTGGAGAAGCATCTGCGCGAGGTGATCAAGGTGATCGAGACACGCTCGCCGGTGCAGCTGATCGCCATCGGCATCGGCCATGACGTGACCCGCTTCTATTCCCGCGCGCTGACGATTGCCGACGCCGAACAGCTTGGCGGCGCCATGGTCGACAAGCTGGCCGAACTGTTCGACGAGAACGCCTTCCGCCTGCCCTATGATGCACGCGGCCACATGCTCGGCAAGCCCAAGGCAGACTCGGGCAAGGCGGGCAGCACGACCTTCAGTACACGCAGCAGACAGTAAACCGGAGTTGCCAATGCGCCTGTCCCTTCACGGCCTGAGACTGACGGCGGCAGCGCTGGCGATCGGTATCGCCGCCCCTGCCATGGCGTCCGCCCTGTCGTCTGCCTGGATCGGCCACTCGGCTGACGCCCCCAAATCCGTGGCGGCCCAGCGCGAGACCGGCGCGGCGTGGCAACCGATAGAGATCACCGCCCGCCCCTATGGCGAGGACAGCGCGACCGGCGAGCCGGCGCCGCTGACGATCGGCAGGTTAAGCCTCGCCGGGGCGCTGGTGCTGACCTCGCCCGATGACTCATTCGGCGGCTTTTCGGGCTTGCGCTTCGCCGCGGACGAGGGCCGGCTCTATGCGATTTCCGACCGGGCGAAATGGTTGCGGGCGGATGTGACGTTTGCGGACAATGGCGCGGTCGAGGCGCTGTCCGGCGGGGCGCTGGCCAATTTCACCTTCTATGGCGGCGAGATCATCACCGGCGCCCGGGCCGATGCCGAAGCGTTGGCCCTGACGCCCGATGGCGGTGCCATTGTCGGCTTCGAGCGCGAGCACCGGCTGGAATATTACGCCCGGGAAGGCGATGAGTTCACCATTGCCGCGCGGGTCATGCCCAAGGATTTGCTGGAAAAACTGCCCAACAACGAATCGATGGAGTCGGTCGCCTTGCTGACCGATGGCCGCATCGTCGCGATTGCCGAAGGGACGGCCGACGGCCGGGCCGAGCGGCCGGGCTGGATCTCACCGCCGGACATCCACGCCGAGGGCACCGGGGACTGGTCGCCGTTTCAGTATGTCCCGGCGGAGGAGTTTTCCCCTACGGACATGGCGCAGGACCCGGCGACCGGGGACATCTATGTCGTCGAGCGCGCCTATTCACGTGCCCGCGGCGTGCGCGCCCGCGTGACGCGCTTTCCTTTGTCCGCCCTGCAGCCGGGCGCGCTGATCGAGCCGGAGGAACTGGCCTCGCTCAATGCGCTGCACGGCGTGGACAACATGGAAGGGCTGGATTTGCGCCGCCGCGAGGACGGGCAGCTGGTGCTGGTCATGATCTCGGATGACAATTTCAATATCGCCCAGCGCACGGTGCTGATGAGCTGGCTGGTGACCGACAGGCCTTGATATCCGCTGTAGACCCTTTGAGCTTTCTGTCGCAGCGCTGAAAGGGCCTGGATTCCTTGTTTGTCGCGTTTCCTCACGGTGAACCGGTTTCCACTTCACCGGGAAACGCTCTAATACCCGCCCAGCCCCAGATGCGGTCGCAGGGAGCGGCGCAGCGAGCGGTAGAATGGCAGGAAGGCCAGCGCCAGCACGGCCTTGATGCAGAAATCGACGATCAGCCAGCTGAGCCAGGGCACGTTCTGCAAACCGCCGCCGGTCGAATAGACCACGGGGAAATAGATCAGCGCCTGAACGCCGAATCCGAAAACCACCCCGTAAAACGGTGCCCGCCACCAGCGTCCGCCGCGGGTGACGTCGTAGATATGGACTGCGATGAGCTGGCCGATATACCAGCTGACGAAGAAGCCGACCATGAACCGTACGCCCGGCATGTCGCCAGGCTGCAATTGCGGGGCGAGATAGAAAAGCATGGCGACGATGGCGATGGCGGTCAGCATCCACGCGACGCCCATGACGCGCCCGGCATAGACCGCGCCATGACAGCGCGTGATGCAGATCAGAACAGGCATGGAAAGAACCAGCAGCCCCTCGCCCCAGCTGAGCCAGTTGCTGGGCGAGATATTGTCCTGACCGCCGGTCAGCCCGTCATACAGGCGCAGCGGCAGGTCGAGCAGCAGGATGGAGGTGATGAAGATCGGCGCGACAAACAGCGCGTATTTCAGAATCTGCCAGGATCTGTAAAGAGCCCGCTGGAGCTGGCGGCGGACGCGGTCTGCCGCCGTTTCCTCCCGCTTGCGGAAATACTCGCTTACATTGACTGTTTCTGACTCGATACCCTGCGACATGATAGCGATTTTACCTCAAAACCACGCCGCAGAGCAGAGAAAAATTTATCGGCTCTTAAGCCGTCGCGGAGCGCTGGACTTCTTTCTTCACTTTCAGCGCAGCGGAAGACAGCTGCTCGTCCTTGGCTTTCATCAGGAAAGCATCAAGGCCGCCAACATGATCGACAGAACGCAAGGCGTGTGCCGAAATGCGGAATTTGAACGAACGGCCGAGGCCTTCGCTCTGCAGCGTCACCCTGCACAGATTCGGCAGGTAGCGGCGCTTCGTCTTGTTATGGGCGTGTGAGACATTGTTACCCGTGATCGGGCCTTTGCCAGTCAGTTCACATACGCGGGACATGGGTCATTATCCTTGCTATTCCGGGGCCGCCGGAAAGGTCGGCGGAAAATCTGTCAAATCGAGCGACTGCACATACTTGAGAGCCTCTTTCCCGTCAAGCTTCCCCAACCAATTTTCAGGCGTTAATATATGCCGGGTCGATGCAGCTTTCGCTCGACGGGCAAATCGGGGGATGGCCACATCAACAGAGTTTAACGGGTCTGGCTCATGAAATTGTGATCAAATACCACAATTCCGCCCGCAATCAGGGCATTTTCGCCCGAATTAGCCGTTACAACGTGACAAAAGAAATTGTGTCATAAAGGGACCACCATGAAAAACCTACTGCGAAAGATTTCACGCAAATCGCTGGCTGGCGCCACAGCGCTCGCCGGTTTCGGCCTCGGAGCTGCCGCCCTTGCCCAGGTTTCGCTGAGCACGGACGTCAACCTGCCGGTCAACTCGCCGGAGTGGAAGGAGCATTTCGCGGTCGATTACATTTTCGAGCGCCCGACCGTACCCGCCGTGCCGTTGCAGGATGCCGTGCGCTACGAGGCGACCTATAGCGGCCGCGCTGCCGGCTTCGATATCGGGCGGATCAAGATGGTCGCCGATATCGGCAGTGAAGCCTACAAGATCGACTATCGCATCGAACAGAAGGGCGTCGCCCGCTGGTTTTCCCAAACCGAGACGGACAGCCTGTCGGTCGGCACGCTGCAGGATGGCAAGCTGACCTCTCTCTTTTACCAGAAGCTCGAGAAAGAGGATGATGGCCACCAATATGTCGAGCTGGTGCGCAACGGAAGCGACAACCGGTTCAGCCTGTGGTCGGACCCGCAATATGATCTCTACTGGCCGGTGCCGCAAAGCCATGCCGCCGGGACAGTCGACCCGATCGGCGCCCAGATCATGATGGGCTTCACCGACACGCCGGAAGGCAAGGACCCGTGCGACCGTGTCCTGAAGATCTATGACGGCAAGCGGCGCTGGGACATGACCATCTCGCGCGATGGCGGCAATGACCTGCGCTCGCGCGATGGCTACACCGGCCCGGCGATCCGGTGCACGATCCGCCAGAAGCGTGTGGCTGGCTTCAAGCCGGAGAAGATTGCTGAATCCATGCCCGATGGCCACGTCTATCTTGCGGCGGTGCCGGAAGAGCTGCGCACGGCCAATTTCGCTTACGTCCCGGTACGGATGGAAGGCGATTACGGCATCATCAATGCCCGTCTCGAGGCCCAGGACATCCGCATCACCGGGCCTGACGGTCAGAGCTACAGGCTCGGAGAATAATCCCGATCAGCGGGCGGTGTGACGATGCATCGCCCGCACGGTCTCGCAGATCGCATCACAGCTGGTGCCTGTCAGAATGGTGACATGGTCATCCTTGGGGAACTCGACATATTTGCCGAACCCCGAGCTGATGCTGGCGCGATCGGCCATTGCCCTGTTCATGCCGTTGAGCATGGTCGAGGCATAGATCGCAATGGCCAAGCGCTCGAACCCGCTGCCCTGGAAATAGTTGGCATCGTGATCGATGGCGGCGACTTCGTCGCGCGTGGCGCCGAGGTGGCGGTCCGAGCCATAGGACCAGATCTTGTCGGCCCGCGCCTGGCCCTGCAGCTTGAAGTTATTCGGGAAATAGCGGGCAATTGGCGAAGCGAGCCCTTTTTTGGCGCCGAAAACCGCCGTGCCAAGCAGAAAGCCGTAATTGGACCACAGGAACCGCCCCTGCGTCTTTGCGAGCTGTTGTGGCGAAAGGGCATCGATAAAGACGAGACCGCGTAATTCTTCCGGATACAGATTGGCGTAAGTTTGCAGGCGCAACCCGGCCATGGAATGACCGAGCAGGATGAAGGGATCCGACTGGCCGAGCGCGGCACACAGGCGGCGCATGTCCTCGACGTGGAATTTCGGGTTCGGCGAGACATCGTCTGGCACAGCGTCGCTCGCCCCCATGCCGGCGCGGTCGTAGAGGCAGACCCGAAAATCCTGCTTCAGGTTCTCCTTGATCCACCAGCCGTCGGCATAGATGCCGAAGGCACCGGCATCGTAGAGCACAAAGGGCGCCTCTTCGGGGCCGTCGATGAGATAGTGCAGCCGCCGCCCCGGCGCCACGTCGATCATGTCGAAACTCGGCTCCGGCTGAGTTTTATCGATCTGGCCGCTATCCGTCATCTCACGCTCCGTTTCCCGTCGCTCCATTCCCCGTAGCGGGCACAGGATATTCCGACTCGCTATGGCTGAGGATGGTCAGCGTGATGTTGCGGCCCTTGGTGTAATTGTAGCCCTGCACCTGGCCGAGGATTTTCAGCGGCACACCCGCCTGCGCGGCTGCCTCAAGGAAGCTGACATAGTCGCCCTGGCCGATGGCGGCGATGCCGCAGGACCGGTTTTCTGCGAGATGGGCGAGCACGCTCGCCTCGTCGCCGAGCAGCGTCTCGGTGCCGAAATTGAAGACGAGGCTCGGCTCGCGATAGTCGATAGTGGCAAGATGCGGGGCCGTGCAGCCGCCAAGCGCCGTGATCTCGCTCTTCAGCTCCCGCGACAGCCAGAACCGGTCCATGTTTGGCAGCACGGCGCCGAAGGTGAAGATGTAGACGCCAAGAGTCGAGAGAACCAGCGGCGGCAGGCGGTTGAAGCCCGGCTTCAGCGCAAGATAGATGCCCGTTCCCGCCACTGCGATGCCGGCAAGGGCGCCAAGCCACGCCGTGCCCGGGGCGGTGGTTTCCATTTCCCCGGCGAGCAGGAAGGGCAGGAAGCCGATCAGTATACTCACGAGGGCAAACAGCGCCACGATGATCCAGTGGGCAATGCGCACGCCCCGGCTTCTCGCCAGTTCCACGCCGTCGCGCAGGCCGAAGGCTGCGATCAGCGCCAGCGCCGGGAAGACCGGCAGGGTGTAATGGGGTAGCTTGGTCGCAACCAGTTCATAAATGATCCAGAACGGCAGCAGCCACGCGACGATGAATTGCACTGCCGGCTCGCTCCGCCGCTGCCAGGCCGCGACCGCGCCGAGGGCGATCAGCAGGATACCGGGCCAGAAAGTGACGAAGGATAGCAGCGTGTGATAGCCCGGCGGTGCGCCATGGGAATCATCGCCCTTGGCGACCTTGCCCATCAGCGCATGGCCGATGGAATCCTGCCAGAACTCGCCCTGCGTTTCGATCATGATCGCCACGAACCAGGGCAGGAACACCGCCAGCATCACGGCGATGCCGGGCAGCACGTGCAGGCGCTTGATGAAGGACAGGTCGCGCCGCCACAGGGCAAGCACGATCAGCGCCGGAACCGACACGATCAGGATGATCGGGCCCTTCACCAGCAGGCCGACACCCGTCGCCGCCCAGAACGCCAGTGGCGCCCCGCGGAAGGCGAGCGTTTCGGCCCTTTCCCTGACGACGATAAAATAGAGCGCCACCATCGAGACGGCGGTTGCCGCCATCAGCACGGCATCGGTCTTGGCCATGCGGGCATCGACGCTCGCCGACATCGAGATCGCGAGCAGGATACCGGCGGCGAGCCCGACCCCGGCCCCGCCCAGCCGCGTGCCGAACCACGCCGTCAGCCCGACGACGAAAATCGTCGCGAACAGGGATGGCAGGCGGTGCGCCCAGATCGGTGCGTCTTCCCCGCCGAGCGGTGTCGCGGTGACCACCTGCAGCCAGTAGATGCCGACCGGTTTGACATAGCGGTTCTGGTCCTGGAACCGGATGTCGATGTAGTCGCCGGTCTCCATCATCTGGCGCGCGGCCTGGGAATAGCGCGACTCGTCGCGGTCGATCGGCGGCAGCGTGGTGAAACCCGGCAGCGTCGAGATCAGGGCGATGATGATCAGTGCCGCCCAGGCCCGGGGCGACAGCGCCCTGGCGTCAAAATCGAGCTTGAGAATATCCTGCACGCTTTTCATAGGGCTCAACCGGTCCGCTTGCTCATGGCCATTTCGGCGACGAAGTCCCGGCCCGGCGTCTTGGTCCGGCGCATCAGCCAGACGACACCGGTCAGGTCGAAGATGCCGGCAACGGCGCGGCCGATATTGGAATATTTGGAAACGCCGGCCTGGCGTGGCCGGTTGTCGACCTTCACATAGCGCGTCTCGAAGCCGAAATGCCGGGTGAAGGCCGGCAGGTAGCGATGCAGCGCATCGAAGAAGGGAAATTGCAGGAACAGCTCGCGCGGCAGGAGTTTCAGACCGCAGGCCGTGTCCGGGCAGTCGTCTTTCAGCAGGCTCTGGCGCAGGCCGTTGGCAAAGCGCGAGGCGAATTTGCGCGAGGAGCCGTCGGTGCGCTCGCGGCGCACACCGCCGACGAGACCGACCGCGCCGATGCGCGACAGGTCAACCTCGCCGGCCATGGCGAACAGGTCCGCGGGATCGTCCTGGCCATCGCCATCGAGCGTGCCCATCCACAGCCCCCTGCCGGCGAGCGCGCCGGTGCGCAGGGCCGCGCTCTTGCCGGAGCGCTGCGGGTGGGTGATCAGCCGGACGTCCGGATGGCCCGCAGCGAAGGCTTCGACTGCGCCGGCGGTGCCGTCGTCGCTGCCATCATTGATGACGATGATCTCGGCGCCGATGCCGGCCGGCTTCTTGTCGAGAATCTCCTGCAACAGCGCGCTGATTGAGGCTTCCTCATTGTAAACCGGGATGAGGATGGAGAGGGCCGGGTCTGTCACAAGGAATTCCTGACTGATAAGCGCGCGGGTTGCAGCCGCTTCTATAGCGTTGTGACGCTAGCCTGTCACGCGAGCGCGGATCAACTCGATATGTGATGGCCTTCGATCCAGAGCAAGATCAGCCTCGAAAAACAGTGTCATAGCATTCACAGCGCAGTATGGTGCGACAAACACAGGGTAAAGGAGCGGCCCCATGGAAGGCATGTTACACAATTCCTATGTCGCGCATGGCTATTGCCTGATGTGGAAGCCGTGGCTCGTCGGCCTTCACGGACTGTCGGACCTGCTGACCGCGCTGGCCTATTTCGCCATTCCCGTCGCGATCTTCATTTTCGTCAAGCGGCGCGGCGACCTGGAAATGAAGAACCTCGCCTGGATGTTCGTCGCCTTCATTACCCTGTGCGGGCTGACGCATGTCGTCGGCCTGATCACCCTGTGGGCGCCGATCTACGAGACCGAGGGCTGGGTCAAGGGCGCCACCGCGGTCGTCTCCGTCGTCACCGCCATCGCCATCTTCCCGCTGATCCCGAAGGCGCTGGCGATCCCCTCGCCCAGCCAGTTGCAGCTCGTCAATGGCCAGCTGACGGACGAGATCGAAGCCCACAAGCGCACCCTCGCCGACCTCGAAGCAGCCCGGATGGAGCTGGAGCGCCGGGTCGAAGAACGCACCCAGGCCCTGAACGAGAGCCAGACCTTCCTGAAGAGCATCACCGATATCGCGCCGACAATGCTCTATGTCTACGACATCCAGAACCAGCGCAATGACTGGATGAACCGGAATGTGATCGTGACCCTCGGCTATCAACCGGAGGAATTGAGGGCGATGGGCGACGGGATGCTCTCCAGCCTGATGCATCCGGACGATTTCGCCCGCTACCGGGCGCATCAGGAAAACCAGATCACGCTGGCGCCAGAGGAAACCATCGAGTTCGAATACCGCCTGCGCTCGGCCGATGGCGAGTGGATCTGGCTGCTGAGCCAGGAGATGGCCTATACCCGGAGCGCAGACGGTACGGTGACCCACATCATCGGTGCCGCCCACGACATCACGCTGCGCAAGGAACAGGAAGAGCGCATCCACCTGCTGATGGCCGAGGTCAACCACCGCGCCCGCAACCTGCTGACCGTGGTCCAGTCGGTCGCCCGCCAGACGTCCCGGCTGTCAGACCCGGCGACCTTTGCCGAAGACCTGTCCAACCGCCTCGCCGGCCTCGCCGCCTCCCAGGACCTGATCATCCAGGGCGAGTGGCAGGGCGTGCGGATGCGCGATCTCGTCACCTCGCAACTGGGGCATCTGGGCGACAGCCAGCTCTCCCGGCTGGTGCTGGACGGTGAGTCCATAACGGTTTCCCCTGCGGCGGCCCAGGGCATCGGCATGGCGCTGCACGAGTTATCCACGAATGCGCTGAAATATGGCGCGTTCAGCAATGAGACCGGGACCGTCCATATTGTCTGGACCGTCAAGATGATCCAGGAGAGCGCAATGTTCATCATCTCATGGCAAGAGCGCGACGGTCCGGCCGTCAAGGCGCCGGAGAAAACCGGCTTCGGCAGGACGGTGATCGAACGCATGGCGGGCCACGCCGTCAGCGGCGAGGTCGATCTTCATTATGATCCGGACGGGCTGAAATGGTCCCTGTCCGCCCCGCTGGACAAGGTCCTGAACAGGACAGAACAGACAGGGAGATCGTGATGGGACAGCGCATTCTTGTCGTCGATGACGAACCATTGATCGCCATGGAGATCGAGTCGACGCTGTCGCAGGCAGGGTTCGAAGTCGCCCATATGGCCCAGAGCGTCGAGACCGCCCTCGCCTTCCTGCAGGATGGCGTGAACGTCGATGGTGCCGTGCTCGATGCCAATCTGCATGATGCAAGCGCCCGTCCCGTGGTCGACCGCCTGCAGGAGATGGGCATACCGCTTCTGATCGTGTCAGGCTATTCGGCGGACCAGATCGGCCCATGGGCGGAAAACGTGAAACTGCTTCGCAAGCCGATCATCTATTCCGAGCTGATCAAGTCGCTGAAACAGATCGCCACCGGGCCTGCCTGATGACGATGCCAAAGCGCTTGCCGACCGCCAAGGCGCGCGATGACGTCTCGAAAAAGCTGGAAGCCTTGCCCAAGTCGCCCTAGCGTGAGCGCAAGAACGAGACCGAGGGGAACGGCATGACGCAGCAGAAGGGACCGCAGTTTTTCGAGCGCTTGGACGTGGTCGACGCGCTGCGCGGCTTCGCCCTGATGGGGCTCTTCCTGATTCATGCAATCGAGTTTTTCGAACTGTACTGGCTGACGACGGAGCCGAGCCCGATCCATGACTGGGTTTTCGACCTGTTTGCCGGCAAGGCATTTGCCCTGTTCGCGCTGTGCTTCGGGCTTTCCTTCCATATCATCATGGACCGGGCAGCGACCCGGGGCATCGATTTCACGAAGCGCTTCGCCTGGCGGCTGACGGTTCTGTTCGCGCTCGGTTACCTGCACGGGCTGATTTATCGCGGCGATATTCTCACCATCCTTGCGCCGCTCGGGCTGCTGCTGCTGATCTTCAACCGTATCCGCTCGAACAAGGCGCTGCTTGGCATCGCCGCCTTCTGCTTCCTGCAGCCGCAAATGGTTCTGTTGACCATCGCCGCCATTCAAGGCGCGCCCTGGGCGAACGAGCCGCCGGCCTTCTGGTCCGATCCGACGATACAGGTCTTCGCCACCGGCAGCTTCCTCGATGTGATCGCCGTCAATCTTGTCGACGGCAATGCCCAGAAGGTCGGGTTCTACTGGGCTACGGGGCGGGTCATCCAGATCATCGGGCTGTTCCTGGTCGGGCTCGTGCTGGGGCGGATCGGCTTCTTCCGCGACCTCGGCCGGTTCGTCACCCAGCGGCGCATCGCCCTCGTCGTGTTCGCGGTGCTGGCGGTCGGCATGAACCAGATCCAGCCTGCCCTGACCGAGGCGATCCCCGAGACGAACGGCCCGCTGGCACGGGCCTGGTTCGGCATGGGCTGGTCGAACATCATCGACATCTCCTTCATGGCGGTTCAGGTGCTGATCTTCGTCGAGCTATGGCGTGGTTTCGGCGAGAAGATCCTCGGCACCCTCGCCCCGGCGGGGCGCATGACCCTGACCCTGTATATCGGCCAGTCGCTGGTCTTCGTGCCGCTATATTATGGCTTCGGCTTCGGCCTGTGGGATGACCTGACACAGGCGCAGGCGTTCCTGCTCGGTGTCGTCGCCTTCGCCATCCAGCTCGTCATCGCGCGGCTGTGGTTCGTCCATTTCCGCTACGGCCCGCTGGAATGGCTGTGGCGGGTACTCACCTATACGACGACGAATGTGCCCTTCCGGCGCAAGCCCGCCACATAGCTTGCTGCATCGCTCCGGCGCCTGATAGCGAATCCGTTTTGCTTCCGAACCGACTCGGGGGTAAATAAGGATTCAAAGAAAAAGAACAAAATCGGAACTGACCGATGTCAGTGATTCGTGCGCGGTTCGTTCGTGCAGCGTTCCGATTTTGGTGGCCTTCAAGGCAAAAATCCGTGCCAAACCGGATTATTTTTTGACCATTGCCGCTCATTCACTGGCATTGTCCCGCGGGCGCCGCTATTTCGGACGGGATTGCAATGTTCGTGAACCCTCAACAAACCCTGCCGCGCTCGATGGTGATAAACCGCCCGGTCACCGCCGTGCTGGGCCCCACCAATACCGGCAAGACGCATTATGCGCTCGATCGCATGGCCGCCCATGAGAGCGGCATGATCGGCCTGCCGCTGCGTCTGCTCGCCCGCGAAGTGTTCGAGAAGATGGTGGCGCGCAAATCGCCGCGCGAGGTCGCGCTCGTGACCGGCGAGGAAAAGATCATCCCGCCCAATGCGAAATATTTCGTCTGCACGGTCGAGGCGATGCCGATGGAGCGCGAGGTCGCCTTCTTGGCGATCGACGAGATCCAGCTCGCCGCCGACCGCGAGCGCGGGCGCATCTTCACCCACCGCCTGCTCCATGCCCGCGGCCTGTCGGAGACGCTGCTGCTCGGCTCGGACACGATGAAGCCGATCCTGCGCCGCCTGATCCCCGATATCGGCTTTGTCTCGCGCGAGCGGTTTTCCAAGCTGGAGTTCATCGGCCACAAGAAAGCGACCCGCCTGCCGCGCCGCTCCGCCATCGTGGCGTTCTCCGCCGACAGCGTCTATTCCATTGCCGAGCTGATCAGGCGCCAGCGTGGCGGCGCGGCGATCATCATGGGCGCGCTCAGCCCGCGCACCCGCAATGCCCAGGCAGAGCTGTACCAGTCCGGCGAAGTCGATTACCTCGTCGCGACGGATGCGATCGGCATGGGGCTGAACATGGACATCGACCATGTCGCCTTCGCCGCGCTGCGCAAGTTCGACGGGGTCAATAACCGCCTGCTGATGCCGGCGGAGATGGCGCAGATTGCCGGGCGCGCCGGGCGCCACATCCGCGATGGCACTTTCGGCACCACGGCTGACTGCGTACCGATCGACGAAGAGACGGCGGAGCTGATCGAGAACCACGAGTTCGAACCGGTCACCGCCTTGCAATGGCGGTCCAACGCGCTGGAATTCGGCTCCCTGCCCGCGCTGATGAATGCGCTGGACAAGAAGCCGCCCCGGCGAGAGCTTGTCCGCAGTCGCGTCGACGAGGATGAGGATGCGCTCAAGCGGCTTGCCAAGTTCGAGGATATCCGCGCGATGGCGACCGGCGGTGGCGCGGCGCTGCGCCTGCTGTGGGACATCTGCCAGACGCCCGATTTCCGCAATGTCTCGCCCGACCAGCACGCCCAGATGCTGGCGGAGATCTATCGCCAGCTGATGGACCGGGGCCGCATCGCCGAGGGCTGGCTGCGGCCCAAGCTGGAGCGGCTGGAGCGCACCGACGGCGATGTCGATGCCCTGTCGGCGCGCATTGCCCATGTGCGCACCTGGACCTATCTTACCCATAAATCGGGCTGGCTGGAAAATTCCGCCTATTGGCAGGAAAAGGCCCGGGCGATAGAAGATGCCCTGTCCGACGCGCTGCACCAGAAACTCACTCAAAGATTCATTGACCGGCGCACCTCGGTCCTGTTGAAGAAACTGAAAGATGACGCGCCGCTGTTGGCGGGCGTGACGCCGGAAGGAGAAGTCATAGTGGAAGGCGAATTTGTAGGCCGCCTGATCGGGTTCCAGTTCATGCTCGACCCGCGCGCCAAGGGGCCCCACGCCAAGGCCGTGCGCCATGCGGCGCTGAAGGCCCTGAAACCGGAGCTTGCCGCCCGCGCCTCCGCGCTGGCCAATGCGAAGGACAAGGACTTCTCCCTGCGCGACGGCAACACCATCTGGTGGCGCAATTCAGCCGTCGCCAGGCTGGAAAAAGGCCCGCTGCCGCTGCGCCCGGAAATCCGGCTCGTCGCGATGGAGCATCTGCCGGTCCACTCCCTGCCCCGGATCGAGGCGCGCATTCGCAACTGGTTCGCCGACAAGGTCGAAGGCCTGCTGCTGCCCTTGATGTCGCTGCAGAAGGCGGTGAACCAGGTCGCTCCGAAACAGCCTGCAGAGGGCATGGAAGGCGACGAGGACAAGGCAGCCCAGCGCGATATCCTCGCTGGCACGTCGCGCGGTCTCGGCTATCGGCTGATCGAGAATTTCGGCGCGACATCGCGCGCCCAGGTCGCCGACGAGGTCAAGGCACTGGACCAGAACGAGCGCGGCAAGCTGCGCAAGCTCGGCGTGCGCTTCGGCGAGTACACGATCTTCCTGCCGGCGCTGCTGAAGCCCGCCCCGGCCGAGATGCTGACGGCGCTGTGGGCGCTGTGGAGCGAAAAGGACATCAGCCAGATGGACAGGCCGAAGGCGGGTCTGACCTCCTTCGTGCTGAACCCGGATGTTCCGCATGCCTATTATTACGCGCTCGGCTATCGTCCGTCGGGTCAGCGCGCCGTGCGCATCGACATGCTGGAGCGCCTGTCGCAGGAAATACGCGGTGCCCGCGAGAAGGCGGACATGCGCGAGGGCTTCGAGCCGACATCGAAAATGATGTCGCTTGTCGGCTGTTCCGGCGAGGAGTTCGAGTCGATCCTGAAATCCCTCGGCCTGCGCAAGAATACCGTCAAGAAGATGGTGCCGAAAGAACAGCCTGCCACCGCCAGAGCTGACGGGAAGACTGACACGCCGGCGGCGTCTGAAGGCGCATCGGAAGTCGAGGCCACGAAAGACGAAACCGTCGAGGGCGCGATTGATCCGGCAACGGAGAAAACCGCCGAAACGCAAGCGAATCCGGAAACCGTCCAGACCGTGCCTGAGCAGGCAGAGGTCCAGGCCGAAACCGCCGACACGATCGAGGACGGCGCCCCGGCGACAGAGGCAACGGCCGCTGAAGCGCAGATGGCCGACGCCGCCGGGACCAGCTCCTCGGCCAGTCTTGCGGCCAGCGCTGAGGCCAGTCCCGCGGAGGCCAGTCCCGCGGAGGCCAGTCCCACAGACGCCGACGCCGTGCCGGAGTCCGTCGAGATGGAGGAGGTCGAGGTCACCCTGTGGAAGCTCGCGCCGCGCCACACCAACAAACCACGCCGCAAGACCGGTGAGCAGCGCGATGGCAAGCCGGCCGGCGAAGCGCGCGGCAAGCGCGCCGACAACGCGGATGGCCGCAGGGATGGTCGCAAAGGCGGACCCAAAGGCAAGGGCGGCAAGCCGCCGTTCAAGGACAAGGGGCCGCGAACCTTCACCGCCGGGCCGAGCCGCAAGACCAAGGAAGCCGATCCGGACTCGCCCTTCGCTATCCTGGCCGCCCTGAAAGACAAGTCCTGATGACTCCAGCGCAAGGCGCAGAACAGGACAGAGGACAGGATAGTCAGCGTATTGACAAATGGCTGTGGTGCGCGCGCTTCTTCAAGACGCGCACCCTCGCCGGCAAGGCCGCGGCCGCGGGCGATATCCGCGTGACCCGGGCCGGCACCACCCAGCGCATCGCCAAGGCGAGCTTCTGCATCCAGCCGGGCGACACACTGTCCTTCAGCCGCGGCGAGCGTCTGTTCATCATCGAGATCGCCTCGACCGCGCCACGCCGCGGCCCCGCGCCGGAGGCGCGCGCCCTCTATGACGACCAGTCACCGCCGCCGCCGCCGCGCGCGGAAAAGCCTGCCCTGCCCTTCGCCCGCGAGCAGGGTGCCGGGCGCCCGACCAAGAAGGACCGCCGGGCGCTCGACCAGTTGAGGGAGGACGAGACGTGAGTGACGCGAGAAGAACCGGTCCCGATCCGGCCAATCCCCATCCCCTGCCGGGCCACGAGCGTGTCAGCTATCTGAAGAATTTCATCGACACGCCGCTGATCGAGGTCGGTGACTATACCTATTATGACGACCCGGATGGCGCGAAGGATTTCGCGACGAAAAACGTTCTGTACCATTACGATTTCACTGGTGACAGGCTCATCATCGGGAAATTCTGCGCGCTGGCGACCAATGTCACCTTCATCATGAACGGCGCCAACCATGCCATGGGCGGGTTCTCAACCTATCCGTTCAACATTTTCGGCGGCGGCTGGGAGGAAGGCTTCGATCCGGCGAGCTGGGCGGTAAGCTATCGCGGCGACACGGTGGTCGGTCATGATGTGTGGATTGGGCGCGATGTCCGCATCATGCCGGGCGTGACCATCGGCAATGGCGCGATCATCGCAACGTCGTCCGTGGTAACAAGGGATATCCCCGCCTTCGCCATTGCCGGCGGCAACCCGGCGGAGGTGATCAAGACGCGCTTCGATGACACCACGATCAAGGCGCTGCAAGAGATCGCCTGGTGGTATTGGGATGCAGGCAAGATCAGCCGCAACCTCAATGCCATTCGCGGCGCCGACCTCGACGCGCTGCGCCAAGCAACCTAGATCAGGATAAAATCAGGAGACCGATATGTTCGACAAGCTGTTTTCGACACTGAAAGGCGACAAGGCCGAGACGCAGGACACTGTCAGCGCCGGGGAGCAGAACCGCGTGGCCTTCACCGCCCTGCTGGTCGAGGCTGCCCGCGCCGACGAGATCTACACCGACAAGGAAAAGGGCCTGATTGCCAAGCTGGTCAAACAGCAATTCGGCATCGATGATGCCGAGGCGCTTTCCCTGCGCGAAAGGGCAGAAGAAGCCCAGGCCGAGGCGAATGACCTCTATCGCTTCTCCTCGACCGTGAAGAACGGCCTGACTGCGGAAGAAAAGATCCAGCTGGTCGAGGGCATGTGGCAGATCATCCTGTCCGACGATGCCCGCGACCCCTATGAGGACATGATCGTGCGCCGCCTCTGTGGCCTGATCTACATGTCCGACCAGGAAGCGCAGGAAGCCCGCCGCCGGGTCGAGCAACGCCAGTCATAAACGCTTGTGACGGCTTGAACGCGCCCTCGTCGCACCCATCTTGCCATGTGGCCAAGTTCACGCCATAAGCGCGTGCTTGGATTTAGACTGAATTTTTGGCCTGCCTCGCGCCGGCCGGCCTATCGGACAGGAGTTACGCCCGCCCATGACCTACGTCGTCACCGATGCCTGCATCATGTGCAAATACACCGACTGTGTGGAGGTCTGCCCGGTCGACTGCTTCTATGAGGGCGAGAACTTCCTCGCCATCAAGCCGGATGAATGCATCGATTGCGGCGTGTGCGAGCCGGAATGCCCGGTCGAGGCGATCAAGCCCGACACCGAGGATCCCGACGGAAAATGGACCGAGCTGAACGCCCAGTATGCCGAAGCCTGGCCGAACATCACGCGGCAGAAGGACCCGCTGCCCGACGCGGACAAATATGCCGAGATGAAGAACAAGCTGGAAACGCTGTTCAGCCCGAAACCGGGTGAAGGAGACTGATTTTCGGCGTCTCCCAGGGCCGCTGACCGCTTCGTCGTTTCGCTATTGCGAAAAATTGAAGTGGAAAACTGGCTAAATTTGTGCTATATGCTTGGATCAATTGGTTTTTCCCGGTCCCCGCTGGCGGTGACCGGGCTGAAACCGGCTTTTGGTGAAGGATCGTCAGATCCCATGTAAGCAGTAAGCGGGGTCTGCTGTCCGGGTTCGATGTAACCATCGAACGGCACTGACCTCACTTTATCGGCACACCGGAGACGGTCTGAGACGTCTGGCCTGCCCCTGCAAGTAGGTGTAGCGGGCATGGCGAACGAAGGGAAGATTAATTATGGCTACAGCAGCCAAGAAAACGACCGCCAAGACGACCAAGAAATCGACCAAATCCAAATCGCCTGCCACGAAGAAACCCGCCACCACTCGCAAGAGCGCTGCGACGAAAACGGCGGCCAACGCTGCGGCCAAACCTGCCTCCAAGCCCACAGCCCGCAAGGCGGCGGTCAAGAAGGCCGCAACCGCCAAGCCCGCCGGCAAAAAGGCCGCTGCGCCGAAACAGCCGGTGGCCAAGAAGGCCGCTGCCAAGCCGGCGGCGAGGAAGGTAGCCGCCTCCCAGGCAGCGCCGAAAAAAGCCGCGACGAGGAAGGTTTCCGCTGCCCCGAAAGCGGCGCCGAAATCAGCCCAAGCGACGGCATCGAAACCGAAAAAGGACTCCCCCAAGAAGACCGGCACGGCAACGACGGCAAAACCAGCCGCAACCGCCAAAACCGGCAAGAAACCCGCGAAAACGCAATCACCTGAACCCGAGAGTAAAGAGAAAAACGTGAGTACAGCATCCGCCAAAAAAGTCGACCCGAAGACCGAGACCAAGCCGGCCGCCACCGCGAAGAAGTCGTCGCGCAAGGCTGCCGCTGCCAAGTCTTCCACAGCAAAAACCGGCGCAGCCAAATCCGGCGGCGCCAAGGCGGCGTCCGCGAAGGCCGCCCGGAAATCGCAGGAAGATGCCCCGAAATACAAGGTCAATGACCAGATCGTGTACCCGGCCCATGGCGTCGGCAAGATCACCGATATCGAGACGCAAGAGATCGCCAACATGAAGATCGAGCTCTACGTGATCGATTTCGACCATGAAAAGATGAAGCTTCGCGTCCCGACCGACCGTGCTGCAGAAAGCGGCATGCGCCCGCTCTCCTCGCCGGAGATCATCGACAAGGCGATCCACATGCTGCAGGGCCGGGCCCGGATCAAACGCACCATGTGGTCGCGCCGGGCACAGGAATATGAAGCGAAGATCAATTCCGGCGATCTGAAATCCGTCGCCGAGGTTGTCCGCGACCTGTACCGGTCCGACGACCAGCCGGAGCAGAGCTATTCCGAGCGCCAGCTCTATGAACAGGCTCTGGACCGCATGGGCCGCGAAGTCGCCGCCGTGCGCAAGGTCAGCCAGAAGGACGCGATCAAGGAGATGGAAGACTCCCTCTCCAAGAAGAAGGTCGCTGCCTGAACGCTTCCGGATGAGCGTTTCTAGTCCGGAATGATCCTGATATTGGCCCCGCTCGTCAGCTCGACGGCGGGGCCATTTTCTTGGTGGATCAGGCCGTATACCTCGATGCGGCGGCCCTCGAAAGACGATGGCGGCTGCCCGGCCTCGGTCATCTTCTGCGCCAGGCGCGGCTTGATCATGATGGTGAAGTCGGTCCGGTAGTCGCGCCCGAAATTCAGATAAGTCCAGTCGCGCCCCTCATAGGCATAGCGCACCCGGCCGCGCACGAAGCGCAACTGCCCCTCGCCCTCACCGGCATCATCAGCATACAGAACACGAAGCGACTCGGTCGCCCAAACGCCGCGCCCGGTGACCTGCGCCGTCAGCTGCGCGGCGCGGAAGCGGTCGTCGAACGCGGCGGGCAGCTGATCCGGCAGGATGGAGAGATGGCCCTGTTCGATCAATCTGACCTGAAGCGGCTCGGTGGTGTCTTCAGCGAAGGCGAGAACGGGCATGCGGCCCCAGCGGTCAGGCGCGCCAACGGGTTCGAGGAAAAGATCGCCAGCCGCAATGGCCGCTTCGAGGGCCGCTTGAAGGGCTGCCGCGGCGGCGTCTGCGATCGCACTTTCCGCCGGATCGAGATCGACGCGTGATGGCGCTGCGACACCGGCAAGGCAATAGGCTGCAGCTTCATACTCGAAGCATCGCCCATCGCTCGCGCTGTCAGCGCCGGCCTGAAGGGCAGCGCCCAGGGCGAGACTCAGCGCGGCGCCGATCACCCGGCGCTCGTCACGCTGATGGATGAGGTCGCGGCGCGCCCGGCGGCATCGACGACGGTAATCTCATAAAAACCGGGTCCGGACGGTTTCCACACCGGCCTGTTGCCGATCTCGTCACGCATGACAGGAAAGCCATCGACATACCAGCGATAGCCCCCCTGCCCGCCGCGGGCAGCCAGCGTATAACCCTTGGCGCTGTCGCGGCTGGAGAGGTAGAGAGCAATGCCGTTTTCAGGGAAGACGATTTCCGGCGCGCCCCTGCGCTCGTCCCGGTCGAGCCGCGCCAGCGCATCGCCGGCTTTCAGCGTGTCCTCGGGAAGGGCGGGTCTTGCCTCGGGACGGGAGAGCGCCTCCAGCCGGTCGAAGACAGCGAACATGACCGGCAGGGCGGCATCACGGCCGGTCTCGCCCGGGCGCGGCTGACCGCTGGCATGGCCGGTCCAGACGATGACGGTATACTCATCCGTGTACCCGGCAGCCCAGGCATCGCGATAGCCATAGGACGTGCCGGTCTTGAACGCGATCTGCGGGGCGCGGGCCGTGAGCGCCGTCGGCGTACGGCCGGCAGGCGTCGGCGCGGATTTGAGGATCGCGGTGATCTCGGCGGCATTGCCGGCGCTCATGAGACGGTAGGACTGAGACCCTCGCCCCTCCCCGTCAGCCAGCCAGTCGAGCGGCAGGATCTCGCCGCCATCGGCGAGCCCGGCATAGAGCATGGCGAGATCGCGGGCGCTGAGGCCGAGGCCGCCGAGGGCGATGGCGAGGCTGGCGCGATGGTCGGTAGTGTCGGGCATTTGCGCAACGACACCGGATGCCTTCAGCGACGCGGCGAAGCGGTCCGGGCCGATCTTGTCGAGCGTCAGCACGGCGGGCACATTGAGAGAGTGCTGCAGGGCCTCGGCGAGGGTGACATCGCCGTTGAATTCCCGGTTGAAATTCTCCGGCTTGTAGCCATCGAAGGAATAGGGCGCATCATCGATCAGCGTACGCCCTGTCGCAAGGCCATCCTCGAAGGCAAGGCCGTAGATGAAGGGCTTCAGCGTCGAGCCGGGCGAGCGGCGCGCGGCGGTCATGTCGATCCAGCCGCCGGGCAGATCGAGACCGGCTGAGCCCGCCAGCGCCCGCACCTTGCGACCGTCATTCTGCACGACCAGGATCGCGGCATTGGCGGTGTCGCCCGACGTCTTGCTGTAATCGGATGCCATGCGCTCGGCCATCGCCTGCAGCCGCCCGTCGAGGCTGAGGCGCGCCTCCCCGCCCTGCGGCATCGCCGCGGCGGCAGCGTATGCGGCATGCCAGGCGTGGCGGGGCAAGGGCTGGCGGGCCGAGGGCAGAACCGCCTCATCGGCTTCGTCGGCCAGCGATGGACTGATCGCTCCGGCCTGTTCCAGCTTGGCGAGGATGATGCGGCGGCCGGCAGCGGCAGCTTGCGGCCGGCGGTCGGGACGGCGTGCTTCGGGCGCCTGCGGCAGCGAGATCAGCAGCGCCTGCTGGGCATCGGTCAGCTGCGACGGCTCCTTGCCGAACCATGTCAGACTTGCGGCGCGCACGCCCTCGACATTCCCCCCATAGGGCGCGAGGGTCAGGTAGAGCTCGAGGATCTCCGCCTTGGACAGGCGCGCCTCCAGCTGCAGGGCACGGACCATCTCGACCAGCTTTGACGGGATCGTGCGCGGGCGCGGCTCGAGCAGGCGGGCGGTCTGCATGGTGATGGTCGAGGCGCCGGAGACGATTTCGCCGTGGCGGATGAGCGAGCCGGTGGCGCGGAAAACCGCCAGCGGGTCGACGCCGGGATGGCTATGGAAGCGCTTGTCCTCGATGGCGATCAGGCGCTCGACAAAGACCGGGTCGATATCCTCCAGATCCGCCTGCAGCCGCCAGCGGCGCTCGCCGTCGCGGTCGACCACCGTGAATCCGTGAAGCCATTCTCCGTTGCGGTCGAGGGCGACGGCGCTCGTGCGGACCTGGTCGAGCGGTGGCGGGAACAGCCGGTCCGCCAGCACGATGCCGCCCAACAGCACAAGGGGCAGGAGAACCAGGGCAATCCCCGCCCTTTGCCAGAACGGTCTGCGGCTGATCATCCGCCTGCCCCTATTGCGCCGCAGCGACCGTGAGACGGCCGGTGCCGGTGCGGGCGAAAATACCCGGGCGGTACATGTCCTCGACGACGGCGCCGGGGAAGACATACTCGCCCGGCGTCACCGCCCGCACGACATAGGCGAGCGCGAACCGGCCCGAGCCGGCACGGTCGGCGCTGCGGCGGATATCGAGCGCGGCGACAAAGCGGTCATCCCGGGCCTCGGCGACCTTGGTGTAGGACAGCTCGCCGAGCCAGCGATAGATGCCCTCCTCGCCAGCATCGCCCGGCTCCAGCACGCTTTCGATCTCGAAGCCCGGCGGCAGCATGTCGACGATAATGGTGGCATGGAGCAGCTGGTCCTGCGGCTGGCCGCTGAGCGCGATGACATAGCGGTCGTTCTGGCTGACCGTATCGAGGCTCGCCGGGCGGCCATCGAGGGTGAAGACCGACTTGGCCAGGGCAAAACCTTCATCGACAGCGGGCGGTGCCTCGACCGGCGTGCCGAAAACGGCGACCGAGCGGTATACCGTGCCCTGCCCCGCATTGGTGAAGGTGACGCCGCCGGTGATGTCGGCGGGCATGAGATCAAAGGCCGGAGCCGCCTGGCCTGTTGCCTCGGCACCGTTCATGGCGATGGCGACGTCGCCCGCCCGGTCGAGCAGCGTAGCGCTGGCGAGCAGCAGGAAGGCTTTTTCCTGCGTGTTGAGATAGCTCGCCTCGCTCTGCAGGCCTTCCAGATCCTCCGTCAGCTGGGCGACGAGAGCGTCCGCACCGACTTCGGCAGCGAGCGGGATCATCGCCGCCACGTCGCGCAGCGGCGACTGGTAGTAATTCTCCGCATTGCTGTAGCCGATGGTCTCGGCAGCCAGATCGAAGGCACGATTGGCGCGGGCACGATCGCCCATCAGGGCCAGCGCCGCCCCGGCATGGGCACGGGCGAGCGGGCTCGGGACATCGCCAAGGAAATTGTCCGAGAAGTAGCGCAGGTCGGACAGGTCCGCCCGGCCGGCACGGGCAAGCACATAGAAGGAATAGGCGGCGGCGCGGCGGCGCAGGTTTTCCTGCCGGTCGGCATAGATAGTGCCTTCCTCGACGCGGGTGATGTAGCCGACCGAGAGCCAGCGATCCGTACTCGTCAGTTCTTCGATGGCGTCATAGGCCGAGGCCAGCGCCGTATCCGGCACGGCGTAGCCCTGTTGTTTCGCCCGGTACAGGAAATCGGTGACATAGGCGCCGATCCAGCCTTCCGCATTGCCGTCACCGGCCCGCCACAGGCCAAACGCGCCGTCGGTCGACTGCCGCGCGAGGATCTTGTTGATCGCCTCCTGCACGCGCGGGCGCAGCGACATGTCGGTCTGCGCCCCTGCCATAGCACCAAGGTCATCGGCGAACAGCAGCGGGAAGGACGTAGAGACCAGTTGCTCCGTACACCCATAGGGATAGCGGTAGAGGCTTTCCAGCAGCGGCTTGGGATCGATCCCGCGCAGCGGCGAGAACGATACCGTCACCTCGGTCGAGCCCGGATAGTAACCGGCGATCAGGTCGCGCGACGGCGTATAGGTCGCCCCCGCCTGCATCGCCTCGGTCGTCACCTGCGTCACCGGGAAATACGGCGCGCGCACCTGGATCGGATAGGCGCGCTGGACGGCGAAATCCTGCGGGCCGTCGACCGCCAGCAGCACCTCGCCGATGCCGACATCGCTGGCGGTGAGCGAGAACAGCGCGTCCTGGCGCTGGTCCTTGGCGAGGTTGAGGTTCAGGGTTTCGTCGATATCGACCGGTCCGACGCCGTCGACAGTGACGGTATAGACACCGCTGCGGCCATCGACATTGTCGATCAGCAGCGTCGTCGAGGCGGTGTCGTCCGGCCCGAGGAAGCGCGGCAGCGCCAGCTCCGCCGGGACGGTATCGCGCACCGTCAGGGCCTGTGCCGCCGAGCCGACCTTGTCGTCGGTCCATGCGACGGCCATCAGGCGCAATTCGCCATTGAAGTCGGGAATGTCGAGCGGCACATCGACCGTGCCATCGCCATTGATCGTCAGGATGCCATTGAACAGCGCCACGGTCCTGGTCGGCACCACGGTCAGCCCTTCCCCGCCGAGCTGGTCGCCGCCGAAGCGGGTCGGCGCGGCAAGGTTCGGGTTAAGGAGCCGTCCGTAATCGTCATAGATCTGCACGCCGAGCGATTTCTTGCCGAAGAAGAAGTCCGCCGGATCGGGCGCCGCGAACTTGGTCAGGCGCAGAATGCCTTCATCAACGGCGGCAACGGTCATCATCACCGCCTCGCCCGCCGTTGCGCCGGTCACCTCCACCGGCAGGGCAAGCTGCTGGCGCGGACGGATCATGTCATCGATATCGAAGGCGAGGTCGAGGGTGCGTGTATCCATGTCGAAGGGCACATAGACAACGCCCATGGCCCGGCGCGGGACCGGCTGGTCGACAGCGTCGCGCGGCGTGACGACCGTCGCGAGGACGTAGAAACCACCACCCCAGGACGGGTCGGTCTCGATATTGATCTCGCGCGTCGCCTCATCGATCCGTACCCGCTGGATCGAGTGGATGCGGTCGGTCGCGACGACGATGGTCGCCTCGCCGGCATAGGGCGCGGACAGGGTGATTTTGGCACGCGAACCGGGTTTGACCGGCCGGTCGGGCGCGGTCAGGCTCGCCTGGTCCGGCGTGTCGGCGCCGGACGCATAGGACGCATAGCCGGAATAGAAGCGATGGCTGGTACGCACGCCGGTCTCGGCGTCGCTCACTTCCAGCCGGTAGGAGCCATAGTCGAGGTCGCTGGACAGCTTGGCGAGGCCGTCTTGATCGGTGTCGAGCGTACCGGTTGCGATCAGGATATCCTGATAGTCGCGACGCCAGCGCCATTCGTCATTCTGGCGGTACCATTCGAAGCGATAGTCTTCCTCGATCAGGCGCCATTCCAGAGTCGCCTCATCGACCGGCGCGCCGGCGCGGTCGAGCGCCAGCAGGGAGAAGGCAAGATTCTCGTCATTGGAGCGGCGCTCGCCTTCATCCTGGCGGATGCCGACATAGCGCTCCAGCGTGCGCACCGGCACGCGGGCGCTTTCCTGGACGAAACGGCCGCCGGGCTCGGCGACGCCGACGACGAGATCGGCCCGCAGCGGCATCCCATTGGCCTCGATGTCAGTGTCGATGGCGAGCGTCAGCGTCGCCTCGCCGTCGCCATCGGTCATGGTCTCGCCAAGGCGCAGATAGCGCTCGGTGAAATAGCTCTCGGTATCGCCGAACCGGAACTCGGAATAGTCCGGGAACGGATTGGGATCGACCCGCAGACGGGCATCGCCCTCCACGGCGAGGCCCGAGCCCGGCGCGCCATAGAGGAAGCGGGCATCGACCTCGACCGCGCGGCGCTCGCCGGCGAACAGCGCCGTGTCTTCATCCGCCTCGACCTCGACCGCGATGCGCTGGGGCACGAAATCCTCCACCGCAAAGCTCTCGCTATATTCCTCCTGCGTGCCATCGACGACGAGGGTCGCCGTCCACATACCGCGCGGGGCGGAAGCGGGTACTGCAAAGTCAGTCGTGAATCCGCCGACGACCATCTCCTCGATGCGGATCACCTCGGCCTCGGTATAGTTCGGCCGGCGCAGGGTCAGCGTCGCCGGGCGCCCCTCGATGGCATTGCCGGAATCGTCGCGGATCATGCCGGAGATATGCGCCGTCTCGCCGGGGCGATAGATGCCGCGATCGAACCACATATAGCTGTCGACGGCGCCGCTGGTATAACGGCCATCGACATTGCGGTCTGACAGATCGAGCGGCGAGCGCGACAGGTCGATGGCAGCGAAATCGTCCTTCGGACCATAGGCGACGATCATTTGCGGCGCCAGCGCGCCCTCGCCCCGCGTGACCGGACCGGGGAAGCGCACGAGGCCGTCGCCATCGGTGGTGCCTTCGGCCAGCACCTCGTTATTGCGGGCGATCAGCTTGACCGCGACCTTGGAGAGCGGCCGGGCGGTCTCGAGCGAGCGGACGACGAGGTCGATGCCATCGTCGCCATAATAGGCGGACAGCGCCATGTCGGTGAACATGATCCATCGCCAGGCCCGCGCCGGCTGGTACTCGTCGACACCATCAGAGGCATCCTCGACGTCGAGGAAATAGGCACCGGGTTTCAGCCCGCCGCTTTCCTCCCGCGCCTCGCCCAGGGCCGCCCCGAGCGGGAACACGGTGACGACACGCTCATTGCGATCCATCGCCACGGGCAGTTCGCCTTCCCAGACCTTGACCCCGTCATCGAGGGCGCTTTCATCCCCCCACGGATAGCCATAGCTGCCTTCCGCCGCGCCATCGCCTTCGGTGATGCGCTTGTAGACGAGGCCGCGCTCGGCAACGCGGTAGACGGAGATTTTCAGGGATTCGACATTGACGGTCTCGAAGCCGACACCGTCAGCCTCCATGCGCGGCAGGATCACGCCGTTGCCGACGAAGCCAACGTAAGACGGCTTGTCGCCAAAGGCGACGGTGACGCCCTCGGCGCGCTCCAGCGCCGCGCCGTCGGCGCCGGGCAGGCCCTCGCGCAGGGTCGCCTGATAGGTCGTGTCGAACGCCACGCCGGAAACGCACAGCGTGTTGCCGGTCGCTTCCGTGACGGCCTGGACCGAGGGCTCGAACCGGACATAGTCAGCATAATTCACCGTACCGGAGGACACGAGATTGCCGGTGAAGGAGAAGCACGCGCGCGGCACATCGCCGGAGGTATCCAGCGACAGGCGCGAAAAGCCGAAGCCGTCCTCTCCCGCCCCATCGCCCGCGCCATCGCCCGCTCTGGGCGCATCCTCGGCGCGGATGGTCTCGAACTCGCGCTGCTGGTCGAAGGCCTGGTTGGCCTGGGAGACGCTCTCGATCGCCGGGCGCGTGTTTTGGGCGAAATCGCCCGCCGTGATCGGCCGCGACCCGACCCGCCCGATGAACAGCCCCGCCGCAAAGGCGATCAGGACGAACACACCCGCGATAATCAGACCCTTGCGTTCCATGAGTACTCTCCCTCGGCTGCCTGCTGGCAGCCTCTCCTCGTTATTGGGCGTGATTATGACGCGGGCAAGGCGATATTCATATGGTAAATAACTGGTTTTACCGTGGTTTAATTGAAAGCCCGGGTCTTTTCGCGCTTGCCAAAACCGGCTAAGGCAAGTCCGGATGACCCCGTAGCTCAGCAGGATAGAGCATCAGATTCCTAATCTGGGGGCCACAGGTTCGAATCCTGTCGGGGTCACCATCCTTGCTCCGCCAGGAGCCAGCCTCGCGCGATATACGACGCCATCCATGCCGGGTCTCACCAGTGGCGTGAACCCCGGGATGCTCAAAACGCATTTGAAAGCAAAACCCTTGATGGCTCAGATCGTCCGGAGGAACCTGCTGCGCCGATACTCGAAGACGCAGAGGATCGGGCCCGTCAGGCGGAGATGGAGGCGCGCTGCTTGCGGTCGTCCTGCCGGGTCAGCTTGCGGTCGAGTGCCTGCTGCATGACGGCGACAAGGGCGTTCTGGCTGATCGGCTTGGCAAGATAGTCATCCATGCCCTGCGCCATCAGTTCTTCCCGCGCGCCATCGAACGCATCCGCCGTCACGGCGATGATATAGATGTTGCTCCAGGGCTTGTTGGCGGTCCTGATCGCCTGGGTTGCGGCAACGCCGTCCATGCCGGGCATCTGCTTGTCCATCAGGATCAGGTCATATTGCTTCAGCTTCAGGGCTTCGAGGACCTGGGTCCCGTCCTCGACGATATCCGCGCTGCGTACGCATCCCTTCAGCAGGGAGTCGATGACGATCTGGTTGACCTTGTTGTCTTCGGCGACGAGCACGTCGAGCTGCATCAGACGCGCTGGCAGGCTTTCCGCCTTTACCGCTGCCGCGGTGCTGCGCGTATTGGAGAGAATTTTCAGCGGCAGGGTCAGGGTGAATGTCGAGCCGATACCCATCTCGCTTGCCACCACCAGGTCGCCCTCCATCAGGCGCGCGAGCTTGCGGCAGATGGACAGGCCAAGACCGGTGCCGCCATATTTGCGGTTCGCGCCGGAGTCGACCTGCTGGAATGTCTTGAAGATGTTTTCAAGCTCGTGATCCGGGATACCGATGCCGCTGTCACGTATCTGTATGCTGAAGGTTTGGTCGGGGCCGGTCCAGCCATTGATGGCAATGGCGCCCTTTTCGGTGAACTTGATCGCGTTGGAGAGCAGGTTGAAGACGATCTGGCGGATATATTTCTCGTCCGCCTCGATCATGCCCGGCAGGTCGTCGAGGTCAGTCTCGACCCGCAGTCCCTTGTTGATGGCGTTTTCACGCCACAGGCCGATCGTCTCGGAAATGGTTTCATGGATATTGACCGGAGCCGTCACGACCTTCATGCGGCCTGATTCAATCTTGGCGACGTCGAGTATGTCATTGACGATCAGCAGGAGCGAATTGCCGGCCTTGCGCACGGTCTCGACCCGCTCGCGGTCCTCGGCACCCAGATTGTTATGCTTCAGAATGACTTCCGTCATGCCGAGAATGCCGTTCAGGGGCGTCCGGATCTCGTGGCTGGTCGTGGCCAGGAACTCCGTCTTCGCATTGTTTGCCTTTTCGAGAGCATCATTGGTCTTCTGCATTTCGGTGTGGGAACGCTGGAGTTCCTCATTGGCCTTGCGGATGGAATTGCGGCTGCGGCGAATGGAGATATAGGCAATCGCCATCGCCGCGGCGACGACGAAACCGAACAGGGCGAAGAAGCCGGCTATCATGTATTGCTGACGGTCTCGGGCCCGGGCGAGCGCGATATCGCGCTCCAGCTGGCCGGTCTTGAGCTTCTCGATTTCGAGTTGCTGACTGGCGAAGTCGAATTCCGCCCCCATCAGGGCGACATTGGCAGAGCCTGCGGCCTCAAGAGCGGTCTGCTCGAGGCGTTGATGCGCCTTGGCATGGGCCAGCGCCAGCTGCAATTCACCGGCCTGCTCATAGATCAGCACTGCCGTTTCGTGAAATTCCATGTATGGCAGCGTGGTTTCGGATACCGGCGTCCCGGCGAACAGCTTGCCCATATTGGCTGCTGCGGTTTCATGATCGCCGCGGGCGAAATCCAGATGCGCCTGCACGCCCCACAGGAACGGCTCCCAGGCTTCCGTCTCCGCGCGGTCCGACGCTGCGAAACCGGCCTCGAGTGTCCGCTGGGACACATTCAGCTTGCCGGCAAGAAGCTGGACGAAGGCGATATTGGTCAGTATGCGGGCTTCCAGTATCGGGCTTTCAAAACCCTGCGACAGTTCCAGCGCCTTGTTGTAATAGGTCTCGGCCTTTTCATACTCGCCCATGCTCTTGTAGGCATTGGCGAGATTGTTGGTGGCAGACATGTCGAGGGCGGGGTCGCCGGAGAAGACCTCGGCGCTGCGCTGGTAATATTCGACGACACGCGGGTAATCGCGGGCATCGTTGTAGATCGAGCCGATGCTTTGCAGGGCCATCGCCTGGCTGCGGCTGACATCGAGGGCGGCAAAAATATCGTGGGCTTCCTGATAGCTCTTCAGCGCATCCTCTATGTCGCCCTTGTCGCGGGAGACGCGCCCACGGGTCAGCATCAGGTCGCCGCCGAGCTTTTCGCGTTTCTTGCGGTTACCGACGAGGATGATCGCCCGTTCGATCAGCGGGGCTGCCTCCTCCGACCGGTTGAGGCGCAGCAGCGCTTCAGCCTGGAGCCAGAAGGCGGTTGCAATATCCTGTTTCTGCCTGGCGCTGGCCTCGGCCCGACGGGCCAGCGTTTCGGCGCTCTGGGCATAGCGCAGGGCCTGCTCCGGATCGGCCATCATGATTTGCTTGGCGGTATTGAACAGATCGCCGGTCGACAGCTCGGACGGCTTATCGACCGTGCCTGTATCGGCCATACCGGCCTCGGCAATACCGTTCTCCGCCATGGCGGGTCCGGTAGCCAGAGAGAGCCAGAGACCGATCGTAAGGACTGCGGCCTTGATGAGACGCTTATTAACCGGCATTCAGAACCTTCCCCTTGATACCCACCCTAGCGGCTCAAAGTTGATATTCAGTTTAGAAAATCCCTCCGCTAACGTCATCGGACAGGAATTGTTCAGCATACTTAAAACCCTTTAAAAGGCTTAAGAAATAAGCCGGATCCCGAGGGATCCGGCTTGCTGAAAAAGGAGCAAGTTTCAGGGGTCAGTCCAGCTTCAGAAAGAAAGTCTCAAATTTGTGCCGAAGGAATACTCCACGATGCCGGCATTGCTCGAGCGGGTGTTCGTCTCGGCCCGTGTGAAGGTGCCGAGATTGCCACGCCCTTTCAATACAGGGCTGGCATAGAGCAGTTCCGCCACGTAAGGGCGACGGCTGCCGCCCAGCGGCACATATTGGGTCATCTGGCCAAGGTCGCCCGTTTCCCGATCGACAACGGCGAGCATGGTCATTTCCAGCGCGCCGTCCTCGACGTGAAGCGGCTGGGCAAAGCTGAACCGCAACTGGTCGGCGATCCCGGCAATGCCTCTTTTCAGAATCGCGACCTCATAGGCGGAGGAGCTTGCCCCATCTGTCAGTGACAGGATCGAATCCTCGAACTCGGTTTCCTGCGTTTCGGCGCGCGTTGCCGACATGCCGAGCAGCATATTGCGGGGCAAGGCAACGTCGACACCCATGGTGGTCGAGGACGTCCCGGCCTTGCCATCGAGAGACAGGGCACCGCCGCCCTGGGCGCCGAGAAGGCCGTCGGTCTCGTCGAGCACCGTATAGGACACGTTCATGGAGACGCGGTCAGTCAGCCTGTAGTCGAAACCAAGGCTGGCAGCCTGCGCCTGATAGGGTGCAAGGCCGGTCTCATCCGCCAGCAACTGACCGGTATCGACATCCTGATATTTGCGGTCATTGATTCGAGCGGCAAAGGACAGGCTGACCTGTGCATTCCCGGTCAGGCTCAGGGCGGTGCCAGCATAGCCGGACCCCGAAGCAAAGCCGAAGACGGGATTGACGCCACCGGACATCGGGTCGATGTCGGACGCAAAGCCGAAGGCCTCGCTGGCGGCGAACAGCGGCGTCGCCTCGCCCGTCCCGGCGCGCATGGTCAGGGCGCCATCGACGCTGGCCAGCATCAGGTCGGAATGAAACGGCACCTCGCCAATGCGCCGTTCTTCGGCAACGGAGCGCGGCGTTGCCGTCATCGACAGGCGCCAGTTCTGGCCGGCGCCGACCGGGGCGGTGTAGCCCGGCTGCTCGGCGAAACCGGACCCGTTCTTCGCCCAGTCGATCAGGCGCTTGTAAAGATAGCCCTGGGTACGCTGTCGCTTGCTGGCCCAGTTGGAATATTCCTCGCCGGCAACCCGGGAAGACAACGGGATCAGGAAGTCGCGATATCCGCCGGGGTAATATTCGAAGGAGGAGAGGACGACACCTTTTTCCTCCCAGACATCAAGAACCCCGGGCGTCAGGATCGCGTCCTTGAGCTTTTGCGGGGCGACATAATTCCACCCGGAGAAGATGCTGAGGCTGTCGAAAGCGTATGGCGACAGAGCGGCCTCGACATCGAGAAGCCCCCAGCCATAGACACTGTCGACGCCAGGCTCTCCCAGGTCTTCAGCCGTATTGAAGATGATATCGGCGACCAGTTCCGGGTTGCGCTGCAGCCAGGGCCAGCGGTCCATGATCAGCGTCGCCGTGCCGGAAACCAGCGGCGCGGCGAAGGACGTGCCCGAGACACGCTGTACACCGCCATCATCGTCCGCGACGAGAATCATTTCGCCCGGCGCGACGACATATTTGTACTTCAGCTTGTTGTGCTCCGCGCAGTAGTTCCAGGTCACGATACAGGCTTCGCCCGGCGTGTTCGAGAACCATGAAATCTGCTTCGTCGGGCCGACCGAACCGACGATGATCAACTGGTCGAGAAGGTTCGTATCTGCGTTCCAGGTCACATCCATCTGCTGGGCGATGCCATCATTGCCGGCCGCCTTGACCACAAGGACATCCTCGAGCTTGTTGCGATGCTTGCTGTTACCGAGAATCTGCGACCAGCCTTCATTGAAGGTCCAGCCCGGCATGCCGAGTGACATGTTGATCACATCGACCTTGTGCCTGGTCAGCTTTTCGATGCCCGTGCCGATGTCATCCCAGTTGCTGGTGCCGGTTTCGTCGAAAGGATTGTAGAGAATGACGTCAGCATCGGGAGCAATCCCCATGACGCCCTTGCCGTCATGGGCGCCGACCAGAAGGCTGCCAACGGCGGCTCCGTGGAAATTGCCGGTAATCTTGTAGCCCTCCGATTTGGAGATGTTGTCCAGCAGGTCGTCATTGAAGTTTACATTGGCATCGAGCAGCCCGATCCTGGCGTCAGCCCCGCCCCCCAGATCCTGGGTGATGGACGGACGCCAGTTGATCGTCGCCATCCAGTGGTCGACATGGTCGACGCCGGAAAAACCCATCAGCCCGTCATAGAACTCCATGAAGAACATCGACCGGTCACCGGCGGAAAGGTCTTCCAGCGTGGACGGATCATCCAGGTCGATCCCGTATTTGGCGTAAAGCGCGTCGGCAAAACCCTCGCGATAGGACAGACCGGTCCTGGCCTCGATCGCCGCTCCCCAGACCTGACCGGCCTGGGCATCGACTTCCGACAGCATCGCCGCGAGCTCGCTCCAGTCGCCTGCATGATCCTCGAACGGACGGATATCGCCCCAGAAGGCATCGATATCGCCGAACATCGGGCCGACATCGCCCCAGAAGGCGGCAATGTCGCCCCAGAAAGGACGAAGATCGCCATAATGGGCATAGAGCTTGTCGTAGAATTCAGGATCGGTTTCGTAGAACGGATCTATATGGCCAAAGAACGGGCTGATATCGCCCCAGAACGGCGCGATGTCGCCGAAGAACGGATTGATCGTTCCCCAGAACGGTTCGATCGTCCCCCAGAATGGGGAGATGTCGCCGAAGCTGTTATTGTTTCCATCCGCATAGAAAGGATTGATGTGACCGAAGAACGGATCGATCTGCCCGAAGAAGGGGTCGATCTGGCCAAAGAAGGGGTCGATATGTCCGAAATAGGCAGTGATCTCACCCTCGTCCTGTCCGTCGCTCCCCGCAGCCATCGCCGGCGGCAAAGCAGAGGTGGCAATTGCAGCAATCGCCGCGCCGGTAAGAAGTGCTGATCTGTGCATCATAAGTTCCCCCGATGTCACTTTTGTCGCAGCTTGAGTAAAACATGCGTGACTTACCAGTCTCGTAACAAACAGACTTAACGGCGCTTAACCCTGAACCATCCCTGTCCGGATCAATTGACTGAATTTCTTGGCCAAATCGCAATATGGTAAAGGACGGGTTACCGTGTGACCGCTAAGAATTGAGAAAAATTTGCGCGAGTAGCCGGATGCAATGCGCCGTCAAACCCCCTATAGTGATGGCTATGACAGACCAGACTCCACAGCCCCCGTTCAAGATCCAGATCGTGCCGGTCACGCCGTTCCAGCAAAATTGCTCGATCATCAGGGCCGCCTCCGGCGCCGCCGCGATCGTCGATCCGGGCGGCGAGCCGGACAAGCTCATGGCCGCGGCCGAGCAGATCGGTGCGAGGATCGAGAAGATCTGGCTGACCCACGGCCATCTCGACCATGCCGGCGCCGCAGAAGAGATCAAGCGCCGCACCGGCGCCATCATCGAGGGGCCGGCGAAGCCCGAAACCTATTGGCTCGAACGCGTGCGCGAGAGCTGGAAAAAGATGGGCTGGGAAGGCGGCGAGGATGTCACGCCCGACCGCTGGCTGAGCGACGGCGATACGCTGGAGCTGGACGGCAACGAATTCGGTGTCGTCACGACGCCCGGCCATACGCCCGGTCACGTGGTGATCTATTCGCAGGCCGCGCGGCTCGCCTTTGTCGGCGATGTCATCTTCAAGGGCTCTGTCGGGCGCACGGATTTCCCGATGAGCGATCCCCCTGCCCTGATCGAGTCCATCGTCACCAAGCTCTGGCCGCTTGGTGACGACATGACGTTCATTCCCGGCCACGGGCCGATGTCGACCTTCGGCCAGGAACGCCAGACCAACCCCTTCGTCGCCGACAGGGTGCTGGCCGGCAGGCGGTAGCCGCCTCGGCGCCCTAGCCGACGACGAAGCGCAAACGAACGAAATGCTCGTCCCAGCCCTTGTCGTGATCGGCTGCCATGGCAAACGGGTTCTCCGCGACCCTCTCGAAGCCTGAATGCACCAGCGTCAGGATGGTGCCGCCCTCGGCCCGAACCAGTGTCCAGGTGCACAGGGTGTCGACGCCCTCCAGCCATTTATGGGTGAAGCTATGCACCAGTTTCCCGTCCTTGCCATCGGCAGGCGGTGTGAATTCCTTCACCGTGCCGGTACAGACCGGCTCGCCCTCCTTGCCTTCTGAATTGGTCACGGCGATCCAGTCACCGCCTTCGACCACATCCACACCGCCCGCCATGAACCAAGTCGCGAGCAGGTCCTTCTTCGTCAGGAAGCGCCAGACCCGCTCGGGCGAGGCCTTGAGGAACAGCGTCTTGGTGATGGTCATCCCCGCTCTTGTTGCTTCAGTCATCATCTCTCTCCACTTCAAGTTTCAGGTTTGCGAGCTTGTCGTCCCAGAAGGCATCGAAGAAGCCGAGCCAGCGCTGGGCCACGGCCAGCATTTCCGGCTGCAGGTGGTTGAGCCGTTCGCGGCCGCGCTGCTCGACGGTGATCAGCCGGCCCTCCTCGAGGATTTTCAGATGCTTGGCGACGGCCGGCCGGCTCATCTCGAAGCCCTGCGCCAGCGCATTCACGCCCCTGGGGCCGTCGCGCAATTGCTGGAGAATCGCCCGTCTCGTCGGGTCGGCGAGCGCCCGGAAGACGCCCTGTGTCAAATCATGTGATGCCTGGTATGTCATATTGTGAAACTAATTGGTTTCCCATAAAAAGGCAACCAATTAGTTTCATGTTGGCGCATATTCCAATTCGCATTTTTTGCGAGAAAAAGTCTTGGACCTGCAACAGACTTCCCCTAAAACGCGCTTCTAGCCGACAATATGTATTCAATGACGCGGATCGACCGACTGGGCGAGTCCGTGCGTCCGCCTGACAGGCGCTCGAAGGTAAGCAATGCCCAAAAGAACTGACATCTCCTCCATCCTCATCATCGGCGCCGGCCCTATCGTTATCGGGCAGGCCTGCGAGTTCGACTATTCCGGCGTTCAGGCCTGCAAGGCCCTGAAGGAGGAAGGCTACAGGATCATCCTGGTCAACTCGAACCCGGCGACGATCATGACCGATCCGGAGCTCGCCGACGCGACCTATATCGAACCGATCACCCCGGAATTCGTCGAAAAGATCATCGCGAAGGAACGTCCCGACGCCCTCCTGCCAACCATGGGCGGCCAAACCGCGCTGAACTGCGCTCTCGCCCTCGATGCCTCAGGCGTTCTTGAAAAATACAATGTCGAGATGATCGGCGCCAAGGCCGACGTGATCGACAAGGCCGAGGACCGCGAGCGCTTCCGCGAGGCGATGGACAGGATCGGCCTGGAAAACCCGCGCGCGACCATTGCCTCCTCGCCCAAGATCAAGAACGAAGCCGGCAAGGTCACCGGCTATGACCGCGTCCGCGGCGTTGCCATCGCCATGGAACAGATCGACGAGATCGGCCTGCCGGCCATCATCCGGCCCGCCTTCACCCTCGGCGGCACCGGCGGCGGCGTTGCCTATAATCGCGAGGAATTCGAGCATATCGTCCGTGCCGGGATCGAGGCCTCGCCCACCGGCCAGGTGCTGATCGACGAGAGCCTGCTCGGCTGGAAGGAATTCGAGATGGAAGTCGTCCGCGACAAGGCGGACAATTGCATCATCGTCTGCTCGATCGAGAATATCGACCCCATGGGCGTGCATACCGGCGATTCGATTACCGTCGCCCCGGCCCTGACGCTGACCGACAAAGAATACCAGATCATGCGCGACGCCTCGATTGCGGTGCTGCGCGAGATCGGCGTCGAGACCGGTGGCTCCAACGTGCAATTCGCCGTGAACCCCGAAAATGGCCGCCTCGTCGTGATCGAGATGAACCCGCGCGTGTCACGCTCCTCGGCGCTGGCGTCCAAGGCAACCGGCTTCCCGATCGCAAAAATCGCGGCCAAGCTCGCCGTCGGCTACACGCTCGATGAACTCGACAATGACATCACCGGCGCAACACCCGCGAGTTTCGAGCCGACCATCGACTATGTCGTCGTGAAGATCCCGCGCTTTGCCTTCGAGAAATTCCCCGGTGCCAAGCCGCTGCTGACCACCGCGATGAAATCCGTTGGCGAGGCCATGGCCATCGGCCGCACCTTCCAGGAAAGCCTGCAGAAAGCGCTGCGCTCGCTGGAGACCGGCCTGTGCGGGCTCGATCCGATCAAGATCGAGGGGCTCGGCGGCGACGATGACGTCAATGCCTTCCGCGCGGCGCTGGCCGCACCGACACCGGAACGCCTGCGCGTGACCGCAGAGGCGCTGCGCCATGGCATTCCGATCGAGCAGGTGCGCGCGATCACGTCCTATGATCCGTGGTTCCTCGACCAGATCCAGGGCATCGTCGAGGCCGAAGAGAAAGTCGCCCGCGAGGGCATCCCCTCGAACCCGGAAAGCCTGCGCTACCTGAAAGCCATGGGCTTTTCCGACAAGCGTCTGGCACAACTGGCCGACGGCACGGAAGAAGAAGTGCGCGCCCACCGCTACAAGCTCGGCGTCCACCCGGTCTACAAGCGGATCGACACCTGCGCGGCGGAATTCGCCGCGAAGACACCCTATATGTATTCCGCCTACGAACCGCCGGTCGGCGGCAAGTTCATGTCGGAGAGCCAGCCGACCGATGCGAAGAAAGTCATCATCCTTGGCGGCGGCCCGAACCGGATCGGCCAGGGCATCGAGTTCGATTATTGCTGCTGCCATGCTGCCTTCGCGCTCGCCGACATCGGCATCGAATCGATCATGGTCAACTGCAATCCGGAAACCGTCTCGACCGACTATGACACATCGGACAGGCTCTATTTCGAGCCGTTGACAGCCGAAGACGTGCTGGAGATCGTCCGTGCCGAGACCGAAAACGGCACGCTTGCCGGCGTGATCGTGCAATATGGCGGGCAAACCCCGCTGAAGCTTGCAGAAGCGCTCAATGCCGCTGGCGTGCCCATTCTCGGCACGCCGGTCGAGGCGATCGACCTGGCCGAGGACCGGTTCCAGTTCCAGGGCCTCGTCAACAGGCTTGGCATGCTGCAGCCGGACAACGCCACTGCCTCGACCCGCGAGGAAGCGCTGGATCTCGCCGAACAGGTCGGCTACCCGCTGGTCACCCGGCCCTCCTATGTTCTCGGCGGCCGGGCCATGGAAATCGTCCGCGGACCGGAAGGCCTGAAGAACTATCTCGACCGTGCGGAGATCGCCTTCAACAAGAAGGAGCCGCTGCTGCTCGACCACTATCTGCAAAATGCCGTCGAGGTCGATGTCGATGCCATTTGCGATGGCGAGGACGTCTTCATCGCCGGGGTGATGGAACATATCGAGGAAGCCGGGGTCCATTCCGGCGACAGCGCCTGCTCCCTGCCGCCCTATACACTGAGCAAGGACATCATCGCCGCGCTGAAGGCCCAGACGACAGTGCTCGCCAAGGCACTGGGCGTCATCGGCCTGATGAATGTCCAATATGCAATCCAGGGCAGCACGATCTATATCCTCGAGGTCAATCCGCGTGCCTCGCGCACCGTGCCGTTCGTCGCCAAGACCATCGGCTATCCCATCGCCGCCATCGCCGCCAAGGTGATGGCCGGGATGAAACTGTCGGAATTCAACCTCGAAGACCGTGAGCTGAATCACACCGCCGTCAAGGAAGTCGTCTTCCCGTTCTCGCGCTTTCCCGGCGTCGACACGGTGCTCGGCCCTGAAATGCGCTCCACGGGAGAAGTCATGGGCCTCGACACCAATTTCGACCGCGCCCGGGCCAAGAGCATGATCGCCGCCGGTATCAGGACGCCGCTGGAAGGCTGCGTGTTCATCTCGGTCAAGGATGCCGACAAGGATCTGGTCCTGTCTGCCGCCAAGCGCCTGACCGAGATCGGCTTTTCGCTGATGGCAACCGGCGGTACGCAGGAATTCCTCGTTGAAAACGGGCTGGAATGCCGCCGGGTCAACAAGGTGCTGGAAGGCCGTCCGCATATCGTCGACGCCCTCGTCAATGGCGAGGTCCAGATGATCTTCAACACGACGGAAACGGCACGGTCCATCGCCGATTCCCGTTCGATCCGCACCACGGCGCTGCAAAACAAGATCCCCTGCATCACCACCGTGGCCGGCGCCCGCGCCGCCGTTCGGGCGATTGAGGTCCTCCAGAAGGATACTCTTGAAGTTTTGCCGCTACAGGCCTATTGTAGCTGATCGCGAAACGATTACATGACGCCCGCATCGCTATGATGCGGGCCTTTATTATTTTCCGAAGGAGACGGAGCCGACATGGAAAAGATCCCCATGACCGCCGAGGGGTATTCGAAACTTGAATCCGAGATCAGGCGGCTGAAGTCCCAGGAGCGACCGGCCGTCATTCAGGCGATTTCCGAAGCACGCGCCCATGGCGACCTGTCGGAAAACGCGGAATATCACGCTGCCAAGGAGCGCCAGAGCCTGGTCGAGGGCCAGATCCTCGACCTCGAGGACAAGTATACCCGCGCCCAGGTGATCGACGTGTCAAAGCTGAACGGCTCGACCGTGAAGTTCGGCGCCACGGTAACCGTGGTCGACGAGGATACCGATGAAGAGAAGGTCTATCAGATCGTCGGCGATGTCGAAGCCGACCTTGCCGCGGGCAAGATTTCCCTCTCCTCGCCCATCTCCCGCGCCCTGATCGGCAAGGAAGAAGGCGACTCGATCGAAGTGGCTGCGCCGGGCGGCGCCCGCGCCTATGAGATTCTCAAGGTGGAATACAAATAGGCTCTGCCTCAAGAGAGTGACACAAGACCCGGCCTTCGCGGCCGGGTTTTTTCATTTCAGTAACTGCCGGGCTGGCACTGGTCCTGATACGGATCCTCGCGGCAGCTGTCTCTTTCCTGCTGACGCTTGTTTCGCGGATCGTCGTAATCATACGGCGTCAAGGATGAGCACGCCGACAGACCAAGCGCCAGGCTCAGAGCCAGGCTCGCCAGTAATAGCCTCATATCATTCCTCCCTGTCCAGAATATCGCCGGGCTTGCAATCGAGCACTGCGCAGATGCGGTCGAGCGTCTCGAACCGCACGCCCTTCACCTTGCCCTGCCGCAACAGCGACACGTTCTGTTCGGTGATGCCGATCTGCTCGGCCAGGTCCTTGGCCTTCATCTTCCTGAGCGCCAGCATCATGTCGAGCCTGACAATAATCGCCATCACACGATCTGCCTGTTTTCATCGTCGAGCCTCAACGCCTCGTCCATGACAACGCCCATCAGCAACAGGACAAAGCCGAGCGACAGCAGAATGAAGTGCTGCGAGGTGAAGGTGATTGCCAGCGTGCGTTCGCCGGGCGGAAAATCATAGGTGAGCGCGAGGCTTGACCCCATCGAGGCGAAGAAATGAACCACAACCAGCACCATCAGCCAGAAGCCGGCACGGCGCACTGCGACCACGGTCTGCCGGTGAAAGACGGTCTCCCGGGCGAAATTGGCAAACAGCCGGTGCAGATTGAGCAGAATTATCAGCCAGACCGCCATGGCGGGGACCGTCAGCAGCCCGATCAACACTCGCTTGGTGTGGCTGATATCACCCGGCACGTCGAGATTGGCCATTTCCCGGGCCAGCTCTGCAATGACGATCTCAGGATTGAACACAACCCAGATCGTCGATCCGATAATCGAGAGAATGAGGCCGACGATGACCCACGTCATCATGGCACTGAGGATGATGGTTCGCTTTTTCAGCATTGACAGATCACTCGCTTTGCATTCATAATTTAACGTAATACAATAATTTTTCATCGTCAATTATGGATACCACCATGAAACGTCTTGCCGCAGCCATCGCCGCTCTCACGCTGTCAGCCTGTACGTCGATGCCGCTGTCAACCATGTGGCAGATGCGCAATGCCGATCCGCTATCGATGGATCCGGCCGAGGTTCGCGCCGCCGCGCGCCTGCCGGAGCATTATGATATTGCGCCCGGTCGGGCGATCATGTCGCTATCGGTCGAACGCGAGAAAACGCAGGAGCGCGTGGCGGAGAAGTTCACGCTGGCCCAGACCGACATTGTCGACAGCCCCATGCTGGCGAAGGAACAGAAGGAGGGTTATCACATCGTGACCTTCTGGGTGGCGGAGACAGACCGCGCCCGCTTCCGCCAGTTCCAGGCCACCGCCAAGCGCTGGAAAACGGAAACGCCGGGCGAGGTCCGCGGCACGATGAGCCTGATGGTCCAGCCCTGCCTTGAAGAGGGCAAGCCCCTAGGCCAGGTCCGGGTCTCCAGCTATATCCAGATGGCTGCCGATGCCGACTTCATTGTCCTGACCAAGGATATCGACCTCAGCCGGCAATATGACGTCGACGGACTGACACGCGAGGTCAAGACCTGCCCACGCGATTGAAAGCACAGACCTCGCTCAGCCGGCGTCCGGATCGAGCCAGGGACGCTGCCCTTGCACTCTGGAAGATGAATTTTTCCGCATTCAAACGATTTCATTTGAATGCGGGTTGATCCGGTCAGCGGCGGTATTCCTGATAGATGAAGAACCGGCCGGGGTCGATCAATTCGCCATCCCGGCTCATCTCGAGGTGCAGATGCGGCCCCGTGGCGTTACCGCTGGTTCCGATCTCGCCGATCTTCTGCCCCGCCTTGACCTCATGTCCGACCCGCACGTCGATGACGGAAAGATGCGCATACATGCTGCGCAACCCGCCACCATGGTCGAGCCGCACGATCAGGCCATAGGCACCGTAACTCTCCGCCGCGATCACGCGGCCATCGGTGACCGCGACGACCGGCGCGCCATAGGGGGCAGAAATATCGAGTCCGTCATGCTTGCGCCGCCCCGGACCACCGCCTGAAAAGCCGGATGTCTGCAGCCCCTCCACCGGTTTGGTCAGGGATGGGACAGGGCGTTTGCCCGGCACGCTGGCACAGGCAGCAAGCGCCGTGAGCAACAGGAAGAGGGTAAGAGTCCGGAACGTCATGGCCGATTACCTGTTTAGAGCATTTATCGAAAGATTGCGATCTACTGTCCATATGCTTAATGAATTGATATTACATCGTTAACCCACCTGGAGCGCCACGAGATTTGAGCGACACCGACAAAAAGCGCAGCTGCTGGATCGTCTCGGACGGTCGGGCAGGTATCGAGAACCAGGCCCTCGGGCTGGCGGAAGCGGTCGGACGCCTCGTGCCCCTCGACATCTCGATCAAGCGCATTTCGGTAAAATGGCCGTGGCAGTCCCTGCCCGCCCGGATGTGGGCGAGCCGCCCCTTCGGCAAGCTGGCCCAGGTCCTCGATGGCGACAATATCCCCGACAAGCAGGGCCTGGATGAGCCATGGCCCGATCTGTGGATCGGCTGCGGGCGGCTGTCGATCCCGTATTCGATCGCCGTGCGCCAGACGCGGCGCAGCTATGTCGTCCAGACCCAGGACCCGCGCGTGCCGCTGGACGGGTTCGATCTGGTCATTCCGCCCCATCATGACGGCGTCTCCGGCGCGAATGTCATCTCCATCCACGGTGCGCCCACGCGCCTCACGGCAACGCTGATGGCCGAGGATGCCAAGCTGCTGGAAGAGGCATTGCCCCACCTGCCCCGGCCACGCATCGCGGCCCTCATCGGCGGCGACAGCAAGGCCTTCCGCATGACGCCGGCGGTGATCGAGACGATTATCGGCACGCTGAAAACCCTCGCCACTGACGGCGCCGGGGTGATGATCACCACGTCCCGGCGCACGGGCAAGATCAATGAAACGCTGATCCATGACGCCCTTGGCGGCTTCGACAATGTCTTCTTCTGGCAGGGCGACAGGATCGGCCAGCTGGCGAACCCCTATGCCGGCATGCTGGGACTGGCCGATCACATCCTGGTGACGCAGGAATCGACCAACATGATCACAGAGGCGGCAACGACGGGCAAGCCGGTCCACATCCTGCCGATGGAAAAGGGCAGCACCAAGTTCGCCAGCTTCCATGACAGCCTGAAAAAACAAGGGATTACCCGGCCCCTTGCCCTGCCACTGGCCGACTGGACCTATTCACCCCTGCGCGAGACCGACCGGGCGGCAAAGGAACTGGTCAAACGTTGGCTCGGACGGATGGCGGCAAAGTAAATCCGCCCTTGAACCGGGCCCCAAGACCAGTACATAAACACCGCTGACCAAGCTTCTGAAAGGCGGAAACGACATGTCCCAGAAACACGCCAAGCTTCTCATCATCGGGTCCGGCCCGGCCGGCTATACCGCGGCGATCTATGCCGCCCGCGCCATGCTGGAGCCTGTCATCGTGCACGGCCTGCAGCCGGGCGGCCAGCTGACGATCACTACCGATGTCGAGAACTATCCGGGCTTTGCCGATGTCATCCAGGGCCCCTGGCTGATGGAGCAGATGCAGAAGCAGGCAGAGCATGTCGGCACGGAAATGATCTCCGATATCATCATCGAAGCGGACCTGAAGACGCGTCCCTATACGTTCAAGGGTGACAGCGGCACGATCTATACCGCCGATGCCGTCGTCATCGCCACCGGCGCCCAGGCCAAATGGCTGGGCCTGCCGAGCGAGCAGAAATTCCAAGGCTTCGGCGTGTCGGCCTGCGCCACCTGCGACGGGTTCTTCTATCGCAACAAGCATGTCGCCGTTGTCGGCGGCGGCAATACTGCCGTCGAAGAGGCGCTGTTTCTGACCAACTTCGCCTCGAAAGTCACCCTGATCCACCGCCGCGACGAGCTGCGCGCAGAACGCATCCTGCAGGACCGCTTGTTCAAGAACCCGAAGGTCGAGGTGATCTGGAACACGGAAATCGCGGAAGTTCTGGGCACGGAGCAGCCGCTTGGCGTCACCGGCCTGAAACTGCACAACCGCCTGACCGGCCAATCCTCTGACATCGAGGTCGATGGCTTCTTCGTCGCCATTGGCCACAGCCCGGCAACGGAGCTGTTCAGGGGCCAGGTCGACATGAAGGACAGCGGTTATATCATCACTGCGCCAGATTCCACGGCGACCAGCGTTCCCGGCGTCTTCGCGGCCGGCGACGTCACCGATGAGACGTATCGCCAGGCCGTCACCGCCGCCGGCATGGGCTGCATGGCGGCGCTGGAAGCAGAGAAATATCTGGCCGAACACCATCTCGCCGAAGCGGCGGAATGACGGAAGGCTGCCCGGACGGGCGGCCTTTTTTCGATCAGAGACCTTCGATGACCTTCTGCAGTCTGTCGCGCACATCCGCAGCGATACCGGCGAGACTGTCGTTTCCCACCGCGGACATAGACGCCACAGGGTCGACCGCGGCCACCTCGACTTCGTCATTCGCGATCTGCTGGACGATCACATTGCAGGGCAGCATGACGCCGATCTTGTCCTCTGCCTGCAATGCCTGCCACGCCATTTGCGGGTTGCAGGCGCCAAGAATGCGATAGGGACGGAAATCCTTGTCAAGCTTCTTCTTCATCGTGGCCGACACATCGATTTCGGTCAGCACGCCAAACCCTTCGTCCTTGAGAGCTGCGGTCACCCGCTCAATAACGTCTTCAAAAGATCCTGAGACGGTTTTTGCGAAATAGTAGGTCATGAGATCCTCCATGATCCAATTGCCGGTAAGCACCATGTAAGCTGGCGGTCGCAAAAAGCACCCTGTCCGTCCGAGCCGTATATCCACAGCACAGACACTCGCTACCGGGACACGAAAAAAGGGAGGCCGAAGCCTCCCTTGCCCTGTTATCAGCGCTGTTCAGACAGAGCGCCAAATCCAGGATTAGCTGAAGATCAGCCCTGCATCGAGCGCAGCATCCAGGCGGTCTTCTCGTGGAACTGCAGCCGCGCGATCAGAAGGTCTTCGGTGCCATCATCATCGGCCTCGTCGGCGACTTCGATGAAGTCGCGCAGATGCGTCGCGATCGCTTCATGGTCCTTGGTCAGGTTGGCGATCATGACGTCGGCGCTGGGCACGTCATTGTCGCCTTCCTCGATCTGGCTCAATTCCGCCATGCGGCGGCCCGAGCCCGGGGCGTAGACACCCAGTGCGCGGATGCGTTCGGCCAGCTCGTCGAGCGCAGCCCACATATCGCGATACTGCTCCTCGAACATCAGGTGCAGCGTGCGGAATTGCGGGCCGGTGACGTTCCAGTGATAGCCATGGGTCTTCATGTAGATCGCGTAGGTCTCGGCGAGAGCCTTCGACAGCGCCTCGGCCACTTTTTCGCGGTCGCCTTTTTCAATACCAATATCAACAGACATGTTCTGGTCTCCCTTGTTCATCTCTACTATGAGATAGGCTCTCAGGGACATTAATCAAGGCGATAAACTCTCTAATTCATATCGATTTGATTAATGCACCGGTCGGGGCCTATTCCAGCGCGTCGCAGAATTTCTGAATCCGGAAACAGGCGTCTTCGAGCGATGACTTGTCGGTCGCGTAGGAAATCCGGAAGAACGGCGACAGGCCGAACGCGACACCCGGCACGACAGCGACAGCCTCTTCTTCCAGCAATGCGGCGGCAAAGCTCTCGTCATCCTCGATCTTGATACCCGTGCTGGACGTCTTGCCGATGCACCCGGCGCAGGACGGATAGACGTAGAACGCCCCCTCCGGCGACATGCACTCGATCCCCTTGGCATCGTTCAGCATGGAGACGACGAGGTCGCGGCGCTCGCGGAACGCCGCATTGCGCTCCTTCAGGAAGCCATGATCGCCGTTAAGCGCGGCAACGGCCGCCCATTGCGAGATCGAGCACGGGTTCGACGTCGACTGGCTCATCACCTTGCGCATGGCGGCGATCAGCTGGGTCGGGCCACCGGCATAACCGATCCGCCAGCCGGTCATGGCATAGGCCTTGGATGCACCATTCATGGTCAGGGTGCGGTCAAACAGTGCCGGCTCGACCTGGGCCGGCGTGACGAACTCGAAGCCGTCATAGATGATATGCTCATACATGTCATCGCTCAGTACCCAAACCTTCTCGGCGCCTTTCAACACGTCAGTAATGCCCTGCAGCTCGCCGGCGGAATAGGCGCAGCCGGTCGGGTTCGACGGCGAGTTGAAGATGAACCACCGGGTCTTCTTGGTGATCGCCTTCTTCAACGCTTCGGGCCGCAGGCGGAAACCGTCCTCGGCCTTGGTCTCGATGATCACCGGCTTGCCGCCGGCAAGCAGCACCATATCGGGATAGGACACCCAGTATGGCGCCGGGATGATGACTTCGTCGCCCGGGTTGAGGGTTGCCATCATGGCGGCGAAGATCATGAACTTGCCGCCCGGCGTCACGATGATCTGGTCTGTCGTATAGGACAGATCGTTATCGCGCCTGAACTTTTCGGCCACCGCCTTTTTCAGCTCGGGGATGCCGTCGACGGCGGTATATTTCGTCTCGCCGCGCTCGATCGCCTCGATGGCGGCTTGCTTGACGTGCTCGGGCGTGTCGAAGTCCGGCTCGCCGGCGCCAAGGCTGATGACATTCACACCCTTGGCCTTCAGGTCGCGGGCCTTCTGGGTCACGGCCAGTGTCGGCGAGGGCTTCACACGTTTCAGCGTTTCGGAAAGGACAAGATCGGCCATTCAATACTCCATTATTCGCAGAAACTAATAGGCGTCTCGGACCAGGATGCAACTTTTCTCTTTGTCACGGGGAGGTCAGGGTTAACATGAACCAAAAGGACCTGTAGGCATTAGGCTTGTATCGATAGAATGGGTGCAGGGGCGCACATGATTTTCCAGACAAGACCGGATGACGGTGAGCTTATCCAGCTTGACGAGATTGCCGAGCAGACCAGCGGGTTCTTCGGTGAGATACAGGAAAAGCTGATATCCGCTTGGCAGATCGTCGAGGCCAATGGCCCGGAATGGGCGATCGGGATCGGCATTGTCGCCCTTCTATACCTGTTTTTCAGGTTCCTGCGCGCCATCATTGCGGGCGTTCTGAAAAGCAGCAAGCACCCCTCGAACAGCTTTCGCAATGTCCTCGCCAGCCTGGTTTCAGGGACGAACAGCCTGGTGATCATCTTCGGGGTGGCCGCGCTGATCGCCCCTTTCGTGTTCAGTCTGTCCGACGACAATCTGGCCTTCTTGCGCACAACTTTCACCGTGCTCGTCATCCTGCAGCTGGCCCTGTGGGCGCGGGTTCTGGCCAAGGCTTTCCTGACCAGGGCGGCCGAGCGCAGCACCTCCGACGACAGCACCATCAAGAACGCCATGTCGGTGCTGACGGTGCTTGTGAACGTGGTGATCTTCCTGATCGCCGGCATGACGATCCTGCAGAACATGAATGTGGATGTCACCGCCCTTGTCGCGGGTCTCGGTGTCGGCGGCATCGCCATCGCCCTGGCCGCACAGAACATCTTCCAGGACCTGTTCGCCTCCCTGTCGATCCTCTTCGACAAGCCCTTCGCCAAGGGCGATTTCATCCAGTATGGCTCGGACGGCACGCGGCTTGGCACGGTCGAGAAGATCGGCCTGAAGACAACGCGCATCAAATCGCTGTCCGGCGAGGAACTTGTCATCGGCAACAGCCAGCTTCTGGCCGCCGAGGTCCGCAATTACCGCCGCATGACCGAGCGCCGCATTCTCTTCCAGATCGGCGTCACCTATCAGACGCCGCATGACCAGCTGGAGAAAATCCCCGGCTATCTGAAAGGCATCATCGAGAATACCGAGAATGTGCGCTTCGACCGGGCTCACCTGCTCAGCTTCGCCGACAGCGCCATCTCGTTCGAGATCGTCTATTTCGTGCTGACCCGCGAGATGATGGACTATATGAACGTCAATCAGAAGATCCTGCTATCGATCCACCGGAAATTTCAGGACGAAGGCATCGACTTTGCCTATCCGACCCGCACACTCTGGATCGAGGGCGGTGGCGATCAGCCTGCTTCTCTTGAGGGCGACTCTTCGACTTCGGACCTGGCCGACCGTCGAACCGGCCTGATGAAACGCCAATAGGCGGTATCGCTTCTGCCTGACCGCCTGGCCTTTGCCTTTTGCGCCACCACCGCTACTCTCTTTCGCAGACAAAGAGGGTATCCGAGATGAAAAAATTCGCCAGCGCGGCCGTCGCCGCCCTTCTTCCCGCCATTTCCGGTTTCGCCTATGCGCAGGATACCGCCCCTCCCGGCGAGGTGATGAAGCTCTATGATATCGCCAATGCCCCCTCACCCGAGCGCATCCGCGCCGATATCCAGACGCTGGTCGATTTCGGCACCCGCCATACCCTGTCGGAGACGGAGAGCGACACCCGCGGCATCGGCGCGGCCCGCCGCTGGATCTTTGACGAATTTGAGAAGATTTCCGCCGAGTGCGGCGGCTGCCTCGAGGTGATGTATATCTCCGACACGATCGAGGGCGAAGACCGTATCCCCGAGCCGACGGAAGTCGTCAGCGTCATTGCCATCCAGCGTGGCACGCTCGACCCGAACCGCTTCGTGATGATGTCCGGCGATATCGACAGCCGGGTGACGGACCCGCTGAACGGCACTGACGATTCCCCCGGCGCCAATGACAATGCCTCCGGCATGGCCGGCGCGCTGGAAGCGGCCCGTGTACTGACCAAATACGAATTTGCCGGCTCGATCATCTATGCCGGCCTGTCCGGCGAGGAACAGGGCCTGTTCGGCGGCGAGATCGTCGCCGCCCACGCGCTGGAGGAAGGCTGGCAGATCAAGGCCGTTCTCAACAATGACATGATCTCCAACATCGAGGGCATTGACGGCGTGATCGACAATGCCACCGTGCGCGTCTTTTCCGAAGGCACGCGCGCTGTCGAGACCGAACGCGAAGCCTATCTGCGCCGCTTCACCGGCGGCGAGGTCGATTCCCCCTCCCGCAACCTCGCCCGCTATATCGACAGGCTGTCAGATGACTACATGACCAATCTCGACGTGATGATGGTCTATCGCCTCGACCGCTTTCGCCGCGGCGGCCACCACCGCCCCTTCAACGAGGCCGGCATTCCCGGTGTGCGCATCATGGAGGTTCATGAGCATTATGACCGTCAGCACCAGGATCTTCGCACCGAGGACGGAACCGTCTATGGCGACACGATGGCCGGCGTCGACGAGAATTACGCCGCCAAGCTCACTGCGCTGAATGCCATCACCATGGCCGGCATTGCCGGCGCCCCGCCCTTCCCCGCCAATGTCGAGATCGAAGGCGCGGTCTCGCCGGACACGACCCTGACCTGGGAAAAGCCGGCAAATTCCGGCAATCTCGCCGGCTATCGCGTCTGGTGGCGTCTGACGACCGAACCGCAATGGACCCATTCGCGCTTCGTCGGCGATGTCACCGAATACACGCTGGAGAACATCGTCATCGACAATTATTTCTTCGGCGTGTCCGCCGTCGCACAGGACGGCAGCGAAACCCCGGTCGTCTTCCCGGGTGTGGCCGGGCGGTTCTAGAAGCGCTCTATCAGCCCCGGGATTTTCTTTTTCAGCTTGAAGAAACCTTTTGTCGCATGGGGCCAGGCTTCGGCATCATACGGCCTCAGTATACGGCAGAATGTCAGCCCTGCCTTATCGAAGGCAGGGCCTTCATGCTGCAGCGCTTCGGCAACCGGGCCGACAGGCGCGTAAGGCGTCACGATCCGGCGTGCCTTGGCGGAATGCGCCAGGGCGACAAGGCGATCAGCCCAGCCAGCTTCTGACGCCTGCAATACGACAGCGTTATTGCCCGCACCAAAATGGCTGGTCGCGGCACGGCACCCATCGGCGAGCGCCGCGCCGGTAAAGTCGCTGACAGCCTCACTGACCGGCAGGGGCGATCGCATTTGCGATGCGGCAAGACCGGCGATGGCGGCCGGCCGTCCCGGAAGGGCAAGGCTGGCGGCGTGGCAATCATCCTCGTGCAGAAGCAGAAGATAAGGCGCTGACGGATCAATTTCGGTACGCGCCGGCAGTGGACCGATCGCCTCGTCCTCCTGCTCTTGCAGCGCTGGAGCATTATCCACCAGCTGGCCTGCCGGATTGAAACGGCCATTGGTGAATCTGGCGATATTGTCCGCCTGCGCCAGATAGGTCTTGCCCTTGGTATGCAAGCCACCAACCCAGCGCCAGCTCAGCGTGTTCGACGCAGCATCGCCATCGACCAGGTGCCTGTAGAAGAAATCGGCCCCAAGCTGCCATGGCAGTGTCAACGTGAATATCCAGATCGACGCGAACCACATCCGCGCGTGATTGTGCAGATAGCCTGTATCGACGAGTTCCCGGGCCCAGTGATCGAAGCACTCAATGCCGGTCGCCCCCGAAACCGCCTTTTCGTAGCCGGTGCGCAGGCCTGTGTTGTTCTCCAGTTCGGCGACAAGGCTCTCGACATCGGCGCGGTAGCGCTGCCAAATCTGCGGGCGCTGTTCCAGCCAGCCCTTGAAATACGCCCGCCAGTAGACCTCCTGGATGAACTTCTCGGCTGCGGCGAGCGAATGGCGCGATAAGACGGCGCCGATAACTTCCTGCTCAAGGATCAGACGGTGCCGCAGCCATGGCGACAGAGCTGAAACGCTGTTGGGCCCGCCAGGTCCATGGTCGACGTTCCGCCCTGTCGCATAGGGTATCCCGGCACGGGGGGTAAACTCTGCGAGCCGCGCCAAACCTGCCTTTCTATTCGGAACGAACTCCAGCCCGCACATCTTCTGCCCTTCCCGCTTCACAACCGCCCGCAGTTGAATATTGCTCTGCGCGCGATCGGGGCAAGACCACCACCGAGTTGGTCGAGGACGTGACAGTCGAGCCGCATTTCTCCTCGCGCCAATATAAAAGGGGCCACGCGATGCGTGGCCCCGGTCGTTTAAGCGTAGCCGTGGTGGCAGAACCCTAGAAGGTTGCCTTGACACCGAATTTGGTGGTCCAGCTGTACTCTTCATACTGGAGCAGGCGGTCGCGCACCGGTCCGCGCTGATAGGCGGTGTAGGTGGCGTCGTTCAGGTTCACGAGTTCGACGAACAGCTGCACGCTGTCGAGGACCCGGTACCTGGCTGCGGCATCGACCTGGAAGTGGTCCTTGACGTAGCGATCGCTCTCGGGGCTGCTGCCGAGCTCGTCGAGATAGCCGGACCGGCCGGCACCCGACAGACGCAGGCTGAGCGGGCCTTTTTCATATCCAACAACGATGTTGTAGGTATTTTTCGACGATGTCGGCAGCGGCACGGTGCGGCCATCCACTTCGCCTTCGGCGTCGGTATAGGTGTAGTTCACATTGGCGAGCAGGCCGTCGAACGGAGCCGGCAGCATGGTGAAGGCCTGGGCGTAGGAAATCTCGAGGCCCATGACTTCGGCGGAGTCGCCATTGACCGGAATGACGGCTTCGTCATAGTCGATGCCGGCAAAGGTGCCATTCTCGAATTCCTGGTCGACAATGAAGTCGTCGATCTTCTTGTAGAAGACGCCGCCCTGGATGACTGATTCCGGCGAGAAGTAGAATTCCAGCGTGGCATCGAGGTTCGTAGCCCGGTAGGGATCGAGTTCCGGATTGCCGAATTCGCCGGAGCGTTCGTTGTCCTCATTTTCCTCGACGATGAAGCGTGGAGCAAACTTGCCAAAGCTCGGGCGGACGATGGACTGGAACGCGCCGAAGCGGGCGACAACCCGTTCGGATACGTCGTAGCGGACGTTCACGCTGGGCAGGACATCGGTATATTCCTCGGAGAAGGAGACCGGCGTCACGACAAAGGTGTCTTCATCAAGGGTGACACCATCGACCACGGCACCTTCCTCGATCAGTTCAGCCCGATTACCGCTGGTGTCGACGTCGGTGCGCTCGATACGGACGCCCGCAACGACACCCAAAGGACCGGCCTTGTATTTGCCCATCAGATAGCCGGCGAGAATGCTCTCGTCAGCTTCATAGCTTTCAACTGTCGACACGAATTCTGTCTCCAGCTCGTTCAGCTCGAAAGACTCAAGGCCGTTGGTCGCGATAAAGTCGTGTACTGCACCAAGATCCGGAAGCACACCAAGATCAGCAAGACCGTAAGTCTGGGAACCGGCGACATCGGCGAGTGTGAAGTCACCATCAAAGTCTTCATACAGATCGATGACAAAGTTCAGCGTCTTGTCACGCTGGCGAAGCTTTGCACCGGTCTGAACCTCGAAAGTACCATTCTCGAGAACAAACTCCCGCGCGACGTCGATCTTTACAGACGATTCCTTGTCATCCGCGTCCTCGCGGGTGGTCCGCTCCAGAAGCGTAAACCCATAGGTCGAGGGATCGTTGAAAGCCGCTGCTCCAAAATCGATGTTGTAGGTTGGCAGTTCGAGATCGGAATAGTCGAAGGTTACACCAAGATCGCCCGGAGACTGGAACCGTTCCTGGAAACGAATCGGATCGATCGAGCCACGCTCCTTCTGATCGGCTTCGGAATAGGACACGTCATAGTTTATGGTCCAGGGGCCGGTGAACGTTTCACCACCGGCTGAGATGGTGCTGATGGTCTGGGCTTCGCCGCGGTCTTTCAGATCCCGGCGTACCTGGATACGGCCATCGGCGGAATCGAAGGAGGCTGTATTGTCAGAACCGGAAGTGGGCTCCTCGCTCAAGCCGAAGATCAGCCGGCGCCGCAGTTCTGTATCGTCGAACTTCGAATAGAGACCGCGGGCATAAAGCGTGGTGTTCTCGTTCAGGCGATAGTCTGCACCAAGGGTGAAGCCGTAGCGCTCGCGGCGGACATCATAGTCGCGATATTCGACATCCTCGGCATAGACGAGGCCGTCATCGGTCTCTTCCCAGCCATCCATCTCGATATTGTCGGTTGCGAATTCGCGGTCATAATAGCTGATCCCGCCGGAAAAGCCGAGATTGTCACCGACCAGCTTGATGAAGTCGAAGCTGCCTTTCGGCGAGGTTTTTTCGTTCAGGTCGTTATAGGACCCTTCGATCGAGGCCGAATAATAGTCCTTCTTGCGGTCGAAGGCGCTGGTCGTGTTGATCTCGATGGAGCCACCGATCGTGTCACCGTCCATGTCCGGTGTCAGCGATTTCTTGATCTCGATCGATTCGATCAGCTCGGATGGGATGACGTCGAGCGCAACGGCGCGCTCGTCACCGCCGGTTGCAAGGACGCGGTTGCCATTGATCGAGGAGGAGTTGAGGTTCGGGTCGAGGCCGCGAACCGAGACGAAACGGCCTTCGCCCTGGTCGTTCAGCACGTTGATGCCCGGCGCGCGGCGCAGCGCTTCGGCGACGTTCTGGTCAGGGAACTGACCGATGGCGTCGCGGGTCAGGACGGTGTCGACCGTGTCGGAAGCGCGCTGGCGGGCAATACCGCTGAGCAGGTTGGCGCGCTGACCGATGACCAGGATCGTGTCACCGCCATTCGTGTCGTCCCCGATCGCGACGAGGGCGAAGGTTTCGGTGACCGTATCGGTCTCGCCGACAGTCGTGGTCCGGACGACTTCCTCGGCGCCAGGATAGCGGACGCGCAGCGTGTAGGTGCCGGCGGGAACATCGGCAAAGCGGAACGAGCCATCGGCGGCGACATATTCCGTACGGCCAAGCTCGACGATCGTGACCTGCGCATCGGCAAGGCCCCTGGTGCCGGAAGCATCAGCGACTTCGCCCGTCAGCGTTCCGGCTTGCGCGGCGCCCCAGGCGATCGAGGTCGCCAGGCAGGTCGACACGAAAAGGCCACGCCGGAAACGGCTGCCCCAGTTTGACAGTGACTTCATTTGTAATTCCCCTGTTTGATAAAATACCGAGGGCAGTCATAGCCTCGGACAGTAACACTTTTGTGACCGTTTTCCTGTTTCCGTTTGCGCACGGTTTTCTTTTTTGCGACTGTGCTTTGTGAATACCAATCGGGGTTGCGATCCGAGGGTTGCGTGCAACGAATGATCCGTCTAGACAACACTTGATGGGGGGGACGCCGGCCTTCGGCAATGTTTTTACTCTACTACCGATCGCGCGGTCTCGTTCGGGACAACGCATTTTCTGACCGGGCCTTTTCCGGAGCTTACGAGGAGATCAGAACATGACGTTTTTCAATCGCCATATGGCAGGACCTTTTGCGCAGAAGGCCCGGCATTTGCTGGCGCTTTGCATGATTAGCCTGACAGTGATAGCCAGCGGCACCGCGATGGCGGAACAGCCCGCGGAGGTCGATCTGCGCTTTGCCGTACTGGGCGATGGCGAGCCCAAGCCGCTGGCCGAATTTCCGAACTTCATCGACGCCGTGCGCGATATCAATGCGATGGCACAGCGCGAACGGATCGATTTCGTGATCGGTGTCGGCGATATCGCGCATAAGGGGACGGAGCTGCAATATGAGGCAGCAACCCCGGTGCTGCAGGCGCTGACCCTGCCCTTCTATCCGATCATGGGCAATGAAGAATACAATTCGACCGTTGAACGGTTCCTGGACTATGCGAACCGCTGGAACGAAGGGAAAGCCGAGTTCCCCAGCCACCGCTATGTCCTGGATGCCGGCCCGGTCGTGATGGTCTTCGCCTCCCCCGATTACAGCCGCGATTTCTACGATGAGGGCATCGACTGGATGGTCGGGCAGATCGAGGCGGCCCTGCCCAAACCGGTCTTCCTGGTCGTGCATGGCGCGCAGGCCGGTGCCTATCCGGAGAACCCGGAAAAGGGTATCACCAATCCGAACTTTGCCGCCGTTCTGGCACAGCCGAACCTCGCCGCCATCCTTTCCGGCGATCTGCATATGGATATGGACCGCACCGTCCATTCCAAGGAGATCGACGGCGTGCACTATCTGCACATGCCCGCCCTGGAGCGGACCAAGATCCCCGACGAGACCAATCACACGCCGATGTTCCGTGTGGTCACCGTGATGTCTGACAGGATGGTTCAGGTCGATACCTATCAGACCGGCAATCCGGAACCGCTTGAGCGCCATGAGTACAGTTTCTTTCTGCCGGTCATGATGCATGGTCCGGTCACGGATGACGAAGCCGGCGATAGCGCCGAGTAGCATGGCGTCTCGCCGACATGACCGGGCGGGAATGACCTGGCAGGGGTGACCTGCGAGGCAAACAGAAGCAAAGGGCGTGGCCAGATGATAAGACTGTTGCGACGATCCGTACAGGTTGCGTGCCTGTCTCTCATGCTGGCGGCGCCGGCTACCATGCTGGCAGCGCCGGCCGCCGCACAGAGTGCGGTCACCCATCCTTTCGCCTATCCCCAGAGCGACGGCGGCGGCGAGTTCTTCGTCGTCGTCGAAATTCCCGCCGGCTCCTCGATAAAATACGAGATCGACAGCGAGACGGGTCATCTTTTCGTCGACCGGTTCCTGTCCATGCCGGTCGCCTATCCGGCCAATTACGGATCGATCCCCTCTTCGCTCGGTGCCGATGGCGACCCGCTCGATGCACTGGTACTGACGCGCCAGCCGGTCCATCCCGGCGCCATGATCCGGGTCCGCGCGATCGGGATGCTGGAGATGATCGATGATGGCGAGGCCGATCACAAGATCCTCGCGGTGCCGGCATCGGACGTGGATCCGGCCTTTGACGGGGTGCGGTCGCCAGAGGATTTACCGGCAGACGAGCTGCGCCGGATCGAGGCCTTCTTCAGGGTCTACAAGCAACTGCCAGACCCGGAAGACGCCGCTTCCATCAAGCTCGGCGGCTATCGCAGTGCGGCCGAGGCCACCGAAATGGTAGACGCCGCCCTGGCCGCCTGGCGCGACCAGCCCGGGCGATAGGTTCGCCCGTGTAACGGTGAGGCGGCGCTGGCGCACCCGCCGCCCGCTTGAGTGACTTGTTCGTCGCTATTTATGGTATGGACCTGGAACTGACACGCCCCTTCCCGCCCCCGCCGCCCAAAAGAAAAGCCCTCGAAAACCGTAACGTTTTCAAGGGCTTGATTGGGTGCGGGAATAGGATTTGAACCTATGACCTTCAGGTTATGAGCCTGACGAGCTACCGGACTGCTCCATCCCGCATCAACTCTGTGCCTGTCGGATCAGGCGTTTCGGAACACGCCTTATGCGCTTCCCGGCCCAGAAACTCAAGGGCTTTTTGCGGTTTTTTTGACGAAAATTTCCCCACCTTTACAGGTGTTTAGGTCGCACCCGCGGCATCGGGGCGGAATGCGGGCGCCCAGCCAGTATCGTGGTGGCGGTCAGCGCGCGGGTTACCGCGCCTTGGGCTCGCGCGACGCTTCACCCTGGCCCGCTTCGGGCCCGCCTGCCGCCCAGGTCAACAGGCGATCGAGCACCGGACACAGCGCCTGCCCCCAATCGGTCAGACGATATTCTACCTTTGGCGGAACCTGAGGGTACACCACGCGGTGGACCAGGCCATCATCCTCCAGCTGGCGGAGTTGCTGGATCAGCATCTTCTGGGAAATGCCGGGGATGGCCCGCTCCAGCTCGGAAAAGCGCAGCACCTGGCCGCCAAAAAGATGGAACAGGATGACCAGCTTCCAGCGGCCTTCCAGCATTTTCAGGACCGACTCGACGCCCGCGGCTGCCGTCTCGCGGCTCAGCGGCTCATGCTTACCTGCAGGTAAGTCCCCGACTTTTTTGTCCGTACTTGTCATTATTTCAGCCTATCGCCATGTGGGGTCGACAACAAGATCAATAGCCATAAAGGAGTAAACCATGACTGACCTCCATGACAGTATCCATCAATATTTCGAGGCCACCAACAGGCGTGACTTCGATACGGCCATGGCGGCCTTCGCCCTCGATGCCAGCGTGAGAGACGAGGGTCATGCCTACAAGGGCCATTCGGAAATCAAGGCCTGGATGAAGGACGCCGCCGGGAAATATGCGCCGACCGCTGAAGTCCTCTCGTCTCGTGCCGAGAATGAAAACACGATAGTCGAGGCCCGCGTTACGGGCAGCTTTCCCGGCAGCCCGGTCGCCGTCAGATTCTTCTTCATGCTGAGCGATGGCAAAATCAGCACATTGGAAACAAGGGTGTGATCATGTCCCGAAAATTCCAGATAGACCAGGAAGAATTCAATGATCTCAAGGTCCTCGTCACCGGCGGCACGAAGGGTGCCGGCCGCGCCATCCTGAAACGCTTCTCCGACGCCGGCGCCATAATCGCCACCAGCGCCCGCAAGCAGCCCGAGGACCGGCGCGACGCCGATCTGTTCATAGAGGCCGACCTGTCTTCCATCGACGGCATCGAGACGCTGGCGCGCACGATCAAGACAGAGTTCGGCGTGCCCGACATCATCGTTCACAGTCTCGGTGGATCATCGACACCCGGCGGCGGTTTCAGCAAGGCGACCGAAGAATTCTGGCAACAGGAGCTGAACCTGAACTTGCTTGCGGCAGTCCGGCTTGATCGGCTGCTCGTGCCTGGCATGGTCGAGCGTGGAACCGGTGCCATCCTCCATGTCTCGTCGATACAGGCGCGCCTGCCGCTGCCTGACTCGACGATGGCCTATGCCGCTGCGAAGGCCGCACTGACCAGCTACAGCAAGGCGCTGTCAAAAGAAATCGGGCCGAAAGGCATACGGGTAAACACCGTTTCACCCGGCTGGATCATGACCGGTGCGTCCGAGGCACTGGTGACCCGCCTTGCCCAAAGCGCTGGGACGGATGAAGCAACGGCCCGGCAGGGCATCATGGATGCGCTCGGGGGCATCCCCCTCGGCAGGCCCGCCATGCCGGAGGAAGTGGCAGAGTTGTGCGCCTTTCTCGTTTCGGACCGCGCCGGGGCCATTCACGGCGCGGAGTTCGTCATCGACGGCGGCACCCTTCCGACGATATGATCCACCGGAACGGGCCCGCCCGGAGAGGCGGGCTTGCCCGGGTCAAGCCGTCTTGCGCCGCTTGAACAGTCCACGGATGACCCGGACCAGCAGCCACAATGCCGGCACGGCGATGATCAGCCAGGGCAGGATCGCGGCGAAGAACAGGACCATGGTCGCGAGGCTGTCGGCCAGCACGCCGAAGAACCGCTTGAACGCATGGCCGAGGGAGTCGAACGTGCTGGAAGAGACCGCCTGCGGCAGGGTCTGATAGGACAGGTTCATCCTGTCCATCGATACCCGCGCCTGCAGGACGCGCAGATAACTTTCGGCGCTTTCGATCTCGCCCTGGACGCGGGCGAGTTCGCGCTCGATCTGCAGCAGATCGCCGACCTGGTCGGTGTCCTTTTCGAGCAGCAGGAGCAGCCGACCGCGCAGGGTCTTCTGGGCTTCCAGCCGGGCCGTCATGTCGGTGATGGTGCGGGTCAGGTCCTCGGCGCGCATGGAGGATGAGGCAAGCTTGCCATTGGCGGCCTGCGCATCGCCTTCCAGTCCGGTGCGGAAATCGCTCATCCAGTCGCGTGCGGCGCGCATCTCCAGCGATGCCCAGCCCCAGTCTTCCCCCGAGCCGCCCTGATTGCTGGCAATAATTTGACAGATTGCCGCGCCAGCCGATTCGCACGCCGCCATATGAGCCTTCATCACCGGGCTGACCCTGGCCGCTGGCACCTGCAGCTCTGCGCTGTATTCATAGGCAAGCATGCGCCCGCCGACCGGCTCTGATTCGCCTTCAGGCGCAGCGGGCTGCGCCATCTTGCGCCCGGAGGCGGCATCGCTGCCGGCAGCATAATCCGCCTGCGGCGCGAAGGCAGGCGCCGGCTCCATCATCGCAGCCTCTTCATGGGCCATTTCGACCTCGCCACAGCCCGCCAGAAGGCAAAGCGCCGCAAGACACAGAAGTTTTTTCATGAATCTCTCTCCCTTTTCCCCTTTGTCACGCGCGATTGCGGCAGAGCCGCGGCGGCGACAGGGTTTAATGAAGGAGTGAGTCGGCGGTGAGTGTCTGCTTTTCGCTGTCCGCGCGTTTGCGGCCAACGATGAGGCCGGAGCGGAACCACAGTCTGAGGCCGGGTACCGACCGTAAATGCCGGTCAAGTCCCCAGGCGGCGCGGGTCAGCGGGTTTTGCGGGTTCGCGAACAGCTTCTGCGACACCGGGCTGGCAGCTGCGGCGGCGAGCTGGATCGGATGCAGCTGCATGTCGAATCGCTCCCCGAACAGGCGCCATTGCGGATGATCGATCGGCTTTTCGTCCGGCGTGCGCAGGGCCGGCGTTAAATGCCGGACCAGTTTCATCACCGGGTTGAAGTCGAGCGGCTCCATGAACACCATCGTCCCGCCGGGCTTCAGGATCCGGGCGATTTCGTCAAGCGCGACGGCATAGTCGAGGTGATGCAGGATCGCCTTGCCGAAGACGACGTCGAAGCTTTCATCGTCAAAACCCAGATCATGGGCGTCCATCAGCTGGAAGTCGGGCTGGATCGTGGTTGCGGTCAGGGCGGCACGGCCGTTGTCGATTTCGGTCTGGGATATGTTGATGCAGACCAGGTCCTTGACCGGCGTGCCGAGGCGATGGACCCAGCTCTGCCAGGTCGCCGACCCGATCTCGAGGAAGCGGCCATCGGCGTGGGGCGCAAAGGCGGCCTTCAGCAGCGCGTCGACCTCCTCGTCCCAATAGGCGCCGGCATGGGACCAGACGGCCTCGAACCCGGTCCGGTCGAACCCCTCATCCCAGGCTTCCTGCTCGCGCAGCACTCGCTCATCCATGGTCATCTCCCAACTGGTTATCGTGCTATTGGTGCACGGAACGTGCCAATACCCCAACGAAGCGGAATCATGAGCAAGGAATGATGAAAAAGCGTCCGGACAAACAAAAACGCCGCCCCGAAGGGCGGCGTCCTGCCAAGTGTTTTTCAAATCATACAGGGTTTTCAAAAGCCGTCTTTGCAGGCCTGGCGACGACCTACTCTCCCACGCCTTGAGACGTAGTACCATCGGCGCTGCAGGATTTAACGACCGTGTTCGAGATGGGAACGGGTGGGGGCCCTGCGCCATAATCACCAGGCCGGCGAAAACGGCTTTTGAAATTGCGAGAGTTTTTAATGTCAGTTACGCTCGTGGCAGGATCCGTTGAAACGGACCGTTCGCCACGCATGAGATAATGCTTCATACGCAGTTGCGGCATAGCAACTGGCATGAGAAATGATCAAGCCAATCGAACAATTAGTACCGGTTAGCTCCATGCGTTGCCGCACTTCCACACCCGGCCTATCAACGTGGTGGTCTTCCACGGTTCTCAAGGGAATACTAGTTTTGAGGGGGGTTTCCCGCTTAGATGCCTTCAGCGGTTATCCCGTCCGTACATAGCTACCCAGCTGTGCCGCTGGCGCGACAACTGGTCCACCAGAGGTACGTCCACCCCGGTCCTCTCGTACTAAGGGCAGATCCTCTCAATATTCCTACACCCACGGCAGATAGGGACCGAACTGTCTCACGACGTTCTAAACCCAGCTCACGTACCGCTTTAATTGGCGAACAGCCAAACCCTTGGGACCTGCTCCAGCCCCAGGATGCGATGAGCCGACATCGAGGTGCCAAACAATGCCGTCGATATGGACTCTTGGGCATCATCAGCCTGTTATCCCCGGCGTACCTTTTATCCGTTGAGCGATGGCCCGTCCACGAGGGACCACCGGATCACTATGGCCGTCTTTCGACTCTGCTCGACTTGTCAGTCTCGCAGTCAGGCTGGCTTATGCCATTGCACTCAACGAGCGATTTCCGACCGCTCTGAGCCAACCTTCGCGCGCCTCCGTTACTCTTTGGGAGGCGACCGCCCCAGTCAAACTACCCACCATGCAGGGTCCCGGAACCGGATAACGGTCCGCGGTTAGACATCAATAACAATCAGGGTGGTATTTCACCAACGACTCCACCCCAACTAGCGCCAGGGCTTCAAAGTCTCCCACCTATCCTACACAAATTGTCACTAATGCCACTGCAAAGCTATAGTAAAGGTGCACGGGGTCTTTCCGTCTGACCGCGGGTACCCCGCATCTTCACGGGGAATTCAGTTTCGCTGAGTCTGCGTTGGAGACAGTGGGGAAGTCGTTACGCCATTCGTGCAGGTCGGAACTTACCCGACAAGGAATTTCGCTACCTTAGGACCGTTATAGTTACGGCCGCCGTTTACCGGGGCTTCAATTTGATGCTTGCACATCGCCTTTTAACCTTCCGGCACCGGGCAGGCGTCAGACCCTATACGTCGTCTTGCGACTTCGCAGAGCCCTATGTTTTTAGTAAACAGTCGCCACCCCCTGGTCTGTGCCCCCCGCCCAGAGTTGCCTCCGAACGGGGCTCCCTTCTCGCTAACTTACGGGAGTAATTTGCCGAGTTCCTTCAACGCAGTTCTCTCAAGCGCCTTGGTATGCTCTACCAGTCCACCTGTGTCGGTTTAGGGTACGGTCTAATAGGGAGGCTATTTCCAGGGACTGCTTCACGGCCCACCCAATCCAATAAGGGTGAACAATATACGCAATCCGTCACACATCCCTTGGCCACTGAATATTAACAGTGTTCCCATCGTCTACGCATTTCTGCCTCGACTTAGGGGCCGGCTAACCCTGCGCAGATTAGCTTTACGCAGGAACCCTTGGACTTTCGGCGAGAGTGTCTCTCACACTCTTTATCGCTACTCGTGTCAGCATTCTCACTTCCGATACGTCCAGGCAACCTCACGATTACCCTTCATCCGCCTACGGAACGCTCCGCTACCGCGTGCACAAAGTGCACACCCGAAGCTTCGGTGTGTAGTTTAAGCCCCGTTACATTTTCGGCGCGGGACCCCTTAATTAGACCAGTGAGCTGTTACGCTTTCTTTAAAGGATGGCTGCTTCTAAGCCAACCTCCTGGTTGTTTTGGGAGTCCTACATCCTTTCCCACTTAACTACAACTTAGGGACCTTAGCTGTCGGTCAGGGCTGTTTCCCTTTCCACTACGGACCTTAGCACCCGCAGTGTGTCTGCCATTCAGTTCTCTCTGGTATTCGGAGTTTGGTTAGGATCAGTAAGCCGGTGGGGCCCCATAGCCCATCCAGTGCTCTACCCCCAGAGGAATTCGAATGACGCTCTACCTAAATAGATTTCGCGGAGAACCAGCTATCTCCCGGTTTGATTGGCCTTTCACCCCTAGTCACAAGTCATCCCGTTCTTTTTCAACAGAAGTGGGTTCGGACCTCCAGTAAGTGTTACCTCACCTTCATCCTGCTCATAACTAGATCACCGGGTTTCGGGTCTAATCCCTCTAACAAACGCCCTATTAAGACTCGCTTTCGCTGTGCCTACACCTATCGGCTTAAGCTGGCTAGAGAGATTAAGTCGCTGACCCATTATACAAAAGGTACGCCGTCAGGACATGAAGTCCCTCCGACTGCTTGTAGGCGTCCGATTTCAGGATCTGTTTCACTCCCCTTATAGGGGTGCTTTTCACCTTTCCCTCACGGTACTTGTTCACTATCGGTCAGATACGAGTACTTAGGCTTGGAGGGTGGTCCCCCCATGTTCAGACAGGATTTCACGTGTCCCGCCCTACTCTAACGACATATCATTTTACCAGTACGGGGCTGTCACCCTCTATGGCGCCTATTCCAATGGCTTCCTGTTATTTCAATGTACG
>NZ_BMGH01000001.1:1627500-3135404 GCF_014640095.1 Aquisalinus flavus
GAAAGCCGGCGATGTGGATCTCCCAGGCGACGCTGCCCGGCTCGTCGGTCATGAAGACGAGCCCGCCGAGCGGTGTCACCAGTGTCAGGTTCAGCAGGATATAGACGAGGCTGACCCCGATCACCCGCTTGTCGAGTATCGGCAGCGGCGGCGCCGGCAGGGGCCCGAGATGGGCGAATCGCTTGAAACCGATGCGCACGCCCCCGGCCATCAGCGCCGACAAGGCGCCGGACGCCCCGATCAGCAGGACATTCTCGCCGAGGCTGACGAAGACGAAGACAATGCCGCAGAACACTGCCGCGGTAAGGTAGAAGCTCAGGAAAACGATCAGCCCGCTTGCCGTTTCTGCGCGGAAGCGAGAGGCCATCATCGTGCCGAAAATCAGCAGCCAGATACAGTTGAACCCGACATGGCCGAAATCGCCATGCAGGAAGGCATGGGTGACAAAGGTCATCAATTCATGGCCGAGCGCCAGCAGATTGTCCGGATCGGTCGAGGCCACCCGCCCCGGCACCACGGCAAAGAACCTGATCAGACCCTCATAGAGACCGGCAGGGACCGCGAATCGCACCGCATAGACGGCAATATTGATCGCCAGCAGCACCAGGATCACCGGCGGGATCCCCGTCGGCGGCGTATAGGCAGGCTCGTGTCCGGCCATTCGGTGCATCTGCGAGGGTCTCATAGGCCACCTTTCATAACGGTGCCGCCATTTATGGGGGCATTGGCCAGCCCGGTGCCTGCCTGTGCCAGAACGCAACAGACCTGCCCGGAGGGCCCGGACGCCAACAAATCTGCATCAGAATGAGGCTTGGCAAGCATTTCTTCACTTTAGAAGGCTAAGTTTCCTGAACGAACAGGCAAGGGATTTCACATGCAAGCTCAGCAGGAACGCGCTCCTGAGACAAGCTCCATGCGGTCGAGTGTCACCGACAGGCGGACCTACCGGCGTATCCGCCTGCCGCTCGATGCCCGTTTCCTCCTGAATGACGAGCGCGAGTTTCCGGCAAGACTGCGCACCATTTCCGCCGGCGAAGCGGTGATCGAGTGCGAAGCCCCGGTGATGCGCGGCGACAAGGTTATTCTCTACATCGACCATATCGGTCGCATGGAAGGCATCGTGAAGGCGACGGCATCGAAAGCGATTCGCGTCTATTTCGACGTTCGCCGCTCGCGCCGGGCCCGCATGGCCGACACGCTGATTCGTCTCGTCAATCGCGGCACCCATGATTTCGAACGCCGCCGCGCGATTCGCATCCGCCAGAACCGCGCCGCAAAGGCGGAACTGGAAGACGGCTCGACCGTGGATTGCCGCATCCTCGATATCTCGGTAACCGGCGCGTCCGTCGCGATCGACCCGAGACCCGACATTGGTTGTGTACTGGTAATCGGCAAGATGCGCGGCCGGGTCGTTCGCCATCATGAAACAGGGATTGGCCTGGAGTTTACCCGGGACTGAATGACAGGGATAAGTCGATAATGCTCTCTACCGACAATTGGTGCATCAAGGTGGCAGAACGGGTTTACGGACCCTACTCAACCGACCAGCTCGAGACCTTCGCCGAGCAGGGCCGCCTCGGCCCGCAATCGCTCGTCGCACCGGCGGGCGGAAAGATGTGGCGCGCCGCCAAGCAATATCCGAATATCGCCGAGATTCTCGAAGGCGGCCGGACCGAAACCATCACGGCCGAACAGGTCGCCAGGTCGATCCACAAGAAACCGGGCGAGCGCGAAGACCCGGAGATCGCCAACTTCCTGGTGATCTTCGACGTCGTCTCCGGCGCCGCCAGCAGGCTGGAACATGTAATTCGCAATCTCGGCCCGGCCTTCCGCGTCACGGATAATGTCTGGGCCGTGTCCAGCGACCAGACCCTGATGGGCCTGAAAAACCTGCTGACCCCGCATCTGCAGGTGCGCGAGCCGGTCTTCATTGTCGACTCGACCCGCGGCCGCAGCATCTGGCAGAATTTCCCGCCGGAACAGCATTCCAAGATGATCAAGGCCTGGTTGCCGCGCTAGCCGCCAGCCGGCAACGCATTTCCCGATGAAGACTGGCCAGTTGAGCTGGGCCATGTTCTACGCCGTGAGCAGCGCGATGAGCAATCGGTTTGTATACCGAGTTTCAACCCCTTGGTAAGACTTTGTTAACGACTAAAAAACTTTTGTCAAACACGCCGGCCTGCTATCGCCAGGCCGGGTGATCTGAAGTAGTATCAAGGGGATGATTGATTCGGTTTCAGGTTAGCTCTGATGGTGGGATATACCAACATATTCCACCGCCCCGCCGGGGAAAGCCGGCCTGCTCCCTACTTCCCGTTATTTTCCATATTATCTGATAGTTCGTATGCTGATGGTTCCCGTGATGATTGTCCGGGTACTTTTGGCAGGCGGTCGCATTTCGCCTTTCCACCAGCCAGCCCCAAGGAGGTCAGTCATGGGAAAACGTGCTGCACGCAAATCGACGAAACGTCTCGCCAGGGAAACCCTGGACACTTACGACTATCACGGAGGTAACGTCCAGCCGTTGTTCGATACCGACTGGTCACCTATGGAGGAAGAGACCGAGACGATGCAGCCACACCCGGGGGCGCGAAAACCGGAAACAAAATATCGAAAGAACCTCAGGCCACAGAACGAATCGCAGCGCCTGTTCATGGAAGCCCTGAACGACCACTCCCTCGTCGTCGCCTCAGGCCCTGCAGGCACCGGCAAGACCTATGTCGCCATCGCCAAGGCGGTCGAGGCGCTTGAAGCCGGCGAGGTCACCCGCATTGTCCTGTCCCGCCCGGCCGTCGAAGCGGGCGAAAGCCTCGGCTTCCTGCCCGGCGACATGGAGGAAAAACTCTCCCCCTATCTGCGCCCGCTCTATGATGCACTGACGGACCGGCTCTCTGGCCGGCGGCTGAAGGCGCTGCTAGCCGAGGGCGTGATCGAGATCGCGCCGATTGCCTATATGCGTGGCCGTACGCTGAACAATGCCTTCGTCGTCATCGACGAGGCGCAGAACTGCACCTATGGCCAGTTGAAGATGCTGCTGACCCGCCTCGGCTGGTCATCGACCATGGTCATCACCGGCGACCCGGAGCAATCCGATCTGTTGCCGGGCATGTCCGGCCTGTCCGATATCTCGGCCAAGCTCGATACGCTCGACAGCGTCTCGGTGATCAAGTTCAACGAGAAGGACGTGGTGCGCCACCCGCTGGTCGCGGAAATGATCGGCGTCCTCTAAGGCGCTTGCCCGTGTGAAGGATCAGAGCCCCGTAGCCTGCTGCGGGGCTCTTTGCTTTTTGTATGGCTCTTTCCCTTCGCCTGCCCGGAGGGTTATGCTAGGAAGCGGAAGGCTCGACAGGACAAGGCGACAGGCAGGGCATGAGCAACAGCTACGGTTTCGGCGGCGACGAGATCAAGGAAGAATCATCCTGGCGCTATCCGCTGGTGATTTTCTTCTCGACATTGATTCTCTGCGCGATCTTTCTCTATCACTATGTCGGCCCGGGATATGACGAGATCCAGGGCACGACGCCGAAGCCGACCATCAGCGAGGAACAGATTTCCCTGACAGTCGGCGATGTCGCCTTCCAGGTGCCTGCCAACTATACCGTCTATCCGCGCGACCGGCGCGGCGGCGCGCGTGATTCGCTGACGCTCTATGCCCTGTGGCCGACAATGAATGGCTACACCCCGGCGCGGCGCTCTGAATTCATCGACAATGACCCGGATACCCGCCGCATCGACATCATTGTCGACCAGCGCAGTTCAGTCTTCTCCGAGGAACGCCGGCTGGAAACCCTCTACCTGCCCCACACCGTCGACAAGGCCGGGCAGCAATCGGATTACGGGCTGGTGAAATTCGAGTTCAAGAGCGGCGGCGGCGGCGAGGACATGCAGACCAATGGCTATAGCGACAAGGACATGTTCGTGACCGAGGATGCCGATGGCGGCACGATCGTCATTTTCTGCTTCAAGGAGCACGAGATCAACGTGATCCCGCCGGAATGCTGGCGCGAATTCGATTTCTCCGAAGGCACCACGGTGCGCTTCCTGTTCAAGAAGGCCTATCTGCCGGAGTGGCAGAAGATCAACGCCGAGGTTCAGCGCTTCCTTTACGGTATCGCCGATATCGGCTGACGTTCGGACGCGCGCACGATGCTGCGCAGCAGGATGCCGAGACAATGCCCCATGCCGAGGGCGAGAACGGCTTCCCCGAGGATCATGACGATACCCGTCACGCCGAGGCCTGTCTCCGGCACGAGAACCGCGAGGCAGACCAGCAGGAAGGATGCCGCAAGCACGGACACAGCGCCCGCCGGCAGGCCGGCGGCAACGGCCCGGACCATCAGTTCCTTGCCCCTCGCCCGCTTTTCTACCTCACGGCGCCAGACGATTGCCTGGCGCAGCAGGGCGAAGACAATGATCAGGTGAACCGGACCGGCAAGATGGGTCGGCACATGATTACCCGGAATGAGAGCGAACGGAATCGTCGCCAGCATCAGCGGGACGAAGACCAGCAGGCTCGTGCGGAATGACATGGTCGTCACCATCAGAACAGCAAACAGGCCTGCGCCAAGGGCGATCAAGACGGCCACTGCCAGCATCGGGTTGCCAGCCTGGCCTGCCGCCAGAATGTCAGGTCGCAGCGACAGCATCATGGCACCCAGGAGGCCCGCAGCGGCGAGGATTGCGCCCGGCACCACCGGTCTGACACGACCGAGCAGGCGCGCGGAAACAATCCCCGCCGCGAACCAGCTGCGGTCGGCTGACCGCGAAATCCGTTCCGGCAGTGGCAGCAGCGACAGGAGCGCCAGGGAGATCACCATGACGCCGCCAGCAAAGGCCGCCAGCATCAGCGGCATGGCGCCAAAGCCATAGGGTCCGTCGCTCAGCGGCAGCATGGGTGGCTGCCCGAGGACCGCCCCGGCGAGGCTGAACAGCGTCGCGACCAGGACCAGGCAGACCAGTTGCCGCGCCAGCCGGTTCGCGGTCAGGGCTGCCGCGAGGCGCAGGCCGTCACGCTTTGCCAGCCGGTCGGCGAAGCCCTCGGCTGCATAAACGGACGCCATGACCGCAAGCGAAAGGCACAACCATACGAGGCCAAGGCCCGACGGCTCCCAGCCGGCGCCGTTCTTGCCCGACCATACGACCAGCGCCACGCAGCCCGCCACGGCAGGCACAAGCCCGACGATCGCCATCAGGATGGCGGCACGTCCGGCATATCGCCCGAACCACACGACGGCGATGGCGATCAGGCCGCCGACCGAGAAAGCCAGGCGGGTCGCCGGATCGGGCGCTATCGCCGAGGCACCAAGGGCACAGGCCAGCAGTATACCGAGGAGCGGCAGGCGCCAGCGGCCCGCTGGCGGGAACAGGCCGGCGAGACCCAGAAGAAGTCCGGTCAGGCCAAGCGCCTTCAACGCCGCGAACAGCGCGTCGGCGCCAGCCACTGCATCAATGGCGGCAGGATCGCCGGACGTCAGCAGCACCGCGATGGTACAGCCGGCAAGCAACAGGGTCAGGAAAGGGCGCTGGACGATGAAAGGCCCTGGCGGGCCGAGATGAAAGGAGGTATCGGGGCGGCCGTCAGCCATGGAAGGCCCCGCACGTATGCGTGGCACTCAACCGGTCCGACCGTGCCCTATCCTTGCGGCAGATCGATTTCAAGAATCGCCATGTTGAAGTCATAGGAGACTTCCCCTTCGTCCTCGTCCTTGAACAGGACGCCGATAAACTCATCACCGATATATACTTCGGCTGAGTCGTCCTTGTTTGCTCTGTCCCGGACGGATAAATTCTCGTCATTGAAACGGCGACGCAGATAAAGCTGCAACTTGGCGATTTCTGTCTCTTGCATGATCCCGTTCTCCGCGGCGTTGTTACGCAACCTGTTTGTCTTTGTGGCCCGGTCGCGTCAGGCTAATAGCTAGCACGACGGCCCTGAATGTCGATGATCAACCCTTGGAGCATGTAATGCCCCCGATGAACACCCCCGCCCTTGCCGGTTTCGCCGCGCTTTTGCTGACCCTCGCCGCCTGCTCGGGGCCGGATCAGCCCGAGATTCACCGGACGGAAGCGGTTGCCGCCGGCGATGTCGCCATCAGTGGCAGCTGGGTCCGCGCTGTCGGCGAGGGCGTGCGCATGTCCGCCGCCTATGGCACGATTAGCAATCAGGGCGATGAGCCGGACAGGATCGTGTCGCTGGCAAGCCCGATTGCCGAGGTGGTGGAACTGCATGAATCGATCGAGCAGGACGGGCGATCCATGATGCGTCCGGTGAACGGCCTCGAGATACCGGCAGGCGATGAAGTCATTCTCGAACCGGGCGGCTATCACGTCATGCTGATCGGTGTTGCGGGCCCCCTCGTCGAAGGCGAGACCTATGACATCACCATCACTTTCGAGAAGGCCGGTGACCTGAGCGTGCCGATGATGGCGATGTCGGGCAAGAGCGCCATGACCCATGTGGGGCATTAGAGACACGCAACAGGGACCAGGCATGGATGACGAAATTTTAAGGCGCGTCATTCCTCCCGGCACGATGTTCTGTAAGCCGCTAAGGGCGGGGCTTACCGGGAAATAAGACGGGTTCGCCACATTTTCGGCACGGGATCGGCATTTGCATGCGTCGATTCGTTTTGTTAGCGGGACTCTGCCGCCGACCGTCGGAGCGGCACAAAATTAGGAGAAAACTTGATGATTTCATCCCTGAAAAAGGCTCTTGCCGGAACCGCCGCCGCTGCCCTTATGCTCGCCGGCGCAACGCCCGCTTTCGCCCAGGAAGCTCAATCCGCACCAGGCGCCCTGCAGCAGCAGATGGCTGAAGCAAAACCGGTGACGGACGACGAGATCGAAACCTTTATCACGGTGACCATGGAAGTGCAGACCATTGTCCAGCAATGGCAACCAAAGCTGGAGGAAGCGCAAGGCACGGAAAAAGCTGCCACGGTCCAGCAGGAAATGCAGGCCGAACTGAAATCCGCCGTCGAGGACGAAGGCATGACGGCCGAGCGCTACAACCAGATTTATGCGATGGCGAGCCAGGATGAAGCCCTTGCCACTCGTATTCAGGAAGCAGCGGAAAGCTGATGACGATCAGTCAGGGATCGGAATGAATTCCTGATCATCCCCCGGGGGCAGGGTGAACAAGCCCTCCCCCCATTTTCCGGCACGCCATTCCTCGCGCGCATGCTCAATCTTCTCCTGCGAGGACGAGACGAGATTCCACCAGATATGCCGCGGACCGTCCAGCGTCGCCCCGCCAAACAGCATCAGCCGCGCGCCCTGCTCGCCGGCACTGACCGAAATGGCATCGCCTGGCCTGAAAATCAGCATACGGGATTTCTCATACGAAACGCCCTCTACGCTGATCTCCCCCTCGACGATATAGATACCTCTATCCTCGTGATTGTCCGGCAGCGGCAGCGTCGCCCCCGGTTTCAGCGCGGCATCGACATAGAATGTCTCCGACAGCATTTTCGCCGGGGCGCTCGCGCCATAGGCATCGCCGAGGATGATCCGCAGTGACTTGTCACTGTCTTCGACCATGGGCAAGTCGGCCTTTGCCACATGCTCGAAGGCGGGCGCGACGTCTTCCTTGTCCGATGGCAGCGCCAGCCAGGTCTGGATCCCCGACAGCGGCGCGGCTGCAGCGTCGCGGAAATCAGCCGGCGACCGCTCCGAATGGGTGATGCCCCGCCCGGCCAGCATCCAGTTGACCGCGCCCGGCTCGATATCGAGCGCGGTGCCCAGTGAATCGCGATGGGTGATCTTGCCGTCAAACAGATAGGTCACCGTGCCGAGGCCGATATGCGGGTGCGGCCGGACATCGAGGCCCTTGCCCGCCGGAAAGGTGGCCGGTCCCATCTGGTCGAAAAACACGAACGGGCCGACCAGCCGGCGCTTGGCGACCGGCAGGGCGCGGCGCACCTCGAACCCGCCAATGTCGCGGGCGCGCGGCACGATCACCAGTTCCAGGCTTTCGGGCTGCGGGGTGTCTTCGTCATAGGGTTGCAGGTCTTTATGTCGGCTCATCGCCCTCTCCTCTCCAACCCTCGGGGGCCTATTGCGGGGTTTTCGCCGCCTTCATTGCTTTCAGCTTTGCCTTCAACCACGACGGCTTCGGCGTGATCACGAAGCCGAATGAGACGCAGCCTTCTTTCGTGCGCACATGGTGATGGATGCGGTGCGCCTCGACGATGCGGTTCAGATACGGCCAGTCAGGCAGCTTCATCCTGATGCGCTGGTGCACGATCATGTCGTGGAAGATGAAATAGATCAGCCCATAGGCGGTGATGCCGATCCCGACTGGCAAGGCCCAGGACCACACATGCACGCCGATCCAGATCAGCGCGATCGCGGGCAGCGCGAACAGGAAGGCGAACCAGTCATTTTTTTCCATCACCTGGTCCGGCCGCTTGACGTGATGATCCTTGTGCAGGAACCACATCGGCCCGTGCATCAGATATTTGTGGGCGAGCCACGCGCCGCCTTCCATGGCGAGCACGGTGCCGAGAAACAGCAGGATTTTCAGGGCAAGGATCATGGCCGACAGTCTACCGGTATCGCCAATCGCTCACAAGCTGGATGATTGCCGCAGCTACTGCCGCCCTTCGTGGCCCGCTTCGCGGGCACCTCAGGGTGAGGTCAGTGCACTCCTCATCCTGAGGAGTCGGCGTAGCCGACCTCGAAGGATCAGATATTCTGGTCCATGTCCTTTGCCGGCTCCTTGCACGGGCAATCGCCGACGATCCTGGCCGGGACGCCGGCAACGGTGCAGCCGGGCGGGACTTCGGCCAGCACGACAGAGCCCGACGCGATCTTGGCATTGTCGCCGACCTTGATATTGCCGAGCACTTTCGCGCCCGCGCCGATCAACACGCCATTGCCGATCTTCGGATGGCGATCGCCGCCGGCCTTGCCGGTGCCGCCGAGGGTGACCGAATGCAGCATCGACACATTATTGCCGACGCTCGCCGTCTCGCCGATGACGACGCCATTGGCGTGATCGAGGAAAATGCCCTGACCCAGCTTCGCCGCCGGGTGAATGTCGACCGAGAACAGCTCCGACATGCGCGATTGCAGATACAGCGCCAGTGCCTCGCGCCCCTGACGCCACAGCCAGTTGGCGATGCGATAGGACTGGATCGCCTGATAGCCCTTGAAATACAGGAAAGGCTGGATGTATTCGCGGCAGGCCGGGTCGCGCTCGAACGTCGCCAGCGTGTCGGCGAGCGCCGCCTCGACGATGGACGGGTCCTCCTCGAACGCCTCCTCGCAGACCTCGCGCCACAGCATCGCGTTCATCTCGCCATCGGAGAGCTTCTGCGCAATGCGATAGGACAGCGCGTCCTGATAACTGTCATGGTTCAGCACGGTCGCGTTGAGAAAGCTCGCCAGGATCGGTTCCTGCGCGGCGCCCGTCGCCGCCTCAACCCGGATTCGCGACCAGGTCTGGTCCGTCGTCAGGCTGATGATTTTCGCTGTGTCAGCGGCGGATGCGGTATTTGCTGGAGCCATCACACTCCTCCTTCATTGATCGGGCACGATATGGCGGCTGATCTCTTCAGGCAGCAGCCCTCGCTGCGCCTTTATGTAAGCGGTTTGTACCATCAAAACAGTAAACGCATCGGTTATTTCGCCCGACATCACGAGATCGAGAAGCTCGCCAAAGGGAAGTCTTTTTATTTCAAGCACTTCCGTCGGGTCCGGTGCAAACTGACCTGAAGACAGCCCGGTGGCGATATAGGCGATGGCAATCTCGTCCGTCACCGAGTTGGACAGGTGCCATGTCCCGATTTGCGTGAGTTTTCCGGCCTTTACGCCGGTTTCTTCCTCCAGCTCACGATGGGCAGCATCTTCCGGCTCCTCGTCCAGCGGGCCGCCGCCTTCGGGCAATTCCCAGCTATAGGCATCGGCCGGAAAGCGATGCTGGCCGACGAGCCAGGTGTAGCCCTCCTCATCGATCGGCAGGACGCCGATCGCGCGGTTCTTGAAATGCACGACGCCATAGCGCCCCGGATCGCCGCTCGGCATTGTCACCGGGAACTCATGCACCGCGATCCATGGATTATCGAAGGAGACGGTCTCGCCATGGATGATCCACGGTCCGCGCCTTACATGGCCGCGCTTCACATCGCTCATTCGCTCTCGCCTTCTTCTTCCTCAACCGGCTTCAACCGAACCGGCAGCTGCAGCTGGCACAGGTCGAGATAGTCGTGCTGGACATAGAAGAACGCGCCCATGCGGTTGCGCCGGGCCTCGATCAACTCAAGGAAGACATCGCTGTTGGTGTCCATCATCTGCAGGTCGAGCAATTCCGCTTCCGGCACGTCGCTGGCAAGGCGCGCGGAGATGATCGGCGTCCAGTCCTCTTCATTCTCGATCACGCCGCCATTGTTCGGGCGGCCGCGCTTGATCGCCTGGACCACATCCATGCCCCAGATGACCCGTCCGAAGACCGTCAGATTGCGGTCAAGATAACGCTGCGGCTGCAGGGCGATGTAGAACTCGGTCGACGCCGAATCGCGCTCATTGTTCCGGCCAAAGGCGAACGCGCCGGTGCAGTGGGCAAGCCAGACGCTGCCGCGCTCGCGGTCGATGCCTGCCGGCATGCCGTTGATGAACCCGGCCTCCGGCGCATAGCCGTCAAAATTGCCGAGCGGCGTAAAGGCGAGCCCGTCGGGGATCGGCTCCTCGAACTCGGCGGGCAGGCTCTCCGCAGCACTGCCCTTGTCCTTCTCCTCGGACACATCCCCGCCCTGGGCGACGAAGCCATCGATCACGCGATAGAAATTGAGGCCGTCATAATAGCCTTCGCGCACCAGCGTCCTGACCTGCTCGACATGGCCCGGCGCAAGGTCGTCGCTCAGCACGATGACGATCAGTCCGTGCGGCACCAGCATATAGATCGTGCTGTCCGGGTCCGGCGCGAGCCAGTCGGCCTCGCCCGCCATCGCCATGACCTCGTCGACGGTCTTCGGCGCTTCGGCCTGCGCCGCCTCGTCAGCATTCTGCGCTACCACAGGCGCCATCATCGCAAGCGCCGCTGCGCCCGTCACAAATCCGGTCAGAAATCTCTTCATCATCCTCTCCCCCGATATGGCTGGACGCCGGTTTCCGGCACATAGACCCCCTTGGGCACCTCGCCGGTCTGGTAGAACACGTCGATCGGAATGCCGCCACGCGGATACCAGTAGCCGGAGATGCGCAGCCATTTCGGGCTTATCGCGGCGACGATCCGCTTGGCGATGGCGACGGTGCAGTCCTCGTGAAACGCGCCATGATTGCGGAACGAGCCGAGGAACAGCTTCAGCGACTTCGATTCCACCAGATGCTCGCCCGGCACATAGTCGATGACGATATGGGCAAAATCCGGCTGGCCGGTGACCGGGCACAGCGACGTGAATTCCGGCGCGACGAAGCGCGCGAGATAGTCGACATCTGTGTGCGGGTTCGGCACCGGGTCGAGAATCGCCTTGTCCGGATCGTCCGGCAGGTCGACCTTCTCGCCGAGCCGGGTATATTCCTGATACATATCGCCGGGCACTTTATTCTCCTACGCCTTATCCTTCGTGGGCTCCTCCGGAGCCGCCTCAGGATGAGGTTCTGTTAGATCGCTCCTCATGCTGAGGTGCTGCCGCAGGCAGCCACGAAACATCAGGCAGTATGCCCGCTTTAGCAGTTTTCACCGGCGATGGCACCGCCTGAAAGCGCATGACGCTCATTCAGCCTTTTCCGGCAGCAACTCTTCGCCCGCCGCCATCTTGGCCTTGACCTCGGCCACCGCCGCCTCGACCGCCGCATAGCGCTGCGGCGTCAGCGGGTGAGTATAGAGCAGCCAGGTCGATTCCGGCTTTTCCGTCGCAAACAGAGTGAACAGCTCCGGCGCGGCGTCGATATTCCCGCCGGCCCGGGCCAGCATGTAGAGGCCGACATAATCCGCCTCCGCCTCGAATTCATTCATATACGGCACCGATGCGGCAAGCGCACGGGAAGACAGCGAGCCGGAGCGCTGCGAGCCGGTCAGCCGCAGCACCGTGTCGGCGACCATACCCCCGGCATAGAGGACCGGGCCGTAGAGCACCGCGCCGGAGACGATGGAATTACGGATCACCTTGGGCCGGTGGGCGAGCGCGATATGGGCCAGCTCATGGGCGATGACGAATTGCAGCGTGTCGTCATCGGCGGCCCGCATCATCCCCGCATGGATGACAATATCGCCGGTCGCGGCCATGGCGTTGATCGCGTCCGAGGTCGACATCTTCACCGGCGCGGCGCAGGTCTCCACGCCCTCGATGGCGATGTCCCGCGTGCCCGCCTCGTCACGAATGGTCACCGTCACGCTCTCGTCCTCATCCAGAGCCTCGACGATGGCGGCAACCGCCGTCTCGGCCTGCCGGGTCTCAAGTTCCGCGCCATTGACCGCCAGCAGCGCCATGCCGGCTGCCAGCCCCGCCTCGGCGGCCGGGCTGCCCGCCATGGCGTGCAGCACCTTGATATCGTCGCCATAACCCAGCCGGGTCAGGTAGTCTTCATCAATGCCGCCAACGAACGCGCCGAGGTCCTCGCGCCCGGCGAGGACGACCCCGATGGAGGTCTTCGTCTGGGGGCACAGCGCGACATTCTCCTTCAGCACCGGCCAGGCAAGGTCATAGAGCCGCGCCCGGCGGGCAAGCTGCAGGTCGATCGCCGCGCGCTGCATGTCCTGCTGATACAGCTCCACCATCTCAGCCGCCGGGTCCGGCGCGGCATAGTCAACGCTGGCGCAGGCGCTGAGCCCGGCGCACAAAAAAAGCCCCATGAGGAATGACTTCATCATGGGGCTATCATGCAATGTTATCGCGCTATCTCAAAGCGCGATCAGGCGCTTAGCGCAGCTCTGCCGCGATGCCGTCGAGGGTTTCGGACAGGGCTGCCATGCGCTTGGCGGTCATGCCCTCGCCGCCTTCGAGATCATCGGCGAGACCCCGCAGCGTCGTGGCCAGCTGGCGGTCGCGACCGCCCTCAGCCAGGGCCGCATCGGCCTTGTCGAGCGCCTCTTTCAGCTGCGTCCCGAGTTCCGGCGACAGCGCCTCGTCCCGGCTCAACTGGTCGATATAGGCGCGGGCGACGACCGGCACGGCCGGCCAGGTGACCGGGAATTGCTGCTGCGGGTTGAATATCTCGCCCTGATCGGCGAGCGCGGCAGCGGCGATCTCGTTCTCGGTCAGATACTCGCTCGGCTCCAGCGAGAAGACGTCGAGACCCCGAACGATCTCCGTCGCGTAGATCTTGTCGCCATACCAGTAGCTCGACCAGTAGCCGCCGAGCACCAGCTTCTCGTCCCAGATCGGGCCTCGGTCGAAGAAGGCGATCTCCTGCGCATTGGTGGAGTCGGTGAAGTCCATGATCGACAGGCCGCCCTGGTACCAGGACTGGACGAAGATATCGCGGCCCGGCACGGGAATGATCGACCCGTTATGGGCAACGCAGTTCTCTTCCTCGCTCTGCGGCGCCGGCATCTTGTAATAGCCCTTGAATTCGAGCTGGCCGTCCTCGATGTCGTAGATCGCATCGGCACCCCAGGTCATCGGATCATGGGACCGGCAGCGCGCGCGGGCACCGCCGCCCCATTCATCCGTGAACAGAACTTTCGTGCCGTCATTGTTGAACGTCGCCGAGTGCCAGTAGGCAAAGCCCTCATCGGTCACCGCGTCGATCCGTGTCGGGTTCAGCGGATCGGAAATGTCGAAGATGATGCCATTGCCCGAACACGCCCCGGCGGCAAGATTGGCCGACGGGAACACGGTGATGTCGTGGCACTGGTTGGTCTGGCTCGTCGTCTGGGTATCGTCGCCATGGTCGCCGCCGAGCCACAGGCCGGCAATGCTGCCGGTTTCCTCGTCGGCAAAAACGGCCGGGCTGTCGACGATGCGCGAGGCCGCCGGATTGTCGACCGGGATCTCGATCACGTCTATGCGGAACAGCGCCGTGCGCTGGTCGCCGGGCACATAGCCGATGCAGCCTTCCAGCTCTTCCGCGTCACGAACGCCCGCGGTGCCGGAATTGTAGACGACGATGGTCTCGTCATCGGCGGAGACGATGGAATGGGTGTGCGAGCCACGGCAGGTCTGCACCTGGCCGACCTGCACGGGGCGTTTCATGTCGCTGATGTCGAAAATGCGCAGGCCGCGGAAGCGCTCCTCGCTGACATCTTCGGCAATACCCTGCAGGCCGCAATCGACCCGGCCCCGGGTCTGCTCGACCGACATGATCAGCAGGTCACCGACGACCGACACGTCGCCCTGACCGCCCGGGCAGACGACCGAGCTGTACAGCGCCGGCACGCCGTCCTCGCCGAGGTCATAGATGTTGAAGCCGTGATAGGAGCCGACCACCAGCTTGTCGCCGGCAAAGGCCATGTCGGTATTGGAGAAGGACAGCAGCGGCGAGCGCGTGCCCCACTGGGTGCCCGCAAGGCTCTGTTCGTTGTCATCGCGGTCGGCAGCGTCTTCGGAGACATCTTCCTCGTCAGCCATCTCGTCGGCCTTCTCGATCTTCGGCGGCAGGCCTGCCGGATTGCTCGGATCGAAGAAGCCTGCCGGTTTCGGCAGCGCCGCGACCAGCGTCATGTTCGAGATCGCCTCGCCGGCATCGCGGAAACCCGCCGACAGGCCGACGCGCGGATCGGTCGACAGGCCGGCAAGGATCGCGCTCATGCGCTCGATCTCGGCGGTCTGGTCATTGGTCACGTCATTGACGAAGTCGAACAGCATCGGGTCATAGGCCGAGCCCGGCTGGTCGAGCAGGTCGTCGACCATGGTCACCGCGCCACGGTGGTGCTTGATCATCAGTTCCAGAAACAGGCGGTCGAAGGCCGTGCCCTCGGACGCGGCGAGCTGTTCCATCTGGTCGGGCGTCGCCATGCCCATGGCGCGCATCATCTCCATCGACATGTGCATGCTGTGATGGTCACTCGGGTCCGGCGCATCCTCGCCGCGGGCGGTGAGCCAGTCCTGCATGAAGGCGATCTCGTCTTCCTGCGAGGCGGTGATCCGCCCGGCAGCGTCGAGAATATCCTGATTATTCGTCCGTTCCGTTGCCAGCGCGGCCATTTCCACCGCCTGCCAGTGATGGGGAATCATGTGCTGCAGGAACATCACATCGTCCTGCGTATAGCGGGTGTCGGCGATCTTGCTGGCCTCATCGGCGCTCAGGTCGCGTGTGTCCTGCCCCGGCGCGCCCGGCTGGACGATCGGCGCGCTGGTCTGCGCAAAAGCCGGTGCGGCTGAGATGGAAAGGGCTGCGGCAGAGGCAGCCAGAACATTGCGGTAACGGATAAAAGTCTCGGTTTTCAACGGATAAGCTCCTGTTTCCCCATAACTGACCCGAGGATAGTTACGTCTATTTCCGCAAAAGAAAAGCCGCATCGCGCACGGGGTGCGATGGGTGTGGCATATGGGTCGCTTTTCAGGGCGGCGCGGGATAGGGTCCTCACGGGAAGAATTGTGGGGACCGAAATGTCACTTATCCGACCGCTGGCGCTGCTGGCCGTGCTCGCCCTGACTGTCATGCTCTCGGTCTGGCTCGTCCAGCCGCCCCGCGCCCTGCCCCTCGACGCCCCGGCGGACCGGTTCGCCGCCACCCGCGCACTCGAAAAGCTCGAAGGCCTGCTCGGCGATGGTAGCGCCCGCCCCGTCGGTACCCCCGCCAACGAGGCCGGCCGGGAACGCATTTTCGAAGCGTTTGCCGATCTTGGCCTTGCGACCGAAACGATCACCCAAACCACGTGCCGGCAGTCGGAATACTGGTCCCTGATCAGCTGTACCGAAGTGCAAAACATCCTCGTGCCGATCATCGATGGCGACGGACCTGCCGTCGTGCTGATGGCGCATCACGATTCCGTACCCACGGGCCCCGGCGCGGCGGATGACACGCATGGTGTCGCGATCATCATGGAGATCGCCCGCCTCCTGAAAGCCGAAGGCCCGAGCGGCAACCCGGTCATGGCGCTGATCACCGATGGCGAGGAAGAAGGCCTGCTCGGCGCCAAGGCCTTCTTCGAAGAGCAGGGCCTGATCGACGGCATCGGCGCCGTCATCAATGTCGAGGCACGGGGCAATCAGGGCCCGAGCTTCCTGTTCGAGACAACCCCCGGCGGGGCGTGGATGGTGAAGGATTATGCGGCTTATGCGAAACGGCCCTCGGCCAGCTCGCTGACCCAGACCATCTACGAGATGCTGCCGAACGACACCGACCTGACCATGGTCAAGGGCACGGGTCTAGCCGGGGCGAACTTCGCCTTCCTCGACCGCCTGCCCCACTATCACACCCATCTCGATAATTTGGAAAATCTGAGCCCCGCCAGCGTCCAGCATCAGGGCGAGAACATGCTCGCCATGACTCGCGCGATGATCGCGGCGGACCTGACAGACATGGCCGAGGAAAACGCGATCTACAGCGATCTGTGGACCTGGGGATTTTTCTACGTGCCGGAAGGTTGGGCTTTGCCGCTCGGCCTGCTGGCGCTGGTCCTGATCGGCGCTGCCGCGTTCATCGCCAGCCGGGGTGAGCCGATACGACCGCTGAAGATCTTCGCGGGCGTTTTCATACTGCCACTGTGTGCCGTTCTGGCGGCAGCAGGCGGTTTCGCCGTCTATATGCTGGCGGGACTGATGACGCCATCACCCGGCTGGGCAACGCCGCTTGTGTTGGTTGCCGGACTTGTCATCGCCGTCTGGGCATCGCTCGCCATTACGGGAGCCAGCCTTGCAAGGATCGCTGGCGATAAGCTCTCTTTATTCGTTCCCTGGCTGATGATTGCCATCTTGGCCTGCGTTCTTGCCATTCTACTGCCCGGCGCATCCGTCCTTCTGCTGCTTCCGGCCCTCGCTGCTGGAATCATCCTGCTCATCGGCGCGTTCCTTGATCGTACGAAAACGAAGTGGATCAGCGCGAGCCTCGCCGGCCTGCTCTTCGTCGGCTTCATCGCGCCGGTGGCCGTCTCCAACATCGCGGCCCTGACCGGCGAAATGCATTACGCCCTGACCGTGCCGCTGGCCCTTGCCGCCGCGACACTAATGCCGCTCGCCATCACCCGCAAGCATGGCCTCGCCGTCAGTGGTGGCGCAATCGTCCTGGTGCTGATCGCTGCCGTCGTCCTCGGCCTGCAGCCGAGCTATACAACGATGATGCCGAAGGGGCAGAATATCATTCACGCTACGGATTATCGCGATGGCACTTCGCAATGGCGCATCCGCTCCGCCACGCCCCTGCCCGACGAGCTGGCGCGAGCCGCAGCCTTCTCCGCCGAGCCCGGTTCTCAAGTCGATGGACTGTTCGCCAGCGCCTATGTCGCTGCAGCAGAAGGCACGACGCCGCCGCCCGCCCCGTCCCTGAGTGTCGAGGAACGACCGGCGGATGACGGCCGCACCCTGGTGCTCTCTGTCGATGGTTCCGAGGACCTCGACCGTCCGTGGTTCACGCGGTTGCTCATCCCTGTCGAAGCAAAGCCCGTCGCGGTGAGGGTCAATGGTGTGCGCACGGAATTCCTTGCCGATGAAAAGGCCGTCGACGGCTATCACGTCTTCGTCTGTCAGGCGGCCTGCGGGCGCATCTGGTTCGAACTCGGCTCCGCCGCACCGACAGACTGGGTCGTGACCAGCTGGTATAACGGCCTGCCGGAAGGCGGCGACTACATGAACGCGGCCCGGCCCGACTGGATGACGCCGATCCATGATGGCGACCTTACCGTCACCATCGCCGAACAAAGGCTCTGATCCTCGATCCCGCCAACCGATCCCGTTTGGCGAATCGCCCCCACCACTCTAGAGTGGACAAAACAGGAACTTCCCCCTAGAGACCTTCCCCATGGCGCGATCCTCCGACACGTATATCTGCCAGTCCTGCGGGGCTGCCTATGGCAAATGGGCCGGGCGCTGCGAGGCCTGCGCCCAGTGGAACACGATCGAGCTGGAGCAGACCGAGGCCGCCCCCGCCGGCAGCCATTCGGCCAGGTCCAGCGGCAAGGGCAAGGCGATCGAGCTCGTCTCGCTGAAGGGCGAGATGGCCGAGGAACCGCGCATCGCCACCGGCAACAATGAATTCGACCGCGCCGCCGGTGGCGGACTCGTGCCCGGCTCGGCGCTCCTTATCGGTGGCGATCCCGGCGTCGGCAAGTCGACCCTCCTGCTGCAGGTCGCAGCGGGCCTCGCCAGGGGCGGCCCGCGCGTCGCCTATATCTCCGGCGAGGAAGCCGTCGCCCAGATCCGACTGCGCGCCTCCCGCCTCGGCCTTTCCGATGCGCCGGTGCATCTGGCATCCGCCACCGCGCTGAAGGATATCCTAGCGACGCTGAAAGCCGCCAGGCCCGATGTCGTGATCATCGATTCGATCCAGACAATGTGGTCGGACACGCTGCCCGCCGCGCCCGGCACGGTGACCCAGGTGCGCACCTGTGCCCAGGAACTGGTACGCTTCGCCAAGCAGACCGACACCGTCGTCATGCTCGTCGGTCATGTGACGAAGGACGGCCAGATCGCCGGGCCGCGCGTTGTCGAGCACATGGTCGATGCGGTGCTGTATTTCGAGAGCGAGGCCGGGCGTTCCTTCCGCATCCTGCGCGCGGTCAAGAACCGGTTCGGTGCAGCGCACGAGATCGGCGTCTTCGACATGACCGGCGCCGGCCTGCGCGAAGTGTCCAACCCGTCGGAGCTGTTCCTGTCGGAGAATGACGGCACTATCTCCGGCTCCGCCGTCTTCGCCGGGATCGAAGGCACGAGGCCTGTTCTCGTTGAAATTCAGGCGCTTGTCAGCCAGTCCTCGCTTGGTGCGCCAAGGCGGGCCGTCGTCGGCTGGGACTCAGCCCGCCTGTCCATGCTGCTCGCCGTGCTCGACACGCGCTGCGGCCTTGATTTCGGGCGCCACGATGTGTTCCTCAATGTCGCCGGCGGCCTCCGCATCAACGAGCCCGCCGCCGACCTTGCTGCTGCTGCCGCGCTCGTCTCCTCGCTGACCGATATCGCCCTGCCGCGCGATACCGCCGTGTTCGGCGAGGTCGGTCTGTCCGGGTCAATCCGGCCTGTGCCCCAGGCCGATGCCCGCCTCAAGGAAGCCGCCAAGCTCGGCTTCAGCCGCGCGCTGACGCCGACCAAGCTGAAGTCCCGCGACTTAGCGCTAAACAGCTTTGCCGGATTGGACGATTTTGTCCGCTGGGTCCGCCAGTCCGCATGATCCGAAATTAGATGACGCTTTTGCGAAATTGCCATGGCGCAGGCCGTCCAATCGCGTTAAGGAGAGGCCGGGGACGGAAACCGGAACGGTGAAGGCGTGCGCTGATGACCTGGTTTGACCTTATTGTCTTGGGTATCCTGGGCCTGTCGGTCCTGTTCGCGGCCTTCCGCGGTTTTTCCCGTGAAATTACGACCCTCGGCGCCCTCGCGGCCGGGGTCATTGCCGCCTACTATCTGGCTCCTCCACTGGGGGAGCTTTTTGCTTCAGGCTCCACGATGACGGCGATCATCGTCTTTCTGATCGTTTTTCTCGTCATCTTCATTGTTTCCCTGATTGTTCTAAACAGTCTGGTAAGCCGTTTCATCGCAGAAAAGCCCGGCCGTATCGACCGGGTGCTCGGCGTGATCTTCGGCTTTTTACGCGGCTATATCGTCGTCGGCCTTCTGTTCCTCGCCCTCGACTACTATTTCGAGGACGACCGGATGCCGCCGGCGATCACCGATGCGCTCACCCTGGGCCTGGCAGCGGGTGCTGCCGACCTGCTTGAGAGCATGGGACTAGAGACGGTGACAAGCACCGCTGACACGAGTGACATGGCGGCATCGAATGCCCCTGACAGGTTTATCTAGAGTTTTGACGGAGCCAATCCTGTGACTGCCAATTCCGATTACAGCCCCAACCGCTGGGCTGCCGCCTTTTTGAACCGTGAAAATGCCAGGGTGAAGGGACAGTCCTCCGCCCTCGCAGAGCTTTACGGCGGAGGACCGAAACTGAAGGAAGAATGCGGCATCTTCGGCATTATCGGCCACCCCCAGGCCGCCGCGAAAATCGCGCTCGGCCTGCACGCCCTGCAGCATCGCGGCCAGGAAGCGGCCGGCATCATCACCTGGGACGGCGCCCAGTTCTATTCCGAGCGCCATCTCGGCCTTGTCTCCGACAATTTCAACGACACCGCGACACTCGATGGCCTGAAGGGCCATGCCGGCATCGGCCATACACGCTATTCCACAACCGGCGACACGGTCGTGCGCAACATCCAGCCGCTCTATGCCGATATCGACCGCGGCGGCCTCGGTATTGCCCATAATGGCAACCTCACCAATGCCCGGACCCTCCGCAAGGAACTGATCCGCAAGGGATCGATCTTCCAGACGACGACCGATTCGGAAGTCTTCATGCAGCTCGCCGCCCTGTCGCGCGGCATCACCATGGTCGACAAGGTGATCGACAGCCTTGCCCTGATCGAGGGCGCCTATGCGCTGTGCATCCTGACCCAGCATTCCATGATCGGCGTGCGCGATCCGCAGGGCATCCGCCCGCTTGTGCTCGGCCGCGTCGATGGTGCGCCGGTGCTGGCATCGGAAACCTGCGCCTTCGACGTGATCGGCGCGGAATTCGAGCGCGAGATCAATCCCGGCGAAGTCGTCATCTGTCACGAGGACGGCACGGTAGAAAGCCGCCAGGCCTTCCCCGCGCCGAAACATCCGCGCCCGTGCATTTTCGAACTGATTTACTTCGCGCGCCCGAATTCCTTCGTCGATGGTCAGAGCGTCTATGAAATGCGCAAGAAACTCGGCCGCAAGCTCGCCAAGGAAGCGCCGGTCGAGGCCGACATCGTCTCCCCGATCCCGGATTCCGGCGTGCCTGCCGCCATCGGCTATGCCCAGAAATCGGGCATCCCTTACGAGATGGCGCTGATCCGCTCGCACTATTCCGGCAGGACCTTCATTCAGCCCGACCAGGCGATCCGCGAGGCTGGCGTTGCCCGCAAGCACTCTGCCAATATCGGCGTCGTCAAGGGCAAGCGCATCGTACTGGTCGACGATTCGCTGGTGCGCGGCACGACCTCGCGCAAGATCACCCAGATGCTGCGCGATGCAGGCGCAAAGGAAGTCCATTTCCGCATCGCCTGCCCGCCCATCGTCTTCCCGGATTTCTATGGTATCGACACGCCGTCGCGGGACGAATTGATGGCCGCCAACCATTCCCTCGAAGAGATGCGCGCCAAGATCGGCGCCGACAGCCTCTCCTTCCTGAGCCTCGACGGGCTCTACAAGGCGTTCGGCAAGGGCCCGCGCGATGACGACGCGCCGGTGTTCACGGATCACTGCTTCACCGGCGACTATCCGACGCCGCTGACCGACCAGGCCCAGGCCCATAACAAGGCAGTCATCGAACAGCTCTCCCTGCTCGCCGAAACGAGCTAGGCATAAAACACGGACTGCAATCGAACTGCGCCCCGTCATTGCTCGGTCATGGCGGGGCGTTATCATTTCTCCAAAAGGGAGGATGATATGACTCACAAGAGCGGCCCATCCAAGAAGAACCAACCGGACGTGATCGGCTATGAAGACCTGCGCAAGGATCTCGCCGGCACGCACAAACTTGAGAATTATGAGCGCAAGGCCGACCCCGCCGATGTCGAGCGCGACTGGCAGGCGCTGCAGCGCGATGGCTATGTCATCCTCGAAAAGCTGATCCCGGATGCCGAATGCGACCGCATCAAGCAGGCGCTCACCCCCCTTCTCTCCCATACCGGCCGCAACGCGTTCGAGGGCAAGGCGACCCAGCGGCTCTATTCGGTGCTGACCAAGACGCGGGCCTGCGACCGGCTGGTCGATCATCCGCGCATCCTTGCCCTGCTCGACCGGATGTTCCGGCCGAATTACCTGCTCTCGCAGCTGCAGGTGATCAACATCCTTCCTGGCGAGACCGGCCAATATCTGCACCCGGATGATTCCTTCTATCCCGTCCCCCGCCCACGGCCGCCGCTCGGCGCGGCCACGGTCTGGGCGATCGACGATTTCACCGCCGAGAACGGTGCGACCAATATTGTGCCCGGCAGCGAGACATGGGGCGATGACCGCCAGCCGACAGACACGGACCAGCGCATCCAGGCGGTGATGCCGAGGGGGTCCGTCGTCTTCTATGGCGGCACGCTATGGCATGGCGGCGGCGAGAACCGCTCGAATGCCTCCCGCCTCGCCGTGACGGCGCAATATTGCGAGCCATGGTGCCGGACGCAGGAGAATTTTTTCCTGTCGACGCCGAAGCAACTCGTCCGTACACTGTCGCCAGAGCTCCAGACCATGCTCGGCTATTCGGTAATGCCGCCCTTCATGGGCATGGTCAACGGCATGCATCCGAAGCGCGTGCTTGGCGAAGACTGACTTGTCAAATCAGGAAAGGGGCCGCGGCTGATCGCTGAGACCACCGACCAGGTCGGTGTCACCGTCGTACGATCGTGTCAGGCTCTGATACATTTTCGCCGTCAGCGTTGTATCCAGCGCCATGCGCAACATCATGTAGACCAGCATGAACGCCCCGCCGGTAACCCCCAGAACAGCGAACAGGCCCCACGGGATCGTATCGTCCTGCATCGCACCGACCATGGAAAAGCTGCTGCCCAGAAACACGAATATAAGCACGAATTGCAGCACCATCTCCACCGCCATCAGAAACAGCGAGTAAAGAACGAAGGTCGCCAGCAAACGCCAGACATTACCGCCAGTCAGGCCGAAAGCACTCATGGGCGCGACGCTGTTCTCAATGGCTGCCGCAGTCGTGAACAGGCTGGCGCGAAGCCAGAACCAGATAAAGAGCACCACACCGATGAGATAGAAAAGAATGATCAGGGCGATCTGTCCGCCCGAGGGCGTAACCCCAGCGCCCGACGCTGACTGGTCGGCAAAGACATTGCCCCACAGATCGATCGCCGAACCACCGATCATCACGGCGGCGAAAAGGCCGCCAACGATGAGGGCAAGCAGAATATAGACTGCAAGAGAAAGCAGAAAGAGTACGATATGAGAGCCGATGAACCTCCATTCCCTCGCGCCAAACCGGAAATAGCCGATGCCGGCGGGTGCAGCCGCTGTGCCTGCTGCCATCTGTTTGAGCATGACCATGAACGGCGTCAGCACGATGTAAGACAGCAGGAACCATCCCACTATCGCGCCGTATATCTTGAAGAAGTCACCGATCATGCCTAGTGTTTCTGCATCGCTGGCACCGTCTTCAGCGGCGGAAAACTTGCTCCAGTCGACGCTGTCATAGATTGCATATCCCAACCCGGCGAGGATCAGCAGCGACAGCGTGATGCCAACCCAGCCGATACGGAAGATCGTCGGAATGTTGGTGAACACGAACTTTATCGTTTCGGTGAGGGTGTGGATGACCTGCAGTTTCGTCTTCATCGATACTCTTTCTACTGAGAACCGGCGCGGGTTCCAACCCGCACCGTCCTGTTTCCCACGACGTCAGCCCCCGACCGGCTCCGCCGCACCGTCCCGCGTCAGGCTCTGATACATCTTGCCCTTGAAGCCGATTTCCAGCGCCGCAAAGAAGGCGATCATCAGCACATAAAGCAACAGGACAACGATGCCGACAATGACACCACCGATCACGGCGGCAGTGCCGCCCTGCATGAACAGCGGGATCATCATCGCCCCGGCGATGCCGCCACCGACGAGCAAGACCGTGACGACCAGCATCTCCAGCGCGAAAATGACGACGATGAAGAACAGCACCGCCGCAAAGATGCGCCAGACATTCCCGCCGGTCAGGCCGAAGGCACTGAACGGCGCGAATTCGTTCTCCACCGCGGCGGCCGTCGTGAACAGGATCGCCCGCAGCGAGAACCACACATAGAGAATGATCCCGACAAGGAAGACCAGCCCGACAATCAGCCCGCTCATCGCCGACTGGCCGCCCTCGACATTGTCCTCGACGGCTTGTTCGAACATCTCCGGATCGGACCCCAGCGCCTGCCACGCCTCGGCCGGCACATTGCCGAGCACGCCGATGATCAGCGCGAGATAGCCGGGCAGCATGGTGATGATGAGGACGACCGCGGCGAGCACGGATAGAATGATATTGGCGAGGATGAACTTGATCTCGCGCCCGCCGAAGCGGAAATAGGCAAAGCCGTGCGGCGGCTCGATCGCGCCGGCGGCGATCCGGTGCATCACGACGATGAACGGCACCATGGCCAGCACGCCGAGCAGGCCCCAGAAGAACAGCCCCGCGTAGAAGCCGAGGATCGTCCCGATGAAGCGCGGGTCGAAATCTCCGTTTTCCATGTTTTCCAGCGACTGGATGAACTCCATCCCGCCGGTTGCGCCGACAGTCACGGCCATCCCGCCGATAAAGATGACGAAGAACAGCACGACACCCAGCCAGCCCAAACGGATGGTCATCGGCAGCTTCGTGAAGGCGAACTTCACGGCCTCCGTGACCGTGTTCACGATTTCAAGTTTGGTTTTCATTGCAATTTCCCCTTCACGCCCGCGCGGAGACTACCATTGCGTGGTGTTATCTGCCAGCGTGAATTGACGGACCGGCACTACAGTGCAGCATTACTTGCGGTCGCTTGCCGCTGTTTCGCCGTCCCTTTTCACGCCATCCTCATCGTCAGTGTCCGGCTCGTCCTCCGGCTTTCGCGGCGTATCGTCGAGCCTGTCGATCAGGTCCTGATCGGTTTTCGGGCGGGCGATGCCGAGATAGATCATCGTGGCAAGCACCATGGCGGCGGCCCCGGAAAAGGCGTTGAACGCATAGCTGGACAGGAAACCGATGGCGAAGCCCATCGCCGTACCGACCTGCGTGCCCTGGTCAGGGTCGTCAATGCCGGACGCAAGGACGACCGCAAAAATCAGGATGACCGCCACGATCGCGACAATGATCATCAGCGCGATGTAAATCGCAGCAAGGATGAGCACCAGCAGGATCAGGGCACCGAGAATGTTCCAGAAATTGCCGACGCTCAGGCCCAGCCCCCTGCCGATCGTGAGCCTGTCCTCGATCGCCACCATGGGCAGAAAGGGCACAAGCTTGACGGTGATCCAGATCATCAGGATGGTCAGTGCCAGGAAGATCCAGATCTCCAGCCCCTGCGGAATGCCGAGGATTGCATACATATTCGGCAGGACGCCGCCATTGGCAAATTGCGCCCAGCCCGCCGGAAGCGAGAGATCGAAGATAATGTAGACGAGGCTGACGAGAAGCGACGCGCCGACATAGCGCCACTCGCGCATGCCGAAAGAGAAATGCCACAGCCCACCCGGCCTTTCGATATCGCCCGCAATGATACGGCTCAGCCTGACGGCACCGGGGGTCAGCAACAGCATGGTGATGAAGTAAAGGGCCCATTGGGCGAGATAACCGGGCAAGCCATGATACCCTGTCTGCATGGTCCCGGTCTCGCCCCGGAGGATCGCCGACCAGACGTCGCCATGGGCTACCATCACATAGGCGAGTTCAATGGCCACCACGGCGAGCGCCGGAAACAGGAACAGCCCGATGATGAGCGGAATATTCCGCGCCGTATAGCCTAGCGAACTCGTCGCCAGCTGCCCCGATCGAAGTTTCGGCTTCATGATACCCCTCATAGCCTCGTCTACGCATACGCCCCGCAGGCAGCCTAACTGCGAAAACCGGCGATGACCAACAAAAGGTTGCAGGTTTTTCATGCCGATCCTGCCGCCACGCGGCATTGCGCCCTTGTTCCAGAATCGTTCTCTTGGTCCTATATGTTCACCATGAGTTCTGACAAAGTCCCCCTGTCCCAGCGTGCCGCCGCTGCCGCGCGCCCCGCCCCCGTCGATGCCGCCTCCTATATGGAGGGGCTGAACGATGCCCAGCGCGACGCGGTCATGACCACCGAAGGCCCGGTGCTGATGCTCGCCGGCGCCGGCACCGGCAAGACCCGGGCGCTGACGACCCGCCTTGCCCATATCCTCGCCACCCGCCTCGCCGCGCCATGGCAGGTGCTGGCCGTGACATTCACCAACAAGGCCGCCCGCGAGATGAAGGAACGGATCGGCCATCTCGTCGGCGACACGGTCGAAGGCATGCAATGGCTCGGTACGTTCCACTCCATCGCGGCGAAGATCCTGCGCATCCATGCCGAAATCGTCGACCTGAAGTCGAGCTTCACCATCATCGACACCGACGACCAGGTGCGCCTGTGCAAACAGGTGATCGAGGCCGCCGGGCTCGACGAGAAACGCTGGTCCGGGCGCGGCCTTGCCAGTTTCATCGACGACTGGAAGAATCGCGGCCTGACGCCGGACAACGTGCCCAGGGGCGAGGCGCACCATTTCGGCAATGGCAAGGGCATCGAGCTCTACAAGGCCTATCAGGAGCGGCTGGTCACCCTGAACGCAGCCGATTTCGGCGACCTCCTCCTGCACAACATCACGATCTTCCAGAAACACCCTGATATTCTTGCCAAATATCAGGACCGGTTCCGCTACATGCTGGTCGACGAATATCAGGACACCAATATCGCCCAATATCTCTGGCTGCGCCTGCTCGCCCAGAAAAACAAGAATATCTGCGTCGTCGGCGATGACGACCAGTCGATCTATGGCTGGCGCGGGGCCGAGGTCGCCAACATCCTCAATTTCGAGAAGGACTTTCCCGGCGCCAAGGTGATCCGGCTGGAGCGCAATTACCGCTCGACGCCGGCAATCCTCGCCGCCGCCTCGGGCCTGATCGCGGCCAATCGCACCCGCCTCGGCAAGACGCTGTGGACCGACGACGACAGCGAGCACGAAAAGGTCAAGCTGCGCGGCGTCTGGGATGGCGAGGAAGAGGCCCGCACGGTCACTGACGATATCGAGAATGAACAACGCAAGGGCCGCTCCCTGTCTGACATGGCCGTGCTGGTGCGCGCCTCGTTCCAGATGCGCTCTTTCGAGGAGCGCTTCAACACCGCCGGTATAGCCTATCAGGTCGTCGGCGGCCCGCGCTTCTATGAGCGCGAGGAGACCCGCGATGCCCTCGCCTATCTGCGCCTGACCCGCAACCCGGAGGACGATCTGTCGTTCCTCAGGATCGTCAACAAGCCGCGCCGGGGCATGGGCGACAAGGCGATCCAGGCGCTGACGGTCAACGCCCGCAAGCAGGGCCTGTCGCTGGCCCGCGCCGCGCAATTGCTGCTCGAGACCGACGAGATAAAAGGCAAGGCCCGCACCGGGCTGACCCGGTTCCTCGACGGGCTGATGCGCTGGGGCGAGGCCGCGCGCGACACCCGCCCCGATATCATCGCCGAGACCATTCTCGAGGAAAGCGGGTATACGGAGTTCTGGAAATCATCGAAGAGCCCGCAGGCGCCCTCCAAGCTGGAAAACCTCAAGGAACTGGTCAACGCCGCGGGGGAATTCGACACCCTCGCCGGCTATCTCGACCATGTCTCCCTCGTTGCCGACATCAATCAGGACAATTCCGAAGGCCAGGTCATGCTGATGACCCTGCACGCCGCCAAGGGGCTGGAATTCCCCGTCGTCTTCCTGCCCGGCTGGGAGGAAGAGATTTTCCCCTCCGCCCGCTCGCTCGACGAGAACGGCAATGAGGGCCTCGAGGAAGAACGCCGCCTGGCTTACGTGGGCATCACCCGCGCGCGGGAGAGCTGCCGCATCTCCTTCGCCGCCAACCGCATGGTCTACGGACGATGGCAGAACGCCATGCCGTCGCGCTTCATCGACGAGCTGCCGGAGGCCCATGTGGAGGTCGTCTCCGAACCCGGCCTCTACGGCAACGCCGCGTCCGAGCTTGCCGCCTATTCCTCCTTCAACGACATGGCCGAAACGAACGACACCTATGACACCCCGGGTTGGCGCCGCGCCAAGTCTGCGAGAGGCCGCACCAGCCCTGCGCCGATGCTGGAAGGCCGCGCCGAGCTGGTCGCCACGTCATCACCCGGCTCCTCCAGCTTCCGCGTCGGTTCGCGCGTGTTTCACCAGAAATTCGGCTATGGCCAGGTCGTCGCCGCCGAAGGCAACAAGCTCGAAGTCGATTTCGAGCATTCCGGCCACAAGAAGGTGATCGATTCATTCCTCGAGCAGGCATGATCCCGGCAGACTTCTCCCCCGGCTCGTCCGCTGCGTCTCTAACAGCCCCAAGCTCTATGGCGGAGCGTCTGACCACCTACATTTACACTTTCGCTTATGGAGCCGGTACCGCTTCCACGGGCCCCTCGATCTCTATACGCTCGCACTCCACAGTGGCGGCGATGTTGATGTGCGCTCAAGGGCGATCACCAGCTGCCGGTATTCTCCATACTGGCCCAGGGATCGGTCGGGGCGAGGGCCTCGCCGGCCTGCAACAGCTCGATGGATATGCCGTCGGGTGAGCGCACGAATGCCATATGGCCATCGCGCGGCGGGCGGTTGATGGTGACGCCGCCATCCATCAGGCGCTGGCAGGTCTCGTAGATATTCTCGACGCGGTAGGCGAGATGACCGAAATTGCGCCCGCCGGTATAGTCCTCCGGGTCCCAGTTCCAGGTCAGCTCGACCAGCGGTGCCTTGTTCTCCGTCGCCCCCGCCAGATCGTCCGGCGCGCACAGGAAGACCAGCGTGAACCGGCCCTTCTCGACCTCCTTGCGCGAAAACTCGACGAGGCCGAGCTTGTCGCAATAGAAATCGAGCGAGACGTCGAGATCGGCGACGCGGACCATCGTATGAAGATATTGCATGGTATTTTTCCTGTCTGTGCCCTTGTTTGAGGCCTACATAGCCATTCGGGAACAAAGGGCAAATTGTAAAGCACCCTTGACAGACCGGGCCATTTCCCGTTTGAGTCCCGGAAGGGAGAACGATTATGAACATACGCATCAAGATTGCCTGCGCCATCGCGCTGTTCCTGCCGCTGCCGCTTGCTGCACAAGACCTTCAGGCCGATGTGGCGGCAGGCATCGCAAAGATCCGTGCCGATAACGACCTGCCGGCCATTGGCGCGATCGTGCTGGTCGATGGGGAACAGCGGGCGCTGGCTGTCGAGGGCTTGCGCCGGGTCAGCGGCGAGGACGAAGCGACCGTCGACGATCTCTGGCATATCGGCTCGATCACCAAGTCGATGACCGCGACCCTCGCCGCGACGCTGGTCGAAGACGGCACCTTCGATTGGGACATGAGCCTCGCCGACATGCTGCCCGATATGGCCGCCGAAATGGACCCGCAATGGCGCGCGGTGACGCTGGAACAGCTGCTCACCCACACCTCCGGCGCGCCCGGGAATTTCTCGATCTTCGTCCAGCGCCACTGGCCGGACACGCGGGAAGAGCTGATGGCGAAACGGCGCGACATCCTCGCCGGCACGCTCGCCAAGCCGCCGGTGACCGAGCCGGGCACCGCCTATCAATATTCCAATGTCGGCTTTACCATCGTCGGCCACGCTATCGAGACGACCCTCGGCATCCCGTGGGAGCAGGCGATGGACGAAAGGGTGTTTACGCCGCTGGGCCTCGACAGCGCCGGTTTCGGTGCGCCGAAAGGCGAGCAGCCCTGGGGCCACGGCTCATTCTTCGGTCGCAAGATCGCCAAGAACCCGGACAGCAACAGCGCCGACAACACGCCCGTTATGGGCCCGGCCGGGACCGTCCACATGTCGCTGCAGGACCTCGCCGCCTGGGGCAATCACCACCTGATGGGGCAGCTTGACGCGTCCGATGGCTTGCTGGAGCCGGAAACATATCAATATCTGCACATGCCCATATTGGAGGACTACGCCAAGGGCTGGGTCGCCTGGAATCGCGACTGGGGTGGCGAGACTGATGCTGAAGGCGACATCAACGTCATCTGGCACAATGGCTCGAACACCATGTGGTATGCCCTCGTCGTGCAACTGCCAGAAAAAAACGCAGTCATTGCCATCGTCACCAATGACGGCACCAGCAATCAGGCCAAGAAAGACTTCTTCACCCTGACCGAGACGATTGCCACAAGCCTGCCGCAATGGGATGGCACGAGCGAAGAATGAGAAAATCTGCCTTTATCGCTGCCGCCCTGATCGCGGCTCTGCCCCTGTCCGCCCTGCCCCTCTCTGCTACCGCGCAGGGTGCGACAGCCAGCGCATGGCAGCAGCGCTCGACCGATCTGGTCACCATGTCGCGCCTTCTCGGCAATCTCCATCACTACCACCAGCTCTGCTATCCCGGCGACTGGCGGCCTGATCTCTATCGCGACCGGATGAAGGAAATGGTTTCGCTGGAAGATCCCTATGAAACCCTGAAAGACGACATGATCGACGGCTTCAATGAGGCCTATCGCGCCACCAGCGACAGCTATGCTCAGTGTACCGCTGCCGCCATCGAGGCAATGCGCCAGACCGCGAGCAGCGGCGATGTTGTCGCCGGGCGCCTCGCCGCGCCCTATCGCGAGGTCAGCGGCTATGACTACGATGCGACCGGCGACTAGCAGTAGCCATTAAAAAAAGCCGCCCCGGTGTGTCCCGGAACGGCTTTTGAAAAATTTTATCCCCGCCTCGATCAGGCGTCGTAGGTTTCCTTGATATCGCGCATATCGTCGTGGAGCTGCTTGATCTCCGGATAGATCCGGTTGAGCACGGCTTTCGCCTCGGTCGGCGTGTCGTCGCTTTCCAGCAGGTCCTGCACCTTATGCAGCGCATGGTCTTCATGCTCTTCGAGTTCGTCGACGAAGGATTTGCCGGTATCGCCGAGATTGGCTTTCAGCTTGGTATAGCCTTCGCGCATGGTGCCGACGATCGTGCCGTCGGTCTCAGGGTCCTGCCCGCGCAGGGAGACGGCGGTCGAGAGATCGGTCACCAGCGTCTGCTTGGCATCGCGATAGCGGCGGAATACTGAGTTGAGCGAGGAGTCGTCGACCTGTTCAATGGCATCGTTATAAAACGACACACCGTCGCGCATGATCGAAACGACATCATTCAGCTTGTCAGCTGTCTGTTCGGAAGTAGACATAGTGGTCCTCCTTTTAGAGTACGTAAAGGAGACACACGGAGGGGTATCAGCGTTCCGCAGGGCGAAGGGCTGCCAGGTTACGGTCTCTTCATTCGGCGGCCAGGCCAGCGTCTTGCCACGCAAGCCAGCCGCCATTCATGTGGCGGATATCGGCAAACCCCAGGTCCCGCAGAAGCGGCACTGTCTTGCCGGATCTGTTGCCCGAACGGCAGTAGACCAGCACAGGCCGGTTTTCTGGCAGCGTCGCTAACTGGCGGGCGAAATCGTCTGCATGGTAATCGATATTGATCGCTCCCGGCAGATGGCCCGCAGCGAATTCTTCCGCGGTGCGAACATCGAGAACCGTCAACCCGGTGTCCTTGCCAATCATCTCGACGGCCTGGGTCGGCATCAATTCGATATATCTCGGCTCCGCTCCAGCGCCACAGCTAGCGAGGGCGAGCACGGCGCAAAGACTGATAAGGAAATATCGCAGCATGAGACCTACCGGATCGTTTCCTGGAAGCGCACCGGCTCGCCGAACGGATCGCCGATCAGCTCGTCTTCCCACATCGCCTTGCGGCCGCGGATGATCGTGCCCCTGGGCCACCCTTTGGCTTCCATGCCGTCGAAAGGCGTCCAGCCGCATTTGGATTCGATCCAGTCGGCGGTGATGGTGCGCTTCGCCTTCAGGTCGACGACGGTGAAGTCGGCATCATAGCCGAGCGCCAGGCGCCCCTTGCCGGCAATGCCGAAAACACGCTGCTGGCCGTGGCACAACAGGTCGATCATCCGCATCAGGCTCAACCGCCCCTCGGCGACATGGGTCAGCATCAGCGGCACCAGCGTCTGCACGCCGGGCATGCCCGATGGCGAGGCCGGATAGGGCTTCTGTTTCTCTTCGGTCGTATGCGGCGCATGGTCGGAGCCCATGACATCGAACACGCCCTGCTGCACGGCCTTCCACAGCGCCTCGCGATGGCGCGCATCGCGGATCGGCGGATTCATCTGGGCATAGCCCTTCAGCCGCTCATAGCAGTCAGGCGCTTCCAGCGTCAGGTGCTGGGGCAGGATCTCGCAGGTGACGAGGTCTTTATTGGCCGTCAGGATCGGGATTTCGTCGGCGGTCGAGATATGCAGCACATGGATGCGCCGCTTGGTCTCCCGCGCCAGCGCGATCAGGCGTTCCGTACACCGCAGCGCGGCCTGCCAGGAGCGGACCTCCGGGTGGCTGGTCCAGTCGCCTTCGCGGGCGAGCGGCGCATTGGCGCGCAGGGTCTCTTCGTCCTCGGAATGGATCGCGACCCGGCGCTGTCCATGCTTCAGCACTTCGCGCACGCCCTCATCGTCGGCAATCAAGAGATCGCCGGTCGAGGCGCCCATGAATATCTTCACGCCCGACACGCCGGGCAGCATTTCAAGCTCGGCGAGGTCGCGGGCATTGTCGTGGGTCGCGCCGGCATAGAAGGCATGGTCGCAGCGCATCCGGCCCTTCGCCCGGGTCAGCTTGTCCTCGATCGCTTCGGCCGTCGTCGTCAGCGGCTTGGTGTTCGGCATTTCGAATACGGCCGTCACGCCGCCCATGACCGCCGCGCGGGCCCCGCTTTCGAGGTCTTCCTTGTACTCGTTGCCGGGTTCACGGAAATGCACCTGGCTGTCGATAATGCCGGGCAGCACGTGAAGCCCGGTGCAGTCGATCACCTCGCCGGCATCCGCCTGGCCAAGATCGCCGATGGCGGCAATCTTGCCGCCGACCACGCCGACATCGCGTTTGCCTTCGCCGTCATGATTGACGACGGTGCCATTCTTCAGGATCAGGTCATAAATGCTCATGCCCTTCTTCATAAGCGCTTTGAAAGCATCCGGCAAATCGCTTAAGTGTGAGACATGACAGTCCACTCCTACACCCTGCCCGACCGGGCGATCCTGCACCTTTCCGGCCCTGACACGCTGGATTTCCTGCGCGGTCTCGTCACCCAGTCGCTGACGAAGCTGACGGACGACCAGCCCGTCTATTCCCTGCTGCTGACGCCCCAGGGCAAGATCATCTCGGATTTCTTCATCGCGAAGAAGGACGACGACCTGCTGCTGGAATGCCCGGCCAGCGTCGCCGAAACCCTGAAAAAGAAACTCACCCTCTACAAGCTGCGCGCCACGGTCGAGATCGAGGATGTCAGCCATGTCTGGACCGCCGTACAGATGTGGGGCGAGGAAGAACGGCTGGAGAAGGTGATCGCCGAGGCCCCGGCATTCCTGCATGCCTATCGCGACCCGCGCCTCCCGGCTCTCGGCGTGCGCGTGCTCGGCCCGACACAGGCCAAGCCTGCCCTGCCGGGCGAGGTCTCCCGCGCCGAGTGGGATGGCCACCGGACCGCGCTGGGCGTGCCTGAATTCGATAGGGATTTTGTCAGTGAGCAGACCTTCCCCATGGATGTGAACATGGACCGGCTCAATGCCATCGACTACAAGAAGGGCTGTTTCGTCGGCCAGGAAGTCGCCAGCCGGATGAAGCGCAAGGGCGAGGTGCGCAAGCGCACGCTGATCGCCGATGCCACTGCCCCGCTCGCCATTGGCAGCCCTGTCATGGCAGGCGAGTCGACGCTGGGCGAGATCACCTCCACGGCAGGCAACCAAGGCCTCGCCCTTGTCCGGCTCGACCGGCTGGACAAGGCCGGCGACACCGGCATTTTCGTCGATGGCCAGACGGTGAGCCTGACCCTGCCACCTTATCTCGAGGACTGATCCCATGAAGCGCTGCGCCTGGGTGCCGGAAGGCGATGATCTTTACGCCGCCTATCATGACGAGGAATGGGGCGTGCCGGAGCGCGACGCCCGGGCGCTCTATGAGAAGCTGATCCTCGACGGCTTCCAGGCCGGCCTCTCCTGGCGGACGATCCTCTACAAGCGCGACAATTTCCGTGCAGCGTTCAAGGGCTTTGAGCCCGAGAAAGTCGCCCGGTTCGGCGAGAAAGATGTTATCCGCCTGCTCGGCGATGCCGGTATCATCCGTCATCGTGGCAAGATAGAGGGGGCGATCAAGAACGCGCAGATCTGGCAAGACATGCAAGAGTCCGGCGAGGATTTCTCCGCCTATCTCTGGGACTATGTCGACGGCGCGCCGCTGCAGGGCAAGCGCAAGACGATCAGGGACGTGCCCGCCGCAACGCCCCTGTCCGAGGCGATTTCGAAAGACATGAAAAAGCGCGGGTTCAAGTTCTGCGGCCCGACGATCATCTATGCCTTCATGCAGGCGGTTGGCATGGTCAATGACCACACGGCCGACTGCCACCGTCACGACGTCGTGAAACGCATGGGCTGAACCACCGCCGCTATCCTGCGTTTGCCCTAGCGACGAAAGAAGGACGGCTCCGGAGTGCTCAAGAGCCATTCAGAACTCAACAAGGCCTGAAAACCCGTCTATGCTGGCGTGAAATTGCAAGTGAGCGTGAATGAGACTGATGAGATACGCCCTGTTCCTTGCCGCCCTGGCGCTGGCCGCCTGCGGCAGCGCCGACGACACCGATGCCGCCCCCCGGGCCGAGACCGCCGTCGCGACCCCGGCTCCAGCGGACGCTCAGGCGGCCAATACCGCCAGCGATCCTGCCGAACCGGCCGACATCCCGATCTATGGCTATTCCATCGTCAACACCTATCCCCATGACCAGGGCGCGTTTACGCAGGGCCTGTTGTGGAAGGATGGGCATCTCTACGAGAGCACCGGCCGCAATGGCGAGTCGACCGTGCGCAAGGTCGACCTTGAAACCGGTGAGGTTTTGCAGCGCCACGATGTGCCATTCGAGTATTTCGGCGAGGGCCTTGTCGACTGGAACGGCCAGCTGATCAACCTCACCTGGCGCGCCGGCAAGGCCTTCGTGCTCGATCAGGAAACCTTCGAGGTCGAAGGCGAGTTTACCTATCCCGGCGAGGGCTGGGGCATTACCTCCAATGGCGCGCAACTGATCATGAGCGATGGCAGCGACCGCCTCCGCTTCCTCGATCCTGAAACCTTCGAAGAGGTGTCCTCCCTCCGCGTCACGGCCCGGGGTCAACCCGTTGGCCGCCTCAACGAACTGGAATGGATCGAAGGCGAGATCTGGGCCAATGTCTGGCAGAGCAACGCGATCGTGCGCATCGACCCGGCGACGGGCGGGGTCACGGGGGTCATCGACCTCACCGGCCTGTCACAAATGGCTGGTATCGGCCCGAGCCGCGATTTCGTGCTCAACGGCATCGCATGGGACAAAGACGGCGGCAGACTGTTCGTGACAGGCAAGTATTGGCCCGCCCTGTTCGAAATCGAACTGGCGGAACGCCCGCAACCGGGTCAATAACCCACTGGCCTGACCCGGAGCCGATTGGAAAGGAATAGCATGACCGACAAGACCGCCGATCTGGAAGCCCGCCTGGCCGCCCAGCGCCTCGTACTGGAATGGCTGCTCGAGCAAATCACCGCCGACAAGGCAACGGCAACGGCCCTGATCGATCATGTCGGCGAGCGCTTTCCGCCGCAGGACCATCAGGAGGACCCGGGCGCCGTGCCGACGAGTGCCTTTGGCGATATTGCCGCCACCGAAGCGGAACTTCGCTTGTTACTGGACCCGGTCCGCGCCCGCCACGGTTTGCTCGAAGACTGAAGAACCCGCTGAGGCTTGGCCTTGCCCCGGCGCTACCCAGCGCGCAAGATACGGCCAACCAGAATCAAGAGCACCCCGCCAGGGCTGCCCGACCAGCGCAAGGCATGTATCCATGAGCAAATCTCCCCTCGCCCGCATCGCCGGTACCGGCCTGTTCACTCCCGCCCAGTCGATCTCCAATGAAGAACTGGTCGAGGCCTATAATGCCTGGGTCGACAAATGGAACGCCGAACACCCAGCCGATGACCCGAAGCAGCATTCTTCAGCGGAATTCATCGAGAAGGCGTCCGGTATCAAGGCCCGCTTCGTGCTCGACAAAGACGGCATTCTCGACACCGACCGCATGCGCCCCAGCCTGCCGCAGCGCTCCAATGACGAGCTATCGATCATGGCCGAGATGGGGGTGACCGCCGCGCGAGAAGCAATGAAGGCTGCAGACCTTCAGCCTGCCGATATCGACGCCGTCATATGCGCCGCCTCGAATATGCAGCGCGCCTATCCGGCCATGGCCGTGGAGATCCAGAACGCCCTTGGCATCGATGGCTATGGCTTCGACATGAATGTCGCCTGCGCCTCTGCCGCTTTCGGCATCCAGAATGCCGTCGGGCTGATCGCCACCGGCGCGCGCCGCGTGCTGATGGTCAATCCTGAAATCTGTTCCGCCCACCTGAATTTCCGCGATCGCGATGCCCATTTCATCTTCGGCGATGTCGCCACCGCGGTGATCGTCGAGCGCGCCGAGGGCACGCCGGGCCCGGACAGCTGGGACATTATCGACACCCGCCTGAAAACCGTCTTCTCCAACAATATCCGCAACAATTTCGGCTTCCTGAACCATACCTCGGACGAGCTCGACATCTCCGCGCCGGATACGGACAAACTGTTCAGGCAGGAGGGCCGCAAGGTGTTCAAGGATGTCGTGCCGATGGTCGCCGAACTGATCTCGGGTCACCTCGCCGACAATGAGATCGACCCGGCGACGCTTAAACGCATGTGGCTGCACCAGGCGAATTTGTCGATGAACCAATTCATCGCCCGCAAGGTGCTTGGCCGCGATGCCAGCGAGGAAGAAGCCCCGGTCGTGCTCGACACCTATGCCAATACCTCGTCAGCGGGGTCGATGATCGCCTTCCATCGCCACCGCGACGGCTTCTTTGCCGGCGAGATCGGTGTCATCTCGGGCTTCGGGGCCGGCTATTCCGCCGGCTCGGTCATCGTCCGCCGCGCAGCGTAAAGGCCGCCAGAGGGCTTATTCCGCCTTGGCAACGAGCGGCTCCTGCTGGGTGATGCAGTGAATGCCGCCGCCTGACCAGTTGATCGCCAGGGGATTGATCTGGACGATCTCCCTGTCTGGAAACTGCGCGGCAAGGATGCGGCGCATTTCCTCGTCGGTCTCCCTGATGTGCTCGGGCAGCCCCTCGCGCCAATAAGCGGCAACGAGGACAACTCCATTGGTCACGAGAAAGTTCTGATAGCTTGCCGCCGGAACAAAGTGAATCTCGTCGCCGGGCTCGAAGTCACGATAGACGCTGCGCGGGTCCCAGCCGCCCTCGCCGGGCATGAAGTCTTCTTCAGTGAGCGTCCGGGTGTCCATCAGGGCCGTGATGTCCGGCATCGGTACCGGGATGACGGTGAACGGCTCGCCATCGGCATTCCGGGCACGGCGCATTTCCTCGATATTCTCCGTCAGGATTTCGTGGTCCAGTCGCAGCAGAGCATTGGCGTCGCGCTCGCGTTCAGGCACCTGCGCAACCAGCACCGTGTCGTCACTGACGAAACGGACATACTCGTCGACATGGCCATTGGCGCCCCAGCCAAAGAAATTCGCGACCTTCGGCCCTGCAAATACGCGATCCGAGATCGGTGCGCGTGAAAGCCAGATAACTTTCTTCTTCCCGTACAGGCGCAAATACTCGGCTTCGACCTCCTCGAGGCTCTTGCCGGGATTCCGGAGGCGGGCCGCATCCTCATAAGCAACGATAACATCGCTTGTCACATCGAGCCCGCCGCCTTCGGCAACAAGGTCGGAGGTCACGGCATCCCAGCCATACATCGCGGCCAGTCCGCGATCGATCTCTTCGTTCCGCATGCCGCCATTATCGGCATAGGGCCAGGGGAAGCCGTAATACGCCCAGCGGAATTCGGCGATCTTCTTCTCCGCGCCGTCGGTGAGGAAAAGCGGACCGAAATCGCGGTACCAGTAATCGGTCCAAGGCTGGACGATGAGCGTGACCCTGTCGAGATCGATCCCGCCCGCCGCGAGTTTATCGCGGGCATCTGCAGCACTCTCTTCGGACGCCGCGACCAGCTTCACCTGCACATGTACTGTCAGGGCACTGATGATCTCGGTCCATAGCGGGACGAGGTTCTCCGGATGCGGATCGCCGCGTGAGCCCCAGCTCATCCAGACAGCTTCATGAGGCTCCCACTCGGGCGGAAAGATGAAGGTCTCCGCCTCGATTGCGCTACGATCTTCCGCCTGAGCGGAGTCGGTGGTGGCGACGAGGGAGACTGCGAAGAAGAGCACCATGGCGGTAAAAGCGATCGCCGCCTGCCTCTTTCCGTCAACAGCGCTGTCACGTCTCGGCACCGGGCAAATCCTCATGATGTTGTTTGAAAGGTCGGACAGAAGTTAAGCGAAGCCTGTTGGAATTGCAAATCTTGCCAAGGGCACCCGTTTTGAAAGACCAGCAGAGCTATATAGCATTGTCGGGAAGTCAGAAAGCCAGCGCTTGCCTGATTGCGGTATTTCTTCTTGAACAATGGATGAAGAGTTTCAGCTGTCCTGGCTGGATTGGCCTTTGTCGCTGCTTGCAGCCTCGCTCAGCTGCCGTTAGGATATTCGGACAATCAGGAGAGAGACCATGAAGACAATCATCACCACAAGCCTTGCCATTTTTTCCCTTGCGGCTCTGACTGCCTGCGGCGGTGGAAATGATGGCGAGGCCTCGGATATCAACATCACTGCCGAGCAGGCTGACGGCCCGAAAGACTATGTCGCCGTGTATGAAAAGCAGCTGATCACCATCGCTGACGCGGTTGAGGCCGTTACTGACGAGCAGAGCGCGCAGGTTGCAGCGCAGGTCATCCGTGATGCGTCGGCGGAGCTCGAGATCATCGCCAAAAAGGCCGAGACGATGTCGCAGATCGAACAGGCCCGCTTCGCCATGAGCTTCACAACGGAGCTTGCCGACACCCAGATGCGCCTGATGGGCGCCATGCAGAGACTTTACCAGACCGATCCTGAGACGATGCAGCTGATCTCGGATGCGATGGAAGACCTGCCCTCTCCCGTCGAGCAATAGGCTCATCCATCGACGTGGCGCCATCTGGCGTGGAAAAATTCCCGCGCCAGCCCGTTTCGATTGACAGACTGGTTATTGATTTCCGGCCGGTGACATGCGAGGCGCTTCTTCCTCAATGCTCACCGGACGCAGGACATGGCAAAACTCGATCAAAAAAAGGGACAGGCTCCGCGTGCCTGGCAGCGTATGCTGTCCGGGCGGCGTCTCGATATTCTCGACCCCTCGCCCGTCGATGTCGAGATCGAGGATATCGCCCACGGCTTGGCCCGCGTCGCCCGCTGGAATGGTCAGACCGTTGGCGGCCTCGCCTTCAACGTCGCGCATCACTCGGTTATCGTCGAGGCGCTGTGCCAGGAATTGAAACCCGGCTGGCCGGTGAAATGGCGCCTGGCCGCGTTGCTGCATGACGCGCCGGAATATGTCATCGGCGACATGATCTCGCCGTTCAAGGCGGCGCTTGGCGAAGGCTACAAACGTGTCGAGCGCGGTCTCGAACAGGCGATCCACCTGCGGTTCGGCCTGCCTGCCGAACTGCCCCAAGCGATCGAGAACACGATCAAGCGCGCCGACCGCATCTGCGCCTATCACGAGGCGACCCAGATCGCAGGTTTCTCCCACGAGGAGGCACGCAAGTTTTTCGGCGCACCGCGCGACGCGGCACCCCTGACGATCAAGGCGCTCGACCCTGAGGCCTCCCAGACATTGTTTCTGCAACGCTTCGAGGCACTATTGCGTGAACATCGCGGCAATTAGTCGTTTTCTCGGTGCCGGGTACTAGTGGTTTGCGGCAACTTGCCCCACATTTGCAGCATGATCATCATAAGCCCTTATGACCGCGTTGAAGCAGCCTTGAAGAAATTCGCGCCTGACCGCGTCATCACCATCATGGACGGCGCCGGATCAACGAGTTTTGCCGGGATCCCGCCGGAACGCCATCTGAAGATCGGCTACACGATGGCCGAGGCCGCGCGCACGCAAACCTGCGCGCCCCATTGCGACACCGTCCGTATCCGGCAGATGATCGACTTTGCCGCGGGCAATGACTGGACAAGGCCGCTGCTCGTCCATTGCCGGCTCGGCCTGTCGCGCTCGCCAGCGGCCGCCCTGATCATCCAGTGCGCCCTGTCGCCCAATACCCCGGAACGGCGCTTCGCCGAAGACTTGCGCACCCTGTCCCATGATGTCGAGCCGAGCTTCATGATGCTGGCACAGGCCGATGATCTGTTGCAGCGCGATGGCCGGATGCTCGATGCGCTCGACAGCATGGGCGAGGGCAGCGGCGCATCCGTCGGCGACGTGCTCCGCATTCCCTATCTCCCCGAAAAGGCTGCTTGATCGTCCGCCACAAAGACGGCAGAAGCGCCCGATGAGCAACAGGACCGGCGATAACAGCGGCGTCATCATTGGCCTCAACGCGGTCGTCGCCGCCATTATGGGCGACCGCCCCCTCGTTCTCAGCCTGCGCAGCGAAGCTGCACGGCCTTTGCTGGCCCTGCCCTATGGCGCCTTTTCACCGGAACTGCATCGCACGTTCGAACTGGGCTTGCGCGAGTTCGTCTCGCAACAAACCGGTATGCAGCTGGGCTATGTCGAACAGCTGTATACATTCGGGGACAAGGGCCGCGAAGCACCAAGCGCCGCGTTCGAAGGCGGGCGCGCCAGCGACAGGATCATCTCCGTCGGCTATCTCGCCCTCGCCCCGCGGGCCGCACCGGTCGAGATGGCCAATACCGCGTGGACGAACTGGTATGACTTCTTTCCATGGGAGGACTGGCGCAATGGCGAGCCCACCATCCTTGTACAGAGCATCCTGCCGGGCTTTTCAAGGTGGATTGCCGAGGCCGATGACAAGACCGGTGACAAGGCCCGCCAGGCTCGCCGCCGCGCCCGTGTGCGCCTCGCCTTTGGCTATGAGGATGCCGGCTGGGAGGAAGAGCGGGTGCTCGATCGCTATGAACTGATGTATGAGGCCGGCCTCGTCTCCGAAGCATGGCGCGACGAAGGCCGCGACAGGCCTTGCGAAACCGGTACGGCGATGATCTCCGACCACCGGCGCATCCTCGCCACGGCGATCGGTCGTCTGCGCGGCAAGCTGCGATATCGCCCGGTCATCTTCGAGATGATGGACGACACCTTCACTCTTCTCGACCTGCAGCGAGGCGTAGAATCGATCATCGGCTTTGCCCTGCACAAGCAGAATTTCCGCCGCGGTGTCGAGAATGCGCGTCTCGTGAAGAAGACCGGCTCGACCAGCGCCGAGACCGGCGGCCGGCCAGCAGCGCTCTACCGCGTCAATCGCGATCCGCAGACGGCAAACCATGACCGAACGATCCAGGGCCTGACCCTGCCGCGCCTGCGCCAGTCGCCGTCTTTTCCCCTCTGACCCCAGCCAGCCGCGACTTGTCGAAACCTCTCAACCCAGGATAGGCTTTGGGCGACGTATCTGATCAAGAAGCGCTTTGAGGGAGGACCGAATGATCAACCGCGCCATGGTGCTGGGGGCCTTGTGGGCTACCATTCTCGGGGTAACCATTCTGCCGGTTCGGGCCGAGCCGCTGGAAATCCGTTCGACAAATTTCATTTTTGTCGGCGATGTGCGCGAGGATGACGCCCTCAAACTGGTCAAGGATCTGGAGATTTATCGCGCCACGGTTCTTGCCCTTGCCGGTCTCAACAGCAGAACCGAAGTCAGGCCGGTACGGATTTACGGCGTTGGCAGCGGCAAGGAGATAAGCAAGTTTACCAACATGTCGAACATCGGCGGTGTTTACACCCTGCGCGATGATTATCCAGTCTTCGTGATGGTCAGCGATGGCGGTTTCGACGACGAGGATTTCTCCCGCCATGTCGCGCTGCATGAATATGCCCATCACATCATCGGTTCCTATACGGAGGAGTATTTTCCGCACTGGTTCAATGAGGGCTTCGCCGAATACATTGCGGCTTTCAAGGTGGAAGGCGATCTCGTCTCCATTGGCATGCCGACCAGCCGTTTCGGTAACATTCTCCAGAACAAGAACTGGATGGATATCGACACGGTTCTCAATGCCATTACAAGGTATCCTGATTTTGGCGGGGCGAACCGTGTCCGCTTCATGCGGGGGAACATGTTCTATGGGATAAGCTGGATCGCAGTTCATTACATTCAGAACACGCCGGAATTGAGCAGTCGCTTGGGCGATTACATTGGGCTGATCAATCAGGGCGTCGAACCGACAGAAGCCTTCGAGAAAGGTTTTGGCATTACCCAGGATGAGTTCGCAGACCTGTTACGTGACTATTGGCGCGCGAACCGGTTCGCTTCCGTACAATTCCGATATACGGAGGAAATCTTCAAGGACACGATTGAGGTTCGCAGGCTGGACCGGCAAGATTTTGACCTCATCATGCTGGGCGGAAAACGAATCTTCTATCCGCATGGAGATGACGGGAAAAAGGCACGCCGAACAATCGCCCGTAATCTCGATGACCTGGAGGAACGACACGGTCCTGCGCCGGTAATCGCGCGGGCTCGCATGGCGCTGGCTCTTTCTGCCAAAGACCATGGAGATGCAGTTGCCAGGGGCGAAGCGGCAATCGCAGCCTTTCCGGGCAGTCCGGATGCACATCTCACTGCCGGCGATGCCTATTACCATCGCTATGCCGATACGGAAGATCCGGACCCTGTCGATCTTGAAAAGGCCCGCTATCACCTCGGCGAGGTCGTGAAGGCAGACCCCACCAATCCGACCGCGACCGGACATTATATATCCACCTTCACGTTCGACCGCAGTCAGCCTGACGCCCTTGCCCTTGGCGCGGTCGATTTCCTCGCAAGCTATCGCCGTAATCCGGTGTTCTGGCAGACACATCTTGAGCTCGGCGAGGTGCTGCTGCTTGCTGGCGAACCCGAGCGCGCCTGCAGTCATATCGCCAAGGTCGCCCAGTGGGTCCGGCGCGATGCCGAACGGGCCGCAGAGGAAGCCGCGAACCGCGATGAGCCTGACGAGGAAGCCAAGGACACCTTTTCAAGCGAGACAAGCATTGATCGGTTGAACCGATTGCTGGAGACGCCCGGCTTTGAATGCCCGACAGAACCGTGAGTGCGCCACGACCTCACAAATACCTGTTTTCCCTTCAGTTTTTTGCTTCTTGACAATATCGGGCCGAAGCCTATTTTCCGCATTCTGCCCTTGAAGGGCGCTTTTTTAGACCCCATATATGCTCTAGTTGAGCATAATGATTGGAGGCTTCCATGCCCGCGTTTGGAAATGAATTCGAGAACGAGCTGCCCTACACCGCCGAGGTCAAGGCAAAGACCGAGCATCTCTACCCGCTCGTCCAGCGCCAGATCCCGCGCATCGAGTGGGAAATGCATGCGCCTTACATCGCTGCGATCAATGATCTGAAAAAGCAGAAAGACGCGGTCATCCTCGCCCACAACTATATGACGCCGGAGATCTTTGCGTGTGTCGGTGATTTCCGCGGCGACAGCCTGGCGCTCGCGATGGAAGCGGCGAAGACCGAAGCCTCTGTCATCGTCCAGGCTGGCGTCCATTTCATGGCCGAGACCTCGAAGATCCTGTCGCCGGAAAAGACGGTGCTGATCCCGGACATGAAGGCCGGCTGCTCCCTCGCCTCCTCGATCACCGGCGATGATGTGCGCCTGCTGAAACAGAAATACCCTGGCACGCCGGTCGTCACCTATGTCAACACGACCGCCGATGTGAAGGCGGAGACCGACATCTGCTGCACGTCGTCGAACGCCGTGCAGATCGTCGAGCATATCTGCGCCGAATGGGATACCGACCGGGTCATTCTCATTCCTGACCAGTATCTGGCCAAGAATGTCGCCGCGATGACTAAGATCAAGGTGATCACCTGGGCAGGATCCTGCGAAGTGCATGAGCGCTTCACGCCGGAAGACATTCGCGAGATGCGTGCCGGCAATCCGGGCGTCATCGTGCTCGCCCACCCGGAATGCCCGCCGGAAGTCCTGGCCGAGGCGGACTTTGCCGGATCGACCAGCGGCATGAGCAATTACGTCAAGGAAAAGCAGCCGAACAATGTCGTGCTGATCACCGAATGTTCGATGTCGGACAATGTCGCGCTGGAAAACCCGAACGTTAATTTCGTGCGGCCCTGCAATCTTTGCCCGCACATGAAGCGCATCACCCTGCCGGGCATCCTTCGCGCCCTGCAAAGGATGGAGCACAAGGTCGAGGTCGATCCCGTCATTGCCGCCAGGGCACGCAAGGCGGTGCAGGCAATGATCGACGTGAAGCTGGAGAAGCAGTCGGAATATTCCCATATCGGCAAGCCCGAAGTCATCGCGCTGGAAGACCGCGAACTTGCCGGCCGCGCGCTGGAAATCAGCGCCTGACGGGCGGCGGGGCATGAAGGAAACCCTTGAAACGCTTGCCCTGCCAGAAGGCAGTACCTTGATCATCGGGGCCGGTGTCGCCGGTCTTTTCACAGCGCTGAAACTCGCCCCCAATCCGGTGACCGTCATCAGCGCCGCCCCGATCGGGCGCGGCGCGTCGTCGACATGGGCCCAGGGCGGCCTTGCCGCAGCCATGGGCGACGACGATACACCGGCGCTACATTTCAAGGACACGATCGATGCCGGCGCCGGTCTGGTCGAGCCGGAAGCTGCCCGTATTCTGACCGGCGAAGGCCCTGCCCGCGTCCGCGACCTGATCGATCTCGGCGTCGCTTTCGATGTCGACGATAGCGGAACTCTCAAACTCGGCCGCGAGGCCGCCCATTCCCGGAAGCGTATCGTGCACGCGACCGGAGACCGCGCCGGTGCTGCAATCATGGCGAGCCTCGATGAAGCTGCCCACACGGCAGAACACATCACCCTGCGCGAACGCATGATCGCCGAAGATCTGGCTACGGATGATCAAGGCAACGTCATTGGCGCGCTGATCCACGACATTATCGAGCAGAAGCGCGTGCTGATCCTGTGTCCGCGTACGGTGCTGGCAACCGGCGGCCTTGGCGGGCTCTATGCCGTCACGACCAATCCGGTCCGGGCGCAAGGCCACGGCCTTGCCATGGCGCTAAGGGCCGGGGCGGAGATCATCGATCCTGAATTCGTTCAGTTCCACCCGACGGCGCTCGATGTCGGTATCGACCCGGCACCGCTGGCGACCGAGGCCCTGCGCGGCGATGGCGCGATCCTTGTCAGCGGCAAGGGGCGCCGGTTCATGAAATATCTGCACGAGGATGCAGAGCTGGCCCCGCGCGACATCGTCGCCCGCGGGGTCGCCCAGGCCGTTCATAATGGCGGGGCGTTCCTTGACGCGCGCGAGGCAATCGGCGCAGCCTTCCCGGAGAAATTCCCGACCGTCTACGCCGCCTGCCGCGACGCGGGGATCGATCCGGTGACGGAGCTGATGCCCGTCGCCCCCGCCGTGCATTATCACATGGGCGGCGTCGGCACCGACGTCGACGGGCGCACCAGCCGCCCCGGCCTGTGGGCCGTCGGCGAGGTCGCCTCGACCGGCATTCACGGGGCCAACCGGCTCGCCTCCAACTCCCTGCTCGAAGCGCTCGTCTTCGGCGCCCGTGCGGCGGAGAGCCTGAAACAGGATGATACCACGATCGCCCCCTCCTCTATCAACCTGCTTCCCGATCGCCTGGCACTGGATGCCAAGCCGCCTGTCGCGGCGGACATCGCACGCCTGCGCCGGACCATGGCCGACAAGGCGGGCATTCTGCGCAACAGGGATGGCCTGATGGCGGCAATGGCGGTGATCGGCGAACTGGAAGAACGCTCCAGCCTGAACAGCGGCATGCTCAACTGCCTGCTGACGGCGACGATGATCCTCGCCGGAGCGCTCGACCGCCGCGAGAGCCGTGGCAGTCATTTCCGCACGGATTATCCTGAAAAGGCTGCACCGCCACCGGTTCACACGGTGATGACGTTCAGTGCCGAGACGGGCCTCACCGTCTCACCGCGCGCCGTTGACTACAAAACAGATCTGGAGAGAATCTGATGGCCCGCTTCCCCCTGCCCCGGCCGCTCGTCGAAACCCATGTGCGCGCGGCGCTCGTCGAGGACCTCGGCGATGCCGGTGACATTACAACCCTTGCGACGATCCCGGCGCATGCCCAGGCAAACGCTGTCATCGCCGCGCGCAAGCCCGGCATTATCGCGGGCACGGCGCTGGCCGAAGCCGCCTTCACGCTCGTTAATCGCGCCCTCACCGTCGAGATCGTGACTGAAGACGGCGGCCGCGTGGAACCGGGCACAGAGATCATCCGCTTGTCGGGCCCTGCCCGCGCGATCCTGACCGCCGAGCGCGTCGCGCTTAACTATCTGGGCCACCTGTCCGGAATCGCCACGGCAACAGCTGATCTCGTCAGGGCTGTCGATGGCACCGGCGCCCTGATCGTCTGCACAAGGAAGACGACGCCCGGCCTGCGCGCGCTTGAAAAACATGCCGTCAAATGCGGCGGCGGTCAGAACCACCGGTTCGGCCTGTATGACGCGGTGATGATCAAGGACAACCACATCGCCGCGGCCGGCTCGATCGCCGAAGCCCTGCAGGCGGCCAAGGCCGCGACCGGCCACATGGTCAAGATCGAGATCGAGGTCGATACGATCGACCAGCTTGGCGAAGTGCTCGAGGAAGGGGCAGATGTCATCCTGCTCGACAATATGTCCACGGACGATATGCGCAAGGCCGTCGAGATGACGGCCGGGCGCTCGATCCTCGAAGCGTCGGGTAATGTCACCATCGAGACCGTCCGCGCCATCGCGGAGACGGGTGTCGATGTCATCTCGTCTGGCTGGATCACCCATTCCGCCCCGGCACTCGATCTCGGCCTCGACTGGGCCTGAGTGTAACACGCCAGGTCCTCTGCCGGACTAGATCAACCCGCCTTCAAATGGAATCATTTGAAGGCAGGAAAGTTGATCGCTTCCAAAGTGTTAGAGCAGCTCCTCTGCATCCATCCGGACGCAGGCCGCTCTAGCCGCAGATTTATGAGATGGCGTACGAGACGGAAAGCGTCGTCCTCGGCGACTGATCGTTCAGCCTGCTGAGCAGCCTTACTGGGCGGCCGAGACGATGGTTTCCGTCGTCTTGTTGGGGAAGCGATAGAATTTATGCGCACCGATCTGGGCGGTCGGCGTCAGCGTCGGCGCCCAGTATGGCGAGACATAGTCGGCATGATAGTGCGTCGCGTTGCGCGAAACCGGCATGTGCATGCCAGCGATGATCACGCCGGCCAGTTCGTCGATATCGTCATAAAGGCCGGTCTTGCCGCGCTTGTCCATCGATCCGTCACAAGTAAAGGAGAACTGGCACCCGGTCGTGCGTTCGGAGCCCTGATAGACCACACCGCAAATCGTGTCCGGATAATACGGGCTCTTGACCCGGTTCAGGACGACATCGGCGACGCCAAGCTTGCCGAGCATCGATTCATTGCGGCTTTCGTAGTAGATCGCGTCGGCGAGGCAGCGGCGTTCGGCCGACTGGATGCGCGCGACCTCGAGTTCGGTAAAATCATAGCTGACGAGATCAGAGATATCGGCACTGGCGAACTGCATCGCGGGCGCCGTATCGAACAAACCATCATCGCCGCCTTCGGACTGGGCAAACTGCCATTGCGAAAACTCCGCAGCGGCGGCCTCGGCCTCTGCGAGCATCTGCAGGCTTTCCTGCTCAGCCTCATGCAACTGGACGCGGTGATGACCGCTCAGCGTCAGGGCGACGGCGCAAACGCTGATGCCGAGCGCGGCCAGCCAACGCCGGGCCTGCCAATTCGGCATAGCCGGACTCTGTTCCGGATTCTGCGCGTGTGTATCAGTATCGATCGCCCAATTCATGACGGTCAAAAGCCTCTTCTTCTGTGTCCCTGGTAAAATAACCGGTTGTTCACCGGACAATCCGCGTTCCCCGCGGTGTCCCTTTAAAGGTCTCTGCAATCCTTGATGCTCGATCAAACCTCGCTCCGCCACGCAGTTTCCGTGCCGGGTCTGCGGCTTATGACGGAAGAAAACGCGCTTGGCAAATTCTCTCTGATGATGATGACATAATGTTAATCTTCTTTGAACGCAGGTTTTTCCCCACGCAAACGTGAAAAAACCGCGCTGCAATGCGGAATCTCGTCTGCAGCACGGCTATTCTTCCAGCAAAAACAACGCCCTGCGCGTTAACTATTTGTTAACCGATAGCGCCGATTGCGCCGCCGTAAGGCGCGCTATCGGCACCCGGTACGGCGAGCACGACACATAGTCGAGGCCGAGCTTTTCAACGAAATGGATCGAATCGGGGTCCCCGCCATGCTCGCCGCAGATGCCCAGCTTGAGGTTTGCCCGGGCCGAGCGGCCCTTTGTGGCAGCCATCTCGATCAGCGCGCCTACGCCGGCCTGATCGAGCGTGACGAACGGGTCCTGCTCGAGAATGCCCTGTTTCTGATAGGCCGGCAGGAAGGAGCCGGCATCGTCGCGCGACAGGCCGAAGGTCGTCTGGGTCAGATCATTGGTACCGAAGGAGAAGAACTCCGCCTCCACCGCGATCTTGTCGGCGGTCAGCGCGGCGCGCGGCAGCTCGATCATCGTGCCGACGAGATAGGTCATGTCCTGGCCTTTCTCGACCAGCACCGCCTTGCAGACCGCATCGACACGCACCTTCAGGGTCGACAGCTCCTTCACCTCGGCAACGAGCGGGATCATGATTTCCGGCACGATCGTCTCGCCGGTCTCCTTGGCCACCTCGCACGCGGCCTCCATCAGGGCGCGTACCTGCATCTCGTAGATTTCGGGATAGGTGATGCCAAGGCGGCAGCCGCGATGGCCCAGCATCGGGTTGAACTCGTTCAGCTTGTGGGCCCGCGCTTTCAGCGCGGCAGGTTCCAGGCCGGACGCCTTGGCGACCTCCTCGATCTCGGCATCGGAATGCGGCAAGAATTCATGCAATGGCGGATCGAGCAGGCGCACCGTCACCGGCAGGCCGGCCATCACCTCGAACAGTGCCTTGAAGTCGCCGCGCTGCATCGGCAGCAGCTTGGCCAGCGCCGTCTCGCGCCCTGCCTTGTCCTCGGCGAGGATCATCTCGCGCACGGCGACGATCCGCTCGGCCTCGAAGAACATGTGCTCGGTCCGGCACAGGCCGATGCCCTCCGCGCCGAAATCACGGGCGGTCTTCGCGTCAAGCGGCGTCTCGGCATTGGCGCGCACTTTCATGCGGCGATACCGGTCGGCCCAGGTCATGATCTTCCGGAAATCGCCGGACAGTTCCGGCTGCACGGTCTTGACCTCCCCGGCAAAGACTTCGCCGGTCGCGCCATCGATGGTGATCCAGTCGCCCTTGGCGATGGACCGGCCACCGGCGGTGAAGCCCGATCCATCCTTCTCGATGCGCAGATCGCCGGCGCCGCACACACAGGGCCGTCCCATACCACGGGCGACGACCGCCGCATGGCTGGTCATGCCGCCGCGGGCGGTGACGATGCCTTTCGCGGCATGCATGCCATGAATGTCTTCCGGGCTCGTCTCCACGCGCACGAGGATGACCGGCTTACCGTCCTGCGCCAGCCGCTCTGCCTCATCCGAGGAGAACACCACCTCCCCCGCCGCTGCGCCGGGCGATGCCGGCAAGCCCTTGGTGATGACGTCGCGCTTCGCTTTCGGGTCAAGCGAGGGGTGCAGCAGCTGGTCGAGTGAGCCGGGCTCGACGCGCATAACCGCTTCTTCCTCACTGATCAGCCCGTCGGCGCACATTTCCACGGCAATCTTCAGCGCGGCCTTCGCCGTGCGCTTGCCGGTGCGCGTCTGCAGCATCCACAGCTTGCCTTCCTGGATGGTGAACTCGATGTCCTGCATGTCGCGATAATGCTGCTCCAGCTTTTCGAACACAGCGACCAGCTCCCTGAATGTCTCCGGCATCGCCTCTTCCATCGAGGGCAGATCCTCGCCCTGCTTCTGCTTGGCAAAGATCGTCAGCGGCTGCGGCGTGCGGATGCCGGCGACAACATCCTCACCCTGGGCGTTGATCAGGAACTCGCCATAATAGGCGCGCTCGCCGGTCGACGGGTCGCGGGTGAAGGCAACGCCGGTCGCCGACGTCTCGCCCATATTGCCAAAGACCATGGCCTGCACGGTCACCGCCGTGCCCCATTCCTCGGGGATATTGTGCAGGCGGCGATAGGTGTTCGCCCGCTCGTTGCGCCAGGAGCCGAACACGGCGTCGATCGCGCCCCAAAGCTGCGCCGTCACATCCTGCGGGAACGGTTCGCCGCGCTCCTTGCTGACCACATCCTTGTACTGACCGATGACAGCCTTCCAGTCCGCCGCGGTCATGTCGGTGTCGAGCCTGTAGTCGTGATCTTCCTTGTAGAGGTCGAGGATCTCCTCGAAATGATAGTGATCGACGCCGAGCACCACGTCTGAATACATCTGGATGAAGCGGCGATAGCTGTCATAGGCAAAGCGCTCATCGCCGGCCAGCGCAGCGAGCCCGGCGACCGTCTCGTCATTCAGGCCCAGGTTGAGCACCGTGTCCATCATGCCGGGCATGGAGGCGCGGGCACCGGAGCGTACGGAAACGAGCAGCGGGTTTTTCGTATCGCCGAAGTGCTTGTCGACCAGCTCGCCGATACGGGCAACGGCCTCGTCGACCTTTTGCGCCAGCCCGTCCGGATACTGACGGTCATTCTTGTAAAAAAGCGTGCACACATCGGTGGTGATGGTAAAGCCCGGCGGCACGGGCAGGCCCAGACTGGCCATCTCGGCAAGGTTCGCGCCCTTGCCGCCCAGAAGGTTCTTCAGGCTTGCATCGCCGTCGGCATCGCCGCCGCCGAAATTATAGACCCACTTGTCACTCATTCCACGCTCTCCATCAGGTTGGAGGGCGTTTCCCTAGCCCTCCAGGCGCGACAGGTCTGCCACCTGTTCGCATGTTGTTTTAATCTCAGACAGCAAGGCGAGACGATTGTTCCGCAATGCAGCATCTTCCGAATTGACCGTAACGTCTTCAAAGAAGGTATCAAGCGGAACCCGCAGTTTTGCCAACGCCGACATGGCTTTTTCGAAATCTTCTTCCGCACACGCACTGTTAGCGGTATCACGAACCTCTTTCAGCACGGCGTAAAGCTGCTTTTCGGCGGGCTCGACGAGCTTTTCTTCGATGACTGAACCGCTGACATCGGTGTCGCCCTTCTTCTCCTCGGCCTTGAGGATATTGGCGACCCGCTTGTAGGCAGCGGTCAGGTTCGCCCCGTCATCGGTCTTGAGAAAGGCATCAAGCGCGGTGAGCTTCGCCACGATCAAGACAATGTCATCCTCAATGAGGTCATCTGCTCGAAAAACCGATGCGTCGATAACGTCGTAAGTGGAGCATTTCTCACGTAGATAAATCCTCAAACGCTCATGGAAGAAAGCAATTAAGTCAGGCGCTACGGAAGCAAATTGCAGCCCGCGGTGCTCATATACTTTCTTGAGTTGCGGTGAGTTCACATACTCTCGGCGCGTTTCAGCAAGGATTTTACCTGTAGCTTTTTCAATTTTTTCAAATGCCAGTTTAGCGTCATGGGCCACGTCTCGCATAACGACTTCTGCAACCCTTTTAAGATGTCGTTCGACGAGGGGTATAAGTTCAAAGCGAAACCCACCGCCTAGAATTAAGGCGAAAGAACTCAACGCTGCCCGTCTCAAGGCAAACGGATCGCCCGATCCGGTCGGCTTCCTGCCGATGGCCCAGAAGGCCGTCAGCGTGTCGAGCTTGTCGGCGAGCGCAACCGCAACAGTCACCGGCTCGGTCGGCACGTCGTCATTCTGGCCGGCGGGCTTGTAGTGATCGCGAATGGCGTTTGAGATAGCCCGATCCTCGTCCTTCGTGGGCGACTTCGTCGCCGCCTCAGGATGAGGATCTTGTTCAGCACCCGGAGCAGCCTCATCCTGAGGTGCCGCGCCAGCGGCCACGAAGGACGAGGCGGCCTGTGCTTCATAATAATAGGCGCCCATCAGGCCCTGCAGTTCCGGGAATTCATAGACCATCTGGGTGACGAGATCGGCCTTGGCGAGGCGGGCTGCCTTCTCTGCCATGTCCGGATCAGCCCCGACCGCCGGGGCGAGTTCACGGGCGAGCGCCGCGATGCGCTCGACCTTGTCAGCGACGGTGCCGAGGCCCTCGAAGAAGGTCACCTTCTCCAGCTTCTTGGCGTGCTCGGCCAAAGGCGTCTTCAAATCCTGCTGATAGAGGAACCAGGCATCCGACAGCCGCGCGGTCAGCACGCGCTCATAGCCGGTGCGCATCGCCGCGCCGCCATCGGGCGCCTCGATATTGGCGACATAGACGAACTTGTTGGCGAGGCGGCCCGTCTTCGGGTCGCGTACGGAGAAATATTTCTGGTGCCCGCGCATCGAGGCCGTCAGCGCCTCGTCCGGTACGGTGAGGAATTTCTCGTCGAACGTGCCGACCATCACGACCGGCCATTCGGCCAGCCCTGCAACCTCGGCCAAAAGCCCCTCATCCTCTACCAGCTCCAAACCTTGAGCCTTGCACAGCTGCTGCGCCTCGCCGAGGATCGTGTCTTTTCGTTCTTCCGTATCGAGAACGACTTTCGCGCGCTTCAGCTGCGCGGCGTAATCCTCGAAATTGCGGACCTGGATCTCCTGCGGCGCCATGAAGCGATGACCCCATGTGCGGTCGCCGGCGGTCACGCCGTCGATCTCGAACGCCACGATCTCGCCATCGAAGGCGCACAGGATCGCGTGCAGCGGGCGCACCCAGCGCAGCTCACCATCGCCCCAGCGCATGGATTTCGGCCACGGGAATTTCGCGATCACTTCCGGCATGAACCCGGCGATCACTTCCGCCGTCGGGCGGCCCTTCTCCTCGATCAGGGCGACGTAATACTGGCCCTTCTTGTCGTCCCTCACCTCGCACTGGTCGAGACTGTCGAGACCCGCCGATTTCAGGAATCCCTCGACCGCCTTCTCCGGTGCACCGACGCGGGGACCTTTTCGCTCTTCCTTGCGGTCCGGCTGGGCATTGGGCAGACCGGTGACGACCAGCGCCAGGCGGCGCGGCGTGGCAAAGCCCTTGGCGCCTTCCGGCATGAACCCGGCATCGAGCAGCTGCTGGTTGACCAGGCGCTCAAGGTCGGCGGCGGCGCGCGCCTGCATGCGCGCGGGGATCTCTTCTGAGAACAGTTCAAGGAGTAAATCAGCCATAACCCCAATCGTTTAGGCGGCAGCGCGGTGCCTTGCAACAGCTATTGCACCACCAGTTTGCGCTGGTCTTCCATCCCCATGGACAGGACCAGCGGATCACTGCCCTGCCGGGTCTTGAACGCGCCCTTGCCCGTCAGCCCGCGCCAGCGATGGCGGATCAGTTCCTGTGCCACCGGCGCGCCCATGGTCGTGCCCGGCCCGAGCAGGATGAACACGTCCGGCGCATACTCCTTGGCCGCAACCTCGATCGCCTTCGAGAAATCATAGGGCGTGTCGATCTGCGCCCCCAGCGTATAGCCGTGCAGGGCGTCCGTGTCCGTCGACCAGGGCGACCACTGGTTGGCCTTGCCGTCGATCAGCGGCATGGCGGGCCTGGCGAACATCTCCGCGCCCAGCTTCTCTTGCGCCAGCGGCGGCACATGGGAGAGCAGCGGCGAATGGAAGGCCGCGTGGTTGGCGAGCCGCATAGGATAGCGGTCGGAGGCCGGCAATTCCCGCTCCAGCAGCTTCAGCCCGGCCTCGTCCGCGGCAAGCACGCTGATCCCGCCGAGCCTGATCGACTGGTGAACATTATCGTTTTCGGCGATCAGCCGGTCGATCAGCGCCTGCTTTGCGGCGTCCGGCTGCCAGTCATCGTCGACGACCGGATAGACCATTTGCCCGCCGCGCCCCTCGGCCTGCATCAGCGTGCCCATTGTGTTGACCAGGCGCGCGCCCTCTTCGTGCGACAGCGTCCCCCCGGCGGTCAGCGCCAGATACCAGCCCATGGAATTGCCGGTGACGGCGACGGGCTCGTATTGCTCGCGGTCGATGGCCATGAAATCGGCAATCGCGCAGGCGAAGATCAAGAGCGAGGCGTTCTGGCTGGAGGTGTGGCGGGCGAGCGAGAACCGCTCGGCGCCATCGAGCGCACTGACCGGCGTCTGGCCCTCGGCCTCGCGCAACGCATCGAGCATGGCGATGAAATCCGCCTTGTCGCCATGGTGGCGGGTGAGATAGCCGAGCTCCGCCGCATTATAGGTGCCGCGCCCGGGGCAGACGATGACCGCTTTCTTCCTGGTCATTTGCCGCCTCCACACAGTTTCACCGCCGCATCGATAATACCATCAACCGAGGGCAGCACCTCATAAGCGGCGGGCCCGAGCGGGATGAAGCTGTCGTCGGCACAATAGCGGGCGGTCCTAGCTGTCACGCCGGCCTCCGCCAGCAGCGTCATGATCTGTTCACTGACGGACCCGGTGCGCCGTGTCTCGTCGACGACCAGCACGGTCTGGCACTGGCGGGCGTGCTTCAGCATCGCCTCGCGCGGCAGCGGATGCAGCCAGCGCAAATCGACGACGCGCGAGCGGATGCCATGACTTTCGCCCAGCACTTTCGCCGCCTTGCGTGACAGGTAATAGCCATTGCCATAGGACAGGATGCACAAATCCCGCCCGTCGCCATGGTGCCCGGCCTCGCCCAGCGTGACGCGATGATCCTCCGCCGGGGCGCGATAGCGTGAGGCCCATTTGCCGTCGCCGTCCTCGTGAAGATCAGCTGTCATGTAGAGCGCGATGGGTTCGAGGAAGATGACGACGCGCCGCTCTTCCTCCGCCAGCCGCACGCATTCACGCAGCATGCGCGCGCCATCGGTGCCGTTGGACGGACAGGCGATGATGATGCCGGGAATGTCGCGCAGGGCGGCAAAGGAATTGTCGTTATGGAAATGCCCGCCAAAGCCCTTCTGATAGGCCAGCCCGGCAATGCGCACGACCATCGGGTTCGTGTACTGACCGTTGGAGAAGAAGGACAGGGTCGACGCCTCGCCCCTGATCTGGTCGGCGGCATTGTGGATATAGGCGAGAAACTGGATTTCCGGGATCGGCAGGAAGCCATTATGCGCCATGCCGATAGCGAGCCCGAGGATCGATTGTTCGTCGAGCAGCGTGTCGATTACCCGCGCCGGGCCGAAGGCCGCCTGCAGGCCGGTGGTGACGGAATAGACACCGCCCTTGCGCCCGACATCCTCGCCGAAGACGACGATATTCTTATACTGCAGCATGATATCAGCGAGGGCGAGATTGATGTGGCGGGCCAGAGGGAGCGGCTTGTCCTTCTGGCGCAGCTCTTTCACTTCAGACCGCGCCGCCTCGCCCGGCAGGGCCGGCGCCTTGCCGGCCGAGACCGGCGGGACCAACGGCGCCATCACCGCCGCCGCGCTGGTCAGCCTCGGCCGGGCACAGGCGTCTTCGGCAACGCGCATAACGCGTTCACCGGTCTCGTGATACAGCCGGCAGATATCCTCCGCGCTCATGACGCGCTCGCGGATCAGGTGGCGGGCCGTGTGCAGCAGCGGGTCCTGTGCCTCGCAAGCCTCGATATGCGAAACATCCGTATAGGCCGCTTCGATATCAGCCCCGGCATGGCCCATCAGGCGCACGGTCTTCATGTGCAGGAAGACAGGCCGCCGCGTGCGCCGCGCATAATCCACCGCCGCCGCCGTTCCGCGACAGGCATCGAGAATGTCGCGCCCGTCGCAGGCCATATAGGTCAGCCCCGGACGATGGGAGAATGTCGACGCGATCCAGCCTTTGGGCGTGCGCACGGAAATGCCGATATCATTGTCCTCGCAGATGAAGACGATCGGCATTGGCAGGTTCTGGTAGGCGGTCCAGGCGGCCGTATTGAACGCGCCCTGCGCCGTCGAGTGATTGGCCGAAGCATCACCAAAGGAACACAGGATCACTGCATCGCGCGGCAGCACCGCCTCGACATCGGTCAGCTTGCGCGACAGCGCGATAGAATGCGCAGCGCCGACAGCCTTGGGCAGATGCGAGGCGATGGTCGAGGTCTGCGGCGGCACGAACACCTCATGCCCGCCCAGCACCTTGTGGCGCCCGCCGGAGACCGGGTCCTCGGCACTGGCGGCAAAAGACAGGCACATGTCATAGAGATAGGTCGATCCCGATACGGACTTCTTCCGCTCGAGCAGAAAGGCGCCGTCGCGGTAGTGCAGGAAGGCCATGTCGGACAGCCGCGACAGGCGCCCCAGCGTCGCCATGCCCTCATGGCCGGACGAGCCGATGGAATAGAAGGTCCTGCCCTTGGACCGGCGCGCCATCAGGTCGAGATGGCGGCTCATCACCTGCGTCTCGAACAGGCCGGCCAGCGCGGTCGCGTCAAGGCCAGAATCGGCAAGCGTTGTATCGCTCAATGGCCCGGGCAGGTCCCCTGCCCCGACCCTGTCGATGAACGCCTTGTCGATGATCACTGCCCGGTCGAACAACAGCTGCCTCCTCCGCCGCGCGGCATGTTTTTGCGGCGGCTATAGACTGCCCTCGCGGCGAATGCCAGCCCTGTGATCAGACCGTGCTATCAGGCGGTGTTAGGCCCGTAGAGCGCGTAGGCCTTGCGCATGACGGCGATGTCTTCCAGCTTCTGCTCGAAGGCCGACCAGTCGTCGTCTTCGTCGATCTTCTCCCAGATCGCCTCGACCTCGTCGATCAGCATGGTGCAGGGCTCGCCGTCGAACCAGGCATTCTCAAGCCGCTCCGGCCGGACCGGCTTCGCCGCCATCAGCCTGTCACGGATCGGCTTGAACTCCTCCGCCTTGTAGAGATCGGCATGAGGCGAGCGATCAGCCCGCGCCTCGCTGGCCGCGCCGCAGAACCAGTCGAAGAAGACCCGCTCGAACGGGATTCTCGTCGCCTCCATCCATTTCAGCAAGGAGCCGACGAAATCGCCGGTCAGGCCCTCGACACCGAAACGGCGCGAGAACTGGAACGCCATCATGCGTTCATACATGAGCGGGAACCTGGCGATGGCCGCGTTCAGCGATTTCTGGCTCGCCTGGCTCGTCAGCGTACCGCCGAGCTGCGCCAGGTTCCAGCCGACGGCCTCTGGCTGGCGGCCATAACAATAAAGCCCGCGCTCGTCGAAATAGGCGGCGGTAAAGGCCGGATCCGCCTCAGGCAGAAAACGCCAGGGCCCATAATCGAAACTCTCGCCAGAGACGTTCATATTGTCCGTATTCAGAACGCCATGGACAAATCCCGCCGCCATCCAGCCGGCGACCATGCTGGCAGACCGGGTGATGACGTCGTTGTAGAAGCCGATCGTGCGCGCTTCGCCCTGCTCATAGACCTGGTGCTCCATGAAGTGCTCGATGCAGTAATCGATCAGTCGCTTGATTTCTTCGTCCTTGTGCCAATAGGCCAGATACTGGAAAGTACCGAAACGGATATGGGTGTGGCTCAAGCGGACAAGCACCGCTGACCGCGTCGGACTCGGCTCGTCCGTACGCTCCAGCTTCTCGCCGGTCTCGATCAGGGAAAAGCTCTTGGAGGTGTAGACACCCAGCGCTTCCAGCATCTCCGTGGCCAGCACCTCACGCACGCCGCCTTTCAAGGTCAGGCGCCCGTCGCCGAACCGCGAATAGGGCGTCGTGCCGGAGCCCTTGGTGCCGAGATCGAGCAGTCGCCCGTCCTTCGATTCCAGCTGCGCGAACAGGAAGCCGCGACCGTCGCCGATATCAGCGTTGTAGCTGCGGAACTGGTGGCCGTGATAGCGCATCGCCAGTGGCTGCGGCAGGTTGTCCGGCAGCGGCATGAAACCGGCGAAATGATAGATCCAGTCCTCATCGCTCAGACCGTCGAGCCCGACAGAGGCGGCGGCCCGGTCATTGCGGTACCGCAGGATCGTTTCCGGAAACAGCGCCGGTTTCACGACATCGAAGAACGTCTCGCCAAGGGCCAGATAGGGATAGGGTTTGCGGGTCGATGTCGGCGGCTTCGGCTCGGTCTTCTTGGGCATGGATATCACTTTGCACGGTTAGGGATGGTGTCTGGACATAGACAAATATCGTGCCAGCCACAATGCGGTCGATGTCACGATAGCAGATCAGCGAAACGGGCCAGCGTCTGCTCACCAAGACTGTCCCGCAGCGGCTGCAATTGCTCCTCCACCTGTCGCCACAGACCGATACTGTCCGTATACATGGGTCTGCGGACCTGTTCACTGCTGGCGGTGCGCACGGCGCGGCTGTTTTCATGGAAGTCGAGACATGCTGGCTCGAACTCGAGGCCGACATGGTCGAGCATGGCCCGGATGACGGCTTCCGGCTCGCGGACCAGCGCCTCATACTGGACCCGGAACACCCTGCCCGGCAGGACGGCATCCCAGTGGTCCATCAGTTTGAGATAGCCATTGTAATAGGCGCCGGTATGGCCAAGGTCGTAACTGTATTCTGCGCCCGCCGCGAAATGCTGCCGATAGAGGCTGAGCCCGCAATCCATCGGATTGCGGCGCACATCAATGATCACTGCCTCTGGCAAGATCTTGTGGATCAGGCCGACATGCTCGAAATTATAGGGCAGCTTGTCGGTGAAGAAGCGGCAGCGCTCACGGCGGAACAAGGTCGTCTCATCGAGATAGCCCTGCCCGTGCCTGGCGAGATCGGCAGCGGTAACCTGCCCCAGCCGGTCCAGATAGGCGCCGCCATGGGCTCGCAGGCAGGTCGCGTGGACTGCCCGTTTGACGGCAGGCAGAACGAGGTGCTCGATCGTTCCCTCGACCTGTGAATGAGACGTCAGGATCTGCTCGACAAGGGTCGAGCCTGACCGCGGCATGCCGATGATGAAGACCGGTCTCGATTCGAACGGCAGGCCCACCGCCCGCGACGCGAGGGCATCGGCGTCAAGATGCGCGATCATGTCTTCGACCGAGCGCGAGAAACGCTCTGGCGAAAAACTCCCGGTCGCGTGCAGCGCGTTTGCCTGCTCGTACAGGGCAAAGCCGGCCCGCGGATCGCCATCGATATCCTCCGCCCGTGCCATGGCAAATGCCGCCATGGACCTGGTCTCGCGATCGAGATGGGTGGCAGACATCAGCGCCCGCAGCGCATCCCTGTCGGCGTCAGAGAACCTGTAATTCTTCATGTCGGCAAGGCCGAGCCATCCAGCCGCGCTGTGCGGTTTGCTGGCGATGCTCGCGCGGAAAGCCTGTTCGCTTCGCTCCCGCTCACCCATGATCCTGAAAACCTGTCCGCGCATCAGGTCAACTTCGCTCTGGCGTGAGCTATCGCCGGAACAGTGTCGCTCGGCGCGGTCGCAGGCGGCCAGCGCTTCCTCGTTCAGTCCGTAGCGGAACAGGACGCCCATGAGACTGTGGAGAGATGCAAAGCTCTCTTCGATCTCGACCAAATGCCGGGCCGCAGCGATCGCCTGCCTGAATGAGCCGGCATCTTCGAGCGCCCCGATCAGCATCTGGCGCAGCAACAGATTGGCTGGGCAATGGTCGAGGCCGTCCTTGAGGATCTCGACCCGCTTTTCGTGATCGCCCCTGCCCTGGGCCAGCTGGGCAAGCGTGAAGATGGCCCTCGGATGGCCCGGTTCCGCTTTCAGCATGGCGTTGGCCGTACGCTCCGCCGGCGTTAGATCACCGGACTGCATCGCACGCTGAATAGTCAGGAATTCGGTGCCGAGCGGATCGAACTGCTCCGCAGCCTGACTGACCTGCAGCGCCGGGGCATATTGTTTCTCGCGGTAGAGCAGACGGGCAAGATCGAGCCAGCCCCTGTAATAGCGGGGATTGCTCCTGATCGCCTGCTTCAGCGCGGCGATGGCACGGACGCTGTCGCCTGCCGCCATCAGTTCGGCGGCCTGTCGCGCGAAAGGCAAATGCGGGGCGGAATCACTCATAGGTACCCCTATAATGGAAAATGCGGGAGCTTTCGCCCCCGCATTCCCGCTTTTCTCTCGTCGAGAAGCCTATTGTCTGTAGGTGATGCCCAGGAAGTAGAACCTGCCGCGCGGGCCAACCGGCCATGCCGTCTGCGTTGCGAAAGGCTCGACATCGGTGATGTTATTGATGCCGCCATAGAGCGACAGCTTCTCGTTGAACTCGTAATCGAAGTTTGCATCGAAGATATATGTTTCATCGAAATAGGCACCATCGCCGTAAAGCTCAAGATGGCGCTCGAGGCCGGTTTGTTCGACGGTTCCGTCAGCCAGGACAGAGTCAGCCTCGATGAAATCGACAGTCTGCTTGTCCTGATAGGTTGTCTGGAAGCTGGCACCGAACGGACCATTGTCCCAGCTAAGGGTCAGGTTGCCGGACAGTTCCGGGAGCTGGACTTCACCAACATCCGAATTGGTCTCGCTCAGGTTGCTCGGATTAAAGAAGTTATCCAGTTTCTCCTGATGAGAGCCAACCAGACGCGCGCCGAACGTGTTCGGCCCGACATCGAAGGAGTAGCTTGCCGTCACGTCGACACCTTCGGCTTCCTGCGATGCGAAGTTGATTTGGCCGCTCGACAGGTCATCCAGACCGCCGTCGCCTCTGCGGGAGAACAGGTCGCAGAACGGCACATTCGGATAATCCACCGAGTCAAGACATCCATTCAGGATATCTTGCGCGCTGACTGCGCCGATCGCCTCGACAATTTCGATCTGCCAGTAATCGACAGTCAGTGACAGGCCCTCGATGAAGCTCGGCGTGTAAATCGCGCCAACCGTCAGGGATTCGGAAGTTTCCGCGTCAAGATCCGGGTTGCCGCCGGAAGTACCCGAAAAACGGCCGGTCAGCGGGTTCACCCAGATGTAGTCGCCGCTGCCATCCTGGATTTCGGAATTCGGAACACCAGCTGCCTGCAGGGCGGCAATACAGTTCCCGGGACGGGCGGCTGTACCGCCGTCCACGCTGCCGGGGTCGCACGGGTCTGCCGTTGCTGAAATCGTGATCGGCAGGGGCGGATCGAACAGTTCACTGATATTCGGTGCACGTACGGCCTCGGAAACAGTGGCCCGGAACGTTAGATCCTCTATCGGTGCCCAGGTTGCCCCGACTTTCCAGGTCGTCGCTTCGCCGAGCGTGGAATAGTCGGCAAACCGCGTTGCGGCGTCGAGGGTCAACTCGTGAGCGAACGGCTTGTCCCGAAGAATCGGCAGCCTGATTTCGCCGAAGACCTCAGCAACATCATACTCGCCGGAGGTATTGAACTGGCGGTCATTATCGATGCTCGTGAAAGAATTCAGCCACGGATCGATATCGCCGACAAATTCCCCCGCCGTTAGTGACGTGCCTTCCGGGAGGATGCCAAGCGTCAGCGGATCGAGTTTGTTGTCGCTGGATTCCTCGCGATACTCGACACCCGCGGCGTAACCGATCGGGCCATCAAGCAGGAACTGGAAGCGGTCGAACTGACCGGCCGCAATGGCGGAAAATACCGTCTGCTTGACTTCGAGGACGTTCTGCAGGTCAGCCGTGACAAAGTCCTGTGCTGCCTTGCTTGCCGAATAGGTGCCAAACGGGTTGAGCGGCTGGCACTGCCCGTCGCCCGGGGTGAAGGAATAATAACGGTTCGACGCGAAACCACCATCAGCATAGCCGGCAAGTGCAGTAAAGTAGTCGATCTCGTAGAACGCACCCGGGTCGAGATCGGACCGGCAGACAGCATTGCCGCTTGCATCCGTCGTGGCGTCAATCGACGCGAAGATGCGGTCGAGATACAGACCGGTCGTGTCCTGCGTGTTCTTGAACACGCCATGATTGGCGGAGACCTCGATAATGTGTCCCGGAACCGGCTCCCATTCGACGCCGCCGACGAAACGATAGGTCTCGCGCTCATTGACAGTCGGATTGTCGTCACTGAAGTCCAGCGGGTCCTGTGTCAGCAGCAGACCGCCGGTGACATCGACCACGGGCAGCAGCTGTTCCGGAATGAACGGGTTGTCCGGCAGGATGAACAGTGTGTCGTAGAATGTGTCCTGCTCGCCGAAGGTCGTCGATTCTGCTATGACATATTTACCTTCAAAGAAAGCCGTCAGCGTTGGCGTCACTTCGAACTTGGAGTTCAGGTTGACAGCAATTTTGTCCGTTTCAGGAAGCAGGGTGTCCCGGTTGAAGTTCAACCGGCCGCCATCACCCCCAATGCCCCACAGGCCATTGAGAACGATACCGTCCTGGTTCACGCGCACCGATCCATCGGGATTGGTCAGCCAGCAGCCGGCAAGAAAGCTGGCGCGTCCGCCTGCCGATTCCTGACAGTCGGCGACGCCGTTATTGTTGATGTCGACATAGGTCACGCCGCGACCGCCGAATGTCGGTGCGATGGAGCCCTCCTGCGACGTCAGCCAGAAGCGCGGATCCTCGATAACCGCGCGTGACGGACCATCAGGATCAGGGTTTGCGTTGGGTTCTGTCGTGGCGATCCCGTTATCCTTGGACCAGGGGCGGTCGCCATAGGTCAGCGCGGTGTCTTCCTCGATACCCAGTGTAAGGACGACGTTGCCGCGGCCATCGGCGAAGTTCTTGCCGTAGATCGCATCGAGGGAAAAGTTCTCAGCATCCGTGCGGCTGGAAATGCCGCCGCGGGCATTGATCTCAAGGCCTTCGAAATCGTCTTTCAGGATGAAGTTGACGACGCCGGTCACAGCGTCGGAGCCGTAAACGGCAGAGGCACCGCCCGTGGTCACCTCGACGCGCTCGACGAGTGCGCGCGGAATGGAGCCGATATCGACCGATTGCGACCCGCGGAAGCCGGCAACATGCCGACGGCCGTTGACCAGGGTCAGCGTTCTGTTGGCGCCAAGGCCACGGAGGTTCAACTGGTTGGCCCCGGTCGCGGAATTCTCTGCGGTCAGCGAGGAGATCAGCGCCGGGATGTCGTTGACGACATCGGCAAGGTTCAGTTCGCCAGACAGCCTGATGTCTTCATCATCGACCGACTGGACCGGGACGGAAGACGCAAGGTTGGGATCCTGGGGAATCCGCGAGCCGGTAATGGTGATGACGTCGCTGCTGCTGGATTCCGCACCTTCTTCATCCTGCGCGACCGCCGCCGGAACGGCCATACTCGCCAAAAGCGCGATGGCGGAAGATGTAAGGATCGACTTTTTGAAATTTTCTTTCATTCTGGCCCTCATATTGGTGTTCTTGCCGCAAAATGGTGACATTAATTGCGATATTGCGACTGAGAATGTTGCTCCGCACAAAAGTTACCGCTTCATGACAGTTCTGTCACTATTTAAAACACCTCTATATTCCATGAGAACGAACACTGTGGCTTCTCGGCAACGCCTCGGCCTGCGCCGCTCAACTGCAAGTGATCGATGCGGCGGATCAGCCGAAACCGTCCGAAAGTTATTGAACAGGGCCTCAAAAGACTTATCTTGAGACTGGAGAGTTTTCTTGGGGCGGGAAGTGATGGTTCGCAAAATCTGGCAGTATGCATGTCTGGGCATGGTCGCAATCGGCCTCGCCTCGCTTCTGGCGAACGCCGTCCCGTCCCTTACCGCGCAGCCTGACAACACGGGCATCATCCTCGACCTGAAAGGTCCGGTCACGCCGACATCGGCCGAATACCTGTCCCGCGAAATCGCCCTTGCCGGCACGAATGGCACTGATCTCGTCATCATCGAGATCGACACGCCGGGCGGGCTCGTCACCTCGATGATGGATATCGTCAAGTCGATTCTGGGGTCGGATGTCCCGGTAGTGACTTATGTCTCGCCGCAGGGCTCGCGGTCTGCCAGTGCCGGCCTTTATATAATGTATTCAGCCCATGTCTCTGCCATGGCACCGGCAACCAATACCGGCGCCGCAACGCCGGTCGAACTCGGCGGCGGCGGCGGCGGCGAGCCGTTCGAGCCCCCTGTCGATACCGCCCCGGAAGAGGACGATACCGGCGACAGCGCCCCGGCAGATGACGAGGCCGGTGAGGACGTCCCGGCCGATGAAGAGGCAGCCCCTTCAGGCGACCAGGCTCCTGCGTCGGAGACCCCCGCCCTCGCCAATGACGACGCCATGCGTGCCAAGGTGATCAATGATTCCGTTGCCTATATCCGCTCCCTTGCGGAGAAACGCGGACGGAATGCCGACTGGGCCGAAAGCGCTGTGCGCGACGCCGCCAGCGTTACCGCCAACGAGGCGCTGGACCTCGGCGTGATCGACCTGGTCGCCGACGATCTCGACGATCTGCTGGCCCAGATCGATGGCATGGTGGTCGAGACGGCTACCGGCGAGGTTACAATCAGCACCGCCGACATCCAGCTGACCCGGGTCGAGCCGCAATTCTGGGAAAAAATTCTCGGCTTTTTCGCCGACCCGAATGTCGCCGCGATCCTCTTGTCCCTCGGGACGCTGGGCATCACCGCGGAAATCTGGAATCCGGGCTCGATCTTCCCCGGCGCGCTCGGCCTCCTCTGCCTTATGCTGGCCTTCTATTCCTTTTCGATCCTGCCGCATAATGCGCTGTTCTTCGGATTTATGGCTGTCGGGGTGATATTGATCGTTCTGGAGGCGTATACCCCCACATTTGGGATATCGGGGCTTGCCGGCCTCGCCCTGTTCGGCTCTGGACTCTATTTCCTGTTCCCGGACCAGTTCCGCATATCGCCGGTGGTTATCATCACCATCCTCGCGTTCACCGGCGCGTTCCTCGCCATGGTCCTCATCGCCATCGTCCGCTCGCGCAGCCATCGGCCGCTGACCGGCGCGGAAAACATCCGCAAGCTGGAGGGCAGTGTTGTCGAGTGGAACAATGAAAAGGGCACCGGGCTTGTCCTGGTCGACGGCGAAACCTGGAAAGCCCGTTCCAAGGCGCCGCTGAAGGCTGGCGACAGGATCAAGGTGGTCGAAATCGACGGTCTCGTCCTCGACGTCAAACCGGTCCAGAACAATTCCGCTTCCCTGTCCCGCTTTATGCCGGGGCTCGGCAGCCAGAACAGCTAACCCAAATGGCTAACCATAGAAGGCAGGAAATATCATGACAGGACTTAGCATCCTAATCCCCGTTCTCGGCGTCTTGCTCTTTCTGATTACCTCGATCGTCAAGGTTCTGAAGGAATATGAACGCGGCGTTATCTTCACCCTTGGCCGAGTCGGCAAGAAGGCGAGCGGCCCGGGCCTTATCCTGCTGATCCCGTTCATCCAGACGATGCGCAAGGTCGACATGCGTACGCTAGTCCATGATGTGCCGTCGCAGGATGTGATCTCGCGCGACAACGTCTCGGTAAAGGTCAATGCCGTCATCTATTATCGCGTCATCGATTCAGTCAAAGCGGTCGTCCAGGTCGAAAACTACATGGCCGCCACCAGCCAGCTTGCCCAGACCACCCTGCGCTCCGTCCTCGGTAAGCACGAACTCGATGAGATGCTGCAGGAGCGCGACAAGCTCAACCATGACATCCAGGAAATCCTCGACGCCCAGACCGAAGCCTGGGGCATCAAGGTCGCCAATGTCGAAATCAAGCATGTCGATGTCGATCAGTCCATGATCCGCGCCATCGCCAAGCAGGCCGAGGCGGAACGGGAACGTCGGGCCCGGGTGATCTCGGCCGAGGGCGAATTCCAGGCTGCTGCCAAGCTGGCCGAAGCCGGCGCGGTTCTGTCCAGCCAGGGCAATGCGATGCAGTTGCGCTATCTCAACACGCTGCAGGAGATCGCATCGGACCGCACCAACACCATCGTCTTTCCGTTCTCGATGGATGAACTCAAGGGCATGCTGAAACACGACCCCAAGCCGTAAGCCGGTATTTTATCAGCCATTCTAATATTTGAGCGAGCACAGTTGCAAGACTGCCACAACTTTGGCAGCTATACATTTTTTATTGTTTATTGAGCGCGTTAACTGCACGGGAACTGCACCCGTTCATTGCCTGGGGCCGTACACCGGCCCTATTTTATGGGTCAGCAGGCTAATAAGCCGCTGAAGCGGGAAATCGCGAAAACAAGATCCATAGGGAGGATTGCATGAAGAAGTTTCACCGGCTGAAAGGCCCGTCCGCTGCTGTCATCGCCGTTGCCATAGCCGCACCGGCTCTGCCCGCCGCCGCACAGGTCGATATCATCACCATCACAGCGCAAAAACGCGAAGAGAGCATCCAGGATGTTCCCATTTCCGTCACTGCCCTGAGCGCGGAGCAGATCGACCGCTCCGGCGTTTCCGACATCAAGGACCTCATCGCGATCACGCCGGGTCTCATGGTCACCTCGACCGCGTCGGAAGCCTCCACTACCGCCCGTATCCGCGGCATCGGCACCGTCGGTGACAATCCCGGGCTCGAGAGCTCGGTCGGCGTCGTGATCGACGGCGTCTACCGCTCGCGCAACTCCATTGCCTTCGGCGATCTTGGCGAGATCGAACGGGTCGAGGTGCTGCGCGGTCCGCAGGGGACGGTTTTCGGCAAGAACACGTCTGCCGGCGTTATCAACGTCATCAGCACGGCACCGGAATATGAGTTCGGCGCCGGCGCCGAAGTCACCCTCGGCAATCTCGGCCTGCAGCGCTACCAGGGCTATGTCACGGGCGGCAACGAAGCCCAGACCGCCGCCTTCCGCCTGTTCGGCGTCATTCAGGAACGCGACGGCCTGATGGATGTGGAAACCGGCAATGGTCCGCGCACGCTGGAAGAAAGCTATACATCCGATTACAGCAGTTTGCGCGGCCAACTCCTGTTCGAACCGAGCGACGAGCTCTCGATCCGCCTGATCGGTGACTGGACCGAACGCACGGAAGACTGCTGTACCGGCGTTCAGGTCGAAACCGGCCCCACCGCAGCCTTCCTTCAGGCCCTCAATGGCGGACAACCAGCTGTCATGAACCCGGCCGATCCGGAAGAGCGCCTTGCCTTTTCCAACCGCTCCACCGCCCAGGACATTACCGATCAGGGTCTGTCGGCTGAAATCGACTGGGATCTCGGCTTCGGCACCGTCACCTCCATCACCGCCTGGCGCGAATGGGACTCCGACGTCGCGCAGGATGTCGACTTCACCACCGTCGATATCGCCTACCGCAACCAGGACGATAACGGCGCCACCTTCGAAGTCTTCACCCAGGAGCTCCGCCTTGCCGGATCGACCGACAATCTCGACTGGATGGTCGGTGGCTTCTATTCCGATGAAGATCTGGAACGCCGCGACGCCCTGCGCACTGGGCCGGCCTACGGTCCGTATCTGAACCTGCTTGTGTCCGCTAGTGTCCTCGGCGACGGGACCCAGATCCCCGGCATCCTGACCAACTCGACCGGTCCGACAGCGACTTTCCTGGATGATCTGATCGCGGCAGGCGGCCTGTCCGGCCTTTACCCGTCACCGCTCTACCCGACGGGCGCCGGCATGAACGGCGATGTCTATAACCAGACCGCCGAGAGCTTTGCCCTGTTCACGAACAATACCTGGCATCTGAACGACACCAACCGCCTGACTTTCGGCCTGCGCTATACGCAGGAAGACAAGGCGCTGACGTCGACATTCGACACCATCTCGACCAATGGCTGCGAGTTCTTCACCCAGCCCCAGGCTGCCCTTGGCGGCGCGACGGGCTCACAGGCTTTTGCGGCAGCAGCGCCTGACCTCGCTCCCCTCTTCCCGGGAATCCAGCCGCTCTACTGCCTGAACTGGACCGACGACCGCTATGATGACGATCCGTTTGATTTCGAGCGCAGCGACGAAGAGATCTCCGGCACGGTGAAGTTCAGCCATGACTTCTCCAGCAATGTCACCGGTTATGCCTCCTACGCCAACTCGTTCAAGGCAGGCGGCTTCAACCTCGACCGCGACCCGCTCGTCCTCGACGGCACGAATGACGACACGTCGTTCCGGCCGGAGACCATCAACGCCTATGAAGCGGGCCTGAAAAGCGTCCTTGCAGAAGGCACGCTGGTCGCCAATGTCGCCGCCTTCCACCAGGATATCGAGGACTTCCAGCTCAACTCCTTCCTTGGCACACGCTTCGTGGTCGAGAATGTCGCGGAAGCCACCGCCACCGGTGTCGAGCTTGATTTCCTCTGGGATCCGGGCATCGAAGGCCTGAGCATCACCGGCGGCGGTGCCTATATCAAGGCAGAGTACGGCGAGGATATCGACCAGGCGGTGCTGGCCGGTGAGCAGATGACGCTGTCGCCGGAATTCTACGGCAATCTCGGTGTCACCTACGAAACCGTCCTGGCCGAAACGATGAATGCGATCTTCCACGTCGAAGGCCGCTATGTCAGTGACTACAATACCGGCTCCGACCTCGATGCTGCCAAGTATCAGGAAGGCTTCGGCATCGTGAACGGCCGCGTCGTGCTCTCTCCGATGGACAGCCCGTTCAGCGTCGAGCTGTGGGGCAAGAACCTGTTCGACGAATACTACACCCAGGTCGGTTTCGACGCCCCGCTGCAGACCGACAGCTGGAACGCCTTCCTCGGTGCGCAGCGGACCTATGGGGTAACGCTGAAAGCCGATTTCTAGAATTCGGCTAGTTTTCACCAAATCGGCGCCCCTCCCTGACGGAGGGGCGCTTTTTCTTTTATACTCACTTCATAGCCGCCCCGCCAAGGCGGGCGGCGCGCCAAAGAGTTGACATCGCAAGCCGACACAGCGCGTGTATGGGACGGTATGGAAACGCATGCACAGGATCAGCCGCCACGCAGGACGCGGGCTCGCAGTGATAGCCGTCGTCTGCACGACTGGCTGGCTGACAGGCTTGGCCTCCCGGCCTTGCTAGCAACCGGCCCTGCGCCGATCTACACAACCGCAGCGGAGGACCCGGACCTCGTCGCCCGGCTGGAAAAGCTCGACCGGTCTATCGCCGTCGACGAGTTGAGCTTTGCGCCCGACCTCAGATATCGCTGCGCCGCCGAACCGCTCGCCATCCGCCTGATCCGCGAGCATGAAGGCATTGCCCCCGGTTGTCCGGCGGTACTGTGCCCCGGCGATGCCCATGCCGTGTCCCGGCTGGTCGATATCGCTGCCAATTGCGGCCTGACGGTCGCCCTGGGCCGGAACCGGCAAGCGTCGGACCAGACCACGGCCGACGCTGAAAAGACACTGCCGGTCAGTTTCCATCGCATGACATCCGTACAGCTCAGCGGCGAGACGCCTGGGCTGATCACCTTTGGCCGTGGCGCCAGCTGGCAGGATCTGCGCGATGCCCTCGACGCTGCGGAAAAAACCGACAGCTGTGTGCCCCGGGGCATCAGTACGCTGTTTGCAACGCCCGCCGACGCTGCCGCGAGCGGCACCTTCTCCGCCCGGCCGGCTGAAAGCGTTTACGGCGAGGCCTGTGCCTGGGAAATGATCCTGCCTGCCCCGGGCACCCTTCTTCTGGACGGCACCTGGCTGTTCCGTTCCGCCGAAAAGGCCGAGAACGCCCTTGCCGCCGTCTGCCGCAAGGTGCCGCCGTTCCAGGCACGCCTGATCGGCGAAGCGGAACTGCGCATCGGTGAAAAGATCGGCCTGTGGCGGCTGCCCCGGCGGCTGACAGGCGGCAATACCCATATCGGCCTGCGTCTCGCCTATCTTGGCGACGGCATCACCGTGCGCGCCCAGCGCTTTGCCTCGACCTGGCCCGTGGAAGGCCATGGCGGGGTGTTCTGGCGCAATGGCGCCCTGCTCGATGATGAGGAGCGTATCGGTCTGCTTCTCGACAACGGCCTGAGCGAAATCACCATACCAGACGACGGCAACGCCGCCGACAGACTGGCGCAGGTGCTCGGTTCGGATCCTGCGGCAAGCGACAGCGGTGCCGATAGCGGCCAACACGACGCCGGCGCTGTCCCGGCGACGCCCGCCATCATCAGCCGCAAGGCCCGGTTCGATCGTGGCCGCCTGCATTATGACCTGTCCGCTATCGTGCCGCGCGACTTTGCCGACCCGCTGGGCCAGTGGCACCGGCTGGCGGGTGCCGCAATCGTGAAACCGGAACCGCAAGACAGTGCCCCGTCGGAGCCTGATGACGAGCAACGGGACACTTCAGCCGATCGGATGACGATGCCGGAACAGCCTTATGACAGCATCGGCAATGGCGGTACCGCGGTCAGCGAAAGCGCCGAATGGCAGGCGATCCGCGCCGCGCTCCTGCCACAGGGCGAGGCCGCGCCTCCGCCACCGGATCTCGAAGAGCGCGCCCCTGCCCGCCACGGCTGACCGGTCATGAGCAAGACCCCTGAATCCGCTTCAAGACCCGTCGAAGTGCTCGACGTGCGCGGCTTGCGCTGTCCGATGCCGGTCATCCGCGCCGAATCGGCGCTGAGGCGGCTGCAAAAGGGCTGCGATCTCAAGGTCATCGCCGACGACCCGATTGCCCGGATCGATATCCCGCATTTTTGCGCGGACGCGGGTCATATGGTCGAAGAGATTGATTTTGAAGGAAAAACGGTCATTTTTCTGATTACGCCAGCCGCGTGACTGCCCTGTCGGGCGATGCCGGTTTGCCACAAACGCGGTCCACATTAACTTTTTCACGAGGGCTAGTGCCTTTTGCAGAAAAAAGGTGTTAACTTTGTACCGATGAGACTCGTGCGAGCTGCCTCATCGGGGGGGCCACGGGGGTATGGACGCGACGACAGGTCGCTGCTGGTGCCGGGTATAGCGAGGGGACGTTTTCAAGATGAAAACAAAATACTCTGAGAGACTTTCAACACTGAAGCGCGGCATTGCGGCTGCAGCGATCGGCATTGCCGCCGGTCTTGTGCCCGCAGGGGCGGCGTTTGCCGACTATGATGACGCGCTCAATGCCTATGCATCGCAGAAATTCGAGAACGCCGTCGACCTCTGGGTCAGATATGCCGTCGCCGGGGACGTAAAGTCCAAACAGGCGCTCGGCGATGTCTATGCCGGCAAGAGCCTCGAGGCAGGGCCGGAATATACCGGTATGCTGACCAATCCGTCGGAGACCGGCGTCATTCCGCAAGATGATATCGAGGCGCTTGCCTGGTATGTCCTCGCCGCCAATCACGATTTCGACAGCTATAACCAGTCGCCGACATTCCGCGATGTCAACGCCAAGTTTGTGGCCCAGGAACAGATCCCGATCCTGAAAAAGCGGATGACCGACAATGATGTCTATCAATCGCAGCTGCGGGTCGTGGAAATCCTGTCCGCCGAATCGGAATTCGACCTCTATCGTCTCGGCATGATGTTCCAGACCGGCTCCGGGCTGCCGAAAGACAATATCGAGGCGCTGAAATATTTCGAGCTCGCCAAGGGCCGTAACCGCAATTCCAATGCCCCGGCCAGCGAAGCAGCGAAATATCTCATTACGCTGATGAACGCACGCGATGTCGACACGGCACAGGAACTCGCCGCGAACTGGGAGCCGCCGCTGCCGGAAGCGCTGAAGAACAGGACACCCCGCCAGGAAGCTCTGGAAATGGAACTGGCCCGTCTGCGCTCCATTCAGCTGGCCGACGCGATCGGCAATATCGAGGAGGAATTCTCCAACAACGAAGACCTTCTGCAAAGCTCGCTGGCCGCTCTCGGCTTCTATCGCGGCGCGATAGACGGCAAGATGGGACCGGAAACCCGAACCTCTGTGCGCAACTTCCAGTACTCGCTGTACGAGAAGGACCGCGACATGACCGAGGAAGAAAAGCGCAACAAGATGACGGGCACGCTCTCGCCCGAGCAGAAGGTCCAGCTGGTTCAGCTGGCCGCCGACCGCGAGCACCCGCAGTCGCAATATGTCTACGGCATCATGTATACCCGCGGCATCGGCGTCGCCAAAAATGGCGAAAAGGCTGTCTACTGGCTGAAGAAATCCGCCAATTACGGTTATTCGCTGTCCCATTACGCGCTGGGTGTTGCCTTCCGCGATGGCATCTATGGCGAGGACCCGGTGGAGCCGAATGTGTCCGAGGCGACTTTCCACTTTGGTCAGGCCTACGCCCTCGGACACCAGCAGGCACAAGAAGAGCTGATCAAGCTGCGCTACGACGCCGTCCCGGCGACCAACATCCGTGGCAGCCAGGAGAATTGATATGAGAGAGACGATGATCAAAGGGGACGTCATGAAATCCGCCAGCCGTCTTGCTGCCGGCCTTGCTGTTGCGGCTGTCGCGCTGACCGGCACGGCCAGCGCCCAGTTCGGTGGCTTTCCTACCGTTACCCGGCAGGACCAGCTGCGTATCGAGGCGCAAAAGGAAAAGTCCGCCTCCAAGAAGGATGAGGAAAAGCTGCCCTCCTATCTCGTGGTCGATTCCCGCGCCCATGGCGACGACAGCTATACCTCGATCCAGGATGCGATTGATGACGTCGCCCCGGGCGGCGTCGTTGTCGTCCTGCCCGGCGTTTATCGCGAGAATATCAATCTGACCAAATCCGTCAGCCTGCAGGGCGACCGCGGCCCCGGCGGCCAGGTCCGTGTCATGCCGACGGATTCGTCGAGGCCGTGCCTGACCTATGCGCCGGAAGGCTCCAACGACCACGCGCTGGTCTCCAACATGCAGTTCGACTTCTCCGACGCGGTCTTCGCAACACCAGGCTCAGCCGCCAGCAAGGCCGTCCGCGCCGGCTTCGGCTCGGCAAGCCCTTGCGTTGCCATCAAGTCCGGCGTCTTCACCATGAAGGAGACGACGATCGACGGCGGCAATGTCCATTTCGGCACGATGGTCGAAATCACCGGCGGTACCGCCTTCCTGGAGCGTAACGAGATCCGCGGCGGCGAACAGGGTGTGCTGATCAACCAGAAGCACCCGCTGTGGGACCGTACCCTGCTGGTGGACAATGTGATTACCGGCAATACCGGCATCGGCCTGCACATGCAGGGCGTCTCGAGCATGCTGGTCACCGGCAACATGATCAACGCCAACGGCAAGGGCATCACCTATAATGGCGAGGGCGGCGCGACCATGGTCGGCAACAAGATCCTCAACAATGCCGGCGATGGCGTCACCCTTGGTGAGGAAGCCAAGCAGGTGCTGATCCGCCTCAACCAGATCTGGGCCAATGACGGCGACGGGCTGAAAATTTATCAGTCCAATGGTCTCGTCGAGGACAATGACATCCAGGGCAATTTCGGCGTACAGATCTCCTCGATCGGCAATGGCAACAAGCCGAAAATCTACAATGATGTAGAGCGCGAAATCAGCCGCATCCGCAAACAGACGAACTAGTCGTCTGCACTACCCAATACGGGGGATCAGGGCCGCTTCGGCGGCCCTTTTCTTTTGGCAGCCGGAAATCATGACACCTTGCAATAGCTGTCGAGATAGGCCCGGTGCCCTGGCATGCCGGCAACCGTATGCTGAACATTTTGATCGATGTGATCGAGGAACCGCGCGATCTCCTGCGGCTCCATCATGTCGGCGATAGGGTGCCAGGTTTCGGGGCTCAACCCCTGACCAAGCATCACCTGCGTCCAGGAATTCTCGGCGAACAATTCATCGGCCGCCCTGAACACGCGGCCGGTCCGGGCGAACAAATCCATGCGGTGACGCAAATTGTCCGGCACGTCCATCGACCGGCAATGCCTCCAGAACGCCGTGTCCTGCCGATCCGTCAGGTGATAATGCAGGATGATGAAATCGCGGATATGGATGATCTCGTCCATCATCTGCCTGTTGAATTCGGCGACATCGGCGCCGCGGATCCCGCCATGGGGGAACAGGTAAAGCAGGCGCATCACGGCCTTCTGGATCAGGTGGATGCTGGTCGATTCCAGCGGCTCGATGAACCCGCTCGACAGGCCGATCGACACGCAATTGCGTGTCCAGTGCTGGCGTCTTGTGCCCGTGCGGAACGGGATCGTCCTTGGCTCGGTCAGTACCTCACCGTCGACACTGGCGAGCAGATGGGCAAGCGCTTCATCCTCGCCCATATACCGGCTGCAGAAAACGATGCCATTGCCGGTGCGATGCTGCAGCGGGATTTTCCAGCGCCAGCCAGCGCCATGGGCGATGGAACGGGTGTAAGGCAGAGGCTCGTCCACTGACGATGTCTGCACCGCGATCGCCCGGTCGCAGGGCAGCCAGTGGGTCCAGTCGTCATACCCTGTGCCGAGCGTGTCACCGATCAGCAGCGCCCGGAAGCCTGTGCAGTCGATGAACAGATCGCCCTCCAGCCGCGTGCCGTCATCAAGGGTAATGCTTTCAAGATCGCCATTCCCGGCCCGCGTGACGCTATCGATCCGCCCTTCACGGCGCGTGACGCCATGGCGCTCTGCCATCTGCCTCAGAAAAGCCGCGTAGGCGGACGAATCGATATGATAGGCATAGTTGAGCCCGAATTTCGGCAGATGCGCGAACTTCCCTTGCTCGGCCGCGACCAGCTCGAGGCAATAATCGCCGAACGGCTTGGCGATCCCCATGTCATGCCCCCGGGCCCAGAAATGCTGGAACCCGGCCGTCCAGTGATCCTTGCCCGTGACGCCGAAAGAATGGATGTAGCGATGCCCCTGCTCGCGCCAGTTCTCGAACGCGATCCCCAGCTTGAACGTGGCATTGACGCTTTTCAGGAAACCGGCCTCGTCGATCCCGAGCAGCCGGTTGAAAGTCAGAAGCGACGGGATTGTCGCCTCGCCTACGCCGACCGTGCCGATGGCATCGGATTCGACCAGGGTAACGTCGACGACCTTTTCCAGTGTCTTGCCGATGGCCGCCGCCGTCATCCACCCGGCGGTGCCGCCGCCGGCAATGATCACGCGTGTCTTCGCCCGGTCCCGATCCATGGCGCTACCGGTTCAGCCTGTTGAGAAGGAGGGCGCGCAGCCGGCGGGCCGACTGGTCCGTTATCGGATCGAGCATGCCGCGGGCATGCGCCGGGATATGCGCTGCCGTCGTCTCGTCATTCTCGAACACATAATGGTCGAAATACTGTTTCCAGATCCTCTTCTCTTCCGGCGGCATGTCGCGGATCGTCAGCATGGCATGGTTCAGCACGTCCTGCGGCGTACCCAGATAGTCCGGCACGGTACGCCACCAATAATTGACCAGAACGTTGAACGCTTCCAGCGCTTCGACATGGTGCCACCACATTGACGGAATGAAGAGCGCGTCGCCCGCTTCCATCTCAGCCACCTGCGCATGTTGCATTGCCTCGGCAAAGCGCGGGAAGCGGTCTAGGTCTGGGTCGGCGAAATCTACCAGGCTGATCGGCCGGCTCGCCGGCGTATTCTCGATCGGCCCGATATAGAGGTTCGGCAACTGGTCCGGCGGGAACAGCGTGAAGCGCCGGCGCCCTGCCGCCACGCAGGCGAGATTGCGCGGCAGGTCATTATGCGCGGCAATGCGTGTGCGCGTGCCGATCCAGATACTCGCCAGCGGATCATGCGCGCCGAACCCGACATCGTTCTCCTCGCGAAAACCCGGCAGGCAGTCATCGATCGTCGCCGAGGCGAGATAGATCAGCGGCGGCGCGTCCTGCGTACCGGTATCGGCGATGCGTCGCAGCACCTCGCCGATGGCAGCCGTGCCGCGATCCGCATTGGAGCTGGAAAAATCGTCCGTGTAGAACACCCGGCCCTGCAGTGCCGGCGGCCCGACAGACACGGGCACGACAGCGCCCCGGTCGAAGCGGCTGAGATAGTCGTGCAGAGCCTTGTCGTTGGCTCGCGCGGCCTTGACCACCGGCCAGTCCGAGACCCAGCCCCTGAGTATGACCGGCTCCGGCGACTCCATCACCGCCTCCGGCAGGTCACCCGCACGCGTCAGGGCGAGTTCCCTGACCGGTGCCGGATCGGGTAGCGCATCCGTCATCCTGTGCGAATTTGCAGGCATTACCGGGTTCCCCTGCGATTGCGCCGGTCGATCAGACTACGGAATTGCGATATCGAGGCGACCGCCATATAGACTGGCAGCAGGAAATTATGGTCCTGCAAGCGTCCAAGCCTTTCCGTATCCAGCGTATACAGCTTTTCTTCCGCAATGGTATACAGGCCGGCAAGGCGTCCCTTCGTGCCATCGTCAAGTGTCACGTCCAGGCTGAACGGTTCGATCAGATCCATCTCATCGAGCAGGGCACAGAAGCTCTGGACATTGGATTCGGCATGATGGATTTCCGTCAGCATACCCGCGATCTGCTTGAGGAAATCGGTCTGTCCGCCCTGGGGCAGGAAGAGCGGCTGCCCCTCGGTTTCACTGACGCGCGGATGCTCGACATCGATATGGACTTCCATCTGGCTCTCGCCGCCGCCGGGAAAGGCAAAGCCGATCAGGAAGGGCGGCATGCGCATGGCCATGGGCACGTAATTCGCGTCCCATTCATCGCCGTGGAGGAACAGATTACTGTCCTGCTCAAGACCGAACAGCGCCAGCGGGCGGAACCGGCCCGAACTCTCTTTCGAAAACACAATCGGGTAATGTGCCTGAACATTGCGGAACTCATGCGGGAAAACCGGGCTCGACATGACGGCGTCGCCCAGCTCGGCTGAATATTCCGTACGCACTTTCAGATTGGCGTGATCGACATTGTTGAGAGAGACGTGACGGGGCATGGACTGTTCTTTCTTCTATTGCCGCGGGAAAGCGACCCTAAACTCTGGTAAGCCCGACCTGCAGGATGTGATCGAGCAATTGCCGGTTGGTGGGCAGCCCGGCAAGGAACCGCCGGGTCATCGTCGTTATGTCATCATGGTGACGCCGGGCAAGCGCCGGATCGTCCTGACGGCGCAGCGTCTCGGGGAAGGCCGTTTCAACGCCCATGCCATAAAGCACATAGGCATAGCTCGCAGCGGGGAAGATTTCCTGACTCTGCGGAAAATCATCGCGCGATGGCGGCCCGTGGCGCCAGCGCTCCAGCAGTGCCGCCAGCTTCTCCGGCCAGCTCGCCGGGTCGCGATGATCGCGCCAGTATGGCTCCATCCGTTTACTGAGGACATAATGCAGCTTCAGGAAGTCGACGATACGCTCCCAGCGATAGGCAAAGCGGTCATTGAACTGTTGCGCCGATTGCGCGAGCTGTCCCTCGCCGAACGGTAGCAGTCGGCTGATCATGTCGGCGGAAAGCTCGACCATAACGATAGCCGAAGCCTCGAGCGGCTCGACGAACCCGGCAGCCATGCCGACGGCGACGCAATTGCCGCGCCATGGCTGCTTGCGGTAGGCAGAGCGAAACCGGATCAGCCGCGCGTCGTCGCTGCGCACGCCGGCGCCAGGCGCGGTCTTCTGCAGATAGGCGTCGAGGGCAGCGCAGGCTTCATCTTCGCTGATATGACTGGATGAATGCACATACCCTACACCACGGCGCGATTGCAGGCCGATATCCCACACCCATCCGGCGGCAAGTGCCGTACCGACCGTTTGCGATTCTATCGGTGTCCGTTCGCCATCATAAGGCACGTGCAAGGCGAGAGCCCGGTCGTTAAAGAGGATATCGGATACATCCGTCAGTGGACTGTCTAAGTGGTCACCAATCAGCAGCGCACGGCTGCCGGTGCAGTCGATGAAGAGATCGCCCGCGACAGGCCCGAATTGCTTCGTCTCCACCGACGCGATATCGCCAGTGTCGCGAACATTGATGCCGCTGACAGTATCCCTGACATGATTGACGCCGAGACGCGTCGTGCAATGCTCACGCAGCAACTCGGCAAAGGCACCGGCATCGAGGTGATAGGCATAATTGGCAACGGCGGCATATTCCGGTGTCGCGGCCTGCTTGGGCGCCTTTCCCTCGCGACAAAGGGTCACCTGCGCGCTGATGGCGTCACCGAACGGCGTGCCTTCGGGCGCTGCCTGCCATACGGCAAGGCAGGAAATATCGTCAGGGTCCGGTGGGGCGCTGAAGGGATGGAAATAGCTGTCGGATGCACTGCCATCGACCCAGCCGTCGAAGCGCGAGCCTTGCTTGAAACTGGCATTGCAGCGGCGGATGAAATCGGTTTCGGAAAGGCCGATACGGCGCAGCGTGTCGCGCAAGCTCGGCCATGTGCCCTCCCCGACCCCAAGGATCGGCACGTCGGGCGACTCGATCAGGGTGACATCGAGACCGGCCTCTTTCCACGCGCAATGATCGGCAGCGAGAACCCCGGCCGTCAGCCAGCCGGCAGTACCTCCGCCAATGATCACGACACGTTTTATTGGCCTTCTCAAGTCGTATCCTCCTCCCGATATGGAGACTTCTTATCGTTGGCCTCAGTGTAGAACAGTATGGCGGCGATGTTAACGCGACATTGTCGTTGCGGCAGTCGCGAAACGAAAAAACCCCCCGCGGGTTGCGCGGGGGGCAGTACTCTTTCCGGGAAACTAGAAAGAGAAGCGTGCGCCGACGGCGTAGCGGGGGCCGGTCTGTGTCGCAAAGTTCACATAGGCCGCCGATCTGCCAACGACACGGGAGGTTTCGTTGGTGACGTTGATGCCTTCGGCAAAGACGGTGATCCGGTCGGTCACGTCATAGCTGGCATTCACGTCAAGCTGTCCATAGTCTTCGACGTAGAGCGGGTTGTTCGGCGTACCGCTGACACCAGTCGCGGACGTCAGGAACTTGTCACGCCAGTTGTAGGCGGCCCGGACCTGGAAGCCGTTCCTGTCATAGAAGCCGATGACGTTATAGCTGTTCGACAGGCCCAGAAGCGGCGTCTGAACGTCACCGCTGATGGGTACGGACAGATTGTCGAACTCGACATCGCCATCGACCAGCGTGTAGTTCAGGATCCAGCCGAAACCGGTATCGCCGAGCAGGTGCTGCCAGGCAAATTCCCAGCCATCGACTGTCTTGGTTTGGTCATCATTGACCGGACGGGAAATGCGGAATTCAAGCAGCGGATCCTCGCCTGCCACACCGAAGATGTTGCCGACATAGGCACCTGGCGTGCCGCCGGTGATCTCGAATGTCGACGGATCAGCATTCTCGAAGATCCACTGGCGGATCGCTTCCGCGTCGGTCGTCCCCAGCGCGGCGACCGCAGCATCATATCGCTCACCCTGATAGGGCGTATACACATCGAATGGCGTCTGGCCACCGACAACTTCATTGCCTATGAAATTCTCGACTTCCTTGTTGAAGTAACCGGCAGAGAGATAGCTGCCGTTTTCATAGTACCACTCGGCCGAGAAATCGATATTGGTCGAGAGGAAGGGTTCCAGTGCCGGGTTGCCGGCTGAGCCCTGCGCGCCGTCGATGCGGAAGATCGGCGCAAAGGTCTGGCCGCCCTGAATATCCGCATAGCTCGGGCGTGTCATCGTCTTGCTGTAGGAAGCCCGCAGCACGACATCCTCGCGTGGCTCGACCTGGAAGTCGATGGCCGGAAGGATGAAGTCATATTCGCCGGTAAGCTCGGTGAAGTCCCGATTGTCCGGGTTGTTGGTGCCAAGGAAGCCGAATTCGTTAACGGCGACCCATTGCGTACCGGTCGGGATCGGCACGAGAGCCTCGGACGTGACCTCCGTTTCCTCGTAGCGCACACCGCCGACGACGGACGCCGGCCACGCACCGAGCATGAACTCGGTGTCGACCTCGAAGAAGGCCGCAAGGCTCTCTTCCTGTGTCCGGCGGTCGGTTTCCAGGATCGGGTTGATACAGGTGCCAGTGCCGCCACAAAGCGGGGCAAAGCCACCGATCGGCTGATCCAGAGCCGCCGCCAGGCGATCGAAATCGATGATAAAGAAGTCTTGGAACGTATCCTTGTAGCCATCGAACTGGTCGAAATTGCTCGCCAGGTCGGCGCGCTGCCAGATATCGTCCGGATAATCCTCGGGCGTACCGACACCGCCCCAGCTGTCACGCTGGTTGTTGGAGAAAGTGGACCGGTAATCATTGGTCGTAGACGACACGCCGAAATCGACACTGCGCACGATCGAATTGTCGAACTCATAGGTACTGACCAGCTGGATCTGCTGGATTTCCGTACGGATGAAACTGTCCTGGATGGTCGCCCCGGTCGCTCTCATGCGGTCGGCGCTGATATCCGTGAAGGGGTCTTCCCAGCCAAGAGACAGGGTTGGAAGATCCGACGAGAAATCGACCCCCTGATAGTTCAATGAGAAGTCTGCCGTGCCCAGAACCCCTGCGGTTCCGAACGGGCTGTCATTGCCGGATTCAGCGCTGGAATCATGCACGTCGAGCTCGAAGCTGAGATTGTCCGTGGCTTCCCATTCGACATTGAAGCCAAGGGAATTGTTCTCGCTGACGGTGGCAAAGCGCGCCGCCCCCATGGAAAGATCCGTCGTGCCCGGCGCGAAATCTTCGTTATAGAAGACGATGTCCGAGATCGGACCATCGCCCCATGCGCTCGTCGTATTACCGTGGTTGAACCAGACCGACAGGTCGGACCGGCGTGTCTCGACCTTGTTCTGGGAATAGAAGTAATCGAGCGTCGCCGTCAGCGTTTCGATCGGGCGATATTGCAGGGCGAGCTGGCCATTGATCCGCTCGCGGCTGATATCGGTCAGCGAGTAATTGGAGCTTTGCGGCACGGAATAGATGTCATCCGGGCCCGGGCGGTTGGTTACCTGGGTATCGGCAGGCGGCTGGGGCAGCGTGCCCCAGTTGTTTTCCGAGCCGAGATAGGCGCCGCGCCAGCCATCGGGCGTCGCGAACTGGGCAAAGCCGCTGTCACGCTTCTGATAGCTACCGACAACCGCAACGCCGAACGTGTCATCGGCGAAGGTGTTGGAATAGATGCCGGAATATTCCGGTGTGAATGAGGTGCCGTCGCCGAGTTCGGTTACGGAATCGTCGATCACGCCCTTGGCGCCGACTGAAAAGCGCATGCCCGGCGCATCCAGCGGACGGGCCGTCAGGATGTTCAGCGTAGACCCGATACCACCGGTCGGCACGGCAGCGCGGCCGGTCTTGTAGACACGGACGCTGGCGATGCCTTCGGAGGCGAGATTGCCGAAATCGAAGCTGCGCGAGGCCGGTGCGCCGCCGGTCAGGAAGGCGGTCGGCATCTGGCGGCCATTCAGCAGGACGAGGTTGAAGTCCGGCCCGAAGCCGCGAACGGTGACCTGGCTGCCTTCGCCATTCTGGCGGTTGATGGAAACGCCCGTGACCCGCTGCAGCGATTCGGCAAGGTTGGTATCCGGGAACTTGCCGATGTCTTCCGCCGTGATCGCATCGACGACGCCTTGCGAATTGCGCTTGACGTCGGAGGATGCCTCCAGCGACTGGCGGATGCCCTGGACGATGATGATGTCTTCTGCCTGGGCCTGCGAATCCTCGATATTATCCGCATCATTGCTGTCCTGCGCAGCCGCCGGCATGGCCAGGGACAGTGCCGAAACACCGCCCATCAGCGCGATGGAGAGCTTCACGCCCCTCAGGTTATTGGTCTTGATCATGGTAATCCTCCCTCTGATTGTCGTTAGGTGGTTTGATTTTTTGTCTTGAAACACCGGGTTCCACCGTGCGCAAAGTTATGACGGGTACACGCCCCAGGCAGGATCTCCTGCCCGCTTTTGCCCATTGAATGAACCGTAAGTCCGAAGTCCTCCTTGCCGCCTTCCACGAGCGCATGCCGTGCTGACGGATATTTTTTCTTATGGTGATCCATTGCCCGGTACGGCTTCAATTGATTTGCGGTGGGACGGACAGATGCTGCGGCAAAACGGAAATGTTCAACGCTAACAATGGGCTTTGAGGCCACGCGAAGGCCGGGTACGCAGGCACGGATCGGCCATTTTCCCGGTGTGCAGAATCGAAAACGGACGGGTGCGGAGCAGCCCTTCCGCTTAATGATAGCGCTATCGCAATACCGAATTGTCAGTCGCCAGTGCGGGTAAAGCTGGCACCCAGGTCAGCCATCGACGAGCCGCCGACATAGACCTCGAATGCGCCATACTCGACCGTGAAGTTCCCATGCTGATCATAAAATCCCAGCTCGGCGCCGCTGAGCTCGAAGGTCACCTGCGTGATCTCGCCCGGGACGAGCATGACCTTTTCAAATCCCTTCAGCTCCCTGACCGGGCGGGCGACGCTGGCCACGGGATCACGCAGGTAAAGCTGCACGACTTCCTCACCCGCCATCTCGCCGGTGTTCTCCACCATGACCGACACCGTCACGGCGCCAGCGTTTTGCACTATCTCGAGCTCTGAATAGGCAAAGCCGGTATAGCTGAGGCCATGGCCGAACGGATAGAGCGGGGTGTTCGGCAGGTCATTGTAATGCGACCAGAAGACCTCGTTTTCCAGCGGCCCGGGGCGGCCGGTATTCAGGTAATTGTAATAGACCGGGATCTGCCCGACAGAACGCGGGAAGCTCATCGGCAGCTTGCCGCCGGGGTTATGCGCGCCGGTCACCACACTCGCAATGGCGTGACCGCTCTCATGCCCCAGATGCCAGGCCTGCACGATGGCGGGAATATTGGCATCGGCCCAGTCGAGGATCAGCGGACGGCCGCTCATCACTACCAGCACCGTCGCGGGATTGGCGGCATGGACGGCCTCGAGCAATTCCTGTTGAACACCGGGAAGACCGATATCGGATCGCGAGCGCCCTTCCCCGCTTTGCAGGCCGTCCTCGCCAAGGACCAGGACGACCTTGTCGGCCTTGCGCGCGGCGGCAACGGCGGCGTCGAAGCCGCTGCGGTCGCTCGTATTGACCACCACAGGCTGCGGGAAGCCGGCTTCGCCGACCTGCACGGCAGCCCCTTCGCGATAGGTGAAATCGACGCCGGCAGCCTCGAACCCTTCCACGACCGAGACTGCTGTGTCGCTCTCCCCGGCGGCGCGCCAGTTTCCGAGCGGGGTATCCTTGTCGGCGGCGAGCGCGCCGATCAGGGCGATTTTCTCGCCTTGCTTCAGCGGCAGCAGGCTGTCCTCGTTTTTCAGCAGCACGATGGAGTCCTTCGCCACCTCAAGCGCGATTGCGCGGTGCGCCGGTGCCATCAGGATATCCTCCTGAGCCGGATCATCGACATAGCGGTAGGGGTCAGCGAAAAGGCCAAGCTCATGCTTGACGCGCAGCACCCGCCTCACGGCATCGTCGACCAGCGCGATATCGACATCGCCGCTCTCAACCAGGTCAGCCAGGTGATCGCGGTAGACATAGGATTCCATGTCCATGTCCGACCCCGCCTCGATCGCCAGTTCCGCCGCATCCCGCTCGCTCGCGGCAAAGCCGTGATCGATCATTTCACGCCCGGACCCCCAGTCGGACACGATGAAACCGTCAAAGCCCCACGCCCCTTTCAGCAGGTCGCGCTGGAGATAGGAATCACCTGTCGCGGGCACGCCGTTCAGCGTGTTGAACGAGTTCATCGCGGTGCGCACATTGGCCTCGTCAATGGCGGCCTTGAACGGCGGCAGGATGATATTGTGCAGCGTCACCGAACCGACATCGACAGTGTTGTAATCGCGCCCGCCCTCGGAAAAGCCGTACCCGGCGAGATGCTTGATTGTCGCCGCGATCGTGTCGTCCGCTGACAGATCATCGCCCTGGAACCCGTTGACCCGGGCAACGGCAACGCGCGAACCGAGATAGGGATCCTCCCCCGCCCCTTCCATGACGCGGCCCCAGCGCGGGTCGCGCGAGATGTCGACCATGGGGGCGAAGGTCCAGTTCAGACCCTGGGCCGCGGCCTCGATAGCGGCGATACGGGCGCTCTGTTCGATCAGGTCGAGGTCCCAGCTCGCGGCCTCGGCCAGCGGGATCGGGAAGATTGTCTTATGCCCATGCACCACGTCATAGCCAAAGATCAGCGGGATACCGAGCCGCGAATCCTCGACCGCAAGTTCCTGCACCGCCCGAACCTCGTCGCGGCCGACGACATTCAGCATCGAGCCGACACGGCCGTCGCGTACCTGGTCGAACTTTTCTTCCTGTTCACCGCCTTGCGGGGCGGGGCCCGTCGCGTCCCAGAAAGAGCTGTATTGGGTCAACTGGCCGATTTTCTCCTCCAGAGTCATCTCTGCGAGCAGCGCATCGATCTGCCGCTCGACATCATCCTGCGCGAGGGCAGCGACCGGCGAAAAAACTGGAGAAAGGCCAGCCATCACGGCGAGGCCGGCAAGGAATTTCCTGATCATTGTTTCCGTCCCAGAGGTAGTTTTTTCTCATCAATGCCTGAAATGGAGTCCGGCTGGACCGGTCAAAACAGACGTGGGGGAACGATTTACCGATATGGGAAAGACCGCAATATCTGTGCGGTCGAATGGCCGCTTGCTGCGGCAGGACGGATCGTGCACGGCGCAATCGCGCCCGACCGTCCCGCGGTCAGGCCTCGCCCGTCAACCGGTGAACGGCGTCGCGATAGCTGCGGCTGACCTTGACCGCAACGCCATTTGTGAGCGTTACCAGCGCCTCACCCTTGGCCAGCAGGCGCACTTCCCGCACATGCCGCGCGGAGATGATGGTGGAACGGTGAACGCGCACGAAGAGATCGTCCGGCAACTGCTTTTCCAGCGCCCGCAACGTCCTGCGCAGGGCATATTCGCGCGATGGCGTGTGGATCAGCGAATAGTCCCCCGCCGCTTCGATCGAATAGACGTCCTCATAGGGGATGAAGTAGACATGGCCGGCATCCTTGACCTTCAGCATGCCACTGCGCTCGGGCTGAGGCGAATCGGCCTTGTCATTGCCCATCTCCGTCGACGCGATCAGTGAATTGAGCCTGACGGCTTTTTCCACCGCCTTGCCGACCCGTTCCGGATCGAGCGGCTTCATCAGGTAATCGATGGCGTCGACACCGAAGGCATCGACCGCATATTCGGCGTGCGCCGTGGCGAAGACCAGCAGCGGCTTGGGATCGACACGCATGTGTTTGGAGGCATCGACGCCGCCCAGTTCTGGCATCTCGATGTCGAGCACGACAAGGTCGATGCCACCCTCATTGATCACTTCCAAAGCGTCGATGATGGACTGGCAGGACATGACGATCTCCACCGCCCCGGTGTCCTTCAACAGCGATGTCGCCAGTTCCAGCGCCGGCAATTCATCGTCGCACACGATTGTTCTGAGCATATCTCCCATCCTTTGGTCGGGAACTATAGGGTCGGTGCCCGTGACTGCCAAACCGTTTATCAGCCGGCCCGGCCCGGGGCCGCGACGAGCCCGGCCACTGCCTGCTTGACTTGACGCAGCCAATTCTCCCACCCTGAGGGCAGTCAGACGGAAACGCTTCATGCAGACCACTTTCGATCAATATATCCAGCCGCGACTCGCCTCGCCGGGTCATCAGTACTGGCTGTTCCAGATCGCCGGCTGGTCAGCGATGACGATGCTGAGCTATTTCAGCCTGACCCTGTGGTACAATCCCGGTCAGTGGACGCCGGCCTTTCACACCATTCTGCAATCGATCCTCGGCCTGCTCGTCAGCCACCCCTTGCGCTGGATCGCCTCGGCGGCATGGGAGAAGCCGCTGGTCAGTCGTATCCTGATCAATGTCGGCGCAATCCTCGGCGCGAGCCTCGCCTGGACCTTCCTGCGGCTGATCACCTTCCAGTGGCTGACCGCCGAGATCGTCAATCCGAAGGATTATGGCGGCTGGCTGTTTGCCTCCGTCATCGTCTTCGGCTCCTGGATCTTCTGCTATCATGCCCTGAAATATTACCGCCAGCTGATGGAACAGCGGGAACTGGCCATCGCGGCACAGCGCGACGTGCTCGAAGCCAAGAGCCTTGCCCAGGAGGAAAGCGTCAAGCGCCTGACCGCCGAGAGCCTCTATCGCGAGGCGCGCCTGCGGATGTTGAAATACCAGATCAACCCGCATTTCCTGTTCAATGCGCTGAACTCGGTCACCCTGCTGGTGCGCAAGGGCGAAGCTGACAACGCGGCGCAGATGCTCTCGCGCATCGCCGACTTCCTGCGTGTCAGCCTCGAGCACAATGACGAACTGGAACATACGCTCGCAGAGGAGATCGACGTGCTGGACCTCTATCTCAGCATCGAGAAGCTGCGTTTCGGTGACCGTCTGCAAACCGAGTTTTCGCTCACCAGCGAGGCCGAGCGCTTCATCGTGCCGAGCTTCCTGCTTCAGCCCCTGTTCGAGAATGCGATGAAATACGCCGTCGGGCGTAGCCTGAAGCCGACCCGGATCACCCTTGAGGGCCGGGTCGAGAATGGCTGGCTGGAGCTATGCATTGCCGATACAGGCCCCGGCATCGACTTCGCCAAGACCGGCGATGACGAGCGCTCGACCGGCATCGGCCTGCGTAATGTCGAACAGCGCCTGCGCTCTTCCTATCGCGACAATTTCCGCTTCGACCTCGCCCCGAACCACCCGCACGGGCTGAAAATCAACCTCGCGATCAAGGACGACAATCCGCGTGCCGGCGCCAGCAGCAAGATCAGTAAGCCAGTGGGCATGCCGGTCGCCACGGATGAGTAAGTGCTACCCTGCGTTAGAATGCTTCGACAGAGGGTTGCAGGGATCTAGTCCACTCCAGCGATGATGCTGGACGGTCTCGGCACCGCGGCGGGGTTCGTCACCGGTGCCCGCCTGTCAATCGCCGCCTGCGTGCCGTCATGATCGAGCGCCGACATCGCCTCGAACTGGTCGAGAAACACCTTCCCCGTCAGGCCCTTCAGGAAGCGGGTATCCTTGAGCCTGTCCATTACCGGTCCCTTGACTTCGGACAGGTGCAGGCACACCCCGGTGTCGTTCAGCCGGTCATTGATGGCTTCTAGACTTTCCAGCGCGCTGGCATCGATCTTGTTGACCGCCGGACACATCAGCACGAGATGCCTGATAGCGGGCCTGTTGCCGATAATGCCATAGACAAGGTCTTCCAGGAACCGCGCATTGGCGAAGTAGAGGCTCTCATCGATCCGTATCGTGACGACTGCTGGCGATATGGCGACTTCATGCCGGTTGACATTGCGGAAATGATGGGTACCTGGCACCTGGCCAACGATCGCGAAATGCGGCCGGCTGGTATTATACAGGTGCAGGAACAGCGACAGGGCAACGCCGGTGGTCACCCCCAGTTCGACACCGAACCCCAGCGTCACCACGATCGTTGCGGCCATTGCCGCGAAATCTGTTTTCGAATAGCGCCAGACATTCACGATCTGCGGGAAATCGACGAGCGAAAGTACCGCGACAATGATCGTCGCGGCGAGAACGGCCTGCGGCAGATAGAAGAGGTATGGCGTCAGGAACAGTGTCGCAAGGGCGATGCCGGCCGCCGTGAAGGCGCCGGCAGCCGGGGTTTCGGCCCCGGCATCGAAATTTACCGCCGATCGCGCGAGCCCGCCCGTCACCGGATAGCCGCTGGAAATACCTGCCGACAGGCTCGCCGCCCCCAGGGCGATCAACTCCTGGTTCGGATCGATGCGCTGGCGCCGCTTGGCCGCCAGCGTCTTGGCAACGGACACGGACTCGACGAAACCGATAAGGGCGATAAGCCCCGCTGAGCCGGCGAGCTGCGTCCAGACATCTGCGTTGAAGTCAGGCATGCCGAGCGACGGCAAAGATCCGGGTACGGACCCCAATATCCTGACCCCCTGCCCGTCAAGACCCATCGCGGCGACAGCGACGATACTGGCAATGACAGCGAAAACCGGCCCGGCCCTGGCGATGATCATCGCTGGCTTCACAGCCAACCCCGCCTTGACCAGCATGTCCTTGAGCATGCCCCGCGCCCAGAACAGGAACAGGAGCGACGATCCGCCGATGATGACCGTCGGTATATTGATGGCGCCGAGATGGGAAACGATCGAGGCGATCAGGGTCGGCAGTGTATGTCCGTGGGCGGATATGCCGAGAATATGCTTCAGCTGCGATGCGGCAATGATGATGCCCGACGCCGTGATAAAGCCGGAAATGACCGGATGGCTGAGGAAATTGGCGAGGAAGCCGAGCCGGAACACCCCCAGCAACAACAGCATCAGCCCCGACAGGAAGGCGAGGATCAAGGCTGCCTCGATATATTCGGCGCTGCCGGCGGCCGCGATCTTTCCCGCCGCGGCCGCCGTCATCAGCGACAGGATGGCAACCGGCCCGACAGCGAGCGTGCGGCTGGTACCGAAGATCGCATAGGCGATCAGTGGCAGGATCGAGGCATACAGGCCAATCTGGGGCGGCAGCCCGGCCAGCATCGCATAGGCCAGCGATTGCGGGATCAGCATGATCGTGACGATCACCGCCGCAACGGCATCATTGACGAATGTCTCGCCCTTGTAATGACGCGCCCAGCCGAGGATCGGGAAATATCTTGATGGTCGAAATTGCATCTGTATCCGCCTCCGGCGGCTTTCGGGTGTCGGCGGATCAATGATCAGAGCGGCTGATCTATCAGTTTCGGTTTCACCATCCACTCCTTGCCTTTCAGCATTCCCTTCCAATAGATCGGCGGCAGCATCCTCTCCTTCAGGAACCAGGCACTGCCTGTCGCTTTCGTCCCGTCGAGAAGCCATGACGGGAAGGATGGCAGCAAGGTTCCGCCATAGCCGAACTCGGCCAGAACGATCTTGCCACGCTCGACCGTCAACGGACATGATCCGTAGCCATCATACATCGCTCTTGGGTCCTTGCCGTCGAGATGCTGGAGGGTATTCACGGCGACGATCGGCGCCTGCTTGCGGGCGGCGGCGGCCGTCTTGGCATTGGGCGTGGAAGCGGCATCGCCAAGACCGAAAATATTGGCGTACTTGTTGTGGGTCATCGTATGCTGATCGACATCGACCCATCCGGCCTCATTGGCCAACGGACTGCGAGCAATGAAATCCGGCGCCGTCTGCGGCGGACAGACATGTATCATGTCAAAACCACGTTCGATGATTTCTATCTTGTCATCGCGCTTGCGCTCGAAGGCCGCCACCTTTCGATCACCATCCACGGATATCAGATTGTCGAAGAAACAAAGATCGATCCCGTATTTCTCGACATAGTCCATCAGAGCCGGCACATAGGTCTGTACGCCGAACAGCACGCCGCCGGCATTGTGAAATTCTACGTCAATATCTTCCAGCACACCGCGCTTCAGCCAGGCATCGCACGACAGATACATCGCTTTTTGCGGTGCGCCTGCGCATTTGATCGGCATCGGTGGCTGGGTGAAGAGCGCCCTGCCGCTGCTGACAGTTTGTACAAGCTCCCACGTATACGGCGCAAGGTCATAGCGATAGTTCGAGGTGACACCGTTTCGGCCCAGAGCATCCTCCAGCCCGGCAATTCCTGCCCAGTTGAGCTTCAGTCCCGGCGCAACGACAAGCGCCTCATAGCTCAGCTCCTCGCCATTATCGAGAGCGATTGCATTGCGCTCAGGGAAAAACTCGGTGACCGCGGCCTTCTTCCATCGGGCCCCTGACGGAATGAGATCTTTCATCTCGCGTTCGGTCTCTTGCGGCTTGAAGACGCCGCCGCCGACAAGCGTCCATCCCGGCTGGTAATAATGCTTTGGCGCGGGCTCGACGATGACGATATCGAGACTGCGCCGGCGAGACAGAAGGCTTGCCGCTGTCGACAGGCCTGCGGCACCGCCGCCTATGATTATCACGTCATGTCGAGACATATTTTCCTCCGCAAGGTGATCTTATGATTTTTTCAGAAGCGGCGCCATCGGCTCGAGGTCGTAACCTGCACGCCTGGCGAGCTTGATGATCTCGTCGGCGGAATAGCGCCCGGCATTGGCAAGCGCCCACAGCTTCATCGACCGCATGCCGGAGCGGCAGAACGCGAATACCGGTCCATAGGCCTCATCCAGAACTGCGCGGAAATCCGAAACGTCCTCGTCCGAGATCGCCGACCCGACGACAGGAATATGGCGATAGTGCAACCGCTCCTGCAATGCGCTCGCCAGCAGGCTGGCAGCAGATGACTGATCATCCTCCTCGCCGTCGGGCCTGTTGTTCACGACCGTGGTAAAGCCGGCGGACGCGATCTCCCGCAAATCCCCCGGCTCGATCTGTGGCGACACGGTAAAACTGTCCGTGACCTTTCGGAATTCCATTGCGCCCTCCCCCCTTACAATGCGTTGATCGGGACTTTCATGTACCGCACGCCATTCTCCTCCGCAGGCGGCAGATCGCCTGCCCGCATGTTCACCTGTACCGATGGCAGGATCAGCGTCGGCATTGCCAGTGTCGCATCGCGTTCCGTGCGCATTCTGATGAACTCATCGCGCGACGTGCCTTCTTTCACATGGATGTTCGAGCGCATCTCTTCACCGACCGTGGTTTCCCAGACATAGTCGTCACGGCCCGGGGCCTTGTAGTCATGGCACAGGAACATGCGTGTCTCGGCGGGCAGCGCGAACAGCTTCTGAATCGAATCGTAAAGTGTTCCCGCATCGCCGCCGGGAAAATCGCAGCGCGCCGTACCGAAATCCGGCATGAAAATCGTATCCCCGACGAACACGGCATCACCGATGACATGACTCATACAGGCTGGCGTATGACCCGGCGTATGAATCGCGTGGGCTGGAATCGCCCCGACGCTATAGGGCTCACCATCCTTGAACAGATGATCGAACTGGCTGCCATCGGTATGGAAGGACTGCCCCTCGTTGAAAATCTTGCCGAACACTTTCTGCACGGTGGCGATATGCTCGCCGATCGCCGTCTTGCCGCCGAGCGCCTTCTTGATATAGGGCGCGGCGGTCAGGTGATCCGCGTGCACATGGGTATCGATGATCCACTCGACCTCATAGCCACGCTCCCGGACAAAGGCGATCATCCGGTCGGCGGATGTCGTGCTGGTGCGCCCCGAGGCGGCATCGTAATCAAGAAGCGAATCGATGACGGCGGCGTTGCCCGTCTGCGGGTCCGCGACGACATAGCTGATCGTGTTGGTTGCTTCGTCAAAAAAACCGGTAACTTCAGGCGTATTCATCTGGCTCTCCATATTTCTGTCAGGCTTGCTCTGTCCGTACACGGGCGAAAAGGCTTGACCCGCCCTGCTTGGCCATTCTTGATCCCGGGGCGTCCTTCTTGCCCCGGGAAGGGGCCGCTGCCGCCGGGCCAGGCTTGCCCAGCATGACGGCGCAGATCGCGTCCATCATGCCACGCACACGCTGGTCCGTAGACAGCGTATAGTAAACAGACTTGGCTTCGCGCCGCGTCTCGACCATGCCTTCTTCGCGCAGCTTGGCCAGTTCACGCGACAGGCGCGGCTGGCGGATATCGAGGCTTTGCTCGATCTCGCTGACCGACATTTCCCGGTCACGCAATTGGCAGCAGATCAAAAGCCGGGCCGGATGGGCGAAGGATTTCAGCAGGATCGTCGCCTCATCCGCCATCCTCGAGAGGTCTTGCGTATCAGGCGTCATGACGCCTCCCCGGCGGCAGTATAATACCACGCCGCACCGGCTTGCCCGTCGTCCCTGTCATCAGCCTCGGCCATCGTCAGCGGCGGCGGCAGGACCGCCCGGTCTCCCGGCTTCCAGCCCTCCGGCGTCGAGACCGGATGTGCGTCGGTCTCCTGCAAGGCGGACAGCACCCGGACGATCTCTGCGACCGAGCGCCCGACATTCAGGGGATAATGCACAATCGCGCGGACATAGCCCTCCGGATCGATGAAAAACACCGAGCGTACGGCGGCGGTGGAACTGGATCCCTCATGCACCATGCCATAGGCGCGCGAGATTGCCATCGACATATCCTCGATGATCGGAAAGCCGATACGCACCCCGAAACGGGCGTCGATATCGCGCACCCAGGCAAGGTGGGCAAAAAGGCTGTCTACGGACAGTCCCATGAGCCGGCAATTCAGGGCCTCGAACCGGCCCGCCGCGTTCTGGAACGCGATGAACTCGGAGGTGCAGACCGGGGTGAAGTCAGCCGGATGGGAGAACAGGACGACCCAGCGGCCGCGATGATCGGACAGGCGGATCGGCCCCATCGTCGTGCGCGCCTCGAAATCGGGCGCAAGGGTGTCGATTGAGGCGAGAACCCGTTCCTGGCTTGGCTGGACTGTCTCGATGTCGGTCACGATGGGTCTTTCGTTTGTTTGTCAATAGTCACTTGCCACAAAACATAATACGTTTTACAGTTATGTCAATTGTTATTACCCCTGATAGAGGAGTCTGATGGAAATGGACAATTTCACCCCGCTCAGCGCCACTGCTGGCGGCATCATGATCGGCATATCCGCGATTATGCTGATGGCGAGCCTTGGCCGGATCGCCGGAATCAGCGGCATCCTTGGCGGCGCGCTCAGCCTGACCGGCGGCGATCGCGGCTGGCGTGTTGCCTTCCTCGCGGGCCTGCTGCTGCCCGGTGTCGTGGTACTCGCCGGCATCGCGCCGCGCCCTGATATCGACTTCGTGGCGAATGGCTGGCTGCTCGCACTCGCCGGTCTCCTCGTCGGTTTCGGAACACGGCTAGGCTCCGGCTGCACCAGCGGGCACGGCGTCTGCGGCCTCGCCCGCTTCTCGAAACGCTCGCTTGCCGCCACCGCCACCTTCATGGCGTTCGGCGTCGCGACCGTTTTCCTCATCCGTCATATTCTCTAGGAGACAGACATGCGCTTCATCTGGCCATTCTTCAGCGGGCTGATATTTTCTGTCGGCCTCGTCATTTCCGGCATGGTCAATCCGGAAAAAGTCACCGATTTTCTCGATCTCGCCGGCACCTGGGACCCCAGCCTCGCCTTCGTCATGGGCGGTGCCCTGGTGACGACCGCAATCGGTTTCCGGTTTGTGCTGCGTCGTCCGGCGCCGCTTCATGCCGACAGGCACCATTTGCCGACATCGACGGTTATCACGCCGCAATTGCTGACCGGCTCGGCCCTTTTCGGTATCGGCTGGGGCATTTCGGGGCTGTGCCCGGGGCCTGCCATCGCCGCTTTCCCGATGACCCTGCCGGTCATCGCGCCCTTCGCGATCGGCCTGCTCGCCGGGCTGGTCCTGTTCCAGGGCTATGAGCGCCGGTTCGCAAGGAGCTCATGAGAGCAATGACGAATGGTGCGGACGGCGGGACTTGAACCCGCATGCTCCAGGAGCGACAGATTTTAAGTCTGTTGTGTATACCAATTCCACCACGTCCGCGCTGCGGCCCGATGCCGGGTCGTCTTCCAATATAGACCGGGTTTCTGGGCCCGGTGCAAGACCATGGAGCGCCTGCGCCCTGCCGCCATCTGCATTGCGGCCTTGATGGCGGCAGGAACAATCCCGATACTGGCGGTACCCAGTCAGGAGCCACCAGTCATGAGCCGGCCAGATCCGCGCCTGCGCGCCGCCTACCCCCTGTTCCGTCCGATCCAGACCCGCTGGATGGACAATGACGTCTACGGCCACGTCAACAATGTCGTGTACTATTCATGGTTCGACACGGCGGTGAATGGCTGGCTGATCGAGGCGGCCGGGCTGGATATCCATGCTGGCGATGTCATCGGCCTCGTCATCGAGACCCGGTGCAATTATTTCGCGCCGCTCGCCTTCCCCGACCGGATAGAGGCCGGCATCGCCACCGCCCATATCGGCCGCTCCTCCGTGCGCTATGAGATCGGCCTGTTCGCCGCGGGGGCCGAGGCGCCAGCGGCGCAGGGTCATTTCGTTCATGTCTATGTGAACCGGGATGGCAGGCGGCCAGTCGCCGCCCTGCCCGACCGGATGCGCCTTGCGCTGGAGACAATTCGCCAGGAATGAACCCCCTCGCGGCGGTCGCGAGGAGTGTTCAGCCTGCCATGCCCGTGACGCTCACGCGCCGTCCGGCGGCGGCAGGTCGCGCGGGCCCGGCCGGGACGATCGGCCATTGCCGGTCGCCTTGACGATCAGCCACACGATCAACGCGATGAACAGGAACGGGCTGGCAACGACGAGGATGGCGACGAAGATGCCGAAAAAGGCGCCGAGAATGCCGATCATCGCGCCGATCAGCCCCATCAGCACGCCGAAAATGGTCGCGATGATGGCAATGAGCACGGCGAAGATGGTGGCAAGCACACCGACGATGACGGCGATGATGGCCTCGAACGGATTGAGATCATGCAGCGTCTGCCCATCGACAGTGACGATCCCGCCGCCGAAATGGTGCAGGGACAGCCCGCTGACCGCGAACAGACCGGCGACGACGACGAGCACGATCAGCCAGGTATGGGTGCGGTTGGAGCGGCGCTCCGGTTTCAGTTCAGTCATAATTCATGGTTCCCTTTCAGGAACGCCCTCATGATCATCATTTATTGTTTTTCGATAAAAAGTCAAGGGGCGGTGGCCCCGACCCGGGCCGTTTCACGACGCCGCAGCCCGCCAGCGACCAGGCGCGGCGCAAAGCGGTCTTGCCCGCTGCGGCAGGGACTGGAGAAGAAGCCCGGGACGGCATAGCAGGCGAAACCGGGAAAAATCCTAGCTGACGGGCTTCCCGGCTTCATCCTCCGCCTGCGGTGTCTTCTCCGGCGCCTCTGCGGAGGCCTCGACCGCGCCGGATCCGGCCTGCTTGCGCCGGCGATTGGCTTCGTCCGTCTCGCGGGCCAGGCGGATATAGTCGATCTTCGCCGCGCGCCGGTCCATGCGGTCCTGCATCTTCCTTTTCGACGAGCCGCCAAGCCTCATGAAGACGTGGCCGTAAACCACGGCGAACATGGCGACGAAAGCAAGGCCGAGCCAGATCATGAACAGTCCCTCAAAGCGATGAGCCGCAGGCAGGCACCTGCACGACGCCGTTTTGCCCGGTCAATCAAGTCGGCGCAACCTTTCGCCAAACCCGGCCTCAAAAAAAGGGCCTGCGGCGTCCCCGCCGGCAGGCCCAATTCAAGTCGAGACTCTGGCGACGGCTGCTAGAACGCGTCCGCCTCCAGGGCCATCATCGTCTCCGCGCCGGTCTTCAGCTTGGCGAGGTGGGCGGAGGATTCCGGCAGGATGCGCTCGACGAAATATTTGCCGGTAATCAGCTTGGACTTGTAATAGGGATCATCCTCGCCCTGCTTCTCGATCGCGACTTTCGCCATCTGTGCCCAGACGAAGCCGAGCGCCGTCAGGCCGAACAGGTTGAGGTAATCATGGCTCGCCGCGCCCGCATTGTCCGGGTTCGCCATGGCGTTCATGCCGAGCCACTGGGTCGCTTCCAGCAGCTCGCCCTTGGCTTTCATGAGGCCCTCGATGAACGGCTTCAGGTCTGCATTGCCGTCATTGTCGGAACAGAACTCGTCGATCTCGGCAAAATAGGTCTGCCAGTAGCGGCCGCCATCGGCCATCAGCTTGCGGCCGACGAGGTCCAGCGCCTGGATGCCGTTCGTGCCTTCATAGATCATCGAGATGCGGGCATCGCGATAGAATTGCGACATGCCCCATTCCTCGACGAAGCCGGAGCCGCCAAAGACCTGCATGGCGTCCTGACAGCCCTGCACGCCCTTCTGGGTCAGATAGGCTTTGATCACCGGCGTCAGCAGCGCCATGTAGTCATTGGCTTTCTGCTTCTCGGCCTCGTCCTGCGACTTGTGCGACAGGTCTTCCTGCAGCGCCGCCCAATAGGTCAGCGCCCGGCCGCCCTCGGTGAAGGCCTTCGTATCCATCAGCATACGGCGTACATCGGGGTGGACGATGATCGGGTCGGCCGGCTTGTCGGGGAATTTCGTACCGGTAATGGAGCGCGACTGCAGGCGGTCCTTGGCAAATTCCAGCGCGTTCTGATAGGCCACTTCCGACGCGGCATAGCCCTGCATGCCGACGCCGAGGCGAGCCTCGTTCATCATGATGAACATGGCGCGCATGCCCTTGTGCTCCTCGCCGATCAGATAGCCGGTCGCCCCGTCATAGTTCATGACGCAGGTCGCATTGCCGTGAATACCCATCTTTTCTTCCAGCCCGCCGCAGGAAACGGCATTGCGTGTCCCCGGCTCGCCATTCTCGTCGAGAATGAATTTCGGCACGATGAACAGCGAGATGCCCTTGATGCCGTCCGGCGCGCCCTCAATCCGGGCCAGTACCAGGTGGATGATGTTGTCGGCCATGTCATGCTCGCCGGCCGAGATCCAGATCTTCTGGCCGCTGATCTTGAAGGTCCCGTCTTCCTGCGGCACGGCCTTGGAGCGGATGAGACCCAGATCGGTGCCGCATTGCGGCTCGGTCAGGTTCATCGTGCCGGTCCATTCGCCGGTCGTCATCTTCGGCAGATAGGTCTGCTTCTGCTCGTCCGACCCGACCGCGTGGATCGCGCGCATCGCCCCGGCCGACAGGCCCGGATACATGGCGAAGGAATGGTTCGCCGACGAGGTCATCTCGTTAACGGCATAGGCGAGCACGACCGGCAGCCCCTGGCCGCCATATTCGGGGTCCTGCGCGATCGAGCCGAAGCCGTTTTCGCGGAACTGGTCATAGGCTTGCCTGAAGCCTTTCGGTGTCGTCACCGAGCCGTCGTCATGGCGCTTGCAGCCTTCGAGGTCGCCGACCCGGTTCAGCGGCGTCAGCACGTCGCGGTGCCATTTGCCGCTTTCCTCGAGGAAGGCGTCGATCACGTCCGGCGTCGCATCGGCGAAGCCCGGCAGGTTGGAATAGTTCTGCAGGTTCAGGACCTCGTGCAGCAGGAACTGCATATCGCGGATCGGGGCGTTATAGATCGGCATGTGAATCTCCTCGGAATTTTGTTGGATGAGCGGGCGTTCAGCCGCCGCGCGTGGTTGAGATCGACTTTAACCCTCGTGCCCTTGCGATAAAAGCAGCTCTTGCAGTTGGAAGTGAGGGCAGATCGTAGCAGTTGGTACTACAGGCCGGTGCGGCGCATTGAGCGCGTCCCCGTGCTCCCGATGTGCATAGATTTTTGCCCTTTTGGTCTTCACCTGCCCGGCGAACCAGCTTAGCGATTGAAAGGTTAACAGGCTGGGAACCTCCCGGAAAAGATGTAAAGACAGGGCGGACGCCATGAAACCGAATACGCCGTGGAGTATCAAGGGGATCGACCCGGACGCGCGCGATGCTGCAAAGAAGGCCGCGCGCGCCGCCGGCATGACCCTGGGCGAATGGCTGAACCAGCAGATCCTCGAAAGCAGCCAGGACGGCGTTTACGCAGATGACGACGCCCCCGCCCGCCCGGCGATGACGGCCAGCCCGATCACGCTCGACCACCTGCGTGAACTCGTCGCCTCCCTCAACCGCCTGAACGACAAGCTGCAGCGTACCGAAAAGAACAATCGCGAGGAAATCGCCGGCCTGAATCAGGGGCTGACATCGGCGCTCGAGCGCATCCGCTCCATGGAAGCGGCCCGCGCCAGCAATTCGACTGACGCGCTGATTGCGCGCATCGAGCGGATCGAGGCCGGCGGCATCAACCGCCAGTCCATCGACGGGCTCAAGGCGCTGGAAAAGGCGCTGAGCCGCACCCTCAACCAGTTCGAATCGATCCGCGAGGAAACGATCGGCCGGGTCGAGGCGAACGAGACCGCGATCGAGGGGCTAACCTCGCGCGTCGACATGATCGACGCGCAATTCTCCGAAGCCATTGTCGACTTGCGCCAGAATGTCGATGCCGTGACCACCCAGATCAGCGCAACGGAGGAATCCGTCAGTGCGCTGATGCAGGAGGCCCGCGAAGCGTCGAACTCGAACGACGAAGCCTTCATCGAGCGTACCTCGAAGAAGATGCGCATCCTCGGCAACGAGATCAAACGCACCAGTGACCGGATTCAGGCGCTCGACTCCAAGATCCTGAAACTGGCGGGCCGCATCGACGCGTCCGAACAGCGCTCGGCAGAGGGCATCAGCGAGATTTCCCGTACCGTCTCCGAATTGTCGAGTGAGCTGACCGCCTTCGACCGCGATCAGGGCAGCACCGTTGCCGAAGCCCGCAAGGTGATCGAGAGCGCCTCGAGCGCCGCCGATGACCGGCTGACGACACTGAAGAAATCCTTCGACACCATGTTGCTGCGTATCGAAGGGATCGCCGATGGCGAACGCGCCGCCCGCGAAAGCCAGCCATTATCCGTTACCCCGGCGCCGGCGATGTCCCGGCCAGTGGCGCCGCCACCGGAGCTCTCTCAGGACCCTGAGTTTTCGCCGGATGAAGAGTTCGACAGCATGGCTGGCGAGCAGGCAGCGCTCGCCGAACCGGACGAGACGCTCCCCGGCGAATCCATCGAAGACGATTTGCCGCCGCCGGTGACGGATTTGCAGGAAGACACCGACCTGCCGGAAGTCGAGGATGATCTTCCGCCCGAAGTTGTCACCGCACCTGCGGTCAAGGCCGAAAAGCAGGATCCGCTGCGCGCGGCCATGAAGGGCGCCGAGGATGCCGCGCCGAATGAAGAGGATTTCGACGCTATTTTCGGCGAGCCGGTCGCCCGCGACCCGTCCGACTGGGATGATGATGACACGCCGGAACTGGATCTCACCGCACCGCCGCCTGCTGACACCAGGCGCCCGGCGGCGTCGCGCCCGGAAGAAACGCTGACCCCGAAACAGAAAGTCATCCTCGCCGCCCGCGCCCGCCGCAAGCGGCTGGAGGAGCAGTCCCGCCCGGCAGCGCCGGCCGAGCCCCTCGCCGCACGGCAGCCGGCACCCGAAAAGCCGTCCGAAGACAAGCAGGGCGCCAGCCTGATTGCCGGCCTCACCGCCCGCCTGCGCGGCAATGCTGCCGAAACGGAGGACACGCGCGAGAGCCAGGCCGAAAAGCTGCGCCGCAAATACAGTACCAATGGCGACGCCAAGGGCGGCCTGCCGATGATCCCGCTGATCCTCGCTGGGGTTCTCGCCGTCTGCCTTCTTGGCTGGTTCCTGCTGAAGGATACCCTGCCGCAGAACGTTTCCGCCATCGACCGGCCGCAACCGCCCCAGCAACAGGCGCCAGCGCAACAGCCCGCAGCAACGCCGCTGGAGAATTACGACCGGGCCGAGGCCGCGCTCAGCACTGGCCGCACCGCGGAAGGCGTTGCCTTGCTGCGCCAGTCTGCCGAGGCAGGGTATCCGCCCGCGCAATTCCAGCTCGCGGAACTCACTCGCGATGGTGAGCTTGGCCTCATCGCCAACCCGGTTGTTGCCCGTCAGCTCTATGCCGACGCTGCCGAGGCTGGAAATGTCCCGGCGATGCACAAGCTCGGCTCGCTCTATGCCTCCGGCGAGGGCGGCGAGAAGAACGACTTCACGGCATTGAGCTGGTTCGAGCAAGCCGCCGCCTATGGCTATGTCGACTCCATGTACAATCTCGGCCTTCTCTACGATCCGGAAGTCAGCCTCGAGGTCGACGACCAGATCCTCGACAGCGCGGCGCAGGCCTATTACTGGTACTCCCTCGCCGACCGGCTCGGCGACCCCGATGCTGGCGACCTTGCCGCCGAGACCGGCGCCGGCCTGTCGGACGGCGAGCGCGCCCAGCAGGACCAGCGCATCGCCGCATGGTCGCCGCAGCAGCCGATCCGGTCCGCCAATCGCGAATTCACCGGCCGCTGATCCATCGTCTCGCCGGGCTTGGCAACCGGCGCGCTGTGCAGAACAGGTTCCCCGCCCTATATTGTCTTCGGGAGAAGCAGTAGAGTGGGGATATGATGGAACGGCCCTTGTTCAAGACCAGTGCAGAACTGCTCGTCGAGCGGGCCACCCTGCTCGGCTATGGCGGGCTCATGCCGTTCGTTTTCACCGCCTTGGTGTTGTGGACCTCTCCCTATCTCGTTCCTTTCGGCCTTGCCGGTCAGGTGATGCAATGGGAGCTGTATTACGCCGCGATCATCCTGTCCTTCATGGGCGGCGTGCGCTGGGGCCTCGCCATGATGGAGCCGACCATCCACACGATCAGCGAATTCACCATCGCGCGGCTGACCGGCTCGATCGCCCCGGCCCTCATCGGCTGGCTCGCGCTGGTACCGGACTGGTTCATCCCGTTTGGCGATCCCGGATACGCCCTGCGCCACGGGATCATCCTGTTTGCCTTCATCTATCTGATGATCTCCGACCTTCAAGCCGTGCGCGAGGGCGCCGCGCCGGCTTGGTACGGGCCCCTGCGGCGCAAGCTGACCTTCTTCCTCGGCCTGTTGCTGGCGCTGATCATCCTGCGGCTGATCATGTGGGGCTGGTAGGCCTATCCCCGGAACATCACGCTCTGACTGTCGGCCCGCAGCGACCGGCGCGGCACACGGAACGTCGCTAACTTGCCAAGCATGTGAATATCAAACCCGTTGGCGAAGAACGGCTTGTAGGCGGTATCGAGCACATTCAACCCGCCCGTATAGGCGCCGAAGGATGGCAGGATCAGCCGCTCGCCATCGCTGACGAAGCAACGCCGCCTCAGCGAACGTCCCTCATGGACAACCTTTGCCGCCGGGTGCATATGGCCTGCGACCTGCCACTGACCGCTGGCGCAGGGCTCGTGGCCGAACAAAAGCCCGCCGATCTCGACCTCTTCATGCACTTCCCCGGCGAACCGCGCCGGCGGCTCGGGGTCGTGATTGCCGAGGATCCAGACCCAGCGCTGGGGTGCCATCAGCGCTTCCAGGCTGGCGCCATCGGCCTCGCTCATGCGCCCTTCGGCCCGGCGGTCATGGAAGGCATCGCCCAGCGACACGATGGTTTTCGGCCGGTAGCGGGCGATCACCTCGCCCATCATCCTCAGCGTACGGCGGGTATCGTAAGGCGGCAGGAAAATTCCCTTCTCGCCGAAGGCCGTGCCCTTCTCGAAATGCAGGTCGGAAAACACCAGCGTGCCGCAGTCCGGCAGCCACAGCGCGCCCGAACAGTCATAGACGACAGCCACGCCGGCAAGCGTGGCGGCGGCCTGGCACGGCGCCGGCAGCGGGGCTTTTCTCATCGGGGTCGGATACATGGTGAGCACCCTAAGCGCATGCGCACGAAAGGGGAACAGACCAAGCTGCCGCAGGGCGGGATTTTTCTCCCCAGCAGAGGGCAGCGCTCTGTCTACTCCTCGAGCGCCTCGAAACGGATCTCGTCGGTATTGTCGTCGATCCGCACCGGCTTGCCATTCCGCTCCGCCGGCGTGTAGCGCATCTCCCCGACATAATACAGCGCGAGGTCTTCGAACGTCGCCGGATCGGCGCCGCTTGCCAAGGCAGAATCGTAAACCTGCGCGTTCAACGGCACGCCATCGGCGCCAATGTCATAGGTGACCACGACACAGGCGCTGTCGCCGCTGCCGGTATAACTTTCCGGCATGGCAACGCCGCGGCGGTCGGTGGTGTCGAGACCGCTGATCAGAGAGGGCTGGTCATAGTCGACATACTGGCCGGGCTCAGGGCGGAAGCCGTGGGGATGCGGGGTGAAGCCGTCGCCGGGGAAGGTGCAAGAGGCCGGATCGAGCGCCACCACCTCAGGCTCGGGTGCCGGCTCAGGCTCGATAACGGGTTCAGGGGCGATCACGGGTTCGGGCAGGGACTCAGGCTCGGCGATCTCTTCCACCGTCGCCGGCTCTGCCACCGGATCCGGTATATCGTTCACGCTGCACATGAACAACAGGAACGCGGCGATCGCCAGAACGATCAACACAGCCAGAATGCGTCCGAGATTTCTCATCCGGTTCTCCCTCACCACTCGCAACATGGTAAACCACGCGGTGGTTCCCGGCCAGCAGTCTTTCGGGGACGGCAGCCAATGAGGGAAACTGGTTATCCCCGCATATCCGCCAGCAATTCGTCCTGCAGTTCCGCGAGGATCGCCTCGTTCGCCTCGCCCAGCACGGTCTCGCGGTTGATCTCCATCATCACCGGCACGGCCAGCGGCGAGACCTTCTCCAGCCGCTGGTGACGGATATGGCCCTTGACCCGAGCCAGCAGGCCGGACAGCCGCCCGAGCGACAGGAAGCCGCCGGCAGCATCGGCCCAGGCCGCCTGCATCAGGATATGATCCGGCTCATGCTCGCGCAGCACGTCATAGATGAGGTCGGCGGAGAACGTGACCTGCCGGCCGGTCTTTTCCTGCCCCGGGTGACGCCGCTCGATCAGCCCGGCGATAATCGCGCAATTGCGGAAAGTGCGCTTCATCAGCATGGCGTCGGACAGCCATGTCTCGAGGTCGTCGCCGAGCATGTCCTCGTCGAACAGGTCGTCCATGTCGATATCGCCCATCGGCTTGCGGCCATAGACCGACAGCGCATATTCGGTCGGGCAGAAGCCGAGCGGCTGCAGCCCCATCCGGTCGAGCCGCTTGGTCAGCAGCATGCCCATGGACTGGTGCGCCAGCTGCCCGTCAAACGGATAGCAGACGAGGAAATGCCGGCCCGACCGCTCGAAGGTTTCGACCAGCAATTCGTCCGGCTTCGGAATGATGGACCTTTGACGCTGCAGCTCGAGCCAGTCGCGCACCTGGTCGGGCAGTGTGTGCCAGTTCTCCTGCGCATTGATGATCTGGCGCACCCGGTCGGCAAGGAAGGTCGTCAGCGGAAACTTGCCGCCATTCCACGACGGGACCTTCACCTCCGAATTGGGCGCGCGGGTGACGAGCGCCTCCATCTCGGCCATGCCCTCGAACTTCAGCACCTCGCCGCCGAACAGAAACGTATCGCCGGGCACCAGCTGCTCGATGAACCATTCCTCGACGGTGCCGAGCTTGCGCCCGCCGCGCACACTGCCGCGCGCCTTGCCATCCGGCCCGCGCCGCGGCCGGCCCAGCCGCAGGGTCACCGCCGGCGCTTCCACGATGGTGCCGACATTGAGCCTGTATTGCTGCGCCGCCGCCGGATTGCGGATCTTCAGCATGCCCTTGCGTTCATTCTTCGCATCTGGCACGATCCGCCGGAACCGCTCATAGGCCTTCAACGCATAGCCGCCGGTGGCAACGAATTCGACGACACGGTCGAACTGCTCGCGCGTGAGATAGCCATAGGGCATGGCCGACGAAACCTCCCGGTACAGATCGTCCGGATGGAACGGCGCAGCGCAGGCGACGCCCCAAACATGCTGCGCCAGCACATCGAGCCCGCCATTGCGCGGCGGCTCGCCATCGAGAATATTCTCGATGATTGCGCCCTGCGCGGCAGTGCATTCCAGCACCTCGAACCGGTTCGCCGGCACCAGCAGCGCCTTGGACGGCTCGTCGAGCCGGTGATTGGCGCGGCCGATGCGCTGGATCATGCGCGAGGATCCCTTGGGCGCGCCGATCTGCACGACGAGGTCGACCTCGCCCCAGTCGATGCCGAGATCGAGGGTCGAGGTGCAGACCACCGCCCGCAGCGTACCAGCCGACATCGCCGCCTCGACCCTGCGCCGCTGGGTCACGTCGAGCGAGCCATGATGCAGCGCGATCGGCAGAGTGTCGTCATTCATCGACCACAGCATGGAGAAGATGATCTCCGCCTGGCTGCGCGTATTGGTGAAGATCAGCGCCGTCTTCGCCTTTTTGATCCGCTCGTAGATTTCCGCATAGGCGTGCCGGGCGGAGTGGCCCGACCACGGGATGCGCTCGCCCGAGGACAGGACCTCGATATCGGGCCGCGCCCCGCCCTGTCCCAGCACCAGCTCGGCCAGCGGCAGCACGCCGTCCTCGTCGGGTAATTGCGGCACGAGGAAACGCTGCAGCGGTTCGGCGTCCGGCACTGTCGCCGACAGCCCGGTCGTGCGCATGCCCGGGGCCAGCTGCCACAACCGGGCAAGCCCGAGCGACAGGAGATCGCCGCGCTTGGATGCGACCAGCGCATGCAGCTCGTCGAGGATGACATGTTTCAGCCCACGGAAGAATTCCGCCGCAGCGGGATGCGACAGCAACAGCGCCAGTTGCTCCGGCGTCGTCAGCAGGATATCCGGCGGGTTGTCGCGCTGGCGCTGGCGGCGGTTCTGCGGCGTATCGCCGGTTCGCGTCTCGATGCGGATCGGCAGCTTCATCTCCGCTGCCGGCAGCTCGACATTGCGCGCGACATCGACGGCCAGCGCCTTCAGCGGGGAGATATAGATCGTGTGCAGGCGCGGCGTGTCCGACGGGGCCTCGGCCAGGTCGATCAGCGAGGGCAGGAAACCGGCGAGCGTCTTGCCGCCCCCGGTCGGCGCGATCAGCAGGACAGATTTGCCCGCCTGCGCCTTCTCGATCACCTCTGCCTGATGGTCGCGCAGATGCCAGCCACGCCCGGCAAACCAGTCCGAGAAGGTCACGGGCAGGACCCCAGGCGCTTTATCCGCCTTGCGTGCCTGTTTTCTGGCTTTGGTTACCGGTCTGGATTTGGGGCTGGCCATGGCGATGAATATAGCGGGGTCAAGCAGCCCGCCCAAGTAAGCAGGGCCGAATGGCCTCAGGCTCCGTGATCACGCATCAGCCGCTTGCATTCTGGCCCGTTTCTCCGCCGACTCCGTCAACGCGATCGCTTCGTTCAGCAGCTCCGTAAACAGACGCATGGCGAGTTTTTCCTTGCGCTGCCGGATCGCTTCATAGATGTCGGCATGGGCTTCAATATCAGCGACGGAGACGCCCTTTTCCTCATTGGTCATGCGGATGGAAAAGCGCAAGGCCGTTTCGACCATCGGCGCGAACTGGCGCAGGAAACGGTTCCCGCTCGCTTCGAGGATGGTGATATGAAAGGCGATATCGGCCTCCAGCGATTCTTCGCCGGGCGGCGCCTTGCGGAAGCGGTCGAGGGCCGCGCCGATGGCGTCGATTTCCCAGCTGGAGCCGTGCTTGATCACCTCGGCCGCCGCCGCCGGCTCGATCGCCCGGCGCACGATCAGGAATTCCTTCAACAGGACAGGCGAGAACTGGCGCTGCAGGATCCATTGCAGCACGTCCGGGTCGAGAAAGTTCCAGTTCGATTCCGGTTCGACATAAGTGCCGCGCTTGGGCCGCTGGCCGACAAGGCCCTTGGCGGTCAGCATTTTCACCGCCTCGCGCGTCACCGTGCGGCTCGATTCGAACTTGGCGCACAGATCGGCTTCGATCGGCAGGTTCTGTCCGGCCGCGACATCGCCGCTCACGATCATCCTGCCAATCTTTTCGGCCAGGTCGTGGGTCAGGTTTTTGCCACTCTCACTGCGTACCATGGTTCACGCCGCAGCCATGCCATGGTGATCAGGGTCATGGGCCGGCACCGTGCGGCCTGCACCAGCAAGTCCTGAAATCATCATATCACGCCTCCCCCTCCGCTGAATTTCACCATGGAATCAGAAGCTTACTCCTTCGGTTTCCCCATTTCCACCATTTTGCGGGCGTCCTCCGCGAACTTGCGGGCCTCCTCGCTGTCATCGCCGGACTTCAGGAGCTTGATATCGTAAGGCACTGTGATGCCTTGTTGTGCTGCCGGGCGGTCACGGATCGTCTGCACCCAGCGCTGCAGATGCTCATAAGGAGCAATGTCGACGCCGGACCATTTCCAGGTCCGCACCCAGCACCAATTGGCGATATCGGCGATGGAGTAATCCCCGGCGAGATACTCCTTGTCGGCAAGATGCCCGTCGAGCACGCCGAACAGCCGCCCGACCTCGCCCTGATAGCGGTCGATGGCCGGCTGGATCTTTTCCGGGAAGTAGCGATAGAAGACGTTGGCCTGACCCATCATCGGACCGATACCGCCCATCTGGAACATCAGCCACTGCATCACGCGGCTGCGGCCCTTTTCGTCCGTTGGCAGAAGACGGCCCGCCCTTTCGGCCAGGTAAACCATGATCGCACCGGACTCGAACACGGTGAAGTCGTCATTCTCCCGGTCGACGATCACCGGGATCCGGCCATTGGGGTTGAGCTTGAGGAACCAGTCTTGTTTCTGAACATTCGCCATCAGGTCGATGGCGTGCACCTCATAGGGCAGGCCGAGCTCCTCCAGCGTCACGGAGGCCTTCCAGCCATTCGGGGTCGGTGCTGTATAAAGATCGATCATGCCGTCTCCTCCTACAGGTTCTTCAGTTTGGCCGGCTCTGTCGCGATCAGCTCGCGCCCGGTCACGCCTGCCGCATCCAGGGCTGCGTGCCACGCTTCCAGGTGGGGCGCGTTTCCATGCGCCTCGAGCGCCTCCCAGCTTTCCCAATATTCCAGCACACGGAACTTGTGCGGCTCCACGACATCGATGCCGTAGATATATTCGATGCAGCCCTTTTCGCTGCGGCTTGCCGCGATCTGCTTTTTCATGGCGCCTTCAAGCGCTGTCAGCGCGTCTGCGCTGGCGACAGTGACCGTGCCTGTAACGATAATCATTCATTGCTCCCTGGTTGCCGACACTATGCCCCGTCACGCGATGGCGCGACAGGGTCCATCGCAGTCACGAAAGAGAGAGGGCAATCTCGTCTTTGTAATGCAACTGCCTCGCGGCGCCGCGTGTAGGCGGGAGTGATATAACGCATCAAAGGAGTTTCATCATGACACAGATCGAGAATGCCAAGATCCTGATCATTGCGACCGACGGCTTCGAGCAGTCTGAATTGTTCGAACCCTATGAAAAGCTGAAAGAATATGGTGCCGAGGTAATCATCGCCGCGCCGAAAGAAGGCTCGATCAAGGGCTGGGACAAGACCGACTGGGGCAAGTCCATCAAGGTCGACATGACGTTGGAAACGGTCAATGCCGACCAGTTCGACGCCCTTGTCCTGCCCGGCGGGGTCATGAACCCGGATAATCTTCGTGCCAACAAGACGGCAATCGCGAAAATCTATGATTTTGTCGCCGCCGACAAGATCGTTGCCGCGATCTGCCACGCGCCATGGCTCCTCGTCGAAGCTGGCGTTGCCCGCGGCCGGGACATGACCTCCTATCACACGATCAAGACCGACATTATCAATGCCGGGGCGAACTGGAAGGACGAAAAGGTTGTTGTCTCAAACGGGATCATCACGTCGCGCAACCCCGACGACATCCCGGCCTTCATCGACAAGATCGTCGAGGAAATCCGCGAAGGCGAACACGAACGCAAGGTAGCCTGACGCCGGCGACGCTATGACCGCTGTCAGTAACCTCTCCTGACACGGTTCCTGGAACCCGCCTTCGGTTGTGACTGCCGGGGCGGGTTTCGTTCTTTCCGGCCTCGCTATATCGCAAATCAGCGAAATTTTGCGGCGCAATAATTGAATGGTAAGGTCCTGACTTCTATGAAACAATTATTCTGGCGCCATAACAAGCTGGCGCAGCAGTATTGGGGGCGTATTACGACATGGCTATTCAGGCAGCGATCTATCACCTGACGCATTACATCTACGACCGGCCGGTCAGCCTCGGCCCGCAGATTATCCGCCTCCGCCCGGCTGCCCATTCGCGCACGAAAGTGCTCAGCCATTCGCTGAAGGTCTCGCCCTCCAACCATTTCGTGAACACCCAGCAGGATGCCTATGGCAATTTCCAGTCCCGCTTCGTCTTCCCTGACCCGGTTCGCGAGCTGAAGATCGAGGTCGACCTCATTGCCGACATGAGCGTCTATAATCCGTTCGATTTTTTCGTCGAAGCAAGCGGCGAAGAATGGCCGTTCGAGTATGACGAGGCGATCCGCGACGACCTGTCGATCTATACCACGCCAGAGCCCGCCGGCCCGGAGCTTCAGGCTTTCCTTGCCGGCGTCGACCGCACGCCGCTCCGCACCATCGATTTCATCGTCGAGCTGAACGCCCGCATCCAGCGCGAGATCGGCTATGTCATCCGCATGGAGCCGGGCGTGCAGACGCCGGAAGAGACGCTGAAACTCGCCAAGGGCTCGTGCCGCGATTCCAGCTGGCTACTGGTCCAGGCCCTGCGCCATCTCGGCCTGGCCGCCCGCTTCGTCTCCGGCTATCTGATCCAGTTGAAACCGGACCTGAAAGCCCTCGACGGCCCGTCCGGCACGGAAGTCGATTTCACCGATTTGCACGCTTGGGCCGAAGTCTATCTGCCGGGCGCCGGCTGGGTCGGCCTTGACCCGACATCGGGGCTGCTCACCGGCGAAAGCCACATCCCCCTCGCCGCGACGCCGCATTATCGCAATGCCGCGCCGATTTCCGGCACGATCGGCACCAAGGCCGAAGTCGAATTCAGATACGACATGAAAGTGACCCGCGTCGCCGAACATCCGCGCATCACCAAGCCGTTTTCCGATGAGAGCTGGGACGACCTCGACGCCCTCGGCCGGAAGGTCGATGCAATCCTCAAGGAACAGGATGTGCGCCTGACCATGGGCGGCGAGCCGACCTTCGTCTCCATCGACGATTTCGAGAGCGAGGAATGGAACACCGCCGCCGTCGGACCGACCAAAAGGCAGAAGGCGGACGAACTGATCCGCCGTCTGCGCGACCGCTTCGCGCCCAATGGCTTCATCCATTACGGCCAGGGCAAGTGGTATCCGGGCGAGACCCTGCCGCGCTGGACCTTCTCGCTCTACTGGCGCCATGACGGCGAGCCGCTGTGGCAGAACACCGACCTGATCGCCGAAGAAAAGAAAGAAGAAAAGAAAGGCGGCAGGGCGCATACGCAACAGGACGCCGGCGCCCTCCTTTCCGCCGTCGCAGACGCGCTCGATCTCGACCGCGACTATGTCAAGCCAGCCTATGAAGACCCGGCCGAATGGCTGCTTCGCGAGGCGAAGCTGCCGGACAATGTCGACCCGTCCAATTCCAGGCTCGCCGACCCGGAAGAGCGCTCGCGCATGGCCAGGGTCTTCGAGCGCGGCCTGACCGAGCCTGTCGGCTACGTCCTGCCGGTGCAGCGCTGGAACACCCGCGCCCATGGCGTCAAATGGCTGTCGGAAGTCTGGCAGACGCGCCGTGGACGGATCTATCTCGTGCCGGGCGATTCCGCTGCTGGCTACCGGCTGCCGCTCGGCACGCTGCCTTACATCCCCGAGGCCGAATATCCTTACGTCGTCGAGGAAGACCCCTCGGTCGAGCGCAAGCCGCTGCCAAAGCCCGATTCCAAGAGAGCTGACGGCAAGCCCGAACCCGGCACGATTAGCCCCGAGGCCCGCGAACAGGCTGTAGCCTCGTTCCAGCGCGCCGAACCGACGCGGCAGGTGGCACAACAGGTCAGCGAGATCGAGGGCCGCGTGCGTACCGCCCTGTCGATCGAGCTGCGCGAGGGCCGCCTTTGCGCCTTCCTGCCGCCGGTCGAAAAGCTGGAGGATTATCTCGACCTGCTCGATGCCGTCGAGACGGCCGCGATCAGGACCGGGCTTCCGGTCCAGATCGAGGGCTATCCGCCGCCCCACGACCCGCGCCTGAATGTGATCCGCGTTGCCCCCGATCCCGGCGTGATCGAGGTCAATATCCACCCCGCCGCCAGCTGGCAGGAATGCGTCGAGACGACCGACACGGTCTATGCCGAGGCCCGCCAGACCCGTCTGGGCGCTGACAAGTTCATGATCGACGGGCGCCACACCGGCACCGGCGGCGGCAATCATGTCGTCGTCGGCGGCGCAACGCTGAACGATTCCCCGTTCCTGCGCCGCCCCGACCTGCTCAAGAGCCTCGTTCTCTACTGGCAGCGCCACCCGTCCCTGTCCTACATGTTCTCGGGCATGTTCATCGGCCCGACCAGCCAGGCGCCGCGCATCGACGAAGCCCGCCATGACAGCCTGTACGAGTTGGAAATCGCGCTCGCACAAGTCCCGAAACCCGGCGAAGGCGAAGCGCCCCTGCCCTGGCTCGTCGACCGGCTGTTCCGCAACCTGCTCGTCGATGTCACCGGCAACACCCACCGCTCGGAAATCTGCATCGACAAGCTGTTCAACCCGGACTCGCCAACGGGCCGTCTCGGCCTCGTCGAGTTCCGCGGCTTCGAGATGCCGCCGGACCCGCGCATGTCGCTCGCCCAGCAGCTGTTGATCCGTGCCCTGATCGCGCGCATGTGGGACGAACCGGTCACCGGCAAGTTCACCCGCTGGGGCACGCAGCTGCACGACAAATACATGCTTCCGCACTATGTCTGGGCCGATTTCATGGAAGTGCTGGACGATCTGCGCGAGCACGGCTTCGATCTGAAACCGGAATGGTTCGAGGCACAGCTGGAATTCCGCTTCCCGTTCTGCGGCGAGACCAGCTATGGCGGCGTCAAGCTGGAACTGCGCCAGGCACTGGAGCCATGGCATGTGATGGGCGAGGAAGGCGCAATCGGCGGCACCGTCCGCTTCGTCGATTCCTCCGTCGAGCGCCTCCAGGTCAAGGCGGAAGGGCTGAACCCCGACCGCCATGTCATCGCCTGCAATGGCCGCCCGGTGCCGATGAAGCGGACCGGGACCGGCGACGTTTCGGTCGGCGGCGTGCGCTTCAAGGCATGGCAGCCGCGCTCCGGCCTCCATCCCATGGTGTCGGTCAATGCGCCGCTGGTCTTTGATGTCTATGACAGCTGGTCCGGCCGCGCCATCGGTGGCTGCGTCTATCATGTCGCCCATCCGGGCGGGCGCAGTTACGACACTTTCCCGGTCAATACCAACGAGGCCGAAGCCCGCCGCCTGTCGCGGTTCGAGGCCCATGGCCACCAGCCATCGGGCTATTCGCTGCAACAGGAAACACCGGCGCCGGACTTCCCCTATACGCTCGACCTGCGCCGCCCCGCTGGCGTCTGACCTGTAATCGGTCTATGCCCGTCATGGTAAAACCTGACAGATTGGCGCGATGCCGACGGTGAATGACGACGATATCCCCCTGTTGAAGGGCTACAGGCCGCTTGACGGTGCCGCCGACGAGATGGTCGACGGGACCGGCGCGCTCAGGCCGGTCTGGCAGCACTTCATGAAGGAGATCGGCCGGCTCGGCCCGGACGAGATCGCCGCCCGCGCGCGCCGCGCCGACCAGTATCTCAACGATGCCGGCGTCTATTACCGCTTCTATGACCAGGCCGGCAGCCGCGAGCGCGACTGGCCACTCGCCCACCTGCCGCTGCTGATCGGCGAAACCGAATGGCGCATCATCGCCGATGGCCTGTGCCAGCGCGCCGATCTGCTGGAACAGATTGTCGCCGATATCTATGGCCCCAACCGGCTGGTCGAACAGCGCCTGCTGCCACCGGAACTGATCGCAGCGAACCCTGAATATCTGCGTCCCGTCGCCGGGCACATCCCGCTCGGCGGCAACTTCCTGCATTTCTGCGCGTTTGAACTCGGCCGCGGCCCCGACGGGCGCTGGTGGGTGCTGTCCGACCGCACCCAGGCGCCTTCCGGCATCGGTTTCGCGCTGGAAAACCGCGTGGCGACGACCAAGGCCTTTTCCGACATCTATAACCGCCTTCATGTTCATCGCCTCGCGGGCTTTCACCGCCGCTTCCGCGATGCGCTGACCAGGCTTGCCGGCAGCCAGGACCTGACCGCGATCCTCACCCCCGGCCCGTTCAACGAGACCTATTACGAGCAGGCCTATATCGCCCGCTATCTCGGCATTTCGCTGCTCGAGGGCGAGGACCTGATCGTCACCGACGGACAGGTCAAGGTGCGCACCGTCTCCGGGCTGCAGCCGGTCAACGTCCTGTGGCGGCGGCTCGATGCCGGTTTCGCCGACCCGCTCGAACTGGATCAGGACTCCCAGATTGGCACGCCCGGCCTTGTCGAGGCGGTGCGCAACCGCTCGGTTCACGTCGTCAATGCGCTCGGCTCCGGCGTCCTGGAGATGCGCGCGCTCCTTGCCTTCCTGCCGCGCATCGCCCGCGCCCTCTCCGGCCAGCCGCTGAAGCTGCCGTCCATCGCGACATGGTGGTGCGGACAGGACGCCGAGCGCGACCATGTGCTGGCGCATTTCGACAAGATGATGATCGGCCCGGCCCTCTCGGCCCGCATGCCGTTCGAGGATCCCGACAACACCGTGCTCGGTGGCCGCCTTGCCGCTCCAGACAAGGCCGCATGGCACCACAAGCTCAAAAGCGACGGCCCCGGCTTTGTTGGCCAGGAATCGGTGCGCCTGTCGACCGCGCCGGTCTTCACCAATGGCAGGCTGGAGCCGCGCCCTGTCACCCTGCGCGTCTTTCTCGCGCGCACGCCCGATGGCTGGGCCGTGATGCATGGCGGCTTTGCCCGCATCGGCCAGACGCTCGATGCCAGCGCCATCGCGATGCAGCGCGGCGGCCGCGCGGCCGATGTCTGGATCGTCAGCGATAGCCCGGTCGAACAGGAAACGCTGCTGGAGACCGGCGAGGCGGCGTTCGTGCGCCGCCTGCCCGGCACCCTGCCCAGCCAGGCCGCTGAGAACCTCACCTGGCTCGGGCGGTACACGGAACGTCTTGAAGGCACGACCCGCACCCTTCGCGCCTGGCATGTACGCCTCGCCGAGCGCGAGGACCCGGACGCGCCGCTGCTTGCGCTGGTGCGCGACCACCTCGCCGCCCTCGAGGTCGACATCGCCGACCCGGTTCCCGGCCGCCTCGCCGACTATATCGACCGCGCCGTGATCACCGCCGGCAATGTCCGCTCGCGCTTCTCGCCCGATGGCTGGCTCGCGCTGCGCGACCTGTCCAAGACGATCCACCAGCTCTCGGCCACGGTGGAAGCGGGCGATGACGCGACCCGCGCGATGACCGTTGTGTTGCGCAAGCTCGCCGGCTTCTCCGGCCTCGTCCATGAGAACATGTACCGCTTCACCGGCTGGCGTTTCCTCGAGATCGGCAGGCGGCTGGAACGGGCGATCCACATGACCCGGACCCTCGCCCTGTTCACGCAGGAAGACATGCCCGTCGGCGCGTGGGACATGTTGCTCGAGATCGCCGATTCCACCATGACCCACCGGCGGCAATATGAATCGCAACTAAACCGCCTGACCCTGATCGACCTGCTCGCGCTCGACCCGAACAATCCGCGCTCGGTCATGTTTCAGCTCGACACGCTGCGCACAGAGATCGCCGCCCTGCCCGTCCCCGCCAATACCGACCGGCACCAACGCCTGCAGCGCCATGTGTTGAAGCTGCACACGGACCTGCAGATCCTTGAGCCGGGCGATGTGACGGGCGCATTTCTCGCCACCCTGCAGGACGGGCTGGAGGCACTCTATGACAGCCTCGCCCAAACCTATTATTAGTGGCCTATTATTGAGGGAGCCCGCGATGCTGTACGATATCAGGCTGAAACTCTCCTATCGCTATCAGGGCCTTGTCGCCGGCAGCCGCCACCAGTTGCGGGTCGCACCGCGCTCGATTGATGGTATACAGAGGGTTTTCTCCCTTTCCATCGACCTCGACCCCTGGCCTGCCGAGCAATCGGCCTTCACCGACTTCTTCGGCAATGCCGTCACCGCTTTCGCCAACCGCGACCCGCATGACCGGCTCAACGTGACGATGGCGGCACGCGTCGAGGTCACCCGGCCTGAACCTTCCCTCGACGTCTCGGCCGATCTTGCCGGTCTCGCCGCCGATGTCGCCGCCAGCCACTCCCTCACCCCGCACAGCCCGCATCACTTCCTGCATCAGGGCAGCTATACGCCGCAGACGGAGGAAATGACCGCTTACGCCCGCGAGTGCGCCGAGGGCGGCGCGTCCGTGCTCGCCCTCGCTGACCGGCTCTGCCGCCGCATCAGGGACGAGTTCCACTATGACGGCACGGCGACCACGGTCACCACCACTGCCGCGGAAGCCTTCGCCGGCAAGAGCGGCGTCTGCCAGGATTTCAGCCATGTCATGATCGCCGCCCTGCGCGGTCTCGGCGTGCCTGCCGGCTATGTCTCCGGCTGCCTCAGGACCGAGCCGCCGGAGGGCGAAGACCGGCTCGAAGGCGCCGACGCCATGCATGCCTGGGTCCGGGTCTGGTGCGGGCGCGAAAGCGGCTGGCAGGAATTCGATCCGACCAACGGCATCCCCGCCTCGAGCGACCACATCACCATCGGCTATGGCCGCGACTATGGCGATGTCACCCCGATCCTCGGCATGCTGAAAACCGCCGGCGACCAGGCCAGCAGGCAGGCCGTCGATGTCATCCCCGTGGGGTGAGCACTTCTCGGCCGCTGCCCTTGCCACGCCCGCTGCCGCCATTCATGATCCTCCGTGAAAACCTGCCGGCCTGAACAGCAAGAAGCAGTTAGGGAGATGACGATGCCTCACCACACGAGGCGCGCTGTGCTGCGCGCCGGTACTGCCGCAATAGCATTGCCGTGGCTGGCGCCGGTGATGTCAGCCAGCGCCACCGGCACCAGTATCGACGGCCGCTCCACGCGGATCGGTCGCTGGGAGCAGACGCGCGCCGGGCTTCCTGCCTATCGTTACGAAGGATCGCTGCCTGCGCTGGCGTTCGACAAGACCGGTCGCGACGCCCAACAGCCGCCCGATCCGGCCTTCATCCTGGGCAATTATCGCCTCACCGCCTTTGCGCATGTCAGTGGCATTCTGCAATTGCTCACCGGCGAGCGCGTCTGGGCGCGTGTGAACGCAGCCGGGGATCGCATGCTGTATGGCGACAATCATGCCCGTTTGACCGTCAGCGATAGCGAATCGGCAGCGCAAGCTTACGACCTTGTCGGGATGCAGTCGCTCGCGATCGATCCGGCACGGACGACACGTCGCTTCGGCCCTGGCTTCGCGCATTGGGGCTATGCCCTGTCGCCGGAACTGCATGCCCGGCGCGTGGTGTCCGCGCGGCCATCGCTTTCCCTTCGCGACGGCAATCCATCGCTCGTCATCACCGTAACATTGAACAATTCGGGGTCCCGGTCGGTGGCGTTCAGCCATGAAGAGGGTTTCGGGATGCGCTACGTGCCGTGCAATCTTCAACGCATCGAGCCGGATGCGCGGGTTGCGCGCTATGCGTCGTCGGTAACCAACGATGCCACGCGGCGTATCGCCCTGTCGCAGACCCGCCATATCCCGGTCGCTTTCACCGTCGAGGACGCAGTGGACGCGCCCAATCTCCATGACCTGCAACCGGTCAACGTCTTCCTTCACGCGCATAGTTCAGACACCGCGCTGTCGCTTGATATCAGCGGATCTGATGACGAGCGGCTGCTCGCACGGATACGCGGTGACGTGCCCGCGGGCGGGACCGTCAGCTTCGATATCGTTATCGGGCTTACCTATGGCGATATGGATCAGGCTGCAGCGCTCGCCACTGACATGCTGTCCAGCGGCGACCGCGACCGGATCGACGACGGTCTCTATAGCGGCCTTTGGGCGACGCAATTGCCCGACATGACGCAAGAGCAGAACCCGGTCTTTCGAACTGAAATGCCCTGGCATGCCCATGCGCTCGAGGCGATGGCAACTTACAGCGCCTATTTCGATGAAACCTTTGTCCCGCAAGGGACGATCTACACCTATGAAGATGGCGAGAATATCTCGAACCGCGACAATCTCCAGGCGCTCTTGCCGCTTTGCTACAGCAATCCGCCTCTCGCCAAATCCTGTCTGCGCCATGTTTTGAAACAGACGACCCGCCAGGGTGAAATCAAGCGCGGCACGAGTGGCTTTGGCTACATGCCGCCAAGCATATACAAGGAGAGCGATGCCCAGCTTTATATGTTCATGGCAGTCGGCGAGTATCTGCGCGTCACACGCGACCATGCACTTCTGAACGAGCGCGTCGAATTCTATCCGGTCGAGGGAAACCACAGCGAAACGGTGCTGAACGTCCTCAAGCGCCACTTCGTCTATCTGCGCGACGAAGTGGGAACAGGCGAGCACGGGCTGATCCGCATCCTCAATTCGGACTGGAGCGACTCCTTTTTTCATCTGTATTCACCCAATCTGACAGCGGCGTCGGCCGAATCTCACCTCAACAGCGCCATGGCGCTCGCAATCCTGCCCCGCTTCATCGCCGGGCTGCGCGCCGCCGGCATCGGCCAGGACGATCCGTTCATTGCCGCGCTGTCGCACTATCACGACGATCTATCCGCCGCCTATATGACCGATCTGGGTGACCGCACCTTCAGCGCGCGCGCCTATCTCAACGGCGGCAAGCCACGCTATGGCGTGGACGTGGTCTGCCTCGAACCGCAGGGATTCCTGCTGCAAATCCCGGACCTGCCCGAGCCCCGAAAGGCGGCGATCTATCGCGTGGTGAAGGAGGCGACCTTCGCGCCGGAAAAGGTCGGCTTTCGCATTCGCGAAAAGCCGATCTTCGGAACCAGCGGCGGGGGTGAGGATGGCGGTTTCTGGTTTGCGCTTGAAGGCCAGATGGTGCTCGGCGTGTCGAGCTTCGACAAGGCCGAGGCTGAAAAGCTCCTGGAGACGATGAGCTTCCACAATTTCGCGAAGGAATATCCCGACTATGTGCTCGGCAGATGGACCCACACGGACAGTATGCAATCGAGCCTTCACCCGCGCGAAGGATTGATGAACTACTGGAAGCCCTCGCTGGAGGAAAGCGGCATCGGCTATTGCTCCCACCCGCACAGCTGGCCGCTATACAACTATTTTCACCTTCGCGACGTGCGGTAGTTGGTGCGAGGAAGACGCGGCATTCAACGCTTCTACGGGCACGTCCATATGAATGCAGGCTGATCTGGCAGAAAGGGCCGTCTGTCAGGATAATTTTTGCCGTCAGAGCTCGTCTCTCTTTGTCTACACAGACTATTCAATCGTCCAGTTGACGATGCCTGCGGGGTTTAATTCTCTCGTACTATCGGGACGGCGATTCATTTCGCCACTCACAATCTGCCCGATATACCAAGGGAGATTTCCATGAAGACTTGTTTGATTTCAGTTGTGGCCGTCAGCCTCGCTGCCACTGCGGCATGCGAGGCGACGGTCAGCCAAAGCAACTCCGCTACGCCCGAAGAATACGCCGACAATGAGCAGTTTCTGCCAGAAATTGTCCGCGATGGCGAGACCTATGCGTTCCGGGACTGGTATGGCGAGCCGGCGCCGTCCGCGTTCGTGCCCTGCGCTGACGAGACCCGGTGGCGTCTGCCGATATCGGGCCGGTGTGTTGGCGTCGTCGATTACGACGCCCTGCCTTCCAAAGTCGCCGCGGTCGACTATCCGGGCTGTACCTGGGTGAATACGGAAGCCGATTTCGGCGTGGATGCGCTTCTCTTCAGGGCGCTCGGCTGCAGCGATCAGACCACCGAGCTCGACTATGGCGGCGGTGCCCATGCCGCTGAACTGACCTATGCCGTCTCGCCGGCCTATGGCGACATCCATCTCGGCCATGTCGCCGTCCGCATCGCCACCTATTGGGGCGATGATGAATTCCGCCTGCGGGAAACCATTCCCGAGGAGACGATGGACGCGTGCGAGATCCGCCCCGCCGGTGAAGGCTATCCCGGCGGCGCCATGGTCATCGCACCGAGGGCCGATGCGCCATCCGCCGATTGCGGACTTTATGCACAGGGTACGGACTATGACACTTTCTGGATGGTGAGTCCGGACAAGGACTATGTCTATGCCGTGTCGCTGCCGGCCGAAGGCTGGGACATTGACCCGTTCTCGTTTGAGGTCGTGACCCCGGAATAGGCCGTCTGGCGAAAAGGCGCTCAGAAACCTGTCGACACAACCGCTTGCAGAGAAGGATTGCCCCATCTTTGCAGGCGGTTTTTTATTGGCGTACCGGGGTGCGCCCACGCATGAGCCGCATGGATCACCTCCCTGGTCCCGACAGATAGCGTTTTTCCTGCTTTTCGATACGGAAACGCCCGCCAGATTCTCCCGGCGGGCGTTTCATCATGACAGCATTAAATGGCCTTACTTGCAGAGGGGAAGCGTTTCATGGCGCCTCGTCCAGCCTTGCCACAAGCCTCGCCATTCAGGCGTGCTCACGCGCTCGAACTTGCTGAGTTCATCGTTAAAGGTTTGAGCAGAGTTCAATGTCGTGGCAACCCCGGTTTGAGCCATAATGGCGGCAAACTGGGCGTCAAACTCCGCCCACGTTGCCGACATTTTTTTCGCAGATTCCCGCGACGAAACAAGGCTTGCCCAATAGTACTCGGTGTATTTTTGTGATTGGGAAGCATATGCATGTGACTGAAGGGACGACTGCGCCATGCTGCGTTGATATTGGCAGCTAAGGCACTTGTTCAGGACGTCACCGCCACGGAGGAAAGCCTGGAGGCTCGCCTGCTGCGCTTCGAGCGCCCTGATCTCGCCGAGAAGCGTCCCGCGCTGGCGTTCGTATTCGGCGAGTGCAGCGTTTGTCGCAACCGCAGCATCATAGAGCGGACCCAGCTTGCGAAGCGGGGCGAGTACCTGATCGATCTTGCCCATCACAGAGTGATATTCATTGAGTTTACCGGCGAGTGTCGGCGCCACCTGAGCGAGCTGTGTCTTCGCGTCCTCGATTTGCTTGCACTCGTCGGTCGTCCAGGCAATCGGATGCGCGATCAGATCACTCCTTGACGCAACATGGTCGAGGCTCGTCTTCATTGATTGCGCGTCGAAATAATCTTTCGCCAACAATGGCTGCGCGCTCAGGCCTTGTAGTTCGGAAACCGGTATATTGGTCCGCCTGTTGATGATGACGATGGCGGTATTCCTCATATTGCCGGCTGAGATGCCTTTCAGTTCGGAATATTTGACACCCCGACTGAGGATGAAAAAGGCATAGGACAAATGATCGGCAAGCTGGGCGTTGTTCTGCGACTGGTAGAACTGGACGCTGTCGGCTGTGTAGGCTGACAACCAGGCAATAGCCGTATTGCGTTGGGTATCCATGCTGGAACCGGCCGGCGGCGCAACCTCGAGCACCGTCAGAAGGGGCATGAGATATTGTTCCTGCGCATGGGCAGGCGCAGCCGCGCCCATCAGCAAGCCAATACCAACGCCGATGGCAAGCATGGACGCCCGACATTTCCTGGCAATTGCCCTCATTCGAAGGGTGACCTTGCCGGACACGGCCGAAGACGTGGTTTCTGAAGTTTGGTGAGTCATGTGTGGTTCCTCCTGTTCGGCCCTCGTGAGCCATGCCGAGTACCGATTATTGATCCGATACGAAGGGTCGGGAACTAGCCGGACGGATAGTTCGCGGATCGTTTTCGCAGAGCAGATGTGATTGGCGGGCGAAGGCCGGAACGTCGCCCTGATGAGACAAAAAAACCGGACCCCGTGAGAGACGGGATCCGGCCTCAAGATGCGATCCGGCTTGTCTATTTCAGGCGATATACTTTCTTTACATCCTCGGTGAGGACCAGGACGTCCTCATATGTGCCGCCGATGCTTAGGCCCCCGCCAGAGCGTGTTTCCCATTGGCCGGTCGACGCGTTGTACCGATGGATCGTAAAGCCCGGACGCTGTTTCTCCGTCCTGTTCAAGGCCCAGCCATCGCCCACATCGGACGCAAACAGACCTTTCACCTCCACCTGGACATTGTTGACCCAGCGGTACACCCTGCCATTTTCATTGACAGTCCACGGGTTGTCATAGGTGCCGCCGACACGGACGGCTGCAGCATTGGGAATGATATCCCATTTGCTGGTGGCGTTGTTCCAGCGCGCAACGGCACCGGATTTGGTTGTCGCCCAGCCATCACCGACATCCTGAGCCTGGATCCCACCGCGAGGCTGCCAGCTGCTGCCGTTCCAGTAATAGACATCGCCGCTCGCCACGACAGCCCAGGGGTTCGCCGCCGTGCCGCCGATGCGAGTACCCGCACCATATTCAGGCTTGTTCTCCCATTGATTGGAAGAGGTCAGCCTGTAGACCTTGAAGTTGCCTGCGGCGTCGGGGATCGTGCCCATGGCCCAGCCTGTACCGACGTCGGACATGGTGATGCCGTTTCCGACTTCGCTCCAGTTACGGGCGGTCAAAGCGAAGGTCGGGACATATGGCCCCGACGCCGTCGACGACGCGGCGGGCGCAGGTGCCGCAGACGTCGTACCCGTAGGTGTCAAAGACGCTGTCTTGTCGGGCTGATGGACCGCAACACCGTCAACCATGCTGGTCGGGCAATCATAGGCCGTGCGGTATTCCAGGAACCGCGTGTCCGATATCCGGTGGAGGGATTCCTGCGGCGCATGCCGGTTTGCGCCGGCCCGTTCGAGAAGGTCACGCCACTGAGCTTCACTGGAGATCGCGCAGTAGCGGAAGCCGAAGCCGATTTCGTACCAGGTCGGATCCTCCACGGACCCGCTATACAAATAATAAACCTGGTCGCCGCCGGCCTTGTAGAAACCGTCCGGCCAGCCGCACAGCTTGGCGCCGGGCGCATTCACGCTTGAGGGAAGACTGTCGTTGACATCGACTTCGATCATATCGGCTTTCATGATCGACAGCATCTGCGGCTGGGTCATGGCACACCATGATCCGTTGTCGAACTGAAGATAGACCGTGTCATTATAGGAGCGTTTTGCCATTTGGGGCAGCGCTGTATCGTCGCCCGTAAACTGGGACATGATGGTGGTCGCCGTACCGTAAAACGCAAGCGCCTTTGCCGCATTCTTGCCCGCGACCTTGGTGACGGCCTTCTCGGCACTGTCGGTACCGGCAAGGAAACCGGCGGCCTTGCCCGTCAGCAGATCGCCGAGCGCATTGCCTCCCTTGGCAAGGAAGTAAAGGCCCGCACCGACGCCAGAACTCTCCCAATGATCATTGTACAGAATCGAGCGCATTTTCTTTCTGGTAGTCGAGAAATTGACCGTCCGGGCGCCCATATTATCCAGTCGGCACACATCGGTGTAAGTCCTGTGCCTTGTTGCATGGCCGATGTCAGCGACGGAAAAATAGGTCGATCCGCGCAGGGCGGTTGTGTGACCGTCCGTATCGCGACTGTCGAAATCTGTGACAGCAAGCGATTGCCATGTCGCCTCGTTCGGAATGGCGCAATAGCTGTCGCCAAATCCTATTCCGTACCAGGCCTTGTTCGACGGCGATGAGCTGTACAGGCGGTATACTGTTCCGTGTGCCTCGTAATACCCGTCCGGTGAACCGCAAACCTGATTACCGGCATTGGGAACCAGATCATAGCGCTCCATGGGCTCCAGCGAATCGCGCTCGATATGATCAAGTTCGGTACCATTTGCGATGATGCACCAGCTGCCGTCGTCATATTGCAGATAGGTCGCATCCGTGTTCGTGAATTTGGCCAGACGTGGCAGTTGCGCATCGGTGTCCCGCAACAGGCCCGTCAACTCGGAAATGGCTTCGCCCATGACATAGCCCGCGACAGCGCCACCGGCACCGCCCGAGGCAGTCGTTGCTGCAAGCGCAAGTGTGTCGTTGAGCGCTGCGAAGGCGATATCGCCCGCGACATCCGATTTCACCGAGTTTGCGCGCATGGCTTGCCCATGTCTGGTGGTATTCCAGTAGTCACGGCGGAACATGTGACGCGTCATGCCGGTATCGGTGACGGTCTCTCCCTGGCTCTGCGCATATGCCGGCGTAACAGCCGGCAGCATGAGGCACATCACTGCCAGGCATATACAATGCATCAAGGTCTTCATGTTTCTCTCCTCTTTATTTTCTCAAGTCGAAAGTCATTTCGCGGCTAATTGCACTGCCATTGGAAAGGCCTGGTTATTCAGTGACTGATGGCACCAGCGTCAGCGATCCGACATCGATGTCCTGATAGAGGTCCTGCCCGAGGCTGAAGAGCCACGAGAAATCGTTGAACACGCGCCAGTACCGCGTTTCATCGCCGCTGAATCCGAACGGTCCGCAGGCGGAACGCGGGCCGTCGAGATCGAATTCCGGCGCATCCTTTTCGTCGACCACGATGGCATCGTCCGGCCAGCCATCGATATTTGCCGGGCGGGCGGCGCAATTGGCGGCCTCGACCGGATCCTCGATCGCGTTTTTCACGTAGAACTCGATATTTGCGTAAGGCGCCTCGGGATCGGCGCTGATGACACGGATCAACGGCTCGGACTCCTCGCCCGTCGGCCAGCCCAGCGCCGACTCTTCAAGCCGCAGCTCCGCCTGCTGTGCACCGCCGGCGAAGGACAGTTTCGCGGTTGTGCCGTCGCAGCTCGCCGCCCGGTAAAGCAGAACATCGATGGCAAACCGGGTTTCCTGGATTTCCCAGCTGCACTCATCCGGCAGCACGGGGTCCGGACCACCGGCAGTGTTCAGCATCGCAATGGCTGCATCCTTGCACAGTCCGGAAAGCGCAAGACGGTCGCCGCCATTCCGGCACTCTCCGGCGGGAGCGGACCCGGCAGGCGCATCGCCCGCCATTTGTGCCACCGGCTCCCCGGCACTGCAGGCCTGCAACAGCAGGAACGCCGAGCAGGCACTGCCGAACAGAAATTTCTTGGTCATAGGAGTCATCCTTTCCAAATGAGTTCAAAGAGTTGCTCGTCGCTCATCTCTTTCAGATCAGCGAGCGGGATGCCGGTTTGCGTCGTCAGAAGTGTCATGGCTTCAAGCCGAAGCTCAGGCAGCGAGAGCCGGCTGATGCTCTCGGCATCGAACAGCGCCGAGGACTGAATCAGCACGAGCATGCCGCCTGCGGCGCTCAGTTCCTTTTCGCTGAGAGATTGAAACGTCGTGATGGGTTCGGCCAGCCGGTTGGCGAGTTCGACGCTCAGCGCCTCCCTCCAGCCCTCAGGCGATGCCGTGTTGAGTTCCTGCTGGGTCCGGAAGCCGCCGAAGAGGAGGATACCGCGGATCGCCGCCGAATCGGTTTTCGGTACACAGACCGACTTCAGCAGCCGCCGCGGATCGTTCTCGCGAATGACGCATTTATTGCCGGGCCCGGTTATCGAGGCCTGCCCGGCCAGTCTCGCCGTCCCCCAGTCTTCCAGACCGTTGCACAGCGCCGTCTTGTTGGCTTGTGCAAAATCGACAGATGCCAGCCGGGTATTCTCGCCGCACAGGAAATCGCCGGAATTCACCACAAATTCTGCCGGTTCCCCGACCTCCGCGCGCGGCGAAGGGGTCGCCGACAGTGTCAGCGCACCAAACATGACGATCGACAGAAATCTGAAAAATGCTGCAGTCTTGACCACCGGGAACGCTCATGGATGGGCTTGTCTCCCGGGTGACGCTAAATGGAGCCGAGAGGTCGGTGAACTGGACAAACGTACAGGGACGGAACCGGCCGCACCCGCATTGGCGGGTCAGACCAGGTGTTCCTTCAATGCCAGCGCGACAGCTTCGGCGCGGTTGGAGACGTCCAGCTTCTGAAGGATTGCGCTGACATGGTAGCGGGCGGTCGGCAGCGAAATGTTGAGGTGCTCGGCGATCTCGCTGTTGGTCAGGCCCTTGGTCAGCAGCCACAGCACCTATTGCTGCTGGGGTCCGATGGCATAGGCGGATTTTTCCGGAGCCTGCGATGCGGCACCCTCGTCACCGGCGGTGACTTCGGCTCCCCGGAAAAACACCGTTTCGCCCGAGTGTACCCGAATGGTGGCATCGATGAGTTCGGCGGCGGTCAGCTCCTTGACGAGAAAGCCCGACGCGCCAGCGTCTTTCATGGCTTCGATAATGTGGTCCTGCGGAAAGGTGCTGAGTCCGATGACCCGGATGCCGGGAAACTTCTCCTTGATCCGGTTAGTCGTTTCGATCCCGTCCATACCCTTCATCCGCACGTCCATGATCACGATGTCGGGTTGGGTGGTCTGGCACACTGCCAGCGCCTCCTCGCCGTTTGCAGCCTCACCGACGATACTGATCCGGCCGCTCGCGGAGAGGACATCGGCGACGCCGCGCCGGACCACAGGATGATCGTCCGTCAGGACGACCCTGATCGGAACGCTCATACAATATCCCGTTCGTACCAGATCAATGTCAGCGACGTACCCTGTCCGGGTGCGGAGAAGATCTCGAGGTTTCCTCCGATTTTCTGAACGCGCTCACGCATGATTTCCAACCCCAAACACCCCTCTGGAACTTTGTCCAGTTCGAATCCCTGACCATCGTCGAAGATTGAAAGAATACTCTGGGACGGAAGCGCATCAAGAAAAATCGTCACCGACTCCGCTTCCGAATGCTTCACTATATTATTGAGACTTTCCTGAGCGATGCGGTAAAACACCTTATGGACGGCATCGGGTAGTCTCGTATCGCCTTCAACCTGAAGCTGAATGCGAAACCGCTCCGCGGCGGCGACCGAGGATACGAGGGCTTTCAACGAAAACCCCAATGTCTCGGCGCAATTGCCGCCCGGTCGCATGTCAGCCATCAGCATACGCATTTCGGAAAGGGCTGCGCGGTTCAGGCCGCGAATCTCGGACAGGGCGGTCGTGATCGTCCTGTCTCCATCCGTGACCAGGCCGGACACGCGGTCAGCAATCATGGTTGCGGAAAACAGCTTCTGGCTGACGGCGTCGTGGAGCTCGCCCGACAGGTGGTTGCGCTCCTCCAGTCTCGCGTTTCTGTCGGCCAGGCTGACCGCAGCCTGTGTACGGGCCGCGACCTGGTCCTCCAGCGATTGCACCAGAGCGATCTGTGCGTTCGCCATCTCGCTGAACGCCCTGGTTAGAAACCCGATTTCGTCCTTGTAGAAGATCCTCATCGCGCCCGGATAAGTTCCCCGGCGGAAGCTCTGAACGCCTTCCAGCAGGCGGTTCAGCGGACGCACGAGGGTTCGCTGAAAGATCAGCGGCATCAGCGCGGATACGGCAAGCGTCATGAGCAGCGTGAAGGCGGCAACCGGGGTATATATCTGGTTGAGGTAGATCAGGAATGCAAGGCGGTAGTCCTCCACAAGACCGGTCATCGGCCGGGCGTCAAGCGGAAGGTCCGACCCGAAGGTCACCCGGTCAATCTCCCCGTTCAGCCAGCCGGGCGTGATGCCGGCAAGCGCCGGTGAGGACAGCGGTGATATCACATTCGCTCGGACCGTATCGGGCACCGTCCTGTACGCGATTTCGATGACACCGTTCGGGTAAAGTGCAACTTGATACGTGTAAAGCGCATCCGGGGCAGCCCTTTGCGAGGCGTTGTACCATGTCAGGAGGATGCGATCCGTCGCTTGCCTGAAATAAAGGCCGCTTTCCGGTTCCCCCGCCACGCTGTCGGCCACGTCGGCGCGAAACGCAGTGTCGAGTACGAGCGGGAAAATCGCGCCCGTGCCCCCGAAGCGGTCGGTGACATGGCGCAGAGACGACGGTCCGTCAAAACTGACTATGCCGTTCGGATCGACGAACAGACGGTTGCGTTCCACGCCGTAGAACGGAAACACCGGGTCCAGATCCACAGCGAAGGCGCCCGGTTGCCTGTCCCCGAGATCGTTGTCGAACCGGAAGGCGGTGTTGCTGACAAAGTAACTGTCATCGCTGCGAAGCTGGAACCGGATCGCCGTTCCGGACTCGGGAATCCCGTCATTGTCGAACGCTTCGGCATAGACGGTGCCGATGATCCACGAGATGCCGCACAATATCGACAGGAGGGTCGTCAGCGTGACGCCGGTAATCTTGGTAAGGAAGGATGACCGTTCCGGTATATAGTTCAGGTAGACAAGCGAAAATCCGCACAGCACGAGCAGCATGAGCCAGCACAGGCCGATTTCAGTCGCCACGCCGCCGAGGATCCAGTAGGACCGCAATGTCAGCAGCACGATCGCGGCGACGGGGATCAGCGATACGATCAGAAACGCCCGGACCGATGATGCCCTTGTCGGCAATCCCTCGCCTGTGACGAGGCGCCAGAGGGAGACCCCCGGCGTGACTCCGGCGGCGGCGTCCCTCCGGACCGCACGAAGATATTGCCGGACCATCACCACGAGCAACCAAAGCGCCGTCATCAATTGCACGAGGTCGAGGACACCCGGGCGATACTCGACAAAACCTTGAGACTGGCTTTGCACTCTCCAGACCGCCGCCCAGACTTCGACCATCAGATACAGCAACGACAGGCCCGCGACCACGATTGATTCGACCGATCGCAGCCTGACCAACGGGACAGGATAATTATACACAAAGACGGTGATCGCCAGCAGGGCGACGGTACCAAACGGGGCCTCCCAGGGAAGGCACCAGGTCGCAAGGTCGGGATGCAGTGTTTCCGCCAGGAAGTTCAGCCCGATAAAGCATGTCAGGCTGAAGGCCGCCGCGGTGACCGCGACGTTCGACACCATCATCCTGCCCCTTCGGCTTTCCGTGACCAGCCGGAAAAACAGGTAGCCGGTACAGATCGTTCCGAGCAGCAGCTGGACGAGGAAACTGATCGAGAACGGCGTCCAGAGAAATACCGACATCCTGCATTTGCTAATACAAGTGCCCGGTTTCGCATAGTACCTGAATCAAGCTTAACCCTGACTGAAAAAGCTTCCAGCTCAAGCGTAAGATCCGGGGTCATTTGAAGTCCAGGTAGTACCGAGGATAAACGAACCCGAATATATTAAGCTACCCTTGAGTTGTTTTCGCGTTGTCATACCAAGGAAAATTGCGAGGAAACACGAGCTTCTCATCCAAAGGATTTCTTGGAGAGCGCTGCTGTACCAGAATATTGAAGCAGACACGCCGTAGGATTCGAACTTGGATGTGCCATGAATTTCAAACCTTTAGAGAACCTGCTCCGAGGGCAAAGCAACCCAACAGAAAACTCAATCCCCGCGCATCTGGGTGAAATTATGCTGGGCCATGGAAAGGATCCAGCTCCATGCATCACGATACCAGGCAGTCAATTCTACCCGAAGCAACGGGCGGGTCGTTGTGTCGATTGTAGATAGTCCGCATTACAGGGCGGCCTTCAACCCGTTTGAGGCAGCCAGCTTGGCCGGCTATCGAAAACCGGAAATTTTTTCATTTTCACCCTCCGCTCACCCGGGCTATTCCCACGAAAACACAAATGATGACGATAGTGCGCTGAAAAAGCACCACCGCTTCAATACGTGGGTTTTCGCCAGACGATGACTGATCAAAAGAAATTTAGTTTCGTATCTGGCAGTCCAATCGACGGGTTTCGGTATGTTCCGGATTTTCTCGATAGGGATACCGAAGCCACCCTTGTAGAATTTATCGATCGGCAATCCTGGCGTGATGATCTGGCAAGACGCGTGCAGCACTATGGATATGTCTACGACTACCGGGCGCGCCAGATCCGCCCCGACATGTATCTCGGGGACTTGCCCGGACCGTTCGCAACGCTGGCAGAACGCCTTGTCGCAGAACGCCGCTTCGCCCGCTTGCCGGATCAAGTCATCGTTAACGACTATCTGCCAGGCCAGGGCATCGCCCCGCACACCGATTGCATTCCCTGTTTCGGCGAAATCATCGCCTCAATCAGCTTATTGTCGGCCTGTGAAATGGAATTCCTGAATACGCAGTCCCACAATAGTCGGAAATCGCAGTTGCTGGAACCGCGCAGCTTGCTGACACTCTCCGGCCCTGCACGCTTTGAATGGCAGCATGCAATCCGACCGCGCAGGTCGGATTTAGTCGACGGCATCCGCCATCAACGCAGCCGTCGCATATCGCTGACCTTCAGAACAGTGATCCTGTAGAAAAAATGGCGCACCTCACAGGAGAGTCTTCCAACTCCTGCGGGCCTGAATTGTTCGAAGAACTGGAGCGCTGGAACGAGGTACTAAAGGCGCTGGACCATGACGATTTCGGGCCAACGCCATGATGGTCCCAGCATTGCAATCACAGGGAATACCAGGTGGCCCGGGCTTTTCCGTGTCGCTTGATACGCCCTGCCTCTACGAGTTCACGCAAACGCACTTTCAACGTGTTCTTGTTCGCGCCGATGGCACGGGCAAGTTGGGAGGGGGTCTGGCGACCTTCCTTTCGCAGAAGCGCTATAACCTGCACCGATATTTCGGGAAGGTCATCGTCGCTATCGCTCCCTCCGCTCTCCTTCTCGATACGGGCTTCGAGCGTGTCCTTTTGCTTCTTCAGCGAGCGCAGAAAAAAACCGGTCCATGGCATCCAGTCCGGATTATCCGTCTTCAGGGTCGTCTGCGTCCTGCGCAGCGCCTTGTAATAAAAGTCCTTATTCGCTTCGACCACACTTTCGAGAGATGCAAACGGAACATAGGCGTATCCGGCCCGCATCAACAGCAAGGTCGTCAGCACACGGGACAAACGCCCGTTTCCATCCTGAAAGGGATGGATAGCCAGAAAGGTCACGATAAAGACGGCGATGATCAGCAAGGGGTGGTGGGACTCTTCCGCAATTGCCTTATTGGTCCATGCGACCAGCTCCTCCATTTCGCGCGGCGTATCGAATGGCGTCGCCGTCTCGAAGACCACGCCGATTTCTTTCCCGTCTGCATCGAAGGCGACGACATTGTTCGCGAGTGTCTTGTAGGAACCCCTATGGCGTTCATCCTTGGTCGAATGGCGCAGCAACACCTGATGCAATTGGCGAATGTGGTTTTCGGTGATACGCATATCGGCATAGGCCTCGAAAACCATATCCATGGCTTCGGCATAGCCCGCTACTTCCTGTTCATCGCGCGTGAGAAAGGAGGTCTTCTCCAGATTGGACAGCAAGGTTTCCACCTGAACATCGGTCAGCTTTGCCCCTTCGATGCGGGTCGAAGAGCCGATGCTCTCGACAGCCGCCACCTTACGAAGGGCATTCAAGCGATCCGGGGAGAGGGTCTTCAACGCTTGCCAACGGCCTTTGAATTCATCGACCTCGGCGATGAGCTTAACAAGCTCAGATGTCAGGGCAAAAACAGGCTCTTTCATGTCGGGATATCCAATTCCATACCCGATTATACCCGATTCAACCCGGTCTTTACCAGAGCAAATGGTCAGTCATCCTTGGAAGCGCCTGTACAAGCCCGTTCGGGGATCGCGTTAATACCAAATCCCATATCCACAAAGGGCTGCAAGGTATTCATCAGCGCAGTTAGATATTCCAGAGCCTGCTCTCTCGTCGTATCTTCTTCCTCAAACAGATATAGAAAATCTTCCGCTTTGGGCTGTAATAATCTGTCTGTTTTATCATTACCGTGTACTGAAGGGGATAATTCTTCGAAATCAATTTCGGACATTCGGGCCACCATTTCTCATATATTGTTGGGTTGTATTACGCAGAGAAGCCCTGAAGGATTCGAACTCAGAAACATATTAGAAAACAGGGCTTTAGGTGACAAAGCCTACCCTGTGCCGGTTAATGGGAATAATTACCTATTTAATATCAATGACTTAAAAGTGGCGCACCCGAAGAGATTCGAACTCCTGACCCCCAGATTCGTAGTCTGGTGCTCTATCCAGCTGAGCTACGGGTGCGCATTTCAGCCCGCGGGCAGCCAAAAGGCCGCCGGTGCCGAGAACCGGCGTTAAAGCCCAATCGCGCGGCAATTGCAAGCCTGTTTTCCGGGATTTTTCCGCCGCAATCCCGCCAAGCCCGCTTACCCGGGCGTCACAGATCGAGCCGGTAATAGGCGACGTGCTTTTCACGCGGTTCCAGCACCGCCCGCCCGCACGCAACGAAACCGAGCGTCTGGTGAAAGGCGATGGAGACCGGATTGGGCGGCAGCATGTTGATCTCGCAGCCAATCACCGGCACGCCCGCCGCTCGCGCCAGCGCGGCCAGATCCTCATAGAACACGCGCCCATGGCCCTGCCCGCGCGCGCCTTGCGCGACGACGACGCGGTCGACATAGACAAACCGCTCATGGCGCTCCGCGAACCAGCGATAGTTCGGGCTGACATAATCGGCGCCCTCGCGATAGGCGATCATCATCGCGGCGCCATCGCCGCTCTGGCGGGCATAGGCGGCGCCGGCGATCAGCGCTTCGAGGTCGCCCTCACAGAGCCAGGACAGCTTGTCATGGTCGGCATTGTTGATCGCCCTCAGCCCCGCCAGATGACGCGGCTCGATCGGCGCCGGTCTGGCATCAGGCGGCGTCGCATCGGGCGCCATGCTCAGGCCCCGCTCGCCGCGTACACCCCGCGGGCAATCGCCCGGGCGAGGCAGTCGGCGGCGTGATTGCCGAGAACGGTGAGCGACAGCGCCCTCGGCTCGGGCAAGGGCGTCGCGCCTGTGGACAGGGCAAACACCGTGTCGCCATCGACCGGTGCATGGGCGGGCCTGAGCGCCCGCGACAGGCCATCCTGCGCCATGATGGCGAGGCGCTTGCAGTCCGCTGTCGACAACGCCGCATCGGTGGCGACGGCACAGATCGTCGTGTTCGCGCCCGGTGTCGCTGCGCCCGCCCCGCCAGCCGCGCTGACAGGACCGAGCTTGGTATCATCGGGAAACCCTTGCGCCGCCTCGCTGCCAGCGGGCCGGACGCCGCCGAATTCGCCACCCTGCTCGAACGGCCAGGCCCAGAAACATGTCGTGCCGGGGATATAGGGCGAGCCGAAGGCGTTGACCGCCACGATTGCGCCCACGGTGATGCCATCCGCCGTGACGAAGGACGCCGTGCCGAGCCCGCCGGGCCAGGCCCCGGCCCGCGCGCCATAACCGGCGCCAATCCGCCCGATGGCAGCATCCCTGCCGCCAGCGCCCTGCGCATCGGCCAGTGCCTCGCGGCCGAGCCGGGCATAGGGCGGCGCCTCCCCCCAGGCCTTGTTGCCGCCATTGGCAAGGTCATAGAGGATAGCGGCGGGCACGATGGGCGAGACCGGTACGCCCGGCGACGGCACCAGGGCATAACCGGTGCCGGCAGCGCCCAGAACCGCCGCGACCGCATCGGCGGCGCCAAGGCCATAGACAGACCCGCCCGAAAGAACGAGCGCGTTCAGCCCGCCGACAAGCCGCTCCGGGTCGAGGGCATCGGTCTCGCGCGTGCCCGGCCCGCCGCCGCGCACATCGACGGAGGCCGCCACCAGCCGGTCGGGCAGGATCACGGTGACGCCGGTGTTGACCGCCGGGTCATGGCTGTGCCCGACCCGTAACCCGTCTATGTCGGTGATCGCGTTGCGCGGCCCCGGATGTCCGTTTCGAGCTGTGCCTTGATTTGCCATGTAACACGTTCCACCCTGCTGTCCTTGTACCGTTATCAAGCGAAAGCCCATTCATGTTCAAGCCCAGCCCGTCTATCGCCCTGCTTCTCGGCCTCGCACTCGCTGCCGCCTGCGGCCAGCCGCAGGCCCCTGACGCGGCGCGCACGGAGAAGGCCGCCGATGCCCGTGACGCCCTCGACGGCAAGTTCGCGATCGCCACGGCGAACCCGCTTGCGACGCAGGCCGGTGCCGATGTTCTCGCCCGCGGCGGCACGGCGGCGGATGCCGCGATTGCGGTGCAGGCGGTACTGTCCCTGGTAGAGCCGCAATCCTCCGGCCTCGGCGGTGGCGCCTTCATGCTGCATTACGACCCGTCGAGCGGGCGCACCATCGCCTATGACGGCCGCGAGACCGCCCCGCAAAGCGCCGCGCCGGACATGTTCCTCGCCCCGGACGGCAGCCCGATGAATTTCTACGATGCGATCACTGGCGGGCGCTCGGTCGGCGTGCCAGGCGTCATCGCTATGCTCACCCTGGCCCATCAACAGCATGGCACCCTGCCGCTGGCCGAACTGCTTGCCCCGGCCCGCGAACTTGCCGAAAACGGGTTCGATATCTCGCCGCGTCTCAACGGCCTGATCGTCCGCATGAGCGAGGCAGGGCGCCTCGGCCAGATGACCGGCTCTCAGGACTATTTCTTCGACGAGGCCGGCGCGCCCCTGCCCGTCGGTCATGTCCTGAAGAACCCTGCCTATGCCCGGATGCTCCAGACCCTTTCCGACCAGGGGCCCGGTGCCTTCTATGGCGGCGAGATCGCCCAGGAAATCGCCGCGACGGTCGATTCCATCGCCGGACCGGGCACGCTGACGGTCGAGGATTTCTTCGACTATTCTCCCGTTGAGCGCGAACCTGTCTGCGCACCCTATCGCGGCAAGACGATCTGCTCCATGGGCCCGCCCTCCTCCGGCGGCGTGACCGTGCTGCAGATCCTCTCCCTGCTGGAACAGACTGCATTCGATCAGTATACGGCGCAATCACCGGAAGCCTGGCACCTGCTGATGGAGGCAAGCCGCCTCGCCTATGCCGACCGCAATCTCTATCTCGCCGACCCGGCCTTCATGAGCATTGGCGACCATGGCGCCGGCGATATCGTCGATGCCCTGCTCGCCCCCGGCTATATCGCTGACCGGGCGAGCCTGATCCAGGTCGACCGCTCCGCAATCGAGGTCGCGCCGGGCGATCCGTTCGAGGGCGACGCCCATCTCGGCCTCGATGGCTCGCCGGAGCCGCCCTCGACCAGCCATTTCTCGATCCGCGACGGCAAGGGGCGCGTCGTCTCCATGACATCGTCTGTCGAAGCGCCGTTTGGGTCGCATATCATGGCGGCGGGGATCATCCTCAACAATCAGCTGACGGACTTTTCCTTCGTGCCGGAGCGCAATGGCCAGCCGGTCGCCAATGCGCCGCTGGCGGGCAAGCGGCCGCGATCATCCATGTCGCCGGTGATCATCTTCAACGCGGACGGATCGTTCCATGCCGCGCTTGGCTCTCCCGGCGGGCCTGCGATCATCGGCTATGTCGCCAAGACCATTGTCGGTATGCTCGACTGGGACATGACCATGCAGGAAGCGATCGACCTGCCCAATATCGTGATCCCGCGCGGCGGCGTTCTGGTCGAGGATGACCGGCTCGATGCCGAACGCCTCGCCGCGCTGGCCGCCTTCGGGCTCGAGCCGCGCGAGACGGAGCTGAGCAGCGGTGTCTATGGCGTCATGGTGACGGCCGATGGCGAGTTAACCGGCGGCGCCGACAAACGCCGCGAGGGCACTGTCGTGATTGGCGATGTTGCGACAGCGGACCCGGAATAGCCTCTTTCGCCGAGTATCAATTCAGGGGACACTAACGGCCGACCAAGGAAAGTGATCCCGCCCATGAACAAGATCCTGCTAGCCACCCTGTCCCTGTCCGCCCTGCTCGCGGCCTGCGCCGAAGACGCGGCCACACCCGCCGCCCCGGAAGAGACGGCGAGCGAAGAACTGACCGCTGAGGAAACAGATGAAGTCATCGAGGATCTGGAAGCCGACATGGCCAGCCTTCCTGTGCGCGCCGGTGATGAGGACCTGGCCGGCGCGGATTGCGACCCGGCAACGGCTGAGGGCTATTGCGGCGTCCTGTTCGGCATGAGCGCCGGGGAAGCCCGCGCCGCCTATCCCGGCGGGCTGGTCGGCGGGCCAGACGAAGACCCTTATGGCGATCCCGGCTGTTATTATCTCAACGTCGCGCCCGAAAACTACGAGATCGGCTTCATGGTCGTCGACGGCACGGTCATGCGCCTCGATGTCCGCGCGCCGGGCGTTACCACCGAGGCGGGCGCCATGGTCGGCATGGCGGCAGAGGACGTCCTCGCGCGCTATCCCGATGCCGAGCGCCTGCCGAACAAGTATACGGATGAAGACGATATCCATGTCGATCTCGGCAATGACGCCAAGGCCATCTTCGAACAGGAAGTCGGTGAGGGCACGATCAGCCGCTATCGCATCGGCCTTGCGCCGCCGGTCGATTATGTCGAAGGCTGTGCCTAAGCGCTAATTTAGAGAAGTCCCGCTTCACCAAGCGCGGCCCGCAACGCGGCAGCGTCGGTAAAGTGCACAGCCTTCATGCCGGCGGCGATCGCGGCGTCGACATTGTCCTGCCGGTCGTCGATGAACAACACCTCAGCCGGATCGGGATTGCCCATCCGCTCCAGCGCAATCGCGTAGATGCGCGGGTCGGGCTTGATCATCTTCTCTTTGGCGGAGATGATGACGTCACGGAAGTCCGTCAGCACGGGGAATTCTTCCCGCATTTCCGGCCAGACTTCGGCCGGCATGTTGGACAGGGCATAGAGCGGCACGCCCGCCACTTTCAATGCGCGCACGATATCATCGACCCCGTCGACATAGCCGTCGAACATGTCGAGCCAGTCGATCCGCCAGGCATGGATCAGCTCGGCATGTTCCGGGTGCTTCTCGATCAGTCGCCGCGCATTCTCCGCCATCGGCACGCCGCGATCATGCTGCTTGTGCCAGTCCATCGTGGTGACGGTGGCGCAGAATTCCTCGGCCTGTTCGCGCGAGCCCATCAGCTCCGTGTACAGACGCACAGGATCCCAGTCGAGCAGGACGTTGCCGAGATCAAATAGTGCAATAGACGCCATCATATTTTCCTTCACAAGGCCCTCGCCCTTCGTGGGCAACTGCGTTGCCACCTCAGGGTGAGGGCATGAACATCCTCATCCTGAGGTGCTCGCGCAGCGAGCCTCGAAGGACGGGGATGCCATGCTCACGCCGCTTCCGTCGAGGCGATCCAGCCGCCGCCGAGGACACGGCTGTGCGCGTCATCCGGCGTATAGAACACGCAGGCCTGGCCCGGCGAGACGCCATCTTCCGGCGCGTCGAGCACGACCGACAGCCTGTCGCCGTCACGGCGCAGGGTGGCGATTTCCGGCGGCCTGGTCGAGCGCACTTTCACCGCGACACGCATGCCGCCTTCGGGCACGGCCTCGTCGCCAAGCCAATTGGCTTCCTTCAGATGGATCACCTTGGTCGTCAGCGCCTCGCGCGGGCCAACCACCACCTGCTTTTTGTCCGCATCCAGCTTGACCACATAGAGCGGATCGCCGGTCGCGATGCCGAGGCCACGGCGCTGGCCGACCGTGTAGTGGATGACGCCCGGATGGGTGCCCATCACCGTACCGTCGACATGCACGATCTCGCCCGGCTCCGCCGCGCCGGGGCGCAACCGTTCGACCACGGCGGTATATTTGCCCTCCGGCACGAAGCAGATGTCCTGGCTGTCCGGCTTGTCGGCCACGACGAGGCCCAGCTCCGCCGCGATCGCCCGCACTTCAGGCTTCGGCAGATGGCCCAGCGGGAAGCGCAGGAAGTCCAGCTGGTCCTGCGTCGTGGTAAACAGAAAATAGCTCTGGTCGCGATCGGCATCGGCAGCCCGGCGCAACTCCGCCTTGCCGCTGTCGCCGATCTCGCGCGCGATATAATGCCCGGTCGCCATCGCTGCGCCGCCAAGGTCGCGGGCAGTCTCGAGCAGATCCTTGAACTTCACCCGTTCATTGCAGCGCACGCAGGGGATCGGCGTCGCGCCGGCCAGATAGGTATCGGCGAAATCTTCCATCACCGCATCGGAAAAGCGGTTCTCGTAATCGAGCACGTAATGGGGAATGCCCAGCGCCTCGGCCACACGGCGGGCGTCATGGATATCCTGCCCGGCGCAGCACGCGCCTTTTTTCTGGATCGCGACGCCATGGTCATAGAGCTGCAGCGTCACGCCGACGACGTCGTAGCCGGCATAATGGCACAGCGCCGCCGTCACGGACGAATCCACGCCGCCCGACATGGCGACGATGATGCGCGCGCCCTTGGGCAGGCCGAGATCGAGCGCGCCCGCCACCCTGCGCGTCAGCGCCAGATTATCCGTCTTGTCCAGTACATCAGTCATGGCCGCGCATATAAGGCTTTTACGGCGATAACGCCAGTGCCGCGGTTCCGGGCAACCCCGCGCAATGAAAAACCCGCCGGCCCCTGGCGCGGCGGGTCTTCACCCCTGGACCCGCTTGCACACAGGTCACCCCACTTCCGGCCTCTTGAAATGACACCGGTCGTTGAGAACCACGCTAAGGGCACATGGTAAATTTTTCGTTTGCCATGAAGGGTTTATCGGCAAGACTTCATTGGCCGCGAAGGCCCTCACGCCGCGCTTAAAGCGCTTCATGAACCCGCCCGATGGCGGCGCGAGTGGGCGGGTTCAGCCCCTGCCCCATCTGGCCCGGCAGGAACCGCCGCTGGAAGGCCAACACGGCTGCGACAGGATGGCCATCGCGGAAGCCATAGCCGATCTGACGCAGCATGGTGACCGCCGCCGCATAATCCGGCACATCCTCCGGCAGCGGCAGCGCCGGGTCGATGGCGGCAAGCGCCAGCCCCGATTGCGACAGCTTGTGCCAGGGGAACAGCTCGCCCGGGTCTTCCTTGCGCTCGGGGGCGACATCGCTGTGACCGACGACGCGCGAGGCCGGCACACCGTGCCGCGCGACGATCTCAGCGACCAGCGCCGCGACCGCATCGCTCTGCACGCCGGGAAATTTGCGATAGCCCCATTCATGGCCCGGATTGACGATCTCGATGCCGACGGAACAGCCATTGACATTGTCCCGTCCCTGCCAGTGCGACAGGCCGGCATGCCAGGCGCGGCGGTCCTCGTCGACCAGCGCGAACACCGTGCCGTCTTCCTCGACCAGGTAGTGGGCGCTGACCCGCGCCGCCGGGTCGCACAGCCGCTCCAGCGCCGCCCTGCCGCTCTCCATGCCGGTATAATGCAGCACGATCATGTCGACCGTCTCGTCGCGCGCATCATGGTTCGGCGAGCGATGGTCTCTATTGATCGTCAGGCTCATGGCGTCTCTCTAGTTTTCAATCGGCGCGATGGTCGCCGAGGGTGGCCCCTGCTTGTCCTTCGTCCGGATCAGGATAACCCCGACCCCGCCAAGCGTCATCAGCCCGCCAACAATAAACTGCCACGTCACCGGCTCGCCGAGAATGAACACCCCGCCCGCTACGGCAATCACCGTCGCCAGCAGCGTCGAGGAAGAGACCTGGTTCACCGGCAGGCGCTGGATCAGCCAGTAATAGGTCGTGTGCCCGAATATCGACGCGCCGAATACGGTGAAGGACAAAGCCGCCAGGAACGGCCAGATATTCTCGCCCGTCAGCACGGCGATCTGGTCGCGCTCCAGCGTCAGCGTGGCGGTCCACAGGAAGGCCGAGCCGAAGATCGCGAACCAGCCGAGCAGTTCGAGCGGCTTTACGCCTTCGATCTTCTTGACGATGATCGCCCCCGTCGCCTCCGACGCCATCGCCGCAACCAGCAGCGCGACCCCGAGCATCGAGGTGTCGCCGTCGCGCTCCTGCGACAGCGCGATCAGCCCGACCCCGGCAATGGCAATGACAATCCCGGCAATGCGCGGCAGCCCGATGCGCTCCTTCAGGAACACCACTGCCAGCACCACGGTGATCGGCACATACAGCTCCATCACCATCGCCCCGACCGACGCCGAGGCATGGGCAAAGCCGGTAAACATCAACGCATAATTCAGCCCGCCAAGGCACAGCCCGGCGACGGCGATGCGCTTCATCTGACCATGATGGATGCGCAACAGCGGCGACAGGATGATCGCGACCAGCGTCATCCGGCAGGCGGCATAGAAGATCGGATCGACGAACTGGTTCGTGGTCGCGCGAATGACGACCAGATGCAGCCCCCAGACGAGGCACATCAGAACCAGCATGATCAATTCGCGCGCGGGCATCCCATCGCTCCTCTTCTACTCAGAGGGGCGGACCATAGGGTGCGCTGGCATGATCTGCCAGCCACTATTGCTGATGACGATAAGAGAAGTCTGCGGGGTAACGCCTCAACCCGCCTTGACGCGTTTCCAGCTGGAGCGCGTCTCGCGATGGCGGCCGATCAGGGCGGAAATACCGACGGCCAGCGGCGCGACGATGGCGACCGCGATCATGGCGACGCCGGTAAAGCACAACACGACGACGAACAGCACGACATCCATAAGACCGCTGGCGGCTTTCTTGACGAGATCCGATGCGGAAAAGGACTGACGGGTTACCGGTGCACTGTTCATGGGGTTATTTAATCACTCGCCGTTCGATTTATCCAGCAGAATTGACATGGGGCTCAATTAACCATGGGCAAGGGTGCAGGCTGGCCACAGGACCGTCACAGGACCGTCAGGGTGCCGGAAATGACAAAAAGCCGCGCTAGACTGCGGCCTTGCGCTCGGCGATGGCCTTTTCATAGGCGGTATTGATCGCCGCCATCCGGCCTTCGGAAATCTTGACCAGTTCGGCCGGCACGCCGCGCGCGATCAGCGTGTCCGGATGGGTGTCCTTGACCAGCTTGTAATAGGCCTTTTTCAGCTCCGCGTCGGAGACGTCCTGGGACAGGCCGAGCACCGCATAGGGATCGTCCTTGTCGGCGCCCAGATGCGCCGCACTGATCCGGCGCCACTGCGCCGGGCTGATCGAGAACGCCTCAGCCGCCGCGCGCAGCAGCTCCATCTCGCGCGGATGCATCACGCCATCGGCAAGAGCAATGTGGAACAGGCAGTCGAGCACGTCTTCCAGGATCGTCGGCTCGTCGCCGAACAGCTCGCCGACCTGCTTGGCATAGAGATCGAACCCGGCAACATCTTCCTGGGCGAGGTTGTATACCATGCGCACCTTGCTCGCCTCTTCCGGCGGGAAGGCGAAGAAATCACCGAAGGCGACGATCTCCTCATCGGTGACGAAGCCATCCGCCTTGGCCATCTTGGCAGACAGGGCGATCAGGGCGATGGAAAACACCGCTTCGTCCCGCCGCGCCTTGCGCGCGCGCACCACCTCCATCAGGGCGCCAAGCGTGCGCTCTCCCGCCGCTTCGAGGAATTGCTGTATGCGTTGCCACAGGGTCATGATTTTCCATAGCGAAACCACCGGCAGCGAGCCAGAAAAACTTTTTCAGGCAAGCCGGATCGTGGTTTTCCGTGTGCCGCAGGCAATGGGAGTCAGCCCGCGACAGATCATGCTTTTGAAAAACTTCGCCAAATGCGAGTTTTCCACAGTTTTGTGAAATTTTTTCGCTGCCTGATTCCAAGGGCTTACCGACGGGAAGCGCAAGGGATGCGCAGGGGTCGGGCAAGGGCCTATTCTCAAGGCCATTTTTTTCTGCTCAGTATGAGACGCAATTGTTGCGTCTCTTTTGTCTAGCCACCAGCAGAGGGTAATGGGGATATGACGGAGATCAGCTGCCTTGTGGGAGGGGCACTTTTCGGTGCGGTCGTAATGATGGCCGCCATCTTTTTGACCGGCGGTTTGTAAGCCGCCGGCACACAGCCAGAGGCCGGGCTCAAGCGGGGGAGCCGGCCTCCATTCTGTCTCAAATGACCACTGGCATCAGGGTTCGTAACCGAGGATCGGGGCGAGCCATCTCTCGATTTCCGCAACCGGCGTGCCCTTGCGCCTGGCGTAGTCTTCGACCTGGTCGCGGGCAATCTTGCCGACGCCGAAATAGACCGACTGGGGATGGCTGAAATACATGCCCGAGACGGACGCCCCCGGCATCATCGCAAAACTCTCCGTCAGCTCCATTCCGGCATTGTCTTCCGCCTTCAGCAGGCGAAACAACACTTCCTTCTCGGTGTGATCGGGCTGGGCCGGATAGCCCGGTGCCGGACGGATGCCCTGATATTTCTCCTCGATCAGCGCCTGCGTGTCGAGGCCTTCATCGGGCGCGTAACCCCATAATTCGCGGCGCACGCGCGCATGCAGCGCCTCGGCGAACGCCTCCGCCAGCCGGTCGGCAAGCGCCGATGCCATGATCGAGGAATAATTGTCGCCCGCCTTGGCGAATTTCTGTGACACCTCGTCTTCATTATGGCCGGCCGTAACGGCGAAGGCGCCGAGATAATCGACCTTGCCGCTGTCCTTCGGCGCGACGAAATCGGACAGGCAATAATTCGGCTGGCCGGAACGCTTTTCCATCTGCTGACGCAGCCCGTGAAACACTCCTATCTGGTTCTCGCAGCTTTCATCCTCATAGAGATGAATATCGTCACCAACCGACTGCGCCGGCCAGAAGCCGATCACGCCATGGGCCGTGAACCATTTCTCCTCGATGATCCTTTTCAGCATCTTCTGCGCTTCGGCGAACAGGTCGCGGGCCGCCTCGCCTACCGTGTCATCCTCCAGGATCGCCGGATAGCGGCCATGCAGATCCCATGACGCGAAGAATGGCGACCAGTCGATATAATCGGCAAGGTCCCTCAGGTCATAGTCGCGAAACGCCCTCGCTCCGGTGAAGGACGGCTTGGGCGGCTCATAGCCTGACCACTCGATCTCGACGCGGTTCTCCCGCGCCTTGTCGATGGGCACGCGTTTATCCGTCTGCTGACGCTTGCTGTAGCTGACGCGCACCTTGTCATAATCATCGCGAATGCCGGTAAGGTAATCGGGCTTGCGCTCGTTCGACAGCAGCGTCGACACGACGCCGACCGCGCGGCTGGCATCGGTGACATAGATCACGCCATGCTCGTAATTGGGCTCGATCTTGACCGCCGTATGTGCCTTGGAGGTCGTCGCCCCGCCGATCAGCAGCGGGATATCCAGCCCCGTCCGCTTCATCTCTTTGGCCACATTGACCATCTCGTCCAGCGAGGGCGTGATCAGGCCCGACAGGCCGATGATGTCGACATTGTGCTTTTTCGCCTCATCGAGGATCCTGTCAGCCGGCACCATGACGCCGAGGTCGATGACCTCATAATTGTTACACTGAAGAACCACGCCGACGATGTTCTTGCCGATATCGTGGACATCGCCCTTGACCGTCGCCATCAGCACCTTGCCCTTGGCCTCGCCCTGGGCCAGCCCCTGCTCTTTCTTCTCTTTTTCCATATAGGGTTCGAGATAGGCGACGGCCTGCTTCATCACCCGGGCCGACTTGACCACCTGCGGCAGGAACATCTTGCCCGCGCCGAACAGGTCGCCGACGATATTCATGCCGTCCATCAGCGGCCCCTCGATGACATAGAGCGGCCGGTCCAGCTTCTGGCGGGCTTCTTCGGTATCCTCGATGATGTACTGGGTGATGCCTTTCACCAGCGCATGCTGGATGCGCTTCTCGACCGGCTGGTCGCGCCAGGCCAGATCCTCCTCGCGCTTCCTGCCGCCATCGCCCTTGTAGCGGTCGGCCCGCTCCAGCAGCGCGTCGGTCGCGCCCTTGCGGCGGTTGAGGATCACATCCTCGACCAGTTCGCGCAGTTCGGCCTCGATATCGTCATAGATCGCAAGCTGGCCGGCATTGACGATGCCCATGTCCATGCCCGCCTGAATGGCGTGATAGAGAAAGACCGAGTGCATCGCCTCGCGCACCGCCTCATTGCCGCGAAACGAGAACGAGATATTCGACACGCCGCCCGAGACGCGGGCATGGGGCAGATTTTCCTTGATCCGCCGCGTCGCATTGATGAAGTCGACAGCGTAATTGTCATGCTCCTCGATGCCCGTCGCCACCGCAAAGATGTTCGGATCGAAGATGATGTCTTCCGGCGGGAAGCCGTTCTTGACCAGCAGCTTGTAGGAGCGCTCGCAGATCTCGAACTTCCGGTCTTCGGTATCGGCCTGGCCCTTTTCATCGAAGGCCATGATTACCGCCGCTGCACCATAGCGCATGATCTTGCGGGCGTGGGCCAGGAACTCCTCCTCGCCTTCCTTCAGCGAGATGGAGTTGACGATCGCCTTGCCCTGGACGTTCTTGAGCCCTTCCTCGATCACCTCCCATTTCGACGAGTCGATCATGATCGGTACGCGGCAGATATCCGGTTCCGACGCGATCAGGCGCAGGAAGGTGCGCATCGCGTCGACACCGTCCAGCATCCCCTCGTCCATGTTGACATCTATGATCTGGGCGCCGCTCTCGACCTGCTGGCGGGCGACATCGAGGGCGGTCTCATAATCGCCGTCCTTGATCAGCTTGCGAAAGCGGGCGGAGCCGGTGACGTTGGTGCGTTCACCGATATTGACGAAGGTCGGTTGCATGATTCAGTCCTGACTGGTGTCGGAATTGGCGCGTACACCGAGCATATGGCACAGCGCATAGGCCATCTTGGCGCGGTTCAGCGTATAGAAGTGGAAATGGTCGATGCCCTGCTCGGCAAGGTCGAGACATTGTTCGGCGGCCAGCGTCGCGGCGACCAGCTCGCGGGTTTCCGGGTCGTCGTCGAGATTCTCGAACATTCGCCCGATGCGCCCGGGAATGGTCGCGCCGCACAGGCCGGCCATGCGCGTCAGCGCGCCGAAATTGTTCACCGGCATGATACCCGGCACGATCGGGATGGTGATCCCCGCCTTGCGCACCATGTCGACATAGCGGAAAAAGCAGTCATTATCGAAGAAGAACTGGGTGATCGCGCGCGTCGCGCCGGCATCGACCTTCTGTTTCAACAGCTCGATATCGAGCGCGAAGTCCGGGCTTTCAGGGTGCTTTTCCGGATAGCAGCCGACGGAAACCTCGAAGCCATGGCGGTCGGTCGCGGCCTTGGCCAGGTCAGCCGCATTGAAATAGCCGCCTTGCGTCGCCTCGAATGTCTCGCCGACCCCGCCGGGCGGATCGCCGCGCAGGGCAACGATATGACGCACACCCGCATTCCAGTAGTCGTCGAGCACCTGGTTGATCTCGTCCTTCGTCGCATTGACCGTGGTCAGATGCGCCGCGACCGGCACTTTCGTCTCCTCGACGATGCGCGACACCGTCTGGTGGGTGCGGTCGCGGGTCGACCCGCCGGCACCATAGGTGACGGACACGAAGTCCGGCCCCAGCGGCACCAGCTGCTCGATAGCGCCCCACAATTGCTCGCTCATCTTTTCCGTTTTCGGCGGAAAGAATTCAAAGCTGATCTTCAGCCTGTCAGACATGGATACTCTCTTTCAGATATTGGGCTTGCGCACCGGACTCGCGCGGTGCTTTCAACAACCATAACTTGACGCTCAGCCTGTCCTGCTCGTCCGCGCCCGGCGTCAATGTCTCGCTGCCACCGACCGTGAGACCGCAGGCCTTGGCCCAGCCTCTCGCATCGGCATCGGAAAAACCGAGACGGCGATGGGCGTATTCTTCACGCAGATGCTCCAGCTCATGCGGGGCGAAATCGACGATCATCATCCGCCCGCCCGGCCGCAGCAATTTGCGCGCCGCCTTCACCGCTGCGGCGGGGTCCGGCAGGAAGTGCAGGACGTGATGAATACAGACGAAATCGGCACTGCCCTCGTGCTCGGCGCCATCCTGATCAGCGAGATCGAAGATATCGCCCTGACGCACCTGGGCATTCTCGACCCCGGCATCGCTCAACAGCGTCCGGGCAACGGCCAGCATCTCCCGCGACACATCATAGCCGATCGCCCTCTCATACAGGTCGCGGAAGACGATCAGCATACGGCCGGTACCGGTGCCCAGATCGATGAACTTCCCGACCGGCGCATCGCCGGCCAGTTCGCGCATCTTCTGTTCGATGTCGGATTCCGGCGTATGCAGCCGGCGCAGCTTTTCCCAGCTTTCGGCATTGCGCTGGAAGAAATCGGCGGCCACCGCCGCGCGTGCCGCCATCACCGCCGACAGGCGCGTTGCATCCTCGGCCAGCGCCTCGTCCTGCGCCCGGTGCAGGCCGGGCAAGACGTCCTCGAGCCCTTCGAGCAGCACCGAGGCCGGGTTCAGGCGATAGAACACCCACGCCCCTTCGCGATGGCCTTCGACCAGCCCGGCATCGGCGAGGATATTGACATGGCGCGACACCCGCGGCTGGCTCTGCTGCAGGATCTGGGTCAGTTCGGAGACGGTCAGTTCGCCCCGCGACAGCAGCAGGACGATTCGCAGCCGGGTTTCCTCCCCCAGGGCGCGAATTTCCGTCAGAAAGCTGTCGAGTGGTGGCTGCGGCATACCGGTTCCGTGGGAGGCTCCTTGAGTCAGAAGACATATAAAGAAATCTTTATATGGTCAAGCCGCTTCCCCGATTTGCCCGGCACACCGGGACCGGTCCGTCCCGTCAACGCGTATAATGCGACACATTCCGGCCAGCAGATGGCGAAAACAGGCGCGGAAGTTGCAATGCCATAGTTCAGTCACATATACGGTGTGAATAGAGCGAGAGCGGGGAGCTTTCCGCATGAATAGGAACACGCGGTCGGGCAGTGGTGTTTGATAACGACACGGTGTCTGGAGATGATATGAAACCGAATATGACAACGACTCTGACGACAGCACGGACTGCCCTTCTCGGCGGCCTGATTGCCCCTGTCTCGCTTGTACTTGTGGCTGCAACCCTGCTGATAGCGCCGGCCATGGCGCAGACATCCGTTACCCGCGCGATCGATCCCAATATCTACGACCCCAATGGCCTGTTCGAGTTGATCGACAGCAATAATGACGGCCAGCTGAGCCTGAGCGAATACAGCGATTATGTCGATCGCTATGCAACCCTTGGCGACGTCACCTCGATCAATATCCGCAACAATGACGGCTATGAAGGCGTCTTCCGCCACTATGACAGCAATCGCGACGGCTATCTCAGCCGCGAAGAGCTGGGCCGGGCGAGCCGCATTAACCTCGATTCGACCCTGGCGACATAGGATTTGGCGCCAATACTTGCACAGCAAAAAGCCCGGGAATTTCCCGGGCTTTTTCTTTGTTTGATGCCCCGCCCTTCATGGCCGTCCTCACCCTGAGGAGCCGCCCCAGGCGGCGTCTCGAAGGGCGGCGCCGCAGGGAGGCAATTTGAGTATCTGGCACTCCTCATCCTGAGGTGTCCGGCAAAGCCGGACCTCGAAGGATTAGCGGCTCATCTTGCGATACTGGATGCGTTTGGGAATATCCGCATCCGGGCCGAGGCGGCGTTTCTTGTCCTCGATATAGTCCTCGAAATTGCCCTCGAACCATTCGACATGGCTGTCGCCCTCGAAGGCGAGGATATGCGTCGCGATCCGGTCGAGGAACCAGCGGTCGTGGGAGATGATCACCGCACAGCCGGGATAATCGTCCAGCGCCGCTTCCAGCTCGCGCAGCGTGTCGACGTCGAGATCGTTGGTCGGCTCGTCAAGCAGCAGCAGGTTCGAACCCTCGCGCAGCATCTTGGCGAGCTGCACCCGGTTTCGTTCACCCCCCGAAAGGTCGCCCACCTTCTTCTGCTGGTCGGCGCCCTTGAAGTTGAACCACGAGACATAGGCCCGCGACGGCACTTCGCGCTGGGCGCCTGATTCCTTCGCGCCGAGCGTCAGGATATCGAGTCCGGAGGAGATTTCCTCCCACACATTCTTCTTCGGGTCGAGATTCTCACGGCTCTGGTCGACATAGCCGATCTTCACCGTCTCGCCGATGCGCAGGGTCCCCTCATCCGGCCCTTCGACACCGGTCAGCATCTTGAACAGGGTCGTCTTGCCGGCGCCGTTGGGGCCGATCACGCCAACGATCCCGCCCGGCGGCAGGCGGAACGACAGGCCATCGATCAGCAGCTTGTCGCCGAAGCCCTTTTTGAGGTTCTCGGCCTCGACCACGACACCGCCAAGGCGCGGGCCCGGCGGGATCTGGATCTGTGCCTGGCCGACCTGGCTCTTGGTCGATTTCTGCACCAGCTCGTCAAACGCGTTGATGCGCGCTTTCGACTTGGCCTGGCGCGCCTTGGGCGAGGCATTGATCCATTCCAGTTCCTGCGACATGGAGCGCTGGCGCGATTTCTCCTCGCGCTGCTCCTGCTCCAGCCGCTTGGCGCGGGCCTGCAGCCAGCTCGAATAATTGCCTTCATGCGGAATGCCCTTGGCCCGGTCGAGCTCGAGGATCCAGCCGGTCACCTGGTCGAGGAAATAGCGGTCGTGGGTGACGATCACCACGGCGCCATGATAATTGTGCAGATAGTTCTGCAGCCACGCGACGCTCTCCGCATCGAGGTGGTTGGTCGGCTCGTCGAGCAGCATCAGGTCCGGCTGCGACAGCAGCAGCTTTGCCAGCGCGACGCGGCGCGCCTCCCCGCCCGACAGGTCCGTCACCGGCCAGTCGCCCGGCGGGCAGCGCAGCGCTTCCATCGCCATGTTGACCTTGGCGTCGATGTCCCAGGCGTCGAGCGCGTCGATCTCCTCTTGCATGGCCGACATCTGCTCCATCAACTCGTCGGAATAATCCTCGGCGAGCTTCATGGCGATCTCGTTATAGGCCTCGACCTTGGCCTTGATCGGCGCGACGCCCTCGGCCGCGTTCTCGAACACGGTCTTGGTCTCGTCCAGCTTCGGCTCCTGCGGCAGATAGCCGACCTTGGCCCCGGCGGCAGGTGCCGCCTCGCCATTGAACTCGGTTTCGACCCCGGCCATGATCTTCAGCAGCGTCGATTTACCCGCGCCATTGACCCCGACCACGCCGATCTTGGCGTCGGGGAAGAACTGCAGGTGCACATTGTCGAGGATCTTCTTGGAGCCATAGCTCTTGGAGAGCCCGTGCATGTGGTAGATATACTGGTATTTCTTCGACATGGGTGTCGCGTCCGGTCCTGAAAAAGCGTGAATATGATCAGGCTGTTTAGCGGCTGAGCGCAGCCGGGGCAATGGGGAAAGGTGATGCTGTTAGAATGCATCGACCTGATTTAACGTAAAGCTGACTGAGTATTCGAACAGCGAGACATTTGGCATCACCCGAATAGCATATTGCAGTTTTTCATCGATCGTCTTCGCAACGATAACACCACTAACTTCTTTGTCTTTTCCGATGTTCGCCGTGAGCCAGCCCATATATCTGGCTATCTGCCCTATCGCATGATCAGGTGATTTCGCTCGCTTCAATTCGAAAACAACAAAGTTACCATCTTCATCAATAGCCAGAATATCTATAAGCCCAACACCTGTTCTATATTCCTTTCCATCTCGACCGTCCGAGTCCCGAAACAGACTTAGCTTCTTACCGCCCACGTCTATCCCGTTCAAATTGGCAATAATAAAATCTCTAAGTTGATGCTCCATCGCAAAGCTGATGTCATTTTCTTCGCTCCCCACCTCGACATCAACTTCAGATTCCTGCTCATCCGAATGGTCGATCTCGTTCACTAGATGTGCAGCCTCACGAGGAAACAGCATAAATTGATCTTCTGTTTCCGCAGTGAGCCATCCATTTTTTATCAGCACACCCCTTAGTTGATGAGAAGTGTGATCAGGATTAAAGTTTCCTGAAAACTGATCAGGATTTTCCCGCGCCCACCTCTTTAAGGGAAAGATTTTCAATGCACCGTCGATTGGCAACGCCACAATGTGTCTTTGAACCATATCTGTTACTCCTCCAGTACCCCAGCCAAGGCTGTTCAGGCACTTTATGCCTTAGCGGCACGGCGTCCAATCCTGATCCCGCATAACACGAGAACCGGCCTCCCCTCTTGTCATCCCGGCCAAGCGCAGCGCGAGCCGGGACCCATTTTCCAGAGGCCTTTCCATCTGGAGAGATCGTTATGGCATGGCGAACCTTCCTCTCATCAATGCCCCGTCTCTGGCATATAGGTCCCGGGTTCTCGCTGGCGCGAGCCCCGGGATGACAAGAAGAGAGATCCGGCACAACACTTATCCCCGTCCCGCCGCAAGCGCGTATAACCCTCCCCAAGCCAGGTGAGGACCCGGCGGAGGCGCCGACCGCAAAGTGTGACCTGCACGGAGCATCGGCGTATCAGGTTTCTGCCGGCAGTTGAGGGTGTGTACAGCTTTGCACCGTCCGGCAGAACGGCGTCCCGGGGTAGCCCCCGGGCGGGAGAGCTATGCACTTTGGCCCCGCATCGATCGCCGCCGTGTGTAGCGAGAGCTATGCCACTATTTATTATTTTACTTGAGGCAATGGCCGCTGCACACGGGCTCCCTCATTCTTTCATACGCTCGCACCCTCAAAAGTGGCGGCGATATCTGTGCTTGCCCTGCGTGGGCCGCTGAGCGGCCACTTCAGGGTGAGGCGGAAAAAGCCTCATCCTCAGGTACTCCGAAGGAGCCACGAAGGACGAGGCGAGATTTGAAAACAGAAGAGTCTCGCCATGTGTCTTGCCGGTGTTTCGCTGTCAGGGCCCCGGCCCCTTACACATAGGGGGCCGCGCCGCGAAGCGGATGCCGCCTTGACCAACCTCCCGGCCGCGAAACAACGGCACGCGCTCGCCCCGCTCTCGCACCTAAAAAAAAGCCCCGGCTGTCGCAAGCCGGGGCAAGGGGTCACGGAGGGGGCACCATGCCGCAGGGCAGACGGCATGGTGCCTGGAGCGGGTCAGATGCCATTGGTGAGCATGGTGCCCACCGTCCTGACATCCGGCCCCAGTCCATCGGCCGGGCTCCCTGCCGCAGGACCAGAAGCGCGGTTCATTGCAGGGAAGGAACTTGGGTCGGGTTCCTTGACCGGTCGTCTTTGGGTCGAGGTGGATGCTCTCTCCCGCATCTCATACTTGCATACACCTTGCGAGCACCCCTATCAAGGGAACAAAACAGGACTCATCAACATTGTGATTACCATTTTATTTAATAACCGGCTTCCTATACTTGATTGCCGTATATTATGTTATAACAGAAATTCGAGACCTTTATGAAAATGTTATGTTATAAGGACTTTGCCCACGATACCCGGCGCTGGCCAGCCTGTCGCACCCCGGCAAAATACCCTTTCCCCACGCTGGTGATTGCCGCTAGACTGCTTATATGAGGGTAGAACCGGTGGGGACAGGGTAATGAGCTATGTATCGAAGACGCTGGCGGATGATGAGGAAATCATCACCCGTGCGAATTTCAACTGGACCTATTCCTTCTGGAACACGTTTTTCTTTCTGCTCGGCCTGGCACCGCTCGTGGTCTTCATCGTCGGCCAGATCGTCACCGGCAAGACCTTTTCAGACCTTCTGACCGGCTATATCGTCGCCCTGATCGCGGCTTTTTTCGGCTCTCTCATCATGCTCCTGCACATGGTCGAGCTGTGGACGACGGAAATCGTCGTGACCACTTACCGGTTCGTCTACAAGACCGGCCTGGTCTCGCGCAACACCAAGGAAGTCAGCCTCAACAAGATCGAGGAGATCCAGCTGCGCCAATCTATCTTCGGCCGGCTGTTCGGCTATGGCTCGCTGATCCTGCGCGGCACCGGCGTCGGCGTCATCGAACTGCCGGCGATCGACAACCCGATCGACCTGCGCCGCACGATCGAGTCGGCCAAATCAAACCTGCGCCGCTATTCGCGCGACGAGCTGTCCGGCGACGCGGACTGAGATCTAGAAAATCTCGTCGACCAGTTCTTCCAGTGCCTCGCGGTCCACATCGTCGAACTGCGCCGGCAGGTCTGAATCGATGTCGAGCACGGCGATGACTCGGTCATCGCGCAGAACCGGCACGACGATCTCGCTGACCGACCGGGAATCGCAGGCGATATGGCCGGGGAAGTCGTGCACATTGTCGACGACCTGGGTCTCCCGCGTCGAGGCCGCTACCCCGCACACGCCCTTGTCGAAGGGGATACGCAGGCAGCCAAGCGTGCCCTGATACGGGCCCACGACGAGCTCTTTGTCCTTGTGCTGATCGGTGATGTAGAAGCCGGTCCAGATGCGGTTGTCGAAGGCCTGGTGCAACAGGCAGGAGATCGTCGCCATGCGGGCGATGTCATCGGTCTCGTCCTCCAGCACGGAGAGGATCTCCTTCGACACCCGGGCATAGATTTCCTGTTTGGTCTCGCTCATTCCGGCTCCTCCTCTGGTGCTGTTATCCTCTCCCCAAGATGCTCAGCTATGATCGATCACACCATGTCATGCAGCGAACTTCCAGCCCGTCAGATGCAAATATTCCGCTTGAGAAAATCCTCCCGCCGGTGCAGCCACGAATACCGCAATCAGACGAGCGTGAAGCTGACGGGCTCCAGCACGTCTATGCTGACCGTCACACGATCGCCGCGCGCGATGGCGCCGACACCGGACGGTGTGCCGGTATAGATCAGGTCACCGGCTTGCAACTCGAAATAGGCTGACAAATTGTCGATGATCTCCGTCACCGGCCAGATCATCTGCGACAGGCGCCCATCCTGCCGCCGCTCGCCATTCACGCTCAGGCGGATCGCCGCTTCGCGCAGATCGCCGCACGCCTCGAGGGGCGTGATCGGCCCGATGACCGCGCCATTGTCCAGCGCCTTGGCCGTATCCCACGGTGCACCGGTCTTTTTCGCCGCCGCCTGCAAATCGCGCCGGGTCAGATCGCAACCGGCGGCATAGCCATAGACCGCACCGCCCTGCCCCAGCGCGACGACCAGTTCGGCCTCGTAATGGAGGTCTTGCGTCGCCAGCGGAAAGGGAATGTCGCCGCCGGAACAGACCGCATCGGCAGGCTTGGTGAAGAATACCGGTGGCGTGCCCTTCGCATCGCCCATCTCGGCCTGATGGTCGGCGTAATTCTTCCCGACACAGAATATCCGGCGCACCGGGAACAGCCCGCCGCCGGTTACCGGCACGGCTGGCTGCCTCATCGGCGGGAAGACAAAACCGCTCACCCGGCCCGTTGCCCCTCGAGAACCTCGCGTACGGATTTCTCGAAGATGTCGAGGCCCTCGTCGATCAGCTCATCGGACGCGACCAGCGGCACATGGGTACGGATCACCTGCGCCTTCTTGCCGGCGGTCAGGAAGATCAGGCCATTGTCGCGGCACTTGCCCTGGATCGCCGCCGCCATCTCGGCATTCGGCTGGTTCGGGTCGCCATCGACGACGCATTCGACCGCCGCCATGGCGCCGACCCGGCGCACATCGCCGAACAGGCCCTTGGCGATACCGGCCTGCATGGCCTTCCAGCGCGCTTCCAGCCTCGCACCGATCTGCTCGGCCCGGGCAATCAGCCCCTCCTCCTCGATCACGTCGAGAACGGCGAGCGCTGCGGCGCAGGCGACCGGGTTGCCGCCATAGGTCGAGCCCATGCCACCCGGCTCGATCTTGTCGAACAGCTCCTGCTTGCCGATCACGGCAGACAGCGGCAGGCCGCCGGCGATGGATTTGGCGCAGACGAGGAAGTCCGGCTCGACACCGGAATTCTCGATCGCAAACATCTTGCCGGTCCGGGCAAAACCGGTCTGGACCTCATCCGCGATGAACAGGATGCCGGTCTCGTCGCACAGCTGCCTGAGACCCTGCAGGAACTCGTTCGGCGCGGCCACGAAGCCACCCTCGCCCTGCACCGGCTCGATGATGATCGCGGCGACATCCTCGGCGCGGATCGAGGTCTGCAGGATGTGCTTCAGGCAATTGAGCGCGCCCTGGCTCGACAGGCCCTTGTACGGGTCCGGATAGGGCGCATGGAAGACATCGCCCGGCAGCGGCCCGAAGCCGACCTTGTAGGGCACGGCCTTGCCGGTCAGCGCGGTCGCCAGCAGCGTGCGGCCATGGAACGATCCCTCGAAGGAGATCAGCCCGGTGCGGCCGGTGATCCGCCGGGCGAACTTGCACACATGCTCGGTCGCCTCGCTGCCGGTGTTCATGAACATCGTCTTGTAGGGTGTCGACCGGCCATTGGCGACCAGCTTGTTCAGCCGCTCGGCCAGCTCGATATAGCTCTCGTACTGGGCAACGCCGAAACAGGTGTGGACGACCTTGTCGAGCTGGGTCTTGATCGCTTCCTGCACCTTCGGGTGACGGTGGCCGACATTGAGCACGCCGATACCGGCGATGAAATCGATATAGCGGTTGCCCTCGACATCCCAGATCTCGGCGCCCTGCGCACGCTCGGCATAGATGCCGGACTTCGACGGCAGGCCGCGTGGACAGGCCTCATCGCGCCTGGCAACAAGCACGTCGTTGGACTGGAATTCGTTCTGGCCATGATTGCTCATGCATGTCTCCCGGAAGTTTTGGAGTTTCGGACAGTTTCACGAGGATTAGACCCCGCCGATGGGAAGGACAAGCCCGGCTCGACAGACAAGCACCAGGACGAGCCGGGACGCGACCTGTGGCACGCCAGGCAGGAACATATCCCCGCCGCCCCGTGTTGCGGTACAACATCAGCCAACAGCAATCAGCAACACCGACAGGAGCTCACCATGGAATATTTCAAATCCGGCGACCTCACCATTCCGCGCCTCGGCTTCGGCACCTGGCAGCTCAAGGACGATGACGCCGTGGAAGCCGTGAAGATCGCCCTCGATACCGGCTATCGCCATGTCGACACCGCCGCCATCTATGAAAACGAGGAAGCTGTCGGCAAGGGCCTGAAGGACGGCGGCGTTGCCCGCGACGAGATTTTCCTGACGACCAAGATCTGGAACGAGGACATCGAGAAACAGCGCATCGCCGATGCCGCCGATGAGAGCCTGTCGCGCCTCGGCACCGATTATGTCGACCTTTTGCTCCTGCACTGGCCGATGACAGACCGCCCCGTATCCGAGCAGGTGCTGGAACTGGCCGAGGTGAAGAAGGCCGGCAAGGCCAGGGCCATCGGCATCTCCAACTACAATGTCAGCCAGTTGACCGAAGCGATCAGCGCCTGCCCGGAGCTGGCCTGCCTGCAGGCCGAGTACCACCCCGAGCTGGACCAGGACCCGGTCCTCAACGTGATTCGCAATTCCAACATGCTGTTTACCGCCTATTCCCCTCTCGGGCGTGGCGACAGCCTCGACAAGCAGGTGGTGAAGGACATCGCAGAGGCCCATGGCAGGGCGCCGGGCCAGGTCCTGCTGCGCTGGCTGATGCAGCAGCCCAATGTCGCCGCGATCCCCAAGGCGACAAGCCGGGAGCATATCGAGCAGAATTTCGACATCTTCGATTTCGACCTCAGCGACGACGAGATGAAGAAAATCTTTTCCCTCGTGGAGCCGGACGGGCGTATCATCGACCCGGACTGGGCGCCGCAATGGGATACCGGCGTCGCCGCGTAGGACGCCAGACGATCAGACGGACACAATCCCCCCCCGGGCGCGCCCCGGGGCTGGTCAATCTGCATGGCGTGGGATAGGAAAAACGCCATGCAGACATTCACCGAAGTACCCGAGCTCTCCTTGAGCGATTTCACCGATGGCGATGCCGCCGCGCGCGCCGATTTCATTGCGGCCCTCTATGAGGGCTTCCGCTATTTCGGCTTCATCATCCTGCGCGACCACGGCATTTCCAAAGACCTGCTCGACCGCGCCTATATCGCCAGCGCCGACTTCTTCACCCGGCCGATGGACGAGAAAATGCGCTACGATTCCGGCCTCGGCGGCCAGCGCGGCTATACGAAGACCGGTCGCGAACAGGCCGTTGGCGGCAAGGTGCCGGACCTGAAGGAATTCTGGCATATCGGCCAGGAGCCGGCAGAAGGCAGCGACATGCGCGGCGTCTATCAGCCCAACCTCTGGCCCGATCATCCCGCAGATTTCAAGGAAACCTTCCTGACCCTCTACAAGGCGCTGGAGGAAGCCGGCCAGGTGATGCTCGAGGCACTCGCGCCCTCCCTTGAGGTGGACACGGAATATTTCCGTGCCATGACATTCGAGGGCAACTCGATCCTCCGCCTGCTGCATTATCCGCCAGTGCCGGAGGATGCCGACCCCGATGCCGTGCGCGCCGCGGCCCATGAAGACATCAATTTGATCACCATTCTGGTGGCGGCTTCCTCGTCAGGTCTCGAACTGCTCGACCGCAATGGCGAATGGCTGCCGGTGGAAGGCTCGAAGAATGCGCTGATCGTCGATGCCGGCGACATGCTCGCCCGCATCACCAACAACCACATTCCGGCGACCACGCATCGCGTCGTCAATCCGGACGGGCCGAATGTCTCGCGCTACTCCATGCCGTTCTTTCTGCATCCGCGCCCGGAAGCACAGCTCTCCTGCCTGCCGCAATTTCGCAACGGCAGCGAGATGCCGGACATCACGGCAGACGACTTCCTCCAGCAGCGGCTGGAGGCAATCGGCCTGAAGAAATAGCGAAAGTGCTAGGTGCGCAGCGTCTTGTCGAGCTGCGGCTGGCCGAGGAAGATGCGGCGTTCGCCCTGGCGACGCTTGACGAGGCTGCGCAGTTCACGTTTTTCCTCGCCGATCTGCGCCTTGGTATAGAGCAGCAGCGCATCGGCGGCCTTTTCCATCTCGCCATTGTTGATATGGCGAAGGATGGATGACCGGGAGAAGGTGCCCTCGCCGCAATTATAGACGAAGGAGACCAGCGCCGAGAACTGATTTTCTGTCAGCGGCACCTTTACCAGGCGGCGGACAGCGTCCTCGAAATCACGCAAATCCTCGCGCAACAGGGTCAGGGCATCTTCCGGGGTGATCTTCATGTCGGGCTTCGCCGTGCGGCCATGACCATAGCCGATATACCAGGCGCCACCGAATTGGTATGGCTCCAGCTCAAGGCCCTCATTGGTCATGATCAGCTCGATCGCCGCTTCATTGACCTCGAGCACGCTGACATCCCGCGGGATGAGCGCGGGGTCAGGCTTGACCGCAGGGGTCGGAACATCGGCGAGCGCAATCGGGCTCATCTGGTTCTTGTGATACGGTACGCCATTGGCGAACGACACGGCAACAGCACAAACAAGGCCTGCGGCCGCCAGTGTCGAGAAAGTCCTGGTTTTCATTGCTCTGCCCAAGATGGTTTCTGTTCGAAGTGCGGATATACGCCCCTTTTCTACCATGTAAAGTTCCGCGATAAGATATTACGAAGTATTAAAGGGACGCCCCATGAGCATATTTTTTGCCGGAACGACTGTTATATATCTGATTTTAAATGATATTTTTCTCCCGCTAAAGACCATTTCCCCCGGAGTTCCACTGACCGGCAAACACTGTTCTTGGCCGTACGGGCGTGAAAACAGGACCGATGTGAATGCGTGATTCTCCGCCGTTACTGTTTCTGTCCGGCACGAACCAATCAGTGAGAAAATCGCCTTTGGCGTCGCCACGAGCCGACCATCCCGGTACTGAGCGACACCCCGCTGCAGACCACTGCAAGCATACCTTGTCCTGAAGGTCAGCCCTGCTATCTTTCCCGCTGAACAGATTTTTAAAACGGATGACGCATGAAATTCGAAGGCACCAGGGACTATATCGCAACGGACGACCTCAAGGTCGCAGTCAATGCCGCCGTCACCCTGCAACGGCCACTGCTGATCAAGGGAGAGCCCGGCACCGGCAAGACCGTGCTGGCGCAGGAGATGGCCGGTGCGATGGACGCGCCGCTGATCGAATGGCACATCAAGTCGACCACCAAGGCGCGCCAGGGCCTATATGAATATGACGCCGTCGCGCGCCTGCGCGATTCACAGCTCGGCGATGAACGCGCCACCGATGTCGCCAATTACATCAGGCGCGGCAAGTTGTGGGAGGCGTTTACGTCGGAAAAGCGCCCGATCCTGCTGATCGACGAGATCGACAAGGCCGACATCGAATTCCCCAACGACCTGCTGCAGGAACTCGACCGCATGGAGTTCTTCGTCTACGAGACCGGCGAAACCGTCCGTGCACGCCAGCGACCGATCATTGTCATCACCTCCAACAATGAAAAGGAACTGCCGGATGCCTTCCTGCGCCGGTGCTTCTTCCACTATATCAAGTTCCCCGATGCCGGGACCATGAACGAGATCGTCGAGGTCCATTTCCCCGGTATCAAGAAATCGCTGGTGTCCGAGGCGCTGAAGGTCTTCTACGCCCTGCGCGAAACCCCGGGCCTGAAGAAGAAACCGTCCACGTCGGAATTGCTCGACTGGCTGAAACTGCTGATGTCTGACGATATCGACGAGAGCGTGCTGCGCGAGCGCGACCCGCGCAAGGCGATCCCGCCGCTGCATGGTGCCCTCCTGAAGAACGAGCAGGACGTTCACCTGTTCGAGCGGCTCGCCTTCCTCGCCCGCCGTGAAAGCTAGGCGCTGGGCGATGCAGGATGAACGCGACCGCACCCGGCATCGGCCTGCGCCGGGGCGAGATCGGCGAATATGGCGCAAATGCCGCCCACGGACCGTTCGTTCATGTCGATACGCGCGGCGTACCGGCCCGCTGGGGCCGGTAGCCATGTCGTCCTAGATGCGTGTCTGCAGCGCGCCGGCGATGCGACCATCGCGCTCATACACGTCACGCGCGAAGCTGACATTGCCTTCCGGGCCGGCCCAGGCGGTGAAATAGGTGATGTAGACCGGGAACTGCTCATCGAGCGCGAACTCGATGCGCTCGCCAGACGCAATCGCCTGCTCTACCCGGTCACGATCCCAGCCGCTCGCGTTCTCGGTCACGAATTCCGCGAAGCGCATCGGGTCTTCCAGCCGGATGCACCCATGGGAGAAGGTTCGCAGGTCTTGCGAGAACAGCTGTTCAGCCGGGCTGTCATGCAGATAGACCGCATATTTGTTGGGGAAGAGAAATTTGATCAGTCCAAGCGCGTTGTTGTCGCCGGGCCGTTGGCGCACGCGGAAATTCAAATCACCATTAGCCGCCGCCGACCAGTCGACACTGGAGGGCGAAACGATCTCGCTTCCGGCAAGTACTTCCATGTTCTGGCTGGCGATATAGCCGGAATTGTTCAATTGCTGAGGCGCGATCTCCTCGATGGTGATACTGCTCGGCACATTCCAGTACGGATTGATGACGACCGTTTCCATCTTGTCGGAAAAAACCGGCGTCTGGTGGTTCACCGTGCCGACAATCACATCCATCTCATCGACAATGCGGTCATTCTTCAGCATGCGCAGCTTGTAATCGGCGATATTGACGAAAGCCGCCTTGTCACCAAGGCTTTCCGGCAGCCAGCGCGCGCGCTCTATATTGATTTCAATCTTGGCGATCAGGTCATCGACGCTTTCATTCAGGGCTTCGATCGTGTTTGGCCCGATGACACCATCTTCCATCATGCTGCGTGTACGCTGAAAATCCATCAGTGCCTGTTCGAGATTCTCGTCATACAGGGTCGGGTCTTCTGGTATCTGTCCCGCATCGAAGCCTTCGGCTTCAAGTCGTGCGCGCACCAGCGGGATGGCCTCGTCGGTTGCACCGACCTCGATCTTGCGTTCATCGAAGGTGATCTGCTCCCAGCCGCCGCGCTCCTTGAATGCGCGATACTCCTTGCGTGCATCAAGAAGGTTGGTGACGATGAAATTGTCCTCAAGCGCCATGTTGATCAGCTCTGCCGGATCGTCGCGCATATAGGCCTGCTGCAGGATCGCATCATAGTTCGCGGTGCGATCGGTCAGTTCCTCGACATCGGGGATCTCGAATTGCGGCGTCGTCACACCATTGCGCAACTCCTCGACGGTTTCGGCGAAGACCCGCGCAGCGGTCATCTCGCGTTCCACCGGCGAGGCGTGACGCACGTCTTCAAGCTGCTGCACGCGACCGCTTGTTACCATTACGCCGTCTTCTTCAGCCTCCCGCAGGTAATCGATCAGCTGGTCGTAATTGCGCGTCGGACGGTCGAACATGCCGGTCCAGATCATGCGGTAGTCAGTCTCGCTATAGGCGGCCTGAATCCATTCGGGCTGATCCTGCAGCGCTACCGTCAGGCGCGCTTTTTCATCCTGTGCCGATTGGTCGCTGGCCGGCTGCACCCTTGCAGTGCTGCCATCCGGCGAACAGGCCGGCAGAATGATGCAGCTCGCCGACAAAAGGACGGCCATGAATTTACTCTTGTGCGTCATCTTCATCATTCCTGAAATTGCTTGGGGAAATATTGTCCGGTGATGAAGTAACAAATGCCCGCAAGGGATGGTTCCGACTGCTGAGCAGTCAGCCGGCAGGTCTGTAAAGTTCCGCCGATGACGGAAGGTTAACCTGAAGAACGTTTTCTAGCTCGCGGTCTTCTCACGCATCAGCACGAGTTCTTCCGCCGCCGTCGGATGCAGGGCCACGGTGGCATCGAACTGCGCCTTAGTGACACCGGCCTTGATGGCAATCGCCACCGCCTGAATGATTTCCGGCGCATCGTCACCGATGATGTGGCAGCCCAGCACCTTGTCAGTCTCTGGATGAACGACCAATTTGATCAGCATGCGTTCCGGATTATTGGCAAGAACGTGTTTCATTGGCCTGAAGTCAGACTTGTATATATCGACCTCGCCATACTCATCACGAGCTTCGGCCTCCGTCATGCCGACCGTGCCGATGGGCGGCTGGGAAAACACCGCCTTGGGAATACAGTCATAATCCATCTTCGTCGGATTGTTCTTGAACTGCGTCTCGGCAAAGGCGACGCCCTCACGAATCGCAACCGGTGTCAAATTGACCCGGTCCGTGACGTCACCCAGCGCGAAGATATTCCCCTGCGTGGTACGATGCTCGTCATCGGTGATGATCGCCCCGCTCGGTCGCGTCTCGACACCGGCAGCATCGAGCCCCAGGCCGTCTGTCTTGGGCGCCCGCCCGATTGCCCAGAATACGACATCGGTGTGCAGTGTATCGCCATTGGCAAGGTGCACGACCTTCTCGCCGTCCGTTTCCTCGATCTTGGTAAAGATCGTTTCGGTAATCAGGCGGATGCCCTTGTGGTCCAGTTCGACATGCAGTTGCTTCGAGAGGTCGTCGTCGAAATATTTGAGCAGGCGCGGGCCGCGATAGACCAGCGTCGTCTCGACGCCGAGCCCGGCGAAAATAAAGGCGAACTCGATGGCGATATAACCGCCGCCCGCGATGACCATGCGCTTGGGCAGCTCGGGCAAGTGAAAGGCCTCTGCCGATGTGATGCCCAGTTCGTTGCCCTCGACCGACGTGTCGCGCACCGGCGTGCCACCGACGGCGATCAGGATCTTCTCCGCCGTCACGTCGCGGTCTTCGCCGACCAGATGCACCGTATGGGCATCCTTCAGCACGGCGCGAGTGTGCAGCACCTCGACGCCGGCCTTTTCAAGATTGGTCAGATAGATCCCGTTCAGCCGGTCGATTTCCCGGTCCTTGTTGTCGACCAGAAGCTTCCAGTTGAAGTCCGGCCGCCCGCGCTGCACCCAGCCATAGCCCTGGGCATCATCGAAGGCGCGCCCGAACTCACTGGCATAGACGAACATCTTCTTGGGCACGCAGCCCCGGATGACACAGGTGCCGCCGACGCGGCTTTCCTCGGCAAGGCCAACCTTTGCCCCGGCCTGGGACGCGAGACGAGAGGCCCGCACACCGCCGGACCCCGCGCCAATGACAAACAGATCATAGTCAAATTTCATGGTGGTGGTTGTGGGGGCTTTGGCGCCGGAAAACAAGCTCTTGCCAGGCAGGCTCCACAGGAATGTGACCGAATCCGGGTGATCAGTCGGCGATAAAGCCGATCCCGCCCCTGAACCGGTCATCGCGGAATTCCTGCAACTCCTGCGAGAACACCGACATCATCTCCTTATGGATCGCCCGGAAGACCGGATCGAGCTGGCCGTCGAATTCCACCGGCACATTGACCATGGGCTGTGTGCCGACAAAGACCTCCAGCACCGTCCCGGCCATGTCGACCCGGATCGCCGTGCGCAGCCACAGCGAGCCTGAATCCTCGACATTGTCGATTGTCAGACAGATACCGAAAGTTACCGGTTCGAGCCGGATCACCGGGCTCTGGTAAAAGCTGAATGCGGCATCGCCATAGTCGTGATGCGGATCGAACTGGCCTTTGGCCGGCACGCCGACGACACGCTCCGGCTCACAGCCGAGCCAGCCTGCATAGCCCTCCATCACGGCACGGCCGAACGCCTTGCAGTGGAGCAGGTTGTCCATCGCCGCCTTGCCGTAATCGGCGACGGCACGCTTTAATTCACCATAGGGACTGTCTGCGGAGCTGTCTCCTGGCTCGTTAGTGTCGGTCATGAATTCGCCTTACCTTCTTGCCGTCACGGGTTACGCGCCCAATGTCTCGACGCCGCGATCGGTTCCGAAGATGGCGAGGTCGGCAATGCCGACGAACAGCCCCGTCTCGATCACGCCCGGGATGGCCCGCAACGCCGCATCCAGCGCGGCAGGATCGGCGATACGGGTACACTGAATATCGGCGATATAATTGTTGCTGTCGGTCAGATAGACGCCGCCGCCAGCGTCCCGTGCCCCGGGCCGCAATTTCAGGGTGGCGGACTTCAGGTCATTCTCGGCCAGTGCCTTGCGAATCGCCTGCACTGTCAGCGGCCACGAAAAGCGCTCGATCTCGACCGGCAGCGGAAACTTGCCGAGCTGGGCGACCTTCTTGGACTTGTCGGCAATCACGATCATGCGCTGGCCGGCCGCGGCAATGATCTTCTCGCGCAGGTGCGCCCCCCCGCCACCCTTGATCAGGTTAAGGTCCGGATCCACCTCGTCGGCGCCATCGATCACCAGATCGATCCGGGTCATCTCGTCCGGCTCGACCAGGTCGATCCCGGCCTCTGTCGCAAGACGCCTGGTCTCCTCGGAGGTCGGAATGCCGAGAACGGTGAGGCCGGCCCTGACCTTCTCGCCCAGCAGTTCGACCAGGTGTTTCGCGGTTGAGCCGGAGCCGATCCCGAGGGTCATCCCGTTGGTTACATGTTCGAGCGCAGCGGCGGCAGCGCGTCTTTTCTGGGAGTCGGCGGACATGGATCGTTCCTCACGGTGGTGTACGCCAAGCTAAAGCAAAAACCTGCCGACACCGCAAGCCTGTGCACCACGCCGCCGCCAACACAAAACCCCGCGACGGCACGTCGCGGGGTTCTGCAGACTACTGAAAATCAGCTGCGGGAGATCAAACGGCGGTACTGTCGTCGCTGATCGGCATTGCGCCACCGCCTTCAGCCGGCGGACCGTACTGGTTCGGGCCCTGGCTCGCTCTGGCATAGGACATGATGATCAAGATGATGAAACCAATAAGCGGGATCAGATTCAGGAGAATCCACCAACCGGAATGCCCGGTATCATGCAGGCGCCGTACTGAAACGCCGAGTCCCGGCAATATACTGGCGAGCCAGAAAAGCGTGCTCAGCAACCTGCCGACCTCGCCCAGCAGCGACAGCACGATAACGACAATCAGATAAAACAGGACGAACCACCAGAATTCGGCGCGGCCGGACCGGCCCTGGAAATTCACATAATTCGTGTAAACCGTCTTTACGGCGTCAACAAAACCCATTTTCTCTCTCCTCGGGTTGTGGCCTCTACTATCCTAGCCTTAAACCAGTTCGGCAATTATTCAACCGTTACGGACTTGGCGAGATTGCGCGGCTGGTCGACATCCGTGCCTTTCGCAACGGCGGTATGATAGGCAAGCAGCTGGATCGGAATGGCGTACAGCAAAGGGGCGAGAAGCGGGTCGCATTCCGGCACGGCGAGCGAAGCCCACAAGTCGCCGGACCGCCCTGCAGCCCTGATGCCTTTTTCCGAGGAAATCAGCATGCATTTGCCCCCGCGGGCCATGACCTCGTGCATATTGGAGATGGTCTTGTCGAACAGCGCGTCATCCGGCGCGACCACGATGACCGGCACATTTTCGTCTATCAGCGCGATGGGCCCGTGTTTCAACTCGCCCGCCGCATAGCCCTCGGCATGGATATAGGAGATTTCCTTCAGCTTCAGCGCCCCTTCCAGCGCCATGGGGAAGGAGATGCCGCGACCGAGATACAGCACGTCGCGCGCCTTGGCGAGATCGGCGGCGATGGCCTCCACTTCTCCCGCCATTGCTAGCGCTTCCGACATATGGCGCGGCATGCCGAGCAGGCCTTCGACCAGCCGTTTCTCTTCCTTCTCGTCGAGATGGCCGCGCTGGACGCCGGCGGCGATGGCGACAGCGGCAAGCGAGGCGAGCTGGCAGGTGAACGCCTTGGTCGAGGCGACGCCGATCTCCGGACCGGCATGGGTCGGGAACAGGGCATCCGCTTCGCGCGCAATCGTCGACTCCGGCACGTTGACCAGCGCAGCGATGGTCTGGCCATGCTCGCGCGCATCGCGCAGGGCCGCGAGCGTGTCCGCCGTCTCGCCGGACTGGGAGATGAACAGGGCGACGCCTTTTTCAGGATACGGAACATGGCGATACCGCAGTTCCGAGGCGATATCGATTTCGACCGGCAGGCGGGCCCATTCCTCGAACCAGTATTTGGCGATCAGCCCGGCGAAATAGGCAGTGCCGCAGGCTGACATGGTCAGCCGGTCGATGCCGCGGAAGTCGATGCCCTTGCCCGGCAGGCGTACCTTGCTGGTGATCGGATCGATGAAGGATGACAGCGTATGACCGATCACCTCAGGCTGCTCGTAGATTTCCTTGGCCATGAAATGGCGATGGCCGCCCTTGTCGACCAGCGCGGCGGAGGCATCGGAGAGTTTCTCCTCGCGTCTGACCGCATTGCCAGCGCCATCGCGGATCTCGGCGCCCTCGCGGGTGATGATCGCCCAGTCGCCATCCTTCAGATAGGTGACGCGATTGGTGAACGGCGCCAGCGCATAGGCGTCGGAGCCGAGATACATCTCCCCGTCGCCGCGCCCGATGGCGAGGGGCGAGCCCTTGCGCGCGCCGAGCATCAGATCATCTTCACCGCGTATCAGCACGGCGATGGCAAACGCCCCTTCGAGCCGCTTCAGCGCCTTGTGAAAGGCCGTGACCGGATCATTGTCCTCCGCGAGATAGAATGTGACGAGATGCGCGATGACTTCCGAATCCGTCTGCGTCGCGAACCGGTGGCCCTTTTGCTGAAGCTCATCCTTCAGATCGGCGAAATTCTCGATGATGCCATTATGGACGACCGCAACCTGTTCCGTCGCATGCGGGTGGGCATTGCCTTCGGTCGGCGCGCCATGGGTCGCCCAGCGCGTATGGCCGATGCCGATGACGCCCGGCAGCGCGTTCCCGGCCAGCGTCTCGCGCAGGGCCTGCAGCTTGCCGACGGCGCGGCGGCGCTCGATCGCGCCGCCGGTCAGCGTCGCGATACCGGCACTGTCATAGCCGCGATATTCCAGCCGGGCGAGCCCCTCGACCAGCCTGTCCGAAACCTCGCTCTTGCCGATGATGCCGATGATGCCGCACATGCGCTGTTACTCCGTTTCCGTCATTTTCTTGCGAAAGCTGATCGCCCAGCCCGGCTTTTCCACCTGCCGCCCGCGAGCGAGCGCGAGGGCGTCACCAGCCACATCCTCGGTCACGACCGAGCCGGAGCCGACAAACGCACCGTCGCCGACGGTCACCGGCGCGACCAGCGCCGTGTTGGACCCGATAAAGGCATTGGCGCCGATAATGGTCTTGTATTTTCTGTAGCCGTCATAATTGCAGGTGATGGTCCCCGCGCCGATATTGCAATCAGCGCCGATCTCCGCATCGCCGATATAGCTCAGATGGCTGACGGCGGTGCCGCTATGGATGACCGAGTTCTTGATCTCGACGAAATTGCCGATCTTGGCCTTCGTGCCGATTTCCGCGCCGGGGCGCAACCGGGCATAGGGGCCGATGGCAGCGCCGGATTTCACACTGGCGCCTTCGAGATGGCTGAATGGCTTGATCTGCGCCCCACTCTCGACCATCACGCCAGGCCCGAAGACGACATTCTGGCCGACCATCACGTCGTTGCCGATCTGCGTGTCGTAGGAGAAATACACAGTGGACGGATCGGCGAGGGTCACACCTGCCTCCATCATGCGTTTGCGGGTACGGCGCTGGAACACCGCTTCCGCTTCGGCCAGTTCGACACGGGAGTTCACGCCCAGCACTTCATCCGCGTCGCCCTCGACTACGGCACATCGACCGCCAGCCTGGCGCGCCAGCCTGACGATATCGGTGAGGTAATACTCCCCCTTGGCATTGTCATTGCCGATCTTCGGCAGTTGGTCGAACAGCACATCGGAGCGGATCGCCATGACGCCGGAATTGCACAGGCGCACGGAAAGCTCTTCCTCGCTCGCATCCCTGGCCTCGACGATGCGGGCGAGCGCGCCCGTGCCGTCGAGGATCAACCGGCCATAGGCCCCGGGGTCCGGCGGGGTGAAGCCGAGCACGCTGACGGCGGTGCCGGCATTCATGCCCAACGCCATGCGCTGCAATGTTTCCGGCGTGATCAGCGGTGTATCGGCATACAGAACGAAGACGGCGCCGTTGAAACCCTCAAGACCCGGCAGGGCACATCTGACGGCATCGCCGGTGCCGCGCGGTGGCGCCTGAACGAAGATCTGGGCATCCGGCGTGAAAGCGGTCGCCGCCTCCCCCACTTGCGGGGCATGATCGCCCATGACGACGCACAGCCGTTCCGGCGACAGGCTTTTCGCGGTCTTGATGACATGGCCCAGCATCGGCAGGCCGGCGACGGGGTGCAGCACCTTTGGCAGGGATGATTTCATCCTGGTGCCATGGCCTGCGGCCAGTATCACGATGGCGGTGCCGGGCGTGGCGGTGCTGGTCATATACAGGGTCCTTCAGCGTTCGGCATAGCGGGCTTTCCCGCGCTCTCTAAATGACGATTCGTTTCGTATTATGGCACCGAACCGGTAATCAACGCCCTAAAGCGGGTTTTTCTTTTCGCCGCCGCATCCTAGAAGGCTTGTGAAGACATAAAGGGGCAGTTTGCATGGTATTTCAGGACATGGTGGTGATTTTCGATCTCGACGGAACACTGGTCGATTCGGCGCCGGATCTCGCCAACGCGATGAACCATGTGCTGGCTCTGGAGGGTCACCCGCCCCTGCCCCTGGAAAAGGTCCGCGGGCTCGTCGGCAATGGCGCCCGCGCACTGCTGGAGCGGGGCTTTGCCGAATATGACCCGGCCGGTATCGCAGAAGAAGAGATGCAGCGTCATATCGGCAGGTTCATTGACTGGTACGTCGATCACATCGCCGATGAGAGCAGGCCCTTCCCTGGCTGCGAATCAATGCTTGATGCGCTGGCGGCAAACGGCGCCGCTCTAGCCGTATGCACCAACAAGACCGAAAAACTGGGATTTGCGCTGCTCGACGCGACGGGATTGACGGATCGCTTCGACACAATCATTTGCCGTGACACGCTGGCGACCTACAAACCGGCGCCCGAACCCTTGCTGGAATGTGTCAACCGGACCGGCCGCGGTCGCGGCGTAATGATCGGCGATACCATGACGGACCTCTCCGCGGCCCTATCCGCCGGCATGCCCTGCCTCATCGCCTCTTTCGGCTATGGCAGATTCACCGACGAGCAAAAGAAAAAGGCCGGGTGGTTCGACGCCTTCGACGCCTTGCCCGGCCTTCTGTCCAATCTGTAACGACAAAAGTCTACTTATGCATGCGCCTGCTGGTTGATCCGCCGCGGCATGCCGTTGACCATGTCGCTGCGAATATCGGTCCGCGCGGAACGCATGGTCGAGACAAAGCCCTCATTGACGAGCTTCACATCGACATCAAACCCTTTTCTACGCCAATAGTCGGCAATCAGATTTTGCAAACGGTGGGCGCCGTCCTTTGTACACAAGTCTGACATGGGTCGATTTCCTCCTGTGCTTGGGTGACCTTTTTATACCTGTAAGCAAGCAGAGAATCCTTATCTTGTCCACACGAAAAATAGTTTAGCCTGATAACATTTATAGGAAATTCATTTGCTGCAGTGCAAAATCAATGTTTAGCGCTAACATTCAGGGTTCAAATATGTTGTTTTATAAAGTTCTATAGGTTAGGCTAATATTATGGACAAAGTGAAGATCATGGCGAGATATGCCTATCCCAACCAGAACGCGCCGGAGCCGGCGGCTGAAGGGGATGTGGGGTCGATAGGGGCGAGAATCAAATCCGCGCGCAAGACAATCGGCCTCAACCAGGCCGATCTCGCCCTGCGCCTCGGTGTCTCCCAGCCCACCGTCGCGAACTGGGAAACCGGGGTCCACGACCCGCGTCAGCTCATGCTCGCCAAGCTCGCCGAGGCGCTGCACGTCAATCTAGGCTGGCTAGCCTCCGGCGAGCGCTCCATGGCCGAACGCGACAAGCACCCGGCCGCCGCCTATCTGCGCCGGGCGATCCACCATGTGCCGGTCATCCCCTATGCCGAGACGGTGCGCATGCTGGAGCACGAGAATTTCGACCCACACGAAATCGCGACCGACTATATCCCGGTCACCTCGGGCAGCGAGCGCATGTTCGGCTTTTTCTCCGCCGATGCGGCGATGAATCTCGCCTTCCCGTCCAACACCCTCGTGGTGATCGACTATAACCACCGCGTGCCGGCCGACAGCGACATCGTCCTGATCCGGCGCGAGGACGGATCGCCTCTGCTCAGGCGCTGGCGAAAGGAACCGTCGCGGCTTGAGCCCTATTCCAGCGATCCCAACCACGAAACCCTCTATGTCGACCGGCTGACCGACATCATCGGAACCGTCACCGTCTCGATCCGTTTCCACTGATCAAGCTGAAATCATGCTGTCGCCCCATTTTGCCGTGAAGCTGCCGGGCGAAATATTGTCTTGTTAAGGCAATTGGCTCTAGAGAAGAGGCGAAACGGAACGACGCATGACAGACACCCCCAAGCGGGCCGAGCGTTTCGCGCTTGCCGGATGGCAGGCTGACGAGACCAAACCCGCTATCCATTTTCATTTCACCTGCTCGCGCTTCGGCGCGTTCCGCGAGACCGTCGCCTGGCCGACACTGGAAAGCGCGCTGACGGATCATATCGACGAGGGACTGGCGGGTTTGATCGACCTTCTCCATGCGGCCCTCGGCGTCAGCTATTACAAATGCGCAGCGGCGTACAGACTGGCCCTGCCCGGCGACCTCGGCCTTGAAGCGCGGGAGATGGCGGGAAGTCTCTACACGGATGGCCTCGCCGAATTCTATGTCCGCGCCGGCCTGCCCTGGCCGACCGACCTCCGGTTCGAGTTCGAGGGAAAGCGCCACCAGCCCCATCAGGGCGGTGCAGCTTCCTTCCCTCAGATTGCCGACGCCCTCGTCGCTTTCGGCGGCGGCAAGGACTCTTACGTCGCCGAACGCATCGTGGAACAGGCTGGTATCTCCTGGGCGGCGTCTTCCTCTGTCATGTCGGACAAGGTCGCCAACACGATACAGGGCACGTCCGTAACGCCGGTCCACTTTATGCGCCGCACCCTCGACCCGAAAATCCGCGAGGTGAATGCCGTCCCGCCAGAGGAAGGGGGCGCCTTCAACGGTCACGTGCCGATCACCGCCATCAACTCGCTGATGCTGGTCATCCTCGGCCGCCTGACCGGAGCAAGATACGCGATCTTCGCGAATGAACGCTCCGCAGACGAACCGACCATGGAGCTGGGCGGCCTCAGCGCCAATCACCAGTACTCCAAGTCAAGCTTTTTCGAGGAGAAGCTGCGCGCCGCGATCCATGCCGCCGATCCTGGCGCGCCGGACTATTTCTCCATCCTGCGGCCGTGGTCGGAAATCTGGATCGCCCGCGCCTTTGCCGGCACGACGCTGCCCAAGGTAAAGTTCACGAGCTGCAATCGCAATTTCCAGATCACCGGCGATGACTCGCCCCGGTGGTGCGGCGACTGCGCCAAATGCGCCTTCACCTCCCTGATGCTCGCTCCGCACATGCCTCGCCATGAGGCCGAGGCGATCTTCCCGGCCCTGTTTCCGGACAAGAAAGACCTGATTCCCGTCTATCGCGAACTGCTTGGCCTGACCGAGACAAAGCCGTGGGACTGCGTCGGCACAATCGACGAATGCCGCGCCACGCTCTATCAGATCAGCCTGATGGCTGACTGGAAGGACGTGGCCGTCGTCCGCGCGCTGTTGCCCGACGTGCTGGCGCGGAACACGCCCGCGGAGCTGCAGGCATTCTGGGATGACGGTCTGCGCGAGGCGCCGCGCCACTTTGTGCCGGAAAAATTCTTGGAGGCTGCCCGTGCGCTCTGAACAGGATATCAGCCTGCTGATCATGCATGGCCTCGGCGTCGAGGGCCGCGCCACCCTGCCCTGGTTCCTCGAGCGCTCCCAATGCCGGATCATCGCGATCGACAAGGCCGAAGCGGTCGAGCGCCTTCCGGAGGCGCTGCGCCACAATGAACGCATCAGCTTCGCGGAGGAGAATCGGGTTGCCGTTCCTGACGAGAACCGCGAGACGACGCTCTATTTGCGCTCCCCTGGCATTCCGCCGCGCAACAGGATCGTTGCCGCCATGGCCGAGGCCGGCATCGCCTCGACGACGCCGACCGGCTACTGGATCTCGCAGCACGCCCGTGCAGGCACGATCACCATCACCGGCACAAAGGGCAAGAGCTCGACCGCCAGCCTGACAGCGAGCCTCCTTAAATGGTGCGGGGTAAAGGCCGAGGAGATGGGGAATATCGGCCGCACACCCTATGAGGCTAATCCCGGGCCGGACACGATTTGCGTATTCGAGCTGTCCTCCTACATGATGCACGACCTGCCGCAGGCAGATGTCTTTCACACCGTCACCTCTCTCTATACGGAGCATACGGACTGGCACGGCACGCACGAGGCCTATGCCGAGGCGAAAATGCGGCCATGGTTCTTTGACCCGCCAGCGCCCGGCCTGACCAGCAGCGAGCTGAAACCCTATCTGTCGGAAAAGCCTGACGGCGTGCGCTATTTCGAGGATGTTGTGCCGATCACGGCGGGCACCATCTTTCTCGGACAGGGACTGACATTTCGCCCTGCCGACCACAACGAAGCGTTCAAGGCACCGACCATGGTCATGGCGCTGCGCACCGCCATCGCCATTGCCAAGGCCCGCGGCCTTGCAGAACCGGTCACAATGTACGACGCGCTGGAGAAACACCTGCCGACATGGTCCGGCCTTGAATGCCGCCAGCAGATTATCACTTCGAAAGACGGCAAGGTCTGGGTCGATGACTCCCTTGCCACCGTACCGGAGGCGACGGAGTCGGCGCTCACCCGCTGGGCGCGTACGCCGATCCATCTCATCCTCGGCGGCAAGGATCGCGGCCAGTCCTTCGGCGATCTGATGGCGACCTGTGCCCTGCGCCAGGATGTGCGCATCTATGGCTTTGGCGACACTGCTGGCAAGCTCGCCGATGCCGCAGAAGAAGCCGGCCTCGGCGTCCGCTTCCATGGCACCAAGACGCTGGAAGACGCGATCACCATGGCCGCAAGCTCGGCAAAGGAAGGAGAGATCATCCTCTTCTCCCCCGCCGCCTCGTCATCGGACATCCACGGCAATTACAAAGTCCGCTCGGGAATTTTCAGGCAATATGCCGCTGGTCGGCCCGGCGCGAGACCGGGCCGCGACTGACAGGGTCCCTCAGCGCGCGTCAAGCGGCGTGACCGAGCGCTCATCCGGGCCGGTATAGTTCGACAGCGGACGGATCAGCTTGTTCTCGTCCAGCTGCTCGGCGATATGCGCCGTCCAACCGGTGATCCGCGCCATGACGAAGAGCGGTGTGAACATCGGAATGTCAAAGCCCATCAGGTAATAGGCCGGGCCCGCCGGGAAATCGAGATTGGGATAGATGCCCTTTGCCGCGACCATGGTGTCGTCGAGAATGCGCGACATCTCCCAGTATTTGCGGGCTTCCTCGGTGTCGATGATATCGACCATCGCCTTGAAGGCATCGGTCATGGTCGGCACGCGGCTGTCGCCCGAACGATAGACCCGGTGGCCAAAGCCCATGATTTTGCGCTTCTCTTTCAGCGCCGTCAGCATCCATTCGCGGGCGCTCTCCGGCTCGCCAACCTCCTTCAGCATATGCATGACCGCTTCGTTCGCGCCGCCATGGAGGGGCCCCTTCAGCGCGCCGATGGCACCAGTGACGGCGGAATAGATATCCGAGGTCGTCGAGGCGATGACCCGCGCGGCAAAGGTAGAAGCATTGAAGGAGTGCTCCGCATACAGAGTCATCGAAATATCGAAACACTTGATCACTTCCGGTGCCGGCACCTCGCCGAAACACATGTGGAAGAAGTTCTCCGAAAAGCTCAGGCTCTCATCCGGCCCGATCGGCTTCTCGCCCTTGCGATGGCGATAATCCGCCGCAACCATTTCCGGGATCTTCGCCATCATGCGGATGGACTTGTCATACAGCCCTTCCGGCGATGAATCATCGGCGGTCGGATCTTCCTGACCGAGGAAACTGACAGAGGTGCGCACCGTGTCCATCGGGTGGGCATCGCGGTTGTATTTGGCAACAACCGACACCAGATCATCCGACAGCCCACGCTCGCTTTTCTCGCGTTTCTTGAAGTCTTCCAGCTGGCTGGCGCTCGGCAAGTCGCCATTCCAGATGACATAGGCGGTTTCCTCGAAATCGGCCTGCGTCGCCAGATCCTGCACCGGATAGCCGCGATAGGTCAGCGAGTTCGTTTCCGGCATCACCTTGGAGATCGCCGTATCGTCGGTCACGACACCGGCCAAGCCGTATTTGATATCGTCGCTCATCATTTCCTCCGTCATTTATCTCTTCATGTCAGCGCCGGGCGGCCATCGGGGCCAGCATAGGCCCGCTCGATCCGCGCCACGCGCAAGTGATAACGGGCATACCATTCACGCATACCTGTGTCTTGCGCCGCCAGGTGATCCGACTGCTTTTTCCAGTGCGCAATCGCCGCTTCACTTTCCCAGTAGGAGACAGTGAGGCCGAAGCCTTCTGCGTCGCGGGTCGATTCGACGCCGAGATAGCCCGGCATGGTCTCGGCAAGCGCCGCCATGCGCTCTGCCATCGCTTCATATCCCGGCGCCGGATCACGCAGCTGGTTGGCGAAGATCACCGCAAAATAGGGCGGCACCAGCCCCTCGGCGAAGCGGCCCATCATCCCATCATTTCCTTGCGGCGGGCGGCGAAGGCGGCGCGTTCATTCTCGTGGGGAAACGGCATGTCTGGCACCGGCGTTCCGAGGAAGTCGCAGAGCGGGCCCCAGCCTTGGTTCACGTTGAACTCCAGCAGCCGGTCTGCTGGCACGGTATCGCGCACATGCTGGTTATGCTTCTCAAAGACGGAGATCGCGAAATCCCTGTCATCGAAGCGGTCCTCGAAATGGGTCTTCCACACCAGCTTCTCGGCATAGAGGCCGGACTTCACCATGGTCCGCAGGCTGCGCTTGAACAGCCAGCGCATGCCGATGGAGAGCTTTTCCGCGGTATTCGGCTCGAACTGGTATATCGTGTTCTTCGCGCTGTCGTACCAGCTTTCCGGGTCGCGCACCGTCAGGATCACTTTGGCGTCAGGATAGGCAGCGAGGATCTCTTCCCAGAAATACGCAACCGGATAATCGACGGCGGCGCCATAGTCGGCAAAGGGCACCGACCAGTCATGGGGATTGCCATCGAGGGCTGCCTTCCACGTCGGCAGGTCCTGCGGCCGCTTCATCAGCTCGAACATGTGATAGCAAGGCTCGTCGAGCAGTTTCTCGAGCGCGAACTTCAGCGAAAACGTTCCCGTACGGCCCAATCCAGCGCCGATTACTTTCAGTGTCATGATCCCTCTCCCCTCCTCCGGGTCTACTCCATCGGTGTGTCGCCGACCTCGAAGTTGAACAGCGACTGATCGAAGCGGTTATATTCCTCGTAGCGCAGCAGGTCGTAAAGGTCCTTGCGGTGCTGCATTTTATCGAGAATGCCATTCTGATCGCCGTGGGCCAGAATGTGATCCAGCCCGCGCTCGACCTCACCCATGGCCAGGCGCAGCGTCGTCACCGGATAGATCACGACATTGAAGCCGAGGTCTTCCAGCTCTTTTTTGTTCAGCAGGCGGCTCTTGCCGAACTCGGTCATGTTGGCGAGGATCGGCACGTCGAGCGCTTCGCGTACCGCCTCGAATTCCTTTTCGGATTTCATCGCCTCGGGGAAGATCATGTCGGCGCCGGCATCGACATAGGCCTTCATCCGGTCGATGGACGCCTCCAGCCCCTCCACCGCGCGGGCGTCGGAGCGAGCGATGAGCACGAAATTCGGGTCGAGCCTGGCGTCAGCTGCGGCGCGCACGCGCTGGACCATGGTGTGGGTGTCGACGATCTCCTTGCCGTCGAGATGGCCGCAGCGCTTGGGCATCACCTGATCCTCGATATGGCAGCCGGCAAGGCCCGCCTCTTCCATCAGGCGGATGGTGCGGGCCGCGCTCATCGGCTCGCCAAATCCGGTGTCGATATCGATGAAGGCCGGAAGATCAGTGACGCGGGCGATCTGCTTGCCACGGGTGACGAACTCTTCCTGGTTGGCGATGCCGATATCCGGCAGGCAGAGGTCGGCGGCCATGACGGCGCCGGAGACATAGACCCCGTCAAAGCCCTTGCGTTCGATCAGCTGGGCACAGAGCGGGTTAAACGCGCCGGGGAACTGGTGCAGCTTGCCGTCGGCCAGCTGGGCACGGAAATCGCGACGCTTCTGTTCAACGGTCTTCTTTGTAAAGAGCATTATTTGTCCTCGTTATCCGTTTTGTCTTTATTGTCAGCACTGCCCATCGCGACAGCGAAAGAGGTGCCGATCCCTGCGCCGATGGCAACACCGAGCGCGATTCCAAGGGCGAGATTGTCGAGCGCGACGCCAAGGGAAACGCCGATGGACGTACCGACAGCGATGCCGAGGGCAAAGCCTGCCGGGTTCATCGCCGGCCTCTCTGGGTTCGGCTTTTCCGGTTTCTCAGCCGTCACTCATCGCCCCCTGAGATGCGCCCCTTCCACAGGGCGAAAATCGCGCCGGCGAGCACCATGATCACCACCGCCATGACCGCGATCCAGATGATCTCGACCAGCAGAACGATCAGCGCACCGACGACCAACGCAGCGAGCAAGGCAAGACCGAACAGCTTCATGGTTTGCGTCCTTTCTTGCCTTTGATGTTGCGGTAATTGACCAGGAGGCCGATGCCGATGACGAGACCGGACCCCACGCCGACCAGCACCGCGATCCACAGGACCTGCAGGGCGAGCAGAACGAGCAGCCCGAAAGTCAGACCGATCGCCATGCCATAGGTAATGGGGCGGGGTTTGTTTCTTGCCATATCGCTAGAAGATCCCCTTCAGCTCATTCGTCTCGAGATATTCGCGCGGCGCGGCGGGGTTGAGGGCGCGCACATCAGCGGCGGTCAGTTCCGGCAGGCGCTGGACGAGGTCGAGGAAACGGTCGCTTTCTTCCTTGTCGAGGATGCCATCGGTCAGGGTGCAGAATTTCTGGATGTAGTGCTCGCGCACGAAGGGGCGCGCGCCGAACGGGTGGGCATTGGCGACGCCCAGCTCGTCCTCGATGGTCGATCCGTCTTCCATGGTGATGACGACGCGGGCGCCGAAGGCCTTCTCGTTCGGGTCATGGCTGTGATAGCGGCGTGTCCATTCCGGGTCTTCGGTCGTGGAAATCTTGTGCCACAGGCGCACCGTGTCCTCGCGCCGGGCGCGTTCGGGGGCATAGGATTTCTCGTGGTGCCATTCGCCATCCTGCAGGGCGACGGCGAAGATATACATGATCGAATGGTCGAGCGTTTCGCGGCTCGCCTTCGGGTCCATCTTCTGTGGGTCGCCGGAGCCAGTGCCGATGACATAGTGCGTATGATGCGACGTGTGCAGAACGATGGACTTGACCTTGTCGAAATCGTCGATCTGCTTGCCCATGCGGAAGGCGAGGTCGATCAGCGCCTGGGACTGGTACTCGGCGGAATGTTCCTTCGTATACGTGTCCATGATGGCGCGTTTGGCCTCGCCCTTGCCCGGCAGCGGCACGATATAGGTCGGGCCGTAGGGGCTGTCGCCCTTGTCCCGCGCCGTGCGGCCATTGAGGATGAAGGAGATGATGGAATCCTCACCTTCATAGATCGGCGACGGCGCGCCCTCGCCGCGCATGCAGCGGTCGACGGCCTCGATCGCGGTCTTGCCGGCATAGGCAGGGGCAAAGGCTTTCCACGAGGAAATCTCGCCCTTGCGCGACTGGCGCGTCGTGACCGTGCAGTGCAGCGCCTGCTGGATCGACTGGTAGGTGATTTCCTTGCCAAGATCGAGCAGCGTGCCGAGACCGGCGGCGACCGACGGGCCGATATGGGCGATGTGGTCGATCTTGTGCTCGTGCAGGCAGATGCCTTTGACGAGATTGACCTGGATTTCATAGCCCGTCGCGATGGCGCGCATCAGCTGATTGCCATCCTTGCCCATTTGCTGGGCGACGGCGAGCAGCGGCGGGATATTGTCGCCCGGGTGGGAATAGTCGGCGGCAAGGAAGGTGTCGTGATAATCGAGCTCGCGCACCGCCGTGCCATTGGCCCAGGCCGCCCATTCCGCAGAGACATGGGCGCCGATGCCGAGGCCGAACAGGCTGGCGCCGACCTCGCGCGGGTGCGTCAGGGCCTGCGCCCGCGCCGTCCTGATCGGCCCGCGGTTGAGCGAGGCTATGGCGACGGAGGCATTGTCGATGATGCGGTTGATGATCATGTCGGCGACGTCGTCATCGATGGCGACGGGGTCGGCGGCAACCTCGGCCATCTTCCAGGCCAGCTGGTCTTCGCGTTTCAGCTCATCCTTTGACGGGTGGGCTCTGACTTCATGATCGATCATGGGCATCCTCTTGAAATTGTATGAGTTCTTGAGCGTTACTCTTTGACGTTACATGGCTCAAACCCGGCAGGCTGGCAACTGCCGCACCCAGCATGAGCATAAGCGTCCAAGCCCCGCCGGACAAACGGCACGCCGGACTGGCCGCGCGGCAATTTCGCGCAACATCATAGCGAGTTGTCGCGGGGCTCTTTTCACGTCCGGGGTTTTAAGAGAAAAGGCCGCAAGCAGAATCAGTTCCAGAAATACCCCTGGTAAATCATAGGAGACCCCCATGCGCGTTGGCTGCCCGAAGGAAATCAAGACCCGCGAATACCGCGTCGGCCTGACACCCGACAGCGTGCTGGAGCTGACCCGCGCCGGCCACGAGGTGATGATCGAGACCAATGCCGGCAGCGCCATCGACTTCAGCGACCATGAATACCGCGCCGCCGGGGCCAGCATCGTCGACACGCCGGAAGAGATTTTCGAGAAGGCCGAGCTGATCGTGAAGGTCAAGGAACCGCAGCTCAACGAATGCGCGATGCTGTCGGAAGGCCAGACCCTGTTCACCTATCTGCACCTCGCCGCCGACAAACCACAGGCCGAGGCACTGGTCGAATCCGGCTGCATGGCCATAGCCTATGAGACGGTGACGAGCGATCAGGGCGGGCTGCCGCTGCTCAAACCGATGTCCGAGGTGGCCGGGCGCATGTCGATCCAGGTCGGCGCCAATGCGCTGCAGATGGCATCGGGCGGGCGCGGCGTGCTGCTCGGCGGCGTGCCGGGTGTCTCGGCCGCCAATGTCATGATCCTCGGCGGGGGCGTCTCCGGCTTCCATGCTGCGCAGATGGCCGTCGGCATGCATGCTGACGTGACGATCTTCGACAGATCCCTGAACCGGCTGGAAGAGCTGGACAACCATTTCGGCAACCGCGTCCAGACGGTCTATTCCACGACCGGCGCCATCGCCGAAGCAGTCAAGGACGCCGATCTCGTCATCGGCGCCGTGCTGGTGCCGGGCGGGTCCGCCCCGAAGCTGATTACCCGCGACATGCTCTCGACCATGAAAAAAGGCGCTGTCCTTGTCGACATCGCCATCGACCAGGGCGGCTGCTTTGAGACCTCCAAGGCAACCACCCACGACAACCCGACCTATGAGGTCGATGGCATCGTCCATTATTGCGTCGCCAACATGCCGGGCGCCGTGGCCCGCACCTCGACCTTTGCGCTCAACAACCGCACCATTCCGCATGTGGTCAATATCGCCAATATGGGGCCGAAAAAGGCGATGAAGGCCGACCGCCATTTGCGCAACGGCCTGAACGTCGCCGATGGCTGGATCACGCACGAAGCCGTCGCGGAGGCTCTGGGCATGAAAATGAAAGAGGCGGAGAGCTTTCTTTAGTTTTTCTATTACAGAGCCTCGAATAAATCGCCAGGCTGACGCGTTTGTGGGCGATTATCGCGTTGCAAAAACCGGTGCCCGGCTATATTTAGCTCGAATACGCGGCTGCCTGCCCTGACGGACGGCAGCCGCATCAGTTTTTCTAATGAATGAGGCAGGCTCATGTCAGAGACGGCGATCGCAGCACCGAAACCGGCGAACCCGAACGCCCCGACCGAGGAAAAAGTCCTCTCGGTCGAGCACTACACCGACCGGCTGTTTTCCTTCCGCATCTCCCGCCCGATGAGCTTCCGCTTCCGTTCCGGCGAATTCGTCATGATCGGCCTGCCGGCAGAGCCCGGCGCGGAAAAGCCGAAACCGATCCTGCGCGCCTATTCAGTCGCCTCCCCATCCTGGGACGAGGAACTGGAATTCTTCTCGATCAAGGTTGAGGACGGGCCGCTGACCTCCCGCCTGCAGAAAATCCAGCCGGGCGACACGGTGCTGCTCGGCCGCAAGCCGGTCGGCACGCTGGTCCATGACGCGCTGACGCCGGGCAAGCGGCTCTACATGTTCTCCACCGGCACCGGCTTTGCGCCCTTCGCCAGCGTCATCCGCGATCCGGAAACCTATGAAAAATTCGACGAGGTCATCGTCACCCATACCTGCCGCGAGGTCGCCGAGCTCGCCTATTCGCAAAAGATCGTGGAAAGCCTGCCGAACGACCCGCTGATCGGCGAGTTCGTCGGCGACAAGCTGAAATACTTCCCCTCGGTCACCCGCGAGGAATTCAAGCATATGGGCCGTATCACCGACCTGATCGAGACCGGCGCCCTGTTCGAGCACCTCAACGTACCGCCGCTGAACCCGAAAACCGACCGGGTGATGATCTGCGGGTCCATGGAGATGATCAATGACACCAAGGCGCTGGTCGAAAAGGCCGGCCTCGATGAAGGATCCAACGCCGCGCCGTCGCAATTCGTCATCGAAAAGGCGTTCGTGGGCTGATCAATTGGCTCCAGAGATAAAATCGCGCTCTGGACCTGACCGGCCGGTCATTGCATAGTCTCCCGAAAGATCGGGAGGATAAAAATGGTGATCGGCAGGCTTTTCTTCTGCGTTACGGCGGCAGCCCTCGCGCTGACTTCAATTGCCACAGCGCAGACTGACGATCTCGAGTGGGTCGGGTCATGGGCGACGGGCCAGCAATTGGTCGAGGAGCGCAATGAGCTGCCCGACGGCTTCACCGACGATGTGACAATCCACCAGACCGTGAGCCCGACGCTTGCCGGCGAACGGATCCGGGTGCGCCTTTCCAACGAGTTCGGCGATGGCCCGCTGGAGATCGAGAGAGTTGTCATCGCTGACGCCACCGCCGCTGGCAGCATCGCGGTCGAGCAAGGCAGTACCGTGCCCCTCACCTTCTCTGGCGCGCCAGGCATCACCATACCCCAAGGCGCGGCATGGTATTCGGACCCGGTCGATTTCACGGTCACTCCCTTCGACGATATCGCGATTACCATGACCATTGGCGAGGCGCCGGAAAACCAGACCGGCCATCCGGGCTCACGCACGACGACATGGTTCGCCGCGAAAGAAGAAGGTATTACGGAAAACTCCCGCAACCAGCCCCGCTGGTATTACATCGCCGGTATCGACGTATTGGCCCCGGCCGACCATGCCTCCATCGCGGTGATCGGTGATTCCATCACCGACGGCTATGGCTCGACCACCGATGGCAATGACCGCTGGACCGACGTCTTTGCCCGCCGCCTGCAGGCCAACCCGGACACGCAAAACATCTCTGTGCTGAATATGGGCTTTGGCGGCAATTGCGTGACCCGTAACTGCCTCGGCCCCAATGTCGCCTCGCGCATCGAGCGTGACGTCATCGCCCATCCGAATATCGGTCATGTGATTATCTTTGAAGGCATCAACGATCTCGGCGGCCTTGCCCGCACTGCGCCCGATGACAGGCAAGCCCATGACGCGATGGTGGGTGACATCATCGCCGTCTACGAACAGCTGATCGCCCGTGCCCATGCGCACGATATCAAGGCATATGGCGCCACGATCACCCCGTTCAAGGGTGGCGACTACTACCCCTTCAACGAGAATACCGAGAGGGCGCGCCAGCAGATCAATGACTGGATCCGTAATTCAGGGGCGTTCGATGCCGTTCTCGACTTCGATGCAATCCTGCGCGATCCGGCAGACCCGCAACGCCTGAGGCCGGAATATGACAATGACCACCTGCACCCCTCCGTTGAAGGGTACAAAGCGTTGGCCGCGGCCGTAACACTCGAGCTTTTCGAGACGAACACCGAGTGAGGCGGCAGGGTTTTACTCCTTCGCAAGGACCCAGGTGAACCGGACGCCGTCCTGACCGTCAGGGTCCGGCCCGGGACTGTTGGCCAGCAGCGCGCCTGTCTCCGGCACGACGCGGAGAAAGCGATTGGTGACGAGCGACATCAGCACGATCTCACCGGTCGGTGTCTCGCTCCACTGGAAATGCTGACTATCGCGACCCGCTTTCGCAAGGCTGACCTCGCCATCCTTCGCAACGGTCAGTGCCCGGCCCTCACGCTCCAAGCGGACACGCCCCTGCCCGACATCGACAACATCGAAAGCGTGTTCCAGAATGTCCGCCTGCGGTGCATCGTCGAGCATGGTCACGGTCAGATCGATGGACCGGCCAAAGGGGATCGGCGCAAGGCCATAGGGTGCCGGTTCATGGACCTTGAAAGAATCGAAATCGGCCTGTCCGCCGGTCTCGCCCTCCGGGTTGAACGCAAACAGCGCATAGCGCACGCCCTGGAAGGTGTAGAGCTGGTAGACGGTGAAAAACGGCTCGCCGATTTCCTCAAACGTCTCTCCGTCCACGGACCAGCTGAACTGCGCTTCCTCGCTCATGAAATCGGCATCGGCGCGCAGCCAGACCCGGGTGGCATCGACGCTGACGCGGTCGGTGACCCCACCCTCATTCTCATTGACGCGGATAATATCGAAACCGTCAGCCGTCCTCTCCACCGCGATATAGCCATAGGGCCGGTTGAAGAGGGCGAGCCCGGCGCGGTCACCCTCCGCCATCCCCGTTGTGTCGAGGATGGCCGTCGGCACGGACCGCGGGCCGATTGCGCGCTGGGTCAGCGTCGTTCTGGCGCGCAGCAGGTTCTCCGCAGCATCTGCCTTGAGCCGCAGATAGCCGGGCCGCTCCGTCAGAGACCAGTCTTCCTCGACCGGCACATGGTTCCACTGCCAGACATTGGCGAGGCCCGGACCGTCGAAGTCACCATTGCGTGCATAAGGCGCTTTCGGCGATTGCACTGGACCGGTGGCGGGCTTGACCCAGGTGCGCGGTGTGCGTTCGAGATTACCCGGCAGGCCGAACCATGGCCAGCCATCTTTCCACGTGACCGGCGAGAGGGCCGTCAGCCTGCCGATAGAATTGGCGTCATACATCGAAAAGCCCCACCACTCGCCTTCCGGCGTCTCGACAATGCCGCCCTGATGCAGGGACAGCCGGTCGCGTGAGGCCGGGTCTGCAGGCGTCAGGGCGAAAGGCGGTTCCTGCCCGGTCAGGAAGATGTCGCTGGTGGCGATACCCCTGCCCTTCATCAGGCCGAAATCCTCATGCTCCGAAATCGCGCGGATCACCTCCCACGGGCCGTAGGGCGATGGCGCCCGCGCCGCCGGCATGCGCATGGAATCGCGATACTCCGCGCTGATAAGAAAGTAAGTGCCGTCAAACTTATAGAAATGAATACCCTCGCCGAGGCCGGAGCCAGCTTCCAGCACCACCTGCTCCGTACCGGGAATGATATTGGTCAGGTCTTCGTTCAGCTCGGCAACACGGATCTGCTGATAGCCCCAGACGATATAGGCCTTGCCATCATCATCGAACAGGATGGAGAGGTCGTGGAAACTTTCATCCATCTCCGAATGGGTCCACGGCCCGCACGGGTCGGTTGCCGTAAAGATCTGCGTCTTGTGGCGGTTCACATTGCTGAAGATATAGAACGTGCCGTCGTAATGGCGGAATGTCGGCGCCCACAGGCCCTGACCATATTCCTCGCCATCCCCCTCCAGCCGGAAAGCCGGGCCCAGGTCCAGCCGGTCCATCGCATAGGAGAGGAACTCCCAGTTGACGAGATCTGTCGAGTGCAGCACCGGCAAGCCCGGCATGGAATGCATGGTCGTGCCGGTGAGGTAGTAGTCATCCCCGACACGGATCATGTCGGGGTCTGAAAACTCGTCATAGAACAGCGGGTTCGTATAGGTGCCGTTACCATTGTCCGCACTCCAGCTCTCTCGCAGGGGGCGTTCATCCTGCGCGACAGACGCACCGATGCAGGCAAAACCAAGAACAGCCCCCGCCAGGCCACCAGCGAATTTTCCAATCATGATCATGCCTCCCGGTCGCCGCGTCTTTTATGGGATCAACCTACCCTAGGGGCAGCGCATAGTCAGCGCATGCTCGCGCTACAATCGTTTGCTGTCGCCATCGGAGCCACCCGCGACTGCGGACACAAAAAAAACGGGCCCGGAAACCGGACCCGTCCCGCGCCCCGGAATGGACGACGCTATTTCTCCATGTTTCCGGCGATATCGACGAGCTTGACGAATTCGGCCCGCTCGCCATAGCGATCCTCGCCCTTCACCTTTGTCGCCGTGTCGGCGATCCTGCCATATGGCAGATCCTCGACCTCGGCGACGCGGGCGAGGCGCTGGCCGAAGGCGGCGACCATGGCGGCGAACTGGGCATCGCCCGGCGCGGCGCTAAAGCTGCCATACATTTCTGAGGCGAGAACCGGCTGCTCGATCAGCACGCTCTCGCTTTCGCCGGGCAGCTTGTAGCGCATTTTCAGGAAGGCAAGCTCGCTGGCATCGCCGCTCGCCGGCATTTCAGCGTTGGTGGAATAGCGCAGCGGATCGATGCTGCCCTCGTCGCCAGCCAGCGTGATCTCATACATTGCCGTGACCATGTGGCCCGACCCGATGTCGCCGGCATCGACCTTGTCATCATTGAAGTCTTCGCGGTTCAACAGGCGCGTCTGGTAGCCGATAAGGCGGTATTCCTTGACCGTCATCGGATTGAACTCGACCTGGAATTTCAGGTCGTTGGCGATCGGGAACATCGACGAGTTCAGCTCCCGCACCAGCACCTTGCGGGCCTCGTCCAGGGTGTCGATATAGGCGGCGATGCCATTGCCGGACTGGGCCAGCTTCTGCATCATCACGTCATTATAGTTGCCGCCGCCGAAGCCGAGGACCGTGAGGTAAATCCCCTCCTGCCGCTTGCGCGCGACATAATCCTCCAGCCGTTGCGGATCGGCGATCCCGACATTGAAATCGCCATCGGTCGCGAGGATGATGCGGTTGACCTTGTCCTCTGCGAAGTTCTCCTCGGCCAGGGAATAGGCAAGCTCGATGCCCTGCCCGCCCGCCGTCGATCCGCCGGCGGACAGCTTGTCCATCGCCTGCATGATCTGCGTCTTGCTGTTGCCGGGTGTCGGCGCCAGTACCACGCCGGCGGCACCGGCATAGACCACGATCGAAACGGTATCATCCTCATCCATCTGGTCGACGAAAAGCCCAAGGGACTTCTTTAGCAGCGGTAACTTGTCCTCGTCGCTCATCGAGCCGGAAACATCGAGCAGCAGCACGACATTGGTCGCCAGCTCTTCATCCGGTTCGACGTCATAGCCCTTCACGCCGATCTGCATCAGCTTGGTGGTATCGTCCCACGGTGTCGGATAGGTCCAGACCGTCGCGGCGAAAGGTTCGTTGGCGCTTTTCGGGTCGCCATAGTCATAATCGAAATAGTTGACCATCTCCTCGACCCGGACGGCTTCGGAGGGTGGCATATAGCCCTGGCTCAGCGCCCGGCGCACGAGCGAATAGGAGGAGGTGTCAACATCGGCGGAGAATGTCGAGACCGGCTCTTCGAGGACCAGCTTTACCGGGTTCTCCTCGCCATTGTCATATTGTTCCGTGTTCATGGGTTCGCCGGGCATCACCGCCGGCGGCGCCATCATCGCCCGTGCTTCGGACATACGCACGCCGGTCACGACGATCGCGTCTTCCTGTGCCGTCGGTGCATAGGCCAGTTCCGCCTCTTCCCTGGTGGTACAGGCCACAAGGATGGCCAGCGATGCCGTTGCCAGTAATATCTTTTTCATGAGGTATCCCTCTCCCGGTTTGTTCCGATCCCAGATGGCAGTCTGATCATGACCCGATTATGGCGGCAAGAGGGTTTTTGAGGGGAAGACGGGCCGAATACTGCGGATTTCGAGTACACAGCATACAGAGCAAATACTCACTTGCGTGAGCGGGCGTTTGCTTCCCGTCTTGAGAGTATCCGGAGGGAAACCTCCAACGCTTCTGTTGCCAGGTGCCCGCGGGCCTGCGGCCCGCTAACTGTATCAAAAGGCGCACCTACTGGGTCTCAGCATGCAGCATCTTCAAGAAGTATTCAGGAGAAATTAAGTCCGACGCTTCTGTTGCCAGGTGCCCGCGGGCCTGCGGCCCGCTAACTGTATCAAAAGGCGCACCTACTGGGTCTCAGCATGCAGCATCTTCAAGAAGTATTCAGGAGAAATTTAAGTCCGACGCTTCTGTTGCCAGGTGCGCCGGGAAACCCCGCCCAGGCCTTGATAAGAGGCGTGGGGCTTTTAAAAGCGAGTTACACGCGCTGCATTACGCTGCGAGTGCGAACTCTTCATCGTAGTTGTCATTTGCAACTATAATAATGGCCCAATAACGGAAGCCATCCGGGCGAAAGCAGAGCCTTTACACGTTCGTCGATCCTATTTCGGCCCCGCCGCAAGACCCGAAATGACTGATGTCTATCAGCTATCAGGTCCTCTGGTGGAGCCGCCGGGTACCGCCCCCGGGTCCGATCCGCTTATTATGAACGCCTTTTATCGCCATAGCCGGTTGCCCGGCAAACACAGATATAGGGGTAAACCGCCGCGATTTGAAGCCATTCCGGCAGAAGAAAACTTCAATATTGTAACAATAGCGCAATAAATGCGCGGTATAACGCTTTATGAAAACCGGGTAAGGTTGAAAAGTATGGAATCTTCAGATTTCAAAAAGTGGCGTAAATCGCTTGATATGTCGCAGAAGGACGCCGCCCACGCGCTTGGGCTGAAGCGACGCATGATCCAGTATTACGAGAAGGGCGAACGCAATGGCGACAAGGTCGTCATCCCCCTGACCGTGCGCCTTGCCTGCTATGCCGTGGCAGAGGGCGTCGAGGACTATCGCGGTCCCCATCGCAAGGTCCACCGCCGCGACAAGGACGAGAAACCGACCAAGGCCGATGTGCCGCTGACCGTTGGCGAGCTGGAAAAGGCCAATGAGGGCGTCGACGGCGACTAGCTCGCCAGCACGCCAACAGCACTGACAACCAATGGCAGGACGGCACACAGGCCCGTCAGCACGACCAGCAGTGGCGCGAGTGGTGCCATCCACTGCTTGCGGAAAAAGGGCTGTGACAGAACACCCGCCAGCAAGAACACGCAGAGCGCGATCAGCACCAGCGTGGACAGGCTGAGTGTGCCGGCACCAATCGGCCCGGCCCCTTGGTCGGCAACCACCCAATATGAACAATAAAGCAGCGCCCCGAGAATGAAGGGCGTCAGACTCATCATCAGACGCAAGAACAGGCCCGGCGCCCGCATGTGGCCGGTCTGATATATCAACAAAGCAGACACAGCGATGACGAGTGGCAGCCAGCCGAGGGCCGCCATGCCAAAAGGTCCCGTTCCCGTGGGACTCAGGGCGACATTGCCGATGAGCACCAGGCTGATCACGAGAGCAACGGGCAGCACGAATTGCGCGGCCCAGATCAGGGCATAGCGCACGGCGCCGATCAGAACGCGCTGGCGGCGGACAAAGGCAGCCAACAGCCCGGCAACCGCCAGCCCTCCGGCGACGAGCACAATCCCGATGCCCGCCGCTTCCTGCATCTCGATATCGCCTATATCCATGATCGCGAGCGCCGGAATGGTCACCAGGGCGGCGATGAACGCAAACATCAAAACTGTCACGGGTATTGCGACGAGGCGGGCAAAGACAATCGGCCAGTCAGGCCAAAGGCTGCTCGTCTTGCCGCGTTGGTCGACGATTCCCGCGGCGAGCGCGACTGCCGGGAGCCAGACGAGGCCCGCGAGCATCACATGACCAAGCCAGACCCAGGTGCCGCACAGGGACCCGATCGTCAGTGCCGCGATCAGGGATTTCCGCCACCGCCCCTTCCCGCCGAGAAAGAAAAGGGTCGCGGCGACGGCAGCCCCGGCCGCCCAGAACACGATGCCGACCCGCTGGTCAGAAGAGGTCGGTGTCGCCTCGGGAAAGAAAACCGACGCTGCCGCAAACAGTACCAGCGCCCCGGCGGCGCTGACCGGCAGCCAGTAGCTGAAAACTCCCCCCAAGGGTTCGCGCTCTTCCCGCGTGACGAACATGTACTCAAAACCCCATTCCAGCGGCGATACTATCGCAGCCGAGGGCGCGCGTCACCTGCCCTGGCACATGCCGGATCGGCGCAGCCGCGGGAGAAAATGTGAGAAACTCTCCCTCGCCAAGCGGCGCCGAATCCGCGAGTTTGGCGCCATGCAGCAATATCTCGACCTTCTTGCCCATGTGCGCGACCACGGCATTGAGCGTGGCGACCGCACCGGCACCGGCACGCGCTCCGTCTTCGGCTATCAGATGCGGTTCGACCTGTCGGACGGCTTTCCCATGGTCACGACCAAGAAGTTGCATAGCCGGTCCATCGTGCATGAGCTTCTGTGGTTTCTCTCCGGCGAGACCAATATCGGCTATCTCAAGGACAACAAGGTCACGATCTGGGATGAGTGGGCCGACGAGAATGGCGATCTCGGCCCGGTCTATGGCGCGCAATGGCGGTCCTGGCCCTCCCATAAAGGTGGCACGATCGACCAGATCGCGTGGCTTCTGGGCGAGATCGGGACCAACCCGAATTCCCGCCGCCTCGTCGTGTCGGCGTGGAACCCGGCGCAGCTTGACGAGATGGCGCTGGCGCCCTGCCACTGTCTGTTCCAGTTCTATGTCGCCGATGGCAAGCTGTCCTGCCAGCTTTATCAGCGCTCTGCCGACATCTTCCTCGGCGTGCCGTTCAACATCGCCTCCTATGCGCTGCTGACGCATATGATCGCGCAGGTCTGCGGGCTGGAGGCAGGCGATTTCGTCCATACGCTGGGCGACGCACATCTCTATCTCAACCATCTGGAACAGGCGGATGAGCAGCTGTCGCGCTCGCCGCTGCCCCTGCCCCGGCTGGTACTCAACCCTGACGTAAAAGACCTGTTCGCCTTCACTTTCGATGATATAAGGATCGAAGGCTATGAGGCGCACCCCTCCATCAAGGCGCCGATTGCCGTTTAGCTTAGGCAAAATAAGCGGACCCGAGGGCAGGAACAGAGCACATGATCGACAGACAGACGAATATCCGCCTTGCCATCGTCGTGGCCATGGCCCGCAATTACGTGATCGGCAAGGATGACGGCCTGCCCTGGCAATTGCCCGACGACCTGAAATGGTTCCGCCAGGTGACCATGGGCAAGCCGATCATCATGGGCCGGGTGACGTTCGACTCCATCGGCAAGGCGTTGCCGGGGCGGGACAATATCGTCATTAGCCGGAACAATGACTTCCAGGAAGGGAATGTGACCGTCGCCGGCGACATGGAAGACGCGATCGCCATCGCCGAGGCCTTCGCCATTGCCCGCGACGTGAACGAGATCGCAATCATCGGCGGAGCGCAGATCTATGCCGAAGCGCTGCCCAATGTCTCGCGCCTCTATCTGACCGAGATCGACGCGGATATCGAGGGTGACACCTTCTTCCCGACATTTTCCATGGATGAGTGGGACCGGTCGGTGGCGCAGGAGATCACGTCCGACGACCGCAACCAGTATGCCGCGCGCATGCTGACGCTGGACCGCAAGGCCTGACGTCCCAAACTATACGGAGGCGGCGAACAAGAGCTGCGCACCGAAATAGAGCGGCGTGATGATCAGGAAATTGACCGGCGCCGAGGCGACGAAGCGGTCGCGCCCGACCATCATGTCCGACAGGGCGAACATCACCGCGGCCAGCGGCACGGTCCAGCCGCCCGGCGTGCTCGCGCCAAAGGCAGTGATCACCATGACATTGATGACAGCGGTATAGGCACCGACCTGCGCCTTGAAGTCCGGCGCCAGCCGGGCGCTGATATAGCGCCAGTATATGAACGTCACCCCCGCCATGATAAGGGCCCCGGGCACCATCGGCATCAGCGACAGCCCGGCGCTGGCAAAGGCGGCGATATAGACGATATGGCCGAGCAGGAACACGCCGATACCGGCCTTGAACAGCGCCTCGCGGTCACGGATGATCAGGACCACGTCACCGATGAGGCACAGCACCAGCGCGGCAAGGACGAGACTGCCATAGAGTGAGCCGAACGCGCCCAGCAGTACCGCTTGCGTGACGAACATCAGCGAGGCGAGCGGCTTGAACGCCCATTGCCCGGCGTGCCAGCCACGCATCTCGGCAATTGTCAGCCCGGCAGCGGCGGCAACGCAGACAAGCGCCGGCCAATAGAGTATCAGGACCTCAGCCATTTATCCCCCGCGCCCGTTAGTGATCTATGATGCCGGGCTGTTGTTCATCATTGTCTGGCAGAAAGGCATAGGCCATTCTGTGGCACAGGAAAATGGAGACGCGCATGAGCGAGACCCGCGACTGGCACTGCTTCGAGATCGCGACCGACGATCACGGAATCGCCCATATCACCCTCAACCGCCCGGAAAAGCGCAATGCGATGACCCGCGCCTTCTGGGACGAATTGCCCGAAGCGATCCGTATGCTGGACAAGTCCGGCACCGTGCGGGTGATCGTTATCTCATCCACCGGACCGCATTTCACCGCCGGGATCGACCTCACCGGCTTTGCCGACATGACCGGCAATCTCGGCGCGGGCGACAGCGACATCCACCGCGAGGCCAATCGCGGGCTCGATTTCTACGCCATGGCCAGGCGCATGCAGCAGGCCTTCACTGCGCTCGAAGCCGCCCGTGTGCCGGTCATCGCCGCGATCCAGGGCGGCTGTATCGGCGGCGGTGTCGACATGGTGTCGGCCTGCGACATGCGGTTCTGTACCGAGGACGCCTATTTCACCGTCTACGAGATCAATATCGGCATGACCGCCGATGTCGGCACCTTCCCGCGCCTGCTCAACCTGTTGCCTGAAGGCGTGGTGCGCGAGCTGTCCTATACCGGCCGCAAGATGGATGCTGAGGAAGCGGCCCGCTATGGCCTCGCCAACAAGGTGTACACGGACCACGCCGCTATGATGGACGGCGTGATGGAAATGGCCCGGGAAATCGCCGCCAAGGCACCGATGGCCGTGCATGGGATCAAGAATATCATCACCCATGCCCGCGACCACAAGACCGACGAGACGCTGGACTATATCGCGCTGTGGAACGCGTCCATGCTGAAACAATCAGAAGTGATGACGGCTATGATGGTGAAACAGTCCGGCGAGCCGGGCAAGTTCGCGCCACTGCCGCCGCTAAAGAAAGTCTCCGGCGGGGAGGCATGATGGAGGCTTCATCGGATGCCGCCGTCGACCAACTCGACGCGCTGTTTCAGCGCCAGCGCGAAGCGTTCTCCTTTGCCAGCGCACCCTCGATCGCGCAGCGCCGGGAGGCGCTGAAAAAGCTGGAAAGCCTGATTGCATCGTACAAGGACCGCATCGTCGAGGCGATCAATGCCGATTTCGGCACGCGGTCGTCGGTCGAGACACTCTCGTCGGAAGTCGCGCTGACGATCACCAACTCCAGGCACATCCGCAAGAATCTCCATCGCTGGGCAAAGACGCGCTCGGTCTGGAACCATTCCTCGATCCCCGGCAAGACGCAGCTGCAATACCAGCCCAAGGGCGTGGTCGGGATTATCTCGCCATGGAATTATCCGTTCCAGCTGGCCATGGTGCCGCTCATCACCGCGCTCGCTGCCGGGAACCGTGTGCTGCTCAAGCCATCCGAGATCACGCCGAACACGTCGGACCTCATGAAGCGCCTGCTGGCGGAGATGTTCGACGAGACAGAAGTTGCCGTGATCACCGGCGGACCGGATGTCGGCGAAGCCTTCTCCGCCCTGCCCTTCGATCATCTGTTCTATACAGGCTCGACCCGGGTCGGGCGGCTGATCGCCATGGCTGCGGCGAAAAACCTGACGCCGGTGACGCTGGAGCTCGGCGGCAAATCACCCGCTATCATGCTGCGCGATGCCGACATGGCCAAGTCGGCCACCACGCTGTCCTTCGGCAAGTTCTACAATGCCGGCCAGACCTGCGTCGCGCCGGATTACCTCTTGGTGCCCGAGGGCAAGGGCAAGGCGTGGGCCGATGCCCTGATGGGCGCCGTCGCCGATAGCTTCGAGGACCTTGTCACGGACACGGACTATTCCGGCATCATCTCCGGCCAGCATTACCAGCGCCTGACCGGCATGATCGAGGAAGCGCGGCAGGGCGGCGCCACCATCATACAACCGCCCCATGATGCAGAGGCGATGCAGGCCGCCCGCAAGCTGGCGCCGACGATCGTGCTCAACCCGCCGGAACAGGCCGCGCTCCTCCAGGAGGAAATCTTCGGGCCGATCCTGCCCATTATCGAAAAACCCACGACAGCCGACATGATCGACTACGTCACCGCCCGCGATCATCCGCTGGCGCTCTATGTCTATTCAAAGGACAGCCGCGCTGCCGACGAGGTGTTGACGAAGACGACCTCTGGCGGGGTCTGCGTCAATGGCACGATACTGCATCTTGCGGTCGAGGACCTGCCCTTTGGCGGGGTCGGCAAATCCGGCTATGGCGCCTATCACGGCGAGCGGGGCTTCAGGGAATTCTCGCACGAACGCTCGATCTTCCGCCTGCCCGGCTGGCTGCCGGCGGGGCTGCTCGCCCCGCCCTATTCAGGCCTGATGAAGAAGTTCATCAATTGGCAGATCGGGAAATAGGCCTAATCCTTGTACTGAGGTGCCACAACGAGCGCGCTTGACTCCTGCTCGAAGGCGGCCTGATCCTTGGCTTCTGCACCGTGTACGGCGCAATACAGGGCAAAGACGGCAATGCCGAATAAAAGTCGGCCCGAAAGTGTACGAAAATAGCTGAGCATATGAACCTCCTGTGACGGAGAAAAATATACCTGCAAGCCGATGTATGTCCCTTCCCTGTTCAGGGGAGATGACGCAAATCAGGCCTTGGCGGCGGCCTCATCCGGATTTTCGTCCGTCGCGCGCGGGTCGATCTCGAAGACCGCCGGGGCTGCCCCTGCCGGAACCGAGACGAAATCTTCCGTCTTCTCTTCCACCGGCACCGGTTTGCGCTGGGTCAGGCGATACAGCCCGAAAATGGTGAGCAGCCCATAGACTACAGCATTGTAGAAAAACAGGGACGACGGTCCGAACCCCTTCATCACGAAGGGCGCGATGATTGGCCCCGTCACCGCGCCAAAGCCATAAAGCAGCAACAGCCCGCCATTGATCGAGACGAAATCCTCGGCCTCTGCGAAGTCATTGGCATTGGCAACGCCGAGACCATAAAGCGGCAGGTGGAACATGCCGAGCATCAGGGCAAAGGCGATCAGCAGGTTCTGCGAGTCCGGTCCGAACAGGCTGATCAGCGTGGCTCCCGCCCCGGCCAGGAACGCGGTGCCGACGATCACCCGGCGGCGGTCGGTCCGGTCCGACAGCCAGCCAATCGGAAACTGCGCCATCGCGCCGCCGAAAATGATCGCGCTCATGAACAGGGCGACCACGCTGACGTCGTAGCCGATATCCTGGATGAAGACCGGCGCCAGCGCCCAGAAGGCGCTGCCCGAGGCGCCCGCCGCGACGACTGCGCCGCAGGCGAGCGGCGACAGGGTCCACAGTTTGGGAATATTCAACTTGGCCGACTTGATCGGCCTTGGCGCAGCAGCGGTTGTGAGCGCCACCGGCACCAGCGACAGGGAGATGAGGATCGAGACGCCGACGAACAGGACGAACCCCGCGGGGTCAGCGACGTTCAGCATGAACTGCCCGGCGGTGACGGCGGTGAAGTCGGCGATGCGATAGACTGACAGGACGGTGCCACGGTTCTCGTTGGTCGCACGCTCGTTCAGCCAGCTTTCGATGATCATGTGCAGCCCGGCAAAGCAGAACCCGGCCAGCGCCCGCATGATCAGCCATGAGACCGGCTCCACGAACAGGATATGCGCCAGTGTCGCCGCAGACGCGACCGAGGCGAGCGCGGTGAACGCCCTTATGTGGCCGACATTCTTGATGAAACGCGGCGCGTAGCGGCAGCCGAGGATGAAGCCGACGAAATAGGCCGAGGTGAGAAAGCCGATCGCCGACAGCGGAAATCCCTCAATATTCGCCCGCAGCGACAGCAGGGTCGATTGCAGCCCATTGGCGCCAAGCAGAATGGCAGCGGCGACCAGCAAGGAGAACACAGAGAGGATGGCATTTCTCATGGTCCACCTTCTATGCCATGTCGGGCCCGGCGCAACCACCCGGCCATCATGTTTTTATGCAGACCAGCCCCGGTAACACCGTCAGATGACAGCGGAATCCTTGATGGCTTCGCCGTCGGCTTGCGCCTCTGCGCCCGTCTCCTCGGCTTTGCCATCATGGCGCAGGCCGACATCGTAGACCGCCGGCGCGGGCCCGGACGGCACGCTGCGATAATCGCCGCGATCTTCCTGGGGGACGGATTTTCTGCGGGTCATGCGGTAGAGGCTGAAGCCGGCCACTAGCGCATAGACCGTGGCGCAGTAGTAGAACAGGGACTGCGCCCCACCGGCGCCCATCACGAGGGGCGCGAGGATCGGGCCAAGCACCGCCCCGACCCCGTACAGCAGCAGCAGGCCGCCATTGATCGACACGAAATCGTCTTCTTCGGCGTAGTCGTTTGCATGGGCAATACCAAGCCCGAACAGCGGCAGGTGGAACGCACCGATGAAAAAGCCGGCGGCGACCAGCAGGCCCTGCGAAACCGTGGCAAGGAAGGCAATGGCGATCATTGCCAGCGCCGCCCCGCCGGCAATGGCGATGATGACGAGCCGCCGGTCGAGCCGGTCAGACAGCATGCCGACCGGCCATTGCGACACGGCGCCGCCGAGGATCAGCGCGCTCATGAACAGGGCGACGGTGCTGACCCTATAGCCGAGATCCTGGATCACGACCGGAATGAGTGCCCAGAAGGCACTGCCGGCGATGCCGAACCCCAGCACGGCAGCAACGGCCAGCGGCGACACCCGCCATAGCCTGCCAAGGTCCAGCCGGGCCGATTTGATCGGTCGCGGCTGGGCCGATGTCGTCAGGGCGACAGGGACCAGCGAGATAGAAATCAGGACCGACACGATGATGAACAGGACGAAACCGCTTGGATCGGCGAGGTTGAGCAGGAACTGGCCCGCCGTCACCGCCGTGAAATCGGAAATGCGATAGACCGACAGGATCTGGCCGCGATTGGCATTCGACGCCTTTTCGTTCAGCCAGCTCTCTATGATCATCTGCAGCCCGGCAAAACAGAACCCGGCAATGACGCGCAGGACCAGCCAGACCGCCGGCTCCACCAGGATCGAGTGGAGAAGCGTGATCGCCGAGGCGATGGAGGCAAAGGCGGTGAAGGCGCGGACATGGCCGACATTCATGATGAAGCGCGGCGCGAAGCGGCATCCGGCAATGAAGCCGCCGAAAAAGGCAGAGGTCAGGAATCCGATCCAGGCCAGCGAGAACCCTTCCATGTTCGCGCGCAGCGACAGGAGGGTGTTTTGCAGGCCATTGGCCCCGAGCAGGATGGCGGCGGCAATCAGCAGCGACAGGACAGGAAGCAGGGTCTTTCTCATTGGAAAAACCTAAATGCTGCACCGCAAAATGCAAATTTTCGGGCCGGAATTACTGGCTTTCAGGGCTTTTGAAGGAGTGAGCATGGTTCAGGGGTCCATTACCCGAACCCAGCCCCGGCGCCGTCTTGATCGCCATCCAGACATAATCGAGCGCGCGGGTCACCGCCTGGTCGATATCGAGCCCCTGGGCGAGCCCCGCCGCGATCGCCGAGGCGAGCGTGCAACCGGTGCCGTGGGTATTGGTCGAGCGGATACGCGGCTTGAGGAAGGCGCGCGGCGGATGATCTCTCGTACACAGAACATCCGTCACCGTGTCGGCGCCGCCATGACCGCCCTTGACGAGGGCTGCCTGGGCCCCTGCCCGGACCAGGGCCTGGCCGGCGAGCTTCTGGGTCGCCTCGCCGGTCACGGTCAGGCCGGTCAAGGCTTCAGCCTCCGGCATGTTGGGTGTGACGAGCGTTGTGAGAGCCAACAGCCTATCCTGAATGAAGGCAGCAACATCGCTGTCGCCAAGAGCATCGCCGGATGTCGCCACCAGCACTGGATCGAGCACCGCCGGGATGGCCGGGTTGGCCTTCAGCACTGCCTCGATGATCCCGGCTGTCGAGACCGACCCGATCATGCCGATCTTGATCACGTCAGCGCCGATATCGGACAGAACGGCGTCGATCTGGCCGCTGATAATGTCGGGAGGGATCGCGTGAATGCCGGTGACGCCCAGCGTGTTCTGCACCGTCACCGCCGTGATCGCCGTCGCCGCATAGGCGCCAAGCGCCGTCACGGCCTTGATATCGGCCTGGATGCCCGCCCCGCCGGAGGGATCGGACCCGGCAATGATCAGGACACGGCCTTTCATTTCTTATCCGTCCTGAGTTTATTGGTTATCGGTATACGAAAAAATATGAGTGCAACTCCCAAAATGGCTTTCACCAATGCAGATATCGTGGATTCAATAAGTGTATCGGGAAAAAGAGGCGGTGTTTTCTGCATATCGGCGCCATGATTACGGGCCAGATCAGGAATTTGCGACAGGTATAGCGATACCCATCGCCAGAGTTCCGGCGCAAATTCTGATAGTGCCGATACGATGAAATATACTCCCAATAGAGCTGATCCAACCGTAATAAGCGTTTCTTCGCTAACTGGTTCCTGTTCTGCCGAGCCGAGCCCTTTTCCAACCAATCGGCCGAACGGACCCGATACGACAATGAGCACCAGACCCAATAGAAGACCTGCCGCTCCATAGACGATCAAACTGATGCTCTGCGACGGATCGCTTGTCGTCGACAGATAAACACCCCAGGAAATCGTATAGATGGCATTGATGATGAAACTGACCGCCAGCACGCGCAGCAGGACGACTGCTATACCCTTGACCATATGCCTCTCCTCTTGTCGAGGAAAGCCTAGCAAGTCAGGGTTGTCTTAGCCAATCGCTTCTTCGAGCGCCGCGACGATATCCTTCACGCCGCGCCTGACCAGGGTTTCGTCCTCGCCTTCGGCCATGACACGGATGACCGGCTCGGTACCGGATTTGCGGATGACGACGCGGCCCTTGCCGTTGAACGCGGCTTCGGCCTCTTCAATGGCTTTCTTGACCTGCTTGTCATCCAGCGGATCGCCGGCCTTGTAATGGACGTTCTCCAGCAGGCTCGGAAATGGCTTGAAGCGGTTGCAGACTTCCGAGACCGGCTTGTCTTCCGCGGCGACGACGGCGAGCACCTGCAGCGCCGTGATGAGGCCGTCGCCCGTCGTTGCGTAGTCTGTCAGAATGACGTGGCCGGACGGTTCGCCGCCGATATTGGCTTCGCTCTCGCGCATCGCTTCGACAACATAGCGGTCGCCGACTTTCGTCCGTGTCAGGCCAAGGCCGAGGCCTTCGAGATATTTTTCGAACCCCATATTGGCCATGATGGTGGAGATGACCTTGCCGCCGCGCAGGCGCCCGCGCTCATGCCAATGGGCCGCGACCGTTGCCATCATCTGGTCGCCATCGATGATACGGCCCTTCTCGTCGCAGATGATGACGCGGTCGGCGTCGCCGTCGAGGGCGATGCCGATATCGGCGCGGTATTCCTCGACCGCCTCCTGCATCGCTTTCGGTGCCGTGGAGCCGACGCCGCGATTGATGTTATAGCCGTTCGGCGCAACGCCGATGGTCTTCACATCCGCGCCGAGTTCCCACAGCACGCTGGGGGCGACCTTGTAGGCGGCGCCATTGGCGCAATCGAGCACGACACGCAGGCCTTCCAGTGACAGGTGGCGCGGGAACGTGCCCTTGGCAAATTCGATATAGCGCGCACCGGCATCTTCAATGCGCTTGGCCCGGCCAAGATCCTGCGCCTCGGCGAGGCCTACGTCAGGACTATCGCCCATCAGGCGCTCGATCTCCAGTTCGACATCGTCGGACAGCTTGTAGCCGTCAGGGCCGAAAAACTTGATACCATTATCATGATACGGATTATGGGAGGCGGAAATCATCACGCCGATATCGGCACGCAAGGAGCGTGTCAGCATCGCCATCGCCGGCGTCGGCAGCGGGCCAAGCAGGAAGACATCCATGCCGGCGGCGGTGAAACCGGCGGTCAGCGCAGGTTCGATCATGTAACCCGAGAGCCGCGTATCCTTGCCGATGACGACCCGGTGGCGATGCTCGCCCCGGCGAAAGACGCGGCCCGCGGCCATGCCGATGCGCAATATATTGGCCGGCGTCATGGCGCCGGCATTGGCCAGTCCGCGCACACCATCCGTGCCGAAGATTTCGCGTTCCGGTGTCTTTGCTTCGTCGCCGCGCATGGCTTTCTCTTTATGTTTTTTCTTCTTACCCAAAATGACCTCGCAAAAGCGGTCATGGCGTGTCTAGCAGGAGGCACACCCGAATTCGAGCGCATCCTACATCACAAATTACGACGAACGGTTAACGATCCATACTCCTTGTTTGCCGCGTTTCCTGACGGTGAACCGGTTTCCACTTCACCGGGAAACGCTTCAGGGGCGTTCTATCGCCGAAAAGATGGCGAGAGCCTGGCGCGTGGCGGCGACATCATGGACACGGAAGATGCTGGCCCCTCGGGTTGCTCCCGCGAGCACGGCAGCGAGCGACCCGCCGAGACGCTTGTCGGCCGGCATGTCCCGGTCAAGCGTGGAGATGAACCGCTTGCGCGAGGCGCCAAGCAGCACCGGGCAGCCAAGCGCGGCGAGATGCTCCAGTCCCGCGAGCAAGGCGATATTGTGCTGCACGGTCTTGCCAAAGCCGATGCCGGGATCGACGAGGAGTCGGTCTTTCGCAATTCCAGCGGCCCCACACGCCTCGATCCGGCCGCCGAGCCAATCGCGCACCTCCGCGACGACATCGCCATAAACAGGGTTCTGCTGCATGGTCTTCGGATCGCCTTGGGCGTGCATCAGGACGATAGGGATGGCGAGGTCCGCTGCCGTCTCAAGGCTGTCCTCGGCATAGGTCAGGGCGGAGACATCATTCCAGATATGCGCCCCGGCGGCGCGAGCGGCGCGGGCGACGGCTGGCTTGCGGGTGTCGATGGACACGCTGGCATCTGTCTGGCTCACCAGCCCCTCGATCACCGGCACGACGCGGGCGATCTCTTCATCGGCCGGAACATCGTCCGCGCCCGGACGGGTTGATTCCCCGCCAATATCGAGAATATGGGCCCCCTCCTCCACGAGCTGCAAGCCATGCTCGATCGCGCGGGCCGCATCGGCAAAGCGCCCGCCATCGGAAAAGCTGTCCGGGGTGACGTTGACGATCCCCATGATCCGGAAATTGCTCATAAGCCCTCCAAACAAAAAAGCCGCATGCGGAGAACATGCGGCTTTTTCGGGATTGGTTCAATTCCTTCAGGCGTTTTGCGGCTCGCCGTCCGGCGCATCGCCTTCCTTGCCCTTGCTGCCGTCCGAAGACGGTGCACCGGTGCTCGGGACGGAGGATGGCGGATCCTGCGGCTTGTCGAACGGATCATCGCGCACGATCTTGCCGCCATTCAGGAGCTGGTTGATCTCCTCGCCGGTCAGCGTCTCGTATTCCAGCAGTGCTGCAGCGATTGCCTGCCAGCCATCGCGTCGCTCTGTGAGGATCCGCTTGGCTTCGAGATAGCCGTCATTGACGAGGCGCTTGACCTCCTCATCGATCAGCTGGGCCGTCTCCTCGGAGATATTCTGTGTACGCGACACGGAATGGCCGAGGAACACCTCGTCCTGGTTCTCGCCATAGGCAACGAAGCCGAGCTTGTCGGAATAACCCCATTGCGTGACCATGCGGCGAGCGAGCTTGGTCGCCTGTTCGATGTCGGAGGCGGCACCAGAGGTGACCTGCTCCTTGCCGAACTGTAATTCCTCGGCGACACGGCCGCCCATCATGACCGCAAGACGCGATGTCATCTGGACGTAGTTCATGGAGTATTTATCCGCTTCCGGCAGCTGCATGACAAGGCCGAGGGCCCGGCCGCGCGGGATGATGGTTGCCTTATGCACGGGATCGGATTCCGGCACCGTCAGCGCGACGATGGCGTGACCGGCCTCGTGATAAGCGGTGTTGCGCTTTTCCTTCTCGCTCATGACCATGGAGCGGCGCTCCGCTCCCATCATGATCTTGTCCTTGGCGTCCTCGAATTCCTTGTTGGTGACGAGACGCTTGTTGCGCCGTGCCGCCAGCAGGGCAGCCTCGTTGACGAGGTTGGCGAGATCGGCACCGGAAAAGCCCGGCGTGCCGCGCGCGATGGTGCGGATATTCACATCGGGACCAAGCGGCACTTTCTTGATATGAACGGAGAGAATCTTCTCGCGCCCGACAAGGTCCGGGTTCGGCACGACGACCTGGCGGTCGAAACGGCCCGGGCGCAGCAGCGCCGGGTCGAGAACGTCCGGCCGGTTGGTCGCGGCGATGAGGATGATGCCTTCATTGGTCTCGAAACCGTCCATCTCGACGAGCAGCTGGTTCAGGGTCTGCTCACGTTCGTCATTGCCGCCGCCAAGGCCGGCGCCGCGGGAACGGCCGACCGCATCGATCTCGTCAATGAAGATAATGCAGGGCGCGTTTTTCTTGGCCTGCTCGAACATGTCGCGGACCCGGGATGCACCGACGCCGACGAACATTTCAACGAAGTCCGAGCCGGAGATGGTGAAGAACGGCACGTTGGCCTCCCCCGCAATGGCGCGGGCAAGCAGCGTCTTACCGGTACCCGGCGGGCCGACGAGAAGTGCGCCTTTCGGAATCTTGCCGCCAAGGCGCTGGAAGCGCATCGGATCCTTCAGATAATCGACGATCTCTTCGAGCTCTTCCTTGGCTTCGTCGATACCGGCGACGTCATCGAAGGTGATCCGGCCATGGCGCTCGGTCAGCAGCTTGGCGCGCGATTTGCCGAAGCCCATGGCTTTGCCATTACCGCCTTGCATCTGCCGCATGGCGAAGAACAGGAGCGCCAGCAGGAGCGCAAAGGGCAGAAGGTTGATGAAGATGGACAAGAGCAGCGGCATGTCCTCTTCCGGCTTGAACTCGACATTGATGCCGCTCGCTTCGGCGCGGTCCGCCACGGTAGGCTGGATCGTCTGCGGCACGGCAACGATATAGGCATCGCCACCGGCTGTCGTGCCCGTAGCCTTCTCGCCTTCGAAAGTGATGGAACTGATGTTGCCGCTATCGAGCTGTTCGGAGAACTGCGAATAGGTCAGCCTGTCGACGCTGGTGCTGGGACCGCTGGACGAAACATAGTGCACCATCAAGAGGAGCACGAGGAACATCACAGCCCAGATCAGCCAGTTACGTCCATTCATTGAAAAATCCTGTTCTTGCTTCGGGTCTTGTTTCGGGTCTTGGTTTTGGCTCTGGCCAGCGCCATTCAGAAGCGAATGATCCGGCGGAAAAGTCGTTCTTCGGTTAACGCTTCTACATGTAAGTCGGCGCCGGCCTGGTTCCAAGGCGCAGCCGCATGCCAAAGCATTGTTTTTGCGTAAGACGGCACTGCAATTAACCGGCCATCTCGCCACAGTCCCGGCATCGTAGAGGCAAGGCGGGTTCTTGTCACCGGGCCGCTGGCTGAAAGTGCGATGGGAGCGAGAGAAAAACCGCTTTGATTCCGGGTATTTGCGGGGATTGCGACGATAAACCGCCGGTCCCACAGGAGCCGGTCCGGCGCGTCTGGTCCGATCTCGATCACTGCCCCGCCGCCAGCGCCGTCCGCGCGCCCATTGAGGGCCGCCGGCTCGCGCATGATAATCAAATCGTCTCCCTCAGGCGCGCACAATGCGCCGCCCAGGGTCATGGCGGTCTCGCGCCAGCCGCCAGGCATTTCGGCCGGGGCGACGGGCATGTCGCTGCCGCCGACGGCCTCGACCGAGCGGGCGAGCAGCCTGGTGGCGAACAGGTCGGGCAGGCCCTCAAGCCGTTTACGCGACAGGACGATTGCACCGGCGCCCGTCAGCCATCCGCCGCAGGCGCGGAAGGTCTCTGCCAGCTGCGACTCCTGCAGAGCCACGGTGTCCGCGAGCGATGCCGCCATGCGGTTGAGCGCATCGACGCCGAGAAAGTCCTGAACGCCGGTGGCCGCGAGGAAGGCCCGGCGGCGCACCCGCTCATAGGCCGGGTCATCATTGGACGGATCGTCGGCGACCGGCAGCCCGTTGGCGGCGGCAATCCCGCGCAAGGCCGACCGCCGCCATGACAGGAGCGGACGCAGCAGCCGGACTGGCAGCCCCGCCCCTGCGGCGATCAGCCTCTCCCGCGGCATGGCTGCGAGCCCGTCGACGCCGCTGCCGCGCGCCAGCCGGGCAAAGACGGTTTCGGCCTGGTCGTCGGCATGGTGGGCGGTCATCAGCACGCGCACGCCTTTTTCGTTGCAGGCTCGGGCAAGCAGCCCGTACCGCATGGCCCGCGCGGCCGCCTGGATGCCTGTGACGGGCTTGTCGCCGGTCCATTGCAATGTCTCGTGTGCGATCCCCTGCGCCATGCACCATTCGGCGACCATTGCCGCTTCGCCAGCCGATCCGGCGCGTAAGCCGTGATCGACGGTCAGGGCGAGGATGCAGTCTTTCGGAACGGCTTGCGCCACGGCCCAGAGCAGCGCCATGGAATCGGCGCCGCCCGAGACCGCAACAGCAAGACGCTCGCCCCTGTCGGGGGTGAGCGCTTCGGTCACCTGCTCGATGAGCTTTGTGTCGTCGTCGTCGCTCAGCACCCGGCCTTGCCGCGTTCGATCGCCATGCGGTCCCGCAGGGCCGGCGTCATGTTGGGATATTTGCTGCCCATGACCGAGTAGATCTGGCAGGCCTCGGCATTCTTGCCCAGACGGTTATAGGAGATGCCGAGCTTGAGATAGCTTTCCGGTGCCCTCGCGTCATCAGGCCATTTCTTGATGTGGTCAAGAAAGGCGACAGCCGCGCGTGAATTGGCACCGGTCGCCAGATAGATCTCGCCCAGCCGGTACTGCGCATCGGCCGCGCGCGGGTCGTCCGGATAATCGGCAAGGAATTGCGAGAAGCCTTCTTCCGCCTCCTGATAATTGCCACTGAGAAGCGCGTCGAAGGCGCCTTCATAGGCGGCGTCAGGGTCCATCAGCCGGTCTTCCGCGTCGTTGATGACGGGAAAAGGACTATCGACACCCGGCGGCAACCCGGTTTCCACACCAGTGTTCCGGCCGGAATTCTGGCCATTATTCATCGTGCCGCCATTGCCGCCATCGGCAGGACGCACAGGCGCGCGGCCGCGAAGGTCCGAGGGACCGCCGGTGGCACCGCCGCCATATTGGGCCGACGAATCGTCTTCATACAGAAGGCCGGACCCGTCATCATAGGGCCCGTCACCATAGCCGCCCTGCGAGCCTGTCTCGGCCTGTTGCTGGCCCATTACCGACAAGGCCTGCGTCAGCGACTCGATACGGCGATTGTTCTGGTCGATCTCATAGCGCAGACGTTCGACGTCGCCGGTCAGGGTCTGCAGCTCGCGTTCGATCTGGCTGACCCGGACGGTCATCGACGCCGCCGAACTGTCAGGCCCCTGCGGAAGGCCGGACTGGCCCGTGACGCTGGATGGATCGAAACGAACGCCCTCGGCGGAATAGACCACGCCTTGCAGGTCAGAAATCGCCCGCTCGATCCGGCTTAACCGTTCCGGCGTCACTCCCTGCTGCTGGGCGCTGGCCGTGCCACTCACAGCGGTGGACAGCCCGATGCCTGAAAAGGCAAGAACCGTCAGCACACAGGCCTTTTTCAAGGCATGGCGAAAGTGCCTGGTGTTAGACCCGATACTTGGCATCGTCAGGGGCATGGTCGACCTCATCTGTTTCCTGCGGTTCACAATAGTCAGCGTTACCGTGTCAGGCAACGATGGTAAAACTGTGACAGACGGTTTTGCCGTCATCATCATAAAAAATGCGCCAGAGCAGGTCTGGCGCATTTCATTTCAGCCACAATGGCGATCACGGGACGCCTTAGGCGCCGGTGGTGACCAGCATGGTGGTGGCGTTACGGTTCTGGGCCCATGCCTGCGGATTTGAACCAGTCTCGATCGGGCGTTCCTTGCCGTAGGAAATGGTGGTGATGCGCGATCCATCGACACCGAGGCTCGTCAGATAAGCCTTGGCAGAGTTGGCACGGCGGGCACCGAGTGCCAGGTTGTATTCACGGGTGCCGCGCTCGTCGCAGTTACCGGCGATACGCACGCGCGCTTCCGGATATTGCTTGAGCCAGGCAGCCTGGCGGGCCAGCTGGGCCTGAGCTTCGCTGGTCAGGTTGTACTCGTCGTACCCGAAGAAAACGCGGTGACCGACATTCTCTTCCAGGTCTTCCTGCGAACCAGGAACGACTGAGGAAGTTTCAACCGTATCTCTCGGTGTGACGACTTCACGGGTCGGTGTCGTGTCAGCGACTTCCGTCTCTTCCGGCGTAGAAGAACAGGCAGCGACGGCCGCGAGGGCTACAACGATACCGGTGTTGATAAGAAATTTTTTAATAGGCATTTTAAACTTCAGCTCCACTTTGCGTTCTGCAAGGCTGTTTGAGGCGTTGAAGATCCCTCTAAAGCCCCCTTAATGCAGGGTTAGGCTCCCCATAAGCCTGTTGACCGCGACGAATCTACTCTTATTCCAGCTTTTTTCAATAAGCTCTGAACATTGTTGCTAAAACTTCACCCATTTACGGCAGCAGCGGCGACCAGGCAGGGTCGGATGCTTCACCCGGCGTCGTGACCTGGCGCAGATTCTGCCCCGTCAAATCGACAGACCACAGCGAAACCGGACCGCCGGGATTTGATTCACGCGAGAACATGATGACCCGGCCATTCGGCGCCCAGGTCGGGCCTTCGGCGAGATAGCTTTCGGCCAGCAACCGCTCGCCCGTGCCATCCGGCCGCACGACGCCGATATAGAAGCGCCCCTGGTGCTGGCGGGTAAAGGCGATCAGATCACCCCGGGGCGACCAGACCGGCGTGCCATAACGCCCTTCCTTGAAGGTGATTCGGCGCTGGTTGGAGCCATCGGCATTCATGATATAGATCTGCTCCGAACCGCCGCGGTCGGACGAAAACGCGATCTGCGAGCCATCCGGCGACATCGAAGGCGAGGTGTCGATCGCCGGGTTATCCGTCAACTGAGTTGCCTGGCGGGTGCGCAGGTCCATGATCGAGATGTCGGAATTGCCGTTGCGTTCGGAACTGAGCACTACCTTGGTGCCGTCCGGCGAGAAGCGCGGGGCGAAAGTCATGCCGCGGAAGGAGCCGAGCGCCTCTTGCTCACCAGTTTCGATATTGAAAAGGTAGATCTGGGCCGGGCGGTAATCGAACAGGGCGAGATAGGTAATCTGCTGCTGGGTCGGCGAGAAGCGCGGCGTCAGCACGTCATAGTCGAGCCCGTCGGTAAGCGGCACGGGGTTGGCGCCGTCCTGATCCATGATCATCAGCCGCTTGACCCGGTCGGTCTTCGGACCCGATTCGCCGACGAACACGACGCGGGTATCGAAATAGCCCTTCTCGCCGGTCAGCTGTTCATAGGTGAAGTCGGCGACCTTGTGCGCGGCGCGGCGCCAGTTTTCCGCCGGCGTCTTGAAGGCGATGGAGGCAAGCTGCTGGTTGCCATAGACGTCCCACAGACGGGTGTTGACCTGGATGCGGCCGTCATCGGTCGGCAGCACCTCGCCCGCGATCAGCACCTGGGCATTGATGATGCGCCAATCCTCGAAGCGCGGACGCTCGTGAATGGTCTCAAGTTTCTGCACATAGGCGCGCTGGTCGATCGGCGAGAACAGGCCGGACCGCTCGAGGTCGGCCATGATGACATTGGTCAGGTCCTGCGCGAGGGCGGATGTTTCCGATCCCGCCGAGAGATAGGTCGGCACTGCAACCGGCATCGGATCGACCGTCCCTTGCGTGATATCGATCTCGACCTGGGCACTCGCCGGCCCTGCGACAGAAATCATGGCCCCGGTGAGGAGCGCTGCAGTCATGGCAAGAAACTTATTCATTTTACGGATCATCTTTTTCTCTCGTATCCCGGTCGGTTTGCACCAGCTTCCGCCAGAAGCGTGGCCAAAGTTAGACTCTCACAGCGTTTTTCTCGACTTACAATCTCGTCACCGATTTGTTTAGTTGACGCCGCCCATCTGCGACGGGTCGAAATTGAGAATGAAGGTCTGGGAATAGCGTTCCTGCGGGAGGAAATCATAGGGCGCGCATTTGACCACCGCAGAGACGGCCTCGCGCTGCGCCACGACCCAGAACGGATTACCGGATGTCCTGATCTGCAGGGCATTCAATACCTTCGGCTCGTTCTTCAGCTGGCCCGAGGAGGTCAGCTCGAACTGGACGCGAACCAGCAGCTTCTCTGGCTCAGGCGCCCCCGCGGTCGCATTGATATTCCAGCACGGCTGCATGCGCGACTTGAACATCGCCTCCTCGCTCGCCGTCAGCTTGTCACCGAGGCCGACCTGGTTGCGGTCGCGGTCCGACTGCTGTGCCTGACCGGTCTCTGCCGGCGCTTCGCGCGGCGCATTGGTCTCCTCGCGGTCAAGGTCGGTCAGCGCACTTTCCAGCGCAGACAGGTCAAGCTCAGGCTCCTTTGGCTTCGGCTCCTGTTTTGGCTCTTCTTTTTTGGGTTCTTCTTTTTTCGGCTCTTCTTTCGGTTGCTCGGGCTCGGGCTCGGGTTCCGGCTCTGGCTCTGGCTCCGGCTCCTGTGCTTCGGTTTCCGGCGGCAGCTGTACCGGCTCTGGTTCCGGTTCGGGCTGTTGTTCTTCCGGCTGCGGCTCAGGCTGTGTCGTGGGAACGGGGGGCTGCGCCTCGATCTCTTCCGGTGCAGGCTGCTCTATCGCCTCGGCTTCCGGCTCCTTGCGGGTTTCCACGACGGACAGGCGGTCTGACAGCTCAGCCTCTGAGATGATCTCGATTGGCACGATCGGATCCGATGGCGCCACGGGCCGCCAGCTCGGCGGCACGATGAACCAGACGCCGACCGCCGCGACATGCAGCAAGGCTGATATGAGGGTGGCAAAACGCATCGCCTGGAAACTGCCTCCTGGGCCGGATTATTCGGTAACCAGCGCCATGCGGGTGAAGCCGGCCGCTTTCATGCGCCCCATCACCTTGGCAACGCGGTCATACACAACGGTCTTGTCGGCCCGGATATAGATGTCCTGCTGATAGCCTGCCTGTGCCACGGCCTGCAGATGCGGGACGAGATTGTCGTAATCGATCGCCGTTTCCTGCACATAGATCGCGCCATCGGCACGGATCGTGATCGTCAGCGGCTCGACCGAGCTGTTGATCGCCGTCGCCTCGGTTTCAGGGGCATCGACTTCGATGCCGACGGTCAGCAGGGGCGCCGCGACCATGAAGATGATCAGCAGCACGAGCATCACGTCGACCATGGGCGTGACGTTGATTTCCGCGACCGGCTTGTTGCGGCCACGGCCATTGCGGTTGTTGCCGACGCTCATGCCCATCTACTTGGCCCTTTCATCGAACTGGCGCGACAGGATGGTGGCGAACTCGTCGGCAAAACCCTGCAGCCTGACGGCGTAGGAATTCAAGGCCGAAGAATAATGGTTGTAGCCCATGACCGCCGGGATGGCGGCGACGAGGCCGAGGGCCGTGGCGAACAGCGCCTCGGCAATACCGGGGGCAACGGCAATCAGCGAAGTGTCGCCCTGCTGCGCGATTGCCTGGAAGGCGTTCATGATGCCCCAGACGGTGCCGAACAGGCCGATGAACACGGCGGCCGACCCGATGGTAGCGAGTATCGACAGTCCGGTCTCGGCCTTTTCCAGCTCGCGATTGATGGTGAGGTTCATCACCTTCTCGATCCTGTCCTGCGCGCTGACGACGAGAGCGGAGGATTTGACCATAGACTTGGTGCGGTCCCACTCGCCCATGGCGGCGACGAAGACGCGGGCCATGGGGTGATCGGCCTTGTCGCGCTGCTTCATATACATCTCGTCGAGCGGCTTGCCAGACCAGAACGCATCCTCGAACTTTGACGACTTGCTCTTCAGCTTGCCCAGCAGCAGCGACTTGTCGATCATGATCGCCCACGACCAGATGGAGGCCAGCACCAGGATGACCATGACCGCTTTGACCAGCGGATCGGCCTGCATGAACATGCCCCAGATGCTGAAATCGTGACCCAGCGCGGCGTCCGTCGTGGTGGACACTTCAGTCTGCATGGAAGACCCCTCAAAAATTGCGGCGCTGCAGCGCCTGTTAACCGTAATCATGCCCGTCTAGCACATCTGACGGCATTTAGTACGACACTTGTAGGACAAAATAAGGCAAACGGCAGCCTCAACAGGCCGCCTGACAATGATTTAATCCATGATGAATAAGCGGTTAACGGCAGCTCAGCCCTCGCCGCTGCCTTCAGGCGCAAGGCGTGCCATCAGATCCGCCGGCAGACGACGCGGTTTGCCATCGAGGGAGATACAGGCGATCTCGACCCCGGCGCTCGCCAGCTGCTCCGCGCCGCGCCAGATTTCCTGCGAAAACCAGAGCCTTGCGCCCTTTGCGGCGGTCACCGTGCTGCGCACCTGCAACAGGTCATCGATGCGGGCGGGACGGATAAACTCGACGGTAAGGCGCCGCGCGGTGAAGGCCAGCTTGTCCTCCCCCTCCAGCAGCGCTGCATGACCGATGCCGGTTTCACGCAGGGCTTCGGTGCGGCCGCGTTCGAAGAATTTCAGGTAATTGGCGTGATAGACGACGCCCGAGAAATCTGTGTCTTCATAATAGACCCTGACTTCGATTGTGGAGGGGGTGATCGATGGCATGATGGGAACCGCCCTTCGGCAAATCTGTTTCCCCTGTGATCCGGCATTTGCCGGCGAATGGCAAGCCGCCAGCGGCGGCCGACCGGGAGGGACAAAGCCTAATGACCAGCTATGTGCGCCAGAGTCTGACCCATGACGAGCAACTGCTCGCCGAGGGCAATTTTCCCTGGCCCTATCACGCGCTGTCGTGGATCGCGCTGTTCACACTCGGCTGGGTGCTGATCGGCATTTATATCTGGGCGCGGATGCAGATCCATTTCGCGGTAACCGAAGTCGGTGTCACCTCCCAACGGGTGCTGATCAAGCGTGGCCTGTTCAACAAGTGGACGATGGAGCTGGGCCTCGCCAGTGTCGAACAGGTGGAGGTGCGCCAGAGTCTCATCGGCCAGATCTTCAATTTCGGCACGCTGGAAATGCATGGCTCCGGTGAAGGCGAGCTGACCAGCCCTCCGATCGCCAGGCCCGTGGCCTTCAGGCGTGTCCTGTCGGAGGCGATTTTCCATGCCCGCAACCCGAAGGTGAAGATCGACCATGAGGGGGAGTTTACCGTGCCACACGGCGCGGGCGCCGAAGGCCAGACCGCCAGCAATAGCATCACTGTTCCGCTGGGCCCGAAAACCAGGCGGAAACCGGCAGCCCATGGCCGTTAATACCTGTCCTTGACCGGGATCACCAGTTTCAGCCCGGACCAGACCTCGTCGAGCGCGCATTTCTTGATGTCGACCAGCCCGTTCTGCAGCGCCGAATTGCGCGCGACATGTTCATCGACCGATGTTTCCATGCCGGATTTTTTCTTTGGCCAGCTCAGCCAGATCATGCCGTCCTGCGCCAGCTGGTCGCGCATGATCGCCATATAGACCTGCAGCTTGTCGGCGCGGGTGACGAAGACATGGATCAGGTCGAACGGCCCGCCGGACAGGCCGCGCCAGGTCTTGACCAGCTTGCGCGCCGCGAATTCATCGTAGCCGGACAATTGCGGCAGGGTCTCTGGCACATTCATCAACAGCGCCCGCTGGCCATGGCGATAGCCGAGCTTCCTCAGCAAGGGGGTGCCGGAATAGCCTGCTTCGGTCAAAAGACGCTCCTGATCGCTTCCACTGTTTCGGCCGGCAAGACGTCCGCCAGCATTGCCAGTGCCTTGCGGTATTTCGCTTCCATTCTGGCACGTTTGACCGGGTCTTCGATCTGAGCGGCTTTCGCCAGATTGTCAGTGGAGTCGGCAAACTTGACCACTTGCGATATCGGATTCATCAATACACGGGCCATATAATCGTCGAAATACTCTTCGTCCGGCCGATGAGTCATTGCCTCTACGCCGCGACAGATCTCCTTGCCGAACAATTCCTCTATCTCCTCAAGGCTCGCCTCCGTGTCTTCAACTGAATCGTGAAGAGCAGCGACGATTTCGTATTCAGGTCCGAAGGATCTCACTCTCCGCGCGACGTCCAGCACGTGATGTAGATAAGGATTTCCCGCCTTGTCCCTCTGACTACCATGGTTTGCAGCAGCGAATTCATAGGCCCGGGCAATCTTTTTTGCAGTTGCTTTTGTCATCTATCCTCCTGATCCCGAAGAAACCACAAATGGCGGTTATTCCAGAATGGTTGTTATTTCCCGAACAGGTCCTGACCGGGATTGTTCGGGGCCTGCAGGCCGAGATGGGTCCATGCGCGGGGCGCGAGCAGGCGGCCGCGCGGGGTGCGCTGGATCAGGCCCTGCTGCAGCAGGAAGGGTTCGATGACATCCTCCACGGCATCGCGGGCCTCGGCCAGCGACGCCGCGATGGTCTCGACCCCGACCGGACCGCCACCGAAATGCTCTGCAATCAGACGAAGATAGCGCCGGTCGAGCACGTCGAGGCCGAGCGTGTCGACTTCAAGGCGCGTGAGGGCGCGGTCGGCGACCTCGCGGTCGATGATGGCGGCATCCTCGACCAGTGCGACATCGCAGACCCGGCGCAAGAGGCGGCCGGCGACGCGGGGCGTGCCGCGTGAGCGGCGGGCGATTTCCCGGGCGCCACCCTCGGCCATCTCCGCGCCCAGCTTGCCGGCGCCGCGGGTGACGATCTGGGTCAGTTCGTTCTCGTCATAAAAATCAAGCCGCACCGGAATGCCGAAGCGGTCGAGCAGCGGCTTGGACAACAGCCCGGAGCGCGTCGTCGCGCCGATCAGGGTGAAGCGCGGCAGGTCGATCTTGACCGAGCGGGCGGACGGCCCCTCCCCGATCATGAGATCAAGCTCGAAATCCTCCATCGCCGGATAGAGCACTTCCTCCACCGCCGGGCTCAGCCGGTGGATCTCATCGATGAAGAGCACGTCTTTTTCTTCAAGATTGGTCAGCAGCGCGGCGAGGTCGCCCGCCTTGGTGATGACCGGGCCCGACGTGGCACGGAAATTCACGCCCAGCTCGTTGGCGACGATATGGGCGAGCGTCGTCTTGCCGAGGCCGGGCGGCCCGTGGAACAGGACGTGGTCCATCGCCTGGCCGCGCCGCGCCGCCGCCTCGACGAAGACCGACAGATTGTCCTTGGCCTGGCGCTGGCCGACAAAGTCCGACAGGCGCTTGGGCCGCAGCGCTGCGTCCGCGTCCACTCTGGCGTCTTCCGGGCGGCGCTCGCCATCGATGATCCTGTCTTCTGGCGCGGTACTACTCATACGCTAGCCAGCTCTTTCAGGGCGGCCTTGATCAGCGCCTGAACATCCGCCTGCGGATTGTCGGCGGCAGCCCGCGTCACCGCCTGACGCGCCACGGTCGGATCATAGCCGAGATTGCCGAGCGCCGAGATCGCATCGGCCTTTGCGCCTGTGGGTGCGGCTGGCATAACGGGATCGGCAACATCCGCCGGCGCCTTGCCGCCCTTGCCCGCCAGCGCTTTGGCGAGACCGGCCTTGCCCGCGACCACCGCCATCAGGTCCGGCGCCTTACCGGAAAGCTCGGTGACGATCCGTGTCGCGATCTTCTTGCCGACGCCCTGCGCCCGCGCGATGGCGGCATCGTCACCGACCGAGATCGCATCGAGCAGGCCCGCCGGGTCGAGCACCTGCAGGATCGCGAGCGCTGCCTTGGCGCCAACGCCACTGACCGTCTGCAACAAGCGGAAACAATGGCGTTCGGCCTCGTTCGCAAACCCGTAAAGCCGGATGAAATCCTCGCGCACCACCGTGTCGATCGACAGGCTCGCCGCCTCGCCCGGCTGCAGCCGGTCGAGCATCCGCGCCGTGCCATTGACCTCATAGCCGACGCCATGGACATCGATGATCGCCGTCTCGGTCGCGACGCTCAGCACAGTACCTTTTAGATGACCGATCATGCCGACCTCCTTGCCTGCGCGCCGACGCGCGCTGCGCCAGCATGGTGGGAATGGCAGATGGCGACGGCGAGCGCGTCGGCCGCGTCCGAACCCTGATTGCCGGCCTTGGGCAGCAGCACCCGGATCATCGCCTGGACCTGGCGCTTGTCGGCATGGCCGACGCCGGTTACCGCCTTCTTGATCGAATTGGCCGGATATTCCGCCACCGGCAGACCGGCGCTTGCCGGGGCCATCAGGCAGACGCCGCGCGCCTGTCCGAGCAGCAAGGCCGAGCGCGGATTGGCGTTGACGAAGGTCTCCTCCACCGCAGCCATCGCCGGGCGGAATTCGGCGAGCACGGCCATCAGCGCCTCGTGCAGGCAGGCAAGCCGCGCGCCCATGTCGAGCTTGGCGTCGGGCTTGATCTCCCCCGCCGCGACGAAGGCGAGCCGTCCGGCGGCATCGGCCTCGATCACACCCCAGCCGGCCGAGCGCAGCGCCGGGTCGATGCCCAGAATTCGAATCATTTCACTCATCTGGACAGCATAGGGGAGTTCGAACACAAGGCGAACACTTTGCGCGATCTTTTACAAAAAGCAGGGACTTCAGGCAATCAATCGCGCAGCTTGCGGCGCTTCGGCTTGTCATCCTCTCCCGCGTCCTCATCCTCTTCCGGCTCCACGGAAGCGACACGGGTTTCCTGCGGCTGGGCGCGGACAGGTGTTTCGACGGAAGGTGTTTGCGCAGCGAGGGTCTGCGGTGCCTGCAGCGTTTGTTCGTTCCGGGGCTGAGGGCGAACCGTGCGCTGGGCGATCAGCATCTCCTCCAGCTGATCGCGCAGCCCGGTACGCTCGGCGACCACTTCCTGCGGCTCGCCTGCCGAGGAAGCGACGGATTTCTCGGCCCAGTCGAGTGCCTTGGTCAGGTCCTGCGACCGGCCTGTTCCTTCGGCCAGCGCGACAGCGTAGAGAAACTGCCCTTCCGCATCGCCGCCTTCGGCCGCCTTCTCGAACCAGTCGGCAGCCTCTTTGGACGATTGCGGCATGCCCTTGCCGTTATAGGCGAGCAGGCCGAGCGAGGTATAGGCCGGCAGGAGGCCCTGCGCCGCTGCTTGTTTGAGCCAATAGACAGCGCGTTCAGGATTGCTCTCGATACCAAGCCCGGCTTCGAGGATCAGGGCGAGATTGTACTGACTGTCGGCATCGCCCTGCTCGGCGGCCTGTTCGAACCAGTTTGCCGCCTGGGCATAGCTGTGCGGCTTGCCCGTGCCGGTCAGGTAGGCAAGACCGAGATGATATTGCGCCGCGGGCTCGCCCGCGTCGGCGGCCTGTTCGAACAGCTCGGCCGCACGATTGGCGTCTTCAGGCACGCCCTGGCCGGTGGAATAGAGATAGCCGAGCCTGACCATGGCGAGGGTGTGACCCGACTCCGCCGCCTTGGCATACCAGCCAGCGGCGCGGTTGTAGTTCTGTTGCACGCCGTCGCCCCTGAAGGCCAGCTCGCCCAGCGCATATTGCGCGTAAGGGTGTCCGGCCATGGCTGATTTGACATAGAGCGTGCGGGCGGCAGGCTTATCCTGCGGTCCGCCAAGGCCATTCTCGTTCAGCTGCGCCATCAGGAATTGCGCGTCCGGATCGTCCATGGCAACGAGTGGCGCCGCGAGCCTGCGGGCCTCTTCGTAGTTTTTGGCACGATACGCCTCGAGCGCCGGGCGCAGGGAATTGGCCTGTGCGGCACCTTGCGCCGGAACAGCCTGCACGGCGCCCGCGGCAGGAACCGCGAGGGTGAGGCTGAACGGCAGCAGGGCCACAAAGATCAGGCTTTTACGCATATCCGCTGCACATGCTCATGATTCAGGGGCAAAAGAATAGCCAAACAGTGGCACTCAATGCCTCAAGCGTTAACGGGTCGCTAACGCCCCGTCAGGGTCTTGGCCCCAGCACCGCAGCGAACCGGCCCATCGCCGCCACCGGACCATCGGACGCATTCCAGAGCGCGCTGGAAACGGCAATGAAATCCGCACCAGCCTCGATCAGCGGCGCGGCATTGTCCGGCGTGATGCCGCCTATCGCGACGCAGGGTACGGTCGTCGCCCTCGACCAGAAATCGAGGATATCCGGATCGGCCCTGTGCACGACGTCCTTCGTCTCCGTCGGATAGAAGGCGCCAAAGGCGACATAGTCAGCCCCGGCCTCGCCGGCCTCCATCGCCAGATGGGTCGAGTTGTGACAGGTCACACCGATGCTGGCGTCGGGCCCCAGAATTTTCCGCGCTTCGTCATAGGGCGTGTCGCTCTGGCCGATATGAACGCCATCGGCGCCGGCCTTTCTCGCAAGGTGCGGATGATCGTTGATCAGCAGCGCCACATCGAATCGCCGGCACAGCGGCAGCAGCGCCTCTGCAGCGCGCAGGATCGTCTCTTCCGTCACATCCTTGAGCCGCAATTGCAGGCACGCAACCTGCGCAGGCGTATCGGCCCCGGCAGTGAGAACATCGGCATAGAGGTGCGCAAAGCCATCGAGGTTGTCGATTGCCGGTGGCGTGATCAGATAGAGCTGACAGTCGGTCATGGCGCTGATTAAGGCGCAATCGCCGCTCGGCGCAAGGGTTACCCCACAGAACGGGAGTCTATCCTCAGGACAAGATCAGACGCTGGAACAGGAACAGGGCCCACATCGCGAAAATGGCGAGGAAGTTGATGGTGAAGACCAGTCCGCGGCGGATGATGTCCGCCGACAAGGTCGCGACATAAAAGTGCCAGAGCCGCCCGACGATGAAGACCCACGCCAGGATAAAATAAAGGCTGTTGACCATCTCTCCCGCCCACACCATCGCGACGAGCGCGTAGAACAGCACAGGCGCCTCGAACTGGTTGGAAAGGGTGGCGCTGACCCGCGCCTCCAGTGCCCTGACGTCGCGGCCCTCGCGCTGATGCTTTCGCACCAGCGAGAGCCAGGCATAGAGAAAGACGATCAGTGCCAGATGGACCGCCACCGGCCAGAGGATCAGGTCACGGTCTATCTGGATCAGCATCAGGTCCTCGTTGTCAGCACTCAGCCAGCCTTGGAGGCTTCACAGATGGAGTCAATCGCCGCCGTGAGTGTCGCGTTGAACTCCTCGTCCGATTGCTGCGCAGACAGGCCCTCGGTCAGCCCCCTGGAAAAAGACGCGATCATGCCGGCATTCTGCGCCAGCTTCCCGTTCGCCTCGTCACGGGCATAACCGCCGGACAGGGCAACGACCCGCATGACCTTCTCATGCTCGATCAGCGGACGGTAGTGGTTGGCCCTTGTCGGCAGCGAGAGCTTCAGCATCACCTGAGTGTTTTCAGGTAACTTGTTGAGATGGTTTGATATCTCTTCGAGAAGAATGTCTTCCGCGTCCGCCTTGTCGGCAATGGTGATCGTCACCTCCGGCTCCAGTATCGGCATCAGGCCGTGGCGGCGTATCTGCTCACCAACCTCGAATTGCTGGGCGACGATAGCGGCAATGCCATCCCGGTTCGCCACGTCGATAACAGAGCGCATCTTGGTGCCGAAAATGCCCTTGGCGACCGCTCGCTCGCACAGGGCATCGAGTCCGCCGATGGGCTTCATCAGCTTGACGCCGTCCCTTGCCTCTTCCAGCCCCTTGTCGACCTTGAGAAACGGCACGACGCCGCATTGTTCCCACAGATACTGCGCACTCGGCGTGCCGTCGATCTCGCCATCCATCGTCCTTTCGAACAGGATCGCGCCGATGACCTTTTCGCCGGTAAAGGCGGGCGACTTGATGATCCGCGCCCGCATCTCGTGCATCAGCGCAAACATGTCCTCGTCATTGCTCCAGGCGGTCTCGTCGAGGCCATAGCCCTTCAGCGCTTTCGGCGTCGAGCCGCCGGACTGATCGAGCGCGGCAATGAAGCCGGCTTTGCCGGCCATCTGGGCCGCCATGTCAATCTTGTTCATGGCAGCCTCCGCATACAGATTTCTTGGTCGAAAGTTGACACGCAACCGCGTGCAGGGCGCACCGGGCGCCACAGGGCAGGATCGTCTCCATACGCTCTCTCCAGTTATCGGGTCCGGGCAGCTCTTTTCGCCGGTGAGGACGTGGCCGCTTACAAACCCTCATAGGCAAGGAGCGTGCAGTGCACCATAGTGCGGGCTGCAGAAATTTCGTTGTTAGCGCTACAATGATCAATGTTAGCGCTATTCTGATATCAGTGGCCTACGGAATGTCGGGGAGCCCGGCGCGCGCTCAAACCTCCAGCGCCTTCACGCCTGGTAGTACCTTGCCCTCCATCCACTCCAGGAAGGCACCGCCGGCGGTCGAGACATAGGTGAAGTCGTCGACGACGCCTGCCATGTTGAGCGCGGAGACCGTGTCCCCGCCCCCGGCGACGGCGACAAGTTTGCCTTCCCTGGCCAGTTTCGCGGCAAATCTGGAAGCCTCGACCGTCGCGACATGGAAAGGCTCCGTCTCGAACGCGCCGAGCGGCCCGTTCCACACCAGCGTCCGGCAGCTTTCGAGCAGCTCGGCGATATGATCGACACTGTCGGGGCCAAGATCGAGCACCATCTCGTCAGCCGCGACATTGTCGGCGGCCTTGACCTCGGATTTCGCGCCCGCCTTGAATTCCTTGGCGACGACGACATCCTTCGGCAGGATGATCTGGCAGCCGGCACCGCTGGCTTTCGCCATGATCTCATTCGCGGTGCCGACAAGGTCCGGCTCCGCCAGAGACTTGCCGACATCCATGCCCATGGCGAGCAGGAAGGTGTTGGCCATGCCACCCCCGACAACGAGATATTGCGCCTTTTCGATCAGATTGGTCAGCACGTCGAGTTTGGAGGAAACCTTCGCACCGCCGACAACGGCCATCATCGGCTGTTTCGGATCTGCGAGCGCCTGTGTCAGGTAATCGAGTTCGCGTTCCATCGCCTTGCCGGCAGCCGAGGGCAGGATATGCGCCAGCCCCTCTGTCGAAGCATGGGCGCGGTGCGCGGCGGAAAAAGCATCGTTGACGTAAAGGTCACCATTGGCTGCAAGCGCCTTGGCGAAGTCAGGGTCATTCTCTTCTTCGCCCTTGTGGAAGCGGGTATTTTCCAGAACAACGATATCGCCCGATCCGGCAGCCGATACGGCAGCCTTTGCTTGATTGCCGATGCAATCGGCACCGAAATAGACGCGCTCGCGCATGATCTCTTCCAGTCTCTTGGCGACCGGCTCCAGCGACATCGACTGGACCCGCTCGCCCTTGGGACGGCCGAAATGGGACAAGAGGATGACCTTGGCGCTGCGGTCGATCAGGGCACGGATCGTCGGCAGCGCCCGCTCGATCCGGGTGACGTCGGTAATCTCGCCCTTGTCGTTCATCGGCACGTTGAAATCGACCCGAACGAGGACGCGCTTGCCTGCTAGTTCCTTGAAATCACTGATGGTCCTGTAGCTCATGATCGCGTCTCCGGTCTGGTGTTGGGTTACGTTGCCCATGATGTAGACCGGGCAGCGGCGGAATAAAAGGGCCGTTGCACCCCCCGTTAAGGGGATCAGCGGCCCTCCCTGCCCTTGGTAACAATCCCGGTGAAAGAATGTTGCGTCCTATTCGACAGACGGATCAAGATCACGTCCCATGCGCTCATAGAGATCGCGGCGTCCGGCCTTGTCGGAGTCGAGGATCTTGTGCGCGAAGCCGGCAACGTCGAGCGCCACGGCACGGGGCACGACGATCACCCCGTCGCCATCGGCGACGATGACATCGCCCGGATAGACCAGCACACCACCGACCACGACAGGCATATTGACGGATTCGATCTCGTTGCGGCCCGGACGGATACCACGGCCCGGCTTGCGCAGATAGAGCGGCACTTCCTGGGTAATGATTTCATCCGTATCGCGGGCCGTCGCATCGGTGACGACACCGACGGCGCCGGCCTCCTGCCATGCCATGATATTGTAGGACCCGATCGAGCCGACATCAGCGTCCGGCGCTTCGTCGAGGATCAGCGCAGTGCCTTCGCGGATCAGTTCGGCGAAGGGTTCGGAGGAATATTCATTGTACCAATTGCCTTCCCACGCGCGGTAGTCGTCATAGGACAGCCCCTGCTGCGGCAGCGGCTTTTGCGTTGGCACATAGCGGGCGGTGACGGCAATGCCGATGAAGCGATGCTTGAAGGTCTCCGTGTCCTTCCAAAGGGCGTGGATTTCCGGATCCACCAGCCCGGTATCGAACAGGCCGACGAAGTCCATGCCGTCGGAGACATCGGCAACGCGCAGCCCCTCAAATGCGGCCAGGATTTCACGGTCCTCGGCGTCGGAATAGACTTCCGTCTCAAGGAAGCTCCTGCCCGCGCGCAAGTCTTCCTGCGCCGATACCGGTGTCAGCAAGGGGCTGAAAAAAGCGGCCGCAGCGGCCAGAGTCCTGAAATGGCTGATCATGATCCATCCTCCCGTTTTTTATGGTTGGGAATATAGGACCAGAGAAGACGCGGAACGGCAAGGTGCCGGTTTGACGGCGAGCTATTATTCTCCCGGTTGTCCCATCGCACAACGCGTCCATGTAACGGTGCCCTGGGCGGAGGTCTTGGTCAGCGTATCGCCTTCGACCGCGATCTCGACGACCTCCTCATAGGGATCGCCCTCGCCGGTGCAGCGCAGGCCGGCCTCGTAGCGGCTCATCTCATCGTCGATGGCCGACAGCTCGAACATGTAGCAGGAATTTTCGAGGCCGGTGATGGTGCGGCCCTCGATCAGGACCGGTGCGTCCATGGACGTGCCTGGTTCCAGCGAGCAGTCGGTGAAGTCGCTCGCCCACAGGCCCTGGAACGGATAGACGCCATCGGCCGGACGGACGCCGCCAGAAGCAGGGTTGCCGCCGGGGTCAGCTTCAGGGTCTGGCACCGCGTCGCCTTCATTAGGCGGCACATCCGCCGGGATGTCCTCCACCGGGTATTCTTCTGCACTATCCGGCGAATATGACGGCTCCTCCCCTCCGCCACAGGCGGCAAGGGCCAGAAGGATGAAGGGGAGGAAGCGTTTCATGGTGTTTTTTACAGGAACTTGCCCATGGCAAGAGCGGTATCGGTCATGCGGGTCGAGAAGCCCCACTCATTGTCGTACCAGCTCAGCACACGGATGAGCTTGCCTTCCAGGATCTGCGTCTGCGGCGCAGCGAAGGTCGAGGAATGCGGGTTGTGGTTAAAGTCCGACGAGACCAGCGGTGCCTCGGTATAGCCGAGAACGCCCTTCATCGCGCCTTCGGAGGCTTCCTTCATCGCGGCATTGACCTCTTCGACCGTCGTGTCGCGTTTCGGCGTACAGACGAGGTCGACGACCGAGACGTTCGGGGTCGGGACGCGGATCGAGGAACCGTCGAGCTTGCCATTGAGGTCCGGCAGGACGAGGCCGACGGCCTTTGCGGCACCGGTCGACGTCGGAATCATGTTCAGGCCGGCGGCGCGGGCGCGGTAGAGATCCTTGTGCATCGTGTCGAGTGTCGGCTGGTCGCCGGTATAGGAGTGGATCGTCGTCATGTAGCCGCGTTCGATCCCGACCGTGTCGTGCAGCACCTTGGCAATCGGCGCCAGGCAGTTGGTCGTGCATGACGCGTTGGAGACAATCATGTCCGTCTCGGTCAGGACGTTGTGGTTGACGCCATAGACGATGGTCTTGTCGGCGCCGGATGCCGGGGCGGAAACCAGCACGCGCTTGGCACCCGCTTCCAGGTGCAGGGCCGCCTTTTCGCGGGCGGTGAAGATGCCGGTGCATTCGAACACAATGTCGATGCCCATCTGGCCCCAGGGCAGGTCGGCCGGGTTGCGCTCGGACAGGACCTTGATCGGCCCGGTACCGGCGTCGATCGTGTCCTCGGTCGTCCTGACCTCGCCCGGGAACATGCCGTGCACGGAATCATAGCGCAGCAAATGAGCGTTGGTCTCGACAGGGCCGAGATCGTTGATCGCGACGACTTCGATGCCGTCGCGCTTGTTCTCGATCATGGAACGCAGCGCAAGGCGCCCGATACGGCCGAAGCCATTGATGGCTACACGAAGGGTCATTCTGTCTCTCCTTATGACAATAATTCTTTTGCCTTGGCGGCGATGGCGGCGCTGGTGATGCCGAAATGCTCGAACAGCTCCTCGCCCTTGCCGCTGGCGCCAAAGCCGGTCATGCCGACAAAGGCACCCTTGCCCTTGCCCGCGGTGTAGATGATGCGGTCCCAGCTCTGCTGGATGCCGGCCTCGGCAACGACGCGGGGACCATCCCCCAAGACATCCGCTATATAGGCGTCATCCTGGTCCATGAACAGGTCAAGGCACGGCACGGAGACGACGGCGGCCGTGACGCCATCCTTTTCCAGCTCTGTCTTGGCTTCCATCGCCAGTTCGACCTCAGAGCCGGATGCGATCAGTGTCACGTCGCGCTTCTTGCCGCCGGAGAGGATATAGCCGCCCTTCTCGCACGGATTGCCTTCAGCCATTTCGGTGCGCAGCTGGGTCAGGTTCTGGCGCGTCAGCGCGATGCCGCTCGGCTTGTCGGTCATGTTCAGCGCCACTTCCCAGCACTCTGCCGTTTCGACCACGTCGCACGGCCGGAACATGTAGAAGTTCGGGATCGCCCGCAGCGCGGACATGTGTTCGACCGGCTGGTGGGTCGGGCCGTCTTCACCAAGGCCGATGGAATCATGGGTCAGCACATGGATGACCCGGATGCCCATCAGCGCGGCGAGGCGCAGCGACGGACGGCAGTAATCCGAAAAGATCAGGAAGCCGCCGGAATACGGGATCACCCCGCCATGCAGCGCCATGCCGTTCATCATCGCGGCCATGCCATGCTCGCGAATGCCGTAATGGATATACCGACCGGTCGGGTCTTCCGCCGTCAGCGCCACGGTCTGCGAGGTCTTGGTATTGTTCGAGCCGGTCAGGTCGGCGGAACCGCCGAGGGTGAACGGGATTGCCTCGTTGATCACTTCCAGCGCCATTTCCGACGCCTTGCGGGTCGCAACTTTCTTGGGGTCGGCGATAAGGCCGGAGATGTATTGCGAGATCGCGTTGCGAAGGTCTTCCTTCACATCGCCGGAAAGCGCTTTCTTGTATTCGGCAGCCTTGTCGGATTTGGCCATGCGCGCATCCCACTCGCCGCGGGCGGCAGCGCCCTTCTGGCCTGTCTGGCGCCAGGCGTCGAGCACGTCGGACGGGACGTCGAACGGCTCATGGGTCCAGTCGAGGCTGGTGCGGGCGAAGGCGATTTCCTCGGCGCCCAGCGGGGCACCATGGGCGGATTTGGTGCCGGCCTTCTTGTTGGCGCCCTTGCCGATGACCGTCTTGCAAGCGATCAGCGACGGCGTGTCGGATTTCTGCGCGGCCTCGATGGCCTTGGCGACCGCTTCCATGTCGTGTCCATCGACGCGGGTGACATCCCAGCCGGACGCCTCGAAGCGCTTCAGCTGGTCGGTCGAGTCGGCCAGGGAGACGGCGCCGTCGATGGTGATGTTGTTGTCGTCCCACAGCACGATCAGCTTGTTCAGCTTCAGGTGACCGGCGAGCGACAGCGCTTCCTGGCTGATGCCTTCCATCAGGCAGCCATCGCCGGCGATCGTGTAGGTGAAGTGGTTGCAGATATCCTCGCCATAGCGCGCGCGGCAATGCGCCTCGGCGATCGCCATGCCGACCGCATTGCCGAAGCCCTGGCCGAGCGGACCGGTTGTGGTCTCCACGCCCGGTACATGGCCGTATTCCGGGTGACCGGCTGTCTTCGAGCCCAGCTGCCGGAAATTCTTGAGGTCATCGATGGTCATGCCTTGATAGCCGTTGAGATAGCTGAGCGAGTAGATCAGCATCGAGCCATGGCCGGCGGACAGGACGAAGCGGTCGCGGTCCGGCCAGTTCGGGGCGGACGCGTCGAATTTCAGGAAGCGGGTGAACAGTGTCGTTGCGACATCCGCCATGCCCATCGGCATGCCCGGGTGACCGGAATTGGCCTGTTCGACGGCATCCATCGACAGGGTGGCGATGGCGGCGGACATGCGTTTTTGCAGTTCGGGAGAAAAATCGGTCACGGATGGGTCCCCTCTCTATGTGGCGGGCTTATCTGATGCCGCTTCTCTTGCACCCGACCGGGCGAATTTTCAACCCTGATGTTAGCGCTAAACCGGTCAGAAATCGATTGTTAGCGGTGTCAGAGTTCAATGCTGGACAGAAGCCGTACCGGGCAGATAAGGTCACTGAAAACAAGAGGTTTACCCCATGGCCACACTGGAAAGTTCGGTTCGCGATCTGAAAGTGGCGCTCGATGATCTGAGCGCCCGGGTGGAGCGGCGCTCACTGACCCTCGCCGACCAGACCGAAACCCTGTCCAACATGCGCGATCAAGCGGGCTCCGCCCAGAAATATGCCGGCAAGGCAGCGCTTGACCTAGCCTCGGTCATCGACGACCTGCGCTCGCTTCTGGACGAGGACGAGAGCGAGCAGGTCGAGGCCCCCGATGATTCCAGTAACAGTAACAGTGACCCCGAAGAGGATGCGTAATGGGACAGGTGACGATCGCGATCAATGGCCAGAACTACAATGTCACCTGCGATGATGGCCAGGAAGAGCGGCTGAAGGAACTCGCCAATTATTTTGACGGCCATGTCAGCCGCCTCGCCGCCCAGATCGGCAATATCGCCGACTCCCGCCTGATGCTCCTCGCCGGGCTGACGGTCTGCGACGAGTTGAAGGAAGCGCAGCTCCTGATCCGCGATCTGGAGGATGAATCCGGCCTTACCAGCGAGAAGGGCGCGGCGGAGATCATTAAATCGGTGACAGACCGCGTACATGAAATCGCGGAGAGGCTTGAAGAACCCTCCACAACGGCCTAGATATCGTGATCGCTGCCCGGCTCGTCAGGATACTTTCCCCGGGGCCTTAAATTCTCAAATGGGAGCTACCTCTGCCCGGATCGTGGTCCGGTGCACGCGGCGCCCACCTGGTCCATCGGGTCCAGGGCGAACGCAAATCCAACGGCCAGGGCGGCACTTTATTTCAGCGGGGACCAATGCCGAAGCTGACTGACTTTCTGCCGGACCCGTTCGGCAAGGACATTTATCGCCTGAACGCCAAGAAGGCGCGCGAGGATGCCCATCTCCGCCGTCCCCACGCCGCCCGCCAGGCCGCGGCCCATTTCATCGCTTCCGTTCCCTTCGCCACCCGCAAATGCATCGCCGTCTATTATCCGGCGGGCACTGAACTTCATACCTGGCCGCTGGTCGAGGAGTTGCAGGCGGAGGGCAAGACCGTCTGCCTGCCGGTCGTTACCGATACAAACAAGCCGCTGATTTTCCGCACCTACACGCCGGAAATGCCGCTCGAAAAAGGACCGTACGGCATCATGGCGCCCTCCACCGCGGCGCCGGTGTGCCATCCGGATCTGCTGATCGTGCCGCTTCTGGCCTTCCGCCGCGATGGCGGGCGCCTCGGCATGGGCGGTGGCTATTACGACCGCTCGCTACATCAATTACGCCGTGAACGGAACGTCCTTGCCGTTGGCTATGCCTATGCCGATCAGGAGATGGAGAAATTCCCCGTCGACCGCCACGACCAGCCGCTTGACTGGATCGTCACGGAACGCGAAGCGATCAAGGTGCGTTAGTCGGCCTGCGCCGGCTCAAGCGCCCCGGCAATATCATAGGCCGTCCCGCCCCACGGTGTCAGCGGCGCAGACCCCTGAAACAGGACGGCGTAATCGGTCGCCTCGCTCGCGCTGCCCTCTATGTCGAAGGTCTCGGTCATCATGGTGATGATCCCTTGCGCCTGCACCAGCTTGCCGCCTTGCGCATAGGGCGTACCCTCGCCATCGAGGTTGAAAACGCCTACAGGCGCATCGCCGGTGGCTTTTTTCAGCGGGTGGATGCCGCGCAAATAGTACAGATAGGTCTGGTCGTAGTTTGCCGGCAGCAGCACGTAGTCGTCCCCGTTCGGCCCGCGGGCCGGTTCGGGCAGATAGGCCGACGGCATCATCATTAACGATCCCTCTGCATAAAGCGCCATCAGGCTGACCACGCCCGGCTGGAAGGCAGGCAATTCCGCCAGCCGCATCGCCAGGGGCCGAGATCCGTTGACGGTTGTTTCCATGCCGTGAAACAGCCCCCACATGCCATACAGCTTCTCACCGGCCAGCAGGTCACTGGCCATGGCCGTCTCGATATTGGCGAGAATGACCCCATACCGGCTGGCGCCCTGTGCATTCGCCGCGATGGTCTGGGTCAGCAGGGCCTGCTGCAGCGCCATCACGGCAAGGCGCCGCGATGATGACCCCGCCTCACCGGCCATGGCGAATTGCTCGGCCAGCAGGTCGCCCTGCGTGACGGCGAAATCGGTCTCGGTGAGATAGTCGACGCCGATGAACCAGATTTTCCGGTCATCGGGCAGCGCCATGTTCAGGGCCCTGATCTTCTCCAGCTTGGCGAAGAATTCCTTGTTGCCCCACTGGGCTTTCTGGGCGGCGAAATCGTCGAAGACCTGTCGTGCCTGCGCATCGTCGCCGGTTTCCAGATAGTGGTTGAAGGCAAACGCCGCCGAGGGCGGCAGTTCGGCAAGATAGTAGCGCACCCCTGCCCGCTCGTTCAGATGACGCAGCAGGGCGAAATCGAAATCCTGCGGCGCGCCATAGCCATGCATCTCGGCAAACAGGAACAGCCGGTTATCGTAGAAGCTGTCGTCGAAGGCGAATTCGGGTGCCTCCGCCAATGGATCGAGCGAAAACCCGTTCCGTTCGAGATAGGCGACATCGCTGCCCTCGCTGAGCTTGTCCTGAAGGACCGCGATCCAGGGCCAGCCGGCCAGAACGACAACCAGGCCAAGCAGGCCCAAGAACAGCCACTTGATGGCCCCGAGAATGAATTTCATATGCCCCTCAGACTGTCGTCAAACCTATAGTAAGCCTTAAACAGTGCGCGGTCGCTAGCTTTTTTGCTCCTCGATCCAGGTCTTGATGTGGTCTTCCAGCACTGACAGCGGCACGCCGCCATTTCCCAGCACGGCGTCATGGAACAGGCGGATGTCGAAATCCTCGCCCAGCTCTTCCTCGGCCAGTGCCCGCAATTCCTTAATCTTCAGCTCGCCGGTCTTGTAGGCGAGCGCCTGACCCGGCCAGGTGATGTAGCGGTCGACCTCGGTGGTGATGTTGTTCATCGACAGGGCCGAGTTCTCGGCCATGAAGTCGATCGCCTGCTGGCGCGTCCAGCCCTTGGCGTGGATGCCGGTGTCAACGACGAGGCGGCAGGCGCGCCACATCTCGTAGGAGAGCTGGCCGAACTTAGTATACGGCGTTTCGTAGAAGCCTGCCTCCTCGCCAAGACTTTCGGCATAGAGCCCCCAGCCCTCCACAAAAGCAGTGAAGAAGGTGAAGCGCCGGAACGGCGGCATGTCGAGCTGTTGGGCCAGCGCGATCTGGTGGTGGTGGCCCGGCACTGCCTCGTGCAGGGTCAGCGCCTCCAGCTCATAGAGGGGCCGCGTATCGAGCTTTGTCGTGTTGACGAAATAGAAGCCCGCCCGCGTCCCGTCGCCCGCCCCCGGCTGGTAATAGGCCGTGGTCGTCTTTTCCGCAATATCAAGGGGAATTTCCTTCAGACCATAGGGCAGGCTTGGCAGCGTCGCGAAGAGTTTCGGCATTTCGCCATCCATCTTCTTGGCAATGCGGGCTGCCTCGACCATGCGCTCGTCGCCAGTCTGCGGATAGAATTGCGGGTCGGTGCGCAGGAAATTGAGCCATTCCTCGAACGTGCCGTCGAACTCCGCCGCCTCGATCACTTTCTCCATTTCGGCGCGAATACGGGCGACTTCCGACAGACCGCGCTGGTGGATTTCCTCCGGCGTCGCATCGGTCGTCGTAAAGCTGCGGGCGAGATAGGCGTAGTAGTCCTGCCCGCCTTCGACCGAGCCGATCCCGTCGATCTCGCGGCAGGCGGGCTGGTATTCTTGCCGGTAAAAGGTCTCGAACTCTTCCAGCGCCGGGATGATCTCGGTCTCGACAATATCGCTCGCCTGCGCCTTCAGTTCGTCGAACCGCGCCTGCGCCATCGTCGCTGGCTTGGCCGCGAAGGGGGCGAGGAAGACGCTGTCGGCGGCATCGTCGACGATATGGGTCGTGATGGAGTCCTCATAGCCCTCCATCGACGCGCAGGGCTGGGTCCAGCCGCCTTCGATCCCGGTACGGATCGTTTCTGTCGCCGTTTCGATATACTCATCCATCTTGCCGAGCCTTGCGACATAGGACGCAAAATCATCGGCATCGAAGAAGGGCAGCAGGTCCGGCAGGCCGGTCATGTCGAGATGCGGCCCGCCGCGATTGGAAATGAGGATATATTTGCCGGGAAAATCGCCCGCCTCGATCTCGTCTTCCAGCTGCTGGGTCAGCAGCGCGTAATTCAGCTGATTGTCGTCGCTCAGCGTGGCCGGGTTGATCGCCTGAAGCTTGCCCAGAAAGGCCTTCCTGTCCTCGACGGCGGCATCATAGGCGGCGATGGACGGATCGCCCAACTCGTCACCGGCAACATCCTCGCCCAGCATGGTCGCATAGGCCGGGTTCTGCTCCAGATACCATTGCCAGTGAGCCTCCATCACCTGCTCGAAGCGTTCATCAGCCTCCTGCGCAATCGCGGGCGCAGCAGCGCACAAAGCGATGGCGGCAACGCCAAGGGACAGAGCTAGCGAACGGGATCTGGTGGCTATTTGCATTGGGTTCTCCTCTACTCAGGCGTAATCGTGCGTATGCCCTCCGCCATAAGTCAAGCGGGCGGCCGCTTCCAAAGACGGCGCTTGCGTTCGCCCCTGATCGCTCGCATATAGCGCTCACCTCAAGCTGCAGGAATTTTCTTTTCATGCGTCTAGCGTTTTTCGGCGATGTGATGGGCCGCTCCGGCCGCAAGGCCCTGTCCGATCACCTGCCACGCCTGCGCCGCCGCCTCGCCCTCGATTTCATCGTCGTCAACGCCGAAAACGCCGCCGGCGGCTTTGGCGTGACCGAGGCAATTTGCGAGGAGATCTTCGACCTTGGCGCCGATGTCATCACTACCGGCAACCACGCCTATGACCAGCGCGACAGCCTCGACATGTTCGACCGGGAGCGGCGCCTGTTGCGCCCGGCGAACTTTCCAGCCTCCAATCCCGGCCGTGGCGCGGGTCTTTACGGAGCCGGCGACGGACGCAGCGTTCTCGTCGTGCATCTGCATGGCCAGCGCTTCATGAACCCGATGGACGACCCGGTCCCGGCGCTGGAACGCGAGATGGAAGGGCTGATGCTGGGCCGCGAGGCCGATGCCATCATCGTCGACATGCATGCCGAAGCCTCGTCGGAGAAATATTCGCTGGGCCAGTACCTCGATGGCAGGGTCAGCCTCGTTGTCGGCACGCACACCCATGTGCCTACCGCCGACACCCAGATTTTCCCGCGCGGCACGGCGTTCCAGTGCGACGCGGGCATGTGCGGCGACTATGACAGCGTCATCGGCATGGAAAAGGACGGACCCGTCGCCCGGTTCACGACAAAGCTGCCGGGCAACCGCCTGCAGCCCGCGTCCGGCGAGGGTACTGTCTGCGGTGTCTATGTCGTGACCGATGACCGGACCGGGCTTGCGGTCCATGCCGAGCCGATCCGTGTCGGCGGGCGCCTCATCGAACAGCAACCGGCACCCGTCGAACGTTAGTCTGACAGCGTCTTGCCAGTTTTGGTAAATAAGGCGTTTCTTTTTCCGGCAGCTCGACTAGATTTGGATTAGTCGAAGAATAACGTGTGATTTCACTCGTTTATTGCCGTTGGGAGAACAGACATGGGCCAGCTCGAAGATATGGAAATCTTCACCGAGATCGTTCGTGCGGGCGGGATCACCCATGCTGCCGACCGCCTGAACATTGCTCCGTCCGCTGTCTCCCGCCGCCTGAAGGATATCGAAGCCCGTCTTGGCGTGCAATTGATGAACCGCACCACCCGACAGATGGCGCTGACGGAAACCGGCCGTGCCTATCTTGCCCATGCCGAGCGGATTCTCAGCGATGTCGAGGAGGCCAACAACGAAATCACCCGCGCCAGCGGCGAATTATCGGGCGCGATCCGCATCGCCGCGCCCCTGTCCTTCGGCCTGTCGCATCTGGCGGGCGATCTTTCCGACTTCATGAGGAAGCACCCCCAGATCACCCTTGATATCGACCTGTCGGACCGTCGTGTCGACCTGGTGCAGGAGGGCTATGACCTCGCCATCCGTATCGGCAATCTGCCCGACTCCTCCCTGCGCGGGCGCAAGATTACCGGTATCAAGACCGTATTGGTGGCAAGCCCGGATTTTATCGACAGATATGGGCCCCTTTCCTCACCCGCCGACCTCGATGGGCTGCCGGGGTTCGTCTATACCGGCGATGCCAGCGCCGGGAACTGGTCCTGCCGGTCCCCCTCCGGAGAGGACTTCAGGTTTCGCATCAAGCCATCGATGCTCTGCAACAATGGTGACCTGATGCGCGAAGCATCGACGCGGGGTCTTGGCCTGTTGAAGGTGCCCTCCTTCATCGTCGAGGACAGCCTCCGGTTCGGCTCGCTCATCTCGCTGTTCTCGGACCATGACTGGGGCAGCGTCGGGTTGCATATCCTGTGGCCGCCGACGCGCCACCTGTCCGCCAGAACGAGGGCCCTGATCGACCATCTTGCCGATACGCTGGCCAGGAACTGCCAGACCGGACCCGCGGCAAAATCCAGGCCCGGGAAAAGCAAAGGCGGCTCGAGGGCAATTGGTTAATTTTTTATGAATATCTGGTAATGCCGGGAGTGTATGGTTAACCTGCCGTGTAAGGGGAGCGGAACAAGGAGGGGATTATCATGCTGTCTCAAATTCTGAACGATCTTGGCACCGCGATTTCCATGGTGCTCGACTTCAACAACATCTTCATGGTGATCGCCGTTCTGGTGATCAGCGTCTTCACCGGCCTGCGTATGGGCAATTACGGCAACGTCTTCGGTGCCGTGATGGAGAGCACCGTGCTGCTCGCCATCGTCACCTATCTGTGGAACTGGCTGTCGACACCCGGTCGCTTCAACGTGACCGTCTGGGAATCGGAAACGATCCTGGCCTGGAACAATCTGATGGGCCTGACCGGTATGGCCCTGGTCGGTTACCTGTGCGTCTTCTTCATCCTGGTCTCTGCGGTCTACCTCATCAAGGCGATCGCCAGCCGCTAAGGTATATGGTCTCGCACACTTGAACCGGTCTCCAAGCCGCGCTAGATGGCTGAAACTTTTGTCGAAGCTTTCAGCCATCAGCAGGATACATCGTCATGGCCGGTCACTCTAAATGGGCAAACATCCAGCATCGCAAGGGGCGCCAGGACGCCAAGCGGTCGAAGATGTTCTCCAAATTGTCGAAGGAAATCACCGTCGCTGCCAAGATGGGCACGCCGGATCCGGACATGAATCCGCGCCTGCGCCTTGCCGTCGCCAACGCCAAGGCAGTGTCCATGCCCAAGGACAATATCGAGCGCGCCATCAACAAGGCGGCCGAGGCCGGCGGCGATGACTATGAAGAAGTGCGCTATGAAGGCTTCGGGCCCGAGGGCGTCGGTATCATCGTCGAGGCGCTGACAGACAACCGCAACCGCACCGCCTCGGACGTGCGCTCGACCTTCTCCAAGAATGGCGGCAATCTCGGCGAGACCGGCGCGGTTTCGTTCGGCTTCGACCGGGTCGGCCAGATTCGCTATGCTGGCGATGTCGCGACCGAAGACGAGATGATGGAAGCGGCGATCGAGGCCGGTGCCGACGATGTCGTCTCCTCCGGGGATGGCCACGAAATCTATACCGCCATCGAGGATCTCAACGATGTCTCGCGGGCTCTGGAAGAACGCTTCGGCGAGGCCCAGGGCACCGCGCTCATCTGGCGGCCGCAGAACCTTGTTCCGGTCGAGGGCGAAAAGGCAGGCACGGTGTTCAAGCTGGTCAACACACTGGACGATCTCGACGACGTTCAGAACGTGTATGCCAATTTCGACATCTCCGACGAAGACATCGAAAAATACGCCTGATTTCACGTCTCTGGGCAAAGCCGGCCGAGCGCCGACAGGCCGGTTTTTCCGCAACCTCATTTACTAAATATTTAGTTGCTGGTAAAAGGTGATTATATACTGTTTGCTGAGGGGAAATATTCCGAAGGAGGAGCGAGCAATGATTAACCGTCCAACAATCGGCCGCCAGGCAAGGGTGGCCATCTCCGCTGGCCTGTTTGTATCGGTCCTCGGCATCGGATGCGCGCAGGCAGAGGTGAAGACCAGCGACTTCAGCGGTTTCGACAGGGTGATGCTGGAGGGTTTCATCGGCACCGTCAGCGTTACGATTGGCGACGGCGATGCCATGTCCGTCACCATCGATGACCGGAACGGCGGCAAGGAGCCCGTCCTCGTCGAAAAGAACGGTGCGACCGTGCGGGTCTACAGCCGCGACGAACCTGACCACAAGGATATCTGGCGGCAGTTGAACTGGCAGCGCGACGGCAGCAAGGCCTTCCGCAATTTCCTCACTGATTATCCTGTCATCCAGATCACCCTGCCCGCCGGAACCGATCTCGTCGCCGACGATCTCGCCGCCTTCGTGACCATTGGTAATCTGGACAGCGACCTGACGATCGAGAGTACGATTTACATGGAAGGCACGATCGGGAACCTCGCCAATGTCGACATCAATATTTCCGGTGCCGGGGACCTGATGCTCGCGAATGTGACAGGCGGCATGAACAGCAATATCGCCGGGTCCGGCAGCCTGAAATTCGATACCGTAGGATCGGCGGCCATTGCCATCGCCGGCTCGGGCGATGTCTCCGTGCGCCGCGTCAGCGGGCCGGCAGAAGTCGATATCCGGGGCTCCGGCGACGTCTTCCTCGGTGAAATCGGCGCGAGCGCGGATCTGGACATCGCTGGCTCAGGCGATATCGAGGCCGGCGATGTGAGTGGCGGCCTGACCGTCAAGATCAGGGGGTCGGGCGATATTTCCGTCGGCAGCATCAACGGCCCGACGGAGGTCGATATCGTCGGCAATGGCGATGTCAGCATCAAGGATGGCGATGCCGCCGATATGCGCGTCAATATCAGCGGGTCCGGCGATCTCGATTTCGGGGGCATCGCCTCCAATCCCAGCGTGTCGATCCGCGGGTCCGGCGATGTCTATATCCGCGATTATACGGGCAAGGTCTCGACCAATGGCTCAGGGGACATCACCATCGGCAATATCGTCATCGACGACTGATCGCCGCCCGGAATCATCCCCCAAAAAGCCGGGCGCCCTGCCCGGCGTTTTTTGTGGCCACGAATGAAAAAGCCGGACCGCGCGATGTCGCTGCAGGTCCGGCTGATTAGTGGACGTTTCCCATCCCTTTATATGCCTGCCACTTTCTTGATTGTTATAATGTGACAGTTTTTAGTCACGGCAATACACCCCATGTCAGGATGAAAAACAAGACAGAATCGTCGCTGCAATGCAACAATTCTGCAACATTATGGCAACGAACCCTGCGCGCGGGCACCGGATTGTTTCTGTTGCAAGGAAATGGGCAACATGCCACAAGCACGCGCACCGTTTAGGCATGGCCGGCATCAGCCTGGCCCGTCCGTAAACCACGACAGCAGCAGGAAAAAGCATGAAGATCAACGGCAACGAAGTACGTCCCGGCAACGTCATCCAGCATCAGGATTCCCTCTGGGTCGCGGTCAGGACCGAAGCCGTGAAGCCCGGCAAGGGCCCGGCCTATGCCCAGGTCGAACTGAAAAACCTGCTCGACGGGCGCAAGCTGAACGAGCGTTTCCGCGCCTCCGAGACCGTCGAGCGCGTGCGCCTTGAGCAGAAGGACCATACTTACCTGTACAAGGAAGGCGAACTTCTGATCTTCATGGATTCTGAAAGCTACGAGCAGATTTCGATCCCGGCCGACATGATCGGCGAACGCACGGCGTTCCTGCAGGACAATATGCCGGTCGTGCTCGACATGCATGAAGGCACGCCGATCGGCGTACAATTGCCCCAGTATGTCACGCTGGAGATCGTCGAGACCGAGCCGACCGTCAAAGGTCAGACGGCGTCGTCGTCGTACAAACCCGCCATTACCGATAATGGCGTGCGCGTGATGGTGCCCCCCTATATGACGACGGGCGAGCGCATCGTCGTCGACACTGAGACGGTCGCATACGTCAAACGCGCCGAGTAACCCTCTCCCCCTCGCCCGAAATGGCGCAGCTGCCGCTTCAGGCTGAAATGTTACTAAATGGATAGTTTCGGAGGCAGCGGATTCCGAATATCCTGAACTATAAGCTTAGTCGAGGATATCATGCCGCGAAAACCGTCTCCCATTCTGACCGAAGCCGAGCAGCGCGTGATGCAGGCGCTGTGGGAGTTGAAGGAAGCTTCCGTGCGCGATGTACATGAGAAGCTGAACGGTATCAGGAAGGTCGCCTACACCACCGTGCTGACGGTCCTGAAAATCCTGCACGACAAGGGCTATGCCAACTATCGCAAGGAAGGGCGCGCCTTTGTCTATTATCCGGTGCTGAGCCAGAAGGAGGCACGCCAGCGGGCTTTGTCGCAGCTGGTCAGCCGGTTCTTCGAGGGCTCACCGCAGGCGCTTGCCGAACATCTCGTCGAACTCGACGAAATCGACATCGACGACCTCCAGGCCTTGAAGAAGGAAATGGACGACACAACATCCTGAAGCACAGAGGGCGTGCCGGACTAGGGGAATAGGGACATGGATCTACCCGGCCTTTTTACTGAAATTGCCTTTCGCCATCTGTGGCAGGGTCTTCTCATCATTGGTATTGTCAGCCTGCTGCTCGCCGGCAAGCGGTTCTGGAGCGCCGAGCATCGCTCCTGGTTATGGACGGCAGGTCTCGTCCTGTCCGCGATCCTGCCGGTAGCGACGCTGATCGATATCCCGACGATCCAAGTCGCCAGCGCCGCCGCGCCGGGCGCAGGCATGGCGGTGCCGGCTGCTGCTGCCCCGGCGATTCATCCGGTTCAGGTCAAGGTCTTCGCGCCGCTGGCTGGCGCCCTCGAAATGCTGCCGCTGCCGCTGATCCTCGCCGCGCTCGTCTCCATCTGGATCGGCGTCGGTGTCTGGAAGATTTTCCGCATCGTGTCGGCCGCACGCCAGACCCATGACCTCGTCCAGACGCTGAAGCCCTGCCCGCTGTCGACGGACATGCTGCCCCGCGACTGGCCGGAAGAGATCGATGTGATGCAGGCCGAGGGCGTGAGGACGCCGATGGCGATCGGCCTGTTCAGCTATCGCGTGATCCTGCCGGCAAGCCTCGTCGCCAGCCTGCCGACCCATCAGATCCGTCATGTCCTGTCCCATGAGCTTGCCCATATCCGGCGCGGCGATCTGCAATTCGCGCTGGTCCAGCGCCTGATCGAAGCCGTGTTCTGGTGGAGCCCGCTGACCGCTTTCATCGGGGCGCGCCTGCGCGAAGAACGGGAAATGGCCTGTGACGACCGGGCCGTCGCCATGAATGGCTGCTCACGCCAATATGCCAGCGCCCTTCTGGAAAGCGTGACCCTGCTCGTTGCCGACAAGCGCAAACATGGATACGGCCATCTGCATGGCAAAAGCTGCAGCGACATGCTCGCCCTGTCCGCTTTTGACCACCAGTCGCGCGGTGCTTTCCGCGCCCGCATCCGCCGCCTGATCGGCCAGGGCTATCGTGCCCGTGTCGATATCGGCCGCATACAGATTGCCGGGGTCTCGATGGCCGGCGTTGCTGTGCTCGGCCTGTTCCTGCTTTCCCCGCGCGGCGTGCTCAGCTCAGGCCTCGACACTGCCGTGGAGCGCCCCTATCTGACCGCCGGCATGGAGTCGTCGATGCCGGATAAAGGTTTCGCCATGTCAGATGCAAGTCTGCAGGCGCTGCTGAACGACCTGCGGGCAGCGAGCCCCGAGGCCATCCGTATCGAGATGATCCCCGCCTTCGCGGAAATTCCCCTGCCCCGGCTCGCCATCGCGGCGGCCCCGGGCCCCGAGAGCTTGCCTGCCGTCGGCAAATCGGGCCTGAGACATCCTGAAGAGCAGTGTCAGGACCCGCATCATCACGACCATGATGCCGATTTCCATATGGATATGGATAGCCACCATGACATCGATATCGACGTGAACACCATAACCGCCATGGCCACATCTGCCCGTATCGAGATCGAGAAGCTGGAAATGACGAGCGAGGTGGTGAACCCGTCACCCGAAAGGACGACGGAAGTCATCGTCATCACCCGCGAAGGCAACAGCAACCGGGTCGTCAAGCAGGTCATCCGTCACCGCGACGCCCAGAGCCTGAGCATCGCCTCGCGCGACGGCCGTACGCTGACAATGACGCTGCAGGAGGGCATGGACGGCACCTTTGCCTACCAGATGTCCGGCGGCGTCGGTGAAATCGTCACCGTTCAATGATCGTCGCAATTGTCTGAAAAAGCGGGCGGCTCAAGGGCCGCCCTTTTTTTGAGCGCGACAGGCGACTTCATCCTGTCCCGGCAAGTCGTTGCTTGAAGGCCGCAAAATCAGCCGGCGTGTCGATGCCCGGTGCGGCCTGCGGCACGATCGCCGCGGCAATGCGTTCGCCGGCTTCGAGGATGCGCAACTGTTCCAACTTCTCGATCGCCTCCAGCCGCCCGGCGGGCAGGCTGTCATAGGCTCTCAGGCTGGCGGCAGAGAAGGCGTAGATGCCGATATGCAGGTAATAGACGGTCGGATCGCTCACCCTGCCACCGTCATCGCGGGGGTAAGGCGTCAGCGCCCGGCTGAAATAGAGCGCATCGCAGCCGCCATCGGCGCGCGGATGGCCGAGTAGCGCCTTGACGCAGGACGGATCCTGCGGCGAGCCCGGCCCGTCGACCGGTTCCGGCGCGAACGGGCAGACCAGCGTCGAGACGAAGGCCGGCCGGTCGCCTGCGAGCGCGGCCCGGTGGACGGCGATCAGCGCGTCGAGATGGGCCGGATCAGTCTCCGGTTCATCGCCCTGCATGTTGACGACGATATCGACCGGCTCCCCCTCCCCGGCAATCCTGTCGGCAGCCTCGGCGACGCGCGCCGTCCCGGTCTGGTGATCGGCGGAGGTCATCACCGCTTCGCCGCCAAAGTCCTGCACGGTCTTCAGGATGCGCTCGTCATCGGTTGCGACAATGACCCGGTCGGCCGAAGAGCCTGCGGCCTTTTCATAGGTATGCTGAATCAACGGCTTGCCCCCGGCAACCAGCAGCGGCTTGCCCGGCAGGCGCGACGACGCAAACCGCGCCGGGATGACAATCATGGCTTTCATCGTCTCACCGTTTTCCTGCCGAACCGGTCATTGAGGGCCAGCGTCAGGCCGACGACCAGCATCCCGGCCGTCACGCCGGCGGCGTTGGCGAGCATGTCTGCGATGTCGGCCTGGCGTGCGCCGCCAATACCCTGAAGCACTTCAATGAGACCGCTATAGGCGATGAGCAGCACCGGCAGCAATACAACTCTGCCGAAAGGACGCAACGCGGCGAGAACCGCCGTGCCGCCGAGCGCGCCATAGGCGATGAAATGGGACATCTTGTCGGCATAGTCTTCCGTGCCGAACAGCAGACCTGACAGCCAGCGGCTGAAGTCCGGCCCGCCGGGCACGTCATCCGGATTGGGAATGAGGCTGAGAAGGGTCACGACGACAAGGAGAAGGGCGAAACAGACGCGCATGGACAGTACGAACCATCGCGCCCGGGCAAAGTCGATCATTCAGGCAGCATCTCTCTGCTTGACGAAGCTTTCCCATTTGATCGCGCTACGGACGATGTATTCCAGATCGTCATAGCGCGGCACCCAGTCGAGCACGGCGCGAATCTCGGCATTGTCGGCGATCAGCAGGGGCGGGTCGCCGACGCGCCGCGAGACGATTTCCGACGGCAGCTTCTGTCCCGTCACCTGCTCGACGGCGGAGATGACATCGAGAACAGATGCGCCAAAGCCGTAACCGCAATTCAGCGTAACGCTCGCCCCGCCATGGCGCAGATATTCAAGGGCACTCAGATGGGCTTCGGCCATGTCGGAAACATGAACATAGTCACGAATGCACGTACCGTCCGGGGTCGGATAATCATTGCCAAAGATTTGCAATTTCTCCCGGCGCGTGCCGACGGCGATCTGCGCGGCGATCTTGATCAGGTGGCGCGGCCCGCCCTCCTCGCCCGCACGGCCATCGGGGTCTGCCCCGGCGAGGTTGAAATAGCGCAACACGGCAGCGCCGACACCGTTCGCCTCGGCGATATCGCGCACCATGCGCTCGGCCATCGACATGGATGACCCGAACGGCGTGATCGGATCAAGCGGCGTCTCCTCCCGGATCGGCATGCGGTCCGGCACGCCATAGACCGATGCGGTCGATGAAAAGACGATCCGGCGAATGCCGGCGGCGGTTGCCGCTTTCACCAGATTATAGGTCGCGATCGTATTCTCTTCGTAATGCGTGGCTGGATTGCTTTGCTGGGCCTTGGGCAGCCGCTCGCCGGTGAAATGGACGATCTCGTCGATCGACCTCGCCTTGAACAAGCGTGTCAGCTTGGCAATGTCGGACAGATCAGTGCGCACGACATCGACGCTTCCCAATGCCGGGGGCAGCTTGGCCTCCGGCTCCAGTGCGATGAAATCCTCGCCTGCATCCATCAGGCTCAGGAGCATGTGGGTGCCGGGATAGCCACCGGCATTTGTCACGGCAATGGTCACGGCGTCCTCCCTGGGGACCAAGGTTAACCTAAGTGAATTTCCGCGGAACACAAAGTGTTGTTGATCAAGGTTTCGAAAAATTGAACATTGCAATGCAATAAATATGTCATCCAAGAGACATGAAGTATGGTATGCCGCGATGATGATGTTCAGGCAGAAGCAGGAAAAGAGAGAATTCGCGGCAAGGGCACCGGATGGCGTCAGGATATATGCCATCGGCGATATCCACGGCCGTAACGACCTGCTGCTGGATCTGATGGAGCGGATTGATCGCGACGCGGACATGCCGCACCGCATCATTTTTCTCGGCGATTATGTCGACCGCGGAGAAACCTCCGCCGACGTCATCGAACACCTCATCGCGCTGAAACGCGAGCGCGGTGACGACATCGTGCTGTTACGCGGCAATCACGAACAGGCCATGCTGGATTTCATCGCTGCCCCCGAGGAGACGGCCAACTGGATCGAATGGGGCGGCGGCGCGACTCTGGAAAGCTATGGCCTCGACAAGGTTGCCGGCGAGGACCCGGAAGATCTGCGTGACAGGTTGACCGAAAGGCTGCCCGACAGCCATTTCCGTTTCCTGATGGATCTCGTCAACTGGCACATCGAGCGGGATTATATCTTCGTCCATGCCGGTATGCGCGCCGGCATCCCGCTGGAACAGCAGCGCGAGGAAGATCTGCTGTGGATCCGCAATGCCTTTTTCGACCAGAAGCCCGGGGCGTTCGGGCAGACCTGTATTGTCCATGGCCATACACCGAATGAGGAAACCCCGCTCGATGTCGGCTGGCGGATCAATGTCGATACGGGTGCCGTGTGGACTGGCAAGCTCACCGCCGTGGCGCTGGAGGGCACCGACCGGCGGTTCATCTCCACGTGAGACGGCCGATCAGGTTCCGGTACTGACCGTGATCAACTGCGGGCGCTGCATCGAGGCGAGAACGGCGCGCAACGTGTCGACACTGCCGGGGCCATCGGTGACGGCCAGTGCCTTGCCAAGCTCAGTGCCGTAATTGGCATCATCCACGATTGACAGGTCAGGCGACAGGAAGACCAGCCGTGCGCCGTCGAAGATCGCCTCGCGCCAGTGCTCCAGGGCCTCGCGGCGATGGGCGGCCGAGGCGATGATGATGTCCGGCACCGGCAACGACAGTTCACGCTCGCACAGAACCTCTACGGACGGCCCCTGCCCCAGCGCGATATGACTGCCATGAAGGTCGCCATCGCGGGTGATCAGGGCGGAAACCACGGAGCCGTCAATACCGAACCAGTCGAGCATCGCCAGCATCGGCGCGTCGGCACCGATGACATGGGCGTGCTGGTTGAAACGGCTTGCATCATCAAAGAAGGACTGGACCCGCGCCCGGTTACGCTCCATGCGCCAGGAGAAGGCCTGGCAGGTCTGCGCGCTGGTCAGGGCAAGCGCGTTCTCCTCGTCCCACAGGCGGGCGAGCTGGCTCAGCCATTGTGTATCGTCATAGCCATGGTAATCGGCATGGGTCAGGAAGACCCGAAGCGCACCGCCATCGGTTTCCGTCATCCCGCCACGGATGATTTTCAGGCCGGCTGACCGGGCGAGATGTTCCAGCACCGTCAGCGTGTAGACGCCTTTCGCCTCGGCATGAAACGCCGCCGGATTGTTGCGCATGAGGGCGAGAGACGCATAGGCTGTCTCGATCACCACAAGGCCATCCTTCGCCAGCAAGCCTTTTACCGCCTGGAGGAATTCTTTCGGGGCATCCTGTTCACCGAAGGTCGACACGGCGCTGACCACGTCGAACTTCTCGCCATCGAGTCTGTCATTGAGCATGTCGAGCACGGTACGGTCCGGGAAATTGCCGCGAATGGCCGTGCCCCATTTCTCCTCTCCCGCCGCGAGACGATGGCGATCGACACCGACGCCATCGATCCAGCGCGGCAGGTAGGACAGGAACGTGCCGTCGCCGCAGCCGATATCGAGCGCGCGGGCATCGCGTGCACTGAGCATTTCCAACAGGCAGGTGACAGTGGCTCGCAGGCGATGGCGCACCGTGCGACAGGCCGCGTGATCATGCACCGGCAATGCCGGCATATCCCAACCGCGCTGAAGCAGGCCGCAAGCGGTCGCATCTTTTTCAGGATCGCAGATCACCCAGCCATTATCACCGCCAAGGGTGAAAGCCGGCGTCAAGGCCCTGGAGCCGCATACGCGGCAATGTTCGGTCTTCTTACTCATACCTTTGCCCCAGACAGTTTTCTTTCGTCTTTCGGACAATGCGCGCCACCCGCTTAAAGCGAAGTAAAGGCAGGTATCAGTTTTACTCCGTTTCCTGAATTATTGTGTAAGCAAACTCTTAAAATCGTCGAGATCTTCAGGCTTCGTTTACAAGGCTGAAAAGAGGGTAAACGGATTATCTGAAATTCTATCTCAGGAGGCCATGCGGGCAATGAGCCGGCGCATGAAATCGGTGCCCGCCCGCATCTGGTCGAGCGAGATAAATTCATTCGCCTGATGTGCCTGGTCGATGGAGCCTGGCCCGCAGATTACCGTCGACAGGCCCGCCTGCTGGAACTGTCCGGCTTCGGCGGCATAGGGCACGACTTCGGTATGGTTGTGGCCCGAGATCGCCTTGACCAGGTCGGCGGCGGGATTGTCCGCTCTCGGGGCAAGGCATGGCGCCTTCGTCATCCACTCGGTCTCGATCGAGCAACCCGTGTCCCGCTTTTTCATCTGTGCCTCGATCTGGCGGGCATAGGCTGTGAAACGTGAATGGATTTCCGCAGGATCGTCACCCGGGATCGAACGAAGGTCCCAGTCGAACGCGCAGTCAGCCGCCATGATATTCAGCTGCGTGCCTCCATTGATGACATTGACTGTCATTGTCGTGTACGGAGGATCGAACGGGTTATCGACAGCATCGGCGCGCAACTCGCGCGCCATGTCCTCGATGAAGGTGACGAGCCGCGCCGCGACCATGACGGCGGAGACACCGCGCTGGGTCTGGCTGGAATGGGTGGTGAAGCCCTTGACCCGGGTACGGAAAGACGAGATGCCCTTGTGGCCGTCGATCACCTTCATCATGGTCGGCTCGCCGACGATCACGGCAGCCGGACGCGGGACCTCGCGGATGATCTCGTCGATCATGTCGGGCGCGCCGAGACAGCCCACTTCCTCGTCATAAGACAGCGCGAAGATGAGCGGCTTTTTCAGGCCTGCCTGGAGCATTTCCGGCACCAGCGACAGACCGATGGCGGAGAAGGCTTTCATATCGCAGGTGCCACGGCCATAAAGCTTGCCGTCACGTTCGCTCACCGTAAACGGATCACTATCCCATGGCTGGCCCGTGACGGGCACGACATCGGTGTGGCCGGAGAGGACGACACCGCCCTCTTCCGCCGGGCCGACAATCGCATAGAGATTGGTCTTGCTGCCATCATGATTGGCGACGCGTTTGGTTTCAACGCCAAGGCCGTGCAGATAGGCCTCGACATCCTCGATCAGATTGAGGTTCGATCTCGATGATGTCGTATCATGGGCGACAAGGCGGGAAAGCCAGTCGATCTGGTGTTGTATATCGGTCATGAGCCTTAGATAGAATGTTCGCGGCAAGAGTAAAAGATGGTGGTTTGAAACGCGCCTATAGCATGCCGAGACGGTCAAGCACCCTGGCGGTGAAATCCTTTGCCGGGATACGGGGGTCAGAGACGCGAAGGGGTGGCGGATTGAGGCCACCGCGCCGCATCAGCCGGTTGAGGCGATAGATCCGCCGCTGGCGGTCGCTTTCCTCCGACCGCCAGGTGATGCTGAGCGAGATCGAGACCTGATCGCCATTCTGTACCCAGTGCGGCGCCTTGACGGGCACATAGAGAGCATCGCCCGGCAAGAGGGGCCAGGCGGTTGCCTTCGTTTCCATCGCCGGGTCGTAGGCAAGATTGCAATGACCGCCGGCGTGATACGCTTCGTGCTGGCGTGCAGAGACGATCGCCGGGTCATCGGCAGGGAAAAGATGCAGTGTCTTCTGCCCCCTGACCTGCAGCAGGATATTGTGCTCCGGGTCGAAATGAAATGGCGTCACGGCCCCGGGGGATGAGGCGAAGATAAATCCTTCCGGCCGGTAAGCCCTGCCCGTGCGGTTTTCGGCCAGCGGCAGGATCGGCGACAGGCAGTCCATCATCAGGCCGCGATAGTCCGGGTCCGTCTCGATATTGCGCAGGGCCACCCACGATCCCGCGCGGTCTATATTGGCCAGCGTTTCCGCGACCGTGAGCCCGTTTGCCGGTGTCGCAGCCGGGTCGGGCTGGCTGACATCGATGTTGCCGAGATTGTACTCGACCTGGTCGGCTGGCAGGCGCTCGCCGAGCAGGGCAAGACGATCCGGTTCCAGCAATGGGTGGTTCAGCAGGCTGTGGCCGAGTTTCGTCGCGCAGCCGGGATAGGCTGACACGAAGGATTGCAGCGCCTCTGCGGAAAACACCGTCATGTGCGCGTCTCCATGCCTTTCGGGGCTTTCATGTCCCTGGGGATTTCCATCGCGGGGGACAGCTTCCTGTGCGCCTGGCGTGGGCGGATGATCCGTGCTCCCGCGGCCGATGCCTGTTCCAGAAGCCGGGCAGCGGTCAGGGGCAGGCCATAGCGCAGTCCCTTGCGGGCAACGACCATCTGCACGATGGACACCGACTGCACCCACAGGCCTTCCAGGGAGGTGTTGCCGCTGGCCGCACAGGAATCCACGAATCTGATCGATGGATCGCCGAGAAAGGTTTGCAGGCAATGAAACTCCAGCTGCATCCCCGGCGAGAAGCGGGAAAAGTCCGCGTCATACGCGACCTTGAGACAGAAAATCCTGTCCGCACTGCGCAGGTCGAAGGCATAGGCCACGCCCTTCCCGTCAACCGTCAGGCGGCTGAAGACCAGCTGGCCACGGCCCATCGCCGCTGCGGCGAGCTGGCGGAAGAAGACACTTTCCCCGGGCCGGCAGGTGATGGCGGTTCCCTCTTCGCCCTTCCAGCCCTTTCGTTCCAGCGTCAGGAACTCGTCGAGCCAGCGCTCGAGCTGATCCGCGTCCTGCAACTGTTCGAAGCGCACCTCCCCCATCTCTGCCAGCCTGCGGCCAAGCCGGCGCAGGCGTTTCTTGCGGCGGCTCGAGATATGGCTCTCGAGGTAGCTATCGGCATCCTGGCTGGCATCGATGGCCGGACGGTGGCAGCGGTGGACGATATCGCAGCGGCGATTGTCCCCGAGGCAATAGGCTTCGAGAGCGGACCGGATCGCCGCCGCCTCTGACATATGAGTCAACCGGCAAAAGCTGACAGCGGCAGGCGCGCTGTCGAGCCAGGCGGTCAGCATGGCGGCGAAACGGCCCTCGCAGCCACGCCGGACAAGCGGCGTCGCCAGGAACTGGTGCGCATGCAGGTGCGACCGGTAATGGTCGAGCGGCAGGTGGGCATAGCTGGCATCGCGGGCAAAAATAACAAGGCCGATGAGCCTGCCCTCGGCAAGAAAGGCCGCGATATCCGCCTCGTCCGCTGCGATGATTTCCAGTGCTGCCTGCGCAAACCATGGCTCGAGAAAGACATTCGGGTCGCCCGCGCTGGCGGCAAGGTCTTCCCAGTCTGAGCGTAGCGAGGCGATGGTGGCATGCGAGAACGGCAGGATGCGAACGCCGTCGGCCGGGCCTGCCCTTTCTCTGTCGCTATAACCCATGCGGCTCACTCCCACCCCTGTCCAGCTTCCCCATCCCGGCATTTCCAATCGGCTATTTCAGGCATCCGGACCGGCCATATTAATCACTCTGAAGTCTTGGCTGCCTATAACCATACAAGAATTATGCCTAAGGACCGTTAACAATGACCGGGAACCCGGAGCACAGCGCGCCAGAACAGGAGACCTCTCTCGGCGACAGGGTCGCCAGGGCGACAGCGTGGATCGTCGCCGGTCGCCTCGGCGTGCGTCTCGCCGGCTTCGTGAACATGCTGATCGTTGCGCGGCTGCTGGTGCCGGACGATTTCGGCCTCGTCGCCATCGGCCTGACCATGATGCAACTGCTGCAGAATGTCAGCGACATGGGTATCGCCCAGACGGTCATCCGCATGAAGAACGCGACCAAGGCCGATCTCGACACGCTGTTCACCCTGTCTGCTGCACGCGGCGTCGTCACGGCGCTTGTCCTTGTCGGTATCGCGCCTCTCGCCGTCACGGTTTATGGCGATGAACGGCTTTTCTCCGTATTCATGCTGATCGCGCTACACCCGCTGCTGACCGGTTTCGTCAATCCCCGTTTTTTCGAGTTCGAGCGCGACATTGATTTCTCCAAGGATTTCCGGGTCGCGCTGATGGCCAAGCTGATCGAGGTCGCTACCGCGATCACCATTGCCGTCATCTTCCGTAGCTATATCGCATTGATCGCCGGCCTCGTTGCCGGCGGCTGTGTGCGGCTGATCCTGTCCTATGTGATGCGCCCATGGCTGCCCGGGCTGGCGCTGACCTCGTTCCGCCAGGTCTTCGGCTTCATGGGCTGGCTGACCGGGATCAGCTTCGCTGCGGCACTCAACAACAAGCTCGATGCCTTGATCCTCGGACGGATCGTCGGCCCGGCCGGCACCGGGCTTTACTATGTCGGCGAGCAACTGGCAGAGCTTGCCACGCGTGAATCAGGCGAACCGATCGCCCGCGCGCTCTATCCGGGCTTTGCGACATTGAGCGGCACGCCGGAGCGAATGCGCGAGGTCTTCCTTCAGGGCGTCGCGGCGCTGGCCATCATTGCCCTGCCCGCCGCCATCGGCTTCGCGCTCGTCGCCGATCTCGCCGTACCGCTGATCCTCGGCACCCAATGGACCGAGGCCGTGCCGGTCATCCAGTTCATCGGGCCTGTGCTGGGCCTGCAATCGCTGGTACTGGCGACACAGAGCTATGCCATGGCGCAGGACCGCCCGCAGCTCGTCTTCTGGCGGGAGGTCGCGTTCTTCATGTTCCGTACACCCATCTTCATTACCGGCGCGGTGATGTATGGCCTGATCGGGGCCATCGCTGCGACAGCCCTGACCGGTCTCGGCCATCTGTCGCTCAACCTGCATCTCTACCAGCGCCTGTCGGGCGCGCCGTTCTGGCAGCCCCTCTGGGTCGCCCGGCGCAGCCTGATCGGCGTCGCCGTCATGGCCGGCGTGCTCGCCGCCTTGCGGCCGGCGCTCGCTGGCCTGCCGGATTACGCGGCCCTTGCCATACTGATCGCTTCGGGCGGCAGCGCCTTTGCCGGCACCCTGATCACCTGCTGGTACGCCGAGGGCAGGCCGGACGGGATCGAACGAACCATCCGCGACAAGGTCCTCGTCCGCCTGCTCCCCAAGGCCGCCTGAGCCACAAAAAAGCCCCGCCGAAGCGGGGCTTTTATAACTCTTGCGAGGGAGCGCTAGAGCAGCCTGCGTCCGGATGGACGCAGGGGAGCTGCTCCAACACTTTGGAAGCGATCAACTTTCCTGCCTTCAAATGATTCCATTTGAAGGCAGGTTGATCTAGTCCGCCCCGCGCATCGCCTTCTTGATGATCGGTGAAATCAGCAACATGACCACCGCAAGCCCCATCGAGACATAGGCGATGTTGGTATAGACCATCGCATAGGTCTCCTTCGCCGCGGCGATATTCGTGATCTGGCCGCCCAGTGTCTCGACGCCGGTCGACGATGCGATGACGCCTGCGAGATAGTTGGACAAGCCCGAATACAGGAACCACGAGCCCATCGCCATGCCAACGACGCGCGCCGGAGCGAGCTTTGTCACGGCCGACAGGCCGACCGGCGAGACCATCAGTTCGCCCATTGTATGGATCCAGTAAATCAGGAAAACGAAGTAGACGGCGACGAGCCCGGTGCCGGATGAGGCGATGCCTGCATTCAGCGCGAGGAAGCCGAGACCCGCGAGGAACACACCGAAGGCGAACTTGACCGGGGTCGACGGATTATACTTGCCGAGCTTGATCCACACCCAGGCGAGGATCGGCGCGAAGATGAAGATGAAGCCCGCGTTCAGCGACTGGAAGACCGGCGCCGGGACCGGCATGCCGAACATGGTGCGGTCAACAAGGCGGTCGGTGAACAGGTTCAGCGACGAACCGGCCTGCTCGAACAGCGCCCAGAACGGCATCTGCGCAATGATGAAATAGAGCGCTGCCAGCATGCGCGAGCGTTCGTCGCCTTTCAGCTTCGCGATCGAGTAACCGATCAGGAAGATGAAGGTGGCGACACCGAGCATACCGACGAACCATTCCGGGATTAGCTGCGCATTCATCACAAGCAGCATCGAGACGGCGATGATTATGATGCCGGTCAGATAGCACATCACCTCGACATTGAAGATCCCGAGAACCTTTTCCTTGAGCTTCTCGGGGTTTGGTGGTTCCGCATGGCCCTTCAGCCACGGCTGGCCGACGAGGAACACGATGAGGCCGAGCAGCATGCCGATACCGGCAAGGCCGAATCCGTATTTCCAGCCATGGACGATGCCGAGATAGCCGCAGGCAAGAGACGCCAGGAACGAGCCGAGATTGATCCCCATGTAGAAAATGGTGAAGCCGGAATCCCGCCGCTTGTCGCCAAAGCCATAGAGCGCCCCGACAATCGTGGAGATATTGGCCTTCAGATAGCCAACGCCTGCGATGATCAGCGCCAGCGACAGGTAGAGAATGTTGACATAAAGCTGTTCCTGCTCGATCCGGGTTTCATAGTCGCCGGTCGCAATTTCAGCGGGCAGGCCGACGGCCTCCGGGTTCTCGATCCTCATCGTCCCGCCGTCTTCGGAAAAGGAGATGAGCGAGCTCGCGTCGCCCGAAACGATCAGCTGGTTCGCATCGCCGCCGCGCCCGTCAAGCGTGACCTGATATTCAGCACCCTGATAGGTCAGGATTTCGCGCGAGCCCGCGCCCTCGAATGCCATGCCAAAATGGCCGAGCACCAGCAGGATGGCCCCGAAGGTGACGGCTTTTCTCTGGCCGAGATACCGGTCGGCCAGCGTGCCGCCGATGATCGTCATGACGTACACAAGCGCGGTGTACGCGCCATACATCACGGTCGAGCGCTCATCGGAGAACAGGAAGTGCTGGGTCAGATAGATGACCAGCAGGCCGCGCATGCCATAATAAGAGAAGCGCTCCCACATCTCGGTGAAGAACAGGACCGCCAGGCCCTTCGGGTGGCCGAAAAAGCTGGTATCGGTTTCGCCGCCCTTGGTATCATGGGAGCCGGATGGCTCATGCTGTTGCGGATCCGGAAATGGCTCATTGCCGAGTGGATCGTTCTTGTCGGTCCCGTTGGTATCAGACATCAAAAACCCTCATCGCGGGTCTGTCGCCCGCGTAAACTGTTGACAGATAAGCCGGAAACCGGCGCATTGCCGCGCAGTCTATGATACTTTCATGTCATGGCCAAAACTAATTCGGCGGGGCCTTTTGCCCGAATATGCCAAGCAAAAATGCGGGAAAATCAGATAGATGGCACGCTTTGATCTGGATGAGAGGCTGGACGCCGACACCCTGCCCGGCGGGATGTTGCAGCTGTGCATGCTGCGGGTGATGGACGATGCCCGGTTCGACTGGATCGTCATGGTGCCGCGCCGGGCAGGTCTAAGCGAACTGCACGACCTGCCGCCGCCCCTGCGCGCCATTCTCATGGAAGAGATCGTCGGCGTCTCCGACCGGCTGAAGGCGGCGACGGCTGCAAAGAAGATCAATGTCGCCATGTTCGGCAACATGGTGCCGCAGCTGCATATCCACGTCATCGCCCGGCATGAAAACGACGCGGCCTGGCCCGGCGGCGCGGTCGGCTTTGGCACGCGCGCGCCGATGGATGAGGCGGCACGGAAAGAAAAACTCGACAGGCTGATGCCGGTGCTGCGGCCAGGCCTCAACACCGGTAGCCCGTCAGCGTTATTCTAGATCTGGACCGGTGCCCGCTCGACCGAGTGGCCGACCTCGACATGCAGCTGGGCGACGAGATCGGGATCGAGCTCCAGCCGCGCGGCGAGCATGGCCAGATAGCCCTTCTCCGCCGGCCCGGTTTCGTCGAGGGCGATGAGCGAGGCCGTATAGAGCTCCACCGCCTCCTCCGGCGTCTCGGCGGACTTTGCCACCGCATCGACATCGAGCGGCTTGTCGAGCTCGGCAAAGACGAAATCGCGGTCCTTCGCGTCGAGGTCCATCTCGGCGAGCCGCGCATTGATGCGCTTGCGCTCGTCCGGCGTGATATGCCCGTCGGCCTTGGCGGCGGCGAGCATGGCACGGATCAGCTTGCGCGACAGCGCCTCCTGCGCCTCTTCAGGCCCCGGCAGGAAGATCGGCTGTCCGCCGCTGGCAGCACCCACCGATGCCGTGTCGAAAGCAAGGCGCTCACCGGTGGTGATGCTCGGCTGCGGCGAGCCTTCGGCCTGCTTTTTCGCCTGCCAGTCCTGCCATGCCTTGTAGGCGAGCCCGCCGACAACAGCGACACCGGCGATCTTGGCCGTGTTCTTGACCATCTTGCGCCCGCCCTTGCCGCCGAGAACCAGCCCGGCAAGGCCACCCGTGGCGGCACCGCGGGCAAAGCCGCCCTTGTCGTCCCCAAGGAACTGGTCCAGCAGCGATTTCGAGCTCATTGTATTTCCTCCTGATGGTCAATGATATCAGGAGGATAAATAGGAATTGACGGCCCGCGTTCAATGATACCGAGGCCGCAATTGGTTCCCGGCGGATCCGATTTCCGGTTGTGACATCAGGCCTGCATCGTCCAGCCTTCGACCCCCATGGCCGCCTGGCGCAGCGCTTCGCTGCGGGTCGGGTGCGGGTGCGACGTGCGGGCGATATCTTCCGACGAACCACCAAATTCCATGACGAGGGCCGCCTCGGCGATCATCTCGCCGACACCGGTGCCGATCATGTGGACGCCAAGCACGCGGTCGGTCTTGGCATCGGCCAGAACCTTCACGAAACCGTCCGTGTCGTGATTGGTCTTGGCGCGGGAGTTGGCTGCGAACGGGAACTTGCCGACCTTGTAGTCGACGCCCGCTTCCTTCAGCTGTTCCTCGGTCTTGCCGACATTGGCGACTTCCGGCCAGGTATAGACGACACCCGGGATCAGATTGTGGTCGACATGGCCCGGCTTGCCGGCGATGACCTCGACACAGGCGACGGCCTCGTCCTCCGCCTTGTGTGCCAGCATCGGCCCGTGGGTGACATCGCCGATGGCATAAATGCCGTCTACGGATGTCTTGAAATGCTCGGTCGGGATGAAGCCGCGCTTGTCGGTCTCGATCCCGACGGCTTCCAGCCCCAGCCCCTTGGTCACCGGGCGGCGGCCGATCGCGACCAGCACCGTATCGGCCTCGATCACCTCGCTGTCGCCGCCATCAGCCGGCTCGACGGAGACCTTGACCTTGCTCTTCAGCTTTTCGACGCCGGTCACCTTGGTCGACAGCTTGAAGTCCATCCCCTGTTTCTTCAGGATACGCTGGAAGCCCTTGGAAACCTCGCCATCCATGGTCGGCAGGATACGGTCGAGATATTCGACGACGGTTACCTTCGCGCCGAGGCGGCGCCAGACCGAGCCGAGCTCCAGCCCGATGACACCGCCGCCGATGACGACCAGATGCTTCGGCACGGATTTCAGGCTCAGCGCGCCGGTGGAGGAGACGACCTGCTGCTCGTCGATCTCGACATTCGGCAGCGGCGTGACCTCGGAACCCGTCGCGATGATGATGTTTTTCGCCTTCAGGTCTTCCGTGCCGCCATCGGATTTATGGACGGTGACCTTGCCTTTACCGGTAATCTCGCCGCGCCCGAGATAGCTCGTCGCCTTGTTCTTCTTGAGCAGATATTCTACACCCTTGGTCAGCCCGTCGACCGCCTCGTCCTTCTGCTTCAGCATCTGGTCGAGATCGAGAGAGACCTTGGCCTTGATCCCCAGCTTCTCGAAATCGTTTAGCGCAGCGCTGTACAGTTCGGAGGCATGTAGCATCGCCTTGGACGGTATGCAGCCGACATTGAGGCAGGTACCGCCGAAAGCGCCGCTCTCGCGCATCTCGATACAGGCAACGCTCAGCCCCAGCTGCCCGGCCCTGATCGCTGCGTTGTAGCCACCCGGTCCGCCGCCGATTATCACGATGTCGAAATCCGTCGAATTGTCTGCCATAACTGTCGCATCCATGCTGAAGAGAGAGTTCAGGGTGGCTTAGACCTGTGCCCTCAGCGGGTCAACTGCAAGGGGCGCCGACCCTTTCGCCAGAAAGCAACAATGCCTATGTCTTCAGATGAACGAGGGAGGAAAAATGAGACATCTTGCATTCTGGGCAGCGATCCTGACCGGCCTTGTCTGGCTCATCATGCTGATCGCGGGCGGGCTGACCTGGCCCGGTTACAGCCATGTCAGCCAGTACATATCCGAGCTTGGCGCCATCGGCGCACCGCAGGCTTTCGCCGTCAACTGGTTCGGCTTCCTGCCGATCGGCATATTGATGATCGTCTTCTGCCTGGCCGCTATCGCATCCTTGCCGAAAACTGCCGGCACGATCCTCGGCTTTGCCGGGCTGCTACTGTGGGCCGGCGGCTATATCATCTCGCCCTTCTTTCCGTGCGATTACGGCTGTCCCGTCGATGGAGACCAGACAGCCGCGCAGGTCATCCATAATCTCGGTGCGGTTGTCAGCTATCTGGCGGGCGCGGTCGGCCTGATCATGCTCGGCGGTGCCGCAAGGCAATGGCCTGGCAAGACCGGCGGTCTGGCCACCTTTGCGCTGGCCGCGGGCATCGTTTGCCTGGCGTGCTTCCTCTTCCTCGCACCGCATCCCTTTGTCGGCCTCGTCCAGCGGCTCGGCGAACTCGTCACCTTCGGCTGGATGATCGCCTGCGGCGCCTATCTGGTCCGGCAAATGAAAAACCCCTGACGGCGGCACCGTCAGGGGCGTTTAATCCGCCCTCGTCCTTCGTGGGCTTCTTCGAAGCCACCTCAGGATGAGGGTTAGTCTAGTAAAAAAGAACCCTCATCCTGAGGTGCTCGCGCAGCGAGCCACGAAGGACGGGGGTGTTATATTCTACAGATCCAGCAGCAGGCGCTGCGGGTCTTCCAGGTTTTCCTTCACGCGGACGAGGAAGGTGACCGCACCCTTGCCGTCGACGATGCGGTGATCATAGGACAGCGCCAGATACATCATCGGGCGGATGACGATCTCGCCATCGACCACGACGGGACGATCCTCGATGCGGTGCATGCCGAGAATGCCCGACTGCGGCATGTTCAGGATCGGGGTCGACATCAGCGAGCCATAGATGCCGCCATTGGTGATCGTGAACGTGCCACCCTGCATCTCGTCCAGCTTGAGGTCTCCTTTTCTTGCGCGCGTGCCGTAATCGACGATCTGCTTCTCGATCCCGGCGAGCGACATGTGGTCGGCATCGCGCAGCACCGGCACGACGAGGCCTTTCTCCGTCCCCACCGCAATACCGATATCGTAATGGTTCTTGTAGATGATGTCCGTGCCGTCGATCTCGGCATTGACATCGGGGACTTCCTTCAGCGCGGCGATACAGGCCTTCACGAAGAAGGACATGAAGCCGAGCTTGACGCCGTGTTTCTTCTCGAACAGGTCCTTGTACGACTTGCGCGCGTCCATCACAGCCGTCATGTCGACATCGTTGAAGGTCGTCAGCATCGCTGCGCTGTCCTGGGATTCTTTCAGGCGGCGGGCGATGGTCTGGCGCAGGCGGGACATCTTCACCCGCTCTTCGCGGTCGCCAAGCTCGCGCGGCGCGGACGGCGCCGGAGCTTTGGACTGGGACGGTTTCGAATAGCCGGATTCCAGTGCCGCGAGCGCGTCGCCCTTGGTGATGCGGCCATCCTTGCCCGTGCCCTCGATGCGCGAGGCGTCGAGATTGTGTTCCTCGATCACGCGGCGCGGCGCCGGCGACAGTTTCTGGTCATCAGCACCGGCAGCGACGCTCTCGCCGCCGGAGGCTTCGGCCCGCGGTGTCGGCGCATTGGCCGGGCCCTGGCCCTGAATCTTGCTCTCGCCGGATGATTTGTCCCCGGAGGATTTATCAGCGGAGGATTTCGACGAACCATCGGCGCCTTCAGCAATAATACCAAGCACATCACCGACAGCGACGGTCGAGCCTGCCTCGGCCTTGATCTCCTTGAGCGTGCCGGAGACGGGTGCCGGCACATCCATGGACGCCTTGTCGGTTTCCAGCGAGACGACCGGATCGTCCTGGTTCACATAGTCACCGACCTTGACCAGCCACTCGCCGATATCGGCCTCGGTCACGCTTTCGCCGGAGGATGGCGCGATGATCTCGACGTCCTTGCCTTCGCTTGCACTGGTCGAATCATCCTTAGCGCCGCCTTTCGCTACGCCCTCAGACTTGGCGGCAGCACCATTCGTCTTCTTGTCCTTGCTGGCGGCAGGCGGCTTCTCACCGGACGCGCCTTCCTCGATCTCGCCGAGCAGCGCATTGAGTTCGACCGTGTCGCCCTCCTTGGCAGTGATCTTGGACAGAACGCCAGCGGCCGGAGCCGGCACCTCGACGGAGACCTTGTCGGTCTCGAGCTCGACGATCGGCTCGTCAGCCTTGACGGTGTCGCCTTCCTTTTTCAGCCATTGGCCGATCGTGGCTTCGGTGACTGATTCACCCAGCGTTGGTACACGGATTTCCGTCATGTGATTATTTCTCCAGGGTTAGCGCTTCATCGAGAAACGCCTGCAGTTCTTCAAGGTGGCGGCGCATCAGGCCGGTGGCGGGCGATGCCGACGCCGGGCGGCCGACATAGCGCGGACGATTGTGTTTTGCCCCGACCTGGTTCAGCGCCCATTCGAGGTTCGGCTCCATGAACGTCCAGGCGCCCATGTTCTTTGGCTCTTCCTGGCACCAGATCATCTCGGCATTCTTGAACCGTTTCAGCTCATCCATCAGCGAATGGGCCGGGAACGGATAGAATTGCTCAGTCCGCAGCAGATAGATGTCGTTGATATCGCGCTTCTCGCGCTCCTCGAGCAGGTCGTAATAGACCTTGCCCGAACAGATCACGACGCGCTTGATCTTGGCGTCCGAGACAAGCTTGACGGTCGAGCCGGGGTTCGTCTCGGCATGGTCCCACAGGACACGGTGGAAGGACGAGCCGGGGCCCATGTCCTTCAGGGTGGAAACGGCCCGCTTGTGGCGGAGCAGCGATTTCGGCGTCATCAGGATCAGCGGCTTGCGGAAGTCGCGTTTCATCTGGCGGCGCAGGATATGGAAATAGTTCGCCGGTGTGGTGCAGTTGGCAACCTGGATATTGTCTTGGGCGCAGGACTGCAGGAAACGCTCGAGCCGGGCTGACGAGTGCTCCGGACCCTGCCCCTCATAGCCATGCGGCAACAGGAGAACGAGACCGGACATGCGCAGCCATTTGCGCTCGGCCGACGAGATGAACTGGTCGATGATGACCTGGGCCCCGTTGGCGAAGTCGCCGAACTGGCCTTCCCACAGAGTCAGGCAGGTCGGGTCGGCAAGCGAATAGCCATAGTCGAAGCCCATGACCGCGAATTCCGACAGGTTGGAGTCGATGACCTCGAACTCCCCCTGTTCCGACGCGATATGGCGCAGCGGCGTGTAGCGTTTCTCCGTCTTCTGATCGACGAATTGCGCGTGACGTTGCGAAAACGTGCCGCGACGCGAGTCCTGGCCCGACAAACGAACGCGATAGCCCTCGCGCAGCAGCGAGCCGAAAGCCAGCGCCTCTGCTGTCGCCCAGTCGAACCCCTCGCCGCTGTCGAACATCTCTTCCTTGGCCTTGAGGATTCGCTGCAGCGTCTTGTGCGCTTCGAAACCGTCCGGCACCGTCGTCATGACCTTGCCGATTTCCTTAAGCCGGTCGATGTCGACGGCCGTATCACCGCGGCGGTCGTCGTCCTCCGGCGGGGCGAAATCCGACCAGCGGCCATCGAGCCAGTCTGCCTTGTTCGGTTTGAACTCCCCGCCCGCCTTGAACTCTTCCTCGAGGAAGTTGCGGAAGTCTTCCTGCTGCTGATCGATCCAGCCCTGCGGGATGACGCCCTCTTCCTCAAGGCGCTTGGCGTATTTTTCCATCGCCGTCGGCTGCTTGGCGATCTTCTTGTACATCAGCGGCTGGGTGAAGCTTGGCTCATCGCCTTCATTGTGGCCGAAGCGGCGGTAGCAGAACATGTCGATGACGACGTCCATGCCGAATTCCATGCGGAACTCCGCCGCGACCTTGGCGGCATAGACGACCGCTTCGGGGTCGTCGCCATTGACGTGGAAGATCGGCGCCTCGACCATCTTGGCCACATCCGACGGGTACGGAGAAGAGCGCGCGAATTTCGGGCTCGTGGTAAAGCCGATCTGGTTGTTGACAATGAAATGGATCGTGCCGCCGGTGCGATAGCCCGGCAGGCCGGTAAAGCCGAAGCATTCGGCCACGACGCCCTGCCCGGCAAAGGCGGCATCGCCATGCAGCAAGAGCGGCAGGACATGGGTGCGCGCGACCTTCACGTCGCCGGCATCCATCAGGTCCTGCTTGGCGCGGCACTTGCCGAGAACGACCGGGTTCACCGCTTCGAGGTGGGACGGGTTGGCAGCCAGCGACAGGTGCACCTTGTTGCCGTCGAACTCACGGTCAGACGAGGCGCCGAGATGGTATTTCACATCGCCCGATCCGCCGACGGATTCCGGCGTCACAGAGCCGCCCTGGAATTCGTGGAAGATGTGGTGATAGGGCTTGCCCATCACTGCGGCGAGCACGTTGAGGCGGCCGCGGTGCGGCATGCCGAAATTGATTTCCTTCACGCCCAGCGCACCGCCGCGCTTGATGATCTGTTCCAGCGCCGGCACCATCGCCTCGCCGCCGTCGAGCCCGAAGCGTTTCGTGCCGGTATATTTGACCTGCAGGAATTTCTCGAAGCCTTCCGCTTCGACGAGCTTGGACAGGATCGCTTTCTTGCCTTCCTCGGTAAAGGAGATGTCCTTGTCCGGCCCTTCGATGCGCTGCTGGATCCAGCTCTTTTGTTCCGGCGAGGTAATGTGCATGAACTCGACGGCGAAGGTGCCGCAGTAAGTGCGCTGCAGGATTTCCAGGATCTGGCGCAGGGTCGCGCTTTCCAGACCCAGCACCATGTCGATGAAGATCGGCCTGTCGAAATCCTTGTCCTCGAACCCGTAGGTTTTCGGGTCGAGCTCGGGATGAATTTTCTTCTTCTGCAGGCCGAGCGGATCGAGATCGGCGATCAGGTGGCCGCGGATGCGATAGGCACGGATCAGCATCAGCGCCTTGATCGAGTCTTTCGTCGCGGCATGGACGTCGGCCGGGGCAAGCTCGGGCTTTTTCTCGGCGATCTTCTTCTCGAAGGCATGTTCCAGAGCGCCCCAATTGCCGTCGAGGGCGGCGGTCAGCTCATCGCCGGCGCGCGGCGGCCAGTCGGTGCGCTCCCAGCTTGGGCCCTCCGCATTGCTTTCGGCGAGGTCGGTGTCGCCCAGTTCGTCAAAGAATTCACGCAGCTCCGGATCGACCGAGGCGGGATCGCGGGCATAGCGGGCGAATTGCTCTTCGAGATAGAGCGCGTTTCCGCCGGACAGGAAGGAAGTGGCGGCGTGTGCCGCATTACGGGAGAGGCCGTTTGCCCCTCCTTGAGAGCCATCATGGGCCATATCGGGTCCGATCTGTCAGGGGCGAATGCCCCAATCTGTCATGTGGGGGGCCTGGCCCCCATTATCTATATCGCGGGCGCGTATAGCAGTGATTTCAACGCCCTGTCAGCATCTAATTAAGCGCAGGGGCTGCAATAGCAACACCCTGCTACGGGCGGACTGGCGTGGCCGCTACTTAAAACCGCTCAAGCGCCTTTCAGAAGGTTCACGAGGGTCGTGCCCAGCGCTGCCGGGGTCGGCGAGACGGCGATACCGGCCGATTTCATCGCCTCGATCTTGGCTTCGGCGGTGTCGTCGCCGCCGGAGACGATGGCGCCGGCATGGCCCATGCGGCGGCCCGGCGGTGCGGTGACACCGGCGATGAAGCCGACCGTCGGTTTCTTGACCTTGTTCTCGGCGAGGAACCGCGCCGCGTCGGCCTCGGCGGAGCCGCCGATCTCGCCGATCATGATGATCGAGGTGGTCTCGTCATCGGCGAGGAACATTTCCAGGCACTCGATGAAGTCGGTGCCCTTGACCGGGTCGCCGCCGATGCCGATGCAGGTCGACTGGCCAAGGCCCGCCATGGTCGTCTGGTGCACCGCCTCATAAGTCAGCGTGCCGGAGCGCGAGACGATACCGACATTGCCGCGCTTGTGGATGTGGCCCGGCATGATGCCGATCTTGCACTCGCCCGGCGTGATGACGCCCGGGCAGTTCGGCCCGATCAGGCGGGTGTTGGAGCCGTCGAGGGCGCGCTTGACCTTGATCATGTCGAGCACCGGAATACCCTCGGTGATGCAGATGGCGAGTTCGATCCCGGCGTCGATCGCTTCGAGGATCGAGTCGGCGGCGAAGGGCGGCGGCACATAGATGACCGTGGCATTGGCGCCGGTCGCTTCCCGGGCCTCGGCGACCGTGTCGAAAACCGGCAGCGTCGCGCCTTTTGCAGCATCGCCCGCTTCCCAGGTCATGCCGCCCTTGCCCGGCGTCACCCCGCCGACCATCTTCGTGCCATAGGCGATTGCCTGCTCGGTATGGAAGGTGCCGGTATTGCCGGTCAGGCCCTGGCAGATGACTTTGGTGTCTTTGTTGACGAGTACGGACATGTTTCGATCCTTAAGGGTTGGTCAGTCGGTAATGGTTTCTGTCAGCGGGCAGCCGCTGGCGTCATCGCCTTCGGCACGATTGATATAGACAAGGCCGTCTTGCAGGACGTCGTCCTGAAGCAGGACGTCGATCTCGTGGCCGCGTCCGGCCATCGGATATTTCGAAACGCAGAAAGTAGCTTGCCCCTCGCCGTCGCTGTCCTTCTTGAACAGGGCGCTTGCCTCAAGGGCAGCGACCATATTGGCGTAGGAAATGCCCTGATAGCGCAAGCCGCAGGTGGCAAGGTGCATCGGGTCTTCGCCGTCCTTGATGAAGATCGTGAACGGCACCGATTGGCCGTCACCGCCACCAAAGCTTGCCCGCCAGGCATTGTCGCCAGCCGGAGCCAGATCGCCCAGATTATCCGGCGACGCAATGCGCCAGCCGCGCTCGTCGGCACGAAGCCGCAGATCCTGCGGGCTGGCATCGGCCGCGGCGCACAACCGCGCGAAAGTGCCGACCATCAGACGGGCATTGATCGCTTCATTGACGGCATCCGACTGGGCATGGGCCGTCATTGTCAGCCCACAGAACACTGTGGTGATGGCTGCAAGAATAGCTGCACTATGTCCGGCTGCTCGGATCACTCGGCTACCCTTGCACTGCCTTGACGATTTTCCGGGCGGCATCGTCGAGATCGTCCGCGGCGATGACGTCGAGATCGGACTTGTTGATGATCTCCTTGCCCTTCTCGACATTGGTGCCCTCCAGGCGCACGACCAGCGGCACGTTGAGGCCGGTCTCTTTCACAGCCGCCAGAACGCCCTCGGCGATGACATCGCATTTCATGATGCCGCCGAAAATGTTGACGAGGATGCCCTTCACGCCCGGGTCGGAGGTGATGATCTTGAACGCTTCCGTCACCTTTTCTTTGGTCGCGCCGCCGCCGACATCGAGGAAGTTGGCGGGCTCGGCGCCGTAATGCTTGATGATGTCCATGGTCGACATGGCAAGGCCGGCACCATTGACCATGCAGCCGATATTGCCGTCGAGCTTGACATAGGACAGGTCGAATTCCGACGCGCGCAGCTCCAGCGGGTCTTCCTCGCTCTCGTCGCGCAGCTCCATCAGGTCAGGGTGACGGAACCCGGCATTGCTATCGAACGACACCTTGGCGTCGAGCACCCGCACATTGCCGTCGGTCATGACGATCAGCGGGTTGATCTCCAGCATGTCCATGTCCTTCTCGGTGAAGGCCTTGTACAGGATGCCCATCAGCTTCATGCCCTGCTTGGCAGCGTCGCCGGTCAGGCCGAGCGCCTTGACCAGGCGGCGGGCGTGATGCGGCATCAGCCCGGTGACCGGGTCGATCGCGACGGTCACGATCTTCTCCGGCGTGTGCTCGGCGACTTCCTCGATATCCATGCCGCCCTCGGTCGAGGCGATGAAGGCGATGCGGGATGTCGCACGATCGACCAGAACCGACAGATACAGCTCGGTCTCGATATCGGCGCCATCCTCGATATAGATGCGGTTGACGACCTTGCCTTCCGGCCCGGTCTGCTTGGTGACGAGGGTCGAGCCCAGCATTTTGCGGGCTTCCTCGGCGGCCTCTTCCGGGGTCTTGGCGAGGCGCACGCCGCCCTTTTCACCGGCTTCGGCTTCCTTGAACTTGCCCTTGCCGCGCCCGCCGGCGTGGATCTGGGCCTTGACCACATACAGGCCCGCCTTCATCGACTTGGCTTTCTCAAGCGCCTTGTCGCCTTTCAGCACGACGACACCGTTGGCGACGGGGGCGCCGAATTCTTTCAGCAGTTGCTTGGCCTGATATTCATGGATGTTCATGGGCGGGTTCTCTCGTCTTGCTGAAGCGGGCCGGACGGCCGGACGTTAATGATCACGAGCGCTTATAACACTGCCGTTTTGCGGCGCAACCGCGCTGGCCACCCCGACCCATCAATAATTTCATCCTGGCCGATTGAGAATGCCTATAGGTGGAGGGCACACGGGTGGCCACAACGAAAAAGCGCCGGTCGCCCGGCGCTTTCCGTCCCTGCCCGGATTGACAGCTTACTTGTTCAGACTGGACCAGACCGTTGCAGGATCGACCATCTCACCATCGATATAGGTCTCGATATGGACATGCGGGCCGGTAGTCTGGCCGCTCATCCCGATCTCGGCGATCTTCTGGCCCCTGGTCACACTGTCACCCTTGGCGACATTGAAGTCGCCCAGATGGGCGAAAGCGGTCGTGATGCCGCCGGCGGACTGCATGACGATGACCTTGCCGTAGGTCTCCTTATCCTTGTACGTCTCGCTCACATCGATGATCACGCCATCGGCGGGGGCGCGGACCGGCGTTCCCATCGGTGCCTTCACGTCAACGCCGTGATGGTGCTGTTTCCTGGCCTTATCCTGCGGATTGCTGCGCATGCCATAGGGGGAGCTGATCTGGCCGCCTTCCACGATCGTGGCATTCGCTCCGGAAGCCGCGCTCGCGCCGGTGCCGAGGGTCACCGCCGCACCAATCCCGACAATACTGAGGCAGGCGACGGCCATGTACAGCCCGGCTGCGGCAAAGGGTGACTTGCGGGCGCTAGCCGCACCCTCCATAATGTTGGCTATTCTCATCTTTTCGTCCTTTAGCTGAGAGGTTGAGAACGCGGCAGGCGGGCATGGCAGTGCCCGGCCTGCCTTTTTGTTTTCGGCAGAGAGTTTTGTCAGTCGCAGGGCCGCCAGCAGCGTACGGGCATAGGCCTTGCGCGTGGATGCATCAGCGCGCGCCAGCGCGGCGCGGTCGCATTGCAGTTCGGCGGACAGGCGCCAGCGGCGCACCATCATCGCGATGAACGGGCTCGGCCACAGCAAGATCGCGGCGAGCGAGAACAGGAAGGCAAGGTCAGTATCACGGCGCGTGAGATGCGCCGCTTCATGGGCGATGACTGGCTCGATCGCGTCCTCGCCCACTTCCTCCAGCAGGCGCGCCGGCAGCACGATGGCGGGCTTGCCACCGACCAGAATGCCGGAGAACGCGAAGGGGGAAATGTCCTCGGTGCAGACCAGCACCGGCACGTCGGTGTCCGATACGAACACCGGGCAAGACCGGCGCACCAGCAAGGCGAGCCGGATGCGGCCGATGAAGAAGGTCGTCAGCAGGACCGCCGCGACCGCCAGGTAAAGAGCAGCGATGGCGACAAGCGCCACGTCGAGCAGACCGGCAAGCGGCATCACCGCCGCCTCACCGCCCGCCCCGTCCGCGACAGGCGCGTCAAGGAAGGAAAGATCGTCAGGCACGGCGATCGTCACACCGCCGGGCATGGCCGGCAGAAAGCTGGCCGCGAAAAGCCCGGTCACCGGCAGCACGGCAGCCAGAAGGTGCAGCGCCCACCAGGCCGACCAGTCGGACCGGGTCTCGCCGCCAAGATAGCGCGCCGACAGCCAGACAAGCCCGGTCCAGACAAGTGCGAAAGTCAGTAGAGTGATGAAGGTCATAACCTGCCCTGATCAGCGCGTTTCGCGCCCTGATGTCTGCCCGCCCGTTGTCCTCCGCCACGCCTTGGCACGGCGCGGCGGCACGACCCGGTATTTTACTCTTGCCCGGCCGGTTCGGCTGCCTCGCGGCGTTCGAGGTCCGCGCGCAAGTCGACCTGATCGCGCTCGACACGCACGATCTCGACCCTGATTTCGCCTTCCGCCTCGGCGATATTCGCCAGGGCTCTCTCGATTTCGGCGTCAACCCGGGCCTTTTCCGCGTCGCTCAGACCCTCGACATTGCCAATCTCGACACGCGCTTTCTCGATGTCCATCCGGGCACTGTCGATCTCGTCACGGGCCTTGTTCACCTCGATCCGCGTGAGGGACATCTCCCGATCGGCCTGTTCGATTTGCTGCATGATCTCGGCTTTTTCTTCGGCGCTCATGTCATCCCATTCGCGCACGGTTTTGGTGCCGTCCCTGTACACGATGACCTGCCTGATGCGGCCTTCATCGTCGCCGAGATTGTTAATGGTCAGAACGTCCGACGCACTGGTGCCCACACGAACCTCATCGCCGGACGCGGCCGGATGCACAGTGATAACCCTGTGTGGTTTAGGATCGGTGGCGGCGGTCTTTTCCTCCGCCTGATCCGCCGTCATCGTCGCCGCACCGGCACAGCCGGCAAGGGCCAGCGCCATGGCAGCGCCTCCGAGCGTCAGCCTCTCGCGCAGGCCGATGGCCTTCACGCCGCTACCTTTAAGAATTCTCGACAGTCTCATTTTTTCGTCCTTTAGCTCTGTGGTTGAAAAGGCAGCCAGAGGGCATGGCAGTGCCCCGTGCTGGCTGGGGATACGCAGGGCATCGATGAGCGATTGCGCATAGGCCCTGCGCGTGGCGGTGCTGGCCCCCTTCAGGGCCGCAGCATCACAGGCAAGCTCGGCGGAGAGCCGCCAGTCGTCGATCAGTGATCTCACGAACGGGCTGACCCAGAACAGGATCGCCAGCACGTTCAGCCCCATCGACCATTCCGGATCCCGGCGGGCGATATGGGCACCCTCATGGGCGATGATGCTATTCAGCCGCTCGCCATCCATTTCGTCGGTCAGACAGGACGGCAGGATGATCGCCGGCGTGAACCCGCCGCGGGCAAAGGGTGTCATCGCCTCCTGCGTGATCAGCACCGGGGCCGGACCGCGCAGCGTCGGCTCCGGCCTGGCACGGGCAATGATCGCCTCGACACGTGACCGCCCGACGGCAAGGCGCAGGCCAAGAAAGACGACACCGCCAACATAGACCAGCGCCAGCAGCGGCGCGATGAACGGCAGGATGGTGCGGAATATCCCGGCGAAAGGCGGCAGCAGAATGAAGCCGGTCTCACGCTCGGTGGCGGTCAGACTGACTATAGCCGGGTCGGCTGGATGCCGCAGCGAATCGGGTGCAGGCAGGGCCGTTGCCTCCCCCGCCAGCGCGGTCTCCATCGAGAGCAATGACAGGCCATCAAGGAAAGCGGGCTTCAGCGACGGAAACAGCACCATCAGTACCAGGAATATCGGCGGCAGCACGCAGGCGATGATCGCCGCGAGCCAATAGGCCGGCCATGACAGATATGGCGCGGTATCCCGCGACAGGGTCTGGTGCAGGTCGACAGCGGCGCGGACAAGGCCGCTCCATACGAAGGCGACGAGCAGGAACAGGATGATCGCCATCAGCGCGCCTCCCCCTCATCATCGCCCTCATCCAGCATCGCCTGCAGCTCGTTCAGTTCGTCTTCGCTGAGCAGCCTGGAATCGGTGAAGGCCGTCACCGGCAGGGCGCCGTTGATCTCCAGCACCCGCGCGGCGAAGTCCCGCGTCATCGCGGCGATGGTCGCGAGCTTTGTGACCCCGGCGGCATAGACGCGGATGCCGTGCACGTCCTGCGTTGCCAGCAGGCCCTTGTCGACCATGCGGTCGAGCGTCTTGCGGGTCGAGGAATAGGACCAGCCAAGGTCAGCGGAGACCGCATCATGGATCTCGCGCGCACTCTGGCGGCCGGACGACCACAGCGATTTGAGGATGGCCAGTTCGCTCTGGGACGGTTTGGCGGCGGACTTATCGGCGTTTGACATGACGGTGACTTCCTTTGTCGCGAGTGTGCGACATGTGTCGCATCTCGTCAATCGGGATTTTTGTTAACTGGGTGTAACATGGGCGATTGGCGCGCCGCCCGGTGCGCCCAAGAGTAGGCATCTGGTTTCCAAGGGTTCCTGAGGGCGATGAGTAATATCCGCAATATCTGCAGCAATTGCGGCAATTCCCTGCGCGGCAGATATTGCCATGATTGCGGCCAGCGGGCGAACGAGCCACGCCGCGCCGTCATCGGCCTCGTTCAGGACTTCTTCGTGGAAACCCTGTGGCTCGACGGGCGGCTGCTGCGATCCATCGGCCTGCTCCTGTGGAAACCAGGTCGCCTCGCCCGCTATTATCTGGATGGCAAGCGGGTGCGATACACCCCGCCCTTCCGCATGTATCTGTTCGCCAGTGTCTTCTTTTTCTTCCTGACCTTCCTGCTGATCGGATCTGCCGGCAACACCGCCATTGATGACGAGACCATAGCCATTCGCGATTTCGTGCGCGGGATCGAGGAGGGTATCCGGGACGACAGCGACCGTCCGGCGCCCGCCGATGGGGAAAGTCCGGACGCAACACCGCCCGGCGAGGGGTCAATCGAGCCCGAAAGTGAGGGCGGTGCTTCAGGCGAGGCTTCCAGCCCCGATGGCGGATCGTCCTGGTTCGATCAGACCTGGGAAGAGATGTCCTATACCGGCCCGGCCTGGTTCGAGCCGCATGCCCGGCGGCTGCACTATGCCACCACCCGTGTCATCGACGAGCCGCGCCTCTATCTCAACTCGCTGCAGAACAATCTGCCCCGCGTCCTGCTGCTCGCCCCGCTCTTCTATGCCTCGCTGCTGGCGCTCTTCTATATCTACCGGCGCAAATTCGTGTTCTACGACCATCTTGTCGTCAGCCTCTACATGCATGCGGCACTCTACGCCTATCTGCTGATCGCGCTCATCCTGTCGATGATCCCGCTGCTTGGCTGGCTGGTGCCGTTCCTGCTGATCTGGCCGGCCCTGCAGCCCTATGCCGTCCTGCGCCAGGCCTATGGCTCCAATTGGGTCTCCGTCGTCGGCAAGGGATTCCTGATAACGTCGATCTACAATATCGTCGTCTTCATCCTCGTCCTCTTCGGCGTGTCCTACGCGCTGTATCAGAGCTAGTTCAGGATGATCGATTCCGTGCAGTAATAGGCGACGGCGTCCTTGTTTGCCTGCATCACGACCTTCGTGCGCGCCTTGACCATTGCCTTCGTCTCGAAGGCCAGCTTGAACAGGTCGTAGAGCGTCGTCTCCCTGAAATCGAGGGTGACATTGGTATAGTCATCATTGCAGATATAGATATTGCGGGTCTGGCCGCCGCCCTCGTCGATCCCGAGCGCGACGATGCTGCCGGTGAAATAGAACAGATCCTGCACCTGCCCCTCGATCACGACATTCTGCGGCTGGCCGGGCTTTGGCTGGGCCAGTTGCAATTGCGGCGATGGCGTTACCGGTTGCTGGCTCAACATACGGACGGGCTTCGTATCCTGCGCGAACGCCGTGCCGAAAAGGACGATGAAGGCACCGGCGGCAATGATGAAATGTCTCATGTCTCTCTCCTTTGTGGCCAGAGACTAGCACGGGACGGCGCGCCCTCACACTTGCTGATGACAGCTGTAGAATCCCTCACTTGACATTATCTCGCGGGAAGGCCAAGCCACGCGCTCGAAATCTCTAAAACTGGAAGTTGATGATGGCTTACAATGTAGCAGTGGTTGGCGCGACCGGTAATGTCGGCCAGGAAATGTTGTCAATCCTCGAAGAGCGGATGTTCCCGGTCAAGGACGTCTACGCGATTGCCTCACGCTCGTCGCTCGGCCGCGAGGTTTCCTATGGCGACCGCACGCTGAAATGCCTCGACCTCGAACAGTTCGACTTCTCCAGGGTCGACATCGCGCTGTTCGCCGCCGGCGGGTCCGTCTCCGCTGAATGGGCACCAAAGGCCGCCAGGGCCGGCGCCATCGTCATCGACAACTCGTCCCACTTCCGCATGGACCCGGACGTGCCGCTGATCGTGCCGGAGGTGAACCCGGACGCCGTTGCGGGCTATGCGAAGAAAAACATCATCGCCAACCCGAACTGTTCCACCGCCCAGCTGGTCGTCGCGCTAAAGCCGCTGCATGACCGTGCGAAGATCAAGCGTGTCGTCATCTCCACCTACCAATCCGTTTCCGGCGCCGGCAAGGAAGCGATGGACGAGCTGTGGACCCAGACCAAGGGCATCTATGTCGGCGACTCGCCGACGCCCTCGGCCTTTACCAAACAGATCGCCTTCAACGTGATCCCGCATATCGACGTGTTCATGGATGATGGGTACACGAAGGAAGAGTGGAAGCTGGTCGCCGAAACCAAGAAGATACTCGACCCCAAGATCAAGCTGACCGCGACCGCCGTGCGCGTGCCGGTCTTTGTCGGCCATTCCGAAGCCGTGACGATCGAGTTCGAACGTCCCATCTCCGACCACGAGGCACGCGACCTGCTGCGCGAATCCCCAGGCCTGATGGTCGTCGACAAGCGCGAGGACGAGGGCTACATCACGCCGGTCGAATGCGTCGGGGATTTCGCCACCTATGTGTCGCGCATCCGCACCGACCCGACGGTCGATAACGGCCTGGTCCTGTGGATCGTCTCCGACAATCTGCGCAAGGGCGCGGCCCTGAACGCGGTACAGATCGCCGAGCTTCTGCTCAACAAGGGCCACCTGAAAACCCGCAGCTGATCGCTCCTGTCCTGAAACAGGCAAAAGCCCGGCCATTGCGCCGGGACCCTGTTACGCCCGTGCGGGCTGGGCACTATCCGCGATCAACTCGTGTACAAATTTCAGCTTGGCTGTAATGCTCGGTGTCAGGACGAAAGGATAGAGATCGCGCTGGCCCATCGACTTGTTCAGCGTGTTGAGCGCCGTCGTCAGCGGCACCCAGCCCTCCAGCATGGCCTCGAAACTGCTGGCCATGCGGGTATAGTCGATCGCCATGCGGTTGGCGCCCTTCCGCCCGGCCCGCGGCTCGATCTTCACGCCGAAATACTCCGCTGTCTCCAGCGTATCGACGATGTGCATGTAGTGGGCCCAGGTCTCGGCAAAATCCTCCCAGGGATGGGACGTCGCATAAGCGCTGATGAAATTGCGCTGCCAGCCCGGCGCCGGGCCGTTCTGATAGTGCTGTTGCAGGGCTGACGAGTAATCGATCGTCTCGTCGCCGAACATCCGGCGATAGCGCTCGTGCCAGGGGCCGCCGGCGACCAGCATGTCCCAGTAATAGTGTCCGATCTCGTGACGGAAATGTCCGAGTACGGTGCGATAGGGCTCGTGCAGGTTCTTGCGGTTCACTTCGCGCTTGGCATCGTCCGCCTCGTCGAGGTTCAGCGTGATCAGCCCGCTCTCATGGCCAGTGATGACGCCGTCCGGTTCTGCCTGCGGCGACAGAAAATCGAAGGCTATGCCGCCCTTGGGGTCCTCGGTCTTGCTCGGCACGCTCAGGCCGAGGCGCAGCAGGCCATAAACGAGCCGGTGCTTGGCGCTTTCGAATTTCTGCCACAGGGCGCGGTTTTCCGGCGGCCCCAGATCGGGGATCGTCCGGTTCAGCCGGCAGGCGATGCAATAGTCCTCGCCGCTGCTATCCGGCACCAGCCAGTTGCAGACCCGTTCCTGCGCATTGCGGCAGAAGCGGACCTTGCCGCGCCAGTTGCCGACAGGCTTCCACCCATCGCCGGTTTCCTTCAGCGTGACAAGGCTCAGCGTTTCGGAGTTGAAGCCGAGCCGGTGACCGCATTTCTCGCAGGTGACATTCTCGAAATAGAGAAGCTGCCCGCAATTCTGGCATTCGAAGAGTTTCATGGGTGCTCCTGTTCAAGCCCGATGCAGAACACCCGGGAAATAAAGGCGTTCAGTGCTTGGCAGGCTTGCCTGGTTTCGAAACCGGCGTGCGGAACGCATCGCTGACGGCGGATGGGGCCCCGCCTGCCTTCTTGTCTTTGTTTTGCTTGGGTTTCTTGAGTTCGCGATTACTGCGTTGTTGACCTTTGGCCATCATGTAGTCCTTCGAAAATATATCCCGGTACGCCCGGGCCCGTTTTGAAATAGAGTAGAGAATATCCTGACCGGCACGTGAAGGTCATTCGCCTTGCGCGTGTCAGACGTCTCGATCATGGGCCTCTTGGCCGGATATAACAAGCGTCATGGCGTGCCCGCAAAACAATCCTCTTTTCACCGCCACGCAAAGGCGCTAGATACCCGCCGCTCACCGGAGTTCGGCATAGCGCCGCGCAGGGCGGAGCCTTACCGGACCCTTATGACACCCGAGATCGATTGCACGCGTTGCGGCGCCTGTTGCTTCTCGTCCAACCCCCATTATGTCCAGATCCTGCCGCAGGATGCCGGGCGGGAGATCTCGCCGCTCACCGTGCACGAGGCCAATGGGCGCCAGTATCTCAACATGGATATCAGGTGCGGCCACTGCGCCCTCCTGACCCTGACGGTCGACGGACGGCTTGCCTGTGGTGATTATGATAACCGGCCCGAAGCCTGCCGCGCGTTTCGCGCCGGCTCGTTCGAATGCCAGATGGCGAGGAAACATCGCGGTCACCTGGCGGCAGCGAAGATGGCCACCGCCTTCACCGTGGTGCCGGAAGAGGCTCCCGGTGCGGCGATCATCACCGCCGACCCGGCCCGGCAATAGACGAGCCGTTCAATAGGGGTGCCTATTTGAAGCTTTCCGGCAGGGCGGTAATCGCCTCGACTTCCCCGGCGATGGTGGCGAGATCGACATTGCCCTTCCAGAACATCGTCCAGCGACCGCGCTTGATCGCGCCATCTGAATTGACGCGATAGAACTCATTGAACGGATTTTCCGTCCGTGAGCGGAGGAAAAAAACCGGCACGTCAGCGCATAGCTGCTGCCAGACCGCCTTGGCGAGACCCTCGCCCCGCGCGCTTTCGGCGACGGCGAACTTGTCGAGATAGGGATAGGACAGCCCCGCAGGCTTCGTCACCAGGGCCGCGGCCCGATAGGTCTCCGACACGACGGCCCGATCGATATCTGTCGCGCCCCACCAGTCGGCCTTCAGCGTCCGGCCGAATCCTTCCTCGATCAGGGCACAGATCCGCGTGCCCTCCAGGCGATCCTTGCCGTGATGGAGGTGGATCGCCTCGCCCTGGCGGATATAGGTGCCCGACCCGCCATGGGTGAACAACTCCTTGATCAGCTCGCCGGGCCGGGTGATGGAGATCGAGCTTTCCAGCGGCAGGTCATCGAGCAGCTGCTTGATTTCCTTGAGCTTCAGCCGCATGCCGGAATGCACCCAGGGCTCGCTCATCAAGCGCTCGTAATCCGCGGTCAGATTGATCGTGTCGATGACCTTGCCCTCTTCGTCGAGAAGGCCGCCGACACCGGACAGGAACACGATCTTCATCGGCTGCAGCGCATGAACGAGGGCCGCGACCACCGCATCGCCATTGATGTTGACGATCTGCCCGCCCGGCGCGACGCCCAGGCAGGTCAGGATCGGCATCGCGCCGGAGGAGATGACCGAGCGGATCAGATTCTGCTGGATACCCCGGGCGCGGCCGACAAAGCCGTATTTGTCCCGGTCGAGATAGTCCGCCTCGATCACGCCGGAATTGAGCGTGTGCGCCTCGACGCCCTGGGCCCGCACCGCCTCGACCAGTTTCAGGTTCTGGTCGAGGAAAACCTTGCGCGCGACATCGAGAACGTCAGGGCTCGTTACCCGCAACCCGTCGATCTTGTCGGAGGTCACGCCGCGCGCTTCCAGTGCCTTGTCGAGTTGCGGCCCGCCGCCATGGATCACGACCGGCGTCAGCCCGACCTGATGCAGGAAGGCAAGCGCCGAGGCGGTTGCTTCCAGCTCTTCCTCGATGATCGCCCCGCCGATCTTGATCACGGCAAACCGGTCCGCCTCGACGGTCGAGAAGCGCTGCAGATAGGTGCGCACTTCCTTGGAGCCGCTCATGGACGAGAGAAGCTGGACGATCGCGCTGCGGATATCGGTCTGTTTGGTCATGATCTTCGACTTGATCCCCTACCCGGTACGGGCCCCTGAACGGCTTCTGTACGGCCCATGAATGGCCGGACTTTTCGTTAAACGGGGTGTATCCGGCAATGCCGGAGGCCGCAATAGTGGAATCAAATGTCAGGGAAATGCCCGGCTGTGGCAGATATCGCCGCACCTAGACATCGTCGATCAGCGGCTCGAACTCATACTCCCGGGCGGGGCATTCGCGCGTCCCGAGCGCGGTGACCACGGCGCGCAATTCCTGCTTGGTCGCGGTATAGCGCTTCTGCGCCTCGACCTGTTCGAAGAACATCTTGCGCTCCTCGGCCAGTTCCTCTTCGGTTACCGGGCGCTGATCGCTGCCGTCGGTCGCCTTGCCGGAACGCGAGGCGATGAACTCCGCCGCCAGCCGGTCGGAAATCTCGTCATAGATCTCGCACAGCTCATACAGCTCCATGTCCTCGTATTTCCGCTCCGGCGCGACCGGGTCGGCACCGGCTGACGGGTCAGCCATGACGAAAAGCAGGAAAGCGGCAAGGACCATCTGACGGTATTCTCCCCGAATATCGGTAAGGGATCAGGAAAGGATCGGCCCCCAGCTTCACACTCGCCAGCGCAAAGTGCAAGCGGCAGCTGACACCAGCCCTACCCCAGCAGGTGCTTCATGATCGCCTTTTGCACATGCAGGCGGTTCTCCGCCTCGTCATAGGCCATGCAGGCGGGGCTGTCGAAGACCGCATCGGTCATCTTCACATTGCGCCGCATCGGCAGGCAGTGGGAGACAACGGCATCATTGGTCATCGCCATCTTCTTCTCGTCGACGATGAAATGCTGGTGCGCATCGCGGATCGGCTTTTCCGGCTCCCAATTGCCGAAATAGGGCAGCGCGCCCCAGCTCTTGGCATAAACGACATCGGCGCCGGAATAGGCTTCCTCGATATCGTGGGTCACTGTCAGCGAGCGCCCCTGCCCGCTCGTGTCTTGCCGGGCAATATCCATATAGCGCTGGTCGAGCACATAGTCCGGGGTCGGACAAAGCAGGGTCACATCCATGCCGAACTTGGCCGCAATCATCAGCGCGGAATTGGCGACCGCCGTGTTCAGCGGCTTCGGGTGATAGGTCCAGGTCAGCACGAATTTCTTGCCGTCGAGTTCGCCCATCCGCTCTTGCAGCGCCATGACATGGGCCATCTCCTGGCACGGATGCGTGATCGTCTCCATGTTGATCACCGGCACGGAGGCATATTTGGCAAAGCCGTTGAGGATCTTGTCCTTGCGGTCCTCTTCCCAGTTCACGAATTTCGGAAAGGCACGCACGCCGATCAGGTCGCAATAGCGCGACAAGACGCCGGCCGCCTCGGCAATATGCTCTTCGGCATCGCCATCCATGACGACACCGTCCTCGAACTCCAGCGGCCACATGCCGCCGGACGGCGACAGCACCACCGCATGCCCGCCAAGCTGGTTGGCCCCGACATCGAACGAGGTGCGCGTCCTCAGCGAATTGTTGAGGAACAGCAGCGCGACGGTCTTGCCCTTCAGCGCTTCGCCGATCGGGCTTTCCTTCAGGCGCTTGGCTTCATCAAGCATCGCCTGCAGCTCGGGGCGGGTGTAGTCATAGGTGTTCAGAAAATGTTTCATGCGCTAGCGCTTTAGCGGATGTTATTGGCAGAATAAAGCTGAAATCCGGACCGGTTTGGACGATCCATTGCCTCCGCAACAATGGCGCCGGGCGACCCGCATGCCTATACTCCATCACTCAAAACGAACCTTGTTGAGACAATTCCCTATGCCGGCGCGCAGTCCCCATCCCATCCTGAAGGCCCTTGGCTATGGCGCCATCGCCATCCTTCTCCTGCTCTATATCGGCGTGCCCATCGGCATCGCCACGGGCGTGATGATGTGGGTGCGGTCGGGCGAGTTCGGCCCGGTCAGCGTGGAAAACTGGCGAACCATCGCCACAGTCGGTGGCGGCTGCCTGTTCATCTACGCCCTGTTCCATCTGACGACCTGGCTGGGCCACAGGCTGTTTCCCAACAGCAGCCTGCTGACGACAGTTGCAAGCTGGGCGATCCTGACCGGCTTCTGCGCCCTTCTCTTCATTTTCCTGCACCTGTCGCTCGGACTGCTGCCCGACGCCGACCCGGTGGTGGAGATCGCCTCGATCGCGCTGATCAACGGGACTTTCGCGATCGTGGCGCTGATCCATTATGCGATCACGCTCGGCGTCGACGGGATCACCGGGCGGTGAGGTTCTTGGCAGCACTAAACTGTGCTAAGGACAATAAGAGCCAAGGGGTGGGAACGATGCAGACAATTCTGATAACAACGGTGGCGCTCAGCCTTCTGACAACGGGCACGGTCGCAGCGCAGGAGGAAGAGCCGGATCGATCAGAGACAATGCCGGACGCGCGACCGGTGCTTGAACAACTGGAAGAGATCGTCGCCGACAGGGGCGAGCCAGAAAAGTCGTCCGCAGCAATGATGGCGCCCTCCAGCCGGGGTGGCCTCATTCTCTTCGGCGAAAACGCGCCAGTGCTCGCGGTGCAGTTGGCGCCATATCCAGAAGATCAATATTGGCGGCGCTACTATATTCATCCTTTGTTTGCGCCCTCGCAGGCGATTCTCACTGAGGACGCGCCGGAAGACCATCCGCACCACCGGGGTATCTTCACCGCTTGGCGCCGCATCCATATCGATGGACAGTCCATTGGCGACAGCTGGTCCGGCGAACATGTTCATCAAGGCGACGAAGGACCGCAAGGCTTGGGATGGGCTTATGGCGATGACAGGGACCCCCATTACGACATCAAAATGATGTTTCATTTTGATTGGTATTCTGATCTTTTTCACCCGACCGAACCCTTCATGCGCGAAACCATGCGAATCAAGGCGGATGAAGAAACCGCTGACGGCTTGCGCAAGATACTAATCAGCACTGAGGTCACTGCCCTCACTCCCGGCCTGCAGCTGGGCGGCACCGATGACGAGAAAGGCTATGGCGGCATGTCGTTCCGCTTCGCACACCCAGACAAGATGGACATCGAGAGCGATGGCGAGAGGCTCACCGCCACCAATGCCGCGATGCAGACCGGTGAGACGGTGGCGTTCCTGTGGGATGGTCAGGGCAAGGACGTGCCGCCCAACTGGCCACAGGAGATCAGCGTCGCCTGCACCGTCAATGGCGAACCGTGGACCAACTGGGTGCTGCGTCAGGAATTATCGATGCAGAACTGCGCCTGGCCCGGCAACACCATGGCCGATGTCCCGATGGACGAGCCGGTGGTGATCGAAGCGACGATCACCATCCGGCAATAAGCAGGCCCTTCGTGGCTCGCCTGCGGCGAGCACCTCGGGGTGAGGCCGCACTCAAACCCTCATCCTGAGGCGGCTGCGAAGCAGCCCTCGAAGGACGAGGGTTTTACTCGCCCAGCACCATGACAAGGCCGCCATAGGGCTCCAGCGCGACGGTCGGCGTCACTGAATCAAGCGTGCCTTCCTCCGTACCAAACCCATCTTCGCCATCATCCGACAGTGTGAACAGGGCATCACCGCTCTCGGCGATATCGCTCAGGTCGAGATCGATTTCCATCGCCTCGCCCGTGCCATTGATCGCGCCGACATACCAGACATCGCCCTTGCGCCGCGCGACGACGGCATATTCCGCGATCTCGCCGGCCAGCAGCTTCGTCTCGTCCCATGCCGCCGGCACGGAACCGAGAAAGTCGCGCCAGTCCTGCGGGATCGCGGCATAAGCATCGGCGCTGTCCGACAGGTGCAGCACGCCGCTTTCGAACACCACCGCCAGCGCCGCTTCATGGGCATTCGTCGTCAGGCGCGTATTGTCAGCGAATTGCGAGAAATGCACCGGCGTGTAGTCCATCGAGCCGATGACATTGCGCAGGAACGGGTGGGTCGCGTTCTGCGCCGGGGCCTTTGCGGTATAGTCTGCCTGCCCCTCAAAGGAATAGAACTCCGCGCCGCGCACGGCTTCCTTCGTCATCATATGCGGCCAGGTCCGCTCCCAGCCGCGCGGGATAGTCGAGCCGTGAAAATTGGTCATGATGCCGAATTCCGCCGCATCGGCCAGCAGCGCATGATAATAGGCCATCATGTCCTGCTTGTCGGACTGCCAGAAATCGACCTTCACGCCGCGCACGCCGAGGCGCTGCAGCTTGGCGAACTCGGCCCGGCGCTTGACCGGGTCGCTCATGATATTGCGCGGCTGTTCGCTGACGATATTGTGCCGCCCGCCGGAATTGTACCAGAACCACAGGCCGACGCCCTTTTCGTCCGCATACGCCACCAAATCTTCCATGGCGCTGTTGCCCATCGTGTTCCAGTTGGCATCGACCAGCGTATATTCGGCGCCCATGTCAGCGGCCAGATCGATGGATTTTTGCAGCTTTGCCATGTCCGTCGGCGAGCCATGGTCGGACAGCCAGCTCCATGTCGCCGTACCCGGTTCGACGAACCCGTCCTCCTCGACTTTGGAGGGTTCCGCGAGGTGGAAGACCAGATTGCTTTCGGCAATGTCAGCCAACTCGTCGGAAACGATGGCAAAGCGCCACGGCATTTCCCACGGCAGGGTCCAGCTCGGCGTGTTCTTGCCGAAGCCTTCGGCCTCCTGCGCCATCGGCGGCGCGATGGTGTAGACCCCGCCCGGCGCGTCGGTCGCCAGATGGGAACCCTGATAGCTGCCATCGACATCGGATTCATGGATCAGCACATACAGGTCATTGACCTCGAACAGCGACGGGAAGCCCCAGGCCGTGCCCGCGCTTTCCGGCGTCGACGTGCCCGTCGGCTGGGCGGTATAGAAGGTCTCATAGGACGGGTGATAGGTCGTGTAGAAATCATAAGGCGCGCCCCAATGAGTGCCGTCTTCGCCCAGATTGAACCCGGTCGCTTCGCGCGTCACCTCGTGGAAGAAGATATCATCCTCGGGCAGCACGTAGCGAAAGGCGACGCCCTCGTCATAGGCGCGCAGGTCGAGCCGCAGCAGGAGTTCTGTCTCGTCATCGCGGAAAGTCAGCGACAGGCCGTTCCAGCCGGCCTCGTTTTCCAGCCGCTTGCCGGTATGCATGGTATAGGCGTCGGTGCCCCCGGACTCATCGACCGACACGAAGGACAGCCCCTCGCTGAAATCGGCAATCGTCTCAACGCGCTCATAGCCCTTGGTCGCTTCCAGCGTGAAGCCCAGCGGCGACCAGCCGATTGCCTGACGGCTCTCGTCGCCCCCGGCATAATCGACGCGGTAAGACACCCCCTCGCCCGCCTCGTGCCTTGCGGTGATTGTCAGATCGCCGTCTGGCGAGGCAACAGTCCAGTCCTCCGCCATGGCGGGCACGGCAAGGGTGGTGGCAAATGTAATGAGTGCGGTCGCAGCAGAAAGGCGCATGGTGTTTCCTTCGTCCCGTAACTTGTTTTCAGTATATTTTTCGGGATTTTAGGCACAGAACCGGCGTGGCGCGCAAGAAAAACCCGTCGCTACATGCCTGCGGATGGACCGCTCAGCGCGTCAGACGGTCGGCCAACGCCCTGAAGGCGCCAATTTTCGCGTCATGGTCCGCCAGCGGGATATTGTCGACGGTCGATGTCTGGCGGCGGGTCACGCCATCGACGGCGCCAGCGTCCTTGCATGCCGCGAACAGCTTGCGATTGGTTTGCGCCGACAGGAATTGGAACAGAAGGTCGCGCCTGTCGGGCAAAGCCACCGCGAGGCCGGCAAGAAGTCCGTAGGCCCCCCAATTACTGACGCCGCACAATGTCAGATAGTCGACCTTGGTGCGGCTGACGATGGTGCTGCCCTTGTCGACATAATGCGCAATCCGGTCGATACCGACCTTGCCCATGCCGATCTCGTTGCCGCCATCGGCAAAGCCTGCCGTCTTCCACGGGCAATTGCGGAACAGCGCATCGGCAGCGATGATATGCGAGCTGATCTGCTCGGCGCGCATGTTGTAATATTCGCCATCGCGGGCCTTGCCCGGGCGTTCGATGGCAATGAGATGGGTGATGCCCAAGGTCTGCAGCCGGGAACGGATGCCGCGGCCATAGACCGTGCCGTGGTTGCAATTTTCGTCCAGCAGGATCTTTCCAATTCCGGCACCACTGTTCTGAGCGGCGCCGTCGATGATAGCGTCGACGATGCGCCCTGCCATGTGGTCCGAGATGATGACCGACTTCCAGCCCAGGGCAGCAAACGCCCCGGCCAGCATTCCCGCGCCGATGGGACCGTCATTCTCGAACTGCACCGTGCCATCGGGCAACAGGATCGGAAAGCCGGTCAGGATGCCGATGCAGGGCTCGACGCCGTTACCGGCCAGGTCCTCGGCCAGCCGATGCAGTGAAAAACTTGCCGGTGTACGGATGTTGCCGATGCCACGGCTGGCACCGTCGACGATCAGCCCCCGCGCGCCCTCACGGAAAAGACGCAGGCGATCGCGCCGGGTCAGCCCGCGACGGGTTTTGACAGCGCCAGCGGGCAGGTCAGCTTTGGGTCTGGTCTGGCTCATACAACTCGCCCCTGAAGGGTCGCAACGGCTTGGTCTTCTCGGCTTCCTTCAACAGGTAGTTCCAGAAGCTGTAAATGTCGTGGCGATAGCATTTGCGCAAATAGTCCAATACCGGCTTCATCAGCATATAGTCGGCATTGGATACGGTTACCAGAACGCGGATGATCTCGATCGGAATGTTCCGGTTGTAAACCAGCAGGCCCAGATCCTCGAAGAAATTGCAGATCATGCGATACTCGTCCTTCCACTGGGACGACTTCATGAAATCAGCGCAGGATGCGTGATTCTTCTCGAGATCCTCGAGCGAAGGCGGCGGCGTGGCCCGCACGAGATAGAGTTTCTGCAAGACCGCCGACCAGCGGCTCGCGATCTCGAAATAGAGCTGCGCCTGCTCGGTTTTCTGGGTCCGCAACATGTTCTGCGACGTCTGCCAGATACCGATGGCCAGACCGCCCGTGGTGATGATGAGCAACACGAAGCTGGCGCCGTCGAACGTCATGGCAAAGGCCCAGAACGCCTCCCACCCCGCTGCAAGTTTATCCAGCAATCCCGACTGCATGAGCGCGTATGGCATGATCCCTCTCCCCTCTTACGCGTTTGCGAACAGGCCGGTTGCCCACAGCTTGTAGACGGCGAGCAACACGGCAAGAACCATCAGCCCCGCCAGCACGAGCCGCAGGATGCGGTTCTGGCGTGGGCTGGAAAACAGTCTGGCGAGCCCCTCGCCCGCCAGCATCCAGACATTGTTCATCACCAGCGCGATCGCAAACCCGGCCAGGCCCGCCGCCGCGATGCCGGTCCGCCCCTCAAGCTGCGCCGGCACGAAGGACGCATAGAGCGTCGCAAAGGCGGCATAGACCTTCGGGTTGACGATATTGATGATGAACCCGTCGACCGGTCGCGGCCGGCGCTTGCCGGCCGCCTGCAACTGGCTGCGCTCGATCGGCGGCGCCGACGCGATGCCCCAGGCGATATAGAGGACATAGCAAAGGCTGAGCGCCAGCAAGAGCACGGCTGCGGCCGGCACCGCAGCGATCAGCGCGGCAAAGCCAAAGGCACTGAGCAGCATCGCGGCGAACAGCCCGGCCATGATGCCCGCATAGAAAGGCAGCGTCGCGCGATAGCCCCACGCCGCCCCGCTCGCGGCCAGCGCGATCGGCGCCGGTCCGGGCGAACCGAGCATGGCGAATGCGGCCATGAACAGGATCACAAACTCCTCCATCGCCATTTTATAGGCGGGTTTTGGCGGACCTGTCAGCTACAACCGGCAGCGTGACATTCTCCCCCGCGTGCCCGTTGCGCGGAACCCGGCAGCGGCCTACATCAAGTCCCATGAAAACAGACACAGCGCCGCAATCGGCCCCGAAAAAGATCTTCCTGAAGGACTATGCCAAGCCGGATTACCTGGTCGAGCATGTCAGCCTGACCTTCGCCCTGGACAAGACGAAAACGCGGGTCACGGCGCGGCTTTCAGTCAAGCGCAATGACGGTGCCGCCGCCGATGCGCCGCTGGTACTCGATGGCGAGGATCTCGACCTCGTCGCCATCGCCGTGGATGGCAAGTCGCTTGGCGAGGACGCCTACACCTATGAGCACAATGTGCTGACCGTGCGCGATGTGCCCGCCGCCTTCACGCTCGAGACCGAGGTTCTGATCAACCCGGACGCCAACACCAAGCTGTCCGGCCTCTACATCTCCAACGGCATGTTCTGCACCCAGTGCGAAGCCGAGGGCTTCCGCCGCATCACCTTCTTCCCCGACCGTCCGGATGTGCTCTCGACCTATGATGTCCGCATCGAGGCCGACAAGAGCGCCTATCCAGTGCTGCTCGCCAACGGCAATCCCGGTGACAAGGGCGACCTCGAAAATGGCCGCCATTTCGCCGAATGGGCCGACCCGCATCCCAAGCCCGCCTATCTGTTCGCGCTGGTCGGCGGTGACCTCGCCCACAAGCAGGACAGTTTCACCACCATGTCAGGCCGCGAGGTGACGCTGCAGATCTTCGTCCAGCCGCACAATCTCGACAAGACGGATTATGCCCTCGACGCGCTGAAGCGCTCGATGAAATGGGACGAGGAAACCTTCGGCCGCGAATACGATCTCGACATTTTCATGATCGTCGCCGTCGATCACTTCAATTTCGGTGCGATGGAGAACAAGGGGCTGAACATCTTCAACTCCTCCTGCGTTCTGGCGTCCGAGACGACCGCGACCGATGGCGATTTCGAGCTGATCGAGTCCATCGTCGCGCACGAATATTTCCATAACTGGTCGGGCAACCGCGTCACCTGCCGCGACTGGTTCCAGCTCTGCCTCAAGGAAGGCTTCACCGTTTTCCGCGACCAGGAATTCACCGCCGATCAGCGCTCGCGCGCCGTCGCCCGCATCCGCGACGTACGCCGTCTGTGGCAGCGCCAGTTCCAGGAAGATGCCGGCCCCCTCGCCCACCCGGTGCGGCCGGAGAGCTACATCACCATCGACAATTTCTACACCGCCACCGTCTATGACAAGGGCGCCGAACTCGTCCGCATGATGAAGACCCTGCTGGGTCCAGAAGATTTCCGCAAGGCGACCGATCTCTATTTCGACAGGAATGACGGCACCGCCGCGACGGTCGAGGATTTCGTCGGCGCCATGGAAGAGGCCTCGGGCATCGACCTGACGCAATTCCGGCGCTGGTATTCCGATGCCGGCACGCCGCAGATCAGCGCCACGGAGGCCTGGGACAATGGCACCTACGCGCTGACCCTGACCCAGCACACCGACCCGACACCGGGCCAGGACGACAAGGCACCGCGACACATCCCCGTGCGCATGGGCCTGATCGGGCCGGACGGGCCGATGGTCGACGAGAAAGTGCTTCAGCTGAAAGAAGAGAGCCAGACCTTCACCTTCGATGGATTGCAGACCAAGCCGGTCGCCTCCCTGTTTCGCGGCTTCTCCGCCCCGGTTACCGTCAAGCGAGAACTCGACACCGAAGAGCGCTTGCGTTTGATTGCACAGGATACGGACAGTTTCAATCGCTGGGCCACCGCCCACGCCTTCGCCATGGATCTGCTGAAATCCATGGCCGGGCAGCAGGAGATGAAGAACAGCCATGAAGCGCTGATCTCCTATGCCAAGGCGATCGAAACGATCATCACCGACGAGACACTGGAGCCTGCCTTCCGCGCCGAAGTGCTCCGTGTGCCGACCGAGACCGACATCGGCCGCGCCGTCGCGCAGATCGACCCGGACGCCATTTCCGAGGCGCGCCGCAAGTTCCGCCGCGGCCTGCTCGAGACCCTGAAGGGCACGCTGTCCGATCTCTATACGGCCAATCTGGTCAATGATGACTACGATCCCGGCGCCGATCAGGCCGGCAAGCGCGCCCTGAAAAACGCCGCCCTCGCCCTGTTGATGGCCGAGCCGTCTGATACAACTGCCGAACTCGCCCTGAGACAGGCGGACAACGCCACCAACATGACCGACGAGGCCGGCGCGGTGTCACTGCTCGCCCAGTCGAACCGGCCGGAGCGAGAAGACGCCCTGTCGCGTTTCTATGACAAGTGGAAGCACGACCCGCTGGTCGTCAACAAATGGCTGGTTTGGCAGGCGCTCGCCGGCGGTGAGGATGCGCTGGACAAGATCATCGCGCTGACCAGGCACGAAGCCTTCGACATGGGGAATCCGAACAAGGTGCGCTCGCTGATCGGTGCCTTTGCCATGGAAAACCCCAAGGCGTTCCATCGCGCCGACGGGGCCGGCTATGACTTATTCTTCGAGAAGGTCCGAGAACTCGACAAGCGCAACCCGCAGGTCGCTGCGCGCCTGCTGACGGCGACGGAAGCCTGGCGCAGGCTGGAGCCGAAACGCCGCGACATGCTGGGCTCCCGCCTCAAGGCGCTGGCGCAGGAAGACGGCCTGTCGAACAACACTTTCGAGATGGCAGAGCGCCTGTCGGATTGAAGCCGCGGTTAACGAAAATTAGCCAGCTTCCTTAAGCAAGCCTTATTCGCTGCGTTGTATCGTCGGCGCCATGCAACTTGGGGCGGGCATATGGCACGGCGTCCATCGCGAAAATCTGGCGCGCTGCCTTGGCAGGCGCAACTTTTCATGCTTGGCCTCGCAGGCTGGTACGGCCTGAACCATTTTGATGCCTTCGAGGGTGGCGCATTTACCGCCTTCGTTATTGGCGCCATGACGATTGTCTTTTTGGCCGTCTCCATACCCGCCGTGGCAATATTTCTATTCCACAGAAGCCGGGCTAGAGCGTTTCAAAAGCGCCTCGATATGCAGATGGAGGAACACCGGGTTACGCTCGCTGCACTTTATATGCGGACACGTAACCAGGATGATTTTGGCAATATCGACGACACGCTTTGGCGCAGGAAAATAAATGAATTCCTGCAAAAGCAAGTATATCAGGGTACGGATTTCCGTGAGTGGGCAAAATCACGAGAGGCCGCCGAGGCACTTGTCCACGTCGATGCTTTCGCCGCAGCGGAAGTGCAGGCAGTGCGCGCGCACGACCCGATATTGACGCGAGAACCGGCTACTCTGAGTCCCACCCAGTATGAAATCGTGTGCGGCAGGGCTCTCAAGCAGAATGGTTGGAAGGTTCGGTTGACCCCGGCCAGCGGTGATTCCGGTGCTGACGTCATTGCCCAAAAGGGCCCGGTCAGGCTGGCCATACAATGCAAGCGCTATTCAGGCAAGGTTGGCAACAAGGCGTTGCAGGAGGTGCATGCCGCAAAGACGCTCTATCGCTGTACACATGCATGTGTCGTGGCGCCCTCCGGATTCACCAAGCAGGCGCTGTATGAGGCGAATGGGCTCAATATCGATCTGCTCCATCACGCGGAGCTTGTTGCCCGCGCCGAAAGCCTGTTGAGCCACGCAACGAAGAACAGGAACCTTTCAGCTAGCGGCTGATATGGTCCGGCCCCATTACGGCGAGATTGTGATCACTCCATTCTTACCGTAATTTAAGCTCCGTACACGCTCACTGTTGCGTAATCACAACACTCTTTCGCCTGCCACAATAATACCCAAATTCTTACCGGAACATTCCTCCTTCCACGTCGTTTACGGCACATGTCTGCAATGGAAAGGACTAATGTTATGAGTAAGAAAATTCTGGTCGCTACTGCGAGTGCCCTGGTGATGGGCGGTGCCTCCACGGCCATGGCCCAGAACTATGCCACCGAAGACACCGGCTTCTATATCGGCGGCGGCTATACCTTCCTTGATGTGGAAACGGATAATGACATCGGTGACAACACCAATGCCGCAACCGCGCGCCTCGGCTATCAATTCACTCCGAACTGGTCGGTCGAGGGTGAAGGCACGTTCGGCGTCGATGATGGCGAATTCGATTATGAAGGCAGCGAGGACGATTTCGACTTCGATGCCAACAATGACGGCGACATCGACGATGCGCTGATCGGCACCGGCGATATCGGCCTTGACTATCAGGCTGCCATTTTCGGCCGCTACACCCTGCCCGTCAGCGACCGGTTCGATGTCTTCGCCCGCGCTGGCTATGGCTTCACCGAGATCGATTCCACGATCGAACTTGCGGATGGTACCGAGTTTCGGACCGGCGGGTCCGAGAATGGCGCCGCGTTCGGGGCCGGGGCTGCGTTCGATGTTACTGAATCCAGTTCCATCCGTGCCGATTACACCCGCTACGAATATGACGAGGCCAATGCCGATGCCGGCACCGTCTCCTACGAGTATAAATTCTAGCGATAGCTGACCCACTTGCTGCGGCCCTCCCTGCCCGGGTGCCGCAGCCTTTAAAGCCGCTCCGCGTCTCGCGAAGCGGCTTTTTTGCGTTTCGACATGCTGCACGGTAGAGTGGTATTGGGGAGAAATAACCGGTGAAATCAGGGGTTTGTTAACCCTTTAGGGCGTGACAGGGTGAGTCGAACCGGAATAGTTTCAAAACAGTAAACATTCGGCTGTTATAGCCCCCGAGACTGAACGACCCGAGACTGCCCGACGACGAGAACCCCCGACGACGAGAATCATGGCTCACCTCGACAACACCAAATCGCCAATGGCACTGGGCATTCCGCGCGACGATAGCGCCGGGCGCACTCCGTCCACAACCGGCGATGACGGAATGCTGGACGCCATCTCCCGCCACCAGGCGACGGACACGGCGCAGGATGAGCGCCCGGTTGACCGTTTCGTCATCGAGATGCCATCGTTGAAGGCTGTCGCCATTCTCGGCGGGGTCCTGATGGCAGCGATTTCCCTGCTCATCATGTTCCGCGCGGCTGGCGAGGCCGGCGACCGCCGCATCGAGACGGAACTGGTCCAGAGCCGTATCGCCGTTGCGACCGCCGATCAGCTCGCGCCGTTGCGGGTCGCCGACCCGTCGATCGAGGCGAGCCTCGTGCGCCGTATCATGCTCGACAACTCAGTCGGACCGCGCACTGCTGTCTTTGACATCGCCGCGGACCGGTCTTCCTATATCAGCGCGGGCGCGACCGATTTCTATGCCCTGCATCCCGATGACATGGCGGGCTTCAACCTGTCCCAGCCTGGTGTCTCACTGTTTGAAAAGGGCGCGGTCGCCAATGGCACGATCGGCGAGACGATGGTGACATGGCGCCCGATGGCCGACGGCCGCGCGGTCGTTGTGCTCTCCCCGGCGCGGGATATTTTCGCCCGCACGCCGCCATGGATCACCTCGTCCATGATCCTCGCTGTGTTCCTGCTGATCGCCGGCAGCATGTTCCTGCTTGTGCGCCGGCAATCGCTGGCCATGGGGCGCGCCAGCAACGCCCTCGCCGATGCCCGGGAACGCCTGTCGGCGTTCGAGGATCTCGGCGGCGGGTCCTGGTCCGTCGATCCGAAGGCCGGTCTCGTCACCCTGCCGGCGTCATTGATGCAGAAACTCGGTATCGGCTCGAAAGACCGCAAGCTGGTGCTGCGCGAGGTGTCCGGCCTGATCCATCCCAAGGATATCCGCCCGGTCCTCTCCCTGTGGTCGGGCAAGTCGGACAGCGCCCAGCCGATGCAGTTCCGCATGCGCTCGGGCACGCGCGGCTGGATCTGGGTCATGACCCGCCTCGACACCCTGTCGGATCCCTGTCACGGCATCATCGTCCCGTTGGGCGAGAACCCGGTCGATAATGGCCGCGCCGCCAAGCTGCAGGCACGATTGACCGACGCGATCGAAAGCATCCCCGAAGCATTCCTGCTGTGGGACGACCAGGGCCGGCTGGTCACCTGGAACCGCAAATTCTGCAACATTTTCCGGATCCAGCCGACGCGGCTTGTCGCCGGGCAGAATATCGGCCTTGTCGCCGATCTGGCCGAAGAGGACAAGGAAACGGTCACGGAATATTTCGGCCCGCCCGCCGATGGCCGCGAGCAATCGCTGGAAGTGCGCCTGCCCGGCAATCGCTGGGGCCATGTCTCCCGCCGCCGCACCCAGGAAGGCGGCTGGGTCTGCGTCGTTACCAATATCACCGACATGAAGCGCCGCGCCCGTGCCCAGAAGCGCAAGGAGCGCGAACTGGAGATGACGGTGGAGACGCTGGAACAGTCCCGCTCCGAACTGCGCGAGGCGATGCACAATTACCAGATCGAGAAAAAGCGGGCGGAGGATGCCAACCTCTCCAAGTCCGAATTCCTCGCCAATATGAGCCACGAGCTGCGCACGCCGCTGAACGCCATCAACGGCTTTTCGGAAGTGATGCAGTCGGAGCTCTACGGGCCCATCGGTCATGCCAAGTACAAGGAATATATCGACGACATTCTCGGCTCCGGCCGTCACTTGCTGGCGCTGATCGACGACATTCTCGACATGTCCAAGATCGAGGCCGGCAGGATGGAGTTGAACCCGCAGCCGGTCGACCTCGAACGCATTCTCGGCGAGGGCCTGCGCTTCGTCGAGCCGGAAACGCGCGAACGCGATATCCTGCTGACATCCTCGATCAACACGCTGCCCTCGGTCTGGGCGGATAACCGCGCGACGAAACAGGTCTTCGTGAATCTGTTGTCCAATGCGGTGAAGTTCACCGAGGCAGGCGGCTCCGTTACCGTGACGGCGCAGGCCGACCTCGATTCCGTCACGGTACTGATCGCCGATACAGGCATCGGCATCGCCCGCGACCGCCTGCAGAAACTCGGCGAGCCGTTCGAACTGATCGAGGATCACCTGGCCAAGAGCCGCAATGGATCTGGCCTCGGCCTGGCCCTGTCGAAATCACTGATGGAGCTGCAAAGCGGCCTGCTCGTCATGGCCAGCGAAAAAGGCCGCGGTACTGTCGCCGCCTTCACCATTCCGCGCCGCGCGGGCGTCACGGTGAAAGTTCCGGAAATCCTGCGCCGCCACGGTCATGTGCTGACCAGATTGCCGAGCCCGGCGAGGGCTGCGAGAGTCGGCGCACAGGAACGCGCTGCGGAATAGCCGCTCCGGCCCCGGCTGCTACTCGTCGTCCATCGGCCGCAGGGGCCGCATGTCGCGGGAGCCTTCACGCTCCTCCCGCCACTCCTCGATGCGCCCGCGCCAGCGAGCCCGCATTTCCTCTTCCTGCTCGATGACGCGCTCGGCAAAGGCAATGCGCTCTTCATCGGGCAGGCTCGTCACCATGTCGAGAACGGTGGAATACATCAGGTCCTTGCCCTCGGCTTCCAGCGTTCTCATTTCCTGCGACAGCTGGCGGAAGGCATCCTCGTCGAAGTCAGGCTTGCGCATCAATTCGAGCGCCTCGCGTCTCTTCATCCAGACCTCGCGGTGCAGGTCACGGGCCGCCGGGATCTGTCTACGGATCTTCTCGCGCATTTTCAGGCGGAATTCCTCCGGCAGGTCCTCGAAGGCGCGGGGTGACAGGAACAGGTCGTCACCGCCGCCACGATTGTCATGATCGCCATGATGGCGCGGGCCATCCATGGGCGGCCTGCCGCCATGCAGGACTGTCCCGCTGAGGATCGCGAAAGCGAGAAAAACGTTGACGACGAGCGATGCTATCAGGGCAAACCGCATGTTAAAGGTCCTCCTCAAGCAGCGTGGCGAGTATATCGTCAGACTGCAGATAAATGGCAAACTGCTCTTCCGGTGTCACGCCTTCACCCACAGGCGAAACGGACGGCAGCACGGCGCCGGCAATGATGCCCGCGACCCCAGCCGCGGCGAAGGCCTGCCACGCAGGCGGGCGGAAAAAGCCGGTAATCGCCGACAGGCCCTTGCGCTGCCATGCCGGTGCCGCGGCGGAGCGCTCTTCACGCGCCCCCGCCGGCGCGGCGGCGTCGGGCAGCTGCGCCATGATCCGCGCCATCGCTGCCTCGCCGAGCGGCGGTGCCGGGTCATCGGCCCTGTCACGGGCAATCGCCGCGATGAGCTGGCGGTCTTCAGGCTCTAACTCCGTATGCGTTTTCATCTTGTTTCCATCACTCATTTCCGTCCCCCGCAATTCATCCGTCGGCCAGCGCCGCGGCCAGTTTCATATCCTTGCGCATCAAGCGCCGCGCCCGCGCCAGCAATGATTCCAGCGCCTCGATACTGATATCCATCGCCTCTGCCGCCTCATGGTTGGACAGCTCCTCGTAGTGGCACAGGACGATCGCCATCTTCTGGCGCTCCGGCAGCCGGTCGAGTGCCGCACGCACGGCAAGCCCGCGCTCGCGCGCCTCCAGCACCGCATCGGCACCAGGATCATCCGCCATTTGCTCGGGCAGGTCATCGCCGGCAGCCTGTTCGTAGCGCGTCGACGCCTTGCGCAGCCGGTCGTAGCACAGATTGACCGTCACCCGGTGCAGCCAGGTGGAGAACAGCGCCTTGCCCTCCTGCCAATCTGCCGCCTGCCGCATCATCCGGATGAACGCCTCCTGCACGATGTCCTCGGCGGCGCTGCGCGTACCGGTCATGCGATAGGCGACCGCCATCAGCCGGTCGGAATGACGCAGAACCAGCCGCGACGCGGCAGCTGCATCGCCCCGGGCCAGCAGCCGGATATCCTCGATGTCAGGGTCTTCAAGGGACAAGGCTGTTTCCGGTCTCCAAAGGCATTGCGCGGCTACCGCTCGCTGACAGGACTATAACGCCGCAGCGGCAGGAATCCGTCGCGAAGAATGCACCGGGCTATAAAGCGCCGACATAGCGCTGGAACAGGGCCCTTACCTCGGCCTGCTTCGCCTCCAGCCAGCCCTCGATAGCCTCCGGGTCATCGAGGCCAAGCTTGCGCGCGATCAGCCGGCGCACGGCAGCGGGCATGGTCGACGGGTCCGCCCCGCGATCCAGTGTGATCCTTGTCACCTGTATGACGGCCTCATAGCCCTGCGCCGCCTCGGCCAGGGTCGCGGCATCCTGCCGGTCGATCAGCCCGAGATCGGCCATCACCGGCAGGGCGTCGGCGATATGGGCGGGAAAGCGCCCCTTCTCGGCGGCATGGACGAGGCTCAGATACTGGCAGATGAAGTCGATATCGGTCAGCCCGCCATGGGCAAGCTTGACGTCGAGCACGCTGCGGCCCGGCTTGTTCTCCAGCAGCCGCCGGCGCATGTCGATGACGTCCTTCGCCATCTCGGCCGGGTCGCGGCGGCGCGTCAGGATCGCCTCGATATGGCGGTCGAGCCAATCGGCAAGGTTGTCATTGCCGGCGATGATCCGTGCCTTGACGAGGGCCATCTCCTCCCAGGTCCAGGCATCCTTCTGGTAATAGCTTTCGAACGCGTTGCGGCTGACCGCGGCAGGACCGGCCCCGCCCGACGGGCGCAGGGCCATGTCGATCTCGTAAAGCTCGCCCTCCTCTGTCTGGGCCGACAGCGCGGTGACGAGGCGGCGGACATAGCGCGTGTACCAGTTGGTGGCATCGAGCGCCTTGCCGGTGCCGCCTGATGACTCCGCCTCGGGCGGGGCGTCATAAATGAAGATGAGATCGAGATCGGACGTCGCGGTCAGTGCCACCGCGCCGAGACGGCCCATGCCGATGACGGTGATCGAGCCGTCGATCTCGCCATGGGCCTCGACCATCTCGCGCATGGCGATGTCGACGCAGGCGCCGATGCCGATATCGGCAAGGGCGGCATAGCTGCGCGCGGCATCGCGCGGCGCGCTGCGTTCCAGCAGCAGACGACAGGAAATCTGGAACCAGACTTCGCGGTCTTCCCGGCGCAGGGAATTGAGCGCATCCTCGTAATCGACAGCCCGTTCCACCGCGTCGAGGATTTCCTCGTCGTCGATGGTGATATCGGCGTCGGAGCGCTGCAGGAAGGCCTCGTCCAGCAAAACCTCGACCAGCCGCCCGTGCACCGCCATTTCCCGCGCCAGGCGGGGCGAGATGCTGACGAGCCCGGCGACAAGGTCGAGAATATCCAGATTGTTCAGCATCAGCGAGAAGACCTGCACCCCGCCCGGCAGGTTGCGCAGGAAGCCGTCAAAGGCGGCAAGCGCGGCATCGGGCTCATCGACATTGGCACAGGCACGGATGATCGACGGCACGAGCTTGGTCAGCAATGCCCGGCCGCGGGCAGTGCGCGTCGCGCGCATATTACCCTGATGCCATTTGCGCACGGTCGCCGAGACCGCCTGCGGGTTCTGGAAACCGAGCTCGGCCAGCGTACGCAGGGTTTCCGGGTCATGATCGACACCGGTGAAGACGAGCGAGCCGATGCCGGCGGACAGGTCCTCCTCCTCATGGAAAAGGTCGGCATAATGGTTGTGAACAATCTTCAGGGTTTCGACCACGTCCTGCTTCAGCGCCGCGCTATCGTCATAGCCGGACAGATGGGCAAGGCGGGCGATTTCCTCCTCGCGCTCCGGTATCTCGTGGGTCTGCTCGTCATTGACCATCTGTATACGGTGTTCCAGATGGCGCAGGTAGAGATAGGCAGCGCTCAACTCCTCGCAGGTTCTCTCCTCGACCTGCCCGGCACCGACCAGAGCCTGCAGGCCGCCAAGCGTCGTCTTCTCGCGCAGGGAGGGAATACGGCCACCCAGGATCAGCTGCTGGGTCTGGACGAAAAACTCGATCTCGCGAATGCCGCCGCGGCCCAGCTTTATGTCATGGCCCTCGAACCTGAAATCAGCCTGGCCGCGCACCGCGTGGATCTGGCGCTTGATCGAATGAATGTCCTCGATCGCCGAGTAATCGAGATATTTGCGCCAGATGAAGGGCGTGAAGATATCGTTCATCACATTGGCAGTGCGCTCGTCACCGGCAATGAAGCGCGCCTTGATGAACGCTGCCCGCTCCCAGTTCTGGCCATAGGTCTCGTAATAATGCTCCGCTGCAGACACGCTGACCGAGGCAGACGACGATCCGGGATCCGGCCGCAACCGAAGGTCCGTACGGAAAACATAGCCCTCGGCCGTCTGATCCTGCAGCGTTGCCATCGCGCGCTGGATCGTGCGGTCGAGAAAGCGCCGCGTCTCCTTCATCTTCTCCGTCATGTCGTGGGGTGCAACGAACGCCTCGACCAGATTCGGCTCGTGGAAAATGACGAGGTCGATATCGCTGGAATAGTTCAGCTCGCAGGCGCCATGCTTGCCCATCGCATAGACGGCAAAGCCCGCCCGCTCTGCGAGCGGGTCGGGGCCCAAGGCACCGGTGAGGTCGCGCAAGGCATGATCGAAGGCGGTCCTTACCGCTGCATCGGCAAACCGGCTCAGCCCCGCCATGACCGCGCGGTCATCCCGAAGGCCCGACAGGTCGAGGACGGACAGGATCATCGCCACTTGCTTCTTCAGTGCGCGGAGCGTTGCCGGTGCCTCCGGGTCCGTCCGTGCTGTCTGCGCACGCTCGACGATCCGGTCGATGGCATGCTCGGGGTCCAGCCGCAACAGGTCGGCCAGCACCTCGATGTTCAACCGGAACGTCCTGTCCAGAAAGGGCGAGCCGCTGGCGATCAGGCATAGAAGGTCGGCGGCGGCAGGGTCGAGATCACCCGCCCTCTTCGCCAATTCACCGCGCAGGCGGTCCGCGCGTTCCGCATTATGGCGACGCGGCCAGCGGGCACGGTCTACCCCGGCAATCAGCTGTTCGATGGTTTGGCTGTCAGCCATCGTGTTCCTTCCGGCGTTGCTTCTACCCGGCGTTTCTCCTGCCCGATGTCTCCTTGTATGATTATAAGGCAGCGCGGGCACAAAAAAACCCGCCATGGCGGCGGGCTTTCCCGGAAAATCCTGCGCGGCGCCTATTTGGTGCCTGCAGCTTCCTTCAGGTTTGTCGACGGCTTGAAGCGCAGCGATTTCGATGCCTTGATCTTGATCTCCTCGCCCGTGCGCGGGTTGCGGCCCTTGCGGGCGGCGCGCTTGGTGATGGTGAACGTGCCGAAGGTACCGATCGTGTACTTGCCTTCTTTTTTCGCTTTCTTCAGGCCATTTTCGATTTCGCCGAAAACCAGCTCGACAACGCGCTTTGCTTCGGCGTTGCTCATGTCACCGGATTTGGCAACGTTGGCGATAAAGTCTGCTTTGCTCATTTTGGATTCTTCCCAGATCTTTGTTGAAACGGACCCAACCCTCTATCCGTGGGCGGATGCTTGAACAAAGACCTGATTTTTACAGGGTTTCAAGCGGCAAGGTGCCACAAAACCCTTATTTTTGCATGTTTTCAGGCCGAAAAGGCACTTGCAGGGGTCAGAATCACCGCTGGCAAGGACTTTCACGGCAAAAAGGTCAGCCCTTCTGGTTGCCGATCTTGATCATCTCGAACAGGTTCTTCGGCGCTGGCGGGAATGCAATTCTGATGCCGAGACCGTAATTGCCCGGCTGATCGAGGGACTGCTTGTCCTCATGGCGCGGCAGGCCGGGACCGACAGAGAGCTGGCCATTATGGAACCGGGCAATCGCCGTGACCATCGACAGGCCGAGGCCGGAGCCATGGGTCGAGCGGCTCTTCTCCAGCCGCACGAAGCGATTGAGAATGCGCTCGCGGTCGATTGGCGAGACGCCGGGGCCATTATCGGAAACCGACATCAGCGCCCCGCCGCCGACCCGGGGCGCGACCTTGACCTCGATCATCGGCTCGACGCCCGCCTCGGTCGTCTTGCCATATTTGAAGGCGTTGTCGAGCAGGTTGGCGAGCGCCTGCGAGATCAGTTCACGCGAGCCCATCACTTGCGGCGTTGCCTGCAGATGGACATTCAGCCGGAAGCCGGCATCCTGCGCGGCCGGCTCGTACAGCTCCGTCACTTCCTCAACGAGGGCGACGAGATCGACCGGTTTCATCGTGCCGTAACGCTCGCCGGATTCGATCCGGGTAATTGACAGAAGCGCATTGAAGGTCGCGAGCAGACGGTCGACATCGGGGATCGTCTGCTCGACAACCGTCTTGTAGTCGGTCTCCGGCTCGCTCACGGCGGATTCAAGCCGGTTGCGGATGCGCGTCAGCGGCGAGCGCAAATCATGGGCGATATTGTCGGAGACCTGCTTCATGCCGGTCATCAGCCGCTCGATCTGGTCGAGCATGGAATTGAGGTTGCGCGACAGCGCATCGAACTCGTCGCCAGCACCGGACAGGGGAATACGCTTGCCGAGATCGCCAGCGGTGATCGCTTCGGCCGTGCGATTCACATCATCGAGGCGGGCAAGGAAGGCGCGGGATGAAAAATAGGCAACGACCAAAGCCAGAATGAAGGTGACGCCCGCCATGCGGACGAAGACATCGCTTGCTGCCTCGCGGATACGGACAAGGTCGGTGATATCGCGGGCAACGAAGACGATCGCCTCCTGCCGCCGCGTCTCGGAATTATACATGCGCCGCATGCCGCCGATGCCGTAGCGCATCTCGATCTTGTCCGGGTCCAGAATATTATTGCGGGCGCTCGCGGTGATCCGCTCATAGCTGAACTCGACGATGTTTTCGCTGTCGAGTGCCTCCGGCGGGATCTGCGACAGGTCGCGCACCGGCGCCTGGCGATTATCGGGATCGATCAGGATATAAAGCGCGTCCTTGGTATAGGCGCTGCCACGGGCATTGTAGGAAGACGAACGCAGGCCGATGACGCGGCGCAGGCCCGGATAGCCCGCGCGTTCATAGACCTGTTCCATCGCGGCAATCTCGTCGGTGATCTGGTCTTCCATGTCGCCGATGGCATCGCCGATCGTGGCGCGATAGACGAAGGCGCTGAGCACGAAGACCGAGATGACGAACAGGATCATCGTGATCAGGGTGAACCTGAACGACGTCGTCCTCACCAGCCGGAAGACGCGGCTTGAGCCCTTCCGGTTGTTGTCCTGTCGGTCCTCGGTCATGCCCCTCGTCCCGGCGATCAGTCTTCGTCAGAGAGCGTGTAGCCTGCCCCGCGGACGGTCTTGAGGAGCTGGGTATCGAAATCCTTGTCGATCTTGCCGCGCAGGCGGGAGATATGGACGTCGATAACGTTCGTCTGCGGATCGAAGTGATACTCCCAGACGTTTTCGAGCAGCATGGTGCGGGTCACGACCTGGCCGGCATGACGCATGAGATATTCCAGCAGGCGGAATTCCCGCGGCTGCAGGTCAATCTTGCGGCCACCGCGGCGCACGGTCCGCGACAGTATATCCATTTCCAGGTCGCCGACGGAGAATTTCGTCGTCACATTGGACGGCGCGCGGCGCCGGCCGAGCGCTTCGACCCGCGCCAGCAGTTCGGAGAAGGCATAGGGTTTGACCAGATAGTCATCGCCGCCCGCCTGCAGGCCGGAGACACGGTCATCGACCTCGCCCAGCGCCGACAGGAACAGGGCCGGCGTCTCGTCACCCGCCTCGCGGCGCTTTTCCAGCATGGTCAGGCCGTCCATCTGCGGCAGCATGCGGTCGATGACATAGGCATCATAGCCGCCATTCTCCGCCATGTTAAGGCCGGTAGCGCCGTCGATCACGTGGTCGACAGAGTGACCCGCCTCGCGCAGGCCCTTGACCAGATAGGCTGCCGCATCCGCATCATCTTCGACTACCAGGATCCGCATGTTCGAACTTCCTTTCGTTCCCCGTAATTCTCGTGTCGCCAAACTGTCGCCGCCGGTCTACCAGCGCCGTGTGGCACAAAAAAGGATAAACAGGCTGCCCCGAGTAAAGACAGCCTGTTTCCTTATAATACCTGCCCGCTGCAAAGGTTCAGAGCCACGGGCAATCCCGTCCCTCAGGATTTCTTCAGCGGCAGGGCGCGGAAATCCTTGCGGTCGCCGGCCTGGACCCGCAACAGCACGGCTTCCTTGCCGCTTTCCTGCAGGGCCTTGATCTTGCTTTCGACATCGCTCGGCGAATTGACGGCATCATTATCGATCTCGTAGATCACCATGCCGCGCTGCAGGCCGGCCTGGGCCGCCGGACTGTTCGGCGCAACGGAGGTGACCAGCGCGCCGCGCAGGTCCGTCGGCAGATCATACTGCTGGCGGGCCTGATCCGTCAGTGCACTGAACCGGACACCCAGTTCGGAGGTGACTTCCGGCGTCGGGCTGGCGCCATCATCGCTCGGCACCTCGGCCTGGGCCAGCTGATCTTCATTGCGCTCACCCAGTTTGACGCGCAGGTTTTTCTCCGACCCGTCACGCCAGACCGTCAGCTTGGCGGTCTCTCCCGGGGCGACCGACCCGACAGCGCGGGTCAGCGTGCGGGCATTGTCGACTTTGGTGCCGTTGAAATCGATCACGATGTCACCGCTTTGGACACCGGCATTGGCTGCCGGCGTGCCGGGCTGGACATTGACGACCAGCGCACCTTCGGCGCTGTCGAGACCGACAGCGGCAGCGTGGTTGTTGTCGAACGGCCTGATCTCGACCCCGAGCCAGCCACGGGTCACGGTGCCCTTCTCGATCAGTTGCTCGACGACGAAGCTTGCCGTCTGGGCCGGGATCGCGAAACCGATACCGACCGAGCCGCCGGTCGGCGAAAAGATGGCATTGTTGACGCCGACGACACGGCCATTGAGGTCGAAGGTCGGGCCGCCTGAATTGCCGCGGTTGATCGGCGCGTCGATCTGGATGAAGTCGTTATAGACCCCCATACCGTTGTCGCGGCCGATGGCCGAAACGATGCCGCTGGTGACCGTACCGCCGAGGCCGAACGGGTTGCCCACAGCCAGTACCCAGTCGCCGACGCGCAAATTCACATTATCGGCGAAGGTGACGAAAGGCTGACCCTGCGGGGCAGAGACTTTCAGGACGGCAATATCGGTCGCCGCATCGGTGCCGAGAAGCTCGGCTTCCAGCTCTGAGCCGTCATTCAGGCGGATGGTGATGGTCTCGGCGCCATCGATGACGTGGTTATTGGTGACGATATGGCCCTCGCCATCGATGAAGAAGCCGGAGCCCTCGGCAGCGGCCTGGCGCGATTGACCAAATTGTTCTTCGAAATTCTCGCCGAACTGGCGCTCGAAGAACCACTGGAATTCGCTGGGGATCTCGGGCTGCTCGATGGTTTTCTCGGTATGAATCGAGACGACTGCCGGGCTCACCTGCTCGACGAGGTCGGCAAAGGATATCTGGCCGCCGAAGCCGGTCGGCGGGGTCATCAGGCGCGGCGCCTGGGCATAGGTGGTGTCGGGAAGGGCGAAGGCAGCCGCACCGATGGCGAGCGCCCCGACCCCTGAAAGAATTAGTTTTTTCAACGGTGTTTTCGTGATCGTGCGGAGTGTCATCTTCTTACCCTTATTTCCGGTTCTCTCCGAAACCTGCCCAATTCCATGAAACGGTAACAGCGAGACGGTGATCTCTTAACTGTCGGCCAGCACACTGGCAGCCGACGTCCCCATAATATGGTGACAATACTCTTACATGACCGTGTCATAGGAGTTACATCTTAGTAATGGACAACACAGACAAGTGTCTGTTTTTACATGATAAATGAAGTATCCACGTCCATTGCCGGTCAGGCGGCGAGCTTTGCCCGCTCAAGGGCATCCTGCAGAGCCACGAGCGTGCCGTGGCTGCCGAGCAGCTCGGCGACCGGCACCAGGAAGGCGGCGCGGGTCGCCTCGTCTTCCAGCGCCGGACCTGACAGCGCCCGCAACCGGGCGGTGACCTGGCCGAGATAGTGGTCGACAAAGGCCGCCGTTTCCCGATGCAGCGAGCGCCAGACCTCGCTCTTGCCATAGAGCGGCGCCATCATGTCGCCGGCCTGCAGGAAATGTGCGGCATCATGGCCGGTGCGGACCAGCCGGCGCGCCTCTTCCGAGCCACTCTGCCAGGACAGGTCCGGCACATCGCCATCGGCGTTGTCGGCACGCACACGCAGGATGGCCTCGAGCGCCCCGGCGGCGGTCTCGATCAGCTGCTCGAACATGTCAGAACCGGCTTCGACCAGCTCGTCGAGGCGGTCTTCCAGCTCCTCGCTGCCAAGCAGGGACCGTTTGCCGATCACGCCGGAGAGAAGTTCGGAGAAGCCGAGGAACGGATCGAGCGCACTTGCCTCGCCCCCCTCGGCGGTGAACCGCCGGGTGAGCCAGTCGCTTTGCAGGTCGAGCACGGACAGGAGGTGACGCGCGATCAGGGAGACGGGCTTCTGCCGTCCCTCTTCCTGCGCCGCCTCGGTGAGCGCGGCATGCAGCCACAGACCCTGCCATGGCTGTTCAAGATTGGACAGGATCGCATATTGCAGATAGGCGCCAAGCGCCGGTTTGGCGCGGGTCAGGTCCATGACCTGGGCAGCGATCTCGCCGGCCCTGGCCTTGAGGCGCTGATCGATCAGGGGGCGGACCTTGCTGAACTCGCTCTGGAACGACAGGATCAGCGGCAGCATCTTCTGCAGCTCGGCGAAATCGCCAAGGCCGGTTTCGCCGCCCAGACGGGTGACGAGCGCCCGGCGCGTCGCCTTGTCATCGCGAGCGCGGGCAAAGAGATTGTCGACGATCACACGGGCAGCGGAATGCATTTCGCTGGTGATGTGGCGGTAATAGTCTTCCGGCTGGTCCGCGCCTTCAAGCTCCGCGCGCATCCAGATATCGCGGATGACGGCGCCGGATCCTTCATCGTTCAGCATACGCCATATGCCCGGCAGGGAGGTCGAGCACAAATAGCCGTCGATCCGCCCGGCATAGCGCGGCGGATCGATGATCAGGGATTCGAACGGCAGGAAGAAAGCGTGCATCGCATTGCGCGGCGGGGTGAAGGCAGCGGGTTCTGGTTCCGTCTCAACGGATGCGTCACCATCGATCCCGTCGCGCTCTGCATCGAGCATCAAGGGTTCCTCAACGGTCCCTGGTGCTGGCGTCACATGATCAAATGCGATGCCCCTGTCCCCCGCCGCCCGGCCGATCAGGCGCAGCAGGATAGCATCGACATCGCCCGAAGCGCTTTTTTCGAGAGCAAGATGAAGGCCCCGCAACAGGTCCGCCGGAACGGCCCTGAAGAGCTCCAAAAGCTTTTCTTCCTTTGCGGATCCAATCAAGTCTGCCGCCCCTTGTTGCCCGATAAGACAATCAGCAGCCTCAAGGGGTAAAGTGTGTCGGGCCGCCCGCGCAATAGCGGACCCTACAGTTTTAGCCTCGATCTGGGATCATCTTCGCGATCGCCGTCCCAGGTCCTGGCAAATTCCTCCAACGCCTCGTCCGGCTTGTCCGGCAGGACGATGCGCAGGCGGGCGATCTGGTCGCCATGGGTGCCTGTCTTGGCATTCTTCAGGCCCTTGCCGCGCAGGCGCAGGGCCGTGCCGGAACTCGCGCCCCTTGGAACCGCGATCGAGACCTCGCCATGGACGGTGGGAATGGTGATCTTGCCGCCGAGCACCGCCTCGCTGAGGGTGACCGGCACCTCGAGGGTGACGGTATCGCCCTCCAGCCTGAAGAAGCGATGCGGTTTTACCGAGATATCGACATAGACATCGCCCGGCTCGCCGCCGTTCATGCCCGGTTCGCCCTGGCCGCGCAGGCGCAGGGACTGGCCGTCGCGCAGGCCTTCGGGGATGTTGATATCGAGCGTGCGCCCGTCGGGCATGGTCACGCGCTTGCGGTTTCCCCGCGCCGCCTCGAGAAAATCGACCTCCATGCGATAGCGCACGTCCCGGCCCTGTTGCGAGGCGGACCCGCGCGCGGCGGCGCCGCCGAACATCTCCGAGAAAATATCGGAGATATCCTCAAAGCCGCCGCCGCCGGTGGAGCGATAGGTGCGCGACTGGCCGCCGCCCGGCTGGCCATAGGCGCCTGCCCGGAACCCGTCACCGCCCGCACCCGGGCCGCTGCCATAGCTGCGGCCGGCAAAGGCGCGTTCGTTGCCATCGGCATCGATCTCGCCGCGGTCGTATCTGGCGCGCTTGTCCTTGTCGCCGATGATCTCGAACGCGGCGGAGGCTGCCTTGAACTTGTCCTCGGCTGAATTGTCGCCGGGATTGCGGTCAGGGTGGTGCTGCTTGGCGAGCGCACGATAGGCCTTGCGGATCGTGTCCTGATCCGCAGATTTGTGCACGCCCAGAACCGTGTATGGGTCTTTAGCCAAGTCGAATACCTCTTGATCACCGGAATATAGCCGTTCAGCGAGTATACGGCCTGTTTGATGGAATGTTCCATATGTCTGTTTTTCATCCGGTTTTTCAAGGGTGGCAGGGTAGACCCCTCTACAGGGTGACCGTGATCGCCGCGGCGCTGCCGCGCCCGAAGATCGCAGAGCGCTGGGCCACGCGGATCGTCGCCGTGCCGCCGCCGGGAAAATCTTCGACCATCATGGCATCGGTCCAGACAATCGAAGGGGTCGTGGCCACAAGGGTCCGTTTCAGGCTCTCGCCGTCGAGAATGTCGACATCATAAAGCTCGCTGTCTTCACCGAGCGGCACGTCCTCGATCTCCCAGTTATCCCCGCCGATCCGTGTGCGCCGTATCCATCCGATGGCGATCCCGCCTGTCGCTTTTTCTGCCCTGAGATGGACAGGAGAGCGCGGCCGCCAGCCGAGCCCCTGCGGCGTGTCGGTGCGGGTGACATAGGCATCGCTTTGCGGCGGATACTGGCGCGGACCCGCAAGCCGGGTCGCGGGCACAAGCCGTGCCTCCACTGGCAGGGGGAAGCCCTCGACCGCGCCGGACAGCAAGATCGCCCGCGCGCCGTCGCTCGCGCCGGCTGCCGCTTCCTCCTCTGTTCCGGCAAGGCCGCGCAGGAGATCGGTCAGCAGCCAGCTGCCGTCCGGCTGCAGGCTGGCGGTCGCAAACCGCAACACTTCCCAGCCGCCGGTCGCCGATTGCACGGCAAGGCCGTTCGCCCCGGCGAGCACGTTTTCTTCCGCCGCAGAGGACAGCGCCCCGCTCGACAGGCGGATCCGGAGGGACGACGCCCTGTCCCAGCGGCCAGTCGGCCCGCCAGGCAGGGCGGCTGCCAGCCGCCCCATCCGCGCCGGTGCTTCGAGAATCTCCTCCAGCACCGGCTCGCCGCCGGTCTCGCGATAGACGGCGATGCCACCGGGCCACGGGCTGGCATAGGCGGCCGCGTACAGCGATGGCGTATCGCCCGGCCCGAGCAATGGCAGGTCGACCAGCTCGAATATTGGCGCGCCGAAGCTGGCGGGCGGTGCCTCGATCCGGCGGCGCGAGGCGGCGAGGTCGATGCCATAGATGCCGGGCGCGGTCGCAACCGCCTCGACCTGCCGCGCCTGCCCATCGAGGATCTCGCCCACGCGCAGGGTCACCGCCCCCTCCGGCAGGGCGAGCGCGATGACATCGGTCGGCTCCAGCGCCAACAGCGAGGGCGGCAGCGAGAGTCTGGCAGAGCGGGCCATGACCAGAGCATCGGCGATCAGCGCCCGCGCCCGGCCTTCCGCCTCCCCCGCTTCCATGATCACCGGCGCGTCGAGACTGACCGTCCGCCTGCTGATGGCCTGATCCTGCCTTGCCCCGGCGACGGACAGGGCATAATCCTGACCGTCATCGAGATAGGCGATCTCCAGCGCAGCGGGCAGGTCACCGGCCTGGGCCAGGGTCAACTCGAAGGGTTCGCCCTCGCCCGCAACCAGCCTGCCTGGCGGGATAGTGAGCGCCGCCTCTGCGCCGCGCGGCACGAAAGAGATGCCCGTCGCCGTTTCCATCGCATCGACCTGATAGAGGCCGAGCAGCGGTTCCAGCGCGGCGCGCGGGCTCATCGGCCGGTCGATGACATAGCCGGTGACGAGACCCTGCAGGGCCCCGGTCTCGATCTGCGTCAGGCCTGTGCGCCCGGCGATCGCCGCCGTCAGCTGGCCCAGCGGGACGCGCCCCGCCCGCCCGTTCAGCCAGTGGCCGAAAGTCCAGTTGTCGCCATCGGACCACAGATCGACCCGCCCCGGGAAATCCGGGAAGGGCCGGGCGTCCCAGGCATAGAGATAGATGCCGGACACATCGACCATCGGGCCGCCATAGACCGGCGAGACCGGGTTGTTTTCCGTCTCTGCCCAGAAGGACAGATGCGCCTCGATCAACCGGCGCTGGATGAAGTCGTCGCGATTGCCGCTGGAAAAATGCGGCAGGGCGCTTTCAGAGCTTTTCGGATCGAAGAAGACATTGGGCTGGTTCGCCGCCTTGTCGATGGCGGCGCAGCCAAGCTCGGTGAAGCGGATCGGCTTGGCGCGGGGGGTGAAGGCGGTGGGAGACGGGCTGCGCGCGCCGCCGGGGCGTTCGTGATGGGTGTTGGCCCACCAGTTCCAAAGATCCTTGGGGCGAAAGACCCAATCCTCATTATGGGCCTCGCCATGGGCAGTGTCGTCGATCGGGGTACGGATCTGCGCGGCACGGTCGGCATCGCTGGCGTAAAACCAGTCATAGCCCTCCCCGCCCCTGATATTGCACTGCAGATATGCGATCTCATACGCGCTGCGCCAGCCAAGCTGCGCATCGAGATGGCCGTGGCCGTCGCGCCAGTCGGCCAGCGGCATGTAATTGTCGATGCCGATAAAGTCGATATTGCTGTCAGCCCACAGAGCATCGAGCGGGAACAGAACGTCGCCGGTGCCGTCGTCCGGCTGGTAGCTGGCATATTCCGACCAGTCGGCGGCGTAGGAAATTTCTGTGAAGGGGCCAAGTACCGCACGGACCTGCGCCGCCAGCGCGATGAATTTCTCCACCGCCGGATACGCGCCCGCTCCGTCGCGGGTGCAGGTGAGACCGCGCATCTCCGAGCCGATCAGGAAGGAGGAGACGCCGCCTGCGGCCTTGGCCAGATGGGCATAGTGCAAGATCATGCGGTTGAGGCCCCAACCGGCAGGGCCGGTATAGGTGACGCTGGTGCCGGACACGGAGAAATCATCCGCCTGTGCCGCGCCGAACAGGGCATTTATGCCCGTGCGGGCAGCGGCGGACTTGTCGAGGCTGCCGGGCCGGATACGCCCGCGCCAGGGGAAGACCGGCTGGCCGGGCGCACCGCTATCCGGGTCCGGCAGGGCATTGCCCGGCGCAATGTCCATCAGGATGAAGGGATAGAACAGGACCTCGAAGCCCTGCGCCGTCAGATGCCGGATCGCCTCGACCACCGAGCGGTCCGACGGCGTGCCGCCATAGGCCGGGCGGCCATCGACCGTCGAGACGACATGGGCGTCTTCGCGGGTCGTGCCGCCCACGGACCACTGGAATGGCGTGGTTTCCTTGTCGAGTAACTCGACACCGGGTCTGACCTCGCAGAACCCGGCGCGCAGATCAGTCCCGAACCAGGACACGATCAGCGCGACTTTCGAGCACGCGGGCAGCGTCTCCGTCAGCGCCCGGACCGACGCGACGAGGTCGGTGCCGCCGGCATTGTTGTTGACATTCTCCTGCCGCGTTGCGCCCTCGCCATCATCGACCAGGACCGGCGTCGTCGCATAGGCGGACTCGCCCGAACCCGGGATCAGGCAGACGGCCCGGGCAACGTTCTCTAGGCTCGCCCCGTTTTCATCCGCAAGGGGCCGTTCGATTTCGAAGGAGAATTGCGGAACGCGGTTGCCGAAAGCGGCCAGCGGCAGGTCCTCGAACACGATATAGGCAAGGCCGCGATAGGCCGGGGCGAGCCCTGCCCCCTCCACCGCCTCGATGGCGCTGTCAGGCAGCTGGTCCTCCGCACCCGTATAAAGCCGGTATGTGTAGTCCTGCAGGCTGACCGGCTTGCCATCGGCCCAGACCCGGCCGATGCGGCTGATCTCCCCTTCGCACAGGCCGATGGCGAGGGAGACGGAATAGAGCCAGGTGGTGGTCGTCGTCTCGACCGGACGGCTGGCGCCGCCGCCCTTGCCGCCGGTTGTAGTCGTATCGGTGGCGACGGTCTCGAGGAAATCCGAGGCCCAGATGATCTCGCCGGACAGCCGGGCACGGCCATAGATGGCGGGGATGGGCGTGCCCTCGCTCGCCGTCTGCAGGCGGAAGGCCTCGACCTGTGGACCGGTGCGCCGCCGTCTTGCCGGGCCATAGATCAGGTTTTCCGCCTGACCGGTGACGTAAGCCGCAGCGCCCCGGGCGATACCGGAAGCAAGACCGCGGCCAAGGCTGCTGGCAGCGCCGCCGGCAAGGCGCCCGGCGGTGACGACGAGTTGGCTCATGACTTTCTCCTGTTACTGAACGCCGGGAAAGACATAGAGACCGGCGATACGCGCCTTCCACCAGCGCGACAGCCAGCTTTCGCACACTGACCGTCCGGCATAGGCGTGGATGAAGCGGTCATCGCCCGTCAGCACGCCCATATGCTTGGCCGGGCCGCCGGGCATGATGCGGAAGAGGACGACATCGCCGGGCAGCAACGCGCCGTCAGTCCGTGCGACCATCCAGCGGTTTGCGGCACCGATCAGGCGTTCATCGCCATGGCGCTCGATCCAGTCGGGGGTGTAGGGCGGCGGCACTTCCGGCTCCGCGCCATAGAGCTCGCGCCAGAGACCGCGCACGAGGCCGAGACAATCCGTACCCGCCCCTTTCGCGCTTGCCTGATGGACATAGGGCGTGCCGAGCCAGGTGCGGGCGGCGGCGACGATCTGGTCGCGGGAGGGTCCGTTGGGAAGGTTCATGAGCGCTTGCCCCCTGTGTTCGGCTCGCCGGAGACCGGATAGCGCGTGACGAAATCATTGCCCGGTATGTGCGGCATGCCCCTGAAGTTGAGGCCGTTGGCAAATTTGTTGCGACAGGTGGCAAAGCGCCGGTCACAGCCAGCGGTGAGGATGAGCGTGTCGCCTGCCGCGACCGGGCGGTGCGGCGGCTGCCACAGGATCAGCCGGTGCGGCGTGCCCGCGACGTGGCGGCGGACGGGTACGCGCAGTCCGGCATTCTGCCCACCGGTGAAGGTGACGAGGCCATGGGTGAACCAGCCATTGGCGAAGGCGTCGAGGCCGGTGACGGATATCTCCGCCTGCCCCGGAATCGCGCTGACCGTGGCGCTGCTCTTGTATGCCGGCGCGGCGAGATCGACACCGCAGCGGGTATCGCCGAGCACGGCATCGCAGCCATGCTGATAGACGCGGCCGGTCTCCTCGTCGAGGCGGGCGCTGAGGCCGCGCAGCTCCGCCGTGTAAGAGTGACTGCCGCGGCGGACCTCGCCGAGCGTGCCGGTCTTCAGCAGCAGGCGTTGCTCCGTGTCCTGCCAGTTCACGCGCCAGACTTCCAGCGTCGCGCCGTCATAGCGGCCGGCATCGAGATCGGCTGGCGTCAGCGCGGCGGCATTGAACGCGCCCTCGATCTCGGCATTGTCGACCGACAGGCCGGCTGAGGCCTCCAGCGCCGACAGCGTGCCGCCGGTCATGGCCGCGAAATTCGTGCCGTCGAAGACCAGCGACCGGTCGTGATCGGTGAAGCCAAAAGCGGTGCCATCTCTGCGGGTCAGACGCCAGCAGGTAGCGAGCGTCGTCGTGCCAGAGTCGAGATGGGCCTGGAGGGCGGGCGATATCGTGCGCATCAGGACAGTACCTCGATCACGGGTATGTCGGGAATGTCGCCGGCCTTCAGCGCGGCAAGGCTGATCGAGAGCGTGTCGCTGTCGAAGCGGACGGCGATGTCGAATTCGAACCCGGCGGTGAGCGCCACGTCATCTGCCGGGGCGGTGGCGAAGGTGACGAGGCCGGTCGATATGTCGACGGAGTAGTCGGTCGGGTCGAGGAGGACGCCGTTGACCGCGACGAGCACCGTGCCGGCAACGGGCTTGGTGATCGCCCGGACATGGCTGTGCCCGCCGCTGGCATAAGTCTTTGAAAGCCGGAACTGTGTCACCTCCCCGTCGCCGGTGCCGATGGGCTGGTCGTGCGCCTGCGGCGTGGCGGCGATGCTGCAGGATTTCCAGTCGAACGGGTCACGCCAGCGGAACGCATGAAGACGACCATGGCGGGCCTCGAAAAAGGCGATAACTTGCTCGATCTCCGGCAATGACTTGATGCCATAGCCGGCATTGAAGCGCCGCCGCGATCCGGCCCAGGGAGAGTTTCTCTCCTCATGCCCGGAGGCGAGCGTGACGATGTCGGTGCGCCGCTCCGGCCCGCCCGCGGAGGACAGGGAGATATCGACAGGAAAGCGGATATCGTGAAAAGCCATTCTCTATGCTCCTTGTACGATCCTTGTAATCGCTGCGGCGGGCGCGGGGATAAATTCGCTGGCGCGGCCCGCCGGACCGGCCTAAAGTGAGACAAACAACTCGGGGGAGTGACGATGAGCAGACAGGATCCATACGACGCAACGCGGCCGGCCGGGCTTGACCCGAAGGGTTATTCGCTGACCGGCGATACCGGGTTGTGGTTCGTTGTGCTCGGCAATCTCTTCATCATCGGCCTGGCCAAAATCCAGGGCTGGCCGCTGGGCGAAGTGCTCTGGGTCTACTGGCTGCAAAGCATCATCATCGGCGTCGTGCACTTCTTCCGCCTGCTGGCGCTGAAGGATTTCTCGACCGAGAACTTCACCATGAACGGGCGCAGCGTCGAGCCGACGCAGGGCACCAAGATCAGTGTCGCGATCTTCTTCGCCTTTCACTATGGCTTCTTCCACATCGTCTATGGCGTCTTCCTGCTGGTGCAGTATGGCGAAGACCTCGGCAATGCCGGCATTGGCCTGGCGGTCATCGTCTTCCTCGTCTCGCACATCGCCTCGCTGATCAGCGGCGGCAAGGCGGAAGACGTGAAGCTGAATATCGGCTCGATGATGTTCATGCCCTATCTGCGCATTGTCCCGATGCATCTGATCATCATGCTCGGCGGTGTCTATGCCGGGCTCGGCATCGTGCTGTTCATGGCGATGAAAACGATCGCCGATGGCGGCATGCATGTGGTCGAGCAGCTGATCTATGGCGCCGGCGCGAAAGCGGCAAAGACAGAGACGCGGCGGGTCTAACCATTCCGGTTGGCGCGGGCGAGCGCGCGTTGAAGGCCAGCGGCGATCTGGGGGGCGGAGCGCCGATAGCTTTCCGCGTCGCCGGTTTGCGGCATGTGCAGATTGACGGTGACGTTCCCTGCCCCGCCGGAGAGCGGCGCGATGCGGCCGGACTGCGGCGGCACGAACATCTCCGGCCCGTTCTCCCCCACCAGGAAGGCATTGCCCGGCGCGACGAACCCGCCGCCTGCCCTCCCTCCGCCGAACCCTGAAAAGATCTGCCCCAGCGCGGCTTCGAGCGGCTGGCGGATCACCGTGTCAGCGGCAAGTCCGGCGAGGTCGGCCAGCACTTCCTGCACCATCGATTTGAACGACAGCGTACCCGAGCGGGCCGCCTTTTCCATCTCGTCGGCGATGGAGCGCGAGGCGCTGGCAAAGCTCTCCTCCATTACCGCGGCGAGGGGCACGATATCCTCGCGCATGGTGCGCTCCAGATCGCCGGCCATGGCCCGCATGGTCTCGCTCGCCTCTTCTGTGTCTATGCTCACTTTCATGATTGATCCTCATCCGGATAAAGTGTTCGCAACTGGTCGAAGCTCTCGCGGGTCAGCGCTCCGCCACCAGCACCACCGCCTGACAGCAGCTGCCATTCGGCGAGGCTCATGGCCCAGAACTGGTCGGGCGCCAGGCGCATCAGGCCGAGCCCGGCCCGGCACCAGCTGCGCCAGTGTTCTGGAATTGGGGCTTTCCCGGCCTCTCTCCATCGTCCGCGCCCTCCCCCGCACCAAGCGCCAGGGCGAAGGCCCGCGCGATAGTGGCCGTTGCCGCCTTCAGGTCGAACGTCTTCGATTTCAACGTGTCGACCGGCAGGTCGTGCCCGCCACCGCCGAGCAGCGCCGACAGGATGACCAGCAGGTCGCGAGCGGACGGGTTGGCGAGCCGCGCCGTCAGCCCGGCGAGATCGTCCGTACCGAGCGCGGTCTCGATCTGTGCCAGGGCACCGAGGGTCAGGCGCAAGGTGTGGACCTCGCCGTCGATCTCCAGCGGCACATCGCCGCGATATCTGTTCATGCCGCTGGTCATCATGCAGTCTCCGTAAAGGTGAGCGTGCCCGCCGACTCAAGCGCCATGGACATCGTCATCTCGCGGGCATGGTCACCGGCATAATCGAGATTGGTAAGGAGGAACGCGCCTTCGATGATGCCGAAATGCGGCAGCACGACCTGCCAGGTGCGCACCGTGCCGGCGAAGAAGACGGCGCGGATCTGCGCCGCCGCTTCATCGTCGAGGAAGACACCGGCCCCGGCGATGCTGGCCTGTTTCACGCCTGCGCCGGCCAGCAATTCACGCCAGCCATCGGAGGATGCATTGGTGATATCGATGGCGCGGGCGTTGAGCGACAGGGTCTTGGTGCGCAGCCCGGCCACGGTGGCGAAGCTCTCACTTGCGGCGCCATCGCCGATCTTCAACAGGATGTCTTTTCCCTTCTGGGCGGTCATGGAGTTCTCCTAAACTGGGTGGGTTACGGCACGAAAGCGCATCACGCCCTGCCATGTTTCATTGTCGGCCAGCCGCCAGGTGTCGCCGAAGACATAGCGTATGCTGACGAGATGGAAGCCGCTGACGCTCATCGACGCGTCATGGAGGGCGGCGTGAACGGCGGCGATGACCTGCTTGACCTCGCCGCGCCCGCCATGGCGCGACCAGGCGGTGAGGCGCAGATCATGCTCCTGCCCGCCATCGACGCCGGGCCAGTCGCGGGTGCGGGCCGCGCCGAGGGTGAGATAGGGAAAGATCGTCTCTTCCGGGACACCGTCATGAACCCGCGCCGGATCGCCGAGCAGTGCCTTGACGCCGGCATCGGCGGTGAGCCGGACATAAACCGCCTGCTGGAGCGGCCAGCTGGCCTCGGTGAACGTCTCGCTCATGGGCGCACCTCCTCGGCATCTAGCTGCAGCCACTCCCGCGCCTTGCCGGTGCGCTGGAGTGAGGTAATGCGGAATGTCCTGCCATCATGGGCGAGCCGCGTGCCATGGCCGATATCGGCGCGGTGGCGCAGGGTGATGCGCAGGCGCATGAGGCCGATATCGCGCTCAGCCGTCGTGTCGCGGCGCGAGGACAGGCTCTCCACCTGGGCTGGCAGTCTGTCGCCTTCTGTCCACGAGATCGCCGCGCCGCCGCCGCCATCGGGCGTGCGCTGGCGGGTGAGCAGCGTGACCTGTTCTGTCAGGGTCCCGATCACAGCCGCACCTCCCGCCAGGGCGCGAGCAGCGCCCCGACCGAGTTCGGCAGGGTCGTCACCCGCCGCTCGGAGGCTGGCGTTCGATGTTCATGATAATGCGCCGTGAGCAGACGCATGGCCTGTTTCAGTGTGCCCGGCACGGCATCGGCATCGCCGAAGCCGGCGGTGAAATCGATGCGGATACCGCCGGCGGCAATACCAGGGGATGGCGGCGGCGCCTTCAGCAGCACCCGCGCCGGATAGCCGGGGATGAGCGCATAATCGCCCTCGTCGAGCTCGGTCCAGATGCCGTCCGTGCCCTGAACGCTAACGCTGGTCACCGACTGCACCGGCGGGCGCAGCAGGGTGACAGGCTCTGTCGGCCAGCGGTCAAGCGTGAGGCGCCAGCCCTGCGTCATCAGGGCCAAGCCCGTCACCGCCTCGACCTGGCCACGGGCGGCCTCGGCAAGATCAGTGATCAGGCTGTCATCCGTATCGTGAGCGACGCGGAGGAAGAATTTTATTTCAGCCAGCGTCAGGGGTTCGCCCACAGGGGCGGTGATCAGGGTCAGGGACATGGGATCCTCAGGGAAAGTCTTGAAAGGGCCCCGCGAGCAGGCAATCGGCTCGCGGGGCCGTCGGGAGGAAAGTCTTACGCCGTGCCGAATTTCAGCAGCTTGATCGCATCGAAATGCTGGACGCCGCCGCCGACGCGCTTGGTCGTGTAGAACAGCACATAGGGCTTGGCCGAGAACGGATCGCGCAGCACGCGGATGCCGACACGGTCGACGATGAGATAGCCGCGGGCGAAATCACCGAAGGCGATCGAGAAGGAATCGCTGGCGACGTCCTCCATCTCCTCGGCCTCGGTCACCGGATAGCCCATCAGCGTCGCCGGGGCGCCGGCCTGGACCGATGGCTGCCAGAGATAGTTGCCGTCACCATCCCTGAACTTGCGCAGCTGTCCGACAACGGAGCGGTTCATAACGAAGCGGCCATTGGCGCGGAAGGCCTGTTTGGGCGCATAGATCAGGTCGATCAGCGCATCCATCGGATTGGTACCGAAGGCGCCATCGGCGCCGGTGGCGATATAGCCGATCTTGTTCCAGGCCCAGCTGCCCTCGGCGACCTTGTCATAGTCGAGGAAGCCGCGCGGCTTGTTGGTGCCGTCACCGGCGACGAAGGCGGCGCCTTCCTGGGCGGCGAATTCGGTCTGAACCTCGTCGGCGATCCAGCGTTCCAGATCGACGATTGAATCATCGAGCAGGGCCTGCGTCGTCGCCGGCATGGCGTAGAGCTCCATGGTCGGGAAGTCGACGGCGGCGAGGGTCGAGGTGGCCGTCTGTGTACGGTCGCCGGTCTCGCCGACCCAGCCCGCCGCCATGCCGGTGGTCGAGACCGGCTTGCGATAGGAGCTGGCGCCGATCTGGCGCACGGTCGCGATCTGGCGGATCGGAGAGATGTCCCTGACCGCCGCATTGATCAGCCGCTCGGTCTCGTCCGGCGCAAGATAACCGCCATCCGGGTCGGAGCCGACGGAGAGCGCCTTTTCCTCCAGCATGCGTGAGGCATCGCCGGTGCGGACATAGCGCTCGAAAGCGTGCTTGCGCTCGTCCGGCCGGGCGGGCTCTGCGCCGCCGCGCGAGGACCGCTGGCGGTCGAGCAGCAGCCGGTCGATGGCCGATTTCTGCTCGTCGAGGGCAGCGTTGATGCGCGCGACCTTCTCGCTCAGGACGACGTCCTCGCGCGACTTGCCCTCGAGCTCCGACAGGCGCTCGTCATTGGCGCTCTTGAAGTCCTCGAAGGCGTTGAGGAAGTCGTGCATGGCCGCGCGCACTTCCGGCGTATCGCCGCCCGCTTTCGTTTCCAGTTGCTTGGTTTCCAGTGTCATATCTCATTGTCTCCTTATGACGTGAACTGACGTGTTGCTTCGCGGATCGCCGTTGCTGTAGCCGGGGCCGTATCTGCATCCGGCGAAAACAGCCGGGTGATCCGCGCGCCCGGTGCCATCGGGAAGGTGACGACCGAGACCTCCCACAGGTCGAGCCGGATCAACTCCCGCCCGCCGGCGATCTTGCGCGCCGCCCGGGTACGGAAGCCGATGGACAGGCCGTCAAGCGCGCCGCCGGCGACAAGCGTCGCCACCTCGCGAGCACGCGGACTGTCCAGAATGATCTCACCACGGACATAAAGCCCCCTTGCCGTTTCCTTCATCTCCAGCCAGCGGCCGATCGGCTGATCCGCCGCGTGCTGGTAAAGCATCTTCACCGCTGGCAGCCGCCCGGGGATAAGTTTTTCGGCAAAGGCGCCTCTTTTGACGATATCGCCATTGAGGTCGCGCTCGCCGAAGATCGAGGCATAGCCCTCGATGACGGCCACGCCCCTCCTGTCGCGGGAAATCCCCGCGCTGTCATTCATCAGTCTCATGAGGGTCGCCCTATTCTTCTTCGGTGATCTGCTGCAGCCGCGTGTCGATCCGGTCGAGGGTCGAGCGCAGGTAATAGATCTGCTCTTCCAGGCGCGCCGTGCGCTCGATGATCTGCGCCGTCGTATCGGCGCGGCGCTCCAGCTGGTTAAGCCGCTCGCCCGCCGCACCCGCCCAGATCAGCGCGACCGCCGCCTGGATCAGCATGCCGGTGCCAAGGGCGAGGGAAAATCTCAGCTCCGTCGCGGGGAGTTTCATCTCACTCATCGTCGCTCTCCGTTTCGGGATTTGCCGGGAAGCCAAGCGCCAAGCGCTTTTCCCTGTCGGTCAGGCAATCTGTCTGCATGATCCTGTCGAGCCGGGCTGAGCGTTCGCCGGACAGGGCGCTGGCGGCGCGGCCTGCCAGCGGCAGCACCGTCTGGCGCCAGAAGGCGAGATTGGCCTCGCGATAATTCGCGTAGGTGTTATCGCCGGGAATGCCGAGTAGCTGCGGCGGTACGCCGAAGGCGAGCGCCACGTCGCGCGCGGCGGAGTGTTTGGCTTCGATGAAATCAAGCTCCGCCGGAGAATGGGACATGGGCTTCCAGTCGAGCCCGCCATCGAGCACCATGGGGCGCCCGGCATTGGTCTGGCCCTGATAGGTCTCCTGCAGTTCCGATTTCAACCGCTCGAACTGGTCGGCGGTCAGGTTCGCCGCATCCGCGGGGCCATTGTAGATCAGCGCGCCGGATGGCCGGGCCGCGTTATCAAGAAGCGCCTTGTTCCACGAACAGGCAGCGTTGTGGATGTCGACGGCATTGCCGGCGGCCTCCAGCGGGGCAAGGCCGTAATGGTCATTAAGCGGATGAAACAGCTTCAGATGCAGCACCGGCATGAAGCCGTCGCCGTCGCGCCGGAAGCCGGTGCGCCGCCCGCCAGCCTCGTAGTCATAGCCGCCGGGCCAGCCATCGCGGCCCGCGCGCACCTTCATCCGGTCCGGACGCAGGGCGTAAAGCTCGCGCAGGGTCCCGTCGAGCCGCACCGCCTCGACATAGGCATTGCCGGCGGTCTGGAGGTAGCCATAGACATCCTCCATCAGCGCCGTGCCTGACTGGTCCGGGTTCGGTGCTTTCAACAGGCGCAGATGATCATGCTCGGCCATCGCCTCGCCCTTACAGGTAACGGCGAAGGGGATCGAGGCGGCAGCCTCGGCCACCAGCCGGATGCAGCGATAGGCGATGACATTGCGCATGAAGCCGTTGCGCGCGAGCGCTGCATAATCGCGCGGCGTCCAGACCGGCCCTGCCGGCGTCTGCAAGGCGATGACCTGGCGCGTGGCGCTGTGCTTGGTCTCGTCCGGCTGCGCCAGGGTTTCAGGGGCGGGCCGGTCGAAGACGGTGCGAAGGCCGGAGAGAAGGGTTGGCATCAGAGAAGTCTCCTAGACGGTTCGAATGGTCGGATCGGGTGCCCTGGCACCCAGCATCAAATCAGTCAGTGCCCAGACGAGCGCATCGAGGCGGTCGGGGCTTGCCCCCTCGCCGGTCCACGAGACGAGCTGGTCTTCCAGCTTTGCCAGCGCACCGACATGGCGCACCATCCCGCGTTCATAGAGGGCCGCGACCGGCTCTGCCCGCACGCGCTTGGCCCGGCTGGCCCGCACCGCCCGCACCGGCACGGCCGGGTCGACCTGGCGCAGGATCGCCTCGACCATGTCGCCGCCCTGATTGACTTCGGCAACAATGCGATCGGCCCCGTGGCGGTGAAAGGCGGCAACCGCCCTGCGCGCCCAGTCCAGCGGCGACAGCCCGCGTGCGGACAGGTCTTCGAGGACATAGGCGATCTCGCCGCAGCGGCCGGCAACGACGATGCCGCATTCATCCGCCTCCGCCCCGGCGCTCGCCGGCGGGTCGATGGCGATGACCAGCCGGTCCATGTCCGGCGCAAGGTCGACATGACAGGCCTCGATCATCGACCAGCGCCACAGGGCGCCAGCCGTGTCCTCGACCAGTTCGCCATACAGCTCCTGCCGCCCGAGCGGGGTGTCCCGATAGACGGCGGTGATCTCGCTCAGGAAAGTCTCGGCGAGGTTCGCTTCATTCGCCCAGGTCGACGTGCGGGTCAGGTGGGTGCCATTGGCGGCCATCAGCCGCTTGATCAGCGCCGTCGGGCGCGGTGTGGTCGTAACCACCTGGCGGGGCCGTTCGCCGAGGCGCAGGCCGAGCTGGAGATTGCTCCACGCCGTGTCGGCATAGCGCCACTTGCACAATTCATCAGACCACGCTGCATCGAACTGATAGCCGCGCAGACCCTCCGGGTCTTCCGCCGAGAAGCACTGGGCGCTGGCGCCATTGGGCCAGACGAGGCGGCGGCGCGAGGCTTCATAGCCAGGCCGCAGCTTATCAGGCGCGATGGCGATCAGCCCGGATTCGCCGTCGATCATCACTTCGCGCACATCACTGTAGGTCTCCCCCACAAGCGCTATGCGGCAGGCCGCGCCCGTTTCAGCCAGCGCCCGCACCCATTCCGCGCCGGTGCGTGTCTTGCCCGCCCCGCGCCCACCCAGCACCAGCCAGGTGAACCAGTCCGTGGACCGGGGTTCCTTCTGATCTTTACGCGCCCAGAAATGCCAGTCATGAGGCAGATTCTTCCGTTTCGCCGCCGTTTGACTCCTCAGCCACTGTTCGATCTCTTCCTCCGTTGCGTGATCGAATGATCTTACGCTTAAGTTCGAGGGTGAGGGCTTCCAGGGCTTCAGATTCGTCGTCATCATGTCCGCCTGACTCTGATCCGTCATATTTCTTCTTCATCGCTTCCATCCTCTCGCATTCGCGCAGCAGCGCCGCGAGCGTTCTGGCCGTGCGCTCATTGCGGGCAAGGTCCTCCCCCTCCCGGTCGGCGCAGAAATCGACCACCGTATCGTCCAGCTTTTCTTCCAGCAGCTCGAGACGGGACAGGACGGTCGGCTTGCTTCGGATATCCTCCGGCATCATTTCTCCGTATGGTGATGGCTTATCCGCCGCTTGTTTCCGCCTGCCCCGTCGCGGCGCTGGCTGTTTCGACAGGCGCAAGAATAGGCGCGCTGCGGAACGCGGGGATAAGTATCGGAAAATTGTTTTCAGGCGTGGAAGCGGCCTTACAAAACCAGCTTGAAGCCCTCATGGGTCGCTTCGAAGCCGAGACTGCCGTAGAAGCGGTGCGCGTCAGGGCGGCGCTTGTCGGAGGTCAGCTGGATCAGGCCGCAGCCCGCGTCGCGGCACTGGCCGATCGCCCAGCCGACAAGCGCCGAGCCGAGCCCCTGCCCGCGGCAATCGGGCCGGACATGGATATTCTCCAGCAGGCCGCGGGTCAGCCCGCATCTTGTCAGGCCGGGAATGAGGGTGATCTGCAGCGTACCGACGATCTCGCCACCCCGCTCCATCACGATCAGGCGGTTATTCGGGTCGGCGGCGATGCGGTTGAGCGCAGCGGCATAGGCCGGGTCGCCGGCATCGGATGTGACCGGCGCCGCCCCGGCCGGGCGTCCGGCGTCGCTCAGCGCGAGAATTGCGGCGATGTCGGCGGCGACCGCGTCGCGAAAGACCGGCTTGCTCATTTCAGGTCACTGCCCTTCAGCCTGCGCGTGACGACGTGGTCCTCAAGGTCAAGCAGATCGACCTCCTGCTCGCGGGCAAGAGGCAGGCGCACCGCCTTGCCGGCCCGGGCCACGCTTTCCTGCTCGCCGGAGACAAGCGGATGCCAGTCGGCGAGGCCCCGCCCCTCGGCCAGCCGCCGATAGGCGCAGGATTTCGGCATCCAGCGCAATTCCTCGATATTGTCCGCCGACAGCTGGACACAGCCGGGCACGTGTTTCTGGCGGTTGGCATAGTCGGAACAGGCACGGCAGCCCTGGTCGAACAGCTTGCAGGCGACATCCGTCTCCCACACATCGCCGGTGTCTTCATCTTCGAGCAACATCAGGCAGCATTTGCCGCAGCCATCGCACAGGGCTTCCCATTCCTCGGCGGTCATTTCGCCCAGGGTCTTGGTCTCCCAGTATCGGTCTGTCAGCGTGATACGCATCGCTCTCCGCTGCGATAAACACGCCCGCAGCTTCATTGCCATAATTTTACCCGCTTTTTCGCAGAAAGCGGCCCGGTTCATGATAGACCATGCTGCAAAGCGGGAAAAGCCAGGGCGATCCGGGTGAGCAAGAAGAAAAAGACAAAGAATGAAGGCAAGCTGCTGCAACAGGCGGGCGGTATCGCGCTCGATCTGTGGGCGGGGGTGCTAACGCTCGGCTGGGTGTTCGGCCAGGCGGTGAAGCCCGCCGCCGCGCCCATCGGCCGCCGCCTGAAGCAGCGCAAGACCTGGACAAGCGCGGGCCTGCATCTTGCGTCGCTGGCTTTCGCTGGCATGCTGGTCGCGGGCTTTGGCCTGTTTCACCTGACCCGCGCCTATACCCCGCCTGAGGATGTCGATCTGTGGGCGATCAACCGCCCGGCCAGTATCACCTTTCTCGACAGCGAGGGCGACGTCATCGGCACGCGCGGGAGCTATTATGGCGATCCGATCCCGGTCGAGGAACTGCCGCCCTATGTGATCTCGGCCTTCCTGTCGACCGAGGACCGGCGCTTCTATGACCATTTCGGTTTCGACGCCAAGGGGTTCATGCGCGCCATCGTCACCAATATCCGCCGCGGCAGGCTGGCCGAGGGCGCCTCGACCGTCACGCAGCAGCTCGCCCGCAACCTGTTCCTGACCAACGAGAAGACGCTGGACCGCAAGCTGCAGGAGTTGAACCTCGCCTTCTGGCTGGAGGCGCGGCTGACCAAGGACGAGATCCTGTCACTTTACCTGAACCGCACTTATCTCGGCGCCGGCACATTCGGCATCGAGGCGGCATCGCAACTGTATTTTTCCAAATCGGCGCGCGAGCTGACCCTGTCGGAAGCGGCGCTGCTGGCCGGCTTGCCCAAGGCGCCGTCGGCGCTGGCCCCAACCACTAATTTCGGCGGCGCGACGACCCGTTCGGCAGAAGTGATCGACAATCTGGTCGAGACGAAAAAGATCACCAAGGAAGAAGCCGAGATCGCCAAGGCGACACCGCCAGAGCTGATCGTCATCGATAACAACCCCGATGTCGGCTATTTCTTCGACTATGTCATGGCACAGTCGGAGGCCTTGCTCGGCGGCACGGTCGACACCGACATCGTCGTAACCACAACCATCGACCTCGCCATGCAGCGCCAGGGCCAGCGCGTGATCAGCGCCGCCATGACCGACGATATCAGGGCGCTGGGCGCCGAACAGGCTGCGCTCATCGCCTATGACACCGACGGCGCGATCCGTACCATGATCGGCGGGCTGTCCTATGAGGAAAGCCAGTTCAACCGGGCAACACAGGCATTGCGCCAGCCAGGCTCGACCTTCAAACCCTTCGTATACCTCGCCGCCCTGCAAAGCGGCATGAGTGCGCGCACCGTCTTCGTCGACGAGCCTGTGACCGTCGATGGCTGGTCGCCGCAGAACTATTCCGGCGATTATGCCGGAGCGATGCCGATGACGACGGCGCTCGCCCGCTCCATCAACACGGTGGCAGTGCAGGCGAGCGAGGCGATCGGGCGCGAGCGCGTTGTCGAGACCGCCCGCGCGATGGGCATTCATCACACGCTTCAGCCGCTGCCCTCGATCGCGCTCGGTGCGGCAAACGTCACCCTTGATGAACTCACAGCCGCCTATATCCCCTTCGCGCGGGGCGGATTGACGGCGAGCCCCTATGCGATCACCCGCATCGAGAACCGCCGCGGCGAAGTATTGTATGAGCGCCAGCCGGCCCAGCAGCGCCAGGTGTTCGACGCCGAGCGCGCCGAGCAGATGAACTATTTGCTGCACCAGGTGATGGTCAACGGCACCGGGTCGCGCGCCAATCTCGGCTCGCGCCAGTCCGCCGGCAAGACCGGCACCACCAATGACTGGCGCGATGCCTGGTTCGTCGGCTATACCGGCCAGCTCGTCACCGGCGTCTGGGTCGGCAATGATGACAATGACCCGATGCAGAAAGTGACCGGCGGCGGCATTCCGGCGACGATCTGGAAGAATTTCATGATCGCCGCCCATGAAGGCAAGCCGCGCCTTGCCCTGCCCGGCGCCGACCGGTTGCGCCATGACAGCAATGACCTGCGCCTTGCCCAGTTCTACGGCACTCTGCAGGCGGACATGGCCGCACTCGCCTATGGCGGCCAGCAGAGCTTTGCCGATAACAGATATCCTGACGATGGCGGCTCGCAGCAGGTCGTCGGGCGCGCCTATAATGATCCGGAACCCATCCGCTCGCGCGACGATGACCGTCAGGACGAGCAGCCCCGCAAGCGGCGCGGCTGGTGGATCTTCGGCCGCAACTAGATCAAACTGCGTTCAAATGAGATCATGTGAACGCAGAACAAGTGATCGCCTCCGGGGGCCTCGGGGCAGCGTATCTGCGTCGATCTGCGTGGCTTTGGCCCATCGATCTTATCCTATGTTAAGACTGCATTTCGCGGCAATTTTACCCGTGTGTTAGCGCTTTCTTTAAGGGTGTCCGGTTAGCGTGCAGGCCTGAGAGAAAACGCCCATGCCCGCACGGAAGACCCCGCTCGAACAGCTTATCGACTTCCCCCGGGACGGGGAAAGTGCAGAGCGGCGTGAGCTGATGCGCCTGTGCACGGATCGTCTTCTCGCCGCCCCGGACCGTTACGGCATCCGCGAGATGGAATTCTTCGACCTGCTCTATTCCAACACCGCGCGGCAGATGGACAGCCATACCCGCAAGCTGATGATCGCGACGCTGGCCAAAGCCGGGCTGTCGAAGGAAATGATCCACGCGCTGATCGTCGCACCGCCCTCCATGCTCGGGCAGATCCTGCGCCGGTCGGCGACCCAGACATTGCCCGATCTCGTCGACATGGTCCGTGACAAGACGCGGTCCCATTTCGGGCCCGATGCGCTGGCGCCCGCGGGAAAGATTCATTTACCCGAGCATCGCTTCACCCTGCCAAAAGCATTGCTGGATGAAATGTTCCGTTTCATCCGGCTGTCGATCACCCGCGAGGCCGTCGCCAGGGGCCAGGGCAAGCTGGCACCGCTGATCGCCCATTCGGTCAAGCTCAACGGCCAGCGCCTGATCGGGGAAAGTTCGACAGAAGCGCGCGACGCCATCCTTGAAGCGCGCACCGCCGTGCAGAGACGGATCCGCGAGCGCAAGATGAACGAGGCCTTTCTCGAGGAACTGCTCGCAACCGGCCACAGTTTGCAGTTCACCCTTGGCCTGACTCACATGCTGGATGTCGACACGACGACGATCCTGCGTATCCTCAACGACGCGACATGGGAATCACTGGCAATCGCCTGCCGCGCCTCGCGCATCTCGCGCAGCGCTTTTTCGAAGATCGTCAATTCGATGCACAAGCGCGAGGACGACAAGCACAGTGCGCTGAGGATCATGGGGCTGTACGAGAAGATACCGCGCGAATCGGCCGACAGGGTCATGCGCTTCTGGCAGGTGCGGGTCTCGGCACTGAAGGAAGTGTCGTATGATGACGACTTTACCCTCAGCTATCCGCCTGCCAATAACAACGACGCCGCGCCGACGCCGGCACCGGCACCGGCACCGGCGACCAATAACACGGGCAAGTCTTTCGGTCGCCGCTAGATCGTTTCAGCATTCTGTGGAAACGCTGAAACGACCCAGACTCCTTGTTTTCCGCGTTTCCTGACGGTGAACCGGTTTCCACTTCACCGGGAAACGCTATCGCCGCCATCAGACTCTCTTACATCTCACCGTCATCAAGCAGCTTCTCCTGCAGGAAGGGCCGGCCTTCGCGGTCCTCGACCTCGACGATCCACAGGTCGGGATCGAAGCTGACCTCGCGCTCCAGAAGCCTGTCGGCTTCCTGTTCGCTCGCCCCGCCCCGTGTCAGGTCACGCCAGGCGCGCTCGCCATTGATATCGCGGGTTTCCATCCATACCCGCATCGGCTCGCCGCGCTGATAGACGCGCACCGCGACCATGCCGGCATCGCCATCGCCCCGGCGCAGTACCGTGGCGAAGGCCCCGCCCTGCTGGCAGCGGCGGCGCCAGGCATCGACAAAAATGGCGGTCTTTATACGGATCATGGAGAACGTATAGGAAGCCGGCAGCGATTAGGCAATGCCTCAGGCGACGCCGCGCTCCCGATCGGGGGCCTCGCTGACAATGGCGCGGCCAAGCCGGTCGAGCACCGAGGCTGTGTCGCTGTCATCATCTTCCTCTGTCTGTTCGCCAGCGGCAACGAGCGGCAGGCACAGGACAGCACGCGTCCCCTCGCCCTCGCGGCTGGCAAGGCGCAGCTCGCCCTCATGCAGACGCGCCAGGGCATCGCACAGCGCAAGGCCGAGACCGGTGCCCTTGGCGCCGCGCACGCCATCGCGCTGGGCCTTGGTGAAGCGCTTGCCGATATTGGAGAGCTGGTCGGTATTCATGCCGATGCCGGTATCGATGACGGAAATCCACATGCTCTCGCGATCATGACGCAGGCGCACCTCGATGCCGCCATCGCGGGTGAACTTGACGGCATTGGAGATCAGATTCAGCACGATCTGGCGCAGCACTTTCTGGTCGACCAGCACGTCGTCCGGCAGGGCATCGAGATCGGCGGTCAGTGTGAGCCCCGCCTCCTCGGCACCGAGGCGCGTCATTTCCACGCAATCGCTGACCAGCCCGGCGATGTCGGTCGGCTGCGGCTCCAGCTGATAGCGCTCGGCCTCCAGCTTCGACAGGTCGAGCAGGTCGGAGACGAGCGACAGGAGATGCTGGCCGCTCTTGTGAATGAGCCCCGCATATTCCTCGTATTTCTGGTGGCCAAGCGGGCCGAATGTCTCGTGCTTCATCATTTCGGCGAAGCCGATGACGGCGTTCAGGGGCGTGCGGATTTCGTGGCTGAGATCGGCAAGATAGGTGGTGTGGGCCGTCGCCTGTTCCTCGGCCTGTTCAAGCGCCGCGGCATCGGCCACCGCCATGGCATGGCGCTCGCCGATATCGCGGATGATGGAGCGCACCCGGCCCTTGCCGTCGGCGGAGACGGCCATCTCGGCCCAGCCGATCGAGCCGTCAGCCTTCAGGATGCGGAATTCCGCCCGGGCCTTGCCGCCGCGATAGCAGGCCTTCGCCAGCGCATTGAACGCAGCCCCGCGATCATCCGGCGCGATAATCGCGCTCAATGGCTTGCCGGACAGCGCATCGGGCGCATGGCCGGTGACCAGACGCGCGGAATCAGAAATCCGGCTGAACCGGCCATCGGGATGATGCAGCGCGATCATGTCGTCGCTGTCGCCAGTCCACAGACTGTCGGCTTGGCAAGACCCGGTCAGGATTGAACGCAGCGTATTGATCATCGGGTTAACCATTGAACGCCGAATCTTAACGCTTCCTAAACATCGCCCCGATTTGCCAGAATCCGCTCCAATAGTGGTATCTGGCGAATTTTACGGGATTGGATAAGCAATTCTCAGCGGGTTAAATGTTAAATTTTTGGACAGGCGGCATTTCGGCGATTCTTTTTTGCTGAAATATGTTACCCATAGTCCCGTGGGGTTGAACGGGAAGTTTTGTAGAGTTCAAGGAGCAGGTTAATGGTATCCCGGGCAGGATTTCTGAAGTCAGTATTTGCAGTGACGACCCCCCAAAAACCGTGCCCGCAGAAGCAGTTTATCATGACCGTGATGGTGACGATGGCCTGTTCCATCGGTGCGGCCTACGCCCAGCCGGTCTCCGCAGCGACGCTCTCCACCCCGCTTGAAAAAAGTGCCATCAAATATGTCGAGTTCCGCGGCGATCTGGGGCTGATCGAAGGCTCCACGATCGACAGCGAGTCTGCCATGCGCGACGCCCATATGCGCCTCGCCTCCCATGACCCCGATGCGCTGTCTTCCGGCTGGGTTGCCTATGCGGCTCTCGTTGCGGCCGATACCCCGGAATTCGCGAAGGCCATCCAGGAAAGCGTTGCCACGCCTGAAGCCAAGACTGCCTTCCTCGCCCGCATGCGCATGGAGCCGCGCTCGATCCGCGAATTGCCGGGCGCAGACAAGGCGATCGAGGCGGTCATGATGATGGCGGCCCGGGACGCCACAAAGATCAATTCCCTCGGCCAGAGCTTCATCGACCGCGCCTATTCCATGCAGAATGCTGCCTGGGCCAAGAAGAAACTCAGCGAAGGCATGAGCCGCGTCTACGAGGCCCGCGATTATGCAGCGACCCGCGAGCGTGCCGGTACGCCGGTGCTGCCGGCCTATGTTTCGGCCGGCGTGCAGCTTCCCGCCCTCGCCCAGACGACGGATCGGGAATGGCAGGCGACCTGGTCCAACGAAGAGGCCGTGCCGCAGATCAACCCGCGCGCAACGCCGATCATCGACCGCGTCCTCGTGCTGGCGGTTCGATATTCCGTTGGCGAGGTCACGGATCCTGTCGTCGATGGCTATGCCAAGTCCGACCAGTCGCGCCGGTGCCTGAACATGGCGATGCTGAATTTCGACCAGTGCATCGCCGCGACCCGAACCGCCTATGAAGAAGCTTTCTGCATCGGCGAACATGGCCTCAACGATGTCTCCGGCTGCCTTGGCTGGGTCGCCGGCGCGGGCGAAGCCGACGATTAGGACCTGCGTGGCGGGTTCACGCCGCCCGCCCGGTCCTGTATCAAGGCCGCCATGCTGGCGGCCTTTTTGTTTAGCGGCCCCTATATTGAGACAGATGACCGATTTTCAGACCATAGCCGACGATATCGCTTTTCTCGACGATTGGGAGGAGCGCTACAAATACATCATCGACCTCGGGCGCACGCTCGAGCCGTTGAGCGAGGCCGAGCACAGCGATGCCAACAAGGTGCGCGGCTGCGCAAGCCAGGTCTGGCTGGTGTTTGACGAGACCGAGCCGGACCGGATCACCTTTCGCGGCGACAGCGATGCCCATATCGTGAAGGGGCTTATCGCCCTGTTGCATGGGTTGTATAATGGCAAGAGCGCAAGCGACGTGCTGGCCATCGACGCGCCGGCGGCGCTTGGCACAATCGATCTGCAGGATCACATCACGCCGCAGCGCTCCAACGGGCTCACGGCGATGATCGCGCGGATCAGGGCCGCAGCCGCGCGGCAGGACGGATAGAGAAACTGGAGTAAAGGGGGATAGCAGCATGCCTTTGCGACCCGCGCGGATGGAAGACCAGGCCGCGATCATCACCCTGCTGGCGCAGTCATTCGAAACGACGGCCGAGGCCTCTCTCGTCGAGGCAATCAATCGCGGCGGTTATGACCCCGTCTCCATCGTCCATGAAAGCGATGGCGCGGTCGACGGCTATTGCCTGATGTCGCAGATGCGCTCTCCCGCCGATTGTCTCGGCCTCGGCCCCATTGCCGTGGCGGAAAGTCAGCGCAAGGGCGGGCTCGGTGCCCAGATGGTGCGCGAGGCGATCAATCGCGCCGTTTCCAATGGCTGGCGCGCGATCTTCGTGCTTGGCGATCCGGCCTATTATGGCCGTTTCGGGTTTTCCGTCGCCAGGGCCGCGCGGTTCGAGACGCCCTATCCGAAGGATTATTTCCAGATCCTCGAGCTCGAAGACGGCGCCGCCGACACGCTGGCGACGAAAGTGCTCTATGCCGAAGCGTTCGACGCGCTGACCTGATCGACATGTCCGTACTGGATTATCCTTCGTCCGCTGGCTGACGGGTTTCGAGCGGCTGGGCCTCCATCGGCTGTTCCCCTACGGGCTGAAAGGTATAGAACCGGCCCTTTGCCGTGCGGATGATCAGCGGCTTCTCGATGGTAATCTCGTGGTCGCGATTACCTGCCGCGCGCGCTGCCTCGAGCGTCAGCAGGCGCTGCATCTTCAACTCGCCGACACGCTTCATCATCAGCGCTTCGAGCCGCATCAGGCCGTTATCGAAATAGTCCTCGTCGCGCTTGTCCTCGATGCGGGCGCAGGCATGGGCGACAGTGGTCCGGTCGCGCCCGAAATGCGGACCCGTCTCGCTGAGCGGCACTTGCCCGATCACATGGGTCAGATACATGGCGACCTGACGCCCTTCGGCAATCCAGGCGCGGCAGCGATTCCTGGCCAGCATCTGGTCGAGGGTCATGTCATAGGCGCGAGCGGCAATTTCCTGTGCCGCCGCAGCACAGGCCGCGTTCCAGCCCTCCTCGTTCAGCAAGACACGACCGGACGTCTCGCCGTGCCGCGCAGTCACAATGCCTGCGGCGGCCCTGCAAGCGCTATCCTTCACAGGCGCCAGGCCACGCAGCCCGACAGCCCCCTCTGTCCTGTCCCCAACCATCCACTGTCTCCTCAACCGGTCTCGCCTGCCCCGACGGGGACACGAGCGAAAGATCACGATGTAGAAACAGCCAGCAATAAGAACATACCATGAACACGCGCGAGACGCAAGCGCCACCGCACCTGCGGTTGTGTCACGTCATGGATTGTCGGGAGACAGGCCGCTGATCAATAGGCCACGAATGTCACGATCAGCATCAGGCCGAGCACCACCGCGGTGAACAGGGCCATGAAGCCGACCGGCCAGGAGCGCGCCAGCGCCCCTTCCGGACCATGCGTATCGTAGAGGCCTTTCACCAACCGGGCCACGCCGGCCTGGATACCCCACCAGAGACGGTGCCAGGCGGCGGCCGTCCCGCGCACCACGCCCGCCAGCGCAATACGCCCCGGGACGCGATAGAGCCAATCGACATCAAGCAGCACCCCGTCGCGCGGGCGGGCCGCGAGCCCGAACCGGCGGGCGAGGGCAAACAGCAGCACCGCGAACAGGATCAGCTGCATCTGCGTGATCAGGTGATCCATCGTGTAGGCGGCATAGTCATAGTCGAAGGGCAGCATCGACCATAACAGGGTCGGCTGTATCCCGACGACAAGGCAGATCGCGGCGGCAAGCGCCATGGCGATCAGCATCGGCAGCGGCGCATCGCCCGAAACCTTCGCCGCGTCGCTGCGCGCGCCCATGAATGTATCATGGAAGATCCGCACACCGATATTGTTCACCGCCCCGACCGTCGCCGCGATCAGCGCCAGCCAGACCAGCATGTGCTCGTAATACCCGGCGGCGGAGATCGTCATCGACTTGGTCACGAACCCGGCGAAGAGCGGCACGCCGGTGATCGTCAGCGCGCCGATGAACGCGACGAGCGCGGTCAGCGGCATGGCGCGGTAAAGCCCGCTCAAATGCGCCGCGCGCAGTGTCCCGGCACGGGTCAGCACCGCGCCCATCGCCATGAACAGCATACCCTTGTAGATCACGCTGGCAAAGGCATGGGCGACGGCGCCATTGATCGCAAGCTCGCTGCCGATGCCGATGCCGCAGACCATGAAGCCGAGCTGGCTGTTGAGCGAATAGGCCAGGACCCGGCGCAGATCGCTTGCCGCCGCGCCGAAGAAGATGAAGGCGACCGCCATCACCGCGCCGATCAGCATCAGGATGTCCTCGCCGGGAAAGCCGCGGGCGAGCGCATAGATCGCCATCTTGGTGGTAAACGCCGACAGCATCACCGCGCCAACGGCGCTGGCGCGCGGATAGGCATCCGGCAGCCAGAAATGCAGCAGCGGAAAGCCTGCCTTTACCCCGAAGCCGATGAAGATCAGAAGTGCCGCAATGTTCAGCGAGCCATCTTCGGCGGTCAGGCTCATCGCGGTGAAGGCCGTCTCGCCGGTGGCCGCGACCGTCAGCGCAACACCGGCCATCAGGGCCATGCCGGAACCGACCTGGATGACCAGATAGCGCATGCCCGCCTTGAACGCGGCATGGGTGCCGCCGCCCCAGACGATGAAGACCGATGACAGCGCCGCCAGTTCCCAGAAGATGAACAGGGTGAGGAGATCGCCCGCGAGCACGCCGCCGATCGCCGCGCCGGCATAGATCAGGCCCATCGACGCTTCCATGCGACTGGCATGCAGCCAGCCATAGATCGCGTTCAGGCCCGCCGCGATGAAGAACAGGGTCGCAAAGACGACCGACAGCCGGTCGATCCGTATCGAGACGAGATCGAGCCCGAACAGCGTGCTCTCGCCCATCAGCACGGGCGCGTCCATCGGTGCGGTGCCATAGGACGCGAGCAGCGCATAACAGCCGATAATGGCAGCGAGCGCCGCAATGGCGCGCAGCTGACGGCCCGGCAACAAGGCGACGATGACGCCGGCGACAATCAGCAGCATGCCGGGGTTCTGGATCAGGCCAGCCAACAAATCGCTCATGGCCGCCCCTCCCCGTCGTCTGGCCTCGTCTCGTCCGCCGGGCTGTCATAATAGTCCGACGGCTTTGTCAGCGCCTCGGACAACAGCCGCCCGCCCGCGCCGAGCACGGCAGCGACGATTGCCCCGGCCAGCGCATAGAAGACCGGCAGGCCGTCGAGCGTGAAGTAGGGATGCATCCAGCCGGCGACCATGCCGTAAATGCCGAGCGCGGCAAAGATGGCGCAGGATGCCAGCAAGGCGACCCACAGGATCTTGCGCATCCCCGGCTTCTCGAAAAAGCCGGTGTCGCCCGTCTCTTCGCTGGCGGGGGTGTGGTGATTGTCGCTCATCTTATCCTCCAAACCCGATTGCGCCGGTCACCGGCTCGAGGAAGGCAATCAGCGGCTCGATATAGAAGAACAGGACGATGGTGCCGATGGCAGTGATCCAGGCCGGGACCAGGCAGAAGAGCGGCGCCTCGGCGAGGCAGTCCTTGTCGAATTTCAGGCCGCTCGACATCGGGTCCATGAAGCCACGCAGCATCGGCGTCAGCAGGTAGACGATGTTCATCAGCGACGAGGCGATCAGCACCACGAAGACCAGCTGGTGGCCGGCATCGGCTGCGCTCCACATCAGCATGAATTTCGGCCAAGAGCCGGCCATGGGCGGCAGGCCGATAATCGAAAACGCGCCGATGATGAAGGCGATGAAGGTGAACGGCATTTTCCGCCCCAGCCCGCGCATTTCCGAAATCAGGGATTTGTGGTGGGCGACGTAAATCGCGCCGGCGCACATGAACAAGGTCATCTTGCCGAGCGCATGGGCGGCGATCTGCGTCGCGCCGCCGGCAACGCCCATGGAGGTCGCCAGCATCGCCCCGATGGTGACATAGGAGAGCTGCGAAACCGTTGAAAACGCGAGGCGGGATTTCAGATTGTCCTGCGTCATCGCGATGGCCGAGGCGGCCAGCACCGAGAAGGCGGCAAGCCAGAGAAAGAAATCGGCCGCCCAGCCTTCGGCGAGAAAATCGACGCCGAAGATGAAGATGACCACCTTCAGTATACCGAAAACACCAGCCTTGACGACCGCAACCGCGTGGAGGAAGGCCGAGACCGGCGTCGGCGCGACCATGGCCGCAGGCAGCCATGGGTGGATCGGCATCAGCGCCGCCTTGCCGATACCGAAGGCAAAGAGCGCCAGCAGTACGAAAATGACCGGCGAGGTCGCCATCAGGATCGGGCCCTCGGCACCGCCGGCGAACAGCCCGCCGAGGGTAAACTCGGTCGTGCCGGTCAGCACATAGGTCAACACGATGGCAGGCAGCAGCAGGCCGATGGACGTGCCGAGCAGGATGCCTAGATAGATGCGCCCGCCATTGCGCGCGGCCTCGTTCTCCTTGTGGGTGACCAGCGGGAAGGTCGACAGCGTCAGCACTTCGTAGAAGATGAAGAAGGTCAGCAGGTTGGCCGAATAGGCGATGCCCAGCGCCGACATGATGGCGATGGCGAAGCACATGTAGAAGCGCGTCTGGTGCTTTTCGTGCGTGCCGCGCATGTAACCGATGGAATAGAGCGAATTGACGATCCACAGGCCGGACGCGATGACGCCGAACATGGCGCCCAGCGGCTCGACCTCGAACCGGATGGCGAGACCGGGGATGATCTCCGCGACCTCGAAGCCGGGCCGCGCACCGCCGGAGACGGCAACGGCGACAATGATCGCCATGTAGAACACGATCGCGCCGGTCACGAGGGTCACGCCCTCGCGCACATTCGGCACCTTGTCGGCGAGCATGATGCCGAACAGGCCGAAGATCGGCAGGATCAGGCTGATATACATCGCCATTTCAGGGCTCAGCAGTGACAACATCAGTACGCCCCCCCATAACCGAGGCCGGTATCAAGCAGCGCCTGCGCCGCGCGGGTGGCAACCCCGACCGTCACATCGGTCTGGAAGAAGAACCAGATATTGGCGAGAACCATGATCCACATGGTGATCCGCATCAGATGCGGCGCCTCCTTCACCGGCTCGGCATCCTCCGGCACCGGTTGCAGCAGCATCGCATAGGCCAGCCGGCCGATGTAAATGGCGGCCAGCAGGGACGAGGCGCCGATCAGCAGGACGATCAGCAGCGGCGGAATGAAGGTCTGGGTCTGGAACGCCGCTTCCATCAGTTTCCATTTGGAAATGAAGCCGACCGTCAGCGGCACGCCAACCAGCGACAGGCCGGAAATGATCAGCCCCCAGGCGGTCCACGGCATGCGCTTGGCCAGTCCATTGAAGGCGGCGAAATTGCTGGAGCCGAGACGCAGCACGACACAGCCGACGCCCATGAACAGGGCAGCCTTTATCAGCGCGTGGTTGAAGACATGGATCAGCGACGCGGCGACACCGTCGACCGTGCCGAACGAGATGCCGAGCAGCATGTAGCCGATCTGAGCAATGGAAGAATAGGCCAGCATCTGCTTCACGTTATCGCGGAACACCGCCACGAAGGAGGCGTAGAACATGCCGACGATGCCGAGGACGATGAAGGCGTTCAGCGCGACCTCGAGGAAGGCAAACTCGAACCCGAACACGGAGAACATGAAGCGCAGGATGATATAGACCTGCACTTTCGTTGCCGTCGCGGCGAGGAAGGCGGAGATCGCCGACGGCGCATAGCAATAGGCGTTCGGCAGCCACAGATGCAGCGGCACCATGGCGAGCTTCAGGCCGATGCCGGTGATGATGAAGGCAAAGCCCGCCTCGACCATGCGATTCGACTGGCCCATCAGCTGCTGGTGCAGGTCGAGCATGTTGAGCGTGCCCGTCGCCTGATAGAGCAGGCCGATCCCGATGACATAGAAGGTCGCACCGATCGTTCCCATGACGAGATAGTTGAACGATGCCGTCAGCGCCCGGCGGTCATTGCGCGCGCCCATGGCGATGAGCGCGTAGGTCGACAGCGACGAGATCTCGAGGAAGACGAAGACGTTGAAGGCGTCGCCGGTGATCGTCACCCCGAGCAGGCCGGTGAAGCAGATCAGCAGCGCGGTATAGAATGCCGGGGTCTGGCGATGGTCGATCTCGGACTCGACGGAATAATAGGCATACGGAAAGACCACGGAGGCGATGCCGGCGACCAGCGTCAACACCAGCGCATTGGCGAGATCGACATAATAGGTGATGCCGATCGGCGCGGACATACCCTCCGGCGCGCCCCAGCCGCCCATGGCGTATTCGACCGGCCCATGGACCCACACAGCTTCGAGCAGCAGAAGCGTGACCACGAAGGTGACCCAGCTGACCAGCGTCGCCCACGCCCACGGCGCCCGGCCGGGCTTCATCAGCAGCGTCAGCGGCGCGGCGACAAGCGGAATGACAACCGGCAGGACCGGCAGCTGTTCAAGACCCGGAATTGCCATTACGCAGCCCCTCCCCGCGCTTGCCCCTGCTCAGGGTGCAAGGGCACGCCGAACTCGGCGAAATGGTCTTCCGCTTCCAGCTCGTCTTCCTCGATCGTGCCATAGGCCTCGCGAATGCGGACCGCCAGAGCCAGGCCCAGAGCGGTCGTCGCCACGCCGACGACGATGGCGGTAAGGATCAGCACGTGCGGCAACGGGTTGGTATAGATCACTTCCGCGCCCTGCGCCGCAGCATCGGCGACGCTGTCATAGGTGGCGTTCACGCCGCTGGCCATGCCGGCCGCTGTTTCGCGAGCGGTGTCGGGCATCTGGTGCAGGCTGCCGGAGACGGCGCTTGGCGCGCCCCCTGCCGGAACTTCTGCCGAAAGACTGTTCGACGGAATATCGAGGCCGTCCGCGTCATGCAGGCCTTCCCGAGCGCCGGAGGTCTGCTCGCCGGCGCCATGGCTTTCGTCACCATATCCCTCGCCATAGCTATCATCGGCTTTATAGCTGCCAACCAGGATCGGCGCGGTACCGCCGACGATCTTGCCGATGGAGATGTAGAAGATGAAGACCGACGTCTGGAACAGGTTCAGGCCGACAATGGTCTTGATCAGGTTTCCGCGCGAAATGACGATATAAAGCCCGATCATCATCAGCGTGATGAAGATCCAGTAATTGTACCGCCCGACGATGAATTCGATGATATCCATTACCAGTCCTCGTCCCTGATCTCGGGCTCGCGGCCGGCGAAGTAATAGAAGATCGTCAGCATGGTCGAGGCGACGGCAACGCCCACGCCGAGCTCGACGAGGATGATGCCGATATGCTGGCCGGCATGGTGATGGCTGTCCGGCTGCAGGATGTCGTAATCGAGGAAGTTTTCGCCGAGCAGCATCGTCGCAACGCCGGTCCCGGCATACAACATGACTCCGGTGACCATCAGCCAGGGCAATACCTTGGGCGGCAGGACCTTCTTGGTCTCGTCGAGACCAAAGCCGAGGGCATGGAGCACGAAGGCCGCAGCAAAGATGACCCCGGCCTGGAAGCCGCCGCCGGGCCCGTATTCTCCATGGAACTGCACATAGAGCGCAAAGACGATGATCGGCGCGAACAGCAGCTTGATCGTTACGCGGAGGATCAGGTGAGCCATCATGGTTCTAGAACTCCCTTCCCTCGTTGCTATCGTCCTCGGGGCGCTCGTCCTTCACCTTCCGGCCGCCGCGCAGAGACCCGGCACCAAGAAGCATGATGACGCCGACACCGGCGGCGAAGACGACCAGCACCTCGCCCAGCGTATCGAACCCCCGATAGGAGGCGAGAATGGCGGTGACGATATTCGGTATCTCGACGTCCTGCGGTGTACGCTCGACAAATTGCTGGCCGATATAGGCGTTTGCCGGCGCGTTCGGGTCGCCGAAGGCCGGCATGTCGATGGTCGCATAGAACAGCGCCGCGCCGGTGACGAGACAGACCACCATCGCGACATTCCTGTACCCCGGCACCGCCGGCTTTTCACGCCGGGCCGTCAACAGCATGCCGGACAGCATCAGTACGGTGGAAATGCCCGCGCCGACCGCAGCCTCGGTAAAGGCGACGTCGACCGCATCGAGCGAGACGAAAAACAGCGCGGCGAGGAAGGAGAAAATGCCCGACAGCATCACGACCGCGAACAGCCGGCGGACACGCATCATCGCGAAGGCCGTTGCGATCAGCAGCGACAGGATTGCCAGATCGAGCAGGATGATCGGCTGGAGTGGCGTCTGGAATTCTTCCATCAGGCGTCCTCCTCATGTGTTTCTGCGTCGCCGTCGCGCCTGAGGTCGGGGCCGAGCATTGGCTTCAGCTTGCCGACCCAGGCGGCATGGGCAATAGCGTGGGTTGAAACCGGGCTCGTCAGCAACATGAACAGCGCGATGAGCAACAGCTTGACGATGGTGATCCAGTTGTCGGACTGGAAGATCATGGCGAGCAGCATCAGCTCCACGCCCAGCGTATCGGTTACGCCGGCCGCATGCAGGCGGGTGTAGAAGTCCGGAAAACGCAACAGGCCAAGCGAGCCGGAAATGATGAACAGCGCCCCGAGCAGGAACAGGCACCAGCTGAGACTATCGAGGATCATTCCGCCTTCTCCCTCTCTGCCTGGCGCAGGTCGTCCATCGTCGGCGACATCGTCCGGTAACGGAAGAATTTCAGGATGGCGATGGTGGCGAGGAAGTTGATCAGCGCGTAAAGCAGCGCGATATCGAGGAAGTCCGGACGGCCCGTGAGATAGCCCATGATGCCGAGCAGAAGGACGGTTTTCGTGCCAAACGAGTTGCCGGCGAGGATACGGTCATAGAGGGACGGCCCGAGTACGGCGCGGGCGAAGGTGATCACCATCGCAACGATGATGGCGGCAGCGGCGACAGCGAACATCATAGACCGGCCTGCCTCTCGGCGGCGGCCCTGTCGGCCTCGGCGCGGCGCTCGGCCTTGCGCTGGCGCACCCAGTCACGGCCTTCCGGACCGTCAAACGCGCAAACCCGTTCGCCCATCGCGATCATGCCGGCGACGTCGGCCATTTCTGCGGTCAGCGCGTGAATGAGAATATTGTTCTCGTGCAGGTCAACCGACACCGTGCTGGGGGTCAGGGTGATCGAGTTGGCGAAGATGACCTTGCCGAGATCGCTCGCCTGATAGGCCGGCACGGTCACCATCGTCGGGCTCAGCTTCAGCTTCGGCGACAGGGCATGCATGGTCACGATCAGGTTGGACTTGCCGATCTCGACGGTCAGCCAGAGCATGTAGGCAAAAATTCCTGGAAAAACGCGCGTCGGCACGCCCTCGCGGTCCAGCATCCCGGCGCGCTGGGCCAGCCATGTGGTCAGCAGGACGGATATGATGCCAAATGTCAGCAGCGAGGGATAAGTGAAGTAGCCCGACAGCAACAGCCACAGGCCGAACATGGACAGGGCAAGCACAACGTGCCGACCGGCAATTTTTGTCAGGAAACGCAGCATGGCTGTGATTGTCTGCCCGTTCTGTTTGCTGTCCACCGCCCTACCGCGGCTGTTGAAGGTCCCGGCACCAATACCCTTTTCCGCACCGGAATGTCTCCGGGGAAATTGGCCAAATTCGCGACGAAATCAATCCCTTGTTGAAAGAAATCGCACAAAAGCCGGTTGCGTTGGCGTTTTTGGCCAGCCGCTGCGCCATGGTGGCTCAAGGGATTACAGAGGGGGGGAAGGCCGGCCGCCGCCAAAATACGCAAGGCAGCGACCGACCGGAACACTATGGCACGGCAGCCTTAAAACGGGTTTAAGCGGAAAGATGCAATTTTCGCTATTCGATCAAAGTTCGCCGAAATAGGTCTTGTGGACATCGCTCTGGCCGTTCTGGGCCAGTTGCTCCTCGCCGATCACGAACATGTCGGTCTTCCAGTCCCAATAGCGCAGGATGGTGCGAGAGAAGTCGCGGGCGATGGAATCGAAAATCCCGACAAGCTCCTCGATCTGGTCTTCGGTCAGGATCGCGCTTGAGCCCTCATCGGCGAAACGGCTGTCGGAGATGACCTCGCGGAAGGAACTGCGCGACAGGCCGATGGACTTGCAGATGATCGCGAAAGACACGCCGGTCACGTCGAACAGCACCATTTCCGCGGTATCGGTCGACACCCCGGCCAACAGGCCGACGGCGTGGGCGAATTCGTGGGTCGGCTGGCAGCGGGCGGCGGTCAGCGTCTTCTGGACGATGTCCATCGTCACCATCTCGCCATTGCGCCCGCGCGGCCGGTGACGGCGGTCGATCAGTTTCAGGCTGGCCTTGACGACCTTGTCCGGATTGTCGCTGGTGAAGGTCACGACGAACAGTTCGTGCATGGCCTCCTGAATGACCGAGCGGTCGGTCATGAAGCGTTTGAAAAGGTGCTTGCGCTGGGTCGTGTTCATCCACCAGTACATGACGAACGCCTGGTCGGGGCGCAGTTCCAGCCGGCGCAGCAGCGGCTCGCGCAGATGCTCGTCAGTGCGTGACTTGTGAATGATCGTCGTCATCGCCTGGTCGGACAGATGAACTTCATGCTTGTCGAGCAGGCGCCGCATGATATCGGCTTCGCCATGGCCGATCAGCACGTCGGCCACTGCCGATGTGACATCGTCACGGCGCATGATGATCTGTCGATGCGCGCGGCTGCACTCTGCTGCCTCCATCAGCATGGTCTCCGGCACATGGGTGCGGGTCTCCAGCATCGGGCGGGCGATCTCGATATCGCTGGTCATCAGGAAGCGCTGCAGGTGACGGGGAATATCGGTGATCCCGGCGAGACGATGGGCAACCTCGCCGCGCGCGGCGGCATCGACGTTCAACAGGGTACGGATCAGAATATCGGCGGCGAAGGAACGCTCATTGCTGCTGATCTTGCCGAGGGGCAGCACGACAATATCGGTCAGCTTGCGCACAAGCGCCATACGGGTCGTCATCTGGCCGCTCAGGGTCAGCTGCTCGCCCGGCCCTGCAACCGCATGATGCTGCTCCAGAACTCTCGCTTCTTCAGCCATGGGCAATCCTCTGGTGATCGATGCGCCCCACACTAGACGCAATCCCGTTAATTCTTGCTTTCCATTTCCCTTCAGGACATGCGAGGGTCAGAAGGATTTCGTTAATCGCCGGACGCGCGTCCGGCCCTATGTGAGTGGGATGACCATGAGAACCGGATTTCCAGCCCTCGCCTGCCTTCTGGCCGGCCTGACCCTGACGGCAAGCGGGTGCGCAAGCCCCGAAACGACCCAGCAGGCGATCGACGGGCCGATGTATCCGGCAGGCTATGCCGATGGCTGCGCCAGCGCCCGGGAAGCGGATCGCGCCTTCTCGACCAAGGTTATCCAGGACGAGGCGCTGTTCGCGAACGACCGCAGCTATCGCACCGGCTGGCGCCAGGGCTTTTCATCCTGCAAGACCGAACAAATCGATTCTCCCGACCGCGCCGGCAACGGGTTTGAACCGTTCTAGAAGATCGCCGCGTCAGGCGAGATCGACCTGAGTTAAATCTGCACTTATCACGAGAGATAACTCCTTATCCTGCTTGAGGGGGCGGGCGATATGCGTACTATGGTACCTATCAGCCTTGGGAATGGATTATCATGACCATCAACAAAAAGCTCGCCAGCCGCCTTGGCGCAGGCGTTTCCGCTCTTGCACTGGCCGCCATGGCCGTGCCGGCAAATGCAGAACTGTATCGCGACGATGTCGGCGATGAGGGCTCTCAGGATTACGCGGCTTACTGGGACGGTGTGGTCCAGATCTATCTCCTCGACAATCTTTTCGGCGACATCCTGTTCAACTGCACAGGCTCGCTGATCAACCCGCGCACCGTCATTTCGGCCGCGCACTGCTTCAACAACCTGCCATCGGAGGAATATGGCCCGGACACGCTGTGGTACACACCGATCATTGCCTATGGCCCGGATACGTTCGATCCGCTGTTCAACTGGATCGGCACCGGCGAACAGTTCCTCGATAACCGCAACGGCCTGACCTTCGGCGTCGATGTCATCCTCCATCCGGATGCCGAATTCGGCAATATGCCGTTCCCGGCTGCCGACGTCGCCCTGATCGGCCTGCAAGACCCGATCTACACCATTCCGTCCTATGCCATGCTGTTCAGCCCGGTACCGGAAGGCGCGATCGAGGACGGGCTTCATACCGTCGGCGTCGGCTACGGCACCTACGGACCCGGCTCGGGGACGGGTATCGGCATCAACGGCAAGCGCCGCGCGGGCGAGAACATGCTCGGCCTGCTCGCCTCGCAGAACGATTTCGTCCAGGCCCTCGCCCAGAACGAAAACCTGCAATTTGGCTCTGGTGGCGCTTCCAACCAGCTTCTCTACTGGATCGATTTCGACCTGCCGGGCCGCGAAGGCGAGTGCGAGCGCACGACCGCCTTTGGCGCCAGCAACTCCATTGTCTGTTCCGACTGGGACGGGTTCAGCGGCACCTTCCTCGACAGCGATACGGTGGTCCTGCCCGGCCCGTCGATCGACCTGTTCCCCGGCGATGCCCTGCCGTTCGAATTCGCCACGGCCGGTGGCGATTCCGGCGGACCGCTGTTTGCCGACCAGCTCGCCGACTTCCCGCTCATCCTCGGCGTCCTGTCCGGCGGCTTCCAGCCCGGCTTCTTCCACGCGGCAGGCCAGAGCTATGGCGAGGTCTCCTATTACAACCCGCTGTTCACCTCCTACCAGTTCATTTCCGAGAACAACCCCTACAAATATGTCTCGGCACTGGAAGGCGACGGCAACTGGTCCGACCCGACCCGCTGGATCCAGACCCTCGACCCGAACTATTTCGTCTATGACAGCGAGGGCAATCTGGTAAACGGTCTGCCCTCCGGCGATGAAGGCGGCGTGTTCCAGGAACGTCCGACCGAAGGCACGGTCTTCGATACCGACGTCCAGACCTATGACACGGCCGATGCTGCAGAGGGCGAAGGCGACGGCATGGCTGAAGTCGAATTGGCCGGTTTTGCCGGGGCCCGGGAAGATGCGTCCATCAGCCTCGACACCGGTCTCACCGCGACGGCAGCTGTCTCCCGCGGCGACGGGCTCGGTGGCGGGCTGTCAGGTACAGCGGATCTTGGTGGTATCGTCACGACGGACCTCACCAGCGAGGCGACCGGTCTTTCCGCCAGCACGCCCGCGCTCGACCGCGCCCTGTCCGAGGTCAGCACGCTGACCGGCCTGGAGCAGTCGCTCACCGGCCCGGGTTCGACAAACTTCGTGCCGGACAATTTCTATGGTGCCCGTGGCGAAACCTTCGTCGACCCGGCGCAGTTCTTCGAGGTCACGCTGAATGCCGCCGGCACGACGACCCTCGACATGGATGTCGAGATCGACAAGCTGACACTGAACGGCGCCGATACCGGCCTCGATATCGCCAGTGACTGGTCGATGTTCGTCAACATCAACACCGAGGTCTTTGACGGCCTGCTGAATGTCGATGGCTCCCTGCTGACCCGCGAAGTCGTCCTGTGGGGCGGCGCGCTGACCGGTGACGGCACCATGACGCTGATCGACTTCAACCAGCTCTATGGCAATGGTGTGCTCGCCTATGGCACGCTGTTCAACATTGCCGGCATGGTCAGCCCGGGCGATCTCGACACCACCGGCACCCTGCTGCTCGATGGCGATTATATCCAGACCCAGGCCGGCATGTTCCTCGCCAATATTCGCAACGGGGAATCCGACCTGCTCGATGTCTTCGGCTCGATATCGCTCGACGGCACGCTGGGCGTCGATTTCGACGCGTTGCCGGTCTATGGCGACAGCTACGACATCATGATGGCGACCGGCGATATCATCGGCGGGTTCGACCGGGTGCTGACACCGCAGCTGCAGGGCGTTCTCTACGGCACGTCCAGCGTTGACGCCGGTGTTGTCAGCGTCGCGATCGAGGCGCAGGCCTTCACCAGCTTCCTCGCCGCTACCGGCTCGGAGAACCAGCTCAGCATCGGCAACGCCCTCGATGCGTCGCGCGATGGCAATTATGCCGGCCTCAGCGAGATTTACGGTGTGGTCGATTACCTGCCGTCCGGGTCTCTCGGCAATGCGCTCGACATGCTCGCCCCGGCGGAGAATTTCTACGCCAACAACATGCTGCTCGGCCAGGGCGACCTTGCCGTACGCAGCGTGACGCGCCGCAGCTATGGCCGCAGCACGGGCAGCTTCTCGGTCGCGACGAATGTCAACGACGTTCAGGTACTGGCTGCCGCTGACGGCATGCGCACCGCCTCTGCCGACGGCACGGCGGCCTTTGCCATGCTGGCGGCGCAGGACGCCGGCTCGACCCAGGGCTCGGCCCAGGGCTCGATCGCCATGGATGAGGCGTGGAGCGGCTTTGCCGACATCACCTATTCCCGTGGTGATACGGCCGGCTATCTGGCCAATGACGAGGAAGAGCTGGAGAACTTCTCCGCTGCCATCGGCCTCGAACGGGCCCTCTCGGAGGCGCTGACCCTTGGTCTTTCCGGTCATTATCAGGACGGCGATGTCGATGTCAGCGATGGCGGCTATGCCTCGTCGGACGGCTACAGCATCATCGGTTATGGCGATCTTGCCATCGCCGGGCCGCTCAGCCTGTCAGCCTGGTATGGCGGCGGCCGGTATGACCTGGAAGTCTCGCGCGTCGCGGCTGGCTTCGGCGGTGCGGCCGACGGCATGGGCTCGACCGATGTCGAGCAGGTCCTTGCCGGCCTCGAACTCGGCTATGACAAGGTGACCGGAAACGGCACCCATGTCATTCCACGCGCTGGTCTGTATTTCTCCGAATATGACATCGACGGCTATGTCGAGAGCGGTGGCCAGGGTGCTCTTTCGGTCGAGGATTACGACATCAAGTCGCTGCAGGCCAAGATCGGCGTCGACTTCATGGCGTCGCACGAGACCGGCACTGCCACGATCCGTCCGTTCGGCGGCCTGTCCTATGTGCAGGAACTGGCCGATGACGAGCAGGTCGTGCAGGCAAGTTTCGCCAATGGCGCGACGACTCCCTTCGCGGTCACCGGTGCGGATATCGGCGAGAGCTGGTTCGAGCCGCGCATCGGTCTCGAGGCGGACATCAACGACGCCTTCAGCCTGTCGGCGGAATTCAGCGCCATGTATGGCCGGGACAATGTCGATATGCGCACCCTGCGCGTCGGCGGCGTCTACCGCTTCTGATACCGGTGTCCCGGCGGCACGCGCCGGGACATCGCCCTCATCCTTGCGAAAAGGCGCCCGCCCCGGGCGCCTTTTCTTTTGTCCGGCGCGGCCGACCCCGCAATGCAGGCTGCCACCGGATCGTACACGCGCCGGCGCGCTCATTGGCATGCTGCCAGTCCCAAGTGGCTCTCATCGCGCGCCTTGTAGATCGTTTCAACGTTCTGTCGAAACGCTGAAACGACCCAGACTCCTTGTTTTCCGCGTTTCCTGACGGTGAACCGGTTTCCACTTCACCGGGAAACGCTATCGGTGAGGCGTGCTTCACAGCCCCCGCTTTCCGCCGCGAAATGGCAGGCCGGGCGAATCCGGGCCGATATCACCCATGACCAACATGTCCTACACATGAGCCTCCGCAAGAGCGCCGCTCCTGAGTAACCCGTCAATCGGGGCCGGTCGCCCCGGGACGCTCAGGGCACGCAAGGCAGACGGCATGAAAGACAGGCGGCCAGTTGGCGGAAGGCCTACGGGAATGACTACCCATAAGAAAATGACCGCCCACAAGAAAAAGGCCCGGAGCGATGCTCCGGGCCTTTCTGGACGATCGTTCGATCCGATCGTGTCTGTCTCTATTCGATGTCCTCGACAGCGACGGCCGTAGACCCGTCGGCGAGAACGATTTGACCATTGCTCCATTCGGCATCGAGTATGGTCTCGCAGCGATTGGCATCTTCCTGGCTGAAGCCGCTGGAATTGCCCAGGCGCTCGAAGATCTCGAGGTTGGTCTGGCAGCGGCGGCGCTCGCTCTTGAACGCTTCCTCACGCTGCAGGCGCTCGACACGATCCTGGTTCTGCTCGACGCGGCGGACCTCGCGAACATAGGAAATCCAGCCCGATGCAGCGCTGCGGCTGTTGCTGTAGTTCTGGGCGCGGTTCCAGGCATCGATCGCGCGGTCCCGCTGGGCCTCGGAATTGGTATCGATATTGTAGTAGGCATTGCCGATCAGCAGCCATGCGTCACCGATATCGCGCGCTTCCAGACCGCCGCGATTGACGGCCTCCGTCAGCGCATCGACCGATTCCTGCCACTGTTCGTCGGCGAACAGAATCTGGCCTAGGCGATAATACAATTCACCGGTCGGCGCGATCTGGGCCGCTTCACGCAGCGGCACCAGGGCTTTCTTCTGTTCGCGGGAGAGGTTGTAGGCCTGGGCGAGAAGCTGCAGATTGTCGAGGTCCCGCTCCAGATTGCCGGCAGCAATCTCCTGTTCGAGCAGCAAGGCACCCCGATAGGGGTTGTCCAGGATGGTGAAATACTGGACGAGGTTCAGGATCTTGCTCGGCTCGGTGATGATACCGGCGCGATAGGCAAGCTCCAGAACAGCGGCGGCATCTTCGTCACGATCGGCCTGGGAATAGGCGCCGGCGAGCTGCGACCAGTATTGCTCTTCTTCCGGCCAGATATTGATCATCTCGACCAGCAGATCGCCGCGCTTGCTCTCCTGTTTCAGCTCCGAATAGATGTAGTTCATCGTCGCATAGTAGGATTTCTGCGGGTTGTTCTCCCGGCGGTGCAGGCGCATGGCATTTTCCATCGGGCCGAGGGCCTGCTGGAACTGGTCCTGGGCGATATAGGCACCGGCGAGAAGGCGATAGGTATTGGCATTGACCGGTTCGCCGACGCTTTCCTGATAATTGATGTATTCGGTCAGCAGACGAATCGCTTCCGGATAGCGCTCTTCCTGAAAGTAGATCTGCGCCATGTTGAAGCGGATCTGGCGCACACGGTCGGTCGGCAGACCGCCGGAGTCAGCAGCACGCTCCAGATCCTCGAGGATCGAGGTGAAGTTCGGATTATCCAGGTTCGCCTTGAAGCTGGCGCGCAATTCATAGGTCGTGCCGAGCTCATAAGCCGTCATGCTGCTACCACGGCTGGCGAGCAAGCGATCGAGAACCGTGATGGCCTCGGCGTATTTCTCTTCCTCGGAGGCGAGTATGTAGGCTTTCTGCACCTCGGTCGCGACGGCTGACGACAGAGACTGGTTGGCGGTCTCTTCCTCTTCGTCCTGCGCCCAGGCGGACGGTACGCTGACCGCCGTCATGACACCACCGGCTGCCAGAATGAATGCGCCTGCGGAGAGCGCCATGAAGGACTTGTGGAACAATTTGCTCATTATACTGCTCTTGGGTGCCTGTACTGTGTGATACGGCCGGCGCCGGGAAGGAGCCGGCCGTGCGATAGCTTATTCCTGGATCTGGAACTTGAAGGTCGTGCGAACGCCGTAGCGCGGCTCAGCCTGGCCGTCGACGATCTTGGGCTGATACTTCCAGCGCTCGACGGCACGGATGACGTTCCGGTCGAAACAGCTGTTGGTGCTGCGCACGACGCGGGCATTCACCGTCTGGCCGGCGGGGTCCACGTCGAACTCGACAACGACAGTTTCGATGTCGCCCGAACGGCCCTGGCAGCGATCCGGATATTGCGGCTCGATACGCACGAGCGGCTGGGCATCACGGTCCGGGTTGAAGCCGGTGCCGATATCGACATTCGCATCGAATGTCGGGGCCCCTGCCCTGACGCCGGCAACTTCCGGACGGAAATTGGCGTCATTGATCGCTGGCGGCGGAGGTGGTGGCTGGTCGAGCTGCGGGCGCTCGAACTGCTTCTGGGTCGTCTGCTCCGGCGTATCCTCGATCTGGCGGCCGATCTCGATACGGACGGTTTCGGCATCCTCGTTGAGATCCAGGTCAGTCCCGCTGATCAGGAAATACATGAACAGAAACAGGACGACCGTAACAAGCATTGCCAGCGGCGTGCCGACGAATAATCTGATGATCGATCCCATCTTATTCCTCCGTAGCGATCTGAATCTGCTCTTCACCCGCCTGCTTCATCTGCTCGATCACATCGAGCATTGTCTCGGAGCTGGCATTGGCATCGACCCGCAGAACGGCCCTGCCTTTGGGAGTTTCACGACGCAACTCCTGAACCTTGGCCTTCACCTCGTCGATCGCGTAGATCTCGTTGTCGATCCAGACCTCGTCATCGTCGCTGATGCCGACGAGAAGGGCGATGAGCTTGATCTTTTCCGAAATCTGCGCATCCGGCCGATCCGTATCGATACCAGGCTCCTTGATGAAGGTCGAAGTCACGATGAAGAAGATCAGCATGATGAAGACGATGTCGAGCAGCGGCGTGACGTTGACGTCCTCGTCGTCGCCACCCCCTGCAGATCTGATTGGCCGTCTTGCCATAATATTAGTTCCGTATCGCTGTTGACTGAACTGGCAGGAACAGGGCGATCACCGCCCTATTCACTGGATTTGGTAATAGTGACACTGGTCGTGCCGACGGACCGGCCGGCCTGCATCGCCTCGTCATAGACGGACACGGCGACCCCGACCTTGGATTTCGGCGCGGCGCTGACGATGACAACACCTTGCGGGTTGGAAGCGAAGAATTCCGACACAACCGGCTGGGTCGAGCCCGGATCGATGATGCGGGCATCGTCGACCGAGACAAACCCGTCAGCCTGCACGTAAAGCAGGAGGCTGGGCGGCGGCGGGTTATTCTCGTCCGGAGGCGTGTCCTCCGGCGTCTGCGGATTGAAGCCGTCTTCATATACGAACGTCGCCGTCACGATGAAGAAGATCAGCATGATGAAGACGATGTCGAGCAACGGTGTGACGTTGACTTCGGTCTCGTCGTTCTGGGATCCAAATCGTCTACGCATGGTTTGGTCCTATCAGTCTCTGACCTTGTCGAACGCATCTGCCGTATCGGAAACAGATTTGGCAGCGGCGCGCTCAAGGATGTTTATCATCAGGATACCTGACAGGGAGGCGACAAGACCGGCCATCGTCGGGATGGTGGCCTTGGAGATCCCCCCCGCCATCAGGCGGGCGTTTGACGATCCGGTCACGGCCATGACTTCGAAGACCTCGACCATGCCGGTAACGGTGCCAAGCAGACCAAGCAGCGGTGCAATTGCGACCAGGCCCTTGATGACCGTCAGGTTCGAATTCGCGGCCAGCTTGACTTCGGAAAGCAGCTTTTGGCGGACGGCCAGAGCATACCAGGAGGTATGCTCGGACCGGGCTTGCCAGGCGCGGACCGCCCGGGATTTCACGCCACCCTGGGCAGTGGTGAAATAGATCACCCGCTCCAGGATCAGGGCCCACATGACAAACGTCGCGATCATGATGATGAAAAGAACATTTCCACCGGCGATCAGGAAGTTATTCAGCGAGTCCAACGCGTTGAGTGGATTCAAGGCTTCGGGCATTTAACGAACTCCTATGTTACAGGCGTTGCCCTTAAGACCGAGACTCCGCGTGCTCGGCGATCATCCCGGCAGACTGCTCTTCCAGGACCTGCGAGACGCCGCGCGCGGCACCGCTGGCAAAGGCGTGGATGAGGAGCAGCGGGATAGCCGCGACCAGGCCGAGAACGGTGGTGACAAGCGCTTCGGAGATACCCGATGCCATCAGCTGCGGATCGCCCGTACCGTACAGGGTGATCGCCTGGAAGGTCCGGATCATACCGATAACCGTACCGAGCAGGCCGAGCAGCGGCGCGACAGCGGCAAGAACCTTGATCAGGTTGAGGCCACCCTCGAGCTTCGGCACTTCCTTCAGAACCGCGTCGTCGAGTTTCAGCGCAACCGTTTCGACATCGGCGTTACGATTGGAGTCGTAAGCCATCATGATACGGCCGAGCGGGTTCGACTTGGACGGTGTCTTCTTGCGCATCTGGCTGCGAACGGCGCCATTGACGGCCCAGAGCGTTGCCAGCTTGTACAGGCCGAGCAGCAGACCGATCGCGAGAATGGCGATGATCACATAGCCGACGGTACGGCCCTGCTGGATGGTCTCCATGATGGACGGCTGGGTGACAACCAGCTCGAGCAGCGTGCCGAGCGAGGGGTCGATGACACCGCGGACGAAACCGTCGCCGCTAAAGCCTTCGACAGTCCGGGCAGCAGACTGGGCGTCGGCGACGGCCGGCTGACGGGCCAGAAGTTCCAGCTCACCACCTTCATAGGTCATGTAATTGCCGTTGTTGAACACCGAGAACGGCCCGATGCGGGTCACTTCACGCTCTTCCGCCGTGCCGTCGGCACGAACGACTTCAGCGCCATAGGTTGCGACTTCGGACTGGGCGACCATTTCCTGCAGCAGCGTGAAATAGAGGTTTTCCAGTTCGACAACGGTCGGGAGGGTTTCGCTTTCGGCCGTTTCGCGCAGGGATTCCGAACGACCCGGATATTGCGAGGAGATGATCGAGTCATCGAGGCGCGATGCAAGGTCGGAGGCAGCGGAGCGGGCAGCACCGAACAGTTCGGCGAATTCGCCCTGACGGCTGTCGAGTTCAGCCTGCAACTCCTCGACGCGGGCACGGTTCGCTGCGAAGGCAGCGTCGAGCTGGTTCGAGCGAGCGGTTTCCGCATTCACCTGGCTGCGGATTTCAGCCAGCTTCTGCTGTTGCGTGTTGCGCTCGGCAAGGAAGCGTTGCTCACGCTCCTGGTTGGTCTGCTGAACAGCCTGACGCTCGGCGCGGGCTGCGTTCAGAACATCCTGAAGCGAGGTCTGTGCGATGGCGCCTGTCCCGAACGCGGACAGCGCTGCGGCACCGGCGACGAGAGAAATGCCTAGTTTACGAATGAGTTTCATGTCGAGAATTCCTTCCAATTCGCCTTACTTACTGAGCCTGGATCGGGGCCGGAACCGGCACACCGAGCAGCGCTGGCGCTGTCTGTTCCTTGGCCATGCGCAGGCCAAGCTTAACGTCGGACATATATTTCCTGTCGAGATCAACGAAGGCATTCGCGTCGCGATCATAGATCCGCAGGACCGAATCATCGGCCGTTTTGTAGATCAGGGCGATACGGCCAATGCGCAGGAACTCGACGGAGAGCTCGCCGCCATCGGCAGCAACCGTACCACTGTAAGCCTCGATGGTGCGGCCATATTCGTTTTCGATCTGGAAGGCCTCGATGATCAGGCGGTAGCGCTGTGCCTCGGACGTGTTGGAGTCCGTCATGACGCTGCGAAGACGCTCGATCCGGCGCGCACGCTCCTGCTCGAGGAACGGCATGTCCGCCGCAATGAACTCTTCCAGAGTTCCGAGCATCTCTTCCATCAGCGGCAGCATGGCGCGCTGGATGTTCTCGATGTTGTCGACGTCGAGCTGGAGGTTCTCGATCTGCGTCGATTGACGCTCAACCTCGACAGCACGTGACTGGTTGAAGCGCGACAGAAGCTCGTATTGCTTCAGGTTCGCGCGATAATCGACGAGGAGACGGCTGGTCTCTTCGTCAAGGCTGTCGATCCGCTGCTGGGAGGCCTTTGCCTCAGCGACGGTCTGCTTGCTGACGTCGATAGCAGCACTGAACTGGGCCGCAGCCGGCGCAGTTGCTGACGCCACCAGAGCGATGGCCGTTCCCAAAAAAGCGACTTGTTTAATCATCCTGTTCACCTACCGCATTGCTTCGGTCAAAGGCGACCGGGATGGCCGCCAGAATTGTTAACACATGAACACCCTGCAAGGTGCCATAGAAAGACGCCCTGGGCGCCATAAATAAAGGGTGGAAAAGTTTGTCCCCAATCACACCCCGTTCCAAGATTGGGAAAAAACGCTGCAAAAGGCAACGCCTTTATTTCTCAATCCGCGAAAACCGGTATGCGGGTCGTTTCCCACGCCTCTGTGGCCATTGCCTGGCTCTGTTATTTTGTTACACCATAGCGACAGCAACCAGCAAATGTAAACAATTTATTTACAGGCCCTGTCGGCAAGGCTGGCAGGATTTAGCATTTACCGGATTACAAATCCAGCGATCTTGCAGGATTTTAGCGCAACCCCGTCAAACCGCGACAGAGAGCTGCGCACCTCGTGCATGGAATGAATTTCTAGTCAGTACACGGCTCATCCGGCAGACCCGGCTCAGTGTCAGGCAAATGCTGGCATTGCCGCCTCAAGCGCCATGACCGCAGGCGGCCGGATGGTCAGCCCCGCCCGATGCGGTGAAAAAGATGGCGATAGCGGCGCCGGAACCCGTCGACAGCCCCGGACAGGCCGTCTCCATGCTGGCCAGAAACAGAAACTGCCCCGCAGGACCATCCTGCAGGGCAGTGGACGATTCGAAAAATTCTGCCCCGTTGGATCCGGCATTCAGCCGATCAGGGCGCAAGCCACGATCACGGGCAAGGCCTTACCACTGCGAGATGCAGGGAATTTTCTCCAGATTGCAGCGCTGCGCATAATGCCGGGCAATCTCGGTGACCTCCGCCATCAGGCCCTCATCCAGCGTGATCGGCTCCAGACCCATGCCGATGAACCGGTCATTGGCGACATGGAGATCGTTCTCGTCGGCCTCCTTGCGGGGGTTTTTGACGAAGGCAACCTCGGCCCCGGTCTTGTCGGCGATCATCTGGGCGAGATCGCGCACCCGGTGGGTTTCGGTCATCTGGTTGAGGATGTTGACGCGCTCGCCTTTCTGCGGCGGGTTGGTCAGCGCCAGCTCGATACAGCGGCACGTATCCTGAATGTGGATGAAGGCGCGGGTCTGGCCGCCAGTGCCGTGCACGGTCAGCGGATAGTCGACCGCCGCCTGCATCAGGAAGCGGTTCAGCACCGTGCCGTAATCGCCGTCATAGTCAAACCGGTTGATCAGGCGCTCATCCATGCGCGTCTCTTCGGTCTGGGTGCCCCAGACGATGCCCTGATGCAGGTCGGTGATCTTGACCTTGTCGTTCTTGTTATAGAAGTGGAAGAACAGCTGATCCTGGGTCTTGGTCATGTGATAGATCGAGCCCGGATTGGCCGGATAGAGGATTTCCTGGTCCGCCAGGCCTTCCGCGGTTTGCACCTTCACGGTCAGATAGCCTTCCGGGATCTTCATGCCGGCGGTGCCGTAGCCATAGACGCCCATCGTGCCCAGGTGGATCAGGTGGATGTCCTGTTCCGCCTCCACGATCGCGGCCAGCACATCATTGGTGGCGTTGAGATTGTTGGAGACCGTATAGCGCTTGTGCCAGGAGGATTTCATCGAATAGGGCGCAGCGCGCTGTTCGGCGAAATGGATAATCGCATCGGGCTCTTCCTCTTTGATGAGGGTCAGCAGCCGGTGATAATTCTCGCCGATGGTGAAATTCTCGTACCGGATCTTGCTGCCGGTCAATTCTTCCCAGGTCGCGAGCCGCTCACCCAGCGGGCGGATCGGGGTCAGCGAGTCGACTTCGAGTTCGATGTCGATCTTGCGGCGGGACAAATTGTCGACAATGATCACGTCGTGACCCCGCTTGGACAAATGCAGACTGGTCGGCCAGCCGCAAAAGCCGTCTCCGCCAAGAACAATGACTTTGGCCATCAGGATTTCCTTACCTATACAGTGAGCGCGCTGGCAATGACGGGTGCTAGCGCTTTGTGAACCGAGTGTGATGATTGTTTAGGAGATTTGCGACAGAAAAAACAAGCGCGGTGTTCGTGCGCGGCCCAAACAGCTTGCGAGCCCGCGCACGGCCGACCCCCTCCTAGCGCCCGATGGATGTGTAGGCCCACCCTTTTTCGGCCATTTCCGCCGGCGGGTAGATATTGCGCAGATCGACGATGACCGGCGCTGACAGCAATTCACGCGCCCGGCCGAGATCGAGCGCCCGGAACTCGTCCCATTCGGTGATGATGACAAGGACATCCGCCCCTTGCATCGCCTCATAGGCCCCGTCGCAATAGGTGATCGTGTCGCCGAAATGCTTGCGCGCCTCACCCATCGCTTCGGGGTCGTGGGCGCGCACCGTGGCACCATCCCTGACCAGCGCAGGCACGATGTCGAGCGAGGGCGAGTCGCGCATGTCGTCGGTATTGGGCTTGAAGGCGAGGCCGAGGACAGCGACGGTCTTGCCGCTGAGGTCACCGCCGGCGGCGGCCTTGACCCGGGCGGCCATGGACTGCTTGCGCGCGGCATTCACCTCGACGACGGATTCCACGATCTTCACCGGCGCGCCATGCTGCTGGGCGGTGCGCACCAGCGCCAGCGTGTCCTTGGGAAAACAGGAGCCGCCATAGCCCGGTCCGGCATGCAGGAATTTGGAGCCGATCCGCTTGTCCAGGCCGATGCCGCGGGCCACCGCCTGAACATCAGCGCCGACCTTCTCGCACAGATCGGCCATTTCGTTGATGAAGGTGATCTTGGTCGCAAGGAAGGCGTTGGCGGCATATTTGATCAGCTCGGACGTGACCCGCCGCGTAAACACGATCGGCGTCTCGTTCAGGTATAGCGGCCGGTAGAGCTCCGACAGGACTTCCCTGGCCCTGTCGTCCTCAACCCCGCAGACCACCCGGTCCGGCCGCTTGAAATCGTCGATGGCGGCGCCTTCGCGCAGGAATTCCGGGTTCGAGGCGACGGAGAAGCCCTCCCCCGGCTTCAGGTCGGGACGGACTTTCTGGATGATCGCCTCGACCTCGGCACCGGTGCCGACCGGCACGGTCGATTTGGTCACGACCACGGTATAGCCGTCGATCAGCGCCGCGACCTCTTCCGTCGCCGCGTAGACATAGGACAGGTCGGCATGCCCATCACCCCGCCGCGACGGCGTGCCGACGGCGATGAAGACGGCCTCGACCCCCTTCATCCCTTCGGCAAGATCGGTCGTGAAGGACAGCCGCCCGGCTTCCACATTCTCGGCCACGAGACGGTCCAGGCCCGGCTCGAAAATCGGTATCTCCCCGCGCAGCAGGCGTTCGATCTTGTCCTTGTCCTTGTCGACACAGACGACCGAATGGCCGAAATCGGCAAAACATGCCCCGGAAACGAGTCCGACATAGCCGGTACCGATCATCGCAATGCGCATGAGAGAATCCTTATCGTCATGAATTATCCTGTCGTCCGGCTTTGCCGGGTCCACCCGCAAACGTCAAGCCACCCTGAACCATGGCGGCGCCGCAAAATCACGCCCAAGGCGCAAGGCCGGTAACGTTTTTCCCGGCGGGAGGACAGATCATGGCGTTGCGCCGGCCCGGCTAGGCCGGGGTGGCCGGGCTGCGCGAGGGACCGGGACTGGGCGGCGCTTCTGCGCCCCGCGCCACTTTGTTGGCACGGAGGCCGGCAGCACCCGCGCCGGCCATTGATCGTTCGATCGCCTCTTCGCCCAGATAGGTCGCATGGCCACAGCTGCGACAGACATAGGCATGGTTGTTCTTCAACCGCCTGCCGAACTGTTCGATATCGGCACGGCATGCAGGATTGGAACAGGCGAATACAAACCGCTCGACACGGCCAAAGGCAATGTTGTTGATACTCATGATAACTCTCTCCCGGACCCATCCTCACAGACGGAAAATACGGTGGCAAGAGAAATAAGCTATTGCGTCCGGCGGTTGAAAACGGCTGATGGTAAGTCAGCCGGTGCCGATGGGGGAGAATGACCGAAGACCATGAGCCAGAAAGACAAGCATTACATTCTGAACGTGTCCTGCCCGGACCAGATCGGCGTCGTTTCCGCAGTGACCGGGCACCTTGCCGGTCATGCCTGTTTCGTCGAGGAATCCTCCGATTATGGCGACCCGCAGACCAACCGCTTCTTCATGCGCATCCGGTTCCGCCCGACCCTGGCCGGGTTCGATGCCGATGCCTTCATGGATGGGTTTGCCCCTCTGCGGACCCGGCTCGGCATGCAGGTCGACCTGTTCGAGCGCACCGCGAAGCGGCGGGTCGTACTGATGGTCTCAAAGCTCGACCACTGCCTGAACGATCTCCTGTTTCGCTATCGCACGGGCGATATCCGCATGAAGATCCCCGCGATCATTTCCAACCATCCGGACCTGCGCCAGCTCGCGGATTGGCACGATATTCCGTACCACCACATACCGGTGACGCCGGCGACAAAGGCAGAGGCGGAAGCGCGCATCGATGCCATCCTGGAAGAGGCGCAGGCAGACACGATCGTGCTGGCGCGCTACATGCAGATATTGTCCGCCGGCCTGGCCGGAAAATATCACGGCCGGATCATCAACATCCACCACTCATTCCTGCCGGGGTTCAAGGGCGCCCGTCCCTATCACCGGGCCCATGAACGCGGCGTGAAGCTGATCGGCGCGACGGCGCATTATGTCACCGCCGATCTCGATGAGGGGCCGATCATCGAGCAGCAGGTCGAGCGGGTCGAGCACTTCAACTCGGTCAACGACATGATCGCCGTCGGGCGCGATGTCGAATGCCTCACGCTGGCGCGGGCCCTGCGTTATCATCTGGAGCACCGGGTTTTTCTCAATGGCAACAAGACGGTCGTGTTCCGCCGGTAATATCCGGATACGGAAGGACTTTTTTTACTGCCCCGATGTTATTGCGCTGATGTCCCGGCCTCGTCCTTGAAGATATAGCCATTGGGATATTTGTGCTTCTTGCGGCCCAGGCCTGCGCCGGGGTCCTCTGCGGTCAGGTTGGCGTAGTGATTGACCAGGCTGAGGCGCGTGCGCTCCGGCTGCAGGATGCGCCCGCCAGCATGAACGAAGTCACCATGCCAGATCAGCACATCGCCCTTGGCCGCCGTAAACCGCTCCGTCTCGATCCCCCTGTTCGTACACAGATTTTCGAGATAGGAAACATAGGCCGTGTAATTGCCCTCGAAGTCCTCCTTCAGGGTTTTCTTTTCCGGCTTGTGGGAGCCCGGATAGATGATCAGGGAACCGTTGCCTTCATCGACATCCTCGCAGGCGATCCATGATGCCGCGAGGCTGTCGCGGTCATATTTGTGACCGACGCTGCGCGGCGACACCAGATATTTGTCGGAATGGGCACCCTGCTGGCTCGAATAGCGATAGGTCAATGACTGGATGCAGGTCGGCGCGTTGTCGTACCAGGCGCTGAGAAAGTCCGCTATCGAGGGATGGAGGATGAGAGATGGCGCCACGGCGCTGAAATTCTCGATCCCGACGATCCGCAACCGGCTGGTATCGTCCGTATAGGTTCCGTCAAGCACATCCCGGTTCTTCAGCACGCCGCCGGACAAGCCATAGCTCAGCTCGCCTTCGGTTTTCTGCAAGTGGGCGACCTCGTCCCAGAACGAATCGATCAGGTGATGGTCCACGACGCCGCGCATGATCACATACCCATCGCGCTCGAAATCCGCCACGCATCGCGCGATCCGGTCGCACTTCTGGGCACTCTGCCTGCCGAAAAGCGAGGATGTGAGGGACTGGAAAATGGATGGGCTTTTCACTGGCTGGCTCCCGCGATCCTGAAGGTCAATTCCTGTCACTCAAGGCCGACGCGGCAATGCAATTGTCCGGCGCGCGGCATTCATCGCCCGACGCTGTGACGCCAAAGCGGACATTGGCGAATTCAATATCGACATCGGCGGAATGCCAGGTGATGCCATATCGCGCCGGAGGCGTGCCGAACTCCGGACCGCTGCCGGTAACGACGCCGGTGACGACCGAGTCGCGCGATATGCCATAGCTGAGTTCGGCAGAGTCGGTCAGGAAGATCTCGTCGAACTTGCCCTCTTCCTTCTGGCTGTTGGCCTGGGCCCGCCACGACGCACCGGTAGAGCCGACAAATCCCTGCAGATAGAGCCCGTGGCGTCCATTCCGCGTGGCCGAGATATTGACATAGCTGCCGCCAAAGAGATTGCGGAAGAAAATTCCGTTCCCGCCATTGGCATTGGCGATGACATTGACGGCAGAGCCTTCGGAATGGTCGAAGACGACACCGTCGCGGCCGTTCTCATAGCTGCGCAAATTGCTGATCAGCGCTTCGCGCGATGCCCACAGGATGATCACGCCATCGTCCTTGTTGTGGTGTGAAGAGACATTGTCGATGAAGGTACCCCGGGTCGGTACGCCCTTGCCGCTGACCCGGAGCCCGTCGCGCAGGCAGTTCATGGTCTCGACATTCTCGATCCGCAGGTTCGACACGCGGGTCATGAAAATACCCATGCCGGCTTTCCTGTTGCAGTCGATGGTCAGGTCGGAAATGGTGATATCCGTCTCGCCGTCCTCGACAGAAAGGTTTCCGACTGCGAACTCTTCCATGCCGCCGCTCATCTTCAGCACCGTGACGCCGGCCCCGGCGCCGCGCAATGTCTTGCGCGAGTCCAGGTTGAGCGGCTCGCTGAGATTGATGGTGCCGGCGGGGAGCTCGACCAGCGCGGGGTCGTCACTGCCAAGGCGCTCATTGATGGCCCTGGCATCGCGCAGCTCCGGCGCAGCGCCATTGACCGCCCTGACCTCCCCCTGCCCGCAGCCGGAGAGCAGCGCGGACGCGGCCACAATGACCAGCCCTGTCGACAAAGAACCGGCTCGGGCCAGTGCTGAACCCGTGCGCGATCTGGACTGCCCTGCCATGGTGATCTCCTCAATTCCCGGAATACGGAATATCTCCAGAACGGACCGAGAGCAAGCCGATTGCACCCTTGCGTTCCCGCCTTGGCCGGGCGGTACGTGTTTTGGTCGCGCGCCCCGTCTTGTCCGGTCCGGTCCGGTCTGGTCTGCCGCTCAGTTTTCTTCGGCGTCGCGATAGCCCTGCGGGTTCTGCGACTGCCAGGCCCAGTGGTCGCGGCACATATCCTCGAGGCTGCGGGTGGTCTGCCAGGCCAGCAGTTCCTTTGCCAGCGCGGCATTGGCATAGATTTCGGCGACATCGCCGCTGCGGCGCGGGGCGATCATATAGGGTATCTCACGCCCTGCAGCGGCGCCGAATGCCGTGATCACCTCAAGTACCGAATGGCCCGACCCCGACCCCAGATTGATATTCCGTACAAAGCCTCTGTCCTGCCCGAGGGCATAGTCGAGGGCGGCGCGATGGCCTTCCGCAAGGTCCATCACGTGGATGTAGTCGCGCACACCCGTGCCGTCTGGCGTGTCGTAATCGTCGCCGAAAACGCTGAGCTTCTCGCGTCTGCCGACAGCGACCTGGGCGATGAACGGAAACAGGTTGTTGGGAGTGCCGAGCGGGTCTTCCCCGATCTGGCCCGTGGGATGGGCGCCGACCGGATTGAAATACCGCAGATTGATGACTTTCCAGCGCTCGTCCGCGCCATACTGGTCGGCGAGGATCCGCTCGTTGAAAAACTTGGTCATGCCATAGGGGTTTGTCGGCCCGGTCAGCCCGTTTTCGTCCACGGGGCTCTTGTTGCGGTCGCCATAAACCGTGGCAGACGAAGAAAAAACGACCGTCCTGGCATCGCATTCGGCGAGGATGGCCACGAGATTGAGCGTCGAATTGAGGTTCGTATCGTAATACATGTCGGGCTTCTCGACCGACTCACCGACCGCTTTCAGCCCGGCCAGGTGAACGGCCCCGGCAATGCCGATCTCCTTCAGCCGGTCTATCGTCGCGTCATTGTTGCCCTTGTCCGCCAGATCGCTCTCTATCAGGAGGACTTCCCTGTTCGTCAGCTGCCGGATGCGGCTGACGGCGACGGGCGAGGAATTGGCGAAATTGTCGAGGATGACGACCTCATAGCCAGCCTCCAGAAGCACCAGCGCGACATGGCTGCCGATATAGCCGGCCCCGCCGGTCAGGAGGATCGTTTTCGAGGTCATCTGCGGTTTCCTTTACGCCGGTGGTAGCAAACCCGCCCCGGTTGTCCAAGGCAAAAGCGGCTGGGCCGCCCATGCTGAGCGGCTTTACGGGGTAGTAAACAATAGCGGGGTAGGACAGACTTCGAGCGATCTCGCAGCGATCGCCGGAAGAGAGATGAATGCCGTTACGGTCCCTCCACAGAACACTCCTGACGGGTCCTGCAGCCGCAGCAGGACCGCAATTCGTGCGCTTCGTCGTGGCCGGCATCGCCAATACCGTGTTCGGCTTTCTGGTTTTCTGGATCGCCAATCAGGGACTGGGCTGGCACATCGCGCTTGCCAATGCGGCGGGTTATGCCTTGTCGCTTGTCCTTGCCTATCTGCTCAACAGGTTTTTCGTCTTCTCCGACCAGATTGCCGTGAAGGGCAGCGTGGCGCTTTTCCTTGCATGTTTTGCGGCTGCCTTCGTGGTCAATCAGGCGGTGTTGTGGGGCGTCGACGCCCTGTCCGGCTGGCATCCGGGTATCGTCCAGCTCATCGCCATGGCGTCCTACACGCTGGTGTTTTTCCTGCTCAACAAGCTGGTCGTCTTTGCCGGCCACCCTGCCGATCGGCCGCTGCCCGAGGGGCCGGCAGACGGGGGGGCGGACAGCTAGTCCCGCCCGACGATCCTGTCGATGATGAACAGCGGGCGCGCCTTCGAGGTCATGTAGATCCGTCCGATATACTCCCCCATGATCGACAGGATGGCGAGCTGTATCGAACTCGTCAGTGTAATGATCAGGACGAGGCTGGTCCAGCCGGGCACGGTCTCGCCCGACAGCCATTGCACCACGGAATAAATCATGACGCACAGCATGACCAACAGCATAAAGGCCGCGAGCTGACCGGCCAGCCGCAGGGGCAGCATGGAGAACCCCATGATCCCGCTTCGGGCAAGGGAGATGAGACCGCCAATCGCATATTTGGTCTCCCCCGCCGCCCTCTCGTCGCGTTCATAGTCGATGGCGACCTGGGTGAAGCCCAGCCAGGATATCATGCCGCGCAAATAGCGGTCTTCCTCCGGCATGGTTTCCAGAATGTCGGCGATGCGCCGCGATATGAGCCGGAAATCGCCGACATCGGGCGGAAACGGTGTCTTCCTGTTCAGGGCCAGCAGCCGGTAGAAGGCCTTCGACGACGCCTTCTTGAACCATGTCTCGCCCTTGCGCGACAGGCGCCGGCCATAGACGACATCAGCGCCCGTCTCGGCCATGACCGCCCGCATCTGGCCCAGCAGTTCCGGCGGGTCCTGCAAGTCGGCATCGATCAGCAGCACGGTGTCACCGCGCGATACCGACAGCCCGGCCGTGTTGGCAAGCTGCTGGCCGTGATTGCGCGAGAGCTTGATACCGACGACCCGGCCATCTTCTTGCTGCAGCGCCTCGATCATTGCCCAGCTATCGTCGGAGGAGCCATCGTCGATGAAGATCAACTCATATCTGGCGCCGACCTCCGCGTCTGCTGCGGCGGTGATGCGCCTGTATGTCTCGGACAGGACGTCGGCTTCATTGTGGCAGGGCACGATGATCGACACGAGCGGCACCGGGTGGCTCCTGCCGGCATCATGCCTGACATCCTCTCGCGCCTGCGTCGACCTCGATATCATTTTCGTGCCTTCCGATCCGGTTGGCCTTCCAGGCCATTCATTCGCCGCAAGAAGGTTTCCTGTCCGCCAAATATGCGTACCCTGCATCTGTAATGTCGGCAACTCAGGGGTGTCGCGGCGCACCCTCCAACCGGAAATTGACGAGACCTGACCTTGAGCCTTCGACCCCCCATACATGGCGCTGCCGCTCTGGTATGGCCGGATAGCCTGCAGCGGCGCATGCTGACCCTGTTCCTCGCCGCGCTGCTGGCACGGCTGCTGTTTTTCGCCCTCCTCACCATCGTCAATGCCGGCGCCGATACCGGCTTTGCCAATGGCATTTGCCGCTGGGATTGCGGCTGGTACCGGTCGATCGTGGAGAACGGCTATGACATCGAGCCGGGCCGGGGCACAAACGGGGCGGAAGCCAACTGGGCGTTCTTCCCGCTTTTCCCGCTGCTGGTCAGGCTGGTCTCGTCGATCCTCCCGGTCGGGCCGGTAATGGCCGGGGCGGCGCTGTCGATGTTCGCCTATGCGGCGACAGCGCCTGTTCTGTATGCCGGATACCAGAAGATCATCGGTCCTGACAATGCCCTCTTCCTGGCCGCCGCCGTCGCGGTGACGCCCTTCGGACTATACGGAACCGTTCTTTACACGGAGGCTCTCTTTGGGCTGCTGCTCGCCATTGCCGTGACCGCCGCCCTCGACCGGCGCTGGATCATCGCCGCGGCGGCGGCGATCCTGCTCGGCGCGACCCGCGTCACGGGGGTGTTCATCGTCCTGCCCTTCGCGATCATCGCGCTCCGGCAGTTCAGCTGGCGGCAAGTGTTGACAGATGTGGCAGCGCTGAAGCCGGTGCTGGCGATCGCCGTTGCCCCCCTCGGGGCGTTTGTCTACATGCTGTTTCTCTATCATCATGTCGGTGATGCCCTGGCCTTCCGCAGCGTCCAGGTCGCCTGGGAAAGGGGCAGCGACAGCCCGCTCGAGGTTCTGTCGACCGGCTTCGGCTACCCTCTCGCCAGCAAGGAATTCTATTGGGCCGCAAGCGCGCTGGCCGGGCTCCTGCTGACAGGCATACTGTTCTGGCGCAATCGGTTCGCAGAAGGGGCCGCGTATTTCGTCAGTATCCTGATCCCGCTATCGACCGGCCTGTTCTCGCTCGGCCGCTATCTGTTCACGTCCTATCTGCCCTATCTCGCCCTCGCCGTCTTGCCGGCGCCGTTGAACGGACGAATGTTCAGGGCCGGAATCCTCGCCCTGATGCTGGCTGGCTGGTATTTCTTTGTCATGGGCTGGATCGAACAGGCGCGGTGGGTAATATGAAGCGGCCTTCCCTTCTGGTCAGCCCCCTGATGATCAGGGTTTGGGCGGGACTTTTTCTGGCTTTGCTCGCTGCGTTCTATCTCTACGTGCTCAATCTTGCCGCCAACCCGCAGGTGGGTGCAGCCTATCGGCTTTTCTACTTCGAACAGGCCTTGTCCGACTGGCCCGGCGACACGCTTTCGGCCCTCCCCACAACGCCGTTGGAGCTGCGCACGGATGCAGACCCGCGCATCGGCGCAGGGTTCGAGGCCGGCGGCAGGGAGGAAGGCCTGTGGACCATCGCCAATGACGCCTATCTGATCCTGCCCGCACCGGCGCCGCAGGACAGCGACAGCTATTGGCTGGAAGTGGAGGTCTCGCGCGTCTTCATCTCGGCGGTGCACGACACCCAGCCGGTGACGCTGTTCGTCAATGGCCACAGGCTGGCCGACTGGCGGCTGTTGACGGCCGAGGGCGTGACGCTGACAGTTGTGATCCCGGCCCGGGTCATCGGCGAGGACGGGCTGGCGGTGATCCACCTCGACCTGCCCAACGCCCACTCCCCGGCGCAGGCGGGGCTGGGCGCCGATGGCCGCCCGCTCGCCCTGTTCATCCGCTCTGCCCGCCTGCTGGCGCGACAGCCGGCCTGACGCCAGCACGCGCCGGAGCCACGAAATGGCTCTAGAACAGCGTCTTGACGTAGTCGGCGAGATCGCCGGCGAATTCCTCGCGCTCTTTCGCCATCGCCAGGTTCGCCTTGAGCCAGCCCAGCTTGTCGCCGCAATCATGGCTCACGCCATCGAAGCGATAGGCATGGAAGGGCTGTTTTTTCATCAGCGCCGCCATCGCGTCGGTCAGCTGGATCTCGTTGCCCGCGCCGCGCTCCGTTTCGGCCAGCAGGTCGAAGATTTCCGGCTGCAGGATATAGCGGCCGGTAATGGCGAGGTTTGACGGTGCTTCCTCGACCGGCGGCTTCTCGACCATGCCGGTCATTTTGACCAGCTTGCCGTCGGGCTCGCCATCGGGCGCGATGACGCCGTATTTGTAGACCTTGTCGCGGGGCACTTCCTCCACGGCAACGATGTTGCCGCCGACCTTTTCATACTCATCGACCATCTGTTTCAGCGCGCCGACCTTGTTCTGGATCAGCACGTCCGGCAGCGAAATGGCGAAGGCCTCGTTGCCAACGATATCGCGGGCGCACCAGATGGCGTGGCCGAGACCCGCCGGCACCTGCTGACGCGTATAGGACATCGACCCCGGGTTGCGCACCGGCTTCAGCACGCTTGCCAGGATATCGTCCTTCTTCTTCTTGCGCAGGGCGTCTTCCAACTCGTAGGCGTGGTCGAAATAGTCCTCGATCGCGCTTTTGCCGCGGCTGGTGATCATCACGACATGCTCGATACCTGCCTGCAGCGCTTCATCGACGACATAGTCGAGCAGCGGCCGGTCGACGACGGGCAGCAATTCCTTCGGCGTTGATTTCGTGGCGGGCAGGACGCGGGTTCCGTGGCCTGCAACAGGAATGACGACTTTCCTGATCGTATTCATGACATCTCCAACTTCGTTTATCGCGGCTCTGCAGCCGGGCGGGAAACCTGTATACCGTCTATTAGCATAGTGCGGCCAGCGCTTTCGGCCATAATTCGGCCCGTCGGGCGCATTTGCCCAATGATCAGGAAGATACCGTGATCAAGAAGATAACTTGTGCAGGCGCCAATTTGTTCCTATTCAGACACCGTTCAGTTTTCCAGAGTTGCGGGGGGCACGGAAATGACAGCATTCAATTCTGACATTACAGGATCAATCCGGCAGTGTGCGGACCGTTTCCGCCAGTGGTGCGTGGATGATGCGTTGCCGCTGTGGGCGGCCGCGGGGCGCAATGCCGGGGGCGGCTTCCTGGAGAAACTGGATACGCAGGGCAACCCGCAGCACGACGCCAATATCCGCATACGGGTCGAGGCGCGCCAGACCTATGTCTATGCTCATGCTGCCGCCCTTGGCTGGTATCCCGACGGCCGGCACGTGGCGCGTTCCGGGCTGGATTTCATCAACCGGCACTGCCTGCTGGCCACCGGCTTCGACGCGACGGGCCCGTTCCCCGGCATGGGCTACATGCTGTCGCCGCAACACCGGATCATCGACGACACGGTCGATCTGTATTCCCAGGCCTTCTATCTGCTGGCGGCCGCCTGGTGCCATCGCGCCGATCCCGACGGTCCGGCGCTCGCCATGGCCCGGCGCGCCTGCGAGTTCCTCGACGACAGGATGGGCTCGGACGAAGGCGGCTGGATCGAGGCGATCCCGGCACGCCTGCCGCGCCGCCAGAACCCGCATATGCATCTGTTCGAGGCCTTCATGGCGCTGTACCAGGCGTCCGGAGACGCATGGTATCTGGAGCGCGCAGACCAGATCTATGCGCTGTTCCGCGACCATTTCTTCGACGCGCAGCACGGCGTGCTGCTGGAGTTCTTCACCGAGGACTGGCAGCCCGATCCTGCCAGAGGCACGCTGATCGAGCCCGGTCACATGGTCGAATGGTGCTGGCTGCTGTCGATCTATGCCGGGCTGCGCGGCCTCGATCTCGGTGCAGAGATGAGAACCCTTTACGCCCAGGCAATCGAGCGCGGGGTCAATCCCGTCACCGGCCTGATGTGGGATGAGCTGACCATCGCCGGCGAGGTGACCAAGCCGACCCACCGCTCCTGGTCGCTGACGGAATATCTGAAGGCTTCGATCGCCCTCGCCCGTCTTGGCGACGAGACGGCGGCGCGCGATATACCGCGGCTGACCGGGCTGTTGTTCTCGACCTATCTGGACGCTGCCATACCGGGCGGCTGGCATGACCAGTATGACGGCGACGGGCGCGTGATCACCGATGCGATGGAGGCCAGCACCTTCTATCATTATCTGTGCGCCTGCGCCGAGCTGAATGGACTGGCCGACGCGCTGGACGGCCGCGACGCAATGGCCGTGCCGGCCTGACGCAGACTGGTCCTGATGGGCGCGGATAGGGTGCTGCAAGACACCGAAAACGATCAACGGATCCGGATTAAATTGATCCGCCTGAAGGCAGGCTGATCTATAGCGCTTCCCGGTGAAGTGGAAACCGGTTCACCGTCAGGAAACGCGACAAACAAGGGGTCTGGGTCGTTTCAGCGTTTCCACAGAATGCTGAAACGATCTAGCCCTCGAGCATCCAGGCCAGCGTCTCTTCAAAGGCGATCCGGTCGCGCTGGCCGATCGCGCCGTCGAGCTTGCCGCGATCACCGACCAGCCGCTTGATGTCACTGGCACGAACGAAGGCTGGATTGACCTGGATCTCGATCTGATGGCCGGTCACATCCTGCAGTATACTGATGATTTCCTTCAGGGCGACGCCTTCGCCGCGGCACAGATTGAAGCTCTCCCCCCGGCTGTCCGAGGCGGCAAGCGAAAGGCAATCCTGCACCACATCGCGCACATCGGAGATGTCACGAATGATATCCGTATTGCCGAGCTCGATCGTCGGCTGGCGTTCCCGGAAATGCTTGACCATCTTCGGCACGAGGAATTTCTCGCTCTGGCCCTTGCCGGTATAGTTGAAAGGACGGGTCATCACCATCGGCACATCATCGGCATAGGTGCGGGCGATGAACTCCATGCTGACCTTGGAGCAGCCATAGTGATTGACCGGCGCCAGCGGCGTTTCCTCGCTCACCGGATCGGTGGCCGGATTGCCATAGATATTCGCACTGCTGGCGACCAGCACCTTGTGCAAATCCGGACATTCCTGCGCAAGTGCCTTAAGCAGGTTCTCCGTACCCAGAACATTGACCTCATAGATCTCGACAGGCCGGTCATGGGCGACGAAAGAGATGGCAGCGAGATGGAAGACGTAATCGGGCTGCACCTGTTTGACGAGAGCCGTGACTGCCGCTTCATCGCGCAGGTCCAGCGTGTGCCAGGTGGCAGGCACGCCGGCACCCGTGTCGCGGCCCGTTGCATGTATCTCGCAATCCAGTTTCCGCAGTTCGTGCAGCAGGTGGGTTCCCGTGAACCCGCCTGCCCCGGTAACCAGAACCCGGCTGTTAGAAGGAATAGCCATTCTTGTTCATTTCCAGATCCGACTCCACCATCATGGAGCAAAGCTCCTCGAGGGTCGTTTTCGCTTCCCACCCGAGAACTTCCTTGGCCTTGCTGGCATCGCCGATCAGCAGATCGACTTCGGCAGCACGGTAGAATCTCGGGTCGATGCGAACGACTGTATTTCCGGATTTGGTGTCGATCCCGACTTCGTCAACGCCTTCGCCTTTCCATTCGATCTCGCGACCGACGGCCTGGAACGAAAGCTCGACCAGCGAACGGACGGTTTCGGTCCGGTTGGTGGCAAGAACGAAAGTGTCGGGCTCGTCCGCCTGCAGCATGCGCCACATGCCTTCGACATATTCCTTGGCAAAGCCCCAGTCGCGCTTGGCGTCGATATTGCCCAGCGACAGGCTGTCGAGCTTGCCCAGCTCGATCTGGGCGACGGCATTGGTCACCTTGCGCGACACGAATTCCTGCCCGCGCAGCGGCGATTCATGGTTGAAGAGAATTCCGCTGGTGCCAAAAATATCGAAGGATTCGCGATAGTTGATCGTGATCCAGTGAGCATAGAGCTTGGCGACACCATAAGGGCTGCGCGGATGGAAAGGGGTATCTTCCTTCTGCGGGATCGCCTGGACCTTGCCGAACATTTCCGACGTCGACGCCTGGTAGAAGCGGATCTTCGGATTGATATGGCGGATCGATTCGAGGATATGCAGCGCCCCGAGGCCGGTGATCTGCGCCGTCGTCGACGGCTGGTCGAACGACACGCCGACAAAGCTCTGCGCCGCGAGGTTGTAGATCTCGTCCGGCTCGACCCGGTCGATCAGACGCTCGGTGGAGCCTGCGTCGGTCAGGTCATGCTCGACCAGGTGCAGATTGTCGTGACTGGCGACGCCGAGCTTGTCCATCCTCCAGAAATTGACGGAGCTTGTCCGGCGATAGGTGCCGTAGACCTCATATCCCTTTTCGAGAAGCAGCTCGGTGAGATAGGCGCCGTCCTGTCCGGTGACGCCGGTGATAATAGCCTTTTTCATGAAGTTCCCCCTTCAGACACGCGCTGGCGGCGCTCGCTACAAAATAATAGATGCAGGGTTCGATACCCCATCAGCCTCTCCATTGGAAGCACGAATCGACCCGCATCCGCATGCACGTCAATCTGCCCGATTACCGCTGCCCTCCGAATGTTTCTGCCCTGGGATTTTTTTGCTTTAGAGGGTCATTCTGTCAGTATGTGACGATAATACAATCATAAAAATTTATCCCCGCTTTCTCCGGTGCCTCTAGCGTAAGGCGGCGTTTCGCTTGAGGAGAATGCCATGAAATCGCCCCGCCTCGACCTGTCCTATGTCGCCGCCGATCAGGCCGGGAAACATGTGACCGTCAACGAGACCTTCCGCCGTCTCGACGCCGTGGTTCAGGCCATGGCCCGGTCACGAACTGTCCCCGCCGAGCCGGTCGCCCCGGCCGAGGGGGACGGTTATGTCCTGCCGCCCGGCGCCACCGGCGCTGCCTGGGAAAATTTTGCCACGGGCACCCTCGCCGCCTATCAGGACGGCGCGTGGCAGGCCTATGCGCCGGCGGCCGGCTGGCAGGTGTTCATCGAGGACGAGGCCGTGCAGCTTGTGCATGACGGCACGGGCTGGCGCGAAACGGCCCAGGGCCTGCCTCGTGCCGGTATCAACGCCACTGCCGACACCACGAACCGGCTGACCGTCAAGTCCGACGCCGTGCTTTTTTCCCATGACGACATCACGCCCGGCTCCGGCGATATCCGCCTCGCCCTGAACAGGGCGGGCACCGGCGACACGGCAGCACAAGTCTTTCAGACCGGCTATGTCACCCACGCTGAAATCGGTCTGTCCGGGTCCCATGATGTCTCGGTAAAGACCAGCAGCGACGGCGCGACATTTCGCGAGGGGCTGCGCCTGTCAGCAATCACGGCGGATACCATTGTCAGTGACGGACGCAAGTTGCAGTTTGAGGTACCGGACCTGTTTTCCACACCTCCCTACCGCATCTATGCCAGTAACGATCAATTCTATTTCAGCAAGAAGACCAGCGATACCGATCTGGCCAGTGGCTCACGATTCGTCTTCGAGGCTGCCGGCTGCCAGAACACCGCCAGCCCGTTCTGGCAGGGTGTGCAATATGCCTGCACCGCCGTGAATGAGGGCGCAGCGACCCGTTATCCGCGCTTCAGCTTTTTCTGGTCATACACCAGCAAGACGGACCCGACCGACCTGCGTTTCAACATCAAACCCGGCAATGCCGGCACGCTGAAGACCCAGTTCAGTATCCAGACCCAGGAACAGGGCGATATTTTCCTCGATGGCGGCAACACCGTCATTGGTCCGACCGGCATGACAGGCACAGCCAAACTGACGGTCGATGGCACGATCAGGGGCAAAACCTATACTGTCGCCACCCTGCCGGATGCGGCGGCCGAAGGAGCTGGCGCCATCGCTTATGTCAGCGATGAGACCGGCGGCGCTGTGCTGGCGTACTCCGACGGCACCGACTGGCGCCGGTCAACCGACAGGGCAGTTATAGCCTGATATGAAAATGACTGAAAAAATCAGTTGAATCTGAAATTTTGATACCTTTTCAAAGGACAAGCACACGATATCATTATACTCTCGTCACCTTCGCAGGATGGTGTTAACAGGGCACATGCTGGTATTACATACTGATACGGCAGGCACCGCTAACTGATACGGCAGGCACCGCTAAACGAAAAGAGAAGTCCCCAGGTCTATGACTCAATCCCCTGATGAAGCGCTGTTCGTCATTGGCATGCATCGTTCCGGCACATCGGCAGTTTCCGGATCGTTGCAATTTTGCGGATATTCTCACGGACATGATCTGCTGGAGGCGGCCCCGGATAATGTCAAAGGGTTCTGGGAACAGGCGCGCTTCGTCAATCTCAACAACATGATGCTGCACACATTGGGCGCCCGGTGGGACAGCCTGCCCCAATGGGTTACCCCGAACAGGCGCGAACGGGCCGATGTCCAAGAATGGGTGAAGACCACCTATTCTGCCCTCGGCGAGCGCATGTGGGACAAGACTTTTGACGGTGTGGACGGACCCTATGTCATCAAGGATCCGCGCATCAGCCTGTTTCTGCCGTTCTGGCTGGATATTGCCGAGAAAAAAGGGCTGCAGCCGCGCTGCGTGTTCGTCTATCGATCCTTGATCGAGGTTGCTCGCTCGCTGTACAAGCGCAACCGGATGCCCTTCGGCCAGGCGACCAGCCTGTGGGTTCGTTACATTCTCTCAAGTCTTAATGACTTGCCTGAAAATACGCCTATAATCCATCATCATGATTTCTTCAATTCACCGATAGAAGAGCTGAAAAAGGCCGGGATTGAAGCGCCAGACGACCCAAGTGATTTAGAGGAATTCCTTGCGGTTCCAGACAAGAAGAAAAATGACCAGATGGCACTAGCGCCGCGGGAATTGCCCTATCCAGCGCTTATACTTGACAAATTCATTCGCAATTATGAGACGATGCCCCCTATGGAAGAACGCGAAAAAGTAATTCGCGCACTTAATCAGCAAACGCTGACAAGCGACGAACTGACAGACAACACCTATGCCGTTGGCGAAGCCAGGAAGGGCTCCTTCCGACCGCCAAAGGAGCACAGGCACGTGATTTTTCACTGTCACCTGTTCAAGAATGCCGGCACGTCCGTCGACGAGATCCTCAAGAGCAATTTCAAGGATGAATGGACGAACGTGGAATTCGAATCGAGCAATTTCCGTTCCTATGCAGACCTTGTCCGCAGTTTCGTGCTGACACAGGCGAAATATCGCGCCGTATCATCGCACACCGGCAATTGGTGGACCGGATATGACGATCCCTCGATTACCGTGCACCCGATCATCTTTGTACGCCATCCGATCCTGCGCGTTCAGTCGGCCTATTCCTTCGAACGCAAGCAGGATGCAGAGACGGCCGGCGCCAAGCTGGCCAAGCAAACCGATCTTGCCGGCTATATCCAGATGCGGCTCGATACGCCGACGGACCTTGCCTTCAACAACTTCCAGGCGCGCCGCCTCGCCTTCCAGGTCTCGCGCACGGTCATGAACCTGCGCATCGATTCCGAGCGCGCGCTCGAAAGCCTGCCCTTCGTCGGCCTGGTCGAGAATTTCGATGCCTCGATGGAAAGGCTCGAAGAATATCTGAAACCCAATTTCCCGGATTTCGAGGCCTTCAGCACCCGCAAAAACGTGACCGAATCGTCCGGCGCCACGATGGACGAGAAACTCGCCCGCATGCGCGAGTCGATCGGCGATGACCTGATGAAGCGTCTCGAAGATGCCAACGGGATCGATATGGACATCTATAACACGGTGGCCGCCCGCTACGGCATGGCCTGACCCGGGAGACCGGGGCTCAACCCTGTTTGATTGAAAACGCCGCGCGGGTCTTTACCGGCGCGGCGTCTTTCGTGATCGGGTTGGCGTTTTTTCGTTCGGGTCTCAGGCGTCCTTCATGTAGCGCTGCTTGGCCTTTTCATGGATCTCATGAAGGAAGGCATATCTGTCATAGATGAAGTCTTCCGTATCCTTGTCGATTTCGGATTCCGGGAAGCTTTCCGCCGACTTGTTCCGCACCTGCATGGGGAACCGCCCGCAACGCTTGTGATTGCGGAATCTCTCGGTCAGGAATTCGTTCAGGAATTCCAGCGGCACATAATGCACTTTCTTGATGCGCCCGGAATTATCCACGTAGTAATCGCGCATGAAGTCGGCGCTTTTGTTGTAGAACTGGCAGTTGCGTGCGAATTCGGAGAAATTGCCCTCCGATGCCAGCAGCGTATCGCCGGTCAGCTTGCCATCGGCACCATGTCTGAACTTCACCACCCATGGCTTGCGCACATGCTTATAGTAGGACAGCAGCAATTGCACCGGGTCGCGTGTCACCGAGAACACCAGCGGAATCGTTTCCGGATCGATCCCCTGCGCCTCCAGCACGTCGGCGGCCTCTGACACCACTTCGTGACGCTTGCCATCGATCAGGGTCAGGCGCGGCTCGACATCGTCGAATTCGATGGAGGTGCGGGTATGGTCAAAACTGCTGGCAGGGGTACAGACATTGAGAGGGCCATCGGCATTGTTCAGCAGCCATCTGGATACTGACATGCCGCCCGTCTTGGGCGTGTGAATGAACAGATAGTTCTTGCCAAAAATCATTCTACAGACCCCTAGTTGATATCGCTCAGATCGACGGCTTCGTAAACACGATAATAGGCTTCAACCAGCTCCAGGGGTGAGTAAAACTTGAAATCCCGCTGATTGACTACCCGGCCATCTTCTATCGTGAACTTGACCCCCCGGTATCCCGTATCGGCGCTTGTATCAAAGCGCACTTTGCGCGCCGCCATCGGATTGATCGGACACAGGAATTTGCCGAGAGGCTCACCCATTTTATCCAACTCAGGATCGCGGCTTGGCGGCTTGCCGATATGGTCAAGCGCCCGGCGGGCATATTCCCTGAGCAGTGACTTGGCGGGATGATTGAAAGTATGAAACAGCTTGAGATCGTACTGGCTCTCTTCGATGAAATCGCAGATGCGCAGATCGGTCAGTTCATCGCGCCGTTTGAGTTCATCGAGAGACGCCTCGGCTCGACCCTTGTAGCGATCGGCATTCCAGGCTTCATCGCCGAGCAGGCTGACAACTTCCTGGACCGAGTGGCCATTCTGAAACCCGTGCAGAACCGTTTCGATATGATAGTCGCCCATCGGCCCTGAAAGCGTTGGCTGCCCGCGTCGCCGGACATAGCGCAGTTCCGGGTTATAGAAGGTATAGAACAGGTTGATCCAGATAACGACCTTGTCGCCATGGGCCTCGCGCAAATTTTGGGTACGGACGAATTGGCAGGGGTAATTATCGTTGACACTTTGCGCCAGGATGAGATCGGCTTCCTTCATCCGCGGCTCGACTTCAGGCAGGTCCGAATCCTTGGAAAGATGGACGATGACCGGATCGAGCAACTCGATATCCTCATGCAAGCGGGACAGGATCGCCCCCAGCGGTCGTGCCTGGCAATTGCCTATCACAAGTACTTTCATACCGTTCCCGTCTTTTTTCAGGCCATGCGCCGGCTAGCGCATGACCCCCTTTTTGACCTGCCGCCTGCAGGCGCGATAGATGGCACAAGCCGGATCAATGTGCGCGGCCACATGCCTCAGCTTTTCCGGCTGTCGATAAGGGTCTTGCACAGGGCGGCCAGCTTTTTCCTTGCAGCATCGACACCAAACTGGCTGATGACATGCTCCTGTCCGTTTCTGGACAGCTTTTCCCACAGGTCTTCATCCGTGTAGAGACGCTTCATCTCCTTGGCGAAGCTCTCTGCGCTGCTGGCGACCAGCAGGGTCTCCTCGTGCTTCAGGGCCATCCCCTCCGCCGCGATCGGCGAGGCAACCGTCGGCACGCCCAGGCGCAGCGAGTTACCGACCTTGCCCTTGACCCCTGCGCCATAGCGCAAGGGTGCGACGGTCATGCGGATGTCGGCGAGGTAGCCGTCGAGATCCTCGACGAAACCGACCAGGTTGATGTCGTCCTCGACGAACTCGTCGAATTCCTGGCCCATATGGCTGCCGATGATATGCAGCCGTGCATCCAGCCCATATTCGCGGAAACGCGGCCAGACCTTCTCGACCAGATAGCGCACGGCATCCACATTCGGCGTGTGGCGGTAATTGCCGACAAAGGCGATGTCAATGCGATCCTTGAAGCCGGCAATGCGGTCGTATTTTTCGTAGATCAACGGAATGACGACACTCGGGAACGGCCCGATCTCGCTGCGCAGCAGATCGATTTCGAAATCCGAGACCAGGATCGTCGCGTCAGCCGACGTGATCAGCTTGTATTCGAGATCCTTCATCTTGTTTGCTTCATGCAGATACTTGATGTCGTTGCTCAGCTCGAACTGGCGCATCAGGCGCAGATGGTGAAGGTCGACCGTGTCGAAGACGATCGGTTTTTCCGGGAAGCTCTGTTTCAGTTCGGCAAACAGTTCGCCACCGGCCGGTGCCCGGGACAGCAGGAACATGTCGAAGTCGTGGCCGTTATCGAGAACATATTTACGGGCATTCTGCGCAAACGGGGTGTGAATGACCTCCACACCGAATTTCTGCAGCTGCGTCGCATAGCGCCCGCCCTTGACCAGGTTCGACCCGATGAAGGTGACCCTGTAGCCAAGCTCGCAGAAGATCTTCATGTAATAATAGGCGAGCAGCGACCCGGCATCCTTGTCCGTCTGCGGAATCTCCGCATCATAGATCAGGATACGCCCCTTGGGCCGGCGGTCGATGATTTCGAGAGAGTAATCGCCCTGCGTGCCGAGGCCCTTGAGCTTCTCTTTCCACTTCTCCTGCATCTTCTCTTTGTTGACCGCCTGGAAGCGCTTCACGCCGGTCGTGATGTCAGTACCCGAAGAAATACCCTCGAAGTGGACGACGACGGAGCGCGGCTGGTAAATCACCCGCAGGCCTTCGTCGCGCAGCTTGAAGGCGATATCGACATCCTCGTAATAGGCCGGTGCCAGTTCCTCGGAGAAACCGCCGACTTTTTCCCAGTTCTCGCGCGATACCATGATCGCGGCGCCGGAGATGAAGTCGACGTCGCGCATGTAGTTATACTTGCACGCTGTCGGGTCATCCATGCGGCCGAAATTCGCGCCGCTGGCATCTTCCCAGATGATGCCGCCCGCTTCCTGCAGCAGCCCGTTGGGATAGATCAGCTTGGAGCCGACCAGGCCGACATCCTTTTCGCGCCCGACCGTGTCCATCAGCTCGTCGAGCCATCCGTCGAGCACGACGGTGTCGTTATTGAGGAAGAACAGGTAAGGCGCCTCACAGCTCGCCGCAGCGGCATTACAGGACAGGAGGAAGCCAAGGTTTTCCTCATTGATCCGTACCGTGATACCGGGAATGCCGTCGAGCTTTTCCATCAGGTATTCGCCGGACCCGTCAGGTGACTGATCATCGGCCACGATCAGTTCGAAGGGTGTCCCGTCGCGGGACTTCAGGGCGAAATAGATACACCGAAGCGTGTAATAGAGGTTCTTGTAGACCGGGATGACGACGGAGACTTCCGGCTCGCCCTCGCGTTCCGGCAGCGCCTTGATCAGGGCGACGATCTCGTCATCTGTGAGCCCCTGCGTATCGTCGAAGAACGGCTCTGGCGGCTTGGGCGCTTCGCCCTGACCGAGACCGGCATGAAGAAAATGCAACAGGGCCGATCCGCCCGACGTCGCGACCTCCGGATGGCGCGTGAAGTAATAACGCTGGCCGAACCGCTCGCTTGGCTGGAACCATGGCAGGTGACCGTTCTTAACGTAGTGCTCGATCGGATGCTGGCCGGGCTCGAGCCTGTCGCCCCAATGCTTCGTGTAGAATTTCGGATCGAAATAGGGGTTGGGCTCGCCCATCTGGCTTTCCTCGTCCTGCAGGTAGTGCGAGAACGGATCAGGCTGGTCGCCCTTCAGCTTGTGACGGCGCATGTAGAACGCCACGTCGAACAGCGGATTGAGCCACGATTTCTGCTTGCGCCAGGTCTTCAGGAATTCGATGGTCGGGTTCACCAGGGGCTGGCCGTGCTTCTTGATGAAGAATTCCGGCTCAGCCAGGGGATGGGTCTTGACGTTGCTGAACCTGTTCCCGGCCTGGAACAGGTTGCAGAAATTCTCGAACCGCTCGCTGTGAATCTTGCCCAGTCCGATCATCTTCAACTGCAGCAGGCGATGGGGATCATGAAGGTTCTCAAGGCCCTCGGTGAGGAAATGCTCCAGCAAGCGGTTGAAGTGCTTGTTGTCGTTGCTCGCCTGGTCGCGATAATAATCAGCATCCAGAAAGACGAATGCCTTGTGGCGGTCCCGGGACTTGACGAAATCTTCCAGCACCGACTGGGTGGACGTCTTCAGTACCAGATCGCCGTAAAGCCTGTAATACTGGTCAACATCCACAAGCGGCGAGGTTTTGCGCCGCTCGCGGCCACCATGCCGCAGATAATGCGAAATCGCATTCTGCTTGCGCTCCACGACATCCGGATAATGGGCGTAATAATAAGCCGGAATGAAGAATGGATGGGGGCAACGATCCTCGTTGATGCCGTTCTGCAGATAATGATCCAGCGCGGGCTGGCCGGAATTTCGCACATCCGGATACATCAGCAGATACCAGGCCTCGTGGAAAATACCTGTCTGCTTGATCGCTTCTTTCAAATCGAAAGGCTGGGTCATAGACTTACCTGAATATCTGTACCCGGAAAAGAAGGTCGGGATGTTAAAATTTCAGCAGGGAACCTGCAGGTCACTTCTGGATGCGGCGTGCGCGTCCGGGTGCGGGGATAGGAATGGCCGGCCAGTGAAGCTATGATCTTGTTACTGATCATCATTTTCCTTCATCTTCTGGACGATCTTTTTCACATTCTGGGATTTACCCTTCGGCAGGATCAGGACGGAACCCTCATGGGCGACAATGATGAGGTCCGACACGCCATAGGCTGCGACCTTGACGCTGTCATCGCCGCGCAGATAGCAGTTCGTCGTCTCTATGGCGATCACATTGCCGACTTCATCGTCCGGTGAATTTGTACTGATCTCGTCCCACGAGCCGATATCACTCCAGCCGCAGCGCACAGGTCCGCATACCGCCGCACATTTGGTTTTCTCCATGACGGCATAGTCGATGGACTGGTCCGGACAGGGAAAGAAATGTTCCGGCGAAAGCGTGTAGACAACACCCTCTTTTTCGCAGTGCTCCAGCGCGAGGGCGCTGTGGCGGAGAATCTCGGGCTCGAAACGTTCCAGCTCCGCCAGCATCAGATCGGGCGCGAACATGAAGATGCCGGCATTCCACATATACCCGCCATCGGCCACATAGGCCTGGGCGGTTGCATAATCCGGCTTTTCGACGAAGGCTTCGATCCTGTAATAGCCGCTGTCCATCTCCTCGCCGCGCCGGATATAGCCATAGCCGGTCTTCGGCTTGTCGGCGGCAATGCCGAAGGTGGTTATGCAGGCATGGTGGCTGTTGGCGGCACTCTTTGCGATCGCCGCGTAGAAGCTTGCAGGATCGTCAATATGCTGATCGGATGGCATCAGCACACCGAGAACGTCACCTTCGCTGTTCTGTTTTGCGACCAGCGAGGCAATGCCCGCGACCGCTGCCGTATTGCGCCCGAAGGGCTCCAGAATAATCGCCTGGGGCGTGACCCCGATCTCCTCGAGCTGCTTTGCGATGAGGTCGCCAAACGTCATCGCGCCGATAATGATCGGTGGACCGAAGGTGATTTGGTCATCGCTATATTGCGCCCGCAAGACGGTTTCCTGAAACAACGTCCGGTGACTGAGAATCTTGTGGAACTGCTTGGGACGATCAGGCCGCGACAGCGGCCATAATCTGGTCCCGGACCCACCGGCCATGATAATCGGTGTAATCAGCGAATTTGACATAAGCTAACGCCGCCCAAGTCTCGGCAACTCTCCCCAACAACAAAAAAACTACTAAACCGAATAAGACGGTTAGTAAATGTAGGGTAATGAAAAATTTCGCAGAAAATTCAGTTTCTTCCCGCAGGCGCACAATGAGAATGTGTACCAGATCGAGATGGCTGGGGCGGGAGGATTCGAACCTCCGCATGGCGATACCAAAAACCGCTGCCTTACCGCTTGGCGACGCCCCAGCGAGAAGCGAGGTAATAGCCGCTCGTTTTTCAAAGTTCAACGTCTTTTTTCCGGAAAATTCGGCCCCTGTAAAATACCGGAAAAAGCCGTTGCAAAGCCGCCCACGCAGGTATATTAGAGCCGTTCAACGGAGTGTAGCTCAGCCTGGTAGAGCACTGTCTTCGGGAGGCAGGGGTCGTGAGTTCGAATCTCGCCACTCCGACCATTTCAACTTCAACAAGGTTGATACGGCATGAATTTCCCGCAATCGCTGATCGATGGATACCAGACGTTCCGCAAGGAGCAGTATGAGCCATTGGCCAAGCGCTATGCGACCTTTGCCGAGGGTCAGAACCCCGACACCCTCGTCATCGCCTGCGCCGACAGCCGCGTCGATCCGACCACCATCTTCACCGCCGGGCCGGGCGAGATCTTCGTCATGCGCAATGTCGCTGCCCTCGTCCCGCCCTATCAGCCCGATGGCGGCCTGCACGGCGCCTCGGCCGGTCTCGAATTCGCCGTCACCGCGCTGAACGTGTCGAACATCGTCGTCATGGGCCACGGCCTGTGCGGCGGGGTCAACGCATGCCTCAGCAAGACGGAAGGTTCTTCCGCCGGCGAATTCATCGACCCCTGGGTGGAACTGGCCGCGCCGGCACGTGCCGCGGTCAACCGCGAGCTGCCGGACGGCAATCCCGAGCAACGCCAGCGCCTTGGCGAATACCGTACGATCCAGGTCTCGCTGGACAATATCCGCACATTCCCGTTCGTCGCCAACCGGCTGGAAAAGGGTGACCTGTCGCTCTTCGGCGTGTGGTATTCCGTCTATGAAGGCGATCTGCGCCTGCTCGACCCGGACACCGGAGACTTCAATCTTCTTGACGCTTGAGGCCAATCCATGAATCCCAAATTCAACAAGATCACAGACAGTTTCTACGCCAGCCCGCAGATCCTGCCGGCGGAAATTGCCGCCGCCGCCGAAGACGGGTTCGACCTCATCATCAATAACCGCCCCGATGGCGAGGAATCCGGCCAGCCGGAGGCAGAACGGATCCGGCAGGCCGCACAGGACGCCGGCATCGACTATGTCGACATTCCGATCGGCCGGGACGGTGTTTCTGGCGCGGCACTGGACCGGTTCGATGCTGCCACCGCCGGCAAGACCAAGGTGCTGGGCTTTTGCCGAACTGGCACGCGCTCAACCATCGTGCGCTCGATGGCCCGCGCCAGGGCGGGCGAGCCGGTCGATCAGGTTCTCGCAGAGGCGGCCAATGGCGGCTACGACCTGTCAGCCCAGCGCACGGCACTTTCGGCGCTGGCGCGCTGACCTCTTTTCAACCGACCCGGGCGTGCGATGTCAAGACACCGGCTCTTCTGAGCGCGCCTTGGCGGTGACAGGGCCATACAGCCTGGCGTAGTCGGCCGGCGCCTCAGGGAAGGTGAAGGATTTCTTCTCGTCAAAGGCGCCATTGCGCACTTTTTCCAGGATCCAGTCTCCCAGCCGCCGCCATGGCAGGTTGGGCGGCACCACCGCCCCGCCGCCGATCAGGCGGATGCGTTCGGCCTGCGCCCCCATATCGAGCGCGATGACATTGATGCCTGCGCGCCAGGCCTCGGAGATCGTGTAGCTATAGGTTTCCGGCCACAGGCTGGGGAAGAGCATCAGATCGACATTACGGCTCCTGATCAGGCCTTCGATATAGCTCTGTTCATATCGGCCGGTCGTCTCGATATCGGGATTGATGGCCTTGAGCGCCTTGTCATCGCGGCTGTATCCGAAAATCGTCACCTTGATCGGCAGGCTGTCGCGGCGGATCGCGCGCAGGAAATCCTCGACCAGGTGAAAGCCTTTCTGATAGCCGATGGCGCCGACGATCGCGATATGGATTTGCTCGGCCCCCCTCGGAACGGGCTTGAGTTCGACCTGGGTACGCTGTTCGGGATGGGGCGCATGCTCGACCCTGATCGAGGGGAAGCGCTCCTGCATGTAATCGGCGGCCGCCATGCTTGGCGCCATGATTGTGTTCATCATTGCCAGAATATCAGCATGCTGATCGATATAGGACTGAACGCCGCCAAGCCGCAGCACGTCCTGGTCGATGGCAAATTCCAGCGCCTTCTTGGCGATACAGTTCTCGCACTCGCTGACTGGCGGCTGGCCACAAAACTCCACGCTCGGCAGCAGCATCTGCACGCGGGGACAGAACCAGCTATAGTCGTGCACCGTACTGACGCAATGGCGCTTGTTGCGCCTGAAGACAGACACGACATCCTTCGCGAAAGCAAGCTTGAACCCGATGGTCCCGTGCAGGTGCAATACTGACGGCCGGTCCGTGGCCAGCTCCTCCAGAAGGTCCAGCGCTTCTTGCTGCGTCAGGTAGAGACAGAACCTTCCCTCCGCGTCCTCAAGCACCAGGTCGCAATCGGTCGCCGGATCGTAGGGCGAGGAAATCTCGCGCGGCGTCAGGCGAAGGCTCATCCCGCCCTCGGCCTCGATCTCTTCTTCGAGGCTCTCGAGATAATGTCCGATCCCGCCGGTAAAGCGCAGCGCCATGTGGATGAACAGCGGTTTGTCGTCGGCCAGCAATCGTTGCCGGGTAACGGCATTGCGCGCCCGCCGCAGGGGATCGCGCTGGATGAATTCCTGCACCGTCCAGCGATATTCCGGAAACTTCTTGGCCAGCTTCTTGCCGTTCTCGCGGGACAGCTCCTTGCCTTCTTCCTTGCCGAACGAAACGCGGCCCTCATGCTCGACGAAAAGTCCCGGCAGGACGACATGGGTGAAACCCCGATCCTTGGCACGGATGCTCCAGTCGACCTCCTCGGCATAGCCGCGGCCCCATTCGGTGCCGAAAGGGCCGACCTCGGCAAGGGCATTGCCCTTTATATACATACAGAATCCGTGCGCCGTCGGCAGGTCGATGACCGTGTCCGCATCGGGAAGATCACGGAACATGCCGTCGATCTCGGCGAGGGTCATACCGGCCATGGCATTCTCGATATTCATGCGCGGATAGCTGAGGATCGTCGCGTTGTTGGACATCGGCGATACGCTGGCTATGTCCGGGCGGCTATAGGCTGCCTTGCGCAAGCGGCCAAGCCAGCCTTCCGGCACCGCCGTATCGGCGTTCAGCACGACGACATCGCGCCGTCCGGCGATGGCGAACGCCTGGTTGACGGCTTCCGGAAAACCCCGGTTTTGCTTCAACTCGATGACATGCGCCAAATGCCGGTTGGAAAATTCGCGCAGGTAGCGGGTAATTTCCGGGTCGGGGCTGGCATCGTTGACGATGACGAGATGATATGGCTCTCTGGTATTGGCAACGATGCTTTCCAGACAGCGGACGACCTGATCATAGCCCATGTAAACGGGCACGGCGATGCAGGTCTCTGCCTCGACCGGTTGCTCGGCCAGCGTGAGAACCCTGGCCGACGACACGTCCTGCGTTGCCCGGGCCGCGCCAAGGCCGGCCTGCAGGTTCTTCAGCAACAGATCGGTCTGCCGGTCGCCCGACTGGGTGCGCATCGCCCGGATGCTCTCATGCACCAGCTGCACGAGCCTGCCCTGCGAAAACGGGATATACTCCTCATAGGACGGACTATCCGGACCGGTCTGCGCAGGCCCGATCCTGAACCGCTCTACCGGCTGCGGCAGGACAAAGGAAAAGCCGCTATATTTCGCGCCCTTGGCGGAGAGAACGTCCGGACGCGGCTGCGTCGTCGCCATCAGCAGCTTTCTATCGCCCGCATACAATGCCAGGTCGAGCGGCAGGTCCGGCGCGGCCGGATCGTAACACCACCCGGTCACGGTCTCCGCCGAGATCTTTTCCATGCGCAGGACATAATCATGGGCCCATGATATTTCCGCGCCGAGACGCCTGCCATCGACCTCGATCCAGAAGCGATGACGCTGACCGTCGAAGGCATCGGCCGGCAGGTCGAAGGCAAAGCCGTCGAGGCCACCGCGTGTGGAAACCGGGCTGTGGTCCGGCAGGTGCACGTTCGGCGTGCCGGATGCGACTTCCTCGCCATTCATGAAAAGACTGGCCGTGACCGGCGCGTCGCTGCCCGGCCTGGCAAGCCAGCCATGGGCCTTGCCAGCGCCAACCTGCAACAGCTGCCCCTGCACCGTGCCCAGGGCGAGGTCGCGGGACGCAAGCATCTCGCCGGCCCGCCAGAGCTGAACAGCGCCGGACCCGTCCTCCGGCCAGTCGACGGTCAGGGCGAAGCGCCCCTCGCCCAGCCGCTGAACGCCGGTAACAGCGAGGTCATCGCCATTGTCGAACCGGACTGAAACCTGGCTGAACTCGGCCGCCTTTACCGGACCGGTCACGATCATTCCCGCGCCGGCAACCCGCTCGATAAGGAGTGACTGACCGCTGCTGTGTGAGCTCATAAAACTTCCCGACTAATTGACACGCCAGCATCGCCCTGATGCTGTGCCCTGCGATTTTGCCCCTGGTCGCGCTGCAATCATCCCTCATTGCACGGCGCAGGCCAAGGGCGCAAGTTTCCCTTCCGGCACCGGCCTAGAGCCAGAAAGGTATCCGCCGGCGGTTCAGGGCGAAGACCAGAAAGCCGGTGATGCTGCCCACGACGGTGACAACCGCCACGACCAGCAGGGAAAGCTCTGTCGGCCATTCCCCCAGCATTGGACGACGGAACAACTCAATAAAGTGTGTAAGCGGGTTATATATCGCGATCTGGTTGCGGAAACCGGCGCCGTCGGGATCATAGGTCCAGATGATGGGCGTGAGGAAGAAAATGACCCGCATGGCGACAGAGACAAGCTGCTCGATGTCGCGGAAGCGGACACAGATCGTCCCCAGCAACAGCCCCACCCAGAAGAAGTTGATGAAGAACACGGGCAGCGTCGCCAGGCTGATGAGCACGCTGAGTGGCTGCATGTCCCAGATGAAGAACGCCAGCGTCAGTATGACCACCAGGTTGATGAGAAGCGGTATCGCATCGCGCAGGCAGTTGCGGAACAGGAACAATGAATACGGCACGTTGGCTGACAATATCCACCCGCGCGCATTGATGAACACCCTCGCCCCGGTCGTGATGCCGGAGGTGATGAACATCCAGATCAGGAACCCGAAACTGAGATAGGCGGGATAGTTGGTCGTATGCGTATCAATGCCGCGAACGGGCGCAAAGATCAGGATGAATATACCGATCTGGATCAGGTAGATCAGGATGAACCAGAGATAGCCGAAATAGGTCCTGTGATAACTGGACCGCAGGTCTTCGATCGCAAGGTTCGACCAGAGATAGAATTCCTTGAAGCCCTGAATGATATCGAGAGCCCCCAGGCCCAGCGATCCCTTTGCCCGCCTTTGGGCCTCAAACATATCCGACATGAAAATTAGCCTTCTTGGAAATTATCCGGAAATTTATTCAGCGTGCGACTGTTCGATCGCCTTCAGGGGTGACTGTTGTTCTTCTGGCTTGGCGTTCTTGATTTTGGCCTGCTGATCTTCATAGGCCGCAATCACCTCCTGCGTATCGCCATACATCGCGATCTGCCCGCCTTCCAGCCAGACGGAGACATTGCAATTTTCCTGCAACAGCTTGTGATTGTGCGAGGCGAGAACGACGATCCCCGCATCTTCCACGATTTCCTGCATCTTGCGCCCGGCCTTTTGGCGGAAATTGACGTCCCCGGTACCAAGCCATTCGTCAAGCAGCAGGATTTCCGGCCGGAACGCGGTAAAGGTGGCAAACAGCAGGCGCATGCGCATGCCGGACGAGTAGACGCTGACAGGCATCATCAGGAATTCGTCCAACTCGCTGAACTCGGCGATCTCGGGGATCTTGTGTTCGATTTCGTCGAGGGTCAGGCCGGCGACGAGACCGAGCATCTGGATGTTCCGATAGCCGGTGGCGTCATTGTTCAGCCCGAGCGACAGGTTGAAGATGCCGCGCACCTTGCCGTCGACTTTCAGCTCGCCTTCGGTCGGCTCGTAGATGCCGCCAAGAACGCTCAACAGCGTGCTCTTGCCGGAGCCGTTGCGCCCGACGATACCCAGCCGATCGCCGGTGCGAAGCTCGAACGAGATATTGGTCAGGACCTTGAACCCGGTCAGCTTGCCGCTGCCCGAGGTCAGGAAGCGCGGATCACGATGAACCGGGGGCTTGCCGCCCTTCATGCCGGACCGGCCAGACTTGAAGATCGGTAGCGTAAGGCCCAGCTTCTCGGCGATCAGACTTGGCATAGGCGATTACTACATTCCTTGAACATCAGGGCATCGACAGGACGGCTGGGCCGAATCAGCCCTGAATAGACGAAATGGCGGGACAGATAAAGGGTTGATGCCGCGCCTGCCCACGCAAATTCATTTGAACTTCAAGACCCCTTCTTATACACAAAGCCCCCTGCATGAGAGCACGTCATTCCCACTTTATTCCCCGGGGGCCAGTAATACTTCAATGACCAAAACCGCTTATTTCACGATATGTTCGCGCAATTATATGGCCTATGCGCTGACGCTTTACCATTCCCTGAAAAAAGCGGAACCGGATTCGGCGTTCTACTGCTTCCTGGTCGATGCGCCAGACGGCACGCAGGATCTCCCCTTTCCCGTCATCGCCTGTGAAACGATGAATATCCGTGGCTTCTGGGACATGGCCTTCCGCTACACGGTGATGGAATTCAACACGGCAGTGAAACCCTTCTGCATCGACTACCTGTTCGACCGTGCAAAGGTCGATGCGGCGGTTTATCTCGATCCCGATCTCTATATCGTCAGGCCGCTGACGCATGTGCACGAAGCGCTGGAAAACGGGGCAGACATCGTTCTCACGCCCCACGCGCTGGCGCCGCTCGATGATGGCGGCGACCCCGACGATGTCCGCCTGATGCGCACCGGTGCCTATAATCTCGGCTTCGGCGCCTTTTCGCGCAGCCGGTCGAGCCGCGCCCTGGTGACATGGTGGGGCGAGCAGCTGCGCACCAAATGTGTCGTCGACCTGGAAAACGGCCTGTTCGTCGACCAGAAATTCATGGACCTTGCCCCGTGCTATGTCGACAAGACGGCGATCTTGCGCCATCCGGGCTATAATGTCGCCTACTGGAACATGCCCCATCGCGAGATCGCGGCCGATGACGGCTGGACGGTGAATGGCGAGCCCCTGCATTTCTTCCATTTCAGCGGCGTCGTGCCCGGCGATGGCAGTGTCTTTTCCAAGCACCAGAACCGTTACACCGCGGCGACTATCGGGCCGCTGAAATCCCTTCTCGATGACTATCTCGCCGGGCTTGCCGGCAATGATCACGAGACATGGAAAACCATTCCGTATGCCTATAATTACTTTCCCGATGGCAGCTACATCGCCGATCCGCTGCGCCGGGCCTATGCGCGGAATTTCCCCCAGACCAAACCGGGCGGGCGCGAGATTCTCCAGGACCATCCCGCCCTGTTCAACGCGACGAGCCGGCGCGCCCAGCGCCCCGGCTGTACCGTGCCGCTGACCACGGTGATGTACGAGGTCTGGGCCTCGCGCAGCGATTTGCGGGATGTCTTCGACCTGAATACAGACCAGTCCCGGATCGGCTATCTCAACTGGTTCCTGTCCAGTGCCCCCAGTGAGGTCAGGCTGGAGGAAAAATGGCTCGCCCCTGCCCGCGAGATCCTGTCCGCCCGCAGCCAGACGGGGACGCCGCCCGTCCAGTCCGGCCTCAACCTGCCGGCCATGGGCCGGACCCGCCCGACATTGCGCGCCACGGTCAGCCGCGCCGTCCTCGCCGGTGCCCACCGCCTGCGTCCGCTATACCGGCACGTCTCGCCTGAATTGCGCCAGCGTATCGTCCGCCTGCTGCTGCGCGAAGGCTTCAGCGGCCCGGCTGGCGAAGACAACCGCCTCGCGCCGCCGGCGCCGGCGCCGGAGAAGGCGCCGCTTGACGACGGCCTCAATGTTTTCGGCTATTTCCGGACCGAAAGCGGCCTCGGCGAAGGCGCCCGGCTGGCGCTGCGCGCGCTCGGCGAGGCTGGCGTTGAAGCGGCACCGGTGACATTGCGTACACAGATCTTTCGCGATGCCCTGGCGGATGTCGATGATCAGGACACACTGCCGCCGGTTCGCCGGATAAACCTGCTCCATGTCAATGCCGATGAGATGCTGACGATCTCCCGCCGGGTGAACGAGAGCTATCTCGATCGCAGCTATAATATCGGCTACTGGGCGTGGGAGCTGGAAAACTTTCCCGAGCCATGGTCCGAAGCGCTCGACCAGGTCGATGAGGTCTGGACGCCCAGCACGTTCGTGGAGAAAAGCATTCAGGCCAGGACCGGCAAGCCGGTGATGGCGATGCCGCACCCGCTGCGCGACCGGCCCGCTGACATGGCTGCGGCCGGGGCTTTCCGCAAGGCGCACGACATCGACAGCGACACTTTCCTTGTGCTGACGACATTCGATCTCAACTCCTATATCGACCGCAAGAACCCGTTTGCCGCAATCGCCGCCTTCAAGCAGGCCTTTGGCGATAGCCAGAACGCCGCGCTGCTGATGAAATTCCACGGCGACAAGGCGATGAAGGCGCAGCGCCGCCGGCTGGCGGAGGCAAAAGGGGAGGATCCGCGCATATTGCTGGTCGATGATGTTCTCAGCAGCGCCGAGATGGCGGCGATGCAGATGAGTGCCAATGCGTTCTTGTCCCTGCATCGCTCGGAGGGCTTTGGCCTGAACATGGCCGAATGCATGCTGCGGGAGAAACCGGTCATCGCCACCGGCTATTCCGGCAACATGGATTACATGACAGCGCGCAACAGCCTGCTTGTCGACTATGCGATGATCCCCGTTGGCCAGGGCCAGTATCCCTTCCCGGACGGCCAGCAATGGGCTGATCCGGATGTCGATCATGCCGCGTCGCTGCTCAAGCGCGTCCATGACGACCCGTCAGCCTTTAGCGAAATGACCCGCGAGGCGCGCCAGACGATCCTGCGCGACTATTCCGCCCAAGCCATCGGCACACGGATGCGCGAGCGTCTCGCCGCGATCCGTCAGGATCTGGACTGAAATCAGCTATAGTCGAACGGCGTTTCGAACTCGCTATAGGGCGGTGCCTTGGCGTCCTTGTCGGACAGGACGGCCTGGTCTTCCGTCACGCCCCAGTCGATGCCGAGCTCCGGCGAGAACCAGTGGACATTGCCGTCCGCTTCCGCCGAATAGAGCGCGGTGACCTTGTAGACGACGAGCGTGTCGGGCTCCAGCGTGATGAAGCCGTGCAGGAAGCCGGCCGGCACCAGGATCTGCGTACCGTTTTCCGCAGAAAGCTCTGCGGAGACCCACTTGCCATAGGTCGGCGAGCCCCGGCGCACATCGACAGCAACATCAAGGACCGATCCGTGCACGACGCGCACCAGCTTGTCCTGGGCATAGGGCGGCGCCTGATAATGCAGTCCGCGCACGGTATATTTGTGCTTGGAATAGGATTCATTGTCCTGCACGAAACCGAGCGGCACCGCTTTCTCATCGAAGCGGGTCTTGTTATAGGTCTCGGTGAAATATCCCCGGTTGTCGGCAAAGACGCGGGGCTTGAGCAATTTCACTTCGGGAATGTCGAGCTCGGTGACTTCTAGCATGGGCAACCCCTTCATATCGGTTCGGAACGGTCTCAGGCCTTTTCGTCGGCCACTTCCTTCAGGTAACGGCCATAATCGTTCTTGGCATAGAGCTTTGCCATTTCCGCCAGTTTTTCGCGGGTGATATAGCCCATGCGGAACGCAACCTCCTCGAGGCTGCCGATGGCCATGCCCTGACGGTTTTCCAGCGTCTGGATGAAGTGCGAAGCCTGCATCAGGGATTCATAAGTGCCGGTGTCGAGCCAGGCATAGCCGCGCCCGAGAAGCTGGACCGACAGGCTGCCCTCCTCCAGATACATCTGGTTGAGGCTGGTAATCTCCAGCTCGCCGCGGGCGGATTTCTCGACCCGTTTCGCCTTTTCGCAAACGGTCGCGTCGTAGAAATACAGACCGGTGACGGCATAATGGGATTTCGGATGGTCGGGCTTTTCCTCGATGCTCTTGACCGTGCCGGTCGCGTCGAATTCGACGATGCCATAGCGTTCCGGGTCATGAACATGGGTGGCGAAGACGGTGGCGCCGTTTTCCTGACTGGCTGCCGCCTGCAACAGCTTGCTCATGCCGCCGCCATGGAAAATATTATCGCCGAGGATCAGGGCGCAGGGATCGCCATCGACGAACTCCTCGCCAATGATGAAGGCCTGTGCCAGCCCTTCCGGCTCCGGCTGGATCGCGTATTCGAAGCGCACACCGAATTGCGAGCCATCGCCCAGCAGTTTCTTGAAGATTTCCTGGTCATGCGGCGTCGTGATGATCAGGATTTCCTTGATACCAGCCAGCATCAGCACACTGATCGGATAATAGATCATCGGCTTGTTATAGACCGGCAGCATCTGCTTGCTGACGCCGATTGTGATCGGATAAAGCCGGGTCCCGGATCCACCGGCCAGTACGATACCTTTCATGATACACCTGTTCCCTTAGTTGGACGCCTCGCCGAGATCGGACACCACATCCGCCAGCCCCGGCTTCCAGCCTGTCGTTACAATTCCGAAGTCCGCTTCGATCTTCGAGCAATCGAGCACCGAGAATGCCGGGCGCTTTGCCGGTGTCGGGTACTCGCTTGCCGGAATATCATGCACGGTAACCTGCTTGCCCGCCGCGCGGAAAATCTCGCGGGCAAAATCGGCCCAGCTGCACGGGCCAGCCCCGCTGAAGTGATAAATGCCCGACTGCTTGCCGCCCTGCGCCAGTGCGTCGGCAATCGTGTAGATCGCGTCGGCGATATAGGCCGCCGGTGTCGGCTGACCGCGCTGGTCGGCGACGATGTTCAACTCGTCCCGGCTTTCAGCCAGGCGCAGCATCGTCTTGACGAAATTGCCGCCATGGGCGGAAAAGACCCAGGATGTGCGCAGGATGACCGACTGGCCGCCGGCATCGAGCACAGCCTGTTCACCGGCCAGCTTCGTCGCGCCATAGACGCCGAGGGGGTGAACCGCGTCATCTTCCTTGTACGGCGTATCGGACTCGCCATCGAAAACGAAGTCTGTTGAGATATGAATGAAGGGAATGCCGGCCCCGGCGCAGGCACGGGCGATGTGACCCGGCGCGGTTGCGTTGATCGTCTCGGCCAGTTCCGGCTCGCTCTCGGCCTTGTCGACCGCGGTATGGGCAACGGCATTGATGACGATATCCGGCCTGTGCGCAGCGATCACGGCGGGCAGCGCCGCCGGCTTTTCAAAGTCAGCGTCGTCCCGGCCCAGCATCACAAGCTCGTCCGGACGCCCGGCGCCTAGCGCCTTGATCTCGGTCGCGACCTGACCGGTTTTACCGAATACGAGAATCTTCATGGCTCAGCGCCCTTTCGCGCTTGCCAGCCCCACACGATCGGAGGCCCCGCGCTCACGCAGCGGACGCCACCACCACTCATTGTCCAGATACCATTGGACGGTCTGGCGGAGACCTTCCTCGACAGTCACATTCGGTCCCCAGCCAAGCTCGCGCTCGATCTTGCTGGCATCGATGGCATAGCGCATGTCGTGACCCGGCCGGTCCGTAACATAGGTGATAAGGTCGGCATGCGGGTGGGATTTGGGCGCCAGCTCATCCATCAGTGAACAGATGGTCGTGACCAGGTCAATATTCCGGCGCTCATTATTGCCGCCGATATTATAGGTCTCGCCCAGCACGCCCTTCTGCATGGCGACCAGCAGCGCCTCGGCATGATCCTCGACATACAGCCAGTCGCGGATATTTTCGCCCTTGCCGTAAACGGGGATTTGCCTGCCTTCCAGCGCGTTGAGAATGACGACCGGAATGAGTTTCTCGGGAAACTGGAACGGGCCGTAATTGTTCGAGCAATTGGTCGTCACTACCGGCAGCTTGAAGGTCTCGCTCCACGCCCGCACGAGGAAATCCGACGAGGCCTTGGACGCGGAATAAGGCGAGTTCGGCTGATAGGGCGTCGTTTCGGTAAACAGCCCTTCCGCGCCGAGCGAGCCATACACCTCATCGGTGGAGATATGGTGGAAGCGGAAACCGTCGCGGGCGTCGCCGTCGAGGGTCTCGTAATATTCCCGCGCGGCGTTCAACAGGTTGAACGTGCCCATGATATTGGTGACGAGAAAGTCTTCCGGTCCGTCGATCGAGCGGTCGACATGGGACTCGGCGGCCAAATGCATGATCGCGTCAGGTCTGGTCGAGCTGATAACCTCGCGCATCAATTCCTTGTCGCGGATGTCAGCCTTGACGAACTCATATTTCGGGTTGTCGTCATACCCTTTGAGATTTTCCAGATTGGCGGCATAGGTGAGGCTGTCCAGATTGATGACCTCAAAGCCTTTGTCCAAAGCCTGACGAACGACGGCGGAGCCGATAAACCCCGCCCCCCCGGTAACAAGCAGTTTCATGTGAGCACGACCCCCGAGCATAACCTGTGCGACGCATCGCATGAGAAGAACACAAGCACAAGGTATAATCAGCCCTCATGCTGACGGCAACAACTTGTCGTCGGAAATCTGGCCATTTACCCTTCTTTCGCGCGTCAATGGCCACCGTGCACCGGGCATTTGCGGCAGATGGCCTGCGCGGACGTATTTGCAATTGACCCGTGATTGAATTTCCCTGAAAAGAGGGGCTTCACGCAGGTGCCCACAGGCGAATTAATCTTACATATGGCCGACAAAACTCCTTTTGCACCGGATGCGACCCCCGTTATCATTGCCGGGGCTCCACGATCCGGAACGACCTTCCTCACGACCGCCCTCAACAGCCATCCGCAGGTTCTCATCACCAATGAGCTGCGCATGTGGACGATGTTCAATGATCTGCGGCGGCGGACCGAACACCCGACGGAGATGCTGCCCGAACATCCCATGCGTGAAGAATTCCGCAACGAGATGCTGGGGATCACCGGACATCTTTTCCGCAAGTTCTACAAGGCGAAGATCGACAAGACCAATCTCGGTTGCCCTGCCGGTTCCGGCAATTCGGTCGACCAGGTGATCAAGGCCTTCGGCGACAAGAACCCTGGCTATGCCGACACGCATTCACCGGACTGCCTGACCTTCATTGCCCAAACCATGCGCCGGGCGCGGTTTATCCACATCCATCGCGATCCGCGCTCCTGCGCGGCGTCCTACAAGGACATCAAGGTTTATTCCGACGACATTGACCGGCGCATCAATATCTGGCGCCGTCACACCGGCAGCATGGTCGAGCTGAAGCAGAAATTCCCCAAGCGGGTGATGGATATCAAATATGAGGATTTTGTCTTGGAAAAAGGCGACGAGATCTTCCAGAAACTTGAGGATCATATCGGCGTCGATCACGCCAGCGAGCCTCTCGCTTTCCTTGCCCGGGAAAGAGACAAGCCTGTCCCCTATCGCGCGCCGACCACGCCGCAGAAACAGCTGGGCCGCACGACCTATGCGGAACGTCTGACGCCGGAAGAGATCAAGAAGATCGAAACGGAGTGCGCCGATTATATGAAGCGGTTCGGGTACAAGGCAGACACCTAGATCACCCTGCGGTCAAATCGCCTCAAGTTAATGCAGGCGAAGCGATCGTTTCCATGGTCGTGGCGCAGCGTGACTGCGCCCATCCGGACGCAGGCGCCTCCTGCTCCTCAACGGGTGAACACGCCCTGCAGGACGTCCTCATAGAGTGCCCTGTAATCCGCCGCCATGTCGGCAACAGGTCGCGCCATAAGCCCGGCCTGCGCCGCGGCGACCCTGTCGGCCATACCGTTCCAGCAGCCCGGTTCGCTGGCAATCGCCATCAGCTGATCGAACAGAACACTGGCGAGGGCCTCCGCCTCGGCGGGCACCGGCCAGCCTGCGCCGGTTTCGGACAGGCGCTCGCCCACGGCGCCGATGTCGATGGCGAGAACCGGCAGGCCCGCCGCCCATAATTCCGTCAACGTGTGGGAATAGGTTTCCGGCCAGATCGACAGGACCGCCCCGATATCGGGGTCGATCGCCCTTACCTGGTCGGCGAAACCGGCGCGGTCATACGGCCCGTGATGGACGATGCCGTCCATTTCGGGAACAGCGGCTGCATTGCCCATCAGGTGAAACTCGATCCGCCCTTCCCGGTCGAGGGCCTTGATCTCGCTGATGAGATGACTGCCCTTGGCCGGTGACAGATGGCCGGGCACCAGGACGCGCAATGACCTGTCCGTGTCCGGCGGGGTTTTCCTCGGGGGCGCCATATCGGCAATGTCGCGGCCATGGCGAATGACCCGCAGATGCTCTGCCGGCAGCGCGGGAAAGTTTCGGGCGATGACGTCGCGTGCCGTCTGCGACGTGGTGACGAACCGGTCGCAGGACCGCAGGACCCTGGCGAAATTGCGGCGCCAGTCATGCACCCAGCGATCCTTCAGGGGCGGCAGCGGATGCCCCGTCCACAGATCGACCGCGCACTCGCCTGCCGTCGTCGTACAGGTCCCGCCGCAATAGGTCAGCGTCTCGTCCAGCAATTTCACGGTGGGACAGACTGCATAGAAGTCGTGGAACGAAAATATAACGGGGACGGAAAGGCTTTTCGCGATATCGGTCAGGCCGAGGCTGTGAAAGGCGATATGGCGCACATGGATCAACTCCACACCATAGATTGCAAGCCATCCTGCCATGACGCGGTCATACTCGGCGGATCGATGGCTCGCCGGGTCGACGGGCGTCGACAGATGATAGGTCTCGAGCACGTCCCGCTCGTCGCCGGCGATACGCGACAGGGTCATCAGGCGGCCGTCGCATTCGGCCAGCAATGTCTCGATCCTTCCCTGCATCTGCGCCATCAGATCCTGATTGGTCAGCGCCGTGCCGCCTTCGGACACTGAGATCACATACATCACGCGCACCAGCGGCGCCTTGTCGGGCCGGCGCCCCAGCGCCTCCAGCGCCGCGCCAAGCCGCGCCCGCACCAGGTGCATTTCCTGGCCCTTGACGAACGCTGCCACTCTTGCGGCGTAATCGGGATAGCGCTGGTCGAGGATCGTCCGTGCCCGGTCGAGCAGCGGCTGCTTCTCATCGCCGAAACTGGCTGCATGATCGTGAAAGACGAGCGTGCGGTCATCGATAATATGCCGCCAGCCATGAGCGATCGCCCGCATGCAGAAATCGTTTTCCTCGCCATAGCCACGCGGAAAGCTCCCGGCATCGAAAGGCCCGGTCTCATCAAGGCATTCGCGGGCAAGATACAGGCAAAAGCCGTTACCGGTCGGTGTTTCGGGATAGACGAAGCCGCCAGACCGGGTCACGGCCCGGGCCAGCGCCGCCTCGTCGATCCCTGCCGGCAGGCCGCCGCCGCCGGGTTTGACGGAGAAAACCCCGGCATTGTCGGATAAGGCGGTCACCGTGCCGATGCGCGGCCCCGATCGCGACGCCAGCACCATGTTTTCCAGCCAGCGCGGGGTCACGCGGGTATCGGAATTGAGCAGCACGATATCGCCGCGCTGATGCACCGCGATGCCGCTATTGATCGCTGCCGTATACCCCCGGTTTTCCGCGTGACGGACGATCTCGACCAGCGGATGGCTTTGATAGCGCGCCAGAATCTCGCCGATGGCAGGGTCGGTGCTGGCATCATCGACGATCACCAGGCGGGCCGGGTGTGTGGTATGCCGGAAAATACTCTCAAGACAGGCCTCGAACTGCCGCGCTGCATTGTGCACCGGGATCACGATCGTGACGCGCCCGGGGAGCGGCAGACGCGCACCGGCAAGCATCAGACCCGGCGCCGGGTCACGGCGCGGCGGCAGAGCGAGCGTCAGCTCCGGCTCTTTCTGGCCTATCGTCCCATGCAGCCGGAACCGCAGCGTATCGCGCGCCTGGCCCGTCGGCGAACAGGCAAGCCGCAGCGAAAAGGCGCATCCCCATGCCCTGCCCTCCGCCTGTGCCCGCGCCAGGTCCACCCGCGTCATCGCAATCGATCCCAGCAAATGGCCATTCGTCAGTATATCGACGAACAGCTCACGGTCCGGCATGTTTTCGACCGCGAGCCATCCCTCGATGATACCGCTCGCCGCTTCGCTGACCTGGAGCGTCGAATATCCGGCAAAACCGGCCCGCTGGAACTGAACAGGCTTTCCGGCGACGGACAACGCGATGGCAAGATCCCCGCCCTGGACAAGCGGTTCCAGCCTCGCCCGGTCGTCTTGCGACAGGCTGTCAAACGAGACGGAGAATCCGACCTTGTCGCCGGGCAGCCCCCTCGCTTCCTGTACATCCGGACGCGGATGAAACGCCGTGACCGGTACGCTTACCTGTCGATCAAAGGAGATCCGGGTCTGCGTCTCGTGTCTGCCTGCCTCGTCGAAGACCCACCCCTCCACACCGAAGGCATCGGCGCAATCGATAGAACCTGAAATACCGGGATCGGTGGGCACGAGCAGCGTCAGCCCGGTCTCCATTGCGAAGACCTCGCTGCCGGAAACCTCCAGGGCGAGATGGTGACTGCCGCCATCGAAAAAGGCGCCCCCATCGTCAGCGGAAAGCTGTGACAGGAAGGAACTGGTAAGATGGAATCCCGTGAGCGGCTCCGGCGCCGCGCCCGCCGCAACGACATCCTCGCGGACAATATCGATCGTGACGGGCAGGCGTACCGCGCGATCGATGACCAGATACACGGCCTGCCGAAAATCGCTGTCAGATGCAAAGGCCCAGCCCTGTATCCCCGCCTCATCGACGGTGTCGATGGTGCCGGCCGCAGTGCTACGGGACAAAAAATCGAGTATTTTCTTCAAGACATCATCCTGGCTTGCATCAGGCCCAATCTGGCCCGAGCCACACAGGGTTGCAAGCGCCGTCAGGCGTCGATCGACGCGTGATACTGCCGGCGGCTGAAACTGCCGTCATGGTTTTCGAGTTCAGCCATGTCCATGCCCAGCGCCGCACAGATATTGTCGAGATAGTACTGTTCCGCCGCTTCGATCGCATAATCGGCCGCCAGCAGATCCGCGGCGGCGCTGGCCAGGCGCTCGCGCCTCTCGCGATCGCGGACAAGGGAGGTAATGCTCTCGACCCAGTCCTGCGGATCGTCCGCGGCGAGAAGCCCGTTCTCGCCATGCGTAATGATCTCGTTATAGACACTCATGTTGGAGGCGATCGCCGCCGCGCCGAGTGCTGAATATTCCAGATATTTCAGGAAGCTCTTGTACTGGTTGAACTCGTCATCGACCAGCGGCACCATGCCGATATCCCAGTTGGCCGCTTCCTTGAGCCAGTGGACGAAAAACGGATAGGCATTCCGCCCGGGCAAGGCGACCTGCTCGCCGAACCCGGCGCCGTCTCTCGAGCCGCCGATGATCTCGAACCGCACGTCAGCGCCGAATTTCTCCTCCACCAAGACGGCGGCTTCGCGGATCAGGGCGAGATCCTTTTCATGGGTGCGCGTGCCCATATAGCCGATACGCACGGGCGTGCCGGGGGTCCGCCGGCGCCGCGTCGTCTGCCACAGGCTGGCGCTGAGCCGGTTCGGCACGATCCGCACATTGGCGGCGACATCGCGCATCTTGGCTTCGAGCCTGTCGTTGGAAACGGTGACGAGGTCGGCGGCCTCCAGCAGCATGGCGACCTTGTCGCCAGCCTCGTCGGCCTCTTCCCTTGAATAGCCCCGCGCCTGCAGGCCATCCTTGTCGAGGAGATTGTCGTCGATGTCATAAACGATGCGAACCCCCTCATTCTTCAGCACGCCAAGTTTTTCACGAACATCCCGTGCGGAAATATTCGGCACCTCGCGCTGGAAGATGATCACGTCGCCGGACAGATTGTCGAAACCGGAAACGCCGACAGTGCAATGCCGGCGGATCGTATCATTCGTGTAAGGAAGGAGAAGCCGCACATAGCCGGACCCTGCAGGCGTGACGCCATCAGAGGTTCTCGACGGTACAATCTCGATCTTGGGTCGTGTCCGGCTCATGTCAGCGCTCCCCGTGCGGCTATTGTCGGTATGACTATCGGATGTATTGCGAATAGAGCGAGAAATAGCGCTCTGCCATCCACCCGTTACTGCGCACCTGGCCCTCGGAGACCTGCCATGCCTGGACAGCGTCGGCCTTGTCCTTGTAGTCCAGGGCATCGCCGCGAAGGCGCAAGAGAAGATCCGCGAGCTGATCGGTTGCATCGTCCAGCCCGAGCAGCCAGCCGGCGCCGGTCGACTGGATGCGCTCGCCCACCGCGCCGATATCGAGACCGATCACCGGCAGGCCGGCGGCCCACATCTCCGTCAGCGTATGGCAGTGGGTCTCCGGCCAGATGGACAGCACCCCGCCGACATGCGGCTTGATCTGGCGCAGCCTGTCGGCGAATTCCTCGCGCTCATAGGGGCCATGCTCAATGATGTTGTCGGGCTTTTCGACATCCTTGAAGACGCCAAGAATATGGATCTCGACCGGTTCGCCGCGCAGGCGCTCGGCCAGGTCGGCCACGATCCGGGCGCCCTTGGCGAGGCCGATATTGCCCGGCAGCAGCAGGCGCAGAGGCTCGTCCTGCTTCACCGGCTCGACGACATCGTTATCGAACGCGCTGAAATCCCGGCCATGGGGGATCACCTCGAACGGTATGTCGGAAAGCTGCGGAAAGTTGTCACGCACGATATCCCGGGCGCTGTTCGCCGTGGTGATCAGCATGTCGCAATCCTTGAGGTGGCGGGCGATACTCTCGCGCCAGTCATGAACGCCGCTGTTCTTCATCGGCGGGAACTTGTGATCGTCCCACATCCGGTATTCGCATTCGCCAGCGCTCGCTGTGCACCGGCCGCCGCAATAGACGTTGTTCTCGTCCAGCAGGTGAACGCTGGGGCAGACGGTATAGAAGTCGTGGAAGGAGAAGAAGCACGGGATATCCAGCTTCTTCGCCATATCCATCAGGCCAAGGCCGTGCCAGCCAATATGACGTATATGGACGAGTTCGAAGGCATAGCGCGCCATCCATTCGGCAACCAGCGCGTCATATTGATCATTGTCATGGGGGAACGGGGCGAGGGCTTCGGCCAGTTCGGCCCGCTCCATCTCGATATAGCTGCCGCCCTGATAATAGTGCAGCGAGACGACCTTGCCGGTAGAGCGCAGGAGGAAGGTCTCGATCCGGTCGTCCAGCGCCCCCATCAGGTCCTGGTTGGTCTGCGGCGTACCGCCCTTGCCCGACAGGGCAGGCAACACATACAGGACGCGCGGCTTGACCCCGTGCTGCGCCCGGGCGAGGCACTGATAGATCTGCCCGACGCGATCCTGCACGGCGACGAGGCTTTCGGATTTCACGAATGCCCGGACCGACGGCGTATATTCAGGGTGGCGGTCATCGACGACGGCCCGGCCCTGCTTCATCAACTCGTCCTTTTCGCCGCCGAAACTGGCCGAGCGGACGTGATAGATATATGTCGCATCGTCGATGATATGGGTCCAGCCGAGCTTGCCGGCGCGCATGCAGTAATCGTTTTCCTCGCCATAGCCCCGGGGGAACGCTTCCGCGTCCAGCCCGCCAACCTCGTCGAGCGCATCGCGGCGCATATACATGCAAAAGCCGTTGCCCGTCGGCGTTTCAGGATAAAGACGCAGGGAAGCCTGGCTGATGGCGCGGGCGAGATCGTCCAGGGTCTGGCCTTCCGGCACGAAGTTTTCCTGTCCGATGACGGGTACGGAGAATGCACCTGCATTGTTGGAGACCGGCGTCACCGTGGCGATCTTCTCGCGCGAATAGGCGGCAAGACGCAGATTGCGCACCCAGTTCGGGGTGACACGCGTGTCCGCATTGAGGATGATGACATCCGAGGTGCCGGCCTCGCCCAGTCCGCGATTGATCGTCCGGGTAAAGCCCTGATTGGTCTCGTTACGGAGGATCTCGAAACCCTCCGCTCCGTCGAAGCCGGCAAGCACCTTGGCGACGGCGGGATCGGGGCTGCAATCGTCGATCACGATCACCCGCCGCGGCGACGGCGTATGTCTGTCGACGGAGGCAAGGCAATCCGCCAGCTCCTCTGGCGCATTATAGGCGGGAATGACGATTGCAATCGGGGCGGAATTTTTCTCGGCCCGCGCAAGCGCAAGGCCGGCTTCGTGGGCGAGCGGCTCGGGGGCGTTCTGGCCTTCAGGGGTCAGATGGCCGTTGATCGGTCCCCACCACGGCATTTTCTGAAGGCTCGGCTTGGGCAGATATCCCTTCGCGGCCCCGACCCTGAGATAATGCGCCAGCGGGTTCATGTCCGCGGCGGCAGCGTCCGGATAGGTCTCGACATACCACGCCGAATTGAAATCCGGCCCGGGATTGCGCTTTTCCCTGGCACCATTTTTCAGGTAATGACGCAGCGGATCGGCACCTGCGCGCTCGATATCCTTGTATTCGCTGCGATACCATGCGGCGTTGAACAGCGATGAGCTTTCCAGAAGCTCCGTGTCCGTCATTTCTTCAGCTGGCTTGACGGCGGCGGAATCCGGTTTGGGCGATTGTTTCGCCACGGCCGAGCCGGCCTCCAGCGCAACCGGTGTCAGGCCGCTGGTCCAGTCCTGACGCTGGAAAAGATCGCTGTTGAAGGGGTCGCGGCCTTCCGCCTGCCCGCTGACAACATAATGCAGCAGCGGGTTGATGCCGGCCTCCTGCACGTCGGGATAACGCTCGAGATACTTCCGGGAGCTGAAAAAGGGTGACGGGTCGCGCCCTTCCTTGCCGCCGAACTTGATGTAATGGACCAACGGGTTGATATCCGCCCTGCCAACGTCGGCATATTTTTCGACATACCATTGCAGATCGAACATCGGATGCGGGCTGCGCCCTTCCTTGTAGCCGGAAGAAAGGAAGTGTTCGAACGGATTGACCCCGCTCTCGGCAACGTCAGGGTTCTGTTCCAGATACCAGCTTCCATCGAACAGCGGATGCGGACTGATCCGTGTGCCCGGCTTGGCCATCAGGTAGTCGACCAGCGGGCTCAGCTTGCCTGTTCGCGCGATCGGGTTGCGGCCGAGATACCATTCGGTGCTGAACAGGAAGTGCGGGTCGCGGCCTTCCGCCCCGCCGCCGACGAGATAATGCTCTCCCGGGTGCACCGCTTTTTCGGCAATATCCGGGTTCAGGGACAGGTACCACCGTTTGTCGAACAGGATACTCTCATTGATCAGCGCCATGTGCGCGGCATTCAAGGCGGGCAAGTGACCGCGGCGGACAATATCGCCCAGCTTGCCGAGCCCCTTGCGCTGACGCAGGTCGTCCACTTCAGCCTGCATGTCGGCAAGCTGGCCTTGCAATGTCTGCGATTGCGTCCGGTACAACGCCATTTCCGCATTGCGCAGGCGCAGGCCGCTCTCGGCGTCCCGGAGAAGCCGGGAGGCGTCCGACAGCTGCCGGGCGGTGGTGTGATATGCCTTGTCTGTTTTCTGGTTTCGCGCCTGTGTCTCGGAGACTTTGTTTTGCGCCATCTCAAGCTGCTGCTGAAGGTCGGCCAGCACGGTGCGCGTTTGTTCGTGCTCCCGGTCCCTTGCGGCGATCGCCTCGTGAGCGCGGCGCAGCTCCTCTTTGAGGTCGCCGGTTTCCTTTTCAAGCGCCGGCAGGATGTCTTCCTTTTGCTTCAGCCGCGAGACCTCGGCCCCCAGCTCGGATAGCTGCGCGTCCCTGGCGGCCAGGTCCTGTACAAGGGTATCAACCCGGCCTTTCGCTGCTTCCTGCGCGATCTGCATTTCCTCACGAAACGCGCGGGCGTCAGCCTTGGCTTGGGCGTGCGCCATCTCAAGCTGCTGCTGAAGGTCGGCCAGCACGGTGCGCGTTTGTTCGTGCTCCCGGTCCCTTGCGGCGATCGCCTCGTGAGCGCGGCGCAGCTCCTCTTTGAGGTCGCCGGTTTCCTTTTCAAGCGCCGGCAGGATGTCTTCCTTTTGCTTCAGCCGCGAGACCTCGGCCCCCAGCTCGGATAGCTGCGCGTCCCTGGCGGCCAGGTCCTGTACAAGGGTATCAACCCGGCCTTTCGCTGCTTCCTGCGCGATCTGCATTTCCTCACGAAACGCGCGGGCGTCAGCCTTGGCTTGGGCGACGGCATCCTCGCTGGTCGCGAGCTGCGCGCGCAGTGCCTCGATCTGCGCATCGCGGTCTCTGACATCGCCTTCGAGGCCGCTTAATTCATCCTCGAGAAAGGCGACCTGTTCGCTTTTCTTGCGGGCCGCCGTTTCAGACAGGTCTCGTTTCTGCCGCTCTTGCTCAAGCGATGTGCGAAGGGTACTGATTATCTCTTGCTGGCTGTCAAGCTGCCTGGTCAGGCTCTCGAGGCGATTATTGACGAGCGTCAGCTTGCGCCCGAGCGGCGTGGCCTCTTCTGCCGGAGTCAGGATAGATTTCGACGGCGTGGCTTCAGCCTCCCGTTCACCAGGCGATGTCGATGCCTGCTTGTCCTGAACGCCGCTGGACGTCGTCGCGCTCTTGCGGTTTCGGGTCCGTTTTGTCGTCGGGCGTTTCTTCTTGCGAGTGGCAGGCGTGTTCATGACAGGTCGATACTTTCAAACGCTTTTACGGCCGGATGATTGAACAGGACGGCGCCCGTAAGGCGATGACCCGGCGCCCCAACCTGCCAGCATCCGGTGGAAGGGGAAACGGATTTCTGATGCCGCTTCATCGCAACATTTCCCACCGGCGGAAAGGCGTGGCGCAAGACCGGGCTGGAACCTGAAAATTCCCGCAAAACCAATTCACTAACCCCCGAATGAGCCTGTCTCATCGACTTCGGACTATAGGCAAGCGATCCGGCCACTGCAAGCGCGCAGCAGCCTTAACGGCGGAATGTTTTGCATTCAGTCACGGCCACGCAAGCGCCCCGGTAAGCAGTCTGTTTCCGGAACGGGCCGATAGCCTTAAAGTAGCCTGGAGCTGGCGCGGCGGAACCTGCAGAAGATCCCGCCCGTCGCCATTATTCGGCTGGCTGGGCGCCGCCGTCTTTCATCGTGACCCGCACGCTGAGATCAGAGACCTGCACCGGCTCGCTGCTCAGTGGCACGATACTGATGACGTCGCTCAGCCCGTCGACCATGGCCGGGACCTCGAAAGAGAACTCCTGCTCGGCAAAGTCCTCGCTGGTCTCATACATCTGCCAGCCGGCATGGCCGACTTCCATGGTGAAATAATTCACCGCATAGGGGCCGCCCCGGGCCGTAATAGAGACATGGGCGATGTTCTCGGAGGCCGCGTACTCGACCTCGTCCGGCAGCCGGTACACGATGCCGGAGGTCACCTGGTGCGAGGCTTCGCGCTGGTAGTCGCCCTGAAGCGTCAGCCCGGTCTCGTCGACATTGATGCTGGGAGCCTGCGACCAGTCCGCGAAATAATCAGCCAGATCGGCCTCGAATGAGGCGATAACGACCTCTTCCACTTCGGGTTCGGGCTGGCCGCACGCGGCAACCAGACCGGCCAGGGCAAACGTCAGTAATTTCTTGTTCATGCTGTCCTCAGAAAAAATGAAGGTGGCGGGAAGATACCGCCTTCACAGGTCATTGCAACGGCTTTTGCGAAGGAGCAACCGTCAACCCATGAAAAAGCCGCACCGATAGTCCCGATGCGGCCCATTCTGTAGCAGGAAAGCTCTATTCCATCACGTTGACGGCGATGCCGGACACCTGGACCGGATCGTCGGAAGACGGCAGGACACTGATCATATCGCCCTGGGCGTCGATCATGGCCGGTATGTCGTAGGTGAAGCTGTAGGTCTGCCAGTCGCTGGAGCCCTCAAAACGCTGGATACCGGAATTGCCGACCTGGTTGGTGAAATACAGTACGCTGAAATCACCGCCGCGCGCGCGTACCGTCACCTCGACCATGGAGTCCGAGAAAAGCGCTTCAGCTTCCGTGTCGACCCTGTAGACGGCACCCGAGCGTGTCGAATGGGAGGTGTCAGCTGCGAACTCGCCCTGGATCACGACCGCGTCGCCCGCCGCCATCACGTTGCCCTCGTTTTCCGGCAGGCTGACAAATTCGCTGCCGGCCACGTGGAAATCCGCTGTCGCCCAGCTGGGGTCGGTATAGGTGTAGGGAGCGCTGAGATCGACGCCTTCGTAAACGTATACGGAACTACCCGTATCGCCAAAGGCACTGTCATCAGCTGCCATGCTCTCACCCATGCCCTCATCCAGGCCGCCATCGGCCATCGTGCCATCGGACATCGTGCCATCGGCAGTCGTATCTGCCGGGCTGGTCTCTTCGGACGGGGTCGCGGTCTGCGGCGCTTCTTCGATACCATTATCGGAGCCGCCACAGGCAACCAGAACACTGGCACACCCAATCAACGCAATACTAAACTTGTTCATCATTCCACCTCTTTGGTCTCTCGATCAGAAAATAACAATAAATCCAGCTTTCGCAACGAAACTGTCGATTAAACTATAGTCAGAAAAGGACTTTTTCGCGTTGACGATCCCGTGGGCCCCGAAATTTGCCGCTGGTAACCATACGGATTTGTGGCATGATGGAGCGGCAGCGGAGATGAACTATGTTGGGTGACTTCGGTTTTGAAAACGGGCAGCTGATCGTTCGCAATACCGGCGCGCGTATCAGTATTAACCAGGGGTTCATGAAGGACGTGGCGAGCGTTGCGTCCTTTACCATGGAAGTGACCGCGATACGTGCAGCCCGCTCGGCGCGCAGTTATGTCGACGGTCTCAGCCATCCCGGCAGCCTGCCGCACGCCCGCCCCATCCGCATCTGCTTTACCCCGGTCGCGCCGCAGGTCTGGTATGCGATCTGGCCGGTCTGCCGCCTCGCCGGTATCAATATCGTTCGCGATCCCGCCCAGGCCGACATCCTGTTCTATTTCGAGGATCGCGAAACCGCCGGCGCCATGCCCGCCGTCATGCCGGGCAAATACATGATCAATTCGCGCTGTTCGGATATTCGCAAGAGCCGGGTGGCGGAGGTTTTCGAGCAGGTCTTCGGCTATTGCCTGAGCGTCGATCCGTATACCTATTCCGGTATCGCGCTGATGAAGTCGGAGCGCAATGGCGTGCATGACGGCCAGATCACGCCCTGCCCCTATGTCGTCCCGCGTCAGGGGGCAGTGTTCCAGCGGCTGATCGACAATACCGCCGACGGGCGCATCTATACCGATATCCGCACCCCGGTGGTCGGCGGCACCCTGCCGGCGATCTATCTCAAGCAGCGCACCGCCGCGACCCGCTTTTCCAACCACAATTTCCGCGTCCGCCTGTCGAGCGCCGACGCCGAGCTGTCCGCCAGCGAACAGACACTGGTGCTGGAATTCGCCGCGCGGATCGGCCTCGATTTCGGCGGGCTCGACATCCTGCGCGACCGCCATGATGGCAGGATCTATATCGTCGACGTCAACAAGACCGATATGGGCCCGCCCACGGCCCTGCCGCGCGCCGAAAAGCTGATCGCCATGCAGAAACTGGCCGACGCGTTCCGCGCCTGGGTTGAACCGATGGCCGGAAACACCATCCGCGCCGCGTGAGCGTTCCCCCCGTGAACATTCCTTACGTCAAGGAATTCGATTTCGTCCATGGCCGGCCGGACCGGCTGTCGCCGCTCGTCACCCGCGTCATCTGCAACAATCCCGGCCCCTTCACCTTTACCGGCTCAGGCACCTATCTGGTCGGCACGGACCGTCTCGCCATTATTGATCCGGGACCGAATGATGAAAACCATCTTGCCGCACTCCTCGCTGCCGCTGACGGGCGCGAGATCAGCCACATCCTGATCACCCACACCCATCGCGATCATTGCGGCGGGGCGGTGGCCCTGAAACGGGCGACCGGTGCCGCGGTCCTGGCCTGGGGCGCGCACCCGACCCAACCGGACGAGGCGCCGCCGGCGCTCGATGAAGGCGGCGATTTCAGCTTCGCTCCCGACCGGATGCTGGCCGATGGCGAGCTGGTCGACGGCGATGGCTGGCAGTTGCGGGCGATCCATACGCCCGGCCACATCTCCAACCATCTGTGTTTCGAGCTGCCCGCCGAGCAGGCGTTGTTTACCGGCGATCACATCATGGGCTGGGCGACGACGGTGGTCGCGCCGCCGGATGGCAACATGGAAGACTATATGGCGTCGCTGGACCTGTTGCTCGGGCGCAAACATTCGGTCTACTACCCGACCCACGGGGCACCGATCCCGGCACCCGCCGAATTCGTCCGTGCCGTGAAGGATCACAGGCTGGCACGGGACCGGCAGATCCTCGCCTCGGTGCGCGCCGGCCATGAAGGCCTGATGGACATAGTCGCGGACGTCTATGCCGATGTCGACAAGCGGCTTCATGTCGCCGCGGCGCTGAATGTCCGCGCCCATCTCGACCGGCATGTCCGCGAGGGAACTGTCAGTGTCAGCGGCGAGACGATGATGGCGCTGCGATACCGTCCGGCCTGACGCAACCCTAATCCTGTGTCAGCAAGGCCCGGTTCACCGCCGCGACCAGCTGCCGCTGGCGGTCATTCGGCTCGCCCTCGACCTCGGCGATGGCATGCAGCATCTCGATGAGATCGGCCTTTTCCGTCGCATCGAGCTTTTGCTGGATCGGCCGCAGGATATGGCGCAGGGAATTGGCGGCATCGTTGATCTGGCCGACCGCCATCCGGCCGAAGGAATACAGCCCCTGTGCCTCGTCCGGCGCGCACCGGAAATTGTCCAGCATCACGGCCTCGATACGCGCCTTCTGGCTGGCCGTCACCTCGCCGTCATAGCTGGCAATCTGTACCATGAGAATAGCCGCCGCCTCGCGCGGGTCGCTCAGCGTCTCGATCAGGCGCGCATCGGCCTTGCGCGACCACTGTCCGCGGCGCACCGCCCCTTTGACTTCGTCATAGACTTCCCTGCCCGCATCGGCACCGCGCTTGATGCGATACAACCAGAAAGTCGCACCGGCAATGAGGCCCAGAAGGGCGATGATGAAGTGCATAACCGTTTTCTCCAGCCGCAATATTAGCGGTACACCCCGGGATGTCACCCTGTCATCTCACACGAAAAAGCCCGCCGGTGGCGGGCTTTCAATTGTTACATTCTCAATCTGGCATGACGCGGGTCGATCAGATCGACTTCAGATAGCCGCGCTCATCGAGATAGGCGAGGATATGCTCCACTGCCTGCTCCGGGGTCGTTTCAACCGTGTTGACGATGATCTCGGCATTCTCCGGCTGCTCATAGGGCGAGTCGATGCCGGTGAAGTTCTTGATCTTGCCTTCACGCGCTTTCTTGTAGAGCCCCTTGACGTCCCGCTTCTCGGCCACCTCCAGCGGGGTGTTGACGAAGACTTCGATGAACTCGCCATCGTCCAGCAGGTTGCGGGCCATCTGGCGCTCCGACCGGAACGGCGAGATGAAGGAGACGAGAACCATCAGGCCGGCCTCGACCATCAGGCGCGAGGTTTCGGCAACGCGGCGGATGTTCTCGACCCGGTCGGCATCGGTAAAGCCGAGATCGTTGTTGAGGCCATGGCGGACATTGTCGCCATCGAGCACATAGGTATGGCGGCCGATATCGAACAGTTTTTTCTCCAGCAGGGCGGCGATGGTCGACTTGCCCGAACCGGACAGGCCAGTGAACCACAGCACGGCGGGCTTCTGGTGCTTCAGGCTCGCCCGCTCCATCTTGCCGACTTCGAGGTCCTGCCAGACGACGTTGGCGGCGCGGCGCAGGGAGAATTCCAGCATACCCGCACCGATCGTGGCGTTGGTCTGCCGGTCGATCAGGATGAAGGCGCCGGTATGGCGGTTCTTCTTGTACGGATCGAACGGGATCGGCTTGCCGAGAGACAGGTTACAGACACCGACTTCGTTCAGCGCCAGCGACTTGCCCGCTTCATGGGCGAAGTTGTTGACGTTGACCTTGTATTTCAGGTCGGTGACGGTGGCCGGCACGGTCTGGTTGTTGACCTTCATGATATATTGACGGCCCGGGAACATCTCCTCTTCTTCCATCCAGATGATATGCGCCTGGAACTGGTCGGACTGTTCGGCCGGATCGTCGGTGCTGCAGATGATGTCGCCGCGCGAAATGTCGATCTCGTCGCGCAAGGTGATCGTCACGGATTCGTTGACTTCGGCCTGGTACAGGTCACCGTCGCGGATCACGATCTTGTCGACCACCGAGCGTTTGCCCGACGGGATGACGATGATCTCGTCGCCCGGCTTGACCATCCCGGCAGCGATCGTGCCGGAATAACCACGGAAATCGAGATTGGGACGGTTCACCCATTGCACCGGCATGCGGAAGGACGTCTCGGCAATTTCCGGCGAGATATCGACGGTTTCCAGATGCTGCATCAGGGACATGCCCTTGTACCATTTACAGCGCTCCGACCTGTTCATCACATTGTCACCGTCCAGCGCCGACATCGGGATACAGACGATTTCCTTGAAATTCAGCTTGTCGGCAAAGCTGCGATAGGCTTCCTCGATCTCGTTGAACTTGTGCTGGGAGAACTCGACGAGGTCCATCTTGTTGATGGCGACGACGATGTTCCGGATACCGAGCAATGAGGCGATATAGCTGTGCCGGCGCGTCTGGTCGAGCACGCCCTTGCGTGCATCGATCAGGATGATCGCGAGATCGGCGGTGGAGGCACCGGTCGCCATGTTGCGGGTATACTGAATATGGCCCGGCGTGTCGGCGATGATGAACTTGCGCTTGTCGGTCGAGAAAAAGCGATAGGCAACGTCGATGGTGATGCCCTGCTCGCGCTCCGCGGCAAGACCGTCGACCAGCAACGCCAGGTCGATCTTTTCGCCCTGCGTCCCCGATTTCTTGGAGTCGCTCTCGAGCGCCGACAGCTGGTCCTCATAGATCATCTTGGAATCGAACAGCAGGCGCCCGATCAGGGTGGATTTGCCATCGTCGACGCTGCCGCAGGTCAGGCACCGCAGGTAGGACTTGTTCCGCTGCGCCTCGAGATAGGCAAGGATATCCTCGGCAATCAGATTATCTTGATGCGACATGTCAGAAATAGCCCTCTTGTTTTTTCTTCTCCATCGACGCGGAGGCATCCTTGTCGATCGCCCGTCCCTGCCGCTCTGACGATGTCGTCAGCAATGTTTCCTGGATGATGTCCGGCAGGGTCGTCGCCTCGGACTCAACGGCACCGGTCAGCGGGTAGCAGCCGAGCGTGCGGAAGCGTACCATTTTCTCGACCGGTTCCTCGCCCGGCTCGAGCGGCACGCGGTTATCGTCGACCATGATGATCAGGCCGTCACGCTCGACGACCGGGCGTTTAGCCGCGAAATAGAGCGACGGGATCTCGATGTTCTCGAGATGGATATATTGCCAGATGTCGAGCTCGGTCCAGTTCGACATGGGGAAGACGCGCATGCTCTCGCCCTTGCTGATCCGGGTATTGTAGATGTTCCACAGTTCCGGCCGCTGGTTCTTCGGGTCCCAGCGATGCTGGGCGGAGCGGAACGAGAAGATCCGCTCCTTGGCGCGGGATTTTTCCTCGTCCCGGCGCGCGCCACCGAACGCAGCATCGAACTTGTACTTGCTCAGCGCCTGTTTCAGGGCCTGGGTCTTCATCACATCCGTATGATAGGCAGAGCCATGCGAGAACGGACCAACGCCTTCCCTGACGCCATCCTCATTGATGTGAACCAGCAACTCGAGCCCGAGCTTCGTGGCCAGGGTGTCCCTGAACTCGATCATCTCCCGGAACTTCCATGTGGTGTCGACATGCAGCAGCGGGAATGGCGGCTTGGAAGGATAGAAAGCCTTCAGCGCCAGGTGCAGCATGACCGAGGAGTCCTTGCCGATCGAATAAAGCATGACGGGGTTCTCGCACTCGGCAGCCACCTCGCGCATGATGTGGATGCTCTCCGCTTCCAGCAATTCCAGATGGGTAAGGCTCATGATCTTTCTGTACTCCGGTTCACGTCGTGTCGGGCTTCGGTCGGTATAGGCAAGTTATCGCGCACGGCAAACCCGGGATCGGACTGCCGCTAGTGTCTGCAACTGTCGCTGCAGGAATGGTGATATCATGTGAATTCCCCCGAAATCAGCCTGTCTTCATACCCAGATAGCGGACATCCGCAAAGACCGACACCCCTTTTTTAAAGTGTCAGCGCTGCCTCGCCAGCCCTGTTGCGCCGCAGCATAGCCGCCCGATCCGGCGCTGACAATCTTTCTTTCGATACTTTGTGACAGGATCGTCATTCCAGAGGCAGCCCCGGGTCGGCCCCGGTGGCGTCGAACACGCCGAGATCGCGCGCGGTCATCAGCGCCTGCAGGTCGCCGATATAGCCCGCACTGTCGCCGCCGACATAGGGGCCGATCGCCCCGGCAAGCGCCGGCCCGGTTATCGGCGCGTCAGCGGCACGCAGGCCGGCCCGTTCCTGCCGGAACCCGTCAAAGGCCGGATGGGTGTTGAGATAGGTAGCATAGGCGCGTGTCGCATCGAGAATGGTATCATGGCTGACGCCGCCGCGCCCGCCATAGACGGCGTTGCGCTGCATCAGCGTTTCCGATGAGCCCCAGCCGGTCGCCAGGATTGACTGGGCGACGGCGAGCGAGGGCGGAATGATGTCGATCTTGTCCGGCAGGTCGGCGCGCTCGCGATACCGGCCACGATAGCTGCGGGCGAGGATGTCGACCCGGCTCTGCTCCTCGAGGGTCAGCGCCTCGCCCCGGGCCTCCTTTTCGAGGATTGCGACCAGATCCATCCGGTCGGCCATGATCTCCTCGTTCACCTCCTGCACCGCTGCCGCGATCACCGGCGGATAGGCAGCCTGGCGCACGTCGGCCGGCTGGCCGGGAAAGTCCGGCGGGAAGCTGGCGACGATCACGTCGGCGCCCTCGGGCGCGTCGTCGGGCCGGATATTGCCCATCAGTTCGATCGTCGTTTCCGGATAGACAAGGAGGGTCGGCAGTTCCTCGCTATCGGAATGGACCAGCGTGAACCACATCCCGGCGAGCAGCACGATGCTCATGGATCCGAGGCGGGAGAACAATTCGCCGCGCGCCGGCGGCGCCGAGGTCTCCCCCGTCAGGCGCAACTGGCGCGCGACCAGCGGCGCGGTCCAGCCCTGCACCACGAGCGAGACCAGCACCACGGCAAGGGCAGCGGACAGGTACAGCGACGCGTTCGGCGCGCCGCCGAGAAGCGGCATGATGCCGAGGAATACGGGCGTCGCCCCGCGCAGGCCGGTCCACGCGATGAAGCCCTTCTCCTGCATCGTGAACTTGAACGGCGCCAGCAGGACGAAGCTCGCCAGCGGCCGCGCCAGCAGGAACAGCGCCATCGCCGTCAGCGCCGCCGGGATCGCGACGATGGCAAGGTGCGATGGCGTCACGTAGAGACCCAGCATGAAGAACAGCCCGGTCTGGGCCAGCCAGGCAAGCCCGTCGACACCGGGCGCCGCATCGCTCGCGGCCTTGGGCGATTTCCACGCCATCACCACGCCGGCAATATAAATGGCGATGAAGCCCGACCCGCCGATCAGGTCAGCCAGTCCGAACGACAACAAGCCCATCACCATGGCGAGGATCGCTTTCAGACCGACCGGCAGGCGCACATGCCGGAACAGCCAGGCCGACAGCCAGCCAACGCCATAGCCGGCCGCCCCGCCGGCGATCAGCATATAGGCGGGCATGACGATCCACTGCCACCAGGTCATCGGCTCGCCGGCCAGCGTTTCCACCAGCCCCATGACGAGAATGATCGCGATCGGGTCGTTGAAGCCGGATTCCACCTCCAGCGTCGCTGTCACCTTCTCCGGCAGTTTCACGCCGGAGGCGGCAAGCGCGAACACGGCGGCGGCATCGGTCGAGGAGACGATCGCCCCCAGCAGCAGCGCATTGGCAAAGCGCATGTCGAACAGCCACATGGCGACCGGCGCGACGATGAACGCCGTCATTACCGTCCCGGCGAAGGCCAGCGCCGACCCCGGTTTTATTCCCTGTCTGATGATTTTCGGTTGTGTGCGCAGGCCGCCCTCGAACAGGATCACCGCGATCGCCGCGGTGCCGAGGAAAAAGGTGATGACCGATTCCTCGAAGACGATTCCGCCAGGCCCTTCCGACCCCGCCATCATCCCGGCGACAAGGAAGATCAGCAGCAGCGGCGCCCCGAGGCGGGAGCCCGCCGCGCCCATCAGGATGCCACCGGCCGCGAACAGGGCAAGCGTGAAGAACAACGGACCTGTGTCGGGCATCGGGTCTCCTGTCAGCGTCGGGGAAAAGGGCTTCGATCAGGCTTTAGGATATTTCCGCCATGCTGGCAAACACCTGACAGCGCAAAAGGTCTACCGCCCGGTGATTTGCTCCAGGTAATCCGTCATCCCACTGAGCATTACCCGTCCGCCCCAGATCGACAGGTGATTGTCGTCATAGAAAAGGGAGCGGCCATCGCGGATCAGGCTGCAGTCGCGCTCTTCGCAGAACAGGGGCAGCGCATCGACGACATAGAGGTTTTCCGCCTCGACCTGTTGTGCAGCGTGTGTCGCCCATTGGGTCTCGCGCAGGATGTCCGCATGGCTCGCCTTGCGGCAATTGGCGTTGATCCCGGCAAGCGTCACCTCCAGCGCGACACATTGTTCCAGCCGTCCGCCAACCGGCGGCGCCTGGCCGACGAAGATCACTGCCGTGCCCGTGCGCGCGAACAGGTCGACCGTCTGGCGCAGCCCGGCCTTGAAGGCCGTACGGGAAATCGCATCGCCGTCAGGATCATATTCTGCCTGCGGATCAAGCGCCAGCGAGCGTGGCCGGGTTGCGACGAACGGATCGGCATCGGTGACCTCGGAGGTATAAAGCCCCCACCGGGTCGACAGCACGATGGCGTCATAGCCGCCATTGGCGAGGTCTTCCAGTTTCCGGTCCTTGGTCGAATTGCACGGGCCGGACTGGGTCGGGTCGCCGAACACATAGGCGCGGTAAAGCGCCGGGCAGCCGCCGCCGAGCTCGACCCTCTCCACCCGCACGCCATGGGCCGCCCCCCATTCGCTGAGCGCCATCCACATCGGCACGGTGTGACTGTCGCCGGCAACGACGATCTTCGGCGCATCCGGCGGCAGGGCCTCCTGCGCCGCGGCAACTTCCGCCGGCAGGCCGTCGCGCATGCTCGCCAGCAAGGTTGCAACCTCTGGCGAGGCATCGAACCGGCCCGGCAGGCCCTTGCCGAAATAGACGATCGCGCTCGCCGCAATACAGGCGAGTGCCCCGGCCCCGGCGGCAAGGCCGACGCCCCAGCCCGGCAGGCGCGGCAGCCGGATGACCGGGCTGCGCCCGCGGAACGGCTGTTCGATGAGGTGATACATCGCCGCCGCGACCGCAAACGACGCGGCAATCACCGCGCCCTGCTCGACCAGCGACAGCGCGCCGCCCTGGCGATAGCCGTAGAAGACGATGATCGGCCAGTGGGCCAGGTAGAGCGAATAGGAGATCAGCCCGACATAGACGACCGGACGGACGGAAAACCCGCGCGCCACCAATGTCCCGGCACCGGCATATATCAAGAGCGCCGTACCGAGCACAGGCGGGATCGCGTTGATGCCCGGGAACGGCGTGTCGCCGGTCAGCGCGAAAGCGGGTATGAGGATGAGCAGCAGCCCCGCCCCGGCCATCGCCTCGCCCCGCCAGCGCGGCGTGCCCGTCTGCGCTGGGGCCTCCTGCCCCTTGCCAGTCAGCGGCGGCAGGAAATTGACCAGCGCCCCGGCGGCCAGCTCCATCACCCGGTAGGGCAGCAGGTAGAAGGCCGCATCAGGATCGTCGCGCAGCGCCGCCTCCGTCCCGCCGACGCTGGCAATTGCCGCGAGCACCAGGAAAGCGGGCACGGCATGGCGCCATTTTACCCGCATCAACAGGACCAGCGTCAGCGGCCAGAGCAGGTAGAACTGTTCCTCCACGGACAATGACCAGGTATGCAGCAGCGGCTTGATATCCGCGCCGACATCGAAATAGCCCGCCTGCTCCCAGAACAGGAAATTCGAGATCGAGATCACCGCATAGGCCGCCGATTCCGCCAGCAGCTCATATCCGGTTGGCGGAAACAGGAACCAGCCAACAGCCAGCGTGACGAGGATGGTAAAGAACAGCGCCGGGGCCAGCCGCTTGATCCGGCGCAGGTAGAACCGGCCGAAGGAGAATTTCCCCTCAGCCCGCTCCTTCATGATCAGCCGCGTGATCAGATAGCCGGAAATGACGAAGAACACGTCGACGCCGATGAACCCGCCCGACAGCGGCGACACGCCCGCATGGAACAGGACAACAAGCACAACGGCCAGCGCCCGCAGCCCGTCAATATCCGGTCTGTAGTCGAGAGTGTCTGAACCTTTCAAACTCTTGCCCTCAAACGCTTGCTTACCATGCCTGATCGCCTTCACCCGACAGTCTCTACCGCTCGCCGCGATCGGCATCAATCGTCAATTGTTCCGTAAATTCATCGCCTTGAATCAGATCTGATCCACCGGTTTTTTATGCCCCGTTCCACAATCTTTTGCTTGTGCGGCATGGCCAATTGCGCCAGATTTAACCGGAAATTAATCTTTTCACGCATGACGCCGTCAGCGTGGCAGCGGACCGAAGGGGAGAGCGGTCAGTTGTCTTCACCACTCCCGGAACTGCTAGAGAGAGTATGCGGCTGCCTTGCCGCATAGGGGAATATCATGCTGTCAATCCGTCTTCGTAACGCCATTCTTGCCACTGGTGTGTCTTCGCTCGCGCTGATCACCGCCTCGCCGGTCATGATGGCGCAAGCCATCGCCGCACCGACGACGTGCGAGGACGATACCAACGGCACGGATAACGGCGCTTCGGCCACCGGCACTAATGCAACAGCTTGTGGTCAGAGTGCCTCGGCAAGTGGCATTTCCAGCTCGGCTTATGGATTATTTGCTGATGCGGCTGGGCGAGATTCGACAGCGATCGGTTCCTTTACTGACGCGACGGGGGATTACTCGACAGCTGTCGGTGTATTTGCCGAAGCAACGGGCTTTGAATCTACCGCCAATGGCTATCGCAGCAGCGCATCAGTTGCCTTCAGTACCGCTCTGGGCTCCTATGCCGATGCATCCGGCCCGGGCGCCATTGCGGCGGGATACAATTCTATTGCTTCTGGCGACCGTTCTTCGGCTTTTGGCAGGGATTCCAGTGCACTCGGCGTCTTCTCTACTGCGGTTGGATATGATGCATATGCCGAGGCAAATAGTGGCACGGCCATCGGTGAATCGGCGACGGTCACTGGCTTCGGCGGCACCGCCGTGGGGGCGGATGCATCTGCGACAGGCAGCAGCTATGCCACAGCGCTTGGCAATTCTGCAGGCTCGACTGCTCTTAGCAGCATCGCCGTCGGCAGCTATTCGAATGCGACCGCAAACCAGGCGATCGCCATCGGCGGCGGACGCGATACCAACTTCGACGGTATTCCCGACGCGGGCTCAACGACTGAAGCAACGGGCTTGCGTTCCATCGCCATCGGTGCGTCAGCCCGGTCGACCGGTAGCAACACGGTCGCCTTGGGGAGCGGGGCTGTCGGCAGCGGTACCTTTGCGATTGCTGTCGGCAGCGGCAGTACGGCGAGCGGAACGCAAGCGCTCGCAAATGGCTATAGCAGCGTGGCGAACGCCAATTACAGTTCAGCCCTCGGGGCGTTCAGCTTTGCGAGCGGGCTGTACTCTACGGCAACCGGCTATTCCAGCTTTGCCGGCGGCACCAATGCAACCGCGACCGGATATTTCAGCGCTGCTGGCGGTAATGATGCGTCCGCCTATGGCTATGACAGCGACGCGCCCGGGCGCGCCAGTGCCGCCTTTGGCGCATTTGCAAACGCGGCCGAGGACACCTCGACAGCGATCGGTTCCTTTACCGACGCAACCGGGGAGAACTCGACAGCTGTCGGGGCCTTGGCTGAGGCGACGGGGTTGGAAACGACGGCCAATGGCTATCGCAGTAGCGCGTCTGTTGGCTTCAGCACTGCTCTGGGCGCTTATGCCGATGCATCCGGCGCGAGCGCCATTGCCGCAGGATACGCGTCGATTGCGTCTGGCTTCCGCTCTTCGGCTTTTGGCAGGGATTCGCAGGCGCTCGGCGACTCCTCTAGTGCGGTCGGACAGTCTGCGTATGCCGCGGCGGATCGTGCCACGGCCATTGGTGATTCAACTTTTGTCAACGTTCTGGGCGGCACCGCCGTTGGGGCGGATGCCTTTGCGTCAGGCGGCGAATACGGCACAGCGATCGGCTTTAACGCGGGCTCGAGCGCCGTCAATAGCATCGCCGTCGGCAGCTTTTCGCGCGCGACCTCAAATCATGCGATCGCCATCGGCGGTTGGGTCGATACCGACGCGGACGGTATCATCGACGCGGGTGAGGCGGCCACGGCAAGCGGCTTGCATTCCATCGCCCTCGGTGCCGCCGCTCAAGGAAGCAGTCAGAACGCCATTGGCATAGGGCGGCAAGCCGTCGCCAGCGCGGATGCCGGTGTCGCGATCGGCCCATTCTCCCGGGCCGCAGGCGGGGCATCCACGGCGCTCGGATCGAATGCCAAGGCCGATGGCTTCGGCTCCTCCGCCCTGGGCTTCAATGCCTTTGCCGAGTCAGAGCATTCAATCGCGATCGGCTCCCTGGCCGCTGGTCGCGGGCCCTTCGGCAGTTCTATCGGTTATGACGCGGAGGCTGGCGAGTTCGCTGTTGCCTTGGGACACAGAACAGAAGCGACAGCCCCGTCAAGCGTCGCCATCGGCGACCGCGCAACGGCTTTCAATACGGACGGCATCGCCTTGGGCAATGCCGCCATTGCCGGCATCGAGAACGGGGAGGATAACCGGCAGATCGCAATCGGGTCCAAAGCCCGGGCGACCGGTGGCAATGCCGTCGCCCTCGGCGGCTGGGTCGATTTCAACGAGGACGGCGTCGTCGATGATGGCGAGTTCACGCTGGCATCCGGGGCACAATCGACCGCCCTCGGCAGTGCGGCAAAGGCGCTCGCCGAAGGCTCCATCGCCATCGGCCGCGATGCAGAAGCGTCCGCCCTGCGAGCGACCGCCATCGGCTTCAACACCGAGGCTGCCGGCAATAACGCGACCGCCGTCGGCTTTTTCGCCAGCGCCGACGGCGCCGGTGCCTCGTCGTTCGGCTTCCAGGCCAGCGCCGACGGCCTGCAGGCGACGTCTTTCGGGCGCCAGGCGTCGGCGTCCGGCGACCGCTCCGGCGCGTTCGGGCGCAATGCCACGGCGTCAGGTAATTCCAGCCTCGCGATCGGTTCCGGGGCGACCGCCGCGTTTGACAATTCGGTCGCTTTCGGTGTCGGTGCGACGACCGCCCGTGCCAACCAGTTCGTGTTCGGCACGGTGTTGTCGACCTATTCCATGCCCGGCATCGTGTCGGCCGCCTCGCTGGCGGCGCAGGGCGCCGTCACCGGCATCATCACGACCGACGCCAATGGCAATCTCGCCTCCGATGGCGGCGCCATGCAGGCGATGCTGACCAGTCACGAGAACCGGATCACCGCGCTCGAGGGCGGCGGCATCGCCTTCTCGTCCGGCGGCCCGGTCCTGTCTTCCTTCGCGACCGGTCCTGCCAGCGGTCCGGCGGATCAGACGCCTACGGATGAAACCTCTACCCTCGCCTTCTCATCACAACGCTCCGCCACACCAACAAGCGACACGGCTAGCGGCACGACACTGGCATCCTTCAACGATCTCGGCGGCATCACTGAGCCGCGAGCAGCCAATGCAGGCGCGGCCTGTACTGTCGGCAGCGGAGCCCAGAGCACGCAGTGCGGCACAGCTGCAGACGCCAGCGGCGATTTCAGTTCAGCGTTCGGTCAACTCTCAAGGTCCGCCGGCGAAAGGGCCACTGCCACCGGCTATTCGAGCGATGCATCCGCTTACGGCGCTTCATCATATGGCGCGTTCAGCGCCGCGACCGGCGCGTATGCCACTTCTATCGGGTATTCCAGCTTTGCCAGAGGCGACAACGCCACAGCGACCGGATATTTCAGCGCTGCCGACGGTGATGACGCCTCGGCCTACGGGCATGACAGTATAGCATCACGCCTTCTCAGTGCTGCCTATGGCACTCGCAGCAATGCCACTGCCGATTATTCGACTGCGCTTGGCGCCTATGCCTCGGCCAGCGAACATGGCGGCACTGCGGTCGGCTTTGGCAGCAATGTGAACGGCCTTCGCGGCGCGGCGCTCGGCTTTGGCGCGTTCGCAGGCAATGGCGGCCTCGCCGGCGGCGCGGGTGCCCAGTCCTTTGGCATGAACAGCGTTGCCCTTGGCGGCTGGTATGATGCCGATGCCGACGATGCGATTGATGACGGTGAAGCTACGCAGGCGTCGGGCCTATACTCCATCGCCATCGGCGCAACGGCACAGGCAGTCAATACCGGCACCGTTGCCACCGGCTTTGGCAGTGTTGCCAGCGGCTTTGCCGGCGCCGCCTACGGACCGGACAGCTCGGCGCTGGGCGGCAGCAGCATTGCAATCGGCAATGAAAGCACCGCACACGGTCTTTTCAGCCTGGCGATGAGCTATGAGTCGAATGCCTGGAATTCCAGAAGCATCGCCATCGGCCGCGGCAGCGTCGCCGGCATCAGTGGCGGCGGCGGTGAGAATGACGTTGCCATCGGCTCCTACGCCACGGCAACCGGCGATAGCAGCCTCGCGCTTGGCGGATGGCGGGACCAAAATGATAACAACATCGTCGATGACAATGAAATAACGCTGGCCTCCGGGGCGCAATCGACGGCCCTCGGCTCTGCGGCGCAGGCAACCGCCGACGGCGCCATCGCTATCGGTCCGGGTGCCGTGGCCAGCGGTATCGGCGCGGCGGCGATCGGCGGCGATACCAGTGCCGGGGGCGTGCGCTCGACCGCCATCGGCTTCAACACCGAGGCTGCCGGCAATAACGCGACCGCCGTCGGCTTTACCGCCAGCGCCGACGGTGCCGGCGCGTCGTCGTTCGGCTTCCAGGCCAGCGCCGACGGCCTGCAGGCAAGTTCGTTCGGCCGCCAGGCGTCGGCGTCAGGCGACCGCGCCGGCGCGTTCGGGCGCAATGCCACGGCGTCAGGTAATTCCAGCCTCGCGATCGGTTCCGGGGCGACCGCCGCGTTTGACAACTCGGTCGCTTTCGGTGTCGGTGCGACGACATCTCGTGCCAACCAGTTCATGTTCGGCACGGTGTTGTCGACCTATTCCATGCCCGGCATCGTGTCGGCCGCCTCGCTGGCGGCGCAGGGCGCCGTCACCGGCATCATCACGACCGACGCCAATGGCAATCTCGCCTCCGACGGCGGTGCCATGCAGGCGATGCTGACCAGTCACGAGAACCGGATCACCGCGCTCGAGGGCGGCGGCATCGCCTTCTCGTCCGGCGGCCCGGTCCTGTCTTCCTTCGCGACCGGTCCTGCCAGCGGTCCGGCGGATCAGACGCCTACGGATGAAACCTCTACCCTCGCCTTCTCATCGCAACGCACGACGACCGGCGGCACCGCCCCCTCCTCCATTGGCGGCCTCGACGGCGCGATCAGCCCGCAAGCGGCTGTCGCCGGCGCCGGTGCCACGGCCAGCGGCTCCAACGCGACCGCCTTCGGCAGCCCGGCCACAGCCAGCGGTGCCCTGAGTTCTGCCTATGGCTACAGCGCTGTCGCGAGCGGCAGCTTCAGCACGGCCATCGGCTCCGTTACCAATGCCACGGGCTATGGCGCCCTGGCTGTCGGCAGCTATACGGACGCTTCTGCCTATGCCACTGCGATCGGCACCACTGCGCTTGCGTCCAATACCTATGCCTTGGCGGTGGGGTATGACCCGACGGCCAGCGGCCTGAGAAGCACGGCGCTCGGCTCTTTTTCGGAGGCAACCGCAGAGGATGGCGTTGCGGTCGGCTATGCGGCCGTGGCAACGGCCACAGACGCTACTGCGGTCGGCAGCAATTCGGAGGCCGTGGTGGCAGGCGCAACGGCCCTTGGCAATTATGCCTCCGCTTCCGGCACGGATGCGCTGGCGGCCGGCAGAAATACAAACGCAGCGGGCGTCTGGTCCACCGCCCTGGGATCGAACTCTTCGGCCGAGGGCTTCGCCTCTATCGCCCTCGGGCACTCATCCGAGGCGACAAGCAGTGAAGCAACTGCCTTGGGCTGGAATGCCGAGGCTATCGACGACTATTCAACCGCCATCGGCACGAGCGCTACAGCCAGCGGTATCGCCTCTACCGCCGTCGGGCGCGTCGCCACTGCCAGTGGCGTGGGCGCCAGCGCTGTGGGCTGGGCTGCCCAGTCAACCGGTTATGCTTCATCCGCCATGGGATTGAGTGCGCTGGCGTCGAGCAATTACAGCATCGCCATCGGCTCATCGGCGAATGCGACCGCCTTGTCTTCAATTGCCATGGGGGCGGACGCCAGCGCGTCGGCGGCTCAGGCTATCGCCATGGGCACTGCTGCGGAGGCGTCCGGGGAGAATGCTTTTGCCGGCGGCATTCAGACGATCGCTTCGGGGAAATCTTCCGTCGCGCTTGGCGGCTGGACAGATTCAAACAACAATTTTGTTGCTGATGCCCAGGAGAAAACCATTGCCACTGCCGACTTCACCACGGCGCTTGGCTCAGGGGCGCAGGCAACTGCTCTCAATGCGATGGCCCTTGGCAGAATATCGAGGGCAACGGGCTCGTATTCGCTCGCCGTCGGCTCCGGCGCCATTGCACCGGGGGGCGATTCCTCGGCAATTGGCCGCAATGCCTATGCAGCCGAGTACCGGAGCACCGCCCTTGGGGTCTCCGCAGCCGCAACGGGAAGGTCTGCCTCGGCATTCGGCGAGCAGGCCAACGCTGTCGGGTCCTATGCCACTGCTTTGGGCGCACAAAGCGATGCCCTGTCCGACTACAGTCTTGCCGCCGGCTATGGCTCGCAGGCCACCGGGGTCAGCGGCGTTGCCCTTGGCGGCTGGGTCGACCTCAATGCGGATGGCATTCTCGATGCCGACGAAGTGACAACGGCAACGACCGAAGCGACCGCCGTCGGCCCGGCGGCCAAGGCGCTCGCCGAAGGCTCCATCGCCATCGGCCGCAATGCCGAGGCTTCCGCCCTGCGCTCGACCGCGATCGGCTTCAACACCGATGCCGCCGGCAATAACGCGACCGCCGTCGGCTTTACCGCCAGCGCCGACGGTGCCGGCGCCTCGTCGTTCGGCTTCCAGGCCAGCGCCGACGGCCTGCAGGCGAGCTCGTTCGGTCGCCAGGCGTCGGCGTCAGGCGACCGCTCCGGCGCGTTCGGGCGCAATGCCACCGCGTCAGGTAATTCCAGCCTCGCGATCGGTTCCGGCGCGACCGCGTCCGCAACCAACGCCATGGCGCTCGGCACGGGCGCGACGGCGGCCTATGACAACTCCTTTGCCTTCGGCCTCGGGGCGGCAACGACCCGTGCCAACCAGTTCATGTTCGGCACGGTGGTCAGTACCTATACCATGCCCGGCATCGTCTCGGCCGCATCGGCGGCGGCGCAGGGCCCGGTCATCGGCTATCTGACGACCGATGCCAATGGCAACCTGTCCTATGATGGCGGCCTGACCATGACGATGCTGAACGAGCACGAAGCCCTGCTGCAGTCGATGCGGTCGCCGGCCAATGCGACGTCGACGGCGTGGACAGGCTATAGTGAGCCGGCGTCAAGCCAACCGGGGTCGGGGGCCAACTCCCGGGACGAGACATCGGGCACCACCGCCTATGGCTGGGACCAGCCGGCGTCAGTGGCCTCTGCCGGCAGCCCGGCGGGCACGCCTGCAGGCACCGCGGCAACGGCGAAGGGACCGGTACCGGTAAAGGCAGGCTTCGGCACGGATAACCGGGTGCGCAATGATGACGGGGCGGGCCCGGCGTCTGCCGATAGCGCGCCGGCGGGCACCACTCTCGCCCGGCTGGCTCCGGCCGATGGCGCATCCCCTGCCGATGACAAGGCACAGGGCGTCGCCATCGACGGCGAGACCGGTGAAAGTCCGTCCGCTGACCGGTTGGCCGCGCGCGACCTCGACAGACGCAGCGACGGCACGCCGCTGCAGGAGAAAACAGCCGAAGAAGGCGTCGAATCCGGCGCCACCTCCGGCACCGGGGCTGGCACTGCAGCCGCGGCCGTCGCCAGCGCCGTCAACAACCAGGTCGTCGCGACCCGGACGGCGGCGGCAAGTGGCGCCGCTGCCCCGGCCGGCTTCGCTTCGCCCGATGCCACCGCCTCCGGCAGCAACGCCGTCGCCCTCGGCAACGGGGCGACCGCCAGCGGCGCCGGTGCCGTCGCCATCGGCAATAATGCCCTTGCCAGCGCGAACAATTCCGTCGCCATCGGCGCCGGGTCGATCGCGGCCGAAGCCAATACGGTCTCCTTCGGCACGGCCCTGTCGCCGCGTCGGCTGACCAATGTCGCCCCGGCGATCAACGCCACCGATGCGGTCAATTACGGCCAGTTCCTGGAGCTGGAGCAATCCGTGAACAAGAGCATCGGTGTGCTGAGCGATGACATCGCCCGCACGCAGGAGGGCGTCTCCATGGCGCTCGCGATGGCTGGAGCGGCTGTTCTTTACCCGGATGAAGACTTCTCCGTCTCCGCCGGGTGGGGCACGTTCGAAAGCGAACAGGGGGCCTCCTTTGCCTTCGCCCGCCGCATCAACGACACCTGGTCGATGGACGCAGGGGTCGCCGTAGGCCTCAATTATGGCTCGACGGCAGGCCGCCTCGGTATCAGGGGCGGCTGGTAACAGCGTTTCAGCTCACCTCTGCAACAATACAGGTGCCCCGGCCGCCTTCTGGCGCCGGGGTTTTTCTTCATTGTTGATCCGATGCCTTCAATATTTTTAAACAGTCTGTTTTCTCAGCGGCATCTCTTGACTCACATGCACCAACTGTTACCGTCCAGCCACCCGGCCAGACATGAATTGTAGACCTGCCAGATATACCGTAGACGGATAATCTGTGCTGCAGTTCTGAATTGTCACTTTGGCAGCATTACATACCGGGAAAATTGGAGAGAGACTTTCACATGACGCGGACCAGCAATGGTCCGCGAGAGGAGTATTTCATGCTTGCACCCCGAAACCGCCTTGCTGTGTCCCATCAGCTTGCCCCAGTCCGTCCGCCGCGCCAGCTGCGAACCGCGACCACGATATCCGCCCTGGCGCTCACAGCCGCGCACGCCATGTTCCCTGCCTGGGCAACGCCGGCCTATAGCGACCTTGCCAATGACGACAGCGCGATATCGACGATGCTTGCCGCCTCCGAAAAGCGCTTCGCCTCGCTCAGGCACGGAAACGCCGCGCCGGACCTCACCACGCAGAGCGCGAATTCCACGGATTTCGGTCATCTCAGTCTTGCCATAGGCCCTGCCGCAACAGCGCCGGCACCAGACGACAGCAAGACCCGCGTCACCGCAGAAACGGGCAGCGATACCGACGACAGGACAACCGGCAGCACTCCCTCTACGGTTTCGGGCGTCGCATCGCCGGACACAGCCACCGGCAGCGGTGCAAGTGCCAGTGGATTTGCGGCCTCTGCCTACGGCCAGAGCAGTACGGCCTCAGGCAATTACGCCTCTGCATTCGGATATGACAGCGAGGCTGCCGGCGCATCGAGCACGGCGCTCGGCGCAGGCAGTGTTGCCACGGCCGACCAGGCTACAGCCGTTGGCGCGTACAATGTCGCGTCAGGTCGATATGGCGTCGCCGTCGGCTATTCAAGCGACGCGACAGCCCAAGGAACGACTGCCCTGGGGACCTTTGCCACAGCCAGCGCTCTGCGCGCCACGGCGGTCGGACGCAGCGCCCGGGCACAAGGGATCAGCAGTATCGCCCAGGGTCATTGGGCCGAGGCCCAGGCCGATAACTCCATCGCGATCGGCGGCTGGGATGATGCCAATGGCGATGATGTGATAGGCTTCAACGAAAACACCGAAGCACAGGCGGAGGGTGCCATCGCCATTGGCGGCGCGGCGCGCGCAAACGGCGTGGAAGCCATTGCGCTCGGTTTCTACGCCACCGCCGACGAGGCGAATTCCACGGCCCTCGGGGCCGGCAGCGACGCCGCCGGATTGTCAAGCACGGCGATAGGCGCAACATCCTCTTCAGCCGGTGCCTATTCGACAGCGCTTGGCTACAACAGCGATGCTTCGGGCTATGTCAGCACGGCACTTGGCTACAACGTCACCGCCTCGGGCGATGGCGCCACAGCGGCCGGGCGTACGTCAATTGCGAGCGGCGCAAGTTCCTCGGCTTTCGGACGGTATTCAGACGCGATCGGGGATTATGCCTCCGCCTACGGATATAACAGCCAGGCCGACGGAGCGTCATCCCTTGCTTTCGGCCATGGCGCCCAAGGCGTCAGCGACTATGCCGTTGCCATCGGACACAGAACCCGGGCATCCGATACCAGTGCCGTCGCCCTCGGCACCTGGTACGATCTGGACAGTGACGGCATTGTCGATTCCGATGAGCTGACGCAAGCCGCAGCAGCCGCGACGGCGGTCGGTCCGGCGGCAAAGGCGCTCGCCGAGGGCTCCATCGCCATCGGCCGCAATGCCGAGGCGTCCGCCCTGCGCTCGACCGCCATCGGCTTCAACACGGATGCTGCCGGCAATAACGCGACCGCGGCCGGCTTCGTCGCCAGCGCCGGCGGCGCCGGTGCCTCCGCCTTCGGCTTCCAGGCCAGCGCCGACGGCCTGCAGTCGACGTCGGTGGGCCGTCAGGCATCTGCTTCCGGCGATCGCTCCGGCGCCTTCGGGCGCAACGCCTCGGCATCAGGTAATTCCAGCCTCGCGCTCGGCTCCGGCGCCACTGCCGGCCATGCCAACTCGGCCGCTTTCGGTGTCGGTGCCACGACGTCTCGGGCCGACCAGTTGATGTTCGGCACATTCGCGTCGGTAATCTCCATGCCCGGCATCGTCTCGGCCGCCTCGATCTCGGCACAGGGAACGGTCACAGGGGTGATCACGACAGACGCGAACGGCAATCTCGCCTCCGATGGCGGCGCGATACACGCCATGCTGGCAAATCATGAATCCCGTATCGACGCGCTCGACGGCGGTGGAGGCGCTTCGTCCTCAACGATGGCTGCGACGTCGACATCGGCATCTGCTCCGGCGACGGCGGATACCGGCGAAACGCAATCGGCAATGGCCCCGCAACCGGCAATGGCAGACGCAGAGCCGGCGGCTGGCGGCAATACCGATGCCTCCGGCCCGGCCGCGCAGGAACCGGCCAGTCATGACGCGGCCAGCGGCACAGCGCTGGCGGACAATCCGTCTGCCATGCTTGCTGGCAAACGCCGCGCCCTGGCTGCCGGCGCGCCGGCGAAAGTCAGCGCAGCCCGATCCGCCACGGCAACCGGCACCAATGCCTATGCCGCTGGCCCGAATGCCGATGCCTCCGGCGCCAATGCGGTCGCTATCGGGTCCAATGCGGTCGCCTCTGCCGACGGCGCAATTGCCATCGGCGCCGGGTCGGTCGCGACGGAGGCCAACACCGTCTCCTTCGGCACGGCGCAGGATCCGCGCCGCCTGACCAATGTTGCGCCGGCGATCAACCCGACGGATGCGGTCAATTACGGCCAGTTCCTTGAACTGGAAGGCGACGTCAACAACCGCCTCGCCGCGTTCGACGACGACATTTCAAGAACCCGGGAAGGCGTCTCCATGGCGCTGGCCATGGCGGGCTCGGCAATCCTCTATCCGGATGAAGACTTCTCCGTCTCGGCGGGCGTGGGGACGTTCGAGAGCGAACAGGGTGCCTCCTTCGCTTTTGCCCGCCGGGTCAACGATACATGGTCGATCGATGCCGGTGTCGCCGTCGGCCTCGATCACGGTACGACGGCCGGGCGCCTTGGCATTCGGGGCGGATGGTAATATTGATGGTCGTCCAGATATCAAGGGGAGTCTTTCATGACCATCATCCACCGAACACTGCGCCAAGCGATCAGCCTTGGCGCCCTTGGCAGCCTTGGGCTTGTTGCCTGCTCGCAGGGCGCCGCGCCGCAACAAGCCGCTCCGTCCGGCGGCGGGCCGGACGCCGAACAGACCCAGCGCGATTTTCCGCCCAAGCCGCAATTCCAGCCGATGGAGCTGCAGGCCCAGTATCAGGGCCCGTTCGAGGATACGGTCATCCAGCGCTGGCGCGACCCGGTCGATGGCTCGGTCTGCTATCTCTACATCCCGGCGCAGGTCAGCCGCGAGCGGCGCGAGGATTCGCCCTTCCTCGACTATGGCAGCAACAATATCGGCTCGATCAGCTGCATCACCCAGCAAATGGCCCTGCGCTCGGTGCCGGCCGGGCAGGCGCCTCAACAGCAGCAACAGCAACCATCCGAATAGACCGGTATCGTCAGTACAGATATGTTTAAATAAAAGGGGCCTCTCGGGGCCCCTTTTTTGCAATCCGGCAGGCTTCATCGCTCTGCCGCATCGATCTGCCGGTCACCCTGCCATCTTGAACGCTTCGAGGCCGGACAGGCGCATGGTCGTTTCCAGTTGGGGCACTTCGCGCGGCGCCTTGCCCGTCACCGCCTCGACGAACGCCCTGATATGCGCGGGCGTCGTGCCGCAGCAGCCGCCGAGCACATTGATCAGCCCGCTATCGGCCCATTCCTCCAGATGCGTGCGCATGCTTTCCGGCGTCTCGTCATACTCGCCGAACGCGTTGGGCAGGCCGGCATTGGGATAGGCGCACACGAAAGTGTCGGCGATGCGGGCAAATTCAGCCACGTAAGGCCGCATCAGATCCGGCCCGAGCGAGCAGTTGACGCCGATGGTCAGCGGCCTGGCGTGGCGCACGGAATTCCAGAACCCTTCCGGCGTCTGCCCCGAAAGCGTGCGGCCCGACTGGTCGGGGATCATCACCGAGATCATCAGCGGCACGCGGAAGCCGACTTCCTCGAACACGTCCTCCATGGCGAACACCGCCGCCTTGGCGTTGATCGTGTCGGTGATCGTCTCCAGCAGCAACAGGTCGACGCCGCCTTCGATCAGGGCACGGACTTCCTCGGCATAAGCCTTGTGCAGCCCGTCGAAATCGATATTGCGCGCGCCGGGATTGTTCACATCCGGCGACAGCGAGCCGGCCCGGTTGGTCGGGCCCATCGCGCCGGCGACGAAGCGCGGCTTGTCACCGGTGGAGAATTCATCCGCCGCCTCGCGCGCCAGCCGCGCGCCCTCGCGGTTCATCTCCACCGCGATCTCTTCCATCTGGTAGTCGGCCTGCGCGATCGTGGTCGACGAGAACGTATTGGTCTCGATAATGTCCGACCCGGCCTCCAGATAGGCCTTGTGCATGCGGCTGATGACATCCGGCCGGGTCAGATTGAGCAGGTCGTTATTGCCCTGCACGTCGCAGTCCCAGTCGGCGAAGCGCTCACCGCGATAGGCCGCCTCGTCCAGCTTTTCGGCCTGGATCATCGTGCCCGCCGCGCCGTCGAGCACCAGAATGCGGGATTGCAGCGCCTCGAGCAGCTGCTTGTTGCGGGTCTCGCGGGCGGATCGGTCTGATTGAGCGGCAGTCATGGGCGGATCTCCTTTGCCCCGACCATATAAAGAAATCTTTATATGTGCGCAAGGGCGCACGCAGGACTGGCAGGAATGCCTCTCCCCCCGCCTTGCCGCGCTGCGGCGGCGGGTCTAGGTAGAGCCCCAGCGTCCGTTTCTGCCACCACTCCCGACAGGATACTTCCCATGGGCATGTTCGAGCTGCTCCGCCGGGAGCCGCGTTTCATCGCTTTCGGCTTCATGTACACCTTCGGCTCGTCGGCCGGGCAGACCTTTTTCATCTCGGTCTTCGTGCCGTCCATCGCCGCGGCGATGGCGCTGAACGATGCGGAATTCTCGTTCATCTATGCCGGGGCGACCATTGCCTCCGCCCTCGTCCTGCCGCTGCTCGGCAAATTCATCGACCGCACCGACCTGTTCCACTATGGCGCGGTGGTCGGCATCGGGCTGACGCTCGCCTGTTTCTTCACCGCCCTTGCCACCGGCCCCCTGATGCTGATCGGCGGCATCTTCCTGCTGCGTCTGTTCGGCCAGGGGCTGATGAGCCATACCGCGATCACGGCGGCGGCGCGCTGGTTCGGGCGCGACCGGGGCAAGGCGCTGGCGCTGACCTCGCTCGGCCATGCCATGGGCGAGGGCCTGCTGCCGGTCATCGCCGTCGCGCTGATCGGGGTGATCGGCTGGCGCTTCTCCTTCATGCTGTCGGGCCTCTTGCTCGGCCTGCTCGTCGCCGGCACGGCGCTGTACTGGATCAGGGCGCAGGGCGATTTCCGCCGCCCGTTCCAGCGCGAGGGGGCGAAACCCGCCACCGGCGAGGCCCCCGGCATCCTCTCGATCCCGTGGTTCTGGGCCAATCTGCCGCTCTATATCGCCTCGCCGATGATCCTGACCGCGCTGATCTTCCACCAGGGCGCGATCGCCGCGGATCTCGGCAAGACGCTGGAGCTGTTCGCCGCGTCCTTCGTCGTCTTCGCCGCGACCCGCGTGCCCGGCTCCCTGGTCGGCGGGCCGCTGATCGACCGCTTCTCCGCGCGCTTCCTGATGCCGGTCCACCTCGTTCCGGCGATTGCCGGCATTCTCGTGCTCATCTTCTGGCATTCGACACTGGCGGTGCTGATCTACATGGCGCTGGCCGGCTTCACCAACGGCCTTGGCGGCACGATCCGCCAGGCGGTGATCGCCGAGCTGGTCCCGGCGCAGACGCTCGGCGCGGCGCGCTCGCTCACCTCCTCGATGATGGTGCTGTCGACGGCGGCGGGCCCGGCGATCTATGGCGTGCTGCTGACCGGTCTCGGCATCGTCCCGCAGACCGGCGCGGTCGGTCTGCTATGGATTTCCGCGCTCTATTTCGCAGCCTCCAGCCTGGTCGGCGCGGCAGCGAACCGCTTCCTGCCCGCCGGCATCGGCGATGAAGCGGAGGCCATTTGAGAACGAGTCTCAGGCGGAACCGGGCGGGGCCGACACCCGTTGCCCGCCCATAAGCCGATTGACCTTTCAGCCGGCGGGATTAGGTATATCCCATCGGTTTCACCCTAACGAGAGAGGATTATCCCATGTCGATTTCCCTGCCACCGCTTCCGTATGCGGAAGATGCCCTGGCCCCGCATATCTCTGCCGAAACGCTGTCCTTCCATTATGGCAAGCACCACCAGGCCTATGTCAACAAGACCAATGACGCGATCAAGGGCACGCCCCTCGACGACGCCTCGATCGAGGAAATCGTCGTCCAGGCCAAGAAGGATGGCAATCACGGCCTGTACAACAACTCCGCCCAGGTCTGGAACCACACCTTCTACTGGGATGGCATGAAGCCCGGCGCCGGCGGCAAGCCGACAGGCGCGATTGCCGAGGCGATCGAAAAGGACTTCGGTTCCTATGAGGAATTCAAGGACAAGTTCGCTGCGGCGGGCGCCAACCAGTTCGGCTCCGGCTGGGCATGGCTGATCGCCAAGGGCGGCAAGCTGGAGATCACCAACTCCCCCAACGCCGTCAACTATCTCGACGATTCCTCGGTCACCCACCTGCTGACCATGGATGTCTGGGAGCACGCCTATTATCTCGACTACCAGAACGCCCGGCCGAAATATATCGACACCTTCCTCGACGAGCTGGTCAACTGGGACTTCGTCAACGAGAACCTTGCCAAGGCCTGATTGGCTCAAGGCACAACGCAAAAGCCCCGCCAGACCGGCGGGGCTTTTTTCGTTCGTGTGGGGCGTTTCTAGAACGGCAACACGCAGCTATTGTCCGGCTGCCCGCCGCCCCTGACATATTTCCAGTACGGCCGGCCATCATAACAGTGCCGCACGAAATTGCCGTTGCGCGCTTCGGGCAGGAAGGCGCCGCCGCGCAGCAGCGCTTCGAGATCGGCGATCGTCACCTCGCTCTCGACATAGTCGGCATGGTTCACGCCGAAGAAGTTCGACAGGATGCCGGTATTCACATCGGTGATGTCGATGGTCATCGCCTCGTCGAAGATCGACGGCCCCAGGTTCTGGTCGACCAGGCCGATGCGGGATTTCGCGTCCTCACCGCCTGACGACCCGAATCCCGGCGTGCGCAAAAAGCGCGAGAACAACACCGCCTTGTCGTCGCTGGAGGTATAGATCGTCAGCTCACCGACCAGTCCCCGCGCCGGCTCGATCCAGCGCCGGAACAGCTCGCGGTCGAGATCGCCTGCCGCGAACAGCGAGCGTTCGAAGAACGGCTCCGCATCGCCCTCGATCAGCGCCAGCCGGTTGATCGCCTGGGCTGCCAGCCGCGTGCCCATGGAATGGGCGACGAGATAGATCTTCGTCTCCTCGCCGACGCTCTCGCGCACCAGCTGCAGGAAATCGGTCAGCGGCGCAACCGAGATGTCAGCATCGTCCTGGTCCGACAGATATTCCAGCGTCGAGCCATTGGCCGGCCAGGAATAGAAGAAGGTCGGCCCGTCATAATCCATGTCGAACTTCATCTGCGCGGCGCGAAACGCGGCAGACCGGAAGGTGACGTTGAAGCCATGGACGAAGACGAGTGCCGAATTCTCATACTCTGTCGCGGCGGCAAGCTCGGCCCCGACCAGGCGCCTGAACGAGGCCGGGTCCTGCTCGTCCCAGCCCCAGATCGCGAAATACGCGTCGCGGTCGGCCATGCTCACAGTCTGGTTGGCGTTGGACAGTTTCCTCACCGGCGAGCCCGGCATGTTGAGCCGCTCGATCGGCACCGTCACGGTGACGACGCCGAGGGTCGACCGGCCGGCTGCCCGTGTCCCGAACAGGACCTGGCCGGCCTCGCTCGGCTCTTCATTCCGGTTCGTGCCGAAGAACAGGTCGACGCAATCGAAATTCGTTCCGTAGCCGGAACTGTCGATGCAGGCGCCGCTTGCGGTCGGCCCGGTTCGCAACGCCGGTTCCATGACTGATTCCGTGGGCGGCGGCGGCGCCGACTCCATCGCCATCTCGGCCTGCGCCTCGGCCTGCGCCTCGGCTTGCGCCCTGGCGCGCGCCTCTGCCTCTGCCTCTGCCCGGGCAGCGTCCTCGGCGCTCCGGCGCGCTTCGGCTTGCGCCCTTGCCTCCGCCTCCATCTGCGCCTCGTCCTGACGGGATGGCGCTGGCGCAGGCATGGGCACTGGCGCAGGCATCGGCGCGGGTGCAGCCACGGGCGGTGGCGGGGCCATCGCGACGGGCGGTTCGTCGGACATCGAACTGCAGGCCGAAACGGCCATGGCGGCAAGTACCGCTATACCGGTCGCGCAGCGGAAGGCATTGAAACTGCCGAGCATATCTTTCCCCTCGATTTACCCTTGGGCATTTATTGGCCGCAAATATGCCCTTTTCGGGGCACCCGCGCAACGCAGTAACCCGCAAGCGGGCGCTCACTCCGTGGAGGTTAATCTCTCTCCATCTTGGCCGGATTCAGCCCTTGCCATAGCCCCCTCCGTGAACTGAAAGCCAGCATCCCGTGTTCTCCCCTAGTTCCTGGAATGGAGAATTGACCATGAAAAAGATGCTGACAATGACAACCGCCCTGTTCGCCGTTGGCGCCCTCGCCGCCTGTAGTGACTCGACGGACACCGCCGACACCTATGACGACACCGAGATGGCGGCTGAAAACACCTATGACGAAAGCACCGATACCGAAATGGCATCGATGGATGAGGACACGCAAGGCGGCTATGGCGCGGATGCGACTGTAGCCAATCCAACCGGCTACAACGCGCCGGGCGATCTGAGCGCGACCGAGCGCCGTGACCTCGAAATGCGCCTCGGCTCCGCCACGACGCCGACCATCGACTATAATGGCAACACCTATATCACCCATGCGGCGCTCAATGCCCGCGATGTGACGGGTGCTGACGTTATCGGCGAGGATGGCGAGGTCGTTGCCTCGGTCGACGACGTCATCGTCGATGCTGACGGGAATGCACAAATGCTGGTCCTGTCTTCCGGCGGCTTCCTCGGTCTCGGCGACAAGCAGATCACCGTCGACTTCGCCCAGGCCAGTATCGAAATGGACGAGGATGAAGCCCGCTTCGTCACCTCCCTGACCGAGGACGGAATAGATGGCGCCACCGAGTTCGACGAGGCGGCGCTCGGCGCTGACATGATGATGGCTTCCGACCTGATCGGCGATGAAGTCATGCTTGGCTCGGTGGATGCCACCGAAACGGCTTCCGTCTATGACCTGATCATGAACACCGATGGCAAGACGGAATATGCCGTGCTCAGTACGGGTCTCGGCAGCGATCGCTATCTCGTCGATTTCAGCGCGCTCCAGCCCGGCAATGATGACGAGACATGGATGATCGCCATGACACCGGACCGCCTGATGAACGAAGATCGCGTCACCTATCTCTAGGTCCTGTTTTATCTGCACGCGAAAGGCCGCTCCATCGGGGCGGCCTTTTCTTGTTCATGAAGTCCTGTACGCCTACTCGGCAAAAAAGTGCAGGTTCTGACGCTGCTTCGTCAGCGCATCGATTTCCTTCAGCTCGATCAGGAACTGCTTGAGCAGATGCAGCGGGATCATGTTCGGCCCGTCCGACGGTGCATTGTCCGGGTCGGGATGGGTTTCGGCGAAGATGCCGGCAACGCCGACGGCGACCGCCGCCCGCGCCAGTGTCGGCACCATTTCACGCTGGCCGCCCGATGTGCCGCCCTGTCCGCCCGGTTGCTGGACGGAGTGAGTCGCATCGAAAATGATTGGCGCGCCCGTGTCCCGCGTCATGGTCGGAATACCACGAAAATCCGTAACCAGAGTATTATAGCCGAAGCTCGCGCCGCGTTCCGTGATCAGCACGTTCGGGTTCCCGGCATCGGTCACCTTGCTGACGACATTCTTCATGTCCCACGGCGCCAGGAACTGACCCTTCTTGATCTTCACGACCCGGCCAGTCTCGGCAGCCGCGATCAGCAGGTCGGTCTGACGGCACAGGAATGCCGGGATCTGCAGCACGTCAACGACTTCGGCCACCGGCTTGCACTGGGCCCGCTCATGAATATCCGTCAGTACGGGAACACCCAGCGTTTCGCGGATCTCGGCAAATACAGGCAACGCATCATCAAGCCCGACACCACGGGCGGACGACAGGCTGGTGCGGTTGGCCTTGTCGAAGGAGGTCTTGTAGACGAAGCCGATCCCCAGCTCCGTGGTGATCTCCTTGATCGCGCTTGCCACGTCCAGCGCGTGCTCCCGGCTTTCCATGGCGCAGGGGCCGGCGAACAGCATGAAGGGAAGATGGTTACCGATGTTCACATCGCCGGCATCGGCCTTGATGGTCACGGTAGAATTGCCCAATACGGTACTCATGATAATCTCCTGAATTCAGGCGCGCCTGACATTCTCGCTCGACAAAAATAATATTCACTATTAACAACCATGTCATTCTCTTTCCAGAACATGGCCAATTTCGGGGGCCACCCACGATGTCGCAACATATAGAAATTGCCAGGTCCGTTGTCGATATCGAAGCTGATGGATTGCGCAGGCTCGGCGACCTGTTGACCCCCGGACAAGACAGCCCGCTTGCCGCCGCCTTTATCGACACCATCGACCGGATCAAGGCCTCAAGGGGCCGCGTCATCGTCACCGGCATGGGAAAATCCGGGCATATCGCCCGCAAGATCGCCGCGACCCTGGCCTCCACCGGCCAGCCGGCCAGCTATGTCCATCCCGGCGAGGCGAGCCATGGCGATCTCGGCATGATCGGCCGGGAAGACGTCGTCATCGCCCTGTCCAATTCCGGGGAAACGCCGGAACTGCGCGATATCATCGGCTATTGCTCGCGCTTCGGCATTCCGCTCATCGCCATCACCTCGGGGGCGGACTCCTCCCTCGCCAAGGCGTCGGACATCATTCTCCTGCTGCCGCCAGCCAGGGAGGCCTGCAGCGAGACCCGGGCGCCGACAACCACGACGACCATGTCGCTGGTGCTCGGCGATGCCCTCGCCGTCACCCTGTTGCGCGAACGCAGCTTCTCGGCGGAGGATTTCCAGACCTATCACCCGGGTGGCAAGCTCGGCGCGACCCTGCGCAAGGTTTCCGACCTGATGTCGGCCCGCTCGGCACTGCCGCTCTGCGCGCCCGAGACGAGGATGGACGCGGTCATCTCGGAAATCACCCGCCACGGGCTCGGCTGCGTCGGCATTATCGACGAGGACGGCCTGCTGGTCGGCGTCATCACCGATGGCGATATTCGCCGCCATGTCAGCAGCGCCATGCTCTCCGAACCCGCGCGCAGCGTCATGACAAAGAGCCCGATCACGATCGCGCCGGACTCGCTCGCCGCCGAGGCGCTTCACATTCTCAGCAGCAAGCACATCACCGCGCTATTCGTCTGTGTAGAGAGAAAACCGGTCGGCCTCCTGCATGTCCATGACTGCCTCGATGCAGGGGTCATCTGACCTCGATCAGGCTTTCCATCGCCCGGAAGACCGGCTGGCGCGTCTCCGGTGCCTCGAAATTCAGGCAGTGCCGGGCCTCCTCGATATGCACCGGCATGCATTGCGCGAGCCCGTCGCGGCACAGCGCCTGTGCGGGCGCGGTCTGAACGATCCGCTCATCGCCGACGGTGACGAGAACGACAGGCAGGTCGATCCGGGCGGTATAGGTCTTATCCGTCAGCAGGTCGCCTGACCGCATCGTTTCCAGCACCCATTTATTGGTCGGCCCGTTCGAGACGCGCGCCTCAGGGTGATGGGCGAACCAGGCATCCTTGGTATGGATCGTTGCGATATTGGTCCCGCACGGATTATCGAGGTTCAAATCAGGCTGCCATGGCGCCCAGTCTTGCTGGCCGGGGGCATAGGCCTCGCCTTTTCCCGCGGCGACGGTCACCGCCACCAGCGAGCGCGCCACAGCCGCCGGATAGGGCGCCGTGTTGATGCGCACCGCCGGGGCGATCAGCACCAGCCCGTCGGCGGCCAGGTCCGGATGATCGCCGGCCGCGCGCAGGGCGACATGGCCGCCGAAACTCTCGCCATAGATCAGGAGCGGCGTCTCGACACGCCCGGACAGGTAATCGACGAAGCCGGCAAGATCCCCGGCGTAGACGGCATAATCGGTGACATAGGGCTTTTCCGGATTGCTCAGCATACGGTCAGACCCGCCCTGCCCGCGCAGGTCGAGCCCGGCGACGTCATAGCCCTGCACCATCAGCTCAGCGATGACCTGGCCATAGATGTCGAGCGTGCCGCCATAGCCCGGCACCACCAGCACGGTGCCGCGTGACGCCCCGTCACGTTGCGCCAGCCCCCAGCGCAGCCGCGTCCCGTCCGCCGCCTGCCATCGCGCATAGGTCCAGCCATCGGGCAGCGCCACGAGATTGTCGTCCAGATAGGCCGCGCTCGCGCGCATATAGGCGTCGTCGAGCACGCGCGGCTGATACGGCGCAGGCGTGCCGGCGCAACCGGCGAGCAGCAGGAGGATCAGGCCAGGAAGGGCGAGAAGGCCAGGGGTCTGTGTCATGACCGCGAGAATAAAGAAAAGGCGGCTTCCGGAAAAGCCGCCTCTGCATCTGTCAGATACCGTTCGCCCCCTATTCGGAAGCCGGCTCGTCCGGCGTTGCCGGCGGCTCCTTCACGTCGATCAGCTCGACATCGAAGACCAGCACTTCATTCGGCCCGATGCGGCCATTGCCGTCCGGGCCATAGGCCAGCGCAGGCGGGATGAAGAAGCGATAGGTGTCGCCCTCGCTCATCAGCTGCAGCCCTTCGGTCCAGCCGGGAATGACCCGGTTCAGCGGAAACTCGATCGTCTCGCCGCGGTCATAGGAGGAATCGAACACCGTCCCGTCGAGCAGCGTACCGCGATAATGCACCTCGACGATATCCGTCGCGTCCGGCGTTGCCGTGCCATTGCCCTTTTCGACGACTTGATATTGCAGGCCGGACCCGGTCGCCATCACGCCTTCTTCGGCGGCGTTTTCATCGAGAAAGGCCTGCGCCTCGGCCGCCTTTTCCGCGACCAGCGCGTCAAAGCGCTGCTGCAATTCGTCGACGGTCGTCACGTCCAGCAGCTCGACCTCGAAAACCACCGCCTCGTTCGGGCCGATCTCGCCATCGGGCGTGCCCGCTTCGCCGAAGGCCAGCGCCGGCGGGATCACGATCTCCGCCCTGCCGCCTTGCTGCATGGTCTTCACGCCTTCGCGCAGGCCGGTCATGAACACGCCGAGGGATTCCATCACCGGCTCGTCGCGCTCGAGCGAGGAATCGAACACTTCGCCATCGGCGTGACGGGCGGTGTAGTGCATGGTCACGTAATCTTCCTCTGTCGGCGAGACGCCGTCGCCCTGGGTCAGGGTGCGTACCTGAACGCCCGATTCGGTCACCACCACGCCATCGCGTTCGGCATTCTCGGCGAGGAAGGCATTGGCCTCTTCCAGGCCGGCGGCCGCGGCGGCACTGCGCTCGGCATCGGTCTGGTCGGCCCCGTTCTGCCTGTTCAGGGCGTCCGGGTTCGGCACCTCGGCCAGTTGCCCCTCGGCATCGGTCTCTGCAGTATCGGCAGCATCCTCTCCGGCATCGTTGCCGCAGGCGGCCAGCGCCACGGCACACACCCCGGCCAGTAACAGCTCTCTGAATGACATTAGGTTCGCTCCTCTCGGGAATTGAATATCGCTTGCGGCCCGCGTGATCCGCAGGCGCCCCCGCGGCACAATATGGGATATCTGCCGGCCCCGTCATCCGGCAAATTCTGAAACCTCTGTCATGAAGACAGGCCGGCACCGGGATTCGTTCCGGACCTGATCCGCCCGGCGGTAACCTTATGCTAACCATTGGGGAAAAATCGCGCCGGTCCGGGATGCACGGGGTGCGTGAAAATCCGCATCCGAAACGATAGTCAAAAGCCTCGCCACAAGGTTAACAAGGCGCATCCTGTGCGCTACCATTAACCCCCTGTTAGCAAAAAAGCGATTCGTTCCGGCCAACTGCATATTGACGAAGCAGGCCCATACCAGCACTATATGTTGTGTCAGCGAGGGCGCTGGCACCAATCTGGTGATAGAGGCAAAAGCGGGCCGGCGGCGAGGAAAACCGTTCCCGGCGCTGGACAAGATTTGCCGATTGAACCCGGGTTCGCGGGCGGGACCAAGACCCTCGCCGCAACCCCCGGAAGAAACAACCGCGTGCAAGGGAAAGAGCAACAATGTCGCCACTCGATACGATCAACGCCGCCGCCAAAATCGCTGAAACCGTCGCGAAAGCAAGCGAGCTGGCAGACCAGCAGGCGAAGAAATCCGGCGGCCGTCCTGCCACGCGCCCGACGCTGAAACTCGTGCGCGACGTCGTCGTCGACCATGCCCGCGACGCGCTGCTGACCGATTTCGGCAAGAAGACGATGGATGACCGCTACCTGCTCGAGGGCGAGTCCTATCAGGACATGTTCGCCCGCGTCGCCACGGCCTATGCCGACGATGCCGACCACGCCCAGCGCATCTATGACTATATCTCGAAACTCTGGTTCATGCCGGCGACCCCGGTCCTGTCCAATGGCGGCGCCGATCGCGGCCTGCCGATCTCCTGCTTCCTCAACTCGGTCAATGATTCCCTCGACGGCATTGTCGGCACCTGGAACGAGAATGTCTGGCTCGCCTCCAATGGCGGCGGCATCGGCACCTATTGGGGCGGCGTGCGCTCCATCGGCGAGAAGGTGAAGGGCTCCGGCGCCACCTCCGGCATCATCCCCTTCATCCGCGTGATGGATTCCCTCACCCTCGCCATCAGCCAGGGCTCGCTGCGCCGCGGCTCGGCCGCCTGCTATCTCGATGTCCACCACCCGGAAATCGAGGAGTTCCTGGAAATCCGCAAACCCTCCGGCGACTTCAACCGCAAGTCCCTGAACCTGCATCACGGCATCAACATCACCGACGAGTTCATGATTGCCGTCGCCGAGGACGCGGAATTCGGCCTGCGCTCGCCCAAGACGAACGAGGTCATCCGCACCATCAACGCCCGCAAGCTGTGGCAGAAGATCCTCGAGATCCGCCTGCAGACCGGCGAGCCCTATCTCGTCTTCTCCGACACGGTGAACCGCCAGATGCCCAAGCACCAGCGCGATCTCGGGCTGAAGGTCTCGACCTCGAACCTGTGCTCTGAGATCATGCTGCATACCGGCAATGACCATCTCGGCAATGAGCGCACCGCCGTGTGCTGCCTGTCCTCGATCAATGCCGTCAAATATGACGAATGGAAGGACGAGCCGATGTTCGTCGAGGACGTCATGCGCTTCCTCGACAATGTGCTCGAAGACTTCATCCAGCGCGCGCCGCCGGAAATGGCCAAGGCCGTCTATTCCGCCAAACGCGAGCGCTCGGTCGGTCTCGGCATGATGGGCTTCCACACCTTCCTGCAGGAGCGCGGCATTCCGTTCGAAAGCGCCATGGCGAAATCCTGGAACACCCGCCTGTTCAAGCATATCCGCATGGGCGCCGACGCCGCCTCGGTCAAACTCGCCGAGGAGAAAGGCCCCTGCCTTGATGCCGAGGAACGCGGCATCAAGCAGCGCTTCAGCCACAAGCTGGCGATCGCGCCGACGGCCTCGATCTCGATCATCTGCGGCGGCACCAGCCCCTGCATCGAGCCGATCCCGGCAAACGTCTACACCCACAAGACCCTGTCCGGCTCCTTCACCGTCAAGAATGATGCGCTCAAAGCCCTGCTCGCCGAAAAAGGTCTGGACACGGAAGAGACCTGGTCCTCCATCCTCGAGAATGAAGGCTCGGTCCAGCATCTCGATTGCCTGAGCCAGGAAGAGAAGGACATCTACAAGACCGCCTTCGAGATCGACCAGCGCTGGGTCGTAGAGCTCGCCGCCGACCGCGCCCCCTATATCTGCCAGGGCCAGTCGGTCAACGTCTTCCTGCCCGGCGATATCGACAAATGGGACCTGCACATGCTGCACTGGACGGCATGGGAAAAAGGCGTGAAGAGCCTGTACTACTGCCGCTCCAAATCAGTCCAGCGCGCCGGCTATGCCGGCTCGGCCAACAAGCCCGAAATCGACGCCAGCATCGAGGCGAACCTGAAAGCCGCAGCGGCGAACAAGACGGACTATGAGGAGTGTCTGGCTTGTCAGTAGGTGGGTGCAAGTTTAGTCCACAAAAAAGGCTCCTCACGGAGCCTTTTTTGTGGAAACCTTAGATTGGTAGAAGATCAGATTCTGATCTTCTCCTTTCGGATGTACTTTTTTCAATCTCACTTTTAAGCTTCAGCGGCGTAGCGGCGTAGCAACTGTGTTGTTCACGCTGTTTCGGGCCTGTATTCCCGTCCTTCTCGGGCCATGGCGTTGATCTGGACGAGGAGTTTTCTGGCCAGGGCGGTGATGGCCGCCTTGACCGGTTTGCCTGCGGCCTCGAGCTTGTGCCGGGCGGCTTTCATCTCGTCATTGAAGCGGCTGGCGATGAAGGCGGCACCCGCTTCGCGGCGCGCCTTCAGCGCCGCTCGGCCGCTCCGATCGCCGCGGCGATCCGGCCGCCAATCTCGCGGGACGAACGGACCGACGGGTGAATGCCGTCCGGGTCATAATCGCTGGAGTTGGAGGGGGAGACCACATCCGCCATGGCGACGAACAGGACGTCAGGATCGTGCCTGGCCATGCTTTTGATGCGTTGTGTCAAGGTCGAGAGCGTTTTACCACAATAGCCGTCGCTGGCTTCGGAAGACGGCAAGTCGTAATATCCCATTGCGACAACCCTTGCGCCAGTCGACCGGATACGCCTGACCAGTTCGGGAATCTCTCCTCGTCGGCCGTCCTCGCTGACCAGTTCGTCCAGAACCGCCGCGCATCCGCGCGCGCCACCCTCATCGCCGAGATCGTTTGCGCCACCTTCGACAACAACCCACTGCCAGTCGCGGTCGCGATACTGGGCGCGGATGTCGAGCCCCTCGACGGCCATTGCAGGATCGGGATGACTGATTGCGGCGCCCGGGACGGCCAGATTGACCACGGGTTCTCCAAGGCTCTCGCTGATTCCGTCAGCAACTGAAGCCCCGCTGTCAGAATTCCACCACATAACCGAGTCGCCGATTACGAGAATGCGGGCCTCGGGCTTGGCCGAGAGTTCGTACTCCGCGCGCTCCTCGAACCCGGCGCAGGCAGAAAGTGCAAGCACAGCAAGGCACCAGACTATTATTCCGAGAGAATTCGACCGGAAGACGTTCATTGTGAAGACGTTCATTGTGCCGCGTCCAATTGAGGTTGCTTGATGTTACACAGCCTATCGGGTTTGGGAAGCTATTGGTTTGCTTGCTGCCACTCGACATAATTCATATGGGCATTCACGATGAAATCGTGGAGCCGACGCAGGCCGTCTTCGTACATGTGATTGCCGATCGAATTGGCATCCCAGAGATCAAAAGTTGCCAGGGAAATTCGCTGGCCCTGACCGCTGCCGGAAACGTCATGGATATTGACGAGAAGCTGAAGGCCACAACCGGATCGCACCGGCAACCGGGTCGGTATATTCTGATAGGAGCCGCGGGCCGTGAAAATCGTCGGCTCGCTCCCCACCATCAGGCATCGCTCGGCCATGGCTCCCGACAGGGGGCTACCGTCAACGTCAAAGGACCAGCCGATCTGCCGATCATTGTCGAGGGATGGTTCACCATAGTGTTCAGCAAGGTCAGCGCGGAAATCGTTCAGTGTCGGTTCGTTGTCCGGCGCTGGACTATACTCCCGGTGTATACCAAAAGCTGTTCCCGGTTTGAAACCATAAAGAACGCCTGAGACCATGTGGCGATTGGTGGCCGAGTCATCGGTCGTTTCGACATAATATGAATTGATGCCGTTCACCTCAAACTGAATCATACCCTTTTCAGATGACGACTCATATTCCTCCTTCAACTGATCAAAAAGCGTCTGGAGCGAAACATCATACTCAAGCCCGGACACTTCTATGGTCCGGTCCGGATACCGGGTCGGCTGAACTTCCGGTCCCCTGACCTTTACCAGCGTTGTTTCCACGTTCCGGTTGTTCAGTGTATAGCTCGCCCGCATGCGTTCCGGCCCGGCACCGGCAAGGCGAAGGTCCGTGATCTCACCGCAGGGAACAATGACTTCCGCCTGCTCTGCTGTGGCAGCTGGAAGCAGAAAGGACGGACACCCACCAATACCGAGAATACGGGCAAGATCCTCAGTTGATTCTCTGCCCGGATGAAACCACATTCCAACCGGCGAGACGACGAGATGGGGTATTCGGCTCGAGGTTGCACCCGAGCGCTCTCGATAGGTGTCCAATCTTTCAGCCACCCATAGCCCTTCTTCAACCCCCTGAGCGCTGAGGGGTTTACCCACGGCGTCGGAAAGTTCTTGCCGAATGGCTTCCGTGCGCCCGGTCAGGGCTTTGACCCGTTCAATCGGATCAACAAAGTCCTTGTTCTTGTTCGCGCTGGAATCACTGCCGCCGCAGGCAGCGAGCGCAATCGCCAAACCGGAAAGAATAAGGATCAGTCGCATTAAAGTCTCCATGGGTCAGGTCACGGGCATGCAGAGTGTTCGCGAAAGTCTTCGCCGAGTATAGCCCCGGCCTGTGACCGTTTTTCGGCATCTTCGGTGGAAGGGGTAGATTGACTGCACTTTTAAACGGAATAACTTCCCAACGCGCATAAGGATAGACTGCTTGCCCGTCGGGGGCAATTGCAGCCGGACAGTCGCGGTTGCGTTTCAAGCCGGTTGCACCCTGACGGATGCCCCGGGATGACTGGCTGCTGAATTCTGGAAACTGTAAACTAAAAACCACTCACCAAAATCTTTTCCCCGCCCCGCGCACCACCCCCATACTCCCTTCCACGCGCCGGTGAGGATCGGCGCCGAGGGGATGGCTCCTGCCGGTGACCTGCCGGCGGCCCGTCCCATCAGGTTTCGGAAGGCCGAAGTCCCGTTCGCGGGACTGGTGAGGGTGTGCACAGCTTTGCATCGTCCTTTCGAACGGCGTCCCGCAGTAGCCTGCGGGCGGGAGAGCTATGCAATATGGCCCCGCATCGATCGCCGCCGTGTGTAGCGAGAGCTATGCCAATACTATTACTACAAATGAGGCGATGGCCGCTGCACACGGACCCCCTCGATTTCATATTCACACCGCAGCGAAATCTGACGGTGCTTTCAGTGCTGCCTCTCTTGTCTTCCCGGGGGATGCGCAGCATCAACCCGGGATCCATTTTCCAGAGGCCTTGCCGCTGCTCTCTCAAGCCAGCCTCACCGCCTCTGGAAAATGGGTCCCGGCTCGCGCTTCGCTTGGCCGGGAGGACAAGAGGGATAGTGCGGGAAGAAAATCGGCCGCGTGTCGTGCTGAGGTTTCGCTACTTTAGCTCGCCAAGGCCTTTTAAGGCCCTCTTGGCCTTAAAAGGCATGGCTGCCAATTGTCGTGCCGTGTTCTGGCTGTCAAGGAGCGTAGCCCGCCGGAGGCGGCGCGGTCTTCGACCGCGTCCTTGACAGCCAGAACACGGTGCGGCACCCACCGCTAACGAAAACACTACAGCACCAGCGCCTCGACCAGGCTCGACGTGCCATCGCCGCCGGCCCTGACCGCGCCGCCAATGGCATACAGGGTCTCGCCAATCGCCACCGCGCCGAGGCCGTGGCGCGGTGTCAGCATGTCAGGCCCGGCCTGCCACTCATCCGTTGACGGATCGTAGATCCAGACATTTGCATAAACCCCGCCGCCATCGGCGAAATATTCCCCGCCCATGGCGACCAGCCTGCCGCCGGTCACGGCCGCGGCGAGGCCGCCCTGCCCGCCATAAGGCACCTCCGGCACCGGCGCCGCCGTCCGCCAGCGATCCTCGGCGGTGTCCCAGACCTCGTGGACCCGCACATTGCCGCCCTCGACCGTGCGCCCGCCGGCGACATGGGCCGCGCCATCGAGCAGGGCCCCTGCGGCGGAGTTGCGCCTCGTCGGTGCCGGGGCTGCCCGCTCCCACGTACCGGCCGCCGCATCCAGCACCAGGTGCCGGTCGCTGTCGACATGGTCGTTCCAGGTCATGTTGGCCTCGCCCTTCGGCGTGCGCCCGCCGATGACGTGGACAATGTTGCCAACAGCGACGCACACCGTCTCGCCATGGGGCTCGGGCGCGGCCGGACCCTCCGTCCACGCATCATTTTCGGCGTCAAAGGCAAGGGTCTGATCCGTCATCGTCCAGTCGAGCCCGCCCGCCCTGGTCAGGAACCCGCCAAGCGAGAGGAGATTTCCGCCGGCGCTGACGAGGTTCGGGTGATGACGCGCAGACGGCAGCGGCGCCTCCTCGCGCCAACTGTCTTCACCGGACGCCCAGCTGACATGCCGCGCCGTCGCGCCGGCAATCTGCCCCTCCCCGGCCATCATGCCCTCGGCCATGATGCCGCCGGCGACATGGATGCGGCCCTGGTGGACCGCCGGATAGATTTCCTGCACCGCCAGCGGCAGCGGGGTCATCGCCCGCCATGGCGGCGGCAGAGGCCGGGAAGACGGGGCCTGGGAAGAAGCGGGCTGTCCCGCCAGCGCCCGCGCGCCCGTCGTCAGCGCGATCATCGCGCCGGTCCCGGCCAGCATGCTGCGCCGTGTCAGCCTCGACCTGTGATCACCCATGTTATCCTCCTCGCTCCCGGCCAGTTTAGACTGGCAGGCAACCGCAGAACAACCGGCCAATAAAAAACGCCGCCGGGATATCCCGTGCGACGCTCGAATTTCCAGGCAGGCCGGAAAGATCTATTCGCAGACCTTCTCGGTCCGGTTCGACCAGGCCGATTTGACCAGCTGGCAGTTTTCTTCCCCGGTCTCTTTTTCTGCCGATTTTTCCCCGGCGGTGGTCTGGGTGGCAGTCTCGCTGGCCATGGCGTCCTCGGCCGGCGGCGTGGCGCAGGCGGACAGGGCGAGAAGGCCGGCGGCCAGGGCAATCACGTAATTCATCAGAAGCTACTCCACAGTGTATATCGTTCCAGCACCCACCCTAGAGGAGGCTTTTGCTGCATTGCAACAGTCCCCCTGAAAAAATGCGACAAGCGGTTGCACGGTTGGCGGAGGCGAGCCACCGCCCTATCCTCGGCGCCATGGCAACACTCCTCATCGTCTGGCATTCGCGCACCGGCGGCACGCAGCAAATGGCCCGCGCGGCGCAGGACGCGGCCAGCGTGGAATGCGATGTCGCCTGCCTGCGCGCCGACGAGGCGCAAGCGGACGACCTGCTGGCCGCCGATGGCTATCTCTTCGCCGCGCCGGAAAATCTTGCCGCCCTGTCCGGGGCGATGAAGGAGTTCTTCGACCGCTGCTATTATCCGGTTTTGGGCAAGCTGGAGGGCCGGCCCTATGGCCTCATGGTCTGCGCCGGGTCGGATGGCGAAAACGCCGTGCGCCAGGCCGCGCGGATCGCCACCGGCTGGCGCCTCAAGCAGGTGCAGGAACCGCTGATCGTCTGCACCCATGCCCAGTCGCCAAAAGATATCCTCGCCCCCAAGACCATCCCCGATACTGACCTGCAGCGCTGCCGTGATCTCGGCGCCGCCCTCGGCGCAGGCCTCGCCATGGGCATGTTCTAGAGGCCGTTGCAGCGGCCGGATTAAACTTCGGAAAGGCACAGACGGTCAGCGTCCGCAGCCGCGTTGAAGGGGCAATGCCGGGCGCAACAGCCCCTACCCCGGAAGCCCCGGCAGACGACCCTCGAGATGGCGGCGGGCCTATGCCCCACCAGTCCATGGCCCGTCGCCGGCTCTCTTTGCTTCCCATCCCTCTGGAAACCCATGGTCGTACCAAACCAGGGCAGAGGGACCTGCCGGCTCGCTATCCTCCCATTGGCGAGCCGGCCCTTTCTCCGCCGCGGGAAAGATTGGCCCTGCTGCGGGAAAACTGGCCTCGGCCGGAAAAAATCGGCTCCCGCCCTCTTTTCAGCGCCCTCCGCCGGGGGTATGCTTTGCTTTGTAAAGTTCTCTAGGGGATCGAGGGGGAAATGTCATGCAGTGGCCGCCGAACTGGGAAGTCTTCACCGAGCTGTCCGACCTGCAGATCCAGCTGCACTGGGCGACGGCGACGATCGCCTTCTTGCTCGGGCTGATCATCTTCTCCCTGCCCAAGGGCACGGTGCCGCACAAGACCATGGGCGCCATCTATGCCGTGCTGATGATCACCACCGCCATCGCCGCCTTCTTCGTGCGCCGCGGCGATGTCTCCGGGCTCGACTATCTGTCGTTGAAGGGCATGACCTGGATCCACATCTTCGTCCCGCTAACCCTGTTCGGGATCTTCGGCGGGTTGTGGGGCATCCTCGTCAAGAAAGATCGCCGCGCCCATAGCGGGCCGCTGATCGGCAGCTATATCGGCGCCCTGATCATCGCCGGGGCGCTCACCTTCCTGCCGGGAAGGCGGATGCAGCTGTTTTTCTTCGGCGAGCCGGAGCGTATCGACGAGCTGGTCGAAGAATATGGCCGCGGCGCCTCGCTGATCGGCGACCTGTTAGCCGTGTTGGTTCAGTAGAGCAGTATACGGATCACGATGGCGAGCAGTGCCAGTTCCAGCATCACGGTGAGCGGGATGCGCACGGCGAGATACCAGCCCGGTGCGCCCGAGCCTTTCTTCGTCGCCGCGAGGTCATCGACGAGCAGCACCGGCAATGCCACCGCGATCAGCGCGATGCGCAGCGGGTCGATGCTCATCAGGAAGACCGGGATCGCCAGCAACAGCGGCGCGACAGCCCCGGCAAGGCTGCGGAAATCCGGTCCCTGGCGCCGCATCGCGGCAATGCCCCAGCGCACGCCACCGAAAAAGGCGAGCAGCAGCCCGCCATAGAGGGCAGCGAGCTGGCGCAGCAGCACATCCTCGCCCGGCGGCCGGGCCCAGATAATGACGGCGATGAAGATCAGCGGCAGCGCACCGGCATAGGCCAGCGCGGCAGCGGCGCCGGTCAGGCCTCTTCCACCCGGCTCAGGGGCGCCGCTTGGCTGATGTGTCTGGGTATTCGTTGTCGTCTCGGTCATGATCCCGTCTCCCTCGATGACGTGCGGGATATACCCGGCTCTGGCAGAACGAAAAGACGCAACAGTTCCATGCGCTATGTAAAACCTTCACCGGCGGGGCACCAGCATTTTTGCCAAGGTGTCGCACGCACAGCGTCAGGAGGGAAACGGATGCTCAGGGGTAAAGGTTCACGCTCTTCCAGCCGCCGCCCTTCCCCAGGGTGAACTGCTTGCGATCATGCAGGCGATAGGGCCGGTTGACCCAGAACTCGATCTCGACCGGCTGGATCAGGAAACCATGCCAATTATCAGGGCGCGGAATGTCGCGGTTCTTGTAGATTGCGTCATAATCCTCGATGCGCCGCTCCAGCGTCTCGCGCTCATCGAGCACCCGTGACTGGAACGAGGCGACGGCGCCAAGCTGCGAGCCGCGCGAGCGCGAGGCGAAATACTCATCGCTCTCCTCGGCCGACAGCGCCTCGACCGTGCCGCGCACGCGCACCTGGCGGCGGATTGATTTCCAGTGAAAGCACAACGCCGCTTTCGGCGTGCCTTCCAGCTCCAGCCCCTTCACGCTCTCGGCGCTGGAATAGAAGGTGAAACCGCGCGTGCCGACATCCTTGAGCAGCACCATGCGCACATTCGGCATGCCCGCCCGGTCGACCGTCGCCAGCGCCATCGCGTTGGGATCGTTCACCTCGTGCCTGCCGGCGAGCGCCAGCCAGTTGCGGAACAGCTGAATCGGATCTTCCTCGGTGAAGACCTCGCCCTGGTCGTCATCGACCGCGAAGGCCTCGCCGCCCTCGGATGCTTCGATATCGGACTGTGCGTCCGCCTCGCGGACGTAATCATCATCGCTCGGCGTCGCCGGGATGATGGTCTCATCCCCGCGCCCGTCACCGGACGTGCCGGATTGTTCGTTCTCGTTATCCATACGCGATTACCTCTCCAGCGGGTCTTATACCCGCTTGTCTCCCCACGCAAAGCCCCGCTATACCTCAACCTTATGTCTGACAATACTTTTGGCAAGCTGTTCCGCGTCACCACCTGGGGGGAATCCCACGGCCCGGCCATTGGCTGCGTCATCGATGGCTGCCCGCCGGGCATGCGGCTTACGCCGGAAATGATCCAGTCCGCACTCGATACGCGCAAGCCCGGCACGTCGAAATATGTCACCCAGCGCAAGGAACCGGACGAGGTCCGCATCCTGTCCGGCGTGTTCGAGGATGATCGCACGGGAGGCCCGGTGACCACCGGCACGCCGATTTGCCTGATGATCGAGAATGTCGACCAGCGCTCGAAGGATTACTCCGACATCCGCGACAAATACCGTCCCGGCCATGCCGACTACACCTATGAGGCGAAATACGGCGTGCGCGACTATCGCGGCGGTGGGCGCTCTTCCGCCCGCGAGACCGCGTCGCGCGTTGCCGCCGGGGCCGTCGCTGCCCGCGTGCTCGACCGGCTGTTCGATGGCGCGGTGAAGATCCGTGCAGGAATGGTCCAGATGGGCCCGCATAAAGTCGACCGGCAGCGCATCGACTGGGACAGTGTCGGCGACAACCCGTTCTGGTGCCCCGACCCGGTCGCCGCGCAGGAATGGGAAGCCATTCTCGACCAGGCGCGCAAGGACGGCTCGTCCATGGGCGCGATGATCGAGGTCGTGGCACAGGGCGTGCCCCCCGGCCTCGGCGCGCCGGTCTATGGCAAGCTCGACACCGAGCTTGCCGCCGCGATGATGTCGATCAATGCCGTCAAGGGCGTGGAGATCGGCGAGGGCATGAACGCCGCTGCCCTGTCCGGCATCGACAATGCCGACGAGATGCGCGCCGGCAATCGCGCGGACAATGCCAACCGCCCGCGCTTCCTGTCGAACCATGCCGGCGGCATTCTCGGCGGCATTTCCTCGGGCCAGGATATCGTCGTGCGCTTTGCCGTCAAGCCGACCTCCTCGATCCTGACGCCGCGCCAGACCGTGACCCGCACCGGCGAGGAAACGGAAATCGTCACCAAGGGCCGCCACGACCCCTGCGTCGGCATTCGCGCCGTGCCGGTCGGCATCGCCATGATGGCCTGCACGCTCGCCGACCATGCCTTGCGACACCGGGGGCAATGCGGTTAAGGGTGCCATCCGGAGAGGCCGCCCTATATGCCGCCTCATACAATCACGGAGGGATTTACATGCAGGACGCCCGGGAAACTGCTGGCGCGACGGAAGTCGTTGCCGCCGCACCGACCGATGAGAGCCAGGTCGCGGTCAACCAGATGATCGCCGAACTCAGCGAGAAGGCGATCTCGCTCGGCCTTAACATACTGGCCGCGCTGGTCATCGTCGTCGTCGGGCTGCTGGTCGCCGGCTGGATCAAGCGGGCGATCCGCAAGGGGCTGAGCAAGTCGGAGCGCATCGACCAGACCCTTGCCGGCTTCCTGTCGAGCCTCGTCTATTATATCGCCCTGGCGCTTGTGATCATCATGGTGATCGGCCGCTTCGGCATCCCGACCGCTTCCTTCGCCGCCGTGATCGGTGCTGCCGGTCTTGCCATCGGCCTCGCGCTGCAGGGCACGCTCGGCAATGTCGCGTCCGGCGTCATGATCCTCATGTTCAGGCCCTTCCGGATCGGCGATTTCGTCACCACCGGCGATGAAATGGGCACGGTCAAGGACATCAACCTGTTCACGACAGAGATCACGACCCTCGACAACAAGAACGTGATGATCCCGAACGGCATGGTCTGGCAGTCGCCGATCACCAATTTCTCCGCCAACACGACCCGCCGGATCGAGGCGATTTTCGGCATTGCCTATGACGCCGACATCAACAAGGCGATGGCGGTGATCCGCTCGGTCATTGATGCCGATGAGCGCTTCCATCAGGAGCCGGCCCCTGCCATGGGCGTCGCCAGCCTCGGCGACTGGTCGGTCAACATCACGGTGCGCGTCTGGTGCGACAGCAGCACTTATCTGGGACTGGGCTGGGAGCTCAATCAGAAAGTGAAGGAAGCCTTCGACCGCGAGGGCGTCGGCATTCCCTTCCCGACCACGATCGAGTACCAGGCCCGGTTCAAGCCGCGTCCCGAGGCCCTGCCGCCGGAAACCGCCCCGGAATCGCCGATCGATCCGGCTGCCTAGAGGGGCCGCAAGGGGGCGAACGCCCCCTTTCCTGCCCCGGTACTGCCATAATGGGATGGCATCGTCCCCCTCCGCCGAGAGGCCATGAAAGGGCATAATGTCATGAGCGATAGCGACAAGCAGACAGGCGCAGCGAGCCGCAAGAGCAGCGCAAGGCGCAGCTATGGCAGCATCATCCGCACGGTCCTGTTCCTCGTGCTGGCGAGTTTTCTTGCCGGTGTGCTGCTCGACCTGATCGGCATGGCCCCGCTCGAATTCTGGCGCGGCATCGTCGACGGCGTCCGCGATTTCTTCGCCGCCCTGTTTTCCATCGGCTGGGGCACGATCAGCCTGATCCTGAATTATGTGATCTTCGGCGCCCTGATAGTCGTGCCTGTGTGGCTCGTCGTCTTCCTGCTCAATCGCCGCAAGAAATAGCTATTCCGCTGCCGGCGGGGTCAGCAGCGCTTCCATCCGGGCGATATAGACGATCCACGCCTTGCGCCCGGCATCGGTCAGATGGCAGATCGTCTGCGGGCGCTTGTTGTTGAAGCGCTTGGTCACGCGCACATAGCCCGCCTCTTCCAGCTTCTTGATATGGATCGACAGGTTGCCATCGGTCACGCCGATGCGCTTTTTCAGATCGCTGAAATCGGCCGAGCCCGCGCCGGACAGGAACGCCATCAGCGCGAGGCGGACGCGGCCATGAATGACATCGTCTATCTCGCGGTAATCGTAGCTTTCTTCGTGTGGATCGTTCGCCACTGACGTTTTCCTGTCGTCCCGCTTACACGATATCGCTCGGCTCGTTCCGCAGCATGACATAGCCCGGTGCCAGCACCACGGCATAGGTGCCGATGGCGGCGACCAGCATATAGGCGACCGGCCAGACGGCCAGGCTCAGCAGCAATGCACAGGCGATGGCCCAGGACACGACCGATACCCAGCGATACCAGGGCTGATGCGCGACGACGGCGGTGGCAAAGAAGGCCAGGCCATAGAGCCCGAAGGCAACCGGGAACATGGTCGCGAACAGGAACCGTACCGGATAGCCACCCTCCTGCACCAGCAGCGACGCGGCAACGATCGAGAGCCAGTAGACGGTCACGAAGATTCCGCAGGCCAGCCAGGCGGCATTCACCGTCCGGTTGCTCAGCGAGGACGCGCCGGGGCGTTCACTCGACCTGCTGTTGATCACGAAGCTCAGGACCCAGCCGATTGCGAGCGCGCCGCTCCACAGGATCATCTGGTTGAAAGCGGGAATCGCGCCGGTCTCCATCAGGAAAACGGCCAGCGCGGCGGTCCCGATAAGCGCGCCCCAGACGAAGAAATTCCGCCCGCCGACCAGCGGCGTGTTGCGTCCTTCTTCGGCAATCGCCTTGATATAGGCGAGATCATCCCGGGCGCTGCCCGGACCTGCCGCCGCTACGGCTTTCGGTTTCTTGGCTGTGATTGGCTCGCCATGGATCGTCATCGGAAGCTCCCTGAAGGCGCTTTCTCGAAGCGCGACTATATACTTTGTATTTTAAAGTATATTCGCCCGGCAATCAACCCACGGACGTCCCTGCCAGGCAGGGAGCCATGGTTAACCGATAACGAAGGGGGGAGTTTCGAGAGATAAAAGTGCGGGGTGCCGTCGAGGGGGAACGAGGGGATATTTCCGGCACCCCGCCAGCAAACGGAATTGCTCCGTCTGCCTTGATTAATAGATGGCGCGTGACCGGAGATAAAAAAGGCCCGCCCTGCGTTTTTCTGGTTACAATAGTGTTATCTGCCGGTAATGATTCAGTCCCGCGCGATATCGATCACGGCCCTGTGATCGGACGTGTAGGGATCAATGATCAGGATGCGCTCTCCATCCGCAGTTTTCAGGTGCAAGGCGAGATTGCGCCCATCGAGCACCATGTCGACGATCTCCTCGCCGGGCTCCAGGCTGAGCTGCACGGCGGGGACATTTTCCCCCGTCTGGCCGATCGTCGTGACCGGCGCCGGGACAGTCTCCTCAGGCTCGTTCGATTTCACGACCAGCAGGATGACGAAGGTGATCGCCGCGACGACCAGCAGCACCCCCATGGACACGACGAGCAGTTTCAGCCCGAGCAGGTTATCCACGGGCACCTCTTCCCCTTGCGGCTGGCCGTCAGATGGCTGCGGCTGCGGCTGGGGCGCGGGGGAAGTGTTGTGCTTGTTTGCGTCGGTCATGCGAAATCCTTGAACTTGTTGACAGGCTCGGGACAACCGGTCAGGCAGTGCTTATGACGAAATCGAGCGCAGACAACAAGTCCACAGAAACAGATGACGACATTGGCGGCGACCCGGTAACCGTGACGGTCAGCGATGTCGAGGCGAAAATGCGTCTCGACAAATGGCTCGTCCTGCATTTGCCGGAGCTGTCGCGCGCCCGTATCAAGTCCCTGATCGAAAAGGACGGGGCGCTGCAAAAGGACGGCGAGACCTTCACCAACGCGTCGTGGAAGATCCGCGAGGGCGAGACCTACACCCTCATACCGCCACCGGTGGAAGACGCGACGCCGCAGCCGCAGGATATCCCCCTGACCGTGCTGTATGAGGACGAACACCTGATCGTCATCGACAAGGCCGCCGGCATGGTCGTCCATCCGGCCGCGGGCAACTGGTCCGGCACGCTGGTCAACGCCCTGCTCTATCATTGCGGTGATACGTTATCCGGTATCGGCGGCGTCGCCCGGCCCGGCATCGTCCACCGGCTCGACAAGGATACCTCCGGCGTCATGGTCGTGGCCAAGCATGACAAGGCCCATCACGGCCTGCGCGACCAATTCTCCGTCCACGACATAGAACGCGTCTATCACGCCATCGTCCATGGCGCGCCGCGGCCCGGCATCGGCACCATCGAAGCGGCGCTGGCCCGCGCCGGGGCCGATCGCAAGAAGATGAGCATTGTCGATGCCGAGGCGCATTCCAGCGCGCGCCACGCGATCACGCACTACAAGATGCTGGAAAAATTCGGGACCGGGCTCGCCAGGCTCGAGGGCGATTCCATCGCCTCGCTGGTCGAATGCCGGCTGGAGACGGGGCGGACCCACCAGATCCGCGCCCACATGGCCCATCTCGGCCATCCCCTGCTCGGCGACCCGGTCTATGGCCGCACCGGTGTGGCCGGCCTCAAGCCGGGCACGCCGGCCAGCGACAGTGCGATCGCGACGCTCGCGGCGTTTCACCGGCAGGCCCTGCATGCGCGCCAGCTCGGCTTCATCCACCCGATCACCGGCGAGGAGATGTCGTTCGAGACCGACCCGCCGGAGGATTTTGCCAGGCTGCTGGCGAGCTTCAGGCGGCTGTAGCGCGCATCAGCCCGCGAACGCCGCGCAGGTCACGCCGGACAGCACTTCCCTCTTGCCGCTGTCTTCATGGACGAGAATGCATTGTTCGCCTTTCATGACCAGGCTCAGGCGCGGCGGCCTCTCCATGATCCGCCCGCCTGCCGGATTGCCCTCGATCGAGCGCGGGAACTGCCGGTCGAGCACCAGCTCCGGACTGGCGGTCAGCACGTCGCCCGGCAGGGTCACGCCGCCGGCCCCGGTCAGGGCCTCTGCCGCCCGTTCGACTTCGCGAATATCATCTGCATCCGGAGAGACCAGCACCGCCGGCACGGCCTTGCCGGTCCCGGCGCAGGCAGCAAGGCCGGTCAGGACCAGCATCGCCGCCCCGCCCAGATGGCGGCGCCCGATCATTGCAGGCGCTCCTTTTCTTCAGCCGTCAGCGGCCGGTTCAGCGTCATCTCGCGCAGCTGCTTGCGGACCAGCCGCTCGCGGAACGCCTCCGACGCGTAGAGCGAGTTCGGATCGCGCAGATTGTAGCGGTCGACGCCAGCCATGAACAGCTGCGGGTCTTCGACGCTCTCCGGCGCAAGGCGGGAGGAGGCAGTCGTCGTTGTCGCCGCCCCGGAACACGAGCCCGTGGCCCGGTAATTCAGGGCCGCGCGCAGCATCGCCTCGTCGGGATCACCGAGCAGATGACCGAAATCGTCGCCGACGACACAGCCCTGAATCTCGGACTGGCGTGTCGGCGCCCCGGTGACCGGGATGAACCCGTCGGCATAATCGCCAAAGCCCTTGGCATTCTCGCCGCGGAACTGGATCGAGAAATAGGTCGTACCGCAATTATCCGTGCCATAGAAGCCATAGGGTTTGCCGCAGGTCGTACCACCCACAAGCACGACTTCCACGTCGATCCCGAGCAGGGAATTGATGACGGATTCACTGGCCGAGCAAGTTCCGGCCTGGGACAGGAAATAGACCCGCTCCAGGTCGAGGTCCGGCAGCGGCTGGCCCTGGTTGACCGAAAAGCCCTGTGACGTCGAATGGAACGGCGTCGGTGTCAGCGCCTCCCCGGTGACCGGGTTCGTATTCGGATATTTGTCGTTGAAGACCAGTTGCTCATAAAACGCGTTGCCGATCTGGTCCGGCCCGGCGATCATGTAGCCAAGCTCTGAAGAGATATCGAGGAACCCGCCGCCATTATAGCGTAGGTCGACGACGAGGTCGGTCACGCCCTCGTCCGAAAAGTCCTGCATCGCCTCGATCAATTGCTCCTCTGCCGTGACGACCCCGAACGTCGTCAGATGCAGATAGCCGACCTTGTCGCCATCGACGTCGAGGACGGTCGATTGCTGCACAGGGTCCACGGCAACGGTCTGTGCCGTCAGCGTGACCGTACGCTCCGCATTCGTGGCGAGGTCCCGCACAAGGAAGGTATGGCTTTCGCCAGCGGTCGACGGGAACAGGCCGTCATTCAGCGTATCGACATCATTGCCATTGGCCACATCGACCCCGTCAATGGCGAGGATTCGCGTGCCCCGTGTCAGGCCGGCATTCGCCGCGGGCGAGTTCTCCTGAACGAAGGCGATACGGATATCGCGCGGCGGCGTGCCGCGAATGATGACAAATTCTGCACCATACTGAACATCCTCGCCGGAATTGACCAATTGCTGATACTCGGCCGTATCGTAGCTGAAGTGGAACTGGTCCTTCGGCGCACCCGATGGCGTCAGCTCGTCCGTCTTCAGCAGCGCGAAATAGTCCAGCTTGTCGCTGTAATTATACGGGTTGCGGTCCTGGATTTCGTCATACCACAGATACAGCTCGTTGCTCCACGAGCGCAGCCAGAAATTCTCCAGCACGACAGAGCCGCTCCGGTCGGACGTGCCGGGCCGCGGCATGGCGCAGCGATCGACGAATTGCGACGACGGTTCGAACACGCCCGGCGTATAGGTCGGCCCGCTGGAGCCGCTGCCCCCACCACCGCCGCCGGAGCCGCCACCCCCGGTCGTGCCGCCGCCGCTGGAGGAGCCGCCGCCGCCGCCGCCGCCGCAGCCAGCCACGAGGCTGGCCATGAGAATGCACCCGGATGTCAGCAAAGCCTGCCGGAAACGTTTCGCCATGTCATACTCCCAAAACTGATAGATGGTCCTATACAACCATCTCAAGGCAGGTCCCGTCTATCGGGAAAACTGCAAACACACTCTAGGCGCGTTTGTGTCCCAAATGTGCCGGATAAGACAAATCCCGGCGTGTTTTCGCGAACTCACGGCCGTTTTCCGCCGTTCGTGAGCAGGAAATTGACCGCTGCCTCTTCAAATACGGCAATCATGTCCCATTTTTAAAGCGAGGTATTTGGGGCGCGGGTGTATCTTTGTGCCTCGCGTTAAAGACGAGGAAGATTTTTCATGGCCAATGCACTGACCACGACCAGTGGTGCCGCCCTGTCGCCGGAAGGCGGCCTGTCGCGTTATCTGTCCGAAATCCGCAAGTTTCCGATGCTGGAACGGGACGAGGAATACATGCTCGCCAAGCGGTTCAAGGAGCATGCGGACCCGGATGCGGCGCAACGGCTGATCACCTCCCATTTGCGTCTCGTCGCCAAGATCGCCATGGGCTATCGCGGCTATGGCCTGCCGGTCGGCGAGGTCATTTCCGAGGGCAATGTCGGCCTGATGCAGGCGGTCAAGAAATTCGACCCTGAGAAAGGCTTCCGCCTGTCGACCTATGCGATGTGGTGGATCCGCGCCTCGATCCAGGAATACATACTGCGCTCCTGGTCACTGGTGAAGATCGGCACCACCGCCGCCCAGAAGAAGCTGTTCTTCAACCTGCGCAAGATTAAAGGCCAGATCGACGCCGTCGACGATGGCGACATGAAGCCCGAGGAAGTCGAGCATATCGCCACCAAGCTCGGCGTGACCGAGGACGAGGTCGTGTCCATGAACCGGCGCATGGCCGGCGGCGACAATTCCCTCAACGCGCCGATGCGCAACGATGCCGAGGGCTCGTCCGAATGGCAGGACTGGCTGATCGACGAGGACGCCGTCTCCGCCGAGACCAAGCTGGTCCAGTCCGACGAGTTCGAGATGCGCATGGGCCTCTTGGAACAGGCCATGGCCGATCTCAACGAGCGCGAACAGAAGATCCTGACCGAGCGCCGCCTGACCGAAAGCCCCAGGACGCTCGAAGAGCTGTCGGCCGAATTCAACGTCAGCCGCGAGCGCGTCCGCCAGATCGAGGTCCGCGCCTTCGAGAAGCTGCAAAAGGCGATGAAGAAACTGGACCTGGAAGCACGGTCCGTGGACGCGTAAATCCGGCTACGGCTCGATCGTCACGATCACCCGTTCATAGCGCGACAGCGGCGGTTCGCCCTTGTCGGTCACGCGCACGATGAAATGCGCCGTCTCGGTCTTCTCGACCTGCGGCATTCGCACGCCAACATCGTAGTCGTTGACAGCATGACCGAGCTCGACGGGCTCATCCAGCGTCCCGGCTTCCGGATACTCGAACCAGTGATAGCTGAGGCTGTCGCCATCCGGATCGCTCGTGCCGAACGCATTCAACGATACCCAGCCACCTGACTTGACGGTGAGCCGGTTGTCATGGGCCAGCACGACCTCGGGTGGATGATTGGCTTCCTCGTAATCCATCACCGTCCAGTCCATGCGGGCGGCAAAGTCGAGCTGGAAGTCGTTTTTCCAGCGCAGCAGGGTCATGTCGTTGCCGGTATAGGTTTCTTCACCCGGTCCGATGGCACGGCCGCCTGATTTTGGCTCCCATGGCGTGTAGGTATCCTGTGTATCGGTCCAGATCGGACGCGGTTCCGGCTCCAGCGGCACGCCGCCCGGGCCGGTAGTCCCGTCACCGGCCCCGATTTCCTCCGCACCCGGCGTATAGAGTTCGTACCGGCCGCCCCAGCCGCCCCAGTCAGGATGGTCCGGCGTGTTCAGCCCGTTGGGGATCAGCGACAGGAACGCAGGCGTGTCACCCTCCATCCCCCAGACGGTGTCCGGATAATGGGCTCCGAGCGGCCCGTGATCCTGCTGGATATTCTCTGCCAGCCACTGGTTCGTGCCGTAGATATCGAAATCCTTTTTCGGCCCGTTGATCGCGACCCATGTCGAGCGTCCATAATCGCCGGGGCTGACGATGTAAAACAGGTCAGGAAACTCGCGGCGCAGCCAGATGCCGCTGTCGTCCTGGTCGGAGATCGTATAGACGCGCAGCTTGCTGATCATTTCCGCTGCCTCTCCGGCGCCGCGCGTCTCGCGGATCGTGTGCAGGGCCTGGGCCAGCGTGTTGGCCCCGCCCCAGACGGAAATCCAGAGCGGGCGATCGTCATCCTTTTCCAGTTCACGGATGATCACGTTTGAGCCTTCAGTGTCTTGCCCCTCGCCGACGCTTTCCATGCCGTATCCCGGCTGCCCGTCCAGGACCAGCGACAGCAAGTGCCGTTCCGTCGGATAGCCAGGGGCGTGCTGCTTCAACGTGTCATGGACCTCGCCATATTTATTGATCGTCCGCTCGATCGAGTCCGGCCGGATATCGGATTTGCGCCAGACCGATGTCGTCGCGACCAAGGCCCTGATATCGATCTCGTTGGCATAGAGCAGGAGCCGGATAAGAGACTGCGTATCGTCCGGGTCGGCCTCCATGTCGGTCAGCACGATGACACGGTGCTGTTCCCTCGCCGTTTCCGCTGCCATTAGCGGGGCAGCCGGTACGGCCGCTGATATGCCCGTCACCAGCAGCAGACCACTGGCAAAAGCCTTGAGATATCGTTTTCCCATTCCTCGTTCCTCGCGTTTAATCGTTTGCTGTCGCCATACTAGCGCGACGTTGCTCTGAATTCTTCCGTCAGAGCCGTCGGAATTGCCGGGATTCTAGGATCGAGAAGGCCCACGCGTCGCAGTAACCGAACCGCCATTTTGCTTGCGATACGCTCGGGGACTGACGCCGGAAAGCTGGTGAAACGCTTCATTGAACCGGCTGATGGAATTGAAGCCCGAGGCGAGCGCTATGTCGGTGATGCTCAAATCCGTGGTGATCAGCAGGCGCTGAGCATGACTGACCCTGAAATGCGTCAGGTAACGCACCAGCGTAGCCCCGAACGCCTTCTGGAACAGCGTCATCGCATAATTGGGATGAAGCCCGACATGATCGGCGACATCCTGCACTGTCAGTGCATCGCCATAGTGCTGGGCGATGAAGCATGCCATCGCCTCGACCTTGTTCATGCCGCCATCCGGCAAGCCGGACAGGTATATCCGACCTGCACCGGTCGAAACACCGAGCGCGAGCCGTGCCAGCCGGCTGCGCATTTCCAGCAGCACTGTCTCGTGCAGTTCCGATATCTCTCCGCCAAGGTCGACGACCCATCGCTCCATCTGCAACAGGTCAAGCGGTGCTGATTGCGCATTGGGCTCGACGAATACTTCCCCTTTCAGAAGGCCTTGCACGAAATCCTCTCTCAGTCGCCATGACAGGAAATCGGGCAGGGGAATCGTGGCTACCAGATACGCGCAATCATCTGTATAGTGAGTTATCTGGTGCGGGATGGACGCCCAGAACGCACAAAGCCTCCCCGCTTCGGCGATAAACTTGCGCCCGCCGATCAGGTAGCTGACGCTGCCGGAGGTGAGGAAATTGACCTCGATCTCGTTATGATGATCGGGCCTCGTCATCACGCTGGGCTGCCAGCGCACGCAGGTCAGCCCGTAAGGCGCGAAACTCTGCCGGGCGGGATCGAAGGAGTGCGGCTTTGCGGTATCAGACATTTTCATCGGTGGGCGACGGGATCACTGTTAGGCAAGCATACCGATTTTATCGCAATCTGCCCATACATCCTTCCATAAACTTATCCCCGCCGTCCGAAAGGCAAGTATAACTTCCCCCAGGCCGGATGAGGATCCGGCGGAGGCGCCGACCGCAAAGTGTGACCTGCACGGAGCATCGGCGTATCAGGTTTCTGCCGGCAGTTGAGGGTGTGTACAGCTTTGCACCGTCCGGCGGAACGGCGTCCCGGGGTAGCCCCCGGGCGGGAGAGCTATGCACTTTGGCCCCGCATCGAACGCCGCCGTGTGTAGCGAGAGCTATGCCAGTCATTATTATTTTACTTGAGGCAATGGCCGCTACACACGGACCCCCTCAGATCAAAGCGCTCGCACTCTCAAAAGTGGCGGCAATATCGATGCTTGCCCTTCGGGGGCGTTGCGCAGCCACCTCAGGGTGAGGAGGAAAAGGCCTCATCCTGAGGTGCTCCGAAGGAGCCACGAAGGACGAGGCGAGATTTGAAAAAGAAGAGTCTCGCCAAGTGCCTGTAAGGCACATTGTGCCTTACAGGCATGGCTGCCCATTGTCTTACCGGCGTTTCGCTGTCAAGGCCGCGGGCTAAGGCCGCGCCGCGAAGCGGGTGCCGCCTTGACAGCGAAATGCCGGCACGACACCCGCCGCTACCCAAAGGAAACCCCATGCCCCGCAAATCACACTCCAAGGCACACGCCTCCAGCCCCCTTCCCGCATCCGTCCGCTTGCGGATCAAACGCGACCGCCTCGCCCTCAGGCGCGACCTCTTCCGCTTCCATCACGAGAAGATCGACACCACCCTCGCCGCAGCCGACCGCGACATCGCCCGCCGCCGCCAGGAACAACGCGACGACCGCATCAACGAGATCCTGCGCAAGCATGGCCGCCCTGAAAGGCCGGATTGAACTCGCTATCAGAGCTGCCCTTCCCCCGAACGGGGGAGCCTGACTGCTTGAAAACACTTACACTTTCGCCCTGAGCCCCTGTTCGGGGCGTTGATTGAGGTGCCTTCGAAAGTGTACCATGAACAACAATGCCAACCGCAATGTGTGCAACTAGGCAGTAGCCGCCAAAGCCATCGCTCCACTGCCGGCCGCCCCTCCTGCGACCACCGCAGAAAGCCGGCAGCAAAAGAAAAGGCGCAGCGTGACCACCACGCTGCGCCTTTTCGGTTTTGGGGTTGACTTCATGTGACATGTGTCACACCGTGTGACGCATGTCACAAGACCTGAAACCGAGCAATACAGAACTCATTGTTCTCAAAGCCCTGTGGAGGCATGGCCCCCTGCCCATGCGGGCCCTTCACGAAGCTTGTGCCAGCCAACTGGACTGGTCCCTGTCCTCGTCGCGTACGACTGTGCAGCGGATGATCGACAAGGGGCTGCTGACGATGGAGCGCAGGGAGGGTGTCGCCCACTTTATTCCCGCCGTGGAGAAAGCGCGTACATTGGCAAGACTGACCCAGGATTTTCTTGCCCGCGTGCTGGAGCTGGACCGGCCGGTTTCGATGTCAGCCTTCACCGGCAGTCAGATCCTCGATGAGGAAGAACTGGAGCGGGTCAGAAAGCTGCTCGAAGAGGATTCCGAATCATGAGCGATGTCATACTGACAGCCATTGCCCTGATGACTGTCTGGGCCACCCTCATCTGGCTTCTTGCCCGTCTTCTGCCTCAGAAATATTCCTGTTGGCCGCGCATCTGGCTGTGCCTGATCGTGGCCTGCCTGACGCCTGTTCCACTTGCTCTCACCTTGCCGGATGGAACGATAGCAACGATCACCGCAGGGATGAACCTGCCGGTTGCCACTGTATTCCTTGAACGGATCGATTCCAGACGCACTGGCGCTCAATGGCTGTTGGCTAGCCTGCTCACGATTTACATCGCGGTCGCCGCGATCATCCTCGCACGGCTGTTGCTGGCCCATGCCCGCTATTGGCAGGTTGCAGACCGCCACCGCCAGCCCGTGATAGAGACAACCGAACCTGTTCCCCCGGTCGCAACACCGTGGCCGTTGCGCGCCATCATCCTGCCGGCAGGCTTTGACGACTCACAGCGTAACTTCCTGCTTGCCCATGAGCGGCGCCACCTTGTCCGCTTTGATCCGGAGATGACGCTCGTACTGGAGGTGATCTGCGCCGCGCTGTGGATCAATCTTCCGCTCAGAGCGTTGGTGCGCCGCTGGCGCCTGTCGGCCGAACTCGCCGTCGATGCCGATATCCTCGCACAGAGTACACCGCAGCAACGCAAGGAGTATGCGGAACTGCTGGTCAACCAGTTGTCGCGTATCCGCGGACGGGCAGTGCCATGCCCGTCCGCGGCTCTCACCTTGAGCGAAGAAAGGAGTGCCAAAATGAGAGTAATGAATATTCTAGACCGAGCCCCGAGGGCTCGCAAACCCGCCCTCGGACTGATCGTGGCGGCGAGCCTGACCCTGTCAGCGACCGGAACAGCCCTTGCGACTGTGATAACCGGAGCAGGGGCTACGGCAGACCTCGACCCAAAATACCTGATGCCGGTCGGAAACCTCAATATTAGCTACCCGCCGGACTGCATCACAGCCGACCTCGACTATCCCCTGGAGGAAAAAGTCGTCGTCTCCATCGACATCAGGACCGATGGCAGTGTCAGCGATGCGAGGATCGTGCGGTCGTCCATCCCCTGCATGAACCCGACCGTGCTTGATTTCGTGGGTCAGTTCGAATTCCTGCCCCTCGACAACGGAACTGACGACATGCGCAGCGACTATGTTTTCGCGGTCGAACTCGACCTTGACGGATATCCCGCCCCCTAAACCCTGCCGCGCACAAGAAAACAGCCTCCGCATGTCCATACGGAGGCTGTTTGCGGTTCCGTTCCCCCGCGAGGGCAGAAGCCATTACTCTCCCTTGCGGACCTGCTCCTTGGCGATCGGCATCAGGCTGGCCATTTGCTGGCGGATTTCCTCATCGGTGACCTTGGTGGACGCCTTGTCGAGATCGGCGCGGACCTTGCGGAACACGTCTTCCTCGCCCGGCTCGTCGAGATCGGCCAGCACCACGCTCTTGGCGTATTCGGCCGCATCGGCGGCGTTCATGCCGAGCTTTTCCGCCGCCCACAGGCCGAGCAGCTTGTTGCGCCGCGCCTCGACCTTGAACTGCACGTCTGCATTGTGCTTGTACTCCTGCTCGAAACGGTCTTCGCGGTCTTCGAACGTGCTCATGGGCCTCACCTCTGCTGGAAATGGTTGTAACCCCTGATCTATGCCGTCTTGCCCGCCGTTTCAAACCCCTTGTGCGGGGATTCGACAGGATCGCCGGTCGGCAACGAACCCTTTGCGCTGCCCGCGCCCGCGTGCTAACGCAAGTCTCTGCCCCTACGGGACTGATTCCACCGGTGCAGAGTGTCAGTTTTATACGATCCGCCAGCCATCAAGAGCGCGATAGACCGCCGCCGGCTGGCCCTGAAGGAGCACCGCCATGGCGCGTCGCAAGCAGATTTACGAAGGCAAGGCCAAGATCCTGTATGAAGGCCCCGAGCCGGGCACGATGATCCAGTATTTCAAGGACGACGCCACCGCCGGCAACGGCGCCAAGCATGCCATCATCGACGGCAAGGGCGTGCTCAACAACCGCATTTCCGAATTCGTCATGGTCGGGCTGGAGCAGATCGGCATCCCGACCCACTTCATCCGCCGCCTCAACATGCGCGAGCAGCTGATCCGCCAGGTCGAGATCGTGCCGCTGGAAGTGATCGTGCGCAATGTCGCCGCCGGGTCGCTGGCCAAGCGCTATGGCCTCAAGGATGGCGAGCAACTGCCCCGCTCCATCGTCGAGTTCTGCCTGAAGAGCGACGAGCTGGGCGACCCGCCCGTCTCCGAGGACATGATCACCGCCTTCAACTGGGCGAGCCCGCAGGAGATGGACGACATCATGGCCTATGCCCTCAGGATCAACGATTTCCTGTGCGGCATGTTTGCCGGTGTCGGCATCCGCCTCGTCGACTTCAAGGTCGAGTTCGGCCGCCAGTATGAAGGCGACATGGTGCGCATCGTGCTCGCCGACGAGATCTCGCCCGACAGCTGCCGCCTGTGGGACGCCGCGACCGGCGAGAGCATGGACAAGGACCGCTTCCGCAAGGATCTCGGCGGCCTGACCGACGCCTATCGCGAAGTCGCCCGCCGCCTCGGCATCATCCGCGACAATGAGGAAACCTCGGACACGATGGGCCCGGTGCTGGTGTCGAACAACGACGAGGATTGATAAAGTAATCAAAACTTTTTCAAAACAGGCATCGTAAATGGATGCATTTTTTGACAGCTTAGAAAATCGCTATTCTGTAGATTTGCCTACGGACAAATTAGAGCGTGCAATGTTTTTGCGCAACGGCCTAGTCGCTCTGTGTGAAGGTAGCGGCAAAATGAACAATCAGCATTACAGCTTGTTGCGTCGTGAGTTTATGGCTGACGCTTCGTTAGTGTCGCTATTGCCCCAGTTTGTTCGAGCCTCTCAAGACACCGACTCCGTATGGTCTTTCCTAAAAGATTACAATCCTCAATGGGAACCAAGAAGAAAATTTGTACGCTCAGAGTTTCATAACTTAATTGACGCTCTTGAACGCAAAAAACCTTTTGCTGAGGAAGTTATTACGGACACCCTGTCAGCTTATAGCGCCGAAGAAGTTAAGGCGGCATGGGGAAAAGCATTAGAACGCCGCGACACAGACCCCTCAGGAGCCGTCACATCAGCTCGTGCGCTTTTGGAAAGCGTTTGCAAACACATACTTGAAGACGAGTCTGGAAAGTTGGGTTACAGCCCCAACGACGACCTTCCAAAGTTATACAAACTTGCTTCAGAGCGACTCAATATTGCCCCTTCACAGCACACAGAGGACGCATTCAAACGAATACTTGGTGGTGCCGCTTCTATTGTTGAAAGCCTTAGTACTCTAAGGAATAGAATGGGAGATGCCCATGGACAGGGGAGAAAACCGGTCAGACCTGCCCCCAGGCATGCAGCATTGGCAGTCAATATGGCGGGTAGCATGGCGTTATTTCTTATAGAAACCGCTGCCAGTCAGACCACGAACGATTGATTTATCCCTCCTCCAGCCCCAGCCCGCCCTTGCCGCTGGCGGCGCGGACGATGATGTAGGTCAGCAACCCGACAGGGCCGAACATCAGCGTCAGGATCAGGCACGGGATGACGGCCCAGTGCATCACCCCGCGGCGGGCCGCGTCGCGCACGATCCACGCGCCGACAAAAAGGTCGAAGGCGAGGTAGTGCGTCCAGCCGACCAGCACGCCCATCGGATGGGCGAACAGCGCCATCACGCCCTGGAGCGAGCCCATCGAGCCGTCCGGATTGTTCTGCCCGCCCACCAGCGCCCAGCCGAGCCACAAGACATAGAGCCCGGCAAAGACGAGGATCAGGATCGAGGAATGGACCAGCCATTTCGTGCCCTTCCACCCCGGCGCGACCATCAGCAACAGCCAGCCCGGCAGCACACCCAGATTGATCAGCCGGAACGCCAGCTCATACTGCTCCATCGTCATGATGTGTCCCTCTCGCGCTTGTCCCCGCCGGTCACGGGGCTGATATGAACCGCTCTGCAAAGGCCTCGACACCGGCCATGTCCTCGAAGCCGAAAATATAGGCGGTTTCCGCGACGTCGGAGAAATCGAACCCGCCGGCCCGCACCGCAGGATTATCATAGCCGGCTTTCTCGTTATTGGCATCGGCAATCCGCTGCGCCTCGGCCCAGGTCGCGCCGACAGTCTCGTCGGCCAGCATGCGCGGCCACAGCGCCCCGTTTTCGGTGCGAAAGCCGGGGCTGCCATTGCCGGCGGCATTGCCGTCCGGGATGCGTATATAGTCCGTGTGCTCCCTGACCCAGGCAAGCGCATCGGCGCGGGTCTGGCTCTCGTTCCAGCTGGAATGCTGGACCAGGTGAACGCGCTGCGCGAAGTCCAGATCCGGGGCGATGTCCTGCGCGGCGCGGATCGTCAGTGCCGTCAGGTCGGACTGCCCGGCCTCGGCGATCCAGACATCGCCGCCGGCCTGCAGGCGCTCGACGATCAGGCCGGCCAGCTCCGCCGCCGCGTCCTCGTGGCGGTCATGGGCTTCGAGCCAGTGATCGCCGAAGGCGAGGGTGAACAGCTCGGGTGCGGGAATATAGAGACCGCCCTGCCGGCCATAGGCCCCGGCAACGGCGAGATGGTCGACACAGGCAAAGGCCTCGTCGGCCAGCACGGTGGAAACGGCGGCGATGGCGTGCAGATCGTCGACATCGGGCCTCGCATCGAACTGCGCGATGAACAGGTCCGCGCCAGTGTCGAAGCGCCCGATCATCCCGGCGTCGCACGCGGCGTCATCGACCGTCGCGGCTGTTGTCTCATCCGCGGGCAGCTCGCCCGAACACGCGGCGAGAAGGCCGGACACAATCAGGCAGGCCGTCGCGGCCGGCCGCTTGAACAGGAACAAAGCCATGAACACTCCTCCATTTCTGGTCTCCCTCCTGCCTATCATTGCCCGTGCTGCTTCACAATTGCAGGCTTTCACCGGCAAGGGCCTTGCCCCTAGGCATGCCGGGAAACATCCGCTAAGACGCGAGGCAACCTGTCATTCACTCACGACACTCACTCAAAACATCAAGGCCCGGCCATGAAAGCGAAAGTCCACATTACCCTCAAGAACGGCGTTCTCGACCCCCAGGGCAAGGCCATCGCCAGTGCGCTGCACGGGCTCGGCTTCGACGGCGTCGGCGAGGTCCGTCAGGGCAAGGTGATCGAGCTGCAGGTCAACGAGACCGATGAGGCCAGGGCCCGCGAACAGGTCGAGGCGATGTGCAAGAAGCTGCTCGCCAATCCGGTGATGGAAAACTATACGATCGAACTGAGCGCTTAGCGCCCCTCTCCCGGCCAGCCACCCCTTGCAACCAGTCGACTCTGGAAATCTGCCGGCCGGATAGCCATGTAAAAAACCGGACGATATTCATCGAGCGGGATCGACGAGGGAGACATGGCACCACCACGCAGGCAATTCACCGGCAAGGGCCCCAATGGCGACGATTGGGGCAAATATGGCTGGACGCCTGGCTGCCTGCCCGACCAGAACGGCAAGGTCTTTGTCATCACCGGCGGCAATAGCGGTATCGGGCTTGAGACGGCCCGCATGCTGGGCCGGCGCTGCGCGACCGTCGTGCTGCTGTGCCGCTCCCTGAACCGGGCCAATGAGGCGATCGAGGATCTGCGCCGCACCTCGCCCGCAAACTGCGATTATTCCGCCATCGAATGCGACCTCGCCGACCTGTCGAGCGTTGCCAGCGCGGCGGAGAAAGTGCGCAGCGAGCATGACCGCATCGACGCGCTGATCAACAATGCCGGCATCATGCTGGTGCCGGCGCGAACCCTGACCAGGGACGGGTTCGAGATGCATTTCGGCACCAACCATCTCGGCCATTTCGCCCTGTCGCCGCAGCTGAGCGCGTTGGTCGAGGCCAGCGGCGGGCGCTTCGTCACGGTTTCCTCGCAAGCCGCCAATGGCATGAAAAACTTTGACTTCGACGATCCCCATGCCGAGAACCGCTATTCGTCCATCCTCGCCTATGCCCAGTCGAAGCTGGCGAACCTGCTGTTCGCGGTCGACCTGCAACGCCGCCTGGAAATCGCCGGCTGCAAGGCGACGTCCCATGCCTGCCACCCGGGCATTGCCGACACCAATATCGCCGTCACCGGGCCGTCCCAGCTGGCACGCTTTGCCATGATGCCGGTGATGACCCTGTTCGCCCAGACCGCCGCGCGCGGCGCGATCCCGACCGTGCTCGCCGCCGCGGCCGCAGAGGCTGAACCGATCGGTCCGGCACGGGGCTATTACGGACCGACCGGCTTCCAGAGCATGGGCGGGCGGGTCGACCGCGCGGAAATAAAGCGGCAGGCACTGGACGAGGAGGCCGGGCGTCGGCTATGGGCCATGTCGGAAGCCATGACCGGCGTGTCCTGGCCGATATTCACGTCCGCTGCTTAAAAGTGCCTTCGGGCACCACCGCCTGAAAGACCTGCCCCATGAAGACCGCCGTCATCGTTTTTCCCGCTTCCAATTGCGACCGCGACGCCGCTACCGCGCTGGAACAGGCAACCGGCACCGCGCCGCACATGGTCTGGCATGGCGAAACGGAAGTCCCCGATGCCGATTTCATCGTCCTGCCCGGCGGCTTTTCCTATGGCGATTATCTGCGTTCCGGCGCCATGGCGGCGCGCTCGCCGATCATGGCTGATATCATCAGGAAGGCGGAGGCCGGCGTGCCCCTGCTCGGCGTGTGCAACGGCTTCCAGGTGCTGACCGAGGCGCAATTGCTGCCGGGCGCCCTGATGCGCAATGCCGGGCTCGATTTCGTGTGTGGCATGCAGACGCTTCAGGTCGTCAATGACGACACGAAATTCACCGGCGGTCTCAAGGGCAGGTCCTATGTCGATTTCCCCGTCGCCCATCATGACGGCAATTACGAAGCCGACGAGGAAACCCTCGACCGGCTCGAAGGCGAGGGCCGCGTCGTGTTCCGCTATGTCGCCAATCCCAACGGCTCGGCCCGCAACATTGCCGGCATCGTCAACGAAAAAGGCAATGTGCTCGGCATGATGCCCCATCCGGAACGGGTGATCAGCCCGATCCTCGGCGGCACCGACGGCGCTGCCTTCTTCAAGGGCATCATCGAGGCACTTAATTAGGTAGGAGATATCTAATGAGAATAAAGCAGATTACCGTCAAAAATTACAAGGCATTACAGGATGTCACGCTTAAGGATATCCCCGGGTTCGCCGTAATACTGGGAGCCAACGGTACCGGAAAATCAACTTTAGTAGGGGTTTTTGACTTTTTAAAAGACTGCCTCAAAGATAATGTAAGAAGTGCACTACAAAAAAGAGGAGGATTTCGAGAAGTCGTTTCACGCGGTCATGAAAACGAACTTATTAAAATTGAACTTAAGGTTCAGCTCGATTTAATAAGCAAATCTAGAACAGTCACTTATTCAATCGAAATAGGAACCAAGGAAAACCAACCAAACAGACCGGTTGTTAAACGAGAAATCTTGGCCTATCGACGTGGGGAATATGGGATACCATTTCATTTTATCGACTTCAGAGAGGGCGCAGGTGAAGCAGCTCCCGAAACATTAGCAAATTTTGATAATGTAACAGATGATACGGGCATAGTTCGCGAATCCCAGAGCTTGGATTCCCCTGACATTTTAGCTATCAAAGGCCTTGGACAATTCAAAAAATTTGAAGCAGCTAGTCAACTTCGGGATTTAATCGAAAATTGGTCTGTGAGCGATTTTCATATCACAGAAGCTAGAAACACGCCTGAACATGGATACGCCGAACATTTGAGCTCTTCTGGCGACAACCTCCCGCTCGTTACTCAGTATTTGCAAGAACACCATCCGAAAATTTTTGCAAACATTATTGAGAAGATGTCGAAAAGGGTCCCCGGTGTAAGCGAAGTATTGTCGGAAACGATGGATGACGGACGAACAATTTTGCGTTTCAAAGATGGTTCTTTCGATACTCCTTTCATCGCAAAAGCAGTTTCCGACGGCACTATCAAAATGTTCGCTTATTTGGTGCTTTTGCATGATCCTGAGCCTCACCCTTTATTGTGCGTTGAAGAGCCTGAAAATCAGTTGCATCCGAGTCTTTTACAAGTACTGGCGGAAGAATTTAGCTCATATGCTGAGCGTCGAAAGGGAGAAGGCCAAGTTTTTGTGACCACTCACTCTCCCGATTTCTTGAATGCCGTCCCTCTTGATGCAATTTATTGGTTCGAGAAAGAGAACGGATATTCAACTGTTAAAAAAGCGGCTGATGACGAGCAGCTTGTTGCTCTCTACAAGGAAGGGGATTTGCCAGGAGCTCTGTGGCGTCAAGGCCTCTTCGCTGAGGTTGGGTGATGAGTTATCCAGAAGTTGTCGTCCTCACCGAGGAACCTTCTATTAAAGAGGTCATCCTTAAAATATGGGGAAAGGTTCCCGACAGTTCAGAAGTGAGCTTAAAATGTATCGTCCATGAAGGCGCTTCAGACCTTGAAAGATCCATTCCTCGGAAGCTGAAAGGTTGGCAAAATCCGCATGCTAGGTTTCTTATTTTACGAGATAACGACACCGCGGACTGCATGGTTCGAAAAAACAAAATTCTCGCTCTATGTGAGGCAGCAAACAAGCATGAGCACTGTAAGGTCAGGATTGTGTGCCAAGAGTTAGAAAGCTGGTTTCTAGGAGACTTGAAGGCTGTTGAGGACGCTAACCTTGCTGACAAAGCTATTTCACACAAACAGCGACACATGCCGTATCGCGAGCCGGATACTATTCAGTCTCCAATTCCAAAACTCGATGCGTTGTTGAAGAAAGAGATTATTGTTAGTAATCAAAAGATTACTATTGCAAGAACAATTGCCCCTCACATTGACGTCGAACGGAATTTGTCGCCAAGTTTTCAGAATACCTTCTCAGCTTTGTGCAGACTAGCCGGGGAATCACTACAATCGTTTTCCGCCTAAATTTCGAGGGAGGACCCGCCATGTTTCGTCTAGCCGCCATTCTAGGACTGATCGCCATTCTCACAGCCTGCAACGGGCAGGACAGCGACGCTTCCGGCCTCAGCGAGGAAGATCACCGCGCCCTGCTTGGCCAGCGCGAAACGGTCTGGCTCGCCTCCTATGGCGATGCCGACGCGACGCGCATGGAGGATATCCTCGCCGACGGGTTTACCATTACCTTTCCCAATGGCCGCCGCGACACGCGCGAGGACCTGATCAACGGCATGAACATGGAAGGGCGCGAAGCCGGCGAGGTTTCTCATTATACGGAAGGGCGCACGATCACCATCAATGGCGACACGGCGATCCTGTCCGGCACCTTCGTCAGCCCCGGCCGGGGCCAGCGCGCCGATGTGCGCATGCTCTATACCGAAACCTGGATCTGGCGCGATGGCGAGTGGAAAGTGCTCGCCTCACAGCTGGCTACCGCCCCGCAGGGATAACCGGGAGGTTATTCCGGTGCCGCCAGCACCGCGTCCAGCAGACCGGGGAAGCGGGCATCGAGATCGTCCCGGCGCAGGCAGTTCATGTACTGACGGCCTTCCTTGCGCGAGCGGATCACCCCTGACTCCCGCAAGATGCGCAAATGATGCGACTGGGTGCTTTTGGGCACGTCGTCGCCTTCAAGGATCGCACCACAGCACGCCTCGCTGCCGCATTGCAGGGAGCGCACGATCTGCAGGCGCACCGGGTCGCCAAGCGCATACAGCACCGCCGGCAGCGTCAGGTCTTCGGTTCTCGGGTGCATCATCGTGCTCATGTCAGAAAATATGGTGCAATCATCAGAAAATTTCAACTGTTCGAATATCTTGAACTATTGAAATGTCTCCCCACTTGCCTGTCAGCTTCGATGACGGAGCCGCCCTATCCCGGGCCGCCCGTCAGGGGCACCCGACAACAGGAGAGACCCGAATGTCCCATACACTCAAAGACAAGAATGCCCTCGTCACCGGCGGCACGCGCGGTATCGGCGCAGCCATCGTCCGGCGCTATGCCGCCGACGGCGCCAATGTCGCTTTTACCTATCACTCGTCCAAGGACAAGGCCGATGCGCTCGCCAGCGAAATCGAGGCGCTCGGCGTCACCGCCCTGCCGATCAGGGCCGATGCCGGTAACCCGGAGGAAGCTGCCAATGCCGTTGCCATCGCCGTGGAGGCCCTCGGCCCGCTCGACATCCTCGTCCACAATGCCGGGATTGCAGAAATCGGCCCGATCGGGGAGGCCGATACGGGTCTGTTGCGGAAGGTCTTTGCCGTCAATGTCGACGGCGTTTACGCCGCAACTCATGCCGCTGTGCCCCATCTGGGCGACAATGGCCGTATCATCATCATCGGCTCGGTCAATGGCGAGCAGGCAATGATGCCAGGCTTTGCCATTTATGCCGCCTCGAAACACGCCGTGGCGGGCCTTGCCAAAGGCTGGGCCCGTGACCTCGCAGGGCGGGGCATCCTCGTCAATGTCATCCAGCCGGGGCCGGTCGATACCGACATGAACCCTGCGGACGGCGACATCGCCGCGCGGATGACGCCGCTGCTGCCGCTCGGACGCTATGCAAAACCCGAGGAAATCGCCGGTCTGGCCGCGTTCCTCGCCGGACCTGATGCCAGCTACATCACCGGCGCGACGATCAATATCGACGGAGGGCTGACAGCCTAGTCTCCAGCCCCTCTACCCGGGGGTCACCCGTATGGGCTGCCCCTCCGCCGACCGCCGGGCCCTGTCCGACCTGCCCACCACCATCCCCTAGCCCAAGGGGACCGGACAGGGCCCGGCATTTTACCCATTGCCCTCCCCCGACCATTGGAGGGCTTGCAAAAACGGGCGGACATGTCATGACAGCGCCCATGACAGAACACACCGCCATTACCCCCGAGATCGTCAAGGAACACGGCCTGTCCCCGGACGAGTATGAGCTGATCAAGACCCGCATGGGCCGCGAGCCGAACCTGCTCGAGCTCGGCATTTTCTCGGTCATGTGGTCGGAGCACTGTTCCTACAAATCCTCCCGCCGCCACCTGTCGAAACTGCCGACGAAAGCCGACTGGGTGATTTGCGGGCCGGGCGAGAATGCCGGCGTCATCGATGCGGGCGACGAGCACGCCATCATCTTCAAGATGGAAAGCCACAACCACCCGTCCTTCATCGAGCCCTATCAGGGCGCGGCGACCGGGGTCGGCGGCATCATGCGCGATGTCTTCACCATGGGCGCGCGGCCGATCGCCAACATGAATGCGCTGCGCTTCGGCGCGGCGGATCATGCCCGGACCCGCCACCTCGTCTCCGGCGTCGTTGCCGGCATTGGCGGCTATGGCAATTGCATGGGCGTGCCGACCATCGGTGGCGAGACCAATTTCGACGCCGGCTATAATGGCAATATCCTCGTCAACGCCATGTGCGTCGGCCTCGCAGATAAAGACAAGATCTTCTATTCCGCCGCCCGCGGCGCCGGGAACCCCGTGGTCTATGTCGGCTCCAAGACAGGCCGCGACGGCATCCATGGCGCGACCATGGCCTCGGCCGAATTCGACGATGCCTCCGAGGAGAAGCGCCCGACCGTCCAGGTCGGCGATCCGTTCACGGAGAAACTGCTGCTCGAAGCCTGCCTTGAACTGATGGCCGAGGACGCGATCATCGCGATCCAGGACATGGGCGCTGCGGGCCTCACCTCCTCCTCCGTCGAGATGGCGGCCAAGGGCGGCGGCGGGTTCGACATGGACCTCGACAAGGTGCCCCAGCGCGAGGAAGGCATGACAGCCTATGAAATGATGCTGTCGGAAAGCCAGGAACGCATGCTGATGGTGCTGAAGCCGGAAGCCGAGACACAAGCCCGCAAGATCTTCGAGAAATGGGGTCTCGACTTCGCCGTCATCGGCGTGACCACCGACTCGGGCCATCTGCGCATCTCCCACAAGGGCGAATTGCAGGCCGATATTCCTGTCCCGCCGCTCGCTGACGACGCCCCGAACTATGACCGCCCGCACCAGGCAGGCCCGAAGCCTGCTCCCCTCGCCGATCCGCAGGTCACGATCCGCGAGGCGCTCGTCACCCTGAGCGCGAAGAAGCCGCTCGAGGAAATGGCCGCCATTGCCGACGCGCTGGTCGACGACAGGATTTGCGCCATGTCGGGCGTCGAGGCTGCCGGCTGGACCGTTATCGACAACACCGCCATGCTTTATGTGCGCCTGAAGCCGGACGCCAGCGAGGATGAAGTCAGTGAACTGAAGACCGCTGCGGCGAACCTCGCCGAAACCGGCATGGTCGACAGCGCCGAGACCGACGTCACCGAGAACAAGGTATCTCTCGCCAACCAGCCCGGCGGCGATTCCATGCTGACCGCGCTCGCCAGCCTGATGGCCGGGCCGGATCTGTGCTCGCGCCGCTGGATATGGACGCAATATGATCACACCGTGATGGGCGACACGGTCATCGCGCCGGGCGGCGATGCCGGTGTCGTGCGCATTCACGGCACGAACAAGGCCATCGCCATCACCACGGACGTGACCCCGCGCTATTGCAAGGCCGACCCGTTCGAGGGCGGCAAGCAGGCCGTCGCCGAGACCTATCGCAACCTCTCCGCCGTCGGCGCCGAGCCCAAGGCGATCACCAACTGCCTCAATTTCGGCAATCCGGAAAAGCCGGAAATCATGGCGCAATTCGTCGGCTGTATCGAAGGCATGGCAGCGGCCTGCGAGGCGCTGTCCTATCCGGTCATCTCCGGCAATGTCTCGCTGTATAACGAGACCAACGGCATCGCCATCCCGCCGACCCCGGCGATTGGCGGCGTCGGCATCATCGATCATGTTCAGCACACGGCGCGCATGGACACGGCGCTCGCCGGAAACGCGCTGATCGCGCTCGGCGTGACCCGCGGCTGGCTTGGCCAGTCGCTCTATATGCGCGACCTGTTCGGCTCGACCGAGGGCGCACCGCCGCCGGTCGACCTGAAGGCCGAGCGCATGGCGGGCGAGTTCATCCGCAAGATCATCCGGGAGACGCGGGTCACCGCCGTGCATGACGTCGCCGATGGCGGCATCCTCGTCGCCGCTGCTGAAATGGCGCTCGGCGCCGGTGAGGGCCTGGCTTTGACGACGCCGGTCAAGGACCGCAAGGCGGCATACTGGTTCGGCGAGGACCAGAGCCGCTATCTCGTTTCCATCGCGCCGGAGGAAGCAGACACTCTCGTGCTCAAGGCTTCCATGGCCGGCATCCAGGCGACCCGCCTCGGCATCTTCGGCGGCGAGGACATCATCCTCGACGGCGGCGACACGCTGAGCCTGATAGACCTTGCCGATTTGCACGAGAACACGCTGCCGGAGCTGATGGCAGTACCGCATACGGAGGAAAATACCATGCCCATGGCCGCCGACGATATCACCAGGCTGATCAAGGAAGCCCTGCCCGACGCCGATGTCGAGATCGAGGATCTCGCCGGCGATGGCGATCATTACAAGGCCCGCATCGCCTCATCCGCCTTTGAAGGCAAGTCCCGCGTCGCCCAGCACCAGCTTGTCTACAAGGCGCTGAAAGGCCGGATGGGCGGCGAGCTCCACGCCCTCGCGCTGGAGACCGTGGCGAAGTAGGCTCGGACGCCAATTGAACGTTCAAGCCCTCTGGCCCGTTAGTCGTCTTTGTGACCTATCGACAGACCAGAGGACGCTGACGACGAGAACGCGCTGATGTGGCGCGGCTGGGCGCTGGCGCATCAGATCAACAAGCCGGAGAATGTCGACACCATCCCGAAGGGAAGCCGGATCAGGGAGGATTGAGGCACACCCAAACACGGCTCCAGGCCGGAACGCCCGGTACGCTAAACCATGGCGCAGCACACGGCACCATGCCATAGTGTTGGAAACGCACCGGAGGGAACATCATGCGCTTCATCAAGACCACCCTTGCCGCCACCCTGCTGGCATCTGTCTCGCTGACAGGACTTGCAGCGGCCGAAAGCGAAACCTGGACCGTCATCTATGGCGGCAATGTCGTTGGCGACATGGTGGTGGAGACCGATGACGGTCGCTCCTTCACCGTCGATTACGAATACCGCAATAATGGCCGTGGCCCGACCATGCTGGAAGAAATCCGCATCGACGAGGACAATGGCCTGCCGGTCATGTGGAAGATCGACGGCAACACCACTTTCGGCAACACGGTCAAGGAGCGCTTTTCCGTTGCCGATGGCATCGTGTCGTGGACCGATTCAACCGGCTCCAGCGAGGTCACCTTGGGCGACCTTGACGGCCCGACGATCTATGTCGCGCAGGAAGGCAGCCCGTTTGCCCTGTGGATTTATGCCAATGCGCTGATGCAGGACGAGGATATGTCCATGCCGGCCCTGCCCGGCGGCACGCTGCGGCTGGAGGAACTGCAGACGGTCACGGTCAATGAGGACGACGTCAACGACAAGGACGTGACCGCCTATGCACTGATGGGCACCGATCTGGACCCGACCTATTTCCTGATGGATGACGACGAATTCTTCGGCGTGTTCACACCGGACTTCCTGATCATCCGCGAGGGCTATGAGCAGAACCTGGAAATGCTGAACGCGCTTGCCACCGACCTTTCCGCGCAACGTTATGCCGATATCCAGGCCCGGGTTGCGCATGATTATGGAAAACCCGTCCGCATCGAGAATGTGCACCTGTTCGAGCCGGAGGCGATGGCGCTAACCGGGCTGATGGATGTCGTCGTCGAAGGCGACACGATCACCGGCGTCTATACTGCCGCGACTGAGTTCGATGATGATGCCGTTGTCATTGACGGGGCCGGTGGCACGCTGATGGCCGGTATCTGGGACATGCATGGCCATGTTGGCCAGGAGCAGGCGCTGCTGAACATCGCCGCAGGTGTCACCGCGATCCGCGACATGGGCAACAATAATGAAGTCCTCGCCGACCTTATTGCCAAGATCGAGGCCGGCACTATCGCAGGGCCGCGCATCGTGCGCTCAGGCTTCATCGAGGGCAAAAGCGAGTTCAACGCCAATAACGGCATTCTCGTCAGCAATCAGGAGGAAGCCGTCGCCGCTGTCGACACCTATGCGGATATGGGCTTCTGGCAGATCAAGATCTACAACTCGATGAATGGCGATTGGGTACCGGCGATGGTCGAGCGCGCCCATGAGCGGGGCCTGCGCGTGTCCGGGCACGTGCCCGCCTTTTCCAACGCCAACGAGATGATCGAGGCCGGGTATGACGAGATGACCCATATCAACCAGATCATGCTCGGCTTCGTGCTGGAGGAAGGCGAGGACACCCGTACGCTGTTGCGCCTGACCGCGCTGAAGCGGCTGGAGGATCTCGATCTCGCCTCACCGGAAGTTCAGCACACGATCGAAATGATGGCGGAGCGCGACGTCGCGATCGACCCGACGCTGGCCATCCACGAAGCCCTGCTGCTGGGGCGCAATGGCGAAACCCGGATCGGCACGGTCGATTATATCGACCACATGCCGGTCGGCATCCAGCGCAGCGCCAAGGTCGCCTGGTCGGACATTGCCAGCGAGGCAGACAACATCGCCTATCGCGCCGCCTATGACAGGATCATCGGCATGATTTCAATGATGCGCGAGGCCGGCATCTTCATCGTCTTCGGGACCGATATGGGCGGTGCCTTCAACCAGCATCGCGAGATGGAAATCTACGAGCAGGCCGGGTTCACCAAGGGCGAGATCCTGCGCCGGGCGACCTATGACATGGCTGTCTACATGGACCGGCTCGACGAGCTCGGCTCGATCGAGGAAGGCAAGCGCGCCGATTTTTTCCTGATGCCGGGCAACCCGCTGGAAGACCTGAAGGCGATCAAGACCATCTCCATGGTCATGTCCGATGGCACGGTCTACTTCCCGACGGAAATATATGAAGAAATCGGCATCAAGCCGTTCACGGACATTCCGGCGGTCAGCCAGCCGTAACCTGAAAGTCGATCGGCTTGTAGCTGAAATTGTTGGATTCACCGGCAGAACACGCGGTCATGCCGATGATGAGGTCCATTTCGGCCCGGAACACGATTTGCTGCCCCGCCTTGCTCAAGGGGGGCAGCACTTTGATCGCGCTGGTGCCGGGATCGACCGCGACATGCATGAAGACGTTGAAGGCGATGGGAATGCGATCGCCGGAAATGCCATAGGGCGCGAGCGCCTCCTCGAGATTTCCCTGGCACCCGCGATGGGGCTCCTCGTCGCCATAGATGATCCGGAACGTGTCCTTCGAACACGGGGTGAGCGTGAAATCATGCCGCCCGACCTCGTCGGCGATGATCGTCAGCATGGGCCTCGAGCGGTTGGAATAGAGAATATCATCGGTCGTCAGCAGCATCCGCGCGGCATAGTCCAGCGACCGCCCCGACGAGATATGCTCCTCCGTGTCGTGGGCGCTATAGGCGACAAGGTCCGAAACCTGCCGGCCCTCCGGGTCGATGACGGTGAGAAGGTCACCGTGCTTCAAGGTGAAGGCCGTGCCGGATCGTGGCGGGATGCGCTCTGTGATCGTATCAGTCATGGTTCTCCAGGGTCTTTTCCGGCTCCTGCACGGCGAGCGGGCATTGCCAGTCATCGCCGACCATGCGCCCGCTATATTGCCGCGCTTCGGAGCCATAGCCGAAATCATTCAGCATGGGGTTGATATCGCCCTCCAGCCGGATATCGCGCTCGCGGATGATATCCTTCATCTTGTCGAAGCGGCCATCGGCGCGCAGGGCCTCGAACTGTTCATGGGAATTGAATACGAGAATAGGACGGGAGAACCGCCGCGCCTCCCGCGAGGAATGCGGATGCAGCCCGACGACGAAATAGGCCTGTCCGTCAATGCTGAGGGAAAAATGCGGCGAGGACGCATCGGAATCGACCCCCTCGGTCCACTCATGGCCCGTCGCCGCGTCGATATTGTGCAGGGCCTGCAGCCGGTTCCAGAGAGCCTTTTCGAAGTCCTGCTCGGTCAGATCGGTAGGGCCTGAAAAGGCCGCAACGAAGCTCTGCACGAAGGGAGCGTCATTATCGAGCGTCTTGCCGAATGCGGTCAGTGCCTTGTAGAGCGGCAGATCATCGCGGGCCTCATCGATATGCTCGCCGGCAAAGAAGTCGATCGTGCCACGGGCCAGGGCCGCCTTGGCACCGACGCAGGGGAACTCATCGGATCGGATAAAGTCGTCAAACTCTTTGCGCAGCGTCTCTGCCTGCATGGTGGTACTCTCACGGGTGGGTGTTGAACCAGACCCGATTAACAAGTCCGGAGGGAAAGAGGTTCCCGGCAATGCCGTCGGCTTAATTCATGTTAAAATACAGTACCGGTCGTAATTCTTTCTCACGCGCCTGGCTCGACCGGAACGTCGCCGAAATCGCGCCCTGGGCCTCGATCGCCAGACCGGACGTCTTGCCATCGATCAATCTCTGCAGCACAGGCGGCGAGACCGGGATCAGCGTAACGGCTCCCTTCTGCGGGACCGGCGGAACATCGATCATCATCTGGCCGTTTATGACAGGGGGCGTCTGACCCATGACGGCATTCCAGGTGATCGACCCGCGCTGCCAGCCGTCAGGCAACGCAAAGACTTCCTTGACCCGAAGCTCGCCGAACTCTTCCAGATCCGTCGATGCCTTATATACGCTGTCCGTATACAGTGCGAGGACGCCCCATTGCTGGGCGGTCTTGCCAGCGTAGTCAGACAGGTCGAAGGTCAGCAGGCTGGTCTGGGACCCGCTGACCGAAAGCAGCGGTTCACTCGCCTTCCCTTCCCGGCGCCAGTCATTGACCGCGACCCATGGCCAAGCGCTGTCGATGATCGCATCCTGCGCGACCGGAACCTGTTGAGCAAATGCGTCAAGCGCCGGCGTTGCCGGACGGTACGGAATCGGGCTGCCCTTGTCCGGTTCGGCCATGGCGGGATCGACGACCGCGACCCGGAACCAGTCAATCTCGACCTGATACTCTTCCCGGCCCCAGTCCATCAACGCTATCTGGGTATAGACGCGATCACCCGGGCGGGCGTCGAAACCGGTCGTGGTGAAGCTGATCTCGTGCCAGTCCGTGTCGGGGATGTCGTATTCCATCAGATGCGAATGGAAATCTGTCGTACGGGAATGATTGGCATGTAGGTTGACCCGCCGCGGCGCGTGGCTGAGCCGAATGCGCGCCTCGATTCGCAGCTCGCGATCCGGCCGCGCCAGTTCCCCGGAATCGATATGATCCGACACCCCGCGCTTGATCAGCGCCCACCAGATATTGCGTCTGTCGGCGCGCGCATCGACAGTGACCAGTCCCGAACCCTCCTGCGCAACCATGTCCATCACTGCCGCGCCATCTCCGGTCATCCACAACCAGCCAGCCTCGGCGGTTTCGTCCCTGACGACAGGCGTGTCGAACCCGTCGATGAACTGGGCGCGAACGCTCATCGGCCATGGCGCCGTGAGCACGAGGCACAGCCACGATATGAGAAAGTTTTTTCCGACCATTCAACCGCTCCCGACCGCCTGTTTGCGCAAATAGTGAAAGCTTGCCTGCACCGAAGCGACGGCACAAGGCATGCACAGCGCATGTGTTGCCAAGCCGGCCATTCCGGTATTCCTTGCCAACAGGCCTCACTAACCGTAATGTTAGCGGAAACATTATGGCGCAAGCCACCCAGGGAAATGAAACAACAGGAGCGATATCCCATGCTTAAGAAGACACTGCTTATGACCAGCGCCCTCTTGCTGATGGCCGCCTGCAGCGAGACGCCGGCGCCGGAAGAGGATACGACTGCCGAAGACGGCATGGAAATGGCCGAGCCGGACGCGGCCGGCGAGGAAATGGCGGAAGCGGAACTTTCCGACGCCGAGCGCTATGAGCTGGAGACGAGCGGCGAGTTCGGTCCGGAGGACTATATCGCCCAGCCGCTGGTGAGCGAAATCTATACCGCGGACCCGTCGGTGCATGTCTGGGACGATGGCCGCATCTATGTCTATCCGAGCCACGATGTCGATACCGGCATCCCGCAGGACGATCTCGGCAGCCAGTATGACATGAAAGACTATATCGTCCTGTCGATGGACGAGCCGGGCGGCGAGGTCACGATCCACGATGTCGGCCTGCATGTCGACGATGTGCCGTGGGCGCGCGACAAGATGTGGGCGCCGGACGCCGCCGAGAAAGACGGCAAATATTATCTCTACTTCCCGGCCAAGGATTATGACGGCATCTTCCGTATCGGCGTCGCCGTCTCCGACTCGCCGACCGGCCCGTTCACGGCCGAAGAGAGCTGGATCGAAGGCTCCTATTCGATGGACCCGTCGGTCTTCAAGGACGATGACGGCACATATTACATGTATGTCGGCGGCATCTGGGGCGGCCAGCTGCAGCGCTGGACCACGGGCGAGTATGACGACAGCCCGGACCTGAACCAGGAAGACCTGGAGGCTGATGAACCCGCGCTGGTGCCTTATGTCGCAAAGATGAGCGACGACATGCTCTCCTATGCCGAGGAGCCGCGCGATGTCCTGCTTCTCGACGAGAATGGCGAGCCGCTGAAGGCCGGCGACAATGACCGCCGCTTCTTCGAGGCCGCATGGATGAACAAGATCGATGGCACCTATTACCTGTCATGGTCGACCGGCGACACCCACAAGATCGTCTATGGCACATCGGACAATCCGTATGGGCCGTTTACCTATCAGGGCGTCGTGAACCTGCCCGTTCGTGGGTGGACCAACCACCATTCGATCTTCGAGTATGAAGGCCAGTATTACCTTGCCTATCACGATACGCAGCTGTCTGGCGTCAACCACCTGCGCAACGTCAAGATCACGCCGCTGACGATTAATGATGACGGCACGATCGAGCCGGTCGACCCCTTCTTCGGCGACGACGTCACGGTCGATAACTATCTGGACTAGTTACGACCACTAAAGGTCAATATGGAAAGCCCGGGCCAAGCGCCCGGGCTTTTTCGTTGGAGATATTAAGTGTTTGGGCTCGCAAGGGGAAAACCCGAACAACCTGTTGAGGCTCCACACCTAGATCACGCTCTGGATCGTGTTGTCGTCATTCATCAGCACGACCGTCGGCTTGTAATTGGCGGCTTCTTCTGCCGGCAGCTGGCCGAAGGCGGCGATGATGATCTTGTCGCCCGGCTCGGCAAGGCGGGCAGCGGCACCGTTGAGCATGAAGCAGCCCGACCCGCGTTCGCCCTCGATGGCATAGGTGGCCAGGCGATTGCCATTGGTGACGTTCCAGATGTCGACATGCTCATAGGGGTGAATGCCGGCGGCATCGAGGATGTCCCGGTCAATCGCGATCGAGCCTTCATAGTGAAGGTCGGTCATGGTGATGGTGGCGCGATGAATCTTCGCCTTGAGCATGTTGAGCAGCATGGGATGCCCCTTTCGGTCGTCGGGTGTTCGCAAGTGCGAAAAACAGGGGATCGTCTACACGAGCCCTGTGAAAAAATCCAGTTTTTCCACACATGATATAAGAGCGCTCTCGTGGATTTGCATGGATGAGGGCTCCACAGTGCCCAAAACGCACAAAGCTCGCGCCATTGTCATGTGACGCGCGAAAATGATGCTGTGATGTGTAGAGCTGACACAAAAAAACAGCGAGAGTCCATGAACGAACAGATCGTCAGCGATTATTACGGCAAGGTGCTCCAGTCCTCCGCCGACCTGAAGACGGATGCCTGCTGCACGACGGATGACATCCCGCCCTTCCACAAGGCGCTTCTCACCAATATCCATGACGAGGTGATGGCGAAATATTATGGCTGCGGCCTGATCGCGCCGCTGGCGCTGGAGGGCGCACGGGTGCTGGACCTCGGCTCCGGGTCGGGCCGTGATGCCTATGCTCTGGCCCAGATGGCCGGGGCCGATGGAGAAATCGTCGGCGTCGACATGACCGACGAACAGCTGGCGGTGGCCAATGCCCATCGCGAGTGGCATGCGGAGAAATTCGGCTATGCCAATGTGCGCTTCGAAAAGGGATTTATCGAGCAGCTCGACAGGCTCGACCTGGAGCCCGGCTCCTTCGACGTCGTCGTTTCCAACTGCGTCATCAACCTGTCGATGGACAAACCGGCGGTGCTGGCCGGGGTCAAGCGCTTGTTGAAACCCGGCGGCGAGTTCTTTTTCTCCGACGTCTATGCCGACCGGCGCCTGCCACAGGCCGTGCGCGAAGACCCGGTGCTGTTCGGAGAATGCCTCGGCGGCGCGCTCTACTGGAACGACTTCCTCACCCTGTCGAAACAGGCAGGCTTTGCCGACCCGCGGCTTGTCACCGACAGGCCGCTGGCTGTCGAGAACTTGGCCCTGCAGGAAAAGCTGGGCCGGGCCAGGTTTTTCTCCGCGACCTACAGCCTGTTCAATATCGACGGGCTCGAGCCCTCCTGCGAGGACTACGGGCAAGCGGTGATCTATGACGGCTCGATCGACCATGCCGGCGACACCTTCATCTTCGACGCGCACCATGTGATCGAAGCCGGGAAGGTCTTCCCGGTATGCGGCAATACATACCGTATGCTGAAGGAAAGCCGTTTCGCCGATGCGTTCGACTTCATCGGCAGCCGCGATCGCCATTACGGCATCTTCGAGGGCTGCGGCACGCAAATGCCTTTCTCCCAAGGCGCCAATGCGCGAAGCAACGTCACTTGCTGCTAGCTTGCGACGGACCGTAGGCTCCGCACGATGAAACTAGGGATATCGTACTTTATTACTACATAGTTAGTTGAAGGCTTTCCCGATCCCGCTTTTAGTGGTCCGGCGCAGCAATAGCGCACGGTCACGCCTCACCGGCTGACCGCGTAACATGACGGGTCAAACGCCGGGAGATGGTCTGCCTCTGGCATTCTTTCCTGACCCATGATTTGAAACCGGACCGTTCGGGGCGGGTGTACATATCGTTGCTCCACACCCTCGAGACCCGTCCCGGGCCTCCGGTTTCATTGCTCCGGCAAGAGCATCTTGCCGGAGCTGCCATCCACGGATCACCCTTTCTGACAGAGCGGGTTCGTGGATGGCTCCTCTTGCGTCCCTCCAGACAGCTCCCGTGAACGGTCCGGCTCAGCGCCGGCGAGATCACCCGATAGTGTACCGTGTGCAGAGAAAGCAGGCTCTAAAATCGGGTCCGATTCAGCGCTTCCGCAACTTTTACTATAAGAATAGTATTTTATTACGACCTTTTTAGTAGAAAAATTTCGAAACCGGCCTCTAATGGTCTTGCGTCAAAAACGCACACTACCCAAATGCTCCGTCAGAGGGCGCAAAACAAAGAGAGAAGTCATGAAGTCAATCGCTATGGCGGCTTTTGCCGCAACCCTTTCGCTCGCCTCGATTTCCGGTGCCACTGCCAAGGAGTACACCGTCGACTACAACGAACTCGCCCTGCGCGATATCGTTGGCACACGGTCCGTCTACCGCGACATTCTTGCCGATGCCAAGCGCGTCTGCGGCGCCGAAGGCTATGCGCTGCGCAATGGCATGAGCACAGCCGAATGTGTCGATCATGTTGTCGAGCAATCGGTCCGCGAGATCGGCGACAGGGCGCTGACCAATATCCACAACCAGCGCAGCTAAAAACAGAGCCCGGAGAACGGGCCGCTTACCAACCATAAACAGCCGTATACTGACTGTTCCCGAGGGAGTGGAGCAAACAGGAAAGAGAGAGAAGTCATGAAAAAGTCAAATATCATCGCCGCTACTGCCGCTGCCAGCATTCTGCCGTTTGCGGCCCTGTCTTTCGCCAATGCCGCAGAAGATTACCACATGAAGGTCGATCGCAAGCTGTTGCAGAGCTCGACAGGTATCGCCGAATTGCACCGCGATCTCGACCGGCAGGCCCGGGAAATCTGCGAATCTGTCGGCTACAACATGCGGGAGGTCAGCCGCTTCCACAGCTGCAAGGAAGATGTGCTGGATATCGCGATCGAGAAAATCGACCACAGCCGGCTCACCGGCTACCATAATAGCGAGGGACTGTCCCCTCGCTTCAGCGAAAACCGCTAGCTAACGGAATTCCGTACAAAATATAAGCTCGGCAACAGCGCCGGGCTTATTCATTTCTGGAGCAGATCAATATCCGGGTAGACATAGTCAATATACCGAGACAAGGCATGCCTGACTGGCAACCCCAAGACATACCGGGCTGTATCGAAAGCAGCCTTCCACTCCGCAGGCTCGCGCGGTCCACCCATCTCCGTATCATTCAGGAAACATACGTTAACGAGACGGGCATCAACACCTTCGCGGCGCAGGAAATAAAGATGAGCCATCCTGTTTGTGTATTGATAGAAAAATTCCATCCAGTCTGCCCCACCTGACGCATGGCAGGCACGACTCGTCTCATCCAGCGCATTGCGGATGCGCTTGCGAGATTCTGCAGATGAAGCTCCACAGTGTCCGGAAAAAAATTCCCGTATGTGTGATTTGGCTTCAACAAGGAAAACGCGCTCATTTGCTATGCCAAGCCCGTCCCACACAGCGCCGCGTTCCGGCCAGAACGCTGCCATGGCTTCCTTCACCCTTTCCAACCCAAGACGATCGAGAAAGGCCGAACCGCTATATTCCGCATACGCATCCTCCCTTAAGGGAGAAAGCCAGCGGATGGGTGTCCGCTGGCTTTCCGGTTTAAGTATATCAGGTTTTTCGTCAACGGCGACTTGCAGCCATTTCTGACTGCCTCGGACACCTTTTTCTTGAGGGATGCGCCCCAAATCAATTATCCAGAAACGAGCGCAGCTTGCGCGACCGGCTCGGGTGCTTGAGTTTCCTCAACGCCTTGGCCTCGATCTGGCGAATACGTTCTCGGGTGACCGAGAATTGCTGGCCGACTTCTTCCAGCGTGTGGTCGGTGTTCATGCCGATGCCGAAACGCATGCGCAGGACACGCTCCTCGCGCGGCGTCAGCGAAGCGAGAACGCGCGTGGTCGTCTCGCGCAAATTGGACTGGATCGCCGCATCGATCGGCAGGATCGCGTTCTTGTCCTCGATAAAGTCGCCGAGATGGGAGTCTTCCTCGTCGCCGATCGGCGTTTCCAGCGAGATCGGCTCCTTGGCGATTTTCATCACCTTGCGGACCTTTTCCAGCGGCATGGACAGTTTTTCGGCCAACTCTTCCGGCGTCGGCTCGCGGCCGATTTCGTGCAGGATCTGGCGCGAGGTGCGCACGATCTTGTTGATCGTCTCGATCATGTGGACCGGGATACGGATCGTCCGTGCCTGGTCGGCGATCGAGCGGGTGATCGCCTGGCGGATCCACCACGTCGCATAGGTCGAGAACTTGTAACCGCGGCGATATTCGAATTTATCGACGGCCTTCATCAGGCCGATATTGCCTTCCTGGATCAGGTCGAGGAATTGCAGGCCGCGATTGGTGTATTTCTTGGCGATGGAAATAACGAGCCGCAGGTTGGCCTCGACCATTTCCTTCTTGGCGATACGCGCCTCGCGCTCGCCTTTCTGCACAGTCTGCACGATGCGGCGGAAATCCTGCACCGTCAGGCCGGTTTCCTGCGACAGGTAGCCGATCTGCTCGCGCAGATAGTTGATCTGGTCTTCGGCCCTCTCGGTAAAGCTGGACCAGCCACGCGTCGCCAGCGAGGACACGCGATCGAGCCAATCCGGGTCAAGCTCGTTGCCGAGATACTCGTTGAGGAATTCCTGACGGTTAACGCCATGGCTGTCTGCCAGACGGACGAGCTTGCCTTCCAGCGCCATCAGGTTCCGGTTGATGTCATAGAGCTGCTCGACCAGCGCCTCAATGCGGTGATTGTGCAAGCGGACATTCCGTACACGTTCGACGATGTCTTTTTGCAGCTTCTTGTAGCGGCGATGCTGGGAGGGCGACAGGTCCTCGCCCTTCAGCTGTTCCTCGATCATGATGTCCTGCAGGCGGCGCAGTTTCTTGAAGTCAGACGCGATCTCGTCGAACGCTTCCATGACGCTGTCGCGCAATTCAGCTTCCATCGCCGAGAGAGACAAGGCGCCCTCGTCGAAATCCTCGTCATCTTCCTCATCGAAATCGTCGCTTTCGCGGCGCTCCTGCTCCTCCGCGGCCTTTTCTTCCTGCTCGCGATTGACCCGTTCGGCGACTTCCGGCTTGGTCATGTCGGGCTTGGATTCCGGCCCGCCGCCATAGGTCGCGTCGAGATCGATGATGTCGCGCAAGAGAACGCGGCCTTCCATCAATTCCTCGCGCCAGACCGTGATGGCCTCGAACGTCAACGACGATTCGCACAGGGCACGGATCATCGTCTCGCGACCGGCCTCGATGCGCTTGGCAATGGCGATCTCGCCTTCACGGGAGAGCAATTCGACCGAGCCCATCTCGCGCAGATACATGCGCACGGGATCGTCGGTGCGATCAGAGCCTTCCTTGGTGTTGGTGGTAACCGTCGCGCCTTCGGACTTCTTCGTGATCGCCTTGGCTTTCGGCGCGTCCTCATCATCGCTGTCTTCGTCGGAGGAGTCGTCCTGATCCTCGGCTTCCTCGCCATCGGTGACGTTGATGCCCATATCGGACAGCTTGGCCATGATGTCCTCGATCTGCTCGGAGGAATATTCTTCCGACGGCAGCACCGAATTCAACTGGTCATAGGTGATGTATCCGCGCTTCTTCGCGGTGGAAATCATCTTCTTTACAGAAGAGTCAGTAAGGTCGATAACCGGACGATCCTGAGGATCGTCACCGCCTTTTTTTGTTTTGCTCATTGCAATCCTTGTTCGTCTAAACTTGCCGCCCGATAGACGTTTCCGCTGCCCTTCCCCCGAGCCAGGGTCAACGTCATCATTTCAAATATAGTGCCGCTTCAGCGCTCGTCCTGCACCTTGTTGTCTGCCACCACGGCCTGACGGTGCGTATGGGTAACCCGCCATCTTGCCTCGGAAGTCTCGTCCAGAAAGGCCTCGCCAGCCGCTTCCATTTCTTCCAGCCGCAACGGGCCATGATGCAGATGGATGGAAAGCGTGTTCAGCCAGCCATCTTCCGCATCGTCGAGCGTTGCATCCGCGCAGGCGAATTTTGTCAATCTGAGCCGCTCGTTTTTGAGCATCTGCTCCATAGTGCCTGCAATATGCGCAACTGTTGACATGTGGAGTGCAAGACCCTCCCTGTCAAGCGCCGGATCCGCGCTGAGGGAAGAGATTATCTCGCGCAAAAGCGCCGAATAGTCGGGATCGGCGAGTTCAAGGTCCAGGATCGCCTCTTCCTGGCGGGCAAACAGACCCGGATGGTTCAAGAGGGTAATCACCAGAAGGGCCTCTCGTTGGGAGGCGACGCGCCCGCCCTGGGCAGCACCAGCCGCCGTGCCAAGCCGGGCTTTCAGCGCCATGGAAGCCTGCACTGTCGGCGCCATACCACCGCGGCCGAAAAATCCCGGGCGATTGCCACCGCGCGGCACGTAACCGCCTGAAAAACCACGATTTCCATCACCTTGCTGGCGTGGGGGGGCGTTCATCTGGCCGAGCTTTTCCGAGAAGTAACCGCCATAGGCAAGCCGAACATCCTTGTCGACGATGCCCTTGACCAGCTGGCGCAGATGAGCGCGAAAGGCGGCCTTGCGTTCCGGCGTGGTCAGCGGCTGGGCCTCGATCTCGCGCGTCCAGAGCACGTCAGCGAGCGGCTGGGCGGCATCGAGCACGCTCCGCAATGCCTGGGCGCCCTGCGTCTTGACCATGTCGTCCGGGTCCTGCCCCTCCGGCAGGAAGGCGAATCTCAACGATTTGCCGGGCCGCAAAATCGGCAACGCCCGGTCGATTGCCCGGTGAGCGGCGCCGACACCGGCCCGGTCGCCGTCGAAACACAGCACCGGCTCATCGCAGGCGCGCCAGAGCAGCTCGATCTGGCTCTCCGTCAGCGCGGTGCCGAGAGGCGCGACGGCGTTCTCAAACCCGGCGCCGGCGAGCGCAATCACGTCCATATAGCCCTCGCACACGATCAGCGGCTGGCCCGTCTCCTTCGGCAGGTCCGCTGCAGCCTTGCGCGCGCGCATGTAATTGTAGAGGACGTGGCCCTTGTGAAAGAGCGGCGTTTCCGGCGAGTTGAGATATTTCGCCTTGGCCGATTTATCGAGCGCCCGGCCGCCGAAGGCGATGACCTTGTTCTTCTGCCACAGGATCGGGAACATGACCCGGTCGCGGAACCGGTCATAGGGGGCGCCATTGTCGGGCTGGATCAGCAGCCCCGCCTCGACCAGCAGTTTCGGGTCGAAGCCCTTGTTGATGAGGTGATCCTTCAGCGCGGTGCGCTCAGCCGGGGCATAGCCCATGCCGAAGGAGCGCTGCAGCTTTTCAGGCACCTGGCGGCCTTCGAGATATTCACGGGCGTTGCGCCCCTCGATCCGCTGCAGGCTGTCCATATAGAATTTCGCCGCCGCAGCGCAGGCTTCAGCAAGGCCCTTGCGCTCTTCTTCCTTCTGGCGGTCCTCGTAGCTGTCTTGGGGGATGTCCATGCCGGCCTGCTCGGCGAGCCGGGTCACCGCCTCGACGAAGGTCAGCTTCTGGGTGTCCATGAGAAAACCGACAACGTCGCCCGACTTGCCGGAGGAGAAATCGAAATAGCGCTGCTTGTCGTCATTGACGAAAAAGGACGGCGTCTTTTCATTGGTGAAGGGCGACAGGCCGCGGAATTCGCGCCCTTCCCTTTTCAGCTTCACATGCTGGCCGATCACGTCCGATGCACGCAACCGGTCGCGCAGCTGGTCAAGGAAATCGGGGGTAAAACGCGCCATCACGCATAGATATAGGCCGAGTCTGCCCGCTGCAATCCATGCTTTCCCCCATTAGCACCGCCTCAAAAAAGGCTATTTCGGGGCACGGGGAACGCTGGCAGTTTTATGGCGTTTTAAGGTCACCCTGTCGAAATTCTAAAGTCGAGTGAGAGGAACAACCCCATGAAAAACGCCAAGAAACTGATGATGTCCGCCGCCGCGGGCTTTGCCCTGGTCCTGTCCGGCTGCGCGACAACCGCGCCGCCGTCGGCCGAAGGCCAGACCCAGTCCGGCTATGCCACCTATGACCGCTCGACCGTTGTCGGCGAGGCTGAGGAATTCTTCGGCGGCGCCTCGGCGGAGATCGCCGACGTGCTGAACAAGGTCTTTACCGACCAGGGCCGCCCGCAAGCCTATATCGCCGGTGAGGAAGCATCCGGTGCCGTCGGCGTCGGCCTGCGCTACGGCCGCGGCTATCTCTATCGCCCGGGCGCGCAGCCGGTAGAGGTATTCTGGACCGGCCCATCGATCGGCTTCGATGCCGGCGGGAATGCGTCGAAGGTTTTCACGCTGGTCTATGACCTCGGGCCAACAACCAACATCTATCGCCGCTATCCGGGCGTTGATGGTTCTGCCTATGTCGTCGGCGGTGCCGGCGTGAACTATCAGCGCAATGGCGCGACGGTTCTCGCCCCGGTCCGTACCGGTATCGGCCTGCGCACCGGGATCAATATCGGCTATCTGAATTACACCCGCGACTACACGCCGATCCCTTTCTAAATGACTGTTTCGGCCCGTGTAACCTCGAGCCTCCCGCTTCCCGGCGGGAGGCTTTTTGTTGCGCCGCACACTGAAAGTCGAGGCCGAAAGCGCTTGGCAATGGCAATGTTAGCGTGCAACAAATGGCACCAAGAACAGCCGCAAATGGCGCAAATCAGAAAATTTTTGGGAGGAAAACGATGATTACCCACCGCACGGCGAGCCTCTTCGGATCGTTTCTTACCGGGGCAGCCGCACTGGCTCTGCTCAGCGGCTGCAGCGACAGCGTCAGCTCTGCGCAGGAACCCGCGCAACCGGTCGCGCCCGAGCAGACGGACAGCGACTACCCGTTCCAGAATCCGGCCCTGTCGTCGGAGGAGCGCGCCCGCGATCTCGTTTCGCGCATGACGCTGGAAGAGAAGGCCGCGCAGATGTATGACAAAGCCGCGGCGATCCCGCGCCTTGGCATTCACGAATACAACTGGTGGAACGAGGCGCTGCACGGCGTTGCCCGCGCCGGCCATGCCACCGTCTTCCCGCAGGCGATCGGCCTCGCCGCGACCTGGGACGAGGACCAGATGCTGGAGGTCGCGACGACCATCTCCGACGAGGGCCGCGCCAAGCACCACTATTATGCCGCCGAGGATGTCTACGCCATGTATGGCGGGCTGACCTTCTGGTCGCCGAACATCAACATCTTCCGCGACCCGCGCTGGGGCAGGGGCATGGAAACCTATGGCGAGGACCCGTTCCTGACCGGCCGCATGGCGGTGAATTTCGTCAATGGCCTGCAGGGCGATGACGCCGAATACCTGAAAACAGTTGCGACGGTGAAGCACTTCGCCGTTCACTCCGGGCCGGAACCCTCGCGTCACCGCGACAACTATGTCGCCAATGATGCGGATCTTTGGGAAACATATCTGCCCGCCTTCAAGATGGCGATGGACGAGGCCGACGTGGCATCGGTCATGTGCGCCTACAACGCCGTCTGGGGCGCGCCAGCCTGTGGCTCCGAACGCCTGATGGTGGATATCCTGCGCGGCGATCTCGGGTTCGACGGCTATGTCGTGTCCGACTGCGGCGCGATCGGCGACTTCTATTATGACGAAGCCAAGATCGAAACCGGCGAGGCTCATTACGTCGCCCATGACTATGTCGACACCCGCGCCGAGGCCGCCGCCCTGTCGGTGAAGATGGGCACGGATCTCAATTGCGGCGACGGCTATGGCAACAAGATGGATGCCCTGCCCGCCGCAGTCGAACAGGGCCTTATCGACGAGGAGACAATCGATCAGGCGGTGATCCGTCTGTACACTGCCCTCTTCCGGCTGGGCATGTATGATGATCCGTCCATGGTACCTTACGCCGATATTCCCCATTCGGAAGTCGCCAGCGACGAAAACATTGCCCTGTCGGAAGACACGGCGCGCAAATCGCTGGTGCTGCTGAAGAACAACGGCATCCTGCCTTTGGCCGAAGGCACGAAGGTCGCCGTCATCGGGCCGAATGCCGATAATTACATGACCCTGATCGCCAACTACAACGGCATCCCGACCCAGCCGGTTACTGCACTGGAAGGTATCAAGGCCAAGGTCGGCGCGGAGAATGTCTCCTACGCGCTGGGCTCGACGATAGCCGGTGATTTCTACACGGATTTCTCACCGGTGCCGGCAGATGTCCTGTTCCACCGCACTGACAGCGGCGAACTGGAGCCGGGTCTGGAAGCTGCCTATTACGCCGACCCCGACCTTTCGGGCGAACCCGGCGTCACGCAAATCGACCCGAATATCGATTTCTACTGGGAGCGCGGGCCGGTCGAAAACGGCCTCAACGACGAGTTCGGCGCGACATGGGAAGGCGTGCTGGTGCCGGAGGAAAGCGGCTCGTACCTGATGAAAGCGTCGCGCTGGTCAAAGGCCACGGTCAATGGCGAAGAGGTCGGCTCCGATCCGATCGACCTGACCGCCGGCGAGCAATACGACCTGACCATGACCATGAATTTCAACAGCGGATGGCCCCGCGACGGTCTGGAGAAATTCGCCGAGCTGAGCTGGACCCGTGCCGACAGGGACCTCGAAGCGCAAGCCATGGCGGCCTCGGACGACGCTGATGTGATCCTCTATTTCGGCGGTATCGATGCAACGCTGGAAGGCGAGGAAATGGGTGTCGAGCTCGACGGCTTCCTCGGCGGCGACCGCACTCATATGGACCTGCCCGCCGTGCAGGAAGCGCTGCTGGAGAAGCTCGAAGCGACCGGAAAACCTGTCGTGATGGTCAATTTCTCCGGCTCTGCGATGTCGTTGAACTGGGCAGAGGAGAATGTCGACGCCATCGTCCAGGCGTTCTATCCGGGCGAGAAGGCGGGCGTTGCCATTGCCGACCTGCTCTGGGGCGAATTCTCCCCGTCCGGCCGCCTGCCGGTGACCTTCTACAAGTCGGTCGATGACCTGCCGGGCTTCAAGGATTATTCGATGGCAAACCGGACCTATAAATACTTCACCGGCGAGCCGCTCTATCCGTTCGGCTACGGACTGTCCTATACCAGCTTCGACTATTCCGACGTCAGCGTTCCGGGCAGTCATGATGCCGGTGAGCCAATGACGGTGTCGGCGACGGTGACCAATACCGGCGAGATGGCGGGCCGCGAAGTGGTGCAGGTCTATATCAGCCATGCAGAGCGGGCCAACCCGTCCGTGCCGCATGTCGAGCTTGTCGCCTTCGATGTCGTCGAGCTGGCGCCGGGCGAAAGCAAGACGGTGTCTTTCGATCTGACCCCGGCCAATCTAGGGTTTATCGCCGAGGACGGAGAAATGGTCACGCCGTCAGGCTCCAGCGCGACCATCTCCATAGGCGGCGGCCAGCCGTCCTTTACCGAGACGGAAACCGCAGAAGTACTGTTCGCGTCGAACTAGGCCGGACGCATACGAACAAATGTAGAAGCCGCCCCTCACCGGGCGGCTTTTTCGTGGGACGATCTAATCCGGCAGGGCGAATACGTTGCAGCTGTCGACCGGCTCGAAGCCGAGCTTCTCGGCGACTCTGATCGAGGCGATGTTTTCCTCCACCGCGCCCCAGACGGGCGCCAGCCCTCGCGCGGACATATCGCTGATCATCAGGGCGGCAGCGCGGCGGGCATGGCCCTTGCGGCGGAAGCCCGCCAATGTGTCGATGCCGATATCGAACAGGGCTTCGGTAATCGCGCCCGCATAGCAAAAGGACACCGGCCGGCCCTTTTCAAGGCTGCAGGCCACCCGTCCATCGACGGCACCAACGAGAATTTCGTCGCGCACGACCTCCGGCATTTTCACCGTACGGATGTCATTCAGGGACAGCCATACCGTTTCCCCCTCACCCGGCGCGGCCACCGCCCCGGCGAGCCGGAACAGTATCGCCGGGTAGTACTCCCAACCCGGCAGCAGGGCCTTCAGCGCACCAGCGTGCGCCTCGTCGCCGACCAGTTCCATCTCGAGTTTGGCGGCGTCCTTGGCCCATTCGAGAATGACCTCATCCCTTGGCGCTCCGTGCACGAACAGCGTGCCGGTATTGCGATTGATGAGGGCATAGGCGAAAGGCTGATCTTGCCAATAGAGCAGGTCTGCCGTGCCCGCAATCAGGCAGGATCGCGCTTCGACATGGCGCGGTGTGTCTGGAATTGCGGCGAGAAGGGCGGCGGCATCAGCGTCAATCTTCATGCCTCCAGCCCTTTTGCAAGCCCTAGCTGGCGAGGTGCTTTTTCAGCTTGCCACCGGCGGTGCCGAAATCCATCGAGCCCGCATATTTGCTTTTCAGCACGCCCATGCACTTGCCCATGTCCTTCAGGCCCTCGGCGTCGAGTTCCTCAATCACTGCTTCCACGGCAGTGTCGATTTCCGCTTCGGTCAGCTGACGCGGCAGGAATTCGCGGATCACCTCGATCTCGGACCTTTCCTGTTCGGCAAGCTCGATCCGGCCGGCATCCTCATAGGTCTGGGCAGCGTCCTCGCGCTGCTTGACCATTTTGGTCAGGATGCCCAGCACTTCCTCGTCGGTCAGGCCACCGCAGCGATCTTCCGAGCGGGCCGCGATATCGCGGTCCTTCAGCGCGGCATTGATCAGGCGCAGCGTGCCGATGCGGACTTTCGGGGCCCGCTCCTTCATCGACGTCTTCAGCGCCAAATTAATCTGTTCGCACAGCATATGATTCTCCATTGACCATCCCGGGTTGCCATCCGATATCAACCAAAGACGGGACCGCTGTCGCGGTCATTGTCAAAGCCTTGTTTTTCATTAAGAATTTAGAGCCGTTCGTTTTCTTGACCCGTTTTGCACTTTCGCATAGCTTCGCGGCAATTTGCGTGCCATCTGGCAGCCACCCACGGAGCTTACGAGCCGCTCAGCGCCAGCTCTCAGCCCTATAGATAGGAAACGGGACACTATATCGCCATGAGGATTAGTCAAGACAGCGTGAGATCAACTTTCCCCACCGGTATTCTGGTGCTGGCGGACGGCACCGTGTTCGAAGGTGAAGGGTTCGGGGCCACCGGCAGCACTGTGGGGGAGGTGTGTTTCAACACGGCGATCACCGGCTATCAGGAGATCCTGACCGACCCGTCCTATGCGGCGCAGATCATCACCTTCACCTTCCCCCATATCGGCAATGTCGGTGCCAATGACGAGGATATCGAAAACGCTTCCCCCGCCGCCGCGACCGCCGCACGCGGGGCGATCTTCCGCGACCGCATCACCGCGCCGTCGAACTATCGCGCCCGGCTCGACCTGTCGGCCTGGATGAAGCGCCGCGGGATTATCGGCCTTGCCGGCATCGACACCCGCGCCCTGACCATCATGATCCGTGAGAAAGGCATGCCCCATGGCGTGATCGCCCATGCCGCCTCCGGCAATTTCGATATCGACGCTCTGCAGAAAAAGGCGACCGCCTGGCCGGGGCTCGAGGGGCTCGACCTGGCCAAGGAAGTTACCACGCTGCAAACCTATCCCCATGACGAGACCGGCTGGGTCTGGGGCACCGGCTATGGCCGCCAGAGCGATCCGAACGCGCCGCATGTCGTCGTCATCGATTATGGCGTGAAGCGCAACATCCTGCGGCGGCTCGCCAGCGCCGGCTTCCGCATCTCCGTTGTCAACGGGCAGTCTAGCTTCGATGACATCATGGCGCTGAAGCCCGATGGCGTTGTCCTGTCCAATGGCCCGGGCGACCCGGCCGCGACGGGCACCTATGCCGTGCCGGTGATCAAGCAGCTGATCGCGGCAAAAGTGCCCACGCTCGGCATCTGCCTTGGCCACCAGCTGCTGGCACTGGCCATTGGAGCCAGGACCATGAAGATGGTCCAGGGCCATCACGGCGCGAACCATCCGGTCAGGGACAATACCACCGGCAAGGTCGAGATCGTGTCGATGAACCATGGCTTCACCGTCGACGAGACAAGTCTGCCCGACAATTGCATCGCTACGCATACATCGCTTTTCGACGGGTCGAATTCCGGTATCGCCCTGAAAGATGCGCCCGCCTTTTCCGTCCAGCACCACCCGGAGGCAAGTCCCGGCCCTCAGGATTCGTTCTACCTGTTCCAGCGGTTCCGGGAGTTGATCGGCAATGAGGACAAGGCCGCCTGACCGGTTTGGCCTAAAGCGCGCCAATGAACGGAAGGCCTCGTTTCTGGCCGGCATCGTCCATGCCATAGCCGACGAGGAAATCGTCCGGACCCGCCGTGAAGGCGGCATAATCGGCGTGGACCGGCTCTGCCCGGCCCGTCTGCTTGTCGACGGCAACGGCGATCTTCACGCCGGCCGCGCCGCGTTCCTCCATCAGCCTGGCCGCGAAATAGAGGCTGCGGCCTGAGTCGAGCACATCGTCGGCGAGCAGCACGGTCTTGCCCTCGATTGGCTTGGTCAGGTCCTTCAACAGCTTCACGACGCCTGACGAGGTATGCTTGTCGCCGTAACTCGCCAGATGCAGCGTGTCGATGAAGCAGTCGCCACCGGCGCGGTTGATGGCGCGGGCAAGGTCTGCGCCGAACACGAAGCCGCCCGTCAGGATCGGGATCAGCACGAAGTCGGTGCCGAGGTCCGCGACGATCTTCTCGCCCAGCGTGACGAGGCGTCCGGCGATCTGGTCTTCCGTATAAAGAGTGCGCATGCGTGCCCTTCGGTCTCGTATCAGTCTCTCATGCGGGTCAGGGGCGCTGGCTGCTGCGCCTCGCCCCAGCCGCTGGTCGTCTTTCGCATGAAATAGGCGTTGCCGCCAAGCCCGCCTTCCAGCGCGGCGATCACTTCCGGCTGGCTGCGTTCCAGCGCGGCGCGTTCTTCGGCATTCATCACATCGATCCTGACCTGAGCTGTCCCCGCGGGCGCCAGCGCCCTCGTGCGGAAGGGCGTCTCGCTTTGCGGCGACAACTGCCCTGCGCCCTCCAGCCTGAACGCCCAGCTCGACAGGACGCGACCGTCGGGATCCAGGGCATCGGCGCGGATCAGCGGTGACTTCACCACGTCGCGACCCTGATGGCTGACCGATCCGGCAAGCTCGATGACCGGCCCCTGCGGCGAGCGGGCATAGCGATGCGTGATGGTGGAAATCTCCACCGGCTCCGGCCCGCCGATCATGCCAAAGGCAGTATAGGCGGCCCCGGCCTGGGGCCAGGCCTGGGCGATGTCGGTGCGCATGAAGATACCGGCATAGGCGACGGCGGCAATGGCGGCGTAGAACCCCGCCCAGCCGAGAAATTTCTTCGGCGTCATGCGGCGGCGGGCACGGCGCAGCTGTTCCATCCGCCATTCGGAGACCTTGCGGTCACCGGGAGTGAGCAGTCTTTCGACCCGGGCCTCGCGCCCGCGCAACAGCGTTCCGAGGACGCCATCAGCGCGGTCGGCGACGCCTTCCATCAGGGCGACGAGCCCGCGCACCACGCTGCGGAAGGCGCCGGGGGAATTTTCCGACGGTGCATCCGTTTCGGCCGCGAGCGACTCGTTAGGAGGCGCCCTCATCTCGCTGCGCGAACCGGCCTTGCCGGTTGCCGTGCCAGGGCGCGGCGGCGTCAGCGGTTCTTGCCCTGGCCCGTGCTCATGTTGGCTGACCAGCCGGGCTATCGCCGGCATGGTGAGGGCAGCATCGATGCGCTCGTCGACGGTTTCGGTCTGATTGCCTGCAGGACCGATTTCATGCCAGTCGGCCTCGATGATCCGCTCGTCCCGATCATCGATGTCAGCCTCGGGAGCGGCGCCGAAATAGGTCCCGGTTGCGCTCTCGTCTTCGATCGCCTCATCTTCATAGCTGTCAAACAGCGCTGCCAGCGCTGCCGACCCCTGGCTGGAGCGGGCCGGGCGGGAGAACCCTGACGCGGCACGACCGGCGGTCGCCGACATTGGGCGTGACCGGTCCCAGCGCGGTATGGTTTCGCCCATACCATAGGAGGCGGTGGCAGCGGCGCGCATCGCCAGCCATGAATGATGACAGGACGCACATTTGACAGAGCGGCCCTGTGGCGGAATGCTGCCGGGCGGCACATCGTATCGGGTGGAACAGGTAGGGCAAATCAGTTTCATTCTCTCTGCCCCGAGCCAGAATCAGTCTTGTATTGCCAGCTAGTATCATAACCGGAGTAAGCGTGGACCCGATTGCGGAATTCAACATGGTGGGCCTGTCCTATGACGGGCAGATTGACGTGCTCAAGGACGTCAATCTGGTCATCCGCAATGGCGACTTCCGCTTCCTGACCGGGCCGTCCGGCGCCGGCAAGACGTCGCTGCTGAAGATGATCTATCTTGCCCACAAGCCGACAAGCGGCTCGCTGTCCCTGTTCGGCCAGAATGTTGCCAACATGCCGCGCAGCGACCAGCCCGCCATCAGGCGGCGTATCGGCGTGGTCTTCCAGGAATTCCGGCTGCTGGATCATCTAACGGCCTTTGAAAACGTGGCCCTGCCCATGCGCGTGGCGGGCGTTAACCAACTGGATTACCGCCAAGACGTAACCGAACTCTTAACATGGGTGGGACTGGGCCGGAAGATGGACGCCCTGCCCGCAACCCTGTCGGGCGGGGAGAAGCAGCGCGTGGCCCTGGCCCGGGCGCTGGTGTCCAAGCCGGACCTGATTCTTGCCGACGAACCGACGGGCAATGTCGATCCGATCATGGGCGAGCGCATCATGCGGCTGCTGGTGGAGTTGAACCGGCTCGGAACCGCGGTGATCGTAGCCACCCACGACCTTGCCCTGGTGCGCCGGATGAAAAAGAACATCCTGCGCCTGAAGGATGGTACGCTGACCCTGCACGGGCCACTGAAGGATGCCGCCCCAGCAGGCCCCGGCACGAGCGCGGCGTCGACACCCTATACCGAGGCAAGCGCCACCGGCGACCGGCTCGACGAGGCTGAACCCGAAGCCGCCCGGAGATCCTCATGAGCCTCGAGCCCTTAGACGCAGACGCGGTCGCCGAGGCTGATCACGGACCACGGGCAAAGCGCATGCCGCTTCTGCCCGAGGCCGGCGCCGCGGGCGCACCCCTGACGGCCGTCATCGCGGTGATCTGCTTTCTCGCCGCCCTCGCCCTGACAGGCTTCTTTTCGGTGTCAAAGGCAGCGCGGGACTGGACGGCGGATCTGCGCGGCTCGATCACCATCCAGGTGAAGGGAAGCGATGTTGGCGAGATCGCCGCCAATACCGAGACCGTCATGGAGTTCCTGCAAGGCACGGAAGGCATTCTGAGTGCCGAGGCCCTGACCCGCGAGGAAGCCGGCAAGCTGCTGGAGCCGTGGCTCGGCAAGGGTAACCTGCCCGCCAGCCTGCCGGTACCGGGCATCATCGCCGTTGAAGTGGCGCCCTCAATGCGCGGGGAACTCGACAGCCTGGCATCGAGCCTTGCCGGCGTCGCGCCGAATGCCACGATTGACGATCACGGGGCGTGGAATGCAAGCCTCGCCGCCTCGGCCCGTGTTATCCAGATTTTTGCCTTCGGCGTCTTCATGCTGATTATGGGCGCCGTCTGCACTGTCATCATCTTTGCTGCGCGGGCGGGCCTTGCCGCCAACCGGGAAGTCGTCGACGTGCTGCACCTCGTCGGCGCAACCGACACCTTCATCGCCAAGGAAGTACAGAGACGCTTCTTCATTCTCGGGCTGCGCGGTTCGATCATTGGCGTTGTCGCGGCAGGTGCGGCGGTCGCCAGTGCCGTCCTGCTGCTTGGCGGATCGATCGCCAACAGCTATTTCCTGCCGTCCTTTTCGACCGATTCAGGCCTGTTTCTGTGGCTGCTGATCGTACCCCTGCTCACCTGCCTCGTCGCGGCATGGAGTGCCCGCACGACCGTTCTCAAGACCCTCGAAAAGCGGTTCTGATACCGGTTTCGCTAACCGGTCTGGCATGTCTGTGCCACATTACAACCGGTTAGCTTGCCAGCATCGACAAATGCGCTAATCTTTGGAGCTTGGGGCCTGATGAACCGGCTTCAGTGTGGGGTAAGGCAGGACAGGCTTTGATACGCTTCGTTGGACAATTGCTGATCGTTTTCGCCCTCCTCTGGGCCGGCGGCTTTGCCCTTTTCGTCTCGAAGGTTCCGCGCGAGGGCAATGAGATTGCCTCCCTGCAACTGGAAAACTCCGATCCAGCCGAGACCGGCATCGTCGCGCTGACGGGCGGCGGCCTGTCGCGGATCCGCGCGGCGGTGACCCTGATGGAGTCCGGGAATGGCACCAAGGTGTTGATCACCGGCACCCACCCGGACACCAGGGAAGAAGAGCTCGCCGCCTATATCGAGAACTCAGCTGCCCTGTTCGAATGCTGTATCGAGCTTGGCCAGCGCGCGCTGACCACCAGGGGCAATGCCATCGAAACGCGTGACTGGGTCGACGAAAACGGCTTTGAACGTATCATCGTCGTGACCACCGACTATCACATGCCGCGTGCGATCGCGGAAATCCGCCATTCGATGCCGCAGACCCAGGTCATCGCCTGGCCCGTCGCTTCCCCCATTGCGCCTGCGCAGGGCTGGATTGAATCGGGGGAAGCGTGGCAGGTTCTGGTGACCGAGTATAACAAGTTTCTGCTGGTACGGATGGCCCAGGTGCTGCGGCTGGAATAGGGAAGGCCACAATGCTGACCACCTTGCGGTCTGCCGCATACGGCATATTGATGCCGTTGAGCGCTCTTGTCACCGGCCTCGTCTGCCTGCCCAGTGTTTTGAGACGGGACTGGGCCCTCGCCGTATGCAAGGTGTGGGGCCGGCTGGCGCTTGGCATGCTGAAAGTCGTCTGCGGCACGGACTATCGCATCGAAGGCCGGGGCAATATGCCGGATGGCCCCGCCCTGCTCGCCGTCAAGCACCAATCCATGTGGGAGACCATCGCGCTTGCCGTGCTGCTGCCCAATCCGTGTTTCGTCCTGAAGAAAGAACTCATCGCCATACCCGTCTTCGGCTGGTGGTGCCGCGCGGCAGGCTTCATCGCGGTAGACCGCGCCGCCGGAGCGAACGCGATGCGCCAGATGCTGGACGCGGCAAGAGAGCGCCTCGATGAAGGCTGCCAGATCCTGATCTTTCCGGAAGGAACTCGGATCGCCCCTGGCGAGACTGGCACCTATCATCCGGGCGTTGCAGGGCTGTACAAGGCGCTCGGCACGCCCTGCGTCCCCGTCGCCCATAATTCCGGACTGTTTTTTCGTTATCCAGGCATCCGCCGCGAGCCCGGCACGATCACGCTGACCTTCCTGCCGCCGATAGAGCCCGGGATGAAACGGTCGCAATTCCTCGCCGAGGTAAAGAGCGCGATCGAGACCGAGGCCCTGCGCCTCGTCGCCCCGGCGCCTTCGGGAAAAGCGGCTGAACGGGGTGCGGACAAGTCGGAATACCTTCGATGAGTCCACACCTTGCAGATATCACCGAGATGAACCGGATCGCGAGCGACCGCCTTCTGAGACGGCATTAAACTTATGACACTGGGACAATCTGGTGCTGTTAACGGCACGCCACGGCTTGTAGGATGTGCTTCCAAGGTATCGTCGGGGTAAAGGCGCGGCGCGAAAAACGGGGTTAGGAATGAACACTTACGCTCAGGATGATCAGCCGCGGGCATCGCGATGGATGCTGTTCCTGCCACTGGTGATCGGCGCCGCTCTCGTCGTCATCTACTGGTTCGTATGGTCATGGGGCGCTGGCGTCATGCGCGAAGAGATTGCCAACTGGAAGACGGCGCAGGAAAGCGCAGGGCTGACGATAGAGCACGGGCCGATGAAAGTTACCGGCTTCCCCTTCGTGTTGCGGGCGGAGTTGCCAGATCCCTACATCGCCAATACTGCCGCTGGCTGGGCGTGGCAGGCGGAAATGCTCTATGCCGATACGCCGCCGCTTTCGCCGAACCGAATCATCCTGTCGCCCGAGGGCGATCAGCAGCTGAACCTGACCGATGACAGCGGCCCGAATATCTGGAACCTGACGGCGGCAATCTTCCGCATCAGCCTCGCCGAGGCCAAGACCGGTCTCGATATTCGCGGCCTCGTTGCCCGTCCCGAGCGGCCCGGTGACGGCGATATCGCGGCGCTGGAAATCGGCTCTGTCATGGCCAATACGCTGATCACGGAGAATCCGGAGAATGGCAGAAGTGGCGACCTTGGCCGCTTTGCCCTGTCTGCACGCGATATCGTCTTCGAGAAGGCCGATGGCACACCGCCGCTCGCCTTTGCCGAGGTCGATCTGTCCGTGGTGGCCACGGCGATCGGCACGGTGATGACCCGGCAGGGCGGCGAAAGCAATGCCGCCGCCTGGCAGCGCGGCAATGGCGAACTGGTCATCGAGGGCCTGCGCCTCGTCGTGTCCGATGGCCGTCAGGCGATCCCGACGCAGCTTCGTGCCAATGGAACCCTGACCCTCGACAGCGAGCATTTCCCCGCCGGGACCATCGAATTGACACTGAAGGATCACCTTGCCCTTGTCTCCGTGCTGCGCGAGCAGGGCCTGATCACGCAGGAGGAATCGGAACAGGCCGACAATGCCCTGCGCTTCCTGTCACAGGCCATGGGCGAGGAGATCAAGGCGCCCCTGCAATTGCGCAACGGCAAGCTGCGCCTTGGCCCCGTCGCGATCATGGATCTCGACCGGATAGGCTGAAGGGCGTCGGCTGGCTGGCTTATCCGTTCCGAACTGCGGCTCCAAAGCGGTTCGGCAAATACCGTCCCGATCGTCGCAACCCTCGATGGCAGGGCACCTCTCGCGCCGGATGACACCTGGCACTGCTGGACAGTGCCGTCAGGCAATGGCGACCGATCCCTCCAAACGGGGGATGCCGGGCGAGACAATAGGCGACGCATCCCCGGAATGGGGTATTGTTTCTGAAGGGAAGCAGAAGGATAGTCTGAATTGTGTTTTCAGGAAGCGCATTCATGTTGTCAGTTCTGCGCGCCGCAGTCGCCCTCTGCTCTATAGTTGCATTCTCCTCAACCGCACACGCTCAGTCTCAAAGCTCGCTCGATAGCCCAACCTGCATGATCTGGAACGAGGCACCGATAGCTGATGTTCTGGCGAAGGATGAATTCTACACCCACGAGCTCTTCATCTGGTTCTGGCATACCTATGGCTACGATCAGGTCAGTAAGATGCCGGAATGGGTCAGTCAGCAGGATCGTTTTGCCGAATGCTTTGACGGGAAGGCGAAAGGCAAGTGTGGGTTCAAGTCCAGCAGCTCCATCAGGAAGGCGCTCGAGAAAAACAGCACCGCCGAGCTGTCTGAAAGTACGCTGAAGAAACTGTTTGAAGGCGGCCCACCCCCTGAAGCCATTACGTTTGCAATGAAGAGTCTGGGCACCTGCTTCGGCGATGACCCATCGCTCCCGACACTTGATGAACTTGGCCTGTTCGCTGGCGAGTTTGATATCCAGGTGTGCTCAAAACCAGCCACGGAACTTGAACTTCGTCCTGAAAAGCTTGGAGATGACCTCGCTGCCTATCGTAGCTGGGGCGTTGCTCTGCGCCGATATATGTCCAGACCCGGCGTGTTTGATCGACGCAAGGAATGTCGCGTTGCGCCCATAGCGGCCAGGCCACTCATGCAGGAATATCTGGGCCGCGTTGAGAAACGCGAACGCGAGATCGCAGCCTACGAAAATCGGTCTGTCGCGGAGCGGGTCGCCGGTCTCAACGCCATGCAGATTGCCTATAGCCTCGTCTATCGCACCAACTCCGGGGAACACGAGCCCACACGTCCGATGCCTCAGGGCTCTTTTGACTGGCAGGCAAACTACGCCCAAAAAGTCAGAGACGGGTATCCCGAACCGGGGATACCTCAGGCCGTTATGGACTGGGCACTGGAGCAACCACTGACCCGGTTTGAACCGGTCGAAGATCCCTTTGAAGCCCGCTATCGCCTTCACGAAGCAGAGCTGACGGATGAGATCTGGGCGCGCCATGTTGCCTCGCGCCTTAACAAACTTGCACCACAGACCCCTCGCATCAGGGTGAATGAGGGGTGCGACATTCTCATGAATATCGTCCGCAACGACATCCAGTTTGGAAAACGCACACCTCAGACCAGAGGCGAAGCGGAATACTATCGGCTCGTCTCACAAAGCCGGCCGTCTTGGGCGCAGATCATGTGCAATGAGACCCCGGCCGCAATTTTTGAGAACGCAAAAACGCGCTACGAAGTGACGCAGCGGGAAAAGGCTGAGAAGGCGAACAGACTAGCAGAGCCCCAAGCCCCCAATGAATGGGACGAAATCCTCAAAGGGCTGAACGACTACGCCAACCGCCCCAGCAGCAAAAGCGGACCATATCAACCACCCACAACGCGCTGTTATACCACCGGCTATACCGAGTCTGGCCTCGCCAACCGGGTCTGTTTCGAAAACTGAGCGGTCGCCTGGCAAGCGACACAGGCGACGGCCAGAAAGGCCGGGAGCGTGACAGGCGGCTTGCCGTCCCGCTCCCGGAGCCGTCCCCGCCCCTTGCCTTTATTGTCCCTGCCCAAGCGAAAAACCCGGCTCACCGTCGAAGGTGTAGAGATTTTCTGTCTTGATGAAGTCGACGCCGCCATAATGCAGATTGCGCAGTAGCTCGAGCAGCATCGCCTTGTTGAACTGCTTGTCTTGTGCAGCTTCGAATCGGCAGCGCCAATGATCCGTACAGAAAGTTTCCGGCAGGCCGTTCGGCCAGACCTTTACACCCCGATTGGTGATCATGGTCAGCGAGAAGACATGGTTTTCCGCCGTACGCAGTGCCTTTGCCAGCGTGTCGGGGGTCACCCGGCGCCTGGACGAAGACATCGACCCGACGAGCTTTTTCTCAGCCGGCACGTTACGGCGCGCCGTCGCGCCGGGCACGGCGAGCGGCTTGGCCGCACTGTAGTCCAACATCGGCAGGCTTTCCGGCAATTGGCCTAGCCGCGCGATCACGGCATTGGCGAAGTCTAGCGTGCCGACCCGTTGTTTCGACACACCCTCACGCCAGAGATGTCGGCGCTGTGGATACCGTCCTCGATCGTCTTCAGCCAGGCATTATGGACACGTCCGGCCACCTCACCCTGCCCGATATGGACCAGCATCATGACCCCAGCCATCAACAGCCCTGACGGGTTGGCGATGTTCTTGCCGGCAATGTCGGGCGCGGAACCGTGGATCGCCTCGAACATGGCGCCGAACGCTTGCGGGAATACATCGTCCGCGAACTGGAGCACGGACGGTATCGTTAGGGCTCAACCCTTCTTGTCGCGGCCGAAATTCGGTTCGGCGCTTTCCTGGCCGGCTTCGATGATCGCCTTGCGCAGACCGCGCGAGCGGGCAAAGGCCTTTTCCAGTGCCTCGCCATCGCCCCAGCGGATCGCCCTCTGCATCACGGCAAGTTCCTCGGAAAAACGGCCCAGCACTTCCAGTACCGCTTCCTTGTTGTTGATGAAGACGTCGCGCCACATGATCGGGTCGGAAGCTGCGATACGGGTAAAGTCCCTGAATCCGCCTGCGGAATATTTCACAACTTCCGCCTCATTGACGCTTTCGACGTCATCGGCGGCACCGACCAGCGTATAGGCAATCAGGTGCGGCAGGTGGGAGGTGACAGCCAGGGCAAGATCGTGATGCTTCGCATCCATTTGCACGACATCAGAGCCAAATGCCCGCCACAGCGCATCGACCCGGGCGAGCGACCGGCCATACGCTTCGTCGCTCCGTTCCATCGGTGTGATGATACACCAGCGGTTGCGGAACAGGGTGGCAAAGCCCGCGGCCGGGCCGGAATGCTCCGTCCCCGCAACCGGATGCGCGGGCACGAAGTGCACGCTGTCGGGCAGGCCTTGCGCCGCCTCGATCACGGAGCCCTTGCACGAGCCGACATCCATAACGACCGTGCCAGCCTTGGCGGAAGCCAGTTGCGGCAGGATCTTGCCGATGGCGCCGACGGGTGTCGACAGGACGACGAGATCGCTCTGGGCCACCGCGTTTTCGAGACTATCCGCCGCCTCGTCGATCACACCCAGCCTCAGTGCCTCGGCACGAACGTCAGCAGAAAGATCATAACCGACGACTTTCGTCGTGCCTGCACTGGCGCGCGCCGCATGGGCAACGGACGACCCGATCAAGCCGATCCCGACAATGGCGATCGTTTCAAAGGGCTCGTCCATCACTGGCTCGCAAACTCGGAGATGGCATTGAGGCAGACATCATTCGCCTCCGTCGAGCCGATGGAGATCCGCACATAATCCGGCAGGAAATAGCCGCCCATCTGGCGCACGGTGACGCCGCGCGTCTTCAGGAATTCGATCAGCGCGGTGACATCCTCGACCGGCGCATCGCCCCGGCCTTTCGCCAGCACGAAATTGCCATGGCTGTCACCGACCTCGAAGCCAAGGCCGCGCAGGCGCTGGGTGACGCGGGCCCTTTCGCGCCGGTTGTGGTCGCGATTGTCGTCGACGAACTCGTCATCGCTGACGGCAGCGACGCCTGCCTCGATGGCGGAGAGAGAGACGTTGAACGGCCCGCGCACCTTGTTCAGCACCTCGGCGATGGATGGCGGGCAATAGGCCCAGCCGAGCCGTAACCCGCCAAGGCCGTAAATCTTGGAGAATGTCCGAGTCATGACGGTGTTTTCCGCCCCGGTGCCGATCGCCGCCCGCACCAGCGACGTGCCCTCGTCGTAATCGACCCAATCCATATATTCCGCATAGGCCGCATCGACGACAAGCAACACATCCTCGCGCAGGCCCTCGCGCAGGCGGGCCAGTTCCTCGCCCGATATCGCCGTGCCCGTCGGGTTGTTCGGATTGGCGATAAACAGGATCCGGGTATTCTCATCGACCTGCGCCAGCAGGGCATCGACATCGGCGGTGAGGTTTTTCTCCTCGGCGAATTTCGTGCTCGCGCCGCACCCCTGGGCGAGGATGTGATAGACCGAGAAGCCATGACGCGACATGACGATATTGTCGCCGGGCCCGAGATAGGCCTTGCACAACAGCTGCAGGATCTCGTCGGAGCCGGCGCCACAGACGATCAACTCAGGCGCAAGACCATAGCGGGCCGCGAGCGCCTCGCGCAGGACCCGGGCCGATCCGTCGGGATAGATATGCAGCTTGCCCGCCGCCGCCTCATAGGCCTCCATCGCCTTCGGGCTCGGGCCCAGCGCGCTCTCGTTCGAGGCCAGCTTGTAGACCGGGCCGTCAAACCCCGTGACGGCAGAGCCGGGCACATAGGGCTTGATCTCGTCGATACCGGGACGGGGCTGCGGTCGGGTCATGCTCAAATCCGTTTCCTGTTTCGCTGGCAATTCTTGTATCCCGTGCGGGGCCTGCTATAGAGCACGCTTTGTGGCGCAACTGGCGTCGGCTTTCAATAGCCGCCGCCTTAACTGAAGGTCAGGGCGAGATTCGCATGCCCAGCACGCGTGAACCTTACTGCCTGCTGCCAGACGGTGCCAGCGACGTGCTGACGCTGACCGACCCGCTGCCACTCGATTCAGGCGAGACGCTGTCGGGTGTGCAGGTCGCCTACAGGACCTGGGGCCAGTTGAACGCGGCCAAATCCAACGCCATCATGATCTGCCATGCGCTGACCGCCGACCAGTTCGCGGTCGAGGATCACCCGGTCACCGGCAAACCCGGCTGGTGGCAGCACCTTGTCGGCCCAGGCAAGCTGATCGACACAGACCGCTATTTCGTCATCTGTTCCAACGTACTGGGCGGCTGCATGGGCACGACCGGCCCGTCCTCGATCAATCCAGCGACGGGCAAGCCCTATGGCCTGTCCCTGCCGGTCATCACGCTGGGCGACATGGTGCGCGCACAGGCGCGGCTGGTCGATCATCTCGGCATAGACCGGCTGCTCGCCGTCATCGGCGGGTCGATGGGCGGCATGCAGGTGCTGCAATGGGCAGCAGATTACCCTGACAGGGTCATTGCCGCCGCGCCGATCGCCACCGCCTCGCGCCACACACCCCAGAATATCGCCTTTCATGAAGTCGGCCGCCAGGCGGTGATGGCCGACCCCGCCTGGGCCGATGGCGATTATTACGAGACCGGAATACGCCCCGAAAAAGGTCTCGCCGTCGCCCGCATGGCCGCTCATATCACCTATCTGTCGGAAAATTCGCTGAACCGCAAATTCGGCCGCAATCTGCAGGAACGCGACAAGGTCGGCTTTTCCTTCGATGCGGATTTCCAGGTCGAGAGCTATCTGCGCTATCAGGGGCGCAGCTTCGTCGACCGCTTCGACGCCAATTCCTATCTCTACATCACCCGGGCGATGGACTATTTCGACCTCGCGCGCGGCACGACGCTGGCCGATACCTATCGCGCCTGCAAGGCGCGCTTCCTGCTGGCGAGTTTCACGACCGACTGGCTCTATCCGACGGTCGAGAGCCGTCACATCGTCCGCGCCCTGCATGCCGGCGGCGCTGACGTGTCCTTCGTCGAGATCGAAAGCGACAAGGGGCATGACGCCTTCCTGCTCGACGAGCCGGAATTCTTTGACGTGCTCGGCGGCTGGCTGAAATCGGTTGCTGCGGAACAGGGGGTCTGATCATGGCGTCCCTCTCCCGGCTCGACCTGCAGCATATCGCCTCCCTCGTCGAAACAGGCTCACGCGTGCTCGATGTCGGCTGCGGCGATGGCGAACTGCTTACTCTGCTGCGCGACAGCCGCGCAGCACAGGGGCGCGGTCTGGAGATCAGCCGCGAGGGCGTCTCAAACAGTGTCGCCAAGGGTCTGTCGGTCGTGCAAGGCGATGCCGATACCGATCTTGCCGAATATCCGGATGATGCGTTCGATTACGTCATCCTGACACGGACGATCCAGGCGGTGCGGCGCCCCGACCTGACCCTGGCCGAGGCACTTCGCATCGGACGCCGGGCCGTGGTTTCCTTTCCCAATTTCGGCTACTGGAAAGTCCGGCTCAATTTGTTGTTCGCGGGACGTATGCCGAAATCCCGCGCCCTGCCGGCCAGCTGGTTTGAAACGGACAATATCCATTTGTGCACGATCGCCGACTTCGTCGCATTATGCACGCACAAGGGTATAAGGATCGAGGCGGCCTATTCCGCTGCCAGCAACACAAAGCCTGAACCGTATGAGCCGACGGGCGCGACGCTCGCCCTGCGCAATTTGCTGGCCGAGGAATCAATCTTCATTCTCACCAAAGGGTGAATTCCGGCCAGCCGATGAAGACGCCCGCCTGTTGCCCTGCAGGCCAGCGGGCCGCAGGACACGGGCAGGATTGAGCACCTCTGCCTTTGTACCCGAAACCGGCATGGCGATTTCCTTGACCGCCTCGACCAGTGTCACGCCTGCCAGCGCCGACCACAGGTGATGCCCCGCCCGCTCCCACGCCTTCGAGGCGCGGATCATGAAGGAATAATCGAGCGGCGGAAAATACAGCGCCGAGGTCCAGGCGGCGGGCGTGAACATCGCGCCCTTCAACAGCCGTGACAGCTGGGTGCGCGACCAGGGCCGGCCGGCGGAAAAGGGCGTAGATTCGATCATCGCCCAAGGGCCGCGCCGGTGCGGGGCGACGATGATCAGCCGCCCGTCATCGGCCAGAACGCGCCAGACCTCCCGCATCAGGCGACGGGGGGCCGCTGCCTCTTCCAGCCCGTGCACGATCAGGATGCGGTCCATCGACGCATCGGGCAACGGCCAGAACAGGTCAGAGGTCAGGCAGCTGGCGCAGCCATGCAGGTCGCTGACATAGCCCATGCCCTCGGGGATCAGGCACAGGCTGCGCTCCGTCGCCCTGAATATCGGCATATAGGGCGCTGTATAGCCGAACCCCGCGACGCGGCATCCTGCAGTATTGCCCCAGGCTTCTTCCAGCCGGCCTGCGATGAAGCCACGCGCCGCCTCGCCGAGGGCACTGTCGTAAAAAGACTGTATATCCAGAATATCCGTGCGCATGACTTACTTTTTACCGTTCGCAGTATCGCCATCATCGGCAGCAACGCTAAACTAATGCGGGTGAGACCATGCCGAAAGGATTAATATGTCGTTCTTCCACCAGATAGGCGGCGTTCAGATCAGTCAGTTCCCGTGCCTGTCTGACAATTACGGTTTCCTGATCCACGATCCGCAGACTCACGCCTGTGCCGCCATCGACACGCCAGATGCCGAGGCGGTCAATGTCGCCCTCGAAGAACGCGGCTGGCAGCTGACCGATATCTTCAACACCCATTGGCATCCAGACCATACCGGTGGCAACGGGGCGCTGAAGGAACGCTGGGCGTGTACCGTCACCGGACCGCAAGCCGAAGATGGCCGTATCCCCGTGGCTGACAGGCTGGTCAACGAGGGCGACACCGTCAGACTTGGCGGCTTCAGTGGCCACGTCATCGAAACGCCGGGCCATACGCGTGGCCATATCATCTATCACTTCGACTCGGCAGGTATAGCCTTTGTCGGGGACACTTTGTTCGCGCTGGGCTGCGGGCGTTTGTTCGAAGGGACCGCCGCCGTGATGTGGCCATCGCTGAAAAAGATCCGTGCCCTGCCGGCGGAGACGGTCGTCTTTTGCGCCCATGAATATACCCAGTCCAATGCACGCTTTGCCGAGACGATCGAGACCAGCAACAAGGCGCTGATGGACCGCATCGCGCAGATCGACGAGAAGAGAACCAGGGGCGAGCCTACCGTGCCAACAACCATTGCGATCGAGCGCGACACCAACCCCTTTCTTCGTGCCGACATGACATCCCTGCAGGCCGATATCGGCATGGGCGGCAATGACCCGGTCGATGTGTTCGGCGAGATCCGTCAGCGCAAAGACAATTTCTGATGCGTCAACTGACCGCAGAAGACGTGATTGCCGAATTCAGGCTGCTGCCCCATCCCTTCGATGGCTGGTACGCCCGCATCGAGACGAGCGTCGCCCACCCAGTGCGCTATCACTATCTGATCAGATCGGGCGAATATGCCGCCTGGCACCGTACCGGCGGCCGGCTTGTCGTGACGCATATAGACGGCGCGCCGTTGACATTGACCCTGTCGGATGGCGGACGCGCCACGCGCTCGCATATCCTGCACGAAAGCCGCGAGCATTCCTGCATGGTCGAGGATACAGAATGGCGCACATGGGAAAGCCTCGGCCACTGGTCCCTGATGATCGTCAGTGCCGAGAGAAAATCGCATTTCCTGCGCTGGTCGCTGGCGCCGGACGACTGGCACCCTGAGCCTGGATAGGGCCCGCGACGCGAAGGCTTACAGGCTGTCTTCGAGGTAAGAGCGGGTCTGGCTGAAGCCGTTCCCGCCGGGACGGGCGCCGAATGTCAGCGTTTTCCCGTCAAGTGACGGCCCGCTGCCGTCACCGGTACAGGTGAAGGACGAAATGCCGTTCGCAACCTTGTCCGAACCGCCGCCGCGGCAGATTGCCTCAATCGCTCCGAGGGCATTGTCGCAGGCATCGGCAAGGCTTTCATCGGCCGGCCAGTCGCGGGCGCGGTTCCAGTCGATACGCGAGGAGATACGCGCGCTGCAGACATTGCCGGTATAGGCGACCTCGCTCGCAAGCTGGCGCTCTTCGGCTTGCCGGGCGCGCAACTCCTTCAGCGGGCTCTGAGCCGAGGCAACCGTCGAAACGGTGGCAACAGCGAGGCCCGCACCGAGGGCAACTAGTCTAGACAATGCGCTTTTCATCAACTTTTCTTCCTATCGGGAGAAAGACAATAAACCATGAATGGGACGCGGCAACGGCCTGATCGCGGCCAAAATGCGCCACAACGGCTAGAGCGCGCCTTCCAGATAGCGGGTCACCGCAAGGGATGACGGACGCCCCTGAAGGCCCGCTGCCGGGTTGTAGAATACCGTCAGCGCGCCATCCTGCAGCTTCATCGAGGGTTCGGCATCGGGCACGAATTCAACGACGGCAAGGCGCTCGGCAACGATTCGGGCACCAAGCGGATCGGCCGCGACCTGATCGATACCCTTTGCCGTGGTCAGCACGGCATCGGCCAGAACCGCCTGATTACCGGCATACGTGCCAGGTGCCATGAAGGTGATGTAGAAGCCGTGGCGCTGCTCTATGACCTCGGAAGCCCGGCGCATTCGTTGGGCGGCAATTTCATAGGCCATCGGCGGCGATTTCAGCGTTCCGCCAACCTTGCCCACGGGCAGGACGGCGCGACCGCCAAGCGGCACGATGGAGTCATCCTCATATCCTGCAAAGCCTTCTTCCGGCACAAACAGCGTCGCGCCCCCATTGGAGGTGACGCGCAGCACCGCCGTGCCACTCTGGTCGGTATAGGTGACGTCCCCCCGCGGCGAGCGGGTCGCGTCGAGGATCAGGATTTCCTCTGCCCTGCGGCCTGACAAAAGGGCGCATTCCAGCGTTTCATCGCTGCCGTCGCAGGGAAATCGGATAAAGCCGTAACTGCCGTCCGCCTGAAAGACGAAGGTCTCGTCGCCTTCCGTCGTCTTGTAAAGTTGCGGTGTCCGGCTTGAGAGCCGGATTGCGCTGGGGCCGCGCCGGGTCAGCATGGCCGCGAACGGGTCGAGCGGGCGGGCCTCTTCTTCCTCGACCGCCGGCGCGCCGAACAGGCTTGATGTTGCAGGCGCGTCCTCCTCGCCGATAGCGGGCCCGGCGCTGTCGCCGGCATCATCGCCGATGCCATCCTGACCGACGACAGGCGCCTCCGGGACCGGGGCAGCTTGCCCCTCCCCCGTACCAGGCTGCCCCGTCACCTGCGCTTGGGCAACACCGGACAAGGCAAAGCCGGCCAAGATCAGGAGGATGGCAAACAGGCGCCAGCCAGAGGCTGTTGCGGCACGGGGAAGTCCCCCTGCTCGCGCATGCTCTGCAAGATTTTTCAGTCCGCTTTTCATCAACCCTGTTGCTTTCACCCTGAAGCGAGGGGCCTTGTCGCATAGCAATAGGGCAAAATGCGGGCAGAAAAAAAGGGCGGTCCGAAGACCGCCCTTACGCAACTCATGCGATGCTTACGCAGTACTAGAAGTCGTAGTTAACACCGAAGCGGATTTCCCACAGGCTCGGCTCGACCTGGATCGAACCATTGTCCGTGTCCTCGCCGCGGAAGTTGGAGTAGCGGTACTGACCGTCGACTATACTGGCGTTGACGACGTCAACCGCACCCGGGAACCCTTGCTGACGCAGGACACCCCAATCGCTGTTGAGGAAATTGCCGACGTTCTCCAGGACAACGAAGGCTTGCGTCCGGTCGCCTTCACGCAGACCCGGCAGGTTCTGGGTGATCTTGAGGTCGAACTTGGTCCACCAGTCATCGTGGCAGGCGTTGCGATCAATGATTTCACCGCGGTAATCCGAGTAGCACTCGTCTTCGGCGAGGAATGACAGCAGACCATTCTCGGTCGCAGAGCTGTCATAGGTCACGAGCGGATCGTTGGCCCCGTTCGGGACATACAAAAGTTGACGGTCGAGGAAGTTGATTTCAGTGACCGCAGAGTTTCCATAAGTCAGGCTGTATGGCGACCCCTCAGAGACCTGACCGAAGAGCGAGAAGCGTGTGCCGTAGCCTGCAACAAACTCGTGCTCATAATCGGCCTGCAGTGTGAAACGATGCGGGATTTCGTAATCCGATGTAGCGGTACCGGCATTGTTCGGATCGGTCGTTACGAAGTTAGCATAGTTGGAGGAGGCCACCGACGACGTCATCGGGTTCACATCACGGGAGTCCGTGTAAGCATAGCCCAAGGTCCAGTCCAGGCCGAACTCATGGCTCTTGGACAGGGCAATCGAGGCTACGAAAGCTTCCGGTGTCGCATCCGTATTGGTCAGGATGTAATCGTCTCTGAACGGATTAAACTCGCCAGCAGCGACAATCGGACGGCCATCAGGCGCCGTACCAATAGCCGATAGGCTTGCGGATTTGACGATGGCTGCTTCCTTGGCGCGGCTGTAGAGCAGGTCTGCATTCAAGATGAAATTATTGCCGGCCCATGGCATGCCGTAAGTCGCACCATCGAAGGAGTGTGTGAGACCAAGGCTATACTTCCATTCCGACGGAATTTCGAAGTCCGGGTCGAGTGCGTTTACAGCACCTGCACCGCTTGCATTGGCAACGGCCGAGAGGGCTTCATCAGGGATGTCGAAAAGCGGCGTGCCGCCATTCGAATAGGTATAGTCCGTAATGATATTGCCGTCGCCGGAAAATCCGGCCAACGTTTGACCATTGTTGGAGTAGTTGTTCGAAATCCAGACATTTGGATTGCCGCCAGAGTAGAGGCCAACGCCGCCACGGAAGGTCAGGTCCGAACTCCAGTCATAGGTGAAGCCTAACCGCGGCTGGATGACGGATTTGCCATCCAGGTTGTCATCGTTGCGGATGCCATAGGCATTCAGGAAGTTCGGGTTGAAGGCAGGTTTGTCGTCAGAGGTAAAGAAATCACCGCGCAGACCCAGAACGAGGTTGAGCTGGTCGGTAACCTGCCACTCGTCTTGAGCATACAGCGTTGTGATCTCGTAACCGAACTCTGCAGCGCCGTCATCGGCATCGTTCGTACCGGAAGCATTCTGGTAAAGGAACTCGTCCAGATCGCCATTTTCGAAATCGTCGATGCTGGAGAACAGGAACTGACCCTGAACTCGCTGTACGAAAAGGTTGAACACTTCGAATTCTTCACGCTCGATACCCACAGTAAACAGATGGTCATTCCATGAGTAGTCAGCCTTGGCCTTGTAGGTCCACAGCTCGTAATTCAGCTCGTTGGCGTGGCGGGAGTCATCCGGACCAAGATAAACGACGGTGTCACCTACTTCGATCTGGACTTCACCGATCTGGTCGGTCAGGCCACCGTAGGAGTTCTGAATGTTATCGAGATCAAGGAAAGATACGCGCACCTCGGTGGAGAGGTTCTCGGTCCAGTCGGAGTAGAGCGAACCGGCATAAGAGTTCAGAGTCGCGCCACGCTGATAAAAGTGGTTGAATTCCGGCAGCTCATCCGGGTCACCGTCGGACGGGCTGTTCGAATAGCCGTCATTGTAGTTGTAGGTGAAGGACGCACGGTGGAAATCGTTGATGTTCCAGTCGAGTTTGAGCAGGAACTTCTCGTCTTCATTGGTCAGAGCAGTCGGCAGCCCACCGGTTTCATAGCCATAAACATCGCGTGCGATGTCGATGATACGCTGATACTCGGCATCGGTGATGCCTTTTCCTGTTGGCGTGTTGTTGCCGAACAGGTCTGAGCCTTCCTGATACTCATAGGCAGCAAAGAAGAAAAGCTTGTCCTGAATGATCGGGCCGCCGACATTAATGCCGTAGCGGTATTCGTCGAAATCACCATTGTCGATTTCACGTTCAGCGGCTTCATCGCCGCGCAGGCTGTCATTGGTATAGTCGAAGAAAGCACCGCCGTGGAATTCGTTGGTACCGGACTTGGTAACGGCGTTGATGTTACAGGCCGTGAACGAACCGTATTCGACGTCGAACGGCGCCAGCTCGACAGCAACCTGCTCGATGGCATCGTAGGAGAACGGGATACGTTCGGTCGGATAACCGTTGGAGTTCAGACCGAAATTGTCGTTCAGGCGGATGCCGTCGACGGTCAGCGAGTTGAAGCGCGGGTTTGCGCCGGCGCACTGGATCGATTCGGCAAAGGATTCGTCGAGATAAACGCGCGGGTCGATACGGATCACGTCCTTGAGGTCGCGGTTGATAGCCGGAGCGTTTTGCAGCGTGTCAAGATTGAAAACAGACGACGGGCCAGTTGCGAGGTCGGCACCAACAGTACGCCGAGCCACGATGACGATTTCGTCACCGCCGCTTTCTTCAGCAAGATCGAAAGTCAGGTTTGTGGAAGAACCGAGCTCGAGACCGAGGTCTTCGAGGCGCTCGCCCTGGAAGCCGGCGCTCTCGACGATCACGACGTAGTTGCCGCCGATCGGAAGGTTGCGCACGGAGAACTGGCCATTGCCAGTGGTTGACAGCGTACGGCTGAAGCCGGTTTGCTCGTTGATGATCGAGACGGTGGCGCCGGAAATCGGTGCGCCGTTTTCGTCGGTGACGGTACCACGAATGGAAGACGTGGTTTCCTGAGCTACCGCAGACCCGCCCCAGGCCGCTGTGATAGCCAGCGCAGCGGTGCCCGCCACAAGAAGCTTGTTGAGTTTCATCGAGAGTATTCCCCAATTAAATATGAATTTCTGGCACGAGCCATTGAGGCTGCTCTTAGGCCCGGAGTACGACAGAAATATTACAATCCTGGAACATTGCTGTCACAAATGCTGCAACGCGTCACACCTGTCAGGTGTTGTTGAAAAATTACCACACCGTTAAGGCAGCGCTCTATTGCCGCTAGCGCAACATTTGCGCCTGCACTCGGAGGAAAGTCGCGAAATCGCGCACAATATGCGCCTACATCCGGTCCGGCACCGCTATGCCGAGGGTACCCAAAACGAGTTCCAGCTGCTCGCCGGTTGTCCGCGCCAGAACCTGTCTCGAGGCCTTCACGGCGGGTTCCGGCTCGTCGGCAATTCTGCAATTGGTGTAGAATTTCGAGAAGCTCTGCGCCAGCCGCCAGGCATGGTCGCACAGGATATGCGGCATGCGCTTTTCATAGGCCTGGCGCATGGCATCGGGAAAGGCTGCGAGCGACAGGACAAGGTCGCGCTCGGCATCCTGCGTGATCATCACGGCACTGCCCTGCTCTGCCATGCCGGCGCGCTCCAGCACCGATTTGATGCGAACTGCCGCATACAGAATATAAGGACCGGTCTTGCCCTCGAATGACAGGAATTTGTCTATGTCGAAGATGTAGTTCGTGGTCCGTGGATTCGACAGATCGGCAAACTTCAATGCAGCCATGCCGACCTTCGCGGCGATATCGGCAAGTTCCTCTTTCGAATAACCGCGCTCTGAAAGCGAGGTGTCGACCCGGTCGACAGCACCGGTTTTCATCTGGTCGAGTAGAACACGCAGCGGCAGGGCATCGCCCTCGCGCGTTTTATAGGGCTTGTCGTCGGGTCCGTTGATCGTGCCGAACCCCTGATGCTCCAGCCTGTCTTCGGGAAAAAGCCCCATCAGATCGGACGCCCGGAACACCTGTTCGAAATGCTGCGACTGGCGCGCATCGACGACATAGATGATCCGGTCCGGATTGATAGACTGCTTGCGATCCCAGATCGTGCCGAGATCCGTCGAGCCATAAAGCACCGAGCCGTCCTGAGAGATCATGATCAGCGGCGGGATTTTCTTCGAATCGCCCTCTCGCGCGACACGGATGATCCGTGCACCTTCGCTTTCCTCAAGCAGGTCCTTGCTCTCCAGCAATTCGACCAGCGGCTGGATGAAGGGCTGGGCATCGGACTCGCCCTTCCACAGGTCGAAGGTCACGCCGAGATCGTCATATTCGCGCTTGAGCCCGGCATGGGACACACTCACGAAATGCCGCCACAAGGCGATATAGCCGGGCCGTCCGGCCTGTAGCTCGGCGGTAATGCGCCGCGCTTCCTCATTCTTGGCCGTATCGGCCTTGCAGGCGGCCGACGCTTGCGGATAGAGCCGCGCGAGGTCGTCAAGCGCGACCGGGCTTTCCGCCGGATAGGGGCCGGTGATATCCTTGTCGAAATAGGGCAGATCCGGCATTTCATCGCGCACGGCCATGATCAGCTGGCCCATCTGCTTGCCCCAGTCACCAAGATGAATATCCCCGGTGACATCGTCGCCGGCCAGCCGCATCAGCCGCTTCAGCGCCTCGCCGATGATCGCGGCGCGCAGATGCCCGACATGCAGCGGCTTGGCGACATTCGGCCCGCCATAATCAATGACGATGGTCTCCGGCGTGTCCTTGGCCCAGGCGCCGGACCGCGCATCGCCAGCCACGAGCGCGGCAAATCCGGCGAGATAGTCGTCGGTCAGGGTCAGGTTGATGAAGCCCGGCCCGGCGAGGGAGACATCCGCGAAGATATCCTCATCGCGCAGGCGTGCGGCGACCGCCTCGCCGATGGCGCGGGGATTGGTCCCACTGCCTTTTTCCCGGGCCTGCTTTGCGGCGGCCAGAGCACCATTGCACTGGAACTGGGCAAGGTCCGGCCGGTCCGAGGCCTGGACCCGCCCGAATGCGATATCGAGCCCCTCGGCTTCAAACGCCTGTCCGGCGATGGCCGACAGGCGTTCTGCGAGCGATAAAACTGCCATGTGTCTTGAAGCCGGCGCAGAGCCGACCCTCTGGGTGACGTTGTTAGTCGAGATCCGGGAATTTCAGGCTCTGGCCCGAGCGGTTATAGAGCACCTGCTCGCGGGTCAGGGCGAGACCGACGACAATCTCGAAATTGGTGCCGGAGGTCGAGGAATCCTTGCGCGGAATCACGATCGACCCGACCGTGTCGGAAAGGGTTGCCGTTGCGCTGTCGCCGCGGAAACGCACCGGCAGCGTGAATTCTTCCTTGGCGATGACATCGCGGTCCATCCGTGTCACCGCCACGAAATAGGATACATCCATGGTGTTGGCAGTGGCCTGGGGACCCCGGCCAAAGGCGAAATCAACCTCGACGGCGGCCTCGATCGGTGCGTCATCGTAATAACGGCAGGTCGTCTGCACGTTGGTGATCTCGGCGGTATAGGCGACATTTTCCAGCGTCGGCTCGCCGCTGAACTGGACCATGCGGCCGGCATCCTGCAGCACGATCACGTTCGGGCACGGCGCCGGGTTCTCCTTGTTCGCGGAATCGCGCCAGTCGGCCAGTGACGAGCAGCCGGTAAGGAAGGCGGCGAGAGCGAGGGTTCCTGTGCAAATCTTGATCAGTCTTGTCATCTACTTCCCGTCCCGTGCGGCAGGACGCTGGCGACCCGCCGGTTGTGGAGCGCGACCGCAAAAACGGCCATTGCCTCATGCTTTACAAACATGGTTGGTAACCGCTTATAAGGTATGGTGCAACGGAATTTCCTGTTAGGGTCTGGCGATGAAAAAACAGCCGCTTAAAGTCTTGCTCGCCGCGCCGCGCGGTTTCTGCGCGGGCGTCGACCGCGCGATCGAGATCGTCGAGAAGGCGCTGGAGAAATACGGCGCCCCGGTCTATGTACGCCACGAGATCGTCCATAACGAGACCGTCGTCAGCCGCCTGCGCGATATGGGCGCCGTCTTCGTCGAGGAACTGGACGAGGCACCGGACGACCGTCCGATCATCTTCTCTGCCCATGGCGTGCCGAAATCCGTGCCCAGCGAAGCCCAGCGCCGCAACATGATCTGGCTCGATGCCACCTGCCCGCTCGTCTCCAAGGTCCATATCGAAACCGAACGCCACCATAGCCAGGGCCTGGAAGTGCTGCTGATCGGTCACGCTGGCCATCCCGAGGTTGTCGGCACGTTGGGGCAACTGCCAGAGGGCGCGATCACCCTGATCGAGACAGAGGAAGATGCCGAGACGTTCGTACCGCGCGATGCGACCCGCCTCGCCTATGCGACGCAGACGACCCTGTCCGTCGATGATACCGCCTCCATCGTCGCCATCCTAAAGCGCCGCTTCCCGGACATCCGCCTGCCGCACAAGGACGATATCTGCTATGCGACCACCAACCGCCAGGACGCGGTGAAAGCGATCGCCGAGAAGTCCGACGCGCTGATCGTCGTCGGCTCGCAGACCTCCTCAAACTCAAAGCGCCTCGTCGAGGTCGGCGAGCGCCATGGCTGCCGCTTCTCGGTCCTGACCGACAGCGCCGAGCATCTCGACTGGGAGGCCCTCGCCGCCGCGCAGCCGGAAACCGTCGGACTGACCGCCGGGGCCTCGGCGCCGGAAAGCCTTGTCCAGGGCATCGTCACCGCCCTGCGGGAGCGCTATGACGTGACCGTCGAGGAAGTGACCACCGCCCGCGAAAACGTCACATTCAAACTGCCCCGCGCGCTCGCCTCCTGATCTCTGCCATGGCTGTCTACACCAAAGTCTCCGACACGCAGCTGGCGCATTTTCTCAGCGCCTATGATGTCGGCATGCCGCGCACCTTCAAGGGAATCGCCGAGGGCGTGGAGAACTCCAATTTCTACCTCGAAACCGACCGCGACCGGTTCATCCTGACGCTGTACGAGAAGCGGGTGAACGCCGACGAGCTGCCGTTCTTCCTCTCGCTCATGCAGTATCTTGTTGCCGCGGGGCTGCCGACAGCGGCGCCGATCGCCGACCGCAAGGGCGAGACGCTGAAGGCGCTGAACGGCCGCCCGGCGGCGCTGATCCAGTTCGTCACCGGCGTGTCGAAGGATGCGCCGGACGAGGAAGACTGCGCTGCCCTCGGCATGATGCTGGCGCGCCTGCACAAGGCAACCGCCGGGTTTGGCGGCAACCGGAAGAACAACCTCTCGGTCGAGGGCTGGAAAGCGCTGGTCGCGCGTTGCGCCGGCCGGGCAGATGAGTGCGCCGATGGCCTCGATACGTTCATCAACGAGGAGGTGGCAGCACTTGCGCGGGCATGGCCCGCTGGCGACGCCCTGCCCCGCGGGGTCATCCATGCCGACCTGTTCCCTGACAATGTCCTGTTCACCGGCCACGAGATCACCGGCATTATCGACTTCTATTTCGCGTGTACTGACTTTTACGCCTATGACCTTTCCGTCTGCCTGAATAGCTGGTGCTTCGATGCGAGACGGAAATTTATCCCCGGCCATGCAAGAGCGATGATAAATGCCTATGAGGCCGAACGCCGATTGAGCGATGTTGAAAAGAAGAGCTTACCGCTGCTCGCGCGCGGTGCTTCATTGCGCTTCCTGCTGACGCGCCTCTATGACTGGCTGAACCAGGAACCCAATGCGCTCGTAACCGTTAAGGACCCGCTTGAATATGCCGAGAAGTCGCGCTTCTTCCGTTCCGATGAGCTCAGAGAACTCCTCCATGACAAAAACAGTTGAGGTTTACACGGACGGTGCCTGCTCCGGCAATCCCGGCCCCGGCGGCTGGGGCGTTTTGCTGATACAGGGTGACCGCGACAAGGAATTGTGCGGCGGAGAGAAGGCCACCACGAATAACCGCATGGAAATGCAGGCAGCCATCGAGGCGATGAAGGCCGTCAAGCCCGGCTGGAAGATCATCCTGCATACCGACAGCCAGTACCTGAAAAACGGACTGACCCAGTGGATCCATGGCTGGAAACGCAATGGCTGGAAGACCGCTGCGAAAAAGCCGGTCAAGAATCAGGATCTGTGGATCGAGCTCGACGCGCTATGCGCAGAACGGGACATCAGCTGGAAATGGGTCAAGGGCCATGCCGGCGACCCTGGCAATGAACGCGCCGATGCCCTCGCCAATCAGGGCATGGCATCCGTACGCTGACGGATGCCATGAACAGGAAATCTATTTGAAGTCCCTCGCCGCCTTGCCTGACAGCCAGATCAGGAAGAGCGTGATGAGGAGGACCAGTGCCGGCATGATGAAAGTCCCTGACCCGGAGACTTCCTGCATTCTTGCGACGGCAAAAGTGTAGTAATCACTGACAAGCAGGGCGACAAGCGAGATGATGAAAAGGATGCGCGCAAGGCCGCTTTTCATCAGCAGGAAGATCGAGCCGAGCAATCCACCGAAGACAGCGACGGCAAACGCCGCCAGAGCCCAGCCCGGATAGTCCGCATAGATAGCCTGCTGTTCTGGCGGCAGGGCCGCCATTACGTCTGCACTGTTCAGGATCATGATGGTTCCGCCAAACGCAAGCAGTCCAAGAAGATTCCACAGAAGCGCCAAGACGGCCACGACCCAGAACCAGACCGGTGCTTTCTTTACAGTTGTTTCTGACATTGTTTCCCTCCTTATGATCCGCCTCGCGGTGGCGGTGCCAGCCTCTCCCTGAAGCTTGGTAGATCAACAATCTATCACTGTCCTGATTTGTCGTCCATAACGTGAGGACGGCATGTCCCGCATAACCGGGAACCGTCTTCACGGAATAATCGTTTCAGAAGAAATAGAATAGCAGAAGCATGGAGAGAGACATGCCTCAAAAGTATTTGCCGCTAAGCCTGATCGTATCGATGAGCATGGTGGCGCTGGTTGCCGCCTGCGGCAACAATGAGGGCGAAACGACGCTGGAAAGCGCGCGCGAGGCCGAACAGACTCTGGAGAACGAGAGCGCGATTGACAACACGCCGGACAATATCCCCGCTGGGGACAGCCTGCTGACCGGGGATTACTCCGAGGGCGAATGGGTCTACAAGGCGGGGGATCCGGCTGCGCTATACGGCCGACCAAGCACCGACGCCATCTTCTCGCTGTGGTGCGATACGGAATCCAACGAACTCATCGTCCAGAGGGCCGCGGAAGTCAGCAATGCCGAAACGGCGGAGATAACGATCATTACGCCTCTTGGCAGCCGCAAATATTATGTGCAGTCTACGGACGGCCCCATGCCGCTGGTCACGACCGGCATTGCCCTTGAGGACATGTTCGTGGACGATATAGCCCAGGCCGCCCGGCTCGCAGTATCGGGCCCTGAGGGGTCGGAGATCCTGCGCATGCCCGGGGGGCCTGAAGTCAACCGGCTGGTCGAAGCCTGCCGCCGCTCGACCTATTAGGGACCGCTAGACCTCGCGCAATTTTTCTAGCGCGCTGTCCAGCAGGTCACGGCTGGCTGCCGCCACGAGGCGCCCGCGCTGGCCGCCATCCTCAATCTGCCGCTCCCAGTCGCCGGCGACAGGTTCGCCGTTCCAGTCGGTGACGACACCGCCGGCCTGTTCGATCACCGGCACGAGGGCGGCCGCATCGTAGCGCTGCAGACCTGCCTCGATGACGAGATCGAGATGACCTGCTGCCAACAGCGCATAGGCGCAGGCATCGAGACCGAAACGGGTTACACGGACTCTCTCGGACATATCAATGAAGGCGTCGGCCTCTGCGGCGGTAAAGCACTCCCCCGCCCGCGGATCCGTCGTCGACAGCCGCGCCCGGGACAATTGCGTTTCGCCGGAAACAGCGATCCGCCATTTGTCCTGGCCGGAGACGAGACAGGCACCGCCGGCGCCGCCAATATACATTTCCCCAGGCCAGGGCAGGTCGATCACGCCGACCTTCTGACGGCCATCGACCTCCAGTGCAATCAGGGTGGTCCAGCTTGGCACGCCGCAGATGAAGGCGCGGGTGCCGTCGACGGGGTCCAGCACCCAGCGGAACGGCCCATCGCTTTCCTTCTCGCCAAACTCCTCGCCAAGAATGCCGTGGCCGGGATAGCGCCTTTCGATCAGGGAGCGGATAACCTTCTCCGCTTCGCGGTCGGCTTCCGTCACCGGGTCGAACGCGTCGCCCGTCTCCTGCGCCAGCTTGTTGTCGATCGCGAGGCCCTGGCGGAAACGCGGCATGGTCTCTACGCGGGCACGCAGGGCGAGCTCGCGCGCAAAGGCGGTGTATTCGTCAAAATCGGCGTCATTCATGGCTTCAGGGGTAGCCGCATTTTCACGGGGAGACCAGCGGGAAACGAAATAACGCGGCACCCCGGAGAGAGCACCGCGTTATCCCGAATACCGCCAGACAGATGAGGAGACAGACAAGCGAGTTGCCGTGGCGGTCTCATCGCGGCGGGTAATACGCACCCGACCGCAATTCCGTGGAACCAGCCGAACGTCAGGCTGCGCCCGCGAGCGTCTTGGCAAGGTCCAGAAGACGCCTGCGCGGCTCTTCGGACAGGCCGTAATAGGCCCGCACGAGGTCGATGGTTTCCTTTTCGGAAAGCACTTCCGGCTCGATCGAGGCTGGCTGTTCCTCGCCCGTGCCCCCGCCTGCACCATGCGCATAGGCGCCGTTCGGCTTGGTATGCGACAGATCGTCGAAGAAATAGGAAACCGACACTTCCAGCGCATTGGCCAGCGCCCACAGGCGCGATGCCGACACACGGTTTGCGCCGCTTTCGTATTTCTGGATCTGCTGAAACTTGATCCCCACCGCTTCCGCGAGCCGTTGTTGCGTCATGCCAAGGAGACAACGACGCTGACGCAGCCTCTGGCCGACATGCAAGTCAATCGGATGTGCCATAACTCAACTACCTTTCTCAACATCCGGCGCGAGCCGGACCTGCCACCATTGCCCTGCGAGAGACTGCCAGACTGCCGGGCCGGTCACTCGCCTTCGAAGGGAATAATACAAGGGGCGTGCCGTTTGTGGTGTGCACGCATCGGGAAAGCTGGTGCCCGTCCTGCTTGCATCGGCGCAATCCCGCATGATTGCTGGCAAAAGCAAGGTTTTGTTAACCCTGCAGGGGCAGCACGCCAATGGGCGACCACGACCCGCCACGGTAATGCCAGAGCTGGATCGCCTCGATCGTGGCGCCAAACGGCGCAAAGTCCTGTTCCAGAATGGCACGGGTACCTTTCGCTTGTGCCGGAGAAACCTTGTTCTGGATTGTCACGTGCGGCCGGAAGCCCTGGCGGTCCTGTTTGACCAGCATACCGTCGAAATGCTGTACCATGCGGCCGCGCAACGATTTCAGCTCTTCGGAGACGAGCCGATAGGCGACGCCGCGGCCAAGGGACATCAGCTCCGCTACACGCACCTCAACCGGAGGCTGACCCCCGATCACAGCGGCAATGCCTTCCACGACCTCCCTTTCCCGGTCGCCGGGCAGATTGTGGAACAGCGTCAGGTGTGCCGGGACAAAATTCAGCTGCGGCGGGAAGAATTCCTCGCGCCGGCGTTGGAACAGCGCATCGGTCTCGGCATCGAATTGCCCGGTAACAATGATGGGAGGATATTCGTCGGTCATGAGCGTCATATATCGACCGCTCGCAGCAAGCCCACCAGGGCTGGCGGACTTTTCTCCCGAGTGTCGCAGTGCGGTATCATTTTCCAAATACACCAGAACAACAAAATCGATTGGAACAATACAGCCTTAAGGCGTACTTTTGGCTGGCAGGGAAGAACACGCAAAGAAGGAGAAAGATATGGACGGCAGTGACAGCACGGGTAAATGCCCATTCGGTGCGGGCGGCGGTATGCATACGAAACATGGCGGACGGTCCAACAGGGACTGGTGGCCTGACCAGCTTAACCTGAGAATCCTGCGCCAGAATTCCGCGCTCAGCGACCCGATGGGATCAGGCTTCAACTATGCGGAAGCCTTCAAGTCCCTCGACCTTGATGCCCTGAAAAAAGATCTCATGGCGCTGATGACCGATAGTCAGGACTGGTGGCCTGCGGACTATGGCCATTATGGCGGCCTGTTCATCCGTATGGCCTGGCACTCCGCCGGCACCTATCGCACAGGCGACGGGCGCGGAGGCGCAGGCACCGGCCAGCAACGATTTGCGCCGCTTAATTCGTGGCCGGACAATGGCAACCTCGACAAGGCCCGTCGCCTTCTGTGGCCGATCAAACAGAAATACGGCAACAAGATTTCCTGGGCCGACCTTTACGTCCTGGCCGGCAATTGCGCCATCGAATCGATGGGTGGACCGGTATTCGGTTTCGGCGGCGGCCGCGCCGACGTCTGGGAACCGGAAGAAGACGTCTACTGGGGTGCCGAGAATGAATGGCTCGCAACCAGCGACCATGAACTCGCCCGTTATTCCGGCGACCGCGAACTGGAAGACCCGCTGGCCGCGGTGCAGATGGGCCTCATTTACGTCAACCCGGAAGGCCCGGATGGCAAGCCGGACCCACTGGCATCCGCCCGCGATATTCGCGATACCTTCGCGCGCATGGCGATGAATGACTACGAGACCGTCGCCCTGACTGCCGGCGGCCACACCTTCGGCAAGACCCACGGCGCAGGCCCGGTTGACAATGTCGGTGCCGAACCGGAAGGCGCACCGATGCAGAACCAGGGCTTCGGCTGGCTCTCCACGTGGAAAAGCGGCAAGGGCCGTGACACCATCACCTCAGGCCTTGAGGGCGCGTGGACGGCAAACCCGACCAAATGGGACATGGGCTATTTCGACGTCCTGTTCAAATATGAATGGGAAGTCTCCCAGAGCCCTGCCGGTGCCTGGCAATGGCAACCGAAAGACCTGAAGGAAGAGGACATGGCACCCGATCCGGAAGATCCGTCCAGGCGCGTGCCGATCATGATGTCTACTGCCGACATGGCCATGCGCATGGATCCGGAATACGAGAAAATCTCTCGCCACTTCCAGCAGAACCCGGATGAATTCGCCGACGCCTTTGCCCGCGCATGGTTCAAGCTGACCCACCGCGACATGGGCCCGAAAGCCCGTTATCTGGGTAAGGACGTTCCTGCGGAAGACCTGCTCTGGCAGGACCCGCTGCCGGATCTCGATCATGCGCTGATCGGTGACGGCGACATCGCTTCGCTGAAATCGAAAATTCTGGACACTGGCCTCAGCGTCTCCGAGCTGGTGTCGACAGCCTGGGCCTCTGCCTCGACCTTCCGCGGGTCGGACAAGCGCGGCGGTGCCAATGGTGCCCGCATCCGCCTCGCCCCGCAAAAAGACTGGGAGGTCAACGAGCCGCAAAAGCTGTCCAACGTGCTATCTGCCCTTGAGGGCATCAAGGCTGACTTCGACAAATCCGCCGGTGGCGACAAGAAAGTCTCCCTTGCCGATTTGATCGTTCTCGGTGGCTGCGCTGCCGTCGAAAAGGCGGCAAAGGATGCAGGGCAAGATGTCAAAGTACCGTTCACTCCGGGCCGCGTGGATGCGACTGACGAGCAGACTGATGTGGACTCGTTTGAGCCGCTGGAGCCGGTCGATGACGGCTTCCGTAACTATCACAAGAAGCGTTACTCCATGTCGCAGGAGGAATTCCTCATCGATCGCGCCCAGCTTCTGACGCTTACCGCGCCGGAAATGACGGTTCTCGTCGGCGGCCTGCGCACGCTGGGTGCCAACTATGCCGGCACGGCCCATGGTGTGTTCACCGACAAGGTCGGCACACTGAGCAATGACTTCTTCGTCAACCTGCTCGATATGAGCACGGAGTGGATACCGGCCGACGAGGACGAACAGACCTTCGAGGGCCGCGACCGCAAGAGCGGCAATGCCAAGTGGACCGCAACGCGCGCCGATCTCGTGTTCGGGTCGAACTCCGAACTGCGCGCCATCGCCGAAGTCTACGCCCAGTCGGACAATGGCGGCAAATTCGTGCAGGACTTTGCCGCTGCCTTTGCCAAGGTGATGGACCTGGACCGGTTCGACCTGCACCGATAAGGCCTCGATCGGCACCCGCAAGAGCAAAGCGGCATCCGGGAAACCGGGTGCCGCGCTGCTGTTTGACCCAGACCATCACAACGATCCGTAAAAATGGCCCCTCACGTGTCTGTTGAGACCGCTATTCGGCCCTACACGGACCGGCTTCTGCCATCACCGCATCGAAGGCCGGCTTTGGCCGGAGGTAACGGTCGAACAGCATCGGGTGGTCCGTGCGCCCGCGGACGGGAAAATTGTTCTTCCAGTTGTCGGCATCCGACACGCCCCAGAAGGTGACACGGCTGACAAAATCCCGCCGGGCGACCAGCTCGCGGAAAAACGCCGCATATTGGTCTGCCTGGGCCTGCGCGATATCGTCCGGCAAGCCCGCGGTATACGGGTCGAGCTCTTGCCGGTTCTCCGCGGCAGCTGAAATGTCAGCCCCGACTTCCAGGGTCTCCGGCCAGGGCAGAACAGTGACATCCATCTCGGTAATCATCACCTTCAGACCTAATGCGCCATAGGCATCCAAGGCTGCCGTGAAATCCTCCACTGACGGGCGATCGAGCCCGAAATGGCCCTGCATGCCGATGCCGTGAATGGGCACGCCTCTATCCTGCAGGTCCTTCACCATGGCAACGACCGCATCGCGTTTACCGGGAAGGTACATATTATAATCGTTATAATAAAGCTCAGCCTGCGGATCAGCCTCATGGGCCATCTCGAACACGGTCGCGACATAGTCCTCGCCCAGAATCCGCCGCCACGGGCTGTCACGCCACGAGCCATCGTCAAGGATCGCCTCGTTCAGCACGTCCCAGCCATGGATGCGGCCCGAATAACGCCCTGCGACTTTTTCCATGTGCTGTTCCAGCCGTTCCAGCAGCGTATCCCTGTCGACAGACTGGCCGCGCCAGTTTTCGAAGACCCAATCCGGCGTCTGCGAGTGCCAGACCAGAGTATGGCCGATAACCGCCATATCGTTGGCCTCGGCGTAATCGACCAGCGCATCGGCGATGCCGAAGTGATAGTCGCCCTTGGACGGGTTTATCCGGCCCCATTTCATTGCGTTCTCTGCGGTCACGGCATTGAACTGGCTAGCCGCGAAATCGAGCACGCCTGGCACCTCGTCCATGATGAACCAGCGGTTCATCGCCGTGCCGACGAGGAAACAGCCGTCGAAGGCTTCCTTAAGCGCGGCGGGATTTGTCGCGGGTGCCGCGTTTTCCTGAGCGAAGGCAGGCCCGCAGGTGATAAGCAATGAGGCGGACGCCGCCAGGCTGCACAGTACTTGTTTCATCAGTCCAATCCCGTATCCACGCTTCACTCGCAAATTGTCATTTGCCCATGCCACCAATCAACGGGCCCCGCAAGAATATCGCATCGCCCTGCAATCCTTTGCAAGATAGCGCTAACGGAATCCGGCTTGACCCGCCCATGGGACGGGTGTCTCCTTTTCGCTGAAAAGCAGAAACGGCAAAACCGTCATCACAAGGGAGATATCGCATGTTCTTTTCTATCGAAAGGCCTGCATTGGGTGCAGCCGCCACTCTAGTCGCCATTTTCATCGCGGGGACAACTCTTCCCGCTGCAGCGCAGGAAATGACGCCGATGGAGGCGCCGGACGAGCCCAACGCCATTCCGCTCAACACCGGCGGTGTCGAGGACCAGCCGGCCAGCGAAAGCTGGTTCGAGCAGTGGGGTGACCCGATGGCCCGCAACATCACCGAAGCGACGCTGACGCCGTTCCTGCCGGACCCCGACAAGGCCAATGGTGCCGCTGTTCTCGTCGCGCCCGGTGGCGGCTTCATGTGGCTGTCGATGGGTAATGAGGGCTGGGAAGTGGCAGAGGCGCTGAACGAACAGGGCATCGCCGCCTTCGTGCTGAAATACCGCCTGCAGCCGACCCCTGATGCGCTGGAGGCATTCGACCGCGAAATCATGAACCGGCCGCGCCCGGCACCGGGTGAGGAGGGCGAGGCTCCTGCCCCGCGGCCGCGCTGGGATCTGTCGAACCAGCTGGAAGACGCCGAAGCGGCGTGGCAGATGATCGACGACAATGCCGATGAGTGGGGCGTCGACATGGACCGGCTCGGCATGATGGGCTTTTCCGCCGGTGCCGGCCTGACCATGCATGTGACGATGAACTCCGATGTCGCCAGGCCCGCCTTCATCGCGCCGATCTATGGCGGCATGGGCGCGGTCGAGGTGCCGGACGATGCCCCGCCGCTGTTTGTCGCGATTGCGACGGACGACTTCCTCTATGAGGGCGATACCGGCCTGATCAAGTCCTGGTACGAGGCCGGCAAGCCGGTGGAAATGCACCTGTTCCAGAATGGCGGCCATGGCTTCGGCCTCGGCAATCCGGACCGGACCTCGAATATCTGGTTCACCAACTACATCCACTGGCTGGATGTGAACGGCTTCCTTGAGGCTGCCGAATAGGCCGCAGCACTGACCGCAGGCAACCAACCGCCGCATCCCGTCCGGATGCGGCGGTTTTTTTCAGCTTAGCGGAGCGTTGCCAGCGCCTCGCCCACCGGCATACCGCGACCGGCAATTTCGAACACGACCTTGCCCGGTGTCTTCGCCGTAGCGCATTCGGCCAGAACGGCGGCGACATCGTCGCGCGAGATCTTCTTGCCGTCGACATGGTCCGTCGACAGCTCGATCTCACCCGTGCCGTAATCGTCGGTCAGGCTGACCGGACGGACGATAACATAGTTGAGGCCGCTGGCGATGAGATGGTCGTCGGCGGCGCGCTTTGCCTTGAGGTAGTGCTGCATGGCGTCGGGCCCGCTGTCCGGGTCGTCGGTACCGACGGAGCTGAGCATGACGAAGCGCTTGACGCCGGCCTGCTCGCTGCGATCGACCAGCGCCATGGCGCCATCGCGGTCGACCTTGTCGGTCATCTCCGCGCTGGTGTCACCGCCGGAACCGGCGGCGAAAATGACGGCATCGACGCCCTTTGCCACGTCTTCGGGCAGGTCGGTGAGGTCCGCCTGGCGGGTTTCGCAGCCCGCCGGCAGGGCCGACGTATCGGACGTCTCGCGCACCAGGGCGATCGGCTCGTGGCCCGCCTCGGCAAGCTGGTTGGTCAGGCGGGTACCGGTATTGCCGGTCGCGCCGGCGATGAGAATGCGCATGGGGAACTCCTTTGAGACTTCGTGATTGTCACCCCGCCAACGGCAGCGGGGTACAAGCCGTTCCTTCACAGGCCAGCGAGGCAGGGCCGCCTGTGCACGTTTTAAGTCGCCAAACGGCGTCTGCCGCCCATTTATATCCCATGCTCCACTCTCTCGCCGCCGCCTGCACCGCTCTGTTCGCCCTGTTCGCTTCGGTCGCGATTGCCCTGCCGCTGCAGGATAAGGCGCCGGTCGAAACCGCCGCGACGCACAATCAGCGCGACACGTCGCTCGATGCGGTGATGGACAAGGCCGCCGAGCTGCCGCAGCTCAACGCCATGATCGTCGGGCGCGATGGCGACATCCTCGCCGAGCGGGTTTATGACGGCCCCGGCCTCGACACGCCGGTCAACATCAAGAGCGCGTCGAAATCGCTGATCTCGGCGCTGGCCGGTATCGCCATCGAGCGCGGCGACATCGACAGCGTCGACACGGCGCTTGCCGACATTCTCACCGTGCCGGTCAGCGCCGACGAGCAGGTCGACACCATCACCATCGAGGATTTGCTGACCATGCGCGCCGGCCTGTCCTCGACCTCGGGCCGCAATTACGGCGCCTGGGTCGTCAGCGACAACTGGGTCACCCATGCCCTGACCCGCGACATGGAAGCCGAGCCCGGCGGGCCGATGATCTATTCGACCGGCACCTCGCATCTCCTGTCGGCCGCGCTGACGCAGGCGACGGGCCGCTCGACGCTGGCCCTGTTCCGCGACTGGCTGGGCGAGCCGCTGGGCATCTCCTTCCCGCCCTGGACCCGCGATCCGCAGGGCATCTATATGGGCGGCAACAACATGGCGCTCAGCCCCCGCGCCCTGTTCCGCCTCGGCGAGCTGTATCGCCAGGACGGCATGTGGGACGGCGAGCGTGTGCTGCCGGCAGGCTGGGTAGAGGCGAGCTGGACGCCGCGCGTCACCTCGCCCTGGTCCGGCGGGTCCTATGGCTATGGCTGGTGGATCGCGCGGGCGGGCGGCCATGATGTCTATTACGCCTGGGGCTATGGCGGGCAGATGGTGTATGTCGTACCCGGACTGTCGCTGACCGTGGTGATGACCTCCGACCCGAATGCGCGCAGCGTCGACGGCCATATCCAGTCGCTGCACAGCCTCGTTGCAAGGGAGCTGATCCCGGCGGTCGCAGCGGGGATGTGAGCAAGGCGGGTGCCGCACCGGTTTTCGCTGTCAAGGCCGCAGCTACGCCGCGCCGCGAAGCGGGTGCCGCCTTGACAGCGAAATGCCGGCACGACAATTGGCAGCCATGCCTTTTAAGGCAACGTTCGGCCGGAAAACGGGGCCCCACCCCCGTTTTCTGATCGGCCTCACCCTTAAAAGGCCTTGGCGAGCTAAAGTAACGAAACCTCGGCACGACACGCGGCCGATTTTCTTCCCCGCACTATCCCTCTTGTCCTCCCGGCCAAGCGAAGCGCGAGCCGGGACCTGTTTTCCAGAGACGGTGAGGCTGGCTTGAGAGAGCAGCGGCAAGGCCTCTGGAAAATGGATCCCGGGTTGATGCTGCGCATCCCCCGGGAAGACAAGAGAGGCAGCACTGAAAACACCGTCAGATTTCGCTGCGGTGTGAATATGAAATCGAGGGGGCCCGTGTGTAGCGGCCATTGCCTCAAACAATAATAATGACTGGCATAGCTCTCGCTACACACGGCGGCGATCGATGCGGGGCCAAAGTGCATAGCTCTCCCGCCCGGGGGCTACCCCGGGACGCCGCTCGGACGGACGATGCGAAGCTTGCGCACACCCTCACCAGTTCCACCGGAACCTCGGCCATCCGAAACCTGATACGCCGCCCGCCCCCGCAGGTCACGGGGTCTGACGACGCCTGCGCCAGGATCCTCACCCCGGCGTCATGGAGAAGCATAAGCGGGTGTGGATGGGCGGGGATAAGATTTTTGGGGAGTTTTTGATTTGAAGTTTTCAGTTTCGCGTCATCCCGGCCAAGCGCAGCGCGAGCCGGGACCCAGCTCTGGCGTTCCGGTGGCTTGCGGAGAGCAGGTTGGGCGCATGCAATATAGGCAATAACCACCGCGCCGTGAGCCTTCACAACGTCAGAGTTGGGTCCCGGATCGCCTTGCGGCGTCCGGGATGACGGTGGAAAGATGGGGTCTGACGACGCAATGCGCCGTGAGCCTTCACCGCGCCGCGAGCACTCATGATTTCAGAGCTGGGTCCCGGATCGCCTCCGGCGTCCGGGATGACGGGGTGGAGGGATCGGGGAGACACTCAGAAATTGGTCGGGCCGAGGGTTGGGTAGAGGTCTTCCCAGTCGGGGTTTCTCTCCTCGATCAGGGCGATCTTCCAGGCGCGGCGCCATTTCTTCAGGCGCTTTTCAAAGTCGATCGCGGCCTCGACGCTGTCGAAGGTCGAATGCCAGACCAGTTTGTGCACGTCATATCTGGCGGTGAAGCCGGGATGGCGTTTCTGCCGGTGCTGCCAGACGCGGGTGGCAAGGTCGGAGGTCACGCCGACATAGAGCGTGCCGTTCTTGCGATTGGCCAGAATGTAAACGGTGTAGTGCTTGTCCCCATGCGCCATGGCTCAAAATATCGCGGGATTTCGCCGTTGTCATCCCGGCCAAGCGCAGCGCGCGCCGGGACCCAGCTCTGGCGTTCCGGTGGCTTGCGGAGAGCAGGTTGGGCGCATGCAATATAGGCAATAACCACCGCGCCGTGAGCCTTCACAACGTCAGAGTTGGGTCCCGGATCGCCTTGCGGCGTCCGGGATGACGGTGGAAAGATGGGGTCTGACGACGCAATGCGCCGTGAGCCTTCACCGCGCCGCGAGCACTCATGATTTCAGAGCTGGGTCCCGGATCGCCTCCGGCGTCCGGGATGACGGGGTGGAGGGATCGGGGAGACACTCAGAAATTGGTCGGGCCGAGGGTTGGGTAGAGGTCTTCCCAGTCGGGGTTTCTCTCCTCGATCAGGGCGATCTTCCAGGCGCGGCGCCATTTCTTCAGGCGCTTTTCAAAGTCGATCGCGGCCTCGACGCTGTCGAAGGTCGAATGCCAGACCAGTTTGTGCACGTCATATCTGGCGGTGAAGCCGGGATGGCGTTTCTGCCTGTGCTGCCAGACGCGGGTGGCAAGGTCGGAGGTCACGCCGACATAGAGCGTGCCGTTCTTGCGATTGGCCAGAATGTAAACGGTGTAGTGCTTGTCCCCATGCGCCATGCAAAATCATAAACTGGCGTTCTCCGCCTGTCATCCCGGCCAAGCGGAGCGCGCGCCGTGAGCAACCGTTATTTCAGAGCTGGGTCCCGGATCGCCTAGCGGCGTCCGGGATGACGGGGTGGTGAGATCGTGTGAGTTACGCGTTCTCTTTGTCCTTCGAGCGTTTTTTCCGCATATGCGGTTCCAGCTCTCTTTTCCGCAGGCGGATGGATTGGGGGGTTACCTCGACCAGTTCGTCATCGTCGATATAGGCGATGGCCTGTTCCAGGGACAGGCGGCGCGGGGTGGTGAGGCGGACGGCCTCGTCCTTGCCGCTGGCGCGCATGTTTGTCAGGGCCTTGGCTTTCAGCGGGTTGACGTCGAGATCGTCGGGCTTGGCGTTCTCGCCGATGATCATGCCGAGATAGACCTTCTCGCCGGGGGAGATGAACATGGTGCCGCGCTCCTCCAGGTTCCACAGGGCGAAGGGGACGGCGTCGCCCTGGCCGTTGGAGATGAGCACGCCATTGCGACGGCCCTCGATCTTGCCCTTGTGGGGCCCGTGCTCGAGGAAGGAGCGGTTCATGACGCCGGTGCCGCGGGTGTCGGTGAGGAATTCGCCGTGATAGCCGATCAGGGCGCGGGCGGGCCCGTGCATGACCAGGCGGGTCTTGCCGCCGCCGGTCGGCTTCATTTCCTTCAGCTCGCATTTGCGCTGGGTCAGCTTTTCGATGACGGCGCCGGAATAGTCGTCATCGACATCGATGACGATCTCTTCCATCGGCTCCATCAGCTGGCCGGTTTCCTCGTCGGTGAAGGTGAGCACGCGCGGGCGGGAGACGGCAAGCTCGAACCCCTCGCGGCGCATGTTCTCGATCAGCACGCCGAGCTGCAACTCGCCGCGGCCGGCGACTTCATAGGCGTCGCGATTCTCGGTCTCGGTCACGCGGATGGCGACATCGCCCTCGGCCTGGCGCAGCAGGCGCTCGCGGATGACGCGGGACTGGACCTTGTCGCCCTCGCGCCCGGCCAGCGGGGAGTCGTTGGCGGAGATGGTGATGGAGAGCGTCGGCGGATCGACCGGCTGGGCTTCCAGCGGCTTGGTGACGGCGCTGTCGCAGATGGTGTGGGAGACGGTCGCCTTCTGGAAGCCGGCAATGGCGACGATGTCGCCCGGCTCGGCAGTCTCGACCGGCTGGCGCTTGAGGCCGCGGAAGGCGAGCACCTTGGTCAGGCGGGCCTGTTCGATCAGCTTGCCGTCGACGGACAGGGCCTTGTAGGTCAGGCCCGGCTGCGGCCGGCCGGAGACGATGCGGCCGGTCAGGATACGGCCGAGGAACGGGTCGGCCTCGAGCGTGGTCGCGAGGATGCGGAAGGGCTGGCTGGCGGCACCGTCCTCGATCGGCGGCGAGGACACATGGCGCACGACCGTCTCGAACAGGGGTTTCAGGTCTTCGCGCGGGCCGTCAATCTCGGTATCGGCCCAGCCTTCCTTGCCGGAGGCATAGAGCGCGGGGAAGTCGAGCTGGTCTTCATTGGCACCGAGCGAGGCGAACAGGTCGAACACTTCGTCGAGCACGCGGTCCGGCTCGGCATTGGGGCGGTCGACCTTGTTGAGCACGACGATCGGTTTCAGGCCCAGCGCCAGCGCCTTGGACAGGACGAATTTGGTCTGCGGCATCGGGCCTTCCTCGGCATCGACCAGCAGCAGGCAGCCATCGACCATGGACAGGATGCGCTCGACCTCGCCGCCGAAATCGGCGTGGCCCGGCGTGTCGATGATGTTCAGGCGCATCGGGCCCTCGACCGTGCTCTCCCACTCGACGCTGGTGCATTTGGCCAGGATGGTGATGCCGCGCTCGCGCTCGATATCGTTGGAATCCATGGCGCGCTCTGCCATGTCGGAATGGGCGGCGACGGCGCCGGACTGGCGCAGCAGCTCGTCGACAAGCGTGGTCTTGCCGTGGTCGACGTGCGCGATGATGGCGATGTTGCGAAGGGCGGGCGTGGTCATGACGATATATCCAGAGGTGACGTAAACGAAAGGGGGGTCGGCGCGAAGGATGTATTGGGGGTTGGGGCGCTCTTGTTGCGGCGCAATATTTTCGCGTGCATAGCCGATATGAGGCCGCGCGTCGAGGGCTTTGTTTGGGCGGTGCTCGGGGGCCCGGCAGGGGCGGGCGGCGTGCTGGCGGGAAAGATGCCCCCCCGGCGAAGACCTCCGGCGGGCAAAAATCAACCAAAATGATCCGTTTGGAAACAATATGTGATCGCCGGGGGCGGGTGACCCCATTGCGGGCCGTCACGGACAGCATAAAATATGCGGCAGTACCGGATTTGCCGGTACACTCATGGAGGCCAACATGGCAGACAAAAAAGCAAAACCCGCCGCTCCGTCCAAACCTGGCTCGAAGCCGGCCCCGAAAGCCGCCCCGAAGAAGAAGTAAGGGTCTCTCCCGAACCTTTCATTCTGACGAGAGGCCGCCTGCCCGCGATCCCCAAGCGCGGCGGCGGCCTCTTTGCTTTTGACGGGCCGCGCTTCAACCGGACAGTGCTGGCTGCTCCCGCCCCCCGGCACCCCGATTAGGTCCCTTACGGATAATACATGCGCCGGGCTTCCCGCCACCGGAACATGATCGCCGCCCGCCCTGTCTCCCGACTGACACAAGGGGCGAGCGAGGACTGATCCGAAGGAGGAACCATATGACCCAGCATATAAGGGACATCATGACGACGGACGTGACATTCGCCACGCCCGGCACCAGCATTGCCCAGGCCGCACAGATGATGCGCGACGGCGATATCGGCGCCCTGCCCGTCGGCGAGAACGACCGGCTGGTCGGGATGATCACCGACCGCGACATCGTCATCCGCTGCGTTGCCGAGGGCGGCGACGTCAATGCCGCCGACGTGCGCAGCGCGATGACCGACACGATCCGCTATTGCCGCGAGAACCAGACGGTGGACGAGGTCTGCCGCAATATGGGCGACATCCAGATGCGCCGCCTTCCGGTTGTCAATGACGAGGACCGTCTCGTCGGGATTGTAAGCCTCGGCGATCTCGCCGCGCGTGGCAGTGCCGATCAGGGCGGCGAAGCCCTGCGCGACGTGGCGCAATAAGGCGTTATCTCCCGATATAAACACTTTAAACGGATTAAAAGCCCCCGGCAGGCTTGACTTGCCGGGGGCAGCGCTTGAGTCTGTGCCGCAGGGGTGGAAGCGGGCGACGACACATCAGGGGGACCAGTCATGGTACGGCTCAAAACGGCGCTGCTGTGCAGCGTTCTCGGATTTTCCGCATCCTGTTCGCGGTCGGAACCCGTTATCAGCGGCGATGCCGCGATACCGCCGTCTTTCGATACCGTCCTTGTGGGAATGATCTATACCGGCAGCGAGACCGCGCCGATCGCCAGCTATGTTACCATAAAGGGCGGATATATCGACGCGGTCGGCACCGGACCGTTTGATCTGGATACGGTCGATCAAGCCAGCGGTTTCGACGGCGATATCATTCTGCTTGACGACGGCCAAGTCGCCTATCCCGGTTTCACCGATGCCCACGCCCACCTGATCGGCATCGGCCAGCGCGAACTGACGCTGAACCTGGAAGGCACCGCCTCCATTGCCGAGTTGAAGCAGCGCATCGCCGCCGAGGCAGAGGGCAAGGCGGAGGGCGAGGTCATCTTCGGGCGCGGCTGGATCGAGACCGGCTGGCCTGAGGGGCGCTTCCCGACCCGCGACGATCTCGACGCGGCAGCACCGGACAACCCGGTCGTGCTGGTGCGCGCCGACGGCCATGCGAGCGTGGCGAACACAGCCGCGCTCGATGCCGCCGGCATCACCGACGCGACACCCGACCCCGATGGCGGGCGGATCGAGCGCGACGCAAATGGCCGCGCCACCGGCATGCTGATCGACACCGCCGACCGGCCCGTTCGTGCCCTGATCGATGAACCGAGCGAGGCCGAACGGCGCGAAGCGCTGAAGAAGGGCGCCGAGGTCTACGCCTCCTATGGCTGGACCGGCCTGCACAATATGTCAGTCGATATCCGCGATGCGCAGATTATCGGCGCGCTGGAAGAAGCCGGCGAGATGCCGATCCGGGTCTATAATGCGATCAATCCGGGCGACATGGATGCACTGATCGAGACCGGCATCTGGGAGCTGAATGACGGCAAGGTGACGACACGCGCCGTCAAATTCTATGTCGATGGCGCGCTCGGGTCGCGCGGCGCGGCGCTGCACGAGCCGTATACGGACCAGCCGGAAACGAGCGGCCTGCTGCTGCTGACGCCGGAAGAGGCGATGGCCGGCTACAGACAAGCCTATGACAATTCGATCCAGGTCACGACCCACGCCATCGGTGACCGCGGCAACACGCTGGTGCTCGACTGGTATGAGGACGTGCTGCCGGTCGAACGCCTGTCCTATGACGAGGGGCCACGCTGGCGCGTCGAACACGCCCAGATCGTCGATCCGGCTGATATTCCGCGTTTCGCCGGGCTTGGCATCATCGCCTCGATGCAGCCCTCCCACGCGATCGGCGATCTGCACTTTGCCCCGGCGCGCCTCGGCGAGGACAGGTTGGACGGCGCTTATGCCTGGCGCAGCCTGTCGGACAGTGGCGCGATTATCGCCGGTGGCTCGGACGCGCCGGTCGAGCGCGGCGATCCGATGATCGAGTTCTATGCGACCGTGGCACGGCGCGACCTCTCAGGCTATCGCGGCGAGAACTGGCACCCTGACGAAGCGCTGTCGCGTGGCGAGGCGCTGGATATGTTCACCATCAATCCGGCCTTTGCCAGCTTCAACGAGGACCGTCTCGGCACGCTGGAGCCGGGCAAGAAGGCGGATATCACCGTGCTCGACGGCGACATCATGACCGTGCCCTCGGGCGATCTGCCCGGTGTCAAGGCGGTGATGACCATCGTCGATGGCGAGATCGTCTATGAGGCAATGGCGGAGTGATCGTTCGCAGCGGCTGATGCCGGATCAGACACCCCGGCGGCCAGGCGTTCGGTCACATAGGCGTCGAAAGCCTGCCAGAACCGGTCGCGATAGACGTCGCGCTCCATCAGCACTTCGTGCAGCGCGCCATCGACTTCCGTAGTGGTGATCTGGTCGTAGAGCGTCCCCAGCCGGACCGAATTCGCCCCGTCGACGGTGGTGTCGGCGCCGGACGAGACGATCAGTACGGGGATCTTTATGGCGGCGAGGGCGCCGGGCGCGTTCAACCCGTCGAGCGCCTTGATCGCCGCATGTAACCAGCCATAGGTCGGCGCATGCACCGCCGCATTGGGGGCCGCCTCGAGCAGCTGCCGGAACATGGTATGGCGCGTCTCGTCCGATGTCAGATTATTGTTCTCGAAATGCATGGAATATTCAGGCACGCCGAATACCTGCTTCTGCCCCATGCCGAGGGTCACGGCGCCATTGGCCATCAGGCGGACCGCATGGCGTGCAGGCAGGGTGCGGAACAGCCGCGTCATCGGTGACGACAGCACGGCGCCATGGAATCCGTCATATCCCTCTGCCAGGAGTTGCAGCAACGGCGTGCCGCCCATGGAATGGGACAGGGCGAAATACGGCCCGGAGAACTGTTTGTGCACGACCTTTTTCAGGAACAGCTTGAGGTCGGCGAGATAGGTGCCGAAACTCTTGATATGCCCCTTTTCGCTGACCGCGAGCATGCGCGAGGACAGCCCCTGCCCGCGCCAGTCCATGGTCGCCACGTTGAAACCACGCGACAGGAGATCCTGCGTTACCTCGAAATATTTCTCGATGATTTCGCAGCGCCCGTTGAGAAGCACGATCGTGCCGCGGGGCTCTTGGGCAGCGAAAGTCGCGACGCGAAGCCGCGCGCCGTCCGGTGCCGGCTGGAAGAAACATTGCCCGCCCGGCGGAACGGGGGCCGCGTCGATTTCGATAAAGTCTGCCGGCTCAAAAGAAAGCTCGCCCATTTGCCTATTCCTCACCAATCTCGAGCCGGGCCATGACCGCCATGTCGCCGGATATCGCCAGCCGGCCGGCAATATAGGCGCCTTCCAGCCGCCGCGTCTCCGGCGACAGGATACGGCTCAATGTATCGTTCGAGGTGCGCCACAGGCAGAAGTCGCTGCTGACATTCTCCGGCGCCGTCACGGAGACGACGGGGGGCTCGGCCCGCCCGTCGACCCAGATTGCCGACGAGGCATTATCGATCTCTATGCGGATCACCCCGTCAAAGCGCCTGCGGAAATAATCTCCCGCTTTTGCCAGCAGCTCTTCCATCAGATGCTATTCCAGCATTGCGCCATCGGCGGTGACAGGCTTGGTGAATTTCAGCGTCATCCGGTCGCTCTCGCCGATTTCCATATATTTCGAGGAATCGAACTCGGGATCCGGCTCTTCGCCATAATTGCTGCTGCGGTTGTTCGGCGGCAGGGTCCAGACGCCGAAGGGATGATCTGCGGTATCGGCCGGGTTGGCATTGATCTCGCTGGCCTCGACAAACTGGAAGCCGGCGCGCTCTGCCATGGCGATGACGGCGCTCTGCTTGACATAGCCACCCTCGCCGAACTGCTCGCGGTCCTCAGGCAGGCGATGCTCGACGACGCCGAGGGTGCCACCGGGTTTCAGGGCAGCATAGAAATCGGCAAAGGCCTTGTCGGCGAAGCCGCCACCCATCCAGTTATGAACATTGCGGAAGGTGAGAACCATGTCGGCTGAGCCGGCGGGCGCAATGCCGTCAGATCCGGCAGACAGGACGGTGAAGTCGACATCGCCATAGCCTGCCATGGCGGACTGGAAGTTCTCGAACGACCGGCGGGCATTTTCGCTGTCGCCGATCTCGAACCCGGCAGCAATGTAATCGCCACCGCCCTGTTCCAGATAGGGCGCCAGGATATGGGCATACCAGCCGCCGCCCGGCCAGACTTCAACGACCGTCATGTCGGGCTCGATGCCGAAGAATTCCAGCGTCTCGACCGGATTGCGGTACTGGTTGCGGTCTGCATGGCCATCAGGGCGCTGGTCGCCGACGACAAGGTCCTCAAGCGTCGGCGATGACGCCGCCGGCTCCATGTCGGCGGTCGTTTCGTCGGACGTTCCGGTTTCGGCCATGGTGGATTCGGCTGTGCCGTCTGCGCCGTCGGGCGTTTCTGCGCTACAGGCAGCAAGGGCGCCGGCCATAATCAGGGCCAGCAAGGAAGGTGCATGTTTCATCGTCTCTATTCCCCATGAGTTACGAGTGCAGCCCCGTTTTAGGGCGCTTTTGACCATATAGATAGGGAGGACGGCATAAACCAACCGGCGGCAAGGCAGCCGGGTTTCGTGCCAATTTTTTGCGTTCCGGCCTCTTGAAATGGCTAAAAACCGGTCACATCTCGAAAAAGCCGGAGGCCTGATGGCTCCGGCGCTTTGACGGCCCGACATCGCCACACGGGATGACGGGCCAGTTTCAGTAACCATTGCTTCTACAGAAGGATGAAGACCATGCGAACCTATGACATGACCCCCCTCTATCGCTCGACCGTCGGTTTCGACCGCCTGTTCAACGAGCTGTTCGATACCGTGAACAAGCTCGATGGCTCCGGCTATCCGCCCTATAATATCGAACTGGCGGACGACAATCACTACCGCATCACCCTGGCCGTCGCCGGTTTTGGCGAGGACGACCTCGACATCGAAGTTACCGAGCAGACGCTGGCCATTACCGGCAAGCGCGCCGAGCCGGATGATGGCGAACAACGCCAGTTCCTGCATCAGGGGATTGCCGGACGCTCGTTCGAGCGCCGCTTCCAGCTGGCCGAACATGTCCGCGTCACCGGGGCGAGCCTCCAGAACGGCCTTTTGAACATCGATCTCGAGCGCGAGATTCCCGAAGCGAAGAAACCGCGCAAGATCGAGATTTCCAAGAACGCACGGGGCACCGTGCTCCGCGGGCCGGGCAAGCTCCTCGGCAAGACCGACGCCGCATAATTTCAATTACCCTCGCAAACTCCCATTTGCACGGAAAGGGGCGCCCCGGCGCCCCTTTTTGCTGCGCGCTCGCTCCTATCGGGGGTTGTCACAAGGGTGCAGACAGGCCGATCCGGCCGTGCTAGCCTTTGACGGCCCTTGCGGGGGCTTGTTGCGGGAATTTGGGGAAGGTTCTTCCGATGCTACGGTACGGTCTGGTTGTTTTCATCGCGCTGCTTCTGAGCGGCTGTGAAATGTTCGGCAAGAAGGATATCCGCCTGCCGATCGACGTCGTCTCGCTGCAATATGATCCCTACAATTATTCCATGGCCGAGCTGGACCGCAACGCGACAGCCGCCTGCATCGCCAAGGGCGGTACGGAAGCGGTCGCCGTCGATAACGAGATCAACACCGAATCCGTGCGCTGGGCGTATATGAACTTCAACTGCTATCGGTAGGTCAGTTTTTAGTTAGTAGTTTTTAGTTATTGGAGCGGATGTATCGCCTCCTCACCACTAAAAACTGAAAACTACACTCTGATAAATGCTTACTTCGCCGGCGGGATCTCGGTGGCGCGGGATGTGTCCAGATAGCGGGCGGAGACGATCTCCAGGCTGCCATCCTTCAGCTCGATCAGCAGCGGATTGCCGGTCGGCATCTCGACGCCGACAATGTCGTCATTAGAGACGTTGAACAGCATTTTCACGAGCGCGCGCAGGGAATTGCCATGGGCGGCGATGATGAGATTGTCGCCGGCCTTGACGCGCGGGGCGATGTCGGCCTCCCAATAGGGCTGGACGCGGTCGAGGGTGGTTTTCAGCGATTCCGTTTTCGGCATGGTGACACCGGCGGGATAGCGGCCATCGGTCAGGGACGGGAACGCAGTCGCATCGTCCAGCTCCGGCGGCGGCGTGTCGTAGGAGCGGCGCCAGACGAGGACCTGTTCCTCGCCATGCTTTTCGGCTGTCTCTGCCTTGTTCAGGCCGGTCAGCCCGCCATAATGGCGCTCGTTCAGCCGCCAGTCCTTGGTCACCGGCAGCCACGACTTGTCCATCTTGTCGAGGGCAATGTTCAGCGTACGGATCGCGCGGGACAGGACCGAGGTATAGGCGGCGGCAAATTCGACATTCTCCTGCGCCAGCAATTCACCGGCCTTGGCCGCCTCTTCCCGGCCCTGGTCGGTCAGATCGACATCGACCCAGCCGGTGAAACGGTTTTCCAGGTTCCAGGCGCTCTGGCCGTGACGGACAAGGGCAAGATAGGTCATGGGCGGTCGATCCTCTCAATATAGATAATGCCGAAATCGTTCGGTGTTGATGTAACCCAGGCGGGCACTGATGACAAATGGGATGTATAGCGGTGACCGCCCCACTCCCGGCTCAGGCTCACTCCTCGACGGCGGGCATGAGCGGGACGCGCAGGGCGCCGGGCACAATCTCGAAGATCAGCGGCTCCTCGCTTTCAAGAATCTCGCCATCAACGGTGTAATGGATCGGCTCGCCATCGCGCGGCGCGATCGAGCAGCGCTTGCACTCGCGCACATCGACGGAGTCGGAACTCGAAAGCCCGCCCATCACCGCCTCGGCGACGCGGGCGAGGAAACCGAAGCCGTCATGGGCCTCGGTCAGGTAGACGGCGAGCATGCCTGCGTCGAGATGATCGCGATGGGGCACGCCGTCGACCGAGCCGTGAAAGGCGTTATTGGAAACGATGATCGTGTTGGTCGACACTTCCTCGGAGCGGTTATCCATCTGGACGCGATAGCGGTGCTCGCTGGAATAGAACAGGGCGTCGGCGGATTCGATCAGGCTCATCGCCTTGTCATGGAGATTGTCGGCGACGCGGAAATTCTCCCGCGCCTCGGCAACTTCGGCAAAGGTGCCGAGAACGACATTGTTGAGGAAAGCGCGGCCATTGACCCGGGCAATGTCGACGGTGGTCGTCTCCGCCGCCAGCGCCGCTTCGAGAGCCTCCCACGGGTCGACGGGGAAGCCGAGATCGCGGGTGAACATGTTCGCCGTACCGAAGGGCAGCGGCAGGAAAACAGGCTTGTGCTCGCCCGGCAGCCTGGTGACGATGTCGGCGAGCGCGGCAATCGTGCCATCACCGCCAATGACGATGTAATAATCCGCATCGGGATGGCATTTCGGGGCGGCTTCCATCAGTGCCGGACAATCATCCAGCACGAAGTCGACCTCGAACCCTGACGCGATCAGCGGTTTGTGGACTTCTTCGCGCAGCATATGCAGGTCCGTAGAGGACACACGGCCGGAATGCTTGTTGACGAAAGCAACGGCCTTTTTCAGGCGGGCGGGGGATGTCATAGGTCGTGTGCCTCGGTCAGCTGCCAGCCACGATCGGTCCTGGCGAAGGAGCGGGTTTTTTCCGGCTCGAAATGTTCACCCGCATACCGAATGATGCGTGTGTGGAGGATGTCGCCTTCCGCCTCGATGACGTTGAAGGACGGCACATCGCCGCGCGTGCGGGTGGAGGAGGCGGTACCGGCCTGGGACAGGATGATCTTGCGCTCGCCGACATCGACGGCGCGCACGCGGCCATGATGGACATGGCCGGTCATCAGGATATCGACCCCGGCCTCGACCAGACGCTCGAGGATATGGGGCGCACGCGGAATGACCGCGCGCCCGGCGCTGCCCGCCTCGGGCTCGGGAAAGAACGGGTGGTGGATACCGAGAATGTTGAGACGCCCTGCCCGGCTGTCCTGAAAGGTCGTCAGCGCCCTGGAAATCTGACTGGACGACAGCCGCCCTGTCGACCAGTCGAGCGAGAGGCGTATGCGTGTCGCGGAATTAAGCCCTACAAAGACGAAATTCTTGGCCAGCGTCACCGGCTCCGGGTCGCGGTTGAGCGAATCGCGGAACCGCTTCCACGGCGTCACGAAACGCTGCCAGAGATTGTAGACCGGCGCGTCATGATTGCCGGGAATGATCGTCGTACGCTGTTTCAGGAGATCGAAGAACAGGGCCGCCTCGGCAAATTCACGGCGGCGGCCAGACTGGGTCAGGTCGCCGGTTACGATCACCTCGTCGACATGGGCGCGATTGAAGTAGTCCTTCAGGGCTTCCAGAACCGGCGCATCGATCCTGCCGAAATGGAGGTCTGAAAGATGCGCGAATGTGGTGGCCATGACTTACTCTTCCTGTTGCTTCAACCTGAGATCGACCCAGACCAGTCTATGGTCCGAGGAGACGACAGGCCAGCCTTCGCCGACCAACTCAAAACCCGGTTGATCCGGGGTGGGCCAGAAAACGCCTGAGCCGACGACCTGGAAGTCCTGCCGGGAAGGTAACACATAATCGATCCGCAGGTTCCCGACGGACGTTTCGCCGGTATCGCTGAAATCGGCCGTGTCGAGGGCGGCTGGCGTGATGTGGCCGCTGTTGACACCGCCCTGGCGCTCGGCTGCAGCGACGGCGCCTTCGCTTGACGGGGCGGGGTCGAGGATCAGGGGATTATCGAGCAGGAGGGAGATGGCGTTGTTGTAGCTGTCGCCCTCATTCGGGTCGGCATTGAGGTCGCCGAAGATGATGAACGGCTCGCCCTCCCTGATGCCGCCGGTCCGGCCCTTGTCGTCATAGATGTAGTCACCCGCCCCTGGGGTGACATAGTCCGCAATCAGACGGATTTCGTCATGGTTGCGGCGGCCATTGCGGTCTTCCGGGCCGTCAAAGGAGGGCGGGGTCGGATGGGCGGCGATGATGTGGACGGGCTGGTCTTCATACAGGAAGGAGACATCGACCATGGTCTTGGAGGACAGGCGGAACACTTCCTGCGCCTCGGCGGAGTAAAACTCCGTTGGCATCGCATTGTCCGGCATGTCCTTCCACAGGAAGGTCTGGAAAGTGCGCGTGCGTGGCATGAAGACGCGCTTTTTCGACAGGATCGCCATGCCATACTGGCCCTCATAGACACCATAGCCGAAGGCATCATTGCCATAGCCGCGGGTGCCGGGCTCGGTCACGGCCTGGCCGTCATTGTCGAGATCGACCCCCGAGGCGAGGCCGGTATTGACGTTGGGCGAATAGATGAAGGGATAGGACAGCGCCTTCTTGCCATCGACCGGTTCGGGGTCGAGATATTTGTCGCGGAAGACACCGAGCGGGCGGTCATTATTGTCCCAGTCGATCTCGTTCAGCACGAGGATGTCGGGATCGACGCGGCGGATGATCTCGGCGACCGCCTCGATTTGCGGATCACCGCCAGCCATCAGGTCTTCAAGCAACTGGCCCTGCTCGTCGCGATAGAAGGAGACGTTGAAGGTCGCCACCCGCAGCGCGCCTTCTGGCCTGGCAGGCGGCCAGTCCGCCGCAGCGGGCTCGGCGGCAGGGTCGGCGGTTTGCTGGAGCGCTTCGGATTGCGGAACCATCTCCTGCGCCGTGCTGTCGTCAGATGCATTCTGCCCGCAGGCGGCAAGCAAGGCGATGGCAGTGGTGGCAAGCAGTCTCTTCATCGTCGATACCCCTTCTTTATATTAGACAAGGAAACCGACGATTTCCTTGACCTCGCGCATGATCGGCGCGGCGATGGCATCAGCGCGCCCAGCCCCGTCCTTCAGGACTTTTTCAAGATGGGCTTCATCGCCCTGGATCTCGCGCATCCTTGCAGTGATTGGTGACAGTTTTTCGACAGCCAGATCGGCCAGCGCCGGTTTGAAGACGCCAAAGCCCTGCCCGCCGAAATCGGCGATGACATGTTCCTTCTCGACGCCAGCGAGCGCGGCATAGATACCGACGAGATTATCCGCCTCGGGACGGCCGGTCAGGCCTTCGACGTCACCCGGCAGCGGCTCCGGATCGGTTTTCGCCTTCTTGATCTTCCTGGCGATCATATCGGCATCGTCGGTCATGTTGATGCGCGAATTGTCGGCCGGATCGGATTTCGACATCTTGGCCGTGCCGTCCTTCAGGCTCATCACGCGCGCGCCGGCGCCCTTGATCAGCGGCTCCGGCAGCGGGAAGAAATCCGGGCAGCCGAAATCATTATTGAACTTGGCCGCCGTGTCGCGGGCCAGCTCCAGATGCTGCTTCTGGTCGTCGCCGACGGGTACATGGGTCGCCTTGTAGGCGAGAATATCCGCACTCATCAGGTTGGGATAGACGAACAGCCCGGCGGAGGCGCGCTCCTTGTCCTTGCCGGCCTTGTCCTTGAACTGGGTCATGCGGTTGAGCCAGCCCATGCGCGCGACGCAGTTGAAGATCCAGGCGAGCTCGGCATGGGCCGAGACATGCGACTGGTTGAAGATGATCGACTTTTCCGGGTCGATGCCGGCGGCGAGATAGGCGGCGGCAATCTCCAGCGTCTGGGCGCGCAACCTGGCCGGGTCCTGCCAGACGGTGATCGCGTGCATGTCGACGACGCAGAACAGACAGTCATGGGACTGCTGCAGCGTGACGAATTTGCGGATCGCGCCGAGATAATTGCCGAGGTGAAGGTTGCCGGTGGGCTGAACGCCGGAAAACACGCGCTCGGGGCCCTTATAGCTGGATGTTGGGTGCTCGCTCATAGTGGGCGCGTGTTAGCGGATATTTCCGCCAGGCACCAGCCTTAAGCGCGCCTGGTGATCAGCCCCTTGAAGTCGGAGAGTCGGGCGCCGCCGAACAGGACGGCACAGGCCCCGTATAGCGCGCCGCCGCCGGCGACGATGGCCAGCAGCAAGAGCCAGAGCTGGCCGCCGAAGAACGGCAGCAGCAGGCCGGTATTCTCCGCCGCGGCCCAGACCGCGAGCCCCATGACAATGGCGGCAATGACGAGACGCGGCGTGCGCCGGGTCAGCCGGTCATCAGGCCGCAGGATGCCGGCCTTCCACAGCTGGCGCGACAGCAGGATGACCTCGGTCCATGACGCGACGATGGTGGCGATGGGGATGGCGATAAAGCCGATCATCGGGAACAGGGTGAGCGACAGGACCATATTGATCGAGATTGCCAGCAGCGCGAATTTCATCGGGGTGCGCGTATTCTCCCGCGCGAAATAGGCCGAGGAGACCACTTTCTGCAGGCAGAAGGACAACAGCCCGAAGCCGTAGACAGACAAGGCAAGGCCTGTCGCCTCGGCATCGCGCACGAGATAGGCGCTTTCGTTCTGACCGAAATAGGACAGGGCGTCGCCGGCGAAGTCGATGAACAGGGCCGCGCAGATGAGAGTCGGCATGGCCATCAGTGCCGCCGCGGCTGGCAGGCCGAACAGCAGGACCAGTTCCAGCCCGCGATTGAGATTGGACCGGGCAGCGGGCTCGTCCCCCTCCTTCACCGCGCGGGAGATCGCCGGCATCAGCACGATGCCGAGGGTTATCCCGATCATCGACAGCGGCAGCTGGTAGAGCTGGTCGGCATTCATCAGCCAAGAGATCGCGCCGGCCTCGCGCGAGGCGATGTTGGTGCCGACGATCGTGTTGATCTGCAGCGCGCCAGCGCCGATGAAGCCGGGCCAGCCCAGCGCCAGCATGCGCTTGATATGCGGTGTCCATTTCGGCAGGCGCAGCTTGAGCAGGAAGCCGGAGCGCCATGCCCCGAACATGAGGATGGCAAGCTGGGCGAGGCCTGCGGCGAAAACCGACCACGACGCAGCGTAGCCGGTCACGGTCACGCCGCGATCGGCATAGACGAGCACGACGGCAATCATGATGACGTTGAGCGCCAGCGGCGCGGCGGCGGCGGCGGCAAAGCGGTGCATTGCGTTCAGCAGCCCGCCATAAAGCCCGACCAGCGACATGCAGGCCAGATAAGGGAACATGATGATGGTGAAGTGGGTCGCAAGGCGGAATTTCTCCGGGTCATCCTCGAAGCCGGTGGCGACGACCCAGACGAAAGCGGGCGCGAAAATCATCACCACCGCCGACAGGGCGGTGAGGATGAAGATCATCCACGCCAGCACGTCCTCGGCAAAAGCCCGCGCCTCTTCATCGCCGCCCTCGACATGACGCCCCTGGAAGAGCGGGATGAAGGCGGCCTGGAATGCCCCCTCGGCGAGCAGGCGGCGGAACATGTTCGGAAAGCGGAACGCGGCCCAGAAGGCGTCGGCGACCGGCGATCCTGACGCGCCGATGACACCGGCGATCAGCACCTGACGCGCGAAACCGAACACGCGCGACAGCATGATCAGCCCCGAAACGGTTGCCATCGACTTTACCAGACTGCGTGACATGGAGAGCCTTACCCGAAGAGACGCCCGTCGCCGCCCCGAAGCAGGACCGGCCAACGCGAAGGATACCAGCGTTTGCGGCAGGACCAAGGAAAGAGCAAGGGGTGTTTCGGACCTTTGGGGGAATGCCCGCCATTTAAAGGCAGGCAACATGGTGGCCCGGCTGTAACGACCTTATCCGGTTTACGCCGGCATCTTTACCGGCAACGTGCCTTGTCGGTCATCACGCCGAGCCATCGAGCTGCATCCGGCAGCCAGCTCCCCCGAGCTACCAAATGTGAACGCTGCCGTTTCGCCTGGCGCTGCCGGTTTCGATAAGGGACCGGCAACTCTCTCCGCCAGACGGAATGAACATCGTTCACAACGGACAATACCACAAAATGAACATAGTTCAAGATGATTTTGAACTTTGTTCATGAAATTTTTTCAGCTATGTAGGGGCATGGCATATGAAACCTCCCCCCGCGAAACCCAGGAAGAGATGCGCGAACGCGCCCTCGATATCGGTGAAGCCCTGATCCGTGAAGGCGGGCTGACACAGGTCAAGGCCCGTGTTCTGGCCGTGCGCCTGAACGTGTCGGTCGGCACGATCTACAATCTGTTCGGCCAGATGGACGAATTCGTCTACCGCCTCAACGCCCGCGCCCTTGACGGCCTGTTCATCGCCGGCCAGCAGGCGATCGAGGCGGCGAGGACGCAGAACAAGGACGTCACCGGCCAGATGCTGGCGCTATCGCGCGCCTATCTCGACTACGTCATCGCCCATCCCGACGAGTGGAACGCCGTGCTGACCTTCATGCAGCGGCGCACCGGCACGCCGCCGGACTGGTACAGGGAAAAGGAACGCGCCGTCAGCGGGCTCGTCGCCAGCACGATCGCGCAGATGCCCGGCATGGACGATATCGCGCGCTGCCGGATGATGGCCCGCGCCATGTGGGGCGCGGTGCATGGCATCGTCACGGTTTCGCTGCGTCCGGCCGGTATGGACCAGCATGTCGAGGAGATCTGGGAACAGATCGATTTCGTTGTCCGCTCCATCGCCGCGGGAATGGAAGGCTGACCGCTTTCAACGCCGCATGAAAAAGCCGGTACGGGAACCCGCACCGGCTTTTCTGATCCATCATGGTAAGCGCGCTCAGGCGGAGAGTTTTGCCGCCGTGTTGGCGACGCGGGCGCCAAGATATTTCGCGCCGTCGAGCTCGATCCGGCTCGGCTGGCGGCTGCCGTCGCCACCGGCGATGGTCGAGGCGCCATAAGGCGAGCCGCCCTCGACGCTGTCGAGCGTCAGCTGGCCCTGGAACCCGTAATCGAGGCCGACGATGGTCATGCCGAAATGCAGCATGTTGGTGATGATCGAGAACAGGGTCGTCTCCTGTCCGCCATGCTGGGATGCTGTACCGGTAAAGGCAGCGCCGACCTTGCCATTCAGGGCGCCCCTCGCCCACAGGCCACCGGCCTGGTCGAGAAAGGCCGCCATCTGCGAGGACATGCGCCCGAAGCGGGTGCCGGTGCCGATGATGATCGCGTCATAATCGGCAAGCTCTGCGACCGTGGCGACGGGGGCCGCCTGGTCGAGCTTGAAGCCGGCGTTTTTCGCGACCTCATCCGGCGCGGTTTCCGGCACGCGCTTCACATCCACCTCGGCGCCGGCCTCGCGCGCGCCCTCGGCAATGGCGGTGGCCATGGTCTCGAGATGACCGTAGCTGGAATAATAAAGAACGAGAACTTTTGCCATGATAGCCTCCAAGTCATTCTGCTCGGACCAGACATAATATGCCTGAAGGCCGAGCGCCGTTGCTGATTGGGCAAATATCTGTTGCGGTTTGCTCAGGACCGGGCCGCTCGGGCTGCGCCACCACGCCGGCCTTTAGGATGGCGAGCCCGACAGCTTCATCAGAAGAATGCCGCCCACGATCAGGCACGCCGCGACGACACGCATGGGCGTGAGCATCTCCCCGAGGACCAGAACGCCGACAATAAACGCACCGACGGCCCCGATACCGGTCCATACGGTATAGGCGGTCCCGAGCGGCAGGGAGCGCATGGCAAGCGACAGCAGCGCGAAGCTGGCGATCATCGCGATGATAGTGACCGCGCTTGGGAGCAGGATCGTGAAACCCTCGGACTTTTTCATCGAGAAAGCCCAGACGATTTCAAGCAATCCGGCGACAAAGAGATAAACCCAGGCCATGAGAAAAGGCCCTCCATGAATGGCTCGGGCCGTCCCGAAAGTGCACGAAGAACACGGGTCGTCCCGCGGGCGCCTGATATAGGGGCGGGTGCCGCGCCGATCAAGTCATCCCGGCCCAGGGGCAGTTTCAGTCCGAATCCAGCACCGCAAGCAGAGAGCGGCGGATCACTTCCTGGCGGCGCCTGTCGGTGATCTTGTAGCCGGGCAGGTCCTGCAGATAGAAGGTGTCGACGGCCATTTCGCCGTAATTGGCGATATAGGCCGAGCGGATCGATACGCCGATATCGCTGAGCGCGGCGGCGAGACGATAGAGAAGGCCCGGGCGGTCGCGGCCCTTGGCCTCGACGATCAGGCAGTCATGGGACGTGTGCTGATCGAGTTTGACCTCCGAGGGTACATCAAAGACATGGCGGCGGTCGCCGACCCGGGCCCGCAGCTTGATCTTCTGGTAGCCGGGCCGCGTGATCGCCTCCTCGAACTGTTGCCGCAGCCGTGCCAGCGCAACCTCTTCGTCCTGCCCTTCGAGGATCGACCGGCCTTGCTCGCCATGGAAGACGACGATGTTGCCGGCCATGTCGACGCCCTTGCCCGCCGGCTTGACCGGAAAGGCGGTCGAGGCGCGGACCATGCCGCCATTGGCAATGACGACGCCGGCGATGGCGGCATAGAGCCCCGGCTTGTCGCGGGAATAGATCGCCGCCTCGACCAGGCCATCGTCATGGACGCTGAGTTCGACCGAGCCGGGCGAGGCCCCGCCATCGACCTGGCGCATCAGCTTGACGAAGCGCACGGCGGTTGCCGGATCGACGCCTTCGAAGAACTCGGCCGGCAGGCGCAGGAGATAGCGGTCGAGCTGTTGCACCGGCCAGTCGGAGAGAAGCCGCGCCGCGCGACCGCGCAGGGCGTCACGCTGCTTCAGGATATGGGCGGCGAGAGCCTCTGCCCCGCCGGCAAACCACGCCCTCGTCGCCTCGTAAAGATTACCGAGGTCGCGGCGCGTCCACCGGTCCCATGAATTGAACCCGGCCATGCGCAGGTGACAGATCGTCAGTACCATGAGGAGATCGAGGCGCTCCCGGGTCGCGACCTCGGCGGCGAAGGTCTCGATGGTGCGTTCTTCCATCACGTTGCGGCGCACGGCGATATTCGCCATCATCTGGTAGCGCGTCGCCGCCCAGACGATATCTTCCAGCCGGTCCCTGTCGCGCACCAGATGACCGATGGAGGAGATGATCTTGCGCCGCAGCCTGTCCGGCGTCGGGTTTGTCAGCGTCTCGCCGGATTCGTGCATCAAGATGGCGAGATAGAATGACAGCGGATCGTCCGTCTCCGCCATGATGCGGGTGGCGATGGGGTGGTGCTCTATCTCATCGCCACGGCGGATATGATCGAGCACGCCGACGGAGCGCAACACATGCTCATCGAGGGTGAAGCCGCGATACAGGCCGTATTTGACGCGGCCGATCAGCATGCCGAAAGCCGGCAGGTAACTGCCGAGCAGCCCGCATTCTGTCATGTCACGCAGCGTTTCCTCGGGATTCTCCGTATCGAGAATGATCGCCCGGAAAATCGTCGCGACGTCTTCATCCTCGACACTCGCCCGCTTCATGAAGCGGGCACCGGCGGCGACGGTCTTCAACGCTTCGGGGTGAATTTCAGCGGCAGGTTTGCGGGCGGCAATGCGGAACAGACGGACAAGGTCGAGCGGCGTTTCCTGCGCCTTTGCATGATCCCTGAAGTCGACCCTGTCGCCGCGCAGCGTGATATTGGTCGACGCGCCGACTTCGTCCGGACGGATGCGGCGGTTCAGGTCCTGCTTGCGATTGCCGCCAAGACCGCGGAAGAAACTCTCGATCAGGCGCGAGCGTTTGACCTCCGCCTCTTCGAGCGCGGCGCAGACAACTCCGGTCAGGCGGCCGACTTCCTTGGTGTTGATGAAGTAATGCTTCATCAGCCGCTCGACGCCGAGGGTCTGTCCGCGATCATTGTAATTCAGCGCGTCCGCGACCCTGGGCTGGATATCGAAAGACAGGAGCTCATCGGGCCGGCCCCGCAACCGGTGCAATTGCACCCTGACTGACCAGAGGAAATCGAGCGCCTTTTCATAGCTCGCGGCTTCCTCATCGGTGAAGACACCGATATTGACCCGCTGCTCGACATTCGTCGCGCCATAGGCATAGCGCGCGAGCCAATGCAGCGTTTCAAGATCGCGCAGGCCGCCCTTGCCTTCCTTGATGTCCGGCTCGACCGCATAGCGTGAGCCATTGCCCCTGGCGACCCGCTCCTCGCGCTCCTTCAACTTGGCCTCGACGAAAGACGACACGCTACCCTTGCGGTAGCGATCGAAGCGCTGGAAGAAATCGCGCGCCAGCGGCTCGTTACCGACGAGATAGCGGGCATCGAGATAGGACGTGCACCCCTCGATATCGGTCTTGATGAAGTCGATCGACTGGGCGGGCGAGCGCACGGCCTGGGCAACTGTCAGCCCGGCATCCCATAGCGCATAAAGAATGAAATCGAGCAGCGGCTTGATCTTCTGCCCGGCATTGGGTGAATGCAGGAAGAGCAGGTCGATATCGGAAAAAGGCGCCAGCCGCCCGCGACCGAACCCGCCTGCGGCGAGTACGGCGAGATGCTGCGCCTCTTCCGGGTACAGGACGGCGCCTGCCTCGAACAGGCCATGGATCCCTTCGCCCGTGAGCGTCGACAGGCCGCGGGAAATCTGTTCGCCGCGCCGGGTCTTGTCGAACATTTCCGCGAGCCAGTGGGCGCGGGTATCGCGGATTTCCTGACCCAGCCGCGTGCTGCGCTCCATCGAGGACAGCTCGGCGGACATGGTGGTCAGCCGCTCGGCCAGCGCCCCGGGCTTCCAGAGCTTGCGCGATGCGTCAGCTGCCATTGCGGGTCAGTTCCTTCAGCGCGTACAGCGCTTCGAGCGCCTCGCGCGGGGACAGGCTGTCCGGGTCGATATCGGCGAGCGCCTTCAGGGCAGGACTGTCGGCGACCGGCTTTGGCCTTGCCACAGCCGCGCTGAACAGCGGCAAGTCGTCAACGAGAGTGGCGAGCCCGGCACTGGAGGCGACCTTGCCTTCTTCCAAGAGGCTCAACACTTCCTGCGCGCGGGCGACGACAGCGGATGGCAGGCCGGCAAGGCGGCCGACGGACACGCCATAGGAACGGTCGGCCGGGCCTTCCGCCACCTCGTGCAGAAAGACGACATCGCCCTTCCATTCGCGCACCTGCATCGACACATTGGCGAGCCGGTCGAGGCGCGAGGACAGCGCCGTCAGCTCGTGATAATGCGTCGCGAACAGGCCACGGCACTTGTTGATCTCGTGCAGATGTTCGAGCGCCGCCCAGGCGATGGACAGGCCGTCATAGGTTGCCGTGCCGCGGCCGATCTCGTCGAGCACGACGAGAGACCGCTCGCCGGCCTGGTTCAGGATCGCCGCGGTCTCGACCATCTCGACCATGAAGGTCGAGCGGCCGCGGGCGAGATCGTCCGACGCGCCAACGCGGGAGAAGACGCGGTCGATGACGCCGATATGAGCCTCTTTCGCAGGCACGAACGACCCCATCTGGGCGAGGATCGCAATCAGCGCGTTCTGGCGCAGGAAGGTCGACTTGCCGGCCATGTTCGGCCCGGTAACGAGCCACAGGCTGGGATCATCTTCGCGTGTCAGGCGGCAATCATTGGGGATAAACGCCCCCTCGCCTGCCCGCGCCACCGTCTGCTCGACAACCGGGTGACGGCCGCCAATGATCTCGAAAGCGAAACTGTCATCGACCTGCGGGCGGACATAATCCTGCGCCTCGGCAAGCTGCGCGAGACCGGCGCAGACATCGATAAGGGCGAGGCCGTCCGCACACGCAGCAATATCTCCAGCGCGGGCAAGTGTCTGTTCGCAGAGATCGCGGTAAAGCGCCATCTCCCGGGCCAAAGCCGTGTCGCGAGAGCGCACGATGCGGGAATCCAGGTCCGACAATTCGACGGTCGTGAAGCGCACGGCGTTGGCGAGCGTCTGGCGATGGATGAACAGGTCGCAATGGGGCGCGCCCATCAGCGTGCCGGCATAACTCGCCGGAGCTTCGACGAAATAGCCGAGCACATTGTTGTGCTTGATCTTCAGCGCCTTGATGCCGGCCTTCTGGCGATACTGGTCCTCGAGCCCGGCAATGATGCGGCGGGCATTGTCGCGCAGGCCGCGGGTCTCGTCGAGACCGGGGTCGAAGCCGGTTGCGATGAACCCGCCATCGCGGGCAAGAAGCGGCAGGTCGGCGGCGAGCGCCTTGTTCAGCAGGCGGAGCAGGTCGGCGAAACCGCCGCCGGATTGCGCCTCGAGGTCGCACATTGCCTCCTGCAGCATTTCGGCCATTGGTGCGTCGAGGGGCGCGCCCTCCGCTGCCCCGTGAAGCAGCACGCACAGTTCCCGCGCGGCGGTCAGGCCATCGCGCAAGGCGGCAAGGTCGCGCGGTCCACCGCGGCCAAGCGCCAGCCGGGAAAGAGCACGGGCGATGTCGGGCGTGGCAGCGAGGCGCTCGCGGATATCGCCCCTCAAGGGCCGCGCCTCGACCAGCCAGGCGATGGCCTGCTGGCGGCGGCGGATCGCGTCGATATCGGTCAGCGGGCCAGCCATCCAGTCAGACAACAGCCGCGCACCGGCACCGGAGACCGTGCGGTCGATGGCGGCGAGCAGCGAGCCATCGCGATCACCACGCTGGGTCCGGGTCAGCTCCAGCGAGGTGCGGGTGACAGCGTCGATCGCCATGGCGGCACCGCGGGCCGGATGGCGTGGCGGCTTCAACGCCGGCATGCGGCCCACTTGCGTCAGCTCGATATAGGCGGCAAGCGCGCCGAGCGCAGCGATCTCGCTGCGCGCGAAGGTGCCGAAGGCGTCGAGTGCCTGGACCTTGTAGAGATCACACAGCCGTTCCTCGGCATTGGCGACATCGAAGAAAGTGCGCGCCTGCGGGGTCACGCAGGTCTCCTCGCCCATCGCGTCGAGGGCGGCGACCCAGTCCCCGCCCGGCGCTTCCGGCGTCAGCAATTCCTTCGGCGCCAGCGCGGCAAGCTGGGACCCGAGTGTCTCGGCGGTCACGCTCGCGACACACAGCTCCCCGCTCGACACGTCTGCCCAGGCGAGCGCCCCGGCACCTGTCCTGGGCGCATGCAGGGCGGCGAGAAAATTATGGGAGCGGGCCTCGAGCAGCGAATCTTCCGTCAGCGTGCCGGGGGTGACGAAGCGCACGATCTCGCGCCGCACGACGGATTTCGAGCCGCGCTTCTTTGCCTCCGCCGGGTCCTCCGTCTGTTCGCATATCGCGACCTTGAAACCGGCCCGGATCAGCCGGGCGAGATAGTTTTCGTGGGAATGGTGCGGCACGCCGCACATGGGGATCGCCTCGCCCTGGTGCTGGCCACGCTTGGTCAGCGTGATGTCGAGCGCCGCAGCGGCCTTGACCGCATCGTCGAAAAACAGCTCGTAGAAATCGCCCATGCGATAGAACAGGAGGGCATCACCCGCCTGTTCCCTGATCTCCAGATACTGGGCCATCATCGGCGTCAGGGCTTTTGCATCCTTGAGCGCCGTCGCCTTGCCCTTGTCACCGATCTCGCTCGGATGGGCAGAACCGTCCATTGAATTCTCCACGACTGACTTGTCTTATAAAACAGACTGGCCTGAGTCGATAGGCAAGCCGGCCGATAGGCAAGCGGCCCGGCAGGGACGCGGCCCCGGGACGGGGGGATGCCACACAAACCGCGCTTGACGGGAGAGGCGCAGACGCAGAGACTCAGGCGCATGACCCTTCCCCGGGAGAAATCCCTCAAAGTTGCACCGCCGGAATCGAGCGCCGGGCCGAGCGTGCGCATCGGCGAGCGTCTGTTGCCGGTCGATGTGCGCATCAACCGCCGTGCGCGGCGGCTGATCATCCGCGTCGATGCGCTGGGCGGGCGCGTCTTGTTGACATGCCCGAGCAAGCGCTCCGTACCCGACGGGCTTTCCTTCGTGGAAAAACGCCGCAGCTGGATCGCGCAATGCCTGGCAGAGAGTCCGCAGACCCAGCCTTTTCATGACGGGGCGAGCGTGCCGGTTCGCGGCATAGAGCACACGATCCTTCACGCGCCGGGGCAGCGAAAGGCGGTCCGGGCGGAGGACCAGACGCTCTATGTCGGCGGCGCGCCGGAATTCCTGGCCCGCCGGGTCGAGGACTGGCTGAGGGCCGAGGCACGGCGCGAATTCTGTGCCATCGCCGACGCGCTTTGCGACAGGATCGGTGTCGTCCGTAAACGGATCACCGTGCGCGACACACGCTCGCGCTGGGGATCGTGCTCGTCGGCAGGCGCGATCTCGCTGAGCTGGCGGCTGATCATGGCGCCGGAACATGTCTACACCTACGTCGTCGGCCATGAAGTTGCGCATCTGAAGCACATGGATCATTCGCCTGCCTTCTGGCGCGTCGTCGATGAGCTGATCGAGGATCGCCGCCCGGCGCAGGACTGGCTGAAGACCCATGGCGCCAGCCTTTACGGCATCGGCGCGCGCTGATCTCAGCCGCCTGTCCCTGACTCCGGGCCGGGACCGGCCGCGGCCGGTTCTGCGAGCTGACCGTTGAGGAAGGCGCCGAGCTCATCACCCTGAGGCAGGGTGCTTGCCGCCGCCTCCTCTTCAAGCACGTCCGCGACGAGATCGTCCATGCTCACCTGCGCCCGCGGGAGGGGACGGTCTGCCGGTGGCGGCGCGGTCATTTCATAGCTGGCGTCATAGGGCACAGCAGGATCGGCCGGCATATCGTTGCGGCTGAACAGGCCGCGGAACTGGTCGAAGATCGACGGCAGGAAGGGCTGCGGCTGCCATGGCGTATAGGGCAGGTCCGGCCGGTCATCGAGGACGGCGATCATCATGTCCTTCCACAACAGCGCCGGCGCGCCGGACCCGCTGACCGGCGCCCAGCCATCACGCATCGGTGTGTAGTCGTCCCTGCCGAGCCAGACGACGCCGGTCACGCCCGCCGCATGGCCGGCGAACCATGCATCGCGGCTTTCCTGAGTGGTGCCGGTCTTGCCCATGGCGACATAGCCGGGCAGCGCCGCCGCCTTGCCCGAGCCGTCAGCAATGGTCTGGCGCAGCATGTGGTTGAGGGCGATCAGGTCGTCCTCGGCGACCACGTAGCGGCCTGGCCTGGTCTCGCGGGCATAGAGCACCTTGCCGCTCTCGGTATAGATCGAGGTGATGATATAGGGCTGCGCCGTGACACCATGATTGGCGAAGGGCAGATAGGTCGCGGCGAGATCGAGCGGCGTTGCCTCGTTGACCCCCAGAGCCAAAGCCGCGCCGGGGTCGATATCGCCGGGGAAACCGAGCCGCCTGGCGACGGCGACGACCTCGTCGCGGCCGGTCTCCTCCTGCAGCCGGATGGCGGCGGCATTGAGCGAGCGGGCGAGCGCCTCGGCCATCGGCACGGCGCCGTAATACTTGTCGTTATAATTGGACGGCGCCCAGTCTGACAGCTCGACGGGCGTGTCGAGGATGATATCATCGGGCCGGCGGCCATCCTCGAGCGCGGCGAGGTATACGAATGGTTTGAAGGCAGAGCCCGGCTGGCGCAAGGCGTGGGTAGCGCGGTTATACTCGCTGCCGGCATAGTCCTTGCCGCCGATCAGCAGGCTTACGGCACCATCCGATTCCAGCGCGACCATGGCGACCTGCACATCGGCGGCGACGCGGGTGTCGCGTTCGGTCAGGGTTTCGATCGCTGCCTGGGCCCGTTTATGCGCCTCGAGATCGATCGTCGTATGGATGATGATGTCATGCTTGAGTTGCGGCATGATCTCGTTCAGCGCGGCCATGGCGTAGTCGGTTGCATAGGGCGCCGGATTGCGGCGTCGCGAGACCGTGGCGATGCGCTGGCTGGTAATCGTTTCGGCGTCTTCGGGCTTCAGATAGCCGGCATCGACCATGGCGGCGAGCACGACCCCGGCCCGGGCGCGGGCCGCATCCGGGCTGGCCGACGGGGAGTAGCGTGACGGCGCCTTGAGCAGGCCGGCGAGCATGGCCGCTTCGCCGACCGTCAGGTCGTCCGGCTTCTTCTCGAAATAGCGCTCCGATGCGGCGCTGATGCCCCAGGTGCCGGCACCGAAATAGACATTGTTGAGATAGAAGGCGAGGATCTCGTCCTTCGAATAGGTCATCTCCAATTGCAGGGCGAGCAGCATTTCCTGCATTTTGCGCTTGATCGTCCGGTCGGGCGTGAGAAAGACGTTCTTGGCAAATTGCTGGGTGATGGTCGAGCCGCCCTGGCGCACGCTGCCCTCGCGCAGGTTGACGATCAGGGCACGGATGATTGCCACCGGGTTGACGCCCCAGTGGTGATAGAAATTCCGGTCCTCTGTCGCCAGAAACGCCTGCACCACATGCGGCGGCAAGCCATCGACCATGACCGGCTCGCCATGCAACTGGCCATAACGGGTGAGGAATTCGCCGCGCACATCGACAAGGGTGATCTGCGCCGGGCGTTGCAGATGGTCGAGGGCGCTGAGCGGCGGCAGATCGCGGCTGTAGTAATAGATCGCGGCGAGGGACAGGATGAAACAGCCGAAGCCGACGAAACCGACGCGGAAAGCGATGCCCCCTGCCCTTCTCACCCAGCCCGGCAGGCCGGGCCGCTGAGGGCGTCTTCTCGTGGACGCCCGGCGCGACGTGGCACGGCCGGACGCCGACTTGCGGGCCGCGCCAGCCGCGGTTCTCTTGACCGGCGCCTTGCGCGGTTTCGCGGCGGGTTTCGCAGCGGACTTCTTGCCAGACTTCTTGTTTGAATTCTTGCTGGAATTTTGGCCAAGCTGAGGGATCAGCCTGTCAACCAGAGACTGACTGCGGCCTTTGCCTGCACCGCCGCGCGACCGCGCGGACGCCGCCCGCGCAGGAGGACGCCGTCGCGGTGTCGAACCGGAACGGGAAGACGGTTTTCTGGCCATAGCCCGCAGCTTTGAGCGCGCGGCTTAATACATGATTAAGCAAACCGGGCCTTGCGGAAATATCGCAATCCTGAAAAGCGGCACAAAAAAACCGGCGCGGAGGACCGCGCCGGTTTCTTGATCGGAATTTGACCCGATTAGAAGTCGAAGAGAACTTCCGTACGGCGGTTGAGCGGCTCGCGAACACCGTCAGCCGTCGGCTTGGCGGGGTTGCTCTCGCCCAGGGCCTGGGTCGTGATCAGGCCGCCGGAGATGCCGTTGGCAACCAGCGCTTCACGAACAACGGCGGCCCGGCGAGCGGACAGGGCGTTGTTGTAGGAAGCAGAACCGGACGTGTCGGTGTTACCCTGAACGGTGACGCCGGAGATGTCATACTCCATGGCTTCAGAAGCCTTGGCGGCGATCAGGTCCTGAGCGGCGACGCTGAGGTTCGATTTGTCGAAGTCGAAGTAAACGACCAGATCCAGATCATCAGGGATCACGTCGTCTTCAACGATTTCCGGCTCGGGCGGGCAGGAGGCGGTCGATACGACGCGGCTGCCATCCCAGCAATCCTTGTAGGTTACCGGCGGCTCTTCTGGCTCTTCGACAACCGGTGCCGGAGCACCGAAGTTCCAGCGCAGACCAGCGGTCAGCTCTTGAGCGCGGTAGCCAGCTTCGATCGGGGTAACCGGACCGTTGATGGCGGCACCGTATTCGAAGGAATCAGTGACCAGGTAGCGGTAGCCGAGATCGACGTCGACCGTGTTGGTCAGGTCGATTGTAACACCGGCAAGCGCCTGAGCGGCCGAGGCGAAGTCCTTGTCACCCATGACGATCAGATAGGGCTGACCCGGGCCGGTAGCCGGCGTCGGAACGATCGAGGAGTTGCTTGCTTCCGGACGGATGTAAGCAGCACCGACGCCAACACCGAGATACGGGGTGAAGCGGGATTCGTTGTAGAAATCCTTGAAGACGTTGACCATCAGCGTGTTGACGGTGAGGTCACCGATGCTGCCGCCGCCCGGAAAGCCGACAAAGCCAAGGCCATCGCCCGGCAGCTCATCGATTTCCTGAGTGCGTGTGGTCAGTTCCAGCTCGGCGCGCAGGCCGTTCTGCAGATATTTACCGAAAGCGCCGTAGATGTTCAGCGACTCATCGAGGTCGTAATTCGTGACGAAGGAATAAGGAACGGCACTGCCGGTATCCTCGAAATCGTTTTCGTCGTTGGAAAAGGTGTAACCGAAGCCGAGTTCGCCGTAATAGCCCTGGTCCTGGGCAGAAGCTGCCGACACCATCGCTACGGAGCCAGCGGCCGCCAGTAGTGCAAGTTTAAGTTTCATAATCCCCTCCTGTAAGGTGACTGCATAGTAGTGCATCGCAACGCACAATTAAACCAATAAGTCCTGTTTAGCTAGTCCAAGACTGGATGAGCAACAGGTTTTTCCGGAAATTCGTTCCCCGAAAATCCATTTACCATGACATGTTGCATAATCGCCGCGGTAAAACAAGAAGACCAGGTCCGGTGTGCCGCCCTTAAACGAGTCAAGTTAGGCATTTTCAAGGCCGATATAGGCCGCATGGCCTTCTGATGTTAAAGTATTTCTGAGCTTGCCGATCGCCTGCTTTTCGATTTGTCTGACGCGCTCCTTCGACAGGCCAAGATCAACGCCGAGTTGAGACAGCGTTACTTTATCACTGTTGAAGAACCGCTCATTGATGATCGTCTTCTCCCGGGCGCTGAGCTGGTCCATCGCCGACCGCAACCATTCGCTGCGGCGCTTCTCGTCGATGGAAGAACTGGCAACATCTTCGGGCAGGTCGCGCTCATCGGGAATCAGATCCTGACGCTCGGTATCGCCTTCCTCGTTGAAGGTGGCGTTGAGAGACATGTCCTTGTTGCGCAGACGGCCGGTCATGAAATCGAGATCGTCTTCCGTGACCTTGAACCGCCTGGCGATGGTCTCGCGGGTCTCGCCATTGCCATTGCCGCGATCGACTTCCTCGATCATGGAGCGGATGCGGCTGAGATTGAAGAAGATCGTCTTGTGCGCGGACTTCGAACCGATGCGAACGATCGACCAGTTGCGCAAGACATAATCCTGCATCGAGGCGCGGATCCACCAGCCAGCATAGGTGCAGAAGCGAACTTCGCGGTCGGGATCGAATCGCTTGGCGGCTTCGAGAAGGCCGATGCCGCCCTCCTGGATCAGGTCAGCGAGAGGAAGGCCGTAACCGCGGAACTTGATGGCGGTGGAAACCGCCATGCGCATGTGCGCTTCGGTCAGCTTCGCGAGGGACTTCTCGCATTTCTTGTCACGCCATCGAACGGCGTAACCATATTCTTCTTCCGGCTCGAGCAGGGGCGCGGTCATCGCCTGCCGGATCATGTCCTTCACGTAGTCGCGTTCGGCATAAGCGGTAGAAGCCATGGTGTTCCTTTCCTGCGCAATGGTGCGATAACAGCCGGTACGTCAAAGAGTTCGAAAAATTTCTCGTCAGGGAACTGTTCGGTAAAACTTGCCCGGATAGGCATCGGGACAATCTACCGAAACTCCGCCCGTGCAAATTCACTCCCATTCACAACCACGTTATCTGCTGGCTCTTTGTCCGTTTGTGCCAACGTAACAACGGGTATACGAACTGTAGAGGGCCGCTTCTTCGCGAGCCATAACGCGCAAGGCAATAAAGTCAGATGAAAATAGCAATTATCGGGTCGGGCATTGCGGGGCTCAGCGCTGCCTATGCCCTGTATCGTGACCACGAGATCACCCTGTTCGAACAGGACGACAGGTTAGGCGGGCATTCCCATACGGTCGACATGCCGGACGGGTTCGGCGGGCAGGTTGCGGTCGACACCGGCTTCATCGTCTACAACACCCACAACTATCCCAATCTCGTCCACCTGTTCGACGCGACCGGCGTTGCCACCGAGGCGAGCGACATGTCCTTCGCCGTGTCGATCGGCAAAGGCAACACGGAGTATTTCGGCGACATGCCCGGCATGTTCGCCCAGCGGCGCAATTTGTTGCGCCCCAGTCACTGGCTGATGATCCGCGACATCATGCGCTTCTACAAGGAAGCACCCTCCTATCTGGAGAAGGCGCGGGAAGCGGATCTGTCAATCGGCGAGCTGCTTGCAGGCCTCGGCTATTCGTCGGCTTTCCGCTATCGCCATTTGCTGCCGATGGCAGGCGCGATCTGGTCGACGCCGGTCGAGCAGGTGAACGAGTTTCCGGCGGAGAGTTTCATCAATTTCTTCCAGAACCACCGCTTGCTGGAGATGGACCTGCAGGCGCGGCCGGTATGGCGCACGGTGAGCGGCGGCAGCCGCAGCTATGTCGACAGGATCACACGGCTGTTCGCAGACCATATCGCCATGGGCTGCCCGGTGCGCTCGGCGCAGCGCACCGAGGATGGCATCGACATCTCCTTCGGCGCGGAAATCCTCGAACAGGCGACTTTCGACGAGGTGATCTTTGCCTGTCACCCCGACCAGGCGCTGGCGATCCTCGGCAGCGGGGCGAGCACCGCCGAACGAGATGTTCTCGGCAGTATCGCCTATGAGAAAAACCGCGCCATTCTGCACACGGATATCAACCAGATGCCGCGCCGCAAGCGGGCCTGGGCGAGCTGGAACTATATCGCGTCGCGCGAGGCCCATGAAGACGGCCCCTCCCCGGTTGCGCTGACCTACTGGATGAACAAGCTGCAGAATCTGAACACGGCCGAACCGGCGCTGCTGACCCTCAATCCGCTAGAGGAGCCGGACCCGGCCAAGGTGATCGGCGAATGGTCCTATGACCACCCGCAATTCACCCGCGCCGCCCTGCGCGGCCAGCGCACTCTGGGCGAGATACAGGGCGCCGGCGGCGTCTGGTTCTGCGGCGCCTGGTGCGGCCATGGTTTCCACGAGGATGGCGCGGCGGCGGGCTTTGCCGTTGCCAAGGCGCTCGGTTCGCCGGTGCCGTGGAGCGACAGGATCACCGAGATGAGCCCGTCAGCCGAGAACGCCGCGCCGCTTGCGCCGCCCTTGCGCGGGGTCTATGCCGCTGAGTAGGATGAGCAACGAGACGACAGGCCTTGAGAGCAGGATCTATCCCGGCGCGGTATCGCACCGGCGGATCAGGCCTGTCTCCCACCGCTTTGCCTATCGCGTCTTCTCGCTGCTGATCGATATCGACGAGCTGCCGCGGCTTGATGCCGCCCATCGCTGGTTTGCCCATAACCGGCTGGCGCTGATGAGTTTCCATGACAAGGACCACGGGGCCAAGGATGGCCGCCCGCTGCGGCCCTGGATCGAGGAAAAGCTGGCCGAAGGCGGGTTCGGTTTCACGCCGGGGCGGGTCAAGCTGTTATGCTTTCCGCGCCTGTTCGGCTTCGTCTTCAACCCGCTGTCCGTCTGGTTCTGTTATGACACGGATGATGTGCTGCGCGCGGTCCTCTATGAGGTGCGCAACACGTTCGGCCAGTGGCGCGGCTACATGATGCCGGTCGACGCCGACAGGGCGCCGGGGGAAATGATCCGCCAGGCCTGCGACAAGGAATTCTACGTCTCGCCGCTGATGGAGATGGATTGCCGCTATCACTTCACGCTGGCGGAGCCCGGCGAGAGACTGAGCATCGCCATCCGCGAGACCCGGGCCGACGAACGCACATTGCTGGCGGTGCAGACAGGGACGGCGCAGGCGTTCAATGACAAGAACCTGTTGCGCACCTTCCTGTCGCACCCGCTGATGTATTTCAAGATCGTCGCTGCGATCCACTGGCAGGCGATCCGTACCTTGATCAAGGGGGCGCCGTTCCGCGCCAATCCGCAGACCCAGACCGGCGATGTGCTCTATCCCGCCCGCGAGAAACCGGCGGAATGATGCAGAGGCAGCACAGCGCTAGCGCCAATTGCCGATAGCTGTGCCAATGCAGCATCAGAATTTTCGTAGACCACCGCCGGCATTGCCTGTACCTTCATAATGAAGAGAGATTGAACGGGGAATGCAGGTGGCCATGACCAAGTTGCTTCTTACCTTGGTGGCGTTATTTGCCATCGCCTCTCAACCTGACCAGACCGTCGACGGCGAGATTGCAGACGTTGAAAAACTTACTGTGTCTCGACTGAATGAAACGGGCGGTCTCGGTGTGGTATTCACCCTTATCGATGAGCATGAGATCAAAGCCACTCGAGCGTTTGGGCAGGCCAATACCAGGGGTGATGCAATCAGTGCAGAGATGATATTCGCTGCAGCATCAATGACAAAGCCAGTTACTGCGGTTTCCATTCTTCAGCTGGAACATGAGGGAAAAGTTGATCTTGATGCTCCCGTCTCGCGCTATTTGCCATGGTTTGTCGGTCACGAGCCCAAACTGGCCGTCCGCATAAGGGTACGCGATCTCCTAAACCACCGAAGCGGCTTTTCCCGGGCATCGGGTGTGCGCAACGGCATGCTTGCCGGTGACATACCAACGGAAGACCCCGACAAGTTCAGACGGATAGTCAATGCGACACGGCTGGTTCACCAACCTGGCGATACCTTCGAGTATTCGAACCTGAATTTCCACCTGCTTGGCCAGATTATCGAGGCGGTGACCGGTGAGACTTATGCCAATTACATCGAGGCTAGTGTTTTTTCCCCGCTAGGACTTAGTGCTAGCAACATGAATTCGCTTCCCCGAGGTCACGCCTCTGCCGGACAGCACCGAATGATTTTTGGCATGCCGGTAGCGCTGAAGAGAGATCGAGCCATTGCTGGTGCCGCCGGCGGGCTTTTCACCACAACTGACGATTATGCCCGGTTCTTGATTGCCGTTGCCACAGAGGATGAAAGACTTCTCCCGTCCGGCACATTGGCCCGCATTCTCAGTGAACCCTCGGGAGCTTACAGGCTTGGATGGCAGATAGCAGAATCCAGTGACCACGGAACAATTATTTTTCACAATGGCTGGGCGTTCGGTGGATCATCGACTGGTGGCATTGCGCCAGCAACCGGACGTGGGTTCGTATCGATGACCAATGCTGCAGAAGGATATATTGCCGGTGATACGCCGGCAATCACAGATCATCCACGGGCGTTAGCCTTTGGAAATCCGGTTGGGAAGCCACGCAGCTTCTGGTTTCAAAGGGGTCTCTTTGCGACAGTCATTCTTCTGGCAGTTGCTCATCTATTCTGGTTCTGGCATCTGAGCCGTGACAAAAGTCGGCCACACGCTGCCATACTCATCATCGCCAGCGGCGTACAGGCGACAGCCGGATTGGCGATGCCTCTGCTGCTGCCACGGCTTTTTGCAGGCGACTTCCGCTCGACGCTGGACCTTTATCCCACGGCAGCAACCGCATTGCTTATCGCAGGTGCTGCAATGATTGCCGTATCGCTGATGCGGTTTAAGGGTTTGCGTTCACAGGAACTGAAAAGGCTTATACTCCGGTAACACACGGTCCTTCTCCTAAATTTCGATCATACAGAATCATCGGAGTTGCCAAACTAGATCGTTTCAGCATTCTGTGGAAACGCTGAAACGACCCAGCCTCCTTGTTTGTCGCGTTTCCTGACGGTGAACCGGTTTCCACTTCACCGGGAAACGCTGTAGTGCCTGTTAATCATCCGGCATGAAATTCTTCGTCACCGCCAGGGCGATGGGCGATGGCAGGATGCCGAGCGTCTTGGTCAGCAATGCCATCTGCCACGGGAAGGTGACGTGGAAAGTGTCGCTGCAGATGCCTTTATACATGGCCTGCGCCCCGTCTTCCAGCTCCATCAGGAACGGCATGTCGAACTCGTTCTTGTCGGTCAGGGGCGTCTTGACGAAGCCCGGGCAAATGACCTGGATGTCGACACCGGCCTCGTCCAGTTCCGGCTTCAGCGCCTCGCACATATTAATCAGCCCGGCCTTGGTCATGCCATAGGCGGCGGAGGTCGGCAGGCCGCGATAGCCGGCAACGGAAGCGACGACGGAAATCTTGCCGCGCCCGTCGCGCATCATCGTCGGCAGCAGCGCCTCGATGCAGTTGACCGTGCCCATCAGGTTGATGTCGGTCAGCAGCCTGAAATCGTCTGCGGAAAAGCTTTTCGCCCGCACCGGCTTGTGGGTGCCGGCATTGAGCACGGCGACGTCGATGGAATGGAAAACACCGCGCGTCTTTTGCATCGCCGCGGCGATGCTGTCGCGGTCGGTGATATCGCAGGGCACGGCGAGGATCTCGCCTTTCAGGTCCTCCGCCTCGCGTGACAGGGCGTCGAGGTCGTCCTCCGAGCGGGCGGAGGCGGCAACGCGCCAGCCATTGCGGGCCATGATGAGGGACAGGGCCCGGCCAATGCCGGAGCTCGCCCCGGTGATCCAGGCAGTCTTGTTCGGGAATGTCGGCATATCAGAAATTACTCGGCTTTCGGTCTCAGCTTTCGGGATCGATCGGCTGATACTCTATGTAGCTCCCGTCGAACTCGAAGGCGAGTTTGCGCAGGCGTTTGTCGGCATAGCACAGGGTCAGGTCGAGATCGCCGGACAGCTCGTAGCAATCCGCGCCAAGGTCCTCGTCGCGGGTCATGACCGCCTCGTTCTGCTCCATCAGCGTGCCGCGCTGGGTGTCGAGAAGCGTTGTCGCGTGGACAATATCCATGTCCCAATAGCTGGTCGGGACGATGCCGGGCGCCGTCTCCAGCCTGCCCTCCATGCCGTCGACGACAAACAGGTCCCCTTCCAGCATGCCGGACACGGCGAAATCATCGCCATTTTCGGTTGTCTCTGTCTCTATGGCGACAAGCCGTCCATCGCGCCAGGTCTCCCGGTTCCGGTGCTCATAGCGATAGAGGGGGAGAGGCCCGAAGGAGACGTCGATATCGATACTGATCACGGCATGCAGGTCGTCGCCATCGCGGGAGAATTCGATCTTATGGTCGCCGATGCGATTGCCGTTGCGCGTGATGGCGAAGGCGTAATCCTGCGGCACCGATGCGGCGCGCGCCATTTCCTCGGGCTCGTCGGCCGCCGCAGCCGGCAGCGCCACGCCGGCAACAGAGAACATGGCACCGGCAGCGGCCAGCCGAACAGCGATATTATGACCAATCATACGCGACATTCCTGATCCCCTGAAACTTTCCCTGAAAAATACTGGCACGATAACAGGTAGTTACGCCGCCGGTTTCGAAAAGGTTGCCGCGCGGGCAGACTATTGCCCGACATCGCCCGGAAGGGGCAGTAAATGCTTCGCCGTGACGCCGCCGGGGTTGAAGCCTGCATTTAGGTCAGTGCCCGCGGGCAGCCATTGCCAAGACCTATAAAAGGCCTATCACTAGGGACCATGACAGCAAGAACTGACTTCAGGACACACCTGTCGGTCCTCGACGGTGCGACGGAACGCATGGTCGAGACGATCACCGGCTGGTCGAGTATCAATAGCGGCAGCGGCAATCTCGGCGGCATTGCCACGGTCGCGGACGCGGTCGTTCCGGCCTTCGAGGCGGCGGGGCTGACTAGCAGTTATCGCGAGCCGGACCCGGTGACCCATGTCGATGATGGCGGCAACATCATCGAGATTCCGCGCGGCGGCACATACCATTTCTCCAACCGCCCCGATGCCAACCGTCGCATCCTGCTGACCGGCCATCTCGACACGGTGTTCCCCAGGGACCATCCGTTCCAGAAGGTCAAACGCAAGAAAGACGAGCGCGGCGCCTTCCTGCACGGACCGGGGACCGCCGACATGAAGGGCGGTATCTGCGTCATGCTGGAAGCGATCAAGGCGTTCGAGCAGAGCCCGTTCGCGGAGGCTGTCGGCATCGACGTGCTGCTGAATTCCGACGAAGAGACCGGCTCCCATGCTTCCGCCGCCGCGCTGACCGAAAAGGCGCGCGGGGCCGATATCGGCCTCGTCTTCGAACCCGCCCTGCCCGACGGCACGCTCGCCGGGGCCCGTGCAGGCAGCGGGCATTATACCTTCACCGTGCGCGGCAGGCCGGCCCATGCGGGCCGCGAGTTCCATCTTGGCCGCAACGCCATTGTCGGCGCCGCGCGGGTGATCGCGGCGATCAACGATCTGAACGGCCAGCGCGAGGGCACGACGCTCAATCTCGGCGTCATCAATGGCGGCCAGGCGACCAATGTCGTGCCGGATATTTGCGTTGTACGGATGAATATTCGCGGACGCAGCCCGGAAGACCTGAAATGGGCCGATGAGAATATCCACCGCGTGATCGCGGCCGGCGGCTTCGGCGCGGATATCGCCGTCGAGCTGCATGGCGGCATCCACCGCCCGGTCAAGGCCGATGAGGGCGGCACCCGCGCCCTGTTCGAGCTGGTCAGGGCCGCTGGCGCCGATCTCGGTATCGGCATCGACTGGAAGCCGACCGGCGGCTGCTGCGATGGCAACAATCTCGCGGCGGCTGGCCTGCCCAATGTCGACACGCTGGGCGTCGTCGGCGGGGCGATCCACTCGCCCGACGAATATGCGATCATCGACAGTTTCGTGCCGCGCGCAAAACTCGCCAGCCTCGTCATGATGATGCTGGCCTCCGGCGAGGCCGCCTGGCCCGACCGGCTGACACCGCAATAGTTTTGAGACAGGAGACCCAAGGCATGGTTCGTGTTCGTCCAGCTGAACAGAATGACCTGCCCGCCCTGATGGAGCTGGCAAGCAAGACCGGCCGCGGCATGACCACCGTGCCGCAGTCGGAGCGCACGATGCTGCACCGCATCTATCTCTCGCAGGAGGCCTTCGCCCGCCCACGCCCGACCGAGAAAGGCGAGACTTTCTTCCTCGTCCTGGAAGATGACGGAGAAGTGGCAGGGATGTCCTGCATCTTCACCCATCTCGGCCATGAACGCCCGTTCTATTCCTATCGCATCTCGCATATCTCCAGCCATTCGCCGGAACTGGAACTGCGCACGGATGCGAATGTGCTGACGCTGGTCAATGATTTCCATGGCTATACCGAGATCGGCACGCTGTTTGTCGATCCGGACAAGCGCGGCGGCGGTGTCGGGCGGCTATTGTCCTTCTCGCGCTTCATGCTGATGGCCGCGAACCCGGGCCGCTTCGGCGACAAGATCATGGCGGAGATTCGCGGCTGGGCCGACGAGAATGGCAATTTCCCGTTCTGGGAGCATGTGGCGCGGAAATTCTTTCACCTGGAATTCGACGAGGCCGACAAGCGCAGCGCCAATGATTTCCGCTTCATCGCCGATTTGATGCCGAAATATCCGATCTATGCGGACCTTTTGCCCAAGGAAGCCCAGGCAGCCATCGGCAAGCCGCATGATTCCTCGCGCCCAGCGATGGAACTGCTGATGCGCCAGGGTTTTCATTATGAAGACCTGATCGACATCTTCGATGCAGGGCCGAGCCTGCAGGCGCGGATCGAGAACATCACGACGATCCGCAATGCCGAGCGCCGGCGCGTCGAGAAGGGCGCGGAGGTCAAGGCGGATATGCCGGCCCTCGTCGCCCGGATCGGCATGAGCGATTTTGCCTGTATCAGCGTCTATGTCGACGCCGTCGATGCCGACACCATCATCCTCAGTCAGGACCAGATCAGTGAACTGGGCGTGAAGGAGGGCGAGGAAGTGCTCGTCACGCCCGTGAAAGGACGCAAATCATGACCGACAGCCTGTTCATCGACGGCACGTGGAAAAAGGGATCGGGGGCTGAATTTTCCTCCATCGCGCCCGCTACCGGCGAGACCCTTTGGACCGGCACCATGGCCGGGCCGGATGACGTCGCGGCGGCCATCGCCGCTGCCCGCGCCGCATTCAAGCCCTGGGCAAGGAAGAGCGTCGACGAGCGCCTCGCCGTCATCAATGCCTTTGTCGAGGAGTTGAAAGAACACAAGGAGGAGATCGCCGCCGCCATCGCCCATGAGACCGGCAAGCCGCTATGGGATGCCCGCACCGAGGCCGGCGCGATGATCGGCAAGGCCGCGATTTCCGTACAGGCCTATGAGGAGCGCACGGGCACGAAGACCGGCGAGGCCGCCGGCGCGACCATGCGCCTTGCCCACCGCCCCCATGGCGTGATGGCGGTGATCGGTCCGTTCAACTTTCCGGGCCATTTGCCGAACGGCCACATTATTCCGGCGCTGCTGGCCGGGAACACGGTCGTGTTCAAGCCGAGCGAGCTGACGCCCATGGTGGCGGAAAAGACGCTGCAGCGCTGGGAAGCCGCTGGCCTGCCAGCCGGGGTGATCAACCTCGTCCAGGGCGGGCGCGAGGTCGCCGAGCAGTTGATCGCCGACGAGCGCGTCGCGGGCATCCTGTTTACCGGCGGCATTCATGCCGGCCGCGCGATCCACAAGGCGCTGGCAGGCCAGCCGGACAAGATCCTGGCGCTGGAGCTGGGCGGCAACAACCCGTTGATCGCCTGGGACGTGGAAGACAAGCAGGCGGCGGCGCGGATCATCCTGCGCTCTGCCTATATCACCTCAGGCCAGCGCTGCACCTGCGCGCGCCGCCTGATCGTTGAGGACAGCCCGGAGGGTGAGGCGCTGATCTCTGCCCTCGACAGCCTGCTCGGCAAGGTCCGCGTCGGCGCGCCGGATGCCGAACCCGAACCGTTCATGGGTCCGCTCGTCTCGGCCAGGGCCGCCGACGGGGTGATCCACGCGCAGGAGGAACTGATCGCCGGCGGCGCCAGGGCGGTGCGGCTGGCGACGATCACGGACCAGGGACCGGCCTTCGTCTCCCCCGGCCTGATCGACGTGACCGAGGTCAAGACCCGCAAGGATGAGGAAATCTTCGGGCCGGTGCTTCAGGTGATCCGTGTCAGGACTTTCGAGGAAGCGCTGGCGGAAGCCAATGATACCCGCTTTGGCCTCGCCGCCGGGCTGATCTCCGACAGCCATGCGCTGTTCGAGCGTTTCATTCACGAGATCAATGCCGGCATCGTCAACTGGAACCGCCAGACCACCGGTGCGTCCGGCGCGGCACCGTTCGGCGGTCCGGGCCTGTCGGGCAATCATCGCCCTGCCGGCTATTATGCCGCCGACTATGCCGCCTGGCCGATGGCGAGCCTGATCGCCGAAGGCAAGGTGACGGACGACGCGGTCACGCCCGGCATCGACGACTGAGGACCACATCATGAGCACAGCAAGCGAGATCAATTTCGACGGGCTGGTCGGGCCGACCCACAATTATGGCGGCCTGTCCATGGGCAACCTTGCCTCGATGACCAATTACGGCGCGGTGTCGAACCCGCGCGCGGCGGTGCTGCAGGGCCTCGACAAGATGCGTACCCTGATCAGGCTTGGCCTTACGCAAGGCGTGCTGCCGCCGCAGCTGCGCCCGCATTTGCCGACCCTGCGGGCCTTCGGCTTTACCGGTTCTGATGCTCAGATGATCGAGGCCGCCCATGCCGCCTCACCATCTTTCCTGTATAACACGGCGTCGGCCTCGTCCATGTGGACCGCCAATGCGGCGACGGTTTCGCCCAGCGCCGATACGCAGGATGGCACGGTGCATTTCACGCCCGCCAATCTCGGCTCGATGTTTCACCGCTCGATCGAGGCGGAGCAGACGGGCCGCGCCTTGAAGGCGATCTTCGCCGATGACAAGCACTTCACCCATCACGCGCCCCTGCCCTATGGCGGCGCGATGGGCGATGAGGGCGCAGCGAACCATGGCCGCTTGGCCGCCGCCCATGGCGAGGCAGGCGCTGAACTGTTCGTCTACGGACGCTCTGCCTTCGAGAAGCTGGAAGGGATGAAATTCCTGCCGCGCCAGGCGCTGGAAGTCTGCCACGCCGTCGCGACGAACCATAAACTGCGCTTCGAGAACACGATCATCACCCGCCAGTCGCGCAAGGCGATCGAGGCTGGCGCCTTTCATAATGATGTCGTCTCGGTGACCAATGGCCCCTGCCTGTTCTATCACGAGGAAGCGTTCGAGGATCTGGCCCGCACGCAGGCCGATATCCGCAAGGCATGCGAACCGCTGGGCTTCGAGCCGGTCTTCATCGAGGTGCCCGCCGCCGAGGTCTCGCTGGAAGATGCGGTCACCTCCTATCTGTTCAATTCGCAGCTCGTCACCCTGCCCGACGGCACGATGGCACTGATCCTGCCGACGGAGGCGGAGGAGAATCCGCGCACAAAGACCTTTGTCGACGGCATGCTGGAGAGCAATTCAAACCCGGTCTCCCAGGCGTTCTATCTCGACCTGAAGCAGAGCATGAAAAATGGCGGCGGGCCGGCCTGCCTGCGCCTGCGCATCGTGCTGACCGAAGCCGAACGGGCTGCGGTCTCGACCGGCGCGATCCTGACAGAGGACAGGATCACCGAGCTGGAGACATGGGCGGTCAGGCATTATCGCGACCAGCTTGCCCCGGCCGATCTCGGCGATCCGTTCCTGTACGAAGACAATTGCCGGGCGCTGGATGAGCTGACGCAGATCCTCGATCTCGGCCCCATCTACGACTTCCAGCGCTAGGCATTTATCCGGCCTGCCTCGATCAGCGCGGGACCGGAGAAAGCTCCTGCGTCTACTTCATGATGGCAGCTTTCATCTCCCCTTGGCGCGCCCGTCAACCGATTTTCCCGTAAAATCAGTATGTTCTGCTTGAGCCATTCCCTGACACGGGATTTTGGCGGTCAATTGCCAGTTTCGTGATCATTTGTGATTCGCCAGGACAGCCAAGGGAATGTAAAGTGATACCGGGCATTTATTGGAGAGAGACATGAGCCATTCCACCCCGTCCCGACCCGTCCGGATCGCGCTGTTCGGCGCCAGCCTGTTCATTTCGGCGATCTTCATCGACAGTCTGCGCTTCAAGTTTACCGGCCATCCGACCCCGGAGCATATCTTCACCACCCTGCGCGACTGGTCCGGCATCGGCCTGTTCTACCCGGCGGGCCCGTGGATCATCGGCATTGCCGAGCTTGCCGCCGCCGTGCTGCTGGTCGCGATCCCGGTCATCCTGTGGCTGACGAAAGGCGACAATCGCCTCGCCGCTCTGTCGCAGGCGCTGGGTGCGCTGATCGCCCTTGGCGTGATGACCGGCGCGATCACCTTTCACCTGTTCACGCCGCTCGGCATCGCCACCCCGACGGAATGGGAGAATGGCGTGATCGTGGAGGAGGGCTCGTTCCTGTTCATTGCCGCGTGCATCAGCTGGGTTTTTGCGCTGTTCATCCTGGTGCTGCGGGGCAAGGATGCCCTCGGCTATGGCCGCAGCCTGATCGCACCGCGCGGTGCGACCCTGGCCTGATACGCGCTGCGCACCGGTGTCTTCGCGTTTGCAGAACAGTCATTTGAGGAATCGAGACTGGGTTTGCGACTGATCGGCCCAATCTTGTGTTGATGAGGTAAATGCAAACTGTGAAGGAGACGACCTGATGGGACTTCTCGTCGACGGCAAATGGCAGGACAAATGGTACGATACCGATGAAACCGGCGGGCGCTTCAAGCGCTCCGAAAGCCAGTTCCGCAACTGGATCACGAAGGATGGCAGCGCCGGCCCGGATGGCAAGGCCGGTTTCAAGGCAGAGCCGGGACGCTATCACCTCTATGTCTCCTATGCCTGTCCCTGGGCGCACCGTACACTGATCTATCGCAGCCTGAAAGGGCTCGAGGAGATGATCGACATTTCCGTCGTCCACTGGCTGATGAAGGAGAACGGCTGGACGTTCAAACAGGACGATGATGGCGTTGTCGGCGACAAGCTGTTCGACAGCGACTTTTTCTATCAGGTCTATCTGAAGGCCGACCCCGGCTATTCCGGCCGGGTCACCGTCCCGGTCATCTGGGACAAGGAGCAGCAGACGATCGTCTCCAATGAATCCGCAGACATCGTCCGCATGTTCAACGATGCGTTTGATGATGTGGGTGCAACGCAAGGCGATTATTACCCGGAAGACAGGCGCAGCGAGATCGACGCCCTGAACGATCGCATTTATGACACATTGAATAATGGCGTCTACAAGTCCGGCTTCGCGACAAGACAGGACGCCTATGAGGAAGCGGTCGAGCCGCTGTTCGACACGATGAATTTCCTCGAGGATCGTCTGTCACGCCAACGCTTCCTGACCGGCGATCAGCCGACCGAAGCGGACTGGCGCCTGTTCCCGACGCTTTACAGGTTCGATCCGGTCTATTTCGGGCACTTCAAGTGTAATATCCGCAAACTGACAGATTATCCAAACCTGTGGGGGTACACCCGTGACCTGTATCAGTGGCCGGGCATTGCGGAGACGACCAATCTCGAGCATGCCAAACGCCATTACTACGAGAGCCACGACATGGTCAATCCGACCGGTGTGGTGCCTGTCGGCCCGGCCATGGATTTCGACGCGCCGCACAAGCGCGAGCGGCTGACCAGCGCGGCGTAGCGCTTCGCTCTCCATGTCCGGCGGCTTCATTGACAACGCCATTTATTGACAATGAAGCCGCCCTTCTGCATAGACTGGTCCCAGATGGTGCTCCGGTAACACGGCGCTAAGAGGGAACCCGGTGCGAATCCGGGACTGTGCCCGCAACTGTCAGCCGGGAGCTGACGGCCAATATGTCACTGGCGCGCCATGCGCCGGGAAGGCGGCCGTAAGCATTGATCGGTGAGTCAGGAAACCTGCCATCGCGTCGTTCGTGCCGGGGCCGGGTCCAGCCATTCGCGTACGGGAAAGTCTCTTTTCTCTGCAACGACAATCGAAAATCGAGCTCTGCCGCCGTGCACTCGCTGTGCGCGGCTTTTGTCATTGCTCCTTTCCGGTTGCGGCAGGCCGGGTCGGAAAAAGGAACGAGACATGAAACGACTATTGCTTCTGGCCAGTACCGCCAGCCTTCTATCTACCCTTCCCGCCATAGCCTTGCCGGCTTGTGCGCAGGATGATGCGGGCAAGGATGAAATCATCGTCGAGGGCACGCGCCTCGACCAACGTGTCACCGAGAACGGCTCGTCGGTGGCGATCATTACAGAAGAGATCCTGTCGCAATATACGTTCGTGGTCGACGCGCTGGCGACGGCGCCGGGCGTGACCGTGAACCAGAATGGCGGCTATGGCGGCGCTGCGAGCGTGCGCATCCGCGGCGCCGGCAGCGAACAGACCCTGGTGCTGATCGACGGCGTGGCGGTCAACGATCCGTCAGCGCCCGGCGGCGGCTATGATTTCGCCCGCCTCGACTCCGACCAGATCGCGCGGATCGAGATCCTGAAAGGCCCGCAATCGACCCTGTGGGGCACGGATGCCATCGGGGGGGTGGTCAACATCATCACCAAACGCCCGCAAGACGGCCTTGGCGCCACCCTGTTCGGCGAGGTCGGCTCCTTCGACACACGGCGCGGCGGGGCTGCCGTGACCGGCGCGAATGAAACGGGCGATTTCCGCCTGTCAGCTAGCAGGACGGATACGGACGGTATCTCCAAGGCCGACGAGGACAATGGCAACACCGAGGACGACGGCTATGAGATGACGACCCTTGCCGCGCGCGGCGGGCTGAACCTGCCGGCGGCGGCGCGCCTCGATGTAACGCTGCTCTATACCGATGCCGGGACGGAATTCGACAGCTTCGTGTTCGGGGCCGAGGGCAATGTCGGCGATGGCGGCGAGACGAGCGAGACGGAAGAGTTTTCCGGCAATGTCTCCCTCTCCGTGCCGCTGTTCGACGGCAAGCTGGAAAACCAGCTCGTCGCCGGGTTCGCCGACATCGAGCGGGTGAATTTTACCGCCGGGGCCGAAAGCTTCTCCGCCAAAGGCGAACGCAGCCTGTTGCGCTATCAGGGCACGCTGACAATCGATGCGAAGAGCACACTCGCCTTCGGGGCAGAGCAGGAAGAGACGCGTGCTGACGGTGACGAGACCTCGATCACCGGCCTGTTCGCGCTCTATGAGCTCAAGCCCATCGACAGCCTGACCCTGACGGCAGGCCTGCGCAATGACGATCACGATCGCTTCGGCGCGGAGACGACGGGCCGCGCCGCCGTGGCCTGGACACCGCGCGAGACAGTGACTATGCGGGCAAGCTGGGGCCAGGGCTTCAAGGCACCGACCCTGTTCCAGACGACTTTTCTATGCTGCGGCCTGACGGAACCGGCAATGGACCTGGCACCCGAGACATCCGAAGGGGTCGATATCGGGGTCGACCTGCGCACGCCTGGCGGTCGCGGTTCGGCAAGTGTCAGCGTATTCGCGCAAGACACGGAAAATCTCATCACCTTCAATATCGGGCGCTATGAGAATATCGCGGAGGCGACGTCACGCGGCATCGAGCTGGCGGGGGAGTATCGCCTGACCGGCTGGCTCAGTCTCGGCGGGACCTATGCCTATATCGAAGCCGAGGATGGTGACGGCAACGAGCTGATCCGTGTGCCGCCCCATAGCGCGACACTGCGCGCCGGCATCGATCCGGAGGGGCCGTTCTCCGGCAGCGTCGATCTGCGCCATACCGGCGAGCAGATGGATTCGACCGGTCCGGTCGATGGCTGGACGCGGGTCGACCTGAACGGCGCCTATGATCTGAGCGAGACGCTGGAGCTGTATGGCCGGGTCGAGAACCTGTTCGATGCCGATTACCAGCAGCTGCTCGGTTATGGCACTCCGGGTCTTTCCGGATCGGCCGGGATCAGGGTAAGGCTCTGACATGATCAAGAGGCTGACGATCATCGCTGTCTCGCTTGCTGCCTGTGCCGCCCCGGCGGACGAGGCAGCGAGCCCGGGAGAGAGCGAGGCCCCGCGCCGGATCGTCAGCCTCGATTATTGCGCCGACCAATATGTGCTGGCGCTGGCCGGGCGCGAGGATATCCTCGCGCTCTCGCCATACGCCGAAGAGGATTATTCCTATCTGCGCGAGGAAGCCTCGGGGCTCGCCAAGGTGCGCCCGGTCGCGGAGGACGTGCTTGCCCTGAAGCCTGACCTGATCGTGCGCAGCTATGGCGGCGGGCCGCAGGCTGCCGAATCCTTCGAGAAAGCCGGCATACCGGTCGTGCAGATCGGTTACGCCGCGACGCTGGCCGATGTGCCGGCTGTGCTGGAACAGGCATCGGCCGATCTGCAGGCGGAGGAAAAGGGCGCGGAAATCAGCCGCGACTATCGCGCCCGGCTCAATGCCATCGTTCCGCAGGCGAAGCCCAGAACCGTCCTCTACATGACCTCCGGCGGGGTCACCACCGGGCCCGGCACCATGATCGACGAGATGTTTGCCGCCGCAGGCCTTGTCAATTTCGAGACCCGCCCCGGCTGGCATGCATTGCCGCTGGAGCGGCTGGCGCAGGAACAGCCCGATCTTGTCGCCAGCGCCTTTTACGAGACGGGGACGGGCTACATGGATGCGTGGAGCGCCAGCGGTCACCCTGTTGCGCGGCGGCAATTGCGCGAGCGTCCGGTCGTGCGCCTCGACAGCGCCTGGACCGCCTGTGGCGGCTGGTTCCTGATCGAGGCGATCGAGGCGCTGGCAGAAGCGCCGGATGGTGGCGCCCCCTCTGGAGACGATGCATGACCCGCTGGCTCCTCCCGTCTCTCCTCGTTGCCAGCATCGCCGTGCTGTTGGCGGCCTGCTTTCTCGGCTCGACGCCGATGGCGGTTCCCCGTGTGCTCTCCGCGCTGGTCGGGGGTGGCGCGGCCGGCGATGCGATCATCGTCTGGCAGATCCGCCTGCCCCGGGCGCTCGCCGCCTATGTGGTTGGCGCTGCGCTGGCGATCAGCGGGGCGGCGCTGCAGGGATTGCTGCGGAACCCGCTGGCCGAACCCGGCGTACTTGGCGTCACCGCCACCGCCTCGCTGGGGGCGACCTTCTCGCTTTACTACGGCCTGACCGCCCTGTCGGTCTGGGTGCTGCCGCTGAGCGCAATCGCCGGGGCGCTTGCCGCCACCGCGTTCATCGCCATGGCGGCGATCCGCATACGGCACATGGTGACGCTGATCCTGATCGGTGTCGGCATGGCGAGCTTCGCCGGGGCGCTGATGTCACTGCTGATGAATTTCGCGCCGAACCCATTCTCCCTGTCCGACATGATCAACTGGATGCTCGGGTCAGTCGCCAATCGCGGGCTCGATGACATCGCCCTTGCTGCGCCCTTCATGATCGCCGGGCTAGCACTGCTATTCGCCACGAAGCGCGGCCTCTCCGCCCTGACGCTCGGTGAGGAAGCGGCCCATGGCATCGGTCTCGACCTGCGGCGCCAGCGCCTTGCCGTCATCGCCGGGACCGGTCTTGCCACCGGCGCGGCGGTCGCCATTGCCGGCGGCATCGGCTTCATCGGTATCGTCGCACCGCATCTCGTCCGCCCGCTGACAGGCCATGACCCGGCCCGCAGCCTGCTACCGTCCGGCCTGCTTGGCGGCGTCATTCTGGTGCTTGCCGATATCGCCGTGCGCCTGTTGCCGACTACCAGTGAGCTGAAACTCGGCGTCGTCGCGGCCCTGATCGGCGCGCCGGCCTTTGTCTGGATCGCGATGCGGAGGCGCGCCCATGGCTGAGCTCGTCGCAAGCAACCTGAGCGTCGCCGCCGGCGGCAGGACGATCCTGGCAGAGGCGTCTGTCACGCTGCGGCAAGGCGAGCTCGTCGCCTTGCTCGGCCCGAACGGGGCAGGCAAGACGACGCTGGCGCGGGCGATGCTGGGGGTGGAGACGCAGACGGGATCATCCCGGCTCGATGGCATGGCGATCACATCGCTCTCGCCAATCGACCGTGCCCGGATGATTGCCTATCTGCCGCAGATCCGCCCGCTGGCCTGGCCCGCCACCGTGCGCGATGTCGTCGCCCTCGGCCGTTATGCCCATGGCGCCGCCATCGGGCGGCTGACGGGCCGCGATGCCGAGGCCGTCGACGGGGCGCTGAGCGCCTGCGATCTCCAGCCCCTCGCCAACCGGTCGACGGACACGCTGTCCGGCGGCGAGCTGGCGCGGGTGCATCTGGCCCGGGCCTTTGCCGCCGGGACGCCGCTGATGATTGCCGACGAACCGGTCGCGGCCCTCGATCCGCGCCACCAGTTCCAGACCATGAGCCTGCTGCGCCGCTACGTCGATGACGGTAGCGGTGCGCTCGTCATCCTGCACGATATCGCGCTGGCCGCGCGCTTCGCTGACCGTCTTGTCTGGATGAAGGATGGCCGCATCCTCGCCGACGGGCCTGTCAGCGAGACCCTGACGGAGGCGCGGCTTGAAGAGGTCTATGGCATCCACGCCCGGATAATCGAGAGCGCGGACGGACCAGCGATCATCGTGCGCTCACCGGTTGCGCAGGACCGGCCCTGACGGGGGAGTGGCATCCGCCGCGCAGCCGCCTATAGTGCGCGAAACCGAAGACCAGAAGGCAGACAGTCTAATGACGTCCTACGACATTCTCATCGTCGGCGCCGGCCATGGCGGCACGCAGCTCGCGGTCAATCTGCAGAAGCTGAAGTTTGGCGGCATTATCGGCGTGATCGGCGCCGAGCCGCACCTGCCCTATCACCGCCCGCCCCTGTCGAAGGACTACCTGTCTGGCGAGAAGGATTTCGAGCGTATCCTGCTGCGGCCGGAAAGTTTCTGGGATTCCGAAGGCCTGACCCTGATGCGCGGCAGGCGGGTGACCGCCGTCGATCCGGCGGGCAAGACGGTAGCGACGGATGATGGCGAGGCTATCGGTTATGGCGCTCTTGTCTGGGCGACCGGGGGCACGCCGCGCCTGCTGACCTGCGCCGGCTATGACCTGCCCGGGGTTCACACCGTCCGTACCCTGTCGGACATCAACGCGATGATGGGCGAGATGGACCGGACGAAGCGCGTCGTCGTGATCGGCGGCGGCTATATCGGGCTTGAAGCGGCCGCCGTGCTGCGCAAGCTGGAGCGCGACGTCGTGTTGCTGGAAGCACAGCCGCATGTGCTGTCCCGTGTCGCGGGCGAGCCGCTGGCGCGTTTCTTCGAGAAGGAGCATCGCGATCACGGTGTCGATCTGCGCACCAGCGTGCTGGTCGACTGTATCGAGGAGCGCGACGGCCGCGCCGCCGGCGTGCGCCTGGCCGATGGATCGGTGATCGAGGCGGATATGGTGATCGTCGGTATCGGCATCGTGCCGGAGGTCGGCCCGTTGATCGAGGCTGGCGCCAAAGGCGGCAATGGCGTCGTCGTCGACGCATTCTGCCGCACCAGCCTGCGGGATATATTCGCGATCGGCGATTGCGCCGCGCATCGCAATATCTACGGAGAAGATGCGCTGATCCGGCTGGAATCCGTCCAGAATGCCAGCGACATGGCGATGACCGTTGCCCGCGCGCTGACGGGAAACCCGCAGCCCTATGAAGCCGTGCCGTGGTTCTGGTCGGACCAGTATGATCTGAAGCTGCAGACGGCAGGGCTTGCCACCGGCCATGATGCCCATGTTCTGCGCGGCGATCCTGCAGATCGCAGCTTTTCGCTGATCTATCTGAAGCGGGGAGTCGTCTGTGCCCTCGACTGCGTCAATGCGCCGAAGGATTTCGTGTTCGGGCGTAAGCTGGTCGAAATCCGCGTGTCGGCAGAGCCGGAGCGGCTCGCCGATACGGCGATCGAGCTGAAGGACCTGATGTAAGGTCCTTCAGCCCGTTATCGCTATTGTTCGAGCGTGACCATGGTCGGCGCGCCATCATAGGTGATGGTGGTGGCGATATGGGCATCGAAATCATCCGCCCCGGCGATCGCCTCTGAAATGAAGCGGACCGAGATCTGCTTGCTACCGGCCATGCCCGGGAAGCCACCCTGGCGCTGACCGATGGTCAGGGTACGGTCTTCCTCGTTCCATGTCATCGGGATGCGGGAATACTGGCCATCCTTGTAGTCGTAGGTGTCGCCATCATCCTCGTAGAGGGAGAAGGCGCCATTGGCGCCGGTATAGACGGTGACGGTCAGCTCATTGCCCGTGTCCTGCCCCGTATACTCGATCTCCGGCCCGCTCGGGACGATTGAGCCGGCCTTGACGAAGAGCGGCATGCGCTGAAGCGGCGCCGCCGCGGTGACCGTCTGACCGCCCGAGAATTTCTCGCCCCAGTAGAAAGAGTACCAGTCCGCGCCCTCGGGCAGATAGACCTCGCGCGTACGCGCCTTGTACTCATAGACAGGGGCGACGAGGAAGGCGTCGCCGAACATGTATTGATCGCCGACATTGCGTGCCATCTCGTCATCGGTGAAGTCCATGACAAGGCCGCGCATCAGCGTGTAGTCGTCGTGATACATGTCCGCTGCCGCGGTATAGATATAGGGCATCAGGCGATAGCGCAGCCTGTCGTACCAGACCATGGACTCATAGACCGGGTGGCCTTCCGGCGAGATGTTGTAGATCTCGCGGAACGGATACTGGCCGTGGCTGCGGAAGATCGGCGAGAACGCACCGAACTGGAACCAGCGCAGGTTCAGCTCGCGCCATTCCGGCAGATGCGCCGGATCCTCATTGGCATAGCGGTTCTCGACCGAGAAGCCGCCAATGTCATGGGTCCAGTTGGGAATGCCCGACAGGCCAACGCCGATACCGGCATGGATCTGGTCGCGCAGATCGTCCCAGCGCGAGACGACATCGCCGGACCAGATCGCCGCACCATAGCGCTGGATGCCGGCAAACCCTGACCGCGTCAGGATGAAGGTGCGATCATTCGGATCGAATTCGCGCTCGCCTTCATAGACGGCCTGGGCATTGGCGAGTGCATAGGTGTTGAAATATTCCGTGGACGAGCCCAAGGCCGTCGGACCGGTGCGCAGCTTGCGTTCCTCGATCGACAGGTTGGAATGGGTGTCCGGCTCGGTCGCATCCATCCACCAGGCGTCGAAGCCGATGGTCGCCAGCTTCTCTTCCATCTGGCGCCAGAAGATCTCCCGCGCGTCTCCGGAATAGGGATCGTAGAAGGAATTGAGGTATCCTGCGCCGATCCAGTCTAGCGATTGCATCTCGATCGGGCGCTGATACATGTAGCCGGCTTCGTCCAGCTCCTTGTAGTTGTCCGTCGTCGGATAGAATTTCGGCCAGACGGAGACCATGATCTGGGCATTCATGTCATGGACCTGGTCGATCATGCCTTCGGCATCCGGGAAGCGCTCGAGATCGAAATCATGGCTGCCCCAGGCATCTTCCGGCCAGTAATTCCAGTCGAGAACGATGTTGTCTATGGGAATTTCTCTCCTGCGATATTCGGCCAGCGCCTCGACCAGTTCGTCCTGGGTCTTGTAGCGCTCGCGCGACTGCCAGAAGCCATAGGCCCATTTCGGCAGCATCACCGCCTTGCCGGTGACGGTGCGATAGCCGGAGATGACGTCGTCGATATCCTCACCCGCAACGAAATAATAATCGATGGCGTGACCTGCCTCCGACGAGAACGATAGCTGGTTCTGTTCCTCCGCAGGCAGAGGATCTAGATGCAGCAGGCGCAGATAGCCGCCGACCGGCTCCCACTCGACGCGGATGTCGCGCGGCATCCCGGCGGTCATGTCGACGGTGAAATTATGATACCACGGGTTCCAGTTCTGGCGCCAGCGATCGAGCACCAGCTCGCCATCGACATAGATCTTCATATAGGACGAGCCGTAAAGGCGGAACTTGTGGGCGCCGCTTTCATCGGCCTCGATCGTGCCTTCCCAGGTGATCAGTGTCGGATCGGCTTCCTCGCCCAGCGCGTCGTGCACGGCCGCCGGATAGGGATCGCGGTCGGCATTGCCGCGCACATACTGGTCAGCCGGCAGGTACTGGTAGTCGATATCGGCCTCGGTCTGGGCCAGCAGCACTTCGTCGTCCCTGAAATAGGTCGCCGTCAGGCCGCCCTCTTCGCCGGCGGCATTGCGTACCGTCAGGGAGCCGGTAATCGGCTGGTATTCGCGGGCATCGCCGATTTTAGTGATCGAGTAATTGTCCCACAGCACGCCGTAATTGCGGCTGGAGACGATAAACGGATTGGCGATGGAAATATTGTGCTGGGCGAGCTCGACATCCTCGCCGTTCAGATTGTACTGCGCATTCTGGTGCTGGCCGAGACCGTAAAAGCCTTCATCCGTGCCCTGGTTGAAGGTCTGGCGCACGCGGAACAGCTCCTCGCCATCCATCTCGATCGCCGGATCGTCAATGGCGACGAAGGAACCGCGATCATTTTCCTTCAGCAACGTATTGCCATCGCTGTCGAGGAATTCGATCTGGCCGGTATCGCGCATGATCAGCGCCTGGATGTCACCGGTGTCTAAAGTGACCAAACCATTGGTGATGCCGAGGTCGAAAGCCACGCTCCCGTCGGCCTGCGCCACGGCGGCAAGGCTCTCTTCGCGCGGCGTGCCGCCCTTCGGCGTAACCTCGACATGGATGATATCGCTGGCGATGACGGACAGGCGGACCTCTTCCGCATCGCCGGTCGCCGGGCGCAGCACGAAGCCCGTGTCGGTTTCCGTAACGGTGCCCATCGTCTTGCCGGCGACGGCAGTGCCGCGGGCGCCGGTTTCGGCGCTGGCACAGGCCGCCATCGCAAGCATCGCGGTACCCGCGAGCAATATCGTCCTAATCTTCATGGTGTTTCCTTCCCTTTATTCAGTATGCCGTGCGTTGTCTGTAGGTCGTGTTGGCGCGTCGGCGTCATGGCCGGCCGCAGCAGCCTCATGGCAGGCTGCAACAACCGGTATCAGGCCGGTCATGCCAACGGCATTCCAGTTTTCCTGCATCGGAATGTTCCACCCCAGAGACGGTCTTTGCCGGCGGCTTCACGTCGCCTTTCGGGCACTATAAAACGCCGTCCCGGAAATGACCATAGGCCGGGGAGGCACGGCACGCTTTCATTATCGCGCTTGAAAGCCGGCCATGACCGTGTCAGCCCGGACCTTTTGCCTTCGATTGCGGGATTTGGCCGTAATTCTTGCCGACAGCGTGTTGCCTGCGCTATGCCGGGCAACTAGCATGCGCCAACGCTTCAAAGGATGTGAAAAGCAGACCATCAATGAAACAGAAACTGACCCTTCACCCGCATCGCCTGTTCTCGTCGGATTCTGTCCAGCGGGAGATTGCGGCGGGCCTGTATGAGCAGATCAGGGACCTGCCGATCATTTCCCCGCACGGGCATACGGACCCGGAGTGGTTTGCCACGAACGACAACTTCCCCGACCCGGCGCACCTGTTCATCACCCCGGACCATTATGTGTTTCGCATGCTCTATTCGCAGGGCGTGACGCTGGAGAATCTCGGTGTTCCGCGCCAGGATGGCGGCTGGACCGAGCAGGACCCGCGCAAGATCTGGCGCCTTTTTGCAGAGCATTATCCCCTGTTCCGCGGCACGCCGTCGCGCGGCTGGCTCGACTATGTGTTCGCGACCGTGTTTGACCTGGACGTGCAGCTCTCGGCCGAGACGGCGGACCATTATTACGACGTCATCGACGAGCAGCTGAAGACAGACGCTTTCCGCCCGCGTGCCCTGATGGACCGGTTCAATATCGAGAAGATCGCGACCACCGAGATGGCGACGGATCCGCTGACCCACCATGCCAGCATGAAGAAGGACGGCTATCTCTCCCGCGTCGTCACGACCTTCAGGCCCGACGATGTCGTTGACCCGGAAAAGGCCGGCTTTGCCGGCGCCCTTGAAAGACTGGGCGAGATCACTGGCGAAGACATTACGATCTGGGACGGCTATCTTGCCGCCTTGCGCAACCGCCGTGCCTTCTTCAAGGAACATGGCGCGACCGCCACAGACCATGGCCATGTCACCGCCAACACGGCGAACTTCGACCGGGCAGCCTGCGAAGCCTTGTGGGAGACGGTCCGCAGCGGCAAGGCGACCCCTGCCGAAGCGGAGCTGTTCCGCGGCCAGATGCTGACCGAGATGGCCGGCATGAGCCTTGAAGACGGGCTGACCATGCAAATCCATGCCGGCTCGTTCCGCAACCATAATGCCCGATTGTTCGACAAGTTCGGCGCGGACAAGGGCGCGGACATTCCTCTGCAGACAGACTATGTCCATGCCCTCAAGCCGCTGCTCGACAGATACGGCAATGAACCGGCCCTGACAGTCATTCTCTTTACCCTCGACGAGACGGTCTATTCGCGCGAGCTGGCGACGCTGGCCGGGCACTATCCCTGCCTCCGTCTCGGTCCGCCCTGGTGGTTCCACGACTCACCCGAAGGCATGCTGCGCTTCCGTCACCAGGTGACCGAGACCGCCGGCTTCTACAACACCGTTGGCTTCAATGACGACACCCGCGCCTTCCTGTCGATCCCGGCGCGCCACGATGTCGCCCGCCGCATCGACTGCCGCTTTCTGGCCCAACTCGTCGCCGAGCACCGCCTCGGCGAGGACGAGGCCGCGGAGGTGGCGAAGGACCTGACCTATAATCTGGTCAAGAAAGCCTACAGGTTCGACTGATATCATGGCCCAATCGCTCAAAGACGCGCTGCGGGACAATCACAGCAGCGCCGCCCTGCCCGGTTATGACCGGGATGCCACCGGTGTCGGCATCGTCCATCTCGGGCCGGGGGCTTTCTTCCGCGGCCATCAGGCTGTCTATACCGATGACGCCATGGCGCTCGGCGGTAGCGACATCCACGGTGGCGACTGGGCCATTTGCGGCATCTCCCTGCGCTCGGCATCGGTGCGTGACGGTCTGGCCCAACAGGACGGGCTCTACACGCTGGCGACGCTGGACAGCGAGGTCTCGTATCGCATCATCGGGTCCCTGAAGGAGCTGATGGTCGCGCCGGAAGACCCCGGCGCCGTCATCGACCGACTCGCCGATCCGGCGATAAAGATCGTGACCCTGACGATTACCGAGAAGGGGTATTGTCTCGCCGCCAATGGCAGGCTCGATGAGAGCAATAGCGACATTGCCCATGACATCGCCACGCCGGACGCGCCCCGCTCGGCCATCGGCTATCTCGTCGCCGGGCTCGCCCGCCGTCGGGACAACGGCACGGCCCCGTTCACCTGCATTTCCTGCGACAACCTGCCGGATAATGGCCACAAGCTGAAGGCCGCCGTCATCGCGCTCGCGGCAAAACGGGATGAGAGCCTTGCCGGCTGGATCGGCGCCAATGTCGCCTTCCCCCGCACTATGGTCGACTCGATCACCCCGGCGACCGATGACGCGCTGATCGCGCGCGTGCGCGACGACGCAGGGCTCGACGATGCCTGGCCGATCCAGCGCGAAGCCTTCAAGCAATGGGTGATCGAGGATTTCGACGGGCCGCGTCCGGCGTGGGACAAGGCTGGCGCGACGTTTACCGGCGATGTCGCCGCGTTCGAGCATGCCAAGCTGCGCCTTCTCAACGCCCCCCACTCAGCCCTTGCCTATCTCGGGCCGCTTGCCGGCCATGAGACCGTAAGGGACGCGATCGGCGATGACGCGTTCGAAAGATTCATCCGCACCATGACGGCTCAGGAAATCATCCCCGGCCTGACAGCGCCGGTAGGTCTCGACCTGACCGAGTATCGCGACGCCATCATCGGACGCTTCCATAATCCCGAGATCAGGCACTTGCTGGCGCAGATTGCGTGGGACGGTACCCAGAAGCTCCCCGTCCGGATCATTTCCGTGATCCGCGAGAATATCGAAGCAGCCCGCCCTGTCGACCGGCTGTGCCTGGTCGTCGCAGCGTGGCGGATATTCGTCATCAAGGCCCTGCAGGATGGCCGCAAGATCGTCGACCCGCAAAGCGATGCCCTTGCCGCGCAGCCATGGCTCGATGACAGCGACCCGGAAGCCGCCGCGACGCACTTCCTCACCTTCCGCGCGCTGTTCGACGAGGATCTGGCGCGCAGTCAGCCCTTGCACGACGCCTTGCAACAGGCGATCCGGCTGATAGGGGACGGCGCGCCCGCCACCGTGCGCAGGGCCCTGATGACATATGGGGCTGATACATGAAGCGCGTCCTGGTCATCGGCGAGGCGATGGTCGAACTGCGCCCGGCGGGGGACGCCGGGCACTATGCCAGCGCCGTCGCCGGGGATGTCTACAACACAGCGGTCTATATGAAACGGCTGGCCGGCGAGCGCGCGCAGGTGTCGTTCCTGACCGCCCTTGGCGACGATGCCCTCAGCCAGCGCATGCGCACGACCTTCGAGGATGAGCGGATCGACACAGGCAGGGTCCGCACCGTTCATGGCGGCACGCCGGGTCTATATATGATCCATACGGATGATCAGGGCGAGCGCTCCTTCACCTATTGGCGCTCTGCCGCTGCCGCCCGGCGGATGCTGGAAGGCGACAGCCTCGGGGCACTGACCGACATGCTGTCGGGCTTTGACCTCGTCTATTTTTCCGGCATCACCCTCGCCATCCTGCCGCCGGACGAGGCCGCCATGCTGATCGCCGCTGCCGAAGCAGCCCGGGCAAGAGGCACCGCGATCGCCTTCGATCCGAATTATCGCGCCCGCCTGTGGGACGCCCCGGAACTGGCGATCGTTGCCTTCGACAATGCTTTCGCGGTCAGCGACATCGCCCTGCCCGGCATGGATGACGAGCGCGATCTGTACGGCTCGCAAAGCCCGGCGGAGACGCTGGACCGGCTGAAAGCCACCGATCCGTCGCATATCGTTCTGAAAGCGGGCAGGCAGGTCCATCTGTATACGAAGGGCGAGGACACGCAAATCCTGCCGGTCACGCCGGTTGACCGCCCGGTCGATACGACCGCCGCCGGGGACAGCTTCGCCGCCGGATTCCTGTCCGGCTGGCTCGAAGGCCTTGCCCCTGCCGATTGCGTCGCCCGCGCCGCCCGTGTCGCGGCCTTCGTCGTCACCCAGCCAGGCGCCATCTGCCCGATATCTGCCTTCACCAGCGTCATCAACCAAGAGCGACATTCATGAAAATCACCAATGCCACGGTCATCGTCACCTGCCCCGGCCGCAATTTCGTCACGCTGAAGATCGAGACCGATGAGGGCCTGACCGGGATCGGCGATGCCACGCTGAACGGGCGCGAGCTATCCGTCGCCTCCTACCTGACCGATCACTGCATCCCGAACCTGATCGGCAAGGATGCCGGCCGGATCGAGGATATCTGGCAGTTCTTCTATCGCGGCTGCTACTGGCGCCGCGGGCCGGTGACCATGTCGGCGATCGCCGCGATCGACACGGCGCTGTGGGACATCAAGGCGAAAGCCGCGAACATGCCGCTCTACCAGCTGCTCGGCGGGCGCTCGCGCGATGGCGTCATGGTCTATGGCCACGCCAATGGCACCGATATCGACGACACGGTCGAGGCCGTGCTGAAATACAAGGAAATGGGCTACAGGGCGATCCGCGCCCAGTCCGGCGTTCCCGGTCTCAAATCGACCTATGGCGTCTCCAAGGACACCATGTTCTACGAGCCTGCCGACGCCGCGCTGCCGAGCGAAAACGAATGGGATACGGTCAAATATCTCAACCATGCGCCGAAGCTGTTCGAGAAGGTGCGCGACGCGGTCGGCCCGGATATCCACCTGCTGCACGACATCCATCACCGACTGACCCCGCTGGAGGCCGGCCAGCTCGGCCGCTCGCTGGAGCCGTTCAAGCTGTTCTGGATGGAGGACCCGACGCCGGCGGAGAACCAGGAGGCACTGAAGCTGATCCGTCAGTACACCACGACGCCGATCGCCATCGGCGAGATCTTCAACACGATCTGGGACTGCAAGGACCTGATCCAGAACCAGCTGATCGACTATATCCGCACCACCGTCGTCCATGCAGGCGGCATCACCCATCTGCGCCGGATTGCCGATCTCGCCGCGCTCTACCAGGTGCGCACCGGCAGCCATGGTGCGACCGACCTGTCACCGGTGTGCATGGGCGCGGCGCTGCATTTCGATACCTGGGTACCGAATTTCGGCATCCAGGAATATATGCACCACACGGAAGAGACAGACGCCGTCTTCCCGCATGATTATACCTTCAAGGACGGCTTCCTCTATGCCGGGGAGACGCCGGGCCATGGCGTGACCATCGACGAGGAACTGGCTGCAAAATATCCCTACAAGCCGGCCCAGCTGCCGGTGAACCGCCTGACCGACGGGACGATGTGGAACTGGTAGGCCGGCCGGGACCGACTCTAGCGTTTCCCGGTGAAGTGGAAACCGGTTCACCGTCAGGAAACGCGGAAAACAATCTAGCGCTCCGTCAGTGTCCGGCTGACCGCGTCGCGCCAGCCGGCAAGATTGCGCGCGCGGGTCTGCACCGTCATCGCCGGCTCGAAGGATCGATCCAGCTGCCAGCGCGTCGCGAGGTCATCGAGCGACCCGTAAAGTCCGGCCTGCAGCCCGGCGAGGCAGGCTGCGCCGAAGGCTGTCGTCTCCGCGATCACCGGCCTGTCGGTGCGCAAGTCGAGTATGTCAGCGAGGAACTGCATCATCCAGCCATTGGCGACCATGCCGCCGTCGACCCGCATTGCCTCGATCGTGCCGCCATCGGCGACCATGGCACCGACAAGGTCGGAGAGCTGATAGACGGTCGATTCCAAGGCGGCGCGCACCATTTCCGCCTTGCCCGAGCCGCGCGTCAGCCCGTAGATCGCGCCGCGCGCCTCGGCATCCCACCATGGCGCGCCGAGCCCGGCAAAGGCAGGCACGATATAGACGCCATTATTGTTCTCGATGCTGCTCGCGAGCGCTTCCGTCTCCGTCGCCGACTGGATCAGGCCAAGCCCGTCCCGCAACCATTGCACGGTCGTACCGGCGGCGAAGATCGACCCCTCCAGCGCATAATACGCCTTTCCGTTCAGGCGATAGGCTACGGTCGTGAGCAGTTTGTTCCGTGAGCGAACGATGGTCTCGCCCGTATTCAGCACGACGAAACAGCCGGTGCCGAACGTACTCTTGACCATGCCCGGCTTGAAGCAGGCCTGACCGATCAGGGCGGCCTGCTGGTCACCGGCGACGCCGCAGACCGGAATTGGCGTCCCTAGCACCGCCTTGTCCGTATGGCCAAAATCGGCGGCGCTGTCGCGCACCTCCGGCATCAGCGATACGGGAATGTCGAACAGCGAGAGGAGGTCCGCATCCCAGTCCTGCCGCTCGATATTGAACAGGCAGGTGCGGCAGGCATTGGTCGCATCGGTGGCATGAACCCTTCCCCCTGTCAGCCGCCACAGGAGGAAGCTGTCGACCGTGCCGAAGGCAAGCTTGCCAGCCTCGGCGCGGGCGCGCACGCCGCGGACATTGTCGAGCAGCCAGGTGATTTTCGTCGCCGAAAAATAGGGATCGAGGACAAGGCCGGTGCGGTCGGTCACCATCGCCTCGTGGCCAGCCTCGCGCAAGCGGCGGCAGAAGTCCGCCGTGCGCCGGTCCTGCCAGACAATCGCGTTATGGACGGGCTTTCCCGTCTCGCGGTCCCAGACCAGCGTGGTCTCGCGCTGGTTCGTGATGCCGATGGCGATGACATTCAGGTCATCCGCCTGCGCCTTATCCAGCACCTCGCGGCAGACAGCGACGACGGTGTCCCAGATTTCCTCGGGGTCATGCTCGACCCAGCCGGCCTGCGGGTAGTGCTGGCGAAATTCGCGCTGCGCCAGCGCTTGTATCGTGCCTTCGCCATCGAAGAGAATGGCGCGCGAACTCGTCGTGCCCTGGTCTATCGCCAGAATGCAGGGTGTGCCCGTCATGTCGTTTCCTCATGCTTGCAGGCAGCCACCATAGCACAGGATTCTGCCCGCGGTCAGGCCGCGATTCAGGCAGGACCGGCGCCCGAACCCGTGCGTCAGATCATGGTGATCTGCGGGAAGTCACCGGTCATTGCCTGTTGCCAGCGGGCGAGGCCATCCTCGGGCACGAGCGAGACGAAGCAGCCGCCGAAGCCGCCGCCGGTCATGCGCGAGCCGAGGGCCCCGTGGTGGCGGGCGCGGATCACCATCTCGTCGAGAACGGGATGGGTGATCTCGAAATCGTCGCGCATGGACACATGGCTTTCATCCATCAGCCGGCCGAGCCCGGCGGCATCGCCTCTGCGGATCGCATCGACCGCTGCAAGGACACGCAGGTGCTCCGTGCGCTGATGGCGCATACGCCGGTTGATCGGCTCGTCGAGCGCGAGGGCGCGCTTGAGCGTCGCCTCATCCATCAGGCATGGATTGGGTTCGCCGAGCAGCGTCTTGCCCTCCTCGCACTCGGCCCGGCGCACGGCATAACGGCCCTCGTCGAGGCGGCGCTCGACGCCGGAATGGGCGACCGCCATGACATGCCCCCCAGGCAGGGCGATCTTTTCTGTCTCCAGCGTCAGCGTGTTCAGGAACAGCGCGGTCCCGGGCTCGGCCAGGGCGACCGCCATCTGGTCCATGATGCCGCAGGGCACGCCGAGATAGTCGTTCTCGATCTTCTGTGCCCACAGGGCGATCGTCTTGTCGTCCTCGTCGAATGCCCCGATATCGCGCGCGGCTTTCAGGCAGGCGACCAGAAGCGCGGCAGAAGAAGAGAGCCCGGTTCCCGCGGGGATATCGCTTTCCAGCGTCACATCGGCGCCGCCCTTGAAAAGCCCCTTGTCGCCGAGAAAGGCGAAGGCCGCGGCGGCATAATCGGACCAATGGCCGTCGCGGACGAAGGCGGCAGGGCGCTGCTTCATTTCGTCAAAGCCGCGAGAATAGATGCGCAGCGTATCGCCATCGGCGGGGGCGAGAGAAACTGTCATCGACCGGTCGACCAGCGCCGGCAGGACAGCGCCCCCATTATAGTCCGTATGCTCGCCGATAATGTTGACGCGGCCGGGTACGGTCTGCACCGTCTTCGGCCCATAGCCGAAGGTCTTCTCGAAGATACTCATGCGTCTACAATCTCTTGTTACAGGTCTCTAAGGGCCTTGGCGGCCTGTTCCGGCATGATGTCGACGGTGAACATGCCGGTCGACTGCTCGACCGAGGCGAGATACTTGATTTTGTCGGCCGAGCGCAGCAGCGGATAGAACTGCGCGGTGAAGTGGAAATGCCCCTCCTCGCCACGGGGCGCGGCATGCAGGCTCAGCATATAGGGCGTCGGGCGGGCGAAAAATTCATCATAGCGCCGGGTCATGTCGCCGAGCAGATGGGCAAAGCCGTCGATCTGGTCGGCATCGAATGCCCAGGGCCCCGGCGTGAAGGCTTGCGGCACCAGCCAGGTTTCGTAGGGGAAGCGCGCATAGGGTGGCGCGACGGCGCGGATACCGGCGGCCTCGGTGACGGAATAGTCATCGCCCCATGAGGCGAGCGCGCCTGCCAGGTCATAGCCTTGCCGGAAGGCGTCGGCCATCTTCTCCTGTACCGGCGGCATCACGTCAAACGCATAGATCTGGCCATGGGGGTGGTGCAGCGTGACGCCGACTTCCTCGCCGCGGCTCTCAAACGGCAGCACGAATGTATGGCCCGCCGCGAACAGGTCCCGATAGCGGTCGATCCACGCCGCCACAAGCAAGCGCCGCCGGTCCTGACCGATGGTCGCGAGCGAGCCTTCATGATCCGGGGTGTAGACCACGACCTCGCACTTGCCGCCGGGCCGCCGCAGGTCAAGGCCGGGAATATCCTGCGCCGGTTCTGCCGCATCCGGGTGAAAGCTCGGGAAGCGGTTATCGAAGACGGCAAGCTCGAAATCCGTAAACGGAATTTCAGTGGCAGGCCGGCCCGGCTGCGATGGCGCCAGCGGATCATCCGCAGCTGACGGCTTGAAGGTGCGGTTCTGCCGGTGCGAGGCATAGACCGCCCATTCCCGGCGTAGCGGATGCCAGCGCAGCGACCCGCCATGGATCGGCTCGCCGTCCTCCTCGGCCAGCGCCTCCAGCCCATGCGGCTCGCGGCCATAAAGCCATAGTGACCGGCCGTCCCCCTTCACATGGTGGCGGCGATGCACTGCCTGACCGGGCATATCCAGCGTTTTCAGAACCATGGGACCCCTGTTGTCATTCATCAATAATACCAGAATTACGGTGTTACACCGGCGCTGTAAACGGTGCGTGCCCGATAGATATCGCCCGCCCCCCGGCCTTGATGACCGCAAGCCCGGATAGTCGCGGGGCGGCCTTGTTGACAGCCATGGACCTACACCATATACCCCCATAGGGTATCAGGAGGTCATGATGAATATGGATTCCGAAAACGGGACGCCTTCGCGGCAAGAGGGCCGGCAAGAGGGCAGCAACCACGCCGTGCTGTATCGCATGGTCATGGACAAGCATGTCTGCCCCTATGGCCTCAAGTCGAAATGGCTCCTGCAACGCCATGGCTATGAGGTCGAGGACCACCATCTGATAACACGCGAGCAGACCGATGCGTTCAAGACCGAGCACGACGTCAGCACGACGCCGCAAGCCTTCATCGAGGACACCCGCATCGGTGGCTATGACGCCCTGCGCGCCCGCTTCACCGGCTATGACAAGACGAAGAAGACCTACACCCCGGTCCTGATGATCTTTGCGATCAGTGCCCTGATGGCCTTCGCGGTCGCCGGCGGTTTCATCGGCACGGTCTTCACCCTGCGTACCATCGAGCTATTCGCCGCCTTCGCCATGACGGCGCTCGCCCTGCAGAAGCTGAAGGACGTGGAGAGCTTTTCCACCATGTTCCTGAATTACGACCTGCTTGCCCGCCGGCATGTCGGCTATGGCTATGTCTATCCGTTCGCGGAGGCGGCGGCCGGCCTGTTGATGATCATGGGCGGAATGGCCGGGCTCATCGGCGCCCCCATCGCCCTGTTCATCGGGTCGGTCGGTGCAGTGTCGGTCTACAAGGCCGTCTATATCGACAAGCGCGAGCTGAAATGCGCCTGTGTCGGCGGCGATTCCAATGTCCCGCTCGGCTTCGTTTCATTGACGGAAAACCTCGTCATGATCGCTATGGGCCTGTGGATGCCGCTGAAAATGATCTTCCTCTCATAGCAGGCCTTCCGGCAGGAAAGCTTCGGCTGGCCCCCCCCCTGTCCACGCCGCTAAAGTGGCCGGAACAACGGGACGGGAATACGGGGACAGGGGCAGTTCCTGCAATCTATCCTGCTACAGAAAAAGAACCGAGGGAGGAATAGATGAGCGCAAGACTGACAGGCTTGACCGCCGCCATACTGGCCACAACGACCATGTTGCTCACGGCGATCATGGCACCAGCATGGGCGCAATCGCTACCCCATTTTGAAAGTCACGACGGAAAACATCTCTTCGTCGTCGACGGCGAGCCCTATCTGATGCTGACGGCGCAGGCGAACAACTCGTCCAACTATCCCGATATGCTCGAGAAGGTCTGGCCGGCCGTGCACGATCTCGGCGCCAACACGCTGCAGATCCCCGTCGCCTGGGAGCAGGTCGAGCCCGAGGAAGGACGCTTCGATTTTTCCTATCTCGAAACACTGATCGATGAAGCCCGCGAGAACGAGATTCGCCTCGTTCTCCTGTGGTTCGCGACATGGAAGAACACCTCGCCGAACTACACGCCGGAATGGGTCAAGCTCGACAATGAGCGGTTCCCGCGGTTGAAAAAGAAGGATGGCACCACCTCCTACGCCCTGACCCCTCTCTCGCGGGAAACTCTGGAGGCTGACAAGCGCGCCTTCGTGCGGATGATGGAATGGCTGAAGCGCAATGACCGCGAGCAGACCGTGATCATGGTCCAGGTCCAGAACGAGCCCGGCACCTATAGCAGCGTGCGCGATTACTCGGATGCCGCTCAGGCCGTGTTCGAGGATGCCGTGCCACAGAAACTGGTCGAACATCTCGGCGTTGGTACCGGCACCTGGCCGCAGGTATTCGGCGCGGACGGCGACGAGTTCTTCCATGCCTGGCATATCGCCAGCTATATCGGCGAGATCGCGGCGGCCGGCCGTGCCGTCTATGACCTGCCCATGTATGCCAATGCCGCGCTGAAGGACCCGATCAACGACCAGGGACCGGAAAGCTACGCCAGCGGCGGGCCGACGCACAACGTCATCGGCATCTACAAGGCCGCGGCCCCGGCACTCGATTTCGTCTCGCCCGATATCTATATGCGCGACGATCTCCGGTACACGGCCGTGCTGGACCATTACGCCCGCCCGGACAATCCCCTGTTCGTCTCGGAGACTGGCAACGCGCCAGACTTTGCGCGGTATTTCTTCGATGTGTTCGGCCACGGCGCTATCGGCTTTGCCCCGTTCGGGACCGATTATACGGGGTATGCCAACTACCCCCTCGGCGGCAAGGAAGTCTCTCCGGAATCGCTCCAGCCCTTCGCCGCCAATTACAGCCTGCTCGCCCCGTTCGCCGGGGAGTGGGCGCGGCTGGCCTATGAGCGGCAGGTCTGGGGCGCCGGACGCCCGGATGACAACGCGCCACGCATTCTCGACCTCGGCCCGTGGCGCGCGACCGTCGAATTCGACCAGTGGCAATTCGGCGAGGACGAGTGGTGGGGCGACGATGTCGAGAGGCGCGAGCCGGCGGTCAATGCCGGTATCCTGGTCGCCGACCTGGGAGAGAATGCGTATCTCGTCACCGGCTATAATGCCCGTGTCCGATTCGACCCCGCCGAGGAGCTTGAGGGACGCGGCTTCCTGTTTGCCAGCGTCGAGGAAGTCGTGTGGGAAGACGGGGAATGGCGTATGGTCCGCCGCTGGAACGGCGACCAGACCGATTATGGCCTGAATTTTACGGACGAGCGCCAAATTCTCCGTGTGCGTCTGGCGACCTACGACGAAAACATCGTCGATGAAGGCCGCGCCATTGCCGAGGAAAACTAGATCAACCTGCCTTCAAATGGAATCATTTGAAGGCAGGAAAGTTTCGCTTCCAAAGTGTTAGAGCAGCGGCAGATCCGGCATGACATGCCGCGGCATTGCCCCTTGTCAATATGCGATATCGAGCCTGATGCCGAGACGCCGGCCCATCGGCGTGAAGCCGGGCTGTGCCTCGGTCTCGCTGTCGAGAAGGTTATCGGCGGTCAGCGCGACCTGAAGCCCGTCGGCGAGCGCATAGCCCGCGAACAGGTCAAGCCGTTGTGACGGGTCGAGCCGGACAATCCCGGTCGGCACCGACGAGGCTTCGATCTCGCCGCGGATACGATAGGACGCATAGGCATTGATGCGATCCTGCGCCCAGGCCCATGTAAAACCGGCGCGCCAGTCGGGACGTAGCAAGACAGCGCCGTCGGGCGCGTCGGTATTCATCTGTGTACCAAAGGCTGAAAAGGCATGGGCACCGATATCGTGACTGACAGACGCTTCGATGCCGGAGACTTCGACCTCGGACCGGTTGACCAGACTGAATGTCTCACCATCGAAATCGATCAGACCCTTGAAGCTCGAATGATAGACGGACAGGTCGACCGCGGTCGTCGCGGCAAAGGCATGACGCATCCCGATTTCACCGGTGACGCTGGTCTCGTCTTCGAGGTCAGGATTGCCGACGAGCGGGTCGCCGACGGCATAGAAGCTCGGCGCCTTGAAGCCGGTGCCGATGCTGGCATAGACGGAGGTGCTGCCATCGCCCGGCAGGTGATACACGCCGCCCGCCCGCACCGTTGGCACGACTTCCTCCGTATCCACATAATCGGCCCTGATCCCGGCATAGAGGTCGAGCGCGCCTTTGTCTCCGCCCGCTGCGGCATCGCGGCGCATCTCGGCAAAAATCGACGGGGTGGTGCGCTCGAGCTCGAAATCGACCGGCAGCGGGAAGCCATAGTCTAGGCTGCCGGTTGTCTCGCCTTTTTCCTGCACGATTTCTGCCCCGGCCAGCGCCTGCCACTCCCGCGACAGGGACCGGCTTGCCGTCCCGACAAGGGTCAACCGCTCGAAGGTGCTGTCGCTTGTGCCCGCCGGCACTTGCGGCGGCGCCGCGGGAGTGACCCTGTCTTCGCTGCGGCGCAGCCAGGTGAAGGCGGCGCTTGGTGACCAGCCCGCGGTCTCGCCCGCCCCATAGCGCAGGGAAACCGTGGAGAGCCTGGTCTCGCTTTGCTGCAGATCGGGCGTGGCTGCGAAACGGTTCCCGCCGCTGGCATCGGCAAATGCCCCGCGCGAGGTCTCCCCGACCCGCGCAGAGGCTACCCAGCGGCCCTGGCCTGCGGCACCGCTCATCTTGACGCCGAGGCTGGCGCGGGAAAATGTCTGGTCGGCGGGCCCCTCGCCAAAATCGAACCAGGTACCGGTCACCGACAGCGCCAGCGCCTCATCGCGCAAGGGCGCCCATCGCCCGTTGACCGATCCGAGACCCCGATCGGCGACGCGCACCATTGCCTCGGCGCGCGGGCCGTCGCGCGGATCGTCCGTCTCCAGAGCGATCTGACCGGACAGGGCATCGCTGCCTTCGAGCACGGAGACAGCCCCCTTGTAAATAGTGACAGAGCCGATCTCGAACGGGGCGATGGCGCCGACATCGACCGCGCCGCCGCGGCTGTCGGTGACATCGTTCAGGCGCACGCCATCAATCGTGACCGCGGTGAAATTCGCGTCCCCGCCGCGCAACAGGATTTCCGTTGCACCGGCCGGGCCGGGGCTGACGATGGTGACGCTTGGCGAGGTTTCCAGAACGCTTTGCACGTCGCCGAGAGCGGCAATGTCCCGGGCACCGATCGTCTCGACTCTGACAGCTGCTGGATCGACAAGGCGCTGGGCCCGGACGACGATCGTATCGCCGCCACTATCGGGGTTGGCGTCATCCGGTGTTGCAGCGCTGGCAGGCTGGATGGCAAGCAAAACCATCACGGCAGTAGAAAAAGACATCGTTACTCACTCTTTACAGCTTACGGAATGCTTACAATCGACAACCAGCCGGTCAGTCATTCGCACCGAGATCGAGTTCTCTCACCCAGATATTGCGATACTCGACCGGATTGCCATGGTCCTGCAGACGCAGCGGCCCCTGCGGCGGGTGCGCCTCATAGGGAAGAATGTTCTGATAGCCCGACACGCCGAGGAAGTTCTGGCGATACTGGGTCAGGACACCGTTATGGAAAACGGTGACGAAAGCGGGATTGAGCAAGTCGCCATCGTCATCGAAGCGCGGCGCTTCGAACACGATATCGTAGGATTGCCATTCGCCCGGTGGCAGGGTGGCGTTCTTCAGCGGCGGTTTCCAGCCATAGATTGCCGATGCCTGACCGTCCGCATAGGTCTCGTTCTGATAGGAATCGAGCACCTGCACCTCATAGCGGCCCATCAGGAAGATGCCGCTATTGCCGCGCCCCTGCGAGCCACTTACAGGTTCCGCCGGCGAACGCCATTCGATATGGTATTGTGCGTCGCCGAATTCCCGGGTGGAGACGATATCGGCACTGACCGTGTGCGGAATGTCGCTGGGAACGCGCAAGGAGCCGTTTTCCACGACCCAGTCGGGCGCCCCGTCATTGGCTGTCCTGAACCCGTCAAAGCTGGTGCCATCGAACAGGACGACTGCGTCGGAAGGCGGCGGCACGAACACACCGGTCTGCGGCTCGACGACCTCCGGACGTGGCCGCTCGGGATCATGAACGCGCCATTTGCCGTCCGGCAGAAGCGGCGTGCCCTCGTAACCGATGGTGAAGCCGCTGTTCGGCCTTTGCACGGCAACCGGCTGGGCGTCAGGAAACTGCGCCTGGGTCGCAACCAGAATTTCCGGACCGTTGACGACGGCGAACTGCGAAGCGGCGTGGGCTTCGGCAGGGGCAGATGTCTCTGCCATTGCCTGGTCGCCTGATGGCGTCCCGGTCGTCGCGGTCTGCGTGTTATCACCTGCGGCCGCGGTTTCGGCAGCCTCGTCAGCATTGCCACAGGCGCTGACACCCAGGCCTGTCAGCAACGCCATCATCCCTGCACGAAGTGTAGCGCCATTCTTGTAATATCTTGACTTGCTCATCTCGTCGCTCCCCTGAAGTTATCTGTTTCGGGCACAATTGTTCATCGTCTTGGCTCATCCAGCAACCATGCGCACCCGACAAATATCGGTCACATGGTCGTATTGACGGTGTAATAGACCTTCGAAACGCTTGGTTTGCGACCATCGGCGCTGCGCAGGGCCGAGAAATCGATCGCCATGACCGTGCCCGGCATCTGGTCGATCCCGATCGACACGGACAGGCCATCATCGGCGATATCGACGGACCGCGTCTCGAGGCTTGTCAGGTCGATCTTGTCCGAGCCATAGGCGTCGCTGTAATCATAGCCCCACTGCTGGATCGAAAAAGCCGACGCAGACAGGCTCGCCGGATCGACCGCCCCGGTGAAGTCGAGGCGGAAGCCATCGGCGGTCATGGCGATATCGAGCAGCTCGAATGGCTGCGTCTCGCCGTCCCAAACTACGCGCTCGATACCGAACGGCTTGGAGCCGACCGCGCCCCAGCCGCGGGCCGTCTGCCCGACCCACAGATCACCGCCGGGGTGGAAGGCAAGCCGGATATTACCGCTCTGGAAATTGTTGGCGAAATTGATGACCGCGCCCTGGCGCTGTCCGTTGACGGTTTCCAGCAGGATGCGGAACACGTTCGATTGCGTCTGGTCGCCGACGAATATCTGCCCCTCGAACGGACCGAACGCGCCGCCGGTCGTGTCCCATTCCGGATTGCCCGGGGAGTTTGCGACCTCCTGATGCGGGATCCAGACGACCGGTGTCTCGCTCATCTGCGCGAAATCCTCGACCGACATGTCGTCGAGGATAGGGATAGAGTAATCGGGGTGATCGCGCAGGGAGGACGGATGGCCGTAAAACGCCCCGTCCTCGAGAATGTGCAGTTTGGACGTCGGCACCCAGTCGCCCTGATTGTCCGTATAATAGACGAGACCGTCAGGGCTGACGCCGACCCCTGCCGGCGATCTCAGACCCGACGCAAAGAAAGAGAAGTCACCGTCGGGTGTGATCCTGTAGGCCCAGCCGCGATGACCGCCCGCCGACACCATGACGGGCCGCTCGCCCCATGAATAGCCACCGGGCACGTTGTGACCCAGATTGAGCGTGCCGACGAGATTGCCGTCGCCATCGCGTACCGGCGCGAAATTGTATTCGTGGTAATTGTCGTGGAAATCCCAGTCGCTGGCGAGGTTGAGATAGTCATCGGCGACGCCGTCGCCATCCTTGTCGACGAGCCGGGTCAGTTCCGATTTCTGACCGACCAGGATCGTCCCGTCATCCTCCCACATCAGGCCGGTCGGCTCGTTCAACCCTTCGGCGAAGAGCTGCCAGTCGCCAGGCTGCGGCGTGCCTGCCGCCGCGTCGGCATCAAGGATCCAGACATCGCCGAGCCGCGTGGCCACCGCCACGGCGCCGGCCTCGTTGATATCGAGACCGGTCGCGTGAAACGGCACGTCTGCCGGCAAGGCAATCGCCTCGAGCCTGTAGCCGTCGGGAATATAGGCCGTATTGCCGACCATGTCGTCCTGCGCCAGCACGCCGCTGCACAGGATCGGAAACACGAGCGCCGTGCCCGCCAGTTTTTTCAATGTCATCGCGCTCATGGCGTCTGTGTCCTTTCCATCAGGACCCGCGTCTGCGCGCCCGATTCTTCAACCCGGGTCTCGACGCCATCGATGTCAGGCACCGATACCGGTCCTGCCGCCCCGCCCCCGGCTGCCGCATAGACGAACGCCATGCCCGCATCAGCAGGCTGACCGGTCACAGTGTAGGACATGCCGTCGATCTCGAACGAGAATACCGGCGAGCCGTCATCCTGCAGCGAGGTCCCGACATAGCGGCACTGGCCGTCCTGGCTCAGTGCGATTGCCTCGGGCTCGTGGAACATCCACTCTCCCAGCGGCACTGCCGGGGCATCGCCGCGCCCGTCGATATTGGGGCCGATATCGAGGAAATCCCCCTGCCACGCCCCGACAATCGCGCAGGACCTGGTATTGAAGCCGAAATTCATGCCCGAGGGCAGGCCGACCGAGATCGTCGATGACGGCAGGTTATTGACCACCCGGCGGATGACCCGCGGCCGTTGCTGTGCATCGATAACGAAAGACGTATCGTCGAGAAAACTCTTGCCGGCCTCGCTCAGCGCGAAGGCCCGCTCCCCCGTTTCCGGGTTGAGCACGACGATGTTGAGATTGCCGGAGAACCAACCCGGCTTCTCGGCAGTGCTGTAGGCAATGGTCAGCTCATGGGTCCCATGGTCGATCGGATAGATCGCCCCGGCGAGATCATAAACCGGCTCGACCTTGTTGCCATCGATCATCACCTCCACGCCGCCGCCGCCGCCGGCCTGGACCCAGATACCGGCGGGGGCGCCAGCCGGGATATGGACAATGCCATCGACGACCATGGCGAAGTTTTCCATCTCGGCGATGGCGTAATCGGCAAGACCGGTGTCGAACCGTCCGGCCTTGGTCGGCTCGCCTTGCGTGGCCTCGGCAAAGGAAAAGCCCTCCCGGGGCGTATCGGCGGCGATCGGCCAGATCGCATAGCGCCCGCCTTCCCATCCCTCGCGGCGCGAGCGGATGTAATCGACGACGTCGCCGAGTTCTTCATCGCTGTAGAGGCTCTCGAATCCGACCATGCCGAGATCGGGGAACCCGTTCTTGATATTGCTCAGGATCTCTTCGCGCGAAGAGCCATGCACCCATTCGCCATCGACGAGGTTCAGCCCGACACCGCCGCGCATATCCTGGCCGTGGCAGGCGACGCAGGCCTGTGCGTAAATCGCCCTGCCCCGGGCAAGGGATGCCTCGTCAAAGGCGATTTCAACAGGATCAGGCCTGTCGGCGCCAGTCAGGCCCGCCATGGCGATGTCGCCAGCGGGCGCGCCGGGTCCCGGTGCGGCGCCTCTCGACGCGACGAAACCCGATAACAGCGCATAGATGCCAACGCACAATACCGCCGCCAGCGCGCACGCGCCGAGCGCCCAGACGAGTGCGTTGGAGTCCCCCGCATCACCTGCATGATGATTAGAATTATTGTTCGACATCCCTGCCCTGACATCCCCTCTTAACCGGCCTGTTTAGACGGCCGCTTCTTTGATTATTATCATTTGATCGGTCGATACCATACTTACCGCTATCTCGCCGGCCAAATCAATTGACCTGCAATCCGGCTCCCGTGTTTTTCGAGAATCCGGCCCGTTCAAGATCCCGTTCGGGATATTTCAGCGTCCGGCTCGATAGGCCCGGCTGCCGTGATCTGCCAGACTGGAAAGCAGGTCGCGGGCGCGCTCTGCCGCACCGGCAGCTCACCATACTTCTTGACGAAACCCCTCCTGGATGGATTCCTTGTGACATGAACGAAGCACGAACAGAGAGCCAGCTGCCTGAATTGGCCAATGGCCGCGTCCATGAGATCAGCGGCGCGGCGGCGCTTGCCTTCGGCCTTGTGTCAGCGCACCGGGGCACCGTGCTGATCTGCGGTTCGCCGGCACAGGTCGCCTCGATCCATCCGGAGGGCGCGGCGCATTTCATCGATCCGCGCCAGATCATCACCGTGCCCTGCCCGTTGCGGGCGGATGCGCTGTGGACGGCCGAGACGGCGCTGCGCTCCGGTAGTGTCGATTGCGTCATGGCGATCCTTGGCCGTACGCCCGGCCTGACGGAGCTGCGCCGGCTGCAACTCGCTGCCCAGGACGGCAAGGCGCTCGGTCTGTTGCTGACGGAACAACCGGCTGCGAACAGCGCTGCGGAGACCCGCTGGTACTGCCAGCCCGCCCTGTCGAAAACCCCGGACTCGACTCTTCTGCGCCTGTCCCTGTATAAGAACAAAAGGGGAACGATGGGCCACTGGATACTCGATGTCAAAGGCGACAAGGATACTCTCGATCTACATGCCACGCCTGTCCGTGAACCGGATGGGACGGGCTGGCATGCCCGTCGATGACTGCCTGTTTGCGGTCACGGCAGAGGACAAGGGCGCGGTCAGGCTTGTCTGCGTCAACCTTGCCGGCCTGAAGGCGGGGCTCTCGCCCGGTATGACCCTCGCCGATGCGCGGGGCATCGCCCCCGATCTCGTCACCCTGCCGGAGGAGCCGCAGCGCGACATGGCCTTTCTGAAAGCGCTGCAACGCTGGGCCGAGAAATTCTCGCCCTGGACCAGCTGCGACGGCACGGACGGCCTGCTGATCAACATCACCGGCTGCGCCCATCTGTTCGATGGCGAAGAGGCGATGCGCCGGGCCGTGCTGGAGGAGTTCTCCGACCTGCAGGTCGAGGCCGCCGCCGGCATTGCCGACACCAAGGGTGCGGCCCGCGCCGTGGCCCGCTTCGGCCTCCGGCCGGGCACAGGCGGGGCCGGCATCATCCAGCCGGGCGAGACCCGGGCGGCGCTTGCCGCCTATCCGATCGAGGCGCTGGGGATAGACGACAAGACCATCTTCGAGCTGAAGCGCCTCGGCCTGAAAACCATTGGCGAGCTCTATCCGCTGAAGTCAGCCGAGCTTACCCGGCGCTTCGGCTTCGGCCTGCTCAGGACCTTCGAGAAGCTGATGGGCGCAACCGGCGACCCGGTCATTCCGGCCTCGCCCTTGCCCGGCTTTGCCGCCCGCATCTCCTTTCCCGACCCGATCGGCCTGCAGGACGATGTGGAGGAAGCGCTACGCCGCCTGATCGCGCAGGTCTGCAAGCGGCTGAGCGAACAGGGTCATGGCGTGCGCGCCCTGCGCCTGAGCTTTCAGCGGGCGGACAAATCTGAAGGTCATCTCGATATCGGCCTTGCACGGCCCTCGCAGGATGCCGGGCAGATCTTTCGCCAGTTCAGGCTGAAGCTCGGCACGGTCGATGCCGGTTATGGCATCGATATGATGCGCCTGCAGGCGATTGCGACCGAGCCCTTCCGCCCCGTGCAACAGCGCTTTGCAACGGCGGAGGAGCGCAGCCAGCTCGATGAGCTGATCGCCACCCTCGGCAACCGCCTCGGCTTCGACCGGGTCCTGTCCTGGGAGCCGGTGTCGAGCCATCTGCCCCACCGCGCCTTCCGCTTCGTCGAGGCGGCGGGGGCGCCGGTGACGCCGTCCTGGGCGAGCCGGCCGCAGAAACGCCCGCTGATGCTGGTCGGCCATGAGCTTGTCGAGATCATCGAGCCGGGCCGGCCGCCGCAGGCATTCAAATGGCGCCAGGATGCGTTCGACCTTGCCGGGGCGAGCGGCCCGGAACGCATCGGCCATGAATGGTGGAAGGGCGCGGACAGTGGCGCGATCCGCGATTACTGGTCGGTCCAGACGAAACAGGGCATGAGGCTGTGGCTGTCGACCCGGCCAGACGGGAAGCCTCCTTCATGGGAGGTGGCGGGGGTGTTTCCGTGACCTATGCCGAGCTCGACGTCATCTCCAACTTCACCTTCCTGACCGGCGCATCGCATACGGAGGAACTGGTCGAACGTGCCGCGGCGCTGGGCCTGCCGGCCATCGCCATCGCCGATACCAACACATTTGCCGGTATCGTGCGCGCCCATGCCGCCGCCCTTGACGCCCCTGTCCAGCTTCTCGTCGGCACGCGCATCGTGCTCGAAGACGGCCAGCGCTTCATCGCCCTGCCGCGTGACCGTGCCGCCTATGGCCGTCTCTGCCGCCTGCTGACGACGGGCAAACGCCGCACCGGGAAAGGCGCCTGCCAGCTCTTCGCCGACGACCTTCTGGAATGGGCGGAAGGCTCGATCCTCATCGCGCTCGAGGCCGGTGAAGATATCCTGAAAGAACTGCATATGCGCTACCCGGATCATCTCTATCTCGCCCTCTCGCCGCATTATGACGGCTATGACACGGAGCGGTTCGAGGCCCGGACAAGGCTGTCGGAAAACCTCGCCATCCCGCTTGTCGCCACCGGCAATGTGCAGATGCATCGCGCCGCGCGCAGGCCGCTCGCCGATGTCCTCACCTGCATCCGCGAGCGCTGCACCGTCGACCAGCTCGGCCACCGCGCGCTGCTCAATTCAGAGCGCCGCCTGAAAAGCCCATTCGAGATGCACAAGCTGTTCAAGGCCTGGCCCGACGCCGTCGCCAATACCGGCGTGATTGCGCAAGCCTGCACTTTCTCCCTGTCGGAACTGAAATATGAGTACCCGGACGAAATCACCGACGGCCAGCCGCCGCTGGCGCGCCTGCGCGACCTGACCGAAGAAGGGCTCCAGCACCGCTATCCGGACGGCGTGCCGCTCAACGTGCAGGCCATGGTCGAGCGCGAAATGGGCCTGATCGCCAGGCTCGACTATGCCCGCTATTTCCTGACCGTCCATGACATCGTCAAATTCGCCCGCGACCAGGATATCCTGTGCCAGGGGCGCGGCTCGGCGGCCAATTCCGTCATCTGCTATGCCCTCGGGGTCACCTCGATCAGCCCGGAGATCATCACCATGGTGTTCGAGCGCTTTGTCAGCGAGGCGCGGGGCGAGCCGCCGGACATCGATGTCGATTTCGAGCATGAACGGCGCGAGGAGGTGATTCAGCATATCTATGAAAAATATGGCCGCCACCGCGCCGGTATCTGCGCGACGGTCATCCATTTCCGCTCCAAGGCCGCGATCCGCGAGGTCGGCAAGGCGATGGGCCTGTCGCAGGATGCCGTCGCCGCGCTCTCCTCGCAAATCTGGGGCTGGTCGGACGGCGCGCCCTCGGGCGAGCGCCTGAAATCTGCCGGGCTCAACCCGGCGGATTCGCGCATCGCCATGACCATGCGGCTGATCTCCGAGATTATCGGCTTTCCCCGCCATTTGTCCCAGCATGTCGGCGGCTTCGTCATCACCCGCGGGCGGCTCGACGAGCTGGTGCCAGTCGAGAATGCCGCGATGGAGGACCGCACGGTCATCGAATGGGACAAGGACGATATCGACGTGCTCGGCATGCTGAAGATCGACGTTCTCGGCCTCGGCATGCTGTCGGTCATCCGCAAGGCGTTCGACCTCCTCGAAGACTGGAAGGGCACGCGCTACACGCTGGCGACGATCCCGCAGGAGGATGCGGGCGTCTACGAACAGATCTCGCAGGGCGACACGACCGGCCTGTTTCAGGTGGAAAGCCGGGCGCAGATGAATTTCCTGCCACGCATGCGCCCGCAATGCTTCTACGATCTCGTCATCGAGGTCGCGATCATCCGCCCCGGCCCGATCCAGGGCGACATGGTCCACCCCTATCTGAAACGCCGGCGCGGCGAGGAGAAAGTCGTCTACCCCTCGCCGGAACTGGAAGAGGTCTTGAAGCGCACCCTCGGCGTGCCGCTGTTCCAGGAACAGGCGATGCAGATCGCCATGGTCGCGGCGGGCTTCGACCCTGGCGAGGCCGACGCCCTGCGCCGGGCCCTCGGCGCCTTCCGCAAGGTCGGCAGCGTCTCGGACTTTCATGACCGCTTCATCGCCGGCTGCCTGAAGCGCGGCTATGACCGGGACTTCGCCGAGCGCTGCTTCAAGCAGCTTGAAGGCTTTTCCGGCTATGGCTTCCCGGAAAGCCACGCCGCCTCCTTTGCGCTGCTCGTCTATGCCTCAGGCTGGCTGCGCCATCATCACCCGGAGGTCTATTGCGCGGCGATCCTGAATTCCCAGCCCATGGGCTTTTATGCCCCGGCCCAGCTCGTCGCCGATGCGCGCCGTCATGGCGTCGAGGTCCGCCCCGTCGATATCAATGCCAGCACCTGGGATTGCGCGCTCGAGCCCGATGGCAGGGGCGGCCTCGCCGTGCGGCTCGGCTTGCGCCAGATCAAGGGCTTCAAACAGGAGGACGCGCAATGGCTCGCCGCCGCGCGCGGCAATGGCTACCGCGATGTCTCTTCGGTCTGGCGGCGGGCGGGGCTGTTGAAGCCTGCCCTCGAAAAACTCGCCATGGCCGATGCCTTCGCCTCCATCGGCCTCGATAGGCGCGAGGCGCTGTGGCATGCCAAGGCCGTCGATACCGCAAGGCCGATGCCGCTGCTCGACCATCCCCTGTTCGAGGACGAGATGCGGCCGAGCAATCTGCCCTCGCTGTCCCATGCCGAGGACGTGTTCGAGGATTTCATCAGTGTACGCCTGTCGCTGAAGGACCACCCGGTCAAGCTCGTCCGCCGCCAGGTCCGGGGCACGACCCTGCCCCATGACCGCCTGCGCGACATCCCCCAGAACCAGACGGTCAGCGTGCTCGGCGCAGTCATCACCCGCCAGCGCCCGGCAACGGCGAGCGGCGTCATCTTCGTCACCCTGGAGGACGAGACCGGCACGTCCAATATCATCGTCTGGCCGAAAGTGTTCGAGCGGTTCCGCCGCGAGGTGATGCAGGGCCGGCTCCTGAAGATCACCGGCAAGGTGCAGAAGGAAGGGCTGGTGGTGCATGTCATCGCCACCGGCATCGAGGATCATTCCTGCCTGTTCGACCAGCTGGGCGACGGCAACAGCATCGACATGACCTGGTCCTCCCAGGACGAGGCCAGGCGCCCCGTCCCCGACCACCGCCAGAACGCGCCGCGTTATGCCAAGCCGCCCGAAAAGCCGCCGGCCATGCACCCGCGCGACCAGTCGAAACGGCTCTTCGCCAGCCGCGATTTTCGGTAAGCGACGGCTTGACCAGCGGACGGATTATGCACGCATAAATTCGCCAAGGAATACCAACGCCTTGACGGTACGCTCACAAACCTGCCCCGGGCGCCTGGTAGATCAGTGTCAGGCTCTATCAGGCGCGGCCGAACGAACCAGCCCGCCCGGTAGAATTCCTCCCCGCTATGGCGAGCATGGTCCTTCTTGCCGCCACAGACGACGGAACCCGTGGCGCACTAATCTCAGCTCACCGGCAACAGCAGCAAGATCTCGGAGGTCTTAGCCATAACCTGACCCGCTGGAGCCGGATCCTCCGGCGGTATCGGCGCGTCTTCCGGCCACAGGGCGATCAATTCATTGATTTCAGCGACAACATTTGCCGAGATATCCTCAGGTAATTTCGCGGCGGCGGCGCGTGCCACGATGGCGAAGCCCCACGCATCCTGATACTCGCCAGGGTCAGATACAGCACCGTCGGTTATCGCGATCGTGTATTCCTCGACAATGACATTCATCAGATAGCGGATGATTCCGGCGGGATCGCCACCGGCCTTTTCGGCCATCATGGCGAGGTTTTCCTCGGCGGCCTGCAATTGCGGTTCGATTTCACTGGCAGGTCGGCCCTCTTCGAGCGCCACCGATACCTGTTCAAATATCGCCGGCTCAAACCCCAACGCATCAAGGCCGGCCCGTTCCGCCTCGTGCGTTTCGGAGACCGGGTGCAGAAGATGCGGTGCCGCCGCTTCCGGCTGCCCGGCGCGATAAAGCGCCAGACCTGCCTGCACGTGGCCGGACATGAAGGCGAGACGATGCTCCAGGGGAAGCGTCGCCATATCCATGCCGGCTTCGCCGCCCTCTCCTTCGCCGCCTTCTCCTTCACCCATCTCGCCGCCTTCGCCTTCACCGGCATAGGCAGAGGTTTCCGTGGTGCCGGCTTCACCGCCCGCTTCACCGGCGGGAGCTTCGATCTGGCTCTCGGCGCCCTCACCCTCGCCTTGCTCGCCGCCCTGTCCGCCATTGCCGCAGCCGGCGAGAGCCGTCGTGCCCATCAGCGCAGCGGTAACGCCAAGTCCGGTCCATTTCTTTAGTATCGGGTTCATGTCACTCTTCTCTTCTTGCGATTTTCCGGCAGGATAGTCATGGACAACCCCATTTGCAATTGATTATCAATCTGACACCATGCTAATTACGATTTCATCCCTGTTGAACCAGACCGAACTGGCAGAAACCCGCGATGCTCTTGAAACCGTCGAATGGTCGGACGGCGCAAAGACGGCTGGCCGCACTGCAAGGAACGTCAAGCAAAACCGGCAGGCCGATCTCAGTGGATCACGCGGCCAGGCCCTGCACGAATTGCTGCTGAGAAAGATCAGCGGCCATCCCGTGCTGCAGGCCGCCGCGCGGCCGGCAAAATTCTCGCGCCTGCTGATCAGCGAGACGGCTGACCATGGCGGCTATGGCGATCATACGGACAATGCCCTGATGGGCAGAGGTGCGGCCCGTATACGGACCGATTTGTCATTCACGCTTTTCCTGTCCGAACCTGCCCGCTACGAAGGCGGCGAACTGGTCATCGATATGCCCGGATATACGCAGGCGGTGAAGCCTGATGCCGGCGATCTCGTCCTCTATCCGTCAGGCACGATCCACCAGGTCGCGCCGGTGACGAAAGGTACGCGCATTGCCTGCGTCGGCTGGTTACAGAGTCTGATCCGCGATGCCGCCTGCCGGGAAATCCTGTTCGACATGGAAAACCTGCGGGCCAGCCTCCGGGCCAGCCTGCCTCAGGGCTCACGGGAGCTTCTGACCCTCGACAAGTCCATCGCCAATCTGGTTCGGCTGTGGGCCGAAACCTGAGATCAGGTCAGCGCCAACCGGCCCGATCGAAGATACGGATCGCTTCTGCCTGATTGCGGCCAAGCTCGACCGCGTTGATATCGTCCTCCTCGAACGACCCCAGCTGCACGACGGCAGACGACACGGCGACACCGTCGACCACGGGATATTCATTGTTGCCATTGGCGAAGTATTCCTGCGCGCCGTCCGTGGTCAGATATTCTATGAACCGGATCGCGTTGTCGCGATTCGGCGCGCCCTCGACGACACCGGCGCCGCTGATATTGACATGGGTGCCATAACCGCCCTGATCAGGGAAGATCACCCCGATCTGGTCGGCGATCCCGTTCAGCGTCGCATCATCAGAAGCGGCGTAGCGGGCGAGATAATAGGTGTTTATGACCGAGATCGCGCAATCGCCATTGGCGATGGCTTCGATATTGCTGGTGTCATTGCCCTGGGGCGGGCGGGCGAAATTCGCCACCACCCCGTTGGCCCAGTCCTGCGCTTCTTCGGCGCCGTAATGGCTGATGATCGAGGCCATCAGGGAGATGTTGTAGATATTGGAAGACGACCGCATGCAAATCTTGCCCTGGTGCACCGGATTGGCGAGATCGGCATAGCTGGCCAATTGCTCAGGCTGACCGTCCTCCTTGTTATAGACGATCACGCGGGCCCGCTTCGACAGGCCGAACCAGAGCCCATCCGGGTGGCGCAGATTGGCCGGGATGCGCTGTGCGAGAATGTCGGAGTCCACACTGTCGAGGATACCCGCCTCTTCAGCCCTCCAGAGCCGACCGGCATCGACGGTGATCAGGATATCGGCCGGGCTGTATTCACCCTCGCTCACGATCCGTTCGATCAGGGCGTCGGCCCCTGCCTCGATCAGATTGACCTTTATGCCGGTCTGCTCGGTGAAATCCTCATACAGAGCAAGATCGGTGTCGTAATGGCGCGAGGAATAGACATTGACATTGCCGGACACCTCAACCGCAGGCGCTTCTCCGTCCTGCGATGGCGCAGCCTGTTCAGTCGATTGTCCACAGGCGCCAAGAAATGCGGCGCCGGCAAGCAGGGTTAGATACGTCGTCTTCATGATGTCAGTCCTTCAACACTTTCGCGGCAATGTATTGAGAATTATTGTCATTCGCAAGTCCTGCCCCGAACCTATCGGGGTTCGCCGTCAGGATAGGCAAAAATACTCCCCTCAAGCGGCTCAAGCCGGACATGATCGCCGATCTTGACGGCAGAGGACCGGTCCGCGATCACACGCAAAATCTGCCCGTCCTGCGCCTCCACATGCACGAGCAGTTTTTGACCGCCCAGCCGTGTGTCGAGAACGGGATAACCAGCCATGTCCTGCTTCACGGTCAGGGCATCGGGCCGGATCACCAACCGGACCGGCCCCATTCGGGGGGCGTCTCCATGCAAGCATGACATTGGCCATTCACCGAATGCGTGGGTGAGGGTCGCCCCGGACAAATCTGCCTTCAGGCTCTGTCCGCTTCCGAACATGGCCGCGATCTTCGCCGTGGAAGGATTATCGAAAACATCTTCCGGCGTGCCGGTCTGCTGCACGACGCCTTCCTCGAGGATGGCAATCCTGTCGGCCATCTCGAGCACTTCCTCGGGATCATGCGTGACCATCACGCCAATCATGCCGGTCCGGCGGATCATCCGGCGCGCCTGCTCGCGCAAGTCGCGGCGCAATTGCGTGTCGAGATTGGCATAGGGCTCATCGAACAACAGAACTTTCGGTTCCGGCGCCATTGCGCGGGCCAGCGCCACACGCTGACGCTGCCCGCCGGACAGCGTATGCGGCAGGCGGTTTTCAAACCCGACAAGGCCAATCATGTCCAGAAGTGCGGCCACCATTGCCTTTCGCGTCGCCGCCGGTCCGGTCAGGCCGAAGGCGATGTTCTGGGCAACGTTGAGATGGGGAAACAGCGCGCCTTCCTGGAAGACCAGCCCCACGGGCCGCTTCTCCGGCGGCACGAGCCGACCGGGCGCGCTTAATGGCTCGCCATCCAGTACCACGGAGCCGGACTGCAGCGGCAACAGCCCCGCCGCCAGCCGCAGCAGTGTCGTCTTGCCGCATCCCGATGGACCGATCAGGCAGGTTACCTCTCCCGGCATGGCTCTCAGCGTGACATCCCGCAGGGCTGTTCTGTCGGCATAGGCATGACTGATATCGTTGAATTCCAGCACTCTCGGACTCTTGTTACGAAAACTGACATTTGTATGTCGGACTAAAGCTGATAGGGATGCAAATGAAAAGCATAGTCAACTCGCCGTCCGGAGCCAGGTCCCTTTCGTGAAACGCTTACACGAAATCATATCCCTTTCGAAATGGCTCAAGGCACTGCCGGTCGCAGCGATAACGGCCTGTGTCGCCATTCCCATAGTCGTCATTCTCGCTGCCCTGTTCGCCCCCGATACCTCGGGCACTTGGGGCCATCTGGCCTCTACTGTTCTGACGGAGTATGCGGCCAATTCGCTGATACTCATGGTGTCGGTCGGGTTGATAACCATAGTGATCGGGGTCACCTCTGCATGGCTCATCGCCGCAACCGAGTTCCCGGGGCGGCGCCTGTTCAGCTGGATGCTGATCCTGCCGCTGGCGGCCCCAGCCTATGTGATCGCCTATACCTATGTTGACCTGCTTGCGCCATACGGACCTGTTCAGGCCTTCATCCATTCCCTGCCCGGCCTTTCCGGGGTAGACATTCCCTCGGTCCGCACCCTTCCCGCAGCGGTCCTCTTCCTCAGCCTTGTTCTGTATCCCTATGTCTATATGCTGGCGCGGGCGAGCTTCGAAACCCGGGCCGGGCATACGTTCGAGGCGGCGCGCATGCTTGGCGCCTCGCCGGCGAGCGCCTTCCGGCGGGTCGCCCTGCCTGCATCGCGTCCGGCCATCGCTGCCGGCGTCGCTCTCGTCATGATGGAAACCCTCGCCGATTTCGGTGTCGTCGACTATTTCGCCATCCCGACACTCAGCACCGGGATATACCGGACCTGGATCGGCATGGGCGAAAAGCTGGCAGCCCTGAAGATAGCCGGCGTCATGCTGCTCTTCGTCTTCGTCCTGGTGACGATCGAAAGCGCCACGAGGCGCGGTCAGGCATCCATGGGCGAAAGCAGCAGGCCGTCCCGGCTGCTCCTGTCGCGCAGCCATAAGATACTTGCCTGCCTTGGCTGCCTTGTCCCGGTGCTGCTTGGTTTCATCATCCCTACCACTGCCCTGCTGGCCTTCACGATCCAGAGCGGCGACAACCGCCTTTCCGACTTCGTCGGTTATGCCGTCAACAGCGTCACGGTCTCGTCCCTCGCATCGGTCTGCGCCGTCTTGCTTGCCGTCATCCTGGCATATGTCCAGAGGCGTAGCACCGGCTGGCTGTCGCGCTCGACAATCAGGCTTGCAACCATGGGCTATGCCTTGCCCGGTATCCTGATTGCCATCGGCATCCTCGGCTCGACTGCCGGCCTCGACCGCTTCCTCACGGGGCTCGCAAGTGAGCATCTTGGCTATCGCAGCGGCCTCGTTCTTTCCGGCACGCTTGTCCTGCTCGTCTATGCCTATCTCGTCCGCTTCCTGACAGTATCCTACAACAGCGTGAACGCCGGCCTGTCTGCCATTCCGCACGCCATCGACGACGCGGCGAGAAGCCTTGGCGCCTCCCCCCTGTCCCTCACGCGCCGGATCCATGCACCGCTGATGATCCGCAGCCTGGGTGCCGGCCTGTTGTTGGTTTTCGTCGACAGTATGCGGGAGTTGCCCGCCACCCTTATCCTGCGGCCATTCAACTTCGAAACCCTCGCAACCCGGGTCTACAGGCTGGCGAGCGACGAAAGACTGATGGAGGCTTCGACATCGGCGCTCACCATCATTCTGATCGGGATCATCCCGGTCCTGCTTCTCAATCGCCTCGGCTCGGTCAGCCGCAAGCCCGCCCTCTACTGAACCATTTCAGGTGCCGGTGCGCGAGAAGATAAGGACGGAGGGGCCTTGGCCCCTCGGTTTCCACAAGAACCGTCTCTATCTCACGTTTCTCCAGGTCGGTATGGCGATGAAATTTCCTACTTCTCGAGAGCGCACGCGCTGTCGTGACGACTCCAGCGCCAGAAATGGGATGCGGCGAGGATCGTTGCACCGGCAAGCGTGAGTAGAACTTCCCGATCTTCGAGCGCCGGCACGGAGGCGGCGAGCGCCAGCACGACAAGCCCCATTATTCAATAAAAAACCAACCAGCGACAGCCATCGTCGGAAGCCTCTACCGCAAGTATGGCGGTTCTTGACCGGGCACGCACTGGCCACTATTGATACTGGCAGGACAAACATGTCGAACTGATTGACAGGTAACGGTCCGGTTACCCGGAGGACATCGTGCCTGATCCGGACATTCCCGAAATTAAACGCGCAAGCCTTGCCGACGACCTTCTCGAGGCACTGGAAACACCGGTCCTGATCCTCGATGGCAACGGCGCCCTGCTCCGGCTCAACCGCGCTGGCGAAGCCCTTACCGGCTACACCTTGGACGAGGTGACCGGGCGCCCGATCTGGGAGTTCCTGATTGCCGACGATGAAATCGAGACCGTCAGGCGCCAGTTCCTGGGCTGCCGCGCGGGAAACGGACCAGTCAATAATACGCATTTCTGGATCGCAAGGGACGGCCGGAAGCGGTTGATGCGGTGCCGCCACACAGCCCACCGGACCGACGCCGGTGAAACCGGCTACGTCCTGGTCATCGCCACCGATATCACCGATCAGCGCGTGACCGAGGAGAAGCTGACCAAAAGCCGCTCCTTCCTGCAGTCGATCATCGATGCCTCGCCTGTTGCCGTCATCACCATCAACCAGGAAGGCATCATCCTCAGCTTCAGCCGTCAGGCAGAGGTCACTTTCGGCGGAAAAGCCGAGGACGTCATCGGCCGGAACATCAATATCCTGATGCCGGAGCCTGACCGCTCGCGTCATGACGGTTACCTCGGACGCTATCTGGAGACGGGCGAGGCCAGGATCATCGGACAGGCCCGTTCTTTGAACGCCATGCGGCTGAACGGAGAGATATTCCCGGCTGTCCTCCATGTCAGCGAATTTCAGAATGGCGAAAACATCTTCGTCGGTTTTATCGAGGACGTCACCGACCAGCGTGCTGCAGAGCGCCAGCTGTCGGAAACCCAGGCCCAGCTACACCACACCGGCCGGCTAGGGGCCATGGGCGAGATGGCGACGACCATCGCCCACGAACTCAACCAACCGTTGACCGCCGCGTCCAGCCTGATGGGTGCAGCCCAGTTGACGCTGGAGAAAAACACCGACGAGCGCTCGGCCAGGGCGATCGACCTCCTCGAAGACAGTGTCAGCGAGATCCGCCGCGCGAGCGATATCATCCGCCAGATGCGGGATTTCGTCCGCAAGCGGAAGACAGCGCCAAGCCTGTACGATATCAACCAGGTCGTGACGGAGGCGAGTACCATCGCCCTGATCGGTGCCGAAGCGGAAGGCATATCGGTGACCAAAAACCTGCAGCCAGACCTGCCGATTTCGATGATCGACCGGATCCAGATCCAGCAGGTCGTCACCAACCTCATCCGCAACGCCATCGACGCCATGACCGCTTCGGCCGAAAGGCACCTGACAATCGCCACCGGCTATCGGGACGGTATGATCGAAATCACGGTAGAAGACACCGGTCCCGGGATAGATGGCGCTATCCTGCCGAAACTGTTCGAGCCCTTTCTGACAACCAAGGAAACCGGCATGGGGATCGGCCTGTCGATATCCAAGTCCATTGTTGACGCACATCAAGGCAAACTTTCTGCAATAAACAAGAATACGCGCGGCTGCATCTTCACGGTCAGCCTTCCTGCAGGAACCCGGAATGGACTATCCAGTCAGTAAACCAATCTATCTCGTCGATGATGATCCGGCGGTCCAGCGCGGCGTTGCCGCCCTGCTGGTCGCGGCAGAATACGCGGTCACGGTGTTCGATTCCGGCGATGCTCTGCTCGCGTGCATGGACGAACTGGACTTTCAGCAAGCGATCGTACTCGCCGATGTGTGCATGCCCGGCATACAGGGCCTGGAATTGCAGGCAAGGCTGGTGGCCGAACGGCCCGGCGCCAGGGTTATCGTGATGACGGCCCATGGCGACGTGCCGATGGCAGTGCGCGCCATGCGTGGCGGCGCTGTGGATTTCCTCGAAAAGCCCTTTTCGGCAAGAGAAGTCACCACCGCGCTCGATCGCGCCTTTGCAATCGTGCCGGCTGCCTCCCCCGCGCCGGTCACGGTCAGCCCGGTATGCGCCGCAAATTACGGCAGGCTGACCCCGCGCGAGCGCGAGGTGCTGGGCGAAATGATCGAGGGCAACACGAGCAAGCTCATTGCCCGCAATCTCGGCCTCAGTCCGCGGACCGTCGAGGTCCATCGCCAGAAGATCATGCAGAAAATGCAGGCCCGCAGCTTTGCAGAACTGGTCCGTATGGCGGTCGATCTCGACCTGTCGCGATGACGGCGCCAGGCCGACTACGTAGTTACCCGTAGTCCTGCCGCGTTTCCCGCACCGGTGCGGCGACGCAATCCCGGATTTGTTTCCCGCTTACGTATTCGTCCCGATTCCCGGGCATGGCTCCAATGGGATGTAATAGGCAAGAGAGCCGGGACGCCAGCTTCCCCCGGTCAGGAGAGACGAAATGGCCGCGCTTCAAGCCCGACTGCCCATGCGTAACCCTGTCCCGTTGCAGCCTGCCCCGACAATCGAGACCGCTTCGGTGATCCGTCGGGTCAAGGCGGGTGAGACGATCTATTTTGAAGGCGACGCCGCCACCTGCTGCTACCGGGTGGTTACTGGCTTCGCAAAGGAATACTCCATCCTTGAGGACGGCAAGCGCCAGGTTCTGGACTTCTACGGGATCGGCGAGATGTTCGGTATTTCCCAGAGCGAAAGCCATCTGCATACGGCCGAAGCGATCACCGATTGTACCTTGCGCTGTTTCCAGCGTGACGCCTGGCTGCACGCCGTGACGGCATCTCCCGATCTGTCGCAGAAATTCATGAACACGCTCATGACACGGCTGCACCGTTCGCGCGAGCGTCTGACCATGCTGGGCCGGATGAGCGCAACGGCGCGCATGGCACTGTTCCTGATGCGGCTGGCCGAAGAACAGAACAGCGAGCAGGATGTCCGCTTTCCAATGAGCCGGCAGGATATCGGCGATCACCTCGGCCTGACCATCGAGACCGTCTGCCGGATACTCACGGATATGAAGAGGCGCGGTATCATCACTGGGTCCACTGCCCGCCTGTTCTCCATCCCGGACATGGACGCGCTCGGCCTGCTCGCCCATGGCGACGCCAGTATCTGACACCCCGCTGCCCCGAAGTTCCGCCCCCCCCCCCCCCGAGAGCCGGAACGCAGAAAAGGCCCCTGCCACAAGCAGGGGCCTCATTTGTTCTCATTTCCCGTATCCGACCCGAACGCTGCACTAAAAAACGCCGCAGTTCCTTGCTGAACATTATTGCCTGGCGTGAGAGTCCACGCCGACAAGGCTGCGGATACAGTCCAGGGTCGCGGCCAAACCGCATTCTGTATTGACGATCGCCCAGTCATCCGGGTCTCTGCCATGTTCCAGCTGGCGGGAGAGCACTTGCGCCGTGGCATCCGAGGCGCCCTGCGGTCGGGCCGCGATCCGGCCGAACAGCACGCTTCGCGGTGCCGTCAACCACACGCCCTGAAGGGGCACGGCCTCGCGCTGGCTAAGGGCCTCTACTCTTTCCCGCTCTGCATCGTCGAGAAAGGTCGCGTCGAGAATCACCGGCCACCCGGCCTGCAAGGCTTGGGCACCATCCTCATACAGACGGTCATAGACCCGGGCCGTGATCGTCCTCGAATAGCCGTCCTCGGCGAGGCGTTTTTCCGGGTCCTCGCCAAGCATCCGTTTGCGGATCTCATCGCTATGCAGGATGACCATCCCCGCCGGATGATCCGTTTGCAGTGCAAACGCCCTCGCGGCAGTAGACTTGCCGGAACCCGAATATCCTCCGAAAGCAAAGAGGGCCACCGGATCGCGCCGCTCGATCAACTCCAGCGCCAGGTCGAGATAAAGTCCCGCCCGGCCCGCTGCCTTTTCCGGCTGCGAGGGCAGGCTCAGCACCATGGCCCGCACCCCGGCGCGCAACGACAGGAAAAGAGGCAGGAGCGCGAGCCCGGCATAGTCCCGCGTCTTCCCGAGATAGCGATTCATCAGGATGTTCGCGAGATCGCGGCGGCGATAGCAGATGAGATCCATCAGCACGAAGGCGAGATCGTAGAGCACGTCGATCCTGGCAAGCTCATCATTGAACTCCACCGCATCGAACGGCGTCACCTCGCCCTGAAAAAGGCAGATATTGGCGAGGTGAAGATCGCCATGGCAGTGCCGCACAAGGCCGGCGCGGCGGCGCGCCTCCAGCAGGCTGCGACAGGTCCGGTATGCTGCAGCGGCAAGATCACGCCAGCGGGCAATATCGTGCGACCGCTCCGTGCCGAGCGCATATGCCTGCAGGCCGGTGGCGATTTCCTCGATCACCGGCTCGACATCCCCGGCCGCGCCGTCGTCGCTGATCCTCTCTGCATCGAGGTGAAAGGCCGCAAGCCTGTCGCCGAGCCGGCGCATCATGGCGTCGTTCAGCCGGTCATGGGCGATCAGCTCGTCGAACTGTCCGCCTTCGTCGAAGCGCGCCATTTTCACCGCCCATTCCGCGACCTCACCCTGCCCGTCCCAGGCAATGCCGTCCGGTCCGCGATAGAGCGGCACGACGCCGTGATACATCGCGCCCGCCATCGGCCGGTTCACGGCAATCTCGTTTTCGCAGGACCGGCGGCGCCGTTCCAGGCTGGACAGATCGGCGAAATCGTATCGTACGCTGCGCTTGATCTTGTAGACCAGATCGCCGGCGATGAAGATATGGGAGAGGTGCGTGTCGATCTGACGGACCGCAGCGCCGCCATGGTTATCCTCACTTGCCAGGAAGGCAACAATATCTTTCTGGCTTTCTGCGGCCATGGCGAAAATCTCCCTGCTGCGTCCGACGCTCAGTGAGCCATCAATACCGGCACGCTGGACTCTCTGATCATCTGGCGTGTGAACCCGCCGAGGACAACCTCCCGCCAGCGATTGTGGGAATAGGCGCCCATCACCACCAGATCGGCTTTCTTCTGCCGTGCTGCATGCTCGACGAACGCCATCTCCGGATCGTCCTTGCGCTTGAGCAGAAGATGGGAGATTTGGGCGGAGATGCCGTGAAGGGCGAGATAGGCCACGACCGATTCCGGCGGTTCGGCATTGCTATTGATCTTGCCGATCGTCGTGACGTCGACATGCCGGGCATGTTTGAGAACCGGCAGCGCGGCTGAGAGGGCGCGCGCGGCTTCGCGTCCGCCATTCCATGCGAGAACGACCCGTTGCGGCATTTTCGCCAGGGTTTCCGTCTCACCAAGCATCAGCACCGGCCGGGCGGTCTGGAACAGCATCTCCTCCACCAGACCCTGCTGCCAGGCCGGGGCGGCAGGCTCCGGCTTCGCGAGCACGATCAGATCGGCGAGCCGCGCAATGGCCGTATAACCATAGGGCATCGCCCTGTCGAAAACCTCCCAGGACGCCGTCGCCCCCTTCGCGTCGCTGTGTTGGGCGGACGTGACGATCTGGATGTCGGACTGCGCGCACAGCTCATGGAACCTGTCTTCCATGTCCTTGGCCTGTTTTTGCGCCATCGCTTCCATTTCCGTGTAGAAATCATGCGTATAGTTCAAGGCCACGGGATAGGTGTAGGCCGCCGCCGGCAGAGGTCTCTGCAAAAGATGCACGAACCGCATATGGGCGTGATAAAACGCCGCCAGGCAGGCCGCTGCCTGAAACAGGCGGACGGATGATTCTTCGTCAGAAAACGGGATCAGTATGGTTTTGATGGTCATGGCAGCACTCCTTGCTTCTCGCTTGGAGAGGAGTGTGCCTCAGGTTCACGGGCAGGCATTGACGGACATCAATCCCTGAACTTTTTGCGAGTTGATCGAGATCATTTTGTGCGGAACCGGTGCGGCCTAGGCTGCGGTATCAGCCATGAGACAAAAGGAGACTTTCGATGGCCAGGAAAGAGTCCGCCAACCCGACGACTGCTTCGATACCAGAAACTGCTTCGCTGAAGGAAATAGAGCCGTTCCCGGTATTCGATCCGGCCGAATTCCTGAAAATCGGCAATCGAAACCTGGAAGTCGCAACGAGGGCGACCACCGCCTATCTGAGCGGCGCCGCCCGGTTCAACAAGGAGATCGTCGATTTCGTCAACGGCAGAGTTCGCAAGGATATCAAGGCTGCACAGGACATCATGTCGGCCCGGGACAGCGAGCAGGCCTATCATTGCCACGCTCAGTTTCTGAACACGGCGATCCGCGACTATGCGGATGAAGGGGCCAAAATGCTCGACATTATTGCCGAGGCCGCCGGCGCTTCCCTTGCGCCTGTCGAGGAAAGGACCGAGGAAGTCCTGCATTATATTGACGAACACGGCACGGATCGGGTCGCGGCCGCAGAGTAGTCAAGGACAGCTCAGCTCTTGCTGTCCTGTTCCGAGACCAGCTGCCAAGCCTGCCGGGCGATGACCAGTTCCTCATCCGTTGGCACGACCCACGCGGATGGCCCATTGCCGGCGGCGGTGATCCGTCCGTTGCCGGCATTGTTCGCGCGGTCGTCGAGGACGAACCCGAGCCACCCTGCCTCTGTCACGATGCGCCCCCGGACGAGAGCCGAGTTCTGCCCGATGCCGCCGGTGAATACCAGCGCATCGAGCCCGCCCAGCGCCGCGGTCAGCGATCCGATTTCCCGGCCGCAGCGATAGACGAAATAGTCGATCGCCTCGCGCCCCTGAGGCGCGTCGCTTGCTTCCAGCTCCCGCATGTCGCTGCTGATCCCCGACAGGCCGAGCAGGCCAGACCGGCGATAGAGACAGTCGGAAATCTGTGCGGGCGTCAGGCCTTTTTCTTCCAGAAGATAAAGCAACACGCCCGGGTCGATGTCGCCGCAGCGTGTGCCCATCGGCAATCCGTCGAGAGCCGTAAAGCCCATGGTCGTGGCGATGCTTGCGCCATTCTTCAGGGCACACATGCTGGCGCCGGAACCGAGATGGGCAACGATGACGCGGTGGCGGTCCCACTCCTCGAGAAAGGCCGGCAGCGTGCCGGCAATATAGTCATAGGACAGGCCATGAAAACCGTACCGGATGATACCGTCTTCCAGCATCTCTCGCGGCAGACCGTAATATCTGGCAATTGCCGGACAGGTGGCATGAAAGGCCGTATCGAAACTGGCGGTTTGTGGCACAGACGGCCAGCGTAGCCGCGCGGCTTTGACGCCGCCGAGGTTTTCCGGCTGATGACCGGGGGCAAGCGACGACAGGCTGGTCAGCGTCGCGATACTGGCGTCATCGAGAACGACCGGGCCTGAAAAGCTTCGTCCGCCATGCACGATCCTGTGACCGCAGGCGGCAAGGGCATATTCCTCGGTTAACGGCATCAGCCTGTCGAGGAGGATTTCCACCGCCTGCCCGGGACCGCGAAGCGCCTCGAATCGTTCCTCCGCCAAAGTTGACCCGGCCCGCATGACCCGAAGCACCGGTTCGCTGTCGAGTCCCGACACGGTTGCGCGGACGGACGGCGTGCCGGCCATTGCGCCAGTCTCAAGGGGATAAAGGGCTGCCTTGATGCTTGACGAGCCGGTGTTCAGGGTAAGGATTGCCTCAGTCATGGCTTTGCCGCGCGGCGATGATGATGGAAAAGGTTCGCAACGGCACTGGCGGCCACGCGCGGCAGACGTCCCTCGGCCCGGCTGGTCAGGATGATCGGTACCCCGGCGCCCAGTACGATACCGGCCGCGACGGCTCCGGCGAGATAATCGAGCTGCTTGGCCAGCATGTTGCCGGCCTCCAGATTTGGCACGAGCAGGATATCGGCGCAGCCCGCGACGGGAGAATCGATGTTCTTCAGTCGCGCCGCTTCAGCGGAAATCGCGTTGTCGAAAGCAAGGGGACCATCGACGATCGCACCGGTTATCTGACCCCGATCCGACATCTTGCACAGGGCGGCGGCATCGAGCGTCGAGGAAAGGTGCGAACTGACCGTCTCGACCGCCGCCAGGATCGCTGCCTTCGGCTCCATGATTTTGAGAGCATGACAGAGATCGATGGCGTTCTGCAGGATGTCCTTCTTGTCCTCCAGTCCGGGCGTTATGTTGATCGCCGCATCGGTGATGAACAACAGTTTCTCATAGGCCGGCGTGTCCATCACGAAGACATGGCTGATACGCCGTTCCGTCCTCAGACCCGTCTCGCGACAGACGACGGCACTGAGGATTTCATCCGTATGCAACGCCCCCTTCATCAGGGCATCCACCCGGTCTTCCCTGGCAAGGGCGACGGCCCGTTCGGCGGCGCCATGGCTATGCGGCGTGTCGACGATCTCGAATGAGGAGATGTCGATGCCCGCCAGCCTGGCGGCCGATTCAATCTTGTGGCGAGGACCGACCAGGACCGGGTCGATCAGCCCCTCTTCGACAGCGCCGGCCATGCCCTCCAGCGATACGGCATCGACCGGATGAACGACTGCTACACGCAGCGGCGGCTGGGAGCGCGCCTCCTCGATGAGCGCCAGCAGCCGCTCGCCCCGCTCGACGATCATGGCGCGCGGGCGTTCCGGCAATCGTGTCCTGATCTTTTCGCGAGGGGCGATCACCACCGCCTGCCCCTCGATAACGGTATCGCCATCCTGATTGCGGCACAGGCAGTCGAGATGCACCCGCCCGTGAGCAGCCTTCTGCGTCACGCGCACCGTAACAGTCACCGCATCGCCGATTTTTACCGGAGCGAGGAACGACAGGTTCTGGGAGACATAGATCGTCCCCGGCCCCGGCAGTTTCGTGCCGAGCAGCGCCGATATCAGCGAGCCGCCCCACATGCCGTGGGCGATCACCTCGTGAAACGGTGTTTCGCGAGCATAGGACGGGTCGAGATGGGCGGGATTGACATCGCCTGACATCGCCGCGAACAGGGCTATGTCCATTTCCGTCAGCACACGCTGCTCCGAAGCCTCCTGCCCGACCGTTATCTCGTCATAGGTCAGGTTCCCGATCTCAGCCATCGTTCATCCCGCTCATCATCGACAGACCCTGATCGATGTCGATCACGGCGCCGGTCACGCCCCGGCCTGCGTCGCTCGCCAGGAAGGCGGCCCAGGCGCCGGTCTCGGCAAGGCCGGCAGGCGGTTGGACCGGCGCGTTCTTCGTCGATCCCAGCAACAGGTCAAACTCTGCCAGACCGCCGGCGGCCCGTGTCGCGACCGGTCCGGGCGAGAGCGCGTTGACCCGGATACCGTCCGGGCCGAGGTCGGCCGCCAGATAGCGTACGGCGCATTCCAGCGCCGCCTTTACCGGTCCCATCAGGCCATAAGTCGGCACAACCTGCCGGCTGCCGGCAAAGCTCATGGTCAGGAGCGACCCGCCCGCATGCATCAGCGGCACGGCCCGCCGCGCGAGCCGGAGGAAGGAATGGCAGGAGACGTCCATCGCCTCGGCAAAGCCTGCGGCCGAGCAATCGACAACCCGGCCATGCAGGTCCTGCCTGTTGCACCAGGCGATGGAGTGGATCAGGAAGTCGAGCCGGCCCCAGCGATGGCCGATCGCGGCGAAGACCCGGTCCATATCCGTCTCGCGGGTGACATCCATCGCCTCAATGCCGACTGCCCCGATAGTGTCCGCAAGCGGCTGGAGGGCGGGCAGCGATTTTTCGGCGCGACAGGTCAGCAGCACCTCCGCGCCCCTGCTGATGCAGGCATCGGCGCAGCCGAAGGCGAGGCTGTGCTCGTCGGCGAGTCCGACGATCAGCCCCTTCTTTCCGCTCAGGTCCATCTGCTACTCCATGAAAACGTAGGTCCCGGGCGCGGCGATCGGCGGGCCGGAAATCCCGTCATTCTCCGCCCCCGCCAGTCCTATCACGGGTGGCTCGACAAGAGAACCGGCGCGTTCGGCCAGCCAGGCCTGCCAGGCCGGCCACCAGGAGCCTTCCCGTTCCTGCGCCACCGCCAGCCAGAGATCCGGATCGGCGGCACGATCAGTCGGGGCCGTGCGGTGCATGCGGAAAGATCGCCGCCGGTGACCCGGCTCGCTGACGATGCCGGCATTGTGCCCGCCGGTCGTCAGCAGAAAAGTCACGTCGGTATCGGCAAGGGTATGGATCTTGAACACCGACTGCCACGGCGCGACATGGTCGCGTGTCGTCGCGACAGAAAATACCGGCACTCTGATGTCCGAGATCGACACCGGTTTGCCGTTCACCCTGTATCGTCCCTCGGCAAGATCGTTGTCGAGGAAGAGCCGGCGCAGATATTCCGAGTGCATCCTGTAGGGCATGCGCGTCGCATCGGCGTTCCAGGCCATGATATCCGTCATCTCTCTGCGCTGACCGAGCAGATAGTCGCGTTCCATGCGCGACCAGATCAGATCGCCGGACCTCAGCAGCTGGAAGGCGCCGGCCATCTGCCGCGCGTCGAGGAACCCCTGCTCCCACATCACGTCTTCGAGAAAGGCGACCTGGCTTTCGTTGATGAACAGGGTCAGTTCGCCCGCCTCGCTGAAGTCGAACTGCGAGGCGAGGAAAGTCAGCGAGGCGAGCCTGTCGTCCCCCGCCCGGGCCATTGCAGCGGCGGCGATCCCCAGCAGCGTGCCGCCGAGGCAATAGCCAACGGCATGGACCTTGCGCTCGGGCACGATACGCCCGATCGCAGCGAGTGCCGCCATCACCCCGAGAGTACGATACTCTTCCATCCCCAGGTCACGGTCCTCGGGACCGGGATTGCGCCAGGAAATCATGAACACGGTATGGCCCTCGCCGACAAGGTAGCGGACCAGGGAGTTCTCGGGCGACAGGTCGAGAATGTAATATTTCATGATCCAGGCAGGCACGATCAGCACCGGATCGGCATGGACCTTGTCCGTAGACGGTGCATACTGGATCAATTCGATCAGGTGATTGCGCCAGACGACCGTGCCAGGTGTCACCGCCACCGCTTCGCCGGGCCTAAACGCTTCCGCTCCCGCCGGTTTGCCGCCGCCGGCCATTCTCTCGGCGTCTTCCACGAAATTCTGCCATCCCCGGACAAGACTGGCGCCGCCCGTCATCACGGTCTCGCGCAGGACTTCAGGATTGGTCGCGATGAAATTGGACGGGGACCAGACATCCAGCATCTGGCGGACGGTGAACGCCATCACGCGCTCATGTTGCGCCGTGACGCCGCGCACGTCGGTCGTCGCATTGTGCCACCATTGCTGCGTGAACAGGAAGGACTGGGACATCAGGTTGAACGGCCACGCCTGCCAGTCCGCCCCCTCGAAACGATGGTCCTGCGGCAGCGGCTGGATCGCGCAGGGCCCGGCATTTCCCCTCCACGCACAATCCGCCGCATAGCTGAAGAGCCGCGCCGACTTTTTCTGTGCCTTGTGCACGAGCTGCATCTGCTTGCCGGGCGACAGGGCAAGATGGGAGGCCCAGTCCGTCCATGCACCGAGCAGGGCGCCGGGCGACAGGCCGAGAGTCATACGCCCCAGGGCGGCACGGCTGGCGCGGTCCATCACCTCGGCGAGCGCCGTCGCACTGTATGAATCGGGCATGAGGGACAGGTCAAGCGCGCCGGTTTTTTCGGCCATATAGGAAAAGCCCGGCCAGAAGCCCTGCATGAGCTTTGCCACCGTATCGTGGAGGTCCTCTGGCGCGGAAGCGCCCGCCGGTGCCGGTTCCTCGCACGGACTCTGACCGTCACCCATCGCACGCTCCGTTATTGTCTGATGCTTCTCGTCGTGACCGGTTCGCTGTCGAGCAGGTCACGATTGCGGATGGCGACCGCTTTCATCACCTCGCCGACAAGGGAGACCGGCGCAAACAGGGCAATATCCTCGATGCTCAGCATGCCAACGATCCTGTGGTCGTCATTCATGACAGGCAGGCGGCGGACCTGATTCTGCTCCATGATCCGGATCGCATCTTCCAGCTGCGCGTTTTCGGCACACCAGATGCATTCTTCCGACATGATTTCCTTGACTTTGGTCACGGGAATATCCTTGTGGCTGCCAACGGCCCGCACCGCGATATCCCTGTCAGTGATCATACCGACAAGCCGTCCTCCTTCGACGACCGGGAGGGCGCCGATATTCTGGGTTCTCATCTTCTTGGCTGCGTGGGGCAGCAATTCGTCCGGTTCGGCGATCCGGATCCCGGCAGTCATGGCGTCCTTGACGAGCATTGTGATCTCTCCATGCAAACATCGATACCCGATACTAGGCCTGTCACCGCACCGGAACATTGAGCCAGGTCAATTACCGGCCCGGCCGTCTGCCTTAGGAGAAACCGGACTGGACAACCGTGATGACGACACCGTCATTCTGTTTCCCGGTAACATGATCCGGGACAGGTTACTGGTCCGCCAGCGCAACGCTGGCTGATCCTGCTTTAATTGACCTGTATCAAGGGGAAGGGGATAGCGCCCTGCTATCATGCATCCTTGGGGTTCGAATTTCACTCTTCGGGAGAAGTATAATGACGATCTGTCTGATACAGGGGCATCCGCACGGCAATTCCGGCCATTTCTGTCACGCCCTCGCCGATGCCTATGAGGCTGGCGCCCGCGAGGCCGGGGCGACAGTCAACCGCCTCGCCATCGCGGCCCTGGATTTCCCGCTCCTGAGCGACCCGGATGATTTTCCGACCCCACCGCCCGCCTCCATCCGTGAGGCACAGGAAGCCGTCAGCGCCGCCGATCACCTCGTCATTGTCTACCCCCTGTGGCTCGGCACCATGCCGGCCCTGCTCAAGGCCTTTTTCGAGCAACTCTGCCGCAACGAGTTCGCGATCGCCCAGAACGAGAAAGGCGGCTGGCCGCGCCAGATGCTGAAGGGAAAATCGGCGCGGGTGATCGTGACCATGGGGATGCCGGCGCCGGCCTACCGGCTGTTTTTCGGTGCCCACGGGGTCAAAAGCATGGAGTCCGGCATCCTCGGCATGGCCGGGATCAAGCCTGTCCACGACACCCTGATCGGTGGCGCCGGTGAACTGACACCGGACCAGGCGCGCAAGCATCTCGACCATGTCCGTAACCTTGGCCGGCACGAGAAATAGGATACAGACGTCATACAGCGGGGAGAAACCGGGAACCCAGCCGGTTCCCCGGGCTCCGCAGACTGACTTTTCCCGACCTTGTTGAAACAGAGTAACCGATGCCCGAAAACACGCCTGAGACGAGGCCTTTCACCGCCACGCCCGCAACACCGCCAGCCTATGCCGTGCCGGCAAACACGGTCCTGGAGTCCCTTGAAACCTCGAGCGCGGGACTGACCGCGATCGAGGCAGAGCGCCGGCTCGCGCAATATGGCCCGAACCTGCTGCCCAAGGCGACGGGGCCCGGCCCGATAATACGCTTCCTGAGGCATTTCCATAACATCCTCATCTATGTCCTGATCGCCGCCGCGCTTGTGACCGCCGCTCTTGGTCACTTCGTCGACACGGGCGTCATACTGGCGGTGGTGATTGCGAACGCGACCATCGGCTTTATCCAGGAAGGCCGCGCCGAACGGGCCATGGAATCGATCCAGGCCATGCTCAGGGTGAAAGCCGGCGTTTTTCGGGACGGCAAGAGGGTTTCCATTGACAGCCAGAACCTGGTGCCCGGCGACATTGTCGTTCTTGAAGCCGGCGACAAGGTCCCGGCGGATCTGCGGCTTTTCGAGACCAATGGCACCTACATTCAGGAATCGATGCTGACAGGAGAATCCGTTCCGGTTGAGAAGAATACCGGTTCCGTCGATGTCGATACCGCCCTCGGCGATCGTGTGGGCATGGCCTATGGCGGCACCCTTGTCACCGCCGGTCAGGCGCGGGGCGTGACTGTCGCGACAGGCAGGGAAAGCGAGATCGGCCGCATCAGCGGCATGCTTTCCGGCGTCGAGACATTGACGACACCGCTCGTCCTTCAGATCAATATTTTCGCAAAATGGCTGACCCTGCTCATCCTCACCGTGGCAGCCCTGCTTCTCGTCTTTGGCTATTTCGTTTCCCACCAGCCCTTTGCCGACATGCTGATGGCTGTCGTCGGCCTCTCCGTCGCAGCGATCCCAGAGGGATTGCCGGCCGTTCTCACCATCACCCTGGCGATCGGCGTTCAGGCCATGGCAAGGCGCAATGCGATTGTCAGGCGCCTGCCGGCGATCGAGACCCTTGGCTCTGTATCGGTCATCTGCACCGACAAGACCGGCACCCTCACCCGCAACGAGATGATGGTCCGCTCGGCAGTCACCCGCACCAGCAGCTATCAAGTCGAGGGAAACGGCTACGCGCCGGAAGGGAGTGTCACCCCGCTGGACAGCAATGCCGATCCGGCCGGCATGAAGGCGCTGCATGAACTGGCGCGGGCGGCGGCCCTGTGCAACGATGCCGGGATCGCCGAACAGGATGGTGTCTGGCACGTCAATGGCGACCCGATGGAAGGCGCACTTCTGGCTTTTTCCGCGAAGGTCCTGGGTGACCATGGTGCCATTGCGGACGGACGTCCCCGCCGCAACGCCATTCCCTTCGATTCCCGTCACCGTTTCATGGCAACGCTCCACGAAACGCCGGACGGGCAGGGCGTGATCTACGTCAAGGGCGCGCCGGAACGTCTCGTGGAAATGTGTGCGACAGAGCGCTTGCCGGCGGGCGAGACGCGGCCCGTTGACCGGGCCTACTGGCTGGAGATGGCGGAGACTCTGGCTCAAGACGGTCAACGCGTTCTCGCCCTCGCCACCGGGCCCGCCGTCGCCGGGGCCTCGTCCCTGTCGCCCGCGGACCTGACCGGTGCGCTCACGCTTGTCGGTCTCGTCGGCCTCATCGATCCGCCGCGCCCGGAAGCGATTGCCGCCATTGCCGACTGCCGCGAGGCAGGGATCCGAGTCAAGATGATTACCGGGGATCATCCGGGTACGGCCGCTGCCATCGGCAGGCAGATCGGGATCGAGCGCCCCGAAGGCGTCATGACCGGCGCCGATCTTGACCGGCTGGACGATGCAGAGCTTGCTCGGCGGATCATGGGCGTAGACATTTTTGCCCGGACCAGCCCCGAGCACAAGCTGCGCCTGGTCATGGCGCTTCAGGCGCACGGCCTGACCGTCGCGATGACGGGAGACGGGGTGAATGATGCCCCCGCCCTCAAACGCGCAGATGCCGGAATTGCAATGGGTCTGAAAGGCAGCGAAGCTGCGCGCGAAGCCGCCGACATCGTGCTTGCCGACGACAATTTCGCCTCCATTGCTGCTGCTGTGCGGGAAGGGCGGACGGTGTATGACAACATCAAGAAGGTGATCAGCTGGACCCTGCCGACCAATGGCGGTGAAGCGATGACGATCATCGTCGCCCTGCTCGTGGGCATGCCGCTTCCCATATCCCCGGTGCAGATTCTTTGGGTCAATCTCGTCACTGCCGTGACGCTGGGCATAGTCCTTGCCTTCGAGCCGACGGAACCGAACACCATGCGCCGTCCCCCAAGGCGTCGGGACGAGCCCTTGCTGGGGCCGGAACTGGCCTGGCATATCGTCCTTGTCTCGATCCTGTTTCTGGCAGGCGTGTTCGGCATGTTTTCCTATGCCGTCGACAGGGGGTACACCCCCGAGCTTGCACGGACCATCGCCCTCAACACGCTGGTGGTAATGGAAATTTTCCACCTGTTCTTTATCCGGAACATCTATGGCACGTCCCTCAACCTGAAGGCTCTTGCAGGTACAAGGTTGATCTGGACGACCATTGCCGTCCTGACGGCGGCGCAGTTCGCCATAACCTACATTCCCGCGCTCCAGACCATATTCGGCACGCAATCGGTACCGCTGGGTGATGGATTGCTGATCGTCGCTATCGGCGTTGTCCTGTTCGTGATCCTGGAGCTTGAAAAGCAGCTGCGCCTGACCCTTCAGCGCGCCAACAAGCGGCCTGCGCCGTCCTGACGGTTATTGCATGAAGGATAGATGACCGCGGTCGTCCGGCCGTGCCGGCCCTGGTTGATCCTTGTCAATTCACGGCAGGCGGAGCCGGGATCAACGCCAGGCCGGGACAAATGGTCAGCAGCTTGATCATGCGGATGTGCTCTGGATGGGGTCGGCTCCGGCATTTCCCGATGTGAGCGCATATACGCGAGACTGCACGGGATGCGGCTTTCCGCTGTTCCCGGATCGCATGATCTGGTCAGGTATCCTTTCTCCTGGAGGGCGCACCGCACGACGGAGGTGTTGCCGGTCACGGAGGAGATACGGCGCCCCGTGATCAGAGGGAAGCCGTCCAGTGCGCGTGCCGGACTGCCCTCGATCAGCTCTGCCGGAGATCGGCCTGATGGGCGAAATGGCGGCCGTCCGTGACAGTGACGCGCGCGAAACCGAGCACCGCGGCCATGTTGTAGACATCGAATTCGCTGCTGAGCCCCATCTCCGCGATGGCTGGAGCGGCGCGCGTGATTGATGTCAGGCGCGCAAGAATGCCGCGCGAGAGATAAGGCGTCATCGATCCGTCACCAAGATAGGTGAAGACAAGCGTTTCGTTGTTCTCACCAACGGCTTGCGCGACGATCGGAAATGTCCGGCCAGGTGTGCTGGCCGCGAGGTTGACCTGGTCGACAAAGAACTGACGTTCCTGCGGCCCAAAGCCGGCCATACGGCCAAACCGGATATCCGGGGTCTCGACGCTCGAAACTTTCGGGTAGTACACACCCTCGCCCGTCGTCTCGTCGATCGCTGCTGTCTCAGCCTTCCAGGCTGTTGGCATGGTTTCGCAACCGCCAAGCGCACTGAGTGATACGACCAGCGCGATTTTGCCTAAGTGCGCAAGTTTGAAAAAGATCATTCTGTTACTTCCTTTTGGGTGATTGGCTTGGCCTCGTCGGCTATGCCGCATTGGGATTTGATGTCGTCGATACGGGCAGAGAGTTGCTCCTCGGTGGCTCCGGACAGAACCTCAAGTCGCTCAGTATACGTTCCCGTCACGGCACCGCTGAGGGCACCAACGGGTGTCACGGACTGGACAGCCGAGCGCGCACGTTCCCGGCGCGAGGGCATGGCGGCTTCGAGCGCGGCGAGGTCTGACTCCGCCGTGGAACAATCCACCGGCGCGGCGAGCAGCGTTTCGGGGCCGCCTTGGTTGGCTGTGGCGCATCCGGCGAGAAGCGCGATCATGGCAATACAGGCAAGTCTCATGGGAGTGTCCCTCTATACATGGGCCGACCGGGTCGAGCGTTTGCCGGCCCCGAGAGCGAGGCAGGCGGGAACGAGCAGCAAGATCAGGATGCTGCCGAACAGGATGCCGAAGGCCAGGCTGACCGCCATGGGGATGAGGAACTGGGCCTGGATGCTCGTTTCCGAGATCATCGGGATGAGGCCGATGAAGGTGGTCATCGTCGTGATCAGGATGGGCCTGAACCGGCGCCGCACCGCTTCGACAATATTGTCCAGCCGGTTGCCGCCCTCTTTTTCGCGCTCGTTGAAATAGTCGATGAGCACGATGCTGTCATTGATGATTACGCCGGACAGGGCGACCACGCCGAAGAGCGACGGGAAGGACAGGTCAAAGCCGAGCAGCAAGTGACCGAAGATCGCGCCGACAAGGCCGAAGGGAATGATCGCCATGATCACCAGCGGCTGGATGTAGGAGCGCAGAACGCTTGCGATCAGGGCATAGATGGCGAGCATGGCGATCAGGAAGTTCTGGATAAGAGATGCCATTTCCTCGGCCTGATCGCGCGCCTGGCCTTCCACAGATACGCGCAGGCCCGGATAGTCGCTCACCAACTGTTCCATAAACTGGCCCTCGATGAAGGCTGTCACGTCGCCTGGTGTGGTGACGGCTTCGTCCACATCGGCACTGATGCTGACGACGCGCTGGCCGTCGACGCGGTCTATTGTAACGAAGCTGCGCGTTTCCTCGAAGCTTGCCACGGTGCTCAGCGACACTTCCGAACCGTTCGGCAGCGGAATGCGCAGGCGGGCGAGATCGGCGAGGCTGCGGCGTTCGTTCTCCGGGAAACGAATGAACACTTCGACTTCTTCGCCGTCTCTCTGGAACCTCTGCACCTCTTCGCCGAAATAGGACCGTCGGATGCTTCTGGCGAGATCGTCCACCGTCAGGCCCGCAGCGATCCCCGCCGGCGTCAGCGCAAACTCGATCTGGCGCTTGCCTGGCTGGGCTGTCGATTGGATCTCGCTGACCCCTGCGATGGTGTCCATGTCAGCCGTCAATCGCGCGACCGCTTCGAGCAGGGCGTCATCATCCGGGTGAGAGAGATTGAAACTCACATCGGCGCCTGCCGCGAGGCCCGACGATTCGAAGGTCAGGGACTTTATGCCCGGAACCTGCCCGACGGCGGCGCGCCAGCGCCGTTCGATCTCGGCGGAGGTGAGGTCGCGCAGGTTTGCCGGCGCGAGTTCCAGCGTGGCGATGGCGATCTCGGAGCGCAGCTCCGTCCCGCTTTCCCCAAATCCCGAGGACAATCGTCCGCCTACGGTGACAGAAAGGGAACGGTAGAGACCTGTATCCTCGCCGCCGACGCCGGTTTCGAGCGCATCGATCACCCGCTGCATCGCATCCTCCGTCTGCTCGAAGGGGGTGCCGGCGGGCATTTCCAGCGCGACCGTGATTTCGTCCCCTTCCACGGTGGGGAAGAAGATGAACCGGATGTGCCCGCCGGACACTAGCCCCGACGTGGCGATCAGCAGGGCAATGGAGGCAGCGATAACGAAATAGGGAAAGGTGACGCTGAGCCGGGCCAGCGGCACGAAAACGATGTCGCGTATCCCGTCTATACCCTTCTGGACGGCGTTCTTCAGCCCCAGCATCGCGCCCCTGCTCCAGTCCCGGCCATGGGCGAGGTGACCAGGAAGGATCAGGAAAGCCTCGATCAGCGAAAGGAACAGCACACTGAGAACCACGATCGGAACCGGCCGCAAGACCTGACCGATCATACCGGACGATAGCAGCAGCGTCCCGAACGCGATCATCGTTGTCGTGACGCCGACCAGAATAGGCACGAAGACACCCTGCGCGCCGGCGATCGCCGAGAGGACGCCGGCACCCCTGCGGTGCTGCTGCTCATGGATGTTTTCGCCGACCACGATGGCGTCATCCACAACAATGCCGAGCACGACGATCAGGCCCAGCAGCGAGGTCATGTTGATGGTGGTGAACTGGCCGAACAGGATGAAGCCACCAAGGAAAGCCGATGGAATGCCGATGCTGGCCCAGAAGGCGAGCCTCAGATCAAGTGTCAGGGAAAGAAACACGAACACCAGGGCAAGGCCCATGATGGCGTTTCGAAGCAGCAGGTTGACCCGGTCGCCGACGATTTCGGTCGTGTCGCTGATACCGAGCACTTCGATTCCCGACGGCGGATTGTAGGTCTCGAGAAAGGCCGCAACGGTCTCGCGCACGTCAAAGGAATCCTCGTCGCCTGCCCGGTTGATCTGCAGGAACACCGCCGGTTCGCCATTATAGGTGTTGATCAGCGGGACTTCGACGAAACCATCCTTGATGGTGGCGATCTCGCCAAGACGGACGCGCCGGCCGTCGCGGTCGCTGATCACCACGATTTCGGCGAGGGCGGCGGCGTCGCGTGCTTCATTATCGGTGCGCAGGAGCACGTCGCCGCCCGAGGTACGGACCGTCCCGAGGGAGAGGTTGACCGACGAGCTTCGTATGGCCGCCGCAACCTGTTCGATGCGGAGATCATAGGCACTGAGATCGTCCTCAGACACCTCGATAGCGATCTCATAGTCGCGCGCGCCCTGCAGGGTCACCAGACTGATGCCGTCTTCAGCGAGGAGGTCGCGCCGAAGATTCTCCGCGGTTTGCTTCAGCGCCTTCTCGCCCACATTGCCCGCAACCACGAGCCGCATCACCGACGAGACGGATTCAGCCACCACCACCCGGGGTTCATTGGCATCGGCTGGCGGAAACTCCTCAAGCTGGTCCACAGCTGACTGCACGTCTTCCTTGACCGACTTTGCATCGGCAAAGGCGCTGAGCTCCAGCGTGACGGTGCCGAGGCTTTCCGCCGCGGCGGAACTGACACGCTCGACGCCTTCCAGTCCCATAACGGCTTCTTCGATCCGCCTGGTGATTCCGTCCTCGATCTCCACCGGCGTCGCACCGGGATATGAGACCGTGACCGTAATCGCCCGGGGGTCGATCTGCGGCAGCACTTCGGCCTTGGTCCGATCCATCACGATCAGGCCGCCGATCAACATCGCAAACATCAGGAGATTGGCAGCGACGCTGTTTTGGGCAAACCAGGCAATCAGACCGCGCCGCTCGGGCATGCCGTGGGTCATGGCCGCTCCCCATCGGCGCGCACGTCACCTTCAGAAACCACTGGATCACCCTCCTGCGGGTCATTCAGCGCACCCACGACGATGCCGTCGGCGGTATCGAAGGGCAGCGCCGAAATCACGCCGTCCTCCACAAAAACCAGTTGCGGTTGCCGGCGGGCAAGGCGGCCGTCCTCGACCACCCACACGCTGCGGTTCTCCTGCAGGGCCGACTCGGGAAACCGGTATGTGCCCGGTATGACGGGACCGGTGATTTCCACATCGACAAAGTCACCGGGCAGAAGCGGCACTTCCTCGGTGAATTCAAGCGTCAGGCGCGCAAGCCGCGTCTGCGGGTCAAGCTCGGCATCGGCGCGCGTGACAATCGCCGCATAGGCTACGGTGCCCTCGGAGAGAAGGACCTGTCGCGGCCGCACCACGGCCTCGCGTCCCTCCGCTGGCGCCAATCCCTGCAATACGGCCGCATTGACCGGGACCGACACTTCGATCCCGCCTTCTTCATAGGCCCGTCCATAGGACTGCCCGGCGATGAGGTTTTGCCCGACTTCTATGGCGGTCGCCTGCACACGGCCGTCAAAGGGCAGCGAGAAATTCACCCGTGAAAGATTCCGTTCGGCATCGGCTAGGGCGGTTTGCGCCGAGCGAACCGCGGCTTCGGCCCGGGCGAGTTGTGGCTCGCGGGCGACATTGGACGGGACCGGCTCACCGGGATTGACCAGTTCCCATTCCCGCCGGGCGATGTCGGCCTCGGCTTGCTCGACCTGCAGGTCGGCTTGCCTGGCGGCGAGGTCTGCGCCGGCCCGGTCGATCGCTGCGCGATAATCGGCGCCATCAAGGCGGAACAGGACCTCGCCCCTCTTGAAGGTGCCGCCGGATGCAAGCGCCGGATTGACCCAGACAACCCGCCCGCTCACCTGGGGACTCAATTCGACGGAGTTTCGGACCTGTACCGTCCCGGTTTCAAGAAGCCGGATCCGGGTTTCACCGATATCTGGCTGGACCACGCTGACTGCCACGCCGGACGCGCCGGCGGCACGGATCTGTGGCGCGGTCGACATGCTGGAAAGGACATTGTTGGCCAACACGCCGGCGGCGAGGACGCCGATGACGAGGACAAGCTGCAGGATGCCGCTGAGCCAACCCTTGCGGGTGCGCGTTTGCGGGGCTGATTTGTCGGGCAATTCATCGGGTCTGGACATGGTTTCCCCCCAGTCAGGATACGGAATTATTGACTGGCTCGGACGCGGACACCGCGCCCGTCCAGTCGCCGCCAAGGCTCAGGAAGAGGTCGATCCGGGCATTGGCGGTAGCCTGGTCGGTCAGGATGATGTTCTGCTCGGCCGCGTTGAGGCTGCGTTGGGTCTCGAGCACGGCAAGAATGGAAATCAGTCCCTGCCGGTAGCGCCCCTGTGCAAGCTCGTTGGAGAGTTTCGCCGTTTCCAGGGCGGCTTCCAGTCGGACTTTCTGCTCTTGCAGGCCAGCGAGCTCGGCAAGCGCGATCTCCACATCGACCACGGCGCCAAGGGCTGTCCGCGCAAAGGCGCTCGCCAGTTCCTCGGCCTGCGCTTCTTCGAGGCGTATCTGCGCTTTGAGCCGGCCTCCCTGGAAGATCGGCACCGTGAGAGAGTTTGCGAGACTGGCGACATGGCGGTCCCAATCGAACACCTCGTCCGGCGTGTCGCCCCGGAAGGTGAGCGATGCGCCGAGTGAGATCGCCGGATAGAGCAAGGCCCGAGCAGCGCCGACATCCTCAAGTGCTGCCAGATAGCGCAACTCGGCAATGGCGACGTCCGGGCGGCCGGAGAGAAGCGCGGCCGGGCGGCCGACCGGCGCCTCGAACGGTTCGGAAAGGGCAAACACACCGGTGAACGTCTTCTCGGTTTCGCCCGGCACACGCCCCAGTTGCTCGTCTATGGCAAGCCATTGCCGGCTGAGGTCCGCTTCGATCTGCGGGATCTCGACGAGCGCGGATTCGAGGTTCTGCAGGGCGATCTGAACATCGCTGGCCGATGCGCTCGCCGATCCTGCCTCGTAGCGCTGTTCGGTGAGTTCATAGGTCGCGCGAAAGCTGTCTGCGGTACGCCGGGCAAGATCGAGGCGGCGTTGCAATGTTGCCGCCGAGACCCAGCCACGCGCCAGGATCGCGATTTCCCGCTGCTCGCTTGCCTGGACCGCGAGTTCACTTGCAATGGCGTTGAGTTCAGCGGAACGCTCGGCTGCGCGACGGCCCCCGAAGACGTCGGTATTGAAATCAACAAGCAGTCCGGCAGTGTAGGCCTCCGACCAGGAGAAGTCTCCGGCCAGCCCGGGCGTCCTGTTGGACGCAATCTCTCCAATAGCGGCAGCGGAGGGCAGGCGCTGACCGCGTGCGATCCGCGCAGCCTCCCTCGCCTGATCGGCCTGCAAGCGCGCTTCGCGCAGAGTGAGGGAGTCACGGCGAAGCACACTGACCAGTTCATCGAGCTCCGCGCCGCCGACATCCAGCCACCACGCTTGCATGTCCGGCGACCCGGAAATCGTCGAGCCGGATTGGTAGAAGCTCTCACTACTCCGGATCTCGCCAACGAGTCCGGGCATTTCCGGTTTCGGTGTCAGTGAGCAGCCGCTCGCGACCGCACTCAGTACAAGGCCGGCGAACGGCCCGAACTTCTGCATACTCTCCATGCCGCGCTCCCCCGTCAAATAATGCAGCGAACGGATCGTCCGTGCAGGACCTGCCCCCCAGGACCCTCCCCCCCAAAGTCGAAAGCCCGGTACGCCAGAGCGTTCAAGCCTGGCGCGCCGGGTCGTTGCGCAGGACTATCTCTGCTCAGACGCCTGCTCGCGCAGCGCCGACAATTCCTCTGCAGTCAGAACTTTGTCGCCATCGATGTCGCCTTTCTCGAACATCGGGGCCGGGGCATCGAGCATTTCGCTCTTGGAAATGCGTCCGTCGCCATTCACATCGGCATCTTCCAGACTGGCGAAAGCTTCGTCGAACTTTGCCTGGGCCGCCTTGATGCGCGGACGGTCTGCGCTGTCGATGAAGCCGTCGCCATTGCGGTCAAGGCGGTCAAAAGTGGCTGCCCGCATGTCGAGCATCTCCTGCCATGAGATGTTGCCGTCTCCGTTGGCATCCGCCTCAGCGAGGCGCTCAGCCGTTTGCGCCGATGCGGGACCTGCGGCAGCCAACATCAAGGCGGTTCCAGCAAGGGCGAACAGGCGGGTCTGAATAGCGGTCTTGACGGTCATGAATATTTCTCCAGGAACAGTGTTGTTGCGAGGAGCGGTATAGACCAGCATCTTCAAATTAGTTTGGCGCGACTGAAACAGTTTGTCGCGAAATGTTGCCGATGAGACGCCCGGTTACGTGCTCAGGATCTCCGGAAACCGCACGATGGCGACAAGACCGCCCTCGCGCCGGTTCTCGATGCGCAGTTTCGCGCCATGGGCCGCGGCGATGGCCCGGGCGATGCCGAGACCGAGGCCGGTTCCGCCCGTGGCCCGATTGCGGGAGGTTTCACCGCGCTGGAAGGGCTGGAAAACGGATTCAAGGAGGTCGTCCGGCAAGCCAGGGCCATTGTCCTCGATGCGTATGTCGCGCCCGCCGTCTTGCGCGACGATCCGAACCGCGATCTCGCCGCCGCCATAGCGCCGGGCGTTCTCGAGGAGGTTCTCGAACAGCCGGCGCAGCGCGACTGGATCGCCTGCAATGGTGAAGTCTTCGCCCTCTTCCAGGCTGATGTCGATTGGATAGGGCGCGGTTTCTGCCAGGTCGCCCACGAACTCTGCGAGCCGGATCAGCTCCTGCGGACCCGACGGGCTTTCCGCGCGGGCATAGGCAAGCATGTCAGAGATCAGCGCCTCCATTTGGGCAATGTCTCCCTCGACTTCATGCGCAGATAAAGCCCCGCGCTCGTCCATTCGCAAGCGGATCCGCGTGATCCCCGTCCTGACATCATGGGCGATGGCGGCAACCATCTGTTCACGCTCGCGAATAAGCCCCGTCAGGCGCTCGCGCATCCGGTTGAGCGCCGCAGACACCCGTCGCAACTCAGCCGGACCGGTCTCCGAAAGAGCCGCTCCGGCATCGCCCAGTTCAACCCGCTCGACGTCCTGTTCAAGCTGGCGGATGGGTTGCAGCGTGACGATGGCGATGGCGATGCCAAGGGCGGCCGAGAAGAGCCCGAAAACGAGCACCGCCGCGGTAAGGCCTGCGGCACGCCGGTTGAGCGTATGGGCGGGGGCGAGCCAGACATTCAGGACGCGGTCGTCGTCAAGCTCAATCGCGACCTGCAGCGCAGCGATCACTTCAATGGAGCGCGCGCCCTCCTGCTTGAGCCGGTATTGCAGTGGGAGCGCTCCGAGCATCTGGAAGCGTATGTCCCTGCCCTCCAGACGCATGGCGACATCGCTGTCACCCGCCGAAAATCGTGCTTGCATGTCCGCGCGCGGTTTCAACTCGTCGGTGAAGGCATCACCGATGGCTGCAGTGCGCAGGCCACTACCATACGCGGAGAGAATGAAGGGCTGGATTTCCTGCGGTGAGGTCTCAATGAGCCAAACCAGCTCGGCGATACTGTCCGCATTCTCGGACAGGTACCGGGGATACAGGGTTTGCGTCAGAAACGGGGTCTGCATGAACAAGAAAAAGGCGGCGAACATCAGCGCAAGCGCGGCGAGAGTAACCGCCGTGATCCTGACAACGATGGAGGATGTGCCTTGCACGAGCCAGCCCATCATATCCGGATCCGGCCTACACTTGCCGCAAAGGCATAACCGAGGTTGCGCACTGTCTTGATGTATTCGGGATAGCGCGGATCGACTTCAATCTTGCTGCGGATACGGCTGATCTGGCTGTCGATGCTGCGATCGAAGGGATTGGCGACGGCGCCGCGGGACAGGTCCAGCAGCTGGTCGCGCGAAAGCACCCGTGGCGCGCGTTCGACCAGGGCCAGCAACAGCGCGAATTCGCCCGAAGTGAGGTGCACGGAGCGGCCATCTTGATGAGCAAGTGACATTTGCACCGGAGAAAGGCGGAAAGGACCGAAGGCGAAGTCGGAATTGCCGCCGGCGTCGTCGATAGGCTTTGCATCCCGGGCCCGGCGCAGGACGGACTTGATGCGCGCGACCAGTTCACGCGGATTGAATGGCTTGCCAAGGTAATCGTCGGCGCCGATCTCCAGCCCGACAATCCTGTCCACATCTTCGGCAAGGGCCGTCAGCATGATGATCGGCACATTCGAGCGCGCGCGCAGGCGCCGACAGAAGGACAGACCGTCCTCGCCCTGCATCATCAGGTCGAGCACGATCAGGTCCGCCGGGAAGCTTTCGAGAACCGCCTCGGCCTCGGCAGCCGAGCGAGCCGTCCCGGCGGTCATGCCGTTGCGCGAAATCACGCCTTCCATCAGCGCAAGGATGTCAGCGTCATCATCGACAACAAGGATGCGGTGGGCAGTGTGCATGAATCGCAAGATAACCGGTCGGGCGCGCGCACGCCACGCCGCTTTTGTCCTGTTTCGTTGCCAGGCCCGGGGCATCCGCAACATTCCGCAACATCTCGGGTCAATTCCAGCACACCGCGGAAACGCCGGCGGACTAAAACCGTCCCCATCAACTCGAACCATAGGAGGCTTCCATGTCATTTATGAACCACGGCACCCTTGGTGCCCTGCTTGGCGTTTGCGTGCTGACCGCCTGTTCGTCAACACCCGAGCAGGCGGCAGAGCGGGCGCAGGCACAGGCCGTCGTCAGTGCAGAAATCAATGCCCGTCAAGGCAAGGCGGTCGGCCAGATCTGTCCGCGCGGAAGCGACGGGTGGCGGATGCTGGGCGATGACGCGGTCCTGCTCGAAGCGCGCGGCGAGTGGTACATGGCTGAACTGTCCGGCATGTGCAATCCCGCCTCGGCCTTCGCTGGTCTCGCGACGCGCAGCGGAACCGGCTCGTCCTGTCTTGCGCGCGGTGACAAGCTTCTTACCGGCAGCCCACGCAGCGGCGAGGTCTGTGTGATCACCGGGCTTTACGATTGGGATGAGGCGGCAGAGGTCGCAGCCTCGACCAGCACCGGCGTTGCGAATGACTGACGCCGGCTCATCCGGGACGCGGTTCACGGCCGCAGTCCCTGCCTGACCCCTTGACCGAAAGACCTGTCATGCCCGTATTGCAACCCTCTGTCCTTTTTCTTGTCGCGGTTCTGGTCCTGTCGGTGATCGAGTATCGCTGGCGCGTTCGTACCGGCCGGGGTTACGATCTCGCCGCGCTTGGCGGCACGCTGGGAACGATGGCTGGCCAGGTCCTGATCAAGGGGATCATCAATGGCGGCATTGGCATCGCCATGCTCGGCGTTTTCTCCCTGGCGCCGGCTCAGTGGCCGCTCGAAGATTGGCGAACCTGGCTCGCGGGCTTCCTTGTGCTGGAGTTCTTCTATTACTGGCAGCATCGCTTCAGCCACACTATTCGGTGGTTCTGGGCGTCCCATGCCGTCCATCATTCGGCGAACGAACTGACGCTGCCAGCCGCGGCCCGCCTGAGCTGGACCGCCGGGATCTCCGGCATCTGGGTTTTCTTCCTGCCGATGATAATGCTCGGTTTCCACCCATTGCTGGTCGCGACGCTGCTGATGATGAACCTGCAATATCAGTACTTCATCCACACGGAGGCGGTGGGCAGGCTCGGCCCCCTGGAATGGCTTTTCAACACGCCCTCTCATCACCGTGTCCATCACGGTTCAAACCCGGAATATCTCGACAGGAATTTCGGTGGTGTGCTGATCGTCTTCGACCACCTGTTTGGCACCTTCCAGGCCGAACGGCCAGATATACCTGCCGTATACGGTTTGACCCGGCCGCTGCGATCGAACAACCCGTTTGTCATCGCCTTCCACGAATGGGGCAATCTGATCGGCGACGTGCGCAAGGCCGGCTCGGCTCGAGGCGTCTTTCACGCCTTGTTCGGCCGGCCGGGCCGTCAGCCCGATACACATGACTCTACCGATCGGCTGGCTTCCCCGGCTTTGCCGGTCGAATAAACGGGTTCAGGCAAGGTCCCCCCACCCTCCCTTGGTCGCCTGATTCCCGTCGCGCCCGCGCGGACCTCACCCTGCCGCGCGGGCGCCTTTTTCTCACCCGCGTAAGCGATGGAAATTCAGCCAGACAGGTGCAAACAATGACCGCGGGACGCGTTGATGAGACAGGCTCTGCCCGGTTCGCTCATGCCAACAACGCCCGGATTTCGTGGCCGCCCTCGGGGTAGACGTTGCCGGTATTGCGGGCGAATCGGCGCGCGCGCTTGCAGCGCTGCGCCCCGCACCGCATATAGGGCGGACACAGCTGTGAAAGGAACCGGTCATGCAGGGAAGTTTTTCTATCGTGGGGCTCGGCAGGATGGGCGCAGGCATTGCCCGCCGCCTGATGCGCGCCGGCATCACCCCGTCCGTGTGGGATATCGACGCCGCCGCGATCAAGACGCTGGCCGGCGAGGGCGCCGCCCCGCTGGCCGATCTCGAGGCCCTCACGTCCCTGCCCGCGCCGCGCACCGTCTGGCTGATGCTGCCCGCCGGCCAGGTAACGCAAAGCACGCTGGAGAGCATCACGCCGCTTCTCTCGGAAGGCGACTGCATCATCGACGGCGGCAATACCTATTACAAGGACGATCTGGCCCGCGCCCGGCAGCTGGAGGAGCACGGCATCGCCTATATCGATGTCGGCGTGTCCGGCGGCGTCTGGGGGCTGGAAGAAGGCTTCTCCCTGATGATCGGCGGGCCGGGCGACCATATCGAGCGCCTCGACCCGGTCTTCGATGCGCTGGCTCCCGGTACGGGCACCGTACCGCCGACGCCGGGCCGCGACGGCGCCGACCCGCGCCCTGAAAAGGGCTATGTCCATTGCGGCCCTGTCGGGTCCGGCCATTTCGCCAAGATGGTCCATAACGGCATCGAATACGGCCTGATGCAGGCCTATGCGGAGGGGTTCGACATTCTAAAGAATGCCCGCTCGCCCGCGCGCGACGCGGCGCTCAATTACGACTTCGACGTCGCCGCGCTGGCCGAGGTCTGGCGCCGCGGCTCGGTCATCCGCTCCTGGCTGCTCGATCTCAATGCCAATGCCCTGACCGCCGATCCGGCGCTGGACAATTACGAGGGCTATGTCTCCGACAGCGGCGAGGCGCGCTGGACCATCGAGGCCGCGATAGAACAAGGCGTCCCTGTTCCGACGATCTCGGCGGCCCTGTTCACCCGCTTCCAGTCCCGCCGTCAGCAATCCTATGCCGACAAGCTCTTGTCCGCCATGCGCGAACAGTTCGGCGGCCATATAGAAGGCAAGAAACCAAGCGGCCGCGTGCCGGTGAAGTAACAGGCATCTTAGCGTCGAGTCTGTTCCCTGTTTTTAAGGAGTAGTTTCGGAAAGGAATACCATGGCTCACAGAATTCTTGTCCTTTACGGCTCCTATCGTACCGACCGGCAGGGAATCCGTCTGGCGCGCTATCTCGAGCGGGCATTCGGCGAAGCCGGCAATGATGTCGATCTGATCGACGCCAAGGCAATCGACCTGCCGATGCTCGACCGCATGTATAAGGAATACGCCGCGGGCGAGGCCCCTGCCGTGCTGGAGGACCTGGCCGGCAAGATCCGCACCGCCGACGCGTTCGTGTTCGTCACCGGCGAGTATAATTGGGGTATCCAGCCGGGTCTGAAGAACCTTACGGACCATTTTCTTGAGGAGTGGTTCTGGCGGCCTGCAGCCATTGCCAGCTATTCGGCCGGGCGCATGGCCGGCGCGCGTGCCGCGCTTGCCTGGCACGGTACGCTGTCGGAAATGGGGATGGTCGTGATCTCGAGTTCGCTGGCCGTGGGCGGTATCAGCGACGCTCTCGATGCCGAGGCGCGGCCCATCGGCAAGGGCGGCGCGTCATTGGAAAGGGCGTTTCCGCGCTTTTCCGCCGATCTTGCGTGGTGGACCGAGGCGGCCTGCGCCCAGCGCAACAAAAGCAAGCCACCATACTGAACCGTCCGGTCACATCAAGCGGTGCTTGGGTGAGTTCACCCCCCGGAACGGGGATGCAGGGCCATTCGCCGCCTCGCCGATGATCGTCCGGGGGCGTTATCCTCGATCAAATGTCGTCCATGTTGCTCAAGATATCCCTGGCGTCATCCTTATGCTGCTTGCACATTTCCATGCCGAGCACGATCAATGCGCGCACGGCGGCAGACCGGTTCGTTGCCCGATTGTCGAACCGCCAGTCATCGATGACTTCCCTTTCGGAGTCAGTCACCAGTATCTGGAGCTTGCTGATCCGTTTTTCCTGACGGTTTCCAAAATCCGGCATCGTTCAGTTCCCATCAGTGTAACGCATGGTTGCCGGTTCAGGCCTGTCCGAGGGTAAGCAGGTCGGCATTTGTCAGGTCGGGATGGGTACAGAACATCCCGTGCGAGAGGCCCGGATAGATCTTGAGTTTCGATCTTTCCGTATTACCTCGCAACGAGGTTACCGTGCAGCATCAGCGCATTGTCACCTCGCCCTTGATGAACACTAGCGCGCACGGTAGCCCTCTGCATCACTGGACATGCTCTGCCGGTGCCGTTCTTGCGGTTTAGACTTCTCTCTTGATTTCCATCCCGCAAATACCGGCTTTTTGGAAGATCATCCGCATGCGGGGGCGCTCAGGAGATACGCAACGCTCCTGTAACGATGACTGAGGGCGGGAAAAAGTGGCTGACCGAGGAGAGTAGCGTCTCAAAGGTTGGCTCATGCAGCCAAGGCAATCAACACTCGCGCGCTTTCAGACTGACAGAATGCTTGAGCAACTCGTCCTCATTCCTCCGCTCCCGTTGCAAAAACCTGAGTCGAAGTCCTCAAGACCGGAAGCGGTTTACACTTCCAGGGCCGATAGCTAAACCGAGATGATGCCCCTCTTGATTGCGAGCATGACGGCTTGCGTGCGATCCTGAGCGCCAAGCTTGGCAAGAATGCTCTTCATATGGGCTTTCACAGTCTGTTCCGAGATCCCGAGGCGCACCGCTATCTGCTTGTTTGAACCGCCAGCTGCCAGGCGGCCAAGAATCTCCATCTCCCTTTCACTCAATTCGTCCCCGCCTGCATGTTCGGCAATTTCCGCTGCGATATCCGAGGGGATGCGTTTGCGTCCGCCATGGACAGTTCGAATGGCGTCAAGGAGTTCGCGTCTCAACGTGCTCTTGAGCAAGTAGCCATACGCGCCAGCTTTGAGCGCCCTGACTGCATTGGTATCACCGCTATACGACGTTAAGATCAGTATCCTGGCCTCGCTGTACTTGAGTCTGATAGCCTTGATCACGTCGATGCCAGTCATGTCCGGCATCTGAAGATCCATCAGAGTCACATCAGGTCGAAGCTGGCTGAACTTTTCAATGGCCTCGACTCCATTCGAGGCCTCCCCGACCAGGTCCATGTCCGCCTGCGTTTGAATTATGGCGGCTATTCCTTCCCGAATCATCGGGTGGTCGTCCGCTGCCAGTATACGGATGGGTTTAGACATGTTCATGGCCTGAAAAAGCGTGTGATGTTGACAATGACCGATCGTATTCCCGCACTCTGGTCTCCATAGGCGATCGTCGCCGGACACGATACCAGAATTTCTGTACCAGCGCCGCGCTTGCTGTGTATCGTGAAGCTTGCACGCATCTCGCGTGCGCGTTCCCTCATACCCTGCAACCCGAAATGTCCTGCAATTTGCTCCTTTGAACTGACGTCCTGTTCCATGCCAACCCCGTCATCAATAACTCTTAGCCTGAATTCATTGGGCCTGTAGGATATTTCGACAGCGATTTTCTGGGCATGTGCATGCTTGAAGGCATTGGTCAGGGCCTCTCGTCCAAGCATTTCGATTTCAGCCCGGACCAGGGGATGTAATTTCCGGCGATGGCCCTCCACATCCACTCGGAATCTCGTCGGGAAATCACGAGCGAGTTCTCCCGCTGTCAGAGCCAACGCAGTGGGCAAGTCGCACTTTGGCACGCTGGTACGCAGATTGGTGATGCTTTCTCTACTCTCAAGGAGAGTATGCTCGGCGCTATCCAGAGTCTCCTCAATTCTCTGTCTGGCGTTGAACGTAGAGGGCAAATCGTTTGCGACCGCTTGCATCCGCAGGATCAGCCCCTGAAATCCTTGCAGGAGCGTATCGTGCAGGTCGCGAGCAATTCGCTCTCGTTCGAGAAGCCGCTCATTATACTTTTCCTGAACCCGTCGCGCCAGATAGGACGAACGAAGCCAAATCAAGCTATAGGTCCAGCCTTCCCCATCAGTGAGCATATACCATTGCCATCATAGGTCGGCGTCGCCGAGCCCACTCTGCTGTATTGGTTGAGGCCATTGGCGGTGAACGCCTTGTCGCAGACGGTTGCGGCGACGGCCTGACGTTTTGACAAACCCCGGTTCGCTCGGAAAATGCTGGCGGTGGAGGGCAGCCTGATCGAGCGGGTCTCTGCCGGGATTTCCCAGAAACCTGTGAAAATACAGGGAAGTCCGCCGCTTCCAGTAGGCTTTCTGCTACTTGCTCGAGAAAAAGGACCGAAGTTCAGAGAGTTGGCAGTAAATTCCCTGCAATTGATATCAGGGAAATTGGAACTGATATCAAGCAAACCCCTTTTCGCGATCAAGGATCACTCCGCAGCATCATAGACGACGCGAAACCCGATATGGGAGGCGGAAAAGTCCGTTTCCTGATCATGCCGCGCTGCCGGGCGATAGCGGCGACAGTAATTGGGTGCACATAAGTAAGAGCCACCCTTGACCGTGCCCAGCCGGCCATCGGCACTGACCTCGTCGGCCACCCATTCCCAGACATTGCCGGTCATGTCATGCAGGCCGTAGCCGTTTGGCGGATAGCATCCGACAGGCGCCAGCCCGGCATGACCATCGCTGGCGCTGTTCTGCGCCGGGAAGACCCCCTGCCACGTATTGGCTTTCGGTGCGCCTTCATGGGGCGGCTCTTCGCCCCATTCATAACGGGCGCCATCAAGGCCGCCGCGCGCGGCATATTCCCATTCGGCCGCCGTCGGCAGTCTGCCACCGGCCCAGTCGGCATAGGCGGCGGCATCCTCATGGGCCAGGTGCACCGCCGGATGATCCATCAAATCATCGACCGAACTGTCTGGGCCTGTCGGGTGACGCCAGCTCGCCCCTTCGACGAAGGACCACCACTGGCCGAAATTCTCAACCAGGTCGGGCGTGAACACGGCAGAGCCAGGCACCAGCTGGTCGGCAGGAATACCGGGATAGTCTGCCGGGTCGGGCTGGCGCTCGGCCAGCGTGACGTAACCGGTCTCTTCGACAAACTTAGAAAATTGCCGGTTGGTGACCTCGTGGCGGTCGATCCGGAAGGACCCGACCGTCACCTGGCGCGCGGGGGCCTCATCGGCATAGCCCTCATCCGTCCCCATGGTGAACGAGCCGCCAGTGACGGCGACAGGCTCGCTGCCCTGCAGATCGAGGCACCGGGCTTGCCCCGCGGGAGACGATGCGGCGTCTTCCCCCTGGGAGCACGCGGCGATAACCACCAGAAAGCCGATCCAAACGACCAGGCCGGAGACAGTGCCGACTGAATTTCGTCCTGAAATCATCATCTCCTCAATTTCGGCTTTCCGCAGAATTCAAGTACTGCCCTTGATAGCCGCCTGGGCGGCGGCAAGTCTCGCAACAGGGACACGGTATGGCGAACAGGAGACGTAGTCGAGCCCGATCATCTCGCAAAAGTCTATGGAGCGCGGATCGCCACCATGCTCGCCGCAGAGCCCGAGCTTGATGCTGCGACGCGTGGCACGGCCTTTCTCGGCAGCGATCCTCATCAGTGTGCCGACTCCATCCCGGTCGAGAGTGACGAATGGGTCTTCCGGCATCACCTTCGCCTTCTGATAGGCGGGCAGGAAGGCACCGGCATCGTCACGCGACAGACCAAAGGTCGTCTGTGTCAAATCATTGGTGCCGAAAGAAAAGAACTCAGCCTCTTCCGCAATCTGGTCAGCGACCAGCGCGGCGCGGGGCAGTTCGATCATCGTGCCGACATGATAGTCGAGCATACGCCCCCTGGCCGCGAAGACCTGCGCCGCGATGTCATCGATACGCGCCTTGAGCATCGTCAGCTCTTCCTTCACCGAGACCAGCGGAATCATGATCTCCGGCGCTATAGAAACGCCCGTTTTCTCGACTGTATCGCAGGCTGCCTCAAGGATGGCGCGCACTTGCATTTCGTAGATATCGGGATAGGTGACCCCTAGGCGGCAGCCGCGGTGACCGAGCATCGGGTTCACCTCATTCAGGTCCTTGATGCGCTGATACACTATCGAGATATCGACACCCGAGGCCCTCGCCACAGCGCGGATGTCATCATCCGCCTGCGGCAGGAATTCATGCAGCGGCGGATCCAGTAGACGGATTGTGACCGGATAGGACTTCATTACCAGGAATAGTTCGTAGAAATCAAGCCGCTGCATGTCGAGGAGGCGCGAAAGCGACGTCGTGCGATCTTCCTGCGTCTCAGCAAGTATCATTTCCTGCACCGCGAGAATGCGCTCCGGATCGAAGAACATGTGCTCGGTCCTGCACAGGCCGATACCTTCGGCGCCGAATGCCCGTGCCCTGCGGGCATCGACCGGGGTCTCCGCATTTGCACGGATACCCATGCGGCGGAGCGAATCCGCCCAGTTCATCAGCGTCTCAAACTCTTCCGACATTTCCGGCGGAATCGTCGGTATCTCACCGAGGAAAACCTCTCCGGTCGATCCGTCGATAGTGATGATGTCACCCTTCTTGATCACGGCACTGCCGACCGTAAACGACTTGCGGTCCGGCGCAAAGCGGATCTCGCCCGCTCCGGAAACGCAGGCCCTGCCCATGCCGCGGGCAACAACGGCGGCATGAGAGGTCATCCCGCCACGGGCAGTGACTATACCGGCCGCAGCATGCATGCCGTGAATGTCCTCCGGGCTGGTATCATCACGCACCAGTATGATTTTGGTACCGTCTCGTGCCACCTCCTCAGCTTCATCTGCCGTGAACACGACGCTGCCGGCCGCAGCGCCAGGGCTTGCCGGCAGTCCACGCGTCAAGAGAACGTTTTTCTCGGATGGAGCGAGCGAGGGGTGCAGGAGCTGATCGAGACTTTCCGGCTCGACGCGCATCACTGCCTCCTCCATGCTGATGATCCCCTCCTTACACAGATCGGTCGCGATCTTGATCGCAGCCTTCGCCGTACGCTTGCCGGTGCGCGTCTGCAATAGCCAGAGTTTGCCTTCCTGAACCGTGAACTCGATGTCCTGCATATCCCGATAGTGACTTTCAAGCCTCTCGAAGAATCCGATCAGTTCCTGATAGGTCTCCGGCATACACTCCTCCAGCGAGGGAGCGTCACTACCCATCTCGATACGAGACCGCTTGGTCAGGTTACTCGGGGTACGGATACCGGCAACGACGTCCTCACCCTGTGCATTTTTCAGGAACTCGCCATATATCTGGTTCTCCCCGTTAGACGGGTTTCGGGTGAAGGCAACGCCAGTTGCCGAGGTCTCGCCCATATTTCCGAACACCATTGCCTGTATATTGACCGCGGTGCCCCAATCCTCGGGGATGCGGTTCAATCGGCGATAGGTTCTCGATCGGTCGTTCATCCAAGACCTGAATACGGCGTCGGTCGCGCCCCAAAGCTGCTCGCGCGGATCATGCGGGAATTCCGTTCCAAGATGATTACGCACGGCTCCCTTGTATCCATTGATGACGGTCCGCCAGTCCATGGCTGTCAGCTCCGTATCGAGATGAACGCCCCTGTCCCGCTTGCACTCTTCGAGGATGTCCTCGAAAAAACTGTGATCCATCTGCAGAACGACGTTAGCGTACATCTGGATGAATCGGCGATAGCTGTCATAGGCGAACCGTTCATCGCCGGTCAGCGCTGCGAGGCCCGTCACGCTTTCATCGTTGAGTCCGAGATTGAGCACCGTGTCCATCATGCCAGGCATCGAGGCGCGCGCGCCTGAACGCACGGAAACAAGCAAGGGATCGACTGCATCGCCAAAGGTCTTGCCGGTTACGGTCTCGATGTGGGCAATGCCCTCTTCGACCGCTTGGGACAGACCCGCCGGATAAGCGTGCGCATTCTTGTAGAAGGCTGTGCAGACTTCAGTCGTAATAGTAAAGCCCGGCGGCACCGGCAGACCCAACAACGCCATCTCGGCAAGGTTTGCGCCCTTGCCGCCGAGTAGTTTTTTCATCTCCCGCGTACCGTCTGCCTTGCCATCGCCAAACCTGTACACAAGCTTCTCTGAAGACTCCGCTCGAGAAGCCGAAATCTGATCCATAGTCTACTCTCCATTTTGTCAAGTCATCGGCCAAACGTAGCCAGGTCTTTCATCTTCTGTTGGTATGCAAGCGCTTTTGCCGGCGGTCTTTCCGATGGTTAATTCCCACGTATACGGCCCGGTGACGCGCGCACTGGTGGCAGGCTTCAGGCTCGTCACTTGCCCCGCAAGAGGGTTTTGATGCCAGCTTTTCACCATCTGTACTTGTCTTTTTCCTGCTGACGGCCTTCGCCATCACATCATTATGGGGTGATCGGCAATAGGATCGAAAACCTGAACAGCCATCTAGCCATGTCGGGACAATCACCGTAACGGTCTGCGAGTATTCTTTCCGCTTCATTCATTCTCAAGACCGTGAAGAGTGCTGCTGACGACAACCGAACTTGTGGACTCATTACCGTCCGTATACGGCTGAACGTCTACATGGTAGTTGATGAACCAGTGGGTCGTGTCGGCAGGAAGTTTGTCGAAACGGGCCTGGTACTTATCGGGCATGGCTTTCACACTACCAAAATCGAGAATAGCTTCCTCTTTCCATTTAGTAGCCGCATCGAGTTCTTTCTGGTTTGTGTAATGAATCACGGCACCTGAGACGCGATAATCATCCCTGTTGAGAAAGCTCACGTGTGATGTGGCTTCGCCGTCCCCGGCATAAGCCGTCGCCAGCGTACGCACCCAAGGCTGTCCCTGCGAGACGACGGATTTGGCAAATTCATAGGACTCCGGCCGGTTCCAAGCGTCGGCATGACTGTGCCTCATATCCTTGATGATCGAGACAGCATACGGCCCGGCAACTGCGCTGTAAGAGCGGCGCTGGGCGTCAAGATAGAAATGTCGGTCATTGCGCCATGTGAGCCACAGCGACGGCTTGGTGAAGTTCCCCAGCCTGAGGCCAGGCTCCCATATCTTTCGATAGGCCTCATTTCCGGCCAAGGCCTTCTTGTACTGGTTATCAATGTCGTCAAGGTAGCCGGTGCCATAAATTGGAATGGCAAAATCGAAGCGATTGTCGAACCCCATGACGGTAGACGTGATGATGCCGCCCCAGGAGACACCGACGAGTCCGATGTGCCCAGCATCTATTCTTGGGTCATTACGCAGATAGTTATTCGCGCGGACAACAGCCGCAACGGCATGAAACATCCACTGATCGCCTACAGGCTCTTGCGTGTCCACATAGATTCCGGCGCGTTGCGGACCGGACCATGGATGTTTCTTCCACCTGAACTCAGATGGCCCTGTCGCCAAAGGATCACGTTGATCCGTCTGCCCCTCTACAGCAATACTGAGTGCTGCAAATCCGGCGGCATTCCACTTGTGAACCCATTCGGCGTATGCCGTGCCGCCACCGCCATGGATCAGGACCACTGCGGGCGCCTTGCCGGATGCAATCGCATCGCCTTGCAGGGGATTCTCGGGAAGACCATATATCCCAAAGATCCGCGTCGGCTTGTCGATATAATCTTCCCCCTCAAGGAACAGGGAGGTGAGTCCGTCCTCACGCTTTACAACGTCAAAAGTGGCTGGCACACCGGCACCGGAAAGGTCAGCTATTCTTTGCTCGACTTCCGCAAGGTCATTATTCGGGTCACTGGCAAATGCCGGCACGTTGACGAACAGACCTGAAACAAGAATGGTCACTGCAATTCGAAGAAGGTTCATTCTCGATACCACTGATCCGGACCAACTGATCTCGCTGGGTTTCATGCGGGAAACAGGCCTATACCGCTTTTTTTTCAAGACGGTCGGAGTCGGCGGGAATCCTGTCTACACTCTCCGGATGCAGCAGGTCCCGGCTTATCTCACCGATGGAACTGACGCCAGCCAGCACCATATCCCGCCGCAGGGCATCTGCGATCAGCTGCACGGCGTGTCGCGCTCCGGGAATGCCATTTGCAGCGAGGCCGTACAGATATGGCCTGGCGAAGCTGACAATATCGGCCCCCAGAGCAATTGCCTTTATTATGTCCGTGCCCCGACGAATACCACCATCGAGCACAAGAGGCGCATCGTCACCTACTTTCTGACGAATGGCAGGCAGCGCCCTCAGCGGCGATGGGGAACCGTCGAGCTGACGGCCACCATGATTGGAAATTGAAATTGCATCAAAGCCGGTACGAAGGGCACGAACTGCATCGTCAGAACGCACGACGCCCTTGATCATGGTCTTGCCGGCCCACTCCCCGAGTAGCCATTCTGCATCACGCCAGTCAAAGGCTGCGTTCAGCTGTTCGGAGACGAACTGGTTCAGGCTGACCGCTGGCGTGTCACCATCGAGATTGGCATATTTCACGGCAGGTTTGGTCAAATAATCCCACACCCAGAACGGTGCATTCAGCGCATGCCACGCCTGCTTCACGCCAACCTTTGGCGGAATGGTGAAACCGTTTCGCTTGTCCCGCTCACGAAAGCCGGTAATGGGAAAGTCAACCGTCAGCGTAAGGACCGAATAACCGGACGCCTTGGCGCGTTCGAGCATTGCCTTCACCAACCCCCGATCTTTCCAGACATAGAGTTGAAAAAACTTCGGGCCGTCTGTTAGCGCCGCAATATCTTCAATCGAAGTTGATGAAAGGGTGGATAGAGAGTAGGCCGTACCAACATCTCTTGCGGCAAGAGCAGGGCCGGCTTCACCGTCCGTATGGAACAGCCGGTTCCCGGCCGCAGGTGACAGGAAGAACGGGACATCAAGCTTGTGGCCCAGAAAATGCGCCGTGGTGTCGGGCTTGTCATGGCCGGTCAGGACACGGTGATAGATATTATGCGCGTCAAAATCATCCCGGTTCTGCGCAAGAGTACGCTCATCGTCGCTACCGCCATCGATATAGTCAAAGACCATGCGGTGTGCGCGACGTCTCGCTGCCTTGCGAATATCTTCGATATTCAGCCAATCATCAGTGTTGCCGGCAAACATGACTACTCTGCGGCCTTGTGATGTGCAGTTATACGCGATGTCGGGAGACAGGCGGGGCCTACCGGCTCAAAGGACTTATAGGTCAGGATAAATTCCTGGTGCCCAAGTTCCTCCGACCTGCTTTTTCCACCGGATGCCACAAAGGTGACAGCGTCAAGTATCTCCTTGCCGACCTCATCTAGTGTCCGCGTGCCATCGAGGACGGTGCCGGCATTAACATCCATGTCTTCCGCAAGTCGGTTGTAAGTATCGCTGTTGGAGCAAACCTTGATCACGGGGGAAATTGCCGACCCCACAACCGAGCCGCGCCCGGTCGTGAAAATGATCAACTGGCAGCCGCATGCGATCAACTCAACGATCTCTGCATTGTCGGCAATATTGGGAAAGCCAAAACGAACCTCGCCGTCGGGAACGACATCGAGCAGGAACAGGCCCCCGCTGGGGGGTTGATCGCCCGGCTTGATCAATCCACTGATCTGTGACGAGCCAGACTTGGCATACGCCCCCATGCTTTTTTCTTCCTGGGTGGTAAGCCCGCCTTCGGCATTGCCTGGTGCGAAACTGCCGTGACCAAGGGTCTCGTAATAGCGGGCGGCCTTTCCGACACTGCGCGTGATCTCGTCGGCAAGCTCCACCGTAATCGCCCGGCTGGCCATATGCCCCTCACAACCGATTAATTCGCCGGTTTCCTCGAATACACAGGTAGCGCCCTCGGCGACGAGGCTGTCAAATGCCCGGCCGACCGCAGGGTTGGCCGTTATACCGCTTGCGCCATCAGACCCGCCACAGATGGTACCGACCACAAGTTCGGACAGATCGACGTGAACGGTGGGCTGTTCATCCAGGACCGCACGCATCTTCTCGACAATGGCGCGACCCTTTTCAATGGTCGAACGCGTACCGCCGTCGCCCTGAATGATCAATGTCTCAACAGGACGGCCGGATGCACTGACTGCTCGCTGAAGACTTCTCTTGTTGAAACCTTCACAGCCGAGTGACACCAGCACCACGCCCCCGACATTCGGATGCGTGCTCAATCGCTCCATCATGTTGTAGGCATACTGATTCGCGTAACACCCCGGGAACCCGATCAAATGCACATCCTGATCGCGCCAGGGAATTGTGATTTCACGGGCTACATGATGCGCGCACTCAACAAGATAGGCGACGACGATGACATTCCGTATTCCTTTGCGGCCATCTGGTCTCTCCCATCCCTTCATGATATTTTCCTTCCCGACGTATATTCTGTTATTTTTTCTTCCGTATAAGTTGGAATGTAGTCACTTTTCATGTTGTCCGTATGCACGACGTCACCCAAAGAAATATGGGCTGTGGCACTACCAATATGCGCTCCATATTTTTTTATGCTGTCACCGGGCCGGATTGATGTGCGGGCGACCTTGAAACCAGGCAGAATAGCTGCGGCTACTGCCATATGGTTGCCAGCGATCGAGAGAGAGTCCCCGGCCGCGATCTTGGCACGGGTGACGAAAACATTATCATCCGGATGTAGCAACAATAGTCGCGCATCATATTGATCAGTCATGGTGAAACAACTCCTCCATAGGCGCCCACCATTCTCCGTCTTCAAGACTTTCGAGCGGCACCTGGCATGGGTCAGTTAGGCTCCACCATTCTCTGGTGCGAGGATCCTCTGACATTCTGGCCATGTCGGCGTCGAAATCGTCGCCGGTATATTCGAAATAGCCAAACAGAAGGTTTTCCGGTTCGCGCAAGAATATAGTATAATTTCGAATATGACAGTCCGAAATTTCCATCAGGACTTCCGGCCACGGTTGTTTGTGAAGCCGGCGGTAGTCGCCAAGCTTTTCAGGTTTCACCCTGATGACCCAACCATAGCGCTGCATAATTCCTCATAATGGTTTCGGCTTCGCCCGAAATCGTGAATTAACAAAAAACTGCCCTTGTATGAAACAGTGTTTCTTATATGATCCCCTAGAAACACTCCTGTCAAGCCAATTAAGTGACCTGCATGATAGCAAACACAACTCCACTCCCGGCCCGGCGTATTGCCGATACCACGCTCGAGATTTGCACCCTCGGGTTTGGTGGCGCCGCGGTTGGCAATCTTTATCGGGCCGGTTCTGATGCTCAGGCCTATGAAGCGATGCAGGCAGCGCTTGATCACGGCATCCGGTATTTTGACACGGCTCCACATTATGGCCACGGACTCTCGGAGGTACGATTCGGAGAATTCTTCGGTGGCACGCTGCCCGCAGGCGTGGTCATTTCAACAAAGGTTGGTCGCGTTCTCGAACCATCGGGCGCCGACGGGCCGCCGGATCACGGTTTTGTCGATCCCCTGCCCTTCACCCAGGTTTTCGACTACTCCCATGACGGCGTGATGCGCTCTTTCGAGGAAAGCAGGACTCGCCTGAAAAATCTGCCGGTCGATATACTTTATATGCATGATATCGGCAGCCTGACCCACGGGGACAGGCATGAAGCCCAATTCCGCCTTGCAATGGAGGAGGGCATTCCGGCCATGATGAAGCTGAAGGAGTCGGGCGCGGTCAAAGCCATAGGGCTTGGCGTCAATGAGTGGCAGGTCTGCAAGGATTTGCTGGCCTATCATGATCCCGACGTGTTCATGCTTGCCGGCCGTCATACCTTGCTCGAACGCGAAGCTTCACGTGAATTGTTCCCGGCGTGTGAAAAGCGGAACATTTCGGTCGTATCGGCCGCCCCGTTCAACTCGGGCCTGCTCGCCCGGCGTCCGGACACCACCACGCATTACAATTACGAATCACCGCCTGCAGATGTTCTGCAAAAGGCCCAGACCCTGTTCGACGAACTGACCAAGAGGGACATCGAGGCCCAGGCAGCCGCCCTCCAGTTCCCCCTGCGCGCGCCATGTGTTGCAAGCGTGGTCACCGGCATGTCGAACGCTCGTTATGTCGAAAGCTCAACACGGTGGTTCCGTCAAGAGATCGGCGACGAAATCTGGGCACAGATCGAAGAGATTACGGATGACCGGAGTATCCGCCTGTCATGAAGATAATAGATAGTCACCAGCATTTCTGGGATCGGACAACGCCATGGTTCAATTGGCCGACGCCTGATCTGACGGCGATTTACCGAGATTTCCAGCCGGCCGATCTCGCCCCGATCCTGTCGGAAAACGGCGTTGTTGCCACCGTTCTCGTTCAGGCGGCCCCAGCCTTAGAGGAAACCCGCCATCTTCTCGACCTCGCTGCACGCGAGAGTTTTGTTGCGGGTGTTGTCGGGTGGGTAGACTTTTCCATCCCCTCTCTTGCCGCAGACCAGATCGATGACTTGGCACGTAACCCGCTTTTCAAGGGGGTCAGACCCATGCTGCAAGCTATCGACGCTGCGGACTGGATCCTCAACGACAGTTTCTCACCTGTGTTCGACGCGCTACTCAGGAACGGGCTCGCCTTTGACGCATTGGTACAGCCTCGTCATCTCGGCGTACTGTTGGAAATGGCGGAGCGCTGGCCCAGCGTGCGTATTGTCATCGATCACGCGGCCAAGCCGCAAATAGCCAGTGCGGGGTTCACCGATTGGTGTGCCGGTATCGAGATGCTGGCTCGGAAAACCAATATCTGGTGTAAACTGTCGGGCCTACTGACCGAATTGCCAGCAAGCAGCCATGCAGACGATTGTTTCCTGGTCATCAATCACCTGATCTCCAACTTCAGTACTGAACGCTTGATCTGGGGCAGTGACTGGCCGGTCGTAAACCTCGCCGCCTCGTATTCAGACTGGCTCTCGCTATCGAGATCCAGGCTGTCGGCTTTGCCGCCGGGCGTACAGAATGACATATTTTATCGGAATGCTATCACCGTATACCGATTAATAATCGAGGAAAATAACCCATGAAAAGACTACACGGAAAGAAGGCGCTTGTCACAGCAGCTGGTCAGGGGATCGGTCGGTCGATTGCCGAACGCCTCGCCGATGAAGGGGCCGATGTATTGGCAACAGACCTGAAAACGGACCTGTTCAAGGGAGAGAATGCATTCCGCTATACACAGCTCGACGTAACTTCGCAGGAGCAGATCCGGGAGATTGCAGGCGGTGAAACGTTCGACATTCTCCTGAACTGCGCCGGTTTTGTCGCCAACGGCTCGATACTGGAATGCAGCGAGAGTGACTGGGAGTTCTCGCACAAACTCAACGTGACCAGCGCCTTTCAAATGATCAAGGCTGTCCTGCCCGGCATGCTGGATCAGGGAAGCGGTTCTATCGTCAACATTTCATCAGTCGCATCAAGCATCATCGCTGCGCCGAATCGATTTGTCTACGGCGTAACGAAAGCGGCCATTATCGGAATGACGAAATCCGTTGCGGTCGATTATGTCGGCAAGGGTATCCGCTGCAACGCAATATGCCCCGGCACCATCCAGAGCCCGTCTCTTGACGATCGCATCAATGCTTTCGACGACCCGGTAAAGGCACGCGAACAGTTCATTGCGCGTCAGCCCATGGGTCGGCTCGGAAAGCCGGAAGAGATTGCCGCCATGGCAGCCTATCTGGCTGCTGACGAATCTGCATTCACAACAGGCGCCATCTTCACGATCGATGGCGGCTGGACAACCGCATAAGGAGTACTCATATGAAATTTTCAAGACTGGGCCGACCGGGCAAGGAAAAACCATGCATCCTTGATGCCAACGGCACTTGGCGAAACCTGTCTGGCCTGATTGACGATATATCCGGTGAGGCTCTGGAACCCGACGCGCTTTCCCGTATCGGTGCCGCCGATCTGGCAAGTCTGCCTGCGATCCATAATGTTGATCGTTATGCGCCAGCAGTCGCGGGTGTTGGAAAATTCATCTGTATAGGCCTGAACTACGCCAGGCACGCTGCCGAAAGTGGCATGGACCTGCCCAAGGAACCGGTCATGTTCATGAAGGCGACATCCAGTATCATTGGCGCGAATGATCAGGTCGTGATCCCGAGAAACTCGAAAAAGTCAGACTGGGAAGTCGAGCTGGGCGTGGTTATCGGGCGTCCGGCCAAGCATGTCAGCGAGGCAGAGGCGCTGGATCATGTCGCCGGCTATCTGGTGGTCAACGACCTTTCCGAACGCGAATTCCAGCTTGAACGCGGCGGCCAGTGGGTCAAGGGCAAGAGCTGCGACACGTTCGGCCCGATCGGTCCCTGGCTCGTAACCAAGGACGAGATCCCCGACCCGCAGGCACTCGGGCTTTGGCTCGAAGTCAACGGCAAACGCTACCAGGAAAGCAATACGAGTGACATGGTCTTCGGTGTCGCTCACTTGATCAGCTATTTGAGCGATTTCATGACATTGCAGCCTGGCGATATCATCTCCACGGGTACCCCGTTCGGTGTCGGCCTGGGCCTGGACCCGCCGGTCTATCTGAAAGAGGGCGATGTGATGGAACTGGGTATTGATGGTCTCGGCCAGCAACGCCAGGAAGTGGTCGCCTGGCAGGACGCGTAACCGGCATTCAGCATCCGGACGGATTTACTAGGATTGAAGGCCGTGCAGATATACTCTGCACGGCCTTTCTTCTTTCATCGGAATGCCGGTGATCAGTCCACCTTCGTCACATAGACATACATGGCCGGCAGGGGATTATCGCCGTCGGGTGTATCCGCGAACCAGGTCAGCATGCGCGCATCCCCCGCATTCAGGTCGACAGTGAAGCGCGCACTGGACGCATGGCCATGGACCGGCACAACATGGCGCTGTCCATCGACTTCGAGGATGGCATGGTCCTTACCGGCCGGCATTGCGGCCGGTGCGTCATGGACAAAGACTTCGATCTCATAGCTGCCGGGGGTTTCGACTGTCAGATACCATGGTAATGGCGGGAATTCTTCCTCGCGCTGCAACCAGCTTTCATAACCGATTTCCGCTGCTGGTGGCTGGAAACCGGGAAACCATGGCACAGCATCCGTCGATGGCGCTTCCATCCAGTCCATCGCAGTCAGGCGCACTGTGCCGACACCAGGCGTTCCGACAGGCAAGCGCTGGGTCGGAAAGCCGGTGGCGGCTGCGTCATCCCACCAGGTCTCGATAACGGCACGCATTTCCGCAATAACTTCAGGATGAGCGGAGGCTACGTCCGATTGCTGGGCCGGGTCTTCGGCAATGGCGAAAAGCGCCTCGGAACCGGTTGGCTCATTGGCGACATAGCGCCAGTCTTCAGTAAGGACAGCCACTGGCCTGCCCGGATCAGGATCGAAGACACGCTGGTTCGTGACCACAATCGCACGCTCTCCTACAGCTTCTGCTTCGCCCCGCAGCACAGGCGCAAGAGATACGCCATCAATATCCATGCCGGATACCTCTAAGCCAGCGAGCTCGAGAAGAGTCGGGTAAAGATCATAATGGGCGGACAAGACATCGATATCGCGCCCCCCCTCGATACCGGGACCGGAGATCAGTAGCGGCACCCGATGCCCGCCTTCATAAACAGAGGCCTTGTAGCCACGCATCCCGGCGTTGGGCTGCCAGCCGGAATCGCCAGCAAGCTGTATACTGACAGTTTCCGGGTTCCCCTGATAATAGGTTTCATTGAAGTGGAAGGCAGAACCATTGTCGGTCATAAAAATGAATACAACGTCGCGACCGTCTTCCAGCTTCAGGAGATACTCGCGCAAGGCGCCGACACGATCGTCAATATGGGTGATCATGGCATAGAATTTCGCCATCGGTGCGGGCAGGCCGGCTTCAAGATATGGCGCGATATACTCATCGGGTGCCCGCCACGGCCGATGAGGCGCGTTCAGGGAGAGATAGGTGAATGACGGGCGCCCTTCTTCAGCCGCGCCGGTAATGAATTTCTCGGCCTCATCGAACCAGACATCGGTGGAATTACCAGTAAACCCAACCGGCTCCGAATTTACAAAATAGGTATCGTCAAACTGGGTGTTGCCCCAATAATCAGGTGTTTGGCCGACCCCGCCACCACCATGGATGACAGTATGTTCAAAGCCCTGATCTTCCGGACGGAAGGGATAGTTGTCGCCAAGATGCCACTTGCCGAAAATGCCGGTGGCATATCCGGCCCCCTGTAAGACTTCTGCAATCGTCACCTGCTCTGTTGGCAGCAGCGAACGCCCCATGATCGTATGCCATACGCCAGCACGAAGGGAGTTCTGCCCCGTCATGAGCGCAGCTCTGGTCGGTGAGCATGTGGGATCGACGTGGAAATCGGTGAAGCGCGCGGACTCACCGGCCAAGGCATCGATATGCGGGGTACGGATCAGCGGATTGCCGGTATAGCCAACATCGCCATAGCCCTGATCATCCGTCATGATCAGAACAACGTGCGGCGCTTCCCCGGCGTTCTCGCTAGTTTGCGCTGAGATCGCATCTGCCGGCTGTTCGGATGCTGCGCAGGCACTGATGACAAGGCCGAACGTGAAAGCGGTGATTTTTTTCATAAGGTCAGTCATGTGGCAATATCTCAATCTGGCGGAACTTCATCAACTCTGTGCCGACCTGTGCCGGGCGCAGAACGATCGAGTAGTCCCCTGGTTCGGTGAACTCAATCGTGCCGATATGATGCGAAAAGGTTGCGACCGGCCTGTCGAACTCGAATTCTCCTGTCTCCAGGACACGGAATATCCTGCTTTGACCCGCAACCTCGACGACCCCCTCCTGACCGGCCTCGCTTGCATCAGCGGAATATCTGACCGTCACGGTGTACTGGCCTGGATCAAGGACACGGAGCTGCCAGCTGAGAGTGTCATCAGGCTCTCGGATCCCCTTGACGGACGGGAAATGTTTCCATTCACCGAAATTATGCCAGTAGCGGCGATCCTCTAGTTCTACATTGCCGCCAAATGTTGCCATTTCGGGTTCAAGTTCGGTCGCTTCATATTCACTCGAGACAGTGATGATGCGGCGCTCCTCGATCGATGCCGTGTCCAGCAGGCCATCATTATGGTAAAGTGCAACAACGCTATTGCGTGAATCGGGCATGTCATCGGGCAGTCCGATCTTAAGCCCACCCTCCACAGTAGTGACGCTCAGACGCTTGCCAGTCGCCAGCAACTTCGCCTGGCGAATGTTCAGATCACCCGAGGGCAAGAAGATCTCCCGGCTCGCGGGCGCTTCCAGGACGTGCAGGTAAACCGCTCCATCGCGCTGGGTTACGGTACCCCAGGGAACCGGGGCAAAGGGCGATGCGGAGGTGCCATAGATACTCTCGCCGTTGACATCCATCCATTTACCGATTTCGCGAAAGCGATTGACCGAGGCCTCAGGGATCTTCCCATTGCCGTCAGGGCCGACATTGAGAAGAAAATTCCCGCCCTTGGAGGCAACGTCGGCAAGGATATGCAGTAACTCGGTCGTCGATTTGAAATTGGTATCGAGGGCTGTATACCCCCAACTCTCATTATGCGGAAAGATGGCCTCGAATGGTCTGGACGATTCGTGAACAACGGGAATTTCGCTATCCCTGTAGTTCTGATAGTCCCCCAGACCGTGACCAATGCGACTCGAGATCAGGGTATCCGGCTGTCGTTCGCGAACAAAATCGACAAACTGCCGGGCGCTTTCAAGCGTAGAGTCGCCCGGCGTATCGAACCAGATCAGGGCGACATCGCCATAGTTTGTCAAAAGCTCATCGAGCTGGGGGATCGCCTTCTCCTGCTGGTATACGGAAAAATCCTTTCCTGCAGGGTCATACTCCCACTCATTGCCCCCGCCATCCGGATGCTCCCAATCCTGAAACTGGGAATAGTAGAAGCCCAGCCTGATACCTTCCTTCTCGGCCGCGATGGACAGCTCTTTCATCGGGTCCCGACCGAATGGGGCGCCGTCAGTGACGTCATAGTCGCTGAAGTCAGTGTCGAACATCGCAACGCCATCATGATGCTTGGCGGTGACGACGATGTATTTCGCACCGGCTTCCTTCGCAAGAGAAACCCACTCGTCAGCATCAAATCCCTGTGGATCGAACGTATCGAGAAGACCCAGATAGTCTTCGCGGGATGCTTCGGAGCGGCGCCAGAGCCATTCGGTAATACCGTAATAATTTTCGCCCCGCCACTGACCGCCCGTCTGTGAGGACACACCCCAGTGAACGAACATGCCGAACTTCGCATCGCGAAACCATTCCACACTCGGTCCGTCCGAGTCATTTTGGACAATAGAAACGTCTCCGTCCTCCGGCGCCTGCGCCAAGACGACCGTTGTCGGCAGCAGTGACAGTACCAGTACCGAAATTACATTTTTGAGTTTCATGACATCCCTTATTTTTTAGAGTAATTGGTCGTATTCTTACTCACTACCACGCCATCTGACCTGACCCGAACGGGCATCGATATCGAGAATTACCGACGCGTGTTCGTATTCACGCCTGAAGGTCAGGCCTGTGCGCTTCGCTGGTCCAAGAGGTTTGCCCAACGGCTTGTCAAATTCCGGATACCAGTCGAGATTACCGTGTTCGGCGCGATACCCCCAGCTGTAGTTGAAATAGGAGTACTCATTGGCGATGATCAGAAACGCCGCCAACGGATAGTCTATCCGCTCCCTTGCCAAGGCGTACAGCTCTTCATGAGGCGTATCCCGGATAGAGTCGTCGAGCCATGTGAATCCCGGGAACGCTTTCAAAATGACGATCTTGCCCTGCTCGCCGGTTGCAATCATCCGCTGGATGTCCTGAAGTACCTGCTCTGTAGCCGTACTCTGAAACAGGTCGAAATGCTCTACGATCACCCCGTCAGTGTGTTCAAGATACTTCAGGCCGCCATGGTCCCAGCCATTCGCTACAGAGCGAATACCATTATAGATAACCAGCTCGTCGGAACCGATTTTTTGCCTGAGCTTGTGCAGCGCAGGATTAATGGCCGCCTCGATCTGCGCAGCCTTGTCAGCGCCCCACATGTCGCTCGCCAGCTCAGCCTTCAGCGCGATCTGAGGCAAGGCATCGACAAAGATCCCGTCAAACTCATCCGTAGCAAGCATTTCTGCAGCGGCCTCGATCCACCAATCCTGCCAGTCGGGACTTGAAACATCATAGCGCCGCAACTTGTCCGATTTCAGGGAAAGATTGCCTTGTGTGTCATGCAGGAAATATTTGGGCTCGGTGCCCCGGTCTGCAGAGGCCTTGTACCCCGGATAGTCCAGCAAGAAGTTCCAGTAATAGAGAACTTTCAAGTCCGGATTGACTGCCTTCAAACGCGCAGCCTCTGCTCGCGCTGCGGATTCATTGTCCGGGTAGTGATCAAGCGCGTGCATTTTCTCCAGGGTGACGAAATGAAAGTTTGAGGCGAGAAAGGCAACCTCCTCTTCGCTCAGCCCGTCATTATCACCGAGATGTGCATATAATGGTACCGTCTCCCAAGAGAATGTCGGCTGGGCGGACGCACCTGAAAAATATGCTTGCGCAACCGATGCGACCATCATTGCCGACAGAAAAAAGCGCGAGAGCATAGTCGACCCTATTCTGTTTCATTTTTCTTACGTTGTTTTGTATTTAAAACAACCACAAGATCTTGTCCGTGACAAGGTCCATTTGCAAAAATTCTGACGCACGCTAAACAGAGAACCTTCGCATTCCAGAATGAAATGGCACGCAAACGATGACCGAATCAAAGGGTACACAGAAACCCCGTTACAAAGCTCCCGCTCTAGCAAAAGGGTTGGAAATTCTCGAACTGCTTGCCTCAGCCCCTCGACCGTTCACCTTGAGCGGTATCTCAGAACGAATAGAGCGGTCCCGTAGCGAGATATTCCGGATGGTCCAGGACCTCGAGACCCTGGGCTATATCCGCCGCAGCGCTTCCGATGATGGCTACGAAATAACCAACAAGCTCTTCACACTTGGGCTAGAACAACCACCAGTCACGACCCTGCTGGAAGCGGCTCTGCCCGAAATGCGCCGTTTTGTGTTGATCGCCAACCAATCGTGCCACCTCGCCATTCCATTTGACGGCGAGATTGTCGTGATCGCCAGGATCGAGGGCACAGGCCCGGTCAACTTCGCCGTCCGTGTCGGTCACCGGCAGGCAATGCATCATTCCAATTCCGGCATCATTCTGTACGCCCACCAACCTGCCGACGTACAGAAGGCCTGGGTCAAGGAGATGGAAAACCTGAAGCCCCGCCTCAACCGCAAATCCCTGGCCGCCAAGGCGGAGCAGGCAAGAAAGCAAGGATATCTGGCCCGCGAAAGTAATTTCATTCGTGGCGTTACAGACCTTGGCGCGCCTATCATGCGCGGCGGGCGCGCAATAGCGTCCTTGACGTCTCCCTGCGTATCTCGGATCGACGCGGGGGACGACGTCGGACTTCCGATTGAATTGATCATCGAATGCGCCGGCGCGATTTCCCGGGAAGTTTCTGCGGCCTCCGGGTAAGCAATCGAGTCTTGCCACATCATACTGGTCGCCGAACTCGGAGGTTGTGCTTTTAGAGCAGATCAGTATGGTATCACCAAGGAAACAGGCGCTCAAATACGAAGCAAGCTTGTTCGAGGAGGATACCATGTCTTTCAGACTTCTTGGTGGGGTGATTTTTCTGGCCATGGCGATGCCGCTTCCCGCAGCGCAGGCCAGCGACAATAAGCTACCCAACATCGTCTATATCCTGACTGATGATCAAGGATGGGGTGATCTCGCGGCCTACGGTCACGACCGCGTAAAGACCCCCCACCTCGACGCCCTCGCCAGGGAGGGCATGCTGTTTACACAATTCTACGCCGGCTCACCGGTCTGCTCGCCAAGTCGGGCGTCAATTCTCTCGGGCCGTTTCGCACCTGAGACCGGCATCCATTATGCGATCGGGGGTCCGGGAGGCGCGTTCCTGAATTCCCGACCCTGGTTCGACGCTGACCAGACTACTCTGTATGACGTCTTCCGTGACGCTGGATATACGGTCGGCCATTTCGGCAAATGGCATCTCGGCGGAAAAGTCGATGCTGGCACAGCCCCGCCGCCGGAAGCCTATGGCATTGATGTCAGCGCCACGACGAACAGCACCGGAGCACCATTGCGTCGCGGGGCGGCAATAGTCGTCGAAGACACGTTGGGCGATGTTGATACTCCGAACAAGCTGCCACGTTCGGATTCTACACAAGTCATTGTTGAAAACTCGATTGATTTTATCGCAGCCAACAAGGAAGGACCGTTCTTCGTTTCTCTATGGACACTGGAACCGCATTCGGTTCTTGATCCGACTCCGGAACAAATGGAGCCCTATCTTTATTATACCCACCCGAATGTTGTCGATCGCCTGAAAAGTTCCGAAACGGTTTACTATGCGAGCCTGACGAATATCGATACCCAGATAGGCAAGCTGTTTGATTATCTGGAGGCGGAAGGCCTTGAGGACAACACGATAGTCGTTTTCACCAGTGATAACGGCCCCTCGCCGCTCTGGTCCCTGGGCACCGGGCATGCTGGTGCCGGCCAGGCAGGACCGTTTCGGGGCACCAAGGGTTCGCTGTATGAAGGTGGTATTCGGGTCCCGTTCATTGTGCGCTGGCCTGGGCAGGTTCCGGCGGACACAATCAATGTCGAAACCGTCCTCAGCAGTATCGACATGATGGCAACCCTGACAGGCTTGGCGGGTCTGAATGCACAATTGCCCGCCAATGATGGCGAGGATCTCAGTGCTGCACTTCGAACCGGTACTGGCGAGCGCTCTTCTCCGCTGTTCTGGGAATATCGCGCCGGCAGTTGGGGCCGTGATATCCAGAGATCACCACGCCTTGCGATGCGGGATGGCGACTGGAAACTCTTGATGAATCCGGATGGCAGCCGCGTCGAACTCTACAATCTGGCCCGGTACCCGGATGAGACCGGCAATGTCGCGGACTATGAAACTGCCCGGCTGGAAATCATGACGCAGCAGCTGATGGGTTGGTATAACTCCAAAGTGCCGGATCACGACAAGGCAATGCCCCACACCGGCAAGAAGTCCTGGCGATCGCCGCCGCTCTCAGTTGAATAGGCCGGAACCAGCCGCACTGGTTCGCAGAGCGCTGAAGAAATGGAGGGAGTGACGGAAACCATGTCCAATAATCTCTTAGAAAACACAATTGGATTTCGCATCCCGGCGATTGTGTATGTACTCAGCATAATCGCTTTCACACTGATTGCGGCGTCAGCTTGCTCCGCGTCACCTGAACGGGCAGAGCACCGCTTGCCAAATATTATCATAATGTATGCGGATGATTTGGGTTACGGCGATATCGGGGCTTATGGTGCGACTGCGATATCCACGCCGAATATTGATGCTCTTGCAAAGTCGGGAATTCAATTCATGGATGCCCACGCCTCGGCGGCGACATGCACGCCGTCGCGCTATTCGCTGCTGACCGGCGAATACGCATTTCGCAGGCAGGCGCAGATCTTGCGCGGTGATGCGCCGGCACTGATACGCCCGGGGCAGCCCACCCTTGCCAGCATGCTCAAAAGCAGAGGCTACACTACCGCTGTTGTCGGGAAGTGGCATTTGGGGCTTGGGGACGACAATGTCGACTGGAACGGTCCGGTCAAGCCTGGACCGCTGGAGGTTGGATTTGACTATTCATTTCTGTTACCGGCGACGGGGGATCGCGTCCCCACGGTTTATGTCGAGAATCACCATGTCGTCGGCCTTGAAGCCGATGACCCCCTGCAAGTCAGCTACCAGGAGAAAATTGGAGATCGACCGGTTGGTTACGAGAATCCCGACCTCTTGAGACAGGGTGCAGACAAGTTGCATTCCGGGTCGATCGTCAACGGCATCTCCCGCATTGGTTACATGGAGGGAGGCAAGGCTGCGGAATGGGTCGACGAGGATTTTCCCGATATCTTCACGGGCAAGGCCATTGATTTTATCCGTGCAAACAAGGAAGGGCCCTTTTTTCTATATTTCCCTTTCCACGACCCGCATGTTCCACGCCTGCCACACAAGAGATTCCAGGGATCTACACAGCTTGGCGCACGCGGTGATGCTATCGTGCAACTGGATTGGATGACCGGGCAGATTGTTGCCGAGCTTCGCAGACTTGGTATCGAGGAAGACACGCTGATCGTGTTCAGCAGTGACAATGGTCCTGTTCTCAATGATGGGTACGAAGATCGATCCGTGGAATTACTGGGCGATCACAAGCCCGCTGGTCCATTAAGGGGGGGCAAATACAGTGCGTTCGAAGCAGGCGCCCGTGTGCCGACACTGTTGACCTGGCCGGGAGCTGTAGACCCTGCGATTAGCGACGCTCTTGTGTCTCAGGTAGATTTCTATGCTTCCTTCGCGGCGCTTGTAGGGTCGGAATTGAGACCAACCGAGGCGATAGATAGCGAGAATGTCCTGGATGCCTTGCTGGGAAACTCCCGGCAGGGGCGTATCACGCTTTTCAAACAATCCCTTGGCCCGGACTCGTTGCGGAGCGCAAGATACAAATACATATCCCCTGTACCGGCCCTATCGCCCTCTTTACAGGCCATCGAGCAGAAAAAGGGTGTCGAAACCGGTCAAAGCGTTGAGCCTCAACTATACGACTTATCTAACGATTTGGGCGAAAGAGTTGATATCGCCGCTGAACATCCGGAAATCGTTGAAGAGATGCAGCGTGCGATAGACGCGATCCGCCAGCGATCAAACAGCCCCTAGCTTGTCGGATAAAAGCCCAGTTTTCCTTTCTCTCTGTACACAAGTTTTTCAAGATGACTTTTTCCAGTCACCGGCGCCGCTATCAGAACCGGGGATTTAAAATTGGTGGAACGATTTGAGGACGGAGCGACACATCTGTTCGACCTAGGCACCGATCCTGGGGAACGAACCGATTTGTCCTCAGCGATGCCCGGCGAAGCACGGCAGCTGCAAAGAGAACTGCATGACTGGTACGGTGAAACGGATGCCGAGTTCCTTCAGCCTTTGACCGGTACAGGGCCCCTGCCATGGCGTCCCGACGCCGAATGAAACATAAATTTTGACGCTGATCGTTTCCTGAACCGTCAGCGTTCCAATATTGAAAACTCTTGATCAACACCTTGAACCGACTCAGTTGGAAGAGATGATAATTTCCGCCGGCTCAAGACGGTCCCCATGGGCGCGCAACATAATTTTCCCCGGTGAGCTATCGGCCTGGATGATGGCAATTGCCTTCCCGTTAAACAGTCTTCTTCTTTTCGCGATGAATGGTTCGAGCGAGGCAGCATCGCCATTTCCAACGGCCGCCAATCTGCCCGCTCCTTCTATCTCGAAATCAATCATTGGTTCAGCAGTAGGGTCAGGGTTACCGTTCTCATCGACCACTGTAACCGTGACATAGGCGAGATCCTGGCCGTCTGCAGAAATCGTCTTGCGGTCTGCCGAGAGAGAAATCCTGACTGGTGTTTCAGCCGTGCTGACAGTCTTCTCCGCCACCTTTTTTCCGTCCGTATACGCGACGACACGCAGCTCACCCGGCTCGTAGGCGACGTTCCAGGAGACGCGATAGGGGGACTCAAAATAGTCGGCGTCGAGGCGACTTGAGTTGATCGGCAACGACACAAGGTCGACACCTTTTCTCCGCTTGCCGAGGGATTTCCCATTCAGGAACAACTCGACCACCTCGGCATTTGTATAGGCCATGACAGGAATCTCCTGCCCTAAACGCCCTTCCCAGTTCCAGTGCGGCAAAACATGCACCATTGGCTTCGTCGACCACTGGCTTTGATAAAGATAGAATCTGTCTTTTGGAAATCCTGCCAGATCGACAGCTCCAAAATAGGAGCTGCGGGCCGGCCAGTCATCATTCCAATAACCATTGGTGAAGTTGTCACTGCCGCCATATGGGGTGGGCTCGCCGATATAATCTATTCCCGTCCACATATACTCACCGAGAATCGAGTCCGTCTTTTCCAGAAAGTGCCATTCAATATCCGGTGGGTAGGCCCATGGCGGCCCTATCAGATCGTATTCCGTGAGGCGATAGGTTGGATGCTTTTCATAAGTCTCCAGTGGCAGGTGATACGTGCCGCGCGAACTCGTTGTGGACGCTGTTTCGCTGCCGTAAACAATCATGTCCGGATAAGACTCCCGGACCTCTTCATAATGCATCGGCGTATAATTCAAACCTACAATATCAACCTCTGCAGCCAGACCCTTCTCTAATGCAGCCGGATAGTGGTTGAACCCCGCTGTCGTCGGCCTTGTTGTGTCATGTTGTTTGGCGATCTGTGACAGCATCCTGCCTGTTTCCCAGCCATCATCCGCACTTTGTTCCATTATTTCGTTGCCGATACTCCACATGATTACCGATGGGTTGTTTCGGAACTGCTTGATCATTGCTGACAGATCGCGTTCGTGCCATTCGTCGAAATGGATATTATAGCTTTGGCCGGCGCCGCGCTTGGGAAGCTTCCACACGTCAAAGGCCTCGGCAATAACAAGCAATCCCATTTCGTCGGCAAGCTCGACAAGTATCGGCGACGGCATGTTATGGGTCGTGCGGACAGAGTTTGCTCCCATGTCCTTCATGACTTGCAGCTTGCGTTCTATTGCCCGGCGGTTTGCAACAGCGCCGAGTGGTCCATTGTCATGATGAAGACAAACGCCCTGCAATTGAACGCGACGTCCATTCAGAAAGAACCCGGCGTCTTTCGTGAATTCTATGGTCCGGAACCCGAGTGGAAATTCACTCCTGTCGATTTGCACTCCCTCTTTCTCGAGCACCAGCTCAACGCGGTAGAGATACGGGTCCTCGATGCCCCACATGCGCGGGGCCTGAACAGTCAGATCGACGTCCAGTGGGCCTGAAAAGTCGCTGCCGGGAAGGTTTGTTGTCGAGCGAGCGACCTCTTCCCCGTCAGCGTCAAGAGCAGTGGCAACAAGTTGCGTAAGGTCGCCAGCACCATGCTCGTTGTCGATGACGGCGATGATGGAAACAATCGCTTCGTTTTCCCCCATTATCGGCGTCGTAATCACTGTTTCCGTGTCGTTCAGATGTACCGGCTCGTCTACTTCCAGCCAGACGTCGCGATACAGCCCCGCCCCCGAATACCATCGCGACCCAAAATCTTTTGGTGACAACCTGACAGTGATAGTGTTCTCATCGCCGGGTTTCACAAGGTCGGATATATCATATTCGAAGCCGACATATCCGTTCGGCCGCTCGCCCACGAATGTGCCGTTGACCCAGACCTGACTGTTCTCCATCGCACCGTCGAACTCGACGGAAACAATCTTCTCGGAGACGTTCGCCGGCAAGGTGAACTGCTTGCGGTACCAACCGGTGCCCACGATGGGCAGTCCACCAGTGCGCGCATTGAAGCGGATGTCAAAAGGCCCTTCGATAGCCCAATCGTGAGGCAGATCCACGGTTTTCCAGTCAGCATCATGGGGCGGCATCTCGGATGCGGGTTGATGGGTTGCCCGCACGAATTCCCAGTCTTCGTTGAACAAGACACGCTCACCAGTCGATCCGTACGCCGGCGACGAAGCCAGGAAAGCGATCGCGGCAATTGATGCCGTGTAGTGACGTCTCTTCATGTCCGTTCCTTCATGCTACATGCAATTCTTTTCTGCCAGGGACAAATCAGAATGCGCTCCCGAAAGCCCCTCCGGCAAACAGTACCCCTTGCCGGGAGATCTGGATTACTTATCGATGACACCGAACTGGTCTCAATTTCCATGCAGAACCCTGAGCCCCCCCCAGTCGGTATGCGGCACATCCTGAGGCCACGGATCGACATAAGTGCGCTCCGCCCAGGCTTCCCACTGATTGACCATTGTCTGAAGCCGGTCCGGATATTGCCCGGCCAGATCATTCATCTCGGTACGGTCATTTTCAATGTCATATAGCTCCCAGCCCATTGTAAGGCGCGAGACCGCTTTCCAGCGGCCGTCTCGCACAGCGCGATTACCCTCATGTTCCCAGAATAGCGGCTGGCCACGATCCAGCGTATCGCCGACGAGCGCCGGCAGCAGGCTTACGCCTTCGGTCGGCAGGCGTTCGATCCCATTGAAGGCGGCCGGATAGGCCGCATCTGCTGCATCAAGGGACGTCGCCATGACATCGATGACGTGGCCCGGCTCTTTATAGAAGGCGCCGCGCATATCCTCCGCGATACCGTCAGGCCAGTGCAGGATCATCGGGGTCGCAATACCCCCCTCAGCGGTGAAGTGTTTGAAGTAGCGATAGGGCGTGTTCTGTAACGCTGCCCAGTTCATGCCCGTGAAGACATTGCTTTTGCGCCCGCCAAGAGGCAGTTCACCATCGGTGCGGCCCGCCGGACCAGATTCGGCATTGGCACCATTGTCAGACATAATCAGGATGATGGTGTTGTCCAGATCTCCCGTTTCCTCGAGATGGCGGACGAGATCGCCCACAGACAGGTCAATACGGGATATCATGGCTGCATAAATGGCCATCATGTGATCGAAGCGATCTTTTTGCTCATCGCTCAACTCGTCCCACTCAAATGTATCCGGCAGCAAAGGCGTCAGCGCCGACGTCTTCTCTTCGAACAACCCCATTTCAAGCTGGCGGCGATAACGCTTTTCGCGCAGCGGCTCCCAGCCCGTCATGTACTGACCGCGAAACCGGGAAATGTCCTCCTGCGGCGCCATCAGAGGAAAATGCGGCGCGTGATGAGAGAGGTAGAGGAAGAATGGCTTGCCCGCCGCACGGGCCTCGTCGATATATCTGATGCCCCAGCGCGTCCACAGATCGGTGCTGTACCATTCATCCTCTCCGAAGATTTCGTCTGTTGTTGGAAAAACCTTGCCATCGACATAAAGTGTGCGACGAGAATCGTTTTCCTGTTGTCTCCTTGGAGGCTGGCCTTTGAAGAAGATGCCGCCAAGTTCAGACGTCATAGAGCGATCAAAACCGCGCTCCCACGGCGTCGAGTACTCCAAAAGAGACAGATGCCACTTGCCCGTTATCGCAGTGAAATAACCCTCTTCCCGCAACAGTTCCGGGATCGTTACACTGCGCTCCAGCAGACGGCCACGCGTCCCGCGAGACTCAGGGAGGCGCAAACTTGGAAGATGACCCATGCCAGCCTGATGCGGGTACAGGCCTGTCAGCAAGGAGGCACGTGTTGAGCTACAGCGGGCAGTATTGTAGAACTGCGTGAACCTTACACCATCGTTCGCCAGAGCATCGATATTCGGCGTCGGTATCTCGCCACCATAGCTGCCGAAATCAGAAAACCCCATGTCATCGACAAGAATGATCACAATGTTGGGACGGTCTGCGCGTCCGGCTAGTTCAGATTCATCAATGGGTTCTGCTGCATAGGCAAAAATGCAGGAAGCAATTATGGTAATCGCAGGGATAGCTCTTTTCAACATAGAGGATTCTTACCTCAATAGATCGGACGGACAAGCCTTGGCTTGAAGAAAAGGGCCGGCAGCCTTGAGCAAGACTGCCGGCCGAGGCAGTGCTTCAGGGAGGGAAATTAACGCCAGGGAAGCACTGTAAACTGAATATGCGTTTTCAGGACCGTAGCCCTTTATCGCAGGTTGGGTTTCCATGGATATCGTCGTCGTTCTGTACAGTGATATTCTAGTCATCGAAGCACCCCGCGGTGCGCCTGAAGCCATGCAAGGTGAGACCGGGGCAAGCACTCGACCCACAATGACCGATAGAGTGACGCGTCGTGAGGCGGACATGAGAATCCCAAGGATTTTCAACCTGAAGATTGCGCCCCTCACATCGCCAGCTCGAAGCGGTCACCCGGTATTGCCACAATTTTCTCTTGCCCCTCCGGGCACTCGAGCCCACTTTCATTGATGCATTTCTCATACTAACGATTTACTCCCAATAAACCCATCCTTTTCTCTGAACCGGTTGTGTATATTCATACTTCCAACAGAAGGACAGATATGTGTGGCCCGGACAGTTCAGACCGCACATATCGCAACCGCGAAAACACCTAGTTCACATCATAGATTTTCCAGCGAGTCCAAGTCCCGAGCTTGGAGGTTTCATCGAGCCTCACGATGTTGCCCTGACTGTCAGGATAGCCAATCAGCCACCGCTGATAGTTTTTATTTTCGATCCGGAACCGGGTCAGGTCACCATCAACCGGTTTCAGATACCACCGGTCGGTGTCCGGAACGGAGCCGCTGTCCGCTACAACTTCGACATCGGTATTAGAATTTGCAGAAAGACGCTTGCCGTCCCAGGCATTCACGATTTTGTAGGTGCCGTCCGAAAGCGGTACATACTTCCATTGGTGCGCTGTACCAGTGGCCGGAGACAGCTCCACATCCGTGGCGAACTGACGCAAATTGCTGCCATGGGCCTGAACTTGAGTGATGGTGTACACCGGAGAGGCAGCGGAACTGACCAGAACGTCAACGTCGACACCGTCGAACTTGAACAGGCTCGGCGTGACGATTTCCGATAGCGCCTGATAGACATAGCCGCTTGGGGGCGTCGACGCACTGCCAGCCGGCATTGCATAGCCGAGAAGCTCCCATCCATCTGCCGTGCCGTCGTAGGGGCGCAGGATCTCATCTACGCCATAGGGCTCTGTGAGCGTGTAGGGGTTGGTAGTGATGAAGGACTCTCCGGTCGGTGCCTCGACCCGGAACAATGGAACAGAGTCATTGACCGGTTGCGCATACAGACGAAATTGCAGGTCGCCTGCGCTGCTGTCAGTTGAGACCGGGCCATCTTCGTCACCATACCAGGCGATCAGGTCGGCATCGGTCTCGGAAAAATCGAGCAAGCCATAATCCGTCTTGGCCGCGAGGTCATTGTCCTCGATCGCAGCAAGCACGTCCACCCGGTCACCGACCACGAAATAGTACCGAACCCAGGCCCCCTTTCCGACTGGCAGGTTGATCCTCCGTATACCTTCTGCGACCATGTAGTTTCGCCAATTGGTATCGTTTGTCCCGCCGCTCGTGCCACCGGCGAACCCGATGCGCATGAGACTTGGCGCAGGTTGCCATGATGGCCGGGGGGATTTGTCACCGCCGAATACAAGGCCAAGAGTGTTCCCATCTGAACTGTTCTTGTCAGTAAACAGCACCCAGCCATCGGAGTCCGCATAGCTATAAGGATCCGCGAAACCTCCACTGGTTTTGCTCACCAGGCTTCCGGATTGCATTATCTGGTACTCACCGAATTCCGACGTCCTTGCACCACCCCATGGGAAGTTGAAGAAATTCAGCTCATTGTCCGAAAAATTATAGACCGCCGCAGTGACCTCGATAATCCCATCACCGACATCCCTGTATTTGTAATAGCTTATGGCATGAGAGGGATGATAGCTGGGGATATGGGCCTGGTTCATCCAGTGTGCCGTCACATAGGAGTTGCTCTCGGTAATCGTGCCATTCACCAGAGCAGGATTGTAGAACGGCTCCGTCAGATAGCTATTGTCTTTAAGGTAAACGCCGGAGCCATGCATGAAATAGGGATAGCCTATTGGTTTGAAAGTATTGTTCAGCGTCGTGTTAACCGCCACGGTCTGCCAGACTTCATCAATCCAGGGCGCCCATTCCTTCGCATGTCCAGCCGGACCTTCAGACGTACCACGATATTGCGGCGGCATGATCTCGCCGGACTGGGAGATGAAGGAATAGACCTGCCCGCCCTTGCCGATGCGGATGTCCCAGTCCTTGCTGTTGTCTGAGTTGTCGTGGCTGAGGCGGTGCTGGAAGACATGATCTTCCCCCCAGTTAAGCCACCAGCTGGAGCCCGAGGAAGAATAGGTGTCGGTTTCAGAATGGGTACCGCCCAGCACGGTGGCAAAGGGCGAGTCCGGCAGGACATTTTCCAGTCTGGGGTCCTGCGCCATGGCGGGCCCCGCCAATAGGGCGGCAATCCCCGCCCCGACACTCAATCGGATTGATTTCTTCATGGGTTCCTCCTGTTGATTAACATATTTTCCCTGTACTGATTTTTTTGGCTCCGTTTTATGGTTTTCTTCCAGCACAAGAAATTGCCAAGGCTTATAGCCTCACGGGCACATCTCCAACGGACATGCAAACGCGGCGGACATTCACAAAAGCCGCTCATATATGATACACTGTTTTTAAATTGACTCAACCGGAAATCTTGTGAAGTTACCGGTCACATTTGCGTTGGCGCAGTACTGTATTTGCAATCCACACCGCAGCCATCCAGGGAAAAGCCATCCGGGATGGTGGATCAGCATTCCGGGACAGTCGAGGCACCAAGGCCGCTTCAGTGCAAAAAGAGCAATATCCGCGTACCGATGGACGCATCCGACATTACCTGCGTTGGTCTTCACGCCTTGTGAACGTGATGCGCTCTAAACCCGTAAATGGCGATCACGACAAAACACAGCAAGGGCAGCAGGAACGAAGTCTTGACCGAAGGAATGGATCCGAGAATCGGGGCCGCGTCGATCATCGACCCCTGCAGTGGCGGCATCAATGCCCCCCCAACAATTGCCATGACAAGCCCGGCCGAGCCAAGGCTTGCGTCATCGCCGAGGTCTTTCAGGGCAATGCCGTATATCGTCGGGAACATCAGCGACATGCAAGCCGATATGCCTATCAAGGAATACAGACCGGCCATGCCATCGAGGAATACCGCGCCAGCCGAGGTTGCGATACCGGCGAGCGCGAGCACCATCAGGAGGTTCCCGGGACGGATGAACCCGAGCAGGAACGTACAGATAAAACGACTGGCCAGGAATATGACCATGGCGATCATGTTGTAGCCCTGCGCTTCTGACGCACTGAGCCCGAGAACTGTCATGCCGTAGTGAATGATGAAGGTCCAGCACATGATCTGGGCACCGACGTAAAAGGCCTGTGTTATGACCCCTTCGACATATCGCTTGTTCGTCAGCAATCGACCGAATGTGGCGCCGGTCTCACCAACTGTCAGCGGATTGTCGTGAGACATGGTTTTGGGCAACTTTGCCAGCAGAAATACAAAGAACAGCAGCGCGACCACGATCGCGATAGTCAGATAGGGTCCGCGTACGGTCACAAGGTCGGCAGCCTGCATGGCCTCGAATGCCGCGGGATTGTTAACGGAGAAATCCTGCAGCGCCTGAGTCAGCTTGCCATCGACGACCGATGGCAGCTGGTCGGCATATTCGGGATGGGCCGCACGTTCGGTAGCCCTGAATTCCTCAACCTGAAGCTTATTCAGAATGAATGTCGAGGCGACAAACATACCGGTTAACGATCCAATCGGATTGAATGCCTGGGCGAGGTTAAGGCGTCTGGTTGCCGTCTCTGGATCGCCCATCGAAAGAATGTATGGGTTCGCCGTCGTCTCCAGCAGAGCCAGTCCGCAGGTGAGCACGCACAAGGCAATCAGGAAATAGTTGAACTCTTGAAAGATACTCGCTGGCAAGAATATCAGTGCACCAATTGCATATAGGGCGAGACCAAGCAGGATGCCGGCCTTGTAGGAAAAGCGCCGGATGAAAAGCGCTGCTGGAATCGCCATGATTCCATAGCCAAGATAAAACGCGAACTGCACCATGCTGCTCTGGGCATTGGTGATAAGGAAGATGTCCTTGAACGCCCGAACCAGCGGATTAGTCACATCATTTGCAAATCCCCACAGAGGAAAGAGCAATGCCACCAACGCAAAGGGAAGTAAAAAGCGCCGTTCAAGGATTTTTGGACGTACGGTTTTCCCGGCTGCGTTTTCTGCCCGTGCGACCTTATCCATCACTGCGATTCCTCTCTGCGGCAGTTTTGCTAACCGCCTTTTTGTATTTTATATATGATCAAATTATTTATAGATGAGACTTCTTGATGTAAACACAAACTCCGCTTGATCATTTTTTCTCGCCAACCCGCCACGAAGAGCAGATCGGGATACTCACTCCATGATCACCACCCCTTGCCAAATAGAGAACAACCACAACATGGCGCCTCTATTTGCAGACCCCCTCTTGATCGTACCCGTCAATCCACCAGCCTCAGGGTTACATCCGTCAGGGAGAAAAATGCCGTGTAGTCCTGCCTTGGGCGAATGGTCAGGTCATACACCCCGGGTTTATCGAAGGAAACAATTCCGACGTGATGATCCAGGATAGGTACGGGACGATTCTGCGGAAAATCACCTGCACCCGAAGCCGTCTGGACGATCTGGAACTCGACCAGGTTATCGCCAACCTCGATCAGGCCCTCATTGCCTGCACTGTCTGCGTTGGCAGCATAGCTGAGGGTCACCTGATACTCTCCGGGCGCCTCGACGCGCAGCGGCCAGGTTGCCGTATCGGCTTGCGTTTTCTGCCCGATGACCGCCTGATGATGCTTCCAGTCGCCGAAATAGAGATAATAGCTCAACTTTTCAGCGCGGGCATTTCCGGAAAACTCGGCCCAATTGGGCGATAGCCTGCCGGGTATCTCCGGATCGGCGCTGACAATAACCGGAACATCCCACTCATTGTCTGCCAGAAACCCGTCATAATCGACCCGGATGACTGGCGCTTTGAGATCTTTCAAGTCCTTGGGAAGAGAGATGTAGAGATTGTCGCCATCTTTGCGGTAGGTGACCGGCTCTCTGCTTTCGAGGACGCCAGCCGCCAGAACCGCCGTGTCCATATAAGGCACCATGATTTCTCCCGAGGCCGGTACATGAAAGACATGGAGGTATAGACTGCCGGGCCTGTGAGTGATTGCACCCCATGGTACCGGGCCGACTGGAGAGCCTTTGGTTCCGTATATCGACTCACCATTTTTATCCAGCCATGCGCCGACCTGCCGGAATCTCTTTGCCGATCCTTCGGGCAGGTTTCCGTTTCCGTCGGGGCCTATGTTGACCATCAAATTGCCGTTGAGGCTGGCAGCCGTCGCGAGTTTATGCAGCAGGTCGGTCGTCGACTTGAAGTTCGTGTCAAACCGCGAATACCCCCAGCTGTCATTGTGCGTATAGATGGCTTCCCAGGCTATATCGGTGATCGGCCGCTGCGGCATCTCACCATCGCTGAGCGTGAGGAAATCTCCGAATCCGTTGCCGACCCTGCTGGACACCAGGGTTGCCGGTTGCAGGTCTTCGACCCAGTTGGCAAAGGCCTCTGACTCAGCTGGCGTCGCATCGCCGGGGGTGTCAAACCAGACAATGCCGACGTCACCATAGCCGGTGAGAAGTTCCTCGATTTGCGGCAAGGCCTTCGTCTCCTGATAGGTGGAGAAGGTCTTCGTATCCGGATCGAATTCCCAGTCGTTGCCTCCGGCGTTGGGGTCTGTCCAGTCCTGATACTGGGAATAGTAGAAGCCAAGGCGAACTTCGCTGTCCGCCGCTGCGTCAGCAAGCTCCTTTAAAGGATCGCGACCAAATTGTGTTGCGTCGACAATATCGAACTGACCGACCGCCGAGTCATACATCGCAAAGCCATCATGGTGCTTTGCCGTGATGACAATGTATTTGACGCCAGACTCTTCGGCAAAGTCGATCCACTCATTGGCGTCGAATTCAGTCGGATTGAAGTCATTGACCAGAGCACTGTATTCTTCCGTATTTGTCCTTGTACGGCGCATGAGCCATTCAGTGATGCCATAATGCCGCTCGCCCTGCCAGTCGCCCGCCGCTTCGGAGTAGAGACCCCAGTGAATGAAAAGGCCGAAGCGGCCATCTTCATACCAGTCAGTCTTGCTCTCTTGAAAACCTTCCACGTTATCCCAGTTCCCGGGCGCCTGGAATTCCACCGTGGTTGCCGCTTCTGACTGAACCGTTTCATCCCGGGCCTCTTCCGAGCAGCCCGCCAAGAGAGCCAATGCTATGGCACTCGCCGTCAGGGCCTTGGTCCGACACAGTAAGTGAGATGTATTAGTTTTCAGAACCGTCATCGCGAATTGCGCTCCTTTGATATTGCGGCCTTCGGTAAGTCGGACGGAAGAGTCGATTGCCACACGGCGAATTCCGCACTCATCGCCTCCGCAATGTCCGGATAATCATTGGCCAGATTGATTTCCTCATACGGATCCTGCTCGACGTTGAACAGCAGGACACTGCCATCGACCTGCCGGATATACTTCCACTTGCCATCACGCATCGCCGCCCAGACCTGACGCGGCGCACCGTCCTCGGATGCCGGCCCCAGACGTTGCCAGAATAGCGGCTTTTGCCTCTCGAATGCAGCCCCCCGGAGTGCCGGAAGGACGTTCTGTCCGTCCGGTTGATATCCCGAGGGTAACTCCGCCTGCGCAATCCCGGCAAACGTCGGAAACAGATCGACCGCATTCAAGACGGATTGAGCATCAACAGCGCCTTGCGGAACGACACCCGGCCAGGAGACGAGAAAGGGTACGCGAATGCCACCTTCATAGAGATCACGTTTCTTGCCTCGCAACCCGGCTGTCGTCCCCACACTGAAGTAACGGCCAAGAGGGTCGCGTCCCTCGACGGCTGCATCCGGATCGGTTGTGAGATATCGTTCGCTCTCGTCAGCCGTCACCTCGGGCCCATTATCGCTGGAAAAAATGATGATCGTATTTTCCCGCAAGCCCAATGCGTCAAGACGGTCCATCACCTGACCGACCCCATCATCTGCGGACGACACCGTCGCCGCATAGATTTGAGCCTGTTCATCCATATGCGCATAGGCTTTGACCTGCGCCGGGTCCGGGTAATGAGGGGTATGGGTTTCATGGATCCACAGGTTCAGAAAGAAGGCTTGATCCTTGTGGGCGTCAATGAAATCGAGGGCGTCGCTGAAGACCGCAACAGCATCGGTCTGCGGACCTGGGCCGTTGAATACGGCATAGTGGTCAAATCCATAGGCTTCGGGTTCAGGGGCATCGGGAATCGGCCGGTTGGTGAGGTGCCACTTCCCGAAATGACCGGTAACATATCCGGTATCCTGCAACACCCGGGCTATCGATGGGGCTTTTGGATCAAGCCAGTCCGGCATGCCGTTGCGTTGATGGTGCTCGACGGTATTGAAATGCTGGAAGATCAAATGTCTGTCTGGGAACTGACCGGTCAGCACTGCCGCGCGGCTTGGCGAGCAGACCGGGCTCGCGACCGTAAACTGCTGGAAGTTTGTGCCTTGTTTCGCCAGTCTGTCGAGATTGGGCGTATTGAACCGGGTGTTTCCGTTAGCGCCGATATCACCGAAACCGAGATCATCGGCAAATATGAAGACAATATTCGGAGTTTGCGCTTCTCGTTTTTCTTGCGACTCAGAAAGCTTTTTCTGAGCCACGCAGCCCAATACGGCCAGGCAGACCAACAGGGCGATGACTGCTCTGCCGACCGCGCGCTTGAAAATGTGGGACACTACTGTCATTGTATTACTTCCCTGGCTAGCAGACCCTCCGCCTGCCCCCTTTTCACAGACTCTCCGTCGAAAGCTGGGTTTTTCAGATACCATTGCGGCTCAGATCGACGCCCAGATACCTCATGACCGTTCGCGCTGGTCGATGAAAAGCGGGGCCGGCCTGGTCGCCGGCCCCGATAGTAAGGGCTACATTTGCGCCCTCAGGGAGAAAATGACGCTCCGGCCCCGATCAAAGTGATCGAGGAAGTTGGTTTCCACGCCGACGAAATCGCGGCGCGTTTCTCCGGTCACGTTCAACCCCTGAACTGTTGCCTGAAGATGATCGTTGAACCGCCAGCGCCCGGTCAGGTCGAGACTGCCGAAGCCTTGGGTGAAGCGGGCATTGTTGTTCTGCGTACCCGTACCAGCCAGCAGACGGAAATAGTCATCCCGATAGGTGTAGGCGGCGCGCAGCGTCACCGGTCCATCTTCATAATAGACTTGGGCATTATAGTTGTTTTCGGAGGATCCCGGGAAACCGAAGCCGGCATCGCCCACATCCTCGTCAAATTCGCTCTTCACGTAAGTGTAGTTTGCCGAGGCACCAAAACCGTGCCACGGGCTCGGCAGGATCGAGAAATCCTGGATAAAACCGATCTCGAAGCCTTGCGCCTGCCCCTTGGAGAAGTTGACCGGCTGACGAATGAGGAACTCCTCGTCCCCCAACCCCTGGATCGTGCCCAGTGTCGACTGGTCGATGATGAAGTCGTTCACGTCCTTGTAAAAGACACTGACGACATAGGCACCGCTTTCATTCGGATACCACTCGAATGTGGCGTCGTAATTCCATGCCGTCATTGGTTTCAGGTCCGGATTCCCGGCCTGGGCGCGACGCACCCCCACCGCATCTGGAAATTCCGGGTCCTCTTCAGCTGGAGAGACCTGGATCCTCGGCGAAAGCTCGTCGAAGTTGGCACGGGACAGGCTGCGACCGGCAGCAAGACGAATGGCGAATTCATCCGACGGCATGAACCGCAAATTGGCAGTCGGCAGATATTCCCAGTTATCGCCTTTGAATTCGACCGCCTGCGGATCATCAAATCCGTCGCCAATCGCCGATCCGGTCGTGGTCAGATCGGTATTGACCGCCCTGATGCCGACATTTCCGTCAAACGGAAGGGAGCCGGCCTCACCGGCGAAACGGGCCTGCCCGTAGAGAGCGAGGACGTTTTCCTCGACGCCGAAAGAGGCCAGGGGGTCAGTGCCGAGATCGTCGCCGGTCGCGGTCAACAGGCCAGGCTGGAACTCTGCGGAGCGATTGATATCGGCCACCCACCACTCTTCAGGGGCAAAACCGTCAATATCGCCGGCGAGACTGGCCAGTTCACCTGTGGCGGCAGCCTGCGAAATCTCTACGGCCGTCGCTCCGGAATTCTGGAACTGTTCCGCTATCGAACGCCGCGAATCCAGATCCGTCTGGGTGTATCGCAGACCACCCTCAAAGGACGTAAAGAAGCCGTCTGTCGGCTCGTATGCGCCATCATAGGAGAAGCCGAGTTGATCGGCCTCAAGGCCGATCTCGCGACCGATACCGAACAGTGCACTATAGCCATCCGGGCTCGTCGCAAGGCTGCCCAATCCAGTCAGATTCGCCACGTCAAATGGCTGCGACGTCAGTACAACGCCGCTGGTATCCCAATTCGCCTGCTGATGGAGCGAAAAACGCAGGTTTTGCATGTACTCGATCGTAGAGAGATACACATCAAAGCGATGGGTAAAGTTGCCCTGTACGTAATCTGCCGAAACGCCGGAAATCAGGTTGTCTGTCTTGTTACGGAAAATCAGGGGCTGGCTGCGCAGTAGCGGCGACAGACCAACGTTGGAGAGATCGATCTGCTGCAGCGTACTATTCTCATCGATGACAACATCATCGGTACGCACGGGGCGGGCCCATGTCCGATTGAAAAGGACGACGAAGTTATTCCGGAAACTGTCCGTATCGATGGACGTGTAGGTCGTGTCGAACGTCAGGGTCAGATCCTCGGAGGGCATCCATTGCGCACCGGCGGAAACCGCCACCCGCTCAATGGCATCGTTGATCGGGTTTACCTGAAATGCCGTTGGCACGAAAAGCGTTTCGGTGCGATCAGCCACACCGTCATTGTTGTCGTCAAGCTGGATGCCCCGCTCGATGGATTGATAATTTACCTGGTCCGTCACCCGGTCTGTGTCACCATACACAGCCGAGATATAGGCTCCGAAATCGCCAGCCCCGTTCTTGAAACCGGCTGCCCCGCTCACACGGTAGCCGAGATCCCGCTCAAGCCCGACCTCCTCGGCACGAACTGTGATATTCGCGAAGGAATTCGCTTTGCTCAGTGCGGGCGAGTCCAGCGGGCGCAGGGTCTTGATATCGACCGCGCCGGCAAGACCGAATTCCGGCGAGGAAGCCATCGGCGTTTTCTGCACTTCGACGCCGGACACGATCTCGGCCGGGAAGGCCCCGATATTGACGGAGCGCAGATTGCCGAGGCCTTCCGTGCCTGAGCTGAGCACCGCGCGGCCATTGACAGTGTTCGTGACGAACTGCGGCCCGAGACCGCGAATTGAAATGCGGTCACCGTCCGTACCCGCTTCATCGCGCTCGACCTGCACGCCAGGGATGCGCTGGACGGCGTCCGTCAAATTGTCGTCGGCAAAATTGCCGATATCTGTGGCAGTAATGGCATCAATGACCGAATCAGCATTCCGCTTTTGCTCTTTGGCATCAAGAATGCTCTGCCGGATGCCCTGGACAACGATCACATCGTCTTCTTCATTGTCATTGTCCTGCGCCAAGGCGCCAGTTGCCAGCATCGTTGTGCTCGCAACAGAGCCCAACAGAAGTGTTTTAATCAAGAATTTCCGGTGCATTTTTGCCCTCCCGCTGCGTGATTGCATTGTTTCCTCCCGCGCGTCCCTATATCATTTTTGAAACGCTGTATCATACATGACATTTCAGAAAGTCTTTTGTCAACCATTAGAGTGGCAGCGATCCAACTTAATGGGGATGTGCTTCCAAAGACACACACAATCTTCAGCGCCTTGAAAGGAAGACAAGTCTGCGTCCACCATCTTTGGCACGGGGCAAGGGATCGCGGAACTATTTCCGGACCTCGTAACAGATGGGAAATTGATATGTCGTCTTCGGCGTAATGTTAACGATACCAGCCGCCAGCATAATGTTAGCGGCCTCCTGATGGACACTTGCAGGATGCCCTTCCCGCATAGTGACGAAGGATCGTTTCAGACAAGCGCACCTCCGTTGAGTTCCCTCTCTGTATACGGATTGATGGGCGCGCCAGGAGCACGGAGATTTTTGGAACCGCACCATAAGATATTGACCCATAGTGTGTTATATGTACTATTGTGTTTTATATATGGCTCGTCTCGGGCCTGAGTCTCTATAATGTCCGAATTTGCGTGGAGCTGGACCATGATCAATAGGCGGAGTTTGTTGAGCCTTGCCGCAACAGGAACCATCGCAGCGACAATGGACGTTACCCATGCGAATGACACGCTGGTTCGCGAGTTCAATGTTGCGCCCGATGGCAATGATGAAAATGACGGATCACCGGCATTGCCGCTTCGTACTATTCAGGAAGCGCAACGCCGGGTGCGCGAAGCCCGAAAGGCCGGTGCCACCGAGAAGATTTTGATTTGGCTCGCCGAAGGCATCTATTCCATTCGCGAGACTCTGGTCTTCAACGCCCTCGACGCCGGCCCGGGCTCCCCTCTGGTTATTCGCGCCAGACCGGGTGCAAGCGTGACGATTTCTGGCGGCGTTCCACTCGACGACTGGCACCTTGCGCCAGCGATCACTGAAGCCCCGCTTTCGAGTCGCGGCAAGATCTGGGTCACGACTCTTCCCCAGGGAATTGGGCGTACCAACACGCTGTTCGATGGCGCAGGGTTGCTCCGTCGCGCCCAGGCGCCCGCCTTCACCCACGCTGACACAGCTGACAACTGGACGGGGACGGAAGAACAGCACATCGCGGTGCGCGTCACTGAAAAAGACAGGCTGCGCAACAGCCTTCAACCGGCCGCACAGGGGGCTCAGGTTAAAATAATCGGCGCTGCTCCGTGGACAATGAATTACCTCAACATAAAATACGCTACCGAAGGCAAAATTTCTTTCGAGGAGAGGTCGTCCTACGCGGCAGCTGCACCAAGACACTATCTCTCCCCCGATTCAGTATATGTCGAGAATACCTTTGCCGGCCTGACTGAACCAGGCAGCTGGGTCATCGATCATGCTCGACGACACATCTACCTCTGGCCGAGATCTGATAGCCCGCGCGGTATAGTCGTCCCCGCGCTCATAGAACTCGTCCGTGTCGAGGGGGATATCCAGTATGATCTGCCCTCTGATAAACCAGTTAGCAACATTCACTTTGCCGATATCACCTTCACCCATGGTGATCGGTATGATTTTTCCGGTCGCACAGGCCTCGGCCTGCAGCATGACTGGGAAAGGTTCGATTCATCAACCGCTCTGGTTCGCTTCCGCGGGGTTGAAGACTGCTCAGTGACTAATTGCGCCTTCCAGCATAGCGGTGGCACCGGCATTCGGGTCGATTTGCATGGCCGCCGCGTTTCCATTCGCAGTAACCGATTTAGGAATTTGGGCGCTTGTGCGATTCTGTTGGCGGGCTATGGCCCAGGCACGAAGGACGTTAATGGTCACAACAGGATCATTGGTAATACAATCGAGAGCATCGGGGAACTCTGGTCGCACAGTTCTGGCATCTGGGCATGGCAGAGCGGGTCCAATGAAATCTCTCACAACGTTTTGAAGAACCTTCCCTATACCGGGATATGCGTATCAGGCCGCATTTCCTTCGATCCAGACGGCACAAACCAATGCAGCCGGACAGTTCGATGGCATGAACTTCAGGAGAGCGATGATCTGGATAGCCTGGAAGACGTGGAGAAATATCTGCATGCGCGAGAGAACATTGTTGCGCAGAATGACATTTCACACGTTCTACAAAAGATAAATGACGGAAATGGAATCTACATTTCTGGCAGCGGCCACGGCAATCTGGTACTGTCCAACTATATCCACGACTGCCCGAGCGAACTTTTCGGCCACGCAATCCGGTGCGATGACCTGCAGGATGAAACGACTATCAGCAGAAACCTGATAGCCAGATTTGGTGGTTCGGGAACAGGTGTTGTTTCAAAGGGCCGAAACCACATCACCTACAATATCATTACAGAACCAGTCGGCAGCATATTGAGAGGAATGATTCTTCTGTCGAAGACCCCTTCGAGTGACTTCCGGGGAGCTGTCATCCAGGGCAATATTCTCATGGGAAATGACGCAAACCAGCCGTTCGTGTATCAGGGAGGCATTGATCGGCTCACAGAAGATGAAGCGGGTGAAATACTCATGGATCGCAATATCTACTTCAATCCCGGTCATCCGCAGGAAGCCGAAGATCACCTTGCCTGGGCGCACGCGCGAAGCCTCGACAGGAATAGTACGGCTGAAGATCCCGGCATCCTCAAAGTCACCAGACACGGACCGGTTCTCGTCCCTGACGCGGTCGCAATGCGGTTCGGATGGGAAAATACCGGCTGAATCAGATAGGTTGTCGCTCAGGACGTTTTGTCGTCAGACTTGCCTAGGGCCAGGACCCGTAGCGAGTAGCATTTGGTTGCGGTGAACTGAACGGCTGCGAGGAAGTTTCTGGCGAGAATGTCATATCTTGTTGCGATGCGCCCGAAATCTTTCAGCCTGTGACCTGCGCCCCTGAAACTGGATCGTTTCTTTTTGGAGTTTCCGTTATTCCGGAACCGCCTGACGAGCACCAGAGACGCCCGGTCAAAATGGCCGGAATTGGGCGAATAGCTGGTCTCTCTGTGCACGGAACATAGCGCAATTTCAAGGCTAAGAATTTGAAATTCAAAGAGCAATCACAAGGACTTACAGAGACCCCGGTTCGCTCGGAAAATGCTGGCGGATGACGAGCTGATCGAACGGGTCCGGGGCAGGATTTCCCTGAAGGGCGGAAAAATACAGGGAATTTTGGGCATTCTCGCCGCGAGCCAGCGCTTGCTGCCCCGGATCGTCTCGTTATATCAGCGGGTTACCGAAAGTTGCCGTGAGATGAAAACAGGGAATAGTAATTTTGGAAACAGGGAATTCACGAATTCGGGCAGGCAAAAGTTGTGCTATTCCAGCCCTTCGCCCTGGTTTTCAAAGGCTAACCAGCCCCCACCCAACGCCCGGTAGACGGAAATTTCCGCGACAAGCAGGTCCTGCTGGCGGGCGGCTATGTCGGCATTCAGCGCTGTGAGGCGCAGGCCCGCATCCAGTGCCGGAAACAGGGTGTCGGTGTTGGCATTGTATCGCTGCAGGGCAAGCGCGTAGGCCCGTTCCCGGTTGCTGCGCGCAGCAACCAGCCCGTCCAGTTCCTTCGCTGTGTAGACATAGGCCGCAAGCGCGGTTTCAAGTTCGGCCAGGGCGTTCAGGATTATTGCTTCATATTCTGTGCCGGCAGCACCAAGCCGGCTGCGGGCGATCGCGATGTCCGCCCGCTGGGCACCGCTATCGAACAGGGACCACCGTGCGCCGCCACTGAGCGACCAGGTCTGGCTCGCCGCATCGAACAAGTCCTCGACATTGGCAGCGGACAGGCCGGCGACTCCAGTCAGGGAAAAGCTGGGCAGGAGATCAGTCATTTCAACGCCGACGAGTTCACTCGCCGCTGCAGCCCGCCGTTCAGCCGCGCGAATGTCGGGCCGACGCCGCAACAGGTCACTGGGCAAGCCGACCGGGATGCGGGCGCTCGGGATCATCTGCGGGCCGGCGGCGAGCAGGCTTTCCATGACATCCGCCGGCTGTTGCCCGGTCAAGAACGCGATGCGCGCCGCCGCCGCGCGCTGTCCGGCGAGTAATCGATGACGGCGGGCCGCCAGTTCCGTCACATCGGCGCGGGCGCGCACGAGGTCGAAATCGGCGGCAAGGCCCTGATCCACGACCTGCTGCGTCAGATCGACGATCCGCGAGGCGAGCTCGATATTGCGTCCGGCGGCGGCGTCCTGCGCCTGAAGGCCGCGCAGTTCGGCATAGGCGATCCCGATTTCCGCAAAGACCGTGACCATGACCGCGCGGCGGTCGCCTTCAGTGGCCTCTAGCTGCGCCTCTGCGGCGTTCTCCAGCCGCAGCAGCCGGCCGAAGATGTCGAGTTCCCAGGTCAGGTTCACATTGAGATCGAACAGGTTCTGGATCGATGACGACCCGGGCGTGACGCCAAAGCCGCCAGCGGTTTCGCTGGCCTGCGCGCGTGAGGCGGAAGACGATCCGGATAAGAAGGGCCGCCTGCGGGCCTGGGCTATGGCACGGTTTGCGCGTGCCTCCTCGACGCGGTAGGCCGCGAGCCGCACATCGGTATTCGCGCCTGCCGCTGTTTCCATAAGGGCGGAAAGAACCGGGTCGTCGAAGCGATCCCACCACGCCATTTCGACATCAAGGGAAACGTCGATCCGGTCGGCCTCTGTCGTCATGATATCCGTGACTTGAATATCGTGTGCGGGCGGCGCGGTATAATCTGGCCCGATGGAGCAGCCAGCCAGAAGCGTCATTGGTAGCAGGGAGAGGATTGCGATGCGGGTCATGACAGCGCCCCCGATGCGAAGGCAGACGGTGGTGGTGTCTTGTCTGACCGGGACGGCCTGATCCCGAAGAACAGGCAGTATAGCACCGGCGTCAAGCCCAGCGATATGACCAGCGTGCCAAGGCCAAGACCGAAGGCGAGCGCGCTCGCCATGCCGAAGAACAGGATGTCCTTTGCGATGATGAGCGGCAACAGGCCGATGACCGTTGTGATGGTAGACATCAGTATCGGCCAGAGCCGCCGTTTGCAGGCGCTGATGACGGCCGAGGCAGGATCGCGCTTCTCTTCGCGCAGCTCGATGTCGATCCGGTCGACAAGCACGATCGAATTGTTGATCAGAATGCCGACAAGCGCGAACAGGCCGAGGATGACCATGAAGCCGAAGGTCGCCTGCATCAGGAACAGCCCGACGGCAGCACCGATGATGACGAAGGGCAGTGTCAGGAACAATATGGCCGGCCGCTTGAAGCCGTTGAACTGCAGCACAAGGATGATCAGGAAGATCGAGAAGATCAGCGGCATGGTCGCAGCAAGGGCCGCATTGGTCGCGTTGATCTCGTTCAGCAGGCCGTCGAATTCCACATAGTGCCCCGGCGCGAGAGTAGCATTGAATGCCGCCATTTTCGGCGCAATGATCGGCACCATGTCCTGCGGAGTCAGGCGGGGGTTGCGGCCCTGGATCGTGACAGTCCGGGTCAGGTCCTCCCGCTGGATAAAGGCATAGCCAGGCGCACGGTCGACGCTGGCAATCTGCGACAGTGGAATGGCTTCTCCCGTGGTCGAGGAATAGACCGACGAGGTGCGCAACCGGTCGATGCTGCCGCGTTCATCCCCGGCGCTGCGGATGACGATCGGGATGACCTCGTCACCATCGCGGAACTGGGATACCGGGGTGCCTGTGGCAAACTGGGCGAGCAGGCGGGCAACATCGCTGGAGGTGACTCCGGCGATCCGAGCGGCTTGCTGGTCGACCCGGACTTCCAGTCGGTCGATGCGGTTATACCAGTCCGACCAGACGTCGATCGTCCCCGGAACGTCCAGCAGGATCCGTTCCAGCTCCGTTGCCTTCTCGAACAGATATTCAGCATCCGGACCCTTGACCTGGATCTCCATGACATTGGGGTCGGATTGACCGAGGAACATGCGCGACACCCTCGCGTTTACATCGGGAACGGCGATCCGGAAATCGTCCCGCAGCCGCGGCACGGTCGCAATCGTGGCGTCGAGATCGGTCATGTTGATGACGATGAAACCCTTGTTGGGAGCCGGATCGACGGGCGCGAGTGACAGCACGAAGCGCGGCCCGCCAAATCCGACATAGGCAGCGTGGCTGAGGATTTCAGGATAGCGTTTCTTGTCACTAATGACCGCCATCATCTCGGTGAGGCGCGCCTGCGTGGTACGTTCGGTCACACCGGCGGGCAGATCTACGTAGACGAGGATCTGGGCGCGGTCGCTTTCAGGCAGGAATTTCTGGTCGATCGTGCCCATCAGCATGCCGCTGAGCGCCAGGGCGGCGAGCATCAGCATGACATAGGCCCAGCGCAGCCGGAGCAGCAGCGACAGCACTGCTCCGTACGCGTCTTCTACACCCGAGAAAATACGCTCCGAGAGAGTGGAGCGGCGCTTTGCTCCGTCGGCGCGGGTATCCGCCGGCAGGCGGACGAAATGATAACACAGCGTGGTCGTGACGGTCATGGCGAAGACCCAGGATATCGACAGCGAGATCAGGATCACCTGGGAGATCGAGCGCGTATACTCCGCCGACGCCGTCTCGGCGATCATCAGCGGCAGGAACACGGCAATCGTGGTGGCGGAGGATGCGAGCAGTGGCAGGGCGAGCTCGGAACTGGTCTGCCTGATCGCCTGTTCCCGGTCGCCATGCTCGGTCAGCCGGCGCTTGAAGTCCTCCGAAATGACGATGCCATTGTCGACCAGAAGGCCGAGGGAAATGATCAGCGTGGCGAGGCTCATGCGTTCCAGTTGCAGCCCGAACACGCCCATGACGCCAAGCGTGGCGAGAATTACCGCCGGGATGATCGACCCGACGATAAGGCCGGTCCGTATGCCGAGGAAGATCATCACGACGATGAGGACAATGGCGAGGGTCTGAAGCATGTTGACCGAAACGCCATAGACGGCATTGCCGACCTGATCGGCTTGATAGGTGATGATGTCGAACTTCAGCCCGACAGGCAGTGTCTCGCGCAGGGCATCGATCGTCTGCGAGGCGCGGGCCGAATAATTCAGCACGGACTGGTCCGAGCGCATCGCAAGGGTCAGGACAATGGCCTCGCGGCCATTGAAATATGCCTTGTTGCGCGGCGGGTCGACATAGCCGGCCCGCACGGTTGCGATATCGCCGAGCCGCACGAGACCCTCCGCGCCGGGCACGCTGAACAGCGTGTCCTCGATCTCGGTCAGGGAGCGATAATCGCCGGTCGGGCTAAGAACGAAGGCGGTGTCGCCGGTGTCGATCTGGCCGCCCGGCTGAATGATATTCTGGTTCTGGATGGCGCCGATGAATTCAGCGGGCGAAATGCCGATCTGGGAGGCGACCGCATCCTGATACTCGATGAATATCTGTTCGGGCTGGGCCCCGACGATCTCGACCTTCTTGGTCCCCGGAATGGTCAGCAACTGGTCGCGCAGATGCTGGGCGTAGTCATAGAGCTCCTTCTGGGGGTAATCATCACCCCACAAGGCAAGGGTGATGATCGCAACATCGCCGAAATCGTCATTGATCAGCGGCGCGTTCGTGCCTTCTGGCAGGCGTGCCGCCGCGTCCGTGATCTTTTCGCGCATCTGGTCGAATATCTGGTCAAGATCCGTAAACTGATCGTCGATGACCGGGTGAATGATGGATACGCCATCCATCGATGTCGAGCGGATCTCTTTGAGCTCGGACAGGCCGGTGAGCGCCTCCTCAAGGGGCTTGGTTACCAGCATTTCCACCCGGGCAGCGTCGAGGCCGGGATAGGTCGTGACGACCACGGCCTCCCGCACCAGGATTTCCGGGTCCTCGCGGGCGGGGAGGTTGAAATAGCTGTACACGCCATAGGCCATGATCAGGCCGACAATCAGGAAAACCGCGGACTGAAATCGCAAGGCGAGGATGGAAATGTTCATCAGGGCTGCCTGCGCCTACTCGTTGAACTGCCGGACGCCGACGCCGAGCGGGGCAACGATCTCGCCGTCCCGCAAGGATGGCAGACCACGGGCGATGATGAGGTCCCCCATCTCGATGCCTGACAGAACCTGAATGCCGTCATCGGTGATGGCGCCCAGCTGGACCGGGCGCATCGATACCTGACCAGTGGCCGGGTCGACGCCAAACACGATCCCGCGGTCGCCGGAAGATGCGAGATAGGCCGTCAACGGAATGGATGGGGCGCTGCCGGCGCCAATGTCGCTCCGTCCCGGCACCTCGACGCGCAGACCGGGCCGCAGCCCGCGGGAGTCCGCCAGAGCGAGGCTGACCGGATAGAGGCCCGACAGACCCGCCGCATTACCGACTTCCGAGACCGTCGCGCGCCGGGCCTCGCCGGAGGGGCGAACCACAAGCTCGGTCTGATGGCCCCGGACGAACAGGTCTAGCGCGCCAACGGGCAGGCTGACGACCGCTTCCAGTCCGCCATCATCGCCGATGATGCGATAGACCGGCTGTCCGGCGGCGGCAATTTGGGAGGGCTCGACAAGGCGGTCGACGATCTGTCCGTCATAGGGTGCGGTGAGGATGGTCTCGGACAGTCGCTGTTGCGCCTGGCCGACCAGCGCCTCGAGACTGCCGACGCGTGCCTCTGCGCTTGCCAGCCGGGCGACGGCCACATCGATGTCCGATTGCGACACCGCGCCGGTGCCCGCCATCGCCATCAGACGGTCATTATTGCGTTGCGCCTCGGATAACTCCGCCTGCGCGCCGATCAGGGTCGCCGCCAGTTCATCCACGGCCAGAGAGAGCTCGGTGTTGTCGAGCCGCGCAAGCGTGTCACCGCGCAGGAAGGGGTCGCCGAGGTCCAGGGTCAGCTCGATAACCTGACCGGAACGCAGAAAGCTGAGGTCAGAGCGCTGCTTGGCGCGCAGCGTGCCGGCATAGACGGGAGCAGACCGGCTCCCATACGCCCCGACCTCGACGACCTCGACGGCCCGTGGCGCAGGCGTGGCCTCGGATGCCGGGTCCGCACATCCGGTCGCGATCGACAACGTACCGAGGATGATAGCAAAAGGCCGTTTCAACGTTCATGCCCCCACACAACTAACTCCTCACGAGAGTTCAGCATGTAGAGGCATTTCGCGAGTGGCTATTTCGGTCAGGAGGTAACAGTTTCAGTCAATTCGGACACTTGACAGAAAGTACAGGATCCTTTTCTCGCATTGATACAGATTCAATTGTCGAGACTAATTGATGCGTCCGGATTTCTTCAGCCTTGACTGGAAGTACCACATCAGCGGTGTCGGGATCAGTTCCAGAGCGATTATGGCGATAATGGCGGGATCGGGGGCATAGAGGACGAGCGCCGCTGCGCGGACAATGCCCCCGAGGAACAGGGCCGCGAGCAGGAAGCGGAACAAGCCGGTCTCAGCCGGTTTCCAGGTGACATAGAAGAACCCTAGCGCCGTCGATGCCCAGATCGCGCCGATAAACCGGTGGGAATTGTCCTCAAACGGAGCTATGGCGCCATCATAGGGCTCGAGGATAACGCCGATGCCTGTCGCGATCGCGATGATGCCGTACAGGACCAGGAAGACGCGAATGAACAGCAGCATTTTTCAGTCTCTCTCTAAATATCATCGTCCGGTTTGTGCAGACCCAGAAAGCAGATGGCAGCGATGATCATGGGTATGGCGAAAGGAACATGCATCAGAATGTGGCGAAGTGACGGGTCGGGTACGAACGCGCTCCAGGTCAGCATGTCGACCAGGATTACCAGCACGAGGGTCACCAAATGGAAATATCCGGCCAGCCTGAACTGATATTTATAGAGAGCGATCAGCACGAAGACTGCAGGCAGGATGTCGCCGATCGCCTTGAATATCGCAGTTATCCTCGCATATTTGGCGGCCTCGGGCGTCGTTGTAGGTATGGAGAACGCCCCTTCGGCGGCACCGTGAAAGAAGATCCAGAATGCGCCGATGCCGATCAGCATGATGGAGGAGACAAGACTGGACCAGACGCCGACACGCACCGGCAAGGGCAAGTCAGCGTCTAGAGGATTTCTGAACACCACAATCTTCACCCTTCCGATATCTCTTGTGGCTATTCTCGTTATCCGGCGACGGCTAGGACTGCCGCCGGGATTGAGATGGTCTGTCCCCGCCAATATTCCCAAACCCACTGGATGGCGCGAGTGGCCATTTCGGTCAGGTAGTGGCAATTTGGGTCACGCATGCCATGGGCTCTCGATTCCGGCCAAGGGGTGAGGCATGAAGTCTGAAAGGAGACCGTCAACGTGCGTGAACACTCTACATCCGTTCTCAAGGGAGCGGTGTGCCCAATCCTCGATGTCTCGTTCGAAGAGGCGGTGGCCACGTCCAGACTGTCTGATCTGGCGAAGGCGAAGGCTGAGACCAACCTCGCGACCCAAGACTTCGTCGACCTCTGGAATAGGGTGATGCATCTCGCCGGTTCGCGCTTTCATCCGCTTTCGCTGGGCCGCAAGATGGCGAACGGGCCGATGGTACCGATTTTTCTGGCCTGCTCATGTGCCCCAAACCTGCGTGTTGGATTGGAGCGGCTTGCCCGCTACAAGGCCCTGTTTGGACCAGTGATTATGGTGATTTCGAACAACAGGAACGGCCTGAGGGTGGAATTCATGTCGGAAGACGATGATGTCGAGCTTCCGGTTTCGATCGCCGTATCAATGAGCGTCTTCGTAGTTGAAAAAGCCCGAAGTCATACAGCCCGGGAGATCAATCCGATCGCTGTCGATCTCCCGGCGAGCAAATTCGATACAACAGAAATCGAAGCCTATTTCGGGAGCGCTCCGCAAATCTCAACCATGGCAGCTGTTGAATTCACCGGAAAGGATGCGAGCGCGGCGTTCATTTCAGAAAACGAAGCTCTCTGGAAAATTGTTGAAATCGAGCTTGAAATGTTGCTGAACGAGCGGAACGCGACGCTGCCCTTTAACGAAAAGGTCGACGCTACGATCCGATCACAGCTCTATCTGGGGCCGACACATGTCGAGGCGATATGCAATATTCTCGAGGTCAGCCGGTCGACGATGCAGCGCCGGCTGAAGGAGGAAGGGGTCACCTTCCAGGAAATCCTTGATCGCATCCGGTTTGACCTTGCCACCCGGTATCTGACCAAGAGCAATTTCAGCATGACCGAGATATCGCGCATGATCGGGTTTCTGGATTCAAAGTCCTTCTTCCGCGCCTTCAAGCAGAAATTCGGCAAGACCCCGGAAGAATACCGGTCGCAGTCAGCCGGGAGCCAGTGAGATGAAACAGCGATGGCTTCCGGGCCTGTTTCTCCTGTTACTGACCGCGACCGGCTGTGCATCGGCGCGTGTCCTCGCACCGGCCCCCACCCTGTATTCGGCAGAAAATCCTTACCCTGAGGACAGGATTCCCGACAGCCTGCGCCTGCCCGAGGCGAAAATCATCTTTGCCACCGACCGTGTATGGAACGAATCCACCGCCACCTTCGCGCCCGCGCGGTCGCGGGCGATGACGGCGGGCGAGGTGACGATCCGTATCGGGCAAGAGACGAGCTGGGATAGTCTTGTCGGCCTCGCATCGGGCGACAATCCGTCCGGGCGCCGGCCCAGCCTGATAATGGACTCGGTCCGTACCCAAACCGTCTTCCCGGCGACACCGATCCCGTATCGCCTCGAAGGCGGCGTGGTTATCGAGGATGCGGAGATTTTCTCGGCCTATAACGCATCCATCGAAGCCTTCCAGTCGATGGTCACGCAGCGCTTGCGACAGGGGAACACCGACACTGTCCTGTTCTATGTCCATGGCTTCAACAATGGCTTCGACGATGCCGCTTTTGATCTGACCGATATCTGGCACTATTCAGGGCGCGGATCGGTGCCGGTCGTGTTCAGCTGGCCGACGGTCGAAGGCAATCTGCTCGGATACTTCTCTGCGCGTGAATCCGGTGAGTTCTCGATCTTTCACCTGAAGGAAGTGCTGCGGGCACTACAGGAGATCCCCGAACTGGAGACCATCAACATCCTCGCCCATAGCCGCGGCGTCGACGTCACGACAACAGCAATCCGCGAGCTGATCATCGAAGCGCGAGGAACTGGCAGACCGTTGCGGGATGTCATGAAACTCGACAACCTGATCCTTGCCGCAGCGGACATCGATGTCGCGGTTGCTAGCCAGCGGCTGGCCGCGGAACGCTTTGCGCTGGCTGTCGGACATATCACGATCTATGCCAACCCCGGCGATGGCGCCTTGCGGCTATCCAGCCTGGTATCGTCGGGTCTGCGCGTCGGGCGATCGACGAGCGCGTCATATGAGGAAAGCTTCGGCGCCGCGTTTCTCGGCATCGACAGCATCGTCTTTGTCGACGTATCGGGCCTGTCCGGCAATCTCGGGCACAATTATTTCCGGCTCAACCCGGGTGTCATTGCCGACATCGCGACGATCCTCCAGACAGGGGCCGGCCCCCGGGACCCTGCCAGAGGCCTGATCCCGGTCGGCGGCAATTTCTACGAGCTTGTCGAATGATCGTATCCGCGTTTCATGGTCACGATCAGATCGCGAGGAAAATGAAAGGCACAAGACCGAACACGCCGAATAGGCCTGCCTGCACTGCACGCGGAAGGTCTCTCCTGCGTGTGAAGATGAAGACGCAGACGACGCCAAGGACGGCCTCGAAGGCCAGCGCCGCCGGCAGGTTGACATGATACCAATCCGTACCGAGAGGATGACTGTCAGGGCCGAAAACGAAATGCCCGTAACCGGCGACCAGGTCGCCCAGCCAGTGGCCGAGGGACAGGACGATGGCGACAAGCGCGAAAACCGGTCGCTGTGTTACCGCTAGCGCAAGCACCCCGGCCAGAAGCGTCCAGCCGATCTGGGGCACCAGATCGTGACTGAAGGTCATGTCGATGATCGTATTCGCCAGGGTCGGTCCCTCCCCACCCGTCGGGGTCATTGTCTCGATCCCCAGCGCGACGAACGTGAACATCGCGATATCAATGAGAAAGGCGCTGACAAAGATAAGCCACCAGGGCATTTCCGGAACAATACGTTTGGCGACCAGGGTTGTTGCTGCGTGACCGAGGATCATTCTGCTGTCACCTGGGCCAGTTTTCCGACAAGCTCTGCCGTTGTGAGGATCGTGTGAGCATAGGTCGGGCCGTTGATGTCATGCGCAGCGTGCATCGCTTCTGCCGACATGGCCGCCGTCGCATCGCGGACCAGAGTCACATGATAGCCAAGCTCTGCTGCATGGCGCGCGCTGGTTTCAATACAGGTGTTGGCGATCAGGCCGATGAAGATAACATGGGTGATGCCGCGCTGGCGCAGCTGCACATCGAGGTCTGTATTGGCGAAGCTGGACGCACCCCAGTGTTCTTTCACGACGACATCGCCGGGCTCCGGCCCGAAGCCCGGATACCATTCGCCGCCCCAGCTGCCTTCGGCAAACAACTGGTATTCGTGCGCCGCTTTTTGTGAGGGTGTCAGGTGCGCCCATCCCTCAAAATCCGTTGGCTGGTGCCTGTGATGGGGCAGGATGAAAATGGGTATGTCGGCGTCGCGCACGGCCTTTCGGACCCGTGTGAGATTTGCGTGAAGATCGATCGATTTGGCAACCTCGCTAAGGGCTGGCCACATTTTTCCGTCTTCCGCGAGGAAATCGTTATACGGATCGATGAACAGCAGCGCAGTGCTGGCCCTTGGATAGCTGGTCTCGCTCATGACGTGCTCCTTTTTGGTGGATTGCGACGGGCTGGATTTCCGGGGCGTTGAAAAATGCTGCACGACGCTCCGGATGAACAGCAATCTCAGTGCAATCAGCTGCAGCGTCATGAACACGCCGATCCCTGCGTACACCGTCGTCGGCGATGCCACTTCCGCGGGCATCGGACTGATGTACTGCGTGATCAGGCCCTGTGAATAGTCAAACGCGCCAACCGCGTTATAGAGGACCAGAGCGCCCCAGACCCTGATGCCGCGCCGGGTCAGGAAGAGGAAGACCATCACGGGCACGAGGAAGCCAAGGATCGCATCACTCAGCCACGGCCCGAACCAGCCATCAGGGGCGATACCGCCGAACATTTCAACCGTCGGCAGGAACAGGACAGTCTGTACCCGGAACAGGGTTGCGCCCATCAACAGGGCGATGGTCCACCGAATCGTATGAGCCATGATGTTCTCACTTCCGCTCAAGGGCCGTCGCCATCCGGTCGAACAGGAAACGCGGCGCCAGGCGGCTCATCAGCCGCAACTGTTTCGACTGGCCAGACGGCACCTCATACTTTCCGGCCCGCATCGCCTTGATGAGGTCGTCGACCACATCTTCCGGCGGCGATTTCCTGAAAGCGGCGGCATTCATATCGGCCGCCAGCGGCGTGTCGGTAACCGGCGGCAGCAATTCGAAGACCCTGATGCCGATCGACTTGAACTGGTGACGCAGGCATTGTGCGACATGATGAATGAGCGCCTTGGTGCCCGAATAGACCGGCGTTGGCGCGAAGGCCGCATAGGCGAGGCCGGAGCTGACGAAGACGATAGTTGGCGCCTTGCTTTTCTTCAGCAGCGGCAGGGCAAGATAGGTCAGGTTGACCGGTGCGATCGCATTGGTTTCGATCTCGGCACGGATCTTTTCCATGCCATCGCTCACCCGTGCCATATCGTATTGAAGCAATATCCCGGCGCAGTTCACCAGCATGTCGAGGCCGCCGAACTCGCTGCCCACCATATCGATCAGGGTCCGGCAGTCTTCGGGATCGGAGACGTCGCAGCGATACCCCGTCACGCCGATCTTCACCGCGGCGGCGGCCAGTTTGTTCACGTCGCGTCCGCAGATGATGACCGTGCTGCCTTCACGCTTGAGCCGCTGCGCGAGGGCCGCGCCGATGCCGGACGCGCCGCCGGTAATGAGAACGATCTTGCCCTTGAAATTCATAAAGCGTCAGCCTGCCAGATATGGACTATGATATTGAACCTGCCCGGGCAGCGGCCCGGTTGACGGCGAGGATCGCCAGCACGAAGCTGCCCAGCGCGAGGGCGACGCGGATCCAGTGCAGCGCGATCCAGAGCTGGATCGTGCCGACCATTTCCTCTGGGGCGTATTTGCCCATGAAAGAACCGATGACCACCTGGACGTGATAGCCGACGGTGATGGCGCAGTTCACAAGCCAGAACCCGAAGGCCCAGAACCACAGGCGGCGCTCGGCACTGCCCCTGGGCGCACTGAAGGAGGAGATCGCCAGCGACGCCGTCTTGGTCAGGGCGACCGGGATGATCGTGCAGGCAATGGCGATCCAGTATGTCGGGAACAGGTCGACAAGCTGGGCGCCGCTCATCGCGGGCACCAGCCCGCCAAGGCCGAGAAAGACGATGCCGAAGGACAGGCCGACCATCGTGCCGCCGCCGGCGAACAGGCCCGTCGAGAGCACAGCCATGAAATTGGAGCGCTTCATGCTTATTGATCCTTTTGTTGGGTGTGGCAGGGGACGTACACGGTCATTTCACTCGGCCGGTACGAATTCAAAATCGGCGCTGACGGGGAAATAGACATAGACGACACAGGTCTCGGGGCCGAGGCAGGCATCGTAGTGGGGCACGCCCCCGGCCTGGAAGAAGGTCGATCCCGCCATCATCACCGGGCCTTGGTCGGGTTCGCCATCTTCCCAGTGCTGGAAATTTCCCTCGATCACGACGGCATGATAATCGCCGGTGTGGATATGCCGACCGAACGAGACGCCGGCATCGAGCCTGGCAACCTGCGCCGTCGGCACGCCGAGCCCCACGCCGCCATAGACGAAAGAGACATTTGCGCCCGGCAGCAGCTGGCCGAACATGGCCTCCTCGACCGGTGTCCGCACGAGGCTTGGCCCCGTTGAGGGCGACGGACTCTCGGTCGGGCCGGAGTTCGACCCCGAGTCCGGTTGCGGCATTGCCTTGAGGACCGGGCGCGGGGCTGTCTGCAGATCGGCCGCGGGATCCGTCTGGCGATCAGGTCGGGGGGCTTTGTCGAGACCGTGTGAGCAGGCAGCAAGGCTCAGTGTCGCAAGCGCCGCTGTCAGCGTGGCAAAGACATGCAAAGGATGGCTCTTCATGATCTCTCTCCGGGGCGGGACGGAAAGTCCCGCCCCCAGAATGGGTCAGGAAGCACATCATCGTCGCGTTGCGAATCCGGTCACCGGGTGGCCAATCCGGTCACTCGCGCCAGGACCCGCGAGCCGATGGCGGTGCCGGAGGGTCCGTCGCAGCGCTGGAGCCTCGACTTCCTCGCCGACGTGTTCGACCCGCGCTCGACGCTTCCGGATACTGAATATAATCGACGATTATCACCGCGAGTGCCTGGCGCTGGTCGCAGACACGTCTCTGTCAGGCGCGCGCATGGCCCGCGAACGGGACCGCTGCATCCGGCTCTATGGCAGGCCCGAAACCATCATCTCGGACAATGGCACCGAGCTGACCTCGCGCGCCCTGCTCGAATAGCAGAATCAGACCGGCATTGCCTGGCACTGTATCGCCGCGGGCAAGCCCCAACAGAAAGGCTTCGTTGAAAGCTTCAATGGCCGCCGGCGGGCCGAATGCCTGAATGCCCATTGGTTCCTGAGCCTTGCCGATGCCCGCGAAAAGCTGGAGTGTTGGCGTAGAGACTATAAGACCTCATAGCGCCATCGGCAACAAGCCGCCGATATCGCTCACCCATCACGTCGGCGTCAATAGCCCGCCCCCGCGAAAACCCCGGAAAACTCTACCGCACGGTGGGGGCAAATCGGGGAGCAGGTCAGAATCGATACGGAACGAGCCGACCGTAACCCTCCGTGCAGGTCCTTCATCTGGATAGCCATATAGACATCTGGGCTGTGCAGCAATCCGCCCTTTGTCGCCATGGCGACAACGACCAGCGCATTGTTCATCGCCTTGGCGGCCAGGGTGGTGCCTTCCAGCGGGTCGAGGGCAATATCAACGGCTACGCCGCCGCTGCCGACGGTCTCGCCAATATAGAGCATCGGCGCCTCATCACGTTCTCCCTCGCCGATGACGATGGTGCCGTTGATCGCGAGCTTGTTGAGCGCATTGCGCAGGGCGGAAACCGCCGCCTCGTCCGCGCGCTCCTTGTCTCCGCGACCGATCATGGTCGAAGCGGCAATTGCCGCTGCCTCCGTGCAACGCCCCAGTTCAATCGTCAGATGCCGGTCAAGATACGTGTCGCTCATACAGATGCCCTCTCACAGTTTCGCTCGGCTTCATTCAATTGCGCTGCGATCTTTATGAACGTTTCCGGGTCGAGGCTGGCGCCGCCGACGAGGAAGCCATCCACATTCCTGATTTCCGCCAGCGCGCCGGCATTCTCCGGCTTCACGGAGCCGCCATAAAGAAGCGGTGTTTGCGGGCCCGCAAGGTTTCGCAATGCATCATGCATTGCACTGATTTCACCGACAGAGGCGGCCCTGCCCGAGCCGATCGCCCAGACCGGCTCATAGGCCAGTAAAAAAGGCCCGTCACTTTGCGGTAGAGACTCTCGCGCCATTCTCGTGACAAAGCCTATCGCATCGTCCCTGTTTCGCGATTCGGCCGGTTCGCCGACGCAGATGATGGGAAAGAGTCCGGCGGAAATCAGTACGTCTGCCTTTCGCGCAACTATCGAACTTTTTTCACCATGCGCTGCGCGTCGTTCAGAATGACCGATAATACAATACGTAACGCCCAACTCCTTTAACATCGATACCGATATTTCCCCGGTATATGCACCCTTCTCATATGGACTGCAGTCTTGCCCCCCTATACTGACATCATGAATTTCGCCCGCGCCTGGCAGAAGCGTTGCCGGCGGACAAACTACCACTGTCAAGTCCGGCTGAAGCGTTCGGTTGGATAATTTGGATATCTGAATGATCTTCTCAAGGTCGGCCGCGAGACCGTTCATCTTCCAGTTGCCGATAATATAGCGCATTCTCATCAGCTTTCCTGTTTTTCAGTCTTGATGATAAATCAAGCCCGATTCCGGCACCGCAATACTTAGCTCGTCCAGAGGGCTATTCGGAAAAGTCCAGTTGCAGCTTATAATCCTTGTACTGTAGGGTTATATCGCCGCTCTTATACTGAGATTGCATATACGGGCTGTCGAAGGTCATTCCGTATTCGTAGCTTATCGGCTCGCCACCAATGGTCGGGATGGACATGGCGCCGGCATTGAGCACGATTTCCTCACCATTGAGCCCCGTGTAAACGAGCACATGGAAGCCGGGGACTACGGTTTTGTGTAGCGCCAGCGGATTATCGAGAACATCAGCCATGAAATCGTCAATCGACGCATAATCTTCCGTATCACCTGCTTCGATGATGATCGGTGAGTATCCGTCCTGCAGCTTCAGTATCGTCTTCGCATCGTTCCAGCTGTAGCAGTCATCGCAGAGTTTGACTGTCGGATCATCATAGGGCTTGTTGAAGAAGACCTGATTGCCGACGCCGGTCGACGGCTTGGACCGCTCATAAGGCTCGTCCCAAAGGACCGGGCGTACAGCGCCGAAGGCATTACCCTTCTGGACGAATATCCAGCCATTGCGCTCGGTGCGGACGTCCCAGTCGTCGCCGAACCAGACCCCGACATCCCTGTTATAGATGGTGGGATCGCTCGGATACCACTCGGGATGAATGGCGGTCCAGCGGCGCGACTGCTGGACGATCAGCGTCTGCCGGTCATGAACGGTATGCATCATGATCTCGGTATCGTATTCACCGGGCGCACGTCCGCGAAGGTCCGGGCCATCCGGTATGGCAACAGGCACGATCCGGGCATCTGGCGATTGGGCGAATGTCATACCATGCCAACGGCCGGTTATACTGAGATGGGAGTGAACCGCCAGCGGATGGTCCATCTGTGTACCAAGCGTATAATCCGGCGTCACATAGGTGCTTTTCAGGAACCGCGCATCCGTGTCGGTGAGCATAGCCCTTTCAGCGCCCAGCGGCCTTGGCAACTCATTCACTTCCTCGCCAATGCCGCGGGCCTTGTAGGTGAAGTCGCCGAGCCCTTCGCGATCGAGGATCATGCCCCAGACGACCGGCGGCAATTCGTAATCATTGACCAGACCCCAATACCACCAGGTTCCGGGATTTCCGGGCCCACCCAGAAGAAAGCTCACCAGGTCGGCCGTCCCCTTGTCATCCGGGCCGCCTACCTTGCCGTGGTGGCGCGTCTTGGGTCCGCCCCTGATGCCGGATATCGAGACCTGCGCCCAGTCCGCCCAGAACAAGGTCACGAAATCCCCGACCCTCTCTTTCAGCTCATCGTCGCCGGAGTGTTGATAGATCAGGTCGACGAAGCCCATCGTATGCTTTGTATAGCCCGGTGAGCCATACTCAAGGAAGAAGCCTCGCTCGGCGCGTTCGCGGAAATATTCATTGAAGTAAGCGACCCACGCATCATAGTGGTCAGCTGCAGTATAGTCCTGCCCATCCGACAGATCCGCTCTGCCACCACCTTTGCGTTCCTTGAAGTCGATACCGGGCCCGTAATACCCGGCGTGACCGTAATGATAGCCGCCACCATAACCATAATTCGGCAGTACACGGTCCTTGTAGGCGGGTTCGTTCATGAAAATCCTCGACGCCACAAGGCTGCTGGCCTTGGCGTTGAGGTCGTGATTTTCACTACCATCCATCCACCACGTGCTCTTGCGGGTCAGGGCAATGTCGTTCTTGGTGATCGTTCTTTCCCAAAGGGTTTCGAGCAGCAGCGCTTCGGCTTCCGGTGTAAGTCGGCCCGGATACTTGCCGGCCCTGGACGAGAACATGTAGTAGAAACGAAGGTATAAGGGATTGGCAGCGAGATCCCAGACCGTCAGGACCGAACTGTCCTTGAGCTCGTTGATCAGTATCTGGTTTGCCTCTTCGAGGTTCACTTCTGCCATCATCATGGCGAAGGCCTGTATTGCCGGTCGCGGGCGCGTTTCGTTCTCAAGAGAGATCTCGCCCTCCGGTACCTTCATCGCCTCTTGCCGGAAGGCATGCGCCGCCCGCGCTGCCCGGCTGTCGCTTGCCTCGGCCATCCTCTGACCGAGGGGCTTGTCGGTAATGCCGATCATAGTCTCGCCGGCAACGAAGGCAGCGCCATCGAGATTGATTCTCGTCTTCGGCGAGACCGGCGCCGAAAATTCGACGCTCCGGACATCGCTCCAGTTGAACCCCTCCTGCGCCTCAAACTGCCCAAGAGGGACGGAGACTTTCTGCCAGTCGCCTGAAACAGGCGGCACGCTTGCCGATGCCTGGCGGCCGGACGCATCGACCAGAACCACCGTCCATGCATCACCGGAGGCAAGGTCGGTCGCCTTGAGCCAGACTTCCAGCGCCATATCATCAGCGAGTGACCAGGGCCGACCCCAAAGGCTGCTGACGAAGCCGAATCTGTCCGGCAGGCCGGCGTCAGCTGGTGAATAGTCAAGACTCAGATCTCCGACCACGTGATCGGCATGATCGAGGCTAACAGCGCTGTTTTCGAAAGAGGAGGCGAGCCGTTGCTCCAGCCCATGGGCGACTGTCTGGCCGGCGCTGGCCGTGCCGAACAGGCGCAGTTCCTCGTCCCAGAAATCAAGCGGCGCCTCTTGCGCAGCTGCGGATAGAGGCATGAAGGCGAGGCTCAGAAAAATTGACAAACGCATGATTGTTCCTCCGTAAATTGTCGCCTGCTTCCTCTTTATACTGTGCAGTTACAACAGGCGTGTTTTTTGCTTGGGCGGCTTATTTCAGTCCGGCATCCCATCCCACGAATGTATAGGGCATCCGGTCGAACCGGGACCCGTCTCCCTCGACCCGCGGGTCTCCCGTTTCCGACAGATAAGTCATCAGCCGGTCTCTCAGATCTTCCTGCACGGATGCGTAGTCTTCCCGACCGGCGACATTCACCATCTGGTGCGGATCAACTCTTAGGTCGTACAACTCTTCCATCGGTCGCTTGGCGAAGGCAATTTTGTAAAATTGAGCGTAGTCCGGCTCACCCCGGCTCTGCACGAGAAAAGCCTTTGTCGGACCGCCATCCATGTCATTGTGGGTGATGAACGTATCATTCTCCAGAAGCTCGACGCTTGGCGTATTGTTCTCTGTAAGATTATAGGGCGATCCACCAGGCCACCGGTCCGGCTTGAAATTGACAATGTACAGAAAATCCTCGGTCTGGATGGCGCGCTGGGGATAAGGCAGGTTGCCCTCACGTGCTGTGGAGACATGGCGCTCCCTGCCCGTCACGATCCACGATCGCGCAGACTCGATCCGGCCGCTTCCCTGCGAAAGCAGGATCGGCAGGAGCGAGCGGGCATTCATGACAGCCGGGATATCGACGCCGCCAGCCTCCAGAAGCGTTGGTGCAAGATCCATCAAATCGACGAAATCGTCCACAACTCGCCCGGCTTCGACCTTGTCGCCCCAGCGGATGGCCAGAACTGTCCGTGTACCAAAATCATAGAGATTGGCTTTGCCATTGGTAAATCCCGGCGCACCATGATCGCCACTCACAATGACAATGGTGTTCTCCAGGTCGCCTGTCCGCTCGAGTTCCTCAAGCAGCACGCCCAGCATGGCGTCGAAGGCGTGGATCTCTCCAAAATAATCTGCGAGGTCCTCGCGAACCGCCGGAACGTCGGGTAGAAAAGGCGGCATATTGCCCTCGAGAGCATCCGGATCGATCCCCCAGAGCGTCTTTCCCGATCCCTTGATCCAGCTCCTGTGCGGATTACGGCCGCCGAACCAGTACAGCCAAGGCTCTCCACCTTCACGGTCAGCCATGAAATCCTGAAAATTCTCGCGCACCTGACCGAGCAATACACTCTTGGCGTCGGCCATCGGGACGCCCGCGTCCATTGCACTGTAGACATATTGGGAGAACTCATCGAAGTCGCGCCCGGCTGCTTCATAGGCATGCTCGCGACCGCCGAACGGCGCATCCTTTGGCGTACCCGGGCTCCAGACTTTCGAAGTATAGCCAATGTGGTATCCGTCATCGCGCAGCAGCATCGGAAATGAGGGGTTGGTGTAGTCCCAGATTCCGTCCTGCACTGCGGCAAGCCCGGTCCGGTAAAAGGACTGTCCGGAGAACAAGGCACTACGGCTGGGTGTACATTGCGGCGAATTGACGAAGGCGTTCTTAAAGAGCACACCTTCTTCAGCGACACGGTTGAAGTTCGGCGTAGGAGCCATCGCGTTCCACGGTGTCAGTAATTCATCTGCATACGCGTCCGAATAAAACCCCCAGTCGTCAGCAAAGACGAAGAGAATGTTGGGGCGTTCTTCATCTTCGGCCGCCTGGGCGTATCCGGCAAACGTGATGGCGCATGACAGGATGAGCCCAAGCAATATCTGCCTTGATCGTTCCGGCATCAGGTCTCTCCTTCCTGTTTTTTGCGTCAGACCGGCGCACCTCTTGGAAGCATGTCCGATGCAGTTATGGTTTTCCGTACAGGGTCGCGCCGCGCGCCTGATGCTGCGTCCCTATTCGGTAAAGTCGATGACCAGCTCTTCGTCGGCGAAGCGCAGGGTCACGACACCGCTCTTGTAGACCGACTGGAAATGCGGGCTGTCGAAGGTCATCGGGTGGCTATAGTCGATATAGGTGCCGCCGACGGTCGGGATCTCGGGTGCGCCGGCATTGAAGACGATTTCCCGCCCTTCATTACCCGACGGCACATAGACCATGACATGGTAACCCGGCACGACCGTCTTGTGCAGCTCCAGCCGGTTGTCGAGCACGTCTTTCATGAACACATCGAGAGAGGCATAGTCATCAACAGTTCCAGCCTCGACAATCACCGGCGCGAACCGATCCTTCAGTTGCATGATCGTCCCGGCGTCATTCCAGCTATAGCTATCATTCAGAATCCGCACCGTAGGCGGATCATACGGCTTGTTGAAGTTGATCTGGTTGCCAACACCGGTAGAAGGTAGTGATCTTTCATAGTCCGCATCCCAGGTCACCGGTCGCACGGCCGCGTAGGTATTTCCCTTCCGGACGAAGACCCAGCCATCGCGCTCGACCTTCTTGTCCCAGTCATCGCCGAACCACACACCGATATCCTTGTCGTAGCGGCCTGCATCGGCGGGGAACCATTCCGGATGAACGGCATACCAGCGGCGGGATTGCTGCAGAACCAGCGTATTTTCATCATGGGCGGTGTGCAGCATGGTTTCCATGTCCCACTCTGCCGGTGGTCGGCCGACAGCATCCGGTTCGCTCGGCAAGCCAACCGGCACGATGCGGGCAAGCGGGGACTGGGCAACCGTCATCCCGTGCCAGCGGCCGGCAATGCTGAGATGGGAGTGCACCGCTGCCGGATGGTCCATCTGTGTACCGAGCGTATAGTCCGGTGTGACATAGGTGCTTCTCAGGAAGCGGGATTCCGTCTCGACCAGCAGGCTGCGTTCGTTACCGAGTGGCCTTGGCCAGACATTCTCCTCCTCCCCGACCCCCCTTGAAAGATAAGTGAACTCACCCATGCCTTCCCGGTCGAGGATCATCCGCCATAAAACAGGGGGCAGTTCATAGCCGTTCAGCAGGTTCCAGTAGTGCCACACCGAGGCATTGGCCGGTCCGCCAAGGTGAAAGCTGACGAGATCAGCCGTAGCCACATCGCCAGGCCCGCCTACATCACGATGGTGACGGGTTTTCGGCCCGCCACGAGTACCGGAAATGGAAGTCTGTGCCCAATCGGCCCAGTAGACGCTGTAGAATTTGTGCCAGAGTAATTGCAGCTCAGGGTCACCCGATTCCATCGCGGCGAGGTCGAGAAAGCCGAGAGAATGCTTGGCATAGCCGCGGGATGCATGTTCAAGGAAGAAGCCGCGCTTGCCGCGCTCGGTGATATATTCCCCGAAGAAATCGACCCAGGCCGCATATTGCTCTGCAGGCGTATAGTCTTTGCCATCGGACAGGTCAGCCCTGCCGCCGCCTTGCTTGTCGGCGAAGTCGCCACCGGGCCCGTAATAGCCGGCATGGCCATAGTGGTAACCGGCACCGAAGCCGAGATTGGGATAGACCCTGTCACTATAGCCGTCCGCATCCTTGAAGATGGCGGAAGCACCGAGGCTCGAGCCCTTGGCCTGCAAATCGTGGTTCTCGCTGCCCTGCATCCACCAGGTGCTTTGGCGGGTCAGCGCGATATCGTTCTCCACCTCGTTTCGTTCCCACAGCGTCTCCAGCAATAATGCTTCGACTTCCGGGCTCAGGCGGCCGGGATATTTGCCGGCCCCGGTCGAGAAGTAATTATAGAAACGAATATATATCGGCGTCTCAAAAAGGCTCCAGACCGTCAGTACAGAACTTTTCTCAAGCTCTTCTCGCAGGAACCGGTTGGCCGTCTCGAGATCCTCGCCGACCATCATCTTGGCAAAGGCTGTCGTCAGCTTGATCGGATTCGCGGCACCATTGTCGGAGTCCGGGAGGTCGCGCTCTGGAATTCGGGCCTGGCGCTGAAACCCGTCGGCGATCCGGATAGCGCGGCTTGCCTTCGCCTCCCGCATGCGTTGATCGAGGGACTTGTCCGTTATCCCGATGACGCCGCCCGGGGCCACAAACCGGACACCGTCCAGATAGACACGCGCATCTTCGCCAAGGGACGCACGAAACTCGACGGTGCGAACAGAATCCCAATCGAAGCCCTCGACCGGAGAGAATGCCGATCTCGGAACAGATATCTCGCTCCACTCTTTCGAGACACCACGAAGCTCGCCTTTTGCTACCCTGGCATTGGCGTCAACAAGCTGCACGGCCCAGCTCCCATCGACGCGACGGCCTTCAACCTTGACCCAGAGGGTGAGTGAGGCATCGGCAGGCAGGCTCCACTCCTCGCCCCATAATCCCGAAACGAATCCGAAGCGCTGCGGCATGTCCGCTGCTTTCGGCGAGTAGATGAGGGACAGATCACCGACCTTGTGATCCGAATGATCGAGGGAAACGATATTTGTCCTGAAAGTTGAACTGCGGCGATCGTCGAGATCGTGATCGACCCACTGGCCGTCCCTGTTCGCGGTCCCGAACAGACGGATTTCTTCCGCCCAGAAATCGAGAAGATTGTCATCAGCAGCGAAGGCGGCTTGCGGTGACAGAATAAAGATGATTGCGATACAGATTTTTTTCACGAGATAGGACCTCGGCATGAGATTTCACGTAAGCCGGGCGACGAACCCTGCAGGATGACCATGCATGAAATCGAGATCGTCTGTCGGGCTTCTCGCCAAATGAAAAAAGGGGCTGGCGCAGAACGCCAGCCCCGAAGGCAAGGGAAGGCTAGAACTTGTAGGTGCCGTTGATGGCAAAAGTACGCCCGTCGAAGGCAGTTTGACGAACCATCATCTCGTTCTGGGACTGGTACTCTTCATACTGGACCTCAAGGATGTTGAAAGCCCGGAAATCCACGGCGAACTGATCCGTCACATCGTACCGCGTGATGAAGTCCAGCTGGCCGCGCGGCTTGACCTGGCGGTCTTCGGCGCCGGTGATGCTCAAACCACCTTGCAGGAAGTACTCAGAACGCCAGTTATAGGCCAGACGTGCGCTGAAGCGATCATTCTCCCAGTAGCCCGCGATGTTATAGGACTCATCGGAAATCCGCGGGATGCTCGCCGGATCGCCATTCTGGTCCTCACCGCTGACGTCCAGGAATGCCGCGCTGGCCTGAACACCAAACCCGGCAAGGAACGGGTTCTCGAGGAAATCGAGGTTCTGCTGAACGGCAACTTCGATACCGTCGATGGTGATCGTCGTATCGAAGTTGAAGGTTTCCTCGATCCGGATCTCGCGCCCGTCTGCATCGATACGGCACTCCACGATGCCGCCACCGAGGTCGACTTCCGACAGCGTGCCGAAGCCCAGGCCGGCACCGTCCTCCGGACAGATAAGGCGTTGATCGATGAAGGAGTTCACGTCCTTGCGATACATCGCGAGGGATACGAGGCTGCCCGTGCGATTATACCATTCAAGCGACAGGTCGTAGTTGTCCGACGTATATGCTTCGACCTCTGTTCCAGGAAGGGTGACATTCACGCGACCGAGCGTATCTTCCGTACCTGGCTCAATCTCCTCGATTGCAAGAGATGGAGTAAATCCAGCCGGGTTTGGCCGATTCATGGCCTGGGAGTAACCAAGGCGCAGATAGAGGTTCTCGAGCAGCTCGATCGACAGGTTTGCCGCCGGCAGAGTGTTGGAATAGGAATTTTCTGCGGTGGACGGCACCACTTCTCCATTGACCGTCCCGAAGCCTTCGCCCTTCAGATCGGTTTCGACATAGCGTACACCGACATTACCGCCAATATCAAAGGCACCGACCGTCGCCTCGAAATTCGCGAGAGCATAGATGGCACTGATCGTCGTGTCCGTCGTAGCCCGCTCGTTTGCCCGCAGGATGTTTCCGTTGTTATCCTGACGATAAATAAAGCCGTTGAGCGGAGAGGTGGGGTAGTTGTTGGGATTTACCACACCATTGGCAAGCAGCACGTCCCGGGTGGCGCTCTGATCGAGGAACTCCCATTCGCCAGTCATGAGGGCACCGGGCGCCTCACCGCCGAAGAAGTCACCCTCTCCAGGGCCGGGACGGAAGAGATCGTTGCTGACCCCTTCGACATTCAGGCCGGCGATGGAATGCAGGTAGATCCATGATTCCACGGACTGCTCATTGTAGCGGCCACCGACCTTGACACTTTTCAGCAGGCCGAGATCGAGCTCTCGCTCTGCATTGAAGTTGATCGCATTATCGCTACGGTCGCGGAAGACCTCGTTGCCGGCCGAGAAGAAGCGCTGACGTGCCACACCATTGGGATCGTTGACCTGAACAAAGTTCGCCGTGGGGTTGTCTGTATTGGGATAGGTCAGATCAAGATTGGTTCCAAGTGTCGTCACTGCGGGGTCGAATTCGAGCGTAAACAGATAGTCGTCACTGTTGCCGGAGCCGGAATTGACGGAGCCGAACGTGCCATTGGTATTTTCATGACCATTGGCCGAATGGGACAAATATTGCGCCTGGAAGTTGCCGCCAACCCGTGCAAATTCAGCTTCAGAGAAAGCGATCGACGCATCAAAAAACCATTTGTCGAGCTCGTATTCGGCGGTCAGGAAAAGACCTTGGGCATCCTGTTTCAGCGTGTCGCCGCGCGTGCTTTGGGAATAGGTGATATCCTGGTAATCGTAACCGGGAACGACCCATACCGTGTTGCCATTTGCGTCTTCGTACCCGGCGAAGGGATCGGACGTCGGCGTGATGCTGGTGGTGATGCCGTTGGCGCCAGCCAGAATCCATTGCGCGTCAAGATCGAGCTCACGATTTGTGTAGAGAATGTCGGCACCGAGCTTGAGTTCCGGAGTAGCCTGGAATTCAGCACCGCCGACAAAAGATGTCCGGAAGCCTTCACGCGATTCGGAGTATTGCCGGAACGCGGCGGGATAAAGCACGGTCTCATCCTCGGCGATGCCGTTCGCTGCTTTCCAGTCCTCGAACGTGCCACCTTCGGGATCGAAGAAGCCGCCACGGTTTCTTGTTCCGTCGGTCCGCAGGACCTGATAAGTCGTGAAGTTAAAGGCATCCCGGCGGAAAGACTCTTCCTCATGCGAGAGCTTGAAAGTAACAGCCAGTTTGTCTTCGATCAGATGCTTTGTGCCCGTCACGAAGATGTTGGGCAGGAAATCCTCCGGCAGATCCTCATACTGAACACCCGCCCGCACGACCAGCTGGCCATCCGGCTTGGACAGCGCATCGGCAATCTTCTCGTCGACCGTACCGGCGATACCGCCCTCGACAAGGTCGGCGCGATTGGTCTTGTTGACGAAGACACCGTCAAAGACCTGGCCGCCAAACGCGCCGAAAGAGTTCGGCACGCCTTCGGCTGGCGTCACGCTGCCCGAAGGCGATGCAAAACCCTGGCCGTCGGCAGTCACATTCGTGAAAGATCCGGGCAGACCGCGCAGGCTGATCTCGCCATAACGGAACTGACCGTCATCGTTTTCCCGGTTGACCTGTACGCCAGGAATGACCTGCAGCGCTTCTGCGAGGTCCAGCGCCGGCAAGGTGCCCAAATCGTCGGCCGAGATTGCCTCGCCGATGATATCGGCGTCGCGCTTGGTGCGCAGCGCCTCGCCGAGAGCGCCGCGAATACCTCTGACGACGATGACGTCATCGCCCTCGGCTTGAGTGTCATCGGAAGTAGCCGTGTCCTGCGCAAACGCGCTGCCAGCCATCAGGGTGATCACCGCTGCCGCGCTTACGGACGTAAAAAGGTTTTGATCGAATTTCATTGTTTCCTCCTCTGCCAATCAGCGATGGACTGGCCCCTGTCACACGCACTGCCCTATTACAGCGCGATATCGGTCCGTTCATTTTTGTTATCGAACGGTTTTTTTGAAGATGGAACAATATCCGCTCAATTGTCAATCAACAATCGTCACAAAGCGATGGCAATAAGCCAATTATGATCATTTATGAACAGCAATATCAGTCATTATTGATCATTACTGGCCATAAGCGATCTGGCGAGCATCCCGGAGATCGCAAGAGATTCGCCTTAAGGCATTGGCGTAAAAGGTGTTTTTTATAAGCACCGGAAAGTCTGAATTTGATCGTCGAAATCGGGCGGCCTGATTTTCCAGTCAGTCAGTGTCTTCGAAATGACACACTCATGAAGAAATCTGCACCCTGACAGTATCGAGCTGCACCGCAACACTCCGATAGTGATCCGTGGAGATAGCGCTAACACGGCGCCGGGAACCGAAAACCAACGCAGGACTATCGATTTTCGAGGGAACCGAAACCTCATTGGCGAAGATGCGCCGTCTTATCCCGCCAGGGGCACCGTCAGGATCTCGATGTCGAAATCCTGCAACATCCGGCGCGCCTCAGGGGCAAGCCCGTCATCGGTAACGATGACATCAATCCTGTCCAGTCCGCAGACGGACAGGCTCGCCTTGGCGCCGAACTTGCTGCTGTCCACAAGCACGATGACCTTTTCCGCACGCTCGATCAGCTCCTGCTCATTATGAACGAGCAACGGATCAGTCTGCATCAGGCCGCGGGATGTAATTGCCTGGGCGCCGATGAAAATCTTCGTTGCCGAGTATTTGCTGACAATGCCGTTTCCATAGGGATTAAGCACCACACTCTGTTCGTGAAAGATTTCGCCACCAGCAATCAGCACCCGCAGATCGGGGCGTAAAAGCAGTGCGTTCATGATCAGGATGGACGTCGTCAAAACGGTCAAGCTGTCGACGTCGATTGCATTGGCGAGCTCCAGCGTAGTCGTCCCGCCATCAATGATCACCGCCTCGCCGGCATCGAGAAGCTCGGCAGCCTTGCGGCCGATAGCGAGCTTGGCCTCGCGGTTTTTCTTCAAGGCGTCGGCATGACCCAATTGCCCCTGCAGAGTCCGCAAGGTCGACGTCATCTGGGGTTTTGCCGAATCAAGGCTGGCAGCCACCGCGCCGCCGCGCACCCGCTTCAACCGCCCCACAGCATCGAGCTCCGACAGGTCGCGGCGGATCGTCGCCGCCGATACAGACAGGTCATCAGCCAGTTGCTCGACCGATGTCACGCTGTCCACCCGAAGCAAGTCTACGATCCGGTTCCATCGATCATGGATGAACAGGCGGTCTTCATCTCGTCCTTCAAGCGGTTTCGTCTGCATCTGCTCCTCACGGCCAGTCGACCTGAAATCGGTCTTGGACATAAACGTACTCGACATCAGATCCGGTCACATGCCGGCCGCTATCTCGACCTTATTGAGCGCATTTACGCAGAAAATCTACATTCAACTCAGCCGGAGACGCAATACCGCACAATATCATGTCGCGGCGAACAGCTTCAACCATCAGTTTTACTGCGTGAACTGCACCCGGCGTACCTGCCGCCGCAAGGCCATACAGATAGGGGCGCGCAAAACTGACCGCATCCGCGCCGAGCGCTATTGCCTTGAGAACATCGGTCCCCCGTCGCACGCCGCCATCGACAACCAGGTCCACAGCGTCACCGATCTCATCCCGGACCCTCTGGACGCAATCCAGCGGAGCCGGGGACGTATCAAGCTGACGCCCGCCGTGATTGGACAGTGAAATGGCGCGAAACCCCGTCTCGACAGCCAGGCGCGCATCGTCGGGGCGCACGACGCCCTTCAACATGGCGGGCCCGCCCCACTCCGCGAGCAGCCACTCGGCATCCTTCCAGTTGAAGGCGGCACTGAGCTTTTCCGCCACGAACGCGTTCAGCGTGGTCGCCGGCGTCTTGCCGGAGATGTTGGCATAGCGAATCGGTGCTTTGGTCACATAGTCGAGTGACCAGAACGGCGCCTGCAGCGCATGCCAGATCTGCCGGGCGCCGACCCTCGGCGGAATCGTAAAACCATTGCGCGGGTCACGCTCGCGATTGCCGGTAATCGGAAAGTCGACGGTGAGGATGAGGGCGCTGAACCCGGCCGCTTTCGCGCGATCCAGCATCTCCTTCACAAGGACACGATCGCGCCAGACATAGAGCTGAAACCATTTCGGCCCGTCGGTCAGCGCGCCGATCTCCTCGATGGAGACAGAGGACAGGGTCGACAGACAATATGCCGTACCCGCCTGTGCCGCAGCGGTAGCCGGGCCAACTTCGCCGTCGGTATGAAACAGCCTGTTGCCGGCAGCCGGCGACAGGAAAAACGGAACCTCGAGACGCTGGCCCATGATCGTGGTGGACATGTCCGGCGTATCATTTCCGCTCAGTACACGGTATAGTAATTCATAGTCATCAAATGCGGACGAATTTCGCTTCAGCGTCTTTTCGTCATCAGAACCGCCATCGATATAGTCGAACACCATCCTGTGCGCCCGCCGCCGGGCGGCCTGGCGCAGGTCTTCAATATTCAGACAATTGTCAAGGTTCCCGGCAAACATGGCGTGGCCCAGCGTCACACAATGCCTGACCCACCGCCTTTTACGGCCGGACGCTCGGTCGCGAGGGCCTCGCGATATCCGGCAGCGCGATAGCACTCGATCGGATCGATGGCACCGCCTGAATTGAGCCGGGCCGCCTTCTGTATCGGGGTGACATCTGTGTTGAAAGCGCGCTTGAGGGTTTCGCTCGCCATCAATGCATCATTATTCTCCTGATACCCCTCAAGAGCGCCGCGATCGACAAGCAACGCCTGCAGGTATGATCTCTGCACGGCGACAGCAGATGTAACCAGGCTTTCGATAGGATCCGTCACATTGTGCGATTGATCCAGCATATAGTCGGGTCTGACCTTGTAGGCATCGCGATGCTCGGCATCGACGAGTTCGTTGAAGATCAGGAATTGCTGATAAGGATGCAACGATCCGGAATCGAGGTCGTCATCACCATATTTGGAATCATTGAAGTGAAAGCCTGCAAGTTTTCCAAACTGGATCAGCCGCGCGACGATCATCTCGATATTCACATTTGGAGCGTGATGGCCAAGATCCACGAGCGAATAGGCCTTGTCACCCAGCTCCAGCGCACAAAGGACATTCGTCCCCCAATCCTGGATTACCGTTGAGTAAAAGGCAGGCTCGAACATCTTGTGTTCGATGAACACGCGCCAGTCATCGGGCAATGCGGCGTAGATTTCGCGCATTGATCCGAGATATCTCTCGAGCGCCCGGGTGAAATGCTGTTGACCGGGCAGATTGCTGCCGTCCCCGACCCAGACCGTCAGAACCCGGGACCCGAGTTGCTGACCCCACTCGATACATTTGATGTTATGGTCAACCGCGATGTCGCGGGCAGATTTATCCGTATGGCTCAGACTGCCGAACTTGAACGAGGCCGACTGTCCGTCGCGATCCTGGAAAGTGTTGGAATTGACCGACGCAAAGGACAAGCCGTGCGCGGCCGCATGCTCCCGAACCTCGCTCATGTCGTCGACGACGTCCCACGGGAAATGCGGAGAGACCTCATCGGTCACGCGGCAGAGCCTGTTGATGACGGCGCAGTCATCAAGCTTGTCGAAGATATGCCGCGGTTCCGCGAGGCCGGGGAACCGGGCAAAGCGCGTCCCGCCGGTGCCGACACCCCAACTCGGCACCGCTATCCGGAATTCCTGCGCCTTTCGCGTCAGGGCCTCAATGTCGATTCCATCGCGCGCGAGCTTTTCTCCCAGCGCATTGTAATCCGACCGCAGATCCGCCTCATGGCGCTGGTTGCGCTGCCCAATGAATTCATCCGTGACGGGATTTATCATTCTTATCCTCCCCGTAGATCATGGTTATCGAGTAAATGAAGGCGCGTGTCCTGCATCGACATTGATGATATTGCCGGTCGATTTTGACGAAATGGCGGACGCAAAGAAATAGATTGCCTCGGCAATGTCTTCCGGGAAGACATTTCGCTTCAGCATGCTGCGCTGGCGGTAATGTTCTTCCAGCTCGTCTTCGGACATATTATAGGCGTCTGCCCGCTCCTTGCGCCAGGTGCCGGTCCATATTTTGGAACCCCGCAGCACAGCGTCGGGATTCACGGTATTGCACCGGATCCCGTGCGGCGCGCCCTCGAGCGCGATACAGCGGGCAAGCTGGACTTCCGAGGCCTTGGCGGTGCAATAGGCAGAGGCGTTGGCCGAGGCGACCAGCGCATTCTTGCTGGCCACAAAAACGATCGAGCCGCCGATATCCTGCGCCTTCATCACCTTGAAGCTCTCGCGCGCCATCAGGAAATAGCCCGTCGACAGGATATCCATATTGCGTTGCCAGACGTCGAGTCCGGTTTCCTCCAGGGGCGCTGAACTCGCAATACCGGCATTCGATACCAGAACATCGAGACCGCCAAAGGCGACGGATGTAGCCGCGAGGGCATCGGCAACGCTGGCTTCCTTCGTCACGTCGCAAAGGATCGACTTAACGACGTCTGCGGAAAATCGTTCCGAAAACTGTTCTATTTTCGCCTTCAGCGAGTCCCCTTCAATGTCGGCGAGCATAACGCAGGCGCCCTCACGAAGCAGCCGCTCCGCCGTCGCCGACCCGATACCGCCAGCGCCGCCGGTCACCAGCGCAATATGGCCGGCCATGCTCTTGGGCTTCGGCATACGCTGAAGCTTGGCCTCCTCCAGAAGCCAGTATTCGATATCGAACGCTTCCTGTTCGTCGAGCCCGACATAGGTATCAACACCATCGGCATCCCGCATGACATTGATCGCATTGACATAAAACTCACCCGCGATCCGTGCCGTCGCCTTGTCCTTGGCAAAGGTGATCATGCCGACTCCCGGGATCAGGTAGACGACCGCATTCGGATCGCGCATCGCCGGACTATTGGCCCGCTTGCACCGCTCGTAATAGGCTGCGTAATCGGAACGATAGGCATCAAGGGCATTATCGATTTCCGTCAGAATGCGGTCGATCTCCTTGTCCACGCGGCCGGCGGCCGGATCAAAGCCGATCACCAGTGGCCGGATTTTCGTACGCAGGAAGTGGTCCGGACAGCTTGTACCCAACGCTGCTAGCTCTTCGAGCCTCTGGGAATTGACGAATTCCAGCACCTCAGCGGAATCATTGAAGTGGCCCACCTTCATCTGATCGCCGGTAATGCGTCCGCGAATGGCGGGCATCAATCTCGCCGCGACCTGCTCACGAACGGACTTGTCCAGCGAACGGCCATAGCGCACGCCGCCGAATGCGACGCTGTTATTGTTCCTGTGCAGCCATTCGGACGCCGTGTTGATGATTTCGATCGTCTTGAGATAGCAGGACTTTGAGGTGTCACCCCAGGTGAAAAGGCCGTGGCCCGAAAGAATGACGCCTTCCAGGTCAGGCCTTTCCTTCGCAAGCTCGCCGAGCTTCACCCCGAGGTCGAACCCCGGCCGCTGCCAGGGCAACCATCCCAGACGGCCGCCAAAGATCTCGTCGGTGAGCTCCTGCGATCTGGACGTGCAGGCAATGGCGATCACGCTATCCGGGTGCATGTGATCGACATGTTTGTGAGGGATGAAGGAATGCAGCGGGGTGTCGATGCTGGCGGCACGCGGATTGAGGTTGAACGTGCAATGAGGCAGATATCCAACCATTTCATCCTCATGCTCGATCCCGCGATAAAGATGCATCAAGCTGTGCAGCTTGTTGAGATAGAGCGTGGAAAAACCGTCGAGACCGATCGAGCCCAGATCGCCGCCAGACCCCTTGACCCAGAGCACCTCGACCTCTTCACCACTCAGCGGGTCGGTCTCGGTGAGTTTCGCTGACGTATTGCCACCACCGTAATTGGTCACTCGAAGATCCGATCCAAGCAGATTCGAACGATATTTCAGAAGCTCCGGTTCGGTCATTCCCCTGGCAGCGGCATCGTCCCACAGGCTTTCCAGACCGCGGGTCAAAAATTCTACGTTGCTCATATTTACTATCCTTCGAATGCCGCGCCACATTGCGTCAGGGGCAAACTAACACGCATTACGCCATTTTCAATCATTTTGTTGCACTTTTGCGCATCCATGGCTAGCGTTCAAGAAGCAAGACAATAATGCAAGCTGGAAACGCCCCATGAGCGAGTATGTTCGCACCCCGGTCTCCCCAAGCGGATTGAAGCCTGGCAGGTATTTTGCCGCCGGTTTTGCCGGCGAACATATTGCCGGGACGGAATTCGTCATCGGGGCCATGTTCGTCGCATGGGGCGTCGGCGCCATGGACGTCATCAAGGGTCTTGCCCTCGGAAACCTGCTCGCGGTGCTCACCTGGGTCCTGATCTGTACACCGATTGCAACAAACACGCGCCTGACACTCTACGCCTATATGGAAAAGATTGCCGGCCCGGGTTTCATGAAAATTTACAGCCTCATCAACGGGGCCCTCTTCTGTATCCTTGCAGGCGCAATGATCACGGTCTCCGCGAGTGCCGTCAGGATCCTTTTCGACATACCCCCTCAGGTGGAGTGGTATCCGTCCGATACCGGCTTCATTCTCGTCGTTATGTGCGTTGGCGCAGTCGTGACCTTCGCGGCCGCCAAAGGTTTCACATTCGTGGCGCGCTTTGCCGAGGTATCGGCGCCCTGGCTGGTCTGCATGTTCCTCGTCGGAGCGCTGGTGATCATGCCGGTCCTGATTGAGGCCACGCCCGCCGTCACCGGTATCAAGACTTTCGGCGACTTCATTCTGCTGGCAGAAACATCGATCTGGATCGACCAGCAGTCCGGCATGAACTTCTGGCATGTGGTTGCCATCGCATGGGGGGCAAATCTTGCCTTTCACGGCGCCCTCGGCGATATGTCGATGCTGCGATTTGCCCGTAAGACATGGTATGGCTGGTACTCGGCTCTTGGCATGTTTATCGGCCATTTTGCGGCATGGCTGGCTGCCGGGGTCATGGGGGCCGGCGCTGCGGTCCTGCTGTCTACCAGCCTGACCTCGCTCGATGCGGGTGCGGTCGCGTTTCAGGCACTCGGACCTGTCGGCATCCTGGCCGTCATCATAGCGGGCTGGACGACCTCGAACCCGACGATCTATCGTGCCGGGCTGGCCTTCCAGTCGGTTTTCCCCGGCCTGTCACGTACGAAAGTTACCATTGCCGTAGGCGTCGTAACGACAGTGATCGCCGGTTTTCCGTTCGTCTTTACCGGCCTGCTCAATTTCCTCGGCATCATGGCGCTGGTGATGGCACCGACCGGTGGCATCATCGTCGCTGAACACTATCTGCTCAGGCGACTCGGCGGGATCCGGTACTGGCGTGCCGTCAGGGGGTCCCTCATCAATATTCCGGCTGTCGCAACCTGGCTGCTGGCGCTACTCGCAGCAGCCTTCCTCCATTTCGCCGCCGCCATTCACATCCTGTTCCTGTTCCTGCCAGCCTGGTTTGTCGCACTGATTATCTATCCCCTGCTCGCCCTGGCCCTTGGCGCCGGGTCTGTCGATCGTTCGCAGGCAGCGGCGATGGAGGAAGCCGAAGTCCGGCGTCGGCGTGATGAAAAGGCATGGCTGGATGCCGGCAGTGTCTCCGTCTCCCGACCGGGCGTCGGGTGGCACCATATCGGCCTGGCGCTGTCGGCTACCTGCCTGATCGTGCTCCTCGCAACAGGCCTTTACGGCTATATCTCGGGAGAGGATACTACCGCCAAGAATGTGCTTCTGGTGCCGACGATCGTGTACTTTTTCATTTCTATACTGATTGTTATTCTCGGCGCGCCGGACAAGGACGATGTGGCTGACCATGAGTGATAATTACCTTGTCTTCGATGTCGGCAAGACACATGTGAAAGTATCGGTTCTCTCGACCGATGGTGAGATCGTCTATTCCCGTCGCACAAGCAACGCGCCGATAGAGCATGGCTTGTATACTGCGCTGGACCTGGACGGGATCCGGTCCTTCCTCTTCGAACAGCTGCGCGAAGTCGGAAAGGATCAGACCATCAGGAAGATCGGTATCGCAACCCACGGCGCAGCAGCGGTCATCATCGACAGGGAGACGGGCCGGCCGGCGCTGCCTGCAATGGATTATGAATATGATGGCTATGGCGACGACCGGTATGACCGCCTTCGCCCTCCCTTCGACCAGACATATTCGCCGTTGATGCCCTCCGGGCTGAATCTCGGCCGGCAAATCCACCACCAGCTCAGTCTGCTGACGGGTGACCAGCAGGAGCGCGCGGCGATCCTGCTCTATCCCAATTACTGGGCATGGCTGCTGACAGGTGTGATGTCTTCAGAGGTGACATCCCTCGGTTGTCATACGGATCTGTGGGATGTCCCGCGCGGAGAATTTTCCTCGCTCGTCGACCGGCTTGGCATACGCGCAATGCTGCCTCCCTTGCGCAAGGCATCGGAGCCGCTCGGCCGTGTACTGCCCGATATTTGCGCCGTCACCGGCTTGCCGCCGGACTGTATCGTCTTTCCGGGTATGCATGACAGCAATGCCGGCTATTACCCGCATCTGGCAATGCCGCCGGCGAAACGGCCAACGGTGATTTCCACGGGCACGTGGAGCGTCGCGATGAGCCCGCAAACGCCTCTCACCTCACTCCGGCCAGAGCTCGATATGCTGGCAAATGTCGATGCCGACGGCACGCCGGTGGCGACCGCTCGCTACATGGGCGGCCGTGAGTTCGCCAGGATATGCGAGATGACCAATTGCGATGTGGCAACCGATTGCCAGGAACAGGATCTGGCGCAAACGATTGATGCCGGGATATTCGGTCTCCCCTCGTTTGAACACGGCTCCGGCCCCTTTGCTGGCAGAGCCGGTTCCCTTGTCGGAAGGCCCTGGAACGGCAAGGCGCTCGCAACGCTCTATTCGGCGCTGATGCTTGACCAGCTTCTGACCAATCTTTCCTCCCGCAACGACATCGTCATTGAAGGCAGCTTCGCCTCCAATGATCTGCTCTGCGCCACCCTCGCGGCGCTGCGTCCGACCCAGGCCGTCCACCAGTTCCGGGCATCAGGCGGCGTCATTTCAGGCTGCTATGCGGCAATGACCGATGGCAACCCCACGTCATTCGACTTCGCGCACCCGGCACGCCCCCTCCATCTGCCCGGCCTCGACGGATATGCGCGCGAATGGCGACGCCGCGCCGCAGATGCTCGCGACCCTTCGCTGTTGAGGCACGGCGCCGAGATGTCCGAAACGCCGCCAGGCAATTAAGTCACGGTACTGATCAGAAACTTTAATCCAAGACTATAGGGGAAACATCATGTCAGCATTCGGAAAACTTCTCTGTGTTCTGGTCTGTGTTGCTGTCGCAGGCTGCGCACCGGACGTAGAACAGGAATCCCCATCGGATCGCCCCAATATCGTGCTCATCATCGCCGACGATATCTCGCAGGATTTCGGCGCCTACGGCGTTGATATATCAACGCCGCATTTCGATCAGCTGGCGCGCGATGGCGTGCTGTTCGACAATGCCTATGTCGCTGCCAGTTCGTGCAGTCCGAGCCGGAACAGTCTGATCACCGGGCGATATCCCCATAATCACGGCGCTCCGGAACTGCACATGCCCCTGCCGGAAGGCCAGTTTGCCTTCCCGCAAGCCCTGAAGGAGGCCGGCTACTATACCCTCGCCGCCGGGAAATGGCATATGGGCCCTGCGCCGAAATCCGCCTTCGATAAAGTAAACGATATTTTGTATACTGATGACTACACAGGAGCCGATACCTGGATTTCGGAACTGCAGCAACGCCCCGGGGACAAGCCGTTTTTCTTCTGGCTTGCCAGCTTCGACGCCCATAGGCCATGGGAGGCTGACAGTACTGTTACGCCGCACGACCCCTCGTCAGTCACTTTGCCCGCAGGGGTTCCGGACACGCCGGCATCACGCGAGGACTATGCGAGCTATCTGGACGAGGTTCGCAGGTATGACCGGCTTGTTGGCGAGGTCGTGGCGGAACTGAAGGCGCAGGACGTCTTCGACAATACGCTCGTCATCGTCACCAGCGACAACGGCCGGCCCTTTCCTAGGAGCAAGACAACATTGTATGATGCAGGTATGCGCACCCCGCTTGTCGCTCACTGGCCCGATGGAGGGCTACAGGGCGGTCAGGTAAGCGACGCCCTTGTCAGCCTCATCGACATCGCCCCGACCTTTCTCGAGGTTGCAGGCCTTCCGGTTCCTGAGACTGTTCAAGGTGTCAGTATGCTCCCCGTCTTGAAGGACCCGGAGGCGGAAACCAGACAAGTCGTCTTCGGTGAGCGCAACTGGCACGTCCAGCGCGGCGTGGGGAGAATGGTGCGCAAGGGCGATTTCGTCTATATCCGCGATTTCACGCCCGGCGAATACAGTTTCCAGATGGTCGACCATGACACGGGGACCTATGCAGAATTGCTCAGATTGCGTGAGAGCGGAGAACTGACAACAGTCGAGCTGGAAGCATTCTCGACAAATCGGCCCGAGGAACTTCTTTTTGACGTTTCCACAGATCCGCAGCAGACGAACAATCTGGTTTCATCGCCGGAGCATGGCGAGATATTGCAGGATCTCCGCCAGCTTCTGAACGAATGGCGAGACCGCACAGGCGACACGATCCCGCCGGTAGAACAACAAACGGTCAACCGGCATGACCCTGACACCTTCGAACAACTATACCCCGGCGGGCGCCCGCCGAATGGAACAATCCCCGGCGAACAGGCAGGCGCGACCCGAATCAACGATCCCGGACCGCGCTGAGGCGCGCACAAAACGTCGTCGCAGGATTAATTAATGTGCATTTCTGTTCATTTGTGATAATTCATGTTCGAAACGAAGGCGTAAGCCATAAAAATCAAAGACTGGGTCGTACTGGTTCGATATCATCGTCGGGCGTCGCTGGCAGGTTGACTTGCCCGCATTCGCCATCGGCACAGGGTCTCTCGCTCCATCCTGCCTGGCAATAAAACAAAGGGGAGGCTTGATGACCCAGGTCCAAAATAAAGAATCACTCTTCGCATGGCTTCTGCTGCTGGCCGGGCTGGTGCACACCATCATCACCCCTGCTGCGGCACAGGAATCGATCGACTTCGACTATTTCGACTGGTCGCGGGCAGAGCAGGTCACCCTTCCCGCAAACCTTCTTGAGACCCTGGAGCAAGACCCCTCGGCGCAGTTGCTGCTGACCGGTTTTTCAGCGGACAATGCCGCATACCTGATCACCAACACTGATGTGCAAGCCCTCACAATCGACGGTGATACGGCATCACCGCAGACGACATGGCCGTTGCCCGGGACCGTCGACGCCCCCTCGGCCGCCTTGCTCAATGGCGAGCTTTTCCTTCTCTCCTCGGCCCCCGCCCCGCAGCTCTGGACACTTGATGTCAGCAGCACCGACGCCCGCTGGCAGCCGGTCAATGTGCAGGAAACCCCGATCGCCGGGCAGTCATCCCTCACGACACTGAACGGCAGACTGTTCGTCACATCGGACAGGGCGAGTGTCGTCTGGGATCCGAAGAATACGAGCTGGACAACCCTCTCTCCGTCGCCTGAGGCGCTCGCAGGCTGGACCAGCGTCGGGGTCGGTTCGACCCACATCGCCTTCTTCAACCGGCTGGAGGCCGATACACGAACCCTTCTGTATCATGTCGTGACCGACCAGTGGTTCTATGCTGATGCAAACCGGGAGCGACTCCAGGTCCTCGGCACCGTCCAGGCCTCGCCGGGATTTTCCGTGATCTCGACCGACGGTATCTTCGACGTAACAGTGGTCCAGCCAAAGGCCGGTCTCAGGATGCTGGACTACATCATCGTCATCGGCCTGTTCTCGATGATTTTCCTGATCGGCCTTCGCTATTCGGGCCGCAGCAAGTCGACCCATGATTATTTCCGGTCCTCGAAAGCCATTCCATGGTGGGCCGCCGCCCTCAGTATCTTCGCGACGAGCGCGAGTGCGATTACGGTCATGGCCATGCCGGCTATGTCCTTCCGCGGCGACTGGACCTATCTCACGATCGCCATCTACCTCGTGATCATTCAGGTCCCCCTCTATACGTTCCTTTACGTACCGATCATCCGCCGTCTGAACTTTCCATCCGCCAATCAGTATCTGGAGAACCGGTTCGGCTTTTCAGTCCGATTCCTCGGTTTCCTCGGCTTTTCGCTGAACCAGATTCTGGGACGGGCCGCCGCGATCCTGCTGCTGCCGGCGGTCGCCATCAACGCGATCTTTGGCCTGCCCATCATTTACTGCATCCTGATCATGGGCCTTTGCACGACCATCTTTGTCGCCTTGGGCGGGTTTGAGGCCGTTGTATGGACTGACGTATTTCTAGCCATGATCATGGTCGCAGCAATCGTCGGAAGCCTGGCTTTCGCCGTCCTGGGCATGGAAACGACCCAGGCAGAATCGGTTGCTCTGATTGACCGCCTCGACAAGCTGAAGATGTTTGACCTGCGGATCGACTTCTCGGCACCTGTTGCCCTGGTCCTCTTCCTCAATTCGCTGGTAACGTCGCTCGGTTATATTGGCGACCAGAACTTCGTTCAGCGGGTGCAGTCAACCAAGACCCAAAAAGGGGCGAAGCTCGCCGCCGTCTCCCAGCTCGGCGTCGCCGTTCCCCTGAATTTCGTCCTGTTCGGCCTCGGCACCGTGCTGTTCCTCTACTACTCGAGCAGGCCCGAGATGCTCAGCCCGGCGATGCCGCCAGACGGAATCTTCCCGTTTTTTGCGGCAACCGCCCTTCCTCCCGGCATGGCCGGCCTGGTGGTCATCGCCTTGCTCGCAGCAACGATCTCGACGGTCTCGAGCGCGCTCAGCAGCACGTCCAACATCATGGTCGAGGACCTGTACCGGCGCCTCAACCCTAACGCCACCGATGCAAGCGCCCTCCGCCTCGGGAAATGGCTCACTGTCGGTCTCGGCTTGTTCGCAACCGGCGCGGCGGTAATCCTCAGTACCTTGAGTGGCTTGCAGTCGATCTGGGATTTGTTCCTCGCCGTCACCGGACTGATCGTCGGGCCGGTTACCGGGACCTTTGTCCTCGGCATATTCAGCCGCCGGACAAATGCCGCCGGGATCTGGGCTGGCGTGATTGCCTCGGTCGCTGCCAACTTCATCGCCAAGACATATTTTGACCTGCATGCCACAGTGTTCCTCACCGTGGGGGTCTTCACCTGTATCGTCGTGGGGTATGCGGCAAGCTGGTTATTCCCCTCGCCCACAAAGGACCTGACGGGACTGACCATTCGCAAGGGATAGCGCCAAGGCCGCGTCCCGCAAGGAGAACTGGACATGCAACGGATCAACCCCTCCGCCGCAGTCGCGCTATCGGCTGCCCTCGTATTGGCCTCGTGCCTGCCATCGGCTGCACTAGGGGACGACCGGCCAAACGTGATCGTCATCATGACCGATGACCAGGGATATGGTGACGTCGGCTATAACGGAAATCCCGTGCTGAAGACTCCAAGGATCGATGCCATGGCAGCGAGCGGCGTCGTGTTTGACCAGTTCTATGCGCAACCGGTTTGCTCGCCGACCCGCGCCGCCTTGATGACCGGGCGTCATGCCATGCGCCTTGGGGTACTGGATACGCAAAGCGGCAACGCGATCCTTCCATCGGAAGAGATCACTCTCGCCGAGGCTCTGCGCGAGCAAGGATACGCTACCGGCCTTTTCGGCAAATGGCATCTGGGAGACAATGCGCCGGCCCGGCCGCAGGACCAGGGATTTGACAGGGTTCTGACCCATATCGGTGGCATGATCGGCATGCCGTACAATCCACCGCAAGGACGGTCCTATTTCGATCCGATACTGATCGATGACGGCACGGACCGCGACTTCGACGGATACGCACCGGATCTATTCGCCGACGCGGCAATCGACTTCATCACCCGCTCGGCGCAATCCGACGGCGAACCGTTTTTTGCCTTCATATCGTTCAACACGCCACACCACCCGCTCACGGTCGGCGATTCCTTTGCCGATCCCTACCGGGAGATCGGGCTGAGCGAGGAAACTGCCCGCTATTACGGCATGATCTCCAATATCGACCACAATGTCGGCCGCGTACTGGATACGCTTGCCGAGCTTGGAATAGATGACCGTACAATGATCATCTTCGTCGGAGACAATGGAACATCCAGCCTGCACAAACAGGAAGATCTTTGGGAAAGCGGACTGCGGGGGCGCAAGACCTTTGTCTATGAAAACGGTATTCGCGTTCCGATGATCATCAGAGCACCGGGCTCAATTGCCCGCCCCGGCACACGCACCGAGCCTGGCATTGTCGAAGACGTCATGCCGACAATCCTCGATATTCTCGATGTCCGGACGGAAGCGGAGCTGGACGGGATCAGCCTGCTGCCGGTTCTGGCCAATCCGCAGGCAAAGCTCCCCGCTCGTGACCTGTTCTTCCAGTTTCACCGGGGCTCCGTACCGGTTCCCTACCGCAACATCGCGGTCCGTCGCGGCGACTACAAGCTGGTCCAGCCTGTGGGGCGCGGTGTCGAGCCGTTCTCCGAGGAGACGGCACGGTTCGAGCTTTATAACCTCGCAGAGGACCCGAACGAGACCCGGGATATTGCCGCGGATCGCCCGGAGATTGTTGCGGCCTTGACCACCGCCTATGAGGACTGGCTGTCCCGGACACGCACAGGATCCTATGAGCCGCAGCGCACATGGATCGGCGATACTGTGCAGAACCCTGTCACTCTCAGCCGGCAGGACTGGATCGATGGCGGATTGATCGATGGCGAAAACGGTCACTATGACCTTACCGTCCGGGCGGCGGGTCGCTACCGGATGACGTTTCGCTGGAGCGAGCTGCTCGACGCCCCCCATGACGTGACGATCAGGCTCGGTGACCGCACGATACAGCGCCAGATCCTGCAGTCGGAACTGGAAGCGCGTATCGAGGCAATAGATCTCAGCGAGGGACCGCTGCGCCTCGAAGCCTGGGTCGTCATCGACGGCGAGAAGAATGGCTTCGAGTTTATCGAGATCGAAAAGCTGGACGACTGACCGCCAGGGCTCGACAGCGGTCAGGCCTACCGAGCGAGCCAGCCGCCATCAACCGGCAGCGTAATGCCCTGGACATAATCAGACGCCGGAGCCGCGAGAAAAACGACGGCGCCTGCAAGGTCCGAGGGATCGCCCCAGCGCCCGGACGGGATACGACCGAGGATCTCGGCATTGCGCTTTTCGTCAGCCTGCAGGGCGGCGGTGTTGTTGGTCGCGAAGTATCCGGGCGCAATCGCATTGACGTTTATTCCGTACTGCGCCCATTCATTGGCCAGGATTCTGGTCAGCCCCATCACGCCGGATTTCGACGCGGTATAGGACGGCACCCGGATACCCCCCTGAAAGGACAGCATCGACGCGATATTGATGATCTTGCCGCCTTTTCCAGCGTCACGCATTGCCCGGGCAACGGCCTGGCTCAGGAAGAACAGGGTGCGCAGATTGATGTTCATCACGGCATCCCACTCTTCGGTGGTAAAATCGATGGCGTCGTTCCGCTTGATGATGCCGGCATTGTTGACGAGGATATCCACCCCGCCAAACGTGTCCCGTGTCTCCTGAACGATCCCGTCCACCGGATCTAGGGAGCCGAGGTCAGCCTCGATGACAAGCGCCTTGCGCCCGGCTGCCTCGACCATGCCTACCGTTTCGTCCGGCGCCGAGCGGCCGACCAGTGCGAGATCCGCACCAGCCTCGGCCAGCGCAACAGCCATCCCCTGCCCCAGACCGGTATTGGCGCCCGTCACGATCGCTGTCTTGCCTTCAAGACTGAAACTCGCCTTGCTCATGCGCTTTCCTCCGTCTCAATACGATAAATGGTCGCGTTCATCACGCTGATCAGGATGCGCGAACGTCCCTGATATAGTCCTTGAGGGCACCGTCTTCGGCGTTGGCGAAGAAATACTCCTCGAACTTTTCGCCGGCGATGGCAGCTTTGAGGAGGTCCTGGTCGACGGTCTTCAGGATCGTCAGCATGTCATGGGTCGCGGCGTCCTTGACCTCGTTGAAAATGCCGCGGTTCTTGGCCATGATCGCGGCGCGCTCTTTCGGATAGCCGAGGCCGCGCTCAACCTCGAACAGCTTGCGATAGCAATCCTGCAGGTTCAGTTCCGCGGCCCAGCCAAAGCCCTTGGCATAGGGCATGGCGATCGCATTGCCGTCATTGATCTGGCCAAAGAGGAAGGCATCGGTCGGGTCATAGACGAGGCCGCAGATCACATTAGGCATGGCGTTACAGGCGAGGTTCGAGCCCATGCCCGTCCCGCACCCGGTCACGATGAAGTCCGCCGCCCTCGAATTGATCAGGATCCCGGCGAGCAGACCATTCATGACATAGGTCAGGGACGCTGCATCATCCGCGGAATACATACCATAATGAAAAACCGTATGACCCAGCGGCTCCGCGATTGAAGTTAGCGCATCATTAACGATGCTGCTTTTCGCGGCTTGGCTGTTTTCGATGATAAGCGCAATTTTCATGGCATTCTCCTGTTAATTGCCGGAGTGTACGCTGACAGGGCCGTTTCCCGGTCCTGGCCGACACGCAGCCTGCCGATGCAAGCCATGGCAGCATACGCGGAGCCGGCAGGCGACTAAAAGCATACGCTTCCATCACATGCAATCATATATTGTCATTTTTGCGCATTATCTTGCGTCTGATTTCTTTCCGTGACACTGTGTGAGTCGAACAATGCACGAATGACATTGCCGGTACCAGGAGGACATCATGGCCGATACACGACGAAACTTTCTGAAGATCGCGAGTGCAGGCGCTGTACTCGGCCCGACGCTCCCCTTGATGGCAGCACAGGCGGCCGGAAATGCTGATTCAGGGCAACTTATCTATCAAAACAGCTTTTCGTCAGCAAGCGACATCAAGGACTGGCGTGTCGAGGGCTCGGCCATCATCAAGGCCGAGGACGGCCTGATGGTGATGGAAAATGCCCGGCCGATGGAAGACGGGCAGGCCGCAAATTTCGTTCATTGGTGTCCGGAAGAATTTCCGGCCGATATCGAAGTCAGCTGGAAATTTCGTCCAGTGCGCGAACCTGGCCTCTGTATCCTGATTTTTGCGACAAAGGGAATTGTGAATGGCGCGCTGACCTCTCCTTTCGATGCCCGCCTTGCCGAGCGTCATGGTCTTTATGACCAGTATAATAGCAGCGATCTGGAATATCTCAGCATGTCCTATTTCCGGCGCCGCTGGGAATCGGAGCGCGGTTTGCATGTCGTCAACCTCAGATACGCGCCGGGGTTCAAGTTGCTGCAGACCGGTCCGGACCCGATCCCTTGCGTCCATGAAGGAAATCCGCTTCACCAGCTGGTCCTGCGCAAGCAGGGCCGCCGCGTCACCTTTACCGTGGACGATCTCAAGCTCGTCGACTGGACCGCGCCGGAGGATCAACCGATGCCGGGCAGCGGTCATATCGGTTTCAGGCAAATGGCACCCTTGAAGGCGGAGTATGCCGATTTCCAGGTACGCGCATTGGCCCCCGCATAAATCCTGAACCGCACCGGGCCCATAACAGATACGGCATTCAGCCCCCGTTCACAGGAGGAGGGTAGACATGGATCAGACCGCGGAAATCCGCGCATTTACAATGCAACTTCTCCCCGGGAACGTTGAGGAATATCGTAAGCGGCACGACGAGATCTGGCCGCAACTCAGCAAGCTCCTGTCGGAGTCCGGCATCTACGACTATTCCATCTTTCTCGACCGGCAATCGCTGACGCTGTTTGCCTGCATGAAGCTCGCACCCGGTCACAGCCTGGCGAGCCTGCCTGACCATCCGGTCATGCGGCAATGGTGGGAGTATATGGCGCCCCTGATGGAAACAGCGCCGACAAATGAACCTGTTACCCATGACCTCGACCAGGTCTTCTACATGAAATGATCCCGGTACGTCATCTGACGGCCGGCATAGACCACCGCAATCGGAGTAAGAAATGCCCAACCTTGTCCACTCTATCGAAAGAGCCACCGTTACCGATGCGATCGGCAGGTTGATCGATAACCTGCTGACCATCAAGGACGAGACAGGCGAGTTCCTGCTTCACCTCGAAGACGGACGCATCATAGACACCAAGGGTTGGTCTGGCTGGGAATGGACCCATGGCGTCGGCCTCTTCGGCCTGTGGAATCTCTACCAGCAGAACAAGGACCCGAAGATCCTGGCGATCATCCAGGGCTGGTTTGCCGATCGCTTTGCCGAGGGCACGGCAACAAAGAACATCAACACCGTGGCCCCGTTCCTCACGCTCGCAAATATGTATGATGCGGACCGCGATCTGTCCCATCTTCCCTATCTCGATACATGGGCAGAATGGGTCATGCACGGACTGCCGAGGACGGAGGAAGGCGGTTTCCAGCACGTCGTCTACAACGACATCAACACGGGCGAGATATGGGCCGACACGCTGATGATGTCGGCCTTGCCGCTGGCCCGCATCGGCCAGGTTATCGACCGCCCGCACTATATCGAAGAAGCCAAGCGGCAATTCCTGCTGCACACGAAGTATCTGTGCGATACCGAAACGGGCCTGTGGTTTCATGGCTGGACGTTCCTCGAGCGGCACAATTTCGCCCGGGCGCGCTGGGCACGGGGCAATTGCTGGATCACGATCGCCATTCCGGAGATCATCGAGATGCTCGATCTGAAGCCGGGCGATCATTTCCGCGAGTTTCTCCTCGAAACCTTGCTGTCCCAGGTCAAGGCCCTCGCGAACCATCAGCACGAGAGCGGTCTGTGGCATACGCTGATCGACGATCCTTCCAGCTATCTCGAGGCATCAGCCACGGCGGGCTTTGCCTATGGCATCCTCAAGGGCGTGCGCAAACATTATCTGCCGGCGGAGTTCGAGGATATCGGCATTGCCGCCATCCGCGGCATTCTGGAAAACATCGACGATGCAGGCGAACTGCAACAGGTCAGCTTCGGGACCGATATGGGCGACGATCTGCAGTTCTACCGCGACATCCCCCTGACTTCCATGCCCTATGGCCAAAGCCTGGCCATGTGCGCGCTCGGTGAATTCCTGCGAAAATACATATAGGCTACACGGACGGCTTCACTCCTGTAGGGGACGACCCATGATCCATTCGCTGGTCACATCTCTCACCAAGGCCTGCTGGATCATGCTGGGATCATTCGTCAGTGCCCTGCCGGCCTGTGCGCAGGTCCCGCCAGCCGCTGACCTGGCGTCGGGGCGCCCCGCCGATATCTGGCGCTTCCTTGAGGAAGCCGCCGCGTCGATGGGCGCCGCACCGGACCAGTCCCTTGACTATACCGGCATCAAGGGACAATCCCACCGGATCGAGATTTTCCGCCCCGCCGATGCCGTTCCCGGAGAGCGATATCCCGGACTGGTGCTCTTTCACGGCGGTGCCTGGCGCGAAGGCAGCCCGGTCCAGTTCTACCGCCAGGCCCGGGTCATCGCCGATGCCGGCTTTGTCGTTGCCTTGCCTGAATACAGCATCAGCGATGAGGATGCGAGCACGCCGCACGACGCGCTCGTTGATGCCTTCCGCGCGTGGTCGTTTGTTCATCTATCAGCGCCGGCACTGAATATCGATCCTGCCCGGATCTATGCAGGCGGCGCGTCTGCCGGAGGCCAGCTCGCTGCTGCCCTTGCGACAGTTCCGCCGCCGGAGCCGACCACCAGGCTGACGTCTCCTGCACGCCTTGTCCTGTTCAATCCCGTGATCGACAACGGCCCCGATGGCTATGGCTATTCCCGCGTCAAGGACTACTGGCAGGATTTCTCGCCCCTGCACAATATCGGCGCAGATCATCCGCCGACAGTCATACTCCTCGGCGATTCAGATCGGCTGATCCCGGTCGCAACAGCCGAGGCATACTGCGTCCAAGTGCGCCTTGCCGGCTCCGATTGCTCTGTAAAAATCTACGACAATGCCGGTCACGCCTGGTTCAACCATGATCAGGCTGGTTACGAAGGCACCCTGCGGGACGCCCTTGACTTTCTTCGCAGCATTGATGGCCGCTAAATTCGCTGTGTCTTCTCAATGACAAAAGGAACAGGCTGATGATCCCCTACCGCACACTGTCTCTTTCTCTCATGTGCTCCACTGTTCTGGGAACCATCTCCTGTGTCTCAACGGCTGAGGCCAGGCAACAGCAGCAAGAGACTCGCGAAGACGCAAGGGAAACACGCACAACGGCGCGTGAAAGATGGGACGCTCTGGTCACACAGAGTTTTCGCAACAGGCCAAAGACACAGGCTCATCCATCTCTCGATTATTGGGATTATAGTAATGGGCTTCCAAATGTCCTCATTTATGGGGACTCCATCTCGATCGACTATACGGCGACGGTGCGCGCTGAACTGGACGGCAAAGCGAACGTGATCCGCCTGCCGGCAAACGGATCAGACTCCGGGATGATCATCTCGAAAATGAAGGCCATGCATACCAGTATGAGCGACCCGGCACTGAGCGATCCATGGGCGATGACCTGGGATGTAATCCATTTCAATGCCGGCCTCCATGATCTGAAATACATCTCTGCGGGCAAGATGGACAAGCAGAAAGGCACACAGGTCAATTCGATCGGAACCTATACCAGCAATCTGCGCGAGGCGATCGGCTACTTCCGGGAGATTGCGCCCGATGCTGCACTCATATTCGCTACGACAACGCCGGTGCCGGAAGGGGAACCGGGCCGATTTGTCGAGGACGCTGCAAGGTACAACGAAGCTGCCATTGATGTCATGATGAGCGCGGACGTTGCGATCAACGATCTGTACAGCTTTACCCTGCCACATCTTGACGCGTGGATCGTCGCCCCAGGCAATGTTCACTTCACCCCAGCTGCCAGCGAGCTACAAGGCATCGAGGTCGCACGAATCATCGGACATCATCTCGACAGCGATGGTGATTGATCGGCGATTTCATTTTTGGACATCACCCCTGAAAAATGTCCATCGGCGCGATCTGGAAGCGCGGATTATCCACCAGCAGTTTCCAGGCGTTGTCCTTCATATCGAGATACTCGACATCATCGCGATGATACTGCAGCGCATAGGCAATGCGAGGCGTGTCGGTCGTGTTCGGCCCGCTGCCATGAACCGTCAGCCGGGTAAAGGCAACGGCATCGCCCGCCCTCATCGACAGGGCCTCGTAGTGATCGGGGTCATGCGCAAGTTTCCGGTGAACATTGTCGCCGGCATCGATAGATCCCAGCACACCCTTCTTGTGGGATTGCGGTTCGACCCGCAGACACCCGTTTTCCGGTGTCATGTCTGTCAGAGCGACCCAGATATTGATGGACCCGAGCGCAGGCTCATGCCGCGTATAATTATTATCCTGATGGAAGTCGAACTGACCGCCGCTACAGCCCTTATACGCCGTAAACGGATTATATGGGACTGCCGGCCCACCAATCAGCTGGCTTGCGACCGATTTTGTGCCCTCGCCATTGATCAGCTCATCCAGCAGAGACCCGCGCAGATAGGCTTGTGTCTGTCTCAGGCGATCTGCGTTTGACGTCGCGATCCCGAGCTCTGCCCTGGATAAGCCGGTCTCATGGTGAAGCGCCGCATAGATTTCGTCGACCAAGGCGTCTATTCTGGCCCTGTCGATAAATTCCGGCAGCACAAGATATCCATCATCCTTGTATTTCTGGATTTCATTTTCAGAGAGCTGACGCTGTTTCACGATATTCATTTTAACCTCCTTGAGGCCGTATTGTCATGATGGGCAAAGACGCGCCCGATCAGGCAGGCTGTTGTCCCCGTTATTGTTCATGCGACCATCGTTCGTTCGCCCGTCGCGCCAGGTCGCGGACCTTCATCTCGAACGCGTCAATATCTGCGGCGAAATCAGGATCAAGCGCCCAGTCCGCCGTCGCCCAGTATTCGACGCTTGCCGCCTCTCCCTCTGGTGCCAGAACGGCCAGATGAGACAGGTCATCATTATACGGTTCTTTCCCCGCCGAGGCCGCGTAGACGATCGCCATGCCAAGACCCTCTTGCTTGTCTGTTTGCGCGCCATAGGTGAGCAGGTAATTGACACTGCCGACGTCTCCCGCGCGCATTTCTGCTGCCTCGTGCCGGACAAGGCCGGCGACAAGGTCCCCGGGCAGGGCACCATCGACGGCGAGGCGGTGTATGATGAAATCCGCACCGGTCTCGACCATCACAGTGTGAGTGGCGTCGAGTTCCACGCCCGCAACATTCCAGCCCCGCAGACCGAGGGTAAACCGCGCTGCTGTATCGGACACGCTGGTCGTCACACTGCGCTCCTTTACGTCGGCAGCAACGTGAGCCCCCTCGGGCGTGACGATCGCGGGCGTAGCAAAGCCAAGGCTTTGGCCAACGAAAAGCGGGTCCCGGCCCCATTCCGCCATTTCGAGATAATTGTTGCGGGCCCCGCGCAAGGCCAGGGTTCGGCCCGTCTTGGCGAAGAGGTCGAACCGCGCACGCTCGTCGAAATAGGCGCGCATGCCGAATGCCTGCCCCTCCACGATCGGCCCCTCATAGCGCAGGAGCGGCCCCATGGGTTTGTGATCCTCCGGCGCGACATAGGCGGTGTCATGGGCAAGCGGGACATAATCCCCGTCGCCATCCTGTATCAACAGGAAGGCATCGATCGTACCGCCCTGCAGAAAGCTGACCGGCTTTAGCGAAAACGCATCAACGAGAAACCTTGTCGACTCCTGCAGCGTCTCGATGAAGCCCTCCCGATTGAACCATCCGTGCACGGCATCGGGATAGACTTTGAGGACACAGTCACTTCCCTGCGCCCTGACGCGGTCACAATAAGCTTCTGCGGTGTCGACCGGGATCAGTTCATCGGAATCGCCCAGCATGAAGAGAACGGGCGGATGTTCCTGACCGATATTGTGAAATGGCGAGAAGCGTTCCCAGTCCGCCCCGATCCGGTCAGCGCCATAGCCCCCGGGGCTGTTGTCGATGACCGGGTTGAACAGGACAAGGGCGGCAGGCGGACGATGCCCCGTCACCGATGCCGGCGGCTCCAGTGTCGCCAGGGCTGCCGCCAGATGACCCCCGGCGGACCCGCCTCCGGCACCAATCGCATCCGGATTTATTCCGAGGGCCTGTGCCTGCTCACCGATTGCCTGCCATGCCAGAAACGCATCCTCGACTGACTGTTTCGGTGTGGCGCCATGGGTGTCCTCCAGCCCGTAAACAGGCAGCAGGACCACGAGGCCGAGATCATTCCACACGCGGGCATGCCTGTAGAACTGATCGGGCGTACCTCTCTTCCATCCACCGCCATGATACATGACCACCGCCGGATACTGTGTATCTGATGCGGCCTGCGCCGGTCTGAACACATAGATATCGTGGTCGCGACCTTGCGTGCCGGTATAGGACAGCACGAGATCGGGCTGAGGGGATGACCCCTTTACCTGCTCGGCATCGACGATTATCGCGTCGCTTCCTTCAGCGGCGACGGCCATTAACGGCGCCAGTCCAACGAGCATCGCGGCAACTGCCGCAAGCAGGCTCCGAAGACCTGAGGACATCGAGAAACGATGCAGATTATCGTAGGATGTCATCCTCATCATCACTGGCTCCCTTTCCGCCGCATGAACGACCTATGCAAGCGGTTTTGGCCCAGCATAGATGCTCGCGCCGTCGTGCGCAATTGTGACCTATACTTTTCGATACTGCAAGAAGCTTAGCCGCCTTGCTTCAATACGGATCCGGGCACCCTGCCGCCGAGGGGCATGAGCCTATTCTAGGCTTCTGTTTTCATTATACTTTTCACAACCCGACGCATTGCAACGCCGTGACGCGTATGCGCCACCGGCCTCAGCGCACATGGACTCAACATAAATCGAGCACTTTTTTTATCATAAATGATCGTATAAGATGCCAAATAATCATAATTGCGCACCCGGGAGGAAATCATGAGGTGTCTATCGCTTCCAGGTCTTTTGGCGACTGCCATCATGCCCTTCTTGTTCGCTTCGACAGCCGCAGGGCAAGATTCTTTCAGGGACAAGCTTGTTCTGGATCCTGATGAGACCTGCTCGACCGGCGTGCCCGCCGCAGGGGACATTATTGCCCTCGCCCTGCGAGGCGCCAAGGGAAAGAACTATGTCCGGGCCGGAAACCAGGATGTTCCCCGGCTTGCTGTTCGCGGTGCCGTAACGGACGAATACAGTATCTTTCGGTTCGTACAGGCCGCGACTGAAGACACGGTGGCCCTCTTCAGCTTTGGTCATGAACAGTTCGTGCTCATGGATGAAGAGACACGCCTGTTTGCCCAGGCGGAGGGAAAAGCGGCGTTGCTCATGAGCCTCGAAGATACTGGCGATGGCTATTTCCGGATCAAACTGGACGGCTACCCATTCTGGATGGGCATGAACGCCAACGGCTATCTCGATTTCAGGGCACGTTCCACGGACAACGCGGTGACATTCTGCGCACAACTCATCGCAGCGGAATAAGTGCCTGACGCGGCGACACTCTATACATGCCCCCTCGACCACAAGCCAGAAAGATGGCAAATGACCAGCAGGACAGCCATAATTCACTTTGCATACGGAATGACTGCTGCCCTTGCTGTACCTCTGGGCACCAGCTGCGCAGCTTCGGACAACTCGGAGCCCGCCTCAAGGGAAACCTCCCGTCCCTTGATCTGGGTCAGTTCCTCAGACCGCGCCAGCAATGTCGATGGCCGTGACCTTGTTCAGTGTATTATCGCGCAGGAGGCTGGCGAGACCTACACACATGAGGACCTGCCAGTGGAATTTCTCGGTCGTTTCGCCGTGCTGACTTTATCCGGCTCGGGGGAAATCGAGGAAGCCTATATCGGCGATGGTCAGGCGTTGCGCTTTGGCGACTTCCTGCTGGAGCCAGCCGGATCAGGAACTCCAGCATTCTGGACAGCAAGACGACGCGTGCGCTCTTGTGAAGTACCCAGAAATGAAGAAGCCTTTTTTCAAACAAAATAGGGATTTTTAAACAGGGAGAATACCATGAAGATACATACTCTTGCCTTCGCTGCAGTATTTGCAATTGCCATAGCTGGCCAGAACGCCTTTGCGGCCGGCCTGGAATCGGAGGAGCGCATTGAACAGGTACTCACGCTCTTCGTTGCAAATCCTTCCGAGGAGTTGCCGGTCACCCAGCACCCTGTAAAACCCCAACAGGTCTTCTCGAGGCACTTCAACATCTCTCGTTCGGCTCGAGCCTACCTGCAATTGAGCACCGACCCGTCTCAGGACGCCTATTCCAGCGCGCTCCTGCAAGAGGTGGCGCAATATTACATCGATAATCCGATCGAAATTCCTGACCCGGACGCGACCTACTGGGCGGGTGAATATCATGCGGCAGCGCTGGCCATGTTTGGCATCAACGGCACCGTACGCAAAGGCGCCATTTCCAGAGACGCCGAAATCACGATGCTCGAATACATGGTTGATTATCTGAATTACTGGTCGCGTCCAGACCGTTATCAATTCAGTCTTGAGCACCAGACCTATTACTACTGGAACAGCGAGAATCACTGGTGGCAGGAAATCGTTACCAGCTGGGGCTATCTGCTCGCGCTGAAGGACGATCCGGATTTCAGGGACACGAAGCTCGCGGACGGCAAGACCTTGCAGGAACATTACGAGGTTACTGTCGCCTATATGAAAGAACATATGCGGCAGCGCGCCAAAAAGGGATTTTTCGTTGAAATCTCGAGCGGCGGATACTCCGGCCGCATGCACAATATGTACTATCTGATCCATGACATTTCCCCCGACGAGGATCTGAAGGCCCTTGCCGCCAAGACCCTCGATCTGTGGTGGTCCTTCTGGGCCGAGGAGCAGATTTCCGGCGAGCGTGGCGGCGGCAAGGTCAGGCACCGGCGATTACGGGGCCTGCTTCCCAACACGGAAATCCACATGGTGCCGGCCTGGTATTACTTTGGCATCGGTACCCGGAACAAGGACTATCTCAAGGATCTCGACGGCGATTCTACCGTCATGGCGGGCAATTACATGGCGCTGCTGTCAAATTATCGCCCCGCCCCGATCATCTACAAGATTTTGGCGGACCGCGAGACGGCACCAGCCTACGCGATCACGCAGCGTCGCGTAGGAAAATCTGCCGGACAGGACGAGGATTTGCCGGAGGCACTGATCGCTCCGAACCCGGAAAGGGATCTCTATGGAAACACCGGCATCCCGAAGCACAAGTTTTTCGACTATGAAAACGGCAGTGTCCTGAAATACTCCTGGGTCAGCCCGAATTTCATTCTTGGCACCAATATGCGCCCACCCTACGACGTCCAGGAATGGGTCGCCGGCCAGGCGCAGAGCTGGTGGCATGGCCTGCTGCTGAAGAGCAACAAGACCGGCTATCCGGACCGGGTCGTGCCGACACTGATCTATCCGAGCGATTCGATGGGCGAGCAATATGCGGTGCAGTCGAAGACGAGTTTCATGGCGCGGAAGCTGAACGATTCATGGAGCCAGGTGTCGGACAATACGGACTTCCCGATGGGCGTGTTCGTCTCGGAAGGGCTGAAGAACGATACGACACTCGATGGCGACTTCATTTTCATTGAGGGCCCAACTGCCTGGGTCGCCGTGAGAGCTGCCAAGACAGGGTTTGCGCGGTCTGACGAGATCCTTACCGCCGCTCAACAGAATGCAGGCAACTTCTACCTGCTTGAGACGGATACCCAGCCCGTCATCATCGAGGTAGCCGAGCATGGCGACTATACGGATTTCACGGAGTTTGAGGCAACCGTTCGGAACGCGAAGCTTTCGTTCGAAAACGGTGCCTATCACTATGAAAGCCTCTCCGGTGACAGGCTGACGATGTTTGATGATCGATCCGCACCAATGATCAACGATCAAACCGTTAATTTTCACCCTGCCATGGCCTATGACAGCCGGTACATTTCGTCTGCCTGGGACAGCGGGATTATCACGATCACTGTTGGCGACGAGTTGCACGTTATCGATTTTACCGTACACTGATCTATAATAATGAGATGGCAAGTCCTCTCTGGGAAGGCAATGATCATGAAAACCAGAATTTCAGTCGTTGGGCTCGTATTCGCCCTGACCAGCCTCGCTACCGCTGCTGCCGGCATGGATCCGGAGACGGAGGAGCGCATCGACCAGGCGCTGACTCATTTCGTATCGAATCCTGTCCCGGAACTATCCATCACCCAGCACCCCGAACATGAAGAGGAAATATTTTCTCGCCTGTTCAATATCTCCCTCTCTGCCAGGGCCTATCTGCAATTGAAAACCGACCCCGGGAAGGACAGGCAATCAGCCATGTTGCTCGACAAGGTGGCTGAATATTATCTGGACAATCCCGCCCAGACCAAAGCACCGCACAGTTCCTACTGGGCCGGTGAGTATCATGCATCAGCCATTGCCATGTTCGGCACGAACGGAACAGAAAGAAAGGGAGCAATCCCGCGCGATGTCGAAATCAGGCTACTGGATTACATGGTTGAGTATCTCAACTTCTGGTCCAAGCTCGATCATTATGAGTTCAGCCTGAAGCACCAGACCTATTATTACTGGAACAGTGAAAATCACTGGTGGCAGGAAATCGTCACCGCCTGGGGATACCTGCTCGTGCTCAAGGAGGATCCGGACTTCAGGGATGTCATATTGCAAGATGGAAAGTCCTTGCAGGAACATTTCGACGCAACCAGCGCATACATGCGCCAGCACATGATCCAGCGTGCCAGCAAGGGCTTTCTGACGGAGATTTCGAGTGGCGGCTATTCCGGGCGCATGCACAGCATGTATTACCTGATTTACGATCTGTCTCCTGATGAAAATATGAAGGCACTGGCGCAGAAATCACTGGACCTGTGGTGGACATTCTGGGCCGAGGAGCAGATTTCCGGCGAGCGCGGCGGCGGCAAGGTGCGGCATCGCAAGCTGCGCGGGCTCTTGCCGAATTCGGAATCCCATATGATTCCTGCCTGGATCTATTTCGGCACCGGCGGTCGGGGTCTTGATCACCTCAAAACCCTGAAGGACGATACCACGGCAGGGGCGGTAAACTATCAATTGGTCCTGTCTGACTATCGCCCGGCGCCGATCATCTACGCCATCCTCGAAGACAGGCACAGCGCGCCTGCCTATTCGATTACCCAACGGCGGATCGGCAAGTCCGCCGGTGATGATCCCGATATTCCCGAAGAGCTGATACCGGTTCCGGAGAACATCTATCCGATCAGGCCAAAACTCTATGATGTCGAGGAGTCCGATGTCCTTAAATATTCATGGGTCAGCCCGAATTTCGTTTTGGGCACGAATATGCGCCCGCCCTACCACTCGACGGCATGGGAAGCAGGCAGTGCGCAAGGCTGGTGGCATGGGCTTCTGCTGGCAGGTGATGATCCGACCTATCCGGAACGGGTTGTCCCGACACTGATCTATCCCAAGGATGCCATGGGAGAACAATATGCCGTGCAATTTGAAGGCAGTTTCATCGCCCGCAAACTTGAAGACGTATGGAGCGAATTTGGGAGTGATAACAGGCAGTATCCAATGGGTATTTTCATCTCTGAGGGCCTGAAGGAACACACGACCGTCGACGGCGACATCATCTTTATCGACAGCCCGAATGCGTGGGTCGCGATCCGCGCCGCTTTCACGACCTTCGAACAGGCGGATGACCTGCTTGCCCCCAAGCACGCAGATCGGGGAAATTTCTACAGGCTGAAGGCCGATGGACAGCCGGTGATTATCGAAGTTGCGGAGCATGGGGACTATGCAAGCTTCGAGACCTTCCGGACGGCAGCGCTGAACGCGCAGATCGTCCATGATGGCGGCAGCTATCAATATGACAGCCTGTCCGGAAAAAGGCTGACGATGTTTGATGATCGCTCTCATCCAATGATTGATGATCAGCCGGTAAACTATAATCCTGAGTTCGCATATGAAAGCCGGTATGTCTCCTCACCCTGGGACTCAGGGATCATCACGATCACCGCAGGTGGACAGCAGCACATTCTCGATTTCACTGTACACTGAATTTGTTTAATTCGCTTTGCTCTGCTCCGCGATTTGCCTTTGTAATGGAACGCCGTCACCGCATTGCGGTTTCGCCCATCAGAAGACAGGCCGTGCCGACAGGCACCGGCAATGAAGTGTTCAACCAGCCGCTTGTCTGAAAATGCGTTGGTTTTGAATGCTTCAGACTACGCCTGTGGTACGTCAATCTAGCGCAAATCTGCCGGGTTCAGGTCAGCCCCTGAAACTGGATCGTTTCATTTTGGAGTTTCCGTTATTCCGGAACCGCCTGACGAGCACCAGCGACGCCCGGTCAAAATGGCCGGAATTGGGCGAATAACTGGTCTCTCTGTGCGCGGAATATAGCGGAATTTCAAAGCCAGGCATTTGAAATTCAAAGAGCAATTACAAGGACTTACAGAGACCCCGGTTCGCTCGGAAAATGCTGGCGGACAGAGAGGGATTCGAACCCTCGAGACGATTGCTCGCCTACACGCGTTCCAGGCGTGCGCCTTCGACCACTCGGCCACCTGCCCAGCAAGAGAGCGGGACTATAGCGTCACCGACTGACGATGCAAGCGCCGATTTTGCCGTTTTTCGCCGGATTTTCACGGCTCTTGCATCATTCTTGCGAGGGTCGGCCTGTTGCGATAGGCTTGGCGCGTCAGTAACGGGGTCAGGCCCGTGCCGTGTCGGGGATCTGGCATGATCGCGGCGCGGCAACGGGTATAAAACGGGGCGTTTTCATGGGTATTTTCCGGCTGCTTTCCTGGATTTTCGTGGCCATCGGCCTGATGCTGGTCGGGGCCGATATCGTGTCCTGGCTCGAAACGGGCGAGATCACCATCCGCACCACGGCAGAGGTGATGAACCTTGTCGGGATCGGCGTGTCCGCCGATGTCGGCGACGGCGCGGCGGCGAAGGTCGCCAATTTCATCCTCAACGTGCCGCTCTGGGCCCTCATCGGCGGGATCGGCATCATCATGACGCTGATCTTCCGCCCGCTCGACTAGATCAACCGGGCCTTCACAGGGAACCCTGCGACGGCGGAAAAGCTGAACGTTTCCAGAGCGTTAGAGCAGATTTTCTGCGTCTGTACAGGCGCGGGCTGCGTGGGCGTGGTCTGCGGGCGTGCCGATACGGCCGCCGGCAAGGCCGTCCCGCAACCGGTATTGCGGGTTTGCACGCGTCGCTCATCGCGCTACTTGTGATGAGGATCAGCCAGAGTGGAGCGAGCATGCCTTTTCCGACACGACCGATAGTCACCATTCTCGGCGTCATGGCGGCCCTGTCCGCGATGGTCCAGACAAGCGCCGCCCGGATCGAGGCCACGACACAGGAGAACGGGATGCCCCCTGCCCGCCAGCTGACGATAGACGACCTGCATGCCGAGGGCGGGCTCGACGGCCCGGCCCTGCGCCAGCCGCGGGTCTCGCCCGATGGCCGCCTGGTCACCCTGTTGCGCGGGCGCGAGGACGATGCGAGCCAGCTCGACTTGTGGGCCTATGACACCGCGACGGGCGACGCCTCGATGCTGGTCTCCTCCACCGATCTCGTCGGCGATGTCGACCTGTCCGAGGAAGAAAAGAACCGGCGCGAGCGCCAGCGCATCTATGCCAGCGGCATCGTCTCCTATCAGTGGGACGCGAAGGGCGCGCAGATCCTGTTTCCCCTCGGCGGCGATATCTTCCTCTACCAGCTGGCCGACGGCAGGGCGGTGAAGGTCACCGACACCGGCACCTTCGAGACCGACCCGAAGATTTCCCCAGCGGGCCGCTATGTCTCCTTCATTCGCAATGACGAATTGTTTGTCTATGACCTTGCGACGGGCACGGAGCAACAGCTCTCCAGCGGCGCGACCGGCACCATCCGCAATGGCGTGTCGGAATTCGTCGCCCAGGAGGAGCTTGACCGTGACACCGGCTATTGGTGGTCGCCGGATGACCGGCTGATCGCCTATACACAGATCGACGAAAGCCCCGTCGATATCGTCGAGCGGCTGGATTTCGGGCCTGACGGCACACGCACGATCAGCCAGCGCTATCCCTTTGCGGGCACGGACAATGTCACCATCCGCCTCGGCGTCGTGCCGGCGGCCGGCGGCGAAACGGTCTGGGTCGACCTCGGCACCGAACAGGATATCTATCTTGCCGATGCGACATGGGCAGCCGATGGCGGGCAGCTTTATGTCACCCTCCTGTCCCGCGACCAGAAGACGCTGCGCGTTCTCGCTGTCGCGCCGGAGACGGGCGCCAGCAGCACCCTCATGGAGGAGACGCGCGAGACCTGGATCAATCTGCGCGGCGGCATGCGGCCGCTCAAGGACGGCTCCTTCCTGTGGGAATCCGAACGCGACGGTTTCAACCACATCTATCATCACGCCGCAGACGGATCATTGATTGCCCGGGTCACCCGAGGAGACTGGGTCGTCTCCGGCATCGACTGCGTCGATGAAGCCAGTGGTGCACTCTATTTCACCGGCTGGACCGAGACCCCGCTCGAGCGCCATGTCTATCGCGTGTCCCTGTCCGGCGGCGCGCCGGTGCAGGTCTCCGAGGGCGAGGGCTGGCACGGGGCGAGCTTTGCCGGCAGCTGCGATGTCTGGATCAATACCTTCTCGGCACCAGACCAGCCGTCGCAGGCGCGGGTGCGCAAGGCCGATGGCGAACATCTTTTCTGGCTGAAGGAGAACCGGCTCGATGCCGATCATCCCTATGCGCCCTTTATCGCGTCCCATGTCGCACCGGAATTCGGTACGATCGAGGCCGATGACGGCACGCCGCTCCACTATCAGGTGATGAAACCGGACCTCGCTCCGGGGCAGAAGGTCCCCGCCATCATCCGCGTCTATGGCGGCCCCCACGCCCAGACCGTGCAAAAGGACTGGACGGGCGCCTATGACCAGATGCTGGTCGACAAGGGCTATGTCGTCTTCCGGCTCGACAATCGCGGCGCGTGGAACCGCGGCACGGCGTTCGAGAACCCGCTCTACCGCGCCATGGGCTCGGTCGAGGTCGCGGACCAGGCTGCCGGCGCGCGCTGGCTCGCCGCGCAGACTTACGTCGATGCCGGCAATATCGGCGTGTTCGGCTGGTCCTATGGCGGTTACATGACCCTGCACATGCTGGCCCAGAACCCGGAACTTTACAAGGCAGGCGTCTCCGGCGCGCCGGTCACCGACTGGCGCACCTATGATACAGCCTATACGGAGCGTTACATGGGCGATCCGCGCGAGGTCGCCGATGCCTATGACCGTTCTGCCGTCTTCGCCCATCTGGGTGGCATGAAGGATGACAGCCTGTTGCTGATCCATGGCATGGCCGACGACAATGTCATCTTCCAGAACTCCGTCGACCTGATGGCCGCCCTGCATGAGCGCGATGTCGCCTTCGAGATGATGACCTATCCGGGCGAGAAGCACGGCTTCCGCAAGCGCGAGAACAAGCGCCACATGGACCGGCTGGTGGTCGACTTCTTCGAGCGGCGGTTGAAGTAGAGGCTTGGGAGAATCACAACAGCCTTCCTCAGCTCAGGTCACGAGGATGAGACTCTTTTAGTCAATCAAGGCCATTAAGGCACTTTATGCCTTAATGGCCTTGGTGGCATTCTCATTTCAGGGAAAGAAAGCTGTCAAGGATGAAACCCTCCGGGCACGAAGTGTCCTTGACAGCTTTCTTTCCCTGAAATACCCGCGGGACTAATTAACCCTAAATCCACTTCATCATGCGGAACAGCCACAATTCCCCGAGCGTGATGCAGAGCAGCAGTCCACAGACAATCCAGAAGGCGTGGTCCATCCCTGCCCCCGGCATACCGCCGACATTGATGCCGAGCAGCCCGGTGAGGAAGCCCAGCGGCAGGAAGATCGCAGTGACGACGGACAGCACCAGCATGTTGCGGTTCATCTCCTCCGAGCGCCGGTCGACCAGCTGGTCGTGGATGATGCCGGCGCGCTCGCGGGTGATGTCCAGCTCCTCGACCACGCGGGTCAGGCGGTCGGCCTCTTCGCGCGAGGCGTTTTGCAGCGTCTCGTGCAACAGGCCGGTCTCGTTCGCGGCAAAGCGGGCATAGGCTTCGCGTTGCGGCGCGATATAGCGGCGGAAAACGATCGCGTCATGGCGCATGGCGGCAAGCGGTCCGCGCAATTCCTCCACCGTGGCCGTCAGCGATTGCTCCTCGAAGACATCGACCCGGTCTGCCAGGTCGTCGACGACCGGCTCCATCTTGTTCGTCAGTCCACGCAATATCTGGAACAGCAGCGTGCCCGCATCGTCAGGCCCGTGTCCGTCCCGCATTGTCTTGCGCAGGTCTTCCACGGCGACGAGGCGGCGCTTGCGCACGGTGATCAGGCGCCCCTTCTCGACCCAGACGCGCAGCGATACCATGTCCTCGCTCTGGCTTTCCGGATTCAGATTGACCCCGCGCAGGGTCATCATCAGGCCGCTCCCGTGCACGGTGGAGCGCGGCCGCGTCTCATTGGCCAGCAGCGACTGCACGACGACAGCATCCAGCCCCGCCTTGCGCCGCAGCCAGTCCTGGTCGGCACCGAGGTCGAGATGCGCCCAGTAAAACCCGCCCTTGGGCACATCCGGCCCGGCGTGCAATTCGTCAACGCTCATCGGCCGGGCCCCGCCCTTGCCGTCGAGCACGAAACCTTCAATCAGCGGCTCGCTCATCGCGTCTCTCCTTGTCCGTCAAGCAGAGCATTGTTCATGAAAAATGAACAGGGCGTTGAGAGTGGGAGAATTTGACCTTACGCCTTGTGGCGGGATTTCATCGCTGCGGCCAGCGTGCCCTCGTCGAGATAGTCGAGCTCGCCGCCGACGGGCACGCCGTGGGACAGGCGGGTAATATCGACCGTCAGCCCTTCCAGCCGCTCGACCAGGTAATGCGCCGTGGTCTGACCATCGACCGTTGCCGACAGCGCCAGCACGATCTCGGTGATCCCGCCGGCCGACGCCCGCTGGGCGAGAGAGGCGATATTGAGATCGTCCGCGCCGACACCATCGAGGGGCGAAATCACCCCGCCCAGCACATGATATTTGCCCTTGAATGCGCCGGAGCGCTCCAGCGCCCACAAATCCGCGACCTCCTGCACGACGCAGATTTCGCCGGTCTCGCGGTCCTCGTCGGCACAGATCTGGCACGGATCGGACGAATCCCAATTGCCGCAGATCGAACAGGCGGTCACCTTGTCGGCCGCCTCTTTCAGCGCCAGCGACAGCGGCGCCATCAGCCCGTCGCGCTTCTTCAGCAAGTGCAGCGCCGCCCGCTTGGCCGAGCGCGGCCCCAGCCCCGGCAACTTTGCCAGCAGCGAGATAAGACGGTCGAGTTCAGGGCCGGCGGGGGTTCTGGGCATGAATGCTATTTTCCGAAATATCTTACGCGCAAGTCCTGTAACCACTCAGCGTCTTGTTGAAAATTTGCGTCGCGGCATGCGTCTTCAAATGCGATCAGGATTTTAACAAAGCCAGCCTGAAAATCGCTTACCGGCATCTGACAGGATGCCCTTCTCTCGCCGCTCCAGAACCCAACGAGACTGACATCCTGTTTTTGGCTGACTGCCGAGATGGCACATGGACTATCCATGAATTCGAACTCGGCTTTTCCGGTGTCTTTTAATCTGTCGAATTCCGCACACCACCAACCAAAAACCGGAGAGACAAAATCCAGCCAGTTTTCATCAGGAAAAGATGTATCGCCAAAATCGAACCAGAACTCTCCACAGAGAACCCTTTCACTGCCTTTTGTGACAGAGGCAGGATTGCAGCGCCACATCCTCAGAACGGCAGTTTCATGCCCGGGGGCAGGGGCAGGCCCTCGGTCAGGCTCTTCATCTCTTCCTGCGACTTCTCTTCCAGCCGCGCCTTGGCGTCATTGATCGCGGCGGTGATCAGGTCTTCCAGCACTTCGCCCTCTTCCGGGTTCAGCAGATCCTTCTCGATACTGACTTTCGAGGCATAGCCCTTGCCGGTCAGGGTCACCCTGACCATGCCGCCACCGGCCGAGCCCTCGACTTGCATCGCGGCAATCTTCTCCTGCATTTCCTGCATCTTGCCCTGCAGCTGCGAGGCCTGTTTCATCATGTCGCCGAAATTCTTCATCATCTGTGTCCTTCCATCCGCAGGGAGGCCGGAGCCTCCCGTTCTTGTCACGCCCTGCCGGTTACCGTCGCCGCCGTTTTTGTCCCAGTCGCTGTCCCAGTCTCTGTCCCAGTCGCTGTCCCCGGGCATATCATATCTGGCGTGCCGGCAGCGGCGATCAAGTCCCGCACCAGACCGTCATAGCCGTTCCAGCAGTCATCCGGGGTGGCTATCTTCTCTATAAGGGATGGATCCAGGTGACGCCACAGCCCCGTCGTCGTCGCCTTGAGGTCATATTGCATCAGGCCGGAATGTCGTGTCGCACTGACCCTCTGCAAGGTGCCGAGCCATGCCGTGCGCGCCTCTGCCGGCAGCTTCTGGCGGTTGATACGCAGGACCGCATCGAAAATCCAGTCGGGCACGCTTTCATTGACACGGCCCATCACCACCGGCCCCGCCGGCCGATAGCCGCAGAGCTCGACGAACCGGCCGGCCCAGTCATCGTCAAAATCGACCGCGACGATCTCCTTCGCGCCAAAGGCGGCAAGGCAATCCTGTTTCAGCATTCCGATATCCAGCAGGCGCCTGACCCGTGGCAATTGCCCGAACGCCGCCACATCCAGCCCCATCCCGTAATGATAGGCGTCGTTGCCGGGATTGATCTCGCATTGCTTGTGATAGGATTTCAGCCACGCCTCCGGCTGCCTGTAGGTCATGAAGATGCTGATCTCGAAATCCTCGAGCAGCGTCCTGAACGCCTGCAGCGCCGCCGGCCGGAAATCGTAGAGATGGTTGGTCAGCCCTTCCGTCGACAGGATCACCGTTGGCTCGTCACATTCGGCCAGCGCCTGTTGCGTGCGCTCGAACCGGCCCCGCTGCAGGTCGGTGACGATGAACTGATGCTTGGGCATCGCCGTGCCCTCGCTCGGGGCGGGATAGCCGATCCCCTGCGCGCGCAGCTGCTCGCGGTGATTGAAACTCCATAGCTGCAGCGAACTGGTGCCGGTCTTGGGCAGGCCGACATGCAGCACCAGGCGCCGGCGGACTTTCAACCGGGCAGGCCTTGCCAGCTGCGCATTCACATGGCTGATGGCACTGCCGACGACCGGGTGGCCGGAGGGTTTGATCGTCCCGTCATCCTCGACACTGCGATGATAATGCAACATCACCGGCGCCGTATCGGCCAGTCGGTGCGCCGCCATATGAGCAGGATAGTTCATCCCCGCAGGCAGAAGTGCCGGTTCGATCTTCATCTCGATACAGGCAAGGGCGAAGGAAATCTGGTCGATATGGAAGGCATAGGTCTGCAAGACATCCGTATGTCCCTCCAGCCACTCGGCCCATTTGCGCCAGCAGGGATGGAGCGCCGGCAATAGCGGCCCCGGCAGGGAATAAAGCCCGCCATTGCGGTTTTCGAACAGCGTCATTTCCTTGCCGACGGTGGTTGGAATGTCCGGACACTGACGAGACAGGCCGGCGCGGTTCAGCAGCACCTCGAAGACCGACAGGGGCGGGTTCGGCCTGTCGACCACCGCTGCCGCAACGGCGCCGGCGGGCAGGTATGGCCGCGGATCGGTCACGAACAGCGTATCGCAATCGCACAGCACCGCCAGGTCCGCTTCCTGCAGGAAGGACGAGCGCAGCTGTTCGATCTTGTTGCAATGGGGGCGCCGCGGATTGATCACCTTGATGGCCCGCGTGCGAATGCCCCGCCTGGTGAATTCTGCAACGTCGTCAGGGCTGGTCCTGTGTGTGTGATGGATGATGATATCGTCGGGGCTGACGCCGGCCAGTTCGGTCAGCCCTCTCAGCCATTTCAGGGCCTGGTGACGGAATATCTCGTCCCTGTCTACCACGCATGAAAACCGAATACCCCCGCCCCCCATGATATCCCCGCCTTATTCTTCTTCGTCGAGGGCACCATCCGCGCCCTCGACATGCTCGCCCCTGACCTCGGCGATCGCCTTGATCCGTACATTCTCGTCAGGGATTTCGGGGAAGGCCTCGCGCGCGGCGATGAACAGCGGGTGGGCATAGACGACGCTGTCGCGGTCATGGCGCAGCGTGTCCTCGCCCGTCTCCCTTGTGTTGATCGACACGGTCCAGCGCTCGCCGGTCCAGTCCTTCAGCTTCGCCGCGATGCGCCCGGCGAGATTGCGCGGCGCGCCATCGGCCGGGTGAAAATCGATCACGCCCGGCTCGAACTTCACGATACGGACGAAGTTCTCGATCTCGTGGCGCAGGCGCGCATCCCGGTTCTGGGAGCATAGCGCGACCAGATCTTTCAGGCTCGACAGGCGGGTCTGGTTCGCCGCTTCCAGCTTCGGCTGGCTGCGCAACCCCGCCTTTGGCGCGCCGGATGGCTGCGGGTCCTGCCGCATGGCGCCTCCGGACACGGCGCGCGCGCCGCCACCTGAATTGCCGCCACCATTGGCAGAGGCACCCTGCATTCCCGCCCCCGGCCCCGCCGGCGCGGCACCGCCGCTTACCTTGCCTTCGGTCAGCATACGGACGGCCTCGTCCGGGGTCGGCAGGTCGGCCGCATAACACAGGCGGATCAGCGTCATCTCGCCCGCCGCGGCAGGGTCAGGCGCGACCTGCGTCTCCTGCAGGCCCTTCATCAACAGCGACCAGGCCCGGGTCAGCCCGGCCATGGGAAATCTCTCGGCCATGCCCTTTGCCTGTGCCGCCTCGGCGGTCCCGGCAGAGCCGTGGCTCGCGGCTTCATCGCCTGCCGCCTTCACCCGTGTGAGCAAATGCACCAGTTCCAGCATGTCGCGCAGGATCACGACAGGGTCGGCACCGGCATCATACTGCCGGCGGAACAGCCGCAGGGCCTCAGCCGCGTCGCCCGTCATCGCCGCATCCAGCATCTCCCAGCTGGTCGCGCGGTCGGCAAGACCGAGCATGTCCTGCACATCGCCCGCCGTCACGGTCTCCCCGCCGGAGGTCGCATGCTGGATGATCGCCTGGTCGAGCAGCGACAGCGCATCGCGCACGGAGCCTTCGGCAGCCCGCGCGATCATCAGCAATCCGTCGCGCTCGACGACCGCGTTCTCCTTCTCGCAAATGCCCTGCAGATAATCGGCGAGAGTGTCCTGGTCGAAGCGCCTGAGGTCGAAGCGCTGACAGCGCGACAGCACCGTCACCGGCAGCTTGCGGATCTCCGTCGTCGCGAAGATGAATTTCACATGGGGCGGCGGCTCTTCCAGCGTCTTCAGGAGCGCGTTGAACGCGCTGTTCGACAGCATGTGAACCTCGTCGATGATATAGACCTTGTAGCGGGCCTGGACCGGCGCATAGCGCACGCTCTCGATCAGCTCGCGAATGTCACCGACGCCGGTACGCGAGGCGGCGTCCATCTCGATCACGTCAGGATGGCGGCTTTCGGCGATTGCCTGGCAGTGGATGCCCTGCCTGTCCATGTCGATGGTCGGCACGTCGATCCCGTCTTCTGTCTCGTAATTCAGCGCCCGCGCCATGATCCGCGCCGTCGTCGTCTTGCCGACGCCACGCACCCCGGTCAGGATCCAGGCATGGGCAATCCGGCCTGACGCGAACGCGTTTCTCAGCGTGCGCACCATGGCATCGTGACCGAGCAGGTCTTCGAAGTTCTGTGGCCGGTATTTCCGGGCCAGCACCTGATAGGGGGGCTTCTGCCCTTCGGCGGGTTTTGGGGTTTCGGTATCACTCATTGCGGATGAGTATGCACCGGAACCGGCCCCGCTTCAAATAGCCGTTATAAATCGAGGGGATACAAATAGAGGTGGAAGACTGAAACGACCCGAGCGGAAACTCGTTACGGCTGCTTCCTTCCGGACCTGACCGGGTTGGCGAGGAACTCGTCCGCCAGCCTTCCACTTGCCGATATCGCCGTTTGAGAGCCGGAATGCAAGGGGGTGACGTGCAGAGTCTGGAAAAAGACCGGAAATTCAGGCGGTTGCCAATCTTATCCCCGTGCCCCGCATCCCGGTTATTCTGCTCCCGTTTCCGGCGAGACAAATGTCTCAAGGTAGCCGGAAACAGGGAGGTTGCCGCCCTTGCCTGCGGGCGGCGTCCTCCAGCAGGCATCCCTGTCGCCCTTGAAAGAGGGAGAGGAGCGGGCGCGCGTCGGCGTCCGTGGCAGGGATCGGCATTCCGCCCAGACGGGCGGACGCGAGAGCTCCTTCAGGGCCGCGCACCGGAATGCCGCCGTGACGGGCGATCAGCGCTTCCACCGCTTGTCGCTTTCGCGCTCAACGCTGGAAGAATGTCCGTCACGGGCCTTCCTCATTCTATCTCAACACCGCAGCGAAACCTGACGGTGCTTTTCGTGCTGCCCCCTCCGCCCCGTTGGGGCACCTCCCCCGTGAACGAGGGAGGAATACGTCGTTGCTGTGTCCGATAGCTCGCCATTCTTCCCCCGCCTGCGGGGGAAGTACCTGCGAAGCAGGGGATGGGGGGCGAAAGAGAAAGTTGTCAACCGAAGCCTGTAAGGCAGACTCTGCCTTACAGGCTTGGTGAGCCATCGTTTTACCGGTGACGATCAGTCAAGGGTGGAACCGCTTCGCGGCGGCGCAGCCGCCCTTGACTGATCGACACCGGTGAAACACCTCACGTCCTATAGGCTCTCGGGCGTTACCCCCTCGGCTTTTTCTTGCCCGGGGCGCGCTTCTTCTCGCCATTGGGGCCGCGCGCTTTCTTCGGGCCCTTTTTCTTCTTCACCCAGGCCGGCTTGCCATCGTCGGCCTGCCCGCCGGGCTTGCCGCCGGAAAAGCCGCTATCGGACGGCGCCCCGTCCTGTTTCCGCGGGCGGCGCTGGAACCGCGGTTCCGGCGCATCGGGGTCGCCCGGGGCAGGCGACCATTCTTCCTGCGGCCGCACGGCCACGCGCGGCTTGCGCGGCGGACGCGGCGCCATCTGAGTCTGGCTGCCGCCGGCCGTGTCGCCATCCTCCCCCGGGCCGTCGACGCGAGCGACATAAAGGCTCTTGTCGATGATCTGGCGCTCGCCGGCATTTTCCATGATCCGGTCGGCCGCTTCCGGCTTCAGCTCGACCCAGGTGGTCGTTTCGCCGACCTTGATCACGCCGATCTCGCGGCGCTCGAACCCGCCGGTCTTGCACAGCATCGGTACCAGCCATTTCGGGTCGGCATTGCGCGCGCGCCCGACGCCGAGGGAAATCCATGACCCATTGTCGAAATCAGGCGGGCGCTTGCCCGGCTCGCGCGGGGCGCGGTCGCGCCCGCCACTATCACGCGGCCCGCTGCGCCCGTCGCGGCCCGTGTGCTCGCGGGCAGGGCGCTCCCGGCCACCGCGCGGCGGCGCGGCTTCGAAACTATCCTGTCCATCCGCCTGCATGTCTTCGGGCGACGACTGGCGGGTGCGCGCCAGCTTGATGAACGCTGCCGCCAGCTTCTCGGGCGGGAATTTGTCGACCAGCGCCTCGGCCAGGTCCATATCGCCCTCGGGCAGGTCCTCGCTCAGGGCCGGATGGTCGAGCACGCGCCGGTCGAGCACGCGCTGGATATCTTCCGTACCCGGCGGCTGCGTCCATTGCGCGGTGACGCCGGCATCGCGCAGCAATTGCTCCGCGCGCCGCTGGGCCCGTCCCGGTGCGATCAGAACGGATGCGCCCTTGCGCCCGGCCCTGCCCGTCCGGCCGGAACGGTGCAGCAGCGCTTCCTTGTTCTGCGGCAGGTCGGCATGGATGACGAGATCGAGCCCCGGCAGGTCAATCCCGCGCGCGGCGACATCGGTCGCAACGCATACCCGGGCCCGGCCGTCGCGGATCGCCAGCAGGGAATTGCTGCGCTCCTTCTGGCTGAACTCGCCCGACAGGGCGACCACGGAGAAACCGCGATTGGTCAGTCTTGCCGTCAGCTTGTTGACGCCCTCGCGCCGGGCGCAGAACACCAGCGTCGTCGGGGCATCGTGATAGAGCAGCAGATTGATGACGGCCTTTTCCACGTCCTTCTGGCCGACCGGGTGCACGACATAGTCGATATCGACATGCTGTTCCCGGCGGGAAATCGTGTTCAGGCGCAGCGCCTTGTCCTGATAGGATTCGGCCAGATGGGCGATCTGCTTGGACACGGTCGCGGAGAACATCAGCGTACGGCGCTGTTGCGGCGCTGCCGTCAGGATCTCTTCCAGCTCCTCGCGGAAGCCGAGCTTGAGCATCTCGTCTGCCTCGTCGAGCACGACCGCCTTCAGCCCGTCCATGCGCAGCGCCCGGCGCTTGATGTGATCGACCAGCCGGCCCGGCGTGCCGACGACGATATGGGCGCCGCGTGCCAGCGCCTGGCGCTCGGTGCGCACATCCATACCGCCGACGCAGGACGCGATGCGCCCGCCCGCTCCGGCATAGAGCCATTCCAGTTCCCTGGTCACCTGCAGCGCCAGCTCGCGGGTCGGTGCGATGATCAGCGCCAGCGGCGCGTCGGCGCGCGGCAGGCTCTCGCCGTCTTCCAGCAGCGACGGCGCCAGGGCGAGGCCGAAGGCAACGGTCTTGCCCGACCCGGTCTGCGCGGAGACGAGCAGGTCGCGGGTGCCGACCTCGGGTGCCAGCACGGCTTCCTGGACCGGGGTCAGCGTGTCATAGCCCCTCTTGTTCAGGGCGGCGGCGAGGGGGGCTGCGACGGGCAACTCGGCGGAAAATTCGGCAGACATGGCAATTCTTTCAGGAGGGGTGGCGGGATTATCGCGGAGCCCTTCACAAAGACAAACCGCTTCCCGGGCGCAGAGACAACACGTCATCGGCGCCAAAAAGGCACTCCATACAGCAAAATCCCGCCACATAAAGGAAAATCGGCTTATGGCACCGGAAATCGCGCCGGTTGGCGGTCACATGAGCGTGTCTGCATCCGCCCCTCCCCCTCCGCCGCTTCCGTGCTAGATAGCCTCCATGCCCGTGATGAACCCCAATGCCTTTACCGGCAACCCGCTCGACCGCCTGTCCGAGAACCGCAAGGACGAGGCCTGGATCGCCGACCAGCTCTCCGCCCCGAGTGGCCGCATGGCGGTGTTCCACAAGGGCCAGCCGCTGATCGATGCAGAGCGCAAGGAACCGCTCTGGCTGTCGCCCGCCGCGCGCAGCGACCTGCCGGCGGATGCGCCCCATATCCTGCTCGGCTGGCTTGACGACGTGCCCTATTCCGCCATCGATGCCTCCGCCGCGCCGGGCCAGCCTTTCGCCGATCTTGGCACCTATATTCCCTTGCGCGAAACCGGCGCCCTGCTGGGCCGCGAGGATCTCGCCATTCTCGGCCAGGCGGCATGGATGCTGGACTGGCACCGCCGTCACCTGTTCTGTGCCCGTACTGGCAGGCCGACCAGGATGCGCGGTGGCGGTGTCAGCCGTATCGAGCCGGAAACGGGCACGGAGCATTACCCCCGTGTCGACCCGGTCACCATCGTCCTGCCGGTCAAGCAGGACCATTGCCTGCTCGGGCGGGGGCCGCATTTCCCGCCCAACATGTACTCCGCGCTCGCCGGTTTTGTGGAGCCGGGGGAGACGCTGGAGGAATGCGTCATCCGCGAAATCCGCGAGGAAGTCGGCATCATCCTGACCGGTCCGCGCTATGTCTTCTCCCAGCCCTGGCCATTCCCGTCCTCCCTGATGATCGGCTTCATCGCGCAGGCGCAGGACTGGGAAATCCTGCTCGACCCGCAGGAGATCGAGGCCGCGCGCTGGGTCGAGAAGGGCGAGCTTGCCGCGCTTCTGGGCGGCGAGCGCCGCGACGACCTCTGGGTGCCGCCGACATACGCCATTGCCCGGCAGCTGATGGAAGTCTGGGTGCGCGAATAGAGGGTCCGCTCAGAGCGGCCAGATCAGCGGGATCATCACCATCGCCACGATGAACATCGCCAGCGACAGCGGCAGGCCCAGGCGCAGATAATCCGTGAACCGGTACCCGCCGGCATTATAGACCAGCGTATTGGTCTGATAGCCGATCGGCGTCAGGAAGCTGGCGCTGGCCGCGAACATCACCGCCACGACGAAAGGCCGCGCATCGACGCCCAGCCCCTCGGCGAGCGCAATGGCGATTGGTGTCATGATGATCGCGACGGCATTATTGGTGACGATCTCCGTCAGCGTGGTGCAGATCAGGTAGACGACGGCCAGTGCGGCCAGCGGCGGCAGTCCGGCCAGCAGCGGCTGGATGGCCACCACGATGTCGGAGATCAGCCCGGCCTTGTCGAGGGCGGCGCCGATGGCAAGCATGGCGAGGATCAGCATCAGCACGCGCCAGTCGATCGCCTGGAACGCCTCATCGGCTTCGAGGCAGCGCGTCGCCAGCACCGTCACGGCGCCGACGATGGCGGCGATCGAAATCGGCAATACGCCGAACGAGGCGGCAAGCACCACACCCAGGATCACCCCGATCGCGATCGGCGCTTTGGTCCGGCGGAAACCGGTCGCGCGCGGCTCGGTGACGTTGACGAGATCATTGTCATCGACGAGGCGCTTGAGGTCGCCCGGTGCGCCCTCGATCAGGATCGTGTCACCGACCGCGAGCGGCACATATTCGAACCGGTCGGCGAGGTTCTCGCCGCTCCGGTGCAGCGCAATCGGATAGACGCCGTAGCGGCGGCGCAAACGCAGGTGGCGCAGGGTCTTGCCGAGGATCCTCGCCCCCGGCACCAGCAGGATTTCGACGACGGTCGATTCCCGCGTGCCGAGTTTCTGGAAATGGTCGTCGACGGCCGTCATCTCGCCGGATTCCTTCATCGACAGGATGTCCTGGACCGGGCTGCGCAGCACGACGACATCGCCCGCTTCCAGCACCACCGCCTCCATCTCCCGGCGCAGGGACTCATTGCCGCGCAGCACGTCGATCAGCCTCGTATTGCCGCGCTTGAAGAAAGCAATATCGACGGCGCGCCTGCCGATATGAGGCGAGCCTTCTTCGATCGCGGCCTCGACCATGAACCGCGATGACGCCGCCCGGGCGCCGAGGTCCTGGCGGCTTTCCCGGTCCGGCATCAGCCGGCGCAAAACGATGAGCACGGTCAGCCCGATGATCGCACCGGTGATGCCCAGCGGTGCGATCTCGAAGATATGAAACGGCGCCATTCCCTGCTGGCGGGCGACGGAATCAACGAGGATATTGGTCGATGTGCCGATCAGCGTGCAGGTGCCGCCCATGATCGCGGCATAGGACAGCGGAATGAGAATGCCGGAAGCCTTGCCATTGATCTCCCCGGCGAGTTTCACGCCGACCGGGATCATCAGCATCACCAGCGGGGTGTTGTTCATGAAGGCCGACAGGACGGCGACGACGAGCAGGAAGACCGCCACCGCCAGCACCGGGTAACGCCTCGCGGGGCCGGTCATCGCCTCGGCCAGCTGGTCGAGGGCACCGGTGCGCACCAGCGCTGCGGAGATCACGAACATGGCGGCGATGGTGACGGGTGCGGAATTGGCGAAGACGCTCAGGAATTCCTGTTCGCTCAACAGGCCAAGCAGCAACAGGATCGCGACGATCATCCCCGCACTGACTTCAGGCGGCCGCCATTCCCGCGCAAAGGCGATGAACAAAACGACAAGAAGAAATCCGACGATCCAGGAAGCGTAAGGCGCAATAATGTCCAAGAAATATCCCCACCCGAAAGAAGCGGACATTACCACCGCGCACAGAACCGCGAAATGATTTTTCCTCAGGCCTTAACGGCCCGCCCTGTCGCGATAGGGATCGGCCTTGTACACCCCGAGAATCTTCAGCGTCGAGGAGAAGAAACTCAATTCTTCCAGGGCCAGCCGGACCGGTTCCTCGTCCGGATGCCCCTCGATATCGGCATAGAACATGGTCGCGGTGAACTCGCCGTCGCGCATATAGCTTTCAAGCTTGGTCATGTTGACGGCATTGGTCGCGAACCCGCCCATCGCCTTGTACAGCGCCGCCGGGATGTTGCGCACCTGGAAGACGAAACTCGTGATGACTTTGCCATCGCCTCGCGTGGCGAAGTCCGGCTCGCGGCTCATGGTCATGAAGCGGGTCGTATTGTGCCCGGCGTCCTCGACATCCGTCTCGATGATCTCCAGCCCGTAAAGTTCTGCGGCAAGGGCCGAGGCGATGACCGCCACGTCGCGGGCGCCGGATTCCGACAGCTGCCGCGCCGCGCCCGCCGTGTCGCCGGCGATTTCCGGCTTCAGGCCCCGCCGGGCGATCACGCTCCTGCACTGGCCGAGCGCCATGGCATGGCTGCGCACGGTCCTGATGCCCGCCGGGTCGGTGCCCCTGACCACCATCAACTGGTGATGGACCGGCAGGAAGTGTTCGTCGACGATCGACAGGTCAGTGTCGGGCAGCAGGTGATAGACATCGGAGACGCGGCCGGCGAGCGAGTTCTCGACCGCCACCATCGCCTTGTCGGCGAGACCGCGGGAGACGGCCTCGAATGCCTCCTCGAACGTGGCACAGGCCAGCGGCTCCAGACCCGGCGCATAAAGCCCGCAGGCGACCTGTGAATAGGCGCCGTTTTCTCCCTGAAATGCTATTTTGCCTGCACCCATGATCCTCATTATCCCTGTCAGATGCCATTATGCGGCAGGCCGTGCTTAAACGACGCGCCAAATGATGCAAGTGCACCGTTGCAAGGCAGCAAGAAGGCCGCTATTACCGCCAAAATGTCAATCAAGCCTTCGCGCGGGGCTGCCGTTCCGCGTGACCCAGATTCCCGGGAAAACTATCCATGAAGGATGAGCTCTTTTTCAACAAATTCGCCGCCGCAGGCCTGACGGTCGCGCTGATGTTCTTCGGCTTGCCGATCCTGGTGAATGTCTTCTATGGCGGCGGGCATCATGGCTCCGCGGCCCACGACGAGGAGATTGACGAGAGCAACCCGCTGGGTCTGGCCTATCCGATCGAGTTCACGCTCGAGGGCGGCCCGGCCGTCGAAGAAGCCGAAGTCGATCTCGGCACCTTGCTCGCCAATGCCAATCCGGCAGCCGGCGAGCGCGCCATAGCCATCTGCCTGGCTTGCCATACGTTCGAACAGGGCGGTGCCAACGGCACCGGTCCGAACCTGTGGGGCATTGTCGGTGCCGACATTGCGGCTCATGCCGGCTTCTCCTATTCGGGCGCCCTGTCCGCGCTGGAGGGCACTTGGACCTATGAGAAGCTCGACGCCTATCTGGAGAACTCCCAGGGCTATGTTCCGGGCACCCAGATGGTCCAGCGCATCGGCAAGGAAGACAGGCGCGCCGACATTCTCGCCTATCTTGCGACCCTGACCAGCGGCGAGCCGGTTCCCTTCCCCGAACCCGCCCCCGCCGAGGCACCGGCCGAGGACATGGCCGAGGCCGAAGGCGCGGACATCACCGTTGACGACACCGCTTCTGAAGAGACCATGACCGAATCCGGCGCCGAGGCTCTGGAAGAAGCCGGTCAGCTCGCCGATGAGGCCGAGGATGAAGCCGCCCAGCCGGAAACGCCTGCGACCGAAAGCGATGGCGAGACCAACCAGGGCGAAATCCAGGAAGACTGATTCTGGACTCCGGGATTGCGACCATGGCTGACATCGTCAATCTCCGCCGTTTCCGCAAGGCCCGCAAACGGGCAGATGCCGAAACGGCGGCCGACGCAAACCGCCGTCGCCATGGCCGCTCGAAACCGGAAAAGCAGAAGGACGCGCTCGAGGCCGATCAGGCAAGGCGCACGCTTGACGGCGCCCGCCTCGACAAACCCGACACCTCCCCCGACACCTCAGAAGACTGATCAGATCCGGTAGATCGCCTGAACCGCCCCGGACTCGGTACTGACCCGGCCGGAGAATTCGCGCGCCTCGTCGATCGAGACCTGCATCGCCGTGGCGTTGGCGTGGATCATGTCCTCGCTGTCGACCATCATCGCGACATGCCCTTTCCAGAAAACCAGGTCTCCGGGATGAAGCGCAAGACCGGTCCAGTCGTCGCGCTCCTTCTTGCGGCGGAAGATTTCAGCGGCACCATTTTCCCGGCACCAGGCTTCCTGCTGATCGGTGTCGCGCGGCACCGGGATGCCGCGCCGCTCGAGCACGTTCTGTGTCAGGCCGGAACAATCGAGCCCGGCGCTCGACCGCCCGCCCCACAGATAGGGAACGCCGAGAAATGTCCGCGCCAGCCCGACCATGTCGGCGGTGGATTCCGCCATGGGCGCGATATGGCCGGAAAACACCCAGCCGCCCTGCGCCTCACGCACATATTTATCCCCGGCATCGGTCCCGGCCTGTAGCTTGGCATTCATCGGCAGCGGGCCGAGAGGCGGCGATTTCAGGTCCGGCTCGCTATAGCGCCAGGTCGACAGCGCGGTGACCCGGTGGGTATTGCGGACGGTCGCCGCGTTCAGCGCGGCGGCCTCGACATAGCCGACATAATTGTCGAACCCGGCCTGGCCCCAGCACCAGCCGTCCTTGGTCTCGTATACGGTGAAGGTCTCGCCAAACAGCAGTTGCGTCTCGAGGCTGCCCTTCTGGTCCGGCACGCGGCGCAGACCGCAGACCGGCAGGATGACCTGATGCGCCATGCCGTCGACGAAGCGCTCCGCCTCGACCTGTCCGTCGAGGTGGCTGGCTGCAAGGTCGGGCCGGGCCGGTGTCAATCGTTTGTCCATGGCGGCCATCATACGAATGACACGCGAGCGTTGCCACACGAAAAAACGGTAAGGTTGCGGGAGCGGAAAACAAGGTGTCGGGGTCGTTTCAGCGTTTCGACAGAACGCTGAAACGATCTAGAAGCCACCGCCGAGATCGGACAGGCGGGTGCGTTCCTCGACGCGGCGGGCGAACTCGTCGACGAACAGCGCGCCATCGGCGGTCTTGCGCACCAGCACGATGCGCTTGTCGTTCGGGTCGCGCACCCGCTGGATGAAACCGAGAATCGACAGGGCATCGAGCGCCCGGGAGATCGCCGGCTTGGGAATGACGAAATCGGCCGACATCTTGCGCACGGTGTGAGGGCCCGGGGTGAGATAGACCGACAGCAGGATCGCCCATTGTCGCATCGACAGGTCCGGCACATCGCGGCGCACGGAGTCGACCATGATGTCGCGCCAGGGCAGAAGAATGTCAGTCGATTGCATCGGCACTCACTTCGCGGACGTTGAAACAGGCCTTTCTATGTGGCCTGATTCATTGCGGATGCGAAATGGGATTGCGCCGGTGCAATGCGCGACCGGGGTGTTACTCGGTCTCTGCAGCAGCCGGGCGGACGAGCCCTGTCGGGACCGTGCCGATGATGATCTCGTCGCCGCGCGCAGGCGCCAGCTCGGCGCGTTCGTGCAGGTTGCGGCCGAGGGTCTCGCCCAGCACGCGGGCATATTCCGGGCTCAGCTGGTCTTGCTCGACGGAGAAGCTGGCCTGCCGCGCAAGGCTGTCGGCACCCGGATCGTGCGCCACGAGGTTGGTCCCGATCCGTGTCGCGCCGTCGCGCCGCCCCGGTTCAGCCATCGCACCCATGGCGGAAATCTCTTCGGCGCTGATGCTGGCCTCCTGCACCTGAGCCTCGGTGTCCGGCGCATAGATCCGGTTATTGGCGAAGACCGAGGCGAAATAGGCACCGGCAACGAGCAGCGCATAGGCCATGAAGGACAGGGAATTGTCCCGGGCAAAGCGCGAGACCAGGCCCATGCGGAAGACATGCCAGATGAAAACCGGGATCGCCAGCGGCACAATGACACCAAGCGCCGTCGCCTTGACGTTCTCCATGATCCTTTCGCGCGTCGCGACCCCGGTCGTGCCGGAGACGAAGGCGAGGGCTGCGCCCAGATAGAGAACCGCGGCGTGCAGGGTCCAGACCGGAATCGTGATGCCGAAGCGGTTGTCGATCATCGCCATCGCGCCGCCAAAGGCGTTTTCCAGAAGGTCGAGATAGACCTTGTTGAAGACCGCCAGCGGCCCGTACCAGGCGTCGACGCCGAACCCGAGCGATTGCGCAATGGCATTGATCGCCCCGACACTGACCGCCACCGCAAAAGCGATAAACAGAACCGGAATCAGCCGCATGTCCTCAAACCCCTTCCCCGGAGAAGCCATACCCCATGCCTCTCCCCGTTTAACTATAGCCGCGAAAAGCCTGGATGAACAGGTGCCTTCTGTGCAGCGGCACCGGCCTGGCTTCACAGCCCCGGAGCCCGACCCGCCGCTGGACAATTGCGACCAATGGAGGCCAGACTGCGACGAACGGTTTTGACCACCCCCCGAGGCTCGGCGACAACAGACGGTGCATTATTGCACCAAATATTTGGGCCCTCACGCATGTTTCGTCTGCGTCCACGCATCTATATCGGCCTGCTGATCGCTGCCATCGTCTACTGGCTTCTGTCCTTCTCCATCGTCTCGCTCGGTGTTCTGCTGGACAGTGGCGAGTGGCGCTTTCTGGGGCAGCGCTTCGGCACTTACGGCCTGTCGATCATCCCGGCCTACTTCACCGGCGTGATCATCTATGCCCTGTTCACGGCGCGCCATGCTGCCCGCTGGCCGTTCTTCATTCTCGCCTTCATCATCAATTCGGTGCTCCACGGCGCGCTCTATGCGGTGATGTACAAGTTCGCCGTGCCGCTGGAATATTTCCGCAGCATGAGCTTCTGGCAGCTGACCCTGTCGGTGTCCCTCGTCAACTGCACCCTTGCCGGCGTCTGGCAATTGATCATCGTGACCTGGGTCATGGCGCGCAAGGCAATCGACAACGAGCACCGGGCAACGAAAGCGGAGAACCTCGCCCAGTCGGCCCAGCTGGAAATGCTGCGCTATCAGCTCAACCCGCATTTCCTGTTCAACACGCTCAACTCGATCTCCAGCCTCGTCGTCGAACGGCGCAATGACGATGCCGAGGACATGATCATGAAGCTGTCCGAGTTTCTGCGCCGAAGCCTCGACACCGATCCGACCGACCTCATCACCGTCGCGGCGGAGCTGGAGGCAATCGACCGATATCTGTCGATCGAACAGAACCGCTTCAGCGACCGGCTGACGGTCAAGGTCAGCGCCAGCCCCGACACTTGCGCCCTGTTATTGCCGCCGCTCATCCTGCAGCCGCTGATCGAGAACACGATCAAGCATGCGGTTTCCGGGGCAACCGATGCGGTGCACATAGACATCAGCGCCCGGATCGAGGATGGAAACCTCGTCCTCAGCGTCGCCGATAACGGCCCCGGCCTGCCTCGGGAAGTTCCCAAGGAAGGGGTCGGCCTCGGCAATATCCGCATGCGCCTGTCGCTGCTGTTCGGCACGGACAGCGACCTGACACTGATGACCCGGCACGAAGGGGGAACCGCAGCCACCATAACAATGCCAAGAATCGAGGCCGCCCAATGAAAGCCAATTCCGTTCTCATCGTCGATGACGAACCCCTCGCCCGCCGGCGCCTGCGCCACGGCCTTGACGGCATAGAGGGGATCGGTGCGATCGGCGAGGCCCGCGACGGCGCCGAGGCGCTGCAGAAGATCGAGCAGGAATCACCCGACATCATCCTGCTCGACATCAAGATGCCGCGCCTGAACGGCTTCGACCTCGTCAGCATGCTGACGGAGCGCGCCGTCGTGCCGGCGATCATCTTCGTCACCGCCTTCGACAATTACTCGGTGCGCGCTTTCGAGCGTGACGCCATCGACTATCTGCTGAAACCTGTCGCCTTTGCGCGGCTCAAAAGCGCGATCGACCGGGCCCGTGCGCGGCTCGAACAGGTCTCCGCCATGGAGCGGGTCGATGATCTGCAGAAGACCCTCGCCGCGCTGAATACAGGCCGCGACGATAGCACGAGGCCGGAGATCGCCGATTTCTGGATCAAGGACAGGGATGTTATCACCCGCGTCACCGCAGCGAGTATCATCTGGATCGAGGCCGAGCGCGACTATGTCCGGCTGCATCTCGACGGACGCACTCATTTGATGCGCTCGACCCTGACATCGGTAGAGGAGAAACTGCCCGAAAGTGCCTTCCTGCGCGTCCATCGCTCGGCCATCGTCAACCGGCGCCAGATCGAGAGTCTCAGCCACTCCTCGACCGGCGCCTATACGCTGCATTTGCGCAATGGCGACAGCGTGCCGGTCGGCCGGTCCTACAAGAAGCAGATCCTCGCCGAGATCGAGGAGACGCGCACAGCCGGCCAATAAAAAAACCCGGGCGTGGGTAACGCCCGGGCACGCGGCTGGTAAGACCGCAGGTTTCCAAGATTCGCTCAAACCGCACGAGGGTGCGATTGAACGTGTCCATTATGTGGGAATGGTCGCCCGATTTTCCAGCGGCAATCGATAAACGGGCCACAAAATGCTACCAGCGGCAATTTTTTTAGCCTAACTAATACTCTAGTTCTAATTTCGCGATGATACTTTATCACAAACCTCATCAGTATCGCCGCTGCTGCAGGGCGCTGAGGCTGGTTTCGTCCTGGCGTTCCTCTTCCTGCTGGCCGGCAACGACTTCGAGCCGCGCGATAACGTCCTGCATCGCCGTGACCTTGCCGATGATCGCGCGCAGCGCCTCCTCGCGCGCTGCGATCTCCGGCTGCAGTTTTTCCGCCTGCTTCAGACACTCAGCCGCGCGCTTGCGCAGGGCAAGCCCGGTGCGGTCGGCAGCCAGCATCGCCCCGGCGCTCGGCGCATCCCCTTCGGCGATCGTGGCCAATGCCTGCTCGCGAAGCGTCTCCGCCTGTCCCGTCAATCTGCGCTTTTCGGACAGGACGGCGGCCAGCGCCCGTTCCGCTGCCGTCTGGCGGATTTTCAGCAGGCGGAAGATTTCGTGATACTTCTCAAGCTCTTTCATCGCCTCGCTCCCTTACCGGCCTCTCGCCTTCATCTTCTTGCGCATCGTGTCGGAGAAATGGATCGCGGCGGCGACGGCGGCATAGTGGTCAGGCTGGATCACCTCGCCGATCTCGACACCGGCATAGAGCGAGCGCGCGGTCGGCGGGTCCGAGCGGATCGGCACACCGGCTTCCGCCGCATGTTCCTTGATCCGCTGCGCCACGCCATCGACGCCCTTGGCGACGCATTCGGGCAGGGAATCCTTCTTGCGCGACCATTTCAGCGCGACGGCATAGTGCTCCGGGTTGACGATGACGACGTCGGCGCTCTTGACATCTTTCAACATGGTCGAGGTTGCGATCACCTGGGCGCGCTTGCGCCGTTCCTGCTTCTGGTGCGGGTCCCCTTCCTGGTCCTTCTGTTCCTTGCGCACTTCCTCGAAGGTCATCTTCAGCTTTTGCGCATGGCGGTGGCGCTGCCACGGCAGGTCGACGGCGGCAATCGCGCCGGAGGCGATGATGATATAGATCATCAGCATCAGGATCTGATCGCGCAGCTCGCCCGGCAACAGGCCGGCCTGCAACTGCGAATAGCCCGGCAGGTCGAAATATTGCTGCCACAGGTATAGCCCGGTGATGATCGCGACGGTCAGCATCTTCACGCCGCTCTTGACGAACTCGCCGATCCCGTCCGGGCCGTATTTCTGCTTGGCATTGTCGATCGGATTGATCTTGCTCATCTTCGGCTTGATCTTGTCCGTCGCGAAAACGATCGATTGCTGCGCCACGAGGGAGGAGATGATGAACGCCGCCGGAATGACGAAGACCGGCGCCAGCAGCGACCCGAAGCTGATCATCAGATCGGCAAACAGCTTCTTGTCGGGATTGAACAGCAATTCATAGGCATAGGCATCGGGCATGGCGAGGAAGCTCGTCAGCCGGCTCGCCATCGCCGTCGCCGCACTGCCGCCGACCAGCATGATCATGACCGCGAATCCGGCATAGAGCATGAAGGTGTTCGCCTCGCGCGACTGCGGTACGTCGCCCTTCTTGCGCGCCTCGGCAATCTTGTGCGCGGTGGCGTCGAATGACTTTTCCTGGCCTTCGTCCTGTCCCTCGGCCACGGCCTATCTCCCCATCGCGATGATGTCGTCGAGCACGCTGGAGAAGCCGCCGGCCCAGACTGTCAGGATCGTCGTCGCGCACAGGAAGAACAACAAGAGCCCCGCCCCGGTGATCGCCGGGATACCGACAAAGGCGACCATCAGCTGCGGCATTGCCCGGCTGATCGCGCCGAGCATCACGTTATAGATGAAGTTCAGGATCACGAAGGGCAGCGACAGGGCGAGCGCGAAGGAAAACGCTTCCATCGAGCGCTCCACGGACCAATAGGCCGCCGTATCGGTATCGGCAAACGCGCCGAGCGCGAACGTGTCATAGGACTGGATCAGCACACGGATCGCCTCGATATGCAGATCCATGGTCACCGCCAGCGCCGTGCCGGCGAGGATCAGGATCGAGGAGATCGTCGTATTGGGCTCTTCCGACGTGGAGCCAAGCAGCTGCGACAACGACATCGCCTGGGCGATGATCGTGCCCGCCATCTGCAGCACCCAGATCATCACCCGGAAGGCAAAGCCGAGAATGAACCCGCTGAACGCCTCGGCAAAGAACGCTGCCGTGATCGTCGCCGCGCTGGTCGTGTCGACTTCATAGCGCGCGAGCACCGGCGGCACGATCATCCAGGTGATGACGAAGGCCGCGATCAGCCGCGCCCGCATGGGGATCTGCGTCTCGCCAATGCCTGGCAGGAAAAACGCCAGCACCGATACCCGCACGAAGACGGCCATGACGCTGGCGATATAGTCGCCATTGTCGAGGATCATCTGGTTGACGGGTTCGAGAAACTCCATGGCGCGGAGTCTTACGCGATTCCCACGATCGCAGGCTGTTCTGACGGCGGGATTTCCTCATAGGCGATGACCGGGTTGCGGATGCCCTTGGCCGCCAGCACGGTCTTCAGGAAGCGGCGGCGGCGGGTCGAGGTCGCGATCGCCGCATAGGTCCCGCGCGAGGCGGAATGGTTCAGCTTCTCCTGTATGGCGCCGGCGAGGCGATTGAACTCGCCTGGCGGCAGGGCGATGTCGGTCTGGCCGTTCTTGCCGGTCAGCTCGTGCTCGGTGAACAGCTCTTCCCATTTGGGGCCCAGCTGGACCAGGGGCAGCTTGCCGGCATCGTCGCGCAGCTTGAAGATGAACTGGAACGACAGGCGCTGGCGCACGAACTCCGCGATCTGTTCGGCCGAATTGAGCGAGCCTTTCACTTCGGAGATCGTCTCAAGGATTACGGCGAGGTTGCGGATCGAGACCCGCTCTTCCAGCAGCAATCGCAGGACCGATTGCAGCGTGTCCTCGGGCACTTTATCCGGCACGAATTCGTCGAGAATGCGCTGATTGCCCTTGGAACGCTCCGGGCTCGTGAGATGGGTGAACGCGTCGAGGATCTCGCGCAGGGCCCGGCGGGTCATCAGCTTGCCGAAATTGGCCTGGATCGTTTCGAGGATATGGGTCGCCAGCACTTCCGGCGCCTCGACCACCGGCACGCCGTTCATCAGCAGTTCCTCGCGCTGGCCGGTCGCCACCCAGCGCGCCGACGCGCCATAGACAGGCTCCTTGACCTTGTCGCCGCGGATCTCCGGATGGGCATTGTCTTCCATCAGGGCGAGCAGATGGTTCGGCACGATCTTGTTGGCGGCAACCTCCGTGCCCTGGATCTTGATGCGGTATTTCCCGGACTCGAGCGACGCAGAATCCGTCAGACGGATCGATGGAACGATGAAGCCATATTCCTCGGCGATATATTTCCGGATCTTCTCGATACGCTGGTCGAAGCCGAATTCCGGGTCCATCGTCACCGGCACGAGGTCCTTGGCAAGCTCGATATGGATATCGTCAAGGTCGAGCACATCGCCGAGCAGCTTCTCCGGCTCGATCGCATCCTCCGCCTTCTGGCGTTTCACTTCGGTCTCTGCTGCCTTCTTGCGCTTTTGTTGTTCCTGCCAGGCGAAGAACGCGAGAATCCCCGCCGCGACCGTGAACGGCAGGAAGGGCAGGCCCGGCATCAGGCCGAAAACGAGAAGGATGCCGGCGACGGTATAAAGCGCGGCCGGATGCTTGCCGAGCTGGTCGAAAAGCGCGAGGTCGACCGACCCCTCGCCCCGGCCCTTGGACAGGAGAAGCGCGGCCGAGATCGAGATGATGACGGCCGGGATCTGCGAGACCAGCCCGTCGCCCACCGTCAGGATCGAATAGTTCTGCACCGCCTCGCCGAAGGAGAGCTGGTGCACGCCGAGGCCGATCGCCATGCCGGCGATCAGGTTCAGGAGCGTAATCAGAAGCCCGGCAATCGCATCGCCCTTGACGAATTTCGACACACCGTCGAGCGAGCCGAGGAAGGACGCTTCCTCCTGTTCGACCTCGCGGCGGCGCTTGGCTTCTTCATGGCTGATGGCGCCGGCGGCAACGTCAGAGTCGATGGCGAGCTGGCGGCCCGGCATGGCGTCGAGGGCAAAGCGCGCGCCAACCTCAGCCATCCGGCCCGCGCCCTTGGTGATGACCATGAAGTTGACGATGATCAGCACGCAGAACACGATCAGGCCGAGAAACATGTTCCCGCCCATGATGAACATGGCGAACCCCTCGATCACCCCGCCCGCGGCATCGGTGCCGGTATGCCCTTCACCGATGATCAGCTTGGTCGAGGAGATGTTCAGTGACAGCCGCAGCAGCAGCGAGGCCAGCAGGATCGACGGGAAGGACGAGAAGTCGAGCGGCTTTTCGATGAACAGGGTGATGGTGAAGATCAGGATCGCGAAGGCAAAGGACGCCGTCAGCCCGACATCGAGCATCCACGCCGGAATCGGCAGCACCATCATGACAATGACGACCATCAACGCCAGCGCGAGCAGCACTGTCGGCTGGTAGAGCGACCGGATACTCAGCTCAGGCATTGATCCCCATCATAGACCCTGCACGACAGCCCCTTCTTCTGGTTATTGTTATTGCGAGATGACGGGAAGAACCCGTTCATCGAACAGAGACAGCATCACCCGGGCCATGAACCCGGACGAGGCGAAAAACACGACCAGCATGATGGCGAGCTTCGGTACGAAGGTCAGCGTCATCTCCTGAATGGATGTCAGCGCCTGCAACAGGCCGACAATCACGCCGGCGAGCAACGCCGCGATCAGCAGCGGCATCGAGATGATCGCCGCCGCCCACAGGAATTCCCGCAGGATGGAGAGGATTTCAAGCTCGCTCATACGCGTTCCGGCTCCGGTCCTGTGCCGGTGTCAGACCGGCATTCTGAGCAGTTCCTGATACGCTTCCACGACGCGGTTGCGGATCGTCACTGCGGTTTCCAGCGCGACTTCTGCCCGGGCCAGCGCCTCAACCACGGAGTGCGCATCGGCATTGCCGGTCGTCATCGCTTCGGCGGAAGTCTCGGCGTGTTCGAAAACATCGGCAAACTGTTTTGCCGCGTCGGCAAGATTGTCCGTCGCGCTCGACGGCTTGGCGCCGCCGAGATCGGGACCTGAGGCCTGCTTGGAATCGGGCGTCAGCGCCTGGCGGGCGCTGGCATAATTCTTCAAGGCACCAAGAGAAGACGCTTCCATGTCTCAATACCTCCTTGTTCGGGTTACCGTCTCAGCAATGCGATCAGGCTGGAATACATTTCCCGCGCCTGCTGAAACGCGGTCAGGTTGGCCTCATAGGACCGGCCTGCCTCCTTGGCATCGGCCATTTCGATCATCATGTCCACATTCGACTTGGTGACATAGCCATCCTGGTCGGCGAGCGGGTGGAACGGCTCATAGACCTTGTCGCCCGGCGTCTTGTCCGTGCGCACCGGCCCGACGGTCAGGGTCCCTTCGCCCGTCTCGTTGTCATAAACGGTCGCGAAGGAGACGAGCTTGCGCTGATAGTCATTGGTGTCGGCATTCGACAGGTTTTCGGTGACGATGCGCATGCGGAAAGACTGTGTGCTCATGCCGCTTGCCGCAGCACTCATGGATTTTCCGAGTGAGTCCATTTTCTATCCCTCCCTGATTTTTCCGCCTAGACGTTCCGGCCGAGCGCAAGGCGGAAGATGTCGAGCGTCTTCTTGTAGACCGCCAGCGCCATGTCATGCTGGCCCTTGGCCTCTGCCGTTTTCAGCATCTGCTCGTCGAGCGAGACATTGTTGCCGTTCGGGGAAACCACGGCTTTCGTTTCCATCCGAACGATGGGAGCTTCCATGGTGTCGACCGCCCCGAGCTGGCGGGCCTTGCTGAAGTAATCCTCAAAGGGCTGGAGGTCCTGCGCTTTATACCCGGGGGTGTTGGCATTCGCTATATTGTCCGACAGCACCGAATGGCGCTGGGCGGCGTAGCGGGACAGGGCAGAGAAGCTGTCGAGAATTTTCATGGGGCAATTCGCGATTTGTTTACGAAGGTTAACGATTCAGTAAAAAATGCCGCGATATCGTTATCAAATGGTTAATAAATCCTAACACCGGTTAACTTTTCATGCGCGTCACCCGGCTGGAATCAGCCCTGTCCTCCCTGTCGACCGCCGCCGACCAGCCCTTCTGGGGTCATGTCAGCGCGGTAAAGGGCGATGTCGCGAGCATTACCGGCCTGTCCGGCGTCGCCCATCTCGGCGATCGGGTCACCATCGAGAACGGCCATGGCCACCAGATCGGCGGCGAGGTCATTTCCATGGACGAGGCAAGCGCCATAGCGATCCTCTATGACGAGGCAAGCGCCATCCGCGTCGGGGCCAAGGCAAGTTTCGGCCGGCAGGTCGGCCCGAAGCCCTCTCCGTTCTGGACCGGGCATATCCTCAACCCGTTCGGGCTGACAGCGGATGGCAAGAGCCCGCCATCGGGCGCGCTGGAAATGCCGCTGAAGAACCCGCCGCCGCCAGCCCCCCGGCGCAAGGCGCTCGGTGCACGGCTCAATACCGGCCTGTGCGCGCTCGATACCTTCCTGCCCCTGTGCCGGGGCCAGCGCCTCGGCCTGTTCGCGGGGTCAGGCGTCGGCAAGTCGGTCATGCTGTCGGAGCTCGCCCGCCACATGGAGGCCGACATCGTCGTCCTCGCCCTGATCGGCGAACGCGGGCGCGAAGTGCGCGCCTTTGCCGAGGACGCGCTGGGTCCGGAAGGGCTGAAACGTTCCGTCGTGTTTGCCGCCACCTCGTCTGACCCGGCCCCGCTGAAAAAGCGCGCCGCCTATATGGCGATGGCGACGGCGGAGTATTTCCGCGACCAGGGCAAGCATGTACTGCTGCTGTTCGATTCCCTGACCCGCTTTGCCGAATCCCATCGCGAAGTGGCCCTTTCGGCGGGCGAGACGCCCTCCTTGAGGGCGTTTCCGCCATCGACCTTCCGCGCCGTGGCCGGGCTGTGCGAGCGGGCGGGGCCGGGCCTCGACGGATCCGGCGACATCACCGCCGTTTTCTCCGTCCTGGTCGCCGGATCGAACATGGAAGAGCCGGTCGCCGACATGGTCCGCGGGATCCTCGACGGCCATGTCGTGCTCGATCGACAGATCGCGGAAAGGGGCCGGTATCCGGCCATCGATGTTCGCCGATCGGTCTCGCGGTCGCTGCCCCATGCGGCCAGCGCTGCGGAGAATGGGGTGCTGTCGCGCGGGCGGGCGCTTCTGGGCGCCTATGAGGAAGCGGCGCCGATGATCCGCGCCGGATTGTACGCGCCGGGCACCGATCCTCTGCTCGACGAGGCGGTCAAGGTCTGGCCGCAGCTCGACAGGTTCATCGGCGAGAAATCTCCGGGCGAGACCCATGAAAGCTATGAAAGGCTGATGCAGATCCTCGCCATGCAGCCCGAGGCAGTGGACGAAGCCGGCAATAAAGCCTGATCAGATATTGGACAGCAAAAGGTTGGCGATGCCGACGGACCCCAGCCCGCCGCCGCCCTGAAGCACTTGCAGCGCGCTGTAGCCGGGCGTCAGCGCCGATGGACCGGCCTCGACCTGGCGGCGCAGCTGGAACCGGCGGATCATGGTCTCGACATTTTCCGGATCGGCCAGCGCCGATACGGACTTGTCACCAAATAGCTGAAACGACTTGTCGGCGAGGATTTCCGTCTGGCGGTCGAGATCAAGCTGGGAAAATTCCTGGGGCAGGTTGAACGCCGCCTCGACCACTTCGCGCAGCGGCAGCGAGGCGGTGATCTTCAGCCAGCCACCGACCTGTGACAGGTTTTCGTTATTGGCGATCGCGCCGATCTCTCGTTCGAAGTTCAGGGCAAGGCGCATATCGTTGTCGACATTGCCCACCGCCTGTTCGAAGGCGCGGGTGCGGTAATTCTCGACGATACGCTCGATCTGCTTGTCGGTCGGGTCGAACCCGCCATTGCCATAGCCAAAGGCGCGGGCAAATTCCTGGTATTGAGGATTGCCGAGCTTGTTGGCGAAAGCATCATCGCTCAGCGTGCCTTCTTCGAGGATCTTGCGCACCCAGGCGCCCTTGTTGATATCATCGCCAAGGCCAAAGGCCTCGAGCGCGACGGTCAGCAAGCGGCGGTCGGTGACCAGGTCCTCGACCTTGGTCGCGCTGCGGATGTTTTCCTTGAAATAATCGATATTGCGCGCGATCTCGGGCGACTTGGTAAAGCTTTCGAACTGGCGGTCATAGGTCCGCTGAACGAATTTCCAGCCGGTATAACCGTTCAGGGGAATGACCGGCGTGAAGCTCATCAGACAGCCTGTTTCAGCATTGGCTCACCCATCGCCTGGCGCGAATGGGCATAGTTCAGGAGCTCTTCTTCGGCCGGCAGGATCGCCTTCAGATGGCAGATGATCGAATAATAGCGGCGCTCCTGCAGGGATTCAACGGCTTTGCCGAGTCGCTCGGCCGGGTCGCCCATCCGGAATACGCCAAGGAGGTCTTGCAGGGCGCCGGCCAGTTTCTTGCGGCCTTCGGCTTCCTCGATATCGCAGGAGATGAGGAGCTGGGCGATGTAGTAGGCGCGCTTTACAGGGGTGTTGACGTCTTTCGGATGGATGGCATCGCTAACCCGCAACACGTTGGCGTCGTCATTCTCGATGCGGATCTGGGCACGCTTGGCCCCGTTCTGCACGACAACACCGTTGATGATGAACTTCTCGTTCGGTCGCAGGTTCAGTACCAGTCCAGCCATGTTACGCCGCCTCCTCCGCGTCGGGAACGATCCCGGAAAGTCCGCCGATCATTGCCCTATTGATATCGACCAGCACGTCGCGCGATGCCTCGCCGCGCAATACTTTCATCGTGTGCCGGCTGGTAAAGTCCGCAAGCTGAAGGAGCATGCCGCGCAGCTCCTGGGAAAGCTGGTTGTCGCTGTCGACGACATCGACGGCGATGATATTCCACAGGCGGACATTTTCGTGCATCGCCTCGGCGAGATCGGCAAAGCCGCCAATCGTATCCGTGTCCGCTGCAGCGATGCGGGCCGTGATCGACGAGAAGACTTTCAGTTCGATCTGCTTGCCGGAAGCGGTCTCGCGGTTGCTTGTCGCGTAGGCCTTGGCAGCTAGTCCACTATTAAACATTCAAATAACCCTTTACCTGGCCGTCTCATTATTCATCCGGACGCCCTGGGCTGAAGATATCGCCAGCGCGGATAAAAATTGGTTAACTACGGAACAAGGATAGCAGCTGCTGCGGCGAGGCATTGGCGATCGACAGCGCCTGGACGCCCAGCTGCTGCTGGACCTGAAGCGACTGGAGCCGGGCCGAGGCCTCTTCCATATCCGTATCCGTCAGGGCAGAGATGCCGGCTTTCATCGCATCCATTAGCCTGCCAACGAATTCCATCTGGTTGGATATCCGCTTTTCGGCGGAACCGAATTCAGCCGCGACATCCACGGTCGCCTGGATCGCGCGCTCGATGGTGCCGAGGGCGGCGGCGGCGCCTTCAGAGGTCGTCACATTGATACTGGCGGCGTCATAGACGGCCCCCTTGGCGACGTTGTCGTCAGAGGTCACAGTATCGAGGCGCACGGCGATCGTGTCGGTGCCGTCGGTGACGCCCGAGGTGAAGCTCAGCGTATCGCCATCGGCGGTGACGTTCAGGACATCCGTATCGAGGGAGTTCGCGGCAACGTAATCCGCATAGGCAGCGGCGAGGCCCGCGGCGACATCGGCAGCCGTGTCACCATCGCGGGCGACATAGGCGATATTGGCGGCGCCCGTTGCCGTTCCTGCCGTCGTGTAACTGGCCGGAACGAAAGCGGAGGAGTCTGCATCCGTGCCCGTCAGCCCGATAGAATAGGCGACCCCTGCAGTCGGCGTGCCGACGGCAATATCCTGCGATTGCGTGGCGTTGAGTGTCGCGGCGGACCCGCCGGTACCGGCGGCATAGACGCCGGCCGCAGTATCGACGACCTGCGCCGCCATCATGTCCTGGCGGTCGACGCGGATGCTGGATGTGGCAAGCCCGGAGGCGGACCGGTCGAGCGAGGCCAGGATGTTCACCGTGTCACCGCCCTTGAGCAGGTTGACGCCATTGAACTGTGCCGCGTCGATGATCGAGGTGATCTGGTCATTCAGGCGGTCGATATCCGTCTGCAGCTTTTCGCGGTCCTGGCCTTCTTCCTGGGAGGCGATGATCAGGCCCTTCATGTCTTCGAGAAGGCCTTCGATCTGCTCTGCACCGGCGCGGGCGACCGCGACCGTCGATGCGCCGAGATTGAGTGATTCGTTGATCTTGGCGAACCCGCCGACATCGGATTCCATCACCTTGGAGATCGCCCAGATCGCGGCATTGTCCTTGGCGGAGTCGACCTTCTTGCCCGTTGCAATCTGCGACTGGACCTCGCTGAGATTCTTGCTGATCCCCTTCAGCGTATCCAGCGCGACAAGCGCGCTTTTATTGAAGTTGATACTGGACATAGGATTGGCTCCCTCATGGTTAAGTGCCACTTTGAGACACATTTCTTAACGCATTTGGTAAACACAACCTTAAGAAACGCAAAAAAGCCTTAAGGCCCGTCAAGAATTCTTAACGGACCGGAAGGCCTGGCAGGGCTCGCGGCCTGCCTGCGCTCATGTTTTACCCGGCGGAACCGGGCTCAGGGACGGGCTGAAATCGCCCGGCCCTTAAGGGGTCTAGCCGCGGAAGAGCGACAGGATCGTCTGCGAAGAACCATTGGCGATCGACAGCGCCTGCACGCCCAGCTGCTGCTGGACCTGAAGCGACTGGAGACGGGCCGAGGCCTCTTCCATATTGGTATCGGTCAGGGCCGAGATGCCGGCCTTCATGGAGTCCATCAGCTTGCCGACAAACTCGATCTGGTTATCGATGCGCTTTTCGGCAGAGCCGAACTCGGCCGCAGCATTTACCGTTGCCTGGATGGCAGTTTCGATCGTGGCAAGAGCGGCGGTCGCACCGGAAACAGTGGTCACATCAATCGCATCGACATCGGCAAGGGTCCCCCCCGCGACGTTGTTGTCGCTGACGATCGTATCGATATGCACGTCGATCGTGTCGGTCCCGTCCGTGACCGTCGATGTCGCGATGATGTCATCGCCCGATGCGGTGAAGTTCAGCACATTGGTGTCGAGACCGTTGTCCACTGCATACTGGGCATAGGCAGCCGCGAGGGCAGCAGCAATATCAGCCTTCGTATCGGTGCTCTTTGCGACATAGGAAAGCGGTTCTGAGGCAGCGGCGCTGCTGCCACTCTGATAGGTTGCCTCCGTAAACGAGGAATTGTCGATATCGATCCCGTGGAACCCGAGCGAATAGGCAACGCCTGCGACCGGATCGTCGAGCGTCAGTGTGCGCGTCTGCGTCGCATCGAGGTAAAGAACGGTGTCACCAAAGGCGAATGTGCCGCTGGTATCGACATATTGCGTAGCGGTACTGAGGTCCTGGCGATTGACCGAGATATTGGATGTACCGACACCCGTCGAGCTTCTGTCGAGAGAGGACAGCACATTCATCGCAGCCCCGTCTTTCAACAAGTTGACACCATTGAACTGCGCCGCGTTGGTTACCGAGGTAATCTGGTCCTTCAAACGGTCGATATCGGTCTGGATCTTGTCCTGGTCCTGGCCTTCTTCCTGGGAAGAAATGATCAGCCCCTTCATGTCCTCGAGCAGGCCCTCGATCTGTTCGGCACCGGCGCGGGCAACGGCGATGGTCGCGGAACCGAGGTTCAGGGATTCACTGATCTTTGAGAAACCGCCCACATCCGATTCCATGACCTTGGAGATCGCCCAGATTGCGGCGTTGTCCTTGGCTGAACCGACAGATTTCCCCGTCGAGATCTGAGCCTGTATGGTACCGAGATTCTTGTTGATACCCTTCAGGGTATCGAGCGCGACAAGCGCACTTTGGTTGAAGTTGATGCTGGACATGACAGGTCTCCCGTCTGTTTTGATTCTTCTTTTGTCGAAGGATCGGCGGAAGCTGTTCCTCAGCCGGCCGTTACGGTTGATTAACCATAAGCAACGGCGCCGAAAAAAGGCGGACCCGGAAGGTCCGCCTTTCGGTTAGTCCCTAGCCGCGGAAGAGCGACAGGATCGTCTGCGAAGAACCATTGGCGATCGACAGCGCCTGCACGCCCAGCTGCTGCTGGACCTGAAGCGACTGGAGACGGGCCGAGGCCTCTTCCATATTGGTATCGGTCAGGGCCGAGATGCCGGCCTTCATGGAGTCCATCAGCTTGCCAACGAATTCCATCTGGTTGTCGATGCGCTTCTCGGCGGAACCGAATTCGGCGGCGGCATTGACACTTGCCTGGATGGCGGTCTCGATCGTGTCGAGCGCCGCAGCGGCACCTTCGGCCGTTGTGACGTCGATGGCATTGACATCGCTCAGAGCGCCCTTGGCGACGTTATCGTCAGATGTCACCGTGTCGAGACGGACGGCGATCGTGTCCGTACCATCGGTCGACCCGGAGGTGAAGGTCAGGTCGGCGCCGCTGGCGGAGACGTTCAGCACGTCCGTGTCGAGCGCGTTGTCGGCAGCATAGGTCGCATAGGCAGCGGCCAGGCCTGCGGCAACGTCAGAGGCGGTGTCGCCATCTTTTGCGACATAGGCGATATTGGCGGCGCCTGTGGCCGAACCGGCAGTCGTGTAATCGGCCGGGACGAAGGCCGACGAGTCAGCGTCCGTGCCTGTCAGGCCGATCGAATAGGCAACGCCTGCGGTCGGCGAGCCGACGGTCAGCGTACGGGACTGGGTGGCATCGAGTGTTGCCGTGTCCGTACCTGTACCGGCAGCATAGGTGCCGGCTGTGTCGACGGACTGGGCATTGGTGGTGAAGTCCTGACGCGTGATCGAGATCGTCGAGGTGGATACGCCCGTCGATGACCGGTCAAGCGATGACAGGACGGACAGACCTTCGTTGCCGCCTTTGAGCAGGTTGACGCCATTGAACTGGGCAGCGTTGACGATGGAAGTCATCTGCTCGTTCAGGCGGTCGATATCGGTCTGGATCTTGTCCTGGTCCTGGCCTTCTTCCTGGGAAGAAATGATCAGCCCCTTCATGTCCTCGAGAAGGCCTTCGATCTGCTCAGCGCCAGCGCGGGCGACAGCAACAGAGGAAGAGCCGAGATTCAGGGATTCATTGATCTTGGCGAAACCGCCGACGTCGGATTCCATGACCTTGGAGATCGCCCAGATTGCGGCGTTGTCCTTGGCGGAACCAACGGACTTGCCGGTGGAGATTTGCGATTGAATATTACCGAGGCTCTTGTTGATTCCTTTCAGGGTATCGAGAGCGACGAGCGAGCTTTGATTGAAGTTGATACTGGACATGATACAAATTCCTTAATTCAGATAGATTTCGAAAGAACTGGCGGCCCCTTTCGGGGCCGCCACTATTGGATTAGCCGCGGAAGAGCGACAGGATGGTCTGCGAGGAGCCGTTGGCGATCGACAGCGCCTGCACGCCCAGCTGTTGCTGGACCTGAAGCGACTGAAGACGGGCCGAGGCCTCTTCCATGTTGGTATCGGTCAGAGCCGAGATACCGGCTTTCATGGCATCCATCAGCTTGCCAACGAATTCCATCTGGTTGTCGATACGCTTCTCGGCGGAACCGAATTCAGCACCCGCATTGACGGTACCCTGAATGGCGGTTTCGATCGTTGCGAGAGCGGCAGCCGCCCCTTCGGTCGTGGTGACGTCGATTGCGGCAACATTAGTCAGGACACCGGCAGCGACGTTGTCGTCAGACGTTACCGTGTCGAGACGAACGGCGATCGTGTCGGTACCATCGGTAGCACCCGACGTGAAGTCGAGGTCGGCGCCATCGGCGGTGACGTTCAGGACAGACGTGTCGAGCGAGTTGTCTGCGGCGTAAGCTGCAAAGGCAGCAGCAAGGCCGGCAGCAACGTCAGCAGCTGTATCACCGTCGCGGGCGACATAGGCAATGCTGGCAGCACCGGTCGCCGTTCCGGCGGTTGTGTAATCGGCCGGCGTGAAGGCAGAGGCATCAGCGTCCGTACCCGTCAGGCCAATAGAGTAGGCAACACCGGCAGTCGGCGTGCCGACCGTGATGCTGGCAGTCTGGGTTGCGTTCAGCGTTGCAGCCGAGCCACCGGTACCGGCAGCATAGGTGCCGGCGGTATCGACGGATTGCGTGGCTTTCAGGTCCTGGCGGCTGACAGAGATCGTCGAGGTGGCAACGCCGGTGGACGAACGGTCAAGCGAGGACAGAACGGACAGCGTGTCCTGGCCTTTGAGCAGGTTGACGCCGTTGAACTGGGCAGCGTCGATGATCGAGCCGATCTGGTCGTTCAGGCGGTCGATATCCGTCTGGATCTTGTCCTGGTCCTGACCTTCTTCCTGCGAGGAAATGACAAGGCCCTTCATGTCTTGCAGAAGGCCTTCGATCTGTTCGGCACCGGCGCGGGCGACGGCGACCGTGGAAGAGCCGAGGTTCAGGGATTCGCTGATCTTGGAGAACCCGCCGACGTCGGATTCCATGACTTTGGAGATCGCCCAGATGGCGGCGTTATCCTTGGCCGAACCAACGGCTTTACCGGTCGAGATTTGCGACTGGATGGTGCCGAGATTCTTGTTGATCCCCTTAAGGGTGTCGAGGGCGACGAGCGCACTCTGGTTGAAATTGATGCTGGACATAGGTTTGATCCCTCAATGCGCGCGTTTGAAACGCGCTTATTTGCGTATGCCTGCCCAAAGGGGACAGCCATTTCGAACTGACATGAATGTGTGGTCAGTAACCTACGTCTTCCTGACGTTTCCGGGGTACACCGGCACAGCCAATCCGGGCTGTATGATCGGACTTTAGACAATCAAACGATAAATTTTAGTTAATCGGCTAGACTGTTTTCTGACGGGAGATAATCGCCTCGGTTGAAACGATGCTTTTGCCGGTCGGTGAATAGGCGCCGACATTCGACCGCTCGCCGGCGATCTGAACAAGGCGAGCCTGTGCCGCCCTCGATCCATTGTAGGCGGCTTTCAGCAGCACGCCATTGTGCACGGTGAGTTTCTGAAGGACAGAAAGTCCCCGCCTCAGGGTCTCATCGAAGCCATCGGGCCCGGACTGCGCCAGAAAGGTTTCCACCTCCCGCACGAGCGCGGTCTTGCGATCGGCAATCTCTCTCAACCCGGCATAGTCGCCTGACAGGAGCATGATGTTTTCCTGCTCGAGCAGGCCATTCAGGTCAGACAGGGATTGTTTGATGGCAACGACGTCCGGCATGTCAGAGACCCTTGTCAATTTCGGGCGGTGCATCGTTCCGGTCCTGATAAACCGCCAGCCGCTTGTAGATCGTATCCGCCAGGCCGAAACCGCCCTGGTCGGCGAGGCGCTCGGCGAGCTGGTCTATATAAAAAGTCGTGAACGCTTCGGCGCCCTTGCCATCGCCGCTCGTCAGCGAGTCTGCCAGACCGCTATAGACCAGCATCTGGGCAATGAAGCTCTGCTCGAAACGCTTTGCCGCATCGCGTAGACGCGCCTCCTCGTCCGCAGCTGGTTCCGGGGCACGGACGCCGGTGCCCGGTCCTGTCACGGCGGTCGTTGAATGGGCGTTGAGCGATACTGCGTCGGCCATGCGCTGAGAACCGTCTGTTTACCTCTGTTACCAAACCCTAAACAGGCGTTCGTAAAGGATTGGTAAACCATTTGAAGGTTAACAAGGTTCGCAGAGTTTGAAAGGTAGTCGATGCAATTTCTGTCTGACCTGTTGTTCTCTGGGGAAGACCTGCTGCAGGCATCCGCAGCACCCGTCGCGAATGGGCTTGGCCCGCGCGCGGGAGATGGCATCTCGCTCCAACTTCAACAGGAAAGCCGCGCCTTCGCCAGCGCCTTCGATGCCGTTTCCCGGGTAGAAATTTCCGCAGATCCGTTAACCTTTGACGCCCCTGCCCCGCCAGCCCCTGCCACTGAAGCCCCTGCCACTGCCGCCCCTGCCCCTGTGGTGCCTGCCGCTGCCGCGTATTCCCCCAGCCGGTTCGCGCACGACCTGTCCGCCGCCCCTGAAGAGATATCCCCGGTCACGGAGTATGGTGTAGAACCCCGTAAGGCCAATAGCCTGAACGATCAGGGCTATGCGGTTGTCGAGCTGCCCGCTGCCACGGCGCCGGCTCCTGCTGGGAACGAACAGAGGCGCGAGCGAGAGATGACGAACGCGGTGGAGCGGGAACCAGGACAATTGCGCGTGACGAGCGGCCCTGCAAATCAATCCGACTCCGGGCAAGTACCTGCAGCCGCTGACGAGACGGCCGCAGACACGACGCCGCCTGTTCTGGATAGGCAGACCCCTGCAAGACATGAAGCGACGCCGGACGAGATCGCGCCAAAGGCAACGGCCGGGGTCACCGTTGCCACCGAGGGTGCGGCTGCCACCGAGATCACACGAGACACATGGGCCACTGGTGTGACAGGCGCGCCTGACAACCTGCGCCGGAGTGACCGTGCCGATGAGCCGACGCCCTTTGCGTCCGTCGCAGGATGGACAGAAGGCAAGGCGCGCGACATAAACAGCATCCCGGCGCGACCCGCGCCGGCAGGTGGCGCCACGGCGCCCCAGGCAATGGCAGCGCTGCCCGAAACGCCCATGCCCCCGGAAAGCAGCGCCCTCGGCAATACCTCCCGGCCCGGAAATTCCCCTGCACCGAACGTCCCGCCGGCAGCGGGCCCGGCAGCGGAAAGACCGGCACTGTCCGTATTGCAACAGTCTGCGGCTCCCGGAGAGTTGCGCGCAAGCGCCGACGCGGTTGTGCCGCAAGCGGCCAGCACGGCAGCAGCAATAAGCCTGACCGAAACCGCCGGACAGACCTTGGCGGCACGCCAGGCCGGCGAGCAGGTAGCCGTTCCGACACAGACGAATCCGGCCTCTCCTGTTGCCCCACAGGACACAATAACCGAGCAGGTCGCGCCGCACTCGGCCAAGCCGCAATCGCACGCGCCAAAACTGCCAAATATTCCGTTCGCGATCACAGTCGTCACCCGCGCGGCCGTCCCGGCGAACGCAGCTCAGGCGATGCCGGCAGTCCCAGCAGGTCTCGCCATCGAGACGGGTCTCTCCGTACCGGTCGCCAGTGCGGTACTCACGCCGTCGGCCAATGCCGCCGTCGCGACAGCGCCTGTCGACCCCGCGCCGGCACCAGCCGCGCAGACCCTCGACCCGGCTGTGCGCACACCGCCGATCGCAGCTGACGTCCGCACGGCACAGGCGCAGCCGCAAACCATTCAGGGTACGGCGCATCAGCCAGCTCAGGAAGGCATGGTAGCGGCACCGGCGACACAAACACCGGCAGCGCCGGCCGCCGCGCAGGCGACGCCCGGGAATCCTGCGCCTGTCCCGCCGGCCCACCCCGCGGGCGGACCTGCCGCACCGCAGACTGACACGGCTTTCACGGCGATTGACTTTTCCGAAGGACCGATAAAGACCGTACAGCAATCAATTCCCGGCCAGGCGGAAGCACAACAGGCCTTGTTGACGCCCGGGAGCTCAGCATCCGCGACCGCCCCCGCAAGCGGGGTCACACGGATGATCGCTGACCCGGCGATCCAGAGCCAGGCATTACAGCAGCTTGCCACCGCCATCGAAGCATCACACAAGGGATCGGGCAGGATGGAACTGCGTCTGGACCCGCCAGAGCTCGGTCGTGTCAGCATTGATTTCCGGTTTGATGGCGATCACCGGGTCACGGCCATTCTGCATGCGGACCAGCCGGAAACCGCCAGCCTGATGCGCCGCAGCCTCGATATTCTGATGCGGGATCTGGCTTCTGCCGGCTTTACCGATATCAATCTGAGCATGGGCAGCGGCGGGCGCGAGGCCGCACAGCAGCAGGCAGGCCAGCAACAGGCCGAGCGTCCCTCTCATGCAGGCGGGCAATACGCATCGGCCAGAGACAGTGAAACACAGGCGCAGAAAGCGCCGAAGGGATACAGACCGGCATGGTCTGCGGATACGATAGATATCAGGCTCTAGGAAGGAGACTGGCATGGATGTTACAGGCATCACCTCGACTTCGGCGCAGACAAGCGCCGGGGCTGCAAATCAGAGTTCCAATCCGATCTCCGAGGATTTCGACACGTTCCTGACGCTGCTGACGGCGCAGATCCGCAACCAGGATCCGCTGGCACCTCTGGATTCGACGCAATTCGTCGAACAGCTGGCGACATTCTCCTCTCTCGAGCAGCAGGTGCGGACGAATGATCATCTCGAGAGTATCTCGCTGATGATCGCCGAGCTCTTCACCAGTACCGCCGGTGACTGGGTCGGCCAGGATGCCGCCGTGACCACATCCTGGCTGCCCTATCAGGGCGGCGCGGTCAGCTTCACCGCCGATATACCGGCCGAGGCCGATCAGGCGCTGATGGTGCTGCGCGATACAGCCGGCGAAGTGGTCGACACCCAGTCCCTCGACCCGGCGCAATCGCCGTGGAGCTGGGACGGCAAGACATCAAAGAACGCCGACGCCGAGCATGGTCTGTATCAGATGGTGATCGAACTCTATCAGGGCGGTCAGCCGCTCGGCATGATGGAGCCGAAGATCATCTCAAAGGTGACGCAAGCCTCGATAGAAAATGGCGAGATCATGCTGGGGTTCGAGAACAACATGACCCAGAGCGCCACCAAGGTAACCCGCGTCGCGGGGGAATGATCGCCCGGCAGGACGCGGTACTGCCCGTCCTGACCTGCCTGTGCCCAGTAGGATCTTTGTCCTGGTCCAGCCTTGTTACTGATCCTGTCTGGCAAGATCCAGAATGAGGACGTCGCGGACACCTTTTGCCTGCACCGTCTGCACGGCAGTCAGCAGCCGCATGCGAATTTCGGCATAGTTGGACGGATCCGTCATCCGTCGGGCAAACCGGCCCTCGTTTGACAGCGCGATAAGCTCCGTCATGATGACGTCGCGCAGCTTCGGGTCCATCGCATAAAGGCTCTCGCCCAGGTTCGGATCGATCTCCAGATTGAGGTCGAGAATGACCAGGGACTGGACATTGCTATCGCTGACGACCGGCACGATGAACTGGCGGGAGAATTTGTAATAGGCCGTCGAGCCGGTATTCGCCGGATTGCCGCCATGCGCATCTTTCTTTGACGATTTCTCTTGCGCCCCGGCGTTTTCCGCGCCCGCCGGTCCCGCATTTTCCCCCGGCGCTGCGGCTGTTGCAGCCGGCGCGGCATTGCCGAAGAAGCGCTTGTCACCGGGCTTCAGCGCATCGGCGGCGATCGCCCCGCCGATCACGAAAATGACCATGATGAAGCCGCCAACGAGATTCTTGATCATGGATACCCCTCCTAGAACGGAATGACCTTGTTCAGGATTCTCGATCCATTGCTGCGCGAGACTGCATCGTTGAGCTGGCCGACACCGCCATAGGCGATCCGGGCTTCGGCGATCTTGTCATAGGTGATGGTATTGAGCCTGGTGATGTCTTCCGGTCTGATCAGGCCTGTCACCTGCAGCTGGCGCGTCTCGTGATTGACCCGGATCTCCTGCGTGCCGACGACATAGAGATAGTCATTCGGCAGGACCTGGATGACCTGGGCGGCAAGGCGCAGGGTGAGTTTTTCCTGCCGGCTGATCGCCCCGTTGCCAGAGGCAGTCCGCTCACGGCTGAGATCGACCCCGGGGCTGAGTGTCGCGCCGCCCGGCAGCACGCCGTTCGCCCATTCCGGGAAGCCAAAAAGGGCGTCTACGGAGAAATTTTCTTCATTGGCGCGGCCTGCACTCATCGAATTCTGGAATTCCGCTTCCTCGTCGAGTTCGATCACCACGGTGACGATGTCGCCAAGTTTGGACGCGCGCCGGTCCCCGAACAGGGAAGTCGGGCCGCTGCTCCACAGGGAGGTCGCCGAGGCACCATCCCTTGGCGGCTCGGCATAGGATGCCGGCAATGGCGAATAGGACGAGCCCGGTGCCGTCAGTGGCGCCTGCGCCGGATAATAGGCCGGCGAGCCGGACGCGCAGGCCGCGGCAGCGAGCGAAAGAACGGCAAGGCCAAGGAGGTTTCTTTTCATCATGGTACTGTCACTCGGTCAGGCCCTGTCACGAGAGCCCGGACCGTCTTGCGGGATTCAAGGTTCATCACGTCGACCAGCTCGCCGGTCGATCCGGCACCGAGCGCCCTACCCGCCGTGACGATGGTCAGTGTGCCGAACTGATAGGTCATGGTGACCATGGCGTTGCGCTGGACGAGGATCGGCTCCTGCAGGTGCATGTGCGTGATCTCGCTGCCGGCATAGACAGTCCGTTTCAGCTGCTTGCCGATATAGGCGTCGCGGACGGTATAGGGGTCCTCGTTCGCCGCCGGATAGATATCGATATCGGCATTGGTCAGGATACGTCCGCGCTCCAGCGTCGTGACCGCCATGACATCGGCGGCGGCGGCTGGCGCGAGAGCGGCGGCAAACGTCACGATGATGGCGGTCAGCTTTATCATCAGCGCACCCGTGTCGCGGCGGCCAGCATCTCGTCGGCGGCGGAGATGACTTTCGAATTCAGTTCGTAACCGCGCTGCGCTTCGATCAGCTCCGAAATCTCGGCTACGACATCGACGCCTGATTCTTCCAGATATCCCTGGCGCATGACGCCGATGCCCTGGGTGCCGGCGGCGGCGGTGATCGGCGCGCCGGAGGCGGCCGTCTCGCGATAGAGGTTTGACCCCATCGCCTCGAGACCCTTTTCGTTGGCAAAGACCGTCATCGTGATCTGGCCGATCTGCTGGCCGGCAGGGGCGTCATCGAAAAACGCTGTCACCGTGCCGTCGGCGCTGATCGTGATTTCCCGCGCGTCGTTGGGAATGACGATATTGTCAGCCAGCGGATAACCATCGGCGGTCACGACAAGACCGTCGGCCGACCGGTTGAACTTTCCATCGCGGGTAAAGCCGCTTTCGCCGCTGGGCAGCTCGACCTCGAAAAAGCCCCGCCCTTCGATGGCGAGGTCGAGGTCGCCACCGGTGTTTTCCAGGACGCCCTGGACCATTTCCATGGAGACGACGGACGGGCGCACACCCATGCCGAGCTGGATCCCCGCAGGCACGGTCGTACCGGTTTCCGACGAGACGGCACCCGGCGGCAGCAATTGCTGGTAATGCAGATCCGCGAATTGCGCCGAGCGCGGCGCATAGGCCGTCGTGCTCATATTCGCGATATTGTTGGAAATGACCTCGACGCGCATTTGCTGCGCAGCCATTCCGGTTGCGGCAATCTTCAGTGAGTTCATGAAGGCCTCCTGCCTCTACTGCCGGTACGTCCTGTACCCTTAATCTACTGCCGGACCTGATGGTCCGTATGCCCTTTGACCGCAGACGCTATCCTCGCTGCCTGCTGGCGTGACCCTTAGCCCTGTCTCATCGTCCTTGCGACGTCGCTGACGCGCTGGTCTTCCTGGTCGAGAATTTTCTGGTTCATTTCGTAATTGCGCTGCACCTCGATCAGGCGCGATATTTCCATGATCGGCTGTACGTTCGACGCTTCGAGATAGCCCTGCATGATACGCACTTCACTCTCGACCGGGTCGAACCCGTCGAGAGGACGCCACAAATTCGACCCCTCCCGTGCGATCATGCCGGGCGGTGTATCGACCACGACAATGCGCCCGACCGGGTTACCGTCGGTACTGATGGTTCCATCCTGTGCGATGACGATGTCAGTGACATCGATCGGAATCTCGAATGGCTCACCCTCTGCGCTCAAGAGCGGCATGCCTTCCGGATTGACGATCATGCGCTGGTTGTTGAGCATGAACACGCCGGCTCTTGTAAGGCGCTCGCCGTTCAGCCCCTCGACGACGAAGTATCCGTCGCCGTCAATGGCCAGATCGAGAACGCCGCCTGTCTGGTCGAGAAAGCCCTGCTCATTGGAATAGAACTGCGTGCCGACACTGCCTTCGGACAGGTCGTTGTCGATACTGCCTTCTTTGTCGGCGGCCGACAGCCGATCGACGGCCTCGGAGAACAGGAACCCGCTTTTCTTGTAGCCGGTCGTGTTGACATTGGCGATGTTATTGGCGATCGACGACATCTCCCGCAGCAGGGACGATTGCCGCGATACGGTCATATAGGCTGCGCTATCCATTGGTCAGCACCTCCCTCAAAATCAATATATCTTCCGGGTGCGTTGCAAGCAGCTTCTCCAGCGCCTGCAGGCTTGCCTGGGTCGGCAATTGGGCGAGTGCACCGCTCTGACCCGACATGTAGCTGGCAAGTGCGTGACGCGCTTGCGTCTGGCTGTTCGCATCCTCCACCAGCATCGCGGCATAGGCATCGCGCGCCTGCGCCCACTGGCCGGACGCCCAGGCAATGCGGGCCTGTCCTTCAAGATTGCGCATTGTACCCGGACCCCGCCGCAATACGTCGAGGGCTTCCCGTTCCCGGCCAAGCCGGTGCAGCGCCGTTGCAGCAACCGCCATCATCACGGGGTCTTCGCTGTTGCGCGTCAGTGACAGCGCCTCGTCATAGCGACGATCGGCAACATAGGCCCGTGCCAGCAATTTGCGCTCCTCGTCGCCCAGCGTCTCGAAAGGCAATTGCTGCATCAGGGAGATCGCCTGTTCCGGCAAGCCGAGATCGAGGGCCGCCCGGGCTGCCCCAATCGTCAGCACCGCCTCCCTGTCGATCCCGTCGAAAAAGGGCCGATGGGCAATGTAACCGTTGAGCGCGGCAAACCGTGTCGTCGCACTGGTGCGCGACAGCGCCGTCTCGAACAGTCCTGCAAGCGTCGTCTTCATTGTGTCGCGGTCGGCGATGGTCGGATACTGATATTGCGCGGCGATTTCCACCGCACGCGAATACTTGCCGGTTTCAGCAGCGAGGCGCACTTCCATGAACGCTTCAGGGAAGCTCTGAGGGGCACCGTTGGACCGCACGGCGACATTCTCGAGGTCGCGGTAATACCCCGGATAATGCTCGCCTTCCTGCTGCGGTTGCAGGTCGCTCAGCATCAGGATCGCCTGCGCCTGAAGCGGGCCCTCCTGCTGGGCGAACCGCTCTACCGTGTTCAGCGCGACATCCACATCGACGCCGTTATGGGCATTGATCAGCGCGCGGAGATAAATCACCTGCGTCGTCCCTGGCAGGGTTTCCTCGGTGGCGATATCATACAGCTTTTCGGCGAGGATCCACTGGCCGTTCTCTGCGGCGGTAATGCCGAGGCGGGTGGCAAAATCGACACGCAGATGCGGCGGCAATTGTTTCAGCTCATTGGCGACAGACGCGGCCAGGAAAACCGCCGTCGAAGGCTGGAATTCGACGAGGGCGACGGCGCGCCACAGCCGGGCCGGACCGGAACAGGCCGCATCGACCGATTTCAGGACGTTGCCATCGCTGATGCGCCCGGCAACCGTTTCGCCCATGTAAAGAACTGTCCGTGCCCGCTCATCCGTGGCGAAAGGCCTGACAAGCGACATCGCCTCTTCGGCAAAACCGAGGGCGAGATAGTGTTTTGCCAGCCTGATGGAGGATTCCGCGTCCGGCGCCGCTGCGGAACCGGCGATCGCGATCTGCATGCGCGAGGCTTCCTCCCAGGAATAGACCCGCTCGCGGAAGGCAAAGAGATCATTATCCTGGCAGGTGGCGCTGATCAGCTCGGCCGGCACCTCGTCGTTGGTCGTATAGCCGGTCTCCTGCAGGATTGCGCCGATATCCGCATAGCCGTCTTCGTCCGTGGCGGAAATGATGGCGGCGGGGGAGTTCGCGGCCGCAGGCTGCTGACCGGACTGTTCCGGCCCTGCAGATTGCTCGTCCTCACGCAGGGATACATAGCCCTCTTCGAGCGCGTCCTGCAGGATACGCTCGAGCGCATCTTCGGTACGCGACAGGCTGCTGCCGGCCTCGCTGTCATCCGCTTCCTGCGCCAGAGCCCCGGCGGTCGGGCCGAGGCTGAGGGCAGTCGAAAACAGTAGCGATGCGAAAATCCGCGTCATGCAGCCGCCTTCTTGGACTCTTTGAGGGCCTCGTCGATCTCGACAAAGCTGGGACGTACCCTTTTTGGAGCGTTTCGGCGGGCAACCTCAATACAGATATTGGCCGGGTGCTGGTGCAGCGAGGCGACCAGCACTTCGCGAATCAGCGAATAGAAGCTGTGCTCTTCCTCGCGCACATGTTTCACATAGGCCGCAAACGGACCAACGATGCCATAGGCCAGAAACACGCCGAGGAAGGTACCGACGAGGGCACCGCCGATCATCTGACCGAGCACTTCAGGCGGCTTGTCGATGGAGGCCATGGTCTTGATGACGCCGAGAACGGCGGCGACGATGCCAAGTGCCGGCAATGCATCGGCCATGTTCTGGAGCGCGTGGGCGCCGTGCAGCGCCTCCTCTTCCATGGTCTCGAGCTGCTTTTCCAGCAGCTCCTCGACCTGGTAGACATTGTCGAAATTCATGATCATCGAGCGGATCGTGTCGCAGATCAGCTCAACGACGTAATGATCCTTCTGAATCTTGGGGTATTTCCGGAAGATCGCGGATTCCTGCGGCGCCTCGATATGGGCCTCGACATCGACCGGACTCTGGCGCAGCACGTTGACAAGATCGTGCATCAGGCAAAGCAGGTCGCGGTAATCGTTCTTCTTCCACTTCGGCCCTTTGAACACGGCCATTATATCGCTGCCGACATGCTTGATCGTGGAAAAGGAATTGCCGGCGATAAACGCCCCCATCGCCGCCCCGCCGATCATCATCATCTCGTAAGGCAGAGAATGCAGGATAATACCAAGCTTGCCGCCGGCGAGCATATACCCGCCGAACACCATGACCACAGTGATAAAAAGACCCAGCAGCGCGTTCATAGGACAGCATTAACCTTTTGATGGTTTACAAAGTGTAAACACTTCTTAACGATATCCGGATTGTCTTAAGGAACCTTACCTGTCCCTTACCGGCCACACTGATGTTGATTCCCCCCGCCAGCATGTCACGACGCGTCGGCGAAATCGGCAAAGAACTCTTCCGACGGATCGCTCATCAGCTTCACCGCCTTGAACTGTTTCATGACGCCCAGCGCCGCGGTCGCGACCGGCAGGTGCCCGTGGCCGCCCCAGGCCGTGAGGCAGAGCTCGTTCAGGCTGACACCCGGCAGCGGAATGACCTGGCCGACTTCCAGGCGCGCGCATTCGGCAACGGTCATCGGGCAGCGCTCCAGCACGGCGCGAAGCTGGACGCGCGCAGACATGGCAGCGCTCAGCATATGCGGCGGCCACGGATCTTCCGGATCATCGACGGATTTCGAGGGCGCGTTGGCGAGCAGTGTCGAGAGCTTCTCGATCGGCTGGAACGGCATCAGGAATGTCAGCGGCGCGGTCTTGTCGAGGCCGATAGTCAGATCGAAGGTCAGCGCCAGCAGCGGCGATTTCTCATCGTCGATGGAAATGCCGGAAAGCTTGGTCGTGCCATTGCGGTAGGACGCGCCGGTGAAGGGGCTCGCCTTCTCAAGGCCATCGCAGGACTGCCTGAAGCCATCGAACAGCGCGGTCATGACCGGTTGCAGGAGCAGCACGTCCAGCATACCCGGCTCATGGGTTTGCGCTTCGTCGCCGGCGAGGCTGTCATCGCCGGTCTTGCGGCCGAGGATGATGGCGCAAAGCGCCCGCGACGCATGGCCGATACAGGCGGCCGGCACCTGTTTTGACGCCATCAGGAAGACTGCCTGAGCCCCCTCATTGGCCGCGCGATATTCCTCATACGTCACGCGTCTGGAGGAAATCGACTTCACCATGACCGCGCCGATTTCCTCTTCCTCGAGGCGGCGGCAGACCAGGCGCGCAAAACCATCCCACAGGGGCTGCAACCCCTTGGTCTCGTCTGTGACAGCCGGCCGTGCCGTCAGTTTCTGGCGCAGGATGGAACCCATGACTCCGGCTTGCTCTGATTTGCGTGACTTCTGAAGGTGCGATTGTCGTGATCGACCGGTTTAGGAATGGTTAACGGGAACCCGGAAATGCCGACTATCCGTGTAAACGAGTATTTACGCCAATAGGGTAGTGTTCACCCTGTCATTCAGTTGCGTATGGGTACCGGGGTGTTGTCAAACCAAGTTCAGCCAATCATCAAGCGAAAGAAGAAGGTGATCGCTGCCGCCCACCATGGTGGCGCGTGGAAGGTCGCCTATGCCGACTTCGTCACCGCGATGATGGCGTTCTTCCTGCTGATGTGGCTTCTCAACGCCACGACCGAGGACCAGCGCAAGGGGATCGCAGACTATTTCAACCCGTCGATCCCGATCAGCCGGATCTCCGGCGGCGGCGCGGACGCGCTCAACGGCTCCTCCGTCTTCAGCGACAAGGAAATGGCAAAGGACGGCGTCGGCTCCATGGATATCAAGTATTTCGACGGGAACAGCAAGGTCGACGTCGCCGATCTGGGGCTGGCATATTCCGCCACGGACACTGACGAAGCCGTCAAAACCGAAATTGACGGGATGACGGCCAACAGCGTCGAAAGCCTGAAGCAGAAACTTGCCGGCGAGGCTGCGCAGATCTCCGACCACATCATGATGAAAATGACGGCTGAAGGTCTCGTGATCGAGCTCGTCGAATCCGATGGAGCGCCGCTGTTTGCCAGCGGTAACGCCATGGCATCGCCGCTTCTGGAAGACTTGCTGGTGCTGGTCGCCGGCTCCTTCGGAAAGATCGGTAACGACATCAAGCTGGTCGGCCACACCGACGCCAAGCCCTATCGCTCGGGCACCGGCTATTCGAACTGGGAGCTGTCGACGGACCGCGCCAATGTCTCGCGCCGCCTGTTGATCGATGCCGGTTTCCCGGCAGAACAGATCACCGAGGTGTCGGGCAAGGCCGCGACCGATCCCCTGATCGCCGAGGATATCTACGCCGCGCAAAACCGCCGGATTTCCATCACGATCCTGCAGTAGACAGATCAATGCGCCGGCCATGCAAGCGATATCAACCGATTGAAATCAGTCCGTTAGCCCTTTGTTAACCACAGTGCACAATTCTTAACGCACCATACAGCGATAGGATTTTGCTATGAGTATATCTTCTTCCCTCAATGCGGGGGTAATGGGCCTTGCGGCCAATGCCTCGCGCCTTGCCTCCATCTCAGACAACATCGCCAACTCCGCAACGATCGGCTACAAGCAGAGCGAGGTCGATTTCTCAGCCATGGTCCTCAACCAGGGCCAGACCGGCTACAGCGCCGGTGGTGTCAGTTCGCGGTCCTACAAGAATGTCGACGCGGAAGGCGCCCTGATCAACACGGGCAACTCCACCGACATCGCCGTCGACGGCCGCGGCATGCTGCCGGTGACCGACAGCAATGGCGTCACCGCCTCGGCCTCGGCCCGCACGCTGATGCTGACGCCGACCGGCTCCTTCACCCCGAACGACCAGGGCTTCATGTCGACGCTGAGCGGCCTCTACCTGATGGGCTGGCCGGCAGACGCCAGCGGCAACATCCCGTCCGTCAGCCGTAACTCCGCCGTCGGGCTGCAGCCGGTAAACGTCGCCGCCAACCAGTTCGTCGCCTCACCGACGACCAACATCAATCTCGGCGTCAACCTGCCGTCCTCAGCAACCGAAGCCGGCGCCGCAGGGTCCCCCTTCGACCTGCCGGTCGAATATTTCAACAGCCTCGGTTCCTCGGAAACGCTGACGCTCAGCTTCTCGCCGACCGTGCCGGGCGCCGGTGCCAGCAATGCCTGGACCGTTTCCGTCAACGACAGCGCCAATCCCGGTGCCCCGGTTGCCTCCTTCACCATCGACTTCAACACCGGCCTTACCAATGGCGGTACTGTCGGTACGGTGACCGGTGGTGCCGGCGCGGCCTACGACGCAGCCACTGGCGAGATCACCATCAACGCCGCACACGGACCGGTCAGCCTCTATGTCGGTACCGCCGGCAGCCGCGATGGCCTGACCCAGCTCGATGCAGCCTTCTCGCCGACAAGCGTGACCAAGAACGGCTCGCCGATAAGCGAGCTGCAGTCGATCGAGATCGACGACAAGGGCATGCTGGAAGCCGTCTATGAAAGCGGCCTGCGGCGTACCCTCTACCAGATCCCCGTCGCCGATGTGCCGAACATGAACGGACTCAAATCACAGGGTGATCAGGCCTACTCCCTGTCCCGCGACTCCGGTGAAGTCTACTTCTGGGATTCCGGTACCGGCGCCGTCGGCACCACGCAGGGCTTCACCCTGATGGAATCGACGACCGATATCGCCGCCGAACTGACCGATCTGATCGAGACCCAGCGGGCCTACTCGACCAACGCCAAGATCGTGCAGACTGTTGACGAGATGCTGCAGGAAACCACCAACCTGAAACGGTAACCGGTTCCTGACCTAGGCTGACGGATCACATCGATCCACATCGACAGGCGATACAATGAGTATTTCACGTGCCTTATCGAACGCGACATCCGGGCTCTCAGCGACTGCGCTGAGGGCCTCGATCGCGTCGAACAACGTGGCCAATGCGAACAATCCCGGCTATGCACGCCGGGATTTGTCCGTTGCCGAGCGTGCCTATGGCGGCGTGATTGCCTCTGGCGTCAACCGCGCCCAGGACCTTGTCCTGACCGCCGACCGGCGTATTGCCGAGGCCTCCTACACCCGCGCTGATGTCACGGCGAACAGCCGCATCCAGTTCAGCCAGGCCCTTGGCGATCCGGAGACAGGCTACGGACTTTTTTCCGTCTTCCGGAATTTCGAATCAACCCTGACCGACCTGTCAGTGACCCCGGAGTCTGCAGCGCTGCAAAATGCGCTCCTCCTGGCGGGGAATGACCTGAGCGCAGAATTCAACAATCTCAGCGAGATGATCACGCAGGAGCGCGTCGCCGCCGACGAGGCGATCGCTGCCGGCGTCGAGACGGTCAACACAGCCCTCGCCGATATCCGCAATATCAACAAGAGCCTGATGAGCGCCGATCCCGGAAGCGAGGCCGCTGCCACCTTGCAGGACCAGCGCGAGAGTTTGATCGACGAGGTTTCACGACTTATCCCCGTCAAGGTCATCCGCAACGATAATGACCAGGTTCACCTGATGACGCGCGAAGGCGTCTATCTGTTGTCGGAGAAAGTGCACGAGGTCGAGTTCACCCGGTCCCATATGATCACGGCCAGCGATTCCTATCCCGCGTCCGGGCTTTCGGGGCTCAGCGTGAACGGTGTCGACATCACACCCGGCGGCACGAGCCAGATGGCCGTTCAGTCCGGGGCGATGGCGGGCTATTTCGATATTCGCGACCGCATCGCGCCGGAATTCCAGGCCCAGATAGATGCTCTCGCCGCCGACCTCGTCAGCCGGTTCGAAAGTGCCGGGCTCGACCCGACACTGACACCCGGTGATGCCGGTCTGTTTACGGATGATGGCGCTGCACTGAACCCGGCAGACACGGCCGGGCTTGCCGGGCGCCTGTCGATCAATGCCGCCGTTGACCCGGCTCTTGGCGGCCAGCTCTGGCGCCTGCGCGATGGCATCAATGCCGCCGCTGCAGGCCCGACAGGGAATGGCGCGATCTTCAATAACATGATCGACGCGCTGACGACCAAGACTGCATCGCTTGGCACCGCCGGCCTGCCGGGAAATTTTTCGATGGCAGAGTCCATCGCCGAAGTGAACGGCGCCGTCGGCGAGGCCCGCACCCGGTCAGAGGCAACAACCGCCTCGGCCATGGCCCGTGCAGACATCCTGGCACAGGCGGAACTGAAGGTCGGCGCCGTCGATACCGACCAGGAAATGCAGGCTTTGCTGCTGATCGAACAGGCCTATGCCGCCAATGCGCGCGTCATCCAGGCGGTCAACGACATGATGCGCAGCCTGATGGAGATATAAGATGATCAAGGGCGTGCCGAACCTGTTGACCTACACGCGCATGAACCAGGCGACGACGGAGATGCGGGCGCGCATGCGCGATGCCTCCCTCGAAGCCGTGACCGGCAGGCATGCCGATATTCCCGCCGCGACCGGCGCGAAGATCGGCGAAGCCAATCTGATCAAGAAGGGCCTGCAGGATATCGACAGCCGCATCGGGCTCTATGGCCTCGTCTCGGCCCGGGTCGAGACGATGGTCACCTCGCTCGGCAATATCCGCAACGCCTTCGACGATATCGGCGCGCGCGCCCTGACGACGGTCGATTCCGGCGACTCCACCGGCATGCGGACGATTGCGACCGAAGCCGAAGTAGCGCTGGAAAGCGTCTTCTCGATGCTGAATGTCAGCCAGGGCAACCGCACGCTGTTTTCCGGCGATGCGGCGCAGACGGCACCACTCGGGCCGGCGCAGGACCTGCTGGCCGACGTCGAATCGATCATGACCTCGTCCAGCGACCCGGTTGTGGTCAATGCCGCACTGGATTTCTACTTCAATGATCCCGCGGGCGGGTTCCAGACCACGATCTACAAGGGCGGCGAGAACAATGCCTCCAGCCTCGTGCTCGGCAATGGTACCCGCGTGGATTATACAGTGAAGGCGGACGATCAGGCGATCAAGGACACGATCCGCGGCCTTGCCGTGCTGGCCACGAACCGCTCGCTGCCAATGACACAGCCGGGTGCTGATTATCGCGCCGTCGTCACCGCCGGGGTCGATAGCCTGGAAGTCGGCCGCGCCGGTATTCTCGACATGGAAGCGAAGCTGGGCGTCACGCTGGGCGCCATCGAGAAGGGCATCGACAATGATGGCCATGAGCGCATCGTGCTCAGCGCCGTTTACCAGACCCTTGTCGGCCGTGACCAGTATGAAGCCGCAACCGAACTGAAACAGCTGGAGACGCAGCTGGAGACGAGCTATCTGCTCACCTCCCGTCTCTCGGCCCTGAACCTGACCAACTTTATTCGCTAGCCAACTATATCCAACAGGCGAAGCAGCATATGAGCACCACCATGATGAAAAGAACAGCAGCCGCCTTCGCCCTGGCAATTGGCTCGTGTCTCGCCGCCCTGTCGCCCGCTAGCGCCGATGTGCGGCTGAAGGATCTCGTCGACGTGGAAGGCGTGCGCGGCAACGATCTTGTCGGCTATGGCCTCGTCATCGGCCTCAACGGCACGGGCGACACGCTGCGCAACTCTCCCTATACGGAGGAGGCTCTCGCCAACATCCTCGAACGGCTCGGCGTCAATGTTCAGGGCGAGGATTTCCGGCCCAACAACGTCGCTGCAGTGCTCGTCACTGCCGAGCTGCCGCCCTTCTCCCGCCGCGGCTCGCGCATCGATGTCACGGTCTCCTCCATCGGCGATGCCAAGTCCCTGTCAGGCGGCACGCTGGTCATGACGCCGCTCAATGCAGCGGATAACCAGATCTATGCCGTCGCCCAGGGCTCTGTCCTCGTCTCCGGTTTCAAGGCCGAAGGCGATGCCCAGTCCGTTGTCGAGGGCGTGCCCACCGCGGGCACGATCCCGGGCGGTGCCTTTGTCGAGAAGGAAATAGATTTCACTTTCGCCCAGATGCCGCGCGTGCGTCTTGCCCTGCGCGATCCGGACTTCACCACGGCAGAGCGGGTCGAAACCGCGATCAACCAGTCGACCGGCACGCCCATCGCGCGGATGATGGATGCCGGCACGGTCGAGCTGTCGCTTGCCGATGGCATCGACCCGGCCCGCCTGATGAGTCGTATCGAGAACATCACCCTGCAACCGGCGCAGAAGGCGCGGGTCGTCATCGACCAGCGCTCCGGCACGATCGTTCTGGGCGCGGATGTTACCGTTTCGACCGTCGCCGTCAGCCAGGGTAATCTGTCGATCCGCATCACCGAGACGCCCGTGGTCTCCCAGCCGAACCCGTTCTCGCGCAATGGCGAAACCATCGTCGTGCCGCGCACCACGGTCGATGTGTTCGAGACCGGCCCCGGCAATATCGCGACGGTCCAGCAGAACGTGACCCTGTCCGACCTCGTCTCCGGCCTCAACGCCCTCGGCGTCTCGCCGCGCGAGATGATCGACATCCTGAAAACGATGAAAACCGCTGGCGCCCTTCACGCGGAACTGGTGCTGCAGTAGGCGCCTTGTCAGGCGAGATCCGCTGCCTGTCGGGCAAGCGCCAATGCCCCGGCAATGCCGGAAATATCCGGCAGGCCGGGCGGCACGATATAGGCGGTCATATCCCCGGCTGAAGGGCCATCGGCATAGGCATTCAGCAGCTCCGCTGTCTTCATTCGAACACGGTCGATCAGCCCTGGCGTCTTCATCACCCCGCCGCCAAAGGTGATCTTTTCCGGCATATGCGTCAGCGTAATCACCAATGCGAGATGAGCGAGATAGAAGGCCTCGATCTCATGGGCTTCATGGTCCGGGGGCAAGTCGGACAAGGACCGGCCCCACCGCGCCATGATCGCCGGGCCGCTGGCGAGCCCCTCGAGGCAGGCCCCATGATAGGGGCACTGCCCTGCAAATGCGTCAGCGCCGTTTCTGGGCGGATAGATATGCCCGAATTCGTAGTGAGACGTGCCCTGAAGGACCCTTCCCTCCGCGACCAGCCCGGCCCCGATGCCGGTGCCGACCGTGACATAGGCAAGCGACCGCGCGCCCTGCCTGGCGCCTCCCGGCAATTGGGCAAGATATTCGCCGAGCGCTGCGCCGCTGACATCGGAACTGATCGCGACAGGCACGCCATAGCCGGAAAACGCCGTCAGATAGTTCGCCCCCGGCCAGCCGGGCTTTGGCGTCCGTCCGACGACACCATACTGCTCTGACGCGGCGTCGACATTCACCGGCCCGAAAGCGGCAATGCCGATACCCGCCAACCGGCCGTGCTGTCCGATCGCGTGATCGAAAAAGGCGCGGCAGGCGGCGAAGGTCTGCTCGGGCCCCGTCGTCGGTATGGTGACCCGATGGCGGATATCGTCCGGCCCATATCCCACCGCGCAAACGAATTTCGTGCCGCCAGCCTCGATGCCGCCAAACAGCCTGCCGCTCATGCTAATGCCTCCAGTCCGGATTCAGCGATAAACCAGGGCGACGGGATGAACCACTGCGGCGTAATCACAGGATATCGGCATCGCCTCGTTTTTGTCTCTCGGAAACCGTAGCCGATCAAGGATGCACCCGGACGTTTTTTACTCAAGAACGGGGATGGCGTCACGCTCGGCAAGCAGCATTGGACTGTCATACATCGGCAGGTGAAAAACGACTGCGGCATCTTCCCGCCGCCACGACTGTTCAGGCACGCCGTAGACGATGCCTGTGCGCAGATCGACGAGAACAGGCGTGTCGAACGCAACCCCTTCGAGACGGAGATCCGCGTAGGTGACGCCGGTGGTATCGTCGGGCGGGGCGTCAAAGAACCAGTATGCGATCACGCTGGCCTTGCCGTCCTGGCCGTACGCATCGACATTGAGGGATCGCAGCGACGTCGACTTGTATGACGGCAGGGCTACAGGCTTGAGCCGGTCATCAAAAACCGAGAAAACCGACTGTGCTGCGCGATAGGCGGGCTTGCGATAGGCGATCGACTTGTCGGCGTTGGTAGCCAGCAGGCCCTTGTAGTTCATCTCAACCTTTTGCCACTGATAATGCAGGTCGGCCATCGTGAAGAGATTGAAAGGAACGCTCTTGGCATGATGGGCAAGCATCCGCCGCAAATTCCACTTCGCCTGGATCGTTTCGGTCATATGCCTGCCCTGAAGCGCGAAGTAGTCCTGGTATCCGGACGTAGCGCCGGTTTCGCCCTGACGGACATCGAAATCGCCGCCGACCTCGGCTATGTGCCGTCGCAGCTGGTCCACGATTTCAGTCGAGTCAGGATTGTCGGGATAGCTGTGAAACGTGACGGCATCGATCAGGTGAAGTTGCTCGCGCGCGGCCACTTCGTCGAAAAAAGCCCGGGCATAATCAACATCATCGGCCAGCGCGAGGGCATAGACCCCGGCATCCGGTTGTACCCGGCGCACGATCCGGGCCGTGCGGATGAAGAGGGCCGCGTAATCGGCTGCGCCGGCGGTATCTGTGTGATTGAGATCGGGTTCATTCCAGACTTCCCACTGGTCGACACGGTCGCCATAGCGATCAACGATCGCCTCGACCCACCGGTCCCAGGCTGCCAGCGCATCCGGTGACGTCGGAAGCCCGCCCCCGAGCCCGTAATCGCCGCCGCCGGGATAGGCAGGATTGCCGTAGCTGAGCTGTATCCATGGTTTGACGCCCAGGGCGCTTGCACCATCGACAATATCATCCAGCCACTGCCATTCATAGACACCCTGACTGGTCTCGGTTTTCGCCCACCCGCCCTGCAAGCGGATTCCCTTGGCCCCGAGCGGGCCAAGATGGTCGGCATAGTTTGCAAATACCGCGTAGTCGCGATCCAGTGTCTCGCCACCGATCGACCATGAAGAGGACTCGATCTCGTTCGCCGCCAGCGCACGGACCTGGCCTATTGCCTCGAGATCGACACCAATCGTGGGCCGTATCTCCTGGGCCATGGCCGGGGCACAAAGAAACCAGAATGCCGTGAGGATGCTCAGGCCGGGGAAGAAAAAAGGGCGCATTCCAGATGAATGCCACGCCTTCGGATGCCGGTCAACGAATGGCCTCATCCAATGAAGCACGGCAGGCTGCGTCGGGATGGTCGCGGGAACGGCACCAACAGCAATTCTCCCCCAACAAGAATTTTGACTTAAGTCATCCGCCCCGGCATTGCATCGGGCAATGCTCGCCGCATGAAGGAACCCTGGCAGAAATATCTGGACCTGTCGGTCCCGCGCTATACCAGCTATCCCTCGGCGCTATTCTTCGGGCCGATGGAGCCAGCACCCTATCGCCATGCCCTGCGCGAGATCGGTCCCTATGAACCGGTCTCCCTCTATATCCACGTGCCCTTCTGCCAGCAGCTTTGCTGGTATTGCGGCTGCAATATGCGCGTCGAGAACCGTTATGAGCGCACGCGGCCCTATCTCGATGCCCTGAAGAGAGAAATCCATCAGGTCGCTGCGGCGCTTGCCGGGCGCGGGCGAACCTCGCAGCTGCATTTCGGTGGCGGCACGCCGAACTTTCTCCACGCCGAAGACCTGATCAGCATTCTCGACGAAATCGAGAACGCCTTCGGCCTGACCGACGGCACCCCCATCGCGATCGAGCTCGATCCACGGCTTTCCTCTGCTGCCAGCATTACCAACCTTGCCCGGATCGGCGTGACCCGCATGAGCATCGGCGTGCAGGATTTCGACCCGTTCGTGCAAGCTGCGATCAACCGCATCCAGTCCTATGAGCTCGTGCATGACTGTGTCGCCGCGATGCGGACAAGCGGCGTCGGCGATATCAGCTTCGACCTGCTCTACGGGCTGCCAAGACAGACCGAGCATACGATGCGCGAGACCCTGCGCAAGACGCTGAGCCTCGCCCCGGACCGTGTCTCGCTGTTTGGTTATGCCCATCTGCCGGACCGGCTGAGGCACCAGCGGCTTATCGATGATGCCGAGTTGCCGGGACGGTCCGAACGTTCGGCCCTGGCAGAGCTTGGCGCGGACACGCTTGTCTCTGCCGGCTATCGCCGTATCGGATTTGACCATTTCGCCCTGCCGCATACTGCGATCGCCAATGCGGACGCGGCAGGCCGCCTGAACCGCAATTTCCAGGGCTTCACCGAAGACCAGGCGCGCTGTGTCATCGGCCTCGGCCCCAGCGCCATCAGCTCGGTCAATGGCGTCCATGCCCAGAATGAAAAATCGGTCGACGGCTATACAAGGCTACTGGACGAGGGACATTGGGCGACGACGCGAGGTATCGTAAGCACGCCGGAGCAGCGCCTCATCGGCGACTGGATCCACGGCCTGCTTTGCCGCCACGAGGCCTGTCTTGCCGAATATTTCAACATTGCCGGCAGGGAGCAATCAGCAATGGAAAGCCTGATGGACCGGCTGGCGCCCCTGCAAAGGGACGGTCTCATCCAACTGTCCGGCGACCGGCTGACCATCGAACCCGGCGCGCGGCTGTTGTCACGGGCGATCGCGGCCGTGTTCGATCCTGCAGTGCATAATAGCGGCGCGCGCCTGTCACCGGCCGTGTGATTTGCCGCTCTAGCAATCCTTTGCGGAATTGCCTAATCTGCCCCGATGCGTGGGACCGATACACCTGAAATACATTGTGGCAAGACTATCGGGGCGATGAATTTCTGCTCGCTTTGCGACGTGCGCCCGCAATCGATCTGCGCGGAGATGAACGAGGACGAAATCCGTGCCATCTCCAAGACAATGGCCCACCACTCCGTCAAGGAAGGCCACGCCATCGCGACCGAGGGCGAACCGGTCAGCCATCTCAATATCATCGTCAGCGGGACGTTCCGTCTTGTCAGGATGCTGGAAGATGGACGCCGCCAGATCACCGGATTCATGTTCCCCGGCGATTTCGTTGGCATGAGCCGGGGTGACAGTTCCTATACGGCAGAAGCTCTGGAGCCCTCTCTCATCTGCAGTTTTGCCCATAATTTCCTCGACCAGATGAGCGAGAAGCATCCCGGCATCAAGGACCGGCTGATCGCCCGCGGCTCCAGCGAGCTTGCCAAGGCGCAGGACCACATCGTTCTCCTCGGCAAGAACACGGCAGAAGAACGGGTGCTTAGTTTCCTGAAACTGATCGGTCGCGCCCGCCGCGGTGACGACCGATTATCGACGCGCATCTATCTGTCCATGCCGCGCCAGGATATTGCCGATTTTCTCGGCCTGCGTATGGAGACGCTCAGCCGCACCTTCGCGAAGCTGAAAAAAACCGGACACCTGAAGACAGTGTCCGGCCGCTTTGTCGAGTTGGGAGAGGCATTCGAACGGGCCGGTTGACCGGCTCTTTTTCTGGGAAAGGTTCTGTTCCTGCTAGGGCGCAATTTCCGGATCCGGACTTTCATCCGCACGCGTTGATTTCAGTTCGAACCAGAGCGCGTTGAGAATGCCGACCGTCGCGGCGAGACCAAGGCCCAATATCCAGGCAAAGTACCACATGAGTGTCGTCCTTTCAGTAAGCGTGTGAGGATTTGGCGATACCGTCTTCAGTCACCTTGCCGCGCATCACGTGGAACACCCAGGCGGTGTATCCGAGGATGAGTGGCAGGAAGATGATAACGGAGATCAGCATGTTGCGCAGTGTGTTGCGGCTGCTCGAGGCGTCGAAAACCATCAGCGAGTGATCGGGCATGATCGTCGACGGCAGGATGAACGGGAACATGGTCACGCCCACCGTTGCGATGATGAAGGCAACACCGGTGCCCGAGGCAAGTAGCGTCAATCGCTCGACACCACCGGTCTTGAAGCCGACAGCTGCCCCGGCAAGGCCGATAAATCCGAGAGCCGGGACGATGGCGAGCAGTGGCACGTTCATGTAATTGGCGAGCCACGCCCCCCGCGCGACCTCGACACTCTTGGCAAGCGGGTAACTCGGTCCTGCCCAGTCTGCCGTGCTGGTCAGCACATAGCCGCCGAGCCAGCCAAATGAGAGAATGGCGCCGCCGAGGGCAAACAGCACGACACTGGCAAGCGCCGCGTAGAAGCCGATCCGTCGCGCCCGGGCGGCAATCTCACCTTCGGTCTTCAGCACGATCCACGCCGCGCCATGCATCAGGATCATGGCGATGGAGACGATGCCGCAGAAAAGGGCAGCGGGATTGAGCAGTCCGAACAGCGTGCCTTCATACATCGGGCGCAATTCGTCCGTATAGTAAAAGGGTACGCCGACCATGGCATTGCCGACTGCAACGCCGAAGATTACCGGCGGCACGGCACCGGAGATGAACAGTGCCCAGTCCCAATTGCGCCGCCATTTCGCTCCATCGCGCTTGGAGCGATACTTGAAAGCGACCGGGCGCAAGATCAGGGCAAAGAGCACAATGAACATTGCCAGATAGAAACCCGAGAATGACAGCGCATATAGCGCCGGCCAAGCGGCGAAGATCGCACCGCCGCCAAGGATGAACCAGACCTGGTTACCCTCCCACACCGGGCCGACCGTATTGATGATGACCCGGCGTTCCTCGTCCCTCTTGCCGATAAACGGCATCAGCGCCGCGGCACCCATGTCGAAACCGTCAGTGACGGCGAAGCCAATCAGCAGGATACCCAGGAGTGCCCACCAGATCAGTCTAAGTACTTCATAATCGAACAGCATTGTCTTGTCCTTTCAGGAATTATTCTGCAGGTGTCAGCGCCGGCGTGCGATTGCCGCCCTCACCCATACCTGGCACGAGATCGTCGATCGCATCGACCACCGCCGGCCCCTTGCTGATCGCGGCGAGCATCAGGCGCACTTCGATCACGGCGAGGATGCCGTAGACGAGCGTAAATCCGGTGATGGTGATGGCGATGTCCAGCAAGGTCAGGTTCGAGGCGGCGAGGAAGGTCGGCAAGACACCCTCGATCACCCATGGCTGGCGGCCGAACTCGGCGACGAACCAGCCTATTTCCATGGCGATCCACGGCACGGGGATCGACCATACCGACAGATGCAACAGCCAGCGCGGCAGAGGATCCTCGCGCGAAATCATCCACAGGGCGGCAACGAACAGCCCCAGCAGCAAGACGCCGGACAACACCATGACACGGAAGGTGAAGAACAGCGACGGCACATGGGGTACCGTGTCCCACGCCGCGGCGCGGATCTGTTCCTCGGTCGCTGCCATCGGATCTTCAGTGTATTTCAACAGCAGCTTGGCATAACCCAGGTCGTCCTGATACTGCGCAAACTGTTCGCGCGCAGCCGGACTGGCCCGGTCGGCCTTGATCGCCTCCAGCGCATCCCAGGCATAGAGCCCGTTGCGGATACGGTCCTCGGCATGGTCGACGAGGTCATAGATGCCGGGGATTTGCGTATCGAAAGACCGCGTGCCGATCAGCCCCATGACCCATGGCACATGAATGGCTAAATGAGTCTCGCGCGCCTCCATGTCGGGCAGGCCGATGATGGTGAAGGATGCTGGCGCTTCCTCCGTCTCCCACATCGCTTCCATTGCAGCGAGCTTCATTTTCTGATGATCGGTGATCGCATAGCCGCTCTCGTCGCCAAGCACGATGACCGACAGGGTCGAGGCGACACCAAAGGCCGCAGCAATGGCAAAGGAGCGCTTCGCCAGCTGCATATGGCGGCCGCGGAGCATATAGAATGCCGAGATGCCGAGCACAAAGACGGCGCCGGTGACATAGCCCGCGCTGACCGTGTGAACGAATTTTGCCTGAGCCACCGGATTGAACAGGACAGCCATGAAATCGGTGACTTCCATGCGCATCGTATCGGGGTTGAAGGCCGATCCGACCGGGTTCTGCATCCAGCCATTGGCGATCAGGATCCACAGCGCCGAAAAGTTCGTACCCAGTGCCATCAGCCAGGTGACAGTCATGTGAGTCACCGGCTTCAGGCGGTCCCAGCCAAAGAAGAACAAGCCGACAAAGGTCGCCTCGAGGAAGAAGGCCATCAGCCCCTCGATCGCCAGCGGCGCCCCGAACACGTCACCGACATAGTGCGAGTAGAACGCCCAGTTCATCCCGAACTGGAATTCCATCGTGATGCCGGTGGCAACCCCGAGGGCGAAATTGATGCCGAACAGGACACCCCAGAATTTCGTCATCTCGCGCCAGATGGGCTTGCCGGTCATGACATAGACTGTCTCCATCATCGCGATCAGGATCGAGAGACCGAGTGTCAGCGGCACGAAGAGGAAGTGATACATCGCTGTCAGCGCGAATTGCAGGCGCGACAGGTCAACGATTAAGGGATCAGGCATGGACGGCTCCTGGTTGATTTTCCGGTTTCTTGTCTGCCACTTGCCATGCAATGCCCGCGCGGTTTTTGACCTAGCTCAAAATCTCCACCGGGTGTCCGGGCTAGGTATCGGGCATGAAGAGAACACCGACACCCGAAACGGCACTGGAGCGGCGCTTGCGCGGGCAGGCTGGCATGGCCGCACGCCTTAGCCTGCTTGCAGGCGGCGCGGCGTTTGCCCTTCGCATTGCCATGCTGGCCGGTCTTGCCGTGATCACCGGCGCGCTGGTCATGGATGGTGCCGCCGCTCTGCCGATCATGGTGGCGGCAGGGGCGTGCGCGGTCGGCCTGATCGTTGCTCAACGTGTCGCAGCAAGAGCGACAAGGCAGGCGGAGCGCGACGTTGCAAATCGCGTTGCCGGTCTCTATCGCCACTTCCTCCAGACACGTGCACCCTCAACGGTTCACGCCTATGATACCGGCGATCTGGTGAGCCGCATCTCCCGTCACCCCGGCGCCATTGCAAGCGCGGTAATCACGGTAAAGAACACGCGTAGCCTGATGGCGATCGGCCCGTTAATGGCAGCCGGACTGATCGCCTGTCTGTCACCGGCGGCCGCCGGATTGCTTGTCGCTTCCCTGCCGATCATGATCGTCTTCTTCATCCTGGTCGGCGGACTGACGAAGTCCAGGGCACAGACCCAGGAGGCCGCGCTGTCTCAGCTGTCCGGCATTTTCGGCGACCGTATCCGCTGCCTGCCGACAATTGCCGCCAATCATGATGTGACCGCCCAGGCAGACGTCATCGGGGCGGCGCTGGAAAAGCACCGCCGCGTCAGTCTCGATGTATTGAAAGTCGCCTTCCTGAACTCGGCGGTCCTCGATTTCTTTTCGTCGCTCAGCATCGCCATGCTGGCGATCTTTTTCGGGCTCGGCCATCTCGGGCTCCTGCACATTCCCGGTTTTTTCGGCCTGCCGCTCGGCTCTTCCCTTGCAGTCCTGATGCTGGCACCGGAATTCTTCAATCCCCTGAGGCGGTATGCGGAGCTTTACCATGTCGCTGCCGAGGGAAAGGCCGCCCTTGCTTCTATGGCGTCGATCGATGCGACACCATTGGCCGAGGATGTGCGCCTTGCTGCAAACGGCCACAGCACAATAGGCTGGCACAATCTGGTTTTGCCCTATGTCGGAACGGTGCCCGACGCCACCCTGCCGGCAAAGGGCCTCGTCATCGTCAACGGCCCCAGCGGCAGCGGCAAGACAACGCTCTTGCGCGCGCTCGCCGGGATCGAACCGCCTCTTGCCGGGCAGATCCTCCTGCCCGTCGAAATCAAACAGGCTTGGAGCAGCAGCGATATCTACCTGACACCGGAGAGAATCCGGACCCTGTATGATCAACGCCCGTCGCTTTTTTCCGGTGACCCGCGTTTCGCGGGAGGCGTCATCGCCCCCGAAACCCTGTCCGGCGGCCAGAGCATGCGTTTGGCCCTCGCGGCGGCGCTGGCAAGCGACGCGCAGGTACTTTTCATCGATGAACCGACCGCCAAGCTCGATCCTGTCAGTGCGAACCACATCCACAAAACGCTGAAAGCAGAGTCACGCGACCGGCTACTGGTCGTCGCAAGCCACGATCGGGCCCTGATTGCGGCAGCCGATCAAGTCGTTTCATTCAACCACCGCCTGAGGGAAGTTGCATCATGATCCGTATACCGCTGCCCGCCCTCTGGACTGACAAATCGTGGCGGCCTGCGCTGATAATTGCCTTGGTGACGGCACTATCGGGCCTGTTGCTCGTCGGTGTTTCCGGCTGGTTCCTGTCATCCGTTGCGCTGGCAGGGGCAGCGGCCGGCGTCGGTGCAACGGCAGGGGCCGCTGCTTTTGCCTATAATTATCACCTGCCCGCGGGCTTGATCCGGCTGTTCGCGATCACGCGGACTGCCGGAAAATATGCAGAGCGTCTGGCCGGCCATGCTGCCGCGCTGCGTGACCAGATGAAGCACCGTACCCGGCTCTTTCGCGACATGGCTTCAGCGCGTACTGTCTATGAAGATGGCTGGCAGCTGTCGCGCGACGACCAGCTCGGCGCTTTCATCGACGATGTCGAGAAGGTGGAGTTCGCCACTCTTCGGGCCAGCCTGCCTGCCATGACAGGCATGGTGCTGGTGGCGGTCTGCCTCGTTGCCACTGCCATCACAGCACCGCTGGCGCTGCCCTTTACCCTCCTGCTTCTCGTAGTCGTCGCGTTCTATTCCCGCCACATGGCCGAAAAGGCCGCACAGCAGTGCCATGACGCCCAACAGGTGGAGGCCGACTGGTCCCGCACGCTTGGCCGCCAGATCAATGCCCTCGTTCCCCTCGCCGGGAATGGCGATCGTAAGGCGGCGTTGGCTGGGTCCTTTGCGCTGATCGAACAGAGCACGCACTCGCGTTCCGAACAGGCACGCCTCCTCGCCGGTGTCGAAACAGCCACGGGTCTGGCCGCACCGATGTTGATGATGCTGACGATTGGTATCGCGTGGCAGACCGGCATGACGGGTGAGACACTTCTACCCGCCATCTTTGCAGGATTTCTTTGGCTTGCTGCCGGAGAAGCCGTGTCCGGCCTGCCCCGCCTTCTGCTCGCCCGGGCGCAGGCTCGCTATGCTGAGCAATCTCTGGAGAGCTGGCAGGGCGCAGAGGAATACGCCCGCGACTCTACCACGCCGCTACGACTGACCGTGGAACAAAGAGATGTATATTCGCCGATCGGGACAAAGCTCTGTACAGTCTCGGGTTTCACCGCCGAGCGCGGCAGAGCCGTGGCGATCACCGGGCCGTCCGGATGTGGCAAGACGTCGCTGATAAAGGAAATCGCCGGATGGACGGACTGGCGGGGGAAAACCCCTGCCCCGCTCGGCGCAAGGAGAATTGTCGCGCGATCGATATGTCATCTGTCCTTGCATGATGCCGCAATCATGGCAGCCAGCGTGCGCGATAATCTTTTCTCAAGCGCAGACGATACCAGCCTTTGGCAAGCGCTTGAGACTGTCGAACTCGCCGACAGAATTCGGCAGAACGGTGGTCTCGACAGCGCTCTTGAGCAGGACAGCCTTTCACTCGGCGAAGCCCGGCGCATTTCTCTTGCCCGGGCCATCCTCTCCCGCGAGCCGGTGGTGCTGCTCGATGAACCGGGCGAGCATCTGGATGCGGCCCAGGCAAAACGCCTTATGCAAAAGCTGCTGGTCGAATGCCGGAACCGGATCGTCGTCTACGTCACCCATGATGAGAGACTGGCCGCGCTGGCGCAGGAGCAGGTCCACATGGGCTTTTGACCAGCTGCGTGGAGCGCAATTGCCGGCGACAAAAACTGATGAACCGGCCGTCTCGTATCCGTTCTCGCGACGCCTGCTGATTATTTCGTTTCAATCCGCAAATGCTCGATGACGATATTGTCGTCGAGGCGCCAGAGCTTGATCGTATGGGCGCCGGCACTGAGGTCATCGAACTCTGCCGTCAGGGTGAATCCGTTGTCGCGCACGGCCGCATCCCAATCCACCTGCTCCTGGCGTTCCGGCCCGCAGCAATGGGGAATGAGATCGAGGTTCAGCACCTCAACCGGACCATCATCGAGCGAGATGCCAAGGCGAACGCCTTCCTCGCCAATGGTATCGAGTGTCGGGGAGAGCCGGACGCCGACCACGATATCGCCGGCACTCTCTAGATCGATATCGTATTCCAGACGCATGCCATCCTCGACAGTGGTCGCGGGCTGACCCTGCGGCGTGGCGATCATCGCTCCGCTGCCGAACTGGCCAAGATTGGCGATCGCGCTCCATTCCAGATCGCCGCCCGGTACCGCCCGGTCAAAGTCGGTGGCGTCGATCAGCATGTCCGCCCGCTCGACCGTGCCGCTGAAGCGAACGGAGGCTGGCGTATCGCCAGCCACCCGGATCACCTCCGGCATCATGTCCTGATCCGGCCCGCGCCAGTCCTCAAACCCGATATTGGCCTGGGCCATCATATGGTTCCACTTGCCGTCCTCGAGCAGGTGATAGGCCTCGGCGAGAGCGGCATCGCGCGCAAACGCCGCTTCTGCCTGATCGGCGAAATAATTCGCGCGCGGATCGTCCGCTGCGGCCAGAGCCCGGTTCCACGCGACCGCATGGTACAGCTCATAGATATTGGCCATGGACAGGATCGGGTATTCGACCAGCTGGTACCAGGCACTGAGCTGGTCTTCATCGAGGACCTCTTTCACTGCTTCCATGTCGGCGACCAGCGCTTGCCACTGATCGAGATACATGCCGAGTTCGCCACGGGTCAGGCTGTTGCCCTGTATCGTGCCGATCGGCCAGGTGCCGGCGTCGATCAGTTCCGGCTTGCGTCGCGCCGCATAGCGGCTGTAGCGGGTCACCAGCGCACCAATCGCCTCCGCATGCGCCGGCCCGAATGTTTCCGCTGCCCATTCCGCCGGGAAGGACGCGACGGCATCGGGGGTCATCTCTTCCGGGTCCCAAGCATGGGTGAGGAAGAAGTCGAGCGGAAATTCCATCGGCTTGATGTCACCGACATTGACGATCCAGACATCCTCGACGCCGCGGCGCCAGGCAAGATCCATCTGCTGCCAGGTCTTTTCGATCTGGTTCGTGTTCGTCCATTTATAGCTGCGCGGCGCGCCGACATAATCAAAATGATAATAGACGCCGAAACCGCCTGTGCGGTCGAGGTCCTTCGTCGGCAGGCGGCGGTTCTGGCCCCAATTGTCGTCGGCAAAAAGCAGCGTCACGTCGTCGGGCACGGACATGCCCTGATCGTAGTAATCCTGCACTTCCTTGTAGAGGGCCCAGACCTGCGGCGTTTCGGATGCAGGCTCGCCGGTGACGTCGGCGATGATCTCGCGCTGGTCGGCAACGACCTGTTCGAGCAGATCGATCGCCGTGTCTTCGGACATCGCCTCATCGCCATCGCCGCGCATGCCGATGGTGACGACCTTGTCGAAATCCTTCGCCCGCTCCATCCCCTCGCGCCAGAACTCCTGCAGGCCCTCCGGGTTGGTGCTGTAGTTCCACGCGCCCTCGCCATGGCGTTCCCACTCGACATGGGCGCGCATCAGCGGCTCGTGATGCGACATGCCGACAACGATACCCATGTCATCGGCCATCTGGCCACTGCGCGGATCGTCACCATACAGAGATTTCCCCCACATGGCGGGCCAGATGTAATTGCCCTTCAGGCGCAGCAACAGTTCGAAGACATGCTCGTACATATCGGCATTGACACCGCCGAACTTCTCCCGCGCCCAGCTGCCAAGCGCCGGATCCTCATCATTGATGAACAGCCCGCGATATTTCACCACGGGACGGTCATCGCGGGTGCCGGCTGTGATGGACACGTCGTCGCGCTGCACCACCGGCACATCGGCGAAATAATGCCACGGCGAGACGCCGATGTCTTCGGCCAGATCATAGGTGCCGAACACGGCGCCGCGGCGGTCGGACCCGGCGATCACCAGTGCCGCCGGCACGTCCGGCCAAGGATTATCGACAACGGTGATGGAGAATGCCTCCCACTCGCCCTCGATGGCGGACAGGTCGATCAGCCCGGCGCGGGCGAGATCGTCGATCATTCCGGCATGGCCGGCAACGCCGACGATCACGACAGGGCCCTCGACCCCGGCCTTCCCGGTCGCGAGGACCGCATCCTGACCGCTGACCCGTTCCAGGTCCCGTGCAAGATCGGCGGCGACACGACGCACTGCCGGGTCGGCGTCGCCATCGACCAGCACGGCGGCGGGCATTCCCGAGAGAATCAGTTCCATGGCACCGCCCTGGCCGGTGAAGCAGACCGATGCCGGTGCGGCGCATTCCGATGACTGGGCCCAGGACAGAACCGGCGTTACGAGGGTCAGGACGCCGGCAAGGGCTGGCAGCAACGGTTTCATGGCATTTCCTCTTATGGTCGCACGGTAGAGCTTGGTTGCTCCATAATAGGGCAATGGGGGTATTTCTCCAGTGTCTTGATGGCGCAGCATTCCTGCCGGATGATACCTGCCTCGGCACTTCATTTCACATTTGGTAAACTGAGGGGCGGACACAGAGGGGCGGACACCGAGGGACGGTGACATGGGCCGCTGCCTGGCGTAACAGACCGCGACGAACCCGCGATCCTTCGACGAGGCAGTAAGAACCGCTACACGCAGCCCGATAGTTGAAAGGCTTCCCCTACACAGGGATAGTATCGGGGAGGACTTTTGCGTTGAAAACGAAGTGGCGCACCCGACAGGATTCGAACCTGTGACCTCTGCCTTCGGAGGGCAGCGCTCTATCCAGCTGAGCTACGGGTGCGGTTGGTCCTGTTCGGAACGGACCATGGCTAGGCTATAGGGGAAACTCGCGGGGCGGGCAACATGCGTTTGCGCACAGCCGCCCTGCAAAAGGGCATCCATGAAGGCGGGGCCCTGACGGGACCGCCCCTTCGCTCTTATCCGGGTGCGGGTCCCAGTGCTGGCCCAAGCGCCGGCTGATGCCTATTCGTCGCCAGCGGCCGGTTTGTTGACCGTGATGTTGACGATCTTGCCCGGCGACTGCCGGTCTGCCTCGACGAGGACGCGGACGAATTCGGCCGTGCTTTCCAGGCTCGCCTGATGGCTGTCAGCGCTGATGCCGGCGAGCTGCGCCGCGCCTTCATCGGCGAATACCTGCTGCATGTTCAGGGCATTGGCCGACAGGTCGCCAAGATAGGATTTCTGGCTGACGGTCTGGGTCGCCGTGATCAGGCTCTCCTGCAGCATCTCCGCCTGGACGAGGAAGACGCTGAGCGAGGTAACGAAATTGCCGCGCGGCATGCCGTAATCGGCAATCTCGTAGCGGTTGATGAAGGCGGACCCGCCCTCTTCGACGCCGGCGCTGGTGAACGGGTAGCGGTAGTTGAACGAGGTCACCGTGCGCTGGTCGATATCGCCGCCGAAGACAGCGGTCATCGACACGCCGACACAGCCGGCGGCAACGCCGCTCTTGCAGGCGGTCGGCATCAGCACGAAGGACATGCCGCTCGGCGCCTCGGCGATGATCACCTTCTGGCCCTGCGGGGCGGTGCGGCCCTGCCATTTCAGGCCAAGCTCCTGCAGGATGGGGACGATGTTCTCGACATCATAATCATACATCAGCTTGCCGGCATCGGTAATGATCTCGGTCGCGTCCGGCTTGGCCGACAGGCTGTTGCCCTGCGCCGCCGCGGCGCCGATACCAGCGCCAGCCACCAGCGCGGCAATCGCAATCCCTGCACTCAGTCTCTTCATGATCAAACCCCTTCCCACAGATATCTCGGCCATGCTTTCCGGCCTCCCCGACGACCGGAAAACCTCGGCAACCCCATTGCCCGTCAAGGCTACTGTAAAAAGCCTAGCCGGTAAATGCGGCTCTGGCGAGTCCGCAATAGCCGGCGCCCTCAGCCCGCAGGACAGGCCAGATTTTCACTGACAGGTAACCAAATCCGTGCTTAGACGCGACTCTCCGGTGCCTGCCCTGTGGCTGGCGTCCCTACCTCAAACGCGAAGCACCTTGACCATGACCGACAACGACAAGCCCCGCGGGGGCAAACCCTCCCCATCTTCCGGCCGTTCTGGCGGCCCTTCTTCTGGCCGTTCTGGCGGCAAGCCCGATGACCGCGCCTTCGAGGGCAAACGCCGCGAAGCGCGCCCGGACTCGCGGTCGGACTCGCGGTCGGACGACCGTAAGGGCCCACCGCGCAAGGGTCCGCCGAAAGGCCCCTTCAAAGGACCAAGACCGCCGCGCCGCGAGGAGCGCCGTCCTGACGAGTCAGCCGAGGAAGGCGCCCGCCGCCTCGCCAAGGCCGCTGAAGAAAAATATGATTTCCTCGAGAGCAAGATGCCGGGCCTGGCGGCCCGCCGCGCCGCGCTCGACATTCTCGCGATCATGCGCCGCGGCCGCTCGCTCGACGAAGCGCTGGCGCAGGGGCGCTCCTTTACCGTGTTGCAGGGCCCCGACCGCGCCTTTGCCCGCAATATGGTGTCGACCTGCTGGCGCCGGCGCGGGTCCATCGATGCGATCATCGGGGCTTATCTCGACCGGCCGCTGCCGGGCAAAAGCATCGAGGTGATGGATATTCTGCGTCTGGCCGCGACACAGCTCGTCCTGCTCGACACGCCGGCCCATGCCGCCGTTGCCACCGCAACGGAACTCGCCGGGCAGAAGCAGGAAACGCGTGGCTATGCCAAGCTGGTCAACGCGATCTGCCGGCGCATCGCCGAGAAGGGCAAGGACCAGCTGATCGCCCTGCCGCTGCGCACCGACACGCCGGGCTGGCTGTGGCGCTCGCTTGAACGGGCCTATGGCCCGGCGCTGGTAACCGCGATCGCCGAGGCGCACCGGACCGAGGCGCCGCTGGATCTGAGTCTGAAACCGGGGGCCGACATATCCGCCCTGACGGTGCTGGACGGCACGATCTCCCATTTGCCGGGGCATGTCCGTCTGTCCGCCGCCCATGATGTCACCGCTCTGCCGGGCTTTGAGGCCGGCGACTGGTGGGTACAGGATATCGCAGCCAGCCTGCCTGCCCGCCTGCTCGGCGACGTCACCGGCCAGCGCGTGCTCGACCTGTGCGCAGCGCCGGGGGGCAAGACGCTGCAGCTCGCCGCCGCCGGGGCCAGGGTCACGGCGCTCGACATTTCCGGTAATCGCCTCAGGCGCCTGCAGGAGAACCTTGCGCGCACGGGCCTGCCCGCCGAAACGATCAAGGCCGACATGCTGGTCTGGGAGCCGGCAGAGGATTCCGGCGGCGCCTTCGATGCCATATTGCTCGATGCGCCCTGCACCGCGACCGGCACGGTCAGGCGCAACCCGGATGTCGCCTGGGCCAAGTCGGAACAGGATGTGAAGGACCTGACCGCTCTCCAGACGTTGATGATCGACCGGGCGCTGGGCTTCCTCAAGCCCGGCGGGCTTCTGGTCTATTGCGTCTGTTCGCTGCTGGTCCAGGAAGGCGAGGACCAGGTCAAGGCGGCGCTGTCGCGTCATGGCGGGCTGGCGATCGACCCGATTGCGGAGGTCGCCCTGCCGGGGCTTGAGAAGGCGATACGCAAGGATGGTACGATCCGCACACTGCCTTCGATGCTGGCGACGACCGGCGGCATGGACGGGTTTTACGCCGCCGCCCTGCGCAAGCCGGCGTGACATTAAGCAAGAATTAACCTTCAATCCCGGCAAATACCTGAAACCGATAGGTTTTTCCGATCAGTGTCGGTACCGGTTTGTCTTGAAAAGCGGACGGGGATTGACGATATTAGTCAGGAAACTCTTGGAGAGGTACATGAACGATTTAAACCAGTATTCCAGCACCACGCGCACCGGCGAAGGTCTTGCCGTTGATGAGGGCCTGCGCAGCTACATGCTCGGCGTCTACAACTATATGGGCCTCGGTCTCGCGGCCACGGCCGTTATCGCCATGCTGTTCATCAGCAATCCGGCGCTCAGCGCTGCCGTCGGCGGTCTCAGCTTCATCCCGTTCATCGCCCTGATCGGGGTCAGCTGGTTCGGCAGCAAGATGATCTTCAGCACCGGCTCACGCGCCGTCGCCCACGGCATCTACTGGCTGTATGTCGGCCTCTGGGCCGTGCTGATCGGCCCGATGGTCGCTGCCTATGTCGGCCTTGGCATGGCGCAAATCGTCTATCAGGCCTTCTTCATCACCGCCGCCATGTTCGGTGCGACCAGCCTCTACGGCTACACCACCAAGCGTGACATGTCCGGCATGGGCGGGATCCTGACCATGATCGGTATCGGTCTGCTGCTCGCAATCGTCGTCAACTTCTTCTTTGCCTCGACGCTTATGAGCCTGCTGATCTCCTTTGCCGTCGTCATCTTCATGGCGGTCGTCACGGCCTTCGAGACCCAGATGATCAAGAATCTGTATCGTGAAGGGGCCGGCGAAGCCAATGCCCGCGCCTCGATCTTCGGTGCCTTCGCCCTTTACGGGGCTTTCGTGACCATCTTCATCCATATCCTGAATATTCTCGGGATCATGCGCGAATAGCGACAAGCGATTGATATTCCTTCAGAAAAAGCCTCCTTCGGGAGGCTTTTTTATTGCCGCCGCCATACGGGCGCGAAGATTTCCCTTGTGGATCAGCGCGCATAGCGGAAAAGTGAGCCCAGACACGGGCTTGCGAGTTTCCGTGGGCCGGGCAGGGCATCTAGTATTCAGTGTATGATCTTTTTCGAACCGTCTTTCCCCGCGATGACAGGCGGCGATGCAAATGCGTTGCCTGCCTATGAGCACTATTGCGCCCAGCTCCTCGGCTATGGCCCCCGGCTGCGCGATCTCTTCGCGGCGGCCGATGCCGCACCCGACTGCATCCTGCTCAATGCCAATGCTGCCTGTCTGCACCTGGCCTTCGAAGGGCGCGAAGGATGGGAGCATGCAGCGCCCTATCTCGTCAAAGCCGGCAAGGCGCTTGGCATTGCAACCGAGCATGAGCGCCAGTTCTGCGATGCTGTCGCCGCCTGGTCGCGGCGCGACTTCAATGGTGCCCTCTTCCGGTTCGAGGCTCTGGCACGTGACTGGCCAGCCGACCTTGTCGCGATCAAGTGGGGCCAGTACCACGCCTTCAATCTTGGCGATCAGGCCGCCCTGTTACGCCTTGGCCAGATCGCGACGGAGCATCATGCCGGCAAGCCTTATGTTCATGGCCTGCTAGCCTTTGCGCTTGAGCAGTCCCACGATCTGCGCGGGGCTGAGCGCGAAGCCCGCCTCGCCGTTGAGGTCGCGATCGACGATGCCTGGGCACACCATGCTCTGGCCCATGTGATGGAGACGGAGGGCCGGGCGCAGGAGGGCGTCAAGTGGATGGCCCATTGCGCCCATATCTGGGACGCCAAGGGGACCTTCATTCGTGAACATAATTGGTGGCACACGGCACTTTTTCATCTGGCCCTCGGCAATGAGGCAGCGGTGTTCGAGATTTTCGACGGCCATCTGTGGGGCGAATGGCCGGAGTTTCCGCAGGAGCAGATCGGCGCGGCATCGATGCTGTGGCGGCTGGAATTGCAGGGCTTTGATGCCGGCGACCGCTGGCAGCCGGTGGCCGACCAGGCCCGTACCCGTAAGGACGATCATCTCTTCCCCTTTCATGACCTTCACTATCTGTTCGCCCTGGCGCGCTGTGGCAGAGATGGGGAGACCGAGGATTTCATTCACTCGCTGGAAAATCGGGCGGGGGAATGTTGTGAGAACACGAGCACCGCCTGGCAGCAAGCTGCCGTGCCGGCTGCGCGCGGTATCGTCGCTTATGCTCGTGGCGACACGGACAATGCCGTCAATCACCTGACGGCGGCAATGCCCTATCTGGAAAAAATCGGTGGCAGCCATGCCCAGCGCGCCATTTTCGGGCAGACCCTGGACGCTGCCCGCAGGCTGACCATGGCCTTCGAGGGCAGCAGCAACAGCGCGGGCTGAAGATCAGGGTTGTTTGGACTGCGCCGGCGTGTGCAGACGGACCACATTGCTCTGGTCAGCCTGCTCGATCCGGCTCAGCGCTGAGGCGAGATATTCCGACGACATCGGCATCTCGAGAAGGTCGTCGAGACTCAGGCCCTCTTCCCGCTTGATGCGTTCGCGGGCGGCGTCCAACTCGCTCTCCTCCTCCATCCCGATAAGGACCAGTGCGGAGATATCCTCTTTCTGCGAATCGTTGAGCGAGGTGTAGACGCCTTCGAGGTCCGCACGATCGACCCGCGTACTGTGCATTTCGAGATTGTCGTGAACATCGTCAGTGTCGTTCGATCCATCATTCTGCGAGGTCGTCGCTTCTACAGCGTGCCATTTCCGCAGGTAAACAATGATTTGCTCGACAATATCGGGACTGATTTCGAGAGTAGCAGACATTCGCTCAACATTTCTTTCGACGTAACGATGCAGACGGCAAACACGGCAAGTCTGTGGAAGTTCGGTCACATTGGCGTCATGATGAAGCCGGCCTATGCCGGGGGGCGGGCACCGGGCTTAATTGGCCAGTTTCAGCTTCTGGCGGTCGAAGTAGCGCAGCACCTGCTCCAGATCGTGCCCCCGCTTCAATACCTGCCCGGTCATTGAAATGACCGAATATGCACCCTGCTTCTTCGCCAGTTTCGGGGTTTTCTCGATGCGATAGAGCGGTGCTTCCGACGTACGCCGGAAGATCGAGAAAACGGCGGCATCGCGGAGGCTGTCGATGGCATAATCGCGCCAGTCGCCCGACGCGACGAAGAACCCGTAGACATTGAGGATCTTGCTAAGCTCGCCGCGATTGAAGGCAACCACGGCCGGTTGCCGGTGAGACTGCTGCTGCGCTGGTTCAAAGGGCGTCATTGTGAAAAACGTATGACAGCTTTGGCCCTCTGACAAGTCTCGTTACTCTTGTAGCGGATCAAACCGGCTCGCGGCCGAAAGCGCGAAATCGCCGCAATTTGCCCATCCCGATGCCCGAATGCTCCGCGATAACCGGTCCTCCAGGCGGGAGTGTGCGTCGCCGGAATACGCCCCCCAGCCCCTCCGCTGACGTATCGCGTCTCCCGTCTGGACCATTCCCTTTCCGCATCGTCGCTACAATTCTGGCTGTGACGCTGCGCAAGCTGTGCTAGCCCTCGGCTTATGTCCAGCCTGTTTGCCACGCTCATCCAGCTTTACGGCGTCATCGCTGCCGGCTGGCTCGCCGGCCGGCTCGGCGTGATGGGGCAGAATGCGGCGCAGGTTCTGTCGCGCTTCGTCTTCCTGTTCGCCATGCCGGTCGCGGTGTTCGGCTTCTTTGCCGCCGCGCCGCCGCCGGACGCTCAGGTATTGCCGATGATGGCGGCCTATTTCCTTGCAGCCGCGATCATGATGCTTGTCACCGGCCTTGCCGCACGCAAGCGCTATGGCCTCACCGTGCCGGAAACGGGTGCCCATGCCTTCGTCTCGACCTGCGGCAATGCGATCTTTCTCGGGCTGCCGATCGCGCTCAGTATCGATGGCTGGGGCCAGCCCTTCCTGATGCTGATGCTGATCGAAGGGACCTTCGTCTATGGCGCATCGGTTCTTCTCTTTCAGTGGCCGGAAAACGATGGCAGCGGCGTCAAGGTAAGCCGGTTACTGCTTCAGGCCCTTGGACGTACCCTGCGTACCCCGATCGTACTCGCGACGTTGACAGGTCTTGCCACTTCCGTCACTCAAACTGCCCTGCCGCCGATGATTGCCGACTTCGCGCGCTTCTTCGGTGCCGCCGCCGCGCCGACCGGCCTGTTCGTCGTCGGGCTCTATATCGCCGCCTTGCCGAAGGCAGAGCTCGGCAGATATGTCGACATGATCGTGATGACAGGCACGGCGAAGCTGTTGCTCTTGCCGGGCCTGACCTTCCTGCTCGGCGGCCTGTTCACCGGCTGGAACATGACGCTGGTCGCGACAGCAACCTTTTTCACCAGCCTGCCGCCTGCCGTCTCTGCCGTGGTGCAGGCAAGCCATTTCGGGGTCTATGAGCGCCGCTGCGCCGCTGCGCTCGTCACGCTGACCCCGCTCAGCCTGATCTCTGTCACAGTGCTGCTGCTGATCCTCGCCGGCTAGAACAGTTCCAGCCCCAGCTCGCGGAACAGCGCCTCGTCGCGGCTCTCGCCCGGATTGTCCGTGGTCAGAAGACGCTCGCCGACGAAGATCGAGTTTGCACCGGCAGCAAAGCACAGAGCCTGCGTCTCATCGCTCATCGCCTCACGTCCGGCCGAGAGCCGAACCATGGAGGCCGGCATCATGATGCGCGCAATGGCAATGACGCGGGCAAACTCGATACCGGAAATCTGTTTCTCGCCATCGAGCACCTCATCGCCCAGCGGTGTGCCACGCACCGGCACCAGCGCGTTGATCGGCACGCTTTCCGGGTGCGGCGTCATGCGGGCGAGCGCGATCAGCAGCCCGGCGCGGTCCTCCGCCTGTTCGCCCATGCCGATAATGCCGCCGCAGCAGACTTTCATGCCGGACTGGCGCACGCGTTCCAGTGTCTCGATCCGGTCCTCGAAGGTCCGTGTCGAGATGACACGGCTATAATCCTCCGGCGAGGTATCGATGTTGTGGTTGTAGTAGTCGAGCCCGGCATCGGACAGCGCCCTCGCCTGACTGTCCGACAGCATGCCGAGCGTCATGCAGGTCTCCAGCCCCATGGCCTTCACGCGGCAGACCATCTCGGTCAGCGTGTCCATGTCACGGTCCTTCGGCTCACGCCATGCTGCTCCCATGCAGAAGCGCGAGGCACCGCTTGCCCTGGCGGCCTCAGCCTCCGCAACCACAGCCTCGACAGCCATCAGCCTTGAAGCGGTCAGCCCGGTCTTGAATTTGGCCGACTGGTTGCAATAGCCGCAATCCTCAGGGCAGCCGCCGGTCTTGATCGAGCATAGCTGCGAGGCCTGTACGGCATTGGCCCGGTGATGCTGGCGATGAACCGTCTGTGCCCGGAACAGCAATTCGGTGAATGGCAGGGCGAACAGCGCCTCTACTTCCTCCCGCGTCCAGTCATGGCGGCTTGCCTCTGCCGCCGTGGCGGGAATCGTATCGAGCATTCAGGTCTCCTTGCCGGCTTTATCTGAGCTATCCGGGTCCCGGTCGAGATCGCGCTCCCGCGACGGGGCCGTCTCGAACATGCGCAGAAAGCCGAATATCTGATGTTTCGGTCTGGTCTCGAATGACTGTTTTTCGATTGTATCGTCAATGAAAAAGGCCGCAACCATGGCCGAGGCGAAGGACAGGGCAACGCAGACCCAGACGAGGGCACGGAAGCTTTCGGCCATGGCGGCTTTATAGATTTCCGCCTGCTCGCCATAGAGGTAATCGCCGGCGCCATAGTCGATCACTTCAGCAATCATGCCGCCGGCCCGCTCATAGGCGAAGGCGGAGATGACGCCGAAGCCGACAATGGCGAACAGCGTTGCAGCCCGCGCGAGCGCATTGTTGATGCCGGACGCCGCGCCATGGCTGTCTTCCGGTGTCGCATTGAATATGGCGGTCGTCATCGCGGGTGCGACCAGCGCCATGCCGACACCGAAGATCAGCATCGACATGAACGCCCCGAAGATCGAATCCGACCACGGGAAGACACCCATGGAGCAGAAGGCGAGCGCGCAGGTCAGCGAGCCCGCGGCGAGCATCAGACGCACGCCGACGCGCTTCATCAGATAGCCGGAGATCGTCGTGATCATGACCATCGGCACGGCGAAGCCGAGAAACGCAATGCCCGACTGGTCGACCGAATAGCCCCAGGCGTCGTTGAGGACGATCGGGTAGAACACGAAGATGCCGCCAAGGGCGCCATAGATCAGCATGGTCACGACATTGACCGCGTTGAACATGCTCGACTCGAACAGCCGCGGCGGCGCCATCGGCGTTCGGGCAGTACGCTCGACACGGATCAACACGCCGATGGCGATGATACCGATGAGAATTGCGAGTCCCCAGACGCTGGTCAGGAAGCTCATCGGCTCGACATTGCGGGTCTCCGACAGCGTGATCAGGCCGAAGGCGATACCGCCGCAGCCGATAATGGCAAGCACCGCCCCCTTCCAGTCGATCCGGTCCGGCTGGCGCGGCGGCGGGCGCGATGTCGTCATCAACAGGGTGATGGCGAGCGCGGCGAGGCCGAAAGGGATGTTCATGAAGAAGATCCAGCGCCACGAAACCTGTTCGGCGAGGATACCGCCGATCGGCGGGCCGAGCCCGGTCATCAGCGCCGAGGCGGCGGACCAGATGCCGATCGCCGAGCCGCGATGCTCGCGGTCGAAGGCATTGGCGATCAGGGTCAGCGACATCGGCGTCAACAAGGCGGCACCGATCCCCTGCGCCGCGCGGGCGGCGATCAGGATTTCCTCCGTCGGGGCGATGCCGCAGGCGAGCGAGCCGAGGGAGAAGACGCCGACGCCCCAGGCGAAAACGGCGCGGCGGCCGTAGAAATCGCCCAGCGAGCCGCCGATCAGCATCAGCGAGGCGAGGAACATCATGTAGATCGAGGCGATCCAGAGCATGTCGCCGAGGCTTGCGCCCAGCCCCTCCTGGATCGGATCGAGGGCGAGGGTCACTGCCGTGCCATTGATGAACGCCATGGACGAGCCGAGGATCGACGCGGCGAGCACGGCCATGCGCTCACGCGGCTGGTAGTCCAGCCACGGTTGTTCCACATTGGGGGTGCCCTGCCCGCTTGCGGTCATTGCAACCGCCGGGCCGCCCGAGTTCTGCTCAGCGTCAGCCATACCATACCTGGCGACACCCTAGCCTGTATCGGCGCAATTGCGAGACCTGCTGTTGCCCCTGACACAAAAAAGCCCGCTTTGCGGATGGGGTCGGAGCCAGGCGCGACGGCGGATCAGCGCCGGTGTCACGATGCCTCCCGCCCGGATCTCGCCTTCCCCTTCACCGGCGCGACGGCAACTTGCCTCAGCGGCTGGCACCACGGCGCGCCCGCTCTTGCGGCGACAGGGGGCGAGCGAACCTTTGGCTAGTTTGAAGTGTTTGTAGCGCAATAGAAAATCAACCGATGGAGTCCCCCTGCATGTCCACATTTGGCATTTACCTGATCGGCTATATCATTTTCGTGGCCGGCGTCGTCTGGGGCCTGAGCCTCCTCGGCGTACCGCCCGTCTGGCTCGGCGTTACCGGCGTCGTCCTCGCCGGTCTCGGCATCCTGACCGGCGTCGGCAAGACCCGGAGACGCGACAGCAACACTGAATAGCGCATCAATCGACTTTCTTCTCGAGGGGGCTGGTTGCACGACCAGCCCCTTGTTTTTACACGACTTTCAAGCCCGCCCGGAGATCCCGCCAGCGCCCGGTACCAAAATTCGTGGCCGTCCCTCCTTGAAATGTCTTTGCACTTTGTTTTATAAAGTACATGGGTTTTCGAAGCCCGCTAACCGAGGAGAAGTCAAATGTCAAAGTCACTCATTACCCGCCTGACCTGCGCCGCCGCTGCAGCCAGCATGACGCTCGGCGCTGCCAGCGCCGCGACTGCAGCCGACGTGTCGATCACCCTGACTGGCGTCAAGGCAGGCGGCACGCTCTATGTCGGCCTGCAGACCGAAGACCAGTATATGAGCATGAACACAGTCGGCGGCGAGAGCATGAGCGTCAATGCCGATGGCGACCTCACCGTGACGCTGGACGGGATCGCGCCCGGCACCTATGCGTTTTCGATCTGGCATGACATCAACGCCAACCAGCAATTCGACATGGCCCCGCAGGGCTGGCCGGAAGATGGCTGGAGCGCCTATAACGTCACCTCGATCATGGGCGCGCCGAGCTTTTCTCAAGTCTCCTTCGAGGTGACCGAAGACGGGTTCGAAACGAGCGAGCCGATGATCTATCCGGAATACTACATGAATATGCAGTAGGCTGAGGTTTAGGTGCACCAAGCCTGCAAGGCAGTCTTGCGGGCTTGGGTTGAATGCGGAAGCGAGACTCCAGCGCGATTCGCCGTCGAGTTTCTTTTCATATTATCCCGCTTGTCATCCCGGCCAAGCGAAGCGCGAGCCGGGACCCATTTTCCAGAGGCGTGGCCATGATAAAAAATTTGTTCCGCATGGGGCTCTCTTTTCTCGTCACCGATAAGCCTCTGGAAAATGGATCCCGGGTTGATGCTGTGCATCCCCCGGGAAGACAAGAAAGGCAGCACCAAAAGCACCGTCAGCATGGCTGCGGTGTGAAGAATTGAACGATCCGCCTTCGCTGACGCTTCGGCGCGACAAGGAGGGGGCCCGTGCATGGCGGCCATCGCCTCATTTATAATAATAATGACTGGCATAGCTCTCGCCATGCACGGCGGTGATCGATGCGGGGCCAAAGTGCATAGCTCTCCCGCCCGGGGGCTACCCCGGGTCACCGTTCCGCCGGACGATGCAAAGCTGTACACACCCTCCAATGCCGGCAGAAACCTGATACGCCGGTGCTCCGTGCAGGTCACACTTCGCGAGCGGCGTCTCCACCGGGTCCTCACCCGGCTTGGGGAGAGTTATACTTGCCTTTCGGGAGGCGGGGATAAGTATCTCTCTACTTTTTCCCTGTTGTCATCAAGTCAGTTCCCGGGGTTGATGACGAGAAAGGCGCACTCAAGGCGGCGTATACGATCTAGATATCAAGCGCCGCAGACAGCGCATTGTCCTGAATGAATTCGCGGCGCGGCTCGACGAGGTCGCCCATCAGGCGCGAGAAGACGCTGTCGGCGATGTCGCCATCGTCGATCTGTACCTGCAACAGGGTGCGGGCGTTGGAATCGAGCGTCGTCTCCCACAGCTGGTCCGGGTTCATCTCGCCAAGACCCTTGTAGCGCTGCATCTTGATGCCTTTCTGGCCCGCAGCGCGGATCGCCTCCAGCATCATGCCCGGTCCCCAGACAGGGCGTTCATCATCGCCCTGGCGCCACACCGACGGCCTGTCGAACATCTCCCGGATCGATTCCGTCGCCTCATTCAAGCGGCGGGCATCACCGCTCGCCAGAAGCTCCGCATGCAGCGTATGGACTTCCATGACGCCTCGCAGCTCGCGCTCGACCGAGAAACCGCCGGCGCCATCGAGACGGGCGACCCAGCCCTGTTCGACCTCGTCGGAGACCATGTCGAGACGGGCGGCCACCTTGTCAGCAATCGTCTGCCCTTCGTCGCCGTCGTCGATTGTCTTGCCCATGGCACCGGCGAGCGCCGCCTGGACCAGCACCTCGCGCGAGAAGCGGGCCGGGAAATTGGCCAGCTTGTCCATGAAGGAGCGCGCCTTGGCGATAGTGTCGGCAAGGTCGGCGCCGATGATCTTCTCGCCAGAGGCCAGCTCCAGCTGGGCGCCATCGAGACCATCCGCATAGAGATAGTCTTCCAGCGCCTTTTCATCGAGCAGATATTGCTCCGACTTTCCGCGCGACACCTTGAACAGCGGCGGCTGGGCGATATAGAGATAGCCGCGCTTGACGATTTCCGGCATCTGGCGGAAGAAGAAGGTCAGCAGCAGGGTGCGGATATGGGCGCCGTCGACGTCGGCGTCGGTCATGATGATGATCTTGTGATAGCGCAGCTTGTCGATGTTGAAATCGTCGCGCCCGATGCCGGTGCCCAGCGCGGTGATCAGCGTACCGATCTCCTGGCTCGACAGCATCCGGTCGAAGCGCGCGCGCTCCACGTTCAGTATCTTGCCGCGCAGGGGCAGGATCGCCTGGTTCTCGCGGGCGCGGGCCTGTTTGGCCGAGCCGCCGGCGGAGTCACCCTCCACGATGAACAATTCGGCGAGCGCCGGGTCGCGTTCCTGGCAGTCGGCGAGCTTGCCCGGCAGGGACGCCATGTCGAGCGCCCCCTTGCGGCGGGTCAGGTCGCGGGCCTTGCGCGCTGCCTCGCGGGCGGCAGCGGCCTCGACCACTTTCTGGACCAGCTTCTTCGCCTCCGTCGGGTGTTCCTCGAACCAGAAACCGAGATGTTCACCGACGACGTTTTCGACCACGGCGCGCACTTCGGAAGAGACCAGCTTGTCTTTCGTCTGTGACGAGAATTTCGGATCCGGTACCTTGACGGACAGGACGCAGGTCAGCCCCTCGCGGGCATCATCGCCGGTCAGCGAGACCTTTTCCCGCTTCAACAGCCCGGAACTCGTCGCGTAATTATTGACGATGCGCGTCAGCGCCGCGCGGAAACCGGCCAGGTGGGTGCCGCCATCGCGTTGCGGGATGTTATTGGTGAAGCACAGCACCTTCTCGTGATAGCTGTCATTCCACCACAGGGCGACTTCGACGGTGATACCATCCTTGTCGACCGCGAAGGAGATCGGGTCGGCAACGATCGCGGTCTTGGTTGAATCGAGATAGCGGACATATTCGACGAGCCCGCCCTCGTAAAACAGCCTGACTTCCTTGCCCTCGACATGGCGGCCATCCTTGATGATGATGGTCACGCCGGAATTGAGGAAGGCCAGTTCGCGCAGGCGCCGTTCCAGCGTCTCGAAATCAAACTCGGTGATCGCGAAAATCTCCGCAGACGGATGGAAGGTGACTTCCGTGCCGGTGCGGCCCGCCGCCTCGCCCACGACTTGCAGGTCGCCCTGCGCATCGCCAAGGTGGAACATCATCTCGTGCAGCTTGCCATTGCGGCGGATGCGCAGGCGCAGCCAGTCGGACAGCGCATTGACGACGGACACGCCGACGCCATGCAGGCCGCCGGAAACCTTGTAGGAATTCTGGTCGAATTTCCCGCCCGCATGCAGCTGGGTCATGATGACCTGCGCCGCGGACATGCCCTCGTCCTCGTGCCATTCGACCGGGATGCCGCGGCCATTGTCGCGTACCGTGCACGAGCCGTCCTCGTTGAGGATCACCTCGACCGTGTCGCAATAGCCGGCAAGCGCCTCGTCGATCGCATTATCGACGACTTCGTAGACCATGTGATGCAGGCCCGAGCCGTCATCGGTGTCGCCGATATACATGCCGGGACGCTTGCGCACGGCGTCCAGACCCTTGAGGACCTTGATCGACCCTGCACCATATTCGTGCTTTTCGGCAGCCAGTTCGCTGAGGGTTTCAGGGGCCGTTTCAGACGTGTTTTCCGGCTGATTGGCGGGGCTGTTTTCTGTCGGCTCGTCGGCCATGAAATTCCTTGAAAATATGAGGTTTCTGAGTCGGTCCAAACTAGCGGATTTGGCCGCCCACGTCCAATTGTAAACGCCTGTTTTTCAAAGGGTTTTTTTGAGACTAACCGGCCTGTTTCACCATGCCGTCGCGGACGGTGAAAGACTGGGCGCGGCGGCCCCAGGCGGCGAACAGATCCGGGTCGGTCCCGGTCATGAAAACCTGCAGGCCGGTCTCCTCCAGAATGTCGAACAGAGCGGCGCGGCGGTCTGGATCGAGATGGGCCGCGATCTCGTCAAGCAGCAGCACGAGCGGCACGCCTGAAATGATGTCGGAGGCTTCCTGGCGCAGCGATCTGGCATTGGCGAGGACGAGACCGATCAGCAGCGCCTTTTGCTCGCCGGTCGAACACAGCCGTGCCGCCTGGCCCTTGGCCTTGTGGGTGACAAGCAGGTCGGTGCGATGCGGCCCGGCAAGGGCGCGGCCCGCCTCGGCATCGCGCGGGCGCATGGCCCGCAGCCTTGCCTCGAATGCCTCCTCCACCTCGGCCGCCTTCATCGACTGCAATTGTTCTTCCAGCGTGCCGTCGAGGGCGACGCCGGCGGCGGGGAACACCGCCTCGTCGATCTGCCGCGCCCCGGCAGCGAGGCGGCGGGCCATGTCGAGCCGGGCGGCGGCCATGGCAACGCCGGCTTCGGCCATTTGCGTTTCGAGGACGCCGAGCAGGGTCTCATCGACCTGGGGCCAGCGCTCCAGCACTTTGGTGCGCTGGCGCATCGCCTTTTCATAGGTCGCGGCGGCGCGGCCATGGGCGGGATCGTGGGACATGGTCATGCGGTCGAGGAAGCGGCGGCGTTCGGAGGCGCCTTCCATGAACAGCCGGTCCTGCGCCGGGGTCAGCCAGACGAAGCGGAGATAGTCGAGCAGCGCGGTAGGGCCGCTGGCCGGCGAGCCGTCGATGCGGGTGACGCGCTTGGTCTCGCCCCGGCTGTCGGGCGCGGGAGCGATGCCGGTGCCAAGCCGCGTCTCGCCACCATAACGGTCTTCGAGGACGGCGCTGACCGACCAGCCGCCACTTGCCGGATGACCGGGGCTGCCCAGGCGCGCCAGCTCGTCCATCTTCGCGCCGCGCATGCCGCGCCCGGCGGAAACCATGGACAAGGCCTCGAGCAGGTTCGTCTTGCCAGCGCCATTAGGCCCGGTCAGCACGACGGGCCGGCCATCGAGCGCGAGGTCGAGGCCGGCATAGGAACGGAAATCGGTCAGGGTTATCCGCCTGATGCGGAAGCTCATCAGCCCGGTCAGACCCGAAGCGGCATCAGCACGTAGAGCGCGTCGGTGTCTTCCTCATCATAGATAATCGTCGGCGAGGACGGGTCGGCGAATTTGAACGTCACCGTCTCGCCGTCGATCTGGTGGGACACGTCGATCAGATATTTCGCGTTGAAGCCGATCTCCAGCCCTTCGGCATCGAAATCGACGCTGAGCTCTTCCAGCGCGCTGCCGGCCTCCGGGTTGTTGACCATCAGCTTCAGCCGGTCAGCGTCGAGCACCATCTTGACCGAGCGTGTCTTGTCGGCGGACACGGTCGAGACCCGGTCGACAGCCCTGGAGAAATCCTTGTTGTCGAGCTTGAGGATGCGGTCATTGCCGGACGGGATGACGCGCTGATAGTCCGGGAAGGTCCCGTCGATCAGTTTCGAGGTCAGCGTCAGGGTGGCGAACGTGAAGCGCACCTTCGATTCCGAGACCATGACCTGCACGGTCTCCTCGGCATCGTCGAGCAGGCGGCGCAGTTCGGTGACCGCCTTGCGCGGGATGATCACGCCCGGCATCGATGCGGCGCCATCGGGCAGGGCGGTGTTGAGGCGCGCCAGCCGATGACCGTCGGTCGCGACCGCACGCAGGCATGGGCCGTCATCATCCTCATGGGCATGGAAATAGACACCGTTGAGATAATAGCGGGTCTCCTCCTGGGACATGGCAAAGCGCGTCTTGTCGATCAGGCGGCGCAGGGCCGGCGCCGGCATGGTGAAGGTCGTGCCGTCCTGGGCCGCGGTCAGCATCGGGAAGTCCTGGTCCGGCAGGACCGCGAGGGAGAATTCCGACTTGCCGGCGGACAGCTTCAGGCGGCCATTGTCGCCATCCGTATCCAGACGAACCTGCGCCCCTTCGGGCAGGCGTCGGACGATCTCGTACAAGGTCAGGGCCGATGCGGTGATTGCGCCCGGCGTCTCAACATCGGCGGTGACCTGCTCGGCAATCTCGATATCGAGGTCGGTCGCGGTCAGCGACAGGATCGAGCCCTCGGCCTGCAGCAGCACGTTGGACAGGATCGGGATCGTATTGCGGCGTTCCACAACGCTTTGCACGTGGCCAAGGGCCTTCAGGAATACGGACCGTTCGATGGTGACCTTCATTGAGCACGCCTTTTCGTCAGCAGGTATCAGCGGATACGCGAGAACCGGACCCGATCCATTCGGCGGATTTGGGCCGATCTCGCAAGTCAGGGGAGCTGACTATAAGCGAAAGGCCGGGGCAATGACCAGCCCCGGCCCTGATTTTCATGGCGCAGCCAGCACGATTTCAGTCGCCGAACTCGTCCATCAGGCGGGAGATGCGCTCGCCGAATTCCGGGCTGGTCTCGGCCAGCACCTCGGCCCGGTCCAGCGAGGACAGGACGGTGGTGTGATCGCGGTTGAGACAGGCGCCGATTTCCTTCAGCGGCGAGTCGGTCAGCTTGCGCGCCAGAAGGCAGAAGGCGTGGCGGCCCTTGACGATGATCTGCGGGCGGCGGCGGCTCTTCAGGTCGGCGACAGACAGGCCGAAGGCGTCGGCGACAGCGCTCATCAGGTCGTCGAGGGTGAACTCCTTCTTGCGGAAGCGCTGCATTTCCTGCAGCACCGACAGGACATAGGCATCGCTCATAGGCTCTGCATCGGCGGAGCGCTGGCAGGTCTCCGCCCGCAGGCGGATCGAGCGATAGGCGCCCTCGATCTCGCGGATCGAGGCATCGCAGCGGCGCGCGATCATCTGCAGGTAACGCTCCTCGACGCAGACGCGGTTGCTGGTGCAGTCATAATCGGCCATCTGGCGCAGGATCTTCAGGCGCAGGCCGAAATCCGGCTTGTCCACCTGCACGGCAAGGCCGCCGCCGAGGCGGTCAGTCAGGCGATGGTTGAGGCCGGTCTCGGCCAGCGCCGACGGCGCCATGGAGCCGGCGACGATCACCGTGGCGCCCTTGGCGACGAGGCGGTCGATCAGCGTCAGCAGCTCTTCCTGGGTCGCCTTCCGCCCACGGAGCATATGGACATCGTCGACCATCAGCAGGTCGATCTGGTCGAGATAGGCGCGCAGCTCCGGCAGGCTTTTCGACATGACGGCAGTGACATAGCCGTTCAGGAGGTTGTCATAGGTCAGGTACAGCACCTTGTCGCCCGGCCGGCGGCCCAGCCAGTCAAGGCCGATCGCGTTGAGCAGATGCGTCTTCCCGCGGCCAGGACCGCCATGATAGTAGACGACGCCGGTCGTCTCATTATCGAGGACGGAATTGGCCGCGGCCTGGGCGAGGCGGTTGCAGTCGCTGACGCAGAACCGCCCGAAAGACAGGGTGGCGTTGAGCGGCGCGGCAATGTTGAGACCGGGATCGGCTTCCGGCGCCTGCCCGGCCGGTGACGGCACGGCCTGAATCCGACGCGGCGGCGCGAGCGGACGGCGGGCATCATTGGCAGCGGCCATTTCGCGAGCGGCAATACCCTTGTTTGCGACGATCTTCATGCCGCCGGACGGCTTGCGGCGCACCGGCACCGACGCGACGATGCCGCCATTGCCGCCACGCACCTGGAAGGACTGCACCGGGCCGCACTTCTCGCGCCAGATATCGACCATGTCCTCGGAAAAGCGCTCGCAAATCTGTTTGGCGGTGAACTGTGACGGCGCGGAGATCACGACGCGCTCTTCTTCGTAATCATCCAGCTCCAGCATCTTGAACCAGCTCTCATAGGTCGCGACACCATAGCGGCCGCGCAGCGCCTTCTTGTAATCCTCGAATTTGCGTTCCCGGGACTGGCGTTCATGGAAATTGCGTTCTGGCGTATCGTTAAACATGTTCAGCCTTTCGCGCGCATCTTCTCGGTACGGACGACATAGCCGGTCCGTCACGCGCTGTTTTCGCGTTAATGGTTAAATGGTTAAATAGAGGTGGAGAGGTAAAAGCGTCGCTATAAACCGGACGCGAGGCACCGGACTGGAAGGTAGCGCGTCTTGAGACCGGAAACCATGATGCCGTTGGCTGAAGAGGTTTTCCCGTTGCGTATCCCAAGAGTCGTTTTCATTATCCTACCCGCTTTTCTAAAATATCCCACACAGACCGAGTACGGACTATATCCCGTTTTCGATCGCCCCGCATGAACTCTCTACCGAATTTTTGGCCGACAAAGGCCTTCCTTCTGGCTTCCGCTTCGCCGCCGGACCACCACCTTGAGGGGTAATCACTCGTCCGCGTTCGCCATAATGTCCAGCAATAAAAGCGCATTGACCGCGCATGATCAAGCCCGGATTTGGTGCATTTGGTGTCATTTCATGACAAAAAAGTTGCACCGGGTTATTGACTCATTGAATCTAAAAACCTTTTTCCGGCAAAAAATATTTAGTGAACTTTTTTGCATATCCACGCTTTCATATTTTGAGCATATGGCTGGATTTCAGCAAATTCGACGGCATTCAGTGCGTCCAGCACCGAGTGCGCCAGATCATATCGTTGACACAGGGTTGATTTAAAATGAAAAAACCCGCCGCCTCGAAAAAGGCGACAGGCTCCGTATACTGATATTGCTGCGTCAGCGAATGAAATCTTACGCCGACAGGGCCTTGATGCGACCGGACAGGCGGGAGATTTTTCTCGACGCCATGTTCTTGTGGAAGATGCCTTTGGTCACAGCACGCTGAAGTTCCGGCTGGGCGGCCTGGAGAGCTTCGTTCGCCTTGGCCTGATCACCGGAGGCGATCGCCTCTTCGACGCGGCGCAGGAAAGTGCGAACGCGCGAACGGCGCGATTTCTGCACGACCGTGCGGCGGGCGATCTTGCGGACCATTTTCTTGGCAGATGAGGTATTTGCCATTTTCGTCAATCTCTTGGTCAAAAGTGAATTAGAACGCGGCTTATAGGAGCCCGGGGAGGACCAGTCAACACAATAAAATCGTAAAATTCAAGGTCCGTGCACACCCCCGCCCCTCACCGCTGACAGGCCCCGCAAAAGAAGGTGGAGCGGCCAGACTGCACGAGACGCGCGATCGCGCCGCCGCACACGCCGCAGGGACGGCCCTCGCGGTCGTAGACCCTGAAGGTGTGCTGGAAATAGCCGAGCGCCCCGTCCGGGCCGGCGTGGTCGCGCAGGGAGGAGCCGCCAGCCTCTATCGCCTCGCTCAGAACCTGCCTGATTTCGCCCGCAAGGCGCTCGGCCCTCTGGCCCGCAACCGTGCCCGCCTTGCGCCGGGGCGATATCCCGGCCCGGTAGAGTGCCTCGCAGACATAGATATTGCCGAGACCGGCCACCACACGCTGGTCGAGCAGCGCCTGCTTGATTGGCGTTGCCTTGCCTTTCAGCCGCGCCGCAAGAACGGGCCCGGAGAAGTCATTGCCCAGGGGCTCCGGTCCCATCGTCGCGAAATGGCGGGAGGTCTCGATCGCATCGCCCGGCAGCAGGTCCATGAAGCCGAAGCGGCGGGCATCATTATAGGTCACCCTGAAGGCGCCAGCCGGGCCGGCCAGCTGGAAGACGACATGGTCATGGGCCGCCAGCGCCGGTAACTGGTGATGAAAGCGCCCGGGATCCATGGTCTCGTCGCCGCCCTCGATGCGGAACCGGCCGGACATGCCCAGATGCATGACCAGCGTCTCGCCGCTGGTCAGATGCGCGAGCAGATATTTTGCCCGCCGGTCGAGGCTTGCAACCCGCCAGCCGGTCAGGCGCCGGGAGAAATGGTCCGGAAACGCAAAGCGCAGATCGGCCCGCCGGTTGGTGGCGGCAACAATTGTCGCCCCCTCCATGACCGGGGCGAGGCCGCGCCGGACCGTTTCGACTTCTGGCAATTCGGGCATTGTCCCGCCGTGATCACTGGGTGCTGTTGTTGGACCTCGAGGGCCCGGTTGAGCCCTCTGCGCGGATCATGCCGCACCGGCGGAAACGCTAATCCATGATCCCGCCGAAAGCGAGTCTCGAAGATCATATCGCGGCAGGATCAAGATCGCTCAGTAACGCTCCAGCAGCGGGCCGGGCCGGGCAGACGGGTTGAGCGCGGCAGTGCGTTCGGCGCTGAAAAGAAACGTGCCGGACAGGCGGCATTTCACGTCGGCCTTGCGGCTGTTCGGGATCATGCCGGACATCGCGCCAAGATTGGCCTCGACACCGATGGGGACGTCGCCGTCATAGATGATGACCGCCTTGCCGCAATAGCTGACCTCGCCCTTGGTGCGGAGCGGCTCGATAGTGACGGTTTGCGGGTCCAGCACAAAGCCAAACGGCGCCTCGATCTCCATGGTGCGGGAACAGCTGGAGCGCTTGCCGGTCATCGAGGTCATCTCGGTACGGCATTCGCGCACATCCGTGAGGGTCGTCGCGACGACGGGGTCTGCCGCATAGGCAGGCATGATCAGGGCCGCGACGAAGAGCCCGGCCGGCGCGACTGACAGCATGTTTTTCATCAGGGACATGGTATTTTCTCTTTTTTCCCACTTTTTTGCGGCCCTCTTTCACGCCCTGCGCAAGGGTAACCTGCAGACTACTATTTATTTAGTTAAATATCCGCAACGAACGGGCGGATTCTTGCGACGAACGGTCTGTCCGCCAGCGTCAGCGATAGCTGTAAAGACGGATTCGCTGGATCGAGAAATCGTCTGGCGGCAGCCGGATATGGCGGCCCTGATGGGTCTGGTCACCATTGAGCCAGCGCCCGCCCTGCCATTCCTCGCCGACCAGGCGGCCTTCCTGCACGCTTTCGATCCCCGTCAGCGTGCCATCCGCACGGTCCGGGAAAGTCAGCGTCATCCCCTTGCCGGCGACAATGAACTCCTCCGGACCGGTCTGGATTATCAGACCGCCATGGCTGGCGATCTGCTGGCTTTGCTTCGGCGTCCATGGATCGACAAAACGAGCCTCCATGGCAATCTCGCCGACGGGCCTGGCCGATCAGCCCGTCGGCGGTGGCGAAATCGAAGCTGCCTTCGGCCGGCTCGATCAGCTCCCAGTAAACCGGCGCGACGACCGTGTTCAGGTTCAGCGCCTGCAGCGTATCCCATTGCGCGGCCATGTAGTCGAGGTCCGCAGCCGTGGAATTGCCCGTCTCGCCACCGAGGATCAGGAACGGCTCGCCCTTGACGACCAGCTGGACGGCGTCGCCCTGCATGCGCAGATGAGGCAGGTCTTGGGCGGCCGCGCTCACCCCGAACAGAGCAGAACAGGCAAAAGCGATGACGGATCTCAACAGCATTACGGGCGCCCCTGTTTCTTCATTCGTGGAAGACTTTCATGGAAGAAGATTGCCCAAAAGAAAACCCCGGCCTGGAGGCCGGGGTTCTTGTTGTTGTCGGAAAAGAAAGCGGCTTACTGGCCGTCTTTTTCCTTCAGGGCCGCGCCCAGAATGTCACCGAGGGAGGCGCCGGAATCGGCAGAACCGAACTGCTCGACGGCCTCTTTCTCTTCGGCCATTTCGCGGGCCTTGATCGACAGCGTCAGGCGGCGCGACTTCATGTCGACCGCGATGATGCGGGCATCGACCTTGTCGCCGACGGCGAAGCGTTCCGGCCGCTGATCGTTGCGGTCGCGGGACAGGTCGGATTTGCGGATGAACGATTTCGGACCGTTCTCGCCGCCAACCTGAACCTCGATGCCGCCGTTCTCGATCGCGGTAACCTCGCAGGTCACGTCGGCACCCTTGCGCAGGCCGCCAACGGCTTCCATCGGGTCGCCGTCGAGCTGCTTGATGCCGAGCGCGATGCGCTCCTTGTCCGGATCGACGTCGAGGATCTTGGCCTTGACCACGTCGCCCTTCTTGTACTCCTTGATGGCGTCGTCGCCGGAGCGGTTCCAGTCGAGATCGGACAGGTGGACCATGCCGTCCATGTCTTCCTCGATGCCGATGAACAGACCGAATTCGGTGATGTTCTTGATCTCGCCTTCGACGACAGAACCGATCGGGTGCTTCTCGGCGAAGTTTTCCCACGGATTGTCAGCGCACTGCTTCAGGCCGAGGGAGATACGGCGCTTGTCTTCATCGACTTCCAGCACCATGACTTCGACATGTTGGGAGGTGGCGACGATCTTGCCCGGATGGACGTTTTTCTTGACCCAGGACATCTCGGAGACGTGGACGAGACCCTCGATGCCGTCTTCCAGCTCGACGAACGCGCCGTAGTCGGTGATGTTCGTGACCTTGCCGGTGAACTTCGCACCCAGCGGGTATTTCGCGGCAACGCCTTCCCAGGGATCCGGCGCCAGCTGCTTCATGCCGAGCGAGATGCGGTGGCTTTCCGGGTTGATCTTGATGATCTTGACCTTGATCGTGTCGTTGACGTTGATCACCTCGGACGGGTGGTTGACGCGCGACCAGCTCATGTCGGTGACATGCAGCAGGCCATCGACGCCCGGTGCCAGCTCGACGAACGCACCGTAATCGGTGATGTTCTTGACGATCCCTTCGCGGACATCGCCCTCGTCCAGTTCCTTGACGACTTCCTCGCGATGCTCGGCGCGATCCTCTTCGAGGATGGCCCGGCGGGACACGACGATATTGCCGCGGCGCTTGTCCATCTTCAGGATACGGAAGGGTTGGGTGATGTTCATCAGCGGGGAGGCATCGCGAACGGGGCGAATGTCGACCTGGGAACCCGGCAGGAAGGCGACGGCGCCGCCGAGGTCGACGGTGAAGCCGCCCTTGACGCGGTTGAAGATGACGCCATCGACGCGGTCTTCATCCTCGAAGCTCTTTTCGAGATTGGTCCAGGCTTCCTCGCGGCGGGCTTTCTCGCGCGAGATGACCGCTTCGCCATTGGCGTTCTCGACGCGCTCGACGAAGACCTCGACCTTGTCACCAACCTTGATGGTGATCTGCTTGCCGGGGATGCTGAATTCTCTGAGGGGGACGCGGCCTTCGGTTTTCAGGCCTACATCGACGATGGCCATGTCTTTTTCGATGGCCGTGACAGTGCCGGTGACGACAGTGTCTTCGAAGTTCTGCCGACCGACGATCGACGCTTCGAACATTTCCGCGAAATCGTCCACGGATGGGTTAAGTGTTTCAGACAAGTTGTCTACTCCAGTTTCAATAGCTTTCCTGCCAACCGGTTTTGTCCGGCGGTCTTCCCGTTTTACCTGGCCATGGTGAGAGTCAGGGCGGGCGTATTAGAAGCTTTTCAAGGTGACGGCACGAGCGGACCAACCCAAACACAAAGAAGCATCAGAAGGGTTGAAGGTCAGCTTTATCGAAAAGTTGCCGTCACGCGCCTCCTGTTGCCCGGTCGATCACGCGGCGCACCGCCGCGAATGCGCCGTCTATATCCAAATTAGTAGTGTCGATCAAGTGTGCATCCTGTGCGGCTTTCATCGGCGCCGCCGCGCGCGAGGCATCGCGCCGGTCGCGCCGCCTGATGTCGTCGAGCACGCTTTCAAGCGCAATCGAGGGGTCCTGCAGCGACAATTCCTTCCAGCGCCGCTTTGCCCGCTCCTCGGCCGACGCGTCGATGAACAGCTTAACCGTCGCATCGGGACAGATGACGGTGCCGATATCGCGCCCGTCGAGCACGGTGCCGGCGCGGCCAGCCGGCGGGTTGAAGGCGAAATCGCGCTGGAACTGCAACAGCGCCGCGCGCACCGCCGGGACGGCGGCTACATGGGACGCGGCACGGCCAACCTCGGGCGTGCGGATGTCGGCCCCGTCGATGAGGGGCAGGGTGAAGGTCTCGGCGATGCTGGCCGCCTCGTCCGGGTTGCGCGGATCGAGGCCGCTGGCGAGCACCAGCCAGCCGACCCCGCGATAAAGCCGCCCGGTGTCGAGATATTCGAGGTCATAGAAATGCGCGATGCGCCGCGACACGGTGCCCTTGCCCGACGCGGCAGGCCCGTCAACGGCAATGACTATCGGTTTGATCACCGGCTTATCGGGCGTTTCATCCATCATCGAGCAAAATCTTTAGGGATAACTGCCGGGGGGGTAAAGAGGCCGGGTCAAAGTGCCGGGCGCCGGTTCTGGTGACCGCCTGCCCGCGGCGCGGAAATTGCAAGGCATGGAGGCGGGCAGCCCCGGGGGGGCAGCCGTTACTGCTGCGTCAGCGTTTTCGGGAGAAGCAGGCCGTGCGCCGGGCCAATGATCGTGTATTCTTTCTGGATTCCGCGCGCAGCGTGCTGATGATGATGGTCGTCATCGTGCATGCCGGGGCGGTATTTGATGTTGAGGGCTACTGGCTCGTCACTGCAGACAATCCGCGGATCTGGATCACGACCCTTATCGAGTTTATCGCCCTGTTCAATGTCGAGGGATTCTTCGTCGTCTCCGGCATTTTCACGGTCATGACCGCCAAGCGCCACGGCGCGGCGGCGCTTGGCGACCGGCGGCTGAAACGGCTGCTCGTGCCCCTGCTGACCACCGCCATCGTGCTCAACGTGCCCTTCTCGCTGATGATGCGCCAGCAGGGACTGGCCGATCAGCCGGTCTTCTCCCTCGGCTATCTGAGCGGCGGCTGGGTCCTGCACCTGTGGTTCCTCGTCAATCTGGTCTTCTACACGATGATCATGCGGGTAAGCCTGCCGGTCCTGCTGCCCCTCGCCCAGAGACTGGAGCCGCGCCTGCGCCTGGTTCAGAAAAGGACCCCGAAAGGCACCCGTGTCATGGTGCTGCTCGGCGCGGTCAGCCTGGCCCAGCTGTGCCTGGTCGCCATCAGCCATTTCATGCCGGTGATGTATGCGGAGCTGTTCTTCGGCAGCAGCCTCTACAGTTTCCTGCACCACTTCATGTTCTTCCTGCTTGGCGTGACGCTGGGCAGCTTCCCGTCGCTGTGGAACAGCTTCACCCGGCCGAGCGCCCTGCTCTGCGCCGCCGCCATCGCGCTGATCGGCGTCAGTACGGCGGTGACCGGCCCTGCCTCTCTAGACCTGCTGCTGGACAATCTGAAAGTGGCGTTCGTGACCTTCACGCTGATCCAGTGCCTGTTCGCCCTGTTCACCCGTTTCCTGAACACACCGTCGCCGGTCTGGCAGCACCTGTCGGGCGCATCCTACTCGATCTACCTCTTGCATCATCCGATCGTGGTGCTGCTCGCCTTCGTGATCTTCCGGACCGAGTGGCCGGCCGAGGCGGAATTCGCCTTCATCCTGACTGGCGCCTTCGGCATTTCATGGCTGATCCACGTGACCCTGATCGCCCGCTCGCCGCTGCTGTCGTTCCTGTTCAACGGGAAGAACATGTCACGGCCGGACGCCGCACAGGCTGCGGCGCAACCGCGGGACAAGCCCGCCTAGAGCAGCCTGCGTCCGGATGGAGGCAGAGGAGCTGCTCTAACACTTTGGAAGCGATCAACTTTCCTGCCTTCAAATGATTCCATTTGAAGGCAGGTTGATCTAGCCGCGCCATTCCCTGAAATGTTTCGACAGTTTCAGGCCCTGGCCCTGATAGTTGGAACCGAGGTCGGCGCCGTAGAGCCTTTGCGGGGTGCCGGCGAGGCGCTCATAGACGAGGCGGGCGACGAGCTGTCCGTCCTCCAGCACGAACGGGGCGTCATGGCCGCGCACTTCGAGCACGCCGCGCGAGGGGACGGTGCAGCCGAAGCCCGGATCGAAGAAGCCTGCATAGTGCACGCGAAATTCGCCCAGCAGCGGGTCGATGGCGACCATTTCGGCGGCCAGATCAGGCGGCACGCTCAGCGCCTCCTTTGAGGCAAGAATATAGAATTCATCCGGGTCGAGAATGATGCTGCCCGAGCGGTGCGCGGTGATGGGTGACCAGAATTCCGCCGGGTCGAGCGTGCCCGGCCTGTCGACATCGATCAGCCCGGCATGGCGGCGGGCGCGATAGCCGATGATCTCGCCGTCGCGGCCCGACAGCTGCACGGTCAGGTTCAGCCCGCCTGAAATGACAGCGCCGCCATCCGCCCCGGGCACTTTGGCGAGCGGGCTTTTGTCATGGCGCTGCATCAGCGCGGCATCGTCGAGCCATGCCGCGCCGCGTTTCAGCCGCAGCTGGTTCAGGGTCGAGCCGGTACGCACCACGATGGAAAATGTCCGGGGGCTGATCTCGGCATAGAGCGGCCCGTCATAGCCCGCCGGCACCGTCTCGAACGCCGTGCCGCCATCGGTGACGAGGCGCACGAAGACGTCGATGCGGCCGGTCGAGCTTTTCGGATTGGCGGCGGCGGCAACGTCTTCGGGCAGGGACAGCCGCTCGCGCAAGGGGACGAGATAGACGCAGCCGCGCTCCAGCACCGCGCCTTCGGCGAGCGGCAGCTCGTGCATCCTGAGGTCGCCTTTCAGGCGCTCGCCGACCGTGCGGCCCCTGCCCGGCAGGAAGGAGGCGCGGATGCGATAGGCCCTGTCGCCCAGGGTCAGGTCGATGGAGGAAGGCTGGATCTGCTTCTCGCCCGCCCGGCCGGCAAGGCGGATAGCGCCATCGGATATCGCCCGGTCGATCGCTTCCGCGGTAAAAACGCCCTGATCCTGACCCGCCATTATCGCCATCCCGATTCCCGTTGACTTCTATCCACCGCCCGCCTATCCGCCTGTCATTCGACGCAGGGTTTGGGCCGGCTGGCTTGCGGCTGCGTCGATGACCGGTGACCACGCCGGTGCCGAACTGCTAAAAGGCCGGAGTCGGGTAGCTTCCACAACATATAAAGCTCCCCTTCGACAGGAGTCGACCATGAGTAACGACAAGAAACCTTCCACCGCCAACGCCAATTGGCGCCCGCGCACGCAGGCGATCCGCTCCGGCATCAACCGCGCCTTTCAGGAGACGAGCGAGGGCCTGTTCCTGACCTCCTCCTTTTCCTATGATTCCGCCGAACAGGCGCAGGCGCGCTTTGCCGGCGAGGACAAGGGCTTCATCTATTCGCGCTATTCCAACCCGACGACGGAAGCGTTCGAGACGCGCCTCGCCACGCTGGAAGGCGCCAGCTGGTGCCGCGGCACGGCGAGCGGTATGGCGGCGGTGACCTCGACCATGCTGGGGCTTCTCTCGGCAGGCGATCACATCGTCTCGTCACGGGCGCTTTTCGGCTCCTGCCGCTACGTCGTTGGCGAGCTGTGCCCGAAGCTCGGCATCGAGACGAGTTTCGTCGATGGTGCCGATCTCGACGCGTGGGAGAAGGCCGCGCGGTCCGAAACGAAAATCTTCTTCCTCGAGAGCCCGTCCAATCCGGGGCTGCAGATCGTCGATATCGAGGCGGTGGCGCAGATCGCCCATGCGCACGGCGCGATCCTGGTCGTCGACAATGTCTTCGCCTCGCCGGTCTTCCAGAAGCCGCTCGCGCTCGGCGCCGATATCGTCGTCTATTCCGCGACCAAGCATATGGACGGTCAGGGCCGCGTGCTCGGCGGTGCGATCCTGGGCAATGACGACGCGCTGCTGACCGACCAGCTGCAGCCCTTCCTGCGCAATACCGGCCCGGCGATCAGCCCGTTCAACGCGTGGGTGCTGCTGAAATCGCTGGAGACGATGGATCTGCGTGTCAACGCCGCTGCCGACTGCGCCCTGGAACTGGCAACCCGGCTCGATGGTCTGACGTCGTCACCGCTGGCGCGCGTGTTCTATCCCTTCCTCGACAGCCATCCCGGCTGCGAGATCGCGCGGCGCCAGATGAAAAAAGGCGGCACGCTGATCACCATGGAATTCGACGGCAGTGCGGATGTGGCACAGGCCAGGGCCTTTGCCTTCCTCAACGCGCTGAAGCTGGTCGACATATCGAACAATCTCGGCGATGCGAAATCGATCGCCACCCATCCGCGCACGACGACCCATCACCGGATCGGGGAGGAAGCGCGGCTGGAACAGGGCGTCACGCCCGGCCTCGTGCGGATCTCCGTCGGTCTCGAGGATGTCGAGGATCTGTGGGAGGATTTCACACAGGCATTCAATAGTATATAAGTGCCGCATTGAAGCGACCGGCCCGCCGCGATTTTATGGGGAAATCAGGCGGGAACGGTTCCCTTTGCGTTGTAAAGGTTTGAAAATGTACGAAAAAACCACGCGGGGCATTCGGGTTGTGGTGGAGCCCGATTTTCTGGCTGACCAGTCGGAGCCCTATGACGATCATTATGTCTGGGCTTACACTGTCCGGATCGACAACAATTCCGACGAGGTCGTGCGCCTGAAGAACCGCCGCTGGCGGATCACGGATTCGCGCGGACGCACGGAAATCGTCTCCGGCGAGGGCGTCGTCGGCGAGCAGCCGGTGCTGCAGCCGGGCGAGGGCTTCGAATATACCTCCGGCGCGCCGCTGACCACGCCGTCAGGCCTGATGGTGGGCGAGTATTCGATGGAAACCGCCGAGGGCGTTATGTTCGATGTAGCGATCCCGGCCTTCTCCCTCGACAGTCCGCACGAGATCATCCAACTCAACTAGGCCCGCGTGTGCCTCCCAATCGCCCCGCAGGGCCTGACCGGCACCTGGCCGGCCCTTGACCAGTCCTGCCGGGCAGGCCAAGCATTTCCGCCATGATCAATTTCAGGCCCGTCATTCTGGTCATCGGCGCGCTGACCGCCGCCCTTGGCGGGCTGATGCTTCTGCCATTGCTGGCAGACCTGACCGCCAGCGACCCCTATCTGCGCCAGAACTGGAGCGCCTTTGCCGCGGGCTCGCTATTGTGCGTGTTTGCGGGTCTTGGCCTTTTCGCCACGGCAAGCGGCGGCGGTTTCGAGACGATGACGGTGCGCCAGGGTTTTCTCATCACCACGCTGAGCTGGGTCGTTCTGGTGCTGTTCGCCTCGGTGCCGTTCATGCTCGGCCTGTACAAGATGAGCTTCACCGATGCCTTCTTCGAGGCGATGTCCGGCCTGACGACGACCGGCGCGACGGTGATCATCGGCCTCGATGACGCGCCGCCGGGCCTGTTGTTGTGGCGCTCCATGCTGCAATGGCTGGGCGGTATCGGGATCGTCATCATGGCGATCGCGATCCTGCCGATGCTGTCGGTCGGCGGCATGCAGCTGTTCCGGCTGGAATCCTCCGACAAGAATTCCGACAAGATCCTGCCCGGCGCGTCGCAGATCGCCGCGGCGATCACCGGGCTCTATGTGTTCTTCACCGCGCTGTGCGCGATGTTGTACTGGGGCATGGGCATGACCGCCTTCGACGCCGTCAACCATGCGATGACGACCATCGCCACGGGCGGCTTCTCCACGAAAGACGCCTCGTTCGGCTATTTCCTCGATTCCGGCGATTACGGCCCGGTCGACGTCGTCGCCGCGGCGTTCATGATCGTCGGCTCCCTGCCCTTCGGCATCTATCTCCTCGCCATGCGCGGGCGGATCAATGCGCTGTTCACGGACTCCCAGGTGCGGTTCTTCCTGATGATCGCCTCGGCCAGCATCGTCGTGATCCTGCTGCGGCTGTTCTATCTCTACGAGATCGATCTGTTCACCGCCTTCCGCCTGTCGGCGTTCAACGTGATCTCGATCATGACCGGCACCGGCTATGCCTCGACAGATTACGGCCTGTGGGGCGCTTTTGCCTATGGCTTCTTCTTCTGCATCATGTTTGTCGGCGGCTGCGCCGGGTCGACCAGTTGCGGGCTGAAGATCTTCCGGCTGCAGGTGGCGCTGGCCGCGCTGACGGTCTATGGCAAGCGGCTGATCTTTCCCCATGGCGTCTTCATCGCGCACTATAATGGCCGTGCGCTGACGGATGACGTGTTCATCTCCGTCCTGTCGTTCTTCTTCGTCTATTTCGCCGGGTTTGCGACGGTCGCGGTGATCCTGTCGCTGTTCGGGCTCGACCCGGTCACCGCGCTGTCGGCCGCAGGGTCGGCCATCGCCAATGTCGGGCCGGGCCTTGGCGATATCGTCGGGCCGTCTGGCAATTACGAGAGCCTGCCAACCGGCGCGAAATGGGTGCTGTCGGCAGGCATGCTGCTCGGCCGGCTGGAATTCTTCACGGTATTGGTGCTGTTCGCGCCCAGCTTTTGGCGGCGGTGAGAGTGAGTAGCGAGTAGTGGTTCAGACCTCTATTCGCTAGTTACTATTCGCTATTCGCTCGCCTCCACCTCGAACACATATTCCTCGCGGCAGAAGTCGCAATTGACCACGATCTTGCCATCCTCGACCATGTCTTCGAGGTCAGCGCGATCATAGCGCGACAGGACCATTTCGACCTTCTCGCGCGAGCAGCCGCATTCGAAATGGACCGACGAGCCGTCGAAGACGCGCACGCCGTTCTCGTGATAGAGCCGGAACAGCAGTTCCTCGGCCTGCAGGGTCGGGTCGAGCAATTCGTCCGCATTCGTCGTGTTTAAGAGCGCCTCGGCATTGTCCCAGTCTTCCTGGTCGGCCTCGCGCATCAGCTCGGCCGCGCCGCGATCGCGCCCGCCGCCCTCGCCCGGCATGAACTGCACCATGATGCCGCCGGCGCGCCATTGCGGCTTTTGCCCCGGCACCTCGATGCGGCCGACGGCGAGCCTGATCGCGGTCGGGATCTGTTCGGACTGTTTGAAATAGTTGATCGTCGCCGTGGCGATATCCGGCCCCTCCAGCGGGGTGACGCCCTGATAGCGCTCCATGTCCGCGCCCTGGTCGATGGTCATGACCATGTGGCCCCTGGCGAGCAGGTAATGCAGCTCCGCGCCGCGGGCATTGGCCACCACGTCTTCCTTGCCCTCGGCGATCTTTGCCGTGGCGCGCAGGGCGCCGCCGGCAGAATAGTCGGCAACGAGCATGGCGACCGGGCCATCGCCCTGAATCTGCAGGATCAGCTTGCCATCGAATTTCAGCGAGGAGCCGACCATGGCGACGAGAGCCGCGGTCTGGCCGGTCAGCTGCGACAGGGGCTCTGGATAGTCGTGGCGCGAGAGGATCTCGTCGACGCTGGCGCCGAGGCGTACCAGCTTGCCGCGCACGGAGGTTTCGCCCACCTGGAACGGCAGGATGAAGTCATCGGCGGCACGCGCCGGGGTTTTGTCGAAGTCGGTCATGTCAGGATTTCAGTTTGTAGCCAGCCTTGAAGAGCAAGAAGGTAAGAACGCAGGTGGCGATGTTCAACACCATGACCACGATCGCCCCGATGACCGGCGAGGCGTCCGACACACCGATGAAACCATAGCGGAACCCGTCGATCAGGTAGAACACCGGATTGACGTGGGAAAACGCCAGTAGCCAGTCGGGCAGCCAGGGCGAGCGCATGGAATAGAACGTGCCCGACAGGAAGGTCAGCGGCGTGATGACGAAGTTCTGGATCAGGGCGAGCTGGTCGAATTTCTCCGCCCACATGCCGCCAATGGCGCCAAGCGCGCCGAGGAAGATCGCCGCCTGGACCGAGAAATAGAGGATCGGCCAGAGATGCACGACCTCCATCGGCTCGCCGAGCAGGGAGAAACCGAAGACCGTCAGCGCGGTGACGAACCCGACCAGCAGGCCGCGCGTTGCGGCACCGGCGACGAAGGCGACCGTCAGTTCGGCCGCCGACAAGGGCGGCATCAGCACGTCGACCAGCGAGCCCTGCACCTTGGCAATGATCAGCGAGGAGGAAGAGTTCTGGAACGCGTTCGACAGGATCGCCATCATGATCAGGCCCGGCGGCAGGAACTGGGTGACGGCCAGCGTCACGCCCTCCATCTCGATCCCGGTGCCGCGCGCGCCCCACGCGCCCATGAAGACCAGCAGGAACAGGAGCGTCGAGATGATCGGGGCGAACACGGTCTGGAACGCCACCTTGATGAAGCGGTGCACTTCCTTCTTGTACAAAGTCCACAGGCCGAGCCAGTTGACATGGCCGAAGCGGCGCTCGCCGAAGGCGCTGCTCTTGACCGTGTGCGCGTCGACGATCGTTTCGGAGTTTGCAGCCATGATCGGAAATTTCCTGTTGCGTGGGAATGAAACTGGTGTGGCCCCTGCTGCGGCCAAGGTCAAGACAGGCAGTTTTTCCTCGACTGGGGAAAAAATTTCCCGAATCAGGATGTTGTGGTTAAAACTTTCTTAACCCTGCATATTGTAATTTTTTCTCGTCCAGATACTATATCTATGCGCTTCAACGGAGCGGGTTACCGGCCTACACTATATATGGTGTGCGTTCACGGCCGGATGTTAACGAATTCATTTATAGGCGGATGGGAGCATCAATATGGCTTGGACAGACGAACGCGTAGACCTCCTGAAGAAATTATGGGCAGAGGGGCTGTCAGCCAGTCAGATTGCCTCGAAGATGGGCGGCGTGACCCGCAACGCGGTGATCGGCAAGGTGCACAGGCTCGGCCTGTCCGGCCGCGCGACCCCGGCCAAGCCGCAGCGCGGCCGCGTCAACGAGGGCACCCGCGCCGCCACCCCGCGCAGCTTCGCCCCGGCCCCGAAGACCTTCGAGGCGGACGACAACGAGCCGGAATTCCTCGAGCCGCTGGTGCTCGATGGCGGCGACATGGCGACCGTTTCCACCCTGAACAAGAACATGTGCAAATGGCCGGTCGGCGATCCGACCAGCGAGGAATTCCATTTCTGCGGCCAGTCCGCCCAGACCGGGAAACCCTATTGCGCCTATCACGCCCATATGGCGTTCCAGCCGTCCAACACGAGCCGGAAGGATCGCCCGCGCCCGCAGCAACGCATTCTCGCCCATCGTAAAGCCGGGTGAGGGCAAGGCCAGCCGAGCCCCTCAATCATCGGCACATGAAGAAGCCCGGGATCGCCCGGGCTTTTTTGTTGGCACGTTGCGCGAAAGCGCCTGGCTAGTTCACATGCTCCAGCGCATAGCCGGCGGAGCGCACGGTGCGGATCGGATTGGCGTGGCCGTGGCGCGACAGGGCCTTGCGCAGGCGGCCGATATGCACGTCGACGGTGCGGGCCTCGACGAACACGTCCGAGCCCCAGACGGCATTCAGCAATTGCTCGCGCGAGAAAACGCGGCCCGGATGCTGCATCAGATGGTCGAGCAGGCGGAATTCCGTCGGCCCGAGGTGAATTTCCTGCTCACCGCGGCTGACCCGGTGGGCCGAGCGGTCGATGACGATGTCGCCGAAGGTCAACGCCTCCTCGACCAGCCCCGGGCGGATGCGGCGCAGGATCGCGCGGATCCGGGCGACCAGCTCGTTCATCGAGAACGGCTTGGTCATGTAGTCGTCGGCGCCGGTATCGAGCCCGCGGATGCGGTCGGCTTCCTCGGCGCGGGCGGTCAGCATCAGGATCGGGATATTGCGGGTCTCGTTGCGCGAGCGCAGGCGGCGGCAGACCTCGATGCCGGAAATCTTCGGCAGCATCCAGTCGAGGATGATGATATCGGGCGCGCGCTCCTCGACCTTCATGAGCGCGTCTTCACCGTCGCCGGCGAGCGTCGTGTCAAAGCCCTCCTTGCCGAGATTGTAATCGAGCAGCGTGGCGAGCGCTTCTTCGTCTTCCACGATCAGGACACTGGTATTGGCCATGGCTCAGTTTCCTTTCAGGCCGCCCTTACTCGGGCTTTGCCTTTTCCTTCGGCACGGAGGTGACACTGGTCACGTCACGCTTGGGGCGGACGGTTTTCAGCTGTTCCCCGGTCTGGTCATAAAACACGCATTCGGCGACATTGGTAGCATGATCGCCGATACGCTCGAAATTCTTCGCGACGAAAACGATGTGGGTGCAGGCGTTGACGAGGGTCGGATCGCGCATCATCACCGTCAGGATCTCGCGGAAGATCGAGTTGTAGAGCTCATCAAGCTCGCCATCGCCGCCCCAGACGGCGATCGCGCCTTCCGGGTTCTTCTCCATGATCGAGTTCAGAACGTCGGTGACCTGGCGCAGGGCGATACGGCCCATGCGCACGACGGTGCCGACCGAGGAGGCGGCATCTTCGCGGCTGACGACCTTGGTGCGCTTCGAGACATTCTTGGCCAGATCGCCGATGCGCTCGAGTTCGTTGGAGATTTTTAGCGCCGTCATCACCTGGCGCAGCTCGCGCCCGGCAAGACGGCGGCCCTCGAGGATCTCATGGACCAGCGCTTCGATCGCAGCTTCGCGCTCATCGACCTGGCGGTCGATGTCGATGACCTGTTCCGCAAGCGACAGGTCGCGCTTTTCAAAGGCAGTGATGGCGTCGGAGAGCTGTTGCTCAACCATACCGCCCATGGCGGTCACGCTGAGAGACAGTTTTTCGAGCTGGTTGCCCCCGGATCTGATCAGGCTCAATGCCATGTCGGCACTCCATTAAGAGAGGGGCTGTATGAACCAGTTTTGTGACAGAATTTTATAAGCAGACACATTAATTTAGCGTGATTTGATAGCACCGGTCGCAGGCGCGGTGCAAGCGCTGTCACAAAACTGACTTATTTCAAAATTGAATAACCAGTTCAAGGGCTTGGCGGCGATATCACGATTTTGCGCGCGGGCCGGAAAAAACAGGTGAAAGACGAGCCATGGCCGAGGCTCGACTCGATCTGGAGCCCGCCATTGTGGCGATTGACGATATGCTTGACGATCGCAAGGCCGAGGCCGGTGCCGCCGCGCGAACGGCTTTCCTCGACGTCAACGCGATAAAATCGCTCGGTCAGGCGCGGCAGGTCGGCCCGGTCAATGCCCCGGCCGTCGTCGCGGACCTGGACATAGATGAGGTCGGCCGTCTTCAATCCGGCCCGGGCGCTGATCTGGGCGGCCGTGTCGCCGGTGCGGATCGCATCCGGACCAGGCGCTTCGGGCTCGCCCCGGCCGATGCGGATCGTCACTGTCGGGTTGCGCCCGGCATATTTCAGCGCGTTATCGGTCAGGTTCTGGATGATCTGAACCAGCTCGTCACGGTCGCCATGGATGGCGCGGACCTCGCCGTCGAGGTCGGTCTCGACGCGGACGCGGCCCTCATACTCGCTGGCGACGGGCGCGAGACTGGCTTTCACGTCCTCGGCCACCGCCACGGGGTCGATGATATCGCGCGGCGGCATGTGCTCGTTCAGTTCGATGGTCGACAGGCTCATCAGGTCGCGGACAAGGCGCAACATGCGCTCTGCCTGGGCCTGCATGATGCCGAGAAAGCGCTCGCGCGCCTCCGGATCATCCTTGGCATGGCCGCGCAGCGTCTCGATAAAGCCGAGCATCGACGCCAGCGGGGTGCGCAATTCGTGGCTGGCATTCGCGATGAAATCGGTGCGCATCTTCTGCAGGCGCCGCTCCGTCGAGAGATCGGAGATGAACACGAGCAAGCCGTCCTCGACCGGCCCATCCCCGTCCCCGCCCTGCTGGCGCGCTGCGAGGGGGGTGACGAACAGACGGCAATGACGCTCGACCGACCCGCCAATGGTGAAATCGGCAATCTGCGGCTGGCCGGAATTCATCGCCGCTTCCAGCGCATTGCCGACGATCGGCGCGCGAAAGATCTCGGTCAGGAACTTGCCCTCGGGCTCGGTCTTGAAGAATTCCTTGGTCGCGGGGTTGGCGAGCTCGATCTTGCCTTCGGCCTGCAGCAGGATCACCGGCTCGGGCAGGGCATTCAGCACGGTACGCAGGCGCTGGAACAGGATCAGCTGCTCCTGCACCATGCGGCGGGCGGGTCTGGACCAGTTGATGCGGGCGAGGAAATAGCGCGCGGCGAGGCCGGCGACGATGACGATCCAGATCAGCGCTGCCTGGAAAAACGGCGTCTCGGTAATCGCGGCGAAAATTCCGCAGGCACCGCCGGACAGACCGGCGGCCCAGAAGAAGTCGGTCAGCCGTACGCGTCGGGCAATCTGCCTGATTTCCTCATCAAGACCCGTGGTCATTGTGGCGCCGCCCGCTTCATAATAGTGTCACGAGGAAACCCCTCATACTCCCTTGCCGGTTTCCCCTAGATTATCTACACCCATGCCGCAAGGCGAACGCTGACAAGATCAGCCATTTATCCCATCACGGAGCGTTTAATGACAGGCTACAAGCAAACCAAACGATGCAAGATCCTCGCAACCCTCGGCCCTGCGAGCGACGCACCGGAACGCATCCGCTCTCTCGCACTGACCGGCGTCGACGCCTTCCGCCTCAATTTTTCCCATGGCGAGCATGAGGAACACCTGCAGCGCCTGAAAAATGTCCGCGCTGCCGAAGAGGCGACCGGCAAATATCTGACCGTCGTTGCCGACATGCAGGGGCCCAAGATCCGCGTCGGCAAGTTGAACGGCGGCGAGCAGGATCTGAAATACGGCAAGGAATTCAAGCTGGTCTGCGACCGGGAGAGCCATGAGGACGGCGTCATCCCGATCCCGCATCCGGAATTGTTCGAAGCCCTGCAGAAAGGCGACGCACTGATGCTCGACGATGGCCTGCTGCGCCTGACGATCACCGAGATCGACGGGCTGGAGGGCAGGGCCAAGGTCGACGTGCCGGGCAAACTGACCAACCGCAAGGGGATCAACATCCCCGGCCGCTACCTGCCGATCGACGCGCTGACCGAAAAAGACAAGAAGGACCTCGCTTTCGCACTGGAGGCCGGTGTCGACTATATCGCGCTCTCCTTCGTGCAGAAGGCCAAGGACGTGATCGAGGCGCGCAAGATCATTGGCGACCGGGCCGGCATCATCTCCAAGATCGAAAAGCCCGCCGCGCTGGATGAGCTGGAAGAGATCATCCAGCATTCCGATGCGGTCATGGTCGCGCGCGGCGATCTCGGCGTCGAACTGCCGCTGGAACAGGTGCCGGTTGCCCAGCGCCGTATCATCAACCTCGCCCGCAAGGCCGGCAAGCCGGTGATCGTCGCAACGCAAATGCTGCAATCCATGGTCGACTCGCCGATGCCGACCCGCGCCGAAGCCTCCGATACCGCCGCAGCCGTCTATCTTGGCGCCGATGCGGTGATGCTGTCGGCAGAAAGCGCCGTCGGCCGCCATCCGGAAACCGTGGTCGCGATCATGTCGCGGATCATCCAGGCGGTCGAGAATGACGAGACCTATTGGGAAGACATCAACCTGAAGACGGCCTCTGCCACCCCCGAAAACGCCAACGCCATTGCCACGTCGATCCGCCACACGGTCAGCCTTCTCGGCTCCAAGGCGGTGCTGGCCGGCACCTCGGCAGGCTCGACAGCCTTTGCCGTCGCCCGCGAGCGGCCACGCACCCACATTGTGGGCATAACCCCGTTCGCCGAAACGGCGCGGCGCATCAGTCTGGCCTGGGGCGTACAGGCGATGGTGACGCCAGACTACAAGACGTTCGAGGAATTCGACGAGGCCGCCGCCCAGATCGCCAAGGAGATGGGCATTGCCGTTAAAGGCGACACCATCCTGCTGACCGCCGGCATCCCGATGGGCCGCCATGGCGGCACCAACACGATGAAGGTCATCGCCATCGATTAGGACGAACCTGAATGCGCCGGTCTCCAATGCTTCGCAGATTTCTGTTTCCCCTGCTCGGGGCTATCTCAGCGACCGGCGCCTTTGCGCCAACCCAGGCAGCGCCATTGTCCGTCTCGGAGGACGGCCGGTATCTGGTCACGCCGGATGGCGAGCCGTTCTTCTGGCTCGGCGACACGGCGTGGGAGCTGTTCCACCGCCTGGCCTATGACGAGGCGATCGCCTATCTCGACGACCGCGCGGCCCGCGGCTTCACCGTGATCCAGGCGGTGGCCCTGGCCGAACATGACGGCCTGAAGGCAAAGACCCCGCACGGCTATTTGCCGCTGCACGGCACCGACCCGGCCCGCCCGCTGATGATCGACGGGCCCGACAATGACTACTGGGACCATGTCGACCGCGTGGTCGAGGCCGCCAATGACCGCGGCCTGATTGTCGCCCTGCTGCCGACCTGGGGCGACAAGTGGAACCTGAAATGGGGGCTCGGGCCGGTTGTCTTCACACCGGAAAATGCTCGGGTCTATGGCGAATGGATCGGCGCGCGTTATCGCGGCAAGGATGTGATCTGGGTGCTCGGCGGAGACCGCAATCCGGAGACGGACGAGCATCTGGCGATCACCGACGCCATGGCCGCCGGCATCGAGGCGGCTGCCGGGGAAGACGCGCTGATCACGTTCCACCCGCAGGGCGGGTCGGGGTCGGCGCAGTGGTTCCACGACCGTCCCTGGCTCGATTTCAACATGCGCCAGAACGGTCACAATACGGACTATCGGCATTATACCGGCACGATCTCCGACCGGGCGCGCGACCCGGCGAAACCTCTGGTCGAGGGCGAGCCGCTCTATGAGGGGATCCCGATCCAGTTCGATGCGGAGACCAATGGCTATGCCATGGCCCTCGATGTGCGCCGGCCGCTCTACTGGAACCTGTTCAACGGCGCCGCCGGCCACACCTATGGCCATAATTCGATCTGGCAGATGTTCGACGAGCGCTATTGGGGCGCGATCGATCCGATCGTCACCTGGCGGGAGGCACTGCTTGCGACGGGCGGGGACGACATGCGCCACGGGAAGGCCCTGCTGACCTCCCGCCCCGGCTGGGAGAAACGGGTCCGCGCGCCGGAAATCATCGTCGAGCGCAATGGCGGCAAGTCTGTCCCCGGCGGCGGTGCCCAGACCGTCGTCGCGACCCGCAGCGCCGCGGGCGATTGGGCGATGGTCTATGTGCCGGTCAGCCGGCCCGTTTCGATCGCGGCAGGGGCCGTGTCAGGCGAGACCATGACGGCCTGGCTGTTCGATCCGCGCACCGGCGCGGCAACGCCCCTCGGCCAGCATGATACCGGCGAGGATTTCGCGTTCACCCCGCCGGAGGCGGGCGAAAGGATCGATTGGGTTCTGGTACTCGATGGCGACGGATCGGACTTTCCGGCGCCCGGGTCGCTGGACGACCGGTAAATCAGGGTCAGGTGGGAACGATCCCGCCGCCTGGCTCAGGCGCTGTTCAGCGCGTCCCAGAAACGGGCCATGAAGCCGCGTTTCTGAGGCGCTGGCGGTGCCGCATCGAGGCTCGCTGACGCAGCCGCCGCGAGGGCCGGAACCGGCGCGCTCCCGCCGCCTGCCTGGCGCACCAGGTAATGCTGCAGCGAGGTCAGGGCCTGCGCCTCTTCGAGGGTAAAATCCGGGCCGAGCAGGCGCTTGCAGCTTTCCTCAAGGACGGCGAAGGAGGCAACGATATCTTCCGGCGCGGCGTCGCCCTCGTTCATCTTCGCGCCATTGTCGCCGACCGACAGCCATTGCTGGACCATCTGGGCGAGTTCGCGGTCGCTGATATTGTCGACCTCGACATCATGCGAGGCGGCCAGAACGCGGCGCATATGTCCGCAAAAGCTCTCCAGCACGGCCATATTGGCGAAAATCTTCGAGCGCAGCGTGCGTACTGCCTTGATTTCAAGTGACTTCATGATGCCTTACCCCTGTAGCAACACCCCAAACTCGCCTTAGTCTGCAACAAAGAAAACGCTGTGACAAATGGAACGTTGCAGTGCGGGCCAATAGACATGAGAGGCGGGTTGGGATAAGCAGTCCATCTCATGAAAATGCTAGCGTTCCTTGCCAATCCCGACCGCTTCCGGCGGCTGACCGGACCGGCCCTGCCCGTCGCCGGGCTGCTGGCCGCGGGGCTGATCCTGGCCGGGGCCGTCTGGGCGCTCGGCTTCTCGCCGGCCGACCGGGTACAGGGCGAGGCGGTGAAGATCATGTATGTGCATGTGCCCGCCGCGTGGATGGCAATGGCCGCCTATGCCTTCATCGCGGTGGCGAGCCTTGTCGGCTATGTCTGGCGCCATTCGCTCGCCGATATTGCTGCGCGCGAAGCCGCCCTGCCCGGCTTCGTCTTCACCCTGCTGGCGCTCGTTACCGGATCGATCTGGGGGCGGATCACCTGGGGCGTCTGGTGGGACTGGGATGCGCGCATGACCTCCATGCTGGCACTCTTGTTCATCTATGCCGGCTATATGGCGCTGTGGCGGGCGATCGAGAATGAGGGCCAGGCCGCCCGGGCTGCGGCGCTGCTCGCCATGGTCGGCGCGATCAACCTGCCGATCATCAAATTCTCCGTCGATTTCTGGGAGACGCTGCACCAGAAGGCGAGCGTGATCCGCGCCGATGGCCCGTCGATGCCCGCGAGCATGCTGTGGCCGCTGGCGATCATGGCACTCGGCTACACCGCGCTTTTTGCCTTTTACGTGATGCTCCGCATGCATACGGTGATCCTTGAGAAGCGCCGCGACGCCCGCGCCCGGCCCGCGCGGGCTGCAAGCACGGCGACGATCTCCCATCCGGCGCCTGCCGGCCCTGATCCCTCTTCCCCCGGACAAGGGGAGCATGCGTAATGGACGGATCGCTGATCGGTGAGGACTTTACGCTGGCGATCACCGCAAGCTGGGTGATCTCCGCCCTATGCCTCGGGGCGCTGGCCGCCTGGGTCACCGCCCGCTATCGCAAGGTGTCGGGAAAAGACCATGACTGACAGCCCGCAAGAAAAACCGGACAAGCCGGCCGCGCGCATGCCGCGCCGCCGCCGCCAGCAAAGGCTGATGCTGGCCGCGCTGATCGTGCCGGCGCTGACCGGCGCGATCGGGCTTGCCGTCATCGCCATCGGCCAGTCCCAGGTCTATTTCTATCCACCGCGCGACCTGCCCTCTGCGAGCGAGCTGGGCGGGCGCACCGTGCGCCTCGGCGGCATGGTCGTCGAGGGCTCGATCCAGCAAGGCCTTGAAACCGATACCAGCTTTAAGGTGACGGATTACGAAAAGACTGTCACTGTGGTGACCAGTGACATGCTGCCCGGCCTGTTCGGCGAGAATCAGGGCGTCGTCGTGCAGGGCACCCTGGCGCAGGACGGCACTTTCGTCGCTGCGCGGGTCATGGCAAAACATGACGAGAACTACATGCCGGCAGAAGTCGCAGACGCGCTAGAAGACAGCGGCAGACTGGAAGACTATAAAAACAAAGGGCTGGTCGATTAAGGCCGCCAGAGGGACCACGTACCATACATGTTCAGTGATTATTTCAAGGCCTGGTCGAATGCCATGCTGGCGACGCAGGTTGTTGTCGCCCGTATGCCCATCCTCTATATGCTTGCCGTTGACCCGACACCCGGCCGACAGCGAGAAGCCGAGCTGATGTTCTCGGAAAAACAGGAAGCCCTGGTGGAAGGTCTTGTTGCGGCGCATCATATCGCTTGCCAAAACATGGCGGACATGATGTTAAACCGGCACAATGGGACATCCGTGTTTACCAATTACATGGATGCCCTGACAAAGCCCGCCGAACGCATCCTGAAGGCAAATGCGAAACGGCTCGGCAAGTAAATCCGTTCTCTCGCTTGCCTGATGGCGACTGGCCGGACACAGTTGTGAGCCAATCCGGATCAGGCGCGTAAGGACCGACACGTGAGCGCCGAGACCCCTCCCATATTTGCTGACACCGGTGATGAGACGAAGCCGCGGGCGGGGTTCCGCGAATTCGTCGTGTCCATGGCGTTCCTCATCTCGCTGATTGCCATGGCGATCGACGCCATGCTGCCGGCTCTTGGCCTGATGGCCAAGGACCTGTCGATCATGGGCGAGAACCAGGCACAGTTCGTCGTCGCCATCCTGTTCGCCGGCATGGCATTCGGCCAGATCCTGTTCGGCCCGTTGTCCGAGAGCACGGGCCGCAAATTTGCCGTCTATATCGGGCTCGCCTTCTTTATCACCGGCGGCCTGATCGCCATGGTGACGCCGAATTTCGAGGTCATGCTCGCGGCCCGGTTCATGCAGGGCTTCGGCGGGGCGGCGGGGCAGATCATCGCCATGGCGATGGTGCGCGACCGCTATCATGGACGCGACATGGCCCGCGTGCTGTCGCTGGTCATGGGTGTCTTCATCCTCGTGCCCGCCATCGCGCCGACCATCGGCCAGTCGATCCTGTTCGTCGGTGGCTGGCGCACGATCTTCTTTTTCCTCGCGCTGCAGGGGCTGGCCTGTCTCGCCCTCCTGCATTTCCGCATCGAGGAGACGCTGCCGGTCGAGCGGCGCAAGCCCTATCGCGTCGGCATGATCCTCAGCGGGCTGAAGGCCGTGGTGACGACACCCGTCACGATCGGCTATACGATCTGCGCCGGCTGCATTTTCGGCGGCATCATCGCCTATGTCTCCTCGGCCCAGCAGATCTTCCAGGGCATGTATGACACCGGCACGATGTTCCCGCTGTTTTTCGGTATGATCGCCCTGTCGATCGGCGTTGCCTCCTTCACCAATTCGACATTGGTGCGCCGGTTCGGCATGCGGCGGCTGGTCGCGATCGGGATCGGCGGCATCTTCACCCTGACCAGCCTGTTCCTGGCGTGGCAATTGCTGGTCGATTCAACACCGCCGCTGGCGCTGTTCGTCGTTTTCGCCATGGCGACCTTCTTCTTCTTCGGCATGCTGTTCGGCAATCTGAATGCCATGGCGATGGAGCCGATGGGTCATATCGCCGGGATCGCCGCCGCCGCCATGAGCTGCATCTCCACGACCATGTCGGTGACCATCGGCACGCTGATCGGCCAGTCGTTCAACGGCACTGTATTGCCGCTGACGGCAGGGCTGTTCGGGCTTGCGATCCTTGCCGCCTGCGTGATGTTTACCACCGAAAAGCTGCGCCGGCCGGAGCCTGTGCCGCAAGCTGGCGGATAGTCCTGTTCAATCCGTCCTGCCTTTGGCATTCTGTCGCCAAGAAAAAAGGTCCATCAAAACGGGAGGAACGATCATGAGAATTCTATTTGCATCACTGGCGGCGACCACACTCGCCGGCGTCTGCGCCCTTGCCCCTGCCGGCGCCGACGATCATGCCGACGACATGGGCGCCGGGACGGAAGACGGCTTCGTGACCCTGTTCGACGGGACGAGCCTCGATGGCTGGACCTCGTCGCTCGACAATCCGGCAGCGTTCAGCGTCGAGGATGGTGTGCTCGTCGTAAAAGGCGATCGCGCGCATCTGTTCTATTCCGGCGAGGTTGCGGATCACGACTTCACCGATTTCGAACTGCGCCTGAAGGTGCGGACCACCGAGGGCTCGAACTCCGGCGTCTATTTCCATACAGTCTATCAGGAGGATGACTGGCCGGAGATCGGCTACGAGGCCCAGGTCAATTCCACCCAGTCCGACCCGCGCAAGACCGGTAGTCTCTATTCGGTTGCCGATATCTATGTCTCCGGCGAGGAAAACGAGCCGGCCCTGCGCGTTGAAAACGGCAACAGCTTCGTCGCCCGCGATGAGGCCCCATCGACCGACGGCGAGTGGTTCGACTATACGATCCGCGTCGAGGGCAAGACCGTGACCATCAAGGTCGATGGCGAGACAACGGTGAAATGGACCGAACCCGAGGATTGGGACCGCGAAGGGCGCAAACTTGCCAGCGGCACCTTCGCCCTGCAGGCCCACGATCCGGACAGCGAGGTCCATTACAAGGATATCCGCGTGAAAGTGCTGGGCGAGGAATAGCCGCCGGCGTCACACCTGATTTGCGCGAGAGAGCCGGCCCGTGAGGCCGGCTTTTTGTTAAAGGGTGAGCGCCATTGCGGTCTCTGCCACCCTGCCCGGCAACAGCCGACCCGCGCCGAAAGCACAGCCCGCATGGCGTCAATGCCCCCATTTCAGCAAAGCCCGCCGAAAATGTGAGTAATCGCTCACTCATTATCTTGACATACCTTGCGCCAAGAGATATCTGTATTCCTGTGAGTGATCGCTCACTTATTTTTTGACCCGGGAATGATGGCGCTTGGAAACCCTGTCCTGTCCGGTGTATCGAGTGATCACTCACTCATTTTTGGGCGTGATGCCCCTGGAAGGACGAGGAGAGTTTGCATGCCCGTATCGGCAAGAGAAAGAGCCCTGTCAGGCGAGGACGAAGCCGTGCGCGGCGTCACTGCCCTGGACGGGACGACGAAAGCGAGGATCGAGCGCGCGGCGCTGGCCGTCTTTGCGCGCGGCGAGATGGACAAGGCAACGACGCGGGCGATCGCGGCCGAGGCCGGGATTTCCGAAGGCGCGCTTTATCGCCACTACAAATCGAAGAACGACATCTTCACCGACCTTTTCTTCTCGATCCATGGCGAGCTTGGGCGACTGATCGAAAACGCCGCGAAGGAGAACGACACCGTATCCGACCGCGCGGCGGCGCTGGTGCGCGCCTATTGCCGGACCGCCGATAATGACTGGCAGCTGTTTGCCTTTCACCTGCTCTCGATGCACCGCTTCCTGCCCGGTCCCGAGGGCGAACCGGACCCTGTCGCGGCGGCCGAGGCGATCACCCGGGATGCGATGGCAGCGGGGGAGATTGCCCCGGGCGACCCGATCCTTGTCACCGGCATGGCGCTGGGTGCCGTCTTGCAGCCAGCCCTGCACATGGCCTATGGACGCCTCAAGGGTCCGCTTTCGGCCCATGAGGAGGACCTGGTGCGCGCCGTCATTGCCGTCCTCAACCCTGTCGCATAAGGAGTGGCCGTCATGAGATCGATCCTGTTCCAGCTCGCCTATTGGCTGACCTCCATCTTCTTCGCCCTGTTCGCGGTGCCGCTGCTGCTGGTCCCGCATCGCGGCCCGCTGATGCTGTGGATCTTGCTCTATACACGGACCATGTGTTTCTGGATGGAGCATGTCGCGGGCATCCGTATCGAGGTGACAGGCCGCGAGCGCCTGCCCGACGGGCCGTGTATCATCGCTGCCAAGCACCAGAGCTGGGGCGATGGTTTCATCATGTTTTCGCAGTTTCACGATCTTGCCTTCGTCACCGGCGACCATCTGGAGAAGTTTCCGCTGGTCGGCGGCATCCTGAAGAAGATGGGGGCGATCGTCGTCAATAATTGCGGCGGACCGGCAGAGCGCGGCCGCCTGCTCGACACGGCCATGAAACAGGCGCGCGAGGATGGCCGCCGCATCCTGATCTATCCTGAAGGGCATCTGTCGAAGATCGGCGAGCGCCACCGCTATCGCAAGGGCGTCTATCACATGTATCGCGATTACGACGTACCCGTGGTGCCCGTCGCGACCAATCTCGGCCTGTGCTGGCCGCAGCAGAGCGGCAAGGTGACCCCCGGCATCGCCAGCGTTGAATTCCTCGAGCCGATCGCCCCCGGCATGGCCAAGGATGATTTCATGCTGCTGCTGGAAAGCCGGATCGAAACCCGCTCGCTGGAATTGTTGCCACCGGAGCATCGCCCGCTGATCACCGCTGCCCCGGTCGAGTAAGAGCAGTTCCGGATATGGCCTCTCCCTCCCCTGCACCTGAGCACCCAACGGGTCCGTTCTTCTTTCAGCGGCGCTTCCTGCCGATGTGGGTTGCCTTCGTGCTGGGGGCGTTTACCGACAACATGCTGAAACAGGCGCTCCTGATCGGGCTGACATTCCAGGCGCTGATCACCCTGCCGGGGATCGCCGATGGCGCCAGCATCGTGCCGGTGGCGGGCGCCCTGTTCCCGCTCGCCATGCTGATCTTCTCGCCGATCGCCGGCCAGGTCGCCGACAAATACGAGACCCGCAGCCTGTTCCGCCTGACCAAATTCGTCGAGTTCCTGCTCATGGTCCTGGCGGGGGCGGGCTTCCTGATGCTGGGCACATCGCTCGCGCCGGTCGCAGGCCTCGTATTGGTGCTGGCCCTGTTCCTGATGGGGGTGCAATCGGCGTTCTTCAGCCCGGTGCGGATCTCGGCGATGCCGAAATATCTGACCAGCCATGAACTGATCCGCGCCAATGCTTTTTGCAATGGCGGGCTTTATACCTCGATCCTGCTCGGCCTGCTGCTCGGCGGTATGCTGATCATCCTGCCGGGCGGACCGGTGATCGTCGCCCTGGTCCTCGCGCTGGCCGCCCTTGCCGGCTGGCTGGCGATCAGGGTTGCACCGGAGGCCGCGCCCGACGATCCCGCCCTGACAATCAACTACAATCCGGCAACGCTGCTGTACCGGCAGATCGGCTATGTCATCAAGGAACCACCGGTCATCCGTCCCCTGATCGGTATCGGGCTGTTCTTTTTCATCTCGACCGCCGTCACCATCGCCGTACCGGTCTATGCCGACGAGACGCTGAACGCCGATGGCAGTGTCGCCACCGCCATCATGGGCCTGTTCGCCATCGGCGCGCTGGTCGGCGCGGTGATCTCCGCGCTCCTGTCACGCGGGCGCTCGGGACTGGGCTTTGCGGCCAGCGCGATGACCGTGGCGACGCTCGCCAGTCTCGCGCTCTATGGCGCCAGCGCGATGTTCGACCATGATGGCGACCGCCTCAACGCATTGGAATTCCTGTCACGGCCCGATGGCTGGCTGCTCGCCGGGCTGTTCATGATCTGCGCGGCGGCCATGGGCGTGTTCACCGTGCCGCTGCAGGCGGCCGTCCAGCGCCGGGCGAGGGCACAGCACCGCGCCCGGATCATGGCCTCGGGCAATATGCTGAACGCGCTGACTGCCGGCATCGGCTCGCTGTCGGTGCTGTTCGTCACCGGCACAGCGATGGCGCCCCATGGCGCCTTCCTCGCCATTGCCGCATTGCAGGCGGCCGTTACGCTCTACATGATCCTGCGCCGGCGCTCGGTGCCTCAGGGGCTCTATGACGAAATCCTCGAAAACGGCCATCACGTCCCGCCCGTGACCCTGGAGGCCGCGCCACTTCTTGATGCAGATCCTGACAAGTTACAGCCTCCACGGGTCTGACGGCATCGTTTTTGCAACCTGATCGGTGTTGAAAACTTGTGTTTCACCGGATAACAATGCGCCCGAGACAGGGGTGGGGTTGCAGGCAATGTCGGGCTACAGGGCTTTACCTGACAGGGCGGCTGATACCCTTCCGGGGAGAGGGATGATCAGCAGATGACGTATCTAGTCGCATGCCTGTGCTTCATGAGCATCGCCGGTGTCGCGATCTGGGCGAGGCGCCCGGACAGGGCGTCCGACGAGGCAGCGAAACCGTCCGATATCAGTGCCGGCTTCACCCTGCGCCGCGCCGTCCTTCTGTTCGGGCCGCAGATGAACGATCCCCGGTGCAGCGCCCAGCGCACCGAGTTGAAGCGTATCCTCGGACCCTTGCTGGCGGGCGGCTATCGCATCGTCGAAGTCTATGGCCCCAATGCGCCGACCCAGAATGGCGAGGTCTATGACTGGCTCGACAACCAGCTGCTGCGCGACACGCTGAACGCGAAGTCGGGCTTTCACCTGATTTTCGTCGATGACGCGGGCCAGATGCTGTTCCACGCAGCCCGGTCGGTCACTGCCGAGGCGCTGCTGCATATCTTCGACCTGTGGCACCATATCGAAGGCGATGCCGGCGAAGCGCTGGCCGCGACGATGTCAGAGACCGGGGCGCCAGAAACGGCAACGACCGCGACGGAGAGTGCTGGTTCTGCGGCGGTGACGGAACAGCGCCGGCACCCGATCCACCCGGCAGCGGCACACTCGCGCAAGAAATCCCTGCCACCAGCAACTGTCACCCTGACCGGCCCCGGTCTCGCCAGCCATCTCAAGACGCTTGAAATGATCGCCGCCCAGAACCGCGACAATGCGGTGCCGGCTGCCGCCAATGAACCCAATGCCGGTGACAGGCCAGCGCGCAGGCGTGAGCAAGAGGCGTCGTCGCCCGCGCCGACCGCTGCAGGCCACAGGCAACGCCCCAGCGCGCCGTCGCATATCAAGGAATTGCTGAAGCGGCGCCGCGCCTAGAGCAGCCTGCGTCCGGATGGACGCAGAGGAGCTGCTCTAACACTTTGGAAGCGATCAACTTTCCTGCCTTCAATTGATTCCATTTGAACGCAGGTTGATCCAGCCACTCCCTGCTGCCTTTGCCGCCCCTGCTGCCGCCAAAACTTTTTTGCTCGCAGTGCACAATAGCCACGCCATTGGTCTTGTCACACTTGCCCCCCCTGCCTAAACAGGATGCCTGAGACTTTACGGGGGTATCAATGACTACAACTGCCATGATGGATGGAATGATCGACCTTGCCTTGAAGGCCGGGGCGAAGATCTGCTCGATCTACAACACGGATTTCGACAAGGAGATCAAGGGCGATGGCTCGCCGGTTACCGAAGCCGACCAACTCGCCGAGGAGCTGATCCTTGCCGGGCTGAAAGAGATCGCGCCGGATATTCCGGTGCTGGCGGAGGAGTCCGCCGCGGCCGGCAAGATCCCCGAGCTTGGCGATAAATTCTTCCTCGTCGATCCGCTGGACGGCACCAAGGAATTCATCACCAAGACCGGCGAGTTCACCGTCAATATCGCGCTGATCGAAAATGGCCGTCCGGTCGCCGGCGTCGTCTATGCCCCGGCGGCGGAGAAACTCTATTTCGGCACCGTTGGCGAGGGCGCGTTCGTCCAGAAGATCGCGCCGGGCGCTGACCGGGCCGATGCCCTGCGCGCGGCGCCGATCACCGTGCGCAAGCGCAAGGAAGGCGCGTTGATTGCCGTCGCCAGCCGCTCGCACCGCTCCGCCGAGACCGAGACCCTGCTGGAGAAACTCGGCGCGACCGACTTCACGCCGGCCGGCTCGTCGCTGAAATTCTGCCTCGTCGCCGAGGGCCTCGCCGATGTCTATCCGCGCCTTGGCCGGACGATGGAATGGGATACCGGCGCCGGCCAGGCCGTGCTGGAAGCGGCCGGCGGCAGCGTCAATGCCTATGAGGGTGACGCGGAGACGGGCCCGCTCGGCTATGGCAAGAAAGAGCGCGGATTCGACAATCCGTATTTCATCGCCTGGGGCGGAAAATAGCGGGCGGCGAATAGAGCGCGCCCGCGAAGCACCCATTGTGTGACAACGCCCCGCGCGCTATTGCCGGGGCGTGACCACCAGCCAGCATATCAGGGAGGAGATCCGCGCCCGCGCCCTTGCAGAAGGGTTCGACGCTGCGGGCTTTACCGGTGCCCGGCTGCCGCAAAGCGCTGGCGAGGGCCTTGCCGCCTTCCTTGAGCGCGGCCATCACGGCGACATGGACTGGCTGGAGAACCGGCGCGACCAGCGGGCCTCGCCCGACGCCCTGTGGCCAGAGGCGCGCAGCGTCATCGCGCTCGGTCTCAACTATGGCCCCGACGAAGACCCGATGGAGAAACTCGAGCGCACTCTCGAGGGCAATATCTCGGTCTATGCCGGCAACAAGGACTATCACGACATCATCAAGAAGCGGCTGAAGCGTATCGGCCGCTGGTTGTGCGAGACCCATGACTGCTCGGTCAAGGTTTTCGTCGATACCGCCCCGGTGATGGAAAAACCGCTTGGCCAGCAGGCCGGCATCGGCTGGCAGGGCAAGCACACCAACCTGGTTTCGCGCGAGTTTGGCTCATGGCTTTTTCTCGGCGCGATCTACACAACGCTCGACCTGCCGCCGGACGATCCGGAGACGGATCATTGCGGCTCGTGCCGGGCCTGTCTCGATATCTGTCCGACGCAGGCCTTCCCCGCCCCCTATCAGATCGATGCACGGCGCTGTATTTCCTATCTGACAATCGAGAACAAGGGGCATATCCCGCTGGAATTCCGGGCTGCCATGGGCAACCGCATCTATGGCTGCGACGACTGCACTGCCATTTGCCCGTGGAACAAGTTCGCAGCGCAGACGGAGGAGATGGCCTTTCACACGCGCGAGGCTCTGCGCGGGCCCCTGCTGGCCGACCTCGCCGCGCTTGACGATGGTGCTTTCCGGGAGATGTTCCGCGCCTCGCCGGTCAAGCGTATCGGGCGCGACCGCTTCGTGCGCAACGTGCTGATCGCCATCGGGAATTCCGGCGCGCCGGCGCTTGCCAGCTCGGCGCAGGCCCTGCTGGCCGATCCATCGGCCCTTGTCAGGGCGATGGCGGTCTGGGCGCTGGCGCGACTGGACATCGGCGCGGCCAAGCGCGCCAAGCCGCAATATGACGCGCTGGAAATGGACGACGCCGTCAGGGCCGAATGGCAACGGCTCGATCAGCAGGCTGATCAGTAACGATCCCTGTCCCTGTCTCGGTCGCGATCGTAATCGTCATCGTCGTCATACCGGTCGCGATATTTGCTATCGCGCGGGCCGTCATAGGGTCCGTCGATCGACCGGTCGCGCACCCAGCAGCTGCAACCGCTATCCCAGCGGAACCCCTCGCCACGGCCGTTCACGCGGGAATATTGCGAGGAATAGGACCCGTCCGACGTATCGCCCCACATGTCGGCATAGCCGTCGCCATTGGAGTCGCAGGTATAGAAGGTGCCGGTATTGCGGCACTGGTTGTACCCGACCCAGCTGCCATAGCTGTAGGTCGGGACAGGCCAGTAGCCAGTGCCGAAATTGTTCGGCTGATACCCGCCATAGGGGGAATTATAGGCCGAGCCATAGCCGTATGAGCCGTAGCCATAGGAGTTCTGGTAGCTCGCCTGCGCCAGCCCCTCGCCGATGGCCTGCATGGTTTCGGCATCACACGCAGTGAGGCCGATAGCGGCGGTCACGGATAAAATAACGCTGCGCTTCATGGATCTCTCCCTCTCTCTCGGGAAGAAGATTACGCAGCAGCGTGCCTGAGGGTCAAGCGGCTCGCGCAGGCATGAAAGCAAGCGCTCGCTTACCGTTCAGCGCGAATATCAGCACCCAGGGTTTTCATCAGGGTAAGGAATTCCGGGAAGGATGTCGCGATCATTTCGGTGGAGTCGACGCCGACCGGATCGGCTGAAACCAGTCCCATGACGAGAAAACTCATCGCAATGCGATGATCCATATGGGTACTGACCATATCGCCGCCCTTCAGCGGCTCGCCGCCTGAGCCGGTAACCGTCAACCAGTCCGGCCCTTCCACGATCGAAACGCGATTGCCGGCAAGACCTGCGGCGACGGCGGACAGGCGGTCGGATTCCTTGACCCGCAATTCTTCCAGCCCCTCCATGCGCGTCTCGCCCGTCGCGCAGGCCGCGGCAATCGAGAGGATCGGATATTCGTCGATCATCGACGGCGCCCGCCCGGCCGGGACGCTGACGCCCTTCAGCGCGCTGTGGCGGGCCGTGATATCGGCAAGGGTTTCCCCGGCCAGGGTGCGTTCATTGGCAAAGGTCAGGTCGGCACCCATTTCGATCAGCGTCTGGTAAAGCCCCGTACGCTGAGGGTTCATCAGAACGCCCTCGACCGTCACCTCCGAGCCCGGCACGATCAGCGCAGCGACGAGCGGGAAGGCTGCCGACGAGGGATCGGCGGGCACGGTGATATCGCAGGCCTTGAGCGTCTGCCCGCCCTTCAGGTGGATCGTCCGGCCCCTGGTTGCTTCTGCACCCTCCAGCGGGCCGAAGGATATCTCAGCGCCGAAGGCCGACAGCATCCGCTCGGTGTGGTCGCGGCTCAGGACCGGCTCCTCGATGATCGTCTCGCCGTCCGCCCCGAGGGCCGCAAGCAGGATTGCCGACTTGATCTGCGCCGACGGTTTGGGCAGGCGGTAGCGCATACCGGTGAGTTTCCCGCCGGCTATTTTCACCGGCAGACGGCCGTCATCGCTGTCGGACGAGGCGCCCATCTGCGCCAGTGGCTCGATGATTCGGCCCATGGGGCGCTTGCGCAGCGAGGCATCACCGTCGAAGACGGCTTCCACGCCCTGGCCGGCCACCGCGCCCATCAACAGGCGTACACCCGTGCCGCTATTGCCGGCATACAGGATGCGGTCAGGCGCCTGCCACGGCGCGCCCTCGATGGTCCAGACCGGGCCGTCCGCGCTCTCGTCGCGCTCGATCGAGACGCCGAGCGCGCGCAGTGCCGCAGCGGTGTGCAGCACGTCCTCGGCCTCCAGCAGGCCGCGCACCTGCGTCACCCCCTGGGCCAGAGCGCCAAAGATCAGCGACCGGTGGGAGATCGACTTGTCGCCGGGCACCTGCACCCGGCCGTTCAGGGACGCACCGCGATGCGCGAATGTACTCATGTTAAAGCCCGCCTTGAGAATTTGCGTTTTCCTTTTGACAGCGCCGGGGTTGCATGGCAACACCCGTCCTTTAGCTGCTCTACAGTCAAGACAAAGGTAAGCCCGTGGCGAATGAAGAACTAGGCCAGAAGCGTGATTGCCCCGAGTGCGGCGCCCGTTTCTACGACCTGAACAAGGAACCGGCCCATTGCCCCAAATGCGGCAATGAATTCGTGCCCGAAGCCATCCTGAAGCCGCGCAAGACGCGCAAGGAAGACGATACGGCAAAAGCCAAGGACGATGAGTCCGATGACGAAGAGGAAGTGGAAGACGAGGCCGATGACGATACGTCCCCGGACGAGGAAACCAGCCTCGAGGAAGCCGATGAGGAGGAAACATCCTCCGTCAAGGCACGCAAGACCGTCAAGGTCGATGAAGAAGATGATGAAGACGAGGACGATGACGACGAGTTGTCCGACATCGAGGATATCGACATCGACACGGATGACGACGACACGCTGCTCGACGATGACGACGAGGACGATGACGACTTAGAGGATATCGTGGGCGGTGCCGGCGACGATGACGAAGAACGCTGATCGGACGCTGGTTTTTTAGCGAAATTACACTTGCAAAGCCGGGAAACTGACACTAGTTTCCCGGTCTTCCCGGCGCCGCCAGCGCCCTTGCGACAGGCGGCACCGCATTCCGAATGGAACGGGGCTATAGCTCAGCTGGGAGAGCGCTTGCATGGCATGCAAGAGGTCAGCGGTTCGATCCCGCTTAGCTCCACCATTCGTAGCTGGTCTGCCGCAGGCAGAAAAATCAATCCTGTGAATTGATTTTAAGCGTAGAATGCCCCGGCAGGGGCCACACCGATCAATCACCCCTATCCATCTTGTCGCACCCCTGATCGATCCGGCTTGTGCAGGATCATCCGCGCTGCTATCGGCCGGTTCATGAGGAATTTCAGGATCTGGCTGTTGCGCATGATGCTGCTGGCCTTCGCCTTTCAGGCGGGGTTTGGCGGCGCGGCCATGGCGCGCCTTGCCGAGACCAGCTATTCGATCTGCTCTCCGGCCGGCACCGGCATGACCGCCGATGCCAGGGCCGCAGCACGCGAGTTCGCAGCGCTGACCAGCCGCAAGGATGTTCCCCGCAACGGCGCCCATGACGACCAGTGCTTCCTCTGCCACCTCGCGGCCACGCCGGTAACGCCGGTCGAGACGGTGGTGATTGCCGCCCCGCCGCTCACGCGGGAGGCGCTCCGCCCGCTGGACAATGGCGCGATTGCCGCCCAGCCCCAGGGGCCGCCGCTTGGCGGCAGGGCCCCGCCCGCGGCCTGATGATTTCTCCGTAGCCCCGGCCACCGGGCGATAATGCCGCCTGCGCCGGCATCCGATTTCATCAGACACAAGAGTTTTTTCCCATGACCAGATTTCTGCTGGCGGGCGCGAGTGCCCTGCCGTTCTTCATCCTGCCTGTCCTGTCCCCTGCAGCGAGCGCCGATTCATCCCAATCCGACGAGACGATCGTCATTACCGGCGAGCGGCGCGACGCCCTGGCCGAGGCGCTGGCCGAAAAGGCGCGCCGGCCGGGCAATGTCGATGTCGTGCCTGCCGAGGAATTCCGCGATCGCTACGCCACGACCTTTCGCGATGCGCTGGCGCTGACCCCCGGCGTCATCATGCAACCAAGCGCCGGGGAGGATGGCCGCCTGTCGATCCGCGGCTCCGGCCTTGCCCAGAACGTGCATCTGCGCGGCGTCGAGGTGCTGCTCGGCGGCGTGCCGATGAATGCCGCCGACGGCTTTGGCGACCTGCAGGAAGTCGATCTGCTGGTTGCCTCCCATATCGATGTGCTGAAAGGCGGCAACGCCTTTCGCGTTGGCGCGGCAACTCTGGGCGGCGCGATCTCGGTCGAAACGCTGACGGCGAAGAGCGTTGCCACGCCCCACGCGCTCCGCGCCGAAGCCGGCTCGTTCGGCACATCGCGGCTTCACGCCGTTGCCTCGCGCGATTTCGGGCGCTTCGACATGCTGGTCGCCGGCACTTGGCAGCGCCAGGACGGCTTCCGCGACCATTCCCAGCAGAACAATGAGCGGGGCTATGTCAATATCGGCTATGAATGGTCGGACCGGGCAGAGACCCGCTTTGGCCTGTTCTATAATGATGTCGACCAGGAACTGGCCGGCTCCGTCAGCCTCGATACGGCGCTCGGCGATCCGGCCGCAGGCAATTCCGGCGCGATCAGCCAGGACTGGCAGCGCGACATCGATTCCCTGCGCGCCTATACCACGACGACGATCAAGCTCGACGGCGGCACGCTGACCTTCGGCGGCACGGCGGCGCGGCGGGATCTGTATCATCCGGTGCCGGTCTTTCTCATTCAGGAGGCGGAGGATTATTCCGGCTTCCTGCGCTATGATGGCGGCGGGACCGTTGCCGGGCGGGCTGCGGCATGGTCGATCGGCATGCGGCTGCGGGAGACAGAGACGGATGCAGATGTCTATCTCAATTTCGCCGGCGCCATCGGGCCGCAGATCACGGACTCCGTGCAGGAATCGGGATCGGCTGAACTCTATGGCGAGGGGCGCCTCGAAATCGCGCCGGGCCTGTGGGCGATTGTCGGGGCAAACTGGCTCGAGACCAGCCGCGATTTCGAGAACCTCGCAGATGCCAGCCGGAATGCGCAGACATCCTTCTCCCATCTCAGCCCGAAGCTCGGCCTTCTCTATGAGGCAAGCGCGACAATCCAGGTCTTCGCCAATGCCTCGGCCTCCCATGAGCCGCCGACCTTCCTCGACCTTACGCAGGGCGGCGTTGCCGGCTTCCAGCCGATCGAGGCGCAGGATGCCGTGTCCTACGAGGCCGGCGCACGCGGCACTGTCGGTGACGTCAGTTTCGAGGCGGCGGTATACCGCCAGGAGATCGATGGCGAATTCGTCGCCTTCACGACGACGCCGGGCATCCCCGCGGCAATCTTCAACGCAGACGAGACGATCCATCAGGGGGCGGAGATTTTCGCTTCTTGGCAGGCGCTGAGGACTGCAGGCGGGCTTTCCGTGACCCCGCAACTGTCCTGGGGCTGGAACGATTTCGCCTTCGACGGGGACGCCATCTATGGCGACAATCGCCTTGCCGGCATGCCGGAACATTTCGGTAGGCTGCAGGTGGTGGTTGCCGGTGACAGGTTCCGCATTGCGCCGAGCGTCACGGTTCAGGCCGGGGACAATTTCCTCGACTATGCCAATACGGTCGATGTGCCCGGCTATGAGCTCTATGGCGTCGAAGCGTCATGGGACCTTTCGCCCGGTATGTCGCTGTTCGTCGAGGGCCGTAACCTGACCGACGAAGCCTATGCGGTGAATTATTCCACGCTTGCCGATGCCCGCGATCCGTCAGCGTCGCTCAACGTGTTCGTGCCGGGCGAGGGCCGCGCCATCTATGGCGGCATCAGGCTTGGTTTCGGCGGCAGCCGGTAGCATCATAGGCCGGCTGTCCCGAACGGGCAGCCGGCGCATCGAGAGGTCATCGACATGTCCATCACCACACCAAGACCCACGCGCCGCTATCACGCCGCCGTCTGGCGCTGGCATTTCTATGCCGGTCTCGTCGTCATGCCATTTTTCGTCATGGCTGCCCTGACCGGCATGGTCATGGTCCTTAAAACACCGTTCACGGAGCTGGTGCATGGCGCCCGGCTGAATGTCGAAATCGGTGCCGAGATGCTGCCGCCGTCGCAACAGGTGGCCGTCGCAATGGAATATTGGGCCGAAGCCGAGCTGAGGGCCTATCTTCCGCCATCGGCGCCGGACCGGGCGGCGATCATCCATGTCGCGCCCGGGCATGCAGCCATGGCGTCGGGCGAGCATTCGTCCCATGATGGCGGCAACAGCCTTGCCTATGCCGTCCATGTCAATCCGTATACGGGCGCCATCACCGGCTATGGACCGCTCGGCATGTCGCCGGCCGACTTCGCCGAGAGCCTGCACGGCACGCTGCTGATGGGCGATGTCGGCGATGTGATCCTCGAGGCGGTGGCCGGGTTCGGCATCCTGATGATCGCGACCGGGCTCTATCTCTACTGGCCGGCGGGCAGGCGCCCGCTCGGGAAAGGCGGGCGATCCCTGTGGCGGCGGATCCACGGGCTGACCGGCCTTGGCGTGTCCGTCGTGCTTGTGTTTTTCCTCGTGTCAGGCCTCGCCTGGACGCCGATCTGGGGCGGCAAGGTGACGCAAGCCTGGCAGGGCTTTCCGGCTGAGCGCTTCAGCGCCCCGGTCGGCGAGGCCCGTCACGAGGCGCTCAATGCGCCCGGTGCCCGCATCGTCTCCTGGGCGCTGGAAAAGACGCCCTTGCCGGTGTCTGCCCATGATGGCGACGAGCCGTTGGTCGGCCTCGACGCGGTCGTTGCCTTTGCGCGCGATGAGGGCTTCACCAGGTTTCGGGTCCTCCCGCCGCGCGGGCCGGGCGGCACCTGGACCATTTCAGCGACGACCATGGCGGGCGATATCACCGATCCGGAAATGGACAGGACGATGCATATCGACCCGGCGACAGGCATAGTGATCGCCGATGCGCCGTTCGCGGATTATTCGCCCATGGGCAAGGCGATGGCCGCGGGCATCTCCATCCATATGGGTAATGCCGGCGCCCTCAACCTGATCCTGAACCTGCTGTTCTGTATCGCGATCTTGGTCATGGCCGTGTCCGGCTTCATCATGTGGTGGGTCCGCCGCCCGCTAGGCGCGCGCAGGATTGCCGCGCCAATGGCCGATAGCCGCAGCCGCTGGACAGTTGCAGGGATATTGCTGATAGCCGCCCTGCTGTTCCCGGTCACCGCTGCGGTGATGGCAGTCATCTATACGGGCGAAGCCATCGCGGCGCTGGCGGCGCGCAAAGGCAGGCCCGCGCGGTGACCCCGCCCGCCCGTGCGACGCCATCGTCAACCGCTGCCGGATCGCTCGAGTTTTCGCATCACATAGCTGGCGGTGAAGCCGTGCCCGAGGACCGAGACCAGCACGACAAAGGAGACGAGGGACCAGAGTTGTTCGTCATAGGCAAAATCCACCTCCGTGAGGGCGAAGGCGAGATAGAAGAAGGAGCCAATGCCGCGGATGCCGAAAAAACCGATCGCGAGCTTCTCCTGCCACGGCATCTTCGTGCCTGCCATCGAGGTGTAACCGGCGAGCGGCCGGATCAGGAGCAGGAACACCAGGCCGGCCGCCGCCGCGGGCCAGGTGAGACTGCCGAGGATGCCATCGACAAGACTGCCGCCGAACAGGACCAGCATGACCGCCAGCAGGATGTGCTCTATCTGTCCGATGAACTCATGCAGCTTCTCGTGATACTCATGCTCCATCTCCTTGTTGCGCATGGTGATGGCGGTGACGAAGACGGCGATGAAGCCATAACCATGCAGAAGTTCGGTGACGCCATAGACAAGCAGCGTCGCCGACAGGGCCACCAGGCCCTGCTGCACATGCATGAGGTTGTGCCTGTCCGGCAGATGGAAGAACAGATAGCTGACGAGCCTGCCGACGAGATATCCGCACACAATGCCCGCCGCTATCTTGTAGACGACGCTGTAGGCGGCCCATTCCAGCAGAGAGAAATCTTCCCCTGCGGTCGACAGCGCCAGTCCGATGGCAAGCCACACAAAGGGGAAGGCGAGGCCGTCATTCATGCCGGCCTCCCCCGTCAGCGCAAACTTCACCTGTCGCGTGTCCTCGCTGTTGGGCGGGCCGACCTGTACGTCACCGGCCAGCACCGGATCTGTTGGCGCCAGAACGGCGCCAAGCAGGACGGCGCTCGCCAGTCCCCACCCCAGCCCCCAGTATCCGAGCGCGGTCAACGCCGCGATACACAAGATCATCGTGATCGACGCCAACCGGAACGGCGCCCCCCAGAGTTTCAGCCTGAAAGGGACATCGATGCGCAGCCCGGTGCCCATGATGGCAACGATCACCATCAGCTCGGTCAGGTGCATGGTCAGGGTCTGGCTGCGATAGGGAGACGCCCAGGGGAGTTCATCGACAAAAATGTAGAGGACAATGCCGAGGAGCAGGTAAACGATCGGATAGGAAATGTTGATCAGGTTGGTGACGTGCTTGACCCAGGAAATCGACAGGGCAACGAAGCCGACAAGCGCGACACAGATGATATATGGATCCATCTTCATGGATGTAGCCGGAATTTGCCGATTGTCATCTCGAACGAGGCAGGATCGGCATTACAGGTCACATTCCCCTGCCGACCAGGCTTTCCAGCGCCTTGAGATAATCGGCAAAGGCCTTGCGGCCGTCCTTGGTCAGGCGCACCTGGGTGCGCGATTTCCGGCCGAGAAATGATTTTTCGATCGTGACATAGCCGGCATCCTCGAGCTTGCGCAGCTGGACCGAGAGATTGCCCTGGGTTACCTCGAGCACGGCCTTGAGTTCGGTGAAGTCGGCGACCTCAGCATCGGCAAGATAGGTCATCACCCCAAGGCGCAGCCGGGAATGGATAAGGTCGTCGATCTTGGCGATATCAAATCTGCTCACGCTCGGCATTTAATCCTGTTTTTTTGAAAGGCGCATCATAACAATGCCGGGCACGGTCATGAAAAAGAACAGCGCGAGGCCCGCCACCAGAAGATAGGTCAGCGAGCCGATCAGCAAGCCGAGCGCAATGGCCGACGCCATCCAGCCAAGCGCCACGCCGAGCAGCCAAACCCGGCGGCGCAACTGGAAAGCCGTCAGCCAGGCCGCGCCCTGCAGGGCAAAGACAATCGCGGGATGGAACAGCCAGATGGTAAAGTCATTGCGGGCGATGGCTGCAGGCGCGAAGATCAGGATCAGCGCCAGATTGGTGACGCCGGCGGCCTGGAACGCCGCAGTGATCGCCCGGGACGTCGCATTGCCTGTATTGCCGATGCCATACCGCATGCCCTGCCAGATGCAGTAAACGATGAAAATGACGGTGGGCAGGATGTGCAGCACCAGCCAGGCGGGCCCGGGCATGTTCAGCGCAAAGATGATCAACAGCCAGTTGGCAATGCACTGGAAGGCATACAGACTGCCGCCGACGACAAAGGCATGACCGGTCAGATATTGCGTCTTGTTACCGCCGCCATCCACGAGGGCCCGAAGAAACTCCAGATCCGGTTCGAGCGTGCCTTTGCCGTCGATCATGTTCATGCTCCCGCTTCTTCCGCCTGATGCGGGAGATCTTGCTGCTTGCGTTTATTCTGGCGCTGTTTCCGCTTGCCGTTCAACAGCCAGCCGATGACGCTGTAGCGCACGAGCAGATGATAGGTCCCGAGCAGGATCGCCATGGCGACCGCCAGCACGATAGCGAATTTCACCACCGCTGGCAGGGCGATATCGCTGACCGCGACCTGCAATGCCATGACCAGAGGCAGGTGCATGAGATAGACCCAGTAGGAAGAGTCGGCGAGATAGCGGATCGCCGGGCTGTGCCGGTCGAGCACGGCGAGCGCCGCGCCGGTCAGGCCGAATATCCAGAACCACATGGCCAGCGCATACGTCCCTGCATAGGCGAGCGACAGCATGCTTTGCGGGGCCGGCATCGAGTCCGGCAGGCCGCGCGAAAGGACGAGGCACCCGAAGGTCAGGGCCGCGGCGAGGCCGAGATTGATCCCCCAGCGCCCGCGCCAGATCGCGAACAGGTCGATGCGGCGGTTCATCAACCAGCCGAAAAGGAAGGCAATGCCATAGGCGGTCGCCGCCTGCAGGTTAGGGATCAGGGAATTGTCCGGAGTCGGAACGCCGCCGAGCACGTACCAGCTCTTGTTTGCCCACAGGGCAAGCGCGACCGGGACGGCCAGCAGGATGGGAGCCAGGTGGCTTCGGGTCAGGAAGGAGATCATGCTGTCGCCGTTGCCACGCAGCCGGCCGCTCCGGTCAACCAGGGCAATCGGTGCCCTGAGGATCGCAATGCCGGTATAGAACCACAAAAGGACATACAGGAACCACAGATGCGTCAGCGGAAAGGGCAGCGGCACGTCGGCCTGCGGCGGCGCCTGGGTGAATTCCGGCGGGATCGGCCAGCCATGCGCCTTGGCGAGCGCCCACGTCGCCGCGACGATGATCAGGACCATCGAGATTGGCCAGAAAATCAGCAGCGGCAGCGCGATGCGCTTGCCCCGGCTGAGCGCGAACCGCCCGGCCCCCAGTCGGTGATAGACCATCCTGCCGAAGAAGCCGGCCAGAAAGAAGAAGGTCGCCATGCGGAAGATGTGGATGACATAGAATGTCAGGAACAGACCGAGGCTGCGGGACTCATCGGCGACGATCCAGACCTGGTCACCGGGCCAGAATGACATGGTGGCGTGCAGCACCACGCCCAGCAACAGGGCAAAGCCCCTGACAGCATCGAGCGCATGCAGCCGCTCAGTCGACATACCGGACATGACATCCCCCTTTTTCCATTACGGATTATTCCGCCATACCCACGGAAGCATAATCGGTTTATTTTGTAAACTGGTTTATTTTGAGCCTCCTTTTATCCTTAACCCGATTTTTAACATGTTGGCTCAAACTCCATCGGTGAGGGGAGCATTTGCGATGTTTATGGGGCGGTGGCTGTTGCTGGCCGGAAAAGCGATGCTGAAGTTTATAACTGGCCTGCCGGGCCAGCTCTGTCTTCTGGTGATCGGGCTGATGTCGGCCCTGACTTTCATGCTCGCAGGCTATGGCGCCTATGTCGATTCCAAGGCCGAGGCACAGCGAATCTACGACGTCGCCGTCGAAGACGCCGACTTCCTTGCGCGGAACATTGAATCGCTCTTGCGCACGTCCAACCTGAACACAATCGACCAGGCGCTGACGACCGTCCGTACCCGCCGTACGATTCACGATGTCTACGTGCTTGATGCCGGCCTGAACTATCAGATCGACGGCAGTGGCAAACAAGCCGCCACCTATCGTTTTTCAGGGGAGCCGACCGACGAGGAGCAGGCGATCTTCAAGGGTGCCAACCGCACGATCCGTGAAGAAGGCGCCCTGCTGACGGTCTACGAACCCCTGTTGTGGAACGACCAGACCCTTGGCGTCCTGTCGTTGAGTATCCGTCGCGACAGCCTGATGACGCTTGCCAGCGAAAACCTGTGGAAGAACGTCATCGGCGGGATGCCCATGATGATGATCGCTTTCGCACTCGTCCTCCTGATCGCTCACCAGATTACGCGGCCGGTGCGCGATCTCGCCCGCGCCGCCGAGAAGATCTCCCAGGGCGACCGGAGCATCGACATTCCGGTACGCGGCACCCACGAAACCCGCCACCTCGGCAACACGATGCGCCAGATGGTCGCCGACCTGACGCGCAGCGCGGCCCGCGCAAGGAAGCTCGCCGCCGAGGCAAGCGAGGCTGCCCAGAAGGCAAATGCCGCCTCGACCGCCAAATCCAACTTCCTCGCCAATATGAGCCATGAAATCCGCACACCCATGAATGGCGTGATCGGTATCTCGGAAATCCTGCTGAAGACGGAGCTCGATCCCAAGCAGCGCGAACTGTCGGAGATCATCCTGTCGTCCGGCACCAGTCTCGTGACGATCATCAACGACATTCTCGACTTTTCCAAGATCGAGGCCGGCAAGATGCGGCTGATGCCGGAACCGTTCAACTTGCGCACCTCGATCGAGGACGTCATGTCGTTGCTGTCGAGCCGTGCGCGGGAAAAGGATCTGGAACTTCTGGTCGACTTCGACCAGGAATTGCCGGAAGGCTATATCGGCGATGCGGGCCGCATCCGCCAGATCATCACCAATCTCGCCGGCAATGCGGTGAAATTCACCGAACGCGGCCATGTCATCGTCAAGGTCAGGGGTGTCGAGACCGATACCCACGCAACGCTTTGCATCGAGGTCGAAGATACTGGCATCGGGATCGACGACGAGAAGCTGGAAAGCATCTTCGACCAGTTCGAACAGGTCGACACGACCAGTACCCGCAAATACCAGGGAACCGGCCTCGGCCTCGCCATCACCAAACACCTCGTCGGCCTGATGGGCGGCGTGATCAGCGTGACCAGCGACCCGGGCAGGGGCTCGACCTTCAGGGTACGGCTCACCCTGCCTGTCGACGAGACGGTCGCGGCAGGGCGGTATGCCGATGCACCCGCCGTTGACGGGCTTGAAGTCCTGATCATCGACGACAATGTAAACAACCGGCGTATCCTGTCCGACCAGGTTCGGGACTGGGGGCTGGAGCCGACCATTGCGACATCTGCCGACGAGGCGTTGGGCATTCTGGCCGAAGGCCGCGATTTCGACCTCGTCATCACCGACTATCACATGCCGGACAAGGACGGCGTCATGCTGGCGCGTGAAATCAAGGCAGAACCATACTCCTATGGCGGGCCGGTGATCATGCTGTCATCGATCAACGAGCGGTCCGACGCCAGCAAGGAGAATGTCGACCTTTTCGATATCTGGCTGACCAAGCCTGTCCGTGCCTCGCGCCTGCTCGACTCTATTTCGACGGTGGTCTATAATCGCCAGATCGTCAGCCTGCGTCAGACTGCAAAGAAGATGGCAGAACCGGAGGTCGTCTCACTTGAGCCGGCCGAAAAGATCGACATTCTCGTTGCCGAAGACAATGTCGTCAACCAGATGGTCATCAAGACCATGCTGGATGCCTTCAACGCCGATGTCCGCCTTGCCGAGAACGGGCAGCAGGCCGTCGCCATGTTCACAGAACAAAAGCCCGCCCTGATCGTCATGGATGTGTCGATGCCGGGCATGGATGGCCTTGAGGCGACACGGCGTATCAGGGCGAAAGAGCTGTCGGAGGGCATGCCGCGCACACCGATCATCGCCGCTACCGCCCACGTGCTGGAGGAGGATCGCCTGCGCTGTCTCGAAGCCGGCATGGATGACGTCATCACCAAGCCCGTGCAACAGAAGAAGCTGCATGAGACCCTCAGCGGATGGTTGACCCATTCAGGCCGTCAGCCACTGCGGCGCACCGCCTGACACCGGGGCGCTTACCTGAAATGAGCGTCGAGAAAATCGAGAAAGGCGGGCCAGTCCTCTTCGGTAATGCCATGGGTTCCGGGCCGGATGAAGAAGGATATGTCCGCTTGCGGATCGAATGATGCCAGCGTCTCCTGGTCCAGCCCCTGACGGCCTAAAAGCTCCCAGACCGGGTCAGCCCCCTGCGCCGCGATGAAGGTACCCGACGGGTCGGACCAGACATCCCGGCGGGCATTGCCGAGAAAGACGGGCCGCGGCGCGATCAGCGCCAGCAGGTGATGCTGGTCGACGGGCAGCGCGTCCTCGCGCCCGGCATAGGCGGCATAATTGCCGGCAAACCAGTGCGGATAGCTGCGTGTAATCTCGCCGACGGATTCGCCTCGTTTCGCCTTGTTGAGCGCCGCGCCACCGGTACCGGACTGGTGCGCGATGACGCCGTCGATCCGCTCATCCCATGCGGTGCCAACCAGTGCCGCCTTGCCATAGCGCGAATGCCCCCAGCTGATGATATCGCTGCCGGAGAACCGGTCATCCGCCTCAAGAACATCGACAGCGCGCGAGAAAAGCCACCCCCAGGCGGCGATGGCGCCAGGCCGCGCGCCATCATCCGGCAGTCCCGCCGCGATCTCGTCCAGGGCAGCCTGCGCCCGCGCCGCGTCATCTGGCACGATATCGCCCGGGTGAAACGCCGCGATCGCATAGCCGCGGCGGGCGATCTCCTCGAGCGGCGGCGTCGTGATATACCGGCCGAAGACATAGCCCATGATGCCGCTCACCACGCCATCGCCATCGCACATGCCCTCGCCCTCGGGGCGCGAAAGGCCCGCATCGGGGAAAGTGTTGTGGTTGCGGCAGAAGGTTTCCATCAGAATGACGGGCGCATCCATCTGACCTGCCGGGATCATTACCGCCATGCGCAGCAGCGCCGGCGCGCTTGCCTGTCCGTGATGGATTGCCGTCACCGCGATATCCCAGTCCTCAAGTACCGCGAGGCCATCGAGATAGGCGTCATCGACGACGCGCCGCTCGACCAGCCTTGCCTCGCCGCCCGGCGGCATCGTGCCATAGACAGTCTCTTCGAGAGCCTGGCGGATCGCCGGGCGCTGGTCTTGCCACGCCGCAGCGCTTTGCACTGTGCCGCTGCCATCGAGGGCGGACAGTACCGGCGGTGTCGCGGAGGGGCGCCCGGACGGATCAAGCTCGGCCCAGGCCATGGTCAGGCGCACACAGCCGCTGCTTGCCAGAAGGATCAAGAGGGCCAGTATCGGTCGTATCACGGGGTCAGCCCTCTCGTTGCGGTCAGCAATAGCCTTCACCGCAACAGATAAGGCTTCCCGAAGCCCGGGAAAGGCCCATGCACAGTCCGGCACCGAAGAAAGGCTATGCCTCTATCACCGGGGATTCAAATGGATTGATTTGAGTGCAGAAAGGTGTTCGCTGCCGGGGCGCTAAGCCCGCATATCTGCGCCCATCCGGACGCGGGCGGCTCTAGGCGAGCAGGCGGGTTGCGATCCACCAGACCGCCAGCCAGAAACCGCCACAGGTCGCAGCGACGAACAGGACGGTGCTGCGCGGCGACCAGCGCGACGCGGAAACCTCGCTGTCATGGTGGAATTCATCGCCGAGATAGTTCTGCAGGCGACGCGCAGGCGAATCGAGGCCGTCACGCACGTTCAACGGCATGGAGCCAGCGGTCCCGGCGTTTTCCGGGTCGTCGTCGATCTCGTGTTCCGTCTCAATTGCGCGCTTCGGCATGGTTCACCTCTGGCGTCAGGCTAGCGGGCGTTCCGTAAACATGGCCTTAACGGAGCAGGAACAATGCAGCGAGCCGCCGGTTCCGGCAAAAACATAGCCTGTCAGGAGCATATTAACCGCTCTTTACACCTAATGATATACATACCTTGTTGATGATGACCAGCTGATCCAGGCATTTATGGCCAGTAGACGACCGAAAAAACCGACCAAAGCTCTGATGAAAATCGCCGTCTCTGGTCTTCTTGCCGGCGCCGGCGCCCTTGCCCTGTTCGGCTTTTATGCCGAGATGCAGGCCGATGCCATGGGCCCGGAGGCGGCGACCAGCCTTGCTGCCGCGATCCCGACACCCGCCTCGATACGCGGATACGAAGCCCTGGCCCAGGCCGCGCTGGCCCGCCAGCCCCTGGCGCCAGCGGATCTCGACCTGGCCCGCACCGCCAGCCTCAAGACACTATCGCTCGATCCAGGCAATGTCAGTGCGTGGAACCGGCTTGCCTATATCGACCTTGCCGATGACGGAAGGCTGTCGCGCGACGGCATGGCCGCGATCTATAAAAGCTATGAGGTCAGCCCCTATGGCAATCCGCAGGTGATGATGTGGCGGGTCGATTTCGCGACGCGCAGTTGGACATCGCTGCCGGACGATATCCGCCGGGCGACCCTGGACCAATTGCCGGTCATTGGCGGCATTTATGTCACCTGGGATTGGCGGGTGGAAACCTGCCGCGAGAATCCCTATCCGGAAATCTGGCAGCCGATCTGCGCGGCAACGCCAGGCATTGACCGGCCGGCCGCCCGTTAGACCACGGCTGGTTAAGCGCTCTCGCCGCTGCCCCCGGCGGCGATCCCGGCGCCGAGCCCCAGCACCAGCGCAAACCACCACATGAAGCCCGGAATCTCCACGGCATAATCGACCATGGAATGCAGGCTGACGAACAGCGCGATCACCAGGACGCCGCGCAGGTACAGCTTGTGACGCCGCCGCGACGCGAGGCCGCGCCAGATCTTCCAGTAGATCGCTGCGACCGTGCCGACCATGGCGAGCGCACCGAGCCAGCCTTTTTGCAGCAGCCATTGCAGGAAGACATTATGCGCTGCTCCCTGCCCGGCCAGCAGGGCGGCATTGTCCGCCGACATGACGCGGGCATTGACAGCGGCGAAACTGTCAAAACCGGTGCCAAGCAGCGGATGGGCCATGCTCGCCTCCCAATAGGTCGCAAACATCACCGCGCGCATATTGCTGTCCTGCCCGAGATCGGCATAACGCTCCGCCGCCATGTCTCCCGACATGGCAAAGACGGTGATAGCGGCAAGCCCGATGAACGCAGCGCCGCCGGCGATCAGCCAGCGCAAGCCGCCACCCTCCTCCGTCGTCCGCGACCGCGACCGGCGCAGCGCCGCCATCTGCCAGACGACGAGAATGACGAGACAGACCAGCGCAAAGGCGATACCGGCGCGCGAGGCCGTGAGCACCAGGCAGACGGCGCAGAACAGGAAGCTGACGAGGCTGAGCGTGCCATGGCGGAACAGCCCCTCGACGAGATCGATCGGGTGGAAGGTGCCGGTGCGCTCGACCGCTTTCAGCAGCCCGGTCATCGCCACCAGCACGCCGGTGCCGAACAGCGTCGCCGCCGTATTGGCCGACAGGAACGCCGCCGACAGCCGCCCGAGATGATAGGGCCGCGGCCGGCCATGGATCGTGTCCGGATTGATGATGAAATCGAAGAACGCCCATCCGGCAAGCAGCAGGAAGGCGAGCGTCAGCCAGGCCCAGGCCGGCGCGACATTGTCTGACGTCAGCGCCACCGTCCGGGCCGTCAGGAAGATCGCTCCAGCCGCGGCGAGACCGGCATAGCCGGGCAACCCGCCAATGATCGCCCCGGTGGAAATGTCCAGCGCGAGGAAGCCGATCACCAGGGCGACCGCGACCATCATTGGCGGCGTGACGGTGGACCTTGGCGACAGCGCGACTGTCGCCGCGCCGGTGAACATCAGTACCGCCGAAAAGAGATAGACCGCGAGCGGTGTATCGGCCCCGAAGAACAGGCTTGCCCCGGCCAGCACGATAAGCGTGAGCCCGAATGGGAAGACGAGGTGTGTCGACAGCTTCATTGAACGCAGCCTTGAAAGCCCATCCGGGCCGGTAACCTTTCGGCGGAGAGCCAAATTTTAAGCATTATCTGTATAGGATCGACCGTCGCATAATTTGCTTGATGAGCTGTTAACCCTGCCTCTGCGCCAATAGCGGGCATGAGAGGGATCTCGCACTCCGTGTACGGGAAATGGCACGCACCTTGCAGAGTATGGGTCAAAGTAAATCCGACGGATGGTGCGTAATGACCGAGATCAAGACTTTCGATGGTAGCGTTTTCGATATTGCCGATGACAGCGTGGAGCGCGCCTTTTCAGGTATCGACGGTCTCGCAAAACGCGCCTTCGACTATACCGCTTCCATCAGCCTGATCCTGTTCACCCTGCCCTTGCTGTTCGCCATTGCCGTCATCATCAAGATCCAGGATGGCGGCCCGATCCTGTTCAGCCACAAACGCTGCGGCCAGGGCGGCCGGCTGTTCCCGTGCCTGAAATTCCGTACCATGCGGACCAATGCCGACAAGGCGCTGGAAGACCTGCTCGCCCGCGACCCGGCAGCGCGCGCGGAATGGCATCGCACCCGCAAGCTGCGCAACGATCCGCGTATCACGCCGATCGGTCGCTTCCTGCGCAAGTCGAGCCTCGACGAACTGCCGCAACTGTTCAACATCCTGCGCGGCGACATGTCGCTGATCGGGCCGCGCCCGGTGACGACGCAGGAACTCGACCGTTACGGCGCCCTGCTCGCCTATTACTATGCCGCCCGCCCGGGCATCACCGGCATGTGGCAGGTCAATGGCCGCAACCGCCTGTCCTATGAAGAGCGAGTCATCTATGACGCCGAATATGTCCGCGACTGGACCTTCGCCCGCGATGTAAAAATCCTGGTAAAGACGGTGCCGGCCGTACTCAGCTTCGACGGAGCCTGCTAGGGCACTCGCGACGCCTACTTGTCCGCGTCCGCGTAGAGCGCCTCTTCGCGCACCTTGAACAGCGTCGAGACGACACCGGCATGGAACGTGCCGCGCAGGACCCAGAAATTCCTCTTCTCCTTCGACCATGCAGACAGGCCGGCCACGCTATAGCACCAGGCCGTTTTCAGCGCCGATCCGGCGATCATCGCCATCCGGCCGCCCTCCGCGCGGGCATGATAGCCATAGCTCTGGCCGGCCCGGAACCTGCGTTTCGACAGCCAGTCCCAGGTCAGACGCGACGGCTCTACCGGCTCGAACACCATGGCGGCGGCGGCAATACCCATGGATGCGCCGGCCCGGTGGGCACGGAAGAAATAGTCCGTATCCTCGCCGCCGGTCAGCCCCTTGGCGATGTCAAAGCGCAAGCCATCGAAGGCAGGCGCCTGGCGCCGGATCAGCGCGTTGCTGGTGTGACCGGTCTCGACGACGCCATCGCGGGCAAGCGGAATGTTCGAATGATAGTCCCGCGCAACGATCCAGGCCGGGTCGTCCGGTCTGTAGCGGGCGATGGACGGGCCGAAGACCGCATCGAACGGTCCGTGTTCGGCAACGCGCAGCAATTGACCGAGCCAGTCCGGCGGCGCGGTCTCGTCATCGTCGATGAAGGCGATGTAGTCACCCGTCGCTTCGTCGAGGCAGGCATTGCGCGCGATGGAGATGTTGCGCGCCGGAGCATGGACATAGATGAGCGGTGTCTCGATCCGGGCCGACAGGGCGACCGCCAGCGGCTCGGCGCTGCCGCCTTCGTCATTGTCGGCGATGATGATGCGCAGGCTGACGGCCGGGTCGAGTTCCTGGGCAGCGACCGACAACACGGTCTTCTCGAGGCTGGCCCGCCGGAAGGTCGGGATGCAGATGTCGATGGCTTTCATGATGCGGCCCTTTCCTCCCGGACAGACAGGGCCGCCGTGAGCATCCGGTCGATCATGTCGGTGGGCTCGACGAAGACATCGTCCGGCAGGGCAAGGACCGTGCGCTGTGCGCCGGTGAGTGACGCCCGGTCGCTATCCAGCTCCCGTAACAGAACCGGCACGGATGATTCCACAGGCTCGCCGACCGCAAAGCCGGTCCCGTACCGCGCCAGCCAGCGGGCGGTCTCTGTGCCTTCCGGCGCGATGGCCGGGACGCCGAAATAGCCGCCTTCATAGAGGCGGTTCGGCAGCAGGGCTTTCGAATTGAAATCGGCCTGATAAAAATCACCGGCCCAGACGAGATCGACACCGCCATAAAGGCGCGGCAGGTCGTCGGGCCCGCGATAGGCGCCGGTGAACCGGATATTGCCGATCCCCTCGATCGCCTTTTCAAACCCCTCGATCACCGGCTTGCCGGCGATATGGATTGTCACCTGCGGCAAGTCCCGGGCGATTGTCACCATCATGGCGAGGGAGCGGCGGCAGCGCAGAACGCCGAACCAGCCGATCGTCAGCCGCGCGCCCCCGCCCGGCAAGGCTTCAGGCCGGGGCGGCAGGCTACCCGCGGCAATGCGGTTTTCCAGCAGAAACGGTGTATACGCACCGCCATGATAGCGAGAGAAATACTCGCGTTCGAAGGCTGGCGATGAAATGACGAGCAGGCTCGACTGGCGCAGCAGCGAGCGCTCCATCCGCCGCAGCATCGCGGCTGCCGGGCCCGGCGTGGTCAGCATGTGGTGGACATCGAGGCATTCATAGATCAGGGGTGCCGTCGCCCCGGCGCGGCGCTTGGCAAGGCTGGCGCAGATCATCATGTCGAGATTGCGGGCGATGATCACATCCGCATCGCGCAGGACCTGACCATGCATAGCGGCAATCTCCGCGCCCTTCCAGATCGAGCGCAGGCGCTGGACATAGGCGGCATCATAGGTACGGCCGAGGTCGATATTCTCCCACGGCATCCCGGTGACCGCGCCCCGGCGCATCATCAGCCCGGTCACGTCATGGCCAGCCGCGCTGAGCGACCGCACCCGTCGGGCAATTGCGGCGTCATAGGTGTCATGGCCAAAATAGGCGATCCGCATGTCAGACCTCTCCGTTACGGTGACTACGGAAAACCTGGGCGAGGAAGCCGAGCCCCCAGGCGGTGTGCATCACGCCCAGTACCGGCCCGCACCACAGCGCGCAGGGCGAGCGCTTCAGCACCGGCATGACCAGCGACGTACCGGCCAGCAAAGCCAGATAGGCGGACGGCCAGACAAGGCCGAGCGGCGTAAATGGCAGGACCAGGATCGAGAACGCCAGCAGAATGATGTTCAGGACCGGGATCATCTGGCGCAGGCGCGGCCGTTCGCGGTTCTTTAACACGTTGCGCGCGCGGCCGCGGCCATAGCCTGAATATTGCCGCCACAATCCGGCGACGGTGTCGCGCGGGAAATAGCGGATACGGATCGTCGCATCGAGCCAGATCGTGCCGCCATCGCGGCGCAGGCGCGCGTCGAATTCGGCATCCTCGTTGTGACTGAAAGTGGTGTCATAGCCGCCGAGCGAGAGGAAGCGATCGAGGCGCATGGCGGCATGATGACCATGGTCGACATAGCCCGACCGGGTGCCGCCGCGATGGGCCGACCCGCCGGAGCCGAGCGGCGTATCGACGATCCATGCATTGGCTGCCTGAAAACAGCCCTGCCCGACCGCATCCATCGGCACGACCAGGCTGTCGACACCCTTCGCTGCCATCGCCTCGGCGACGGTGATGACATAGCCCTGCGGATAATCGGCATGGGCATCGCAGCGCACGAGAATATCGCGCCCCTCGCCGGCGGCGCGGGCAACGGCGTTGACACCGGCGGACTGCAACCGGCCCGGATTGTCGATCAGGCTGATATTGGGAAACGCCGTCGACAGGGCCGTCACGATGTCCTGCGTACCGTCGGTGCTGCCGCCATCTGCGACAATGAGGGAGACATTTTCCAGGGCGTCCTCGCCTTCCAGAAGCGACCGCAGACAAGCCTCGATGACCCGCGCCTCGTTGAGGACGGGCACGGCGACAATTATGCGGCGGGCGAGCGCCGCGCGTGGCTCGTCTTTGGTCGTCATGCCGGTCATTTCCAAGGATCCATCCATGGGCAGAAATCTAGCAGCACTGTCTTGCCGCCACGTTAAACCCGCAAAAGCCTGAAAGCGGTAAACCATCCCTTAACGCCGGCTTGGCACACTCCATTCCTGACTTCAGCGAAGACGAGAGCCATGCCCTTTCCGCAAACGCCTGCCGCTTTCCGCAATATGGCCCTGATGCCCGGGCAGCGGCTCCTGTCTGCCCGGCTGCAGGCCGGGCGCGGCTCGATGATCGACGAGGCGCTGGCGATCGCGATCTTCCTCGCCATCCCGGTGGAGTTCACCGAGCTTGCCTTCCTGCGCCTGCCGCTGCTGGCGCTGATCCTCGGTCTCGCAGTGCTGGCCTGGCGCGATCTCGTGCCTGTGCTGCGCCGGGGCTGGATCTTTTTCCTGATTCCGGCGTTCTGCCTGATCTCCGTCCTGTGGAGCGCGTTTGCGTTCGAGACCATTCGCTTCTCGATCTTCACCGCTTTTGCCCTCGTCACGGCGGCGCTGATGGCGGTGCGGCTCGACCACCGCCAGATCGTCGTCGCCCTGATGCTGGCGAAACTGCTGATCGCCATCGCCAGCCTGATGTTCATGGAACAGACCTATGTCGGCGGCTTGAATGGCGGCTGGGCGATCCTCGGCCTTTATCCGCACAAGAATGTTCTCGGCGGCCACATGGTGGCGATGATGATCGCCGCCACCGTCATTCTGTTCGATCACCGCTATGAGAAAATCTGGCGTATCGCCGCCCTGCCGACACTCGGCCTCGGCGCCTTTTTCGTGTTCAACGCCCAGTCGGCAACGGCGCTGGTCCTGATGGCGCTTGGCTGCGCGGCGGCAGCGACCATCGGCGGTATCTGGCGCCCGGCGGCGGCGGTGCGCGGCCTCAGGACCATGGTCCTCGCCGGCGGCATCTTCGTTACCGCCGCTGGCGTGCTTGCCCTGTCGAGCTTCAGCCAGACCGATCCATGGACCTATACGCTGGAAAAGCTGGGCAAGGATTCATCGTTGACCGGTCGCACCGCGATCTGGGACAGGGGGGATATCATCATCGAGCAGCACCCCGTGCTCGGTGTCGGCGCCGATGCCTTCTGGCGCCCCGGCGTCGGCCAGGCCCGCCAGATCGTCGGCATGTTCGGCGACAGCCCGGCCAATCAATTCAACTTCCACAATGTCTATTACGAGGTGACCGTCCACACCGGCTATGCCGGGCTGACCCTCTATCTGATCGTGATGGCGATCGCCCTGTATATTCTGGTCATCCACTGGTGGCGCAACCAGCGGGCCATCGATGGCTTCTTCATCGCCATGCTGGCGGTCATCCTCGCCCGCTCGCAAACGGAATCGGAAATGTTCCTGTTCCTGTCACTGTCGATGGTCACCCTGTGGACGGGCGTCTTCCTCGCCATCCGCGACCAGGTCGAGCGGGACGGCAAAGCCGCCTGACAAAGGTCAGGCTTATCAGTCGTGATAATATTTCTGGTGGGTGGCGTAATAGCCATAGCTGCCGTCATAGCCATACGCGCCCTGAGCCTTGGTATCGACCTGGGTCAGGATCGCGCCGAGCAGCGGCGTCTTCAGCTTGTTCAGCACTTTCATCGCCGCTTTCGAGGCCCGCACGGGCGTCTTGCGCCAGCGCACGACCAGCATGGCTATGTCTGCCGTATCAATGATCGTGCGGGTGTCGGCAACGGCGTTGACCGGCGCGGTGTCGAGGATGATCAGGTCATACTTGGTCTTCAGCATGGTGATCATCGACCGGAAGGCAGTGGTGTTGAACACGTCTTCCTTGCCGGGATCGTCGCCGGAGACAGGCAGGATATGCATGTTGACGCGAGGGTCCTTCTGTATCGCCTCGCGCAGCTTGGCCTTGCCGGTCAGGACTTCCATCAGGCCGGCGTTCGTCTCGTTGACACTGCCCGACAGGATATGACGGCGTACGTCGCAATCGATGACCAGCACCTTGTCGCCGGAGATCGCGCAGATGCGGCCAAGGCACATGGCGGAGACGGTCTTGCCTTCGCCGGACACGGCAGAGGACAGCGCGACGACCCGCGGGCGGCCATAGTCGCGGTTGATCAAAATGTTTGAGCGAATGGTTCGATAGGCCTCGGCAAAGGCAGACATTGGCCGCTCGACGAGATAATCCTCGGGCTTCATCCCGGCAGCCTTGGCGGCGAAGATGCCGCTGCTGATCGACGGTACGGTCGTGATCATCTGGGTGCCAAGCACCCGTTCGATATCGTCGCCGGTACGAATGCCATTGTCGAAAACCTCGGCGAGGACGATCAGGAACAGGCCGAACGCGCCGCCCATGATCAGCCCGAGCATCATGTTCAGCGATTTGTTCGGATAGGCCGGTGCGCGCGGGATCGCTGCGAGGGAGGCGATCGAGGCATCGGCCTCGGTCAGGGCTTCCTGTTCGCTGACCTGCTTGGTGCGCGACAGGATCTGCTCGTAGAACTCACGCGTGGCCTCGGCCTCGCGCTCGAGCTCGCGCAATTCGACCAGCGCCTTGTTGTTCGTCGCGAGCTCGCCGCGCATCCCGGAAAGGGATTCTTCCAGCGCCAGGACGCGCTGGCGGGCGATCTCGACCTCGTTCTGGATCGACGAGACGATTCGCGTGATCTCCTGCTCGATCTGGTTTTGCAGGTCAGATTCCTCGCGCTCGATCTTCTGCATTTCCGGCCATTCCGGACCATAGCGCGTGGCAAGCTCCGACTTGCGGCGCGACAGGCTCGCCATTTCGGCACGAAGCTGGCTGATGACCTGGGAGCCGAGCACTTCAGTGATCGTATCGGCGCTGCGGCCATTGTCGATTTCATTGCGAACCGCATTCAGCCGGGCGCGGGCTTCGGCAAGATCGGCGCGCTGAGCAATCAGCTGGGCATTCAAATCCGAGATCTGCTGCTCGGTCAGGCTGGCGCCCTCGGACTCGAACAGGCCGTTCGCTTCGCGATAGGCCTCGACCTTGGCTTCAGCGGCGCGCACCTCGTCCTGATACTGCGCGCGCTTCTCGTTCAGCGTATCGCGGTTTCGCTGGATAAAGTCGAACTTGGCCTCGAGCTGATGGACCAGGTACTGGTCGGCAAAGGCATTGGCGATTTCCGCGGCCTTGGCCGGATTGGTACTGACATAGCCAATGTCGATCATATAGGTCAGGCCCGACCGCGTCGCCGACAATTTGCCCATGACGGCGTTGACCGTGCCCTCCTGCTCAAGCCGTTCGGCGAGCTGCGGATCGACAGCGTCTTTCTCGACCTGTCCCGGCATGAGCCCCTTGATGAAACCCTTGATGCCGCCAGCAGGCTTGGTCTCGCCGGCCGCAGCAGGGTTGAATTCCGGGTCATTATAGAGCCCGAGCTTCTCGGTCACCCGTTCGGCGATCGCGCGCGACTTGATCAGCTGCACCTCGGTATCGACCGAGGCGGAGTCTGCCGGCAGGCCGGAGATCATTGCCGAATAGTCGAGCACCTGCTTCTGGCGCGAATCGATGACGACGGTCGCATGGGCAGCATATTTCGGCGTGATCTGCCAGGTGAAGATCATGACGAGGGCGAGAACCGTGATCGCCCCGCCAAGGAACAGGCCGAGGCGACGGCGGAAGATCGCCCACAGCAATGGCAGGTCGATCAGCACGTTATCGCCGGATGGCTGGAACGGCTGCTGAAAGGCCGGATACGGAGCGTAAGGGGCTTGCGGCGCTTCCTGCCGCGGCGCAGTCCAGCCCTGCTGACGCTGGTGGTAAGTATCCTCTTGCGGCTGGTCGCGCCGGATACCGCCCGGAGAGGTCGCCGTCTCGACGTCGCTGCCTGCAGGCGCTTCGCTGCCCGTATGGGCTTCGCTCCGGGCTTCGTGAAAATCGTGAACGACGCGACGAGAATTCATGTCTTTTCCTGTTTCCGTAAGCGGGGCTGCGCGTGCCCCGGCCGGGGGTATTTTCCGGCGGGCGCAGCCTCGCGCCGCGCCGGTACTGTTTCAGTCCGCCGGCCTGGCGGCCCTCGCGCTAGCGCTGGGCCGTCAGGGTCAGGAGGATTTCGTTGGTTTCGTAATCGCGCAGGAAGAAGGTCGGCGCGGTCGCGGCATTGTCGACTTCCTGTTGCTCGTAGGTGTATTCGAGCTTGGTGCGCAGATAGCGGTTGATCAGATATTGTCCGGCGAGGTTGATGCCATAGCGCTCCTCGGTGCGGTCGATATCCTGATAGTCGCTCTCGCCATAGCCGGCGGTCGCCGACAGGATGATATTGCGGCGCAGCTCGTAGTCGAGCCCGGCGCTGATATCGCTGGCGATATAGCCGCCTGCCTCGGCAAGGGCGGACGCACGCACATCGCGCGATGCCAGCAGGCGGGCGGTCAGCGTGTCGGTCGGGAACCACTCGACGGCGCCATCGAGGCTCAGGCCGTCAATCGCCTCGAGCGCCGGATCATCGAACTCTTCCTGCAGATAGCCGACGGCAACGGAACCGCGGGCAAGGCGGGTGATGTCGAAATCGACACCGGCAGAGATCGTGTAGCCCTGGGAGTCACGGTTGATGCCGGCAGGCGTCAGCGTGTCGTAATTGCGCTCCGTATACGTTCCGCGCAGAAACACGGACGAATCCCGGGTGACCGCATAACCGGCCTGCAGGAGAACCGAGGCCTCCTGGCGGTCGCGGAAATCCTGGTCCAGCTCTGCGCCGGTGACGAAGTCCTCGGCATCCTGGAAATCGAAGTCGCGGTAGTTCAGGCGGCCGCGATAGCGGATGCGGCCGAGCTCGTGCTCGATCCCGCCATAGACAGAAGCGCGCTCATACTCGACCGGGTCGACCGACAGGAACGCCGTGTTCGTCGCCTTGCGGTTCTCGTGCAGCAGGTCATAGGTCGCCCCGGCGACGAGCGCCATCTGGCGGCGGACATCAAGACGGCCATCGGCAAAGACGCCGTAATTGACGACATTGTTCTCGTCGAACGCGTCATGCTTCCAGGCTTCGACATAGGTGCCGCCGGAGAGCGAGTGGCGGTTCCAGTCGCTGGCAATCCGCGCGCTCGGGCGCAGGATGAAATAGTAATCGTCACGGTCGCCGAATTCGGGGCTGACCTCCTCGCTGACGGCGAAGACGTTGTCGGAATAGCCGGCCATGAGATCGACCTTGGGCTTGATGATGAAGCTGCCGGCACGGATGCCGGGCGCGTCATAGTCGGGCCGGTCGCGCTGCAGGACGCTGACATTGCGGTCGCGGGTGAACAGGGATTGCGCCATGGCGCTGTCGGTAACGACCATTGCGCCGAGGACCGCAAGACCGGTCATTAAATGCTTCGTACTGGACATACTCTTACCCCTCCGGGTCATTTGACAGGCAATCCGTCTGGCCACCTGGCCGGTTTTGGCACAGTCCGGATCATCGATACCGGTAGACGTGCAAACGGGATGCCTGCTGACATCTATTAGGCGAAATCACCTTAATCCTTGAGGATATAACGATCTGTTAATCACGACAGATTTCGTGAGATCAGGCAGTTGTTGTCATGTTCGCGGCGATCGGCGCCTTTTGCCTTGGCACGATCAGAAGATCCGCTCACCGATCCGGATCGTATCGCCGGGATTGACCTGTATGGTCGAGTTGAGCGGATGGCGCTGCTCTTCATTCTCGCCGGCGCGGCGGATATAGACATGGCGCTGGTTGGCGCGATAGGTGAACCCCTCGGCCGTGGCGACGGCATTGAACACCGTCAGGCCGGAGATATAGGGATAGGTACCGGGCCGGTTGACCTCACCAAGGATATAATACGGGCGGAAATCCAGGACCTCCGCGCTGACGCGCGGATCGCGCAGATAGGCACCGCGCAGGGCATCCGCGACGGAGACTTCGAACTGACGCACCGTCTGGCCGGCGGCGCGGATCTCGCCGATCAGCGGCATCGAGACGAGGCCGGAACCATCGACCTGGAACTCGCCGGTCAGGCCCTCTTCCTCGAACACGATCACCCGCAGCTTGTCGCCGGACCCGAGCTTGTAATCGTCGAGCGAGCCAGGGTCGGCCACGCCGGGCTGCGCGCCGGCCTGTATCATAGCCGGATTCTGTGCTGTCGCAGGCTCCATTGGTGAGGAACCGATTGGCGCAGACTGGCAGGCGGCAAGCATGAACAGGGCGAAGACAATGGAAATCAGGGCTCGCATGGATCATTCTCCTTGTATTCAGGATAGGTTAAGCCGGGCACGCTAAACAAAGGCTTAAATGGTTACCGGCCAGCGTCTGTATGCGTCAGCCACGCAAGAAGTCTGCCAGCGCCATCTTCCTGCCACGGCAAACCGAAAGCATGCTGGCGGACCGCCTGAAGCAGTCTATCAACGGCCCCGAATAACAAGATCGAAAAACGGCAACATAAAAGACCTCGCCCATGCCCCTCCTTCAGTTGATCATCCTTGCCATCATCCAGGGCCTGACGGAGTTCATTCCCGTCTCCTCCTCGGCCCATCTGGTTCTGGCGCACTATCTCGTGCCGGGCTGGCAGGATCAGGGACCACTGATCGACATCGCCGCCCATGTCGGCACGCTCGGCGCGGTGATGATCTATTTCCGCAAGGAGACCGGCCAGCTTGTAACCGGCGGCATTGATGTACTGCGCTTGCGCGACAGTCAGGAGCGCACGCTTTTCCTGCTGCTGGCGCTGGCGACGGTGCCGCTCGTCATCGCCGGGGGGCTTCTCTACCTGCTCGATGCGACCTGGCTGCTGCGCAACCCTTTCATTATCGGCACGTCCTTCATCGTGTTCGGCATCCTGCTGTGGATCGCCGACCGTCCGAAGCCGGAACCGGCGAATAACACGCTGTCGATCCGCAAGGTGGCGCTGATCGGGCTTGCCCAAGCACTCGCGATCATTCCCGGCGCAAGCCGGTCGGGCGTGACCATTACAGCCGCCCGCTTCCTGGGCATGGCGCGGCCCGAAGCGGCGCGCTTTTCCATGCTTCTGTCGATACCGGCAATTCTCATTTCCGGTGCCGTCGTCGCGCTCGACATAATCGCCGGCGGAGCGACCGCCACGGCAAGCGATGCCCTGATCGTCGTCATCCTGTCCTTCCTCGCCGGCTATGCGGCCATATTCGTGTTCATGAAAATGGCAGAGCGCATGAGCTTCACGCCCTTTGTCATTTACAGGCTGGTTTTCGGGACAATTCTCATTGCGGTTGCACTGATATAGAATGTTACACTTGCAATGTTATATAGTTACACTATATTGACGGTATAGATGTTGCATCCGCCTTCAGGCATCTCGGTGATCCTGACAAGCCTTTACGGTTTGCTAGAAGTTCTCTGATACAGTTTCAGCATCAGTCGTTGGGCACTCTGTTTCAAGTCAGTCACTGAACTGTGAGGAATGCGTTCGCAGCGTTGCGGCGTTCCCGACTGTATATGTCATATGCGCCGGGGTGAAAGGAGCTTGTGAAATGAGAACCGATAAGAACACCGATAATATGCGTGATATGAGCCACCAGGCCTTTGCCGAGTTTGGCTCAAGCAACCTCGTTTACGTCAAGCCGGTCATCGCCCGCGACGTGATGGACGATTTGTCCGACGAGGAAGACCGGCAGATTACCGCGCACATTACCGACGAGACCGTGCTGTATGCCCTGCACGCGGCAGACGGTGTGCGGCTGGCCCTTGCCGGCGACCGCGATCTTGCCTTCGCTGCGGCGCGCCAGAACGAGATGACGCCGGTCAGCGTCCATTAGAGCCAGTGTCCACAAGGCATAGTGTCCACAAGGCGCGACGCCTGGCCAGACGATCATCAAAGCATTAAGGCAGGCCCCGCGCTACGCAGCGCGGGGTTTTTCCTGTTCAATGACGATCGCAAACAGCGCATCGTCGGAAGAGGCCCCGCGCATGGCCGCGCGCACCTCGTCGCTGCGCATCAGGCGGGCGACTTTGGACAGGCTCTTCAGGTGCATGGCATTGGCGCTTTCCGGCGCCAGCAGCATGAACAGGAGATCAACAGGCTGGTCGTCGACAGCATCGAAATCGACGGGCCTCGCCAGCTTTGCGACGATCCCGACCATGTCGTCGAGATCGGCGAACTTGCCATGGGGAATCGCAACACCGCCGCCAACGCCGGTCGAGCCCAGCTTTTCGCGGGCGATCAACGTATCGAGGATGGTTTCTGCGGCGATGCCTGTCAGCTTGCTGGCTTTCTGGGACAGCAGCGTCAACGCCTCGCGTTTGCAGTTGGCATGAAGATCGACCATGACATGGTCAGGCGCCAGCATACCCTTGATTTCACTCATTCTTACTCAAACCTCCAAGCAGGGTGGTCCCACTGCCTGATGCGTTATCCTGCCTTTGATGCCAGAACCGTGCCGCGGCAAGGCGGCACGCTGGCCTGATAATTTGTTATTGCCCAATTATCGGCATAAGGGTGGGGCGTTTACGCCTCATCCTTACCGGTGTCAATCCACCCGATATTATTGTCGGGACGGCGATAGACGACGCTGATCCGGTTATTCGCGGCATTCTTGAAAACGATCACCGGCTGGTCGGAGATGTCGAGTTGCAGAACCGCCGTGCCAACGGTCATGGTGCGCAGTTCCGTGGTGCTTTCGGCAATGATGATCGGGTGCGGATCGGCGCCATCATGGCCAACGTCATCCTCGTCCTCATCGGCTTCCAGGGGCTGCAGGATATAGGACGGGGTCGTCTCCGCCGGCAGCGCCTCCTTGCCATTGGCGTGATGGTCCTTCAGGCGGCGCTTGTAGCGGCGGACGCGCTTTTCGAGCTTCTCAAGGGCATCGTCAAAGGCGCCATAGGCATCGTGGGCATCGCCCTGGGCGTTGAGGAACACGCCGGAGGCAAGATGGGCCGTCGCCTCGCAGCGGATCGACGAGCCATCGCGCGCAAAGGTGACCTGCGCCTCGGCCGGGCGGTCGAAATACTTATGCACGCCGCTGGAGATCCGGTCCTGTACATGGGTCTGCAGCGCTTCGCCGAGTTCGATGCCTTTGCCGGTGATATTCACGTCCATGGGAGTGCTCCTTCTGTTTATAAGTATAATATATTTCAAGGACCTGCCATCGCAAAACATTCGAGGCAGCCGCAGGGTTCACCACTGTATATAGGAAATCAGATCGCCTGTTTCTTCATCCGCCGACGCTGAACCGACGACGGGATGTGCATCGCTTCGCGGTATTTCGCCACGGTGCGGCGGGCAATATCGATATTCTCGATCTTCAACAGCTCCACGATCCGGTCGTCCGACAGGATCGCGTCCGGGTCCTCGGCGTCAATCAGCTCCCTGATGCGATAGCGCACGGCCTCTGCGGAATGGGTCACTTCCCCGGTTGCCGCAGCGATCGAGGCGGTGAAGAAGTATTTCAGCTCGAAAATGCCGCGCGGTGTCTGGATATATTTGTTGGCGGTGACCCGTGAGACCGTCGATTCATGCATCGAGATGGCTTCGGCGACCGCTTTCAGGTTGAGCGGCCTCAGATACCGCACTCCCTGCAACAGGAAGGCATCCTGCTTGCGGATGATTTCCGACGCGACCTTGAGGATGGTGCGGGCACGCTGGTCGAGGCTTTTGACCAGCCAGTTGGCGCTCGCCATCTGTTCCGACAGATAGGTCTTGTCGTTTTCCGGCAGTTTCCGGTCCGTGCTGAGCCGGGCGAAATACTGCCGGTTGGCAAGGACTTTCGGCAGGGTTTCCGCGTTCAGTTCGACCCGCCAGCCGCCATCATCGCCCTCGGTGACGATCACGTCGGGGATGACGACCTGGAGGTCGTCGCGGCCAAAGGCATAGCCGGGCTTTGGTGTCAGCGAGCGAACCTCGGTGATCAGCTGGACGATGCGCGGCTCGCCAAGACCCGTGGCCCGGCGCAGGCCGATCCGGTTAGCCGCGCCCAGAAGGTGCAGGTTTTCCAGGAACCGTTCCATCTCGCCGTCAAAGCGGCCACGGTCGATCAGTTGCAGCTTCAGGCATTCCTGCAGATTGCGGGCCCCGACGCCGGCGGGCTCGAAGCCCTGAATATAGGTCAGCACCCGGCGCACATCCTGGTGGGATATGCCGAGCCGGTCCGCGACTTCCTGAATATCGGCACGCAGGTAACCGCCCTCGTCGATCATGTCGATCAGATGCGCCCCGATCAGGCGCTCGACCTCGTTACGGGTCGCCAGCATCAACTGGTCGGTGAGGTGGTCATGCAGGGTTTTCTCGCGCGAAATATTGGCCGCGCTGTCGAGGTCGGAATAATCTCCGGACTGACGCTGACCGGTACTCGACCAGTCGGTCAGGCTTGCATCGGCGCGCTGGGTTTCCAGCTTTTCGGCCCGCGACGCATCCGGATCGACGCTGTCATAATCGCTGTCGATGGACTGGTCGGCCTGGCTGGAATGGCCGTTTTCGAAGGAAATCTCGCTGTCGGCAGACTTGCTCTGGCCGTCCTCGCGGGTGGTGGCGGCGCCGTCGCCGCGTTCCGGCTTGCTGGCCCGCTCGTCACGCTCGAGGAACGGGTTTTCCAGCAGCTGGGTCTCGACGAATTCCTGCAATTCCAGGTTCGTCAGTTGCAACAGCTTGATCGCCTGCTGCAGCTGGGGTGTCATCACCAGCTGCTGGCCCTGCCGCATCTCCAGTTTGGGTGAAAGCGCCACGTGTCCCCGTTGTTCCATCCATACAGGCCCTGATTGGCCCGACATCAGGGGACACTCTACAACGCGAAGGTTTCTCCAAGATAAACGCGGCGGACATCTTCGTTGACGATGATCTCGTCAGGCGTGCCCTCGGCCAGCACCTCACCCTGGTGGATGATATAGGCGCGGTCGATGATCTCCAGCGTCTCACGGACATTGTGGTCGGTGATCAGGACGCCGATGCCACGGTCCTTCAGCTCCGCGACCAGTTCGCGGATATCGGCGATGGCAAGCGGGTCGATCCCCGCGAACGGCTCATCGAGCAGCATGAATTCAGGGCCGGTTGCCAGCGCCCGGGCGATTTCCAGACGCCGCCGCTCGCCGCCGGACAGGGCCAGGGCAGGCGATTTGCGCAAATGCTCGATCTTGAATTCCTGCAACAACCGGGTGATCAGCTGGTCGCGCTCCTTGGCGTCCTTGAACACCAGTTCGACAACAGCGCGCAGGTTCTGTTCCACGGTCATGCCGCGAAAGATCGAGGCTTCCTGCGGCAGATAGCCGATACCGAGCCGCGCCCGCTGATACATCGGCAGCTTGGTGACGTCAAAGCCGTCGATATAGATCTTGCCGCGATCGACCGGCGCCAGGCCCGTCATCATGTAGAAACAGGTGGTCTTGCCGGCGCCGTTCGGACCGAGCAGGCCGACAACCTCGCCGCGCTGCACCGACAGGTTCACCCCATGGACAACGGCGCGGCGGCGATAGGATTTTTGCAAATTGGTCGCGACCAGGCCCTTTTCAGGTCCGGTATCGGTCTCGCTCGCTGTTTCGGTCTTGCTCATGGCACCATCCGGCATTGTGCAGTCAACCTGTCATTTCTCTGGGTGATGCGGTGATACGGCAGTCAGCCGTCAGTTGGAAGGGGCTTGATCCTCGGTGAAGAAGACACCACGGACGCGCGAGCTTGCTTCATTGTTGAAGATGATCTTACCGCTATCGAGGAAATAGGTCATTCTCTCGCCGGTCATGACCTGGCGGCCCTGGACGACGACGACATTGCCGGTCACGACGATGGTCTCGTTTTCCTTACGGTAGATCGCCTGATCGCCGGAAATCGCCTCGACGCCATTGGTATAGCGAATGCCCCCCGTCGCATCGACACGATTGAAGCGGCCCCCGCCAATGCCGTAGATCTTCAATTCCGGCGCAGTCAGGATCACTTCGCCCTGGACCACCTGGACGTCACCCGTCCACAGGGCATAATCCTCGTTCTGGAAGGCCTCGAACTGGGCACCGGTGATGTCGATGGGCGCGTTGGAATTCTGCGAGAACTGCGCGGCAGCGGTCCCGAACAGCATGGCCGGTACCAGCGCGCAGACGATACCGGCACGGCCCGCGGCGCTTGACCCCACATCCCTGAACATTGAAAACATGTGCTTATTCCCCTCTCTCGAACAGCGAAATGGCCGTTGTCATTCTGAATCCCCGTTATCCGAAGTGCCTGCTGCCGCATCGCCATCCCCGTCAGTCCCGTCCGGCGCATCCGCCCCGGCCTGATCGGCGTCGCTGTCATCAGTCTCTTCTTCGGATACATTATACCGCATATGCGCGTTACGGAAGACAACCTTGTCTTCATCGCGATAGGCCGTCATGCCCTCGGCCGAAATCGTGCCCTGCGCGCTCTTGCCATAGACCTGGACATCGGACGAGAAGGTCCGGTTTTCGAGGCCGATCTTGCCGGTCTCGGTTGTCAACTCGAAATTGTCAGCGCCGATACCCTGCCGGATCTGGACATTGTTGCGCAGGTCGACGGTCTTGTTCTCGGCACTGTAGAGCCCTTCGAGGGCCCTGATATATTCTAGCCCCTGCGTGCCGAGATCCTTGAACGCTTCAGGATTGGCGAGGGCAACGAGGTCTGGCGTATCCGGGCTCTGCTGGGCAGCGTCGGCGAGCAGTTCGAAGGTCCGGCCGGCGGCGTCTTCGCCGACGAAGCGCGGCTTGTCGAGGCGCATATCCTCGGTCGCAACGTCAAGATTCTCGAACTGGTTGACGAAGCTGTTGTCGATGGTCTGCGGTGTCGCCATCACGACATAGGTCGAGGCGAGGGCGACGATGAACACGGGCAGCACGACACGGGCAGAGCGCACGACCACGCTGTGCCGGCGCGCCTGACGCTTCGAACAGCGCCGTTCGGGGAGGTTCGCTTTTTTTAAGGACGGGCCCATCGGTTCAGATCCACTTGGCTTCCACACGCTCAAATCATTGTGCAGTGCATAACAAACTTGAGCACACATTTATATGCACTGGGCAGCATTTTCATCATAACTGACCATAATTTAAGGCAGAATTCGGCCCGCTGGATTACGAATGGGAAAAGATATCGACATCGTCCCAGCCGGCGAGGTCGAGATAGCATCGTGCCGGCAGGAAGCCGAAACAGGCCCGGGCCAGCCCGGTGCGCCCCTCGCGCTCCAGCATCTGGTCCAGCTGCGACTTGATTTCGTGCAGGTAAATCACGTCTGCCGCGGCATATTCCTTCTGGGAATCGCTCAACTCGGCCGCGCCCCAGTCGGAGGATTGCTGCTGCTTGGACATCTCCACGCCGATCAGCTCGCGCACCAGTTCCTTCAGCCCGTGCCGGTCGGTATAGGTGCGCACCAGCCGCGAGGCGATCTTGGTGCAATAGATCGGCTTGGTCTCCACGCCGAGATACTGCCGGAAAACGGCAAAGTCGAACCGGGCAAAGTGGAAAATCTTCTCGACGGCCGGATCGGCCAGCAGGTTTTTCAGGTTCGGCGCGTCATAGCTCGAGCGGTCGAGCTGGACGAGGTGGGCATCGCCGTCACTGCCGCACAGCTGCACCAGGCACAGCTTGTCGCGCAGCGGGTTGAGCCCCATTGTCTCGGAATCCACGGCCACAGCTCCGGAGAAGGTCAGATTGTCTGGCAGGTCGTTCTTGTGAAGGTGGATTGTCACCGCGGGTCGCTCCTCGCACATTTCCAAAAGCCATTGATAGGGGCGCGAGCGCCTGATGGTCAATGTTTTTGAAGAGAAGGCCGGCTTGTCGTCGCGCCTTCCGTGGCATTTGCCGCCGAAAAACGCCCCTGGCACTATATGTTCACTTGACCTGTTGAAGAAGCCGCGCCCCTTCCGGGGCATTCAAAGTCGTCAAAATGTCACCGGCATTTCTGATCCGCGTCGCGGACCGACTTTTGATGGTGCCAGGAGAGGCATCGAATTTACAATTCAGTGCGTTGTTTTTTCAACGATTTTTTAAATTTGGTTTTGCCTGTACCAACAAATGTACCAACAAATTTATCCGCTTGGCATTACTTGCCGGTCTCTATCACCCGGTCGATAGCCTTAAAATCCCGGCGCGTTGGCATCACGAACAGGCATTGCCCGCCACTTGCGTCTGCCCAAAGGTTCCCGATTTTCAGCTTTTCCTGTTCGGATGGATTATCAAACCGGTCGGCACCTTTGTATTCGACTACCAGAATTCGACCATCATGCAGCATGGCAACAAAGTCGGGATAGAATCTTGCGCTCGGCAATTGCAGCCAAAAGCTGTTCGGTTTGCGGTCCACATTTCGCAGCCAGTACCGGACGTCTGGATGCTCATCCAGATGACAGGCGCAATCGAATTCTTCCCCATGGGATTTCAGGTCTCCGATAATGGGGAAGTAGTGGTGGTCGAATTTCCGCGCCCCCCGATAAGGCGGATCGGGAATGTATTTGATCTCATCGAAAACTATGCCGATTTCAGCGCTCGTCTCGAAGCGGGAGGCATCCGCCGCGAACAATGCGCCATAGCTCTCTTGTTCACGCTTCTTGCGCAAGTCCTCGATGGCTGTTCGCAGTTCTCGTACTACCGCATATTTATGGCGCGCCAGCTCATCCAGCGAATAGCCGCGCGCCTCCATGACCTTTTCAAGAGCGGTCTGGATGAAAATTCTGGCGGCAGGCTTCGTCACGTCCGGATGATGAATACCCTTGTCAATCCAGTTCACAAGGCGCGGCAAGGTCCAGGCGGGTTCACGGACTACAGCGGCAAGCTGGCCTTGCACCTGTTCAATCGTACTGATCCGCAGCTTGCCCTTCTCGTCAATATCGACTTCACCGCCAATACCACCGTCCTTGATCCTGAAGGTTTCCAAGAAACGCGCCGGGTCGCATGCTGCAAGATTCCAAGGCAGGTCCAGAAAATGATCGGGCGTGAACAGCTCCAGTTCACCCTGCCGAAAGACGCCAAGGCGGGGCACGATGAAAGGCGGCTTTTCTGCATCGCCCTCCGGCAATTCGGTCTCTGTGATCCTGTTTGAGCGCCTGAACAGCCGGTCAACCTGCCGGTCGGCTCCCTTCACTTTTGCGGTGGTCAGGATAATCAGGTTGCGATCCTCTTTCGACATTCGACCGCGCACGGAAAGTTTGCGTGTCCCGCCATCGTAACTGACCCGCTCCTTCAGTTTCGGCGGCAATTTGGAAAGCACCGTTTCCACCGCCTGTTGTGTCGTGGTCTCGTCTTCCGGTAATGGCTCGGCATCATACACGTAATCGGCAGGATCTTCAGCGAGGTCATAGCCGCCATGATTCTGCACCATGTCCTTGGCTTCGAGCCGCTCGAAACCTGCCCCATCCACCAATCCGTCGCGAAGGCTTGCAGCGGCAGACTGGAAGCTCTTGGAGGCAACGAAGGCATAGGCCCTGTTCAGTTCCTCCCGGCGCTTGCGCACGGTTCCCGGCATGCGCAGCACCCGGCCCAGTATCTGTTCAACAGCGGTGGCCGAACCAAGCTCGGCAACGGAACACAACACATAGGCAAACGGGCAATCCCACCCTTCCTTCAGCGCCTGCACCGTTATCACATAGCGAACCGGGCAGTCCCGCGCTTCAATATCTTCGATATCGTCCAGCTCCTTGAAACCGACGCCATGCAGCGCAATCTGTTCGCGCGGAATATTCTTGTCATTTGTCAGATGCTCCAGCAGCGTTTCCGGCACGATCCGGTGTGGATCGTTCTTCGACTTCGCCTGTGCCTGAAAGAGAATAATCGGGCGTATATAGGCGCCGGTTTCGGCTTCTTCCGCCTTCGCCATTTCTTCTAGCTTGGCGCGGGCATCGAGTGCCTTGCCAACAGTCTGCCGCCAGTCCGGATCGGTCTCCAGCCGGATCGGCATCTTGATCATTTCGGCCGCTTTCAGTTCCGCCGCTGAAACGTGAAACAGCACGTTGGACGCATATTGCCCGTTATCCGGGTCATTCTTCAGTTGCGGCGTTGCCGTCAGCTCCAGGATCACAGCCGGCTGGAAGCGCGACAGGGTTTCATAGGATAGCGGGGTACGCGAATTGTGCGCCTCGTCCACGATGACCATGGGGCGGTGGAGGCGAAGAACATTCTCCAGCGAGGCAACCGGGCGGTTCGTACCCTCGACCATTTCGAGACGCATCTTCTGTGCAGCATCCAGCCCGCTGAAATGGTCCATCAGATTGCCATTGTCGCGATAGACCCGCCGGGCATCACTGTCTTTGTCCTGTTCCACACGGAAAGCCTGCATCGTGGCGACGATGATGCACGCGCCACCTTCCGCATCAGGGCGCGAGAGGGAAAGCGCCTCATCCACCGTCATGACACTCAAATTGCGCCCAAAATTTTCTTCCAGTGCAGCGCGGTAGGGGTGGTCCAGATTGCGAAGCGCATTCAGCGTCTGGTCGCGAATTGTTGTGGAGGGAACAAGCCATAGCACCATGGGATTGTCCGTCTGGAGATAATCGCGCGCCACAACACCTACGCTATGGGCGGCAACCAATGTCTTGCCGCCGCCGGTCGGGATACGCACACAGACATACGGCGTGCCGCTGGCCACATCAGGCGCTTCGACATAGCCGCGACCGGTACGCGCAGCGAAGGCTTGCGCTGCAGGCGTAATCGCATCGCCTTGCGATGACGCTATATCGCCTATGCGCTTGAGATATTTTGACAAATCGTCAAGCGCCTGTAACTGATAATTGCGGGGCTCAAAGTTGACTTTCGCCATACCGTCAAGCCCCATTTATCTGGTACGGAATCTGCTTGAACACAGCGCCCGCCGATTTCAGGCGATCTTTTGAAACGGTGCACCCTTCGCCATAGATGATTCGTGTACCTCCAAAGCCTTCCGGCGCAGGCGGCAGGGCATCGAGCCGGTCGGGCGTCAGCACGTTGCCCACCGCCTCGCGTGGCGTTTCGGCATGGGTTTCGTCAAAGAGCAGATAAACCGCCCGGTCCTGAAAAGTACCAAGAAATTCCGATTGCGCCCGCTGTGGGATCGGCACACCGGTTTCGGAAAAGAAGATATGGGCAGCAAGGTCCGGGAAGGTGACTTCGCTCTCTATGTCGCCAAATTCGTCGAAAAGCGGCACGCCCAAGCTACAGAAGCGGAAGCCCCCGCCTTGCCCCTCTAAAGGCTTCTCGTTGTCACCGCCTTTGTTATAGCCGTCAATGACGCGACGCAGCCGCTCAGCGGTAACGTCGGAAGCTATATTTTTATCCATCTCTATAAGGATGAAACGGCGTTTACCGCCATCTTGTTGGTTGAGTTCGAGGACTGCATGACCAGTAGTACCTGACCCAGCGAAGGAATCTAAGACTATGTCGCCGGGCTTCGTAGACATTTTTAGTAGGTACTCAATCAACCGTCGCGGCTTTGGATAAGTAAACTCAATACCGAGTTCCTTTAGCTCGGAGGAGCTTTCCTGCACCGAACCCATGTTGTGCAGGACGGAAAGCACGTGGCTTTGGCTTTCATTTCGTTTCTTTCGATTGAACAACGCACCTGACTTCGTGATATAGAAACTTGTAAGTTGCCCTTTGCGGTCAAGTAACGGGTTGAACCTTGACTGAATAAATAGCTCGCACATGGCTTTCGAGCTCCACCCGCTACGAAGGTCGACTGGATGTTTAAGACGGAAGTTCTCAACCTCTATTGGCTGATCGAATTGAGGCCAAAAATCGCTTGAAGGGACATCTATAACTCCCTTCTCAAAATCTGCCGGGAAACCCTCCGGCAGGGTAATTGTTGAAACTGGATTTTTTGGCCCGTTCTTAACAATTGTATTTACAATTTCTGGGTTTGATAATTTAGAGTCGTCGTCGATGTTAGGATCAACCAAAGCAGGTAGGCCGAAGCTGCCGCGACGCTTTTCAAATATCAATATATACTCATGATATTGCTTAATCTTGCTTTGGTTATCGACGTTACCTTCATTCACCCATATCAATGAACTAATGAAATTTGACTTGAAAACTTCTTGTAACAGATAACGTAGCGCATGAATTTCGTTATCGTCTATACTGACCAAAATGACCCCGTCGTCTCTGAGAAATTCGCTTAAAAGACGTAGACGCGGATACATCATGCAAAGCCATTTATCATGGCGCGATAAGTCTTCGCCCTCCTTGCCAACTACGGAATTAAGCCAAGCGCTGATTTCCGGCGAGTTGACATTGTCGTTATAGACCCAGCCTTCATTGCCTGTGTTGTAAGGCGGGTCGATATAGATGCACTTCACCTGCCCGGCATAGTATGGCAGCAGTGCGCGTAGCGCCTCCAGATTGTCGCCCTGCACTAGCAGGTTGCCCGCATCCGGATCGCCCGCTGACAGCTCGCTATCGCAGTGGATAAGCCGATAAGGCACGTCCCGGTGGTGGTTCACAACCGCCTGTTTCCCGATCCAGTCCAGCGTCGGCATCGCCTATCCTATCATTCATTATTCATCACGAAGGCCGCAATCAAATCGGAAGCCGCCCCGGACCGCAAGTTGAAACTGGCCATCACTCTAAAGCGCAAGCGCCACCGCTACCTCCCCTTCCGCGCCGCGAGCAATTTTTCCATCCATTCGAGCGCCTCCGGCGGCATGTCGGCTTCCACCGCCGCGCCCGTCTCCGGCTGTGACAGGCCGGACATGATTTCGCCGACGCGGAAGTCGGCGACCTTGCCATAGCTGTTCAGGCTGGTCCCCAAATTCTCGTGGCCCAGATTCTGGCTCCACGCCTTCAGTGCCTCACCGCCCAGCTTCAGCCGGAAGGCCTCTTGCATCAGCGTGTGGCGGAAGCTGTGGGGATGGAAATAGGACAGGCCCGCCGCCTCGAACCGCTCCCGGAAAATGCGCCTGATCGCGCTGGCATCGCTCCAGTATTCCGGCTTCACGCCCGCCGCCGTGAACAGGCCGCCATCGCTCGCCACCGCCGTCTGGGGAAACAGCGGATCAGTCTCGGCATAGAGAAGATCCGATTTCAGATAGGCCACCCAATCTGCGACGATGGCGACCAGGTCTTCGCCGACAGGGAAGAAGGCGGTGCGCATGGTCTTGGACGCCTTGGTCTTCACAAGGCGCGCATCCTGAAACACCTCTCTTTGCTCGATACTGACATTGCCAAGCGGCAGGGACGCCATGGCCGCGTCCCGCATGCCAGTGAGGATGGCGAAGGCGAGAAGCGCCCTGTCGCGCCGCTCCACCGCATTTGCGGCGGGCGCGGCGGCGATGGCATGGCGTATCTGGTCCAGGGTCGGGACGGGCCTGCCCCGCGTCGCGGTGGCCACCCGTTCCTGCTTCCGGCTCATGCTGAAATATTCGGTGTCGGCATAGCTGACCTTCTGGCGATAGCCCGGCTGGATGGCGAGCCAGCGGAAGAATTCCTTTACCGCATTCAGGCGGGCGCGGATGGTCGCCTGCGACAACGGCTTGCCGGTGCGCTCGTTTCTCGCCGCTTCCAGATCACGCTTGAACTTGCGCGCCTGTTCAAAATGGAAGGGCGCAAAATCGCGGTGGCCGATGGACTTTTCATAGAGTGACAGCGCCGCCGCGACCTGCGTCGTGGTCTTCTCGTCCTGGCCCTTCGCGCCCTCCAGCCAAGTGAGGTATTCGCGCTTCAGACGGGTGTTTTTTGCCGGTGACTTGGCGGATGATTTGGGCATGTCTTGCCATCCTCTCTGTAGTGAACATTCAGGCAGGGGTGAATACTATCCATTAGGTGTTTGAGGTGCTGCGGCGCTGATACGGTGAAAGCGGTGGCAAGCGCGGGCAGCCTGGCGAGAGAGAATCGCTTGTGCATGAGAGTTGCGCAGTCTTCACACAGTGCCCGGATGTTGCAGGAAGCGCGATTGCCGGTGAGAATTTCGCACTCGCCAAAAGCGGCCTTCCGGGGCGTGCGGCACTTCATGCAGAACCATTCATCGGGCGCGCATTTATGCCGCTTGGGCTGGCGCGCCTTGAGATAGGCTTTCAGGGTTTCCCCCTCGACCAGGATCGGGCGGCTTCCATCGACAGGCAGCAACTCGCCTGCCCTGATCCACCGCAAGACGGTTTGGCGGTGCACTTGCAGCTTGTCGGCAATCTCGCTGACGGTGTAGGCGCGGTGGATGCTGAAGGATCGCCCGTTGAGCCTACGCGCCATCGACCGTCACGCCCGTTTCGATCAGCGCGTGAATGTCTTCAGCCCGCCACACGGTCACCCGTGCGCCAAGCTTCAAAGGTTGGGGGAAACGCCCGTCCTTGATACCGGCCCACCAGGTGGACTTGGAAACAGGTATCGGCCCGACAGGGGCGAGGATTTGCTTGAGCCGGACAAAGCCGGTTTGGGGAAAAGACGGCACGCATGCAACTCCTTTGTCGCGTCGTACCACGCCCACTATTGGACGCCCCAAAGATCCCCTCATATTTTTATTAAGTGTTTAATAACCTGATTCTGTGTCTGAGCAAGTCAAGTTCGCACCAGTGTTCACGATGCTTTCGATTTCACTAGCCCACCAATCCGCCATGCGCACCCGCTCTTCCCAATATTTCGAGCGGTGGTAGGCACGGCGCACTTCGTCCTTGCCGATATGGGCAAGCTCGGCCTCGATGGCATCAGGCGACCATTTCCCGCTTTCGTTCAACAGGCTGGACGCACTGGCGCGGAAGCCATGCGAGGTGCATTCTTCCTTGGTAAAGCCCATGCGCCGCAAGGCGGTGTTCAGCGTGTTCTCACTGATCGGCTTGCCCGGCACCCATGCCGAGGCGAAGACAAGATCGCTCTCCGGCTTCAGGGCGCGCAATTCCTTCAGGATTTCGATGGCTTGCGGTGGCAGTGGCTTCACATGCTCCCGGCGCATCTTCATGCGCTCTTTCGGGATGGTCCAGACACCGGCCTCCAGATCGAATTCCGCCCACCGCGCCTGCCGCAACTCACCGGGACGCGGATACAGGATCGCCATCAGCTTCAGCGCGGCGCGTGTTTCGGGCGTTCCAGCGTCATAAGCCCAGATCGCCTTTACCAGCCCGGCAAAGCCGTCCCGGTCGGTCAGCGCCGCCATGTGGGACGTTCGCGGCACGATCAGCGCGCCCTTCAGTCCGAAAGTCGGGTCATTGCTCGCCCGCGCGGTGGCGATGGCGTATCTGAATACCTGCCCGATGGTGGAGCGCATGCGCCGGGCGGTCTCATAGTTTCCCTTGGCCTCGACCTTGCGCAACACCTTCAGGATTTCCGCCGCGTCGATTTCGGTGATCGGTCGCTTGCCCAGGTCGGGCAAGGCGAGGTCGATAACCCACCGCTTCTTGTCCAAGGTGCGCTGTGAAAGCCCGTCTTTCTCGCCCTTGGCGATCAGCTCGGCAGCGATGTTGGCGAAGGTATCTTCCGACAGGGCGCGGTGGCGGGCCTTCTCAGCGCGGATATGGACGTTGGGGTCTATCCCGTCCGATAACAGCCCCTTCGCCTCCAGCCGCCGCTCCCGCGCCACGGCAAGGCCCGTTTCAGGATAGGTGCCGATGGCCAGCAATTTCTGCTTCCCGTCGAACCGGTAGGCCATACGCCACAGCTTCGAGCCGACAGGGCGCACCTCGAGGAACAATCCGCCGCCGTCACTGCGTCGATAGGGTTTTGATTCGGGTTTCAGGTTGCGGATTTGGATATCGGAAAGAGGCACTTAGCACCTGTTTGTTGGTACATTTGTTGGTACATCTGGCTTTCCAACCCAATATAGGGGTGCTGTACCAACAAATGTACCAACAAATCTCCGGGATACCAACACCTCCAGCCGGACAACATCGGACTGAAAACGGCGCAAAATGGCGTTAACTCGTTGATTTTACGAGATTAACGCACAAAGCTGGATTGTTCTGGAGAATGATTTGGTGCCCAGGAGAAGACTCGAACTTCCACATCCTTACGGATACCAGCACCTGAAGCTGGCGCGTCTACCAATTCCGCCACCTGGGCCCTTTCGGAGAGGCGGTTTTTAGGCATCCAATGCAGGCATGTCAAACACAATTGCGGACCCGCCTGAGGAATTTTCGACCGGCGGAACACAGACCTCCTGCGGCACGTTTGTGAATCAGGATGGCGTGCATTGATCGGGGCCGTCTTTTGGGCTAACCCGCTCGGGATTGAAACATCAAGGATGTGAGACACATGGCGAGCAAGCTGGCAGTCGTATTCGGTGGGTCGGGGTTTCTCGGGCGCAATGTCGTGCGCGAACTGGCGGCGAGAGGCTGGCGCGTGCGCGTTGCCGTGCGCCGGCCGCACCACGCACAGTTCCTGCGGCCGATGGGTGCCGTCGGCCAGATCCAGCTGTTCCAGGGCAATGTCCGCTATCGCCCGTCGATCGCCGAGGCGCTGAAAGACGCTGATGCCGTGGTCAATCTCGTCGGCATCCTGTCCAAGGCCGGCAAGCAGAATTTCGACAGCGTCCAGGCGCAGGGCGCGCGCAATATCGCCGAGCTGGCCGCGCGCGAAGGCATCACCAATGTGGTGCATGTCTCGGCCATCGGTGCCGATGGCGACAGCGACAGCGACTATGCCCGCACCAAGGCCGAAGGCGAGGCCGCGATGCGCGAGGCGCTGCCATCGGCGACCATCCTGCGCCCGTCCATCATCTTCGGGGCCAAGGACGAGTTCTTCAACCGCTTTGCCGAGATGACCCGCTTTTCCCCGGCGCTGCCGCTGATCGGCGGCGGCAAGACGAAATTCCAGCCGGTCTATGTCGACGACGTCGCCGACGCCGTCTGCGCCGCGCTCGAAAGCGAGGCCGCCAATGGCCGGACCTATGAGCTTGGCGGGCCGGACGTGAAGACCTTCAGGGAACTGATGGAAATGATGCTGAAGATCATCGGCCGCAAGCGCGCGCTGGTGCCGGTACCGTTCCCGATCGCCGGCATGATGGGCGCCGCGGGCGACATGGCCAGCATCCTGCCCTTCGTCAGCGCACCAATCACTGCCGATCAGGTCAAGCTCCTGAAGCGCGACAATATCGTTGGGATTAGCGGCGAGGACAATATCGGCACGATCCAGGATCTCGGCATCGAGCCGGCGACGCTGCTCTCCATCCTGCCGACCTATCTGGTGCGCTATCGCAAATACGGCCAGTTCTCACCGGAGACGGTGTAGGCGGTTCGTCTACAGATCTTCAGGACGCTACAGCTAGTAGCCGGCGTATTTCAGAGGGCAGAGCCTGTCAAGGCTGTAACCGCTGCGCGGCGCCGAAGGCGGCCTTGACAGGCTCTGCCCTCTGAAATCACCATCAGCCAAGGTCTGTAAGGACAGGTCTGTCCTTACACACCTTGAATGCCAAATCAGCCCACTGCCACACGCAAACGATTCAGGGTGATGGCCATCGCCGGCGCTACGGCACCCAGCTGTCGTCGCTGTCGTCCTCCTCGGCCTCTGCCGCAACCTCCACCACCGCTTCCTCGCCGCGGGTCGTCTTGATAACCTCCAGCAGCTTGCCGAGCAGCTTGTCGACATTCTTCGTCGTCGCGCCGGAGATCACCCAGACATCCTTGCCGCTGGCCTCGGCCAGGGCAGCGCGCTTTTCTTCCAGATCGCCATCGCCGACAATATCGGACTTGTTCAGGGCAAGGATCTCCTCGCGCTCGGCCAGGCCATGGCCATAGGATTCCATCTCGGTGCGGACGGTCTGCCAGCTGGCGACGACGTCATCGGCGCTGGCATCGACGAGATGCAACAGCACGGCGCAGCGCTCGACATGGCCGAGGAAGCGGTCGCCGATGCCCGCGCCCTCATGGGCGCCCTCGATCAGCCCCGGAATGTCGGCAAGCACGAAGGAGTTCGCCGGACCGACGCGCACGACACCGAGATTGGGATGAAGCGTCGTAAACGGATAATCGGCAATCTTCGGCTTGGCGGCGGAAACGGCGGCAAGGAAGGTCGACTTGCCGGCATTGGGCAGGCCGACCAGCCCGGCATCGGCGATCAGCTTCAGGCGCAACCAGATGGTACGCTCCTCGCCCACCTGGCCCGGATTGGCGCGGCGCGGTGCCTGGTTGGTCGAGGTCTTGAAGCGGGCATTGCCCCAGCCGCCATTGCCGCCCTTGGCGAGCAGCACGCGCTCGCCCTCGACGTCGAGGTCGGCGATCAACGTTTCCTCATCTTCCTCGAAGATCTGCGTGCCGACCGGCACCCTGATGACGATATCCTCGCCCGCCGCACCGGTGCGGTTGCGGCCCATGCCATGGATGCCGGTGTCGGCCTTGAAATGCTGCTGGTAGCGGAAATCGATCAGCGTGTTGAGGTTTTCCACCGCCTCGACGAAGACGTGGCCGCCGCGGCCGCCATCGCCGCCATCCGGGCCGCCGAACTCGACGAACTTCTCCCGGCGGAAGGATAGACAGCCTGCACCGCCATTGCCGCTTTTGATATAGATCTTGGCCCGGTCGAGAAACTTCATCTTTTCAGCCTTTCACGCGTCAGCGCATATTTCGTGCCCGGATCGGCGCGGCCCCGCGCCTGCGACCACACAGGCGGATCATAGCCCATACAGTCAAACCCGGCCTTCTGCAAAACCCGGCCTGATGCCGGGTTGTCGAGATAATGGTCGGCGGTGATCGCCTTCAGCCCCATAACGGCGAAGCCGTAGCGGCAGACGGCGTTGACCGCCTCGGTCATCAGGCCCTGGCCGGAGACGGACAGCCCGATCATGTAGCCGAGCCGGCCGGTGCCCTCCGTCTCGGCATGCAGGCCAATGACGCCGATACAGTCGCCCCTGAACAGGATCGAGAACAGCACGTCACGCGCCGGGTCCCAGGATGCAGCCCTGACGAGGCGGGCGCGGGCAAAATCCTCGGTGAACCGGGCCGGCCAGCGCGCCGTCATCCGCGTCACCCTGAGATCGTTGCAATGGCGCGTGAAGGCACCTGCATCCCGCGCAACGGGCTGGCGCAACAGCAATCTCTCGGTACGGATCGTATGCGGCATCGTCTCTACGCGTTCTGGTCCAATAAAAAAGGAGGGCCGGATGGGCCCTCCTCTCAGAAATCCTTCAACGAGGATATCCTTATTCAGCAGCCTGGGCCGGCTGGACGCTGACGACAGACCTGTCGTCGCGGGTCTTGCGGAAGGAGACGCTGCCTTCGACGAGCGCGAAGATGGTGTGATCCTTGCCGATGCCGACATTGTCGCCCGGGTGATATTTGGTGCCGCGCTGGCGGATGATGATATTGCCCGGCACGACGGACTGACCGCCGAATTTCTTCACGCCGAGGCGGCGACCAGCTGAGTCGCGACCGTTACGGGATGAACCGCCTGCTTTCTTATGTGCCATTGTCCGTTACTCCTTGTCAGCTTTCGCAGCTTTCTGGTCTGTTTTGGCGCGCGGCGGCTTGCCGGCGACGAGTTCCTGTGCCTGCTCGACCCATTCGTCGCGGGCCGGGCGGCCGCCGAGGGACAGCTCATCGTCCATCTTGGCGACAGCGGCGTCATCCATCCCGGCGATCTGCTTGAGCGAGGTGATGCCGTAGCCTTCGAGCTTTTCCTTCAGTTTCGGGCCAACGCCGCCGATCAGCGAAATATCGTCCTTGAAGTCGGCCGCTTGCGTGGCGACTGCCGGCGTCTCGGCGATGTCTTTCGGCGCCGTTTCGGCTTTCGGCTCGGCTGTCTTGGCAGCCGGTTTCGCGGCGGCTTTCTTGGCCGGCTTGGCGCCGTCGGTCAGGATGTCGGTGATGCGCAGGACTGTCAGGTGCTGGCGGTGACCGGCCTTGCGGCGATAGTTCTGGCGGCGGCGCTTCTTGAAGACGGTGATCTTCTTGGTGCGCGCCTGCTCGAGAATTTCCGCGGCGACCGATGCGCCATCGACTTTCGGCGCGCCGACTTTCACGTCTGCGCCATTGCCGACCATGATGACTTCTTCGAGGGTGATCGTGTCACCGGCATCGCCATCGAGGCGCTCTACCTTGATCACATCATTCTGGGCAACGCGATACTGCTTGCCCCCTGTCTTGACGACTGCGTACATCTTGCGACCTTTCAAATGCCCTCTGATTTCAGGGCGGTTAATAAAGAGAAGTCCTTTTTCATCCGCCGGACTGCTGCCAGCGTTGTTTGCCGCTTCCTTCAAGGAATACGCCAAAAGAGGCGGCGTCATACGAGAATAATGCGGGTCCGTCAATAGTGAGGGGGCCACAAAACGCCCCCGTAAAGCCGGAAAGGCCGGGGCGTGCCCGGCCTTTCCTTCCTCAAGCCTTCTTCAGGCTCAAAACGCCAGCGGCGCCTTTCCCTCAGATCGTTTCCATCAGATCTTTTCCATGACGGGCGCAATGATCGCCTTGATGTGCTCGCGATGCGCCGCGGACGCCGCATCCTGGCCGAAGGCGAACCAGCCGATACGCCCGTTCACATCCTTGATCGCGGCAAGCGCAGCGGACTGGGCCACCGGCCCATAGCCGCCATTGCCGACGATGCCGACCAGCCGCTTTGTATACTCGACCTGCAGGTTCTGGCGGAACGTGTTCGGCTTGCCGGTCAGGTCGCCGCCATAGATCGCGTCATTGAGGTCGAGCAGCATCTCCGCCGGCTTATACTCGCCGCCATAGAGCTGGTAGTTGGTCATCCGGTCGAGGACATTGGCGCTCATCAGGTGGTTGAGGACGCTCGACTGGATCGACAGCGCGCGCTCATGCACCTTGGGGTCCTCGGTATCGCCGAACAGGGCGAAGCCGCGGCGCTGTGGCTGCAGGCTGGCGACGAGGTCAGCCGGCACATCGAAGGCGTCGGCGGCGAAGATCTCGTCCTTGAGCAGCTTCATTGCGGCCTTCTGATAGTCCTTCGACACCGGCGTATAGCTCTGGGTCTCGCCGTCCTGGCCGATCGCGGCCCGCTCGACATAGACGCCGCCGATATAGCGCGACACGGCGCCGCCCATGCTGGCCTGGTTGGAGGTCAGGATGAGATAGGCATTGCGCAGCGCTTCCCAGCTGTCGCCTTCACTGGAGTATTTCTCCTTCAGGCCCGGCATCAGCGACTGGACGAGATCGATGCGATCCTTGCCATAAGTGACCATGTCGGAAGACATGTCGCCGATCATCACGCGCGGGTCGATACCGCCGCCGCCGGCAGAGCGCATGTCGTCGGCGTCATTGCCGAAGGCAAGCCCGTGCTCGGTCGACTTGGACAGCAGCGCGGCGCGCGCGGCCGGGTCGTCAATCTGCGGCGCATAGCCGAAGGTGATCGCCCAATTGTCATAGGGTCCCGGGCGGCGGTTGGCATAGTCGCCCTGGGTCACACCCTGCGGCGCGACGTTGAGCGCGGGATAGTCCATGACGGAGCCGGCGATGATCCCCTGCGTCAGTTCCTTGTCGTGGACTTCCTGTGCGTCCCACATGATCGAGGCCTTCATATTGTGGTTGAGGCCCAGCGTATGGCCAATCTCGTGCAGGATCAGGTAATAGAGCCCGTCCTCGACGAGCTGGCTGACGTCATCCTCGCCGGCACCGGCCTGCATCGCCGCGGTGCGGGCGAACATCAGGTCCTGGTGCAGGCGTGTGCCGACATCGCACAGGCCCTTGCCCCTGGCATTTGCCTCATGCAGGGCTGCCATCGCCGCCTGCGATGCTGCGCCATCCTCGCCGAAAAGCTCGGTAAAGGTGATACGGTTGGTCAGGAAGACATATTCCAGCATGATGTCGGCGCCGATGATCTCGCCGGTGCGCGGATTGGTGAAGCTCGGGCCATAGCCGCCAAAGGGCGGGTTCGGCGAGGATGTCCAGCGCAGCACGTTGTAGCGGATATCGCCCGCGTCCCACTCGGCATCGTCCGGCTGCACCTTCACTTCCATCGCATTGGAGAAGCCGGCCGCCTCGAAGGATTCGTTCCACGCCAGCGCGGCGTCGCGGATGATGTCGCGATACTCGACCGGGGTCGTGTTCTCGATCCACCAGGTGATCGGCTCGACCGGGTCGGACACGGCGGCGCTCGGGTCCTGCTTGACCAGGCGCCAGCGGTTGATCATGTCGCGATAGGGCGTCGCATCCGGCGAGGTCAGGTCGGTGACCTGATCGAAGAAATAGCCGATGCGGTAATCGTCGAAGCGCGGTGTGAACTCCTCTTCCGGCATGGCGATCAGCGAATGCTGCATGCGGATCGTGACCGAGCGCGCGTCGGTCACGTCAGCGCCGCCATAATTGGTCGGACGCGGCAGGTCATAGACATAGCTGACGATGACGTCGGTATTTTCCGGATAATTGCGGACCTCGTCATAATGGGTCTTGGACGCGGACAGCTCACCGATGCGGAAATCCGTCGGCTGATCGTTGGGGCCGGAGGATGCTTTGACCTGATGCAGGTTTTCGGTCAGGAACAGATCGTTCGCCTTGACCAGATAGCGCGCCGGGGTCGCCTCCTCGCCCTCGCCCGAGGCCGCCGTCTCGCCCTCGATCGTCACATTGGCGAGGATCGCATCGGAGATATTGGCGTCGGATGCGCGCGACAGGGCGTTGTCTTCATCGAAATAAAAGGCGGTGTTGACCTCGACGACATCGATCGTGCCATAGCGCTTCTCGAAGGAGATGATGCGCTGGTCGCGATAGGCGCCCTTGAAATGGCCCGCGCCCAGAACACCGTTCTCGGTATAGGAGAAGGCGATGAACTCCTCTCCGAGCTGGTCCTCGGTGATCTCCATGTAGAGGTCGCCGTTTTCCGGGTCCTGCCACATCGGGAACAGACCATCGAGCTCTTCGTAATCCTCGACCACATCGGCGATCGTCTTGTCTTCGTCTTCCTCGTCTTCATCGTCCTGGGCGAAGACCGGCTGGACGGTCATCACGGTCGCCAGCGCCGCCACGCTGGTGAAGCTGGCAACGCCGGCCAGCAGCGCATAAAATGGCTGCGCGAGCAAAGAATTCTTGGTCATCAAACTGCCCCTCTTAACTGATTGCAGTCACAAGAGTTGCACGGGAATCAAAGGCCTGACAAGCATTTGCGCCGCCAACTAAATAAGCCGTATTGCGCGCACGAAGATTCCCGAGGACGATCAATTATTGGAACTTTTCTCCACGAAATGGTGTTTGGGCGCCGCTCGGGTCGGTGCAAGTGGGATTGCAGCGGGTAAAATCCGCGGTGTCCGGCCAACAATCCACGGAAAGCTCCGCCCCCGACACTCCGGATGCCCGGAGGGGCCGATCTGCTCTTGCATTCCGGCGATGGAATGGATAGAGACCTTTTTCTCGCCATGAAGACCGGAACAGGCGCTCGCGCACAGCGCGCGAAAGACGTTTCCGGCGGAGGACGTCATCCATCCGGCGAGGCATGCGGAACGACCGCGCGTGACAGAATTGGCTTATCGGAGAGGTGCCGGAGTGGTCGCCCGCGCGCAAAGCGCGCTAGCTCTCAGTGAGATCGACCACGTTACTCTCATATAGCTCTTGCATTAAACTGACGGAAAAGATACGACCTGCCTTCCCCGCGGAGAGGTGCCGGAGTGGTCGATCGGGGCGGTCTCGAAAACCGTTGAGCGCGCAAGCGTTCCGAGGGTTCGAATCCCTCTCTCTCCGCCATTTCGCAGAAGTTCGTTGCGGTTGTCCGCAACTCGCCTGGTTTCGAATAAACTATCAGATCCTTCGCAACAGACCCGTCGGACGCCGCTTTTTAGTCCGTCTGTTTCTCTTCCGTATTGATGGGCGGGATCTTGGTCCGCTCTTCCTCCGGTGCGCCGCAGAGGAGATCGACGGCGCGGTCGGCTGCGTCATGGAACGGCTCCAGCACCATGTCCGCGCCGGAGGCGAAGAGCTCCTCGGTGTCCTTGGGGTGATGAGACGCGACGGCCACGCGCCCGCGGAAACCGGCGGTCCGTGTGAGCTGGATCAGCGTCGTGCGCGTGTCCTCGTGGCTGAGGCCGGTTGGGTGAATCGGCACGGTCGAAACTATCCATTCCGCCCGCGCGAGTGGCAGTTCTGTAACGAACTCCGGGTCGGTCGCGTCGCCGAACTCGGTTTCGAGGCCAAGCTCACGCCAGCGTCGAATGGCCAGCGGGTTGAAGTCGACCCCCAGGACCTTGATACCCCTTTTCTGCAGGCGGAGCCCAATCGCGGTACCGAAGCGCCCCAACCCGAAAATGATCACCGTGTGACCGTCGTTGCGATGCGCCCCGGCCTCGGACGGCTCGCGCGGCGTGCCCTTGCGCTCGAATACACCCAGGAACCTCTCGAACACGGCATAGAGCTGATGCGAATAGGTGATCATGTAAGTCGAGGCGGCGATGGTCACGAGCCCAACCATGGTGACGAGACCGAGCGCGTCTTCCTGCACATGGCCGAGCGACACCCCCATGGCTACGAAGATCAGGGAAAACTCGCTGATCTGCGCCACTGTCAGGCCCGCCAGGAAGCCCGTGCGTTTGCGGTAGCCCATCGCCCCCATGATCGCGAGCACGATGAGCGGATTGCCGATCAGTACGAAGAGCGAGAACACAATGGCCCCGCTGACATGCGCGCCCAGAAGCGACAGGTCGAGCGCGGAGCCGAGCGCGATAAAGAAGAACAGCAACAGGAAATCGCGCAACGGCGCCAGCCGCGCGGCGATGGTCTCACGATAGGGCGTCGAGGCGAGCGCGACGCCGGCGAGAAGGCCGCCCACCTCCTTGCCCAGCCCCACGATGTCGCCCGCCGCCGCGAACATCGCCGCCATGGCGATGGCGAAGATCACGAGAAGCTCGGGCGCGTGCGCCAGCCGCTCGGTCAGCGGATTGGCGACGTAGCGGACGAAGAGGACCACCAGCGCCACCATGGCCACCCCCGAGCCCAGTACAAGCGACACAGACCCGCCGCCATGGCCGCCGTCCCCTGCCGCGCCGATGCCGATGGCCGAGAGCACGATCATCGCCAGCACTACGACGAGGTCCTGCACGATCAGGAAGCCGAGCGCGATCTGGCCGTGCAGGCTGTCGATCTCGCGCTTGTCCGACAGCAGCTTCACGATGATGATGGTCGAGGAGAAGGTCAGCGCCACGGCGACATAAAGGCTGGTGACATGCCCGAGCCCGAGGCCGAGGCCGATCAGGTAGCCGAAGACCGAGGTGAAGGCGACCTGCCCGAGCCCGGTCAGAAGCGAGACCGCCCCGAGGGAGCGGATGAGCTTCACGTCGAGCTTGATGCCGACGAGGAACAGCAGGACCGCAATGCCGAGCTCGGACAGCAGGCTGATCTGCTCGTCCGACCGCACCAGGTCCAGCGCCGAAGGGCCCGCGATCAGGCCGACCGCGATGAAGCTGACGATGAGCGGCTGGCGCAGGAGGATCCCGAGAAACCCGATCACCGCCGCAAGCACGAGCAGTGCAGCGATCTCCGCAAATGGCGACTGAACAATCACTTCCATCAATTCTTCGGTTCCTTTGTATTTTTTTCTTCGGACAAATCCGGAGCCGTGTTCGTCTCGCCGTTTTGCTTGGCGGCGGGCCCCGTCGCGTGACCTTCGAGAAAGGCGTCAAGGTCCTGCGGGCCGATTCGCCATCCCTTACCGATATCAATCGCCCTCAACTCGCCGTCCTTGATCCAGCGTCGTACGGTGACCTCGTTGACCTGCAGAAGGTCGGCGATCTCCTTCACGGGGCATAATCAACGCCTTTCAATGCACTCTGGCGTCGTTTAGAGTACCATAGTGTATTTTCGATGACCGGGACAGAGACTCGCGGCGGACCTTGCGCGTCCGTGTCCGCGCCGAGGAGGCGGGCAAGACGATGAAAAAAATTCTGGTGGCGACAGACTTTTCTGAACGATCGGATCGCGCGCTAAGGCGTGCAGCCCTTCTTGCGCGCGAATTGGCGACCAGCATCAGCTTGATCCATGTCGTGGACGATGATCAGCCGCGACGTATCGTCGATGCTGAACGGGCCGAGGCGGAGCAACTTTTGTGGCAGATGACTGCCACGCTCCGTGACGTAGACGGCATTCGCAGCGATGCTCGCGTCATTCTCGGCTCGCCATTCGCTGGAATCGCGGAGGCCGCTGAGGCGACGGCGCCCGATCTTTTGATCGTTGGGCCCCACAGGCGTCAAATTCTCAGGGACGTTTTTGTAGGCACTACAGCCGAGAGAATCATACGGTCGGTCGGCTGCCCTGTTCTTATGGTGAATGCGCCACCTGCGGGACAATACCGGCATGTCATGCGGACCACTGACCTCTCCGAGGGGTCACGCAATGCGATGCAGCGGGTTGAGGCACTCGGAATAGGCACGAGAGCCCGTCGCTCAGTCTTGTACGTGTTCGATGCACCCGCATTGCACCTTATGCGGGTCAATACGGTGGTCAAGGAGGAGCGCGAGCATTACCTAGCGGACGAGCGCATGAATGCGGCACAACAGCTATCGGACTTTCTGTCTTCTGCGGGAATTCACGGCCTAGAAACCATACTCCGGAACGAAGAGGCCCCAGCGGCATTTGAGATTTTGAAAGTAGCAGAGAAAGAGCGCGCCGATCTTGTCGTGCTTGCGACCCATGGTCGCGGCGGGCTCGCCAAGCTCGTCATTGGAAGCGTAACGGAACAGGTGCTGCGGGCTTCGGCGGTAGATGTTCTTGCCATCCCGCCGGCACATGCTGACTAACCTTGTGGCTCGGACAAAAACCATATGGAAAACTCTGTAACGACAATCGGCGTCTAGGCTCAGCAGAAAAAAGTGCGTCACGCTTAAGCGAGATGCAAACGATTGTCGAAAAACATGTCGAGCAGATTGCCGATGAGTTTCGTGGCCCGTCATCCTTTCGAATAACGTAACGCTGCGCATACGGCGAAATGCGAGGGATGGCGGGAGTTGTATGCTATTCGCCTCGCCTTATCAGAGAGTTGGAGGATGAGTCCTTTCCCTCCGCCACAAGCCTTCAGCTCATAACATTTCAATTACTCACGCGGCGCCGGGTCGCAGATGTGTGACGCAGCGAATGCCTGGCGTAGGCGACCGGCTGGAACCTCCTGCCCGGACCTTCGCTCAGTCGCTTTGCGGCGGTGCGCTGAACACAATCGCCGCGTCCCCGAAGGCACGACGGTAGCGCTCCAGCTTCCGGCTGCTGATCGTGCGATACCCCCCGATCGGTTCGACGACGACGATCCTGTCTTCGTCATGGCCGACCACGACAAGATAATGGGCGACCATGCCCATGCCGCCGAGCTCCGATACATAGCCCGCCCGGTCGATCACGGCGTTGCGCACCATTCCCACCAGGGGAATGTCGCCGCCGGGCAGGACGCGGTGCTGGATATAGACCGCGGGCAGGCGTACCGGCACGAGCACGGGGCGCCCCCGTTCGAGTTCCTCGATCACGGCGCCTTCCGCGAGCCGGACCGGGCTGGCCAGCAGCCCCTGCGCCTGCGCCAGCGCCACCAGCTCGGCCATCGAATAGCCGGTCTCGCGGGCGGGTGGCGTCTCGCTGAAGATCTCGCGCCCGGTGACCGTCTGCCCGCCCTGCCAGTAATTGACCACGCTCGCCAGCGCATGGGCACCGCAGGCCGGCCCCTGCGTTTGGCGGTCGTGCACGACGGGCAGGACAAGCGCCTGTTCTGGCGTAACCAAGCGGTCGAAAACCTCGAAACTGTTCGCAGCGGTGCGTTCCGCGAATGTCGATACATCCGAAGACGGGGTGATCGCACAGCCGACGGCGCCCGCCGCAAGAGCGAGCACCGCCAATCCACGCAATACAGCGAAGATCACTATAATACGGCGATGAGAACCAACGCGCCGACGCCGATGAGAATCCATTCGGTCTGGGTGAAAGCCCCAGCCTGATAGGCTTCGGCCTCTTCCGGCGTCAGGGCGACAATGCGATAGCCCTGCTCTTGCAGTTCGGCGCCCCGCGCCGCTTCTTGTTCTTCGAGACCGTAGCGCTGCATGTCCTCGGCCGTGAATTGCCGGGGCTCTGCCGCGCGAAACGGCGCAGCGTTTTCCTGGGATTGGGCATGACCCGGAACAGCCAGTGCAGTCATCATAACGCCGGACGCCAGTATGGAACGAATAAGCATTTTCCGCCTCCTCTTTTAGCGACGCCAGCCTGCCCCCCCATGGAGCGCGATCGTGGCGAGGCTTAACCCGGATAAAACACTCCCGAAGCCATTGTGGTTCCGCACGCAGCCAAATTGCTATCCCTGACCATTCACAGGTCCCGGCGGCAGCCCCATCCCCTCCGCCACTTGCCCTCGCGAATGCGTTCTCCCCCATCCGGCTGCGGCCGGATTTTTCCGTCGTTTCGAGGGCTATGAGGGCTGCGCACTGGCTTCGGCGCCAGGTGGCCTGGAAGCGGTCTCCGGGCGCCGATATTCTCAGGACCCAGCCCAACATTGGGCGACCTGATCTTGTCGCTTGTGAAAGGCAATTGCTGCGTTCGCAGATCGCTAGGTCAGGCCCCAGAAATCCGCAATGTGCCGTGTCGAGGAAATACCCACTTCCAGCATATATTTGCCTTCCTTGCCGAGGCCCTCTTTGCCCTCGGCATTGATCGGGGTGCCATGCCCCATATTCCTAATTATGTATTCCTCGATGACCTCCCTTCCATCCGCGTCGCACCAGACCTTCCTTGGAAAACCGTCGACTTCTTCCCTGCGTGTCGGGGCGTCGCCGACCTTGAGGATTTTCTGCCATTGCCGGATAATTGCACCAGCATTGGAAATGTCGACTGTCCTGTCGGTGTCGCCATGCCAGACGGAAATTGTCGGCCAGGGGCCCGAAAACTTGGAGGCGCCGCGCACAAATTCATCAAGGGTTTGATCCGACGCACTGCCATAGCCCTTCATGCGAACCAACGCTTGCAGGAGGCTGTCGGTGCGGTAAGGCAGACCGGCGATGATCGCGCCGCCTGCGAACACTTCCGGATAGGTTGCCAGCATCACGGATGTCATCGCGCCCCCGGCAGACAGTCCGGTGATGAACACGCGCGACGGATCAACAGCATGATCCTTGACGACCTGCTTGATCATGTGACGAATGGAGAGCGCCTCGCCACTACCGCGATGGTTGTCGCCTGACTTGAACCAATTGAAGCTGCCAATGGCATTGTTCCTCAGTCTTTGTCCCGGAAACAGAAGCGCAAACCCCCGTTCGTCGGCAAGAGTCGACCAGCCTGACCCGTAATCATAGCTCATTGCCGATTGATCGCTGCCATGCAGCACAACGACAAGAGGCCCGTCCTTCTGAACGGTTTCGGGGATATAGATATCCGCGCTCAACGACCCCGGGTCAGTTCCGAAGCTATTGAGGGTTGTCAGCCGAGTGCCGCGTTCTGAATGCATTGTCGCCCAAGCTCATGTTTTCGGTTCATGGTCTAATCCCTGCGTTGCAAAACCCGCCGCGCCGAGAAACGTTCCAGTGTGCGGCACGGCATGACTAGATGAACACTCAAATCCGGAACAGGAGTGCCAGCCCTTGCGAAGCCATCTTCGCCGCACTGCACGCTCGGTTATCCCCGCTCGCCCGCGCCGCCCGGGCAGGGGCATCGCGCTCCCCGAGCACGTCCCGGCCGAGGGGCGGCGGCTCTAGCCGGGTGGGGCCTGGGTTGAAAATCGCGTGTCGCAATCGGTGCGGCCTCGATCAAAATCGGCCTGCGCCCGAGCGTCGGGCAAGAGCCCGCGCCGATCGAGGATCGCCGCCGCCTCACGCATAACGGCCTGCTCGACGATCTCGGGGGGGTCAAGGGGAAACTCCGCCAGCCTCGCCCGGAAGGCCTGCTGCGAGAGTGCCAGCAGCGTAGACAGCTCGCCGCGGGTCGCGCTGGCGGGACGGTTGGCGATCTCGGCATGGGCCAAATAGGTCGCCGCACATTGGAAATTGCTCCGCGTCCATCCACCGTCCGGGCCACGCGTGCGCCAGAGAAGAAAGCTGAAATCGGCAAAGGGCGAGCCAGAGGTCGCGAGCGAACGCTCGCAGGCGTGCAGGGTCGTCACGAGCGCGGTGTCGGCGGTCGCAGGCTCGTCGCCAGGCGCCTCCGGCTCGCTCTCCATGATCTGGCGCAAGCGGAACATTCGGTTCTGGGCACGCATGTTCCGGGCGATCTGGGAGGCGGAGCGATAGGCCAGAAAGCATGTCTCGGCGTTGACGCCCGCTTCAAACACCGGGCTTTGCGCGCGTAGGGGTGTCCCGAAACTGACGGACACGGCTATCGCTATGCCCAGAGCCAGGATCGCCCTTGCCTTCACCCTTATGCTGCAAACCTGTCTCATCGGCATGGCCCCCCTCTCCAAGGCGGCCTGCAAGCCGCATATGCCCTCAACTCCAAGACGCAGCCGCTTGGTGTGCCATCCCCGGTGCTCGGGGACTTCACCGGCGCTCTCACGGCGTCCGGGGCCTTTCGGGGCCGCCATAACCGCCCGGCCTGATCCAGTTGTAGAGGAAGCGGGGCATGGTCAGCGGCGCGCCTTCGACGCCCTCAACGATGGCGTCGTACAAGAGTCCGCGCACGGCGGCGTTGTCCTCGCCCTCATAGGTGTTCACCACGCCCATGGCTTCGGTGATGAATCCGCGCAGCGGCCCGTAGGCGTTTTCCACCGTCGAGGCGGCGGCGAGGCGTGCGACCTGTTCGGCGATCACCGCCTGCGCCGGCGCGGCCAGTTCCGGCGAATGCAGGCTTGCGTCGAACAGACGGCGCATCGTTCCCGGCCGGTCGGTCTCGTCCCAGCTCAGATCGGCCGGTGTATAGTCCAGCAGCGCCAGAAGGCTTGACCGCAGCGCCTCATCTCTGACCGGGGTGGTCGACAGGGAGTCTCCCGAGAAAGGGTCAGGCTGACTGGAGGGATAGATGACGAAGACCCGCAGGCGCGGAAAGGTCATCTCGACAATGAGGTCGCGCTCCTCGCCATCGACCACCCCGTCGGCCAGAATGTGACCGCGCAGGGCGGTCACCTTGGCCTCGCTCCAGGTGGTACGCCCGTCGCTTTGAAGGATTTGCGCCAGCACGTCGTAGAAGGCCTGCCCGACCGGAACCCGGCTGTCGGTCGTTCCATAGAGGCGCTCATGTTCCTCGACTGCCGCCGCCTCGCGGGCGCGCACATTGGCGACGGCGCGTTCGTTCGCGGAAGCATCGCACGCGGTCTGTGATCCCAGTTCACAGGCGCGGTCGCGATAGGTCAGGCTCGCCATGGCGTCGCGGTCAGGGTTGGAATTATCGCCGAGCACCGCGCCAGCCCTCGTGCACCCTTCAGCGATCCGATGCTCGTCACAGGCGCGCCGATAGGCCGCCGCGGCCCCGGCCCAGTTCTCCGGGGTGCGCGGGGCGGAGAACAAGCCAATCGGAGCGCGCGCATCCCCGAGTTTCAGACACGCTTCGCCGTCGCCGAGATCGCAGGCGCGGCCATAAGCCCAGTAGCGATCCCGCACCGCTTCGGTGTCGCCAAAGAAGCCGCCCATATTGAGGTCGTCGCCATAGGCCTTGCACGCCTCGATATGGTCAAGTTCGCAGGCCTGGCGCAGGGCGATACGTCCGTCGATAGGATTATCGTTCGCCAGCAACGTCTGACCCTGCGTGTAGAGCGCCTCGGCGTCCTGCTGCGCCAGCGCCGGCGCAGATGCGATGAAGGCGAGGCCAGCGGCGGCGGCAAAGAGAATCCCGGTGCGCCGGGCTGTTTGGCAAAGCTGGGAAAGGATCATGTGACAGCTCCGGATCGAGTGCGGCGGACGGGCCGCCGTCTGACGCGAAGCTTGCGCCATGCCACTGGCGCCCGCCATCCCCCGAAAAGGGGATATCGAGCAGCCCGGTCCGGGCCTGGTCCCCGACCCGCCGCACCGCCCGCCTGCCCCGGCTTTGCAATGCGGACAGCGTTGGCCCTACTCTCCCCATCCGGTCACGTCATGACCGCCATAGATCATCTTCCGGATCATCGCAGAGGCGAGCGACGCGGTAAAACCCGCCGCCGGCGTGCTCGCCTCGGTCAGCCGGGTCATCTGCTCGTCGGTGAGGCGAAGGCCCGCCGCGGCGATATTGCCGGCCAGCTGCGCCGCCGTGCGGGCACCGACAATGGTCGAGGCGACGCCCGGACGCGCCATGACCCAGGCCAGCGCCGCCTGCGCCGGATCGCAGTCCAGCTCGGCGGCGACTTCTCCCAACGTATCGAGAATGGCCCAGTTGCGGTCGGTGAACTTGCTGTCGCCGAACGGGTTCGCCCCGCTCAGCCGTCCGGTGCCGGCGGTCTCGCCGCGCCGGTACTTGCCGGTCAGGAACCCGCCGGCGAGCGGGCTCCACGCCATCACGCCCATGCCGCCCTCGCGCGCGGCGGGGACATGCTCCGCCTCGACGTCGCGCGCCACCAGCGAGTATTCGACCTGCATCGCGATCGGGCCGGGCACCCGGCGTTCGGACGCGATCGTTGCGGCCTTCATCGCCACCCATGCCGGCATGTCGGAAAAGGCGTAATGGCGGATTTTCCCGGCGCGGACCAGATCGCCCAGCGTCGGGACGATCTCCTCCACCGGCGTGACGCCATCCCAGACATGCATCCAGTACAGGTCGATATAATCGGTGCCGAGGCGTTGCAGCGAGGCGTCGAGCGCCCGGTGGATGTTCTTGGATCCGGCCCCGCCGGCATGGGGGTTGCCGGTGCCGCCTGCCGTGCCGGTCAGCGGGCTGGATGATCCGTTGAAGCCGAACTTTGTGGCCAGCACGATGGCGTCGCGGGAGTTCGTTTCCCGGATGAATTTGCCCACGAATGTCTCGCTGACGCCGCCGGCATAGATGTCGGCGGTGTCGACGAAATTGCCGCCTGCGTCGCGATAGGCGTTGAAGATCGCGCGCGATGCAGCCTCGTCCGCCCCCCAGCCGCCGGGGCCGGTAGAGCCGAAAGTCATGGTGCCGAGGCACAGGGGGCTGATGACAAGGCCGGATCGCCCGAGGGCGCGATAGCTGGCAAGGGACATGGGTTTTCTCCTGTTTCATATCGAACGCTATGAAACAGCTATGGACGCCTTGATCGAAGGCGTCAACGACTTTAATAGTGGGCACTATGAAACACCCGCCGACACCGCGCCGCAAGACCGGCCGCCCCCTGTCCTTCGACCGCGACGCCGCGCTCGAAAAAGCGATGCTCGCCTTCTGGGAACATGGCTATGAGACGACCTCGATCAGCGATCTGACCGCCGCGATGGGCGTGACCGCGCCTAGCATCTACACGGCGTTCGGCGACAAGAAGCGCTTGTTCCTCGAGGCGATGCGGCGCTATGCCGGCGATCCAGCCGATCTCGCGGCGGCCTTCGCCAGCGCGTCTTCGGCGCGGCAGGCCGTGGCCGGCATGCTCGAAAACGCGGCGCGGCTCTATACCGGCGACGCGACCCCGCGGGGATGCCTGCTCGCCAGCGCCACGGCCACCGGATCGAAGAATGCTGCCGATGTGCGCGACGCGGTGGCGCAGGAACGGCGCGCCATCCGGGCGATCATCGTCAGGCGGATCGAAAGAGACGTGGCGGCCGGACGTCTGCCGCCGGAGACCGCACCCCCCGTCCTTGCCGACCTCGCCCTCGCCGTGACGCAGGGCATGTCCGTCCTCGCCCGCGACGGGGCGGATCGGGAGGCCCTGCTCGCCGTCGCCCGCGCCTCGATGACGGCGTGGCCTGAATGAGGTTCGGGACGGGCGTTGCCGCGCCGTCCCGATGATTGTTCGTAGTGATGTGAGGCACCGGCCATTGATGTCCGGCGGGCCCGTGCCCCCTATGGGAAGGTCCAGCCCAGCGTCAGGCCGCCAGCGACGCTTTCCTGATCATTGCCGGTCAGGGCGCTGACCTCGCCGCCCAAGGTCCAGCCGCCGCCGAGGACATAGCTGCCATTGGCCGAGAGCATCGTGGCCGCACTTTCCACCTGCGGGCCGATCACGGTGAAGGCCTTGCCCGGCGCGCCGGCGAAGGATGTCTCGAGCCGAGCCGTGTCGCTGTCACCATCGACATATTGCGCGGCGATGTCGACCGTGCCGCGGGCACCCTGCCAGTTGGCGAACATGCCGGCGCCGAAGCGGGTCACGTCATGGGAGGCGAGACCGCCGACGAGGTTGAGGCTGTCGGCGCCGCTCTCCGATATCGCGTCAAGATCGCTGCTGGCGCTCGTGACGGACGCGACGGGGCCAAGCGCCCAGCCGCCGACGGCGGCAAAACCGTAGCGGGCCTCGGCCGAGACGGCCAGGGTCTCCGCCCCAAGGGTGGCCACCGCCATGCGCGACAGCGCGTTGACGGTGATGTCGCGGCTGACATCGGCATCGGTCTCGGCGTAATCGACCGCCGCCGTCAGGCCGAGGCCTTTATTGCCATTGCCGTGACGGGCATAGAGGCCGGCGCGCCAGCCATCATAATCGGCTGAGCTCATCCGGTCGCTGACACTGGCGGACCCCTCGATCATCCCGGCGCTCGCGCCGACCGCCCAGGCGTTGCCCGGCCCGGCATAGTCGACGCCGAAATCGAGACCGGTCTCGTCATGGGCGAGACCGGCGGCATTGCCGTCGCCATCGATGGACCCGTCGCGGCCCGACGCCCCGGCCCAGAGGCCCCAGCCCTCGCCCGAGCGGGCATGGGCGCGGGCGACCAGGCGCTGGGCGCTGGCGATAGCGCTGTGGGAGGACTGGCTCAGCAGCGCCGCATAGACCTCGCCCGATGTCAGGTCATAGGCGGTCAGCGCCTGCGCCTCGCTGGAGAAGACCAGCTGGTCGATGACCACATCCATGTCGCCGGTCGCATCGTCCTCGATCACGTCGAGAGCTTCGGCCACCGCCTGCTGGTTCGGCGTGCGGGCGATGGAGGCGAAGGGCACGGCATCGCTGCCGAACCCGAGACGCTCTGCCCGCAACAGGACGCTGTCAGGATTATAGACCAGCGACAGGGTGAGGAAGGGCAGGTCGGCCTCCAGCCCCTCGAACATGCCGCTTACCCCGTCGGTCCCGCCGATGATGCGGTAATCGGCCATGTCGGTGAAATTGCCCTCCGGCGTCAGCGAGGAGACGACGACGTCGCCGCCATTGATGGTGACAGAGCCATCGACCTCCAGACGGTCGGACAGGGCAATGTCAACCAGCGACGGATCTGCCATCGTGCCGCTGATGTCGACGAGGTAGGACGAGCCCGCCTCGAAGACGAGGTTGCTGCCGATCATCGTCGTCTGCATCGGTCCGTCACCGCCCGGCGCGATCGTCCCCGCCACGGTGATGGCATTGCCGTCGCCGAGCAGGATCTCGTCGAGCGAGTTCAACACGCCCGTCTCTTCGATCATGATCGAATTTGCACCGCCGCCCATGTCGATATTGCCGGTAATGGTGCCGGCGCTCGTCAGGTCTGAGTCTTCATCGCCGAGGCGGATATCGCCGGTGATGGTGCCGTCATTGATCAGGTCCTCGATGCCGCCCGCCCCCTGGGACAGGATGGCGAAGCCGTCGGCGGTGAGCGTGCCGCTGGCGGTCAGCCTGAGCGCATTGATCAGGCTGCCGGTGACGAGACCGTCACTGCCGGCACCCGTCGCCGAGACATCTTCGGAGATCTCCAGCGTGGCGAGGCGGGAGTCTTCGGTCGATGGCCGGTTCGGGTCAGCGCCCGGGCTGCCCCAGCCGGCACCGATACGAATGGCATCGGCATTCTCACCGGTTGTGGTAATCGTCCCGAAGGAGAGCGCCAGAGAAGTTCGGGTCTCATCGCCGGCAACAACTTCCGGGATGGACCCAACAACGAACCCGTCGGAGCGGGCCCCTGTCGTGGTTACATCGACGCCGTTCGACACGATGGTGATATCGGACCCCGTCACCGTCCCGCCAAGGCCGAACATCTCGACGCCATTGGCGTTATCGCCGGCCGTGGAGATCGTACTGTTCTGCAGCAACAGGGCGTAGTCGGAATCGGTAATGTTGCCGGTGAGGTTCGCCGACAGACCCTGCACCTGCAGGCCCCGCGCATTATTGCCCGTGGTGGTGATGTCGAGATTGTCGAATGTCACCGTGGTCGAGCTGTTGACCATGGCACCATCGGCGCTGGAGCCGAGGACGATCCCACTCGCCCGCGCGCCACTTGTAGAGACGATGATGTTGTCCATGGTGGAGACGGAGATGCTGTCCTGGCTGGCGATGAACTGATCGATCACCAGTCCACGCGAGTCGTCTCCCCCGGTGCTCAGCACCGCGTCTGCAACATCGATGTTGAAGACCGAATTGTCGAAACCGCCACCACCGACGAAGATGGCGTCGGACGCGCTGCCCTGTGTGGAGAAGTCCACATCCGTCAGCTGGACCGTGAAGGCCGAGTCGCCGTCAACCGCGCCGTCCATGACGAGGGCACCGGCATTGGCGCCGCCGGTCGTGGAAATGGTCGTGTTCGCGATGGTGAATTCCACCGCACTGCCATCGCCAGACAGGGAATGGTCGATCCCCCTTGCGTCATTCCCGGCCGTGGAAATGGTCGTGTCGAAGATAGTCGCCGTGCTGCTTGAGCTATTGCCGAAGGCACCGAGCAGAAGCGCCGTCGATCCGTCCCCTGCAGTGGTGAAATTGCTCCCGGTCGCAAAAAAGGTCCGGCTCGATGTAGCGCCGCCCTGCTGCGCGAAGACGAAGCCGCTGGCGTTGTCGCCAGTGGTGGAAATGCTGCTGTCGATGATGACCGCATCGCCGACGGAGCTGTTGGCGACCTGCGGGATGTCGATGGCATCGCTGCCTGCGCCCGTGGTGGCGATGGTCGAACGCTCGACCAGCAGGAGCACATCGCTGCTGTCGCCGACGCCGACATGGACGGCATCGCTGTTCGCCCCGCCGGTCGTCACGCTGGTATCGGCGAGGGCGAGACTCGCCGAACTCGTGCCGCCGAGATCGAGGTTGAATCCGGCTGAGCCGTTACCGGCTGTTGAAATGTCCGTGTCCTCGACAATCCCGGCAAAGGTCGATCCGCCGGCGGTGACAAAGCGCACCGCATCGGCACTGTCGCCCATGGTCGAGATCGTAGAGGGGCTCGCAGCGTCGAGGGCGGCGACCTCGAACAGGGCGACGGAATCCCCGCCCTGCCCGTCGAGCCAGAAGGCAGTCGACCCATCCCCGGTCGTGGACGCGTTGACATGATCCAGCGTAACGAAAGCTGTATTGTCGGCACCACCGAGCACCTGGAACAGTGACGCGTTCGCGCCGGTGCTCGACAGGGTCAGGCCCTCATCGGAATACAGATACAGCGAGGACTGGGCCGAGATGACCGGGGCATTGTCGCCGGTCGTCGAGATGACCGCCCCTGCATTGTCGGAGCTGACCCGCAGCGCCCCCTCGCCAAGGATCGCGCCTGCACCGCCATCGGATGTAACGGTGCCGTGGACGATGACGCTGCCGACATCTGTCGCCCCGCCATGGCTGGCCGGTGCGACGCTGCCTGCCGCTGTGTTGCTCGCCGACGACGCGGATGAGACCCCGCCATTACCGGGCGCCGAGGAGGTGACATATTGCGTGATCGCGTTCATCGCGCGGTCGGCGATCTTTGCCTTTTCAACGGTTACCGCATCCGTGGTCTCGTGGATCAGGGTTTCGCGGTAATCGTCGGTCACCCCGGTCACCCGGATGCCGACACTGCCCGGCCCGCTGGTGGTGACGGACCCGGTCTCGGTGACCAGCACTTCCCAGTCAGCAGAATTGCTTGCATCCACAACGATGCCGTCACTGTTCGCGCCGGTCGTGGTGATCGCGCCGGAATGGGTCAGGGCAAGCTGGTCGAAATCGGTGATCAGCATGCCCGTGCCATCGGTCATGGCGATGTCACCGCTGTTCTCAGCCGTGATAGTGTCCGCAACGAGCCAGATGCCCGCGCCAGAGCCCATGGTGATGTCGCCGGAATTGGTCAGGTCGATCGCGCTGCCGGCCATCGCACCGGCGGCGTTCGGGTCGATGATTTCCATGTTCAGGCCGATACCGTGGGAGTTGGCATCGGTCGTATTCGCCATGTCGATGGCGCCATTATTGACGACAGTGGCGACAACCGTATCGTCCTCGGTCGCCGCGATGCTGATGCCGCGCCCAAGCGGCGTGTCGAGGGTGATGTCGCCCTCATTGGTGATCTGCATGTCATAGTCGCCGCCGACCGGCGCATCGAAGGTGAAGATGCCAAGACCGCGCAGGGACGAGCCTTCGCCGGCAATGTCGCCTTCATTGGACAGGCTGAAAGAGCCCGTCTGCGCCGTGCTCAGCATCATGATCCCGGTTGACCCCCCGCCATTCGCCATGGTGATGGCAGCGGCGTTGCTGGCCGAGGAATTGACATGCGTGCCAGCCGTCTGGACCAGTATGCCATACGTCCCGCTGCCGTCGGTCGACAGCGCGCCGGACGCCTCATTCATGACATTCAGCATTGCAGTATCGGTGACGCTGCTGTTCGACGTGAAGCCGACAATGCCATGGGTGGCTTGTCCGGTCGCGCTGATCACGCCGGAATTGGTGATCGAGGTGGTGTTGGCGCCGACAAAGCTGTTGGTCACGATGCCCGCCGCGATGCCGTTGAAGTCGGTATCGGTCGTCGTTGACGACACGGTGATTGCGCCGGAATTGTTGATGTCGATATCACCTCCGCCATTATCGTGAAGGGCGAGGATGCCGGCGGTGACGAAGTCACGCTCACCGGTGCCGCCGGAGGTCGCGATCAGCGCGCCGCTGTTGTCTATATTGATCGCACCACTGGAATTGATCTGCCGCGCCTGGATCGCCATCGCCGATTGAAAGCTGGAAAAGGCTTCGATATCGCCGCGATTGACAATGTCAAGATTGCCGTCACCGTTCTGGGTTACGGCCTCGATCCCCAGCGCGATACTGCCATTGCCGTTGGCGGTAACATCCGCCCCGGTATCGATGGAAAGGTCGCCGCCCTGACCGACGATGGCGATCAGGCCCTGTGCCGGACCGGCGATATTGGGATTGTCGAAGACATCGATGACGATGTCGTCGGCGATGGTGATCGTCGTGTCCGTGTTGCGCACCACGCCGATGCCGAAATAGCCCGGCGGTGCGATCGGCGTCGTCGCGTTCTGGATCGTGATCGTATCGAACGGCGTGCCGCCCGGCCCGGCATAGATGCCGTCTTCAAGGTCGCCCTCGCAGACCGCCTCGCCATCGACAATGGGACAATTCGGGCTGATGCCCGGTAGGGTCTGCTGGGCCGCAGCCGGTGTCGCGGCCGCCAGGGCCGCACCGAAAACCGATGCCGCCGCACAGTGCATGAGCCGCGCTTTGAGGCTCGTCTTGAAAATCACAGTCATCTGGAAACCTTCCCCTTGCGCCCCTGAAAACGGGCCACTCGGTAAGAGAGGCGTGCAAAACCTGCATAACGGGCCAGAAGAGGTGGATAAAAATTGCCTTGGGCGCATGCAGCAATTGCGGATTCTGCGCAGACGGGCGATCCTCTTGCCATGGCAAAATCTGGTGACATTCGGATCGGTATTGGCGGGTGGACCTTCGCCCCGTGGCGCGGCGTGTTCTATCCGGACGAGCTGAAGCAGAAGGACGAGCTGTCCTATGCTGCCGGAAAACTCTCGACGATCGAGATCAACGGCACTTTCTATCGTGCCCAGAAACCGGCGACCTATGCCGGCTGGGCCGAAAGCGTGCCGGACGGCTTCGTCTTTTCCCTGAAGGCGCCGCGCTATGCGACCAACCGCAAGGATTTGCGCGAGGCAGGGGAGAGCATCGAGCGCTTTACCACCGGCGGTATCGCCGAAATGGGCGACCGGCTCGGGCCGATCCTGTGGCAGCTGGCCGAGACCAAGACGTTCGAGCCGGAAGAGATCGATGCCTATCTCGCCATGCTGCCGGCCAAGGCTGGCGGCATCGAATTGCGCCATGCGCTGGAAGTGCGCCATGCCAGCTTCTGCACGCCGGAGATGATCGCGCTCGCCCGCAAGCATGATGTCGCCATCGTGCGCGCTTCTGACTCGCGCTTTCCGGAGATCGCCGATGTGACGGCGGATTTCGTCTATTTGCGCTGCATGGGCACGACGGAGAAGCAAAAGCTCGGGCTTTCGAAAAAGGCGCTCGATGACCGCGCCGCACAGCTCAAGGCCCTCGCCGCCGGAAAGGCCGACGATAAGGCGGAGCTTCTGGCAAAACCGATGAAAACCGCCCCGCGCGACGTGTTCTGCTATGTCATCAGCGGCCACAAGGCGCTGAACCCCCTCGCCGCCATGGCATTGATCGACCGGCTCGGTTGAAATATCGCCCCCTCCACCGCCATTAACAGGATGTTGGTCAATCTCCGGCATAATCCGCTGCAGCTTTGCCCGCTTGCGGGTGCAGACCAGCGGGACAGCCATGCGGGCGACCATGACAGCGAACAGTTCGAATGCCGAACCGGGCAGCCGGGTCACCTTCGGGATCACCGATGGCGAGACCCGCCATCAGGTTTATTTCGCGTCGACTGACATGCGGCTCGCGTCGCGGCCGGAGATTGAATTCGTCACCTCGATCCTGCCCTGCATGAAGAAGGGCCGCGCCTTTCGCGCGCCCGCGCCGCTGGACCCGCGCCTGCTGGCCAGTTTCGAGCAGATTCAGGATCTCTATCTCGCCTGGGTGCCGGGCCTGACCCGCCTGCCGGCAAAAGCCTTCGAGTCTGCCGCGCCCCGGCCACGCGCCGGGACGGGACGGGTCGCGGCGTTTTTCTCCGGCGGAGTCGATTCATTCTACACGCTGATGAAGCGGCGCGAGGAGATCACCGATCTCATCTTCGTGCATGGCTTCGATATCAAGCTTGGGGACGAGGCGCTCTATCGCGAGACCCTCGCCATGATCGAGCATATCGCCGGCGAGACCGGCAAAAACCTGATCAGGCTGGAGACGAATATCCGCCCGGTCCTCGACAGCTATATCGGCTGGGACTATGGCCACGGCCCGGCGCTCGCGGCCACCGCCTATCTGTTGTCCGACCAGTTCGACAAGATCTACATCCCGTCCTCGCAGGACTATACCCATCTGTTCGCCTTCGGCTCGCACCCGCTGCTTGACCCGCTGTGGAGCCTGTCTGATCTTGACATTGTCAATGACGGAGCTGAAGCGCGGCGTATCCGCAAGGTCGAGGCGATCGCCCGCCACCAGATCGTGCTCGACACGCTGCGCGTCTGCTGGATGAATCCGGACAGCGCCTATAATTGCTGCCGCTGCGAGAAGTGCCACCGCACGATGATCGCGCTGAAGGTCGTCGGCGCGCTCGACCGGTGCCGGACCTTCCCGGAGCCGCTGCGCAACGAGAATATCCGCGCCCTGAAAATCGTCGCGACCAATACCCGCTCGTTCATGACCGAGAGTATGCGCGAGGCCGAGCGACGCGGCCTGGAGCCTGCCTTCATCAAGGCCATGGCCGATGCGCTGAAGGGCCAGTCGACGCTGCAGCGCTTCGTCAATAATCTGCGCCGCGCCATCAGCCAGCCAGGGCGGGCCCTCGCCAAAATCCGCCGCAAAGCCGGCTTCTAGCCCTACCAATTCCTGCCGAGCTGGGGCATGCTCCGCGCCAAAGGATAGCCGGGAAAACCCGGCCGGGAGGAACAGGGCATGAATGCACCAAGCGGCGAACACGATGTCATCGTTGTCGGCTCCGGTGCCGGCGGCGGCATGGCCGCCTGGCGGCTCGCCGCGGCCGGCGTCAAGGTGCTGATGCTCGAGGCCGGCCGCGATTACGATCCCTATTCCGAGACACCGATGTTCAACTGGAGCCGGGAAGCGCCCCTGCTCGGCGGCGGCACGCCGGAAAAGGATTTCGGCTATTACCTCGCCTCGATCGGCGGCTGGACCCTGCCGGGCGAACCCTATGTCAGCGCCGAGGGCAACGAGTTCATGTGGTGGCGCTCGCGCATGCTCGGCGGTCGGACCAATCACTGGGCGCGCAACTCCTTCCGCATGGGGCCGCACGACTTCAAGCCCTATACACGCGACGGGCTCGGCGTCGACTGGCCGGTCAGCTATGACGAGATGGCGCCCTATTTCGACCGCGTTGAAAAGCTGATCGGCGTCTATGGCGCCAATGACGGGCTCGAGAACCACCCGGATTCAGGCCCGGGCGTGCTGCATGAACCGCCAAAGCCGCGCATCAACGAATTGGCGATCAAGGCCGCCGCCAATGATCTCGGTATTCCCTGCGTCGCCTCGCGCCGTGCCGTGTTGACGAAAAACATGGGCGAGCGCCAGGCCTGCTTCAACGCCACCAATTGCGGGCGTGGCTGCAATATCGGCGCGGCCTTCCAGTCGACCACATCGCTGATCCCCTGGGCCCGGGCGACAGGGAATCTCGAAATCCTGACCAATGCCATGGTCTATGAGGTCGAGACCGACCGGTCGGGCAAGGCGACCGGTGTCCATTACATTGACAAGATCAGCGGCGAGCACCGATTCATTGCCGCCCGGGTCGTGGTGCTCGCCGCAAGTGCCTGCGAGAGCGCACGCATCCTGCTGAACTCGAAAAACGCCCAACACCCGGACGGCGTCGCCAATTCGTCCGGCCAGGTCGGCCGCAATCTGATGGACACGGTCGGTGCCGGCATCGGCGCGCAGGTGCCCGCGCTGGAGAACCGCCCGCGCTATAATGAAGACGGCACGATGGGCCTGCATCTTTACATCCCCTTCTGGGATTACCAGCGCCAGGCGGCGGGCGCGCTCGACTTCCCGCGCGGCTATCATATCGAGATCGGCGGTCAGTTCGGCGAGCCCGGTATCGGCATGGGCGGGGCAAGCGGCCGCGTCGATGGTTATGGCCCGCAGGTCAAGGAAGACGTGCGCCGCTATTATGGCAGCTTCATCCACTTCTCCCAGCGCGGCGAGATGATCCCCAACGAGCATTGCTATGCCGAGCTCGACCCGGACCAGCGCGACGCTTTCGGCATCCCGATCCTGCGCTTCCACTATCGGCACACCGATCACGAGATCAACCAGACGGCGCATTTCCAGCAAAACATTCTGGCGATCATCGACCGGCTCGGCGGCACGCCGACCTATGGCACGCAGGACGACCCGAAGGACATGATGGCCAAGGGCGGCCAGATCATTCACGAGGTCGGCACCGCGCGCATGGGCGACGATCCGGCGACCTCCGTGCTGAACGGCTCGGGCCAGAGTTGGGATGTGCCGAACCTGTGGATCATGGATGGCGCGATGTTCGCCTCCAAGGCGCACAAGAACCCGACGCTGACGATCATGGCGCTCGCCGACCGCAGCTGCGACCATCTGATCGAGAAAATGCGCGCGAGGGAAATCTGATGAGCTATACAAGCAGGATCAGCCGCCGCACAACGTTGAAATGGCTCGCCGCGACCATGGGCGTCAGCGCCACCACCGCCTGCGGCCCTGAGCGCACGACGCCGCAAGAAGACTATGCCGAGCGGATGGCCAAGCGCAAAACCCTCGCCCCGGCGCGGCCTGTCAGCGGCACCACCTATGGCTATGATCCGCACCTTGTCGAGCCTGCGCTGACCTGGGAAAAGTCCATGAGCCAGGACCAGCTCGACGTCGCCGCGCGCCTGTCCGACCTGATCCTCCCGGCCGATGATCGCTCCCCCGCCGCCAGCGATGTCGGCGTGCCCGATTTCATCGACGAATGGATCAGCGCGCCCTATGACAACCAGCAATATGACCGCGAGCGCTTCCTTGCCCTGTTCGACTGGCTCGAGCAGGAAGCGCAGGAACAGTTCGACACCGGCTTTGCCGAGGCGAGCGTGGACCAGCAAAAGCAGGTCCTCGACCGGATTGCCTGGTACGGCCGCGTCGAGGATGGCCTCGATACCATGGCGGCGGCATTCCGCTCCTTCCGCGACATCGCCATCGGGGCGTTCTTCGCCTCGGAAGCCGGCGTTCAGGATATCGGCTATCTCGGCAACAAGCCCGTCATCGGCCCCTATCCCGGCCCGACACCGGAAGCGATCGAACATCTCGAGCGTGTACTGACGAGCTTGGGACTGGCGATGCCGGAAGCGAAATATCTGCCGTGAGCAGGTGCAGCATGGGTCTTGCTTGATAGCGGTCTCATAGTGCCGTAGTTTGGTAAAAAACTGACGGAAAGCTGGAGGATGAATGGCTGAGAAAATTCGCATGGGCATGGTCGGCGGCGGCAAGGGCGCCTTCATCGGCGCAATCCACCGCCTCGCCGCGAACATCGCGGGAGACATCGACCTTGTCGCCGGGGCGTTCAGCCGCGATGCAGCGGCTTCGAAGGAATTCGGCGTCAACGAGCTCGGTCTCGATGGCGCCCGCGCCTATGGCAGCTATCAGGAAATGTTCGATGCCGAGAACGCCCTGCCGGAAGACCAGCGGATCCAGTGCGTCTCCATCGTCACGCCGAATGACACCCATGCGCCGGTTGCCATCGCGGCGCTGGAGGCCGGCTTTCACGTGATCTGCGACAAACCGCTCGCCGGCACGCTGGATGATGCGCTCGCCATCGAGGCGGCGGTGAAGAAATCCGGCAGACTGTTCGGCCTGACCCAGACCTATACCGGCTATCCCCTCGTCATGCAGGTCCGCGCCATGGTCGCCAGCGGCGAAATCGGCAGTATACGGCGCGTTGCCGTCGCCTATCTGCAGGACTGGCTGTCGCAGGCCGAAGACACGGCCTCTTCCAAGCAGTCCTCGTGGCGCACCGACCCGGCCCGCTCCGGCGAGTCCGGCGCCTTTGCCGATATCGGCACCCATGCCTTCAACCTTGTCGAATACATGACCGGCGAGCGCATCACCGATGTCGCTGCCGAGCTGCGCTCCGTCATTGCGGACCGCGCCATCGACGATGACGGCCAGGCGATGTTCCGCCTGTCGGGCGGCGGCTCCGGGCTGTTGTCCGCCAGCCAGGTCTGCTCCGGCGCGATCAATGCGCTGAAGATCGAGATCTATGGCGACAAGGCCAGCCTGCACTGGCAGCAGGAACAGCCGAACGAGCTGATCGTGAAGACCCGCGGCAAGCCGGAACAGATCCTGCGCCCTGGCGTCAACATGCCGTTCCTGAGCGAGCGCGCGCTCGCCAATTGCCGCACGCCCGGCGGCCACCCTGAAGGCTATATCGAGGCCTTCGCCAATATTTATGGCGCTTTCGCTGCCGCCGTGAAGACCTATCCTGACACGGACGAAGAGCCAGGCTTTGCCATGATCGAGGATGGCATCGCCACCATGCGCTTCATTCGTGCCGCGGTGAATTCCAGCAAGAACAAATCCGCCTGGACACCTCTGTCCGGCATCGAGAACAGATAAACGAGAACAGCTAGCACAGGAGAGACATCATGAAAGGTCCCGCCATCTTCCTTGCCCAGTTCATGGGCGACGAGCCACCCTTCAACGATCTCGACACGATCACCAAATGGGCCGCCGGCCATGGCTATAAGGGGGTGCAGCTGCCCTCTGACGATCCGCGCCTGTTCGATCTGGAAAAAGCCGCCGAAAGCAAGGATTATTGCGACGAGATCGCCGGCATCTGCGAGGGCAATGGCGTCGAGATCACCGAGCTGTCGACGCACCTGCAAGGCCAGCTCGTCGCCGTGCATCCGGCCTATACGGAAATGTTCGACGCGTTTGCACCGGAACAGGTCCATGGCAATATGGAGGCCCGTACCGACTGGGCGATCGAGCAGTGCAAGATGGCCGCAAAGGCGAGCCGCAATTTCGGGCTGACGTCGCACGCGACCTTCTCCGGCGCGCTTCTGTGGCACACCATGTATCCGTGGCCGCAGCGCCCGGCCGGCCTGGTTGAGGAAGGCTTTGCCGAGCTTGCCCGCCGCTGGAAGCCGATCCTCGACGTGTTCGAGGACAATGGCGTTGCCGCCTGTTACGAGCTGCATCCCGGCGAGGACCTGCATGACGGGGTGACCTTCGAGCGCTTCCTCGACGCCGTCGACGATCATCCGGCTGCGAACATTCTCTATGACCCGAGCCATTTCGTGCTGCAGCAGCTCGACTATCTGCAGTTCATCGACTTCTATCACGACCGCATCAAGGCCTTCCACGTCAAGGATGCGGAGTTCAACCCGAACGGCAAGTCAGGCGTCTATGGCGGCTATCAGGGCTGGGTCGAGCGCCCGGGCCGGTTCCGCTCGCTCGGCGACGGCCAGATCGATTTCGGCGGCATCTTCTCCAAGCTGACCCAATATGGCTATGACGGCTGGGCGGTGCTGGAATGGGAATGCGCGCTGAAGCATCCGGAACAGGGCGCCGCCGAGGGCGCGCCGTTCATCGCCGCGCACATGATCACCCGTACCGACAAGGCATTCGACGATTTCGCCGGGGCTGACAGCGACTCGGCCCGCAACCGGCGCATACTCGGTCTCGACTGAGGACAATACTAATCCCTTGGCCGCTCGGAGCGGCCAGGGGTAATTTGAAAACAGCACCCGCCACCAGACAATAACAAGCGGCGGCTTGAGGGAGGACTACAATGAATACAGCATCAGCTACCACGGCGGGGACAATGCCGTCCGTCAATCGCAACCGGCTCTTCATCATGGCATGCCTGTCACTGGTCGTGACGGCGATGACTTTCGCGATCCGCGCCGGCGTCCTCAACCAGCTTGGTGACGAATTCGCCCTGACCGCCACCCAGCTTGGCTGGATGAACTCGATGGCGTTTCTCGGCTTCCCCGTCGCGATGATGATCGGCGGTCTGGTCTATAACCGGCTCGGTCCGAAAAACCTGATGATCGTCGCCTTTTTCGGCCATCTTCTCGGCCTGGTGCTGACGATCATCGCCACCGGCTTCTGGGGACTGATCATTTCGACATTCTTCATCGGTTTTGCCAATGGCGCGGTCGAGGCGGCGTGCAACCCGATGATCGCCGACATGTATCACAAGAACAAGACAGCGATGCTCAACCGCTTTCACGTCTGGTTCCCCGGCGGCATTTTCATCGGCGCCCTCGCCTCGCAAGGGCTGTCTTCGATCGGCATGGGCTGGCAGATCCAGGTCGGCATCATGCTGATCCCGACCGCCGTCTATGGCTACATGGTCTTCACCGAAACCTTCCCGAAATCGGAGTTCACGCTGACCGATACGGGGGAAAATATCCGTGCCCTGTTCAAGCCGCTCTTCATCGTCATGCTCATTCTGATGACCATGACCGCGACGACCGAGCTCGGTACGGGCCAGTGGATCCAGACCATCCTTGCCGGCTCCGGCGCATCCGGCCTGATGGTGCTGGCACTGACCGCTGGCCTCATGGCTGTTGGCCGTTATTTCGCCGGACCGATCGTCCACCGCTTCAACCCGGTCGGGGTTCTCCTCGGCTCGGCCATCTTCTCGGCCCTCGGCCTCTTCCTGTTCACCCAGACCTCCGGTGCCATGGTCTATGTCGCCGCGATCGTCTTCGCGCTGGGCGTGACCTATTTCTGGCCGACCATGATCGGTTTTATCGGCGAGTACCTGCCGCGCACGGGTGCCCTTGGCATGTCGCTGATGGGCGGGGCCGGCATGTTCGGCGTCTCGATCTGGAACCCGGTCATCGGCGGCTGGCTCGATAGCGCCAGCGAGGCGGCCACCACCAGCGGCCTCGATGGCGCAGCAGCCGAGATCGCAGCCGGTCAGGCGGTCATCAGCCGGCTGATGGTATTCCCGATCCTGCTCATTGTCGCCTTCGCGATCCTGTATTTCATGCGCCTGAAACGCCCGGAAGAACACGCGCCGGAAGCGGTCGTCCATGAAGGGGCGCCCGTATCGAGCGCCGCCGCCGAGCCGGCCGACGATCCGGCAAAGCGGGCATAAGGTATCGAGTACCCGAAAAGCAAAAGGGCCGGTCACTGACCGGCCCTTTCTTGTTGCGTCCTCATCCTGAGGCGGCTGCGCAGCAGCCCACCAATGAATTATTCCGGGCGGTCGTCGCGATCGATCCGGTAGCTGACAAAAGCGACCTTGCTGGAATCCGGCGACCACGACGGCACGTTGATCGTGCCCTGCCCTCCAAACAGCTTGGCAATGATTTGCGGCGGCTCGGACCCGTCCGCCGGCATCATGCGCAGCCACACATCCCGGTTCGGCGGATGGTCGGCAAGATCCACATCGAGCCCGAAGGAAACCATGATGATGTGCTCGCCATCGGGCGACGGATGCGGGAACCAGTCCCGATAGTTTTCATCGAAGGTGACCTGCATCGGCTCGCTGCCATCGGGCCGCACCTTCCAGAGCTGCATCGCACCGGACCGGGTCGAGTTGAAATAGATCCATTCCCCGTCGGGCGAGAAATCCGCGCCATCGTCGAGACCGCCGGAATCCGTCAGCCGGAACTCAGCGCCGCCCGACAGGCGCTTGGCCCACAGATTATAGGCGGGCGAGACCTCCGGCCGCTGGGCGGTATAGACGATCATGTCGCCATCGGGTGACCAGCCATGCCAGTAGGACGGCGCCGACGGATGCGAGACGACCGCGCGCGGATTGTCGGAGCCCTCGATCGGCAGGACATAAATCCGCGACTGGTTATCCGCGCCAGACTGGTCGGAGATGATCAGCTGCGAGCCATCGGGCGAAATCCCGTGATCGTTGTTATTGTTGATATACGGACCGGTATTGATCTCCACCGGCTCGCCGCCCTCGACCGGAATGCGATAGATCCTGCCGCCGGCATTATAGACGAGGAAGGAGCCATCGCGCGACCAGTTCGGCGCTTCGAACTTGTCATCGCTCACATGCACAACACGGCGATTGCCGCTTGTCACATCCAGAATTTCCAGCGTTGAGTCCACGCTCGCAGCATAGCCGGTCTCGGTCACCGGCGCGAGGTCGAGGGCTGATATCTCGACATTTGAAAACCGGGCCGTCTCGACGACGTCACTATTATGAGCACTGACGGCGAGGCCGACCAGGAACGGCTCGGCGAAGGCCAGGCGGTAATTACCGCCGGTGATCCACGGGCCATCAGCCTCGCGCACGGACATATAGACATAATCGCCTTCCTTTTCCAGCCGCACGCTGTCGGCACCGGCGATGGAGGCGACGATCTCCCGCGTCTCGCCGCCCGGCCTGTCGCGATATTGCATCGAGGTCAGCCCGTCGCCATGGACGACAATGTCCGCATAGGGCGCATCCGGCATCAGCCCGGCCCGGATCATCACGCCGGCCTTGCGGTGCGGATCGACGCCCTCCCCGACAAAGCCGATATCGGCGGCGACCATCACATCGCCGCTCATCTCGGTCCAGACATAGTGGAACTGGTCGTCCGCCCCCCACATATTCGTGCCGCTGGCGGAAATCTCATAGACACCGCTCGTGGCATCATAGGTAACGGACCCCGGCGCGCCGACATCGCCGATATCGGCGTGGCTGTTGAACTGACCGAGATCGCGCACCTCTTCAGCCAGCCCCTGCTCAACCTGCCCGGCAGGCCCGGAACAGGCACCGGCCAGCAGACCAAGCATACTGGCGGACACCAGCAGTCTCCTCAGTCGTCCTCTCATCGCGCCCCTCATTGCATCTGCCCTTCTTGTTACTGCCGGCTCTCGCTGACCGCCTGCAGAACATTGTCGAGCGTCGCATGGCCAACCGCCGCCGTCTTGAATGGCCGCGCCGCATCATCCCGCTCGATGAAGAAGTGCTGGAAGCGGGACACATCGCTGGCGAAAATGGACCGGAAATCGATAACGCCGGTGCCGACATCGGCCATGTTCCCGGACTCGTCCATGTCTTTCACATGGCACATGGTGAAGCGGTCCGGATCGCGCGCCAGCAGCGCCAGAATGTCCGTACCCGCCTTTTCCGCCCAGAACAGGTCAAGCTCGAACTTGACCAGATCAGGGTCGCATTCCTCCATCAGGATATCGAGGGGCACGGTGCCGTCGATCGGCATCAGCTCGAAATCGTGATTGTGCCAGGCGGCCTTCATGCCAGCCGCCCTGGCCTGCTCGCCGAACCGGTTCATCACCTCGGCCCAGCGCTTGTACTGGTCGATGGTTTCGCGCTGGTCGGGGGCGAGCCAGTTCAGCACCAGCCAGTCATGGCCGACTTCCGCGCCCGCCTCGATCGCCGGTCCCGGATTGTCGCGGATCACATCATGACCGACATGGGTGCTCGGCGCGGCAAGGCCGGTATCGGACAGGATCGCCCTGACCTCGGCCGGGCTCTTGTCGAAATAGCCGGCGAACTCGACCTCCTTGTAGCCGATCTCCGCAATCCGCGCGAGCGTTCCGGCCATGTTGCGCGCCATTGGCTCGCGCACGGTATAGAGCTGGATGCCCGGCACCGGCTGCGCAGCACTGGTGACGGCCTGTGGCTGACCGCACCCTGCCAGCACGGCGGTGGTCGCGAGCGACCCGCCGACAATGAAATTGCGGCGCGACAATACACTGTCCTCGAAAATCCGTTTACGCATCATAATACTCCCTCCTGTAGCAGATCTGCAGCATGATTGGCCGCCCGTGCGGTTACGGCCATATAGGTCAAGGACGGGTTCTGACAGGCTGACGACGTCATGCAGGCCCCGTCGGTGACGAACAGGTTCGGCACGTCATGGGCCTGGTTCCAGCCATTGAGCACCGATGTCGACGGATCGCGCCCCATGCGGGCCGTACCCATTTCGTGGATGCCATATCCCGGCGGTGCCGGATCGCCGCCGACCTCGATATTCTGTACACCGGCCGATTCAAGCATGGCGACGATATCGGCCTTGCAGCGTTCGACGATCTTCATTTCGTTCTCGCCATAGGCGCAGTCGATCACGGGCAGCGGAATACCCCATTTGTCGACCTTGGTCGGATGGAGGGTGACGCGGTTGTTCGGGTCCGGCAGCATCTCGCCAAAGCCGGACAGGCCAATCCGCCACGGCCCCGGCATGTGCAGCTTTTCCTTCAGGTCGACGCCGACACCCGGCTCGCCGCCGCCGCGGGTCCAGTTCATGCGGCCGATACCGCCCTGGATGCCGAAACCGCGCACGAACTCTTCCTGCTCCTGGCCGGGCAGGTTGCGATAGCGTGGGATATAGATGCCGCCGGGCCGCTTGCCCGAATAATATTGATCCTCATGACCCGGATAGATGCCACCGGCGCGAATGCCGGAGATGTGATCCATCAGGTGGCGGCCAAGCGCGCCGGACCTGTTGGCAATGCCGTTGGGAAACCGCTCCGACGTCGAATTCAGCATCACCAGGGCCGAGCCGATGGCGGAGGCACACAGGAACACCATGCGGGCGGTATAGGTACGGCCCTCTTTCGTATGATAGTCGATGACGCGCACGCCGCTCGCCTTGCCCGTCGCCGGGTCGTAGACGACGCTGTGGCCGATGGCGTCCGTGACGATGGTCAGATTGCCGGTACGCTCCGCCGCCGGCAGTGTCGCCGACAGGGCGGAGAAATACGCCCCGAAGGAACACCCGCGATAGCAAAGATCCCGGTACTGACAGCTGCCGCGCCCGAGTGACTGCTGCTCTTCCGTCGGCTGTGTCAAATGCGCGATCCGCCCCATCAGCAGCGTGCGGCCCGGATAGGTCTGCTCCAGATGGGCCTTGAATTCGCTCTCGGCGCAGTTGAGCGCCATGGCTGGCTGGAACTCGCCATCCGGCAGATGGTCAAGGCCCATCTTCTCTCCGGTAATGCCGGCAAAGCGCTCGACGTGATCGTACCACGGCGCAAGGTCGCCATAGCGGATCGGCCAGTCGACACCATGCCCGTCTTTCTTGTTGGCCTCGAAATCCATCTCGCTCAAGCGATAGGAATGGCGCGCCCAGAGCAGCGACCGCCCGCCGAGATGATAGCCGCGCAGCCAGGCAAACGGCTTGCCCTCGGGCGTTTCATAAGGATGATCGGAATCCTTGACGAAAAGGTGCTTGTTCGCCGTGTTCATCGCATAGCAGCCGCGCTGGACCTGGTAATGCTCGTCCAGTTCCGCCTCGGGAATGCGCCCGCGATTCTCTACCTCCCAGACCTCCTGCATGTCATTATAATCGGCGCCATGCTCGACATGCTGGCCGCGTTCGATGACCAGCACTTTCAGGCCCCGCTCGCATAATTCCTTGGCCGCCCAGCCGCCGCTCATGCCGGAGCCGACAACGATCGCATCAAATTCCATCACGCATCTCTTTCATCTTCAGTCGTATACTTACTATTATATCGATCAATCCGCCCAGGCCGAGCCGACTTCCGCCAGCGGCAGGCAAGCCTTCCACTCTCCCGGGATCAGTTCGTATTGCAGCTCTTCCGTCGCGCCGATCTGCGAGTGGTAATAGCCGACCAGCACCAGGTCCTTGAACCGGCGATAGGGCCAGTTGCGCTGGCCGAGCTTCTCCGCATCATAATCGCGAATGACTGCAAACCGCTGCTCCTGCGGCAGGCGAGTCAGCCGGTCGCCATGCGCGGCGACGGCCCGCTCGTCGATCTCGTCGATGACCTTGTCGAATTGATCGCGCGTATCCGGCTCGGCCCAGTCGGCCATCATCTGGTCGATAAAGGTGTGAACGCCGGCGGCAACGGCGCCGGGTGTATCCGTATCCGGAATGATCGTATCGACGATCACTTTCAGCCGCGTCATGCGCACACCGGTAAAATAGCGTCCCGGTCCGCTGAGGCGCGGTATCGCATCGCCCTCCGCACTCTGGTCGGAACAGGCCGCCAGCGCATTCAGCCCGGCAGCGCCGCCCACCATGTAGACGGCCTGCCGCAAGAGCGTGCGCCGGTTGATGGTCATTGGATCGTTGTCACTCATCGCCTAGATCTTTCCTTCCTTCAGAAATTCCGCTGCATAATGGGCGGCCCGGGCCGAAATCGCCATATAGGTGAGCGAGGGATTCTGGCAGGCCGTGGAGGCCATGCATGCGCCATCGGTCACGAACAGGTTCGGCACGTCATGGGCCTGATTGAATCCATTGAGGACGGATGTTCCCGGATCGCGGCCCATGCCGACCGTGCCCATCTCGTGAATCGCCCGGCCCGGCTCATCAGGTTCGGCCTTGCGCTCATTGACGCCCTGGAAGCCGGCGGCCTGCAGCATCTCGACCGCATCCCTGTTGGCCTGGCGCGCCATCTTCAGGTCGTTCTTACCATAGGCGCAGTCGATATGCAGCAGCGGGATGCCCCATTTGTCGACCTTTGTGGGATGCAGGGTGACGCGATTGTCCGGGTTTGGCAGCATTTCACCGAACCCGGCGAGCCAGACGCTCCAGCCGCCGGGCTTGCGCAGGTCCTGCTTCAGCGCAGCGCCAATTCCGGCCTGCCCGCCGCCACGGCGCCAGTCGCCGCGCGAGGCACCGCCCTGAAAGCCGTAGCCGCGCACGAAATCGGCATCCTCGGTTACATTCCGGAATCGCGGAATGTAGAACCCGTTCGGGCGGCGGCCCTTGTAATATTGATCCGTATAGCCCGGCATATAGCCGCCAGCGCCAAGGCCGCTGACATGGTCCATCAAATTGCGGCCGAGCATGTCGCTGGAATTGGCGATGCCGGTCGGGAATCTTTCCGACCGCGAATTCAGCATGATATGCGCCGAGCCGATCGCCGAGGCACACAGGAAGATGATACGGCCGGTGTAGACCCTGTGCTCGCGGGTGATCGCATCGACGACGCGCACGCCACTGGCCTTGCCGGTCGCCACATCATAGACGACGCTGTGGCCGATCTCGTCCGTCACGATGGTCAGGTTGCCGGTCTTGCGGGCGGCCGGCAGTGTCGCTGACAGGCTGGAGAAATAAGCGCCATAGGAGCAGCCGCGCGAACACAGGCTGCGCGACTGGCATGGCCCCCGGCCCAGCGCCTGCTGCTCTGCCGTCGGCGCCGTCAGGTGAGCGCAGCGGCCAATGGTCAGTCGGCGCGTCGGGAACGTCTCGTGCAGCCGGTCGCGGAATATCTCCTCGACACAGTTCAGCTCCATCGGCGGCTGGAACTGGCCGTCGGGCAATTGCGGTAAGCCCTCTGCCTGACCGGAAATCCCGGCAAACCGTTCGACATGATCATACCATGGCGCCAGATCCGCATAGCGGATCGGCCAATCGTTTCCGTGCCCGTCTTTCTTGTTCGCCTCGAAATCCATCTCGCTCATGCGATAGGATTGCCGCGCCCACATCAGGGAACGCCCGCCAAGATGATAGCCCCTGAACCAGCGGAACGGCTTGCCCTCGGCGACGGAATAGGGGTGGTCGTCTTCCTTGATGCGGAAATGCGCCGTCGACGCGGCAATCACGCGCCCACCATAATGGACCTGCTCGCGCTCAGGCACAGCATCCAGATTGGGCAGCTCCCATGGCGCCTTGAAATCGGTATAGTCCGTACCATGCTCAATGTGCCGCCCGCGCTCGATCACGAGGGTTTTCAGCCCGCGCTCCGCGAGCTCCTTGGCGGCCCATCCCCCACTCATGCCGGAACCGACGACGATCGCGTCGAAATCCGCAGTCATACTGTTTTCCTCCACTGCCGGCATGCCGGCTTGTTTTTAACCGGCTCTTTCCCGGCCGGCTTTGTCAGGGCGCTCAGCAATGCGGCACCAGGGCCGCCACGGTTACGTGGCCCATGTCCGGCCGATCTCGTCGAAGGGAACGCACCCCCTGTACGGACCGGGAACCGGGTCATATCTGAGCTCTTCCGTTGCACCGGGTTCGGAACAATAATACGCCTCGACGATGGTTGATTTCATCTGTCTGTAGGCGCGATCGCTCGCGGACAGGGCCTCGCCATCATGGCGCGAGAGCACATCAAACTGGGTGTCGGGCTCGAGGCGGGCAAACGCCACGCCATGCTCCCGTCTGGCGCGCGCATCGATAGCGGCAAGACCGGCGAGCCAGTCGCTTCGGGTTTCCGGCAGCGCCCAGGTCACCATCATGCGGTCGATCAGTTGCGGCACACCGGCGGCAAGCGCGCCGGGCGTATCCGTCTCCGGCATGATCAGGTCGCTGATCCGCTCCAGCAGCCGGAACTGCGCAATCGAGAAGAAATGGCCGGGCCGGCGCAGGGCATCGCGGGTGGTGAGCGTATCGAGCCTGGCAGCCAGCCCGTCAGATGCTTCCTGACCGGCACTGTCCGCGCAGGCGGCAAGACCGCCGCCGACCGCGATGCCGCCGGCAATGCGCGCACCGCCAGACAGAAGCTGGCGCCTGCTGAACCCGCTATATCGGGAAATACTCACTTTCCTGCCCTTGCTTTTTTCAACAACTCTATGGTGCCCGGCTCCCGTTTGTCCAGCAATTCGGCAGGGCAAGCGGCACTTCAGATCGGCGGCGGCGCATGTTATGGTCCGGCATCCAAAAATCAGGGAAGGAACGATGATGATCTCGAAGTATACAACTGCTCTTGCGGGCGCTTTCTGCCTGCTGGCCGCCGGCGCCTGCAGCGATGCCGAGCCGGGCGACGGCGCATCCGCGGACGGCGATACGCAAATTCTGCTCTTTTCCCTGGCGACAGGCTGGGTGCACGACTCGATCCCTGCCGGTGTCGAGGCGCTGACGGCGCTTGGCGAGCGCGAAGGCTACACCGTGGTGAACAGCGAGGATCCGGCGATCTTCAACGCAGAGGACCTGGCCCGGTTCGATGCGATCATCTTCCTCAATTCCACCACCGGCAACGAAGTGGAAAATGAATGGCTCATCGGCGAGCGGCGGGATGCCCTGCAGGACTTTGTCCGCGCCGGCAAGGGGATCGTCGGCATCCATGGCGCCTCGGATTCCCATTACAGCTGGGACTGGTATGGCGACATGATGGGCGGTTATTTCGAAAGCCATCCGGAGGGCACGCCGATGGGCGAGCTGTCCGTGGTCAATAGCGACCATCCCGCCACGACCCATATGGACCCGGTATTTTCGCGCACCGATGAATGGTACTGGATTGCCGACTTTGATCCGTCCGTGGACCTGCTGGTCACGCTCGATCCGGAATCGATCGGGGAGCCGGCCGGTGCCGACAAGCCTATCTCGTGGGCGCAGCAATTCGATGGCGGCCGGGTGTTCTACACCTCGATGGGCCATACGATCGAAACCTATTCCGATCCGGTTTTCCTCGACCATGTCGCCGGCGGGATCGCCTGGGTCCTGACGGGGACTGAATAGCTCCCGGCACTGATCAGCACTGCAAAGGCGCCGGAACAGTGTTTCGGCGCCTTTTTTTGTGTCAGGCCGACATCAGGGATTTTGCGGCACAATAGTGGTCGATGAACTCCTGGTGGGCCGGCATGCCGTTGAGCCTGTCCTGGATGCCAGAGCGGATCTTTGCGAGCCGCAGTTTCAGATCATCCTCGGAAATCGAATTCGCCACCGGATGATAGCCTTTCGGCTCCAGCCCCTGCCCGTAAAGCACGGCAAACCAGCTGACTTCCTTGAACAATTCGCTCTTGTGGCACAGCGTCTCGCCGCGATTACGGAAGGTCTCGAGGCGCCGCTTCAGCTCGTCGGGAATTTCCATCGTGCGCACATAATTCCAGAACGGCGTGTCGTCACGTTCTGTCACATGGTAATGCGCGATCAGGAAATCCTTCACATGATCATATTCCCAGTGCATTTCCTCGTTGTACTGATCGACGAGGCTCTCCTGAATCCCGTCGCCGGGGAACATGGCGAGGATTTTCGCGATTGCGACCTGGATGAGGTGGATCGACGTCGACTCGAGCGGCTCGAGGAAACCGTTCGACAGGCCGACGGACACGACATTCTTGATCCAGCTCTTCTTGCGCACGCCCGTGGTGAACCGCAGGACCTTCGGGTCGGCCAGCGGTTCGCCGTCGAGGGAAGACAGCAATCGTGCCGTCGCCTCGTCCTCGCTGATGAATTCGCCGGAAAAGACATAGCCATTGCCGGTGCGATGCTGCAGCGGAATGCGCCATTGCCAGCCGGCCTCGCGGGCCGTGGACCGCGTATAGGGCAGCGGCGGGCCGTTCTTTGCGCAGGGCACGGCGACAGCCTTGTTGACCGGCAGCATGGCGCTCCAGTCATGATAGCCGGCCTTGAACACCTGCTCGATCAGCAGGCCGCGGAAGCCGGAGCAGTCGACGAAAAAGTCGCCCTCGATCGTCTTGCCGCCCTCCAGCTTGACGCTTTCGACATGGCCGCTCTCAGCATTCTGGGTGGCATCGACGATCTTTCCTTCGATGCGCCGTACACCGCGTTTCTCGGAAATCATGCGCAGATATTTCGCGTAAAGGCTGGCATCGAACTGGTAGGCGTAATTGACCGACGGCATGTGAATATTCTTGTCGTCATTGGTCCTGAGGAATTTCTCCTCGCGCGCCGCCTCGGTTTCGACATTGAACTTGGTATAGTCGAGATTGCCGCCGGCCTTCTTCCAGCGCAGCCAGTAATGGGAGAAACTGATCCCGCCCATGTCGACGCCGTAAAAGCCGAAGGGGTGGAAATAGCTGTGACCGTGCTTGCGCCAGTCGCGAAACTCGATGCCCAGCTTGAAGGTCGCATTGGTCTCGCGCATGATCTCGGCTTCGTCGATGCCGACCACATTGTTATACAGGGCGATCTGCGGGATCGTGGCCTCGCCCACGCCAACAGTACCGATCATCTCGGATTCGACGAGGGTTATGTCGTGGTGATGCGTACCGAGAGTTTTTGCGAGCGCCGCGGCGACCATCCATCCCGAGGTACCGCCGCCGACAATCACGATTTTCCGTATTTTCTTCTGCATGGTGCTGATCCTAGAATGAGCTTCTGGGTTTTTGCGGCGCATACAGTTCCATATGCGCCGAAAGGGACGTCATTTCCGAAACTTCCTCGGCGATGAAGTTCAGCATCGCCTGAAAGCGCTGCATCAACTCCGCCTCGGCCACGCCATCGACAAGCGGATGGTACTGGTCGGGAAGATGATTGTGACCGATCATGATCGAGATCCAGTTCTCCTTGTCGAAAGTCTCGTCGTCATAGTCCGGCACCTGGCCGGTCGCCTTGAAGGTGCCGAGCTTGTAGGCAAGCCGTTCGGGTGTTTCCTGGTGCCGCGCCCTGTCCCAGACCGGTTCGTCATAGCGCTGGTTCAGGCGGTAATGGGCAAGCTGGAAGTCGCGGATATTCTCCATGTGGCTAGCGAATTTCCGGTTATACAGCCGCGCCTCGGGCATCGCGCCGGCAGTTCCCGGGAAATGATCGACCAGCAGCGAAAGCCCGATATGCAGACTATGCAGGGAAACCGCATCGAGAGGCTCCAGCTGCACGGCAGCATCGCCCATGGCGATACAGTTCCCCACCCATGCGTCCCGGCGCAGGCCGGTGTTCAGCGTGCTGACCACCGCATTGCCCGAGACCGTCATGCTGGACAGAACCGGCACCGTTTCCATCATGTCATCATCGGACAATTCGTCGTCGGCATAGACAGCGACAAGCGCGGTGCGGCCCTGCAGGGGGAACATGCCCAGCCATCCGCCCCTGAAGGCCTGGACCTGGCTATAGGAAGGCAGCGGCGACAGCGGCTCGCCCGCGAGAGCCATCATGCGGTTACACGGATAAAGATGGTCCCAGGAGTCAGGCGCCGCCCCGCCGAGTTGGCCGATCAGGGCCGCCTCCGGCCCGGTGGCGTCGACGAAAAGGTCGCCGTCATGGACGGAGCCGTCGGACAGGGCGACCGATCCGATCGCGCCGTCCGCAATAGTCACCTCTTGCAGCAGGCCCTGCGTATGGGCGATGCCGCTTTTCAGGGCGTAGGCCTTGAGCAGATGCACATAGCTGAGGGCATCGAGGTTGAAGCCCTGGGACGCCTTGGAGAAGGGCGTCGCGGATTCGCGCAGATCGGCAATGCGCCCCTGCGCCGCCGCGACCGCGCCGATCGAGAAATTCTCAAACGGCACATTCATGCCGGACAGCCGCGCCTTCTGCCAGAAATGAACGAAGTCGACATGGCCGAAACGGGTACCGGTCGAATCATAGGCGTGCATGAAGGGCGGGCGGGAACCCGACCAGCCGGCAAATCGCTGCCCGAGCGCATAGGATGCCCCGGCAAACCTGAAGACATTGTTCTCGGCGATACCGAGCAATCCGTGCAGGCCAGAGGCCGTCGGCAGGGCACTCAAAACGTCATGGGGCTGAAGCAGCGTCGGCAGCTCGATCGCCTTGATCTCGACGCCCGCCCGGCCATAGGCGCGCTGCAGGCCGAGGGCAGTCAGCCACAAGGCGGCGTCGCGCCCGACAATGACAATGGTTTCGACAGGCTTGCTCATTCAACGGCCTCCGCAATGGCGGCAGGAACGTCATTGGACGGACAATAATCCTCGACGAAGACTCCATGGCTTGGCATGCGATCGACGCGCTCGGCAATCTGGGCGCGCAATTTGCGGATTTCTCCCAGCATTTCCTCGAGCGGCTGCTTGTCCGCCTGGCGGTCATAGCGCTGCGGCATGACGCCCTGGCCGACATAGACCGCCAGCCAGCTCGCCGGCGTGAACAGCCCGGCGGTATAGGTTTCGATATGCCCGGTGCTGCGGAAGAATTCGAGCTTCTCGAGCAGGCTGTCGGGCACCTCCATCGACCGGCAATAGCGCCAGAGCTCGGCATCGTCGCGCGCATTGGCGTAATAGTGCAGAATCAGGAAATCCCGTACACGGTCATATTCCAGATCGACGCGACGATTGAACTCGGCCCGCAGCGCCGGATCGACCGTCTTGCGCGGGAACAGGGTCAGCAAGGTGGTGATGGCCTGCTGGATCAGATAGATCGACGTCGATTCCAGGGGTTCGAGGAACCCGCTCGACAGCCCGATGGCAACGCAGTTTTTCTGCCATGACGCGACACGGCGCCCGGCCCTGAATTTCAGGAAGCGCGGATCGCTCTGCGCTGCGCCATCCAGATTCGACAACAGCGTGCTCGCAGCCTCATCATCGCTGATGAAGTCGCTGGCATAGACATAGCCATTGCCGGTCCGGCTTTGCAGCGGGATGCGCCATTGCCAGCCGGCGGCGCGCGCCGTCGACCGGGTATACGGAAGAAGTTTCCCCGGCAGCCGGTCGCACGGCACGGCAACCGCGCGGTCACAGGGCAGCCATTTCGACCAGCCCTGATAGGCCACGCCCAGCGTCTCGCCGATCAGCAGGGCGCGGAACCCGGTGCAATCGATGAACAGATCCGCCGTCACGACCTCGCCGCTCTCCAGCGTGACCGAGGCGATATCGCCGCTCTGGCCGTCAAGGGAGACATCCGTCACCTTGCCCTCGGTGCGCACCGCGCCGCGCCGTTCGGCAAACCGCCTCAGATAGCCGGCATAAAGCGCCGCATCGAAATGATAGGCATAGGAATAGGTTGAGCTGATCTGGTTTTGATCCTTGGACGGAAAATCGAACTTGCCGGCGCGGCTGGCGACGATCGGATAGCTGTAATCCTGCAAATTTGTCTCATGGCCGCTCTGCGTCGCGCGGACCCATTGGTGGTGGAATCTCGCGCCGCCGATCGGCTGCCCGTGCACCCCGAAAGGGTGAATATAGGAAGAGCCCTTGAAGCCCCAGTCGACGAACTCGATGCCCAGTTTGAAGGTCGCGTTCGCCTGCTGCATCATGTCGGCCTCGATGACGCCGATATGGTCGTTGAATTCCTTCATGTGCGGCAGGGTCGCCTCGCCGACGCCGACCGTGCCGATTTCCTCGGACTCGATCAGGCGGACGGATGCGACATTGCGCGACACGATACCGGCAATCGCCGCGGCAGCGGACCAACCGGCCGTGCCGCCGCCGACGATGACGATATTCAGGGGAGTATCCATGACACAATTTATCCTGCTGGTATCCGATAATACACCGTGTCCGAAACGAAATCACCCCTCCCGCGACATCGCGACCCGGTCGGACCGGTATCGCAAGCCGCGAGAGGGGTGACGTTAAGTCAGGCCCTCAGGCAATGACTAGAACTTCATCCGGACACCGAAGGTGTAGCGGACATCGTTCTGGAAGGTCGAACCCGGCAGGCGGAAGCCGCCTTCCGAAGAGTTCTGAACCTGGGATTCTGTCACCGTCTTGGTGTTCAGAAGGTTCTGACCCTGAACGCTGAGCTCGACATTGTCGTTCACGCGGTAGCGGAGCGACGCGTCAAGGAAGCCTTGCTCTTCGTTCCAGATCGGCGTGGCCACACAGCAGTCGAGAGCCGTGATCATGTACTCGCTGCGCCAGTTGTAGGCGAGACGGGCCGCGAACGGACCTTTCTCGTACATGCCGACGAGGTTGTAGGAGTGATCGGAGAGACCTTCCAGGCGATCGACCTGGACCTGGTTCTCGGCACCGCCGCCAACCTGGCCACTGTCCTCGCCATCGCCACTCGGACCATCGCTGACGACCCGGTCAGTGGAGACGCCCTGGTTGTCGACGAAGGTGTAGTTGGCCTGGACGCCGAAGCCATCCCATGGGGAGGGCAGGAAGTCGAAGAAGCGCTGATAGGCAACTTCGAAGCCCTGGATGGAGGCGCCTTCGCCATTGAGCGGACCACGGATCAGAGCCGTTTCGGTGACGCCATTATTGGTGACTTCACGCTCATACTCACCGACCTGGATATAGTCCTCGAACTCCTTGTAGAAGACGGCGAAGGAGAACGAGCCCACATCGGCGAAGTAACGCTCGAGCGAGATGTCGAACTGGTTCGCCATAACCGGTGCCAGGAACGGGTTCTGGGCAGAACCGCGATAGATCGGCGTGATGCCCGTGATTTCACCCGCGCTGTTGGTCGAATAGAGCTGTGGATCGAAGTCACCCGATGCGTTTGGAACCGATACGCCAACATTGGCGAAGTTCCGCAACGTACCGATATCCGGACGGGACATGGCACGGGAGGCAGCAAAACGGATCAGCCATTCTTCAGACAGGTCAAACTTGATGTTGAAGCTCGGCATCCAGTGCTCGTGCTTTTGCTCCGTCGTTGTTTCGATGTTGCCACCGCTCAGGAAGTTGAACTGATCCTGGGAGACGTAGCAACCCGGCGTGAATGCGACCGGCGGTGCACTGAGATCACCCGTTTCCTGATCGGCACGAGGAGCCAGGCGATAGCAGGCGAGGTTTTCGAACGTGCGTGGCAGGATATTACTCGTCACACGATAGGTCGTTTCGCCTGTATCCGGGTCAAGAATGGGATCGCCCGTATCCGTATCGGTGGCGACTTCGTATTCGGCGAAGTAGACATCCGGCAGGGTCGGGATGATCAGGCTGCCCGTGCTGGAGTTATTGGTTTCGACGTAACGCACGCCGATATTACCGCTGAACGGAATGCCGAACAGCTCTGTATCGGAGCCGCCGAAATTGAGCTGGGCATAACCGGCGAAGGTTTCCTCCTGAACGTCCGCGATTTCGCCCGGACCGTAGCAGGAACCTGGCATTTCGCGGAACGCCGGGTTGGCCGCATTCGGACCACGCTCGCCACCGCCGGAGCAGATCGGCGACCAGTGGCCGTCATTGCCGATACCGCCGACAGCCTCACGACCGAAGGCATTGGCAAACCCTTCGCGATCCTGCAGCAGGTCCATGTTGAAGAAGACCCACTCGTCCGGACCGAGATCCGTGCCACCGAGATCGATACCGAAGGGCAGGGTTTCGACACCGCCCGGCTGATAGCCGAGGAAGCCATCCGGACCGAAACGACCCTGGACGCCGCTGAACAGGTCAGCAGAAGCAACCGGACCGGCATTCGGGTTCGCATAGGCTGCGTTGCCTTCGGTCCAGTTGTTGGCGACGTTCTGCCAGTTATAGGTCGAGTTGCGGATCAGCTGCTCGCGGTTGGCATAACGCGCCCCGAGCTTGACCGAGCGCACCCAGCCATTTTCGACATCATATTCCACATCGCCGCGGAAGGCCGTTTCCGTGCCTTCGGAGTCTTCGATATGGTCCATGATGTGCTTGATGAAGTAGTTGCTCGGATCCCCGAACACCGAATTGTCATAGGTGTTCGACTGATATTCGGCATTGGTGTTTGCCGCACCGGCTGCTTCACCGTCAGTGTAGTTGATGTTGATACCCGGAGCGATCCCGATATCCGGAATGTCCCCGGTCAGGTCGAGCGTCAGGTTACCGAATGTCTGCAGGGCTGCGGTGATGTCATAGTTCGACACCGACGCATCGACATACTGGGCGTCGAAGTTGAAGCGCAGACGGTCCGTCGGGGCGAATTTCAGGTTGAAGCCGAAATCTTCCGTCAGGTTGGTGTTATTGTTCGAGCGGCTCTCGGTCAGGATGTCCGTACCACGCTGACGCGGCGCGCAGCCGTTCCAGCCATAGCAGGGATTGACGAGAGCTTCGCCGTCGCCGTTCGACAGGAAGCGGGAAGCGGCGGTGCTGTCAGAGCCCCACCAGCCTGTGTCGTTGACGATCGTGCCTTGCTGGAACAGACCATCATTGTTGAACGTGAACGGATCGGTACCGGCCAGCCATTGCGGCGGACGCGGGTCGCCAAGGCTGACGCCATCGGCGTTGATGTCCTGGTTCGGCACGACATAGAAGATCGACTGACCGAAGGAGAAGTCGGCCGGGACGCCAAACACGACATATTCTTCCCAGCGCTGATCATATTCGGAGCGCTGATACTGAGCCGTTGCCAGCCATTTCTTGCTCGGATCCTGCCACTGGGCGGCGAGGGACACACCGGTCCGCTCACGGTAATAGGTGTTGTCACGAACGAAGATCTGGGACGGCAGGAAGAAGATGCCATCGCTTTCGTCGATCTGGCCGTTATTGTTACAACGCAGGTCGTCGTAAATGGCAAAGCCGGGCGCGTTGTACTGGATATTGCGGCCATCGGCGGTGAAGATGTTGACACCGCATTCGCGATCATTCTGCGAATACACGCCATTCTCGTCGGCCTGGTAATTCACGCCGAAACGGTTGGCGCGATAGAGCTGGACGCCTTCCGACTTGGTCTGGACCTCGGAGAAGGCAGCGTTCGCCATGATGCCGAACTCACCGATCTCGGTGTCCCAGCGATCGGAGAAGATGCCGGAAATTTCCGGCGTCGTCGCTTCGGCAAGGTTGTTGTAGTTGGCGTTGGCAGACAGCGCGATCAGGCGGCCATTGGAGTCGAACGGCACGCGGGTGCGCAGGTTGATCGTACCGGCGATACCGCCCTCGATCAGCTCGGCAGTCTGGTTCTTGTAGGTGTCGACACCGGCCATCAGCTCCGGCGAGATGTCGGACCAGGACAGGCCGCGCGAGGAGTTGGCGGAGAAGGTGTCACGGCCGTTGAACTCGGAACGGACCTGCTGCAGGCCGCGAACGATAACGCCCGACGGCTCGGCGGAGAAGTGTGCCGTGTCGCTCGAGGCGGCAAAGCGGTTCACCGTGATACCGGCAACGCGCTGCAGCGCTTCGGCGATGGATTTGTCCGGGAACGCGCCGATGTCGGTCGCGGTAATGGAGTCGACAACAGTGTCGGCGCTGCGCTTGATCTGCTGGGCAGACCGAAGCGATGAGCGCACGCCCGTCACGACGATTGTATCGTCGCTTTCAATTTCTTCGTTTTCGTCGGTTGCCTCAACGTCATCTTGCGCGAAGGCCATTGACGGTGCGAACGGGATACCCGCGACACCGAGCACGAGCGCGGACGCACCCGTAAGGGCCCAGGCCCTCGTTTTGGAACTAGAGTTTAGTGATTTCATTTCCCTTGCCCTCCCATTGGCACTGAATGTTTACGCTCCCAAATCTTTTCTCCGCACAGTCACCGGACATTGCGGTTGGACAAGAATTGTCTGCGATCAGTCGCGAGGCGTTTCCCGTCCCGTCGGTTTTCCCGACGTTTTTTATGTTAACTGCAACTGGCGACCGCGTTTTTTTGCTCTGGCGGCGCGGAACACCAACATTGCTGCAATTTCACATTCCACTGATAGATATTTCAAATTTATCAATCAAGCGGATTCTGACAGGGGCCGCTCCAAAACCGCCGGATATCGCCTCAAACGCCCCGAAAGCGGGAATTTTTATGGTGGTTGGTGCTAAAAAGACGCAGTGGACTGCCTGTGATGATAGCGCCAACGCGAGCGGTGTCTGGTAGCGCCCACATCCCGTACCGGGTAGAGCGTGCGCGATGCCGCTCAGGGCCTCGATGCCTCATCATGACAGTTTGATTTTTCGCGCAATTGCCGTTTGTATGGGTGACCTGATGCCCCGACGGCGATCAAGTCCTGTTGTAAAGCCACTCCGGCAACCCCTCCGTCCGAACCGGCAAGATCTGAGTATTATGGAACTTCCCTCGCCCCGCCCGATCGCCGAACGCACAGACGTCACGGCCGAGATATTCCAGACCGAAATCCTCCCCGCCGGCGAGCCCGTGGTCATGCGTGGCCTCGTCACCGGCTGGCCGGTGGTCGAGGCAGGGCGCTCCTCGGGCCGCGAGGTCCTCGACTATATCCGGAATTTCGACCAGGGTGCCGCGGTCAGCACTGCCACAGGTCCGCCGTCGCTGAAAGGGCGGCTGTTCTACAATGAGGACATGAGCGGCCTCAATTTCCGGATGGAGCAGATCCCGATTGCATCGTCGCTCGACTATCTGATCGACCATGAGAATGACAGACGGCCGCTGGCCTATGCCATCCAGTCGGTGCCGATGCATGACTATCTGCCCGGGTTCGCGGAGAGAAATCCGATGCCACTTCTCGACAGCGCGATCAGCCCGCGCCTCTGGCTCGGCAATTCCGTGACCATCGCCGCCCATCAGGACCCGTCGGAGAACATCGCCTGCGTTGCGGCAGGCCGGCGCCTCTTCACCCTGTTCCCGCCGGAACAGGTCGCCAATCTTTACATCGGACAGTTCGAGATGACCCCGGCAGGCGTGCCGATCAGCCTGGTCGATTTCGACGCTCCCGACCTCGAGCGGTTCCCGCGCTTTACCCGGGCGATGGAGGCGGCACGATCGGCCGAACTGGCGCCCGGCGACGCCATCTTCATCCCCTATCTCTGGTGGCACCATGTGCGCTCGCTGGAAAAGATCAACATGCTCATCAATTACTGGTGGAAGCCCGGCAATGACGGGCGCGGCCAGCCGCGCGATGCCCTCTTGCACGCCATGCTCACCGTGAAGGCCCTGCCACCGGTCCACCGGGCCGCGTGGAAAACCCTGTTCGACCATTATGTCTTTCACGAACAAGGTGACCCTGCGGCGCATATACCCGAGGAACGGCGCGGCATTCTCGGCCCGCTCGATGGCGAGAAGATCCGGGAGATCAGGGTCGCCATATCGAATATCCTCCGGTAATCCCGGCGGGCCGGCCCGGCGCTAACCTTTGTGCTGACAGGCGCCCCCATCTCCCATAGAGTCATATCAGAGGGTAACGGCAAGAAGGGGACATCCATGAACCACACCCACCTGATCCAGACATTGATGGGCGCCGCCACCGGCTGCGCCCTGCTCACGGCCTGCACCAGCGAGAAAGTCGCGTCTGCCGGTGAGCAAACGGCACCGGAAGCGGAAACCCGCACCGTCGAGACCTATGCGGCAGCCGCCTTTTTCGAGACGACCAGCTTCGGCATGGCCAGTTCCGCAGGCTACGCCTTCTCGCCGGATGATGACGCCATCCTCGTCCATTCCGACGAGACCGGCATCTTCAACGCCTATTCCCTGCCGGTCGATGGCAGCGAGCCGGCGACGCTGACGCAGTCAGGCACCGATTCAACCTTCGCCCTGTCCTACTTCCCCGGCGACGACCGCATTCTCGTCACCCATGACTCAGGCGGCGACGAACTCACCCACATCTACCTGATCGACGAGGACGGCACCTCTGTCGACCTGACCCCGGGCGACGCGGTCAAGGCCAGCTTCGCCGGCTGGAGCGACGATGCCCTGTCCTTCTACGTCACCACCAATGAGCGCGATGCCCGTTTCTTCGACCTCTATGAGTACGACACGGAAAGCTTCCAGCGTGAACTCGTCTTCCAGAACGATGAGGGCTTTGAGATCGCAGCTGTCAGCGGCGACGGCACAAGCCTCGCCCTCGTGCGGCCGCGCACCTCGGCCGATTCCGACCTCTATCTCGCCGATCTCGAAAGCGGCGCGGCGCCGGTGCACATCACGCCGCATGAGGGCAATATCGCCTATGGCGCCTATGGCTTCACGCCCGACGGCACGCAGCTCGTCTATTCGACCGACGAGTTCGGCGAGTTCAGCCAGGCCTGGACCCATAACGTCGCGACCGGCGAAAAAGCCGAACTGATCGCCGAGGACTGGGATGTCATGTATGTCCTTTATTCTCCGTCCGGGGACTATCGCGTCCATGCCATCAACGAGGATGCCCGCACGACGCTGAAGATCATCGAGACCGCGACCGGCGAACCGCTCGACGCCATCGACCTGCCCGCCGGCGATATCGGCAGCGTGCGGTTCTCGCGCGACGAGAGCAAGATCGCCTTCATGCTGTCGAGCGACACCTCGCCCAGCAATGTCATGATCGCCGACCTGGAAACCGGCGAGATCACGCAGCTGACCGACGCGCTCAACCCGGCAATCGACGAGGACGACCTCGTTGACGCACGGATCATCCGCTATGAGAGCTTTGACGGGCTGGAAATCCCGAGCGTTCTTTACGTGCCCCATGGCGCGGAGGCCAATCCCGCCCCGGCGCTGGTCTGGGTCCATGGTGGCCCCGGCGGCCAGAGCCGCGCCGGCTATTCCGCGACGATCCAGCACCTCGTCAATCATGGCTATGTCGTGCTTGCCGCCAATAATCGCGGCTCGTCCGGCTACGGCAAGACGTTCTTCCACATGGATGACCGCCGCCACGGCGATGTCGATCTGCAGGATATCGTCTATGCCGAGAAATGGCTGGCCGAACAGCCTTTCGTCGACGCCGGCAAGATCGGCATCGTCGGCGGGTCCTATGGCGGCTACATGGTCGGTGCGGCTCTCGCCTTCGAACCGGACGTGTTCAAGGTCGGGGTCAACATCTTCGGCGTCATGAACTGGGTCCGTACGCTGGAGTCGATCCCGCCATGGTGGGAGAGCTTCCGCGAGGCGCTGTTCGACGAGATGGGCGATCCGGCCACCGATGGCGAACGCCACCGCGCCATCTCGCCGCTGTTCCACGCCGATAACATCCGTGTACCGCTGCTGGTGGTACAGGGCGCCAACGACCCGCGCGTGCTGCAGGTCGAAAGCGACGAGATCGTCGCCGCCGTGCGCGCCAATGGCGTGCCGGTCGAGTATGTGGTGTTCGAGGACGAAGGCCACGGCTTCTCCAAGCGCGAGAACCGGATCGAGGCCTCGGAAGCCTATGTCAGCTTCCTCGACCAGTATCTGAAAACGCCGTGGTCGCCCGGCCCGGACGCCGCCGGGGCACCGGAGACGGAAACGCCGGAAACGGAAACGCCGACTGCGGAAACCGACTGAGCCTCGACCCAGGCCCCTCCCGGATAATCCGGGAGGGGCTTTTTCCGGAAACGCCCCGGTCTACTCGCGCGGATTGGTCAGGATGAGATTGTCCGTGATTGCATCGAAAAATTCCGTCCCCATCGCCGAGAACCTGCAAGCCGATGGCCCGCCCTTCATCGTCACTTCCGGCTATTCCGAGAGCCAGCAGCCGGAGATCTTTTCCAGCGACCCGTGCCTGTCCAAGCCGGTCCCGGTCAGCCGCTTGCCGCGGCTTGTCGAACGGGCCTCGATATATTCCCGCTGCAGGGCGGCAAGCCCGGCTAAGGCCAGGCTTCCGTCAGTACACGGGTCCGATCTGAAATCAGGCCCCTATTCCCGCTCGCCGTAGAGAGCGTTGGCTGCCAGGGCGAGGAACATGTAGTTCGTCGCGCCGCCGCCCATGACATATTCCGTCTGCTGCCAGAAGAACGGCCAGTCCTTCAGCTCGGGCAGGTCCGGCCGGATCAGCGCCGTGCCGGAGATCGATCCGCCCGGGATGAACGACCAGTCGGCCCGGTTCGTGCCATAGGCGATCAGGGCGGAATTCGCCCCGACCCCGGAAACGAAGGAGATCGTGTTCTCCCCCGGGTGAACGCCGAGCACGAAATTCAGCGCATCGAGATAGAGCTGTTCATCCGCATGCTGCGGCCATCCCCTGGTGAAGAAATAGTGCTCGACACCGAAGCGCTGGATCGTCCAGCCGGCGCCCCAGATATCGGGCTCATAGGGCACGCCATAGGGCGTCTCGGTCGCACGCGCGCGAACCGTTTCCTGATGGGCAGCGACGGCTGCGTCAAGCGCGGCGAGGAAGGCTTCATCCTCGATCATCTCGAGCGCCGGTGCGATCAGCCAGCCGGTCGCGGCGATATTCGCCGTGATCTCGTCCTGCATCGCGATCAGCCGGTCAAGATAATCTGCCTCGCCGGTGGTCTGGTAGAATTCGCTCAGTACAAAGACCTTGTTGCGCAGGCTGTCTGCCCGATCGAAAGACATATCATAGACCCCAAGTGCGGCCACCAGGGTGCGATCTGCCAGATCGTCATCATAGCCGCGCATGACGCGTGAGGCAGCAGCAAGCCCTGCGGCGACCTGCAGCTCGCGATTGGGATTGTCCTCGGTGAAGACCCAGCGGTCGTCCATCGCGTCATAGCCGTCGGCGCGGCGCTGCTCGGGCGCATCCGGGTCCCAGACCACGCCGTCCGTCTGGTCGTTCGCCTCGCCCAGCATGACATATTGCCGGTTGGTCGGCACGATGATGCCGCGATAGAGCCGGCCGAGGGATTCATAGCCGCCGACGACCGACAGAAGCCCGTGCTCGACCTGCTGCAGCATGTCGTTGACGCCGTCGCGCTGATGCAGTTCGACCAGCTTGTTGTCCTGGTCGATCATCGTGGCGTCGTGCTCGAGGCCGAATTCCTCGATCATTTTCGTCAGCAGCCAGACGGTGCCGATCTGGCTTTCAACGCGCAGATCGTAATCGCCTGCATCATGCCAGCCGCCCGCATTCAGGCCCGGCACATGCTCGCCCGGCGCAAACGGGGTCATCGTCTCCGGTCCGGAGACATAGCCGTCGAAATGGTTGAGGTCGAGCGGTGCCATCAGGGCGTCGTCCTGATGGTCGAGGCCGTGCCAGACACGATATTTCTCGTTGACCCGCATATGACACATCTGCACCGGCAGGTAATATTCCAGTGTCGGTGCCCAGGCGTGGCGCCCGAACACATCACTCCCGATACGGAACGCATGGGTCGTCCGGCCGCGATAGTCAGCGACATAGGCGCCGGGCTCGGTGATCTCGGAGAAATCATATTCGAGATAGTGATAGCGCAGGAACCCGCCCCATGCCTCAGGCGTGCCGGCAGAGACTTCCTCGCGGCCATTGGGCGTCAGCCGATAGATGGTCAGCCGGTCGGCCTTCAGGTCGCGCTTGTCCTGTTCGATCAGGATGCGTTTGGGCTGGTCGGGGCCATAGCCGAGCTGGGATACCTGTACTACCGGCTCATACATCCAGTCTTTCTCGACATTGGGGGTGATGGTCCACTCGACAGCGCCTTCCGTCGCACCCGCCGGAATCGGTGTGCGGACGATATACCAGCCATTATTGTGATTGGTACGCCCGTCCCACAGCTCCAGCCCGGCCTCGGACGTGATCACCATCGACACCATCGGGTCGTCCGGCGCGACGCTCAGGCTCGTCCCCGTCGCCAGTGGCGCGGCAAGCGTCTCGCCGTGATGATCGACCAGCGGCCCGTTCGGCTGTACCGGGAAATAACCGGCCTCCTGCCCGCTCTCGCCGTCCATCAGGAACGCCTTGCCGAAATAATGCGGCGGGAACAGCTCGAAATTGAAGCCGATGCGGCCGGCCCATTCATCGGGGATCGGCTCGTCGAGATCGACCGACACGATGACACTGTCGCCCGCACCGGCGCGGACCTTCACCTCATATTCGAATTCGAGGTCGGGATAGACGATCGGGTTGAAGCCAGTCCGGTCCTTCGATTCGTCCGGATACGCCATACGCTGGGTAATGACGCCTGTCTCGCGGTCGACGGTGCGCTCCACCGACTTCGGTACCGGCGACCATTGGCCCGGCGATGCTTCGAGGCGCACATCGCCATTGGCGGCGACGCGCTGGCCATGCTGGATGATGGTCACCCCGGTCTGGTGGCCATCGGGATAATAATCGGCGAACACGGTGACGTTCAGCCCCGGCGCCTCGAAATATTCCTTGTCATTCAGTTCCAGCTGCGCGGCTGCGCCAGCCGGCGCGAGCAGCCCCGCCGCGGCGATAATGCCGATGATGTTCCTCATTCGTCCCTCCACTTGGATCTGTTCGTTATTGGTCGGCACAGTAGGGCAAGTGCCCGCGCATGTCACCGGTGTCATGTATCCGGATTTGCCCGCTTTTCGTCCCTCCGGAGCGGCAAAGATCAATAAATGCGCCATTATTATAGTTAATGTTTACGCCCTTGTGCCTTTGGCATAGAGTGGACAATGTTGTGGGGTATTGAGAGCTGCACGTGTCTTGTAACGTGCGGCAGGTAGGGGATCATGGGGAAGTGGAACGACCGCGGGGACAAGCCGCTTTTCCGGCGTAATCCCGCCAAAGGGCGGCGTTTGTTCAAGAACGACCCGGCGCCGGACCATCGCAGGCGTTCAGGCGGCAACGCCGGGCCGGATACCTCCGCCGACCCCGATTTCTGCGAGATACCGCGACGGTTTCCATCAACATCCGAGGAAACATTGTCGAAAAAATCGTCCTCGACGGTGAAGACGGTCACCAGCGCGCCGCCCCCTGCGCCAGGGCCTGTCCGCGCTTCTGTCAGCATCGGCATGCTCAGCCTCATCCTCATCGCCATGAGCATGCTTTTCCTGCTGGTTTTCGTGTTCGGCATCTACAGCACCCATGCGCTGACGCGGGCACAGACCCAGCAAGCCCTGGCTGTTGAATTGAAGGAAAAGCGCGAGAACAATGCATCCCTCGTGACCGACCGGGTCGAGGCGGAAGCGCTGGCGCTGACGCCCTGGATCGTCGAGGCCGAGCCCGCCTATGTCGCCAGCCGCAAGCTGAAGGCGATCAGCATCGACGCCGGCGCCATCGACCATGCCAATCTGGGGCTGTACGAACAATATGCCCTGCGCCGGGCGCCCGAAGCGGCCCTGCATTATCTCTTCGCCTCGACACGGGGCGAGCGCCGCTCCAGCGTCATCCTGCTGCAGGAGCGCAAGCACCTGGGTGCGGAACAGCAAAAGACCTTCGAGGCCGTACACCAGCTCAATGGCGGCGAGGGTTATCTCGCCCTCGGGCAATATTATCTTTATGGCGAGATCATCACGCAGGAGCCGGTGCAGGGCCATCCGGAGGTCATGGAGACGACGCTGGCCGACACCGCCCTGCCCGTCTTTGCCACCGACCCGGCCAAGGCGTTCCGCTATTTCCACATCGCCACGCTCTGCAACGTGCCCAACGCCTATCAGTGGCGCAACGAGATCACGATGCGCAAATATATCACGGAGGCGAACCAGAGCGCCGAGCGCGAAGCCGGGGAAAAGGAACTTGCCGACCTCGTCAGCCGCGCCGGTACCCGGCGCGAAGCATTCTGTTCGGGGACCCATCTTGAAGACCGCCTGTCCCGCCTGCAGCCGCACATGCTGCTGACCGATACCGGCATCCTGTCGCTCGATCAGCTTGTTGCGACGATCTGGCTGCCGGTGGCGGATTTCGACCGCTTCATCGCCAGCCATCCCGCGCCAGCCAGTACCAAGCAGGGCGGCCGCCCCGGCGGCTCGTTCGGATCGGGCGAGGATATGCGTGGCTATGGCGCAGAGGGTTTGTCCGCCGACGGATCGAAATTTTATCGCGACAGTCCCGGCGGCGGCGTCCCGCGTACCGAGATGACCTATGACGGCCTGCCGCCGGAATGCCGCGGCGCCAACGCCCCCGCCGATTGCAGCGACCGTCTCGCCGCCCTGACCTGCAGCGACGAGGCCCGCTATAACTATAATCTCGGCGAGGCAGAAATGGCCCGCGGCGCCCTCGATGCCGCCCGCGCCTATTTCACTCAGGCGATCACCGTCGGGCGCACCTGCGGATCCGAGTATGCGGTGATGTCCTCCAAGCGGCTCGGTGCCCTGAACCTGACCTGCGAGTACACGCCGGACAGCCTGCGCCGCATCGCCCGCGGGGCGGAGAACAATCCCGAAGGCGGCGACATCATCGACCTGATCATCCGCCAGCGCGCGCTGAGGGCGCTCGGCCATTACCGCGATGATGTCGATGGCAGATACGGCCCCAATACCCGCGCCGCCATCACCAGCTTCCAGCGTGAATTCGGCTTCCGCGAGACCGGCGACCTGACCCCGATCGAGACCGTCTATCTCATCTGCGGCGCGGCGGAGATCGCCCGCGATGTCGATGCCTACACGACCCTCGGCCTGATGTATGTCACCGGGCTTGGCACCGTTCAGAACACGGATCTCGGCCTGCAATGGCTCAAGCTCGCCGCCCGCGACGGCGATGACGACGCGCTCTACAATCTGGCGCTGCTCTATGGCTCCGGCACCGTGCTGTCGAGCTACCAGGTCTGCGACGTCGTCGAGAACGAGGAACAGGCCGACGCCTATCTCGAGGAAGCGTCCGATGCCGGCCACCCGGTCGCGCGCCGGCTGGTCGAGAAATATGGCCGGCTGGACACGACAGCGCGCTGGACCGCGATCCGCACCGATCTCGGCCTCGACGGCGATCCGCTGCCGGCGAGCGACGATACCAAATTCGAACGGCGGCTGGAAAATGTCGGCTTTGGCTGCCAGCCCAATCCCCCCCTGGTCACAGCGCCGGAAACATCGGCAGGAGAGACGTTATGAGATTGATGCAGACTGTCCCCGTCATGCTGGCTGCGGCCATGCTCGCCGTCTCCGCCTGCACGCCGATGGATAATTCATTCCACAACATCACCGGCAACCCCAGGCCGGTGAAATACGAACCGAGCTGCCAGCCCGGCGAGATCACCGCCCAGAACGCGATTTACGCGGCCCGGTACCAGAGCCTGTGGCAGATGACGCGCGAGCGGCTCTATGTCAACACGGTCGCGCCGCGTACGGAACAGGACATCAAGCGCGCCAATGCCTATCAGCGCGAGATGGAGGCGCTGGAGGCGGAATTGTCGCGTACCTATTCCCGCGCCAGCAACAGCTGTTCGGCATTGCTGAAATGCGAGAGCGGCGCCACCGGCGACAGTTGGGATGCGTGCGAGGCCAAGCGCGGCGACATGCTGATCGCCCAGACCGATTTCTACGGCATGGGCGGCCGTCTCGACAGCCAGGCCAGCCGCATCCTGTCATGGGAACCCTTTGCCGATGTTCCCGCTGCGGAGTATGACGCGAAAAAGGCTGACAAGGACGATGCGCCGGACCTCAACCGCAAGCGCAATTGCCCGACTGTCAGTGACGTGCTGACCGTGTGCTCGGACGACGACTGATCCCGGGAGGCCTATTCCGTGGCGAACAGCTTCGCCCTGTCACGGAAGGTCTTGAATTCCATCACCGCCCCGCCGGGTATGTTGACGAAGAATGTGCCCTGCTCGCCGGGCTGGCCCCTGAACCGGATCGTCGGCTCGATACGGAAATCCGTGCCCGCAACGTCCAGCCGGTCGGCCAGTGCCTGCCACTCATCCCAGTCCATCACGAGGCCGAAGTGAAACGCCGGCACGGCGCGCCCGTCGACCGGGTTGGTCGCCAGCTCGCCGGCGCTGTCGACAAGATGCGCGGTCACCTGGTGCCCGGCAATGTCGAAATCGACCCAGCGCACCGCGGTGCGCCCGACCGTGAAACCGAGCACGCCCTCCAGATAGCGCCTCGTGCCCTCGAGGTCCGTCGTCGGGAATGCCAGGTGGAAGGGTGTCATCGCCAATACCTCTCTCGTCTCACTCGTTCCGGGGATACCGGCCCGGGCCGCCCGGCCCTATCCTCCCGGCCTGAACTCATCAGGGAGAGAGGACATGACCAAGGTCATCATCATGTACAGGCTGAGGGACGACGTCAGCAAGGCCGATTTCGAACGCTGGGTGCGCGAGACGGACTATCCGGCCATGCGCGGCCTGTCGCGGGTCGCAAACTTTGAAACCCACCGGACCGAACGCCTGCTGATCGGGGAAGGCCATCCTTCCGTCGCCTATGTCGAGATTTTCGAGATCACGGACATTGACGGGTTCGCCGCGGAGGACATGCCGGGCGAAACCATCCAGACGATCATGCGCCAGTTCATGGGCTTTGCCGACGCACCGGAATTCATCATTGCCGAGACGATAGGCTGACGCCGCGCCGGCGCTACCCGCCATACCTGTCGCAGAGCATGTCGAACACGGCGCGGATGCCCATCGCCTCGCCGCCCTTCGGCCTGCCGGGGCGGTCCTTCGGGTTCCACGCAAAAATGTCGAAATGCGTATAGGCAATGGCCTCGGGCACAAAGCGGTTGAGGAACAGCGCCGCCGTGATCGACCCGGCAAATGGCGTGTCGGCGGCGTGGTTCACATCGGCAATGTCCGACGAGAGATAGCTGTCATAGTTCTTCCACAGCGGCATGCGCCAGCACGGATCGGCGAGCCTGTCCCCCGCCGCCATGATCGTCTCGGCAATGCGCCGGTCACGGACATAGAATGGCGAAACCTCCGGCCCCAGCGCCACGCGGGCAGCCCCGGTCAGCGTCGCGAAAGTGAACAGCATGTCCGGCGCGTCCTCCACTGCCAGCGCCAGCGCATCGGCCAGCACCAGCCGGCCTTCGGCGTCGGTGTTGGAAATCTCGACGCTCATGCCATTGCGGGACGGGAACACGTCCCCGGGGCGGAAGGCATTGCCGGCGATATTGTTCTCGACCGCCGGGATCAGCACGCGCAGGCGCACGTTCAGCCCCGCCGCCATGATCATCTGGGCCAGCGCCAGCACATTGGCCGAACCGCCCATATCCTTCTTCATCAGGGCCATGTAGCTGCCCTGCTTGATGTTCAGCCCGCCCGTGTCGAAGCACACACCCTTGCCGACCAGCGTCAGCTTCGGCGCCGCCTTGTCACCCCAGGAGAAATCGATCAGCCGCGGCGCCTTCTCCGCCGCCCGGCCGACGGCATGGATCAGCGGGAAGTTATGCTTCAACAGCGCCTCGCCCTCGATCACGCTGACCTTGGCCTTGAACCGGGCGGCGACGGCCTTGGCCGCATCGGCGAGCGTGTCCGGGCCCATATCCTCCGTCGGCGTATTGACGAGATCGCGGGCAAGCCAGACCGCTTCCGCCGTGCGGTCGAGCACACCCTTGTCGACGCCCTCGGCCAGCACCAGCACCGGGGGCTGTTCGCGCTCCTTGTAGCGGTCGAACTTGTACGCACCGAGCGCCCAGCCAAGGCAGAACAGCTGCGCCGCCTCGCCCTCGACCGGGTTGGCAAAAGCATAATCACCTTCAGGCAGGGCCGCCGCCGCCGCGCCGGTCACGAACGGGTCGCTGCCATCGCCGAGGCCGACAAAGACCGCGTTCTGCGCGATCAGCACCTTGCCCGCCTGGCCCTTGAACCTGTTCGCCCTGGCCAGCGGCAAATGGTCGATCGCCGTCTCTTCCAGCCACTGGTCGAAATTTTCCGTCGGGGCGAGATAGACCGGCACCGCCTTGGCGGCCCGGTCCCGGTCATGGGCGGTATAGGCGTCGTTAAAGGCAACCATTCGTTAACTCTCTGACTGTCTCAAGCACATAACTGGGATGAAAAACCTGTTTGGCCAGCGGTGGTTAAGGGTTTCTTGAACACCTTGGGCCATGATCGCCGGAAAGGTAACAGGTCTGAAGTGAGGATCAACTATGTCCCGCATGCTGAATAGAGTCTTGATCGGCGTCTCCGCCATGGCGCTCGCCTCGTGCTCGAGTGTCGAAGGCGTCAAGGACGCCGCCAGTTTCGATCGCTCCAACGAGGCGCTCAACGCCCAGCTCGGTGCCATGTCCGGCGCCCCCTCGCCGGACAATATGGATGTCATCTCCAAGGCCGCCTATTGGGGCACGCGCTATGACCGCAACCCGTCCGACAGCGACACTGCGGTCCAGTACTCCAAAGCCCTGCGCGACATGGAAAACAATGACGAAGCGCTGAAGGTCATGACCCGTTTCGCCGAAACGGTTCGCACCGACGCCGCGGTAAACCTGGAACTCGGCAAGGTGCTGCTCGCCAATGACCGCGCCTTCGAGGCCGTGCGCCCGCTGGAACGCGCCATCATGGCCGATCCGCGCAATTGGAGCGCCTATTCGGCCTATGGCGTCGCCCTCGACAAGATCGGCGAACATGCCGAAGCGCGCAACCAATATGACATCGCCCTGTCGCTGTCTCCGGACAATGTCACCATACTGAACAACAAGGGCCTGTCCTATGCCCTGTCCGGCGACATCCAGCGCGCCGAGCTGACCCTGCGCAAGGCCAGCAGCAATCGCGAGGGTTCGGCCCGCGTGCGCCAGAACCTCGCCCTGGTGCTCGGCTTCGCTGGCAAGGCCAGCGAGGCAGAGCGCCTCGCCCGCTCCGACCTGCCGCCGCGCATCGCCGACAACAATGTCGCCTATTTCCGCTCGCTCGTCGCCCAGCCGGCCTATTGGCAGGAATTTACCGGCGACAATGTGGACCTGCCGGATTTCGGTGAAGAATATGTCAATCCGCCCCGCGCCTCGCGCATGACGCCGGTCCATGAAGTACCGCTGACGGTCAACGGCCAGGCAGCACCGGGTGGCAGCGCGCCGCAACAGCCATCAGCGCCGGCAGCAACCGAGCCACGGCCGCTGCAACCGCAGCCGCAGCCGGTCGAGCCGGAAGAGGAAGAGAACGACGAGATCCTGTCCTCGCTTGCCGACGACAACACGCAAGGATAACGCCGCCGCGCCTGAAAAATGGGGGAGCCTGTCTTGCACGGGCACACGAGAACGCCGCCGGAGATCTCCGGCGGCGTTCTCGTGTGTAAGGTGTGATTGGTTCCTGGATCAACCTGCCTTCAAATGGAATCATTTGAAGGCAGGAAACGCGGAAAATGAGGAGTCTGGATCGTTTCAGCGTTTCGACAGAACGCTGAAACGATCTAGTGGGCCGTAGCTTACGCCTCTAGAAACTACTAACGACAAACTTCTTACGCCCACGCCCCATAACTTATCCCCGCCCCCGCCAACCCGTTTATTCTCCTTCCCAAGCCGGGTGAGGACCCGGTGGAGGCGCCGTTCGCAATGTGTGACCTGCACGGAGCATCGGCGTATCAGGTTTCTGCCGGCAGTTGAGGGTGTGTACAGCTTTGCACCGTCCGGCGGAACGGCGTCCCGGGGTAGCCCCCGGGCGGGAGAGCTATGCACTTTGGCCCCGCATCGATCGCCGCCGTGTGTAGCGAGAGCTATGCCAGTCACTATTATTCTAAATGAGGCAATGGCCGCTACACACGGGCTCCCTCATACTTCCAACACCGCGAGCGTTGCTTGCCGGTGCGTTTAGTGCTGCCGCTCTTGTCCTCCTGGGGGATGCGCCAGCATCAACCCGGGACCATGAGGTGACCTGCAAATGATCCAGTGAATCATTTGTAGCACCGAATGCCAGAGGCTTCTCCATGATGAAGGAATCGAGCCGGCTGCGGAGCAAATTATTCATCAATGTACCGTCTCTGCGAATGGGGTCCCGCTCGCGCTTTGCTCGGCCGTGATGACAAGAAAAATAAAAATCCAGCGACGGCCTATTGCGGCCGGCATTGCCGTGAGAGGTCTGGCTGCCAAGTGAGGTTGTTCCGCCTACTCCGCACCATCCATGCCGAAGACGCGCAGCATGGCAGGGCCAAGGATGATGGCGAACAGGACCGGCAGGAAGAACAGGATCATCGGTACCGTCAGTTTCGGCGGCAGCGCGGCTGCCTTCTTTTCGGCGGCCTGCATCCGCATCTCGCGGTTTTCTGCGGCCATGACGCGCAGCGACTGGCCCAGCGGCGTGCCGTAATTCTCTGTCTGGATCAGGGCGGTGACGATGGATTTCATGCCCTCCGTCCCGACCCGGTCGCCAAGGTTCTGATAGGCGACCTTGCGGTCGGGCAGATAGGAAAGTTCGGCCGTCGTCAGGGCCAGTTCCTGCGCCAGTTCCGGGCAGTTCACGGCGATTTCCTCACTGACCTTTTGCAAGGCATGTTCGATCGACATACCGGATTCGACGCAGATCAGCAGGAGGTCGAGCGCATCCGGGAAGAACAGCTGCATTTTCTGGCGGCGCTTGGTGATGCTGTTCGACAGCCAGATATTGGGCAGGTAAAAGCCGACGGCGAAGGCGCCGATCGTGGCGACCAGGCGCATGAAGCTGCCGAGGTCGAACCCGTTGAAGATATAGACGTAACAGCCGACCGCGAAGCAGGCGACGAACGGCATGACGAGACGGGCCAGCATGAAGGTGAAGACAGGGCGCTCGCCGCGATAGCCGGCCTGGGCCAGTTTTCTGGCGGCGCTCTTGGCGTCGAAGAATTCGAGCAGCTTGAACTGCTCGACGATTTCCCGGGCCACGCCCTTTGCAGTCTCCGTGCGCAGGCTCCCGCCTTTTTTCTTGAGCGATTCACGATGCTCGTCGCGCAGACGGGATTTATAGTCGCTGACTTCCTTCAGACGCCCGGCCATGGGGTCGCGCGCCAGCATCGGCCCGAGCAGGGTGATCGCCGCAGCAGCCGTGGCAACAGCCGCCAGAAAGGCGATCTGGTTGTGCCGGTCCATTACTACGTTGAGAAAGTCTTCCATGGTCGCGAGCCTAAAGGGTTTACGGTGAATCAGACCTTAATGCTGATCATGTTCTTCATGATGAAGATACCGATCGACATCCACAGCCCAGACCCGAGAAGGATGAAATTGCCCATCTGGGTATTCCAGAGCGGCTCCAGATATTCCGGGGACGACATATGCACCATGCCGCCGACCATGAAGGGCAACGAGCCGAGAATGACAGCGGAAGCCTTGGCTTCCATCGACAGCGCCGAGACCTTGCCCTGCATCATCTTGCGGTTGCGCAGCACCGTGGCAAGGTTGCCCAGCGCTTCGGCGAGGTTGCCGCCTGTCTGGCGCTGGATGATCAGCACGATGGAGAAGAAGTTCACTTCCGGCAGCGGCATGCGGTCATACATGCGCTCCAGGACCTGCTCGAAGGACAGGCCGATGCGCAGGCCCTCGATCATCAGGGCAAACTCGGCCCGTACCGGCTGTTCTGAATCCTTGGATACGATCTTCAGGCATTCATGTACCGGCAGGCCGGATTTGACGCCGCGCACGATCACGTCGATGGCGCCGGTAAATTCGGTGAGGAATTTCTTCTGCCGACGGCTTTTCAGGAAGAACAGCCCCCAGCGCGGCAGGCCCAGCGCGCCGACGAAGGTCATCATGGCGATGACATGCATTGCCTGGGCGGAGATGAAACCGATCAGGGCGCAGCCGACGCCGCAGATGACGGAGGCGACATAGAAATCGCGCTCGGAAATGTTCAGCCCGGCCTGCTCGATCTTCTGGTGCAGGCTGAGCTTCTGCTTCTGCGCCCGCTCTTTCTGCGCATCTTCCATCTTGCGCAGGGATTCCTGGATATGCTTGCGCCGGTCACGGGTATTGTCCTGCTGGCCCTTGCCGGTATTGCGCTGCGCCGTACGGCTATTGCCCGCCAGACCGGCAGCGCGCTGGCTTGCCTTTTTCTGGTTCGTCGGCGCCATGAAGACATATCCAAGGGCACCGATACAGACGGCGCCAAGGATCAGCATCAGGAGGGTTTGCTGGTCAAGCTGCATGGTTACTCCGATGCCGCGTCAAGCGCTTCGGCCAGTTCTGCATGGCGGCCATAATACCGCGCGCGGTCCCAGAAGGCCGGGCGGGCGATACCGGTCGACTTGTGGCGGCCGAGGACCTTGCCGTCATCATCCTCGCCGTCAATGTCATAGACGAACAGGTCCTGGGTGATGACGGTATCGCCTTCGGTACCCAGCACTTCGGTAATGTGAGTGATGCGGCGGGAGCCATCGCGCAGGCGCGCTGCCTGGATGATGATGTCGATCGAGCCGACGATCATCTCACGGATCGTTTTCGACGGCAGGTTGTAGCCGCCCATGGTGATCATGGATTCCACCCGCTGCAGGGCTTCGCGCGGCGAGTTGGCGTGGAGCGTGCCCATCGAGCCGTCATGGCCGGTGTTCATGGCCTGGAGGAGGTCGAATGCCTCCGGGCCACGCACCTCGCCGACGATGATCCGCTCGGGACGCATCCGCAGACAGTTCTTGACGAGATCGCGCATGGTCACCTCGCCCTGGCCTTCCAGGTTCGGCGGGCGGGTTTCGAGGCGTACGACGTGAGGCTGCTGCAGCTGGAGTTCGGCTGCGTCCTCGCAGGTGATGACCCGCTCGTCGGTTTCGATAAAGGAGGTCATGCAATTCAGCAGCGTCGTCTTGCCCGAGCCCGTACCGCCGGAAATCAGCGTGTTGATCCGGCAGCCGCCGATGATCTCAAGCACCTTGGCCCCTTCCGGCGATATCGAGCCGAAATCGACCAGATTGCTCATGGTCAGCTTGTCTTTCTTGAACTTACGAATGGTCAGCGCAGCACCGTCGATCGACAGCGGCGGCGCGATGACGTTGACCCGCGAGCCGTCCGGCAGACGCGCGTCACAGATCGGGCTCGATTCATCGACCCGGCGGCCGACCTGGGAAACGATCCGCTGGCAGATATTCATCAGCTGAGCGTTGTCGCGGAAGCGGATATTGGTCAGCTGGATCTTGCCGTTGACCTCGATAAAGACGCGGCTGGAGCCATTGACCATGATGTCGGCGATATCGTCGCGCGCGAGCAGCGGTTCGAGCGGACCATAGCCCAGAACATCGTTACAGATGTCCTGAAGCAACGCTTCCTGCTCGGCGATCGACATCTGCAGGTTCTTGATCGAGATGATCTCGTTGACGATATCGCGGATCTCTTCAGCAGCGGACTCCGGGTCGAGCTGGGCGAGCTGCGACAGGTCGATCGTGTCGATCAATGCATTGAAGATCGTCGTTTTCGTCTGGTAATATTTCTCCGACTGCTGCTTGTTCTCGACGACAGGCTTGTCAGCCTCCGCCTTCGGCTTGGCGGCCGGTTTTGCAGAAGGCTTTCCCGAAGCCGATGGGCCCGGCTTCGGCGCGCTCTTTGCGGCGGCAGGTTTCCCCGAGGAAGAGGGTGCCGGCTTCAGCGCGGCGGGCTTTTCCTGCAGGGCGGATTTCTTACCAAACATAGTCTGTCCCTAAAGCTTTTTCAGCAGTGACTTGATATCGAATCCCTTCTTGCGGGATTTTTTGCCATGATGGCCGAGAATGGTGCCGGCGATAAAATCGAGCGAGCCGGTCACCTTCGACTTGGCATCGGTCTGGAAGACCGTCTCGGCATTGGTCGCCGCCGTACCGAACAGAACCGGGTCCCACGGGATCACGGCGGTCGGCTCGATATCCAGCGCTTCGGCGAATTGCTCGACCGGCACTTCAGGCCGTTTCGGCACGCCGACCTGGTTCATGACAAGGATCGGCGGTGCATCATTGGAGCGCGTCGCATTGATCGTCTCGATCAGGTTCTTGGCATTGCGATAGGAGGACAGGTCCGGCGTCGCCGTCAGGATGATCTGGTCGGCGGAATGAAGGATGTTTCTCGTCCAAGCGCTCCAGCCATGGGGCAGGTCGATGACGATGTTCGGCGCAGCCTTGCGGACGACGTCGAGCACTTCCTCGAAGGAAGAGGCCGGCACGTCGTAATCCTGGTCGAGCATGTTCGGCGCGGAGAAAAGTGACAGACGGTCCGTACACTTCTGCAGCAGACGGTCGAGCAGCACGTCGTCAAGACGCTCAGGCGCGCCCAGCGCCTCGGTCAGGCCGTGGGACGGGTCCTGGGCGAAGTCGAGGCTCGCCGTGCCGAACGGCAGGTCGAGGTCGAGCAGTACCGCGTCATTGGCATAATGTTCCGCGATGGCCCAGGCGACGTTGTGACAAATGGTCGAGGAGCCGGTGCCGCCGCGGGTTCCGGCAAAGACGATATTCTTGCCGATCGGCGGGGCCGACGGGTCGAGATACAATCCGGCGATTGCCCGGGTGATCTGGATCGGCGCGCGCGGTGCGATCAGATAGTCGCTGATGCCGCGCGCCATCAGTTCGCGATAGAGCGAGACATCGTTGATCTTGCCGAGGATGACGACCTTGGTCGACGGGTCGCACACCTCGGCCAGATGGGCGAGGCCATCGAACAATTGCTGGCCGCCATGGACCGTTTCAAGAACGATCAGGTTCGGCGTTGCCGCGTTCTGGTAATGCTGGGCGGCTTTTTCAACGCCCCCGAAGGACAGGTTGATGTGTGCCTTGGCCATGCGCCGGTCATTTGCCGTCGCCTCGATCAGCCCACTGATTTCCGTGGTCTCGTAGAAGACATCGATATTGATGCGCGGCACCGGAATATGGTCGCCTTCCTGCGCTTCGAATTCGTCGTCGCCATAGTCATGGCGGGAGTGAGAGACAGCTGTAGCAGCGACAGGGGCGGCGGCGCTGTGATCGCCGACTTCATCCAGGAGGGGCGGCAGCTCATCGTCATCTTCGAGAGCCTGCTGCATCTGGGCCGGCGTCTGTCCGGCAGCATTGCTGCCTTCAAGGCCGCTCTCGTCCGCGTCACCCTGTGACTCAAAGGCAAGCAGGTCGTACGATGAGTCCGCACTTTCCGCGTCGCCGCGCACGCCGTCGAGCGCCTCGTCAAGTTCATCGTCGTCCCAGTCGTCCATGCCTTCGAGATCGATATCGTCGAAGTCGAACCCCTCCAGATCGATATCGAGATCGTCGTCGGACAGGCTCTCCAGTCCGGCGACATCTTCGTCGAAGGCATCTTCGCGGTCGAAATCGAACTTGCTGTTAGACACATTGCTCATGGTATTCTCCAGACCTTCGAGGGCCCCTATTGATCAGATGCGGAAATTTCCGAACTTTCTTCTGCTTCGCTCGAGGTCACTTCGCCGCGGATATACTTTCCGTAGACCGCTGCCTCGCGCGCTGCATCCGGATTGCCGAGGCGGCGCTGACCGACAAGGTCACGCGGGTCGGCGACCATGGCAGCGATATTGTTCTGCTGGGCGCAGCCGAAATTCTTCGTGCGCAGATTATGGGACCGGCGGTAATATTCCTCGTCCCATGCCCCGCAGGCGCTCGGGCTTGCGACATAATTGCTGAAGCTGATGATCACTTCCGGCTCGCTCTGTTCCGGTGACAGGCGATAGCTGGCACCCTGCATGGCGGCGTAGTCGAGACCCTCCGCATAAAGTGCATCGCGGATGTCAGCGACGACCTGCTGGCCATAGAAATCGGCCTGGCCGCCGCCTGACGGCGCGGTGATAGTCACCGGGCCATGGCCGCGGGTGAAATAGGTATCGGCGAAAGCCCTGAGCCGGGCCTTGTCGATGGCGGAAAGCTCCGTTAGCGACCGGTCTACCGACACAGTCATCGTGACGACCTGCTGCTCGATACTGATCGGATGTTGTTCCTCGATGGTACGCGCCTGCTGCGCGCCATTGAAAGGCGAGGCGCATGCGGTGAGAGCCGTCGCGGCGATCAGGAGGGTGAAATGCTTCTTCATATGCCTGGTTCTCTTTCGCGTTAGTCGAGAATGAAGCCGTGGGGGCCCTGCAGGGTACGCGGCTCGCCGCGCGGTTTCATGCCATAGGCCGACTGCAACTTGCCGACGACGATCGATTGTATTTCGCTCGGCGGCACAAAGCCTTCGGATGGATCGGTCAGGTTCGCCATGGTGGTCGGCTCGACCAGATACGGCGTGACGATGACGACGAGCTCGGTTTCCTGGTTGATGAATTCATTCGACCGGAAGAGCTGGCCAAGGACGGAAACGTCCTTCAGCCCCGGCACGCCTTCGACCGCAGTCTGGATATTTTCCTGCAGCAGGCCGGCAATCGCCATCGAGCCACCGGAGGGAAGCTCGACGACGTTGGACACGCGGCGTACGGTCAGGCCAGGAATGGTCAGCACGCTGCTGACCGTCGGGTTACCCGTGTCAGGATCGATCGTCGTGCCGCTTCCAAGGGTAAAGGAGTTGGCACGGGAAATTTCACTGACCTCTGTATCGATCGCAAGGTTGATGCGGTTCTTCGACAGAACCACAGGGCGGAAGCCGAGAGAAACACCGAATTTCTTGAATTCGATCGTGACCTGGCCATCATCCTGGCCGACCGGTACCGGGAATTCACCACCGGCAAGAAAGGTTGCCGCTTCGCCGGACAACGAGTTCAGGGTCGGTTCCGCCAGTGTCTTGATCATGCCGTTCTGCTCGAACGCATTGAACATGAAATCGAGATCGGTGATGTCGCCGATGCCGTTGGTGACAAGGTCCGCGTCGATGCCGCCAAGCGCACTGCCGGAGGCAGCAAAGGACGACGTCCAGGAGGTATTGAGGATCGCATCATCGAGCCGGGCAAAGGCCGAGCCGTTGACGCCGAGCTGCTTGACCAGGCGGCGCTGCATCTCGACGATGCGCACTTTCAGCATGACCTGGTTCTGGTCGCGGATAGACAGCATGTTCATGACCAGTTCCGGATCGCCGACATAGCGGGCCGCTACATCCTGAGCGCGCGACGCATCGGACGATGTCTGTACGGAGCCTTTGAGGATCACGTTGGCATTGACCGTATCGACGGTGATGCGCGCATCAGGCATCAGCTTCTTGAGCAGGGAATCGAGACCTGCCGTGTCGCGTTCGACGATGATTTCCAGGTTCAATATCTGCTCGCCGCGGCTGTCGAAAAAGAAGGCGTTTGCCTGCCCCGCTTCAAGTCCCAGGAGATAGACCCGGCGCGAGGAGCGGATGACCGCATCGACCTTGGACGGATTGGAGATCAGCACATCGGACGCCGCCTGCGGCAGCTCGATGATCACCGCCTTGTCGAGCGCAAGCGTCAGCGTTCGGGAACTCTGGCTGTCGCCGCCGCGATTGATCACGACATCGTCGGCCTGTGCCGCGGCAGGCGTCATCGCTGCGGAGAAGGCGGTCAGGCTCGCGAAAACCGCGCCGAGAGACGCGGTGAGGATTTTTCTTGCCCGGTTCATGGCATTTCCTGACATTGGGTGTTTCATATTCTTGCCCCTGCTGACCATTCTCTCTCGCCGCCTCTACGACTGGCCATAACGGATGACGACGATTTCGGACGGTTGGGTTTCCTGCAGCAATTCATCGCCCCCTTCCGGCTGGAACGCGCTGCGCAGCGCCAGGCTGAGCGTGCCGTTCTCGCGGGAGGTAAGGAATTTCTCGACCTGCGTCGGTACAAGCTCCAGCGTCACGGTCGAGCTCGGCTGCGCGCCTTCGCCGGTCTGAGCGAAGGTCTGGTCGATCGCCAGTACCCGGACATTCGCATAAAGAAGCTGGCTAGTCAGTGTGCCATCGCGGTCATCTGAATCGACTGTATGGTAGATATCGATCTTGTCGCCCGGCAGGATGAAGCCGGCGGCAGACTGGCGCATGGAAACGTCCAGGGTGACGGCCTGCATGCCCGGCGTCAGCAGGGCGGCCATCATGCCGGCCTGGCCGGGACGCAGAACCTTGGCTTCGGTAATCGGCTCGTTCTTGACCATGACGGACCGCGCGACCGTCTCCGGCAGCGATGCGTAGAACTCTTCATTCGCCTTGGTGATCGCGCCTTCCGGCAGGTTGCTGGCAGGCCATTTGACCCAGCGTGTGCCTTCGACATCGAGGCGATCACCGCGGGCAAAGTCGCGGTCGGCGACGAGCACCTGCTCGACCTCGATCGCATCCTGCTGGGGGATGATCTGTGCCGTCGGCACCGGTTCGTTGCCGCCGGATGACATCAGGAAAAAGACGGCGCCACCGGCGACAAGTGCCACGGCAAGTAGAATGATACGTCCCGAATTCATGACTAACTGCCCTTAATTTTCTGACGGCGCCACGCATGGCTTTGTAAAATTCAAGAGTTACTCTGCCCGGAAACTCTCAAAACAATGTTAATGCTGTCTCAACCGCCAGTAACCAATACGTATATCGGCAGGTCGGGCAGGCTCCAGACGCCGCCGGCGGCGATGGCGATGCCATAGGGAATGTAGCTCTTGCCCTCATGCGCCTGCATCAGCCACGGCATATGGGCGTAGATCGGCAGGGGCGGCATGCGCCGGAACATCATCACCAGAATGGCGAGCGCGCCGCCCATCAGCGCGATCTTGATGATGAAGGGCAGGAACCCGGCAAGGCCGACCCATGGGGCGGAGGCGGCGAGAAGCTTGGCGTCGCCGCCACCGAAGACATTGAGCGCGAACAGGATGAAACAGCCGATCAGAACGGCAATGCCGAGCGCGACCGACGCCACGAACATCTCTGTCGTGAACTGGAAATAAAGCGCCGCAGCCGGAAAGCTGATGAGGAGCGCGATGGAAATCCAGTTCGGGATCTTCATCTCCTCGGCGTCATTCAGCGCCGCGACCAGCCATGCACCGACGGGAATTGACAGAAACAGATAGCCAAGCATTTCAACTTCTCACCACATCTTCACGCGCGACTATGCAAAAACAGCGTTAATTATTCCTTAGAGGGACGAAGTTTTCGCGGCGCGCCGGCAACAGAGCAAGCTTCGGAAAACAAAAAAAGGGAGGCCGGAGCCTCCCTCTTGTTTCTCGAACGCGTTGGCGATTAACCAGCGCTGTCGATATCTGCAGAGATCTCGGAGAAGTTGGTGCTCAGCGAGGTGGCAACACCCTGCAGGGCAGCAATGATAGCCGTAGCGATCAGAGCAGCGATCAGGCCGTACTCGATAGCCGTCGCACCTTCTTCGTCTTTGACGAAACGATTGATAAGTTTGTTCATGGTCGAACTCCTGTTTTACACTTGCACATTCGGACTTCCCGAATAATCACAGCCTATCACCGCGAAGTAAAAGAAAGGTTATATTATACAGTTAGCGGAATATTAATATTGATGATTAACAGCCGTTTACGAACAGGCCTATTCGGCAATCGCCATCAGCGCCGGATAGTCCGTTATCATCATACCGGGATAGTCCCGCTTCAGGATATGCATGCCTATCAGCCGGGCGACCGCCTCGGCGGCGTCCTTCTCGCCGGCATTCGCGAGAAGGCCGAGATCGCGATGGCGTGGCATCGTAGCGATCCGCCAGTGACCATTGCTCTGGCTGCGTTCAGCCAGCCCGAAAAGCGCCTTGGCTATCCTTCCCATGGCGCCCTTGTCGACTGCGGCATAGCCCATGGACTGACCCAGTACCCGCCGCGTCATCTCGCGAAGCAGCACCACGGCCATCTGGTGGGATGATGAGATCGCTTCGCGGAAAATATCTGAATCAATCAGGAGAAGGCGCATCTCTGTTTCTGCCTGCAGACCGATGGCGGAGCCGAGTTCCGGCAGGCCGGCAAGGATGAATTCCAGCCCGAGAACATCGCCCTCGGCAAACAGCCGGCGGGTAATTGAGCCGTCCACGCCATCGCCGCTGGTCATCTGGCCGCGACCGGCAATGCAGCAGATCAGGTCATCGGATTCATATTGGCCGGCGGAGAAGACCATTTCGCCCGGCGCGACATTCTTCTCCGTCGCAGCCATGGCGAGCGCCGTAAGGACGGCCTCGGGAAGGTGACAGAAAAGGGGAAGCTGTTTGATCCGGGTCACGAGAGCGTCGTCGATGGCATTATCTTCTGCCGGCTGGGTCAATACCATTGCCATAGTTCCTGCTCCGCATGCGAATAATTGAAGCGGACTTTTCCATACTGTTGTTAAGGGCCCGTAAAAGATCGCGCATAAATTGTATCGGCTGCCGGCTTTGCATTTGCCAGCGACAGAAAAAACCGCCCCCGACATGGACGACCAGGCGATGCTGAACGGCCGTTTAACCCTTCCTTGATCATTTCATGGGATTTTTCTCCCAGCGTCCGTATTCACGCGTCCAATTAAAAAGGGTTCTGTCATGGCCAGAAATTTTCTGAGCGCCGTCATTTCCGTCATCCTGGCATTCGCCGCAACTGGCGTTAATGCCCAGACCAACGAGATGTGGCTGACGATCGACCAGGTCCGCGCCTACGATATGCGCCAGCCTGTCGCCAGCATCGTTGTCGGCAATCCGGTGATTGCCGACGTCAGCGTTCAGGCCAACAACAAGGTCTTGCTCTATGGCAAGGCACCGGGCCTGACCAATATCTATTTCTTCGACAAGGATGGTAACCGCCTGGAGAACCTGAATATCAGGGTACAGAGCCAGACAAACGACATGCTCGTCGTCTATCGCGGCACCCAGCGCACCTCCTATACCTGTACAAACAATTGCGAGATGACCCCGGTCATCGGCGACAGTCCGGAGGTCTTTGACGTCGTCAGCGGGCAATCCTCGAGCAAGAACTCCGAGATCCGCACACAGGCCCAGGCCAACGAGCGCTGATTTTCGTCCCTGTCCGAGCCGCACAAGCAGACACCCAAAAGGCAGCCCCCGGGCTGCCTTTTTTCATTTCTTGTTGAACACATAGATACGCGGCCGCTCCGGCGGCTGCAGCTTGTTGCGGCACCATTCGTCTACGGACCATGCGATGTCCTGTGTCGGCTGTATGCCGTCGCGCAGCTGGATATGGGCGATCAGCCTGTCGAGCGACCCGGTCCGATGGGTGACCCGCACGGTACAGTCGACGATATCGGGATGCTCGCCGATGATCGCGCCGATGCTCGACGGGAAGACGTTGATCGCCCCGATCTGTACGGCGCCATCGCGACGACCGGCCAGCTTGAACGTGCGCTCGCCCTGCCATTCCATGTGATCCATGCAGACGACTTCGCGCTCGGAGCCGTCAGGCCTGATCCGGACGAGCTTTTCCTCCGCCGCGATCCAGTGATCGAACAACACGAACGGTTCGGCCGGGGTATCGCGCCACCCGATAATGCCGGACTCGGTCGATCCATAGAGCTCGCGCATCGCGCCCAATCCACGCTCGCGCAATCCCGTCGCAAGGTCGAGCAGGAGCGGTTCACCGAAAGACAGTCCCATGACATTATTCGGAAAACCGGAGATCGTCTCGTGCAGGTAGCGCCACAAGGTCGGCGTCGCGACGATGAGATCGCCGAAGGCAACCGCCTCGCTCAGCTCGTCCGGTGCCATCGAGCGGACATCCACTACCTCGAGATGCTGCAGGTTCGGTGCCAGCATCGTGGTAATGAACCCGAACAGGCTGTGCGGTGAGACGAGGCTGAGAACCCGGCGGCGGCCATGCATCAGGCTGGCAACGACCCGGGCGTCCTGGAATACCTCATCGGCATTGTGGCGCACATCGGCGGAACCTGCCTGGGTCGCCGGATGAAACCGCATGACTTTCAGCGATCGCGATAGCGTCGGCAGAAATCGTTCGGCCCAGTCGCCGAACGTATCCGTCGGCTGCGCATCGAGATCGACGCCTGTCTTGTCGAAAAACTGGCACAGACGCGCAGCGCAGGCGTCGATTCTCTCCTGGCTCAGTCCCAGCCCGCCTGGACCGACGATCGTTCCGGCATTCCATTCCGACTGGGTCAGGAAATCCGTATAGGTATTGAACCGGCGTGACAGCTCGTCCCCGGTCAGGGCACCGGACAAGCGCGCGATCTGGCTCACTGACAGGCTGAAGCTCTCCATCAGCCCCCCTTGCGCTGTTTCAGATCAGCGGCCACGGCAGCGGCGTAGAGGGATTTGAGGCGGGCAATCACCTCCACCCTGCCCGAGGGCGGCTCGCCCAGAATATGCGCCGGCGCCATGCCGGTAAGCGAGTTGGTGATGAAGATCGGGCGGCCCTGATAGTCATTGTCCTGAACATAGCCGGTCTCGGCCTCGATGCCGTTTTCCCGGGCTAGGTCGATGATCTTGCGCCGGACGATGCCGGGCAGCACCCCGCAATCCGTGTTCGGCGTCAGCAGCCGGTTCTCACCGGTCACGATGAAGATGTTGCCGACGCTGGCGCAAGTGACGAGACCCTGATTGTTCAGCATGATCGCCTCCCCCGCACCGGCCTGCTCTGCTTCCTGCCGGGCAAGGATATTGTCGATATAGGACAGCGTCTTCATCCGCGCGGCGGGCGAGCCTTCGTTGCGGCGGATCGACGACAGGATGCAAGACACCGACGCCCGCCGCGCCGGTGGCGCGGGCGACAGGGCGATGGTCATGACCGGCTTTGCCACGGCACTTTTCGGCGGCAGGATACCCCGCGGACCCACACCGCGCGACAGCGTGATCCGCGCTGCCAGGTCGCCCTCCGCGCCATCCGCAAGCTTGCGTATCGCCTTGTGTATCGCCGTCTCGTCATGGGCGACAGGTATTGCCATGAAGTCGGCGCTTTTTTTCAACCGTGCGAGATGTTCAGACAGGAAGACCGGCTCGCCCCCGCGCACCAGCAGAGTCTCGAACAGGCCGTCGCCGAGGGCAAAGCCGCGATCGGCCAGCGCGATAACGCTGTCAGCCTTTTCCCGATATGTACCGTTGATCCAGTAGGTCATTATCCCCCGCCCTGAGCAGTTGTCGCCGAAGAGGCCGCGGCCATCGCCACGAAGGTTTCGATCATAGCCCTGCCCTCCGGGGTCAGCAATGATTCAGGGTGAAACTGGACGCCATGGTGAGGGCATGAGCGATGCCGCATTGCCATGATCTCTCCGTCCCCGGCGCGGGCCTGTATGATCAGGTCCGGTGCCCCGGCGACATCTACGCTCAACGAGTGATAGCGCCCGACCGCCAGCGGCGATGGCAGCCCGGCAAAGACGCCGGTGCCGTCATGGTCGATGACGCTGGTGCGGCCATGCATCGGCTCGCGCGAGGCGACCGTCGCACCGCCACAAGCTTCCCCCAGCGCCTGATGGCCAAGGCAGACACCGAGGATCGGCGTTTCGGTCGCGGCCGCAATCAGCGTCTTGCAGATGCCGGCCTCGGCCGGGCGCCCCGGGCCCGGCGACAGGATGATACCCGATGGCGCCAGGGCAAGGCAGTCCGCGACGCTGCGCTCGTCATTGCGCCAGACGATGGTCTCCTCCCCCGTTTCGCGAACATAGCGCGCGAGATTGTGGACGAAGCTGTCATAATTGTCGATGACGAGGATCATTGGCGATCCCCGGTCAGCCGCCGGAACGGGCCTGACTTGTCGATCGTTTCCTGATATTCCGCCTGCGGATCGGAAAGGACGGTGATCCCGCCGCCGGTGCCATAGGTCAGGACCGCGCCCGCTTCCGAGGGCTCGAGCACGCCCGTCCTGATCGGCACCGACACCATCGCGCCGCCGCGATCGTCGAACCAGCCGATGGCGCCGCAATAAACGCCCCTGCCCTGTTGCTCCAGATCGGCAATAACCTGCATCGCCCGGATCTTCGGCGCCCCGGTGATCGATCCGCAGGGATAGCTGGCGCGCACGATATCGACTGCGCCAAGCCCGTCACGCACCATCCCGCTGACCCGGGAGACGAGATGATGGACCCCGGCAAAGCTCTGCAGCTCGCACACAGCCTCCTCGCGGATCGAATGGTCGCGACAGACGCGCGACAGGTCGTTGCGGACGAGATCGGTGATCATCACATTCTCGGCGCGGTCCTTTTCATCGCCGAGCAGATCATCGATCACCGCCCTGTCTTCCGCCGGGTCGTCCCGGCGCCGGCGCGTGCCCTTCACAGGCTCGGCGATAGCCTTGAACCCGTCCTCCTGCGGGCGCACCTCGAGAAACTTCTCCGGTGAATCGCTCAGCACACAGCCTTCCTCGAACTGCAGCATGGCACCGAAGGGCGAGGCGCTTGCCTCATGAAGGCACCTGAACAATGGCAGTGCCAGGCCGCGCCAATCCGCATCCCGAAAGGTGGCCGTCAGCCGGCGCGTGATATTGGCCTGGAAGATCGACCCGTCGAGAATGCGTGCCTTGCACGCCTCGACCGCAGCGATGAAATCCTCCGCGTCGTGCCGTGTGGTATTCTCTGGCTGCCTGATCCCTCCCTGCCCTGTAGTCGCCGTGCCGGTACTCCCCGGCTCAAGCGTCTGCTGCAATCTGTCTGCCGCTTCCTCGCTGAGGGCCACCAGTTTCGCGGTGCCGGTCTCCCGGTCGAAAAGGATCGCGGCATCGTAGAACCCGACCGCCATTTCCGGCATCCTGCCCGGTGCGGGCGGAAGGTCGCTCAACACCGGCTCGATATAGCGGGCCATTTCATAGGCAAGATAGCCGACCGCGCCGGACAGGAAGCCGCCCGATTCAGAGGAGACAGCCCGTTCCCGCCGACGCATGGCGAGACGGTCCCGCAACAGGGCCAAGGGATCGTTGGCGCTGGCCGGCCCGATGTCGCGACCATCGATCCGCACCTGCCCACCGCGAACCACCAGCGTCGAGGCCGGCGCGGCGACGAGAATGTCCTGCCCCCCGCCCCAGCTATGGGCCGCGCCCGCGCCGCCACGTAACAGATGCGCAAAAGGCTGCCCCGCCAGCGGCGCGAAGGCGGCGACGGGGTCAGTGCGGTGATCAGTAAAAGGGAAATCTCGCTCGATCATCGCCGCTGGCTTACGCCAATTGCCGGCCGGGATAAAGTGGCGCCGGTTGCCCGAACGTCGCGGCTGACAGCGGGACAGAACACGGCTAATCCTCACGGCGGGCGCAGGCATTCAGCGAAACGGGACCATGGACAGAAACGAAACCGACCACCTGCATATCGAGCAGCGCGGGCTCGCGCGCTTTTTCTATGCGATCAGCATAGCCATTCTGCTCGGCTTCATCCTCTACGTCGCGCGCGGTATTCTCATCCCCCTCGTCATCGCCATGTTCCTGTCTTTCATCATCGTGACGCTGAAAACCGCGATCAGGAGGATTCCGGTTCTGGGCAAGCTGCTGCCGGAATTTATCGCCTACATTCTGTCATTCGCCGTCATTGCCCTGGTGCTGATCACGCTCGGGCAGATCATCACGGCCAATGCCGGGGCGATCATCAAGGCAGGTCCCGCCTATCAGGAACGCCTGATCGCCATTCTCGACCAGATCAAGACCTTTCTCGAAAGCCTGCCCTTTTTCACCGACTGGTTCGAGAGCAATGTCGATGTCGACAGCTTGCGCGCCGAGGATGGCTCGATTACGACGGCGGAAGGCGTCTCGGCGCTGATCACGCAGTTCCAGCAGCAATTGCTCGGTTTCATCTCGGGCATCGCCAGCGAAATCGGCCAGGCGATCCGCTCGCTGGCCCAGAACCTCGTTACCATCCTGCTCTATACCAGCTTCATGCTGATCGAACGCGGTGCCTTGCTGCGCAAGGTCGGTATCGTCGCCGGAATGCAGGAAGATCAGCTCGATATCAGCCAGATCATCAATGATATCGGCGATCTCGTGCGCCAGTATATATCGATCAAGACATTGATGGGCCTGACCACCGCGACCTTCTCCTTCATCATCATGACGATCCTCGGCATCGACTTTGCCGGGTTCTGGGCACTATTGATCTTCGCCCTCGGTTATATACCGATCATCGGCGCGATCTCCGGCGTCATGCTGCCATCGATCCTGGCGCTGGTGCAGCCCGATGGCGGCGGCGTGCCCCTGTTTCTGCTGACACTCGGCCTGCTGACGGCGGCGGAACAGACCGTTTCCTCGGTGATCGAGCCGCGGCTGATGGGCCGCTCGCTGAACCTGTCGCCCCTGATCATCCTCCTGTCGCTGACGGTGTGGGGCAGCTTGTGGGGTTTTGCCGGCATGCTGCTCTGCGTCCCGATCACGGTCTCCCTGATGATCGTCTGCACGCAGTTCCAGGACACAAGACCCGTCGCCGTGCTGTTGTCCGACAATGGCGAGATTTCACCGATCAAGCGGCTGGCGCGGAAAGAACAGGCCGAAGGGAATTAAGCAGGGATGTGGTCAGGCAATTGCCGCGTCGCTGCGCACTGGCTTCTTCAATGCCGCTTTCAGCACGCCGGCGATCGCCTCGGCTTCCTGCTCGAAGCCGGAACCGCGCCGCCAGGCAAGGCCGATCTGGCGGGCCGGCACTTCATCCGCCTTTCCGGCGAAGGGGATCGCGATCAGGTTCGATGCCTTTGCCAGCCCCTGACGGATCGCCATTTCCGGCAATAGCGTCGCGCCAAGGCCTGACCGGGTCATCTGCGTCAACGTAAACAGGCTGGTCGCGCCAAAGGTGTTTGCGGTTTCGCGCATCTGCAACTGGCACGCCGACAGGGCATGATCGCGCAGGCAGTGGCCGTCCTCGAGCAGCAGCAGGTCTTCCCCGGCAAGGTCGTCAACGCCGATCCGCTTGCGCCCCGCGAGGCGGTGCGAAGGCGCGCACACGAACCAGAACGGGTCCTCCGCAATATCCATCGTGTCGAGCCCGTCGGCCTCGTAGGGAAAGGCGATGAGGGCGACATCGATCAGCCCGGCCCGCAGCCGCTCGATCAGGCTCGCGGTCAGATCCTCGCGCAGATACAGAGACAGCGCCGGATAGCCCTTTTCGAACAGGGGCATCGCGTCGGGCAGGATGAACGGCCCGATCGTCGGGATCACGCCAAGCTTCATCACCCCGGTCAGCGGCTCCGGCCGGCTGGCCGATCGGACCATGTCTTCCGCAAGAGCGATCAGCTCCTCTGCCTGGCGCAGGAGCATTTCCCCGACGGGCGTCAGCGAGAAGGACCGGCTGGTGCGATCGACCAGGGTCGCATCGAGCACCGTCTCCAGTTCCTTGATCGCCGACGACAGGGTCGACTGGGACACGAGACAGTCTTCGGCGGCGCGGGAAAACGATTCCCGGCGCGCAAGGGCGACAAAAAACTGCAATTGGCGGAGCGTTGGCAATGCTTTCATGATGACCTGCACACTATCAAGTTAATCGATATGATCAAGATGTATAATCTATTTGATTAAACATGCTGCGCTGCGCCATATAGGGCCTGACAGCGGGGGACCTCGTTGTTTCAAACAGAAATTTCAAGTTCACACCAACCTGCAAGGAGATTTCAATGCTAGGTGTTGGCGATAAACTGCCTGAGTTCAAAGTCATTGGCGTAAAGCCGGGCTTCAACGATATCGAGGAAAACGGTGAGTCCGCATTCGAGGACCTCACCCAGGATTCCTTCGAGGGCAAATGGAAAGTCATCTATTTCTACCCGAAGGATTTCACGTTCGTCTGCCCGACCGAGATTGCCGAGTTCGGCAAACTGGCCAGCGAGTTCGCTGACCGCGATGCCATCGTCATGGGCGGCTCGACCGATAACGAGTTCGTCAAACTCGCATGGCGCCGCGATCACGCCGACCTCAACAAGCACCCGGCCTGGCAATTTGCCGACACGACCGGTGCCCTTGTCGACGGTCTCGGGATCCGCTCGAATGAAGGCGTTGCCCTGCGCGCGACCTTCGTCGTCGACCCGCATAACGTCATCCAGCACGTTTACGTGAATAATTTGAACGTTGGCCGGAACCCGCAGGATACGCTCCGTGTTATCGACGCACTTCAGACAGATGAGCTCTGTCCCTGCAACCGCCCTGTTGGCGGGGACACACTGTAGCGCTGATGAAGTTTTGGTTGCCGTTCCTGCCCTTTCTGGCAACCAAGTATAGGAAGTACCGGCTCGCCCCTCTCCCCTGCCCAAATGGCGAGCCGGTACTTTCCACTCTCTTCCTCACCGCTCACGCAATCCCTTTTCACACAGGAGACCTGCTCGATGTCTATTGAAGCCCTGCGCGGCCGAATTCCCGACTACGCCAAGGATATCCGCCTCAATCTCGGCAGCCTGGCGAACGAAACCATTCTCAACGATCAACAGAAATATGGCTGCTTCTTCGCGTCCGCCCTGGCCACTGGCAATGGTCACGTGATCCGCGCGATCAACGAAGAAATTGCAGACAAGATGTCGCCGGAAGCGATCGAGGCGGCGAAATCCGCCGCGGCGATCATGGGCATGAACAATGTCTATTACCGCTTCCTGCATCTGACCAAGGACCCGACCTACAAGACACTGCCGGCGAAGCTGCGGATGAACGTCCTCGGCAATCCGGGTGTCGACAAGGCCGATTTTGAGCTCTGGTCGCTCGCCGTATCGGCCATTAATGGCTGCGGCATGTGCATTGACGCCCATGAGGCCGTCGTGCGCAAGGCCGGCATGTCCACCGAGATGGTCCAGACTGCCGCCCGCATCGCCTCCGTGGTTGCGGCAGCCGCCGCAGTGATCGACGGTGAAGACGCGCTAAGCTGATCAGGAGCCGGTTTCCCTCTCCCCCGAGGCTCGAGGCGCGTACCGCCTTGAGCATCCCGAAGGCCCTGCCCTCACCCGGCAGGGCCTTTTTCTTTGAGCGGCGCGTCGCCAGAGCCCGAAAAATTGGCGCTGCAAGCGAATTTTTCGAAAAAAATTCTGTCCCGTTTCGTGGCCGGTGAAAGGCTGGAAGCGGCGAATCCGCGATTCCGTGACGGCCTGACCCGCGGCCGGTTCCATGAACGATCCTTTAACCCAGGTTAGTTGCCCGGAAATTTTCACCGGTTTTTCAGCGTGTTAACGGAACTCGAAAATGACCAAAAACAACTCCACTCACTCATGATGAGTGACCCCCTCATCATGAGTGGCCCGAGGGCCCTGACAGTCCTCGTCACGCCCCTCATAATGAGGCACCCACTCATGCTAAGTATATGTTTTTGTTTGCATTTTTTCTGAGCCCGCGTAATTTCGTCATCAGCAACGAACACAGGAGAGTTGATTGTGACGACCATTACTTCAGCAGAGCTTCAGGAATGTCTGCCGGCGCTGAATCGGTTCGCGCTTAAACTGACCCGCAACGCCGACCGCGCCGACGACCTGGTACAGGATTGTGTAGAGCGCGCCCTGAACAAAGCCCATCTGTTCGATGGCCAGAACCTGCGCTCATGGATGTTCACCATCTGCCGCCGCGTCTTTCTCAACCAGATCCGCAAGGAAAAGAGCCGCGGTACGCAAGTCGATATCGAAAATACCCCCGAGTCCAAATTTTCCGCCAAAGCCCTTCAGGAGGACAAAATGCACTTTCAGGACGTAGTCGAGAACTTTTCCAAGCTTCCGCTGAACGACAAGGTGATCCTGTCGCTGGTCGTCATCGAGGGCCTGAAATATGACGAAGCCGCCGCCGTTCTTGAGATTCCGGTCGGTACTGTTCGCTCCCGCCTGTCCCGCGCCCGCGCCAAACTGGTCGAGCTGATGGATGACGAAGGTGTCGCAGAAGGAACTTCCCTGGCCGCTGTCGTGTAAGGGGGGTATGACACAGCCGCATTACCTCATACGCGAACAAGACTTACACGCTTACCTCGACGGTGAACTGTCCAAACCGAGACGGCGCGCCGTCGAGCGCTTTCTGGCGGATCGGCACCTGACCCTCGAACGGGCCGTTGAGCTGTTTCGCACCAATCTTGGCCTCCATCGCTATCGAGAGAAATTCTACGAGGACAGGGAATTGAAGTCGGAAGTGGAGCGACTGTTGAAAAAGCATCGGTCTGCCGACAACGAGCCGCCGCATTTCGAGAATGTGATGATGCACAATCGCGGCTGATCGAGTTCATCGAATACTGCCCCACCCATATTTTTGCGATTGAGCCGCCTGCAGCAATGCAGGCGGCTTTTCTGATGGACCACTACCACGCAGGTATCCATGCGAAGATGCCGACGACAGCGAGGAAGGAAAGAACCATCAGGGCAAGATGGGACAGGGCGAGCAGTGGCCACGACAGCAGGGTATGCACAAATCCTGCCCGGTAGAAGGCCTTCAGGGCAAAGAAGAGGTATGGGCCGAGTACTACAAACAGCGCACTCAACGTCAGATATCCGAGTGTTTCAGTGGGTAGAACAGGAGAGGCCGCGAAGAGCCCGATCAACACGAAATTGAAAGCGGCGTGATAGTAAAATGTAAAGCCGAGATGGGCGAGGAACAGCAGGTGACGGCGCCGGTACAGCAGCCCTAGCAGCAGCGCCAGCGGCGGCAGGGTGAGCAATTGGGCGAGCACCAGGGCCAAGGCATGCTCGCGGGCGACGAAGCTGAGATCGGCGGCAAGGCCGGACTGTGCTGTCGGCTCGCCATAGTCGGGCAGGACCAGGGTCACGACGAGAAACAGGACGAGGCTGACGCTCAACGCCATTCGGAAAGGCGGAACGTGGCCGACCCGCTCCCCACCGACATAACGCGCCGGTAACCGGCCCGGCTGGCACAGCACTTTGAGGCTTTTCAGGATCCGGGAGTCGAACGAGAGGATATCCGCGACGGCGTCGATCAAAGCCTGGCGCACCGGCTTGATGGGTGATGTGCAATCCTGCCCGCATCGGCTGCAATAACGGCCATGCAACAGGGATTGGCAATTCTCGCAATGCCGCTTCGCGTCCATGTTTTTCATCATCCACCTGCCAGGGTTTAACACCCCCGACTTTAGATGAAATCCGGGAAGGATCGCTATTCAATTTCATAAACAAAAGCCCTGCACTGGTCATGCAGGGCTTTATCAGTCTCGGCGGCGAAGCTGGACCCGGAATCAGTCGTCCGCGTGCAGAAGACCGTCCTTGTTTTCAACAATGAGGGAATTCAGCATCCAGGCGGCTTCCTCGTGGAAACCGATACGTGCTGTTAGGAGATCGGCCGTGTAGACGTCTTCGGCTTCTTCGGCGGCTTCGGCGATTTTGCGCATCTGGGCCGAAATCTTGTGGTGGTCGCTGGCCAGCTCATGGACCATGTGAGCGGCGTCGGGGATGGACGACACGCCTTCAACAACGCTGTCCTTGGAATATTTTTCGAACCCGACCGGCGTCAGGAAACCCAGCGCACGAATGCGTTCGGCGATTTCGTCGATGGCGTCGGCGAGATTGGTATATTGCTCGTCGGTCAGCTTGTGGATCGAATAGAACAGGGGACCCGTTACGTTCCAGTGATAGGCGTGGGTCTTGTGATAGAGCACATAGCTGCTGGCGAGGGCATGACCGAGTTTCTTGGCCAGGATCTTGCGCTGATCGCGGTCTATACCGGAGTCTACCGGCAGCTCTTCACTTCTTGCGTCAAATGCGGCGTTTGCCATGATGATACCTCTTCATTGCGTTTGCGTCATGCGCATTGCGGCCTGTTCGCTGGAACAGCGCCATGCGCCCGATCGTGTTAAGGGGGTCAGCGCGTCAGGTTATGAAGCTGGATGAAATCGCTGTTGCGGCAGATCCTGTGGGCTGCTGAGCTGTATCTGTGTCGCCACCTGTATTAAAGAACAGGAAAGCGCCCAGTACCAGCACAGCGAGGATCGTCGAAATCAGCAGTACCCAGCGCATCTCGTTGCGGGTTTCGCCCTGGCGTCCCTCTTCTTTTGATACTTCGACCATTGTTCAGTCCTTTCAGATTTCCTGCACTGTCATAACACACTGGAAGCCCGCGGGTTCCACTCATCCGGGCTGCCGGCACTTGGTTAAGAGCCTGCCACACAGCGTCTCTTGTGGCGCCCTTACAGCGCGTTCTATAGAAGACCTATGTCATTGAACCATACCGTCACCCTCTCTCTCGATAATGTGAGCGTCGCGCGCGGCGGCATGGATGTTGTCGCAGGGGTCAGTGTTGGCCTCGAGCCCGGTGATGCACTGATGCTGACAGGGCCGAACGGGTCCGGCAAGACCAGCCTGTTGCGCGCGATTGCAGGCTTTGCCCGCTTTTCTGGCACCATTGCCTTTGGCGACGGCGCCGGACCGCGCGACCGGCAGGACGCGATCGCTGCCCATATCCATTATCTGGGGCACGAGACGGGCTTGAACCGGCGCGCTGATGGGTTGACGAGCCTCTTCTTCTGGCGCGATCTCCTCAACCCCGGCGAAAGCGACGCAGGGCTGACCCCTGATACAGCACTGCAGGCTGTCGGGCTGCTGAATGGCCCCGTATGGAAGATGTCGGCGGGCCAGCAACAGCGCCTTGCCATCGCCCGGCTGCTGGTCGCACCACGGGCGATCTGGCTCCTCGATGAACCGGTTACCGCGCTCGATGCCGCCGGGCGCGACATGCTGGTTGGCCTGTGCGTGAACCACCGCGCAGGGGGCGGCATGATCATCTCCTCTTCACACGGACTGTTCCCGATCGAGAACGTCATCGCGCTGTCGCTCCAACAGGCGGATGCCGCATGAACAAGATGCGCGCCTTGATACAGGACGAGTTGCGCCTGCGTGCCGGCGGGCCTTCGCCTTATGTCGCTTTCGGCTTTTTCGTGCTGGCCGGCGTCCTCGCGCCCTTCTCACTCGGCCCGGACCCGGAATTGCTGGCCCGGATCGCGCCCGGCTATGTCTGGCTGATCGCGGCGATATCGGTGCTGGTCGGGCTCGAGGGGTTGTTCCAGGAGGACATCGCCTCGGGCCGCATGGCGGTGCTGCGCCTGTCCGGCCTGCCGAGCTGGGCGATCGCGCTGTCGACCATGAGCGTCTACTGGCTGGTTGTCTGCCTGCCGGTCGTGATCGCGAGCCTGCCCGTGTCCTATCTTCTTTCCGGCACAGGCGATGCTGCCCTGGCCATTGCTGTTTCGCTCCTGATCGGCACCCCGGCCCTCGCTATGCTGGGTGCGACGCTCGCCGCCATTGCCGGGGTTGTGAAACGCGGTACCGGCCTCGTCATCTTTCTCGCCCTGCCGTTCTTTGCACCGGCGCTGATCTTTGGCACGCGTCTCGCCGGCGCCGCAGAGGACGCACTGTCCGCCGGTCTTTTTCTTGCCGCTTTCAGCCTTCAGGCTGTGGCCCTGTGCCCGCTTCTGGCTGGCCTCGCCATACGTCAGAACATGGAATAGCTTTAAATGGACAAGGCGCACATGACATGGTCCACTTACTGGGTCATTTTTGCGCGGGATTGATGTAGAACAGGGTTGCGCTACCACTCTTGCAAGTGATTGCCGGGAAAGACACTACGGGAAGGACTACATGAAGAAGACTGGCCTGATTTTTCTGTTTTCGCTTATCTCAAGCCTTATCGCCCTGCCCGCAATGGCCGCGCCCCAGACGATCGCCAATTACCGTGACTGGGTCGTATACAGGCAGGATCTGAACGGCGACACGGTCTGCTATGTCGTGACCGAGCCGACGGAAAAACTGCCGAGCGCGGTCAACCACGGCAACGTCTTCTTCCTCGTCTCGACCTGGAAATCCGGTGTCGCGAAAAACCAGCCGAGCCTGATGACCGGCTATGCCCTGCGCGACGCGCCGGAACCGACCATCCGGATCGGCTCTGACAAATGGGATATGTTCATTTCCGAAACCGAAGGCTTCATCGACGACACGAGCGACGAAGAACGTCTCATCGCCGCCATGCGGCGTGGCTCGGACATGCGTATTTCTGCCGTATCCGAGCGCGGGACGGCAACCAACTATACGTTCTCGCTGATCGGCGTTTCCGATGCGCTGGAACGCGCCTCGCGCGAATGCCGCTGACCGGCTAGCTGATTCGAGGTTGCATTTCCAGCTTTATCTACCTAAGGTAGATACATTGCTGATTGCCCGCACCGTTGCGTGACCATAACCGTGGGTTGCAAGGGGGACGGGAGTGAGCTGGGGGGCTTGTTTCAGACAATTCGGACTGGTCACGCTTGCCGCAATGCTGGCAGCGTATCCGTGCCTTGCCTCTGCCTCGGCCTGGACCCGGCCGTCGGGCGAAGTCCTTCTCATCAATCGCGGCGAGTATTTCAGGGGAAACCACCGCGCCTCCCACTACGAGCAGATTGCTACCAGCCTCTATCTGGAGGCTGGCCTGAGCGACGTTCTGATGCTGGGCGGGACGCTGTTCTATGCCGACCAGGTCAATGACGGTGAATTCGCTGGCGCCTCCTCCGGCATCGCCACCGCCGAAGCCTTCCTTCAGGCGCGGTTTCACCGGACCGGGACGTCGGTTGTCTCGGGCAGCCTTCTCTACAGTGCCGAAACCAATATCAGCCGGGTGCTGGCAGCGGGCACAGGCGAACTGGTCGAGCAGGATGCGGGACTGGAGGCGGCGCTCCATTATGGCCGCGATATCGGGCCCGTGTTTGTGTCGGCGAAGGCGGGATACCGGACCTCGCTGGGGCTCGATCCGGAACGGCTGAACACCGAACTGGTGATCGGCTGGAAACCGGACGAGCACTGGATGCTCATGGTTAAATCGCTCAACACGACCAGCCTGACCGATGGCAACCGACCTCTTTCCGATTACGACATCTATCGCCTCGAGCCTGTGATCGCCTGGACGCCGAAGGGTCAAACGACCTATGAAATCGGCGTGCGGTCTGATGTCGAAGGCCGGAATACGGCGACCGGCACCGCCGCCTTTTTCGGCATATGGAGCAGGTTCTGATGCGCCATAGCCTTCACCTTGTCGCAACAGGTCTTTTCTGCCTGCTGGTCTTGTCCTCGCTGACAAGTCCGCCGGCGACGACACGCCCGAATGCCAGTTTCGAGGCCAGCCTTGGCTTGGCGATTCAGTGGCTGGACCCTGGTGACGCGATCTCGGGCGTGCGCCTGCCGTCGCTCCTGATCCTGGCCATGCTGGTCGCCATGCCCGTGGCATACTGGACAGTGGCCCGTATCCGGTTTTGGCGGAGACGGCACGGACGATGAGTTCTCTCGAGGACCGCACCGCGCAGGCCGCCGGTTTGCAGGCCCGCCTTGCCCGCGCCACCCACGCGGACACGGCAGCCATCAGGCGTGACAATGCCGGGTTTCTGGACTGGGCGGCACGTGAAAAGCTGCGCAGTGAAATGCCGATGCTGAGCGCCAGCCACCGCCTGTCGCGCCAACAGAAGACCATGGCCCTTGTCCTGGCAGCGGTCTTCATCGCGTCCGTCGCCTTGGTCCCGATCAGCACGCTGACCGTGATAAACGGCCTGTTCGTCCTTTATTGCTGCGCCGGTCTCGCGCTGCGCGGCTGGATGCTGGCGTCCAATCTGAAACCACCGCCAAGGAAGCCCGCACGGGCTGCGCCGGAAAACTGGCCGGTCGTGACCATTCTTATTCCCCTCTACAGGGAAGCCGCCACATTGCCCCATCTGGTCAAGGCGCTGCTCGGCCTCGACTATCCGCCCGACAGGCTTGACATCAAGATCCTGCTCGAAGAGGACGATCCAGAGACCAAGGCGCTGGCTGAAAAGCTGTGCAACGCTCCCTGTTTCGACCTCGTCCATGTGCCCGATAACCTGCCGAGGACAAAACCGAAGGCCTGCAATTACGGGCTATGGACCGCGCTTGGCGAGTTCACCGTCATTTATGACGCCGAGGACCGTCCCGAATCCGATCAGCTGAAAAAGGCTGTCATGGCGTTTCGCGCTGGCGATGATCGCCTTGCCTGCGTCCAGGCGCGGCTGAACTATTATAATCGCCGCAAGAACTGGCTGACACAGCTCTTCTCCATGGAGTATGCGCTGCTGTTCGATATCGTGCTGCCTTCCCTTGCCCGCATCGGTGCGCCGATCCCGCTGGGGGGTACGTCGAATTTTTTCCGTACACGCACGCTGCAGGATATCGGCGGCTGGGATGGCTATAATGTGACCGAGGACGCCGATCTCGGCCTGCGCCTCGCTGCGGCGGGCTATCATGTCGGCATCATCAACTCGACGACTTTCGAAGAAGCGGTCAGCGCGCCCGGCGCATGGGTCCGGCAACGCTCGCGCTGGCTGAAAGGATATTTCCAGACATGGCTGGTCCACACACGGACGAACCCTCACTTTACCAAGCCACCGCTTTTCTCGAAAGCGGGGCTGACCCGGTTCGTGACGCTTCATCTCGTCATGGGCGGGGTCCTGATCTCTGCCGTCGTCAATCCGGTGTTCTGGGTTCTCTACGCTGTGTGGCTGTCCGGTCACGGCGACTGGCTCGCTGCGATCTATCCACCGCCGCTGCTTGAATTGTCAGTCTTCACCCTTCTCGGCGGCAATGCATTCATGGCCTATCTGACGCTGATCGCCCCGTTGCGGCGGCGCTGGTTCGACCATTGCGCCTGTGTCGTCCTGTTGCCTGTCTATTGGCTGATGCTGTCTGCCGCCGGTTACAAGGCGGTCTGGCAGCTGATCATCAAGCCCTTCTATTGGGAAAAGACCACCCATGGGACAGGCGGGGAAATGTCCGGAACACACGAGCCGACGAGCGGCGCGTGCGCCATGCCGGTGACGGAGAAATCATGACGGCCCGGTTCGGACAGCGCGCCGCATGGCACCAGTGGGCGGTACAGGCCGTCGTGGCGCTCCTTCTGCTGACCAATCCGCTGATCATCGCGCTCTTCGCTGATTCGCAAGCGCTGCTTCTGGCTGCCGGGCTGGCGCTGGTGTTCATGGCGACGGGGCTCTTGCCGCGTACCGGCCTGCAGCAGGCAAGCGTGCTCTCCGGTGCCAGCCTCGCGGCGCTCTATCTGTCGAGCGTCTACAGCATTCTCTTCATGCCCTTCCTCATATCGGGACTGGTGATCATCATGCCGCGCAGGCATCTGCACCGGCACACATTCGGCTTTCTTGTCGTCCTGCTGATGCCGGTCATTCTCGCCGTATTGTCTGCCGCCTATCTCGATTTTCTCGGGGCGCTCGACCGGACGGATGCGATCTTTCATGCCCGCGACTGGTTTGCCGCGCGGCAGCCCCTGCCGGGCGCCGACCTCTGGCTCTCGCGCTATGGCGGACATTTCCAGACGGCGGCGGCGGGCGCGATCGTGTGGACGGTGTTTATTGCGCCTTTGCCGGTCGTCCGATTGGTCACGGCGTGGGGTCAGGCAAGCGCCAGGCATGCGGGCTTTGTCATCATCAGCCTGATCCTCGCGCCCGCCATCGCGGCGAACTTTTCCTTGCCGGTGTCGCCCCTCGTCTTCTTCGGCGCGATGCTGGCGGCGAATATTCCGTTTATCCCGGTCGTACCGGCGCGCATGGCCCTGACCGGGCTTGGCCTTGCCTTGGCCGGCGGGCAATGCACCGTCTGGCTCTACGCGTCGTGAACCGCATCCTCGATTGCCAGTTGGCGCCATCGGGTTTTTGTGGCATCGCAAGGCCATGGATACGCCCTCTCCTCTTGGCGACCTTGCCGGTCTCGCCTTCCGCAAGATGAACGGCCTCGGCAATGATTTCGTCATCATCGACCTGCGCGCCCACAGGGGCATGAAGGTGACGGAGGAGGCTGCCCGCTATCTCGGCGACCGTGCTGGCCCCTATGGCTGCGACCAGATCATCACGATCGAGGAGCGCGCAGGCGAACCCTTCATGGGTATCTGGAATGCCGATGGCAGCGCGGTCGGTGCCTGTGGCAATGCCACCCGCTGCGTCGGGCAGATCCTGATGGATGAAAGCGGCGAGGACGCCGTCGCCTTCATGACGCCGTCCGGACCGATCAGTGCCGAGCGGGTCGGCACCAACCGCGTCGTTGTCGACATGGGCGAACCGCGCCTGAAGTGGGAAGAAATTCCGCTCGCAGAAGAGACGCAGGACACGCGCTTTGTCGATATCAAGCTGGGGCCGATCGACAAGCCGGTGCTGTGGGGACCGTCAGCCGTCAATATGGGCAATCCGCATTGTATCTTCTTCGTCGAGGATGCCGATGCCCAGGCGCTCGACCGCTTCGGGCCAATGATCGAGAACCATCCGATGTTTCCCGAACGGGCCAATGTTTCCGTGGCCCAGGTCAAATCGAAATACGAGATCCGCCTGCGGGTATGGGAACGTGGCGCCGGCATTACGCAGGCCTGCGGCACCGCCGCCTGTGCCGCCCTCGTCGCCGCTCACCGCCGCCGTCTGACGGCACGCAAGGCAAGCGTCGTTCTCGATGGCGGCACGCTCGCTATCGAGTGGCGCGAGAGCGACAACCACGTGATGATGGCCGGCCCTGTCGCCTTCGAATACGACGGCATACTCGAGTAGCGGATTACTCCGTAACCGGCGTGATGGTCAGGTCGACCTTGCCGACCCGGAAGCCCCATTTGCCGACCGTCGCCTCGTTGATGATGACACCATCAGATTGCCTGACCAGCACATCACGGAATTTCACCGTCATTCCTTTGCCGCCATCCTCGCTCGGCAGGACGACCGTATACTCCAGCCGGAAGGCGTCGCCATCCATAAAACCGCGGGCCGTGCCGACCACATCTTCGCGCGTGCCGGAATACTCGCCATTCTCAAGCTTCGTCAGACGCCATATCTTCTTGTCGATCTCGCCGTCATCATATTCGAAATCCTCGACCAGTGTCAGCGTGTCGCCATCCCATGAGCCGTCCAGATAGGCCGTGAAGGAGCGGTTGGTGCCGTTGATGGCGGAGAAGGACCCTTCCCCCACCGTCTTGCCCGCGAGATCGCGCTCGACCACGAATGGCTGGATCGCGGCCTTATCCAACGGCACGGCCGGGCGGCCAGCACAGGCGGTCGTCGCTACTGTTGCCAAGGCCATTGCTGCAAGGATGCGAAAAGCGGACATGGTTTCCCCCCATCAGGATTGCTGACAAAAGAGATAGGGCGGCAGCACGGCGCGCACAGCGCCTGCGGTGAGATGTGACTCCGCGCCCCGAATTCCGAACGCTAGTCCGCCGATGCAGTGTCGTCGACCGGCACGATGGTCATGACTGCCTTGCCGATCCCGATGCCGTACTTGCCGACGGAGACGACATTCACGATGACGCCGTCCCGGCGCTTGACGATGACATGCTCGAACGAGGCCGTCATGCCCTCTCCCTCCTCGCTGCCCTGCAGGTGGCCAGTATAGGACAGGCGGAACGCCGGTCCGTCCTGCCAGCCCCGCGCCTCGCCGATGACATTCTCGCGCGACCCGAGCCATGTGCCGTCGGTGAGTTTCGTCAGGTGCCAGGTCTGGCGCTCCTCACGCCCGTCTTCATAGGTGAAGTCCTCCACATAGATCAGGGTGTCATCCTTCATCCGTCCGCTCATGCGCGCGGAAAACTCCGTGTCGGTCCCGTTGACCGCCGTGAAGCGGGCATTGGCAATGAAGGCGCCTTGCAGGTCCCGGGCGATATCGATCGGCGCGGTGTCGCCGCTGTCGAGCGGGTTTGCCGGCGGCTGTTCGCACGCAGCGGTCATCGCGAGGATGAGCAGGAGGGTCACGCGGTGCTTCATGGCATCTCCAGTTCTGTCTGTGTTATCGACATAGGCCTCGGCGACGGGCTGAACAGCCGGAGGGGTCTCAGGCCGGCCCCACGCTTGCAACGGACCGGTTCATGCCTCATGTACCCTGACATGACAGAAACCGCCGCGCCCTCTATCGGATCCCCCCTTGCGCCAGTGACCGGCAGGAAGACCGAGGTCGTCACCCTCGGCTGCCGGCTCAATGCCTATGAGTCCGAGAAGATGGCTGAACTGGCAAAGAGCACCGGTCTGTCGGATACGATCATCATCAATACCTGCGCGGTGACGAACGAGGCAGTGAGACAGGCGCGGCAGGCCGTCCGCAAGGCGCGCAAGCGGGCGCCCGGTGCCCGCATCGTGGTGACCGGCTGCGCCGCGCAAATCGACCCTGACGGCTTCTCCAGCCTGCCCGAGGTGGATGCCGTGATCGGCAATGCCGACAAGCTGACGGCAACGGCATGGCAGTCCGTATCCGCCGGGAACGCGGCGGTCGTCGGCGACATCATGCAGGAAACAACGACCGAGACGGCAACGCCGCTGCCCAGGGTCGAACGCGCCCGCGCCTATGTGCAGATCCAGAATGGCTGCGACCACCGCTGCACCTTCTGCATCATCCCCTATGGCCGCGGCAATTCCCGCTCCGTGCCGATTGCCGATGTCGTCGCCGAGTGCCGCGCCATCACCGCGCAGGGCGTGAAGGAGGTCGTGCTGACCGGTGTCGATGTCACGTCCTACGGTCCCGACCTGCCGGGCATGCCGACGCTGGGAATGCTCGTCTCGCGCATTCTGAAAGAGGTCCCGGAGCTGCCGCGCCTGCGCCTGTCATCCATCGACGGGGCTGAGATCGACGGGCATCTGTTCGAGCTGCTGGTCAGCGAGCTGCGTATCGCGCCATATCTGCATCTGTCGCTGCAGGCCGGCGACAACATGATCTTGAAACGGATGAAGCGCCGCCATACGCGCGAACAGGCAATCGCCTTCTGTGCCGGCATCAAGGAGCGCCGGCCGGAAGTGACCTTCGGTGCCGACATCATCGCCGGCTTCCCGACGGAGACGGACGAGATGTTCGAGAACTCGCTGAAGCTGGTCGAGGAGTGCGCGCTGACCTTCCTGCATGTCTTTCCCTATTCGGCGCGCAAGGGCACACCGGCCGCGCGCATGCCACAGCTCGATGGCGCCATCATCAAGGACCGCGCCGCGCGCTTGCGTGCAGCCGGGGACGCCGCGCTGGAACGTCATCTCGCCGGATTTGTTGGCAACAGGATGAGTGTCTTGACGGAGAAAGCCGGCAAGGACGGCACCGGCCATGCAAGGCTCGCCGACTTTACCGAAGTCCGCTTCGAGGCGGGCGGCAATGGCCATCTGCGCGCGGCGGGACATATAATTGATGTCATCATCACCGGGCATGACGGGCGCGCATTGGTCGCGACGCTGTAGAAGGCAAAGAGAACGGACAAACGGATGAGCGAGAAAAAGGGATTCTTCAGCCGACTGTTCGGCGCACGCGATGCTGCCGATGATGAGGTCAAGAGCGGCCAAAAGACGAGTGAGGGACGCCAGGGTGTCACCGATCGCGACGCCCATGATGTCGATGCGGAACGCCCGGACGACGACAAGGAAAAAGCCGCCGCCACCGCTGTCGAGGACAGCGAGGCTGGAGCGGCGGTCACCCTGCGTGAGGGTCTGGAAGCAGAGGCCGCTGTGCCGGTACAGCGCGAGGACGCGGACAACCTCGCCCCGAATGCAAATGTGGACGGCTATCTCGAGATCGACGACGAAAACGCGATGCCCGTCGCCGACACCGGCCCGGCCGTACCCGATGTCGAGGCGCGCCACCTGAACGATGTTCCGGTTACGGAAACCGAGGGTGACGTCGCGCCGGAGATAAAGGAACGACGGACTGCGCCTGGGGACACGGTGGCAGAGGAACAGCCAGCCTCCATATCCGACATGCCCGAACCGGTCGACGGCATTGCTGATGATCTGCCAGCGCCGGAAGCAGAGCCCCGAAGCCCGGTCATCGATTATCCGGAACCCGATGTTCCGGACACGCCCGCACCGCGGTCCGCGCAGCCGACACCGACATCTGCGAAGAAGCCCGGGTTTTTCTCGCGCCTGCGCGACGGCATGTCGAAATCGTCCGAAAAACTAAGCGGCGGTGTCAGCGCGATCTTCACCAAGCGCAAGCTGGACGATGAAACGCTGGAAGAACTGGAAGACCTGCTGATTTCCGCTGACCTTGGCCTGCCGGCCACGACCCGTATCATCAAGGCGCTGTCAGAGGGGCGGTATGACAAGAATGTTTCGCCCGAAGAGGTGCGCGACGTGCTGGCGAGCGAAGTCGCAAGAACGCTGGAACCGCTGCAGCGGCCGCTTGAGGTCAAGGCGGGCAATGCGCCCCATGTGATCCTGATGACCGGCGTCAATGGCGCGGGCAAGACAACCACCATCGGCAAGCTTGCCAGGAAATTCGCTGATGACGGAAAATCGGTTATGCTGGCGGCGGGCGATACGTTCCGCGCCGCGGCGATCGAGCAGCTTCAGGTCTGGGGCGAGCGCACCGGCGCGCCCGTTATTACCCGCCCGGTCGGGTCCGATGCCGCCGGGCTTGCATTCGATGCGCTGAAGGAAGCGAAAGAAAAGAACATCGACGTCTTGATGATCGACACCGCAGGCCGCCTGCAGAACCGTCGCGAGTTGATGGACGAGCTTGCCAAGATCGTCCGTGTGATCAAGAAGCTGGACGAGACCGCGCCTCATGATGCGATCCTGGTCCTCGATGCGACGGTCGGCCAGAACGCGCTGAGTCAGGCAGAGGCCTTTTCGCAGACGGCGAACATCACCGGTCTCATCATGACAAAGCTCGACGGCACCGCGCGCGGCGGCGTGCTGGTCGCGCTTGCCGACAAGTTCGACATTCCGATCCATTATATCGGGGTTGGCGAAAGCGTCGAAGACCTGCAGCCTTTCGAGGCACGCAGGTTCGCGCGCGCATTGGCGGGCATCACCACAGATCAATAGTCACCACAAACGGGCAGGGACAGACAAAGATGAGCACAGGCACCAAAGGGCGCAAACTATCCGGCTGGCAAAAGGCGGCGGTCGACTTCGGACCGCTGGCACTGTTCTTCATTGGCTATTTCCTGCCGGACAGGGTCGGACCCGTCGTCAACAACATGCTCTCGACCGGATTCTTCACCGAAGACGGCAACGAGCTTTATCTTGCGCTGATCCTTTTTCTGCCGGCCTATATCGTTGCATTCATCGCATCATTGATCATTGAACGGCGCATCGCCCCCATGCTGCTCGTCAACGGCGTCATCGCTATCGGCCTTGGCGGGCTGACGCTTCTGTCGGGCAACAAGACGCTGTTCTACATGAAGCCGACGGTGATCTATGTCCTGTTTGCCCTCGTGCTGACCGGTGGCCTGTTGACCGGCCGCAATTTCCTCAAACTGATCTTCGACGATGCGTTCCGTATGCCGGACAAGGCCTGGTACACGCTGACATGGCGGTTTGCCGCCGCTTTCCTCGTCATGGCAATCGCCAATGAAGTCGCGTGGCGGACATTGACCGCCGGCTGCGTACCCGACGCGGAATGTGCCGGCGAGGGTACATGGGTCAATATCAAGATCTTCGGATTCACTGCAGCCTATATTCTCTTCATCATCACGCAAGGCCCGTTCATCGCCAAGCACATGGAAGATGGCGGCAAAGGCGGCAAGGGCGACGGTGCAAAGATCGTGGACGGCCCGGACGATACGGCAGCTTTCGTCAACACGGACAACAGAACCGATGCGGCTGAAGAACGGACCACCGCGAACGACGATGCGAGTCGTAACAAGCCCGGCGCCTAAAGGCCCTCAACTGGATTGGTGAAGGGCGGGAATGCATCCCTGTCCTTTACCTGATGATAGTGGCGCAGCGCCCAGGCGACGCTGGGGAATGCGAGTTCGTCCCACGGGATATCATCCCATTCGAACAGCCCCACCTCTTCGCTCTCCGGGCCCGGCGCGATCGTTTCCGGATTTTCCAGGGTTGCCCGAAACATAAGCTGCACCTGGGATATATGCATGATCGAATAGGTCGCGAGCAGTTGATGGATCGTCAGTGTTGCACACGCCTCCTCGCGCGCCTCGCGCATGGCACCGTCTTCCGCTGTCTCCTTGTGTTCGAGATACCCTGCCGGCAAGGTCCAGTAGCCTTTGCGCGGATTGATCGCACGCCGGCATAAAAGGATACGTTGCCCTGCGGTCGCGACGGAGCCGACGACGATCTTCGGATTGTCATAGGCGATGAAGCCACACCGGGTACAGACAGAGCGCTCTACCGTGTCCCCGTCAGGCACTTTCCGGGTAAAGTCCGGCTCCATCCTATCTGGTTTGTTTCCGTCCGGACCGGCCATATCCTACTCCTTAAAAGTCGGTGTTGTTGTTATGGTCTTGCCACAGATATTCCGCTTTACCCCTTTTTGGTCAAAAAATGTGGAAAAAATCTTGCAAAACGCTCCGACACCGGACACCGTGAAAATGTTTGTTAACATGCGCGATGCAAACAAGGACTACCAGGGCGGTTATAAGCGGGGAGACCTTCTCCATATCGTCTGGCTAAAGCCGGTACAGAAGATCGGCCCGTAGAAAGATAAGAGGAAGACAATGGCTAATTTTTCGCTCGAACAATCCCCCGGTCACCTGCTCCGCCGGGCTCAACAATATGCATACGACCTGTATGCAAAGGAAGTGGGCAAATCCGGCCCGACACCGCGTCAGTTCGCGGTGCTGCACACCGTGTCTGAAAACGAAGGCCTGAGCCAGACCGATCTGGTCCGCAAGACAGGCATCGACCGGTCCACCCTGGCAGACATGATTTCCCGCCTGATCAAAAAAGGCCTGCTCGCCCGCGAGCGTACGAAAGCCGATGCTCGGGCGAACTCTGTAAAACTGACAGCTGCTGGCAAGCGCGTTCTGTCATCTGCAACGGCAAAAGTCGAAAAAGCGGAAGCTGCCGCTCTCGATGTCCTGCCAAAAACTCAACAGGCAGCGTTCATGAAGGGTCTTTCGACCTATGCAGAAGCGCTGGACAAAATAGAGGCTGAACAAATGGCACCGAAGAAACGCGCGCCGCGCAAGGCAACCGCGAAGACTACCAAGAAAGCTGCTGCAAAGAAGGCTCCTGCCAAAAAGGCTGCTGCGAAGAAGGCACCGGCAAAGAAAGCCGCTGCCAAGAAAGCCACCAAGAAGGTAGCTGCGAAAAAAGCGCCGGCAAAGAAAGCCGCTGCGAAAAAAGCGCCGGCAAAGAAAGCCCCTGCCAAGAAGGCACCGGCGAAGAAAGCTCCTGCCAAGAAGGCACCGGCAAAGAAAGCCACCAAGAAACGCGCTGCGAAGAAGAAAGCCTGACACGGCCTGACACGCGCATGAACGAGCAAGACGCCACCGCAAGCCGGTGGCGTTTTCTTTTGTGTCGTCACGGTCCGGAAACGGCGCGCTTCTTCCAGCGGGCGACAGGTGGTGGCCCGCCTGTCATGACCGGCCTGTTCTCGAAAGATCCCATCGAGATCATCCGGTCATAGAGGATAACCGCCGTCGCCACGGCGACATTGACGCAGAACCGCGTCGGTATCTTCACCACATGATCGCATAGCGCCGTTGCCTCATCCGACAGGCTGCCCTTCTCCGGGCCGAACAGATAAGCCGCCTGCAGAGGATGTCGGAAGCTCGGCAGCGGGATCGCCTCCTCGGTCAGCTCGACACCGACCAGCGTGCAGCGCACCGGCAGCCGCATCTCCTCCAGGCTCGGCCACGGATAGAAGGGCAGATGCTGCGCGCCCTTGGAGGTATCGGCGGAGTTGATATCGCGCAGGGCGTGATGCATCTGCACGGTGAAAACGAAACTCGCGCCGAAGCCGTTGGCCGTGCGCAGGATCGAACCGAGATTGCGCGCCTTGGAAATACGCTCTGCACCAACGCCGAAATACCCCCGCATCATTCTGTCTACCCTCCCACCTTGCCGCCCTGGCAAAACCGCCTTCGGATCAAAGCGCCAGTGTAAGCGAGACAGGTGCGTGATCGGAAGGTTTCTCCCAGCCGCGCGCCTCTTCGTGGATTGCATAGGCAGCGCGCCCGCCGGCGAGGGCCGCCTTCTTCAGGGCCGGGGTGACCCAGATATGATCGAGGCGGCGGCCGCGATTCGACGCCTGCCAGTCCTTCGCACGATAGGACCACCAGGTGTAGAGCTTCTCAGGCTCGGGGATCAGCTCGCGCGCGACATCGATCCAGCCCGTCCGCTCGATGATCCGTGTCATGTGCTCGACCTCGACCGGCGTGTGCGAGACCACCTTCAGCAGTTGCTTGTGCGACCAGACATCATGTTCGCGCGGCGCGACATTGAGATCGCCGACGAGGATCGATTTCGTGTCGACACTGTCGCCAAAGCGCTCGGCCATTTCGGTCATGAAATCGAGCTTGTGGGCGAACTTGTCATTGACCGCCGGGTCCGGTTCATCGCCGCCTGCCGGCACATAGAAATTGTGGATGTGCACATCCCCCTTCAGGCGGATCGCGATATGACGGCAATCGTCCTTGCTGCAGAACTGGTCTGCCCGTTCCTCCTCGAACGGCGTGCGCGAGGCAATTGCGACGCCATGATAGCCCTTCTGGCCGTGTACGGCGATATGGGGATAGCCGGCCTTCTCGAACGCCTTGCGCGGGAACTGGTCGTTCAGGCACTTGATCTCCTGCAGGCAAAGAATGTCGGGCTGCTCTTGCTTCAGGAAGCGCTCGACAAGGCCGATGCGCAGACGGACGGAATTGATGTTCCAGGTCGTGATCTTCATTGGGTGGCTATTGCTCTCGTCTTTCTTCAGGCCATCGCCATACCGCGCATGAACAAAAAAAGCCACAGAGGCTTGGTATGGAAGCCTCTATCGCCGAGGATCCGTCGCCTTGAACACATCGAGCGCGAGCTGCTCATCGACCCAAACTGCCATGTCTGAATACCCGTCGCGCCAGCCGAGTTCGGGCATGCGGAAGTCGAGGTAATCGAGGGTCGTGACAAAAGCGATGGAGGCCATGGTCCGGTTTGTCCTGATCTCATCAAGACAGGCCGCCATGGCGCCGACCCCGGTTCCGACATTGTCTGCCCAGCGCTGCATCCACCAGGGCGATTGCGCCTCGCCCTGCGGCGTGCGCAGGCGCATCATCGTGCGGCTGACACAGGCATCGAGCACACCATTGCACAGGGCAAGGAGCGTCCTGATCCGCCATGGCGCCATCTCTTCGCCTACGAACAGGCTCTCGCCATCGCCGAGCGTGTCGAGATAATCGCAGATCACCGCGCTGTCATAGATCAACTCGCCGTCATCGGTCTCCAGCACCGGTATCTTGCCGAGCGGATTCATCGCCTGCAGGCGGGCGCGCTCCGCCGCCGTATCGATGCGGACCACTTCCAGCTCATTGCCGAACCCGTGATGGGCCGCGACCAGCAGGCAGTTGCGCACAAAAGGAGAGGTGGTCGATCCAAAAAGTTTCATGAGTCTGGTCCTGGCTGGCTTGGGCGAACCATAGCAGCCCGGATCAAGCCGGGGAGAAGTTTTTCTGTGCACGGCGATTTCATTTGGTCGCAGGGTAATCTAGAGAAGCGCCATGGACATGCCCGACTTCCTGCCCACGTTTTTGCCAGGCGACCTCACCCTGTGGCAGGCCATCATCGTCATTCTCGTCAGCCTGATCGGCGCGGCCATGACCGCCGCAACGTCGATCGGCGGCGGGCTGTTGCTGGTCGCGATCATGAGCGCGTTCTTCCCGCCTGCCGCGGTCATTCCGGTGCATGCGGTGATCATGATCGGGTCGAATGCCGGGCGCTCGGTGTTGCTGCTCAACTATGTCAACTGGCGCATCTGGGGCTGGTTCGTGGTCGGGCTGGTTGCCGGGGCCCTTGTCGGCAGTCAGGTCGTGTTCTCCCTGCCGGCGGAAGCCCTGCGGCTCGCCATTGCCGCCTTCATCCTGTTCACCCAGTGGGGCCCGAAGATCGGCAGCTTCGTTTCCGGCGAGGGGCGCAAGGGCAGCATCGTCTATATCGTCACCGGGGCGATCTCGACCTTTCTGACGCTGTTTGTGGGCGCCACCGGGCCGTTCATGACCGCCGTGCTGTCGAAGGACCGGCTGACGCGGCAGGAGATCGTGGCGACCGCAGGCGTGTCGATGACCTTTCAGCATACGGTCAAGGTCTTCATCTTCGGCTTTGGCGGGTTCCTGTTTGCGCCATGGCTGCCCTTTATCGGGCTGTGCGTCCTTGCCGGGTTCATCGGCAGCTTCATCGGGACGCGGGTGCTGCACACTATCGATGAAGCGCTGTATCGCAGCCTGCTGAAATGGATCCTGACCGGGATCGCCGCCTATCTGGTGCTTCTTGTTCTCTTCTAGAAAATATTGAAGCTGGAGCCGATGACCGAGACCGGCCAGCGGCCCTGTTCGTAGAGGCGGAATTTCAGGGCGAAGAGATGGTCGGCGGGATCAAGCTCGGGATCGACGGCAGCGGCGAGCAGCGTGAGGGCTGCGTTGTGGGTCGACTGCACGGCAGAGCCGACCGACAGATTGTGGACGTCCTCGTCGACCATGTCCCACAGGGCTGCGGTATCCAGCAGCGCGCTTTTGACCGCATGGCCAGCCTTGTCGGAGACGACGGACAGGCCGAGCTGCAGCGCCTCTTCGGAAATCGCTTCCAGCGCGCGGCCGGTCAGGTCGGCGCGCGCCAGTTCCTCGGCTTCCCAGGCGGGGCTCGACCAGTCGAAGGTTTCCGCCGCAGCGGCAGCCTCGTCCCAGCTCGGCAGAACGGCGACCTCGGTGCCCGGAAAACCGAGACGGTCGAGATAGTCATCGGCGATCTGGCGGGTCGAGCGGCTGAGGGGTTCGCCGAGGCGGGAAAACCACGGGATCAGTTCCAGCCCGTCGGCAAAACGGCGCAGGCGGGAGAGAACGGGGACTTCCAGCTCCAATTGTTCAAGGTCGATATCGTCGGGATACATGTCTGACATACCTTAACAGGTGGCGCGGAGACGGGGATGTTTCAAGCGAAAAAAGCGCCCGGCCGAGCCGGGCGCAATTTGCGCTGTAGCGCTTCTTCAACACCGGGAGGGGAATCCGGCGACGCGAAAGCAGTTCTGCAAGCGGGGGGCGACGCTGAACTGCTTCAAACCTTGCGCGTGGTGTTACTTTCACGCATCACCCAGAGAAATTCAAGTTACAGAATAGAAAATTTTCTTGCTTGTTGCATGAATATCAATGTTAGCGGTCCCGCAGGAAAGAACCACCGGCCTCCGGCGCCCGGAAAGCGTTGTTGGCGATGCGCACGCCCGTTTGCGGATCATGCAGTTCAACCACGGTGACGCCGCCGCGCGGATCGTAAACCGCCCAGCGCACCAGCTGAAGCTCCGGCGCGGCAAATTCCAGCACCAGCTGGCCCTCGGTCTCGATGTCTGTCGATTCCAGCGTCAGAGAGACCGTGTCGGCCTGGCGATTGACCGCCGTCAGTTCGGCATCGGCGCTGTCGATCTGCTCGGCGAGCAGGAATTTCAGCGGCGTCTTGTTGACCGGATAGCTGTCGGTCGTCTCCAGCTCGCTGTCATGGACATAGACGAGGCCCTGATTGGCGACGATCAGCGTCGGCACCGGCTGGTCATATTCAAAGCGCAGGCGGCCGGGACGCGCCAGCTGCATCGTGCCTTCGGTGATGTTGCCACTCGGCGCGATCTGGGTGAAGCGGGCCTGCATCGTGTCGATGCCCTGCAGATAGGCGACGGCTTTCGCAAAGATTTCATCATCGCTGAGATCAGCGAAGACAGCGTTGTCGACGCCTTCGGGCTCCTGCAGGTCTGCCCCTTCCTGATCAATGGGCGTCATGGTGGCAGGGCCGGTGCTCTGTCCGGTGCGTTCAGGAGCCAGTTCAGGGGGCTTTGTCAGGTCGCGCGGCTCGGCCATCGGCTCGAGATCATCCTGCGCGTCATCTTGCACCAGGACGGTCGCGGCGGCTGTTGCAGGCGCTGCGGCGGCGGGTGTCGCGGTGGCAAGCGCAAACACGCTCAGGCAGGGGTAAAGGGCGGATATGGTCATGATGGTCTGGGACTCCTCACCATTTCAATTCTTCTGACCTGCAATCTAGGCGCCCGGTCCGGTCAAAGGAAGGGCACGGTGCGGCCAGATTGTGGCGGGCCATCACAGGTTTGTGGGCCAGCTCAACTGGCGCACATCGTCTTGATCACGTCCTGCGCGGCGCGGGACCAGCCGGCGTCGGCGAGCAGCGGGCCCTTTTCCGCCAGCTCGAAATCGGCGAAATCGAAGCCGGGGGCGACGGTGCAGCCGACGAGCGCATAGTCCGCGCCAGGCGCGGGCCGTGCCCCGAACCAGGTGCCGGCGGGCACGACATGCTGGGGATGGTCCGGCGACAGCCGGGTGATGTGCACGTCGCCGTCGCGCAATTCGTGGATCAGCAGCGGCCCGCCCTCGTAGAAATGCCAGATCTCGTCCGAGGCGATCCGGTGCAGGTGCGAGACATTGCCCGACGCCAGCAGGAACAGGATCGCTGTCGAGGCTGCGCGCGGGCCATTAGGTGTGTCGACCGTGGTGTCGGCGCGATAGGTCTCGGCGAACCAGCCGCCTTCGGGGTGCGGCTGGAGAGCGTAGTGGTCAATCAGACGGTCGAGGCCGGTCACGTCAGCCCTTGCGCCCGGCCAGCGCCGCCATGGCGAAGACGATCATCAGCCCGGTGAGCCCGGCAAGCGCGATCGTCAGCGCCAGATGGCCCGGCGGGGCGGGGCGGACGAGGAGCATCATCGCCGCAGCGCATAGCGCAGTGAACAGGGTGGCGAGGAGAGACCGCGCGACGGTCGGCGGGGCCGACGGCCTGACGACGATGAAGGTGACCAGCGCCACCACGGCAAAGAGGATGGCATAGCCCCAGCCGCCGGCCATGGAGGTGAGCAGGCCGCCGGCGACATGGCCGCCGATCGGGATTGCGTAGTAGAGGATCGCGACGATCGCCGCGAGGCAATAGGCGAAAAACAGAAAATAACGCATTTGTTTCGTCCCCGTATCATTTCCGGCCTCCAGCCTAGCATGCCGCCCCTGCCCGCGCACCCCGCAATGCCCTCACGCCAGGCGGGCGGGCTCAGGGAAGGCGGGCTCAGGGAAGGCAGGCAATGGCGGCAGCGTTGAGCGGGACGTTACAGGGCGCAAAGCTGCGCGCGCGGGTCTCCACACCCGCCTCGCGCTGGGCGATTTCGTGATCGAGGCATCGGCAATGGGGCACATGGCCCGGCGGGGTGACGCTGTAGGCCTGATGCGGCAGGGGATGGGGCCAGTCGATCTCCATACGGACGGACGCGGCGCGGGCGGCCGCGCGCGGCGGCATCGAGGCGCTGGAGGCGGCGGGCGAGCCGGGGCGCATTGCGCCGGTCTCCGCCTGCCCCGGCATCCTCACCCGGCGTCCCCAGAGAGCATAGTAGGGTGCGCGGCGACGGAGATGAGTTTGTTTGAGTGCGTCGTTATGGGTTTTTGGCTTTCAGCGCTTGGACGGAGCAGTGGCGGTCTTCGGAAAGGGTGTTGGCGCTGGCTGCACTGACGTATCGCCCTTTACCCTGTCAGGCCGCGTCTTCGCCCAGCAGCACGTCGCGCTTGCCGGCGTGGTTGGCGGGGGAGATGACGCCTTCTTCTTCGAGTTTCTCGATCAGGGTCGCGGCGCGGTTATAGCCGATCGACAGGCGGCGCTGGATATAGGAAGTCGAGGCCTTGCGGTCGCGCACGACGATGGCGAGCGCCTGATCATAGAGCGCATCGCCGGACGATGTGTTGCCGCCGATCGACATGCCGTCCGCCCAGTCCGGATTCTCGCCATCCTCGTCGTCCTCGGTGACTTCCTGGACATAGTCCGGCGCGCCCTGTTTCTTCAAATGGGCGACGACCTTTTCGACTTCCTCGTCGGAGACGAAGGCGCCGTGAACGCGGGTCAGGCGACCGCCGCCGGCCATGTAGAGCATGTCGCCCTGGCCGAGCAATTGCTCCGCCCCCTGATCACCCAGTATGGTGCGCGAGTCGATTTTCGATGTGACCTGGAAGGATATCCGTGTCGGAAAGTTCGCCTTGATCGTGCCGGTGATGACGTCGACCGACGGGCGCTGGGTCGCCATGATCAGGTGGATGCCGGCGGCCCGGGCCATCTGGGCCAGGCGCTGGACCATGCCCTCGATATCCTTGCCCGCGACCATCATCAGGTCGGCGACCTCGTCGATGACGACGACGATGAACGGCATGGTCTCGAAATCGAGTTCTTCGGTTTCGTAGACGGGTTCGCCCGTCTCCCTGTCATAGCCGGTATGAACGGTGCGCGAGAGAACCTCGCCGCGCTCCTCCGCCTCGCGGATACGCTCGTTGAAGCCGGAGATATTCCGCACACCAACCTTGGACATTTTCTGATAGCGCTGCTCCATCTCGCGCACGGTCCATTTCAGCGCGACGACGGCCTTGCGCGGGTCGGTGACGACTGGCGCCAGAAGGTGTGGAATGCCCTCATAGACGGACAGTTCGAGCATTTTCGGGTCGACCATGATCAACTTGCACTGGTCCGGGGGCAGGCGATAGAGCAGCGACAGGATCATGGTGTTGATCCCGACCGACTTGCCCGACCCGGTCGTCCCCGCGATCAGAAGGTGGGGCATGCGCGACAGATCGGCAAATTCCGGCTCGCCGCCGATATTCTTGCCGAGCGACAGGGTCAGCGCGCCTTTCGCGTGCTCGAACTCGGTGGCGGAGACCATCTCGCGGAAGAACACCGTTTCGCGGTCGAGATTGGGCAGCTCGATGCCGATGGCGTTGCGGCCGGGCACGACGGCGACACGGCAGGCGACGGCGCTCATCGAGCGGGCGATATCGTCGGCGAGGTTGATGACACGGGAGGATTTGACGCCGGCGGCAGGCTCCAGCTCGTATAGCGTGACGACGGGACCGGGGCGGACATTGATGATCTCGCCGCGCACGCCGAAATCGGCGAGCACCGTCTCCAGCATGCGGGCATTCTGTTCCAGCGCCTCGTCGGAGACGGCGATGCGGTCGCGATCGGTCGGTTTGGCCAGCAGGTTGAGCGGCGGGAGGCGGTAGGTGCCGGCGTCGAAGACCGGGAAGTCGGGCTGGACCTCGGCCGCTTCACGGCTCGACTTTGCCTTTTTCTTCTGGTTGCGGATGATCTTGCGCTTGACCTCGTCAGAGACTTTGCTGCGCATGGCCGGGTCGGCAACGAGGCGGTCATCATCCTCGTGCCCGTCGCTGTCCCCGTCGTCGTCTTGAGCCTCGGCTGCGGCGGTGGCGTGGTATCCGGCCTCTTCCTCTTCATCGCGGCGATCGCGCATGACGAGGGCAGCGAGGGCCTCGATCTTCTCGCGGGCGGAATCCCAGATCTCGAAGGCCGCTTCCAGCGCCAGGTCAATGTGCCAGCGCTCGACCCCGCAGGCGACGCAGGTCGCCCAGGTGGCAAGCGCCAGCCAGATCGCCCCGGCAAAGGCGACGGCCCCGGGAATGCCGACAAGCGCAAAGGGCCAGGTCAGCAGGGCAGACAGCGCGCCGCCGATCAGCCCGCCCATGGAGACGAGATAAGGCCAGTCTGCCGTCAGCGGCAGGCCTCCGGCAAAACCGGCCATGGCGAGGAAACCGATGATCCAGCAGCAGAACTTGGCCCAGGCGCTCAAGGGCGTCGCGTCTTCAGGTGCCCCGTGGCGCAGGCCGGACCAGCCCCAGACGATGAGCGTGACCGGCAGCAGGAGTGCGCCGCCGCCGAGCAGCTGCAGCAGGAAATCGGCCGTATTGGCGCCAACCGGCCCGGCGAGGTTCTGCACCGGGTTGCCGGTCGCGTTATTGAAGGTCGGATCATTGATCGAGAAGCTGGCGACCGCGAGCCAGCACATAGCGGCGAGGAAGATCAGCGCCGCGCCGCCGCAGCGCACGATCAGGCCCTTGACCGCGTTGCCGGCACGGGCAAGCGCGGAAATTTCCGGTTCTGGCTGTATGGGTCGGCGGGCGGTGCGGCTCATCGAAACGGTCGGTTACTTGCTCTGGTGTTTTACGCGAACTTGGTCTGAACGCACAGGCTGCCATGCGCTTTGCAAAGATTAGGTTAACGCCTGATTAAGCATTGCGCGAGACCGCATGACAATCGGGTAAGATCGGGCACAGCCGGAAGGCCGCAAAAAACCCGGCATCCATGGCGGATGCCGGGTTTTTGTTTTCCACAGCCGGGGCTTTGCGTTACCCGGCGCGGAATTCGGGGTAGGCCTCGAGGCCGAGCTCGGCCTTGTCGAGGCCGACCTGTTCATCCGCCTCGCTGGCGCGGATGCCGATGGTGAACTTCAGGATCACCCAGACCAGCGCCGAGACGATGGAGACGAACGCACCGATGGAGACGACACCGATGATCTGCCAGCCGATATTGGTCCCGGCATTGGACAGCGGCACGATCAGTGTGCCCCAGATACCGCAGACGAGGTGGGCCGGGATGGCGCCGACGACGTCGTCGATCTTCAGCTTGTCGAGCAGCGGCACGGCCAGACACACCAGGACACCGCCGACGGCACCGATGAAAGCAGCCTCCCAGATGACCGGGGCAAGCGGCTCTGCCGTGATCGAGACGAGACCGCCAATGGCGCCGTTCAGGGCCAGGGTCAGGTCGACTTTCTTGTACAGGAAGTGCGATGCGATCATCGCAGCGACCACGCCGGCGGCGGCGGCCGTGTTGGTGTTCACGAAGATCGTGGCAACGGCGATGATGTCGTCAGCCGTACCGGCGGCAAGCTGCGAGCCGCCATTGAAGCCGAACCAGCCGAGCCACAGGATGAAGGTGCCGAGCGTAGCGAGCGGCAGGTTGGAGCCGGGCATCGCACTGACCTTGCCGTCCATGTATTTGCCAAGACGCGGGCCGAGGATGATCGCGCCCATCAGCGCGGCCCAGCCACCGGTGGAGTGCACCAGCGTAGAGCCGGCGAAGTCCGAGAAGCCGCCAGCTGCAAGCCAGCCGCCGCCCCATTGCCAGCCGGCCTGGATCGGGTAGATGAAGCCGGTCAGCGCCGCAGTGAAGATCAGGAAGGGCAGCAGCTTGATGCGCTCGGCCAGCGTGCCGGAGACGATCGAGGCTGCCGTGGCGACGAAGACCATCTGGAAGTACCAGTCTGAATGGGCGGCATAGCCGACGGCGATCTGTTCGACCGCGGAGCCTTGATCGTCGCTCATCCACAGGAAGAAGTCGGTGGTGATGAAGCCGCCTTCCGACACGCCATAGATGAAGTCGTAGCCGAACAGCCAGACCATCAGCCCGGCAATGGAATACAGCGAGATGTTCTTCAGACAGATCGTCGCCGCGTTCTTGGAGCGGACCATGCCGACCTCGAGCATGCAGAACCCGGCGGCCATGAACATGACCACCATGCCGGAAATCAGGAACAGTATCGAGTTGAAGACGAATGCCGAAGTGTCGGTCGCGGGCTGGATTTCCTGCGCCATGGCACCGCTGGCCAAGGCCATGCCGAGCATGGACGCGACGCCGCCGGCAATCAGATGTCTGGTTAACTTCATGAGAATAAACCCTCGTCGGTGTTATTGTTTTTCGGGCTTTTGCCGCCCGTCACTCGAAAGTGTCATCCTATTGTCATTCGAAACGGGAGGCAACACGAAACCTTGTGCATTGCAGCAACAAATTTCTATTTTCTGCTCTGAATCGCATTATACTAGCATTTAATTTCATTCAACGCCCCGGCAGTAGCACTAATTGTTGCATTGACGTCACAGCGCGGGCCGGATTTTACAGTTTTGTAAAAAAGGCGTTGATTTCGCAACGCAGCAATTTTAGGCATTTTATGTCACGTATGGAGGGGCCGAGGCAATTCCATATCAAGAGAGGTAACAAGGAGATAGTTAATGCTCAAGAAATTGATGATCAGTGCAGCAGCGCTGTGCGTAGCCGCCCCGGCAGCCCTGTCGACGGCATCCGCCCAAGAAGTCGGCGTATCCGCGTCGATTGACTACGTATCGCAGTATGTCTTCCGCGGCTACGGTCTCGCCGAAGGCGCGATCCAGCCGGGCGTCGAGCTGTCCTATGGCGGCCTATATGGCGGTGTCTGGTATTCCGCCCCGGTCGAGAACGACGAATTCTACCTGGAAGAGACGGATTTCTATGTCGGCTACGGCTTTGCCCTGTCCGAGACGATTTCCGCTGATGTCGGCGTCACGGCCTACACCTATTCCGACGATGTCGACACGACGACGGAAGTATATGGCGGCCTGTCCTTCGACGCACCGCTGGCGCCGTCTGTCTATGCCTATTACGATTTCGACCTGGAAATCTTCACGCTGGAAGGCTCCGGCGGGTATTCCTGGCCGCTGGCTGAAGCCACCAGCCTCGATCTCGGCTTCGCCGCCGGCTTCGCCCAGGGCGACGATGTCGATTGGCAATATGCGTCTGTCGGTCTTGCCGTCAGCCAGGCCTTCTCTGAATTCGTCAGCGGTTATGCAGGCATCAATGCCGGCGTGAACTCCGAAGACGGCTTCATCGACGATATCGAGATGGGCGAATTCGAATCGACCGGCATCTGGGCTGGCGTCGGCCTCTCCTTCTCGAACTAAGACCTTTTCCTTTAGCGGGGAAGATCGGCCACGCCTGTCGGGGGATGGAGTGGCCTTAATCTGAGAGAGTGAAAGCGCCCTGCCTTGCGGCAGGGCGTTTTTTCGTTGTGGTGTTCGCAGCCACCGGGCGGGCCTGCACACAATGTCGCGCTCGACCCGGCGGCAAAGCCCGCCTATGTTCAGCCCATGGAAAAGAATGCGGATATCATCGTCGCCGGTGGCGGCCTCGGCGGCAGCCTCGCGGCGCTGGCACTCGCCCATCAGGGCTTTACCGTATGCCTGGTCGATGCGGCCCCGCCAGCGCAGAAAACCCTGCCCGATTTCGACGGGCGCACGACCGCGCTTGCCTATGCCTCGACCCGCCTGTTCCGGCGACTGGGCCTGTGGCACGCGCTCGCGCCCGAGGCCGGGCCGATCAGGGATATCCTCGTCACCGACGGCCGCCCGGCGGACCGCTTCCGCAAGGGCCATCAGGCATCGGGCTTCCTGCATTTCGATTCGACCGAACTGGCGGAGAACACGCCGCTTGGCTGGATCGTCGAGAACCGGCGCCTGCGCCAGGTGATGCATGACGCGCTGGAGGCAAGCGATGCGATCAGGGTCATCGCCCCGGCAATGATCGGCGCGGTCGAAACGGGTCCGGCCGCCGTCACCGTGCCGCTCGACACCGGCGAGACACTGACCGCGAGCCTGCTGGTCGCCGCCGATGGCCGCCGCTCGCCCCTGCGCGAACGTGCCGGCATCCGCACGCTCGGCTGGTCCTATCCGCAGACCGGAATCGTGTGCACCGTCGCCCATGAGAAGGATCACCTCGGCATCGCGCAGGAATTCTTCCTGCCCTCCGGGCCGTTTGCGATCCTGCCGATGACCGGGAGGCGGTCATCGCTGGTATGGACGGAAAAGGCCGATCGCGCCGGGTCTTTCCTGGCCCTCGGCGATGAGGATTTCACCGCCGAGATCGCAAAGCGCTTCGGGCCCTATCTCGGCGCGCTGTCACTGGATGGGCCGCGCTGGTCCTATCCCCTCGCCTTTCACCTGGCGACGAAGTTTTACGGCGAGCGCATGGCGCTGGTCGGCGATGCCGCCCATGGCATCCACCCGATCGCGGGCCAGGGCTATAATCTCGGGGTCAAGGATATCGCCGCGCTGTGCGACGTGCTGGCCGAACATCGCGGTGCCGGGCTCGATATCGGCCATGGCTCGGCGCTCGCGCAGTATGACCGTTGGCGCCAGTTCGACAGTGCCAGCCTCGCCTTCGGCACCGATGTGCTGAACCGGCTGTTCTCCAACGACAACCCGGCCCTGCGGCTCGCGCGCTCGACCGGCATCGGCCTCGTCAACAGGATCGACCCGTTGCGCAATTTTTTCATGAAACAGGCAGGCGCGGATCTCGGCACGCTGCCGAGCCTGATGCAGCCCTGACAGGCCTATCCGGCCCGTCCATCCAGGACCAGCCTGTCACCGCGAAAGGACACTTCCCCGAACTGCGACAACACATTCATGCCGAGCAGGTTCGTTGCCAGCGCCTCGTCGGGCAGGATGAAGGCCTCGACATTCCGGATACGGACGGTGCCGATGGTAAGCTCGCGCACCTCGGCAGCAGCCGCCTTGACCGTGCCATTGGCCGTCGAGACCGTGTAGATGTAATCGTCCCGGCGCGGATAGATGCCGGCCTTGCGGGCATCGCTTTCGCGCAGGGCCAGCATGCTCGCACCGGTGTCAATCAGCACAGGCACGTCGGCATAGTTCAGCTTCACATTGGTGCGGAAATGGCCGTCGCGGCCCTTGGCGATCACGATAGCCGGACCGCCGGTCGCGACAGGACCCGCCGTTGCCGACATCATGACCGGGCGATGGCTCACGCCCGCCCTGTCGTCCTCTCCAGTCAAGGGCCCGTCACCAGCCTCGAAAAGAGAGATACCGGCGGCGATGACGAAGCCGACAAACAGCACGGCGGCGAGTTGTTTGAGCATGGTTGAGCCTCCGCACAGCAGTGATCCTGCGCGCGATGATGGCGCAAAGGCATGAAAATCCGGGTAAGGAACAAGGTTAAGACTCGCTTAAAGGCCGAGCACGTCGCGCATGGAATAAAGCCCCGGCTCGCGCCCGGCGATCCAGCCCGCCGCGGTCACCGCACCGCGGGCGAACACCGCCCGGTCGAGCGCCTTGTGCGACAGGCTGATGACTTCCTCGTCGCTGCCGAGCAGGACCTCGTGCTCGCCGACGATACCGCCAGCCCTTGTGACGGAAAAGCCGATGGCCCCGTCGGGCCGCTCGCCGGTCTGGCCCTCGCGGGCATAGACCGCCTTGTCCTTCAGGGTGACACCGCGGCCTCTGGCCGCCGCCTCGCCCAGCATCAGCGCCGTGCCGGAGGGGGCATCCTTCTTGTGGCGGTGATGGGCTTCGTGGATCTCGATATCGTAGCCGGGGCCCAGTGCCGCGGCAGCCTGCTCGACCAGAAGGGTCAGCAGGTTGATGCCGAGGCTCATATTGCCGGCCTTGACGATGGCGATCTTCTCCGCCGCCTGACGGATCCGGTCTTCCTGCTCCGGCGTGAACCCGGTCGTGCCGATGACCATGGCGATCTTGCGCGGCACGCAGTCGTCGAGCAGGGCAATGGTATAGTCCGGACAGGTAAAGTCGATGACAGCGTCGGGCAGGCCATTGAACTCTGCCACCGTCGCAGTGACCGGAACATCCTGTGCCCTGTCATCCGCATCGGTCATGGAGATCGACGACCCGGCAAGGTCGTCATCGGCGCGTACGGTGCCGCCGCCCAGCGTCAGCTGCTGGCTGTGCAGGACCAGCTGCGCGATCTGGCGGCCCATGCGGCCCCTGATGCCGGCGACAATGACATTGGGCGATGACATCAGGACGGGTCCTTCATCGTGGCCCAGAAATCCTTGGCCTTTTCGAAGAAGTTCTTCGATTCCGGGCAGCGGTCATCGCCGCCCTCGCGGCAGAATTCCTGCAGCAATTCGCGCTGGCGCGGGGTCAGGTCGACCGGCGTTTCCACATGCAGCTCAACGATCATGTCGCCGCGCCCCTTGCGGCGCAGCATGGTCATGCCCTTGCCGCGCAGGCGGAATTTCTTGCCCGACTGGCTGCCCGGCGGGATTTTCAGCTTCACGCGCCCGCCATCGATGACAGGCGCCTCGATCTCGCCGCCCAGCGCCGCCGTGGTCATCGGCACATGGGCCATGCAGTAAAGCTCGGGGCCGTCGCGCTCGAACAGCTCGTGATCGGTGACCGAAACGAACAGGTAAAGGTCGCCGAACGGGCCGCCGCGCACGCCGGCCTCGCCTTCGCCGGCAAGGCGGATGCGGGTGCCGTCCTCAACGCCTGCCGGGATCTCGATCTGCAGGGTCCGGTCCTTGCGCACGCGGCCCTGGCCGTTACAGGCCTTGCACGGATCGGTGATGACCTGGCCGCGGCCGGAACAGGTCGGGCAGGTGCGCTCGACGGTGAAGAAGCCCTGCTGGGCGCGCACGCGGCCAACGCCGCCACAGGTGACGCAGGTGGTCGGGCCGGAGCCCGGTTCCGCGCCGGAGCCTTCGCACACCTCGCAGGCCTCTGACGAGGGCACGGTGATCGTCTGCTTCTTGCCCTCGAAGGCGTCGCGCAGGGAGATCGTCATTTCGTGTTTCAGGTCGGCGCCGCGGCCGGGACTGCGGCGCTGGCCGCCGGCACCGCGCTGGCCGCCCATGAACTCGCCGAAGATATCGTCGAAAATGTCGGAAAAGGCACCGGCACCGAAGCCCTGTGCGCCGCCGCCAAAGCCGCCACCCATGCCGCCTGGATTGCCGCCCATTCCTCCGGCGCCGCCATTCTTGAAGGTAGCATGGCCGAACCGGTCATAGGCGGCGCGTTTCTGGTCGTTGGAGAGAACCTCGTAGGCCTCGCCGATTTCCTTGAACTTGGCCTCGGCCTCGGCGTCACCCGGATTTCGGTCGGGGTGATATTTCATGGCGAGCTTGCGATAGGCAGACTTGATCGTCGGCCCGTCGGCATCCTTCGCCACCCCCAGCATTGAGTAAAAATCCTGCGCCATAACCCATGCGCCCTATCACGCTTCTTGTGTCAGTGCCACAGATCGAGAATTGGCAGCCCTGACCATAAAACGGCGCCTGCTCAAATAAGCCGACGCCGCTAGGGGAAAACAGACAGCCCGGCTCGATTGAGGAGCCGGGCCTGAAGGTTCTATTTCTTGTCGCCGTCTACTTCCTCGTAGTCGGCATCGACGATGTCAGCGTCCTCGGCTGCCTCGCGGGCCGCATCGGCCGCTGCCGCCTTTTCGCCGGCATCACTGCCGCCGCCCTGGGCGCCATACATGGCCTCACCCAGCTTCATCGAGGCCTGGGCCAGGGACTGGATACCTTCCTGCAGCTTCTCGACCGTGACGCTTTCATCATCGGTCAGCTCTTTCAGGCTGGTGATCTGGCCTTCGATCTCCTGTTTCTCGGAGTCGCCGATCTTGTCGCCATGCTCTTTCAGGGCGCTTTCGGTCGAGTGGATCAGGGCCTCTGCCTGGTTGCGGGCTTCGACAAGACCGCGGCGCTGCTTGTCTACCTCGGCATTGGCTTCAGCGTCCTTGACCATCTGTTCGATGTCGGCGTCGGACAGGCCGCCGGAGGCCTGGATCCGGATCGACTGTTCCTTGTTGGTCGCCTTGTCCTTGGCGGACACGTTGACGATGCCGTTGGCGTCGATGTCGAAAGTGACCTCGACCTGGGGCACGCCACGCGGGGCCGGCGGAATGCCGACAAGATCGAACTGGCCGAGCATCTTGTTGTCGGCGGCCATCTCGCGCTCACCCTGGAAGACCCGGATCGTCACGGCGGACTGGTTGTCCTCGGCGGTCGAGAAGACCTGGGATTTCTTGGTCGGAATGGTGGTGTTACGGTCGATCAGGCGGGTGAAGACACCGCCCAGCGTCTCGATACCGAGCGACAGCGGGGTAACGTCGAGCAGCAGCACGTCCTTGACGTCGCCCTGCAGGACACCGGCCTGGATCGCGGCGCCAAGCGCGACGACCTCGTCCGGGTTGACGCCCTTGTGCGGGTCCTTGCCGAAGAACTTCTTCACGGTTTCCTGGATTTTCGGCATGCGGGTCATGCCGCCGACGAGAACGACTTCATCGATGTCGGCTGCGGAAACACCGGCATCCTTGAGCGCGGCCTTGCACGGATCGACCGTGCGCTTGACCAGATCCTCGACGAGGCTCTCGAACTTGGCGCGAGACAGTTTCAGGTTGAGGTGTTTCGGGCCCGAGGCATCTGCCGTGATATAGGGCAGGTTGACCTCGTACTGGGTCGCCGAAGACAGCTCTTTCTTGGCTTTCTCGGCTTCTTCCTTCAGACGCTGCAGGGCGAGCTTGTCCTTGCGCAGGTCGATGCCCTGGTCCTTCCGGAACTCGTCCGCGAGATATTCGACGATGCGCATGTCGAAGTCTTCACCGCCGAGGAAGGTGTCGCCATTGGTGGATTTGACCTCGAACACGCCGTCGCCGATCTCGAGGATCGAGATATCGAAGGTACCGCCACCAAGGTCGTAGACGGCAATGGTCTTGCCTTCCTGCTTGTCGAGGCCATAGGCGAGCGCGGCAGCCGTCGGCTCGTTGATGATGCGCAGCACTTCAAGCCCGGCGATCTTGCCGGCGTCTTTGGTTGCCTGGCGCTGGGCGTCGTTGAAATAGGCGGGAACAGTGATGACGGCCTGGGTGACGGTCTCGCCGAGATAGGCTTCGGCGGTATCTTTCATCTTTTGCAGGATGAAGGCGGAAATCTGGGACGGGGCGTATTTCTCACCGCGGCTTTCGACCCAGGCATCGCCATTGTCACCCTTGACGATCGCATAGGGGACCATCTCGGCGTCTTTCTTGACCGTCGGGTCCTCGAAGGTGCGGCCGATCAGGCGCTTGATCGCGAAAAAGGTGTTGGACGGATTGGTCACGGCCTGGCGCACGGCCGGCTGGCCCATCAGGCGTTCGCCATCCTCGGTGAAGGCGACGACGGACGGCGTTGTACGGTTGCCCTCGGCGTTTTCGATGACCTTCGGATCCTTGCCGTCCATGAAGGCGACGCAGGAGTTGGTCGTGCCGAGGTCGATCCCAATTACTTTACCCATATTATTTGTCTCCATTTAGCAGGCTGGCCTTAAAGGAGCCTCCGGCGCCTGAGACACCTTGGTGAGCACTCGCGGGCGGCTAGCCCCTTAAGATAATGATTTGGACCGGCAAAACCGGCTTCGAAGCGCATATAGGCAGGGCTTCACGGGTGCGCAACCATTCCGGCCCGTGCGGCATCACATTTTTGCGATAAAAGCGAACGCTTCTGGATTGATCGGTGTTTTGGATACATATTGTTAGTACCATCAATTTTTTTGATAACAGGTTCGAGGAGCAACGCCATGGTCAGAATAGCAACCAACGCCCTGAAAAACAGGTCCGTTCTCAAGACGGCAACCTATGGGATTATGCACCTGACGGTGGCGTTCATCGTCGCCTATGCGTTGACCGGCTCCATTGCCATCGCCCTGTCGATCGGCCTGATCGAGCCCTTCGTGCAGACCATCTTCTACAATATCCACGAAAAATTGTGGTCGCGGGCCGGTACGCCGCGCAAGCCGCACACGCACAGCCTTGCCGCCTGAGGCCCGCCGGTGAGACCGGCGCAATCATAGAAAGTGCCTTAACCATGCATTCATCCGGGTCTGGTATGTCGTGATGCAGAGTATTCTTTTGCATAGGGGAACCGGGCATGATGCGCACGGCACATTTCTTCGCTTTGATGATCGCGGCTGTCTCCATGGCGGCCTGCCAGTCTGCCGGTGGCGGTGGCACGCCAACCCCGACCCTGCCGGTCCTCGATGGCAGTGGCAATGTCGCGCCGCCATCCAACTTCATCCTGACCGACATCTCCTACGCCCACCCGTCAAACGGTGACGGCGTCGACCAGACCTTCGCTGTCGCCGCAACGACGATGCGGCTCGGGGTCTCCCAGAATGGTGCGCTGAGCTTGCGCGAATCCGTGCGCGGCTCCTTCGCCGACGGCAACACCATGTCCTACGACAAGGACATGCAGACATTTACCTTCGACATTTCTTCCGGCGACGTGACCCTGTCGGAAACCTTCCGCAACGTCATCCTGTCGATACCGGATGCGGAGACGACGGGCTGGGAATATTCCGACGAGGCCATCGTCATCTCCTCGCGCCCGGACCTGTTCGGCTTCGGCGCCGACTTTGACGGCAACCCAGCCGCTGTCGACGGCTTCCTGATCGGGCTGGAAGACTCCGAAGAGGAGGAAGACCAGGAGCGGCTGACCAACCTTCAGGACCGCGTCGCCGACTATCTGAGCGACCGCGATTTCTTTACCTATGAGAGCAATGGCGTGATCTACAGCCATCTGCGCCTGAATAATTTCGCGACGACCACGAACTATACCTCGCTCGGCATCTGGTATGACCAGACCGCTGCGGACGAGGCGAGCTATGGCGTTGCCGTGTTCGGCCTGCCGACACCGCGCTATGAAGTCCCGCGCACCGGCACGGCGAGCTATGCCGCGGCCATGGCCGGGCATATCCTGCAGAACAACAATACTCAGTTCCTGACGGGCAGCATCAATTTCGACTTCGATTTCACGGCGCAGACCATGGCCTTCACCATGGATGCCGACATCGCCGAAACCGGAATCAACGGGCGTACAGACTATTTCGACTATGACACTTTCACCGGTTCCGGGAATGTCTATGTCGACACCTTCCTCGGCGATTTCGTCAGCGATAGTGACGACTCGATCATCGGCGAGCTGGAAGGGGCCTTCTTCGGCGCCGATGCCGATGAAGTGGCCGGCACCTTCGTCTTCGGCAATGAGAATGTTCACGGGATCGGCGGCTTTGTCGGCTCCAACCCGGATGCGACGTCACAGCAGTAACGCGCAGCAATACAGTTTACCTCTCGGAACCTCACCCGGCCCTTTGCACAAGGGCCGGGTTTTCTTTTGCCTAGAATTCCCGCGTGACGCTGACATCGGCCGAGTGGCGGTCATAGTCATACTGGCTCAGCGTCGATGAATTGGTCAGATAGCTGTAGCTGAAGACCGGGGCGAATCCGTGATAGCTCCAGTCGCGCTTGGTGATCTGCATGCTGAGGGCGAAGGCCTCGTCCTCGCGGATATCGGGGTCGATGATGGCGCGCTCGTCGAAGACGCGGCTTATATATTCAGGGCGAACCGCCGCCGTGATGCCCCAGGGAAACTCGCGCATCAGCGAGACATAGACTTGCGTCTGCGTGTTCTTCAGCGGGTCTGCGTCGGCCTCCTCGCGGGTGACCTGGATGCCGATATCGCCGCGGGTGCGCCGGTCGAGAATACGGGCAAGGCTGACACCGCCGGACCAGACCGGCCCGTTGCGGGCGATCGCCCGGTCATAGTCGACCTCCTGGCCGGAGAGATTGACGGAGAAGCGGGTGCGCTGGGACAGCGGCGTCGTCAGCACCAGCCGGGCGCCATAGCTGGTCGAGTAATTGTCGCCGCCGAATTGGCGCTTCGAGGCCGTTGCCAGCATCGCCGCATTGAGGCGGCCCACGGATATGCGCGGTCCTGCCTCGGCATAAACGAAGGCGTCGTCGAAGCCGGCGCCCTCATAATCCGTATAGCGAATGCCGGCGCGTGCCTCCAGCCTCGCCCGGCTGTTGAGCTGCGGCATGGCGGCGATGTTGAGCGAGGTGGAGACACCGACGCCGCTCTGCGACAGGGCATCGTCGCTCAATTGGAACGGCAGGCCGAACAGGGTGACGCGTTCATCGTCCGGCCCGGCATTGATATTGGTCGAGGGCTCCGCCGCCATCGACAGTGACACGCGCCAGACCTTGCGGTTCTCGATCGCGGTCAGGTAGCGCTTGACGTTGGCGATGACCTCGTCGGGCAGGCCATTGCCGAGAACAAGACGGAAATGATAGGCGGCGGCGGTGTCCTTTTCCTGTTCGAACAACACGCGGGCCAGTTCCAGCCTGATACGGATGAGGTCCGGCTTATCGGTCAGGATATCCCGGAAGATCTCCTCCGCCGCCGCATATTCCTCGCGGCTGGCGGCAATCATGCCCTTGAGGAAGGCGGCCTGGGTCAGGTCGATACCGTCCGGCTGTTCGGCCAGCAGGCGGTCGATGATGATTTCGGCCTCGTCGGCCTGGCCCTTGGCAACAAGCTCGCCGGCGATCACCAGTGCCTGGCCGCTGGTAACGGTGACTGTCTCCGGCTGGGCTGCGGCAGGCACGACCAGAAGGGCCGTTCCCGACAGGAGAACAGCCGCCAGCAGGCCCCGGCGGGGCCGTGAGGGTGTGAATGCGCCAACCATGCAGGCCGCAGTGTCGGGCCGGCATGGTTAAGACTTGTTTACGATTGAAGACGGCTACTCGCCGGAGGAGACCGTGACCATGGCCGCGCGCAACACGCGCTCGCCGAGTACGAAGCCCGGCTGGGCGACATCGACGACGTGACCGGCCGGCTTGCCATTGCCCGGCACATGGGCGATCGCCTGGTGCAGGTGCGGGTCGAATTTCTCGCCTTCGGGCCAGACGCGCTTGACGCCATGGCGCTCGAACACGCTCAGCATTTCCTTCTCGGTCATGCGGATGCCGTTGATCAGACCAGCCATCGTCTCGGCGCTGACTTCCGTGCCCTCCTGGGGCGCAGCTTGCAGCGCGCGCTGGAAATTGTCGGCAACGGACAACAGATCGCGGGCAAAGCCGGAAATGCCATATTGCGCGGCCTCGGTCTTTTCTCTCTGGGCGCGGCGACGGGTGTTTTCGAGGTCGGCGGCAAGACGCAGAAGGCGGTCTTTGGTCGCGGCCAGTTCTTCTTCCAGCTGGGCGGCGCGCACGGCCTCGCCGGTCAGGTCTTGGTCGCCCAGGTCCATGTCCTCCGGGTCGCCGAGACCGAACTCATCGCCCAGGTTTTCGCGGAGATCTTCGTCATCCAGAAGGCCCGGCTCATTTTCCAGGTCATCATTTTCAAGATCGTTACGGTCGCTCATCGACTAGCCTTTTCATCGCGGAGTGTGTCAGGGAAATGGAGACCCGGCATGTACGCATATTAGAGGAGTATTTCAAGCATGAGTGACGAGACCCAGATTACCGACCAGATCACAGGCCAGATCACGGGCGGCGTGCGCGACCTGATCGCCGTCCACGTGACGACCTCGAGCGAGGACGGCGCAGAAAAGATTGCCCGCGCAGTGCTGAATGCCCGCCTCGCCGCCTGTGTCCATATCAGTGAAATCACCAGCCAGTATCGCTGGCAGGGCAAGATCGAGGAGGATACCGAATTTCTGCTGGTGATGAAGACAATGGGCGGGGCGTTCGACCCGCTGGCCCGGCTCGTGATGGAACACCATACCTATGACGTGCCGGAGATCATCGCCCTGCCGGTCGTCGCCGCGACGAAAGGCTATGCCGAATGGGTGCGCAAATGCGTGTCGGTACAGTAGCCGCGCTTATTTCTCGTCGTCCTTGAGCGGCACGCCGTACAGCTCGAGCCGGTGATCGACGAGGCGGAAGCCATGGTCGCGGGCGATCTTTTCCTGCAGCTTTTCGATCTCGTCATTGACGAACTCGATCACTTCCCCGCTCTTGAGGTTGATGAGGTGGTCGTGATGGTCTTCCGTCGCCTCTTCATAGCGCGAGCGGCCATCGTTGAAGTCGTGGCGCTCGACAATGCCGTATTCCTCGAACAGGCGCATGGTGCGATAGACGGTGGCAATCGAGATGCGCTCGTCGATGGCATTGGACCGATGGTGGATTTCCTCAACGTCAGGATGATCTTCCGCTTCCGAAATGACCCGCGCAATCACACGGCGTTGGTCAGTCATGCGCAGGCCTTTTTCGAGGCAGAGATTTTCGATGCGGTTCATAGATGTCCTGCCTTTTCCATGCTCCGGGGTCAGAGCTGATGCGCCATCATCACGGCGTCGGCGCCGTTCCTGTAGTATTTACGGCGTAACCCCGTGCGGGCAAAGCCCGCTTTTTCATAAAGGGAGATCGCCGCCTCGTTGCGGGCCGAAACCTCCAGATGGAGGCGGGTCACACCGCGCCCGGCGGCATCGCCGATGACCGCTTCGAGCAGCGCCGCGCCCAGGCCCTGGCGCCGGGCGGCGGGCATGATGCCGATGGTGAGGATCTCCGCCTCCTCCGCGACCGCGCTGGTCAGGGCCAGACCGGCAGGCTGGTCACCGTCAGCGGCAGGGTGCGACAGGATCAGGCCGGAGACCGCGGGATTGGCGAGCATTTGAGCGAACCAGGCGGCATCCCATGGCTCTTCGGAAAATATTTCGGCATGGAGACGAGCCAGCAGGTCTGCGTGGGTCGGCCCCGCCAGGGCGCAGGAGACGGGCCGGGCGCTCATAGCATGGGCCGGGCGGGCTTTGCGTCCGGCGGGCGCAGATAGACGGCCGCAGGCGGCTCCCTGTCAGCCGCTCTCGACGCGGCGAGCGACGCGATCACCACCGGGTCGGGCTGTTGCGCGGCCCAGTCGAAATCGTCCTTGCGATCGGGAAAGGCGAGCGGCACGCCGGTGCCGGCAAGCACGAGATCGCGTCCGGCGGCCTGATCCAGCAGCAGGGTGGCGGCGATATCGGGATTTTCGACAAAGGGCCCGGCCAGCGGCACCAGGGCGGCACCATCGAACAGCTGGCCATAGACCTGCCCGCGACGGCCATCAATGAGCACGCCCCGCACCGCGCCGTCATGGACGCTGACTGCGGCGGCGATGGCTTCCAGCGTGGTGATGCCGACGAGCTCGACCGGCCGAGCGACGGCAAGGCCGCGGGCAAAGGCAAGCCCGACGCGCACCCCGGTAAAGGAACCGGGACCGGTGGTCACGCCGATGCGGTTGATGTCTGCCGGGCTGATGCCGGCGACGTCCAGCGCCTCGGCGACCAGCGGTGCAAGACGCTCGGCATGGCCTTTTTCGCGGCCCTCAGAGCGCACGGCCAGCGGCGCGCCATCGCGCACGATGGCGGCGGAGCAGGCCTGCAGGCAGGTGTCGATGGACAGAACGATCATGGCGCTCTCATCGGGACAAAACCTGACAATGTCAAACCGTGTCGTCGCCGTTCGTCAGAGGATCTCGCAGGCCTCGTCGAAGGACAGGCGCGGGGAGCGCGGGAACAGGTTCTTCGTCGTGCCATAGCCGATATTGCACAGCCAGTTCGACTTGAGCGGCGTGCCGTGGAAGAATTCCTTGTCGACCCCGTCCTTGTCGAAGCCGGACATCGGCCCGCAATCGAGGCCCAGCGCGCGGGCGGCGATCATCAGATAGGCGCCCTGCAGCGTGCCGTTGCGGAAGGCGGTTTCCTCGATCTTGGCAGCGTCACCCTCGAACCAGCTCTTCGCATCGGTGTGCGGGAACAGCTTCGGGAGTTTCTCGTGGAATTCCATGTCATGGGCGATGATGACATTGAGCGGACATTTCATCGTCTTGGCGCGGTTCTGCTCGGTCAGGTGCGGGGCGAGCCGCTCCTTGGCCTCCTGCGAAGTGATGAACACGAACCGGGCGGGCGAGGAATTGGCCGATGTCGCGCCCCATTTGGTCAGCTCGTAGAGCGCCTTGATCATCGCGTCGGAGACGGGCTCCTCGGAGAAATCATTATAGGTGCGCGCCTCGCGCAGGATCTGGTCGAGCGCATGGTCGCCGATCGGCTTGTTGTCGGTCGGTTTTTCGCTCAGGCTCTCGGGCTGGTCGGCCATGATATCGTATTCCTTTTCGCGGTCTTCATGTGCGGTGTCGGCGATTATTTCTGGTAGCGGAAGCCAAGTTCGATGGTGACCTGGTACCAGGCGACCTTGCCTTCCTGGATATAGCCGCGGGTCTCGCAGACGGTGAACCAGTCGAGGTTCTTCAGCGATTGCGCGGCGGTGCCGATGGCGTTCTGGATCGCGTCCTCGATGGAATTCTTCGACGTGCCGACAATCTTCGATACGGCATAGACCTTGTCATCAGACATGGGGTTCTCCTCTGGTTGCTTGATCGAGAATTTAGTCCGTTCGGCAGTAAGGAAAAGGTGCAGATGCCGCTTCAAACCGCTATAATGCATTTCGACACCAAAATACCTATCTTCTGGGATGATGCCGTAACGCTGCGAGACCGATGATGCCAGACAAGAAATCTTTCCGCGTGACTGCCAGATGGGATGACGAGGCGAAGGTCTTTTATTCCGACAGTAACATCAACGGCTTGCATATAGAGGCAGAGACCCTGGAAGAATTCGAGGCCCTGATTTTCGACACTGCCGTCGATCTGGTTCTGGCCAATCATTTTACCCCTGCAGAACTGGCCTCAAAACCTTTGCGAGAATTGCTGCCTACCATCCTTTGGGAAAAACCAGAGGCGGTCAGTGCCTAGCGGGTACTACAAGGATATCATCAAAATCTTGAGACAGCTCGGCTACGAGTATGAGCGCAATGCCAAAGGATCGCATGAAATCTGGGTGCATCCGGACACCGGTCAGAAGCTGGTCGTGCCGCGTTCAACGAAAAGCCGGTTTACAGCCAATGCCATCTTGAAGGACGCTGGCTCCGACAAGTCTCTCTAGCCTACATCACCGCTTCCACGGCATTCACCTCGGGCACGTAGTGCTTGAGCAGGTTTTCGATGCCGTTCTTCAGCGTGATGGTCGAGGACGGGCAACCGGCGCAGGCACCGCGCATGGTCAGATAGACCAGCCCGGTATCCTCCTCGAAGCGATGGAAGATGATGTCGCCGCCATCATTGGCGACGGCCGGGCGGACGCGTGTGTTGATCAACTCGATGATCTGTTCGACGATCTCTTTCGTCTCGCCTTCATACTGGTCGGGCGAGCCCGCGGTCAGGTCCTTCGTCTCAGCCCCTTCGCTGAGGACCGGCAGGCCGGCGGTGAGATAGTCGGCAATGGTGCCGAGGATCGCCGGCTTGATGTGGTGCCACTCGGTGCCGTCGGTCTTGGTGACGGTGACGAAGTCAGCGCCGAGAAAGATGCTGTCGACACCGTCAATGTCGAACAGCGCCTCGGCCATCGGCGCCATGGCGGCAGAGTCGCGCGAGGGGAAATCCATGCCCATCTTGCCCTCGCCCAGCACCGGCTGACCGGGCAGGAATTTCATCGAGGCGGGGTTCGGGGTGTCTTCGGTCTGGATAAACATGGGCAATGTGACCTTTCAGCTTGCGCCACATATGCGGCCTGATAGCGTGAAAAACAACCACTGACGATGGGGCGGCGCTTGCAGGCTCTTGCGGGCCTCTTGCGGGAAGGGGCGCATTGGGCTTGAACGGACCGACAAGGCCGCCGCCGGCCATCGCGCCATAATAATGAAGAGGAAAGCCACACACTATGCCATCACAGACCGATGATCGCGCCAAGGTAACCGACGAGGAAGCGCTGGAGTTTCACGCCCGCGGCAAGCCCGGCAAGCTGGAGATCAACGCGACCAAGCCGATGGCGACGCAGCGCGACCTGTCACTGGCCTATTCCCCCGGCGTCGCCGCGCCGGTGCGCGCCATCGCCGCCGATCCGGACAAGGCCTATGACTATACGTCCAAGGGCAATATGGTCGCGGTCATTTCCAACGGGACCGCGATTCTCGGCCTTGGCGATCTCGGCGCGCTGGCGTCAAAACCGGTGATGGAAGGCAAGTCGGTGCTGTTCAAGCGCTTCGCCGATATCGACTCGGTCGATATCGAGGTCGACACGTCGGACCCGGAAGCTTTCATCAATTGCGTGAAATATCTCGGGCCGGCATTCGGCGGCATCAACCTGGAAGACATCAAGGCGCCGGATTCGTTCATCATCGAGCAGCAGTTGAAGGAGCTGATGGACATTCCGGTGTTCCATGACGACCAGCATGGCACCGCGATCATCGCCACGGCCGGGCTGATCAATGCGCTGGAGATCGCCGGCAAGTCGATCAAGGACGTGAAGGTCGCCGTGTCCGGCGCGGGATCGTCGGCGCTTGCCGTGATCGGCCTGATCAAGGCGATGGGCCTGCCCCATGAAAACGCGATCCTGTGCGACCGCGAGGGTGTCATCTATCAGGGCCGCGACGAAAAGATGGACCAGTGGCGCTCGGCCCATGCGGTCAACACGGACAAGCGCACCCTGGCCGAGGCGATGGATGGCGCCGATGTCGCCATCGGGCTGTCGGTCGCGGGCGCATTCACCCAGGACATGATCCGGTCGATGGCGAAAGACCCGATCATCTTCGCGATGGCCAATCCGACGCCGGAAATCTCGCCGGAGGAAGTCCACGCCGTGCGCGACGATGCGATCATGGCGACGGGCCGGTCGGACTATCCCAACCAGGTCAACAATGTCCTCGGCTTTCCCTATATCTTCCGCGGCGCGCTCGATGCCCGGGCCCGGACCATCAACGAGGAAATGAAGATCGCCTGCGCCAACGCGCTGGCCGCCCTTGCCCGCGAGGACGTGCCCGACGAGGTCGCCGCCGCCTATGGCACGCGGCTGCAATTCGGGCGCAATTACATCATCCCGACGCCGTTCGACCCGCGCCTGATCACCCATATTCCGCCCGCCGTGGCGCAGGCCGCGATGGATACCGGCGTCGCCCGCCGGCCAATCCAGGACATGGACGCCTACAAGGCGACGCTGCAGACCCGCCTCGATCCGTCGGCGGCCTTCCTGCAGAAGGTCTATGGCTCGGTACGCGCCAACCCGATGAAACGGATCGTGTTTGCCGAGGGCGAGGACGAGACGGTGATCCGCGCGGCCTATGCGTTCCAGAGCCAGGGGCTGGGCCAGGCGATCCTGATCGGGCGCGAGGACCGGGTACAGCGCCAGCTCGACCATCTCGGCATTGTGGCCAACCCGGATATCGAGATCTGGAATGCCCGCGCCTCCTCCCACAACAAGGAGTATACGGAATATCTCTATACCCGGCACCAGCGGCGCGGGATGCTGTATCGCGACTGCGAGCGCCTCGTCAATAATGACCGCAACGTGTTCGGCGCCTGCATGCTGGCGATGGATCATGCCGACGGCATGGTGACCGGCGTGACCCGCCACTACAATGTCGCCTTCGACAATGTGAAGCTGGCGATCGACGCGAAGCCCGGCGAGCGCGTCATCGGCCTGTCGGCGATTCTCGCCCGCGGCCGCGCGATCTTCATGTCCGACACGACGATCACCGAAATGCCGACCTCGCACCAACTCGCCGACATCGCCGTGCAGGCGGCCCACGCAGTGCGCCAGCTCGGCTTCAACCCGCGCGTGGCCTTCCTGTCCTATTCAAATTTTGGCAATCCGCTGACGGAATATTCAGAACGGGTCTCACTCGCGGTGAAGGAGCTGGATGGCCGGGCGGATATCGACTTCGAGTATGAGGGCGAGATGACGCCGCGCATGGCCCTGAACGAGAGCCACCGTCGGATCTATCCGTTCTCGCGCCTGACCGGCGCGGCAAACGTGCTGATCGCGCCGGGCATCCACTCAGGCTCGGTCGCGACCAAGCTGATGGGCGAAGCGGGCGGCGCGATCGTGATCGGGCCGCTTCTCATCGGCATGGAAAAGCCGGTGCAGATCGTGCAGACCGGCGGCAAGGTCGTCGACGTGGTCACGCTCGCCGCCATGTCGGCCTATGACCTCGACCGCGCCCACCGCGACTGGGCCGAGAAGCACTAGGAGGGGTACTGAACAATGCACATACCCCCTGTCCTGCAACTCCTGTTCTGGGCCGTCATCGCCTGGGGGCTCGCGCGGCTGTTTCCCGGCCTGGCTTGGGACTGGGGCGGGCAGGATGTGACCGCCGCCGTTCTGGCGCTGGCCGGGATCGGGGTCGCCGTGGCGGGCATCGTCCAGTTCCGCCGCCACAGGACGACGGTCAACCCGGTCGCGCTGGAACGGGCGAGCGCCATCGTCACGGACGGCGTCTATCGCTATAGCCGAAACCCGATGTATCTCGGCCTGGCGCTGGTGCTGACCGGCTGGGTCACCCTGCTGGGTAATCCGCTCGGGGCGCTGACAATCATCGGCTTCGTCGTGGTGATGACAATCATCCAGATCGCGCCGGAAGAGCGGGTGCTGGCAAAGAAGTTCGGCGCTGAATACGCCGCCTATCTGAAGCGCACGCGGCGGTGGCTATAAGCCCGGCCGGCAAGAGATAAAGCCGGCGATCATCAGCATGCGAAAGAACTCGAACGGCATTTCCATGCCTGCCTCGATGAGCAGATCCTCGATGTCGCGCGCGGGCAGAAGGCCAACGGCCTTGCCGATATTTTGCTGATAGGTTTCGCGGTCAGGCCCCTTGCCCGAGAGCTGCATGAAGCGGATCCAGGCGTCCATGAGGGGATCATAGCCGGGAGCGCTTGCGTCGGCGCTCAGGTCGGAGGTGACCAGCACCCCGCCCGGCCCGAGACGGTCGCGAATGCCGGACAGGAAATCCCGCCGCGCAGGGCGATCGACAAAGAAATGGGAGACGAGCAGACAGGTTGCGGCATGATAAGGCGCGGTTTGCGGCAGAGTTTCGAGAAAGCCGTGATGAAACTGGCAGCGAGCCGACAGACCGGCTTTTGCAATCTTGTCGCGGCAGACATCCAGCATGGCCCCGGCGGGGTCGAGCGCCGTGAAGTGCCATCCCGGGAAGTGGCGCGCGAGGGCGACGATCTCCGTGCCCGTGCCCGCCCCGACGCAGAGAATGCGTGCATCATCAGGCAATTGCGCCAGCACGACCCGGATGCCGAGGATCAGGGCCTCGTGCATGGCTTCCACATTGGCGAGCTGGGCATCGTAGGATGCCGCCCTCTCGCCATCGAATATATCAACTATCTCGTCCCGTTCCATGGATGTGATATTATCACAAACAATGGAACGGGCAAGGGGTTTTGACGGCGCGGTCTAGTTCGCCAGCGCAATGAGCGACGCGTTGCCGCCGGCGGCTGCCGTATTGACGGAGACCGCCTTTTCCTCGCAGAAGCGCTGGAGATAGTTCGGCCCGCCGGCCTTTGGCCCGGTGCCGGAAAGGCCGGCGCCCCCGAAAGGCTGTACACCGACGATCGCGCCGATGATGTTACGGTTGACATAGATGTTGCCCGCCTTCACGCGCGGCAGCACATAGTCGGCAATGCCGTCAATGCGCGAATGGATGCCGAAGGTCAGGCCGTAGCCGGTGGCGTTGACCGCATCGAGCACCTTGTCGAGCTGGTCGTTCTTCCAGCGCACCACATGCAGGATCGGGCCGAAGGCCTCGGTCTTGAGCCCGTCAAGGGCGTCGAGCTCGAAGATATGCGGCGCCATGAAGGTGCCGTTCAGGCCCGCCGGCGTCTTGCCCTTCCAGACCAGCCTGCCCTGTTTTTCCATCTTCTCGGCATGGGCCTGCAGATTGTCCAGCGCCTCCTGGTCGATCACCGGGCCGATATCGGTCTTCGGGTCGGCCGGATCGCCGAAGCGGCGCGCCTCGGCAGCACCGATGATCATCTCCAGCATGCCGTCGGCGACATCGTCCTGCAGGTAGAGAATGCGCAGGGCGGAACATCTTTGCCCGGATGACTGGAAAGCGGAGGTGACGACATCGTCGGCGACCTGTTCCGGCAGGGCGGTGGAATCGACGACGAGGGCGTTGATGCCGCCGGTCTCGGCGATCAGCGGGATGATCGGCCCGTCCTTGGCGGCGAGCGCGCGGTTGATGGCACGCGCAGTGGCCGTCGAGCCGGTGAAGCAGACGCCGTTGATGTCTTCATGCTCGACCAGCGCCTTGCCGGTCTCGCCCTCGCCGAGGACGAGGTTGCAGACCCCATCGGGGAAGCCGGCCTGTTTCATCAGCTCCACCGCGACATGGGCGATGTATGGGGTTTGTTCCGCTGGCTTGGCGACGACGGTATTGCCGGCAGCGAGCGCCGCGGTGACCTGGCCGACGAAGATCGCCAGCGGGAAATTCCACGGCGAGATACAGGCGAAGATGCCGCGCGGCTCCAGCTGCCAGCCATCGCGCTGGCCGGTCGGGCCTTCCAGCTCAATGCGCCCGCCCATCTGTTTTTCCGCCTGCAGAGCGTAGTAGCGACAGAAATCGGCCGCCTCGCGAACCTCGGCGACGGCGTCGTCGATGGTCTTTCCCGCCTCGACCGCACAGAGCGAGAAGAAGCGGTCCATGTTCTGCTCAAGGATATCGGCATAGCGGTTGAGATAGAGCGCACGATCCTCGGCCTCGGTCCGCCCCCAGGTCTGGAACGCGGCGCGGGCGGCCTTGACCGCCTTGTCGACCGTCTCGGGCGACGAGATCAGCATGCTGCCGAATTCCTCGCCGGTTGTCGGGTTGACGAGCGGCGCGGTCTTGTCGTCGCCGCGCTCCTGCCTGCCGTTGATGATCGCGGCAATGGGCTGGCTCGGCGGGGTGAAATCCGCCGTGACCTTTGCGACATGGTCAAGCACCGGCTTGTGGCCGAACTCCATGCCGGCGGAATTCTGGCGGTCGGAGTACAGATTGAGCGGGCGGCGGATCAGCGGGTGGCGGCCATCGCCGGCACCCGCAATGGTCGCCGCGACATGCTCCTGCGGCGAGACGAGCAGCGCCTCGCGCGTGATGTGCGGGTCGGCGATCTGCGACACGAAGGAGGAGTTCGCCGTGTTTTCCAGCATCCGCCGGACGAGATAGGCGAGAAGGTCCTTATACCCCCCGACCGGGGCATAGATGCGGGCGGGGACGCCTTCCAGCTTGATCTCCAGATCATAAAGGGACTCGCCCATGCCATGGAGGCGCTGGAACTCGTAGCCCTTCTTGTCGCCGGCGATCTCGAAGATCGCGGCGAGGGTGACGGCGTTATGGGTCGCGAATTGCGGGAAGATGTGCGGCCGCGCATCGAGCAGGCGCCGGGCGCAGTCGAGATAGCAAAGGTCGGTCGCGGCCTTGCGGGTGAAGACGGGGAAATCTTCGAGGCCGCGCTCCTGGGCACGCTTGATCTCGGTATCCCAATAGGCGCCCTTGACGAGGCGGACCATGAATTTGCGGTCGAGGGCTTTCGCCAGGCCGGCGACCCAGTCGACAACCTCCGGCGCACGCTTCTGATAGGCCTGCACGGCGAGGCCGAGGCCCATCCAGTCATCGAAGCCCGGATCTTCGGCGACGGCGCGGAACACATCGAGGGACAGTTCGAGCCGGTCGGCCTCCTCGGCGTCGATGGTCAGGTTGAGCTGATACTCCTTGGCCCGCTTGGCGAGCTCGATCACCTTGGGCACCAGGTCGCGCATCACCTCATCGCGATTGCGCGCCTCATAGCGCGGATGCAGTGCCGACAGCTTGACCGACAGGCCGGGGCGGGAGGGAAGCTCGGAATCGAAGCTCTTCGACTGCTCACCGATGGCGTCGAGCGCATTGGAATAGGATTCAAGATAGCGCTCGGCGTCCTTCTGGGTGCGGGCGCCCTCGCCCAGCATGTCGAAGGAGAACCAGAAGCCCTCGCGGCGTTGTTTCTCGGCCCGTTTCAGCGCTTCCTTGATGGTTTGTCCGAGCACGAAGTGACGGCCGAGATAATGCATCGCCTGGCGCGTGCCCTGGCGGATCACCGGCACGCCGAGACGCTTGACCATGCCATGCAGCACAGCGCCCGGCTTTTCGCGCGGGCGCACGATATTGGCCGACATGCCGATACCCCAGCTGGCCGCCATCAACAGCCAGCTGTCATCGTGGTCGTCCTCTTCCTCGTCCTCATCGTCCCAGTCGCCGGCGGAGAGCTTTTCCTCGATCAGCCGGTCCTGGGTCTTGGCGTCGGGCACGCGCAGCAGCGCCTCGGCCAGCACCATCAGCGCCAGGCCTTCCTTGGTCGACAGGGAATATTCCTGCATGAACTCCTCAAGCCCGGTCGTGTGCTTGGTGTTCTTCATCCCGTCGATGAAGCGGGTCGCCCGGTCGCGGATGCGCTTGGCCATATCCGGATCGTGCCGGTTTTCATCCAGCATTTTCAGGATCAGCTCGCGATCATCGGGTGCGTAATCGGCTTCAAACGGCGGGTAAGCGGAGTCTCTGGCCATGAATATCCTTCATCAGATCGTGTCGACAGAACCCGCACCAACGTGTCGGGGTCTCCCCTTGTTCCTCAATTGATCTATCCCGATTGCCGAAACGGGCGAGGCAATGCAAGCAAAGCCGGGGCCGATTGACCGTAATTGGCCACTTCCCCCTCCCGTGCGACGCAGGCCAATGCGCAAGCTGCAACGGAGTAGCAGAATATTGCTCAGTGTTGCGCCAACTCAACTGGACAGGCCGACTGGCTGTGCTTACAGTCGGCGGCTTATTTCGGACCGAAAGCATGAGGGTGAGGCAAAATGCAGGGTTTTTTTGATGGCGTAGACAATGTGAGCGGCTTCATCTGGGGCGGCACGTGGAACGGTGCCCAGATCCTGCCGGTCGGCATGCTTGCGGTCATGCTGCTTGGAACCGGCGCCTGGTTCATGATCGTCCTCAAGGGGCGCCCGATCACGCGTTTCTTACCGGCTTTGGGGGAAGTCTGGGCGGGCCGCAAGGCCCAGGGCGTAGACGGCGCCATCACGCCCTGGCAGGCACTCTCAACCGCCCTGTCCGGACAGGTCGGTACCGGTAACCTGGCAGGGGTCGCGACGGCGATCACCTTTGGCGGTCCGGGTGCCATCTTCTGGATGTGGGTCACCGCCCTGCTGGGCATGGCCTGCGCCTTCGCCGAATCCTCGCTCGCGGTGAAATATCGCGAAAGTGACCCCGGTGGCCGCCTGCGCGGCGGACCGATGTATTACATCAAGCACGGCCTGAACAAGGGCAAGGGCGGCGCCAAGGGTGCGTTCGGCTGGCTTGCCGTCCTGTTCGTCTTCGGCACGCTCCTGTCGGCGCTTGCGACCGGCGGGATGATCCAGTCCAACTCGATCGCCCAGTCGGCGTTGGAAACCGGACGCCAGATGTCGATCGACATACCGGCATGGCTGATCGGCATCATCCTGTCCGTCCTCGTCTTCAGCGTTATCATCGGCGGCATCAAGTCGATCGGCTCGATCGCCGGCAAGGTCGTGCCGTTCATGGCCGGCGCTTATGTGCTTCTGGCGCTGGTCGTCCTGATCATGAACGCGCCGCAGATCCCGGCGGCATTCGGGCTCATCTTCTCCCACGCCTTCGGCCTCGAGCAGGCGGCCGGTGGCGCCGCCGGTTACGGCGTGCTGCAGGCGATCCGGTATGGCGTCGCCCGCGGTCTGTTCTCCAACGAGGCCGGCCAGGGCTCCGCGCCGATCGCTCACTCCACCGCGATGACCTCGGGCCCTGCAATGCAGGGTGAGATCGCGATGATCGGCGTCTTCATCGACACGATCATCATCTGCACCATGACGGCCCTCGTCCTGCTCGTGGTGCCAGGGGCCTATCCGAGTGCCGAGGGTGTCGTCGAATTCGTCTGGATGTCGACGGAGCTCGATGCCTCCGCCAAGACCACGGCCGCCTATGCGCAGGCGATCCCGTTCGGCAATTATTTCGTCACCGTCGCGCTCTTCCTGTTCGCCTTCACCACAATACTGGGCTGGTCCTATTATGCCGAAACGGCGATTACCTACCTGTTCGGCGAGAAAGCGGCAATGCCAGTCCGGTTTGTGTGGGTGGTCGTCGTCTTCCTCGGGACGATCATAACCGACGTCGACAGCCTCTGGCGTCTCGGCGATATCGCCAACGCGTCGATGGCTTTCCCGAACCTGCTCGCCATCCTGTTGCTGTCCGGCACAGTGCTGACCATTGCCAACAACAAGGACGCCCCGGGCAAGCCATTGAAATGATGCGCCGACCGCAACAAAGAGGTACTTTTAGTTATATTTGTTGCGATTTGAAGAATAGAGGTCGCAAGAGTGAACTAAATACGCCCGGTTGAGGTTACCAAGATATCATACGCTTTAACTTGCTTTTCGCAGGGTTCTGGCGTGTGATATCACGCAATGGTGAGGCAACGGGTAGATATGCTACGCATTGGGCTTCTGGCTTCGATTATCCTGCTGAGCGCAGGCTGTGCGTCCATGAAAACGGACGATGAGGTGACGAGTCGCTTCGATCCGGACCGGATCGACGTAGAAATGGACCGTGACAGCATCACGAAGTCGTTCCAGTCCCCCCTCTATATCCTCAATATCAAGAAGGAAGACATTCCCGATCATCTTCCGGGACCTGATGAAACCTATACCGAACCGACATCCTGTCTCATCGCCAAGGTCGAATACGACACTCTGAACAAGCTGCTCGGCATCGACGAGGCGACCATGGAAGCCGAGGAATATGGCATGATCAGCCTCGATGCCTCGGATGCGATCGAGTCGACGATCAGCGATTTCATTCCCTTCGAGAGTGTCATCAAATATGTTTCCGGCGCGTCGAAGCACGAGAAGAAGGTCGCCGCAGCCTTTTTCCGTGGCCAGATCCGCCGGGCCTATCTGCACGGCTATATCCACCGGAATACCTGCGAAACGCCGGTGCCGTCCACGAAACCGTCCGATGCGACGGTGACCGCCAGCAATACGCTTGCGCGCGACGAGCGCCGCATCGGCAAGAAGCAAGCCGCAGACAGGGCCGCAGACAGGGCCATTGAAGAATTCGATATCTATGTATCGCCGACGCCCCGCCCGGTTGATGAGGTTGTATACCTGCCGCCCGTCGCCGTTGACGAGGGCGCCTATCGCGACGACACTCTCGAGGATCAAGCCACCGAAAGAGCGTCCGATTCCAATGACAGATCTGTCCCGCTGCCAGCCCGCGCCATCGCGTCCCGGGATTAAGTCCGGCCTGACCGCCAGCATCGCCGCCACCCTTCTTTCCATCAGTAGTTTGACAAGTGTTGCGTCAGCACAGGATGCGCAGCCTTGCGCCGACAGCGGGATTTACGGCGTCATCGTTCATGGCGGCACGGCCCGTTATGGCAGCGAGAGTGAAGAACGCCTCGCCCTGTTCAAGGTTATGCTGCCAGAGCTGCGCGCCGACCTTGCCGCCGGGGCCAGCGCCCTCGACACCGTCGAGAAGGCGATCGTGGCGATGGAGGATTCGGGCCTGTTCAATGCCGGCAAGGCGGCGATCAACAATGCCGGCGGCTTTGTCGAGACCGATGCGTCGATCATGGACGGGGCGACCATGGACGCCGGTGCCGTTGCCTCGATGCGACTGATCAGGAACCCGATCCGCGCGGCAAGGCTGGTCATGGACGAGACCCGGCACGTGATGATGGTCGGCGATCGCGGCGAGACTGCCGTGACCGAGCGCGGCGCCGAGACCGTCGAGCCGGGATATTTCAGGAACAATCGGCAGACAGACGAGCCGGATGAACACGGCACCGTCGGCGCCGCCGTTCTCGACCGGTGCGGCAATCTCGCCGCAGGCACGTCGACCGGCGGCTATGATGCCAAGATCCCCGGCCGGGTCGGCGATTCTCCCGTCATCGGCGCCGGCACCTATGCCCGCAATGGCGTTCTCGCCGCTTCGGCCACTGGCCATGGCGAGTATTTCATCCGCTTCACCGCGACCCGCTCAGCCGCCGCGCGCATGGAATATGGTGCGATGAACCTCGAGGACGCGGTCGCTGCCTCGATCGAGGAGATGGCGTCAGCAGGGGCGGAAGGCGATGGCACGGGCGGCATCGTTGCCATCGGCGCTGACGGCGCCGTTACCTATCCTCATAGTACCCAGGGCATGTATCGCGCCTATGCAACGCCGGAAATTCTTTATTCTGTCGGGGTTTTCGACGAGATGGAAACGCGCACGGCCGACTGACGGGTTGCCGGGACCGGACAAGCGCCCCGGCTCGCGGACCGGCTGACACGGTTGTGAGAGGACAGGATTACCGGACGCTGTACCGTGGCTCCATCAACAACAGGAGCCAAGGCCATGTCGTCCATTCTTTCCCTTGTGGCAAAACCGGTCACCTTCATTCTTTGCCTCGCGATCGCCGTTGCGACTACCCCCTTCACCGCCACGCTCGCCCAGCAGGACACGCCGGAGATGACGAGCGGTACGGGCCTCGGCCCGGCCATCGGCGAGACCATTCCGCATGACCTGGCGCTCGGCGATGCCCCTGGGTTCGACGCGCTGACAGGCGAGAACGGCATGGTGCTGTTTTTCGTGCGCTCGGTCGACTGGTGCCCCTATTGCAAGGCGCAGGTGATCGAAGCCTCCGCTGCCTATGACGATTTCACCGCGCTCGGGCTGGAGCCGGTCTATCTCAGCTATGACACCGCAGAAAAGCAGACCGCTTTCGCTGCCCAGCGGGATATTGCGGGCAGCTTCATCTCCGATCCGCAGTCCGAGATCATCACGGCCTTCGGCCTGTTGAACACGAATCACAAGCCCGGCGAGTTCGGCCATGGGATCCCGTTCCCGGCCATCTTCATCCTGGATGCCGACGGCACGGTTGCGGCGAGGCTTTATGAGGAAGAGTACCTGACCAACGCGAAAAGCTATCAGGACCGCCCGGCGATCGACATCGTCCTGGAAGCGGCGGCCAAGGCTGTCAGCGAGTAGAGCAGCCTGCATCAGGGCGGGGCGAAGGCGCGCAACAGCGGGTGTTGAGATTGTGGGACTCCCCAGAAGCGCAAGCCACAAAAAAAGTGGGGCCGCAGTTGCCTGCGGCCCCGTCCGTTGCTCGTTCAGGGGGGGGGAGAGAGAAAGTGAACGAGGACGGAATCTCGGTGTCCGAGGGAGACACGATCATCGAGTACAATCTATCAGTTAGGTGCTCGACCGGTCGGTTACATGTCACGCACATGGGGGACATTCTAGATTTTCTTTTTGTATTCAGACTTGTTCGCAAGTCCTGTGGCAGCAAAAAATCGTTCTGCAAAATCTTACAATTGCCACACTCTCAAAAAGTAGGGGCCGCGGGCGGTTGCGCCGCGGCCCCTGGCATTTCCCGTGCCAGAAAGGGGGGAGAGAGAGATATCTGAACGAGAAATGCAACCAGCAAGGCGGAAACGAGGGAAGGAGGAGGAGAGTGCTCCGCCGCGCTGTTACCGGTCACATAATGCAAGATGATGACATTTGCAATGTCCCGGAGTTACGGGACAGCTCATTCCATTAATCGAATTCAGATAGCCGCCAGCCGAGCAGAGCGCAAACGGTGCGTCAGGTCTTGATCAGCCCGGCACCCACGCCCCGGAGGGCGGCGCTGACCCGGTTTGTGACGCCGAGTTTCGCGAAACAGCGCCGGACCAACGTGTCCACGGTATGGTCCGAAATCTCGAGGATGCCGGCGATAACCGAATTGCTCTTGCCCTGGGCGATCCAGTACAGGACCTGCTTCTCGCGCGGCGAGAGAACAATGAATTCCGGCTGCAGCGCGCCGCCGATCTCGAGATATTTCAGGTGGGTCTGCTGGCAGGCGACCTGGATTTCGAGCACCTTGCCCTCGGTCAGCCGGAAATTCTCCAGGGTCGCGCCGAGCCCGAAATAGGCGATCGTCCCCTTGGCGTTGAAGACGGGCACGGCCAGCCCTTCCTTGTATCCGTACCTCGAAAAATCGCGGATATAGGTCTTTTGCTCCTCGGTCAGGGTCGTCAGCTTGCCGATCTCGCTCCAGTAGAAGGGTTTGGACTGTAACGGGCTCTGGTTGACGATCGGATCGATATCGAAATAATTTTGCTGGGAGTATTGTTGCAGCCATTCCGGCGGGAAATTGTGAAAGATGAGAGCCTTGTCGAACTCCATGGCCTGCATTTCCTTGCGCAGGATCGCATAGACGCAGCTGGCAAAGCCATAGACCTGATGAAGGTCTTCAAACAGGCCCATGAGCTCGGAGGCGTCGTCAACGCCGCCGAGAGCATCGAGATACCGCTCAAGCGGACCCGAAAACTCGCTCGTGTCATCAGGTAGGACCATGTTGGTCGCTTTCACTCCCGGCCCGGCACGCAACCCCCTGCAATACCAGTCCGGCTCTTCCTTCCGGTTGCAGTGTAGCATCGAAAAGCGCTCGATATGAAGGATTTCCGCAGCATGATCTGCGAAGTGCCCAAGGCCCGCGACTAACCGCCCGTTAAGCGGGGCGCGCTATAAGGCAAGAGAACCTGTCTTAACCATGGGATGCGCCCGATGAAACTGTCCATTTTCGGCCTCGGCTATGTCGGCGCGGTGTCGGGCGCGTGCCTTGCCGATCTCGGCCACCAGGTGACCGGCGTCGACCTCAACCCGGAAAAAGTCGCGCGTATCAATGCCGGCGAAGCGCCGATCTATGAAGCGCTGATCGGCGAACTGACCGAGCGCGTCGTTTCGCAGGGCCGGTTTTCCGCAACGGCCGACCAGAATGCCGCGGTGCGCGACACCGAACTCTCGATCATCTCCGTCGGCACACCGACCGCCGCCGATGGCAGCCCGATGATGGACGCCGTCGAAGCCGTGACCCGCATGATCGGCGAGACGGTGCGCGAGAGCGGCAAGGCGCATACGGTGGTCGTGCGCTCCACCGTCACGCCCGGCTATTGCGCCGGCACCCTCGCCCCGGTGCTGGAAGCAGCCGCAGGCCGACGGATCGGCGACGGGCTGCATCTGGTCTTCAACCCGGAATTCCTGCGCGAGGGATCGTCCGTACGCGACTTCCGCGAACCGCCCTTCACCATTCTCGGCTCGATGACCGATGAGGGCGCAGACATCGCGGCGCGGCTCTATGACGGTATCGACGCGCCGCTGATCCGCACCGATCCGGGTGTCGCGGAATCGATCAAGATACTGTCCAACGCCTTTCACGCCCTGAAGATTTCCTTTGCCAACGAGGCGGGCCGGCTGCTGAAATCCTCCGGCATCGACGCGACCGAGGCGATGCGCATTTTCGTTCAGGACACGGTGCTGAATGCGTCGGGCGCCTATCTGCGTCCCGGCTTTGCCTTTGGCGGGTCGTGCCTGCCCAAGGATATCCGGGCGATCCTGTCGATGGCGTCGGCGAGCCGCACCGACCTGCCGGTGCTCTCCGCCGTGATGGGCTCCAACCGCGCCCATATCGACACCGTGCTGGGCATGATCATGGCGCGCATCGCCGAGGGCAAGCCGCGCAAGGCGGCGCTGTTCGGCCTGTCGTTCAAGCCGGGCACGGACGATCTGCGCGAAAGCCCCTATGTGGCGCTGGCGGAGAAATTGATCGGCAAGGGGTTCGATCTGTCGATCATCGACCCGTGGGTCAAGACCAGCCGGCTGCTCGGCAAGAACAAGGCCTTCATCGAGCAGGAAATCCCGCATTTCGAGGCGCTGCTGAACCGCGACCTGGAGACGACGCTTGCCCAGAACGATATCCTGATCATCGGCCATGCCTCTGCGGAGCATCTCGCCCTGATCGGCGAGCATGCGGCGGGCAAGACCGTGGTCGACCTCGCCAATATCGCGGCCCTGCGCGAACGCGGCGACATCGATTATGAAGGCGTGTGCTGGTGATGGCGGCGCAGGACGACACGCGGCCGACACTGCTGTTCATCTCGCCGCAGTTCCTGTTTCCGCTCGATGCCGGTGGCAAGATCCGTACGACGAATATTCTGCTCAACATGAAAGGCGGCGCGTTCCGCATCCACCTGATCTCGCCGGCGACCCCGGACGAGGAGACGCGCTGGAGCGACGAGATCGCCGCGATCTGTGACGACTACACAACGTGGCGCATTGCTCCGCGCGACCGGCTGCACCGGCTTGCCGGGCTGCTCTCGCCCCTGCCCGTCTCCGTCTGGTCGGACGCGCTGCACGAGAGCCGGCAGGCTGTGGAGACCGCGCTGAAGGCCCGGCCCGCTGTCGCCGTGTTCGACTTTACTCACTCTGCCGCACTGATGCCGTCGGACACTTTCATGACAAAGAGCGGGGTACGGACGGTTTTGTTCACCCACAATGTCGAGACCGAGATCTTCGCCCGCCATGCGAAGACCGCCGCCTTCCCCATGTCGCTGGTCTGGCGGGTGGAACATGCCAAGATGGCGCGGTTCGAGCGCACCGCCTGTTCGCGCTTCGACACGGTAATCGGCGTCTCCGGGCGCGATGCCATGACGCTGAAGGAAACGTTCGGCGCCGCCACCACTGCAGCGATCCCGACAGGCGTCGATCTTGACTTCTTTGCCTATACGCCGCCCGCAAACGAAACCGGGCCGCTGATTTTCACCGGCTCGATGGACTGGCGCGCCAATCAGGATGGGCTCACCTGGTTCCTGCACGACGTTTGGCCGCTGATCGCGGCGGCACGGCCGCAGACCAGCCTCAAGGTGATCGGCAAGAATCCGCCGCAGCACCTTATCGATGCCGCCGGGAAGGCCTGCGCCAACTGGACCTTTACCGGGTTCGTCGACGATATCCGCCCCCATGCGGCGGGGGGCTCTGCCTATGTCATCCCGCTGCGCGTCGGCGGGGGGACACGGATCAAGGCCTATGAGGCGATGGCAATGGGGATGCCCGTCGTCTCCACCACGCTTGGCGTCGAGGGCCTCCCGCTGACACCCGGTGAGCATTTTTTTTCGGCGGACACGCCAGAGGCCTTCGCCGCCGCGACCCTGCGCCTGCTGGCCGAGGCCGACACCCGCCGGGCCCTGTCCGGCGCGGCGCGGGCTTTCGTCGAAGCGAACGCCAGCCAGAAGAGCGTTGCGGAAGTCTTTGAGCGCATCTGTCTCGACACTCTCAAGGCACGCTAAAAACGAGCCAAGGCTGCTGGTCGCCTGCCTTTCCCGGTGCTATGGCATCGGCGCAAGGAGGACAGCGCCATGACCGACAAGACCCTCTATCATCCGACCCCGATCATCGAGACGGAGCGGCTGATCCTGCGCGGCTGGGAGATGCGCGACCTGCCCGCCTATACGCAGATGATGGCCGATGAGGATGTCTGCCGGTTCATCGGCGGCACGGTCCGGCCGGATATGGCGTGGCGGCAATTTGCCGGGCTCGCGGGGCACTGGGCGCTGCATGGCTATGGCTTTTTCGTCGTCGAGGAGAAGGCGACGCGCGCGTTCATGGGGCGGATCGGGCCGCATTTTCCGGTCGGCTGGCCGCATCTGGAGATCGGCTGGACGCTGGTCGCGGCGGCGCAAGGCAAGGGCTATGCGGTCGAGGCCGCTGCAGCGAGCGCCGACTGGCTGTTCGAGACACAGCCCGGGCTAACGAAATTCATCAGCGTGATCGACCCGGCCAACCGCCCGTCGCAGAAGGTCGCCGAACGCCTCCGCATGACCAATACGCAGGAAATTTTCGAGGTTTTCGGCTACAAGACCGAGATCTGGGAGATCAGCCGCGCTGCATGGGGCGATGGCAGGGCCGCCCGATAATTGGTATAGTGGCGGCATGACAGCTGCAAATCGTCTGCGCCCGACCGACATCTTTACAGCGGAAGAATGGGCCGGGCTGTCCCGCCGCCAGCCCTGGCGCGGGCCGCTGCTGGTGGTTCATGCCTGGGGCATCATCGCCGCGGCGATCGCGCTGGTCGCGATCTGGCCCAATCCGGTGACCGTCACCCTCGCGATCATGCTGATCGGCGCGCGCCAGCTCGGCCTTGCCATATTGATGCATGAGGCGGCCCATGGCGCGCTGCATCCGAACCGCACGGTCAACGACTTTCTCGGCCACTGGCTGAGCGCGGCGCCGGTCGGCGCGGCGCTGCCCGGCTATCGCGCCTATCACCTCGCCCACCACAGATATGTGCAGAGCGATGAGGACCCGGACCTGATCCTGTCGGCGCCGTTCCCGGTGACCAAGGCCTCCCTGCGGCGCAAGTTCATCCGTGACCTGACCGGCCAGACCTTCTTCCGCCAGCGCATCCTCGGGCTGTTCGTGCAGTTGAAAGGCGACAGCGCGGCGGAGAAGCAGGCCGAAGTCCTGTCCGGGCGCAAGGGGGTCACGGATTTCCTGATCACCAATGGCGTCTTGCTGGCCATCGCCATCGTCAGCGGCCTGTGGTGGGCCTATGCGCTTTGGCTCGTTGCCATGGCGACGTGGTTTCCGTTCGTGACCCGCATCCGCAACATTGCCGAGCATGCCTGTGTCGAGACGACCGGCGACCCCCTCGGCCATGCCCGCACCACCCTGCCGGCCTGGTGGGAGCGGCTGCTGATCGCGCCCTATTGGGTGCATTACCATTCAGAGCACCACGCCTTCATGCACCTGCCCTGCTATCGCTTGCCGAGGGCACACGCGATGATGCAGGACAAGGGCTATGGCGACCGCATCCCCCTGGCCCGCTCCTATGCCGAAGTCCTGCGCATGGCGACGGCCACACCGCAAGCCAAGTGACGTCTTTCGTTCTTTGACGGGGCGCAATATCCGGCGGTATAGTCGCCGGAGCGAACAGGAGATAGTTGATGAAATTTGCCGCCACGGCCGTTGCCGCCGCGATTATGCTTGCTGCGCCGCTTTCCGTTTGGGAAGCGATGGCGCAGGACCCTGCCCTTGACGAAGACACTATCGAGCAGGCGGAGAGGCTGATGGATGCGGGGCTCGACTCCACCATCGGCTATGAAATCGTGGAGAGCCTGACGACCGAGATCGGCGCGCGGCTCGCCGGCTCCGAAGCAGAAGCCCGCGCCCGCGACTGGGCAGTCGCCAAGATGACGGCGCTGGGGCTGGCGAATGTCCGTATCGAGCCTTTCGACGTGCCCTATTGGGAGCGCGGCATCGAGGAGGCGGCGATCGTTTCGCCCTATCCGCAGACCCTTGAACTGACCGCGCTTGGCGGGTCGGTCGCGACGCCTGTGGAAGGCGTTACCGGCGAGATCGTGCGCTTCGAGACGCTCGCCGATCTGCAGGATGCGCCGATGACGGGCTTTGAGGGCAAGATCGTCTTCGTCGACGAATACATGACCCGGACACAGGACGGCTCGGGCTATGGCGTAGCCGTCGCCAAGCGCTCCGGCGCGGCGGTCGAGGCGGGCAAGCGCGGCGCTGTCGCGGCGCTGATCCGCTCGGTCGGCACTGACAGCCACCGCTTCCCCCATACCGGCCAGATGCGCTATGGCGATGTCGACCGCAAGGTACCGATCGCTGCCCTGTCCGCCCCTGACGCCGACCAGCTGCAGCGGGCGCTGACCCGCGGCGAGCCGGTGACCGTGCGTGTACGGCTCGACACAGTGTCGCCGGGCACGCGCCCCTCGGGCAATGTGATCGGCGAGATCCCCGGCCGTACGGACGAGATCGTCGTCATCGGCGGGCATCTCGATTCATGGGATCTCGGCACCGGCGCGGTCGATGATGGCGCCGGCATCGGCATCACCATGGGCGCGGCGAAGATCATTCTCGAGTCCGGCCTGACGCCGGAGCGCACGATCCGCATCGTCGCCTTCGGGGCCGAGGAAATCGGCCTTTATGGCGGCATCTATTACGCCGAGAAATATGCCGCCGATCTCGACAAGCATATCGTCGGGGCGGAGTCGGATTTCGGCGCCGGCCAGATCTATCAGTTCCAGACCCGATTTGGCGAAACGAAGCTCGACCGCGCCAAGGAATTCCAGCGCGTGCTCGCGCCGCTGGGGATCGGGCCCGGCAACAATGAGGCCACCGGCGGACCGGACATGATCGGGCTTCGCGGCGCGGGCGTGCCGGTGGTGACGCTGAAGCAGAACGGGTGGGATTATTTTGACCTGCACCACACCCATGACGACACGCTCGACAAGATCGACCCGGACAACATCGCCCAGAATGTCGCCGCCTATGCCGGTTTTGTCTGGATGGCGGCGAATATGGACGGCGATTTCCGCGATCCGGTGACACTGCCAGTGACTGGGGAAGCGAGCCAGTAGGGACAAGCCCAGTCATATAAGGGTCACGCCGCCGGGCTATGGATGGCGCCATGACCCTTCCGGCGGCAAGCGCGCGCGGGATGACGGGTTAAATTTGAGGGGTATGAAGATGAAGACGCTGAAACGACTGTTGGCCGCCGCGTGCCTGTCGGCGCTCGCTGCCTGCGCCAGCACCGGCCAGGACCCGGACCTGACGCTCAATCCGGCCGGCGGTCTGGCCGGCCCGTCTGAACCCGTCGCCGTCCCGGTTCTCTCCTCCGCGCCGCTCGATACCAGTGCGACGGTGACGCGGATCGCCTTCGGCTCCTGCGCTGACGAGAGCGAGGACCAGTCGATCTGGACGGAAATCGCCGCGACGCAGCCGGACGTCTTCCTGTTCATGGGCGATAATGTCTATGGCGATGCCAAGCCCGACGAGCCCGGCTTCAACGATCCGGACCTGCCGAAGCTGCGCCAATCCTATGCCGATTTGGGCAAGAGCAAGCCGTTCGAGGCGTTGCGGCAATCGACGCCGGTGCTGGCGGTCTGGGACGATCACGATTATGGCGTCAATGACGGCGGCGCGGATTATGTGCACAAGCAACAGGCGGAAGCCCTGTTTGAGGATGTCTGGGACATTCCGGCAACGGACGAGCGCCGCCAGCGGCCTGGCATCTATCAGAGCTGGATGCTGGGCGAGGAACACGGCCGCCGCGTGCAGGTCATCCTGCTCGACACCCGGTTTTTCCGGTCGGCCTTCACGCCATCCGATGAGCGCGGCGCCCCGGGCAAGGAGCGCTATGTGCCTGACCCGACCGCAGCCAAGACGATGCTGGGCGCGGAACAGTGGCGCTGGCTGAGCGGTGAATTGCGCAAAACCGCCGATCTGCGGGTGATCGTTTCCTCGATTCAGGTGATCGCTGACGGCCACGGCTGGGAAGCGTGGAAGATGCTGCCTTCGGAGCGCGAGCGGCTGTACAACATGATCAATGCAGCGGGGGCGGAGAATGTCGTTCTGTTGTCCGGCGACCGCCATGCCGGTGCGATCTATCGCAAGGACCTCGCCCTGACCTATCCGCTCTACGAGGTTACCTCCTCCTCGCTCAACCTGCCCGCCTCGATCTGGCGGGAGGAAAGCGGCGAGACCTATGTCGAGCCGGGGCCGAACCGGCTGGGTGGCATGGTCTATGACGCCAATTTCGGCATTATCGACATCGACTGGGAGTTTGAGGCTCTGTCGCTGGAACTGCGCGGTGCCGATGGCGCGATCATTACCCGCGAGGATGTGAGCCTGTCAGACCTGCGGCCCGTATACTGAGTTATCTTATACTCGGTCATTTAGCAGAACCACTTGTCTGGCGCGGCGTGAACTGCGCCGGGGCGGGGGCGTCGCCTGCCTCTTCCTCGGCCGCGCGTTTCAGGCCTGCCAGACCCTTTTCGTAGTCGGGGCCGAGGAATTTCTCCATCATGAAGCCCATATAGGTCGCGACGGGCTGCATCAGCACCGGCACGCCGCGGCGCATGCTCGACTCGAACGCCCATGTCACATGGGTCGAGGACGGGCCCTTTTCCTCCAGCTGGAAGACCGCATGGGCGCCGCCCATGGCCCCGAAATTCAGGTCGCTTTCGATGCCGCGCGGCGGGTCAAAGGCGGTGATGCGCTGGGAGCCATTGCCGACGCTCCTGACCTCGCTGGTCCATGCCATGAGGTGGCCGACACCGGCCCCCTCAATCGTGTATTTCGCTTCCGGGTCGCGCTCGGTCCAGGGCGACCAGACCGGCCAGCGGTTGAAGTCGCCAATCAGGGCGAAGACGGTTTCGCGCGGCGCATTGATGGTGATGTCGCGGCGCATGGCGACATGATCGGGCAGGAAAAAGCCGAGCGCGTAGACGCCGAGAACCAGGACGACGAGCACCAGCAGGGTCAGCAGGAGGAATTCCATCGATCATCTTCCTTTTTGCTCATGCTGATCTGAACCCGGGCCGATGCGCAAGCCAAAAGCGATGTGCCGTATACCCCTATTGCGGGAATTCGCAAAGCGCATTAAGTGCGTATCAGTAGCGAGGACCCAGTATGGCCGATCCCAAATCGCCTGACGAGATCAGGAATAGTCTTGAAGCCGTGTTCCGCCATCACGGTTATGACGGCGTCAGCATCCGCCAGCTGTCCGAGGCGACCGGGCTCAGCCGCACCAGCTTGTATCGTCAGTACCCGCGCGGAAAGCAGCAGATTGGCGAGACCGCCCTTCACAACGTCGTGTACTGGGTCTGCTATCATCTCGTCCTGCCCTTGCGAACGCCGGGCCCGCCCCACGACCGGATGCAACAGGTCGCCGACGCGCTGGAAGAGTTTTACGATGGCGGCATGCGGCCCTGCATGATCGAGTTGTTCACCTTCGGCGAGGCGGGACGGTTGTATGGCGAAACCACGTCGCGTCTGGTCGAGGAACTCATCGATGCCTTCGCGGCCTTTTACATCGAACAGGGAAATCCGGATCTCTGGGCGCAAAAGCGCGCGGAAAAGAACATCACCCTCCTGCAGGGCGCCCTCGTCCTGTGCCGGGTCCGCAACAGCCGCATTCCGTTTCGCCAGTTCCTCAAAAAGCTGATGAAGACAGTATGAGGCCATAAAAAAAGCGGCCTCCGGGGCCGCTTTTTTCCGTGAATTCCGTGAGGGTCGCTCAGGCGTTCTTGCCACGGCGATCGACCTTTTCGGTGATGCGGGCGGATTTGCCGCGACGACCACGCAGATAGTACAGCTTGGCCCGGCGGACCTTGCCGCGGCGCACGACGTCGATGGAATCGACCAGCGGGGAGTAGATCGGGAAGACGCGCTCGACACCTTCGCCGAAGGAAATCTTGCGAACGGTAAAGCTCTCGTTCAGGCCGGAACCGCCACGGGCGATGCAGACGCCTTCATAGGCCTGCAGGCGGACGCGGTCGCCTTCGCGCACTTTCACGTTCACGCGCAGCGTATCGCCGGCACCGAATTCCGGTACCGTCTTGTTCAATTCTGCCATGTGCTCTTTTTCGAGCTGTTCGATGATATTCATTGGTCGTCTTCTTTCTTGTCTGGTGCCGGATTGGACCCCGCTTCATTCCTGTTTTCAGGCAGCAAGTCGGGTCGTCGCGCGCGCGTTATGTCCAATGCCTGCTTCCGGCGCCAGCCGGCAACAGCCTCATGATCTCCCGACAGAAGCACGGGCGGGATTTCCCGGCCCTCAAAGTCCCGGGGCCTGGTATACTGGGGATATTCCAGCAGGCCGCTCTCGAAACTCTCTTCCTCGCTCGATTGAGACGCGCCCAATACACCGGGAATGAGCCGGACGCAAGCCTCTATCAGCGTTTGCGCGGCGACCTCGCCTCCGGCCAGCACGAAATCGCCGATGGAGACCTCCTCCACGTCCCGCGCGTCGAGAAAGCGCTGGTCGACGCCCTCGAACCGGCCGCATAGCAGGATGACGCCCGGCCCCGTCGCCAGTTCGCGTACGCGCGCCTGCTTCAGCGATTTGCCGCGCGGCGAGAGGTATATAAACGGTCGTCCGGCACGGTCGACGCTGTCGGCAGCAGCTGCGAGCACATCCGCGCGCATGACCATGCCCGGCCCGCCACCAGCAGGCGTATCATCGACATTGCGGTGCTTGTTATGGGCATGATCGCGGATCTGGACCGTGTCGAGTGACCACAGCCCCTCTGCCCGCGCCCGGCCGATGATCGAGACATCGAGCATGCCGGGAAAGGCTTCGGGAAACAGGGTCAGGATTGTGGCGTGCCAGTTCATGGGGCGGTCTCGTCGTCTTCACTTTCGACCTCTTCATAGACCGGCGGGTCGATGGTGACCTTGCCAGTGTCAAAATCGATTTCGGGCACCGCGTCTTTCGTGAACGGGATCAGCAGCACACCCTTTTCGCCCGGCACACCGGTCAGTTCCAGCAGGTCGCCGGCGCCGTAATTGACCACCGCCTTGACCGTGCCGAACGGGGCACCGTCCGGCGTGATTGCGGCGAGGCCGACAAGATCCTCGTAGTAGAATTCCTCATCATCGGGCGGCGGCAGGCGGTCGCGCGGCACGAAAAGCTTCGTGCCGGCCAAGCCTTGAGCCTCCTCTCGGGTTGCGATCTCGGGCGAGCGGACGATCAGCAGGCCGGGCTTTGCTTCCCGCACCAGTTTCAGCGTGAAGCTGCGGCCGTCTTCCGTAGAGACCGGACCATAGCCGGCTGCATCGGCCGGCACCTCGGTAAAGGAACGCAGCTTCGCCTCGCCGCGCACGCCGTGGGCGCCAGCGAAAGTACCGATACAGATCATTTTCGGCGTGTCGGACACTCAGTATCCTCGTCCTTCGAGGCTGCGGTGCAGCACCTCGGGATGAGGATACTGATGCAGGCATTGATACCAGGATCAAAGCCCTCATCCTGAGGAGGCCAGCTTGCTGGCCCTCGAAGGACGAGGGCGTTGCAAAAACCTATTCGGCCTTTTCTTCAGTGGCGTCTTCTGCCGGTGCTTCTTCAGCAGGGGCAGCAGCGGCTTCTGCGGCAGCGGCCTTGGCAGCTTCTTCCGCTTCGCGGGCAGCTTCGGCAGCGGCTTCCTTCTCGGCAATGCGCTCCTGGGCTTTCTTGCCAGGTTTCGCCTTGTTGGGGTTGTCGCCATGTTCCCATTTGACGAGCCCGGCAGTGCCAAGGAAGCGGGCAACGCGCTCGGTCGGCTGGGCGCCTTTTTTCAGCCACTCGCCGGCTTTCTCGGTGTCGAGCTGTACGCGCTTCTCGTCATCCTTGCCGAGCAGCGGGTTATAGGAGCCGATACGCTCGATGAACCGGCCATCGCGCGGCGCGCGGGCGTCGGCAACGACGATGTGGTAATACGGACGCTTCTTGGAGCCCCCGCGGGACAGTCTCATTTTCAGTGCCATGATCTTTTTCCTTTCAAACGGTCTGAAGCTAGTGAGGTGGTAGTTCGATCCCGCCAAGCTCGGCGAGGATGTAATGGTGCAACCCGGTCTGGGTCGCGTTGTTAAGCTCGTCTGCATGGATGCCCTGCGCCCGGGCATCCTCGAGACATTGCTCGGTCAGCTGTTCGGCTTTCTGCTCGCGCTCGCCTTCGGGCACTTGATGGACATGCTTGCCGATCCAGTCGGCGAGAAAATTGGATGCGCGTTCGCTCATGGTCAGGTCTCCGACTATTTCTTCTTGGAACCGGGAAGGCCCGGCAGGCCGAGTTTCGACAATTCGTCTTCGGACGGCATCTTGCCACCGCCCATTCCACCGGGGCCACCGCCAAGGCCGGGCAGGCCGCCGCCCATAGCCCCGCCAAAGCCGGGAGGCATCTTGCCACCGCCCATGCCGCCGCCAGCCATGCCGGGCATGCCGCCACCACCCATCATGCCGGCGAGGCCTTTCATGCCGCCCTTCTTGCCCATCTTCTTCATCATGGTGGACATGCCCTGATAGGCTTTCAGCAGGCGGTTGATCTCCTGCACGCTGGTGCCGGAACCGGCGGCGATACGCTTCTTGCGGGACGCATTGAGCACTTTCGGGTTCTTGCGTTCCTTTTTCGTCATGGAGCTGATGATCGCCTCCTGACGGGCGATTTCCTTGCCCTCGAAACCGCCAGCGGCGTCGAGCTGTTTCTTCATCTTGCCCATGCCGGGCATCATGCCCATGATCGCGCCCATGCCGCCCATGCGACGCATCTGCCTGAACTGGTCGGCGAGATCATCGAGATCGAACTGCCCCTTGGACAGTTTCTTCGCCATCGCCTCGGCTTTTTCCTGGTCGACCTCTTCGGATGCCTTTTCGACCAGGGAGACGATGTCGCCCATGCCAAGAATGCGGCCGGCCATGCGCCGGGGATCGAACACATCGAGCGCATCGAGCTTCTCACCGATACCGATCAGCTTGATCGGCGCACCGGTGACAGCCCGCATGGACAGGGCGGCACCGCCGCGGCCATCGCCATCGATCCGTGTCATGACGACACCGGAGACCGGCACGCGCGCCTTGAACTTCTCCGCCGTCTGAACCGCGTCCTGGCCGGTCAGGGAGTCGACGACCAGCAGCGTTTCCGCCGGGTTGGCGATCCTGTGGACCTCGGCGATCTCGGCCATCAGCTGCTCGTCGATCGACAGGCGGCCGGCCGTGTCGAGCATGACGACATCGTAACCGCCGAGACGGGCCGCTTCCATCGCGCGCCTGGCAATGTCGACCGGCTGCTGGCCGGCGATGATCGGGAGGGTCTTGACCTGCGCCTGTTCGCCGAGAATTTTCAGTTGCTCCTGCGCGGCCGGGCGGCGCGTGTCGAGCGAGGCCATGAGGACCTTTTTCTTCTCCTTCTTCTGAAGGCGCAGGGCGATCTTGGCGGTCGATGTCGTCTTGCCCGAGCCCTGCAGACCGATCATGAGGATGGCAGCCGGCGGCGCGACATTGAGATCGAGCGCGTGCTCGTCTTCGGCCCCGCCGAGCATGTCGACGAGGGCGTCGTGGACGATCTTGATGACCTGCTGTCCCGGCGTGACCGAGCGCAGCACATCCTGGCCGATGGCGCGCTCCTTGACCTTGGCGATGAACTCGCGCGCCACCGGCAGGGCGACGTCAGCCTCGAGCAGGGCGACACGCACCTCGCGCATCGCCTCGCTGACATCAGCCTCGCTCAGGGAGCCGCGGCCACGCAGCTTGTCAAAGACGCCGGATAGCCTGTCGCTCAGGGTTTCAAACATATCGATCCTCTCAAGATTACTGCGCCCGGGCGCCCGGGCCCGCCGCGGCGGGAAACCATGCACCAAAAGCCCCCGTGAGCGCATTACGCCGACGGAGGGACATCCCCGGCCCCGTCCTCCATGTAGGTGCGCGATCGCGCAAAGTCAGAGGGGTCGTGCCGGCAGACGCGGAAATCTCATGGAATTTCCGTAAAAGCGATGCGAGCCTTACAGGCTGAAGCCCGCAAGGTCAAGCAAGACGGGCCCGTTGGCGAAACATGCCCTATTCGGCCAGTTCGATATGCTCGCAGGCAATGCGCAGGACGCCGATCATGGACACCCGCCGATGGGTGATCGTGTAGAGCGGGATACGCTGCATGTAGAGCTCGAAATTGACCTTGTCCTCGAACCGGCGGCGGATGATCGCCGCGATATCGTCGCCAATATCCATGACCTCGTTGACGAACGGGCTGACGAGGAACATCCCGTCGATCGCCCCCAGCATCAGCGCGACATCGCCGGCCATGGCGCCCAGCGCATTGGCGAAACAGTGGATCGCCTCGAGGCAGTGCGGATCGGCCTCGTTGCGGGCGTAGAGCAGGATTTCCTGGGCACGCAGGTCGACGGTCTTGCTACCGGCCTTCGCCGCAATATAGCTATAGAGGGTTTCCAGCCCGGGATAGCTGACGACATCGTCGAAGGTGAGCCGGACGCCGCGGTCCAGATAATGCATCATGAAATCCGCCTGCCACCTGTCGCATGGGGCGAAATTGGCGTGGCCGCCCTCGGAATCGATCACCTGCACGGTCTTGCCGGTATGAATGACGCTGGCAACACCGAGACCATAGGTCGGCACGGTCAGGCCGTAGCGCCCCTTGCGATGGGCATAGACCGGCTGTTCCTGGCCGGCGATGCTGGCGACGTCCTTCGGGTCAAGCCATGGCAGGGCCGAGCCCATGGCGACGCAATCGTTAGCGTTAACAATTCGAGTGAAGGCAAAGGCGTCCCGGATCTCGTCAAGCGTGAAGGTCAAATCGCTGCCCGGAATGATGATCCTATCGCCGATCCGCGGTCCGGCATGGGACAGCGCCAGAACCGACGGCATCGCGCCCATCCCGCCATGCTGGTCGATGTAATGGCGCAATAGGCAGATAATGTTATCGAAATCACTGGTCTGAATCTTGAGATAATGGCCAAGGACGGGCTTGTTGCCCGCCTCATCCATGCCGATCCCCATCGCGAAGCGGGTTACGCCGCGCGTGATCTCGACGACGAGAGCGTCGAATTCCGGCTTGTCGCTCAAGCATGCCTCCCTGATTCTTGTCTCGCCCGTGTTTGTCCGGGCGTTGTTTATCGCGCAAGGATGCAGGGTAATTTCTAGGGAGTCATTAACGTAAACGTAAAAGAGGGAAATTTAATATTTCCCTCTCTCAAAAGCTGTGGCTGCCCAGAAATGTCCGGTCGTCAGACAATCCGATCAGCAAAGACCGAACAGCCAAGCGAAGAAACCACAGCTGCCGCCACCGTTACCTCCGCCATTACCTCCGCCATTGCCGTTCCCGCCGCCGTTACCGCCGCCGTTACCGTTGCCGTTGCCATTGCCGCCGCCATTGCCGTTCCCGCCGCCGTTACCGTTGCCGTTTCCGTTGCCGTTACCGTTGCCATTGCCGTTGCCATTTCCGTTGCCATTGCCAGAGTTGCCGTCATCATTGCCGTCGGCATCACTGCCATGCCCGTTATCGCCGTCTTCCTCGCCTTCGCCCTCCGGGGCCTCGCTGTCGCCGCCGCCGTCGCCGGCATCGGTAGCATCGGAGGCACCTGCATAATCGATATCATCGCTATATTCGATCTTGCTGGCATAGCGCGGCAGGCGGACGATTTCCTTTTTGAAGGTCAACGGCGCCATGTCGACGAAATAGCGGTTGTTGTCGTATAGAATCGAAGTTTCTACACTGATGACCATATCCTTGGCATGATTGGTCGGATAGTTCCCCTTGCTGATCTTGTCACCTTTTTTGATGTTCGGCAGATCATGGGACTTGCTCCAGTCCACTTCCCATTTATTGCCTTCGTCGACAAGGCGATACGCCGTGACACGGCCCCTGATCGTCATGTCGCTGCCATAGCGGGCAAGCACGAGTTCGGCAGCGTCGATGATCGTGTTGAACTCGTCATCATCCATCTCCATGGAACGGGTGACGAGGTCAGCCATGATGTCGGTCGCCCGCTGGGCATCGCTCTTGGCCTTCACATAATCAAAGACACTGGCGGACCCGAAGATGAGCAGCACCATAAATGGCAGGATGATGGCGAACTCCATCGCCGCGATTCCCCGGGCGTCGCCCGAAAACCGGTTAAGTCTGTTGAACGTCTCTCTCATGGTCCACCCCCCTTTAGAATGGCTCATTGCGAATAACGGTAGAAGCCGTCAGCTCGTATTTTCCGGGTGCTGACTCTGGCAGTTGCAACCCGGCATTGACGAGATAGAAAGTCAGGTTCTTTAGGCCCGGCACGAGCAGGCTCGTATTCACGCAGACGCGGATGTAAACAATGTCACCGCCGGCTGTGGATGCGAAAGTCGGCTTGTCGTCGTCTGCCAGTGTCTCGCCGGTATTCACGCATGTCGCAGCGCCGGGATCGAAACTGGCGTAGCCGGACAATTTACGGATCTCGAGGGTCACATTGCCATCACAGCCGATGACCGTATGAACAGAATCGCAGAAAATATCAATGACGTCCTCGGCACTCTTGCCCTTGGCCTTGCCGGTATAGATCTGGCGCGAGATTTCCGACACCCCGTGATCGACCATGCCGATCTTGAGATACATCATGCCCGCCTCGAACCCCGAGAAGAGGATCGCAAAGAACAGCGGCGACAGGATGGCAAACTCGATGACGGCAGACCCGCGCCGGTTGCTGGCGAAAAGCCTGTAGTTTCCAAACAGTGCAGAAAATCTCTTGTGCCTGAAAGACATCCTTGAATTCCTCACAAGGTCAGCCGGACGCCATTGATACTGGCGGCGATGGATTTGAAGGCGCTACTGATGTCGGTATCCTCGATATAGTAGTACTGCGAGGTATTCGATGCGCAGTCGCGCAGGATGATGTCAGAGTTGCCACCCTTGGCGATCTGGAACCCGATCGTGTAGACCATGACGCCATTGGCCTTGGCCTCGTTACAGACCTGGGTGAAGTTTGTGCGGTTCTGCGCGTTGCTGTACTTCTGATAGCCGCAGTTCTGCCAGACCCACTTTTTCTGATAGTTGCTCCACGCCCAGTACCCAAGCACATCGCAACCATCGTTCGGTCGCATGTGGTCGGTGGCCTCGCCATCGGTCATGATAATCAGGGCTTTCATCACGCCGCTATTATAGGCGGCCGGATGCTTCGCCTGCTGATCACCGCTGATATGACCCTTCATGTCGGGCGCGAGGGCTTTCAGACCCACCAGGGCCCCGACATCAAGACTGGTATTCCTTGAAATCGTCAGGTCGTCAATCTTGTCCTTGAGATCGCTGCTGTTATTCGACAGGTAAAGCGCTTCATTGTTGCTTTCCGGACAATGGCGCAAGGACGCATCCGGATCATCCTTGAATCGAGGCATCACGTCGAGTGAATTGGCCGCTGGCTTGTTGTCGTCAAACATGCCGACGTCCCACTCGACACAGCCATCCCAGATGTGGCCGTCCGAAAAATTCGTGTCGTGATTTGTATCGATATCGGCAGTCCTGGCGAAACTCTTGAAATCGTCGCCAACGTTCACATTCGAGGAAAACGGGATGATGCTGATCGTCGTCTGGTTTTTCATTTTGTCGGTCAGAACCGCGTCGATGAAGTCTTCGGCCGCGTCCTGCATGTTGGTGAACTTGGTACCATTCATCGAACCGGATATATCAAGAACAAGGGCGATCTCGATATCGGAATAGGTCTGCGTACCGGATGAGGCGATCCTGATATCCATCTTGTTCATGCCGAACATGCCAAGGAAGAAAGTCTGCATCTCGTAGTTTGCCGTAACGTCGACCGTCTTGCCGTTCAACACCTCGGCGACCTTGACATCGAGCTTGATGGCGGACGGGTCGAGCTTGCTCTGGCGCAGGCCGGCCTTGATGAACTGTTCCACGGTTTTTTTCGGGTCGTTATTGTTGTTGATCTCGGAGATCGCAAGAACGCCGGCATCGACCACGCCCTGGATTTCAGAGCGCATCTGGTTCATGCGCACGATATCAACGGCACCGCCGAGCAGCCCCAGAAGCGGAACCGCGACAAGCGCCGTCATCATCGCGACATTGCCGCGCTGGTTGCCGCCGAATGCTTTCAGGTTTGTCAGAACACCCATCGGGCACACCCCATAGAACTTCATTTGAGTTGAATTTTAGGGAATGTGCGTTAATGGCGCGTTGATAAATCCGGTTAACGCGGCATTATCGAGGAATATTTGTGTACAGATGGTTTACGAGTGGTAAATACCGGCGCGAACGCCTTGTTTCAGCTTCCGTCAGCATCATTGATAAAATTGAAAAATTTATTATCCCGATGCGAAGGATTTGAGCTGGCACGGTTTTCTATACGTCGAACCGGCCCAGATCGGTGTTCTTTTTGAGGTTTCCGGCGACAAAGACGCGTCCGTTCATTACGCCGTGAACACCGGCCGGCAGGCATTGTGCGGCAATGATCGCCCCGCCGAGATTGAACGGCCCGTCGGAATGGAACAGCGAAAACGGGCGCATCGCGCCGGTGAGAACGACCGTCTTTGGCTGGCCCTTCAGCGCCGTGTCGAGATAGCGGGCGGTGTCACCCATCGTGCTTGTGCCATGGGTGACAACAAGGGCGTCCTCCGTGGCTGCGCGTATCGTCTGCGCCAGCATTTCCCGGTGGTCATCGGTCATGTTGAGGCTGTCGAGCATCATCGCGACCTGGGTGACCGGAAAGTGGCAGCGGCCGTAATGAAGAATTTCAGGGATCTGGGTCGACCCGTCTGCGGCAAAGGCAAGCGCCTCCGTATAAGGATCGTGCACCTTGTCAATGGTGCCACCGGTCACGAGAATGCGCACAGGCTTCATTGTTTCGTCTTTCCGCGGAACACGTCCTCATCGAGCGCGTCTTCCCATTTTGCAACGACGGTCGCGACAGCGGCATCGCCGGTTACATTGGTCAAGGTCCGCATCATGTCGAGCAGGCGGTCGAAGGGAAAGATGAAGGCGATGACCAGAATTGCCTGTTCCTCGGGCACGTTGAAGACCGTCAGCACGGTAATCGCGAGGAAGAGAGAGGCCGACGGAATGCCGGCTGCGCCGATCGATGCCATGGTTGCGGTCAGGGCGATCATCACATAGTCGATGAGCTCAAGCTCGATACCCAGCGCCTGCGCCGCGAACAGCGCGACGAGGCCGAGATAGATCGAGGTACCATCCATGTTGATGGTCGCGCCGAGCGGCAGAACCGAGCCGGCGACGGATTTCTTCACACCGAGATTGTTGCTGACATTGGAGATGGTGACGGGCAGCGTCGCCGACGAGGACGCGGTGGAATAGGCCGTCGCCATCGCGTCGAGAATGCCACTGATGAAGCGCACGAAAGGCAGGCCGAGCAGGATGCGGATGATGCCGCCATAGACGAAGACGATCTGGACGAGACAGGCCGCGTAAAGAGCGATCGCCAGCTTGCCGAGATTGACGAGGACGCCGAGGCCCTGTTCGCCGAGCACCCAGGCCATGAGGGCGAAGACGCCATAGGGCGCCAGCTCCATGATGAAGACGGTCATTTTCAGGATCGCGTCGGCGGCGGATTCCATGACCTCGCCGACCCGCTTGCCCTGTTCGCCGGCCATGAGAATGCCGACGCCGAACAGGATGGCGAAGAAGATGATGCCGAGCACATCGGCGCTCACCATGGCGGCGACGGGATTGGTCGGGATGATTGCCAGCAGGCGGTCAACGAGCGATGGCGCCCCACCCTCGATCCGGCTGGTCAGGGTATCGACGGCAGAGGTGCTGGCCTGGCCGTAATCGACGCCGACACCGGGCTGCAGCAGGATGCCGAAGAGGATGCCGATCGTGACGGCGAAGACGGTCGTGCAGATATAAAAAGAGAGCGTCTTCAGCCCAAGCGAGCCGAGCCGTTTCGGGTCGCCCATGGAGATCACCCCCGCGACCAGTGTCGTGAAGATCAACGGCACGACGAGCATGCGGATCAGATTGACGAAGGCCTGGCCGATGGGCTGGATCGCCGGCGCAGATTCCGGGAAGAAATAGCCGCAGGCCCCGCCGGCAATGAGCGCGAGGATTACCCGCAACCACAATGGCCATTTGGCCACGCGGCCAAGCAGGAAGAGAACGGCGAAGACCGCAAGGGTGATGATCCAGAAAGTTGCGGCGCCCAATGCCATGCGTGTTCCCCTTGTCGCGCTGATGCATGCACGCCCGACACGCCATGCAGAAAGAAAAAGTCCCGGCGAGCACTATGCCTGCCGGGACCTGTGAGGGCAAATTATTCCGCGTCTTTCAGCTGGCGGAGGAAGTAGACATATTGCAAGGCATAGCGCCGCGCCGACTGCTCGCGATTGGCGCTGGCCGAATGCCCCCCCTCCGTATTCTCGAAATACAGGAACGGATGTCCATATTCCTCAAGCCGGGCACCGAACTTGCGGGCATGACCCGGATGGACGCGGTCGTCCTTGGTCGAGGTGAAGATGAACGGGACGGGATAGTCCGCGTCCGTTGCAAGGTTCTGATAGGGCGAGATCTGTTCGAGGAACGGCCGCTCCTCGGCGATATCGGGGTCGCCATACTCGCCGACCCAGCTCGCGCCGGCTAGCAGCTTGTCGTAGCGCAGCATATCCAGCAGCGGCACGCCGATGCCGATGGCGTTGTATAGGTCCGGCCGTTGCACCATGGATACGCCCGTCAACAGGCCGCCATTGGAGCCGCCGAGAATACCGAGATGGTCCGGCGCGCTGATGCCGCGCGCGGCGAGATCTTCGGACACGGCAAAGAAATCATCATAGATGATCTGGCGGTTGCCCTTCAGGCCGGCCTGGTGCCATTTCGGCCCGAACTCGCCACCGCCGCGGATATTGGCGATGACATAGACGCCGTCGCGCTCCAGCCACAGCTTGCCGGTCACTCCGGAATAGGTCGGCAGGATCGAGACCTGAAAACCGCCATAGCCATATTGCACCGTCGGCGCCGGGCCGTTTTCAAGGACGCTTTCCTTCGCCGTGACGAAATAGGGGATTTTCGCTCCGTCCGTACTCGTCGCTTCATACTGGCGCGTCACCATGCCTTCGGCATTGAAGAAGGCCGGGCTCGATGCCAGCGTCTCCGGGTCGAGGCTGTCGGCAGCGACGTGATAAAGCGTTTCCGGCGTCAGCGGGCTTTCGAAATAGACCAGCAGGTCGCCCTTGCTCTCATTGACCGAGGCAACGGACACGACGCCCGTCTGTGGCAGGGCGATCGTCTCCTGCACCCAGCCATCCGTGCCCGGCGTGAATTTCAGCACCTTGCCCTTGATGTTGTCGAGCAGCTCGGCATAGACGACGCCATCGGCGGCGGAGATGCCGTCGAGGGCCTGGCGCTCCGTCGGCTCGAACAGGCTGGTGACTTCATAGGTTTCCGGGTCCATGGCGACGAGCGCGCCTGTGGGATATGTCGCGCCCTGATGGTCCCAGTCCTGCTTCAGCGAAATGATGAACTGGCCGCCGGTCACGCCAACCATCGAGGCTTTCGGCGGCAATGGCAGCTGAACCAGCGCACCATCATCATCCATCAGGTAATATTCGCTCTCGTAGAAGGTCACCGCGCGGACGATGCCGGCCCAAATCTTGTCGCCGGCATGATCGGTCCACGGGAAGACGCCGACATCGCTCGTCTCGCCCTCGAAGATTACCGGGGCGTCGGCGATCGCCTCGCCGCGTTTCCACAGGCGCACGGTGCGAGCATAGCCGGATTCCGTCATCGTGCCTTCACCGAGATCCATGCCCGACAGCATCGTGTCCCGGTCGATCCAGGCGGTCGAGGCCTTGGCCTCTTCCAGCATGAAGCCGTCCTCGACGAAGGACTTCGCCGCGATATCGAATTCGCGGCGCACCGCTGCATCCGAGCCGCCGCGCGACAGGGTGATGATGCAGCGCTCGTAATCGGGCGCCAGACAGTCCGTGCCGCTATAGACCCAGTTCTCGCCTTCTTCCTCGGCCAGCGCGTCGATGTCGAGGATCACGTCCCAGTCGCGGCTGCCGGCGAGATAGTCCGCCGCCGGCATGCGCCGCCACAGGCCGCGCTTGTTGGCGTCGTCCTGCCAGAAATTATAGGCATGGTCGCCGCGCAGGGCTGCGGTCTGGATGCGCTCATCGGAATTGAGGATCGCCAGCGCCTCTGCCTTCATCGGCTCGAAGCGCTCATCGCCTTCGAGAATGGCGAGGGAGCGGGCGTTTTGCGCCTCGACCCAGTCCAGGGCCTTCTCGCCCTCGATTTCCTCCAGCCACAGATAGGGGTCGTCGCTCATGGCGGTTTCACTTTCTTCCTGGGCTGAGGCGGATGAGAGGAGGCCGGGCGTGATCGTCGCGGCGAAGAGGACTGCTGCCGAGGCGAGCAGGACTTGAGAGTTTTTCATAAGATTCCCTTCTGAGAGGTCAGCGGTCACCTGATCGCTCCTTCTTGACGGGCAAATGACTTTACCCGTCACGAAGGAGTGAGCGGCCTTGCGCCGTTAGCGCGGCTGCAGAACCACTGTCGGGCGCAGATTCTGCTGAACTTCCGCTGCATTATAAGAGGCCGGATCGTTCGGCTTCGTTCCCTTGCCCAGCAGGATGTAGGCAATGGCGCTGTAGCGGGTGGTCTCGCGTACGTCGAAATCGCTCGGACCCCAGCCAAAGCCGTAGCCGTAATAGGGGAACGGGCGGCCACGGCCATAATAGGCGTAGTCGGGCCCGCCGATGGAGCGGTAGCTGGTCGATTTCTCGGTGTCGTCCTTGACCATGGTGAAATAGTCATAGCCATTCATCAGGGTCAGCTCCGCCGCACGATAGAGCAGGTAATTCTCGACCTGCTCGCGCGAGGTCAGCGAATTGCCGCGGAAGGTCACGCGATAGCGGTTGCTTTCGATCTGCTGCTCGGAGAAGCCATAGCCATTGCCCTCTGCCGTCGGCCCATAGGGTGTCGAGGAGGCGCAGGCGCCGAGGACGGCAAGGCTGCCGAGAGCGAGGAGGGTGGAGAGTGTCTTTTTCATTTCTGGTCCTTTCGACCGCGATGGTCTGCGGTCATCATGTTGCATTGTAACCTTGCGGCCGCCGCTGCTGCGTTAACTTTACGTGAGGAGCATCCCCCGAACAGGAGGCTGCATCACCCGGTTTCGTCAGTCGCGTCCTTTATTGCCGGCAAGTCTAGCCTGCCGGACTTGATATGCAAATCACGTTGCGGGAAGGGTATCTCGATATTGTTCTCGTGCAGCCGCTCCCAGATAACCATCATGACGTCGGAGGTCACATTGGTCACGCCATTGGGCGGATCGTTGATCCAGAAACGCAGATCGAAATTCACCGATGAATCCCCGAACTCGATCAGGTTGCAGCGTGGTTTCGGTGTCGAAAGGACACGCGGCACGGTCAGCGCCGCCTCCTCGGCCATTTTCTGGATGAATCGGACATCCTTGAAATCATAGCTGGTGCCGAACGGCGTATGGAGGCGCACGACACGGTCGTCATGGCTCCAGTTGATCACCCCTTCATTGATGAAGACATCGTTCGGGATCAGGTGCTCGGTGCCGTCACGCGTGCGCACTGCGACATATCGCGTGTTCATCTTGGTGATCCAGCCAAATGTATCGCCGACCTCGATCGTATCGCCCGGCTTGATCGACTTGTCGGCGAGAAGCGTGACCCCGGCGGCGAAGTTGGAAATGACCCGCTGCAGGCCGAGACCGACGCCGATACCGACCGCACCCCCGAAGAACGCCAGCGTCGCAAAGTCGAAATTGACAGTGGCAAGAGCCAGAAGCAGGGCGACGACCGGCAGGATGAGATTCAGGATCTTGGCAAACAGCGCCTTCAGCGAGGGGTTCAACTCCTCGACCTTGTTGATCCGGCTGGTGATGAAACCGCCGACGAGGTTGGCGAGCCAGAAGAACAGGCCGAAGACGATGATCGCCCGGACCACCGCGAACAGGGTCAGGTTCAGGGCCGGGATATCGGTCTGCTGCAGCTGGTCGACGACGTCATCGAGCACGCCGACGGCATCGAGCACCATGATCGGCCAGATCGTGTAAAAGGCGACTTTCGACCAGAACGGCGACTGGATGACGAGCGTGACGAGGCGCACCACGATCCACGCCGACAGCAGCGAACGGCCGGCCTCGAGCAAGCCGGTCGACTGGCCGAGCGCGCCGAGAACAATGATAAAGATCGAGACCCAGACCCACAGGGCAATGGGGGTGGCGATGGTCGCCAGCGCATTGGCGAGACGCTTGAGCACGCCGTAGGGGGCCCGCTTGGTCAGCTGGTCGCTGATGAAGGTCTTCAGCCGGGGCCCGAAAATGACGGCCGGCACGAGGGCGCCCATGAGCAGGCCGAACTGCAGCAGCACGTTCCAGGTGAGCAGTTCTTCACGCGCCCAGGTGACGATTTCGGTCAGGACGGTCTGAAGCTCGTCAGTGCCGAGCAGTTCTTCCAGCGCCGACCCCTCTGGCGCTGCTTGCTGCAGGTCGGCCTGGATGTCGGCCGCCTCCTGCTCGGGCGTCTCGCCATCCGCGTTCACGGTCGCGCCGTCGTCCTCCGCCTCGTCCCCTGAGTTGGCCTCTGATTGGGCGGGAGCCCGGTCGGCTTCATCCTGCCCGGCCAGCTGATCGCTTGTTTCTGCCTGCATGCGTCCTGTCTTTCCTGCCGGACACGCCGGGTGCCCCTGTCATGAAGGAAGTCAAGACATAGAGGAGGTCACGCGGGCAGGCAATTTATACGCACGCAACGGAACGCAGCACTGCGCCAGATCATGCGTTGTGGTCGTCAGCCTGTTCATCGAAAGGCTGGCTTGCCTGATGAACCAGCAGAAAGCCGGCCGCGGCGAAAATGACGATCGCAGAATAAAATGCGCCATTATTGCCGGCGATCATCGCGATCAGCGTCCCGCCGACCGTTACCAAATAGGGCATGATCCGCGGGCGCTCGGTGCGCGACCGCCAGACATATACAGCCGCCGTGGCCACGAACAGGACGATGGCGAAGAAATTGAAGTAAGCACCCATGAGAAAATTCTCCCTCTTTCCAGAGGCAGGATGGGATGCGGGCTTTACGATAGGCTTGATAGAGCGGGTAAAATTTTACCCAAGCTCCGGAAATGTCATCCAGGCGCCGTCCGCGCCCGATCAGAACCGCTTCGACAGGCGCAGGTTCAGCCCGCCATCGACGGCATCATATTCCGACAGGAAGAAGGCGCTTGCCTGCTCGGTATAGCCGATCGAGGCCGTGACCTGCAGGTCGGGCGCGATGGACCGCGTCACCGCCACGCCCGCAGACCAGACCTCGTCTTCACGCTCGACGAAGGTCACATCCTCGTAGAAATTGTCGTAAGACCGGTCGGTATAGGCCACGTCAGCCGCGACGCGCCAGTTTTCCGTCGGCGCCCAGATGGCGCGCACGGCGGCGGTGACGGCTGTGTTCTCCTGGGCCTCGTTCTGCGACAGTTGGCGCGAGACAGTGAGGGTTGGCTGCACCAGCACTTTCTGGCGGACCTGAAACACGGTCGACGCACTGGCGGACACGCCAGAGAAATCGGTGGTATCGCTGAAATTGCCGTCGCCGGAGGTGCCGTAATTGGCGCCTGCAGTGACATAGACCCGGTCATTCAGCACCGAGGTGCCGACATAGGTCGAGACGATGGCGTTCTTGTTGTCGATCTCGTTGGTCTCGAAATAATCCGTGCCTGAGACGACGAGATTGACCCCGGCATCGACATGGCCGCCGATGAGCGTATTGATCCCGGCAGACAGGGCGAAGTTGGAGAAACCGCTTTCCTCGGCATTGACGTCGAGGGTGCGTCCGGGATTGGTCGAATAGCCAAGACCTGCAGCGGCCCCGACATGGAAGATCTCGTTGACCCGCAGGATGAAGACACCCGGCTCGCCCTCGAGCATGGCTTCCTCGTCGCTCGGGCGGCGGAACTGCTCCGCCTGGCGCTGGGCCTCTTCGAACTGGGCGCCCTGGGTCACAGCGGACTCAAGGTCGCCAATGGTCTGGGCGCTTGCCGTGCCGAGCATAACGCCGGCAAGGGTGCCCGTGGCCGCGAGACAGGCAGCCGTCAGCTTGCGCAGGGAGATCATTGGCCCGGCTCCACGCGCAGGGTCGCCGTTTCGCCGGTGCGCAGGCTGTAGGTCTGCTCGCTCTCGCCTTCGGTAACATTGTCGATGATGATTGCCGCTGTGTTCGGCGGGGCAGAGCCCTCGTTGACGGCGGTGATCTCGATCGCGGCGACGCCGGGGTTGAGATTGATGTTGAAGTCGGTGCCGGCGTTGAGCAGGCTGATCCGCGTCTCGAAGATCTTGCGCCCGAACTGGGTAATGACAACGTCGACGATGTCGCCATCCTCCAAGGCATAATCGCGCATGATATAGCTGAGCAGGAAGCCGCTCATCTTGATATCGGAAAGACCGGCGGTGGAGAAGATATCGCGGCTATCGGCCAGAATATCGCCCAGCGCCACCTGCGACTTCTTCATCGCCCAGCGTTCAAGATATTGCGGCCCGCAGCCGACAATCCCGCCGCAGCTCGGCGCCTGGTTGGCCCACTGACGGAAACCCTGGTCACTGGCATAGCGGATCAGGTTCTGCGCATCGGCGAGGGCCGAGGCGAGATTGGGATAGCCGGCCTGCAGCGCGAGACGCTCCAGCATCTTCACATCCTGGGTCGCCAGCCATTCCGCCCACGGCTCCAGGCTCGTCGGCACGATGCCCGACATATTCTCATAGCCAAAGGCCGGATACTCGCCGGTGCCCGGATAACCATCCGTATCGTCCGGGTCGGTCGGCGGGAATTTGGAGGCATCGGGCGCATCGAATCCAGGCGGCACGAACTCGGGCGGATCGAATTCGGGCATCTCGAACTCCGGACCCTCAAATTCTACGGGCTCGAGGTCGAAAGTCGTCACAATCAGCTCGGAGATTTCAAGATCGCTGACTCGCATGTCATAGGTGCGGTCCTTTCGGTCCTCCTCCCGCTCGCGCTTTTCGCGTTCGATCTTTTCCTTCTGATAGGCATCGAGCTCTTCCTGTGCCTTGCGGCGCCTTTCCTCAAGCTCCAGCTCCCGGCGCTCCTCATCTGTCAGCTCGGGTTCAGTTGGCTGCTTCGGGTCCTGGTTTTTCGGTTTGCGGTCAAGGTTGGGATCGCGCGTCGGATATTTCGGATCGAACTCGTCTTCGAACCGCTGCTTGATCTTCTCGGCCTCTTCCTTGGTGACCTTGCCATCCTTCGGACGATGCTCCGGCCCGATCCCGCCTGGCCAGCCGCCGACCGGCGCTTCAGGGTCGATTCCGTATGAGGCGAGAGTGCCCGGGTAGTTCTCTTTGAGATAGGCCCAGTATCCCGGGGTTGGCAGGCCGGTCGCGGGGTCGATGCGGGGATCGGTCCAGTCGGGATTATTCGCCTCATGAGGATCGAGGCCACGCTCCTTCATCATCTCTTCCAGATTGGCGTCCGCTTCGTCGGCATAGGCATCCAGCATATAGATATCGATGCCCAGCGCGGCCATCTCGAGTTCGAACTCGAGCCATGCCTTGTTGGACTCGAAAATGTAGCGCTCCTTTTCCTTGCGGGCGAGGTCCCTCGCAACGCCAGCGGCCTTTGCCTGCTCGGCAAGGACCGCCTTGTAGCCGCGGGCCGAGTAATAGATGTCCGTTACCGAACTGGCCGTAACGGCGGCGGCTGTCAGCGGGTCCTTCGTGGCGAGGCCGATCAGGTCGAAGCCGAGATTGAGATCGAACACGCCGCCCACGGTCGTCCCGCCGGAAAGGTTATCGAGCGTCGACCCATAGGTGCGCGTGAGGGCGATATCGCCATGGGCCGGATTATTCGTCTGGTTCTTTCCGGCATTGGCGGCAGACTTGCCTATCGTGTAAATATTGAAGGCATTGCCGAGCTGCTGGAATCCCTTGCCCATGTTCCGCTTGACCTTCTCGAGCGTGCTAGGCGGCATCTCTTCGACGAACGACAACCATCGTGCTCCAGCCTGTTCGTGCTTCGCCATCTGCTGTGTAAGGTCTGCCATTTCAGTGGCGGCGGACTGCAGGCGCGTTTCCAGAACGGGCGGCGTATCGCCGGGAACGACATCATACCAGAACGGGTCCCCGATAGCTTCGGTGACCTTTTTCGACATTGCCCTTGCTTCGCCGGCCTTGCGCGTCATCGCCATCTGCGCCTCCTTCAGCCGCGCGACTTTCGTCGGGCTCGGTGGCTCTTTCGAAATGCTCATGAAGGTCTGAAAGGCAGCCTTGCGCTCCTTTTCCAGATTTGCGGCGATTGCCTTCAACTCCACCAGTTCTTCGCCGGGCACGGTTTTCGTCGGGATTTTGGCAATTGCCTCCTTGGCAAGATCATATTCGTTCTGGGCATTCTTGAAGTTGCTGGCGAGCATGTCTGCCGTATCGGCGAATCCGTCCCAATCCCTGGCGATACCGATAACGACCTTCTCCTCGACCTGACCGCCGACCGGCATGCTCTTCCAGTCAAATGCTGGCGCGCCCTCGGCGCTGCGGGCCCAGTTCCATATATTGCCGAATGTCGCATTGACCTGAGCGGCCGTGCCCATCGTATTGTCGATTTGCTGGGTATTGGTCACCTCCTGTCCGCGACTGCCCGATGTCTGCGCCGCCGTGGTGAGCGGCGCCTCGTTGGCGCTGTTCTCGGCAAGGCTGAGCGCCATCGTGTCCAGCCGCTGCGCTAACAGGAGCGGGCGCTCGTCCGGGGTTTCGTCCGGCGTACCCGCCGGCACAACCCGCATCGCTTCCGGGCTGAAAAATGAATCAAGATAGGGTGCCAATTGCGGCACATCGCGATAGTCGACCATGGCCGAGCCGTCTTCATTCGCGGCAACCATGACGCGGCCATAACGATAGGGCTGGCCTCCGATGCCGTCTTGCGTGGCGACCGCCCTGTGCAGCATGGAGTTAAGATAGATCATGCCGAAGCCCGGATCGGTCATCGATATGCCCTGGGCCCAATGGATAACAGTCCGCCCGCTGCCAATGTCATAAGAGAAAGCCGGGACTGCATAGTGGATCAGCACCATCGGCATGCCGTCATGGGTGAAGTATTCGCGGCTCATCTCAATGGTCACCTGGCCCTCGCCAAGCCCCTCGACACCCAGTGCCGAGACAGGGAGCTGCTGCGACCAGTCAGTATCTACGCCCAAGGCTGGTGCCCGATCCATCCACGGACGCACGTAGGTGTTATGGAAGCTGGCGATCTCATCATCGCCGCTCACCGTCTTTGTGTCGTAATCGTAGAGGATGGCTTTCTCCGTAGCAGACACGTTCAGGAACTTGCCCGCCGCCAGACGGTCCGCCTTGTCGATCACGACAGCACCATCACCATAATCGAACATGGTATAGCTCTGCTGGTCCTTGCGGATGCGGCCGACCCCCAGCAATTGCGTATGGGAATAGTCGTGCTTGCCGTTATAGACCTGCGCCATGAGGCGCAGCACATATTGCTGGCGCTCCTCGATCCCGGCATTGGCCGCTGGGGTCTGGACAGATGCGGCTATCGCTGCTGACGCATCAATATCCGCCTCGGCGGCAAGCGCCGGAACGCCCACAGCGGTCAGGCCCGCCATAGCGACACCAGACTTTAAAAGGTTACGGAAGAGTGTGTGCTTGTCGATCATGATTATTCCCCTGCCTGAAAGTCGATGGACTGCACGAACGAAATGTCTGTCGTTCGGCGCAGATTGATGTACGCGGAGCCATTTCCGGTCGGGACCGTCCAAAGCGTATCGTCGACAAGCTCTGCCTGCGCCGGGAGCAGGTCTGACCAATCGCGCTGCCCGATGATCCGTTCAGCCAGAAGATAGCGGGCCCCATTGCCGCCATGGCGCAGATCCTGCGCACCGAAGGGAGCCGGATCCATCAGCGCCGCAACAGTGCCGATATCGCCCGACGACAGCGCTCCTGCGAAAGCTTCGACCACAGCCCTGGCGGACCCTGAACTATCCTGCTGTGCAGAGAACCTTATCTGCCGGACCGCATCTTCGCCCACGATCGACCGTCTTGCCATCTCCGCGTCAGCAGACCCCGGCGCGGCGATGTTGAAGGAGGTCGGCGCGAGGCGGCCGAGGAACAGCTTCCATTTCTGGCGGCCGGCGACGGCGTTGAGCTGGCGATACACAGATGGGTGCGCCTCGGCAGCGGCGGCATCCCATGACCCGGCATAGCGGCCGGCATCATAGAGCTGGGCCGAGGTGCCCTCCCCGCGCGGCATCAGGATGAGGATCTCGCCGGCGCGGGCTGTCTCGCCAGCCGCTGCCGCCGACCCGCTGGCGACGACGACATAGCCGGCAGCGCTGGAGAAGCCCATCGCGCCACTGACATTGTCGAGGGTGACTTCATAACCGGCAAAGGGAACCGCGCCGCTGGCATTTTCGATCACGGCCTGGTCGCCGGTCTCAAGCATGTCAGGCTGGACGGCCTGACCGCTTTTCAGGCTTGTCGCGCTGATCACCGAGACTGGCGGGGAAGCTGGCTCGAAAGCTGGCTGGGAGTCTGCCGTCGCCGGGACCAACCCGATCACTGCCGCAGCGAGCGCGCCGATGGCACAATAGGTTGACCTGCCCCGTCGCTGGCTCCTCTGCGGTCCGAAAATGCGTCTTCGTCCGAATATCCGATGGCGTCGCACAGCTCTCTCCCCCTTGCAAAGATTGGCGTCTGCTAGGGAAAGCGCGAAAGCCGGACCAAACGGTTCAAACTTTTTTAATTTTTTTCACACAGGAGGACTCAGGTCGCGGATTCAGGCGGTTTTGGACCGTTCAGCTTGCCATGCCATCGCCGATGGCCTGCATCAGCCACACACGGCTCGCCTGCCAGCTGCGCTTGACCGAAGAAGCGGACAGGCCGGTGACCTCGGCAACCTCTTCCACCGACAGCCCGCCGAAATAGCGCAGCTCAACGATCTCCGCCCGCTTGGGGTCGATCGCCTGAAGTCGGCGCAAGGCTTCTTCCAGCCGCAACAGGTCGACGGCATCGCCATGGGCGCCGTGGTTGGTAATCAGGGTGACCTGGTGGTGGTGGCGCTTGCCTGCCTGTTTCTTGCGGACATGGTCGATCAGCACCCGGCGCATCATCTTTGCCGAGAGCGCCATGAAATGCGCCTTGTCGCGCATGTCGATCTGGTTGAGCTGGATCAGGCGCATGACAACCTCGTTCACGAGGTCGCCGGTCGACAGCGAAACCCGCCCCTCGCGCCGCAGCAGGGCCGCGGATACGCGCCGCAAGTCGTTGTAAAAACGCGCAAAAAGGGCGTCCCGGGCGGTGTCGCTTCCGGCCCGCCAGGAGTCGAACAAATCGCGTGTTTCAAAATCGGTCTCGATGCGCACCCCCAGCAGAGTATACAGTGTGGAAGAGAGAGCGGCTTCTGTCCAATGGAAAAAGGGCTGGATACTATAACAGGATGACCTGTTTAGCTGGCTTTTTGCGCCATTATAGGCGGATACTGAAAAACCGGGTGACGGGCGTCTGAGGGGGACTGGATGGCATCGACCGATAATGACCGTGAGGCACGCGCGCTGAAACTGTTCGAGGACTCCCTCGACATTCCCGCCGAGGAAAGGGCCGAATGGATCGTCCTGCAGGCGGGCGATGACATCGCCATGCGCGACCGGGCCCTGTCCCTGCTGTCCTATGAAAGCGACCGGCCGGTGCTGGGCACGGGCGGGGCGGCGGCCGATGGCGATGATGACACGCCGATGCCGGAGACGATCGGCGCCTATCGCATCACCGGGATTATCGGCCAGGGCGGCATGGGCACGGTCTTCCGCGGCCAGCGCATGAGCGGCGATTTCGAGCATGATGTCGCGATCAAGGTGATCAAGCCCAAAGTGCTGTCGGACGAGCTTGTCGAGCGATTTGCCCGCGAGCGACAGACCCTGGCACGGTTGTCTCACCCGAATATTGCTCGGCTCTATGACGGCGGCACCACGCCGGACGGGGCCCCCTATATCATCATGGAATATATTGACGGCGTGCCGATCACCCTGTGGTGCGAGGAGGAGGAGCTGCCGCGCGACCAGCGGCTGGCCCTGTTTCTCGATGGCTGCAGCGCCGTCGCCCATGCCCACCGCAACCTTATCATTCACCGCGACATCACCCCGTCGAACATGCTGGTGACGCGGGAGGGCGCGGTCCGTCTGATCGATTTCGGGATCGCCAAGCCGTTTACCGGCGAAGAAGAAGAGCATCTCGAAGCCTCGATCCCGAGCCTCAGCTTCACCCCCGGGTTCGCCGCGCCGGAACGACGCCGGGGCGCCATCGCCAATACGCTGAGCGACATCTTCTCTCTCGGGCGCCTGCTGGAGGCGATCGTGCCGGCAACGATGCGCGGGCCGGACCTGCAGGCGATCATCGGCAAGGCCGCTGCCCAGGACCCGGCGAGGCGCTATGCCACCGTCGATGCGCTGATCGACGACATAAACCGCATGAAGAGCGGCCATACGGTCAGCGCCCGGCCGGCGACGAGCGGCTATCGCCTGTCGAAATATGTCACGCGCCATAAGGCCGGCGTGCTCCTCGGCACGACGGCCCTGGCCGCGCTGATCGGTGCGTTCGGGCTGACTCTGGCCCAGTATCTGCGCGCCGAAAGCGCCCTCGACAGCGCGAATGCGCGCTTCGAGCAGTCGCGCGATCTCGCCCGCACCATGGTGTTCGAGATCTATGACGACGTCGCCCTGCTCGGCGGGTCGCTGGAGGTGCGCGCCAGGATGGCGGATGTGCTCAAGGCCTATGTCGATGAACTGGCCGCGGACCGGTATGCCCCCGACGACATCCTGATGGACGTCGCCGTGCACTATAACCGCCTGTCCGATCTGTATGGCGGCATCGGCATCGCCAATCTCGGCGACGCGGAGACCTCCTATTCGCTGCTGCGCGATGCGGAGGCCGTCCTCGACCGGCTGCTCGAGCGCGATCCTGACAATGTCAAGACCATCGACGAACTGGTCTGGACATTGCGGCTGATGACCAATCAGGAACTGATCTACAATCTCGATGTCGATGCCGCCCGCCGTGCCAATGACAAGGCGCGGGTGCTGGTGACACGCGGCCTGACCCTGCCTGGAGCAACCGACACGCCGCTGGCGAACCGCTTCTGGAACGTGCGCAGCGACCGGCTGAAGATCCTCGGCTACGCCAACGATCAGGCGACGGCCCTCGAAGAGGTGCGGCGCTACCGGGCCGAGCTGGCAGCCCCCGGCAATGCCGAATCCCTGAATGGCTATGACCGGAAAGTCGCCTATTTCGCCAGCCTCGAGGGTGAGACCCTGTATGAGCTGCAGCGCTATGAAGAAGCGGTGCCGCCGCTGGAAGATGCGCTCGCGATTCAGGACAGGACGCTGGCTGAGGCGCCGGACAATTATTATTATCTCGTGCAGGTCATGCGCCTGAACGGCCTCATCGCCCCGTCGGCGCGCCTGTCGGGAAACAACGACCGGAGCATCGAGGCGGCCCGCCGGGCGGTCGCGGTCGCCGAACAGATCAAGGCGCTCGACCCCGAAGATGCCAATGGCGACCATTATCTCGCGTCCCAGCTCGAACAGCTGGCCAAGTCGCTTGCCGCGACGGGCGGGGATGACGAGGCCGAAGACACGATCGAGCGCGCCATCGCCACCCGTAGCGCCGTCGCCGGGCGTTATCCGGATGTGCTGAACCATCGCCGCGACCTGGCGCTGACCTATAAGGATGCAGGCATCGTCTATGGCCAGATCGGCAAGGCTGACCTGCAATGCAGCTATTTGCGCGAGGCCATGGCGATCATGCGGGCATTGCAGGACCAGGGCACGCTGACCGACTATGATGAAGGCGACCGCATGGAAGAGCTGACCGCGCTGCTGGAACAGCATTGCGCGGGATAGCAGGGTGTGGTTGGCGCGTGCCGGCGTATTTCAATTCTTCAAACGATTCACCGGATCGTTTGATCGGCCTGCGGCCGACCGGTCTGGCTGCTGCCGCAGAATTCTCCGCTTTTGAAAGCTACACTGTAGCTTTCAATCTGCCTTCGGCAGACCAGCTACGAATGGTGCCGCTTAGGTGACTCGAACACCTGACCCCATCATTACGAATGATGTGCTCTACCAACTGAGCTAAAGCGGCCCTTCACGAGCGGCCAGAACATGGCCCGTCCGGAGCCGGTTGCATACAATTTCACAAGCCGCGGCGCAAGCCGGAAAACGAACAAGCCGCAACCCGGAAAGATAGATGGCGCGAGCCGGAAATGACCGTGGTCAGCCGAGCCGATCCCTGATCGCCGACAGGCTTTCGTGTTGCTCACCGGTCTCGCCGAAATTGGCCGCGTCGAGCCACGCGTCCAGTGCCGCCTTCACCCCCGGCCACTCGCAGTCTATGATGGAATACCAGTCCGTGTCGCGGTTGCGCCCTCGCCAGACATAGTCGTTGCGGAACCGGCCCTCCCGGGAAAAGCCATAGCGCAGCGCGGCGCGGCCAGACGCCGCGTTCTGGGCGTTGCACTTCCATTCGAACCGGCGATAGCCGAGATCGTCGAACAGGTGGGTGGCCATGAGATGGAAGGCCGCGGTGCCTGCCCGCGTCCTTTGCAGCGCCTGCCCGTAGAGGACGGCGCCGATTTCCGCCGAGCCCTGGTCCGGCCGCAGGCGCATATAGCTGGCCGTGCCTAGACAGGCGCCGGACGCCTCATCGACGATGACCATGGTGCGCCATTCGCCCGACGCATTCCGGGTCAGGAAGAAATCGCGCAAGGCGCCCTGTGTCGTGAACGGCCCGTGCAGGATCCAGTCCCACAGGCTTTCATTGCCCGGCCCGCACAGGGTCGCGAACAGCGGCTCGATATGGCGGTCTGCCGCGAATGGTTCGAGCCGCACGCCATATCCTGTCAGCACCGCTTCGCCCGGCACCGGGCACGGCGTCCACTGCGACAGGTCGCGCGCCATGGGGGCCTAACCGCGCAGGGTCGCGCCGGCCTTTTCGGCCTGGGCGATGATGCGGGCGGCGACGGCGTCTATTTCCTCGTCCGTCAGGGTACGATCCCTCGGCTGCAGGGTGACCTCGATGGCGAGCGACTTTTCCCCCTCGCCGACACCCGGCCCTTCATACACGTCGAACAGGGAGGCTGCGGCGATCAGCTTCTTGTCCGCGCCGCGCACGGCCTTCATCAAATCCTCTGCCGGCATGGCCGTCGGAACGATGAAGGCGAAGTCGCGCGAGACCGCCTGCAAGGAGGACGCATCGAGCGCCGGTTTCGTCTTGCCGCCCTTGCCCTTGGGCAGCGGGATATTGTCGAGCCGAACCTCGAAGCCGTAGACCGGGCCGTCGATATCCATCGCCTTGAGGACGCGGGGGTGAATCTCCCCGAACTCGGCGAGCACGTTTTTCGGGCCGAGGGACAACACGCCCGAGCGGCCCGGATGATACCAGTCCGGCGCATTTGCCATGACCATGAGATTGGCGACCGGCGCGCCGGCGGCTTCGAGCGCGGCGATGGCATCGGCCTTCGCGGTGAAGACGTCAGCACGCTGAGCACCCTGCCAGTGACGGACGGGACTGGACAGGCGCACGCCGGTGGCGAGGGTCGCCTGATCCGTCGGGCCGTCGCCCGCATAGACCGGGCCGACCTCAAACAGGGCGAGGTCATCACGCCCGCGATCGGCATTGCGGCGCAGGGCAGAGATCAGGTTCGGCAGGATCGACGGGCGCATATGACCGAGGTCGGACGAAATCGGGTTGGCGAGCACCAGATCCGGATTACTCTGTCTGCCCGAAAACAGCGCCGCCTCGGGCGCGTCGCAGAACGACCAGGTAATGCTCTCCAGATAGCCGCGCGAAGCCAGAGCGCGCTTGGCGAGGCGGACACGGTCCTGGGCCCTTGAATATTTCGGCGCCTCGACCACCGCCAGGCGCGGCAGCGGCGTCGACGGCACCTGATCGAGACCGACGATGCGCGCGATTTCCTCGACGAGATCGGCCTTGCCCTCGATATCCGGACGGAAGCTCGGGACACTGACGGACCATGCATCTCCCGGCGCGACGCCGAAGCCGAGGGCAGTCAGGATGCGCTCCATCTCCGCCGCATCAAGATCAATGCCGGTCAGACGCTTGACCTCTGCCGGCGGGAAGGCGACGGTCTTGCTCACATCCGGCACGGCACCGGCCAGCACAACATTGCTGACCGCGCCGCCGCAGAGCTCGCGGACCATTTCCACAGCCTGCGCCAGCCCTGCGACGCAGGAGGCAGGGTCGATCCCGCGCTCATTGCGGTAACGGGCATCCGACACGATCCCTGTCTTGCGGCCGGTCCTGGCCGTCCGTACAGGATCGAAATACGCGCTCTCGATGAACACGTCCGTCGTGTCCGCCTCGACGCCGGAATACTCCCCGCCCATGATGCCGCCGAGACCGAGGACGCGGGTGTCATCGGCGATGACAGTCATGGTCGCGTCGATTTTATAGGTCTTGCCGTCAAGCGCTTCGAGGGTCTCGCCCTCCTTGCCGAGGCGGGCACGGATCACCGGGCGGATCTTCGCCGCATCGTAGACGTGCAAAGGGCGGGCACGGTCATAGGAGACATAATTGGTGATGTCGGCCAGCGCGTTGATGGGGCGCAGGCCGATGGCGCGCAGCTGGTCGCGGAGCCATTTCGGGCTCTGGCCGTTCTTGACACCGCGGACATAGACACCGGCGAAGACAGGGCAGGCATTCTCCGTACCCGGCGCGAAGTCCAGTTCGACCGAGACCGGGCTGTCATAGCCATCGCCTTGCGGTTCACCATAGGGTTTGGTGATCAGCGTGCCGAGACCAGCGGCGGCGAGGTCGCGGGCAACACCGGCAACGCCATTCGTGTCCGGACGGTTCGGCGTGACTTCGAAATCGATGACCGGGTCGTTGACGCCCATGACCTCGGCGACCGGCTGGCCGATCTCGGCGCTTTCCGGTGCCTCGATGATGCCGTCATGGTCGTCGCCCATTTCCAGTTCGCGGGCCGAGCACATCATGCCGTTGGACTCAACGCCGCGGATCTTGGCCTTGCCCAGGGTGGCGTCGATGCCGGGCACATAAGCGCCGACCGGCGCATAGGCGACCTTGATGCCGGTGCGGGCGTTCGGGGCACCGCAGACGATCTGCTGCTCGCCGTCTTTCGTCGCCACCCGGCAGACGCGCAGCTTGTCGGCGTCCGGGTGCGGCCGGGCGTCGATGACATGGCCGATTGTGAAATCCTTCAGCCGCGCGGCGGGATCATCGACCTCTTCGACTTCCAACCCAACGCGCACCATCGCCTCGACGATCTCTTCGAGGGTTGCGTCCGTATCCAGATGTTTTTTCAGCCAGCTGAGGGTGAATTTCATGACTAGTCTTCTTTATGGTCGGTATCGGGTTTGATGTCGGTGTTCTGGATCTCGGCGGGACGGCCATCCTCGCCGAGCTTGACATAGATGAAGCGGGCCTCGGTCACCTTCTCGCGGGTGCCGAGCGCATTGCGCAGCGCCCACGCCTCGACATTGACGGTGATGGAGGTGCGGCCGACACGGACGATCTCGGTATAACAGCACACGACATCGCCAACCTTGACCGGCTTGACGAAGGTCATGGAATCCACCGCCACGGTGACGACGCGCGAGCGCACATGCTCGACCGCGTGCAGCGAGCCGGCAATATCCATCTGGCTCATCACCCAGCCGCCAAAGATATCCCCCGCCGGATTGGTATCCGCCGGCATGGTCAGCGTGCGGATAGAGAGCTTGCCCTGGGGTTCCTTCTGGTCGTCAGTCATTTGAGGTTACCTGCTAAGTCCCGTTGCGGTATTGGGCTGGTCGAGCGGGTCGAAGCCGTAATGTTCCAGCCAGCGCGCGTCCGACGCGAACATGTCGCGCAAATCGGGGATGCCGTATTTCAGCATGGCGAGGCGGTCGACGCCCATGCCGAAGGCGAAGCCCTGATATTCGTCCGGGTCGAGACCGCAGGCGCGCAGCACATTCGGGTGGACCATGCCGCAGCCCAGAATCTCCATCCACTTCTCGCCCTGGCCGATGCGCAGCTCGCCGCCTACACGCTCGTACCCCACATCCATCTCGGCGGAAGGCTCCGTGAACGGAAAATGGTGCGGACGCAGGCGGGTCGTCACCTCGTCGATCTCGAAGAACGCCTTGATGAAGGCTTCCAGCGTGCCTTTCAGATGACCCATATGGGTCTCCCTGTCGATCACCAGCCCCTCGACCTGGTGGAACATCGGGGTGTGGGTCTGGTCTGAATCGCAGCGATAGACGCGGCCAGGCACGATTATGCGCAGCGGCGGCTTCTCTGTCATCATGGTACGGATCTGTACTGGCGACGTATGCGTGCGCAACAGCTTGCGGCTGCCGTCTTCCTTTTCATTGAAGAAGAAAGTGTCGTGGGTCTCCCGCGCCGGGTGGTCTGGCGGGAAGTTCAGCGCGGTGAAGTTATGGAAATCATCCTCGATCTCCGGGCCTTCGCGGATCTCGAAGCCCATATCGGCGAAGATCGCGGCCATCTCCTCGAACACCTGCGTGACAGGATGGATCTTGCCCTTCGCCTCGGGGCGGACCGGCAGGGTGATGTCGACTTTCTCCGACGCGAGGCGCGCTTCCAGCGCCGCCTCTTCCAGCATCGCCTTGCGCGCCGCGATCGCCTCGCCGATGCGCCCCTTCAGCCCGTTCAGGGCCGGGCCCATTTCCTGGCGCTCTTCCGGGCTCATCCTGCCCAGCGTCTTCATCCGCTCACTGACGACCCCCTTCTTGCCAAGGGCATGGACGCGCACGTCGTCCAGCGCGGCTTCCGTTTCAGCAGCGGCGATCCTGTCGCTCAAGTCTTTTTCGAGTTGGTCTAGGTCGGACATGGGTCAGGTCTTCTCGGGATCGGGATAATAAAAAAGGCGCTATCAAAGGACTGATAGCGCCTTGGCAGTGTCTTGTTCAATGATTTCCCGCTCTTACGAGCCGGGAAATGATCTCTTAAGCCCGTGCCGCATCAGCCTGTTTGGCGAGCGCGGTAAAGCCTTCCGGATCGTGCACGGCGATGTCGGCGAGCACCTTGCGGTCGACCTCGATACCGGCCACGGACAGGCCATGCATGAAGGTCGCATAGGTCAGGCCGTTCATGCGGGCAGCGGCGTTGATGCGCTGGATCCACAGGGAGCGGAAATTGCGCTTCTTGGCCTTGCGGTCGCGATAGGCATATTGGCCGGCTTTCTCGACAGCCTGGTTCGCGGTGCGGAACAGGCGTGAGCGGGCGCCGTAATAGCCCTTGGCTTTTTTCAGAATTTTACGGTGACGGGCGTGGGACGCTGGGCCCCCTTTGACGCGTGACATGGTTCAGGTCTCCTTATCTCTGCTCAGCGCGCGTATGGCATGTATTTGCGCACGATCTTCTGATCGGGCTCGGACATGACGGACAGGCCGCGTTTCTGGCGGATTTGCTTCGGTGTGCGCTTGATCATGCCGTGGCGCTTGCCAGCGGGGCCGGCCATGATCTTGCCACTACCGGTGACCTTGAACCGTTTCTTGGTTCCGGATTTCGTCTTCAGTTTGGGCATTTTTCACTTCCTTGTCTGGAATGATCGATAGGCGGGGGAGGCAATACCCTGTGGCCAGCCCGCCGGTTAAAGCGCGGGTTATAGCGGCTTGAGGACGGGAATCAAGCGGATTCTGAGCGTGTTTCCGCCCGCCCGCTGGCGTTTTCACGATATTAACCATCTTCTCGCAGACTGCTGTCAGGACAGGTCCATAAGAGAGAGGGTCCCCGCATGAATGCCTATATCAAAGCCCTGACGACGCAAGGCTATGTCAGCGCAGAGGACGTTTTGCGCATGCGCCGGCGCGTGTTCGGCGACCAGGTCGTCGACCATGAGGAAATGGCGGACCTGCTGAAGCTTGCCGCGATGGCGCCGGACGGCGACCCGAGCTGGCAGCAATTCCTGGGCGAGGCGATGGCCGATTTCTTCATCCGCCAGGGCGAACCGCGCGGCTATATGAGCGAGGAAAACGGCGCCTTCCTGGTGCGCTGTCTCGACCGGCCCGACGCGATCAACCCTGCCGTGCTCGACGCGCTCGTCCACATGGTCAGACATGCCCACAAGGTGCCGCAGCCAGTGATCGATTTCGGGCTCGAGGCGATCCGCGCCCATGTGCTCGCCGATGCCGTCATTAATGCCGACGAGGTCGAGCGGGTCCGCGCATTCCTGTTCGCAGCCGGCGGCGCCGGCAATGTCGCAATCACCAGGCAGGAGGCCGCTTTCCTGTTCGATCTTAACGATGCCGCCTATTCGGCCAACAATCACCCGTCCTGGGCGGACCTGTTCATGAAGGCTGTCGGCAATTATCTGATGGCGCATATCGGCTATCAGCCGCCGACACGACGCGAGGCGCTGCGCCGCGAGGCGTGGCTGAAATCGCCAAAGGCCGACATTACCGGCTTTTTCGGGCGCATGACCCAGGGCGGGTTCAAGGCGGTAATCGACGCCTATCAGTGGCAGCATCCGCAGGCGGCGGCCAATGACCGCCGCGAGATCGAGGCAGGCTATGCCGCTGTACTGACCGCCGCCGAGACCGACTGGCTTGTCTCCCGGATCAAGCGCGACGGCCTCGTCAACGACGCCGAAGAGGCGCTGATCACGCACCTTCAGGTCCTGCAGGGCGAGACGCCGCTACCGGGGAAGCTGGCAGCGCTGGTCTGATCGTCCTGACCCCTTCAGCTTCTCTCGAAGCGCTGAAAGGGTCCGGATTCGTTAGTTTTTCGCGTTTCCTAGCGGTGAACCGGTTTCCGCCTCACCGGAAAAGCTCTACCGGAAAAGCTGGGGCTCGACGCCGTCAGCCGGTGCGTCCTGGCCATCTGCCGGTGCGACCGACTCGTCGACGACACCGGATAACGGGGTCGCATCGGTGCCACCGCCGGTCATCGACGCGGCCAGCATTGGCAGCAGCACCGCAAGCGCGACGGATATCACGAAACCGATGAACAGCTTGCCGGCGTCGGAGAAGATGATCCGGGCGACTTCCGACCAGTCCCGCGTCTTGCCCATGGCGTTCATGCCGACCTCGCGCCCGGCGATCAGGCCGAGGAACACCCAGGTCGTCGACATCGGGATATCGTTCAGCGTGATGAAGAAAAACAGCAGCGAGGCATAGGAGAAGTCGATGATCGTCGCCGACCGGATGTCGGTGACGTTGGATTTCGTCTTCAGGACCTGCTGCACCGGGCCACCCTTGTTGGAAAAGGTATAGGCGAGCAGGATGACGATGATCCCCATCGCGCCAAAGCTCTCGATCGCCGTCAGCTCGCGCGGCAGGAAGACGAAGATGTTGGCGAAGTCCTGTGCCAGCCAGACGCCCCACAGATAGGCCGTGGTGATCCATTGAAGCACCACCCAGCCGATGAAGTGCTGCTGGTGCTCGGTCTTGCGGAAGAATTTCTCAACCGTCGGCGTCAGCACCAGATAGAGGACCAGCGCCGAGACAAAGGCAAGGCCATAGCCGAGCATCGACTTGACCGTCATCGAGGTCAGCCCCTCCAGCGTCGCGAAGATCGCGAGCACCATGAAGGAGGTCGACACCGGAATGCCGAGGCGGGTGATGACCAGCAGCACCAGCGGCGGCAGCGTGTGGTACCACTGGATAGCGACGACAGGGTATTTCTCGGCATTCGCCAGGCGCCCATAGGACGGGTCACCGCCATTGACGACCCAGCCATAGGTAAAGACCGCAACGAGGACCACGGCAGCGAAGGCGAACAGCACCGTCCAGTGCAGGCGGCTATTGGACAGGATGAACGTGCCGAGCGTTTGCAGAGCGTCGTTGCCGACAACGGCATAGGCGGCGAAGGTGAAGCCGATAATGGCCCAGAGCGAGATGTCGAATTCCATGGGGGCACCCGGATGCAATTGCTGTTGTTATCTTTGGGGCATAGCCGCCGCGTGTAACCCTTTTATGACAAGAGTTTCACGCAAGTGTCATGAAACGCCGCGCCGCCAGTCACGGCGGCGCGGTCATTGATTTTTCAGAGCAGCAGATCCGCCGCGAGGAAGGCAAAGAAGCCGCCGGTCAGATAGGTGACGACGGCAATGGCCAGAATGACCGTGCCGGCCCGCCGCATCCGCATGCAGGCCCGCGCCTGTGCCGGGTCGATCGGGCAAGGGGCATTGCGTGCCCGCCATTTCATGAAGGCCGCCAGGGCGAGCAACAGGCCCGAAACAGCGAATAGCTGCCCCTTATGCGCCGTCAGCCAGATCAGCCCCGGCACATTGGCGGCGAGCCCGGCCATCACCGCGCCGGCCCCAAGGGTGATCAGCAGGGCCGGCAGGGCGCAGCACAAAAGGGTCCCGGTACTGGCAAAGAGCGCCAGCGCCGGGCCCGCGGTTTCCCTCAACCAGAGCCGCATTACTCGGCCCCGGTGCCCTGGGCGCTTTCGACCATCAGCGCGTCGCCGCGGTGGATGGCAGCGATCCGGTAGCCGGCCTTCTTCACCAGCTCGCCGATCGTCTCGTCATCGAGGCTCTGGCCGGGCCGGAACACCAGGTTCAGTGTCTTGGTGTCGAGATCGACATAGGTGGCCGCGACCTCCTCGCGCTTGCCGAAGGTCTTGTTCATCGCCTTGGCGCAGAAGTCGCAGACGACGCCGAGCACCTGAGCGACGGCAGGCTCGCCGCCGGCGGCGAGGGCGGCGTCAATTTCAGCCGTGCGGCTGAGCATGACGAGCTCGCCGGATGCGGCTTCGTCCGCCTCCATGTCATGGTCCTTGTGATCATGGGCTTCATGGTCATGCTCGCCATGGTCCATGTCCTGATGCTTCATGTCCTGATGCTTCATGTCTTCGTGCTGCATGTCATCATGTTGCATCTGCAGGGCGTAAGCAGAGGTAAGGGCCGGGACCGCGAGAGCGAGCGCGCCGAAAGCGGAGGAGAGAAAAAGTGTACGGATCATTGTGCTGTTCCTTTCAGAAACGGTATTGGAAATTGAGCATGGGTTCATCATCGGTGACGCTCCAGCCGGCCTCGAACAGGGCAGCGCCCTTGAAGAAGCGGACGAGCGGCGTCACGCCGACAGGGTCGTCGGCATCGGGCCGGTGGTCGATCTCGAGCATCAGCCAGGTATGCAGGTCGCCGGTATCGCCCTCGTAAGGGGCAAAACCGACACGGGCCGCCTGCATGAAGGAGCCATCGACGGTGCCCCCCTCGAGACCACGAGCCTTGTAGGAGGCGAACAGCCGCCGCGTCTCCCAGTCGGCCATGGCGCCGATAAACGCCGCCGCCTCCCGGTCGGCGGGATTACCATTGATGCCTTCGATAGCCCCTGCCCCGGCAAAGCCGTAGAGGTTGGCCTGATAGTTCTCCCCGAACCAGCGTTTGGCGAGCCAGGTTGCCTGCGGGCCGTTGAAGAGAACGTCATTCTGGCGGTCCCATTCGGTCCGCCAGCCGAGCGAGAGGCTCGGGTTTACAGTGTAATGGACCCAGAGCGCCGTACTCTGACGGTCTGTTTCCTCGATGAGCGTCCAGCCACCCTCATAGGAGACGGGTCGGGCCATGGCGGGTTCAGCCATGAAACCTGACGTCATGCAGATGAGGGAAGCAATGGCCGCGATAAAGCGCGCCATGGCTTGTCCTTTCAATTGTTGATGTCGGATTGTGTGAGCGTGAAAGGAGCTCAGCTGCGCGGCGGTGGCGGCTCTATGGAGTCAGCCGGGCCGGTCAGGCCGCTGGCGACAGGCAAACCAGACGGATGCCAGGCATCCGGGAGGTAGAGCGCGGCAAGCTCGGTCATGGAGGCCACGACCATGGTGCAGCCATCGCAATCGCTGCCACCCTTGCAATCGTCCCTGCCGCTGGTGTCGCCGTGATGATCGTGATGAGACTGCGTTGGCAGGTCATGCCCGCCGCCGTGATCCATAGAGTGATGGTCATCACCCGCCATCATCGCTACCGGTGCTGCGGCGGTGCCCGCGCCGCCAAGCGCATGGGCGCACACGGTGGGCGCATTGAGCGTGACCGACAGACCGAACAGGATGGCGAGAAGCAGTTTCACGCCGCCATGAATAGCAGACCTGGTGCCGCCTGCCAATTGCGGCATGATCGTATCGGTGCTGGCCTTTGCGCACCAAGCCTCTATATGCAAGGCAGCTTGGGCAAGACATGCAGGGAATACAGATGGTTACGACAGTGAACGAGGCGGCGCTGCCAGACGGCCACCCGCCGGTGAAGACCGGCAGGACCGGGCTATTGCTCGTCAATCTCGGCACGCCGGACGGCACCGACGCGGCCTCGGTAAGGCGTTACCTGAAGCAATTCCTGTCCGACCCGCGGGTCATCGACCTGCCACCCCTGCTGTGGCAGCCGATCCTGCAGGGCATCATCCTGAATACGCGGCCGAAAAAGACCGGCGAGGCCTATGCCAAGATCTGGCGCACCGAGAGCGATGAAAGCCCGCTGCGCTACTACACCCGCCAGCAGGCGGAAAAGGTCGGCGAGCGGCTCGGATCAGACCGGGTCATCGTCGACTGGGCCATGCGCTACGGCAATCCCTCGATCGAGAGCCGCCTGACCGCGCTGAGGGAACAAGGCTGCGACCGCTTCGTCATCTTCCCGCTCTATCCGCAATATTCCGCCACCACCACGGCGACGGTGAATGACGAGGTCTTCCGTATCCTGAAGGGCATGAACTGGCAGCCAGCCGTGCGTACCGTGCCCGCCTTCCACGACCATCCGCGCTATATCTCCGCGCTGGCCAACTCGCTGTCACCGGCCATGGAGGACAGGCCGGAGCGGGTGATCCTTTCCTATCACGGCATGCCGGAACGCTATTTCCTCGCCGGCGACCCGTACCATTGCCATTGCCAGAAAACATCGCGCCTTTTGCGCGAACGCATGGGCTGGGACACAGACTTCGCGCCTATCGCCTTCCAGTCGAAATTCGGCCGCGCCAAATGGATCGAGCCGGCGACGGAGGACCTCGTCATCAAGGCCGCCGAAGACGGGCTGAAGCACATCGCCGTCATCACCCCCGCCTTCGTCTCCGACTGCATCGAGACTCTGGAAGAGGTCGGTATCGGCCTAGCGGAGACCTTCACGGAGCATGGCGGAGAGACGCTGACGCAGGTCCCGTGCCTCAACGACAATGACGACATGATCGGCCTGCTGGAGGAAATCCTGCGCACGGAAACCGCCGGCTGGATATAAGGCGCGTCAGACTGACGCTTGCGGCGTTTTGCATACGGCGCGCAATGGTCTATGTCCCTATGTGAACATCAAGCAATTTGATGGAGAGCTCCCCATGGACGCCTTGCTGCTCGCCCGGATCCAGTTCGCCTTTACGATCTCCTTCCACTTCATATTCCCGGCCTTCACGATCGGGCTGGCGAGTTATCTGGCGGTCCTGAACGGGCTCTATCTGCGCACCAACAAGGATGTCTATCTCCGGCTCTTCCGCTATTGGGTCAAGATCTTCGCCATCACCTTTGCCATGGGGGTCGTCTCCGGCATCACCATGTCCTACCAGTTCGGCACGAACTGGTCGGTGTTCTCGGACAGGGCCGGACCCGTCATCGGCCCGCTGATGGCCTATGAGGTGTTGACGGCGTTTTTCCTCGAGGCAGGCTTTCTCGGCATCATGCTGTTCGGGCGCAACCGCGTCGGCCCGACCCTGCATATGATCGCCTGCCTTGCCGTTGCCTTCGGCACCGCCCTGTCGGCGACATGGATCCTCTCGGTCAATTCGTGGATGCATACGCCCGCCGGTTTCGTCATCGCCGAGAACGGGCAGTTCCTGCCGGAAAACTGGCTGGAGATCATCTTCAACCCGTCCTTCCCCTATCGCCTCTCCCACACGCTGACGGCGGCCTATCTCACCACCGCCTTCATCATCGGCGGCGTCGGTGCCCTGCACCTGCTGCGCGGCGAGCGCGACAATGAGGGCGTGAAGGTGATGTTCTCCATGGCCATGTGGATGGCGGCCATCGTCGCGCCGGTGCAGATCTTCCTCGGCGACCTGCACGGCCTGAACACGCTCGAGCACCAGCCGCAGAAGATCATGGCCATGGAGGGCCATTACGAGAGCCATCCCGAGGGCGCGCCGCTCTATCTGTTCGGGATTCCCGACGATGAAGCGCAGGAACTGAAATATGCCATCGGCATTCCCAAGCTCTCCTCGCTCATCCTCGAGCATGATCTCAACGCGCCGATGGCAGGGCTCGATACGATCCCGGACGATGAGCAACCCCCGGTCGCGATCGTGTTCTGGTCGTTCCGCATCATGGTGGCGATGGGTTTCCTGATGCTCGGCGTCGGCCTGTTCAGCCTGTGGGCGCGCTGGAAAAACACGCTCTACACGAATAGATGGCTGCACCGGGCGGCGCTCATCATGACGCCATCGGGGCTCGTTGCCGTGCTGGCCGGGTGGATCACGACGGAGGTCGGCCGCCAGCCCTATACGATCTATGGCCTGATGCGGACGGAGGACAGCGTTTCGCCGATCGCCGCGCCGGCGGTCGCGGGCTCGCTGCTGTTCTTCATCGTGGTCTATTTCCTCGTCTTCGGTGCCGGGGTCTTCTACCTGATGCGTCTCGCCAACCGGCCGCCGCAGCTGACCGAAGAGCGCGTCAAGGACCAGACGGGTCCGATCCGCGCCGCCGGCATCACCCCCGCCTCGCAGATCATCCTGGCCGATCCAGACGATCCGCGCATCGCCCGCAGCCGTATCAATTGGGGACCGGGCGGCACGCCGAAGCTCGACACTACGCCCGCCCCGGAGGGTGAGAGCGAGGGCATGACCGGCACCGATACGGACAAAGACGGCAACACCGGAAAAGGGGAGTAACGCCATGGAAGTCAGCATCGCCCTGTCCATCGCCTGGGCCGCCCTTCTCGTCATCGCCATCTTCATCTATGTCGTGCTCGACGGGTTCGACCTCGGAATCGGCATCCTGTTCGGTCTGGTGCCGGAACGAAAGAACCGCGACGTGATGATGAATTCCGTCGCGCCGGTATGGGACGGCAACGAGACCTGGCTGGTCCTTGGCGGCGGTGGCCTGTTTGCCGCCTTCCCGCTCGCCTATGCGATCCTGATGCCGGCGCTGTACGCGCCGGTGATCGCCATGCTGCTGGCCCTGGTCTTTCGCGGGGTAGCGTTCGAATTCCGCTGGCGGACCGAGCGCTGGCTGAAATGGTGGGACCGCGCTTTCATCATCGGCTCGACCATGGCGGCGTTTTCGCAGGGCGTCATCCTCGGTGCGATCCTGCAGGGGGTTGCGGTCGATGGCCGTGCCTATGGCGGCGGGTGGTGGGACTGGCTCTCACTCTTCTCCTTCCTGACCGGCATTGCCGTCGTCGCCGGCTATGCCCTGCTCGGCGCGACATGGCTGGTGATGAAGACCGAAGGCCCGCTGCAGGAGAAGGCCCGCAAGCTCGCCTGGGCTTTTGGCCTGGCGACGGTTGCCTTTATCGTCCTCGTCAGCCTGTTCACGCCCTATCTGGAAGCGGCCTATTATCAGCGCTGGCTGTCCATGCCCGGCATTTTCTTCGCCGCACCGGTGCCGATCGCCGTTGCCGTGATCACCCTGTTGATGTTCCGTTCCCTGACCATCCACAATCACGAATACCGCCCGTTCATCCTGGCGCTCGTCCTGTTCGCACTGTGCTTTGCCGGGCTCGGCATCTCCATGTACCCCTATATAATCCCCACCGAAGTGACGATCTTCGAGGCGGCAGCGCCGTTCAACTCGCAGATATTCATGTTTGTCGGCGCGGTGATCCTGATACCGATCATCCTCGCCTATACCGCATACGCCTATTGGGTGTTCCGCGGCAAGATAGACCCGGAGGAGGGCTATCATTGAGGCTGCCTGATTTCTCCCGTTTCAACCTGCCGCCCGCGGTGATGAAGATCGTCTGGTTCGTCGGCCTGTGGGCCGGCGGCGTCGCCACGGTGACGGTGCTTGCCTATGGCATCCGCCTGCTGATCCTGCCCTGAGCTGACGGGCAGCGGCCGGCGACATGAAAACATCGCTTTATCCGGCAGGGGAAATCCCCTAGACGGCTGTGCCATGGACACCGAGTTCTTCACCCGTTTCCTGGCGGCCATGTTCGCCATCATGAACCCGCTCGTGGTCATGCCGATCTTCCTGTCGATGACGGAAGATTACGACAACGCCTATCGCCGGCGCATTGCCTTCCAGGCGGCAACGACCATCCTTGCCGCTTCCATCGTGGTGGCGCTGGCGGGCCAGCCGATCCTCGATTTCTTCGGCATCTCCATCAACGCCTTCCGCATCGCCGGCGGCATCCTGCTGTTCCAGATCGCGCTGACCATGATTTCCGGCGTCCGCCACGAAAGCCATGCCGGCACCGATCGTGAAAAGCGCATGCAGGAGGAAATTACCAATCCGGCGGTCTATCCGCTGGCAATACCCATGTCGGTCGGCCCCGGCACGATCACCACGCTGATCCTGTTCTCCCAGCAGGCAGCGGTGAAGGGGGCCTATATCGAACTCTATGCCGTCATCATGATCATGGCCGCGCTGATGTGCGTCGGCCTGCTGATCGTGCCCTTTATCAACCAGGTCGTGTCGTACACCGCGCGGACGGTGTCGATCCGGATCATGGGCATCATCCTCGCCGCAATGGCGACCGAGATGATCATCACCGGCATCCGCAATGCCGGGATTTTCTCGCCCCTTGTGAGCTGATTTCTGGCGCACCTGGTGTGCGTCATGCCCGCCTTTACTTCCCCGCCAGCGCCACCTTAGAATGACCGCAAGCGCATGGAAGGGGAGAGCCATGAGACTGAAAGCACTGCAACTGGCCGGTATCGGCGCCGTGATCATCATCGGCGCGCAGCTTGTCCTGAGCCTGATCGGGGACAGGGACGACGAGCCGCCGCGCCTTGCTGCCGACACGGCACTGGTGGTAACCACCCAACAGGCGGGAGCCGCACCTGCCGCTGCGCCCGGGCCGGACCGGCGCGTCGTTACATCTGCAATTGACTATGCGGCGCTGGGCCTCGCCGGGGCCGAGGAAGCCTTTTATTGCGAAGGCATCATCATGCTGGGCGCCGCCGATGAAACGGGCCGGATCAGCGATGACGACAGGGCATTGGTCTACACCCTCAGCGACTATGGCAACGCGCTGACCGGGGCACAGGGCATCGACGGCGACACCGCCATGGTGGCGCGCCAGCAAAGCCTGCTTCAGGCGCAATACGACCTTGAAGACGGCCTGACCGTGAGAGATGTCGAGGCCTGCCGCGAGATGGCGCGCAATGCCGCACGCTGACGATCCGGCCGCGCGCACTGCATGGCAGGGAACGGGCAGGGAACGATCCGGCGGCAGCAACGTTAACGCAAGCGGGAGGCATGCTCATGGGAGACCGCACCAACGACCTCGCCATGCGGCGGACCGAATGGGCCGAGGACCGGACCCTGCTGGCCAATGAGCGGACCTTTGCCGCCTGGCTGCAGGCGGGCATCACATCCGTCGGTCTCGGTCTCGGCTTTCAGGCCCTGTTCAAGAGTGTCGAGCCGACCTGGCTCGCCAAGACCATCGCCACCATCTTCATCCTGATCGGGGTACTGGTCTTCATCAGCGCCTTCTACAATGCCTGCGATATCCTGCGCCGGATGAAATCCCACAGCGCCAAGCCCCTGCCCCGGCGCAATCTCGGCATCATCACGTTCCTGTTCGTGCTCGGATCGACCGCCCTGACCATCGTCCTGTGGCTGCTGTGACCCTGTCAGCGCCCTGATCGAAACGCGGCAAGCTCGGCCAGTGCCTCGTAGAGGCGGTCCTGTTCCAGCGCATGGTGAAGATAAGCCAGCATGTCGGCATCGTCGCTGCCATACAGATCGCCCGCAAGCGACAGCCACGCATCGGTCGCCAGCAGCTCCAGCGCCATCTCGTTGTCATTGGAATATTCCGTACCCAGCGCAGTGAAGTGATAGTCGGTCACGCTCAGCCCGGCCCGTTGCGCTTCCATGAAGGCATAGCGCAGCTCCAGCAGCGTCTCGCGCGTCCATACCGGCGCGTAGGCGCGATTGGCATAGAAGACGCGCAGATCGTCGAGTTCCTGAAAGCGCTCGCCCATATAGGTCCGGTTGCCCGCATCCGGATGGCCGAGCAGGCGCTCCATCACCAGCGGCGAGGGCGCGGCGGCGGCCGGCGACAGGCCCGGCGCCAGGCCAAGGGTCGTAAACAGGACGATGAAAGCGATAAGGCGTGTCATACCGGGACTCTCTTTTTCTACACGCCCCTAGGGTAGCAAGCGCCATGCCCGCCCGCGCAGATAGAAGCACGTGTCGCGCCGTCGGGGTTTCACAGCCGCGGCGCTCGCCCAAGGCTACAACCATCCGTAGCTGCAGAGTTGACCCGAGCCAGCAGCATGGTAGATACGACGTCTGAATCCATCTTCACTGTCGGGAGTTAAGACCATATGGCTGAGACGAGCCTCAAGACCGGCATGGCCAATCTCCCGACCGTCGACACCATCCAGGCCCTGCTGTCATCGCCGGATGACGCCGTTCTGGTGCGCAAACCGGAGACGACATTCGAGTGCCGCAAGCCGGTGCGGATCTACAATTTCAATTATGACAATCAGATCGCCAATGCCGCGGGGGCGCCCCGCGTGGCCCAGATGGATCACTGGGAAGACGAGACATTGCAGCTTCCCCCGCTGACCGTGTCCTGCCTGCACGATGCCCGGATCATGGGCGGCCGGATCGGCTCGCGCAGCGGCACCCGGCACCGCGATGGCCAGCTCCTGTTGACCAGGAAGCAGCAATTGGTGCCGAACTCCTTCGCCATCATGGATGGCGGTTATACGCTGCCGGAGAGCTATGTCCTCGGATCGACGCTGGAAGAGCCGTTCGAGCTTCAATGCCCCGAGCCGGAGGGCCGGCTGGAAGGGACCTATTTTCATCTCGGCAGCATTCACAATCATTTCGGTCATTTCCTGCTGGAAGGCCTGACACGGCTCTGGGCGCTGGAACTTCTCGAGGCTGCCGGACAGGATTGCCGGTTCATCATGTATGAAGGCCAGCTCCAGCCCTATCAGGAGGAAATCCTCGCGCTGGCCGGTGTCGATGCCGATCGCATCGTCCATGCGCCGCACGCCACCACGGTGGAGCGCCTCATCGTGGCCGATCCCGCCTATCGCACCCATCGCTGGGTGCGCAAGGAGCAGGATCGGGTCTGGGACAGGATCGCCTCCGGCATCCCGGCAGAAGAGGACCCGCAACGAAAGATTTTCCTGTCCCGGGCGCGGACCACCGACCGGCCGCTTGAGAACAATGACGAGGTCGAGGCGCTGTTCGCGGCGGCCGGCTACGACATCGTCTCTCCCGAGACCATGTCGCCGACCGACCAGATTGCCATGGTCCGCCAATGCAGGTCCCTTGCAGGGTGTGTCGGCAGCCAGATGTATCTCGCCGGGTTCCAGCCGAAAGGCGGCAGAAACGTCATTCTGGCGCCCAAGAATTTCTACCTCAAGGACGACGCGCTGATTTCGCATTTCAGGCATCACCGTCTCTCGGTCATCTTCGGTGACTATATCGACCTCAGCGCCCCCAAGCCGGAGAGAAGCTGGACCTGCCCGACGGAGGATATCCAGCGCTGCCTCGAACTCCATAGCAAGCGGGACTAGCGCGCGTTCCTCTTTTGTTCTTGACGGCTTGTTCACTCGCGTCTAGGCTGATGGGCAAGAGAGGAGAGCGCCATGGTTGCCGAGGTTACAGCCTTTGCCTTCGAGGGGATCGAAGCCCGCCCGGTGCGCGTCCAGGTCCAGCTGACCGGCGGCGCCAACAATCATTTCACCATCGTCGGCTTGCCGGACAAGGCTGTGAACGAGGCGCGCGAGCGTGTGCGCGCGGCCTTTTCCGCGATCGGGCTGGGCCTGCCGCCCGAGCGCATCTCCGTCAATCTCGCTCCTGCAGACCTGCCCAAGGAGGGTAGTCATTTCGACCTGCCGATCGCGCTCGCCCTGTTGATGGAAATGGGTGCCGCGCCAAAGGACCTGGCGCAGGGCTTCGCCGTGATGGGCGAGCTCGGCCTCGACGGCTCGATCCTGCCGGTCAATGGCGCGCTGCCCGCGGCGGTCGCCGCCAACGGGCTCGATCTCGGCCTGATCTGCCCCGCCGGCAATGGCCCGGAAGCAGCCTGGGCCGGGGGCGATGCGCAGATCATCGCCGCCTCGACGCTGATCCAGCTGGTCAATCATTTCAAGGGCACCCAGGTGCTGGCGAGCCCGCAACCGGGCGATCTCGCCCCCGGCCCCGCCGTGGCCGACCTGAAAGACGTCAAGGGGCAGGAGACGGCCAAGCGGGCACTGGAGATTGCGGCCGCCGGCGGCCATAACCTGCTGATGGTCGGCCCGCCCGGCTCCGGCAAGTCGATGCTCGCCTCGCGCCTGCCCGGCCTCCTGCCGCCGCTCTCGCCCGCCGAGATGCTGGAAGTGTCGATGATCCAGTCCCTTGCCGGGCTGATCCGCAATGGCTCGATCTCCCGGGCGCGGCCCTATCGCGCACCGCACCACTCCGCCTCGATGGCGGCGATGGTCGGCGGCGGGCTGAAGGCCAAGCCGGGCGAGGCGTCGCTGGCCCATAACGGCATCCTGTTCCTCGATGAATTGCCCGAGTTTACGCCGCAGGTTCTCGACAGCCTGCGCCAGCCGCTGGAGACGAGCGACGTCGTCATCGCCCGGGCCAACGCCCATGTGCGCTATCCGGCCTCGTTCCAGCTGGTCGCGGCAATGAACCCGTGCCGCTGCGGCCATGGCAAGGCGTCGGGCCGGGCCTGCGGGCGCGGCCCGAATTGCGAGCAGGTCTACCAGTCGCGCGTTTCCGGCCCGTTCCTCGACCGCATGGATCTGATGATCGAAACGCCGCCGGTCACGGCCATGGATCTCGCCGCGCCGGCCAATGGCGAGGCAACGGCGACGGTCGCGGCACGGGTCGCCACCGCGCGCACCGCGCAGGAAGAGCGCGCAGGCGCGCTCGCTGACCCGAGGGATGTGCGCCCGCGCACCAACGCCAAGCTGTCCGACAACCTGCTGGAACGCGTCGCTCAGCCCGATGACCAGGGCGCGGCGCTGCTGGCCCGCGCCGCCGAAAGCCTGTCCCTGTCGGCGCGGGCCTATACTCGCATTCTCAGGGTTGCCCGCACCCTCGCCGACCTTGACGGGGTCGACGGCATCGCCCGGCGCCACATTGCCGAGGCGATCAGCTATCGCCAGCGCGATGCCGCAACTGGCATGGCACCGCCCGCCTTTTCGTCGGGCGGCAACAGCCTCAAGACCACTGAATGGCGGACTGGCGGGCGCTAGATAGGCCGTATAAGGAAATTACGGTTAAGCACGCTTAACCGTCTTTCATTACACTTTTTCAAAAAGTCTAGCTTTAGGATGAACCCTGATGGAGGGGTTCCCTGAATATGGACCTGACGGAAACGACCATAGTGGATGCCATGCCCGACCTCGTCGCCCTGATCGGCGGTGACGGCGCCTGCGTGCATGTCAATCCCGCCTTCTGCGAAGCCTTTGGCGGGGCCGCCGCCGACTGGCGGGGGCGCAGGATCGACCTTGACCAGCTTGCACAGGACAGCGCTGCGCCTTGCATCGACTGGCGCCGGACGGAGACAGGCGACGGGCTCTCGATCCATTCCGGCCGCATCATCGACGAGGGTGCGCCGATGCGCCGCCTCGCCACGATGACCCACGAGATGCGGACGCCGCTGAACGGCATTCTCGGCATGGCCGGGCTGTTGATGAAAACAGATCTGGACCCGAACCAGGCGACCTATGCCGAGGCGGTGTACGAGTCCGGGTCGGCTCTCCTGACACTGATCAATGACATTCTCGATTTCTCCAAGATCGAGGCCGGCCGCCTCGAACTGGAGCAGGCGCCGTTCGACCCGCGCGCGCTGGTGCAGAACGTGGTCGAATTGCTGTCGCCCCGCGCCGGCAACAGCAATCTGGACATCGGTTCCTATGTAGCGCCATCCGTCCCGATACAGATCATCGGCGATGCCGCACGACTGCGTCAGGTCCTTCTGAACCTTGCCGGCAATGGCGTGAAGTTCACCGAAGCGGGCGGCGTCGCCATCGAGATGCACGCCGATGAAGAACCCGACGACCGGATTTCCCTGCGCATCGATGTCGTCGACACCGGCATCGGTATCGACGCCGCGGATCTCGATTCCGTCTTCGACGAGTTCGCCCAGGCAGGTCCGGCCGGGGAACGCCAGCAGGAAGGAACGGGGCTTGGTCTCGCCATCGTGCGCAAGGTCGTCCGTGCCATGGATGGCGACGTGACGCTCGAAAGCACCCCCGGCAAGGGCAGCGTCTTCTCGGTGACGATCCCGATGCGCAGAGCGCCGGGCGTCCATGCGCCGCAGCGCCTCTCGCCGATAGACCGGCCGGTCATCGTGCTGACGGACTCGCCGATCATGGCGCGGACACTGCGCGCCCAGCTTGCCGTGGCACAGGTGCGCAAGACCTGCATCACCCGCGACCCCGAAAAGGCCTCGGCGCTTCTGAAGCGGACGCAGGATGCGATCCTGCTCTGCGACCGGGCGATGGCCGATGCGCTGTCGGCGGACCTGATCGCGGCCGCCGACCGGGCGCTGGTGATGCTGTCGACCACCGCCCGCCACGAGCTGGCCGGCCTGCGCGAACGCGGGTTTGGCGGCTATCTCATCAAGCCGATCCGCCAGCAGAGCCTGGCCGAGCGCCTGCAGGCGGTCTGCGCGGCGGGATCGGTCACCGAACCATCGCAGCAGCCCCGCCCTGCGGCCCCCGGCACACGCCAGCGCCATCACGCCGCCCACGGCCGGAAGACCGAACCGGCCAATGACCGCACCTTCCGGGTTCTGCTCGCGGAGGACAACCAGATCAACGCCGTGCTCGCCAGCACCATCCTGCGCAATTGCGGCCACCAGGTCGACCGCGTCGAAAACGGACAAGAGGCAATCGAGGCGGTGTCGAGCAGCAATTATGACCTCATCCTGATGGACATGCACATGCCGTTTATGGACGGCGTCGCCGCGACCCGGCACATTCGCGGTCTGTCCGGCGGCATTGCCAACCTGCCTGTGGTCGCCCTGACCGCCAATTCCCTCACCGCCGATCGCAAGGCCTGTCTCGATGTCGGTATGGACGATTTCCTGACCAAGCCGTTCGATCCGGTCGATCTGCGCAGCATCGTCACGCGCTGGGGACCGGGCCGCGAGCACGGCCGCAACGCCGCCTGAGCGGCTTGCCGCTCCTCAGCACCTTTCTTCTGGCGCGAAGTGCTATAAGCTCTGCCCGAGTACCAGAGGAGTTAGCGCGTGGCCGATCCTGCCGCCCCCGAGAAAGACGATCCCGACACCAAGCCGTCCGGGCAAGCCGGGCCTGGAGCAGGTTCCGAAGCCGGTCCGGGCGCGGTGTCGGATGCCGTCACCATCGGCATGCTGACACCGGGCAAGCGCAGCTTCATGTTCATCCTCGGCATCGCCTCAGGCATGCCCTATGTGATTTTCACCGGCACGCTCATCGCCTGGCTGACCGAGGGCGGGGTGACCACCTCCACCATCGGCGTCCTGTCCTGGGCCGGTCTCGCCTATGCGTTCAAGTTTCTCTGGTCGCCGCTCATCAGCGCGATCAACCTGCCGATCCTGCCACGGGCTATCGGCATGGGCGGGCTGCGGCGCTGGATGATCGCCTGCCAGGCGGTGATCGTCGCCTCGCTCGTTCTGATCAGCGGGCTCGATCCGTCGCGCGGGGTTGCCATCGTCGCGCTGCTCGCCGTGCTGTCGACCTTTGCCTCGGCGACGCAGGACATCGCCATCGATGCCTGGCGCATTCGCGCCGCAGAGACGAGCCAGATGCTCGACACGCTGTCGACCGTCGTCCAGCTCGGCTATCGCTCGGCCGTCTTCATCGGCGGCAGCGGCATGCTGATCTATGCCGATATCGCCGGCTGGGGCCAGGCGTGGATCTTTGTCTCCATTGCCATGGCGATCTGTCTTGCCTCGGTCTTCTTCATTCCCGACGCGGAAGGCAATCCGGTCAAGGGCGCCGCCCGGGCGCTGCCTGAACGCCGCCGCGTTACGCTCGGCGTGTCGCTGGGCAAGGAACGGGAAAAATTCGTCTGGCCGGTGCTCGCCGTCTGGGTCACCTGCCTGATCATCCTGTTCGGCTTCATGTTCTATATGGTCACGGCCGAATCGCCGCCGAGCACGCGCAATTTCACGCTCTTTGCCGGCCCTTTCATTGTCGCGGCCTGTGTCGGCGCGCCGGTCATCGCCGCCATCATGATCCTGAAGCGCGATCCGCACCCGACCGGCGGCGAGGCCCCTGCGAGCGGCGCGACAGACCTTCTTTATACAGCCCTGCTGGAGCCGATGATCGATCTCGTCTATCGCCTGCGCTATGCCGCGATCCTGATCCTCGCCCTGGTACTGACTTATCGTTACGCCGATACGGTCTGGGGTGCCTTTGCCTATCCGTTCTATCTCGGGGCGCCGGAGACGGGCGGGCTCGCCTATACCCTGTCGGAGATCGCCTTTGCGTCGAAAATATTCGGCGTGCTCATGACGATTACCGGCACCGCCCTGGCCGGCTTCATCATCGCCGGGATCGGACGCATGCGCGCGCTGGTCATCGGCGGCATTCTCGCCGCCGCGACGAACCTTCTCTATGCGGAGCTTGCCGTCGGCGGTGCCCGCGTCGATGCGTTCATCGACTTTGTGCATTTCGACATCGTCTATGGCCCGCTGCAGGCGGCGGCGAACTGGCTGTATACGACGCCGATCCTCGATGCGCCGATCACCATCGATGACCGCATCGGCCGGCTCTTGCTGGTCATTGCCGGGGAGAATCTCGTGGTTGGCTTCGCCAGCGTCGCCTATGTCGCCTATCTGTCGTCAATCGTGAACAAGCACTACGCCGCCGTGCAATATGCGCTGCTCGCCTCGCTGACCATGCTGATCGGCGTCCTGGGCCGCGGATATCTGGGCGAGCTGATCGAGAACCGGGGCTATGCCTTCGTCTTCATCCTGACGGCCGTACTCGGCCTTGTCGGCGTTGCCGCCTCGGTCGGGGAATGGCTGCGGCAGGCGCGCATCGGCGTGGCAGACAAGCTGAAGGCCTCAATCCGCGACTAGATCAACCGGCCTTCAGATGGATCATTTGAAGGCAGGAAAGGTGATCGCTTCCAATGTGGTAGACCGGCTCCTCTGCGTCCATCCGGACGCAGGCTGCTCTAGGCTGCGTCCAGGCATTGCTGCAGCGTCATCGAGGCTGCGCCCGGCATGGTGCCGCTGATCGACAGGCTGCCGATGACCGGACGGCCGCTGTCGCTTTCCGAGATCACTGCATAAACCCGGCAGGGGCCGAGATCGTAGCGGCGGAACTCGCCGGCCATTTCCTTGCGCGTGAAGGCGGGCTGACCGACCAGGGCTTCCAGCGACGCGGCGGGCTGGCCGATATAGCTCGCCCCTGAAATGCCGGGCTTGCGTGGCGCCTGTGGCTTTGGCTGCTCGACCGGCACGGTCGCTTCCTTGGCCGGCGGGGCGGCCTGTTCTGAGACTACCGGAGCGCCATCCTTCATTTCGACCGGGGCGAGAGCCTGTTCGCTGGTCTCGCAGGCGGCGAGGGCCGCGGCGGCCAGCACAAAGGCAACGGAAAGAAATCTGTTTACGCGATATGGCATGGTCCACCTCTCTGCCCGTTATGTGCCCTCTAACGATGGTTGTCATTGTTAGTCTGCCTCTTTATGGATTGCCGCTGAACTTTCGGTAACCTCAGGAAGACTGGATATGGCCCATACCTATGATCTCGCCGCTGTCGGCAATGCGATTGTCGACGTTCTCGCCCATTGCGATGACGAGTTTCTCGTCACCCACGATATCACCAAGGGCGGCATGATCCTGATCGGCGCGGAGCATGCGCTGACCGTGTACAAGGAAATGGGCGAGACCCAGGAAGTCGCCGGTGGCTCGGCGGCGAACTCGGCCGCCTGCCTCGCGTCGCTGGGCGGCACGGCCGCCTTCATCGGCAAGGTCGGCCGCGACCGGCTCGGCGATGCGTTCAAGGCGTCGATGGAAGATGTCGGCGTCAAATTCGTCGCAGCGCCGATGGCCGACGAGACCGCGACCGGCCGTTGCCTGATCAATGTCACGCCCGACGCCGAGCGCTCCATGCTGACATTTATCGGCGCGGCGGAACATGTCAGCGAGGCGGATGTCGACGAGGATGTTATCGGCGCCGCGGCAGTGACCTATTTCGAGGGCTATCTGTTCGAGCAGCCGGTCGCCCGCAAGGCGATGGAAAAGGCCGCGACCATCGCGCGCCGGGCCGGCCGCAAGACGGGGATCACGCTGTCAGACAAGGGCTGTGTCGAGCGCCAGCACGGCAATTTCGTGCAGTTCATCAAGGACCATGTCGACATCGTCTTCGCCAATGAGGAAGAGGCCAAGGCCCTTGCCGGGACCGACAGCCTGGAGGACGCCGTCGAGAAGCTGACAGGCATTTCGCCCTATCTCGCCATCACCCGCTCCGAGAAAGGCTCGATCGTGATGGGGCCGGACAGCCCGGCGGAGGCGGTTGATGCCGTCGCCCCGGACCAGCTGGTCGACACGACCGGCGCCGGTGACGCTTACGCCGGCGGGTTCATTTTTGGCCTGACCCGTGGCATGCCGCTGGCGACCTGCGCGAAGCTCGGCTCGCTCGCCGCGTCGGAAGTCATCAGCCATATGGGTCCGCGCCCGCAGAAATCGCTGGAACAGATGGCGAAGGATCACGGGCTGATCTAGTCTATCCTGACACCGTCAAGACTATGGCGTATATTGACGCTGGAAAGATAAAAGGTCAGCCCTTGCGGCTGGCCTTTTCCTCATGGCCTGACTGGCTGGTTCGGCCTGCCAGTTTCGCCGCAATGTCGGCGGGCTCCACCCCGGCGGCGGCCATCAGCACGAACAGGTGATAGAGCGTATCCGCCGCCTCTGCGGCGAGTTCGTCCTTGTTGCCCAGAGCCCCGGCAATGGCCGCTTCCACCGCCTCCTCCCCGAACTTCTTGGCGCAACGCTCAGCGCCCTGAGCCAGCAGCGAGGCCGTATAGGAGCTGTCCGGGTCGGCGCCGCGGCGCGACTCGATCGTCTGCCAGAGGGCGTCCAGCTGTTGTCCCAGATTCCTATCCACGGGCATGCTCAGCATCGAGGCGCATGCGAAGCCCGGCAGCCGCCATATATTGTTTTGCCTGCGGAACGGTATAGGTGCCGAAGTGGAAAATCGACGCGGCAAGCACGGCGGAAGCGCCGCCATCGCGCACACCCTCGACCAGGTGATCGAGGGTCCCGGCGCCGCCCGAGGCGATGACCGGGATGTCGACAGCATCAGCAATGGTGCGGGTCAGGGCAATGTCATAACCGTTTTTGACGCCATCCTGGTCCATCGACGTCAACAGGATCTCGCCTGCGCCCAGCTCGGCGACCTGCCGGGCGAAGGCAACGGCGTCGATGCCGGTCGGCTGACGCCCGCCATGGGTATAGATTTCCCATCTGCCCGGCCCGGTTTTGCGGGCATCGATGGCAACGACGATGCATTGTGCGCCAAAGACCTGCGCCGCCTCGCGCACCAGATCCGGGTTGTTCACCGCCGCGGTATTGATCCCGACCTTGTCGGCCCCGGCGAGCAGCAGCGCGCGCACATTCTCGACCGAGCGCACACCGCCGCCGACCGTCAGCGGCATGAAGCAGCGCTCAGCCGTGCGGCTGACAATGTCAAGAAGCGTCGCCCGGCCCTCATGGCTGGCAGAGATATCCAGAAAGCACAGTTCGTCCGCGCCGGCGGCGTCATAGGCGGCGGCAGCCTCGACCGGATCGCCGGCATCGCGCAGATCCTCGAACTGGACGCCCTTGACCACGCGGCCGTCCTTCACATCGAGACAGGGGATGATCCGGGTGGTCAGCATCGAGCCTGCTCCTGCCAGAAGGGGGTGAGTGCCTCGAAATCGTGCCACGCCTCCAGGACACGATCGCCCTGCCCGATCAGACCGCGCTGGGTCCAGCCGGTGACATATCCTGCGCCCGCCTCTATCTGCAGCCGCTCCTCGGCGCCGAGATCGCTTTGCGCGACCCGCAAGACCATCTCCCGTGCGACCACCGCGTCGTTCAGCGCGCCGAATTCGTCCTGCAGCTGCGACAGGGCAGAGAGATAGGGCTTACGCTCGTCCTTGCCATATAGCGGGCGGAAGGCGTGCAGCGCATAGCGCAGCTTCTTGAGTTCAACACGAAGCGGATGGCGGGAATGGGGGGGTGCATCAGCCAGCGTCTGGCCCGTCCCCTCGACCCTGGCGAGCGCCTTGCCGAGCGCTTTCCGGGCGAAGTCCGGGGCCGGCTTTTGCAGCCTATCATCCTCGCGCCACGGGGCGCTGGCGAGATAAACCTGCAGCCGCACGCAAAAACCGGCAAAGCCCGCATCCTCGTCGACCAGCCGCATCGCGGCCCGCTTGTCCGCCTGTCGCAGCAAATCGGCCTGCCTGCCCAGTGCTTCGAGCCCGTCGCGCTCGCTGGTACCCGGCAAGTCCGTCGCGAAGATGGCAGGCAGTGTTTCCTCGACAAAGACATCGAGATCGCGGGCCCGGCCCAGCACGGCCGAAACCCGTTTCGCTTCCGCAACGAGATGATCGAGATAGTCGGCCGATATATGTTTCTTGAAAAGCTTCAGGATCGAGCGCAGGCGGCGCAAGCCGATTCGAAGCTGCTTGATCCCGTCAGCGTCGCCGAGATGAGCCGGGGCGATATTACCGAATATCTGAAATGCCGAAGCCTCCAACGCTTTTTCAAGCACGTCGGCGGCTGTTGCCTCCTCGGGCAGGTCATAGCGCGGAGCTCTGACCGGCCCGCCGAGATCTTCCTGCAACAAGGCGCGGCCGATTTGCTCCGGTGTCCGTACTGCGGGACCAAGGCCTGTTGCCTCTGCCAGAGCGATCGCAAAACCGTTCAGGTCTTCAATCTTACCGTTGTCAAGTATTAGCTCCGCCTGCCCGACGCGCTGCGAGAGGAAGCGGCCATCCTCCGGCCATGCGAACACTCGGCCCGTTTCCAGTGTCACTGTCAGAGCGCTGTCGCCATAGCGCAGCGGCACCACGCGCCGGGTCAACTCCGTACGAAGCCTCAAACGCATCCGTGATGGGGCCTCGCTTGTCTGGTCGAGCTTCAGGTTTGTCTGCATGCGCGGCAGGCCGGATTTGCCCTCGCCGCCGAAATCATAGGAAATATCGAGCGGTGCACCGTCCGGCAGCTGACCGGAAATGGTCTGCACCATGGTGCCGTTCTCGCGCTTCAACTCCATGACAATGCCCGATGAGAGCGTCGCGTCCTGCCCCTGGCTGTCGCGCCAGGTCGAGATGATATCCGCCTCGAAAGCCGGGCCGGCACGATGTGAGGTGACAAGATCGAGCGACCGGCAGGCATCGACGGCGCGCTCCTGCCCGCCGAGACGGAGCGAAGGACGTGCGCCCGGACGCGTTGCACCGTCGCGCTGCGCCTGTTCCATGATGCCGTCCATACCACTCATTCGAAATCCTTTACTTTACCGGCTTATCGGGCCGCTTCGATGGCTTCCGCTGGATCGATGCGCCCGTCATAAAGCGCCTTGCCGATGATTACGCCCTCGACGCCAGTACCCATAAGGGCAGTGACATCACCGAGAGAGGCGACACCGCCGGAGGCGACCACCGGAATGGAAACCTTTTGTGCCAGATCAGCCGTCAAATCCACGTTAACGCCGGTGAGCGTGCCGTCTCGCGAAATATCAGTGTAGATGATTGCCGCAACACCGGCATCCTCGAAGCGGCGGGCGATATCCTCGATCGTGTGCTCGGATGTCTCGCCCCAGCCCTCGGTCGCGACCTTGTCACCGTGCGCGTCGATGCCGACGACGACCTGACCGGGGAAAGCCTTCGCGGCCTCTTTCACCAGTGCCGGATCCTTGACCGCCGCGGTACCGAGGATGACGCGGGCAAGGCCGAGCTCCAGCCATTTCGCAACTGACTCCATCGTGCGGATGCCACCACCGAGCTGCACCTTCACGTCGGTCGCCTTCAGGATCGCTTCCACCGCGTCGGCGTTTGCCGCTTCACCGGCAAAGGCACCGTCAAGATCGACGCAATGCAGCCAGTCGAAACCGGCGGCCTTGAACTTTCCAGCCTGATCGGCGGGATCGTCATTGTAGACCGTCTCGGCATTCATATCGCCCCTGAACAGGCGCACGCAGCGCCCGCCCTTCAGGTCGATGGCAGGGTAAAGGGTGAGGCTCAAAATGCGGGCTCCCATGTGAGGAAATTTCTGATCAGCGCCATGCCATAGGCCTGGCTCTTTTCCGGGTGGAATTGCACGCCGAGGATATTGTCTCGCCCGACCGCGGCAACGATCCCGCCGCCATGGTCGGTCGTCGCCAGTATTTGGGCGGGGTCGTCCGGCACCATGTGATAGGAATGAACGAAATAGGCGTGATTGTGGGCCGGCCCGTCATTGGGCAGCACGTCGTGCCGTTCCCCGCTGACGACGTTCCAGCCCATATGCGGCACCTTGAAGGATTGATCGCGCGGGGTGATCTTCCTCACCATGCCCGGCAGCCAGCCGAGGCCGGGGGTAGAACCGAATTCCTCCGATCCGCTCGCCAGCAATTGCATGCCGACACAGATGCCCAGAAAGGGCCGTTTCGCCTCCAGAACGGATTTCTCAAGAGCGGGTACCATGCCGTCGACCGCCATCAGTCCGTTATAGCAGGAAGCAAAGGCCCCGACGCCCGGCAGTACAATCCGGTCGGCAGACGTCACAGCGCCGGCATCGCTCGTCACCGTCACGCAAGCGTCGAGCCCGTGCTCGACGATCAGCCGCTCGAACGCCTTCAATGCCGAGTGGAGATTGCCGGAGCCATAGTCGATGATCACCGTCTTCTGCATGGGCCACCCTTTGCCACAGAGTTTTACCGTAAGACAGGCCAAAACCGCGAAAAGACAAGAATCTTGCCAAGAAAAAAGCGCCCGCAAGGGCGCTTTCATCGATGATTCAGAGGGCCGGAGACTACATCTCTTCCGCGGCTTCCTCGTCCTTCATCTCGCAGGCGGAGATTTTTTCCAGCGTGGCTTCGGAAAGATTTTCAATGTCTTCCGGGCCCATCACCGTCATCATCTCGGCGGCGAATTCCTCGTCGCTGTCGACTTTCTTGGCGAGGCATTTGCAGTCGCTATTGCCCCCATGCTCGACCTGATACTGCTTGCAGCCTTCCTTGAACTGCTTGGCGCCTTCGCTCATCTCGCCATGGTCATCGGCGGAAACGGTGCCGAACAGCCCAAAGGCCATAGCCGCCGCGCTTGCGAACAAAACTTTCTTCATCGGATTTTCCTTCCCCTGTTAAGGCGTTGCCTCTCTCGCAACGCGTTAACCCTAACCCGGCCCTGCAGCCGTGTAACGGGTTTTTCGCACCCGCTGCTGCAGATTTAACGCATGCGTCACAAGGCGCTCAGAGCACGCCCTTGGTCGAGGGCATGGCACCGCCTTCGCGGGGATCGACGGCCACCGCCATGCGCAGCGACCGGGCAAGCGCCTTGTAGCAGCTCTCCACGATATGGTGATTGTTCTCGCCATAGAGGTTCTCGACATGCAGGGTGATGCCGGCATTCATGGCAAAGGCGTGAAACCATTCACGGAACAGTTCGGTGTCCATCTCGCCCAGCTTGTCGCGGGTGAAGCACACTTTCCAGATCAGATAGGGGCGTTTCGAGACATCGAGCGACGCGCGGGACAGGGTCTCGTCCATCGGAATATAGGCGTGGCCGAAGCGGGTGATGCCCTTGCAGTCGCCGAGCGCTTTCGCCACCGCCATCCCCATCACGATGCCCACATCTTCCGTCGTGTGGTGACCGTCTATGTGCAGATCGCCCGTGCAGCGCACTTTCAGGTCGATCAGCGAATGCCGGGAGAAGCCCTCCAGCATGTGATCGAGGAAGCCGATGCCGGTATCGACGTCATACTGGCCGGTGCCGTCGAGATTGACGGAAACGCTGATCTGCGTCTCCTTCGTGTCGCGGCTGATCTCTGCGGTGCGGGCGGTCATGATAAGCAATCCTTCTGTCGCGCCCTGACATAGGGCACGCGCCTCAGAATGGCGACAAAATATTGATAAGCGGTGAGGGTTCAAGCGTTTAAGCGCCCACGGCAGGTGGCGGCGCGATCACTTTACCCCTATCTGGCGCTTGAGACAGCGACCAGCAGCGGCTAAGGACCCTCCATGACTGATCAATTGACAATGCACGGCACCACCATCCTCTCCGTCCGCCGCAATGGCGAGGTCGCTATCGGCGGCGACGGCCAGGTCTCCCTCGGCAATACGGTGATGAAGGGCGATGCCCGCAAGGTGCGCCGCATCGCCAAGGGCCATGTCATCGCCGGGTTCGCTGGCGCCACCGCCGATGCCTTCACCCTGATGGAGCGGCTGGAGGCTAAGCTGGAGCAATATCCGACCCAGTTGATGCGCGCCTGCGTCGACCTCGCCAAGGACTGGCGCACCGACCGCTATCTGCGCAAGCTCGAAGCGATGATCATCGTCGCCGACAAGGACACCACCTTAACCATAACCGGAATCGGGGACGTTCTGGAACCGGAACAACTGGAAGGCGGCGGCGTCACCGCCATCGGCTCCGGCGGCAATTTCGCGTACTCGGCCGCGCTGGCGCTGTACAAGAACACCGACATGAACGCCGAACAGATCGTGCGCGAGGCGATGGCGATCGCCGCCAAGGTCTGTATCTATACCAATGACAGCCTGACGCTGGAGCAGATTCCAGCAAAGTCCGGCGCGTGAGCCGCCTGTTCGAAGAGCTCGACTACCGGCACACCCCGATCGGGATGATCGCCCTGCGCCGGCGCTTCTACCCGGCGCTGAACCGCGACATATACGAGATCATCCTGCGCAACGAGCATTTGATGTCGGATGTGTTCACGGCATCGGAGGTCGCCCTGGCGACACTGGGGCTCAAGGCCTGTGAGGGCGACAGGCTCGACGTGCTCGTCGGCGGGCTCGGACTCGGCTATACTGCCAGCGCCGTGCTGGAAGATGCGCGCGTCGCGTCGCTGACCATTTCCGAATATCTCGCGCCGGTGATCGACTGGCACCGACAGGGCCTTGTGCCGCTCGACCCGCCGCTGGCGGGCGATAGGCGCGTGACCTTCGCCGAGCAGGATTTCTTTGCCCGCGCCGCCAGCGCGGACGGGTTCGATGACGCACAGCCCGGGCGGCAGTTCGATGCGATCCTTGTCGATATCGACCATTCGCCGGAAGCGCTGCTCGATGAGGGCAGCGCCGGATTCTACACCTCCGATGGCCTGACCGCCCTCGCCCGCCACCTGAAGCCCGGCGGTGTTTTCGGGCTGTGGTCCGACGACAGGCCGGATGAGCGCTTTACCGGCACGCTGCAAGCCGTGTTCGCCGCCGCCAGCGCCGAGCCCGTCAGTTTTCATAACCCGCTGCAGGACCGGCCCTTCACCCAGACGGTCTATATCGCCCGCAAGGCCTGATCTCTCCACACCTTCATGCCTTGTAACATGCCGCTTGTTGCGGCGCGCCGGGCCTCGCCCTAAGTACCGGGGACCCTGCCACTATCCAGACAACATCAGGACGCTTCATGACCACCTATTCGCCGCGCGAAATCGTTTCCGAACTCGACCGTTTCATCATCGGCCAGCAGAAAGCCAAGCGCGCCGTTGCCGTCGCCCTGCGCAATCGCTGGCGCCGCCGGCAGCTCGAGGGCCTGTTGCGCGAGGAAGTCACCCCGAAAAACATCCTGATGATCGGGCCGACCGGCGTCGGCAAGACCGAAATTTCCCGCCGCCTGGCCAAGCTGGCCGGCGCGCCGTTCCTGAAGGTCGAGGCAACGAAATTCACCGAGGTCGGTTATGTCGGGCGAGATGTCGATTCCATCATCCGCGACCTGGTCGAGGTCGCCGTTGGCCTGGTGCGCGACAAGAAGCGCGAGGAGGTCAAGGCACGCGCCCACCAGATGGCCGAGGACCGCGTATTGGAGGCCCTCGTCGGCGAAAACGCCAGCGAGGGCACGCGCCAGTCCTTCCGAAAGAAGTTGCGTGAAGGCGAGCTCGATGACCGCGAAATCGAAGTCGCCCTGACAGATACCGGCCGCGGCGGCATGCCGACCATGGACATTCCCGGCATGCCGGGCGCCCAGATGGGCATGATCAACCTGTCCGACATGATGGGCAAGGCCTTCGGCGCGCCGAAAAAGACCCGCCGCCTCAAGGTGAAAGAGGCCTATGAACCGCTCGTCGCCGAGGAATCCGACAAGCTGCTGGACGAGGAAAGCCTGTCCGCAGAGGCGGTCGACCTGGTCGAGAATGATGGCATCGTCTTTCTTGACGAGATCGACAAGGTTACCCGGTCCTCGGAAAAGGCCGGCGCTGACGTCTCCCGCGAGGGCGTCCAGCGCGACCTCTTGCCGCTGATCGAGGGCTCGACCGTCACCACCAAATACGGGCCGGTGAAGACCGACCACATCCTGTTCATCGCATCCGGCGCCTTCCATATTGCCAAGCCGTCCGACCTGCTACCGGAATTGCAGGGCCGCCTGCCGATCCGGGTCGAGCTCGATGCCCTGACCAAGGAGGATTTCCGCCAGATACTGACCGACACCGAGGCCAGCCTTATCAAGCAATATCAGGCGCTTATGGCGACCGAGGGGCTGACGCTGGAGTTTACCGACGATGGCATCGACGCGCTCGCCGACAAGGCGGCGATGGTCAATGCCAGTGTCGAGAATATCGGGGCGCGACGGCTTGCGACCATCATGGAAAAGGTGCTGGAGGAGATTTCCTTTACCGCCACCGACAGGGGCGGCCAGAGCGTGACCATCGACGCGGCGTTCGTCGAGGATAATCTCGGCGATCTCGCCGCCAATGCCGACCTGTCGAAATTCATCCTCTAGGCCCCGTGAACAAGCCATCGCTCCTGTTTCTTGGGGGGTAGCGCAATCGTTAATAAGCGGATAAAATCCCTTGGAAAGTGGGGATTTGCGCATGGCTGACGGCAGCTCGATCAAGACTCAGTCGCTCGGAACTGGCGGGTTTATTGCCTATCAGGATGAAGAGCATGGCCTCGGCTTCCAGATCGCTTCAGAGCTGGCAAACGGGACGCGCGGCGGCGGCGGCCCGGCTGGCGACCATGGCAAGCAGTCGGCTTTTTCCTATCGGCTGACGAGCCCGCGCCGCACCACGGCCGACACGCTGGCGGCGCTCATCTCCAATGATGCCGAGCTTGCCATCGTTCCGTTGCAAAACGACCGCGCCGGCTATGACAAGAAAACACTCGCGACACTGATCGATTTCCAGGACTATGAAGTCGTCGGCGAGAAAATGGCGAGCGACCAGTATGTGCTCGCCGTGCCCAGCGCCATGGTCGAGGAACAGGCAGAGAGCGCCTTCCCGTCCGCCTATCGCGCCGGGTCCGTCGGCACGCTTGCCAATGGCCGTGCCGCCCAGACCGCGATCCGCCGCCGCATCGGGACGATTTACGCCACGCCCGACGCGCTTGACCGCTGCGGCGCCGCCGTCGATGGCTTCCGGGCCCAGGGCATCGAGATTTCGCGTCTGCCGGAGCATTCCAATCCGTACCGGGACGTTCTCAACGAGGCCTATTCCCTGCTCGATCCGGAACGCACGATCCAGACCAGCTTCTCGGAACAGCACAACAGCCTGAAGCGCACCAGCGAGATCAAGGGCAAGAATTACGGCAAGCCGCTTGTCGGCGTGCTCCTGCCCCTCGATGTCGTGCTCCTCGGCGACCGCAATTATCACGCCGATGCCAAGGACGCCAATCTGAGCGCCGATTATGTCGTCGTCGATCAGGGCCTGGTCGGCGGCCGCGGGATCGAGACGCATTTCCTGGTGATCAAGCGCAAGCAGCCCAGGACCGGGAAGCCGGGCAAGAACGGCAAATCGGAAGCGCCGGCGGACAAGATTGCAGGCGATGACGGCATCGTTGCCGGGCTGATGACAAGGATCGGCTTCAATACGTCCAAACATGTCCGTGTCCTGTTGAAAGTCGACACGCGCGGCCAGGGTGTCGCCGACACGGCTGAGCTGACCGAGGTGATGAATCGCGGCGGCCTGCGCCATACCCCGATCGTGCTCAACGACCGGCCGGACACGCTGCCGACCGTTTTCGAGATCGCGGTCCATTCCGATGCCGATCGCAAGAATCTGCACAGGGTGCTGACGAAGGCGTCGAACCCGGCGAAGGGCTGGCACGCCAGGGTGCTCGGCTGCTACGCCTCCGACCGGGTCATGCCGGATGCGCCCGTGGCAGCCAGGACGATGCCGGCGGCGGTGTGGGTGTTCCTCGCCGGCGGTTTCGCGATGGTGGGCGCGATTGCCACTTACCTGCTGATGAGCTGACCTTCGGGTGCGGTCAGCGCCGCGACCGGCTCAACGCTGTTTCTTCAGAAAGACATAGAACGCGCCGGAGCCGCCATGGCGCTGGTGCGACTGGCTGATCGAGGAGATATGTTCCCTGAACGGACCATCGGCCCAGTCGAGAAAGCGGCGCCGCAGGATGCCACGGGAGACCTGATAGCCGGGCTTTGTATCAGCATCGGGCGCGCCCTTGCCTGTAATCACCAGCACGGTCGCATGGCCGATGGCGCGGGCCTGCTCAAGAAAGCGCGAGAGGGCGACGAAGGCCTGTTCCTGGCTGAGGCCATGCAGGTCGAGCGTCGCGTCGATCGGCCGCCGGCCGCGCGAGACGTGACGAGACTGGCGCGGATCGCCGGCCTTGCTCACCGGCTGGCGATGGGTCTGTCCCGACGGTTTGGTGGTGACGACGCGGCGCTGGACAGCCGAGCGCGGGGCGGCTTCTTCCCGCTTGGCGGCGGACACATCCGTCACCGTCGGGGTAACAGCCTTGTCGTCGATTTCCGGCATGCGCACGGGCGGCATCGGGCGGACGGATTGCGTCAGCCGCTGCCACAGCCTGCTTTCATCAGGCGTCAGCTTGCGCTTGCGTGCCATCGGCCTCCAGCCTTTCGATGATGCTCAGCGGCAGGAGCGCGTAAAGGCGCCCGGTCCGGCGCATCAGCCCGGCCTCGCCGCCAGCCTCCCGCCCGCTGCCGATGAAGAGATCGCCGCGCACGGGGCCGCGGATCGCGCCGCCCGTATCCTGTGCGATGAACAGGCGCCGCATCGGGAACGGGTGATTATCATCCGTGTCGAGATCGACCCAGACCGGTGCGCCGAGCGTGTGATAGCGCCGGTCCACGGCGAGGGAGCGCATCGCCGTCAGCTGGATGCCCTGTGCGCCGAACGGGCCGAGTGCCGGGTCCTTGTCCTCCGTCACCATCCGGAAGAAGATGTAGGATTCATTGACCTGGCGCACCTGCGCCGCTGTTTCGGGCGGGGCTGTTTCCAGCCATTCATAGATCGACTGCATCGAGACCTCCTCAAGCGTCAAGGCGCCGATGCGCACGAGCTCGCGCCCGATCGCCGTGTACGGATGACCATTCGGAGCGTCATAGCCGACATGGACATCGCGCCCGTCGATCGACAGGCGGCCCGAGCCCTGGATCTGCAGAAACAGGAGGTCGTTCGGATTCATCCATGCAAGAATTCCGGTATCCGGCCTGTCGCTCATGATCTGGGCATGGGTATCATAGGGAACGAGCTCGCCGCTCTGGACACGGCCGGCGAGACGCGTTCCCGCCAGGTCTGACCGGAAAGCCCCGAGATCGATCGTGACGAGGTCGCCTGGCCGTGTCAGCACCGGCGCGGAATATTCGTCCGTTGGCGTCGCGGAAGCCGGAAAGATCGGCTCGAAATAGCCGGTAAACAGCCCGTCCCCGGTCATCACGGGATCGGCATCGGCCTCGACCACCGGCTGCGTGAAATGCACGGGGGCGAAATATTGCTCGAAAAATGCGCGTGCCTCATCCAGCGTCACATTACCGCGCTGGACCAGGGCCAGCGCCGCCTCGCAAGACGGCTGCCAATCGGCCTTGGTGCCGCCAAAGCTGACCGGCTGATCTTCGGCAACATATTCGACTGGATTGGCTGACGCTCCAGCCGGGCGGGCCTGCAGGGCGATGCAGGATCGCAGGAACGGCTCGAGTGCCTCGCGGTGATCGTCGACGGCCCAGCCCGGCAAGGCGGCAAAGGAGACGACCTCATAGCCCAGGGGCGGCAGGTTGACTGCGCGCGCGACGCTGTCCTTGTCATCGGTGCCGAGCGGCATCTTGATCAGGAGCAGGACAACAAAGGCAAGGATGGCGAGCGCGGCGACGGCCTGCCATATGCGGGTCTGGAGATGCATCCTGTTCCTCTTACCGAAAACCGATTGGCCGGAAAATGCAGTGTATCAGGATACTTCCGGTGCGGAACCGCCCGTTTCGACCAGTATCCAGTTCGGATCGCGGCTCTTTAACGCCCGGGCGAAGGTCCACCTGTCGCGCACCAGGTCGATCCGGTTGGGGTCGCCCTCGACGATCTCGCCCTTCTGGTCCCGCAGCACGCGCACCTGGTCGGAGCGGAAATCGACGGTGATGCGCAGCATGCCATTCTCGACATTATAGCCGGCGAAGCTCGCACTCTCGATACCGACGAAACTCAGCTCCGATGTCTGGCCCGCATCCCGGCGCGATTTCACCGCTGCCTCGAAGGCACGGTAGACGCCCGGGTCGAGATACGGTTTGACATCGGCAAGCCTGTCGCCGGCGAACGCCTCGACAATCATCTCATAGGCGGACTTGGCGCCGTTCAGGAATTCAGCGGCGCGGAAATCGGGCCAGGCATCGCGGATCGGCTCGGCCCAGGCCGGTTCGTTGCCGGTGCGGCTGACCGGTTCTTCGGGCACGGTCGGGTGAACCTCTTCGGCCGGTTGGGAGAAGGGCGGCTCTTCCTGCTCGTCGGGCTCATGCCCGCCCCGTGTGCCGAGCACCATATACAGGCGATAGCAAACGAAGACTGCAAGCGCGGCGAAAATAATAGTCGTCAAATCCATAATGCTTTCTGCGGTTGTTGGGCGCGGTGAGGCAAGAGGTTTCAAATCATGCCTCACAAACCTATATATGTCCCACAGGTAAAAACCTAGGGCACCGGGCGCAAGCGCTCGTTTTCGTGTCCGCCGGAAACGGCGCCAAATGACAACCGGGAAGGACCGACGGTTTCGCATGATCCTATATCTTTTCTTGCTGCTGATCGCGCTGCCTTTCATCGAGATCTATATCCTGATCAAGGCCGGCTCGGTATTCGGTGCCGGCTGGGTCATCCTCGCGACCATCGCCACCGCGGTGATCGGCGGGGCCATCCTGCGCTGGCAGGGCCTGCAGGCCCTGAACCGGCTGCGGAGCGACATGCAGCAGCAAACGTCCCCGGTTCAGCCGGTCGTCGATGGCGTGTTCCTGCTGATCGCCGTGCCGTTCCTGATCACCCCGGGATTCGTGACCGACACGATCGGTTTCCTGTTGCTGATCCCGTTCGTGCGCCACGCCATCGCCCGGGCTTTCCTCAAGAAGATCAAGGGATCGATCGATCGCGGCGAGACCCGCATCATGTTTCGCCGCTTCTAGCTGTCTGGCCGGGAGCGGACAAAACCCTTGCGGCCTGTCCCGTCCCCGCCATAGTGTTGCGAGCGATAACAACAGGTCCCAAGACCGTTCCGGGAAGGAAATGACATGCTGAAATCAAGGTTTTTGGCCGGCGCGATCGGCGCCGTGTCGGTCACGGTTCCGGCCCTTTCCGCCGACGCGGCGCCGCAACTGGCGCAGGTCTTCACCGACCACATGGTGATCCAGCGCGACAGGCCGGTGCCGGTCTGGGGCGTGGCCGAACCGGGCGAAAAGCTCAGCGTCTCCTTCAATGGCCGTACCTATCGCGCCACCGCGGACCGCGATGGCCGCTGGCAGGTCGATCTCGACCCGATCGCGGGTGGCGGACCCTTTGCCCTGTCGGTCAGCAACCGGGATGGCGCCCAAGACAGTATTGCCGATGTGATGGCCGGCGACGTCTTCCTGTGTTCGGGCCAGTCCAACATGGAATATCCGGTCGAACGGGCGCTGAACCCGGGCCGGGTTCTGGGCCAGGCCGATGACAGCACGCTGCGCCTCCTCAAAGTGCCCAAGGCGACGACGCCCTCGCCCGCCGACGACTTCGGTGCCGCGATCGCATGGCAGCACGCCGGGGCGGACTCCGTCGCGGGCTTTTCCGCCGTCTGCTATTTTTTCGCCAAGGACCTGCAGGCCGATGTCGATGTTGCGATCGGCCTGATCGATTCCTCCTGGGGCGGCTCCCAGATCGAGGCGTGGATGAGCGCCGCCGCGCTGACCAAAACCGGTCTTGACGATGACAACCTCGCCCTGCTCTCCGCCTATGCCGCCGACCCGGCAGATGGCACCCGGAAATTCGGTGCGATCTGGGAAGACTGGTGGGCGGGGGCGATGCCCTCCGACCCTGCGCCGTGGACGCTTGAGGGTTCGCAATACGAGCGCTGGAAACCGGTCCCGACACCGCACACGAGCTGGACGCTATGGGAGAACGAGGACACCGGCAGCCATAACGGCATCGTCTATTACGCCACCACCCTGTCACTGACCGCCGACGAGGCCGCCGCCGCCGATACCCTGGCGCTTGGCCAGATCGACGAGCTGGACGTTGCATGGATCAATGGGGAGTTTGTCAACGCCACCTTCGGCTGGGGTACGCCGCGCAGTTATGATGTGCCGCAAGGCGCTTTCCGGGAGGGTGAGAACACCATCGTCGTCAGCGTCTACAGTGCCTGGGACCAGGGCGGCATGACCGGCCCGACCGGCGATATTGCCCTGAAACTGGACGGGGGCGAAACCATCCCCCTCGGCGACAGCTGGACCTATAAGGTCATCCCGGCATCCGTCGGCGCCCCGCCAAGCCCGCCCTGGACATCGGTGACCGGTCTGACAGGCATGTATAACGCCATGATCGCCCCGCTGGGCGAGATGCCGCTGACAGCGGCGCTGTGGTATCAGGGCGAATCCGATGCCGGCCAGCCCGAGACCTATGATGACTATCTTGCCGCCATGATCGAAGACTGGCGGGGCCGTTTTGGCAGCGAAATGCCCTTCGGTATTGTCCAGCTTGCCAATTTCGGCGTCCTGCAATCAGGGCCCGTCGAGTCAGGCTGGGCCGGATTGCGCGAAGCCCAGCGCGCCGTTGCCGCCGCGGACGAACACACAGGCCTGATCGTCAGCGTCGATGCCGGAAACCCGCGCGATATTCACCCGGCGGACAAGCTGGTCATCGGCCAGCGGGCGGCGCGGCTGATGCGCGATCTCGCCTATGGTCAGGACGTTGCCACCGGACCCATGGCGCGGTCGTCGATTGCGCAGAATGGCACGATCACGGTCAGCTTCGATGAGGTGAACGGCTCGCTCGCCGTGATCGGCGGGACGAGCCCGAACGCGCTTGAACTGTGCCCGGCGGGCGGCGAGCCCTGCCGCTATGTCAGCGCCGCGATCAATGGCAGCGAGCTGGAAATCGACAGCGATGTGACCGATGGCGAGATCCGCTATTGCTGGGCAGATGCCCCTATCTGCACCCTTTATGACGAGGCCGGTCTGCCGGCAGCCCCTTTCGGGCTGATGATCCAGCTGGAATGAGACGCGGCTGACATCCCGGCCCGCGCTTGCCGGATACCGGCGGGCGTGGTAGCAGCCCACTCTTTCAGAATTCAATCATCCCGATAAGGATCAGATCATGTCCGAAACGAACAATATCGGTCTTGGCGAAGGCCAGACTGGCGACCAGCCGAAAGGCGCCGTGATGCGCGTGGCGAGCCAGTATGTCAAAGACCTTTCCTTTGAGAACCCGAACGCGCCGATCTCCATGCAACAGGCGCAGGAAAAGCCGGAAATCCAGCTCGAGGTCAATCTCGGCGCCCGCCCCATGGGCGCCGATTTTCCCATGGGCAAGGACTTCTATGAAGTTGAAATGTCGATCAGCGCCCGCGCGTCGAACCGCGAGACCAAGGACCTGCTCTACGTCGTAGAGACCAACTACGCAGGACTGTTTCTGATCCAGAACATTCCTGAACACTCGATGGGCGCCGCCCTGCTGGTCGAGGCCCCGCGCCTCCTGTTCCCGTTCGCCCGCCAGGTGATCGCCGAGTCCGTGCGCGGTGGCGGCTTTACCCCGCTGATGCTGGAACCGCTCGATTTTGCCGGCATGTATCGCGCCCAGCTGGAGCAGCGCGCCTCCCAGCTGAAGGCGGCCGGCCAGAATTCCGACGGCAGCGAGCCGCCGGCCGGCCAAGCCTAGGTCTTGTCGATACTCTGACGGAAAAGATCAGCCCGCTTTGAGCAGTTTCGCCCAGAGCGGGCTTTCCATTTCCGCGATGAAGGCGGCATGGGCCGCTTTTTCCCCGTCACTCAGTGACCGGTCGAGCGGGACCGGCCGCTGCAGCGCCTTGCCGCCAATCGAACCATCCTCCTCGCCGTCGCGCAGCGTGGTGAAATCAAGCCCGGCCTGCGCGCCGCCGGTCAGCTCGATATAGACCTCAGCCAAAAGACGGGAGTCGAGCAGTGCGCCGTGGCCGTGACGCTCGCGCTCCGCCGTGTCGATACCGAAGCGCGAACACAGCGCATCAAGAGAGGCCGGCGCGCCGGGGAATTTCCGCCGGGCGAGCTTCAGCGTGTCGATGACGCTGTTCGCCAGTGCCGGCAGGCCGCATTTCTTCAATTCATACTGGATGAAGCGCATGTCGAAGTCGGCGTTATGCGCGATCAGCTCCGCATCGGCGATGAACGCACAGAATGCCTTGCCGACGCTGTCATGGCCAAAAACCGGCTTATCCCTGAGGAAAGCCGCCGACAGGCCGTGGACGCGCTCGGCATCGGGCGGCATGTCACGTTCCGGGTTTATGTAGACATGAAAGGAATTGCCCGTGATCGCGCCGCGCACCAGCTCGATCGCGCCGATCTCCACCACCCTGTGTTCACCGGGGTCGAAACCCGTCGTTTCCGTATCGAATATGATTTGCCGCATGGGACGATATCAGCATTGTTCGTTGGCAGCGGCAAGAAATACAGCCATGCCTGAAGGCCCTCAGTAAGCGTACTTTTCCAGAATCAGCCGGTACACATCGCTGACCTCGGCGGCCGTTTCCTGCAGGGAAAGGTCGGTGCGGACGACATAGTCGGCGCGGGCGGTCTTCTCGGATTCTGGCATCTGCCGCGCGACGATGGCGTTGAACTTTTCCCCGGTCATGCCGGGCCGATCCATCACGCGGCGGCGGCGCACCGCCTCGGCGGCAGTGACGACGACGACTGCCTGAAACGGGGTCTCAAGATGCTTCTCGAACAGCAGCGGGATATCCATGACGCAGGCCAGGGCACCTGCCCGCTGGGCCCGCTCGAACGCCAGCGCCCTGTCCTGCGCGACCAGCGGATGAACGACCGCTTCGAGCGCCGGGAAATCGCCCGGGTTGGCGAGAAGATGTGCCGACAATTTGTCGCGCGAGACGGCACCATTCTTGATGACATCGGGGAAAAGCTCCGAGACCGCCTCGACCGCCGCGCCACCCTCCGCGTAAAGACGATGAACCGCCTCATCGGCATTCCAGGTCTGCGCCCCGAGGCGGGCGAACATGTCTGCGACCGTCGACTTGCCCATGCCGATCGACCCGGTGAGCGCGATCGCGACCGGCGCAATACGGCCGAGCAACCGGTCTTCAAGGTGAGCCATGAGTTCAGGGGTAACGGTCGGCCTGATGCCCGTCCAGTGCTCGAATCCCGGGACGGCCTGATAGGCAAGCATGGCCAGGCCGTTGAACGTCTTGAGGCCGCGCGCCTTCGCGGCGGCGAGCAACGGCGTTTCCATCGGTGTGTAGATAATATCGGCGACGACCATGTGATCGGGCACCCCGGAAAGGTCGATCGCCAACGGCGGCTGACCATGCATCCCGAGGGATGTTGTGTTGACGATCAGATCGTAAGCGGAAAGATCCTGCACAAAATCAGACCAGTCGACAACGGTCGACAGAAAGCCGAACCGGGCCGCCAGTGCCTCTGCCCGCTCGCGCGTCCGGTTGGTGACGTCAATCGTCTCGAACCCGGCCCGGTGAAGCGCCATGCACACAGCCGGCGCGGCGCCGCCTGCCCCCAGCACCAGGGCCCGGGTCTTGCGGTCCGGCTCGGCCGCCATCACCGCGGCATGGAAACCCTCTTCGTCGGTATTGTCGGCATGGACCCCGCCGCCGGAGAACACGAGCGTGTTTGCAACACCAAGCGCCTTGGCCCTGTCGCTTGCCGTATCGGCCGCCCGATAGGCGTTTTCCTTGTGCGGTATCGTTACATTGATACCAGTAAAGTCATCGCGCTTCAGCCGTGCGATCAGGCCGCGGAACTCTTCCTCGCCGCCCTCGCAAGGCAGGTGTTCATAGGACCCGGTGACGCCGTGCTCGCGCCGCCACCATGCATTGATTACCGGCGACAGGGAGTGGCCGACGGGCCAGCCTGCGATACCACCCCTGAACCGTGCCTGTGTCATCAATACTCCAGCTGCTTCTGCTCGCGCAGGAAAGCGAGCAGCGGCAGCAAAGGCAAGCCCAGGATCGAGAAATAGTTACCATGGACCTGATGGAACAGGCGCGCGCCGATGCTCTCGAGCTGGTAGGCCCCGACCGAAGACAGGATTTCCTCGCCCGCTTCGGCAAGATATCTGTCGATGGTATCATCGCTCAGTGTACACATGGTCAATGTCGGATAGTCGATGACCTGCCAGAGTATGGTTTGCCCCCGCGCAATGCAGGCCGCGCTGTAAAGCGTGTGCTTGCGGCCCGAGAATTCCCTCAGCCTGGCGCGCGCCTCGTCCATGTCGACGGGCTTGTCATAGAGATGGCCATCGAGACCGAGGACCTGGTCGGCGCCGATGACATAGGCGTCCGGATGGTTGCGGCTCACAGAAAGGGCCTTGGCTTCGGCGAGCCGCATGGCGATATCGCGCAAATCGTCGCCATCGCCCAGACATCTTCGCTTGATCGCAGCCTCGTCGACTTCGCTCGGCACGATGTCGAACGGCACGCCGGCATTGCGCAGCATCTGCGCCCTGATCCAGCTGCCGGAAGCGAGGATGATCCTGCTCATGATATCCGTCCCGATCTGTCTGGCTTTAATCGTGGCCGGCTCGTTTTGCCGACAATTTCGAAATGATCTGAGCCGCGGTTTCTTCGACGGATCGGCGGGTGACGTCGATCACCGGCCAGCCCTTGCGCAGGAACAGGCGCTTTGCCCGCGTGACTTCCTGGCGCACGGCGGACGCATCGGAATATTCCATCGCCTGCTGCTGATCGAGATTTTTCAGGCGGCTTTCCCGGATCTGCACCAGGCGGTCCGGGCTCGCGGTCAGACCGATAACCAGCGGCTTTTTCAGGGTTTCCAGTTCCGGCGGATGATCATTGGTCGGCACCAGCGGCACGTTCGCTGCCTTGACCCCGCGATTGGCGAGATACATGCAGGTCGGGGTCTTGGAGGTCCGACTGACCCCGACGAGGACGACATCGGCGGATTCCAGATCCCACAGCATCTGACCGTCATCATGGGCGAGGGTATAGTCGAGCGCGGCGATGCGCTGGAAGTAGTTCTCGTCCAGAGTATGTTGGGCCGCGATTTGCATGGTCTGTTCGAGACCAAGATAGCTGGCAAAAGCGTTGAGCAGCGGGTTCAGCACCGGTATGGCCGGCAATTGCAGCTCGGCGGACTTCACCTCGAGATGCCGACGCAGGGCAGGGTCGGCAATCGTGTACAGAATAATCCCCGGCGAACTCTCGATCCGGGCCAGCACCTCGTTCATCTGCTTGCGCGTGCGCACCAGCGTCGAGACATGCTCCAGCGGGCTGGCGCCCTCAAAGCGTGCCGCCGTTGCCTTGAGCATGGTACTAAGTGTCTCTCCGGTCGAATCGGAGACCAGATGAACGTGAAAATATATCTTGCCGGGCGCTGCCGGGCTGGCGGCTGCTTCTGCCATGTGGATAAAACCTCTATCTCTCCCCGATACAAGTCTCGCCACCATACGCCCAAAGCGCCGAGCCCACAAAGGGAAGAATCATTCCCGTGTTTCACCAGAACAAGTCTGTCCCCAGTCATACCGGGGTAAATGGCACGGCGTGTTTTACCCCAGATCTTTCTCACAGCCCGGGTAGGGCCTGTCATACTGGTAATGCTTAACGAAAGATGAATTTCCACAATGTCCACGCATATGGGCGGACTGTGCGGAAGTTGTGGATTGTGGTTGGAATCCGGAGAGGGGACTGATAATCAACAAAGCCCACAGGCTTATGAGTCTGATTAGATATATCTCCCGAGCAGAGATCATTCAGGCTAGCGGCAAGACCCTTAAGAAAGACTTAATACCGTGCATGAGGCAATTTTTCTGAAGGCTCTTCGAGGCGAAGCGTGTCATCCGCATCCGGTGTGGTTCATGCGTCAGGCCGGTCGCTATCTTCCCGAATACAGGGCCGTGCGGGAAAAGGCCGGATCGTTTCTCGATCTGTGCTTTTCCCCGGAGATGGCAGCAGACGTGACGCTGCAACCGATCAGGCGGTATGACCTCGATGCCGCGATCCTGTTTGCCGATATCCTGTTGATGCCGATGGTTCTGGGGCAGGACCTGGCCTTCGAAAGCGGCGAAGGGCCGAAACTGTCGCCTGCCCTCGGGAGCAGCGAATTCGACCCATCCCTTTTGAGGAACATGGATATTGTCGCGCCGGTTTATGAGACCGTCCGTCTCGTGCGTGCTGGCCTGGCCAAGGAGAAGGCCCTGATAGGCTTTGCCGGGGCACCATGGACGGTAGCGACCTACATGATCGCTGGTCATGGGGTGAAGGACACGGCAGCCCTGCGCCGGTTTGCCTATGATCAGCCCGATCGTTTTGCCGCGCTGATCTCCGCCCTGGAGGATGTCACCATCGAGTATCTTTGCGGCCAGGTCGCGGCCGGTGCCGATGCGCTGCAGCTTTTCGAGAGCTGGGCGAGCGGTCTGCCGGCGGATTTCGTTCGGCAATGGTGCCTCGCACCAGCGGCCCGGATCGCTGGCGCAGTGAAGAAGCGCCATCCGGGAGTGCCGGTGCTGGCATTTCCAAAAGGCGCCGGTAGCCTCTATCTCGACTTTGCCGCAGAGCCGGTATTCGATGGCCTCAGCCTCGGGACGGAAGTCGACTGGCAATGGGCGCGGGACAATCTCTCGGCAAAGACCCTGCAAGGGGGCCTCGACCCGCTGCTCGTCGCAGCCGGCGGCGATGGAATGCGCGATGCCGCACGGCGTCTGAGGGACACTTTTGCCGGGTCGCCCTATATTTTCAATCTGGGGCATGGTTTCGTGCCGGATACGCCACCAGAGAATGTCGCCGAGCTGGTATCCATCATTCGCGAATAATGGCGGGTATCGTTCCGGAGGGGAAATAAATGGATTTTCTGCTGCCTTTCTACAACTGGATCAAGGTTCTGCATCTCCTGTCGGTGGTCGCGTGGATGGCGGCGATGTTGTATCTGCCGCGGCTGTTCATCTACCACCACCAGTCGGAAAAGGGCGGTGAGGCGGAGACCCTTTTCATCCAGATGGAACGGCGCCTGCTGAAAGGAATCATGACCCCGTCGATGATCGCGACCTGGGTGTTTGGCCTGTTGCTGATCGGTGCCATGCCGGCCTATGGCGCGGAGCCCTGGTTTATCATCAAGTTTCTGTTCGTTATCGCGATGTCGGGCGTGCACGGTTTCTATTCGGCGTCATACAAGAAATTTGCGTCAGGCGAGCGTCCGAGAACGCAGAAGTTCTGGCGCATTCTTAACGAGGTGCCATTCGTGTTCCTCATCATCATTGCCATCATGGTGCTCGTGAAACCGTTCTGATCGCGATTGACGGGCGCTCATACAGTTTGCTATTCTGTCAACTCAGCGTCCTGCTGTTTTTGCGTTTCCCACCATCTTTGGTCCCACCTCGCGTCACGCAACGCCCCACCTTCTCACCACAGGTCTCTCTCTATCATGATGCCCGACAAGATCACGCTTGATGAACTCAAAGCGAAATCGCCGACCGAACTCCTGACATTTGCCGACTCTGTCGGCGTCGAAAACGCCTCTGCCCTGCGCAAGCAGGAGCTCTTGTTCATCACCCTGAAGCAGCTTGCTGAACATGACGTCGAGATAGAAGCCGGCGGCGTTCTGGAAATTCTGCCTGATGGTTTCGGTTTTCTCCGCTCGCCGGATGCAAACTATCTGGCTGGCCCGGATGACATCTATGTCTCGCCCTCGCAGATCCGTAAATTCGCGTTGAAAACGGGCGACACCGTCATTGGCGAAATCCGCTCACCGAAGGATGGCGAGCGCTATTTCGCGCTGACCAAGGTGTCGACGATCAATTTCGAGGATCCTGAAAAAGTCCGCCACAAGGTCCATTTTGACAATCTGACACCGCTTTATCCAGATCAGCGGCTGAAAATGGAAGTTGAGGGCAAGGAGGGAAAGGACCTTTCCTCGCGCGTGATCGACATTGTCGCGCCGCTCGGCAAGGGCCAGCGCGGCCTGATCGTCGCACCGCCGCGGACCGGCAAGACCGTGCTGCTGCAAAACATAGCCCATGCGATCACGACCAACCACCCGGAATGCTATCTGATCGTTCTGCTGATCGACGAGCGCCCGGAGGAGGTCACTGATATGCAACGCTCGGTCAAGGGCGAGGTCGTCTCCTCGACCTTCGACGAGCCGGCCGCGCGCCACGTTGCGGTATCGGAAATGGTGATCGAGAAGGCCAAACGCCTGGTCGAACATGGCCGCGATGTTGTCATCCTGCTCGATTCTATCACCCGGCTTGGCCGCGCCTACAACACCGTCGTGCCGAGCTCCGGCAAGGTCCTGACCGGCGGTGTCGATGCCAACGCCCTGCAACGGCCGAAGCGGTTCTTCGGTGCCGCGCGGAATATCGAGGAAGGCGGCTCGCTGACCATCATCGCGACCGCGCTGATCGATACCGGATCGAAAATGGACGAGGTCGTGTTCGAGGAATTCAAGGGTACCGGTAACTCCGAGATCGTGCTCGACCGCAAGGTTGCCGACAAGCGGACCTTCCCGGCCATCGATATCGGCAAGTCGGGGACACGGAAGGAAGACCTGCTCATGTCCAAGTCGGAGCTTCAGAAAGTCTTCGTCCTGCGCCGCATCCTGTCGCCGATGGGCACGACCGACTCGATCGAGTTCCTGCTCGACAAGCTGCGCCAGACCAAGACCAATGGCGATTTCTTCGACTCGATGAATACCTGAGAGGGCTATTCTCTTTCGATAACACCACAAGCCGGGCTGGCAGTTTTCAGCCCGGCTTTTTTCATGGCATTGTAGGCTGCGATGGGCTGGTCGGTCGCGATGATGTCGACCCCGGCGCGGGCAAGATCGGCGTAATAGTCATACGCGCCCGTGGCCGCGAGACGGTTGTCGATGGAATCTCTTCCACCAAGCGTTCCGAAGATAACCTCGACATCCGCAGCATTGAGTTCATCGAAGACTTTCGTGTCGGGCTCGGTATACCCGGTCCAGCCGAGCAGGCGGTCAGCCGGGACGTCGATCAGATCGAGATCGCCCGGATCATCGAGTGTCGCGGAAATCATTGCGTGCGGATGGAGGCGATGCAGTTTCTCGGCCTGGGCGCTGGTATAGGCAATATAGATAATCCGGTCGGTTGCACCTGCCTGTTTGACGGCTGCGACGACATCGTCGTAGTCGACCGCGCGCTTGATATCGAGCTCGAGAATGGTCTTGCCCTCAGCCCAGGCGAGGGCGCTGGCGAGGGTGGGGGGCGAGTCATACCGGGTTCCGTCCGGTCCTTCCACTGTCAGCGTACTGATGTAATGCCAGTTCCGGTCGGCGATCGCACCGGTTCCCGTGGTCGTCCGCTCGAGCGTGTCGTCATGCATCAGGAAGAGGACGCCATCGGCAGAGACATTGACATCCACCTCCATCAGCGCCGGCACCTCGGCAAGGATCATTTCCATGCCAGCGATCGAATTCTCGACGGTGCCGCCGCGATGGGCGGCAACAAGGGTGACGCCTTCGCCTTCAAGGCAGTCGAAAAAGCCGTTAAGACCGGTGCCCGGGACGAGCGTGCTGCCTGAAAAGTCTGAACGGGCAGGGGCGTCCGTTTCCGCGCATCCCGTAATCAGGAGGCCGATAAGTGCTGCTGCAGCTACATCGTTTCTGAAGGAAAACAATCTATTTCTCCGGATGTGACTGTGGTGCGACTGATTTATACGGATTGATTGTGACAGTGACCTGAACTCATGCCATATCGTTTGCCTTAGAGCATGTAAGGAGAAGACGCGATGAAATTCACCGTCAATGTCGAATGCACCCCGGTCGAGGCGCGCCAGTTCATGGGACTTCCCGATGTGACCAGCATCAATGAGACGTTCATGAACAGCCTCGAGGAAAAGACCAGAGATAATATCGACACCATCACCGACCCGCACAAATATTTCGAGAACATGATGACCATGGGCGGCAAGAATTTCGAGACCATGCAGGCGATGTTCGCGGCGATGATGTCTGGCGGTACCTCCGGAAAGCATGACAATTAGCACCGATACGATTTTTGCGCTGTCGTCCGGAGCCGGACGAGCCGGCGTTGCCGTGTTTCGCCTGTCGGGCCCGCGCGCGCGGGAGGTTGCTGAAACCCTGTCAGGGCGGGCCATACCGACGCGCCAGGTCGTCTATGCCCGATTGCGGGATTCGCACGAGGGCCGCGAGATCGATTCCGGCCTGGTCTTTGCTTTCGACGGCCCGGCAAGTTTTACCGGCGAGGACATGGCGGAGCTGCAGGTCCATGGCTCGCTGGCTGTCATCGATGACCTGTCGGATGTGCTGATGGCGATCGGTGCCCGCCCGGCCGAGCCCGGCGAGTTCACGCGCCGCGCCTTCGCCAATGGCAAGCTCGATCTCGCCCAGGCCGAGGCGCTGGCGGACCTTATCGATGCCGAAACGACCCTTCAGAAGAAACAGGCATTGGGTCAGCTGGGCGGGAGGCTTTCGGGTCTGGCCGAGAGCTGGCGGGGGCAGCTTATCGCGGCCCTGGCGCCGCTTGAAGCGGCAATCGACTTCCCCGACGAGGACGATATTCCCGACCAGATCGAGGCGCGCTCGGCACCGGTGATTGCGGCCCTGATCGAGACCCTCGAGACCTTCGCACGCGAAGCCGAGCAAGGCCGCCGCCTGCGCCACGGGGTCAGCATCGTGCTGCTCGGACCGCCCAATGCCGGCAAGTCATCGCTGTTGAACTGGCTCGCCGGGTCCGAGGCGGCGATTGTGTCGGACACGCCGGGCACGACCCGCGACGCGATCGAGGTCCGGCTCGATCTCGGCGGGGTGCCGGTCAGCGTGGTCGATACGGCCGGGCTGCGCGAGCTGACCGATGATCAGATCGAGCAGGAGGGCATCCGCCGCGCGCGCGCGCGCGCAGCGAGCGCCGATCTCCGGATCGGTCTGTTCGACGGGCGCGACACTGGCGGCCTGGCCGTCTTGTCGGCTGAGATGAGCGCTGATGATTTCCTCGTCGCGAACAAGGCAGACCTATTCGACAGCCTGCCGGAAGTCGGCGAGCGACAGCTGTTCTCCATCTCGCTGAAATCAGGGGCCGGCACCGGCCTGTTGCTCGAAGCGCTGACCCGCCGCGTTCGCGATCTGACCGGGCAGGCGGATGAGCCGCGGCTGACGCGGCTGCGTCATGTCCATGCCGTCAGCGGGGCGATCGAGGCACTGTCCCGCGCCGTGACCCAGACAGGCGCCATGCCGGAACTCGCAGCCGAGGATGTCCGTATGGCGATCAGGTATCTGGACCAGATCACCGGCAGGATCGATGTTGAAGAGGTTCTGGGCGAAATCTTTTCCGCTTTCTGCATCGGCAAATAGTGTTTCACGTGAAACATTGGGGTCGTCGGGAAGCGGATTACCAATTATTCCCTCGCAATCGCGACGCTTTTTGACTATGTCAGCGCCATGAATTCCAGCACTGCGCCCTATCAAGTGATCGTCATCGGCGGTGGCCATGCCGGCTGCGAAGCCGCCGCTGCCGCGGCGCGTGCCGGCGCGCGCACGCTGCTGGCGACGCACAGGATCGAAACCATTGGCGAGATGTCCTGCAATCCGGCGATTGGGGGGTTGGGCAAGGGGCATCTGGTCCGCGAGATCGATGCCCTTGACGGCCTGATGGGGCGCGTAATTGATCGATCCGGCATCCAGTTTCGCATGCTCAACCGGTCGAAAGGCCCGGCTGTCCGTGGCCCGCGCGCCCAGGCCGACCGCGCGCTCTACAAGATGCACATGCAGGCCGAACTGCAGGCGACGGACAATCTCAATATTCTCGCCGCGGAGGTGGAGGATCTGATTGTCGAGAACGGCAAAGTGACCGGGATCGTCACGGCGGAGGGCCAGGCAATAGCGGCTGACGCCGTCGTACTGACCACCGGGACTTTTCTCAAGGGCATGATCCATATTGGCGACAAGCGCATCCCGGCGGGCCGGGTCGGCGAGAAGCCGGCCATTGGTCTGTCCGACAGGCTGTATTCCCTTGGCCTGAAAATGGGGCGTCTGAAAACCGGGACGCCGGCGCGTCTCGATAGCCGCACGATTGACTGGGACCGGCTGGAGATGCAGCCGGCAGACGAGATACCGGTGCCGTTCTCCTTCATGAATTCCGAAATCACGGTGCGGCAGATTGAGTGCGGCATCACCTATACGACTGCAGCGACCCACAAGATCATTCAGGACAATATCGGCAAGTCCGCCGTCTATGGCGGTGCCATTTCCGGGCGGGGACCGCGCTATTGCCCGTCGATCGAGGACAAGGTCGTTCGCTTCGCTGAAAAGGGGCAGCACCAGATCTTTCTCGAGCCCGAAGGGCTGGATAGCCATTGGGTCTATCCGAACGGCATTTCGACTTCGCTGCCGGAAGATGTCCAGGACCAGTTCCTGCGCACTATCCCCGGGCTGGAGAGCGTCACCGTCATCCGTTTTGGCTATGCGATCGAATATGATTATGTCGATCCCCGCGAACTGGACGCGGCGCTGCAGGTTAAAATCATGCCCGGGCTTTTCCTGGCCGGCCAGATCAATGGCACCACCGGTTACGAAGAGGCCGGCGCCCAGGGGCTCATGGCCGGGATCAACGCCGCGCGCCGGGCGCAGGGCGAAGATCCGTTCAGTCTCGACCGGTCGCAGGCCTATATCGGCGTCTTGATTGACGACCTCATCACCCGCGGTGTGACCGAGCCCTATCGCATGTTCACATCCCGCGCCGAGTACCGCCTGACGTTGCGCGCCGACAACGCCGATGAGCGCCTGACACCGCTGGGTATCGCGATCGGGTGCGTCGGGAAAGACCGCGCGGAAATGTTCCACGTGAAACAACAGCGTCTGGCGACGTTGCGTGATTGGGCCTCAACGACGCAACTCAGTCCTCACGAGGCGCAGAAGCACGGGATCAAGGTCAATCAGGATGGGCGCAAGCGGACGGTTCTGGAGTATATGACCTATCCGCATGTGACGATCGACCAGTTGATCGCCGTCTGGCCCGAAATGGCGGATTTCGATGCCGTTCTGCTCGAACAGCTTCAGACTGACGCGTTGTATGCCAATTACCTTGATCGCCAGCAGGCGGATATTGCCGCCTTCCGCAAGGATGAGAACCGGGAAGTTCCGGCCGATATCGACTATGGCGCCATTCCCGGCCTCTCCAACGAGGTTCGCAACAAGCTGAGCGAGGCCCGTCCGGGCACTATCGGGCAGGCGAGCCGGATAGAGGGCGTGACCCCGGCATCCATCGCGCTGTTGCTGGCCTGGCTGCAAAAGTCCCGGAAGGCCGCGGTCGTACATGGTTGAGACCCCGCACTCGCTTACGGAGTTTGTCGCGGCTTTTCCTGTTTCACGTGAAACATCCGACAAGATTGCCGCTTTTGACGCGCTGTTCCTTGACTGGGCGGCGCGCTTGAACCTCGTTGCCAAATCGTCCGTGGAGGACCGCTGGACCCGACATTATCTCGACTCTGCGCAAATTCTGCCCTTGTTGCCGAAAGAGGCCAAGCGCATCGTCGATCTCGGTTCGGGCGGCGGGTTTCCGGCGCTCTTCCTGGCGCTGATCGACGATCACCCGAAACGGCATTATTTTCTCGTCGAAAGCATCGCCAAGAAATGCGCATTCCTGCGCGAGGTGGCGATCAAGCTCGACCTTGGCAACGTCACGATTATCAACGACCGGATCGAGAGCCGGCCCGACCTGCGCCCGGCGGATGTGGTGACGGCAAGGGCGCTGGCGGGTCTGTCGAAACTGCTTGCCTATGCGCTGCCGATCTCCTCCGTCCGGACAATGTGCATATTTATGAAGGGCGAAAAGGCGGAAGAGGAATTGACCGCCGCCTCCGGCCAATGGAAGATGGACGTCACGCGTCATCCCAGCCGCACCCATGAGGCGGCAACAATTCTGGAAATCAGGAACATTGCCCGTGCCCGATAGCGCCAGCCCCCTCGCTTCCCGCCGCGACAAGCCGAGAATCCTCGCCATTGCCAACCAGAAGGGTGGCGTCGGCAAGACGACGACGGCGATCAATCTCGGCACGGCGCTTGCCGCGGTCGGCGAGAATGTGCTGATCATCGACCTCGACCCCCAGGGCAATGCCTCCACCGGCCTCGGGCTTGGCCGGGCCGAGCGAAAGGTGACCACCTACGACGTGCTCCTCGATGGCGCATCGCTTGAATCCGCCGAATGCGTGACCGCCGTGCCGCGCCTGTCGATCGCGCCGGCGGGCCAGGACCTGGCTGGCGCGGAGATCGAATTGATCGAGGTCGAGAACCGCCACTACTGCCTCGACAAGGCGATCAGGGATTTCGCGAAAGCACGGCCGGACATCACCTATATCATGATCGACTGCCCGCCCTCGCTCAGCCTGCTCACGATCAACGCGATGGCGGCCGCCGATGCGGTGGTCATACCGCTGCAATGCGAATTTTTCGCGCTGGAAGGGCTGAGCCAGATCCTGCGCACGATCGACAAGGTGAAGCAGCGCATCAATCCGCGTCTCGAGCTTCAGGGAATCATCCTGACCATGTATGACGGCCGGAATAATCTGTCGCAACAGGTCGAGGCCGATGTGCGCGAGCATATGGGCGACAAGGTCTACCGCACGGCCATACCGCGGAATGTGCGCATTTCAGAGGCGCCGTCCCACGGCAAGCCGGCGCTGCTCTATGACCTGAAATGCGCGGGCAGCCAGGCCTATATCAAGCTGGCGAGCGAAGTGATCCAGCGCGAACGCGCCGCCTGACCGACGGATGGAGACAAGAATGGCAAAAAAAGGTCTTGGCCGCGGGCTGGGCATGTTGCTGGGCGAAGACAATGAGGCGGAAGCGGCACTGGCACGATCGGCCACCGATATCGCCAGATTGCCCATCGAATTCATCATTCCGGATCCGGAACAGCCCCGGAAGCACTTTGCTGATGACGCCATCGCCGAGTTGGCGGCGTCGATCCGCACGAAAGGGCTTCTGCAGCCCATTCTGGTCCGCCCGACCGGCAAGAACAAGGACGAGTACCTGATCGTCGCAGGCGAGCGGCGCTGGCGCGCGGCCCAGAAAGCCCAGCTGCACGAGGTGCCGGTCATCATCCGCGAGCTGGATGACGAGCAGGCCGCGGAAATCGCGCTGATCGAGAACGTCCAGCGCGTCGATCTCAACCCGATGGAAGAGGCCGAAGCCTATCAGCGCCTCGCCGAGAAGCATGAACGCGGCCAGGCCGAGATTGCCGAGGCTGTCGGCAAGAGCCGCAGCCATATCGCCAACATGATGCGGCTGACCGGGCTGCCGAAAAAGGTCAAGGCGCAGGTCAGGGAGGGGCATCTCTCCATGGGTCATGCCCGCGCGATCCTGTCGGCGGAATATCCCGAACAGGTCGCGAGCCTGGTGCTGGAGCGCGGCCTGTCCGTGCGCCAGACCGAGGCACTGGTCCGCGCGGCGCGCGAGGGCGGGGTCGGGATTGCCAGGAAAGAGCCCAAGGCAAGTGCCCCGGCAGAGAAGAATGCCGACACGCGGGCGCTCGAGCGGGATATTGCCGAGGCGCTTGGCATGGAGATTTCCATCGAGCATCGTGGCAAGAAGGGCGGCACACTGACGGTCTCCTACGGCAACCTCGATCAGCTCGACGAAATCTGCCGCCGCCTCATGGAACTGCCAAGGTAACGATCAGCGATGCAGCGATCAGGCCCGGCTTGCCAGGGCCGACAGGCGCAGGGCTGTGCGCTCGATGATTTCCTGTACCGGCGCACCGGTGGTCTTGGCATCATGTTCCGCCTGCAGAAGGTTTGACAGGGCACCCTCCAGTCGCGGCAGCGGCCACTTCTTCAGCTGTGCCTGGAAGGCCCGCTCCTCGTTGAAGAAGACGGGCGGCTTCAGCTTTTTCATCGCCGCCGAGGCTGGGTCCCCACTCGCGATCATCGACTGCGCCGCATAGAGCCGGGAGAAGTGGCGTTGCAGGAAAATCAGCGTGGTCATGGCGCCGGTGCCGGCCTCAGCGGCGCGATACAGCGCCGCGGACAGGTCGGCAAGGCGGCCCTGTGCGACGATGCCGGCAATATCGGCCGCCATGTCCTGGGTGAAGTCGGCGAGGCATTCGGCCACGTCTTCCGGCTTGATCTGATAGGGCTCTTCGTCAGCACCACGCAGCGATTTCGGCCCGGCATAGAGGATCAGCTTTTCCATCTCCGCCCGGCTGATCCCGCGATCGGTCCCGAGCGTCGTTGTCAGCATCATCAGCGCATCGTCGGTGATGAGCAGGTCTTCGTCCCTGAGCATCTGCTCGATCATGGCCTTGAGGTCGAGATCGGAATCCTCGTAACAGGCAATCGCCGCGGTATGCTTCGATTTCTCGAACAGCTTGCGCAACGGCGCGGTCTTTTTCAGGCCGCCCGCCTCGATGATCGTCAGGGCATTGGGATTGAGCGACCCATTGTCGAGCGCTGCGACGAGCAGCTTGCCCGCTGAATCGACCGGCGCGCCGGCGCCGCGCACCCGCACGACGCGTTCACCGCCCATGAAGGAGAGCGCGGCCGCTTCGTCGACCAGACGGCCCGGTTCCTCCTTCAGGTCACTGTCGGACAATTCGATGAAATTGAACGGATCCTTCAGGTCGCTGACGACCTGGCGCGCGAGAATGTCCGACCGCTCCCGCACCGACCCCGCATCATTGCCATAGATCAGCACGGCCTTGAAAGTGCCGTTACGCCGTTTCAGCAGCGCATCGACATCGCGGGGTTTGATGGCGGTCATTCGTCCCGATCAGTTGAAGTTCTTGAAGTGCAGGACCAGATCGATCTCGATATCGTCTGCGAGCATCTGGGAGGCGACCCGGATCGCCTCTTCGCGGGCGACGAGGGTTGCATATTGCGATGGCACGGCACCGTAGCTCGTGACCGCCTGGGCGCTGTCCCGCAGGACGACCGTGCCGTCGACATCGCGCAACTCGTAATTGGCTATCAGGCGAATGGTGAACTGTACCGTGGTGGCCTGCCGGGTGATCGCCTCGGAAAGGGTTTTTTCGTCGAGCTCGATATCGAGCCCATGGCTAGCAGCGGCGCCTGTCCTGAACCGGCGCTGCAGCTCCGATTGCAGGAGATACCCGGCATCGGTCTCGCTTTCGATCCGGGTTATGTCGATGCCGGACAGCGAGGCCTGAAGCCCTGCACCGCGCTCGGCATAGAGCGGGGAAAACCCGCAGGCCGCCGTCATGGCGGCGAGGGCGAGCGCCGCCGACGCCTTCAGCATGGATTTCATGGATACGACCTTCGACATGATACTTCCCCTCAAGGTTTGACCACAATATTAATGATCCGTCCCGGAACCACAATCAACTTAACGATCTGCATACCGTCGAGATGACGCTGGACGGCGTCATCCGCGAGGGCGAGCGTTTCGACCGTTTCCTTGTCGGCATCGGCGGGCACGGTGATCTCTGTGCGCCGCTTGCCATTGACCTGGACCGGCATAATAATCGTTTCGGCGACGAGAAGGGCCTTTTCAGCCTTTGGCCATGGGGCATCGCACACCAGGCCCGTGCCGCCGAGATGAGCCCAGCACTCTTCCGCCAGATGCGGAATGAAGGGCGCGATCAGGCGGGTCAGGGCGGACAGACCCTCGCAAACCGCCTCTTCCGATACGCTCGATCCGGCCTTTTTCAGGCCGTTGATAAATTCATAAAGCCGCGCAATCGCCTTGTTGAAGCGGAAATGCTCAATGTCTTCGGTCACGCCATCAATCGTCGCATGGGTCAGCCGGCGCAAGTCCGGGTCCATACCGGCCGGTATCTCCGCTCCGGCGCGGGCGAAGATGCCCTTGTGTGGCTCGCACAGGTCCCAGATCCGGTTGACCAGGCGCCAGGCACCCTCGACACCGGCTTCGGACCATTCAACATCGCGCTCGGGCGGCGAGTCCGACAGCATGAACCAGCGTGCCGCGTCGGCGCCATAGGTCTGGGCGATCTCTTCCGGCGAGACGACGTTCTTCTTCGATTTTGACATTTTCTCGATCGAGCCGACGATGACCTCTTTGCCGGTCTCGATATTGATGACCTTGCCGCCCTTCCTTTCGACCTGTTCGGGGAACAGCCAGCGGTCCTTCAGCTTTTTCGTTTCGTCGGCGTCGAGATAGGTCTCATGCACGACCATGCCCTGGGTGAACAGGTTCTGGAACGGCTCGGCAACACTCACATGGCCGCATTCCATCATGTTGCGGGTATAGTAGCGCGCATAAAGCAGATGCAGGATGGCGTGCTCGATGCCGCCAATATATTGATCGACCGGCAGCCAGTAACTGGCCTCGTCAGGGTCGGTCGGTGCGGCAGGGGCCGGGGCGGCAAAGCGGGCGAAATACCAGGACGAGTCGACAAAGGTGTCGAAAGTGTCGGTCTCCCTGCGGGCATCGGCGCCGCATTCGGGACAGGCGACATTGACGAAATCCGGGTTGCGGTCGAGTGGATTGCCCGGTTTGGAGAAGTCCGCCTCATCCGGCAGTTTTACCGGCAAGTCCTGTTCCGGCACCGGAACGACCCCGCACTTTTCGCAGTGTATGACCGGGATGGGGCAGCCCCAATAGCGCTGGCGGGAAATGCCCCAGTCGCGCAGGCGATAATTTGTCGTGCCCTGGCCGTCGCCGATCTCCTCGATCCTGGCGATGGCTTTCGGCAGCGCATCTTCCACTGGGAGACCATTGAGGAAATCAGAATTGAAGATCGTACCCGGGCCGATATAGGCCTCGTCCTCGATATCGAAGGTCTTCGGGTCGGCATCCGGCGGACAGACGACCGGGATGACGTCGAGATCATATTTGCGGGCGAAATCGAGGTCGCGCTGGTCATGGGCCGGGCAGGCAAAGATCGCACCGGTGCCATACTGCATCAGGATGAAATTGGCGACATAGACGGGCAGGGATTTGCCCTCGACGAAGGGATGCCTGACCAACATCGGCAGGCGATAGCCGCGCTTCTCGGCCTTCTCGATCGCTTCCTCGGACGTGCCGGCGCCCTGGCATTCGGTGATGAACGCCTGCAGCTTCGGATCGTGCTGCGCAAACTCGGCGGCGAGCGGGTGATCCGGCGAGACACCGACAAAGCTGGCGCCGAACAGCGTGTCCGGCCGGGTCGTGTAGATTTCGATCGTCTCAAAGCCCCTCGGCGCACCCTGAACGGCATGGAAGCGCATCTTCAGGCCCTTGGACTTGCCGATCCAGTTCTTCTGCATCGTCTTGACATTGTCAGGCCAGCCTTCGAGACGGCCGTCTTCGAGCGCCGCCAGCAGGTCGTCGGCGCGGTCGGTGATGCGGAAGAACCATTGCGACAGGCGGCGGCGTTCTACGGCTGCACCGGAGCGCCAGCCCTTGCCGTCGATCACCTGTTCATTGGCCAGCACGGTCTGGTCGACCGGATCCCAGTTGACCATGCTCTCCTTGCGCTCGATGAAGCCCTTCTTCCAGAACTCCAGGAACATGCGCTGCTCGTGGACATAATAGTCCGGGTCGCAGGTCGCGAATTCGCGGCTCCAGTCGATGGCGAGGCCCATCTGCTTGAGCTGCTCGCGCATGATCGCGATATTGCCATAGGTCCAGTCGCGCGGATGGCCGCCCGACTGCATCGCCGCGTTTTCCGCCGGCATGCCGAAGGCGTCCCAGCCCATCGGGTGCAGGACATTGAACCCCTGCGCCTTCTTGTAACGCGCAATGACATCGCCCATCGCGTAATTGCGGACATGGCCGATATGGATACGCCCCGATGGATAGGGGAACATTTCGAGGACGAAATATTTCGGCTTATCGCCACTGGCGACCGCCTTGAAGGCGTCGGCCTCGTCCCAGGCCTTGCGCCATCTGGGTTCTGTCTCTTTCGGGTTGTACGGAGTCTTCCGGGCCATCTTTGTTCAATTTCCTGCTGGATATCTCGCCTAGACATACAAAAAACGCCTGCTTTGAACAGGCGTTTTCTTTTCCGCAAAGCAGATCGTGGGACTATTTAGCTGATCGAGTTCAGCCGCAGCTGACGCGCGCGGGTCAGGATCGCGTTCTCGATCTCGCGGGCGGTTGCCGGATTGACCGGTGTGTCGACCCAGCCATCGGCTGTGCGGCTCTGCTTGAACACCGAAACCCGCAGCGCATCGGCGCGCAGGGCGGTGTCGAGAATGTAGATGTTCGCTTTCAGGCGCTCGTTCTGGGCCGGGGCGTACCAGTCGGTGATGATCAGGCCGCCAATCGGGTCGGCGGTGAAGATCGGCATGAAATCCAGAGTCTCGAGCGAGGCAGCCCAGAGATATTTGTTCACGCCGGTGGCGGACGAGCCCTTGCCGCTGATCGAGATCGGCGAATTCCGGTCGTCGCTGCTATTGCCGTTGCTGGCGCAGGCCGCCAGAATGGCAGCGCTAAAGGCGATGCCAAGAATCTTGGCGATACGGATGGTTTCAGGCTTCATTCTGCCCTGTCTCCCTTCGGGAAATTCTTGAAATTAACCAGTCGTGGCTTTCCTATCACAGACAGAAAATACATCAAATAGTTCTGGTGTAATTATGTTGACCATAAGGCGATCTCGCCCTTTATAGGGAATATTCTGACACACGCCACCGAAAAGACCGTTACAAGCTAACATAACTGAAATTGTTGCGGAATTTTAAGTGGCGCAGAGTGTTTAAAATTACATTATCGCGGTTAGTATTCGCTTTAGGGGAACTGGTCCAGGATTACGGCATGACGGGGATCAATCGGTATATCAGCAAATGGCTCGCAGCAGGCGTTTCCGCCGCCGCGCTTAGCCTGTGTGCGCTTGCCGCTCCTGCTGCTGCCCAGGATGGCGATGTCAACCTCTCCGGTGACGTCACCAATGTCACCGGCGTCGTCGATGGTGACCTGAAATCCGATACCAATGCGCGGGTCCGTCTGAATGCCTCGCGCCTGCTCGATAATGGTCTTGAGATCGGCGGCGAGCTCGAAGCCCGTCTCGATGGCGAGATTCCCCGTCAGTACTGGGCCGGTGGCCGCTATTCCAGCCTGACCGCCGGTGGCGCGCGTGGGGTCGGGCCGTTGTCAGGCGATGCCTGGCTGCAGGGCGCCAATGTCTATGCTCGCGGCGGCCTCGGCACGGTCTCTGTTGGTCGTGACAATGGTATTGCCAGCCAGCTGGCGGTGACTTCGCCGACGATTTTCTCTGCCATAGGCGTCAATGACTGGAAGACCGATCTGACTGGCATGAATGACGTCCACACGATCAATGATTTCTCCGGTTATGCGACCAAGATGACCTATATGCCGCCGGCGAATTTCCTCGGCGGTGTCCTTGGCGGCCTGCAGCTCGGCGTTTCCTATACGCCGCGCATGGTCGACTGCAAGGATGATCTGTGTGCGCCCTATAATGGTTATTCGCCGCTGATCGATCCGGAAACGCGCCTCGGGGCCAATTCCTCGTGGAAAGACGTGATGGAAACCGCCGTTTATTACGAGCGCGGAGTCGGCGAAAAGCGCGACCTGCGGGTCGGGGTTGGCGCGTCCTATGTTCAGGCGCAGGAAGATGTCGACAACACGCTGAGCAGCGCATTCGATGATTACGAAGCGTATTCGCTCGGCGTCAATCTCGGCTATCGCGGCTTCACCCTCGGCGGCTCGGTCAAGAATACCAATGCGGCCTTCAAGCAGGAAGACGAAGACGGCTATCTCGCTTTCGATGCCGGCCTGACCTATGAGACCGGCCCGTGGGGCTTCATGGTCGGCTATGGCGCCTCTGACGCCGAGCGCGATGCAGCAAGCCCGATCTCCCCGGCCTTCTACCGCCAGACCCAGTCGGCACAGGCCGGCGTGTCTTACGTCTTCGACCAGGGCGTGACCCTCGGTGCCGCCGCGCAATTCGTCGAATCCGACAAGCCGGCCCAGCTGGGGGGCGAGGAAAACGCTGCCGCTGTCGTGTTCGAAAGCGGCTTCAAGTTCTAGATCATCTCAGCGTTCTATCGAAACGCTGACACGATCCATCCTCCTCGTTTGTCGCGGTTGCTGACGGTGAACCGGTTCCCACTTTACCGGGAAACGCTCTAATCCGCCTCAAAGCCGTCAATTGCTCCGAACCCGGCGAAAAGGCCGGGCTTTATTTTGCCCGCCGTGTGCTGATTGATGCCGCCAAGCGCCAGAACCGGCAGGCGCGCCGCTGCGGCCATCGCGTGGGCCCGCAGCGGGCCGAGGGGCAGGGTGCCTTCATGGCTCGCCGTGACGAAGACCGGCGACAGGAAGGCGCAATCGGCGGCGGCGGCCCTCGCCAGTGATGGCGCATCGTGGCAGGCCGCAGAGACGATCCAGCCAGGATGGTCATTCTTCAGCCCACGGATCCTGTATGTCTGCCATTGTGGCAGGTGAACACCATCCGCCCTCAGCCGCATCGCCAGCGAGGGGTCACCGGCAACCAGAAAAGACAAGCCCCTCATGCGGCAGGTATTTGCCAGCCTCTGGCCCAGCACGCCGCGGCCCGGCGTGTCGTAATGGCGGAAAATGACGGCCATGCGGATACCAGTCATGCGCGGTAATCTCATCACGATGCGCACCGGGTTTCCCGCCCTCTCGTCCGTGAAAAGCGCCATATCAAATGGTGCCCTCCTGCTTTGGCCATGCCTTGACGATGACGCCGCCCCCGCCCTAAGCCTTGCGGCGTGCCGTGCCATCATCATGGCCTTGCTGTTTATGCTGACATTGTGACCCATATGGACCTTATGCCTGAAAACGATCTGACCGCCAAAGATGTTGTCGAGAACCTAGCCGCGGTGCGCGCCCGGATCGACAGGGCGGCGGAGGCGGCGGGCCGCAAGGGCGGCGACATCACGCTGACGGCGGTCACGAAAAAATTCGCAATAGACCATATCAAGCCGGTCATCGCCGCCGGCCACCGCAGCTTCGGCGAAAACCGGGTGCAGGAGGCGCAAGGCAAGTGGCCGGCCATGAAAGAAGCCTGGCCCGATATCGAGTTGCGGCTGATCGGCCCGCTGCAAACCAACAAGGCCGATGACGCGGTCGCGCTGTTCGACGTGATCGAGACGCTCGACCGGGAAAAGCTTGCCCGCGCCCTGGCCAAATCCATGGACAAGCTCGACCGGCGCCCCGACCTGCTGGTGCAGGTCAACACAGGCGAGGAAGACCAGAAGGCCGGCATCTCCCCGCGCGATGCCCTCTCCTTCATCGACCAGTGTCGCGGGGAGTATCAATTGCCGGTGCGCGGGGTAATGTGCATCCCGCCGGTCGACGACTATGCCGCGCCGCATTTCGCCCTGCTGGCAAAGATCGCCGCCGATGCCGGCCTGCCAGTCATCAGTATGGGAATGAGTGGCGACTACGAGATGGCAATCAATCTCGGCGCCACCCATGTGCGGGTCGGCTCGGGCATTTTCGGCGAGCGCCCGAAAGGCTAGCGCCTGGAGTATCCTTGAAACAGATAAACTGTCTGCATTCAAATGATTTAATCTGAGCGCAGGTTGACCTAATCCGGGACGGTGGCGATGAACTGGTTCATCGCGGCACGGATCATCGGAAAGCCCTGGCAGGCCGAGTGGATCGTCCCGATCTCGACATTGTGCGGCTTGTAGTAGGACCAGTGAATCGGGCGTCCCGGTTTCGGGCCGCAATTATTGCCGTTGAGAATCGCGGAGTTCACCTCGACCAGCTGGTCATTGTAGTGACGTTTCCCGCTGCCCGTTTCCTCATAGCTGATCCCGATCATGGTGTAGTTGTGCCGGTTGGATATGTCGGTAGGGTTGTTGTTGAGCACCGCAAGGTCGTGGCTTGACTGCCACATCGACATCGCCCCGAGATTGTACGGGTACCAAGTGATCCAGGCGGCGGTGCCGAGGTTCGGCGTGCAATAGGTCATAAGCGAGGACGGTTTGATGAAGCCATTGGCAACGAGCTGGCGGCAGACGAGCCCGCCCATGCTGTAGCCGAACATGTGCACATTATGCAGCGGAACGCCCAGTGCCAGCATGTTATTCTGGACAAAGGTCGCTGCGGTCACGAAGGAGACATTGGTCGGGTACAGGTTGATATAGACCCGATAGCCGCGGGGCTCGTAATACTGGCGCATCTCTTCCATGAACGGATAAAGCGCTGTACGCGGATCGGATGAGGGGATGGGGTAGAACGGGTCGAAGCCATGCATCAGCATGATGACGCCCTTGACGGATTTCGCCGATAGTTCCGCCGGCGCCCGGCGGGCCTCGTCCCGGTCATCGCTCAGCATGTCCCCGAGGGGGAAGGACGGCGCAGGCGGTTCGGACGTGCTGATCTCGGGCTGCTTGTCAGGGCTCTCCGCTTTGTCGGTCATGACTGTCTCCGTGCCATTCAGGAAACGATCTATGCGCGAAATGCCGGTGTCCGCCTATCCCCCGAATCGGGGAGCGCGGGCGTTGAAACGGGCAATGCTGATCAATGAACGATCAGTGTGTGGATCTCGCTGCCGGTTCCGCAATGCTTCAGGATGCCGAGCATGGCATCGAGACTGACGGCAATACACCCCTCCGTAGGGGAATAGTTTTCCTTGGCGAGGTGAAAGAAAATGGCGCTGCCCTCGCCAGGGCGCGGCTTGTCATAATTCCAGCCAAGCACGACGCAGATGTCATAGGCATGATCGTCGCGCCACATCTTCTCATGCGAGCCGTCGAAGGGCAGGTGGACGAGACGGTTATAGGCAGGCGAGGAAGGGTCGTCACACCAGCCCATATTGGGCAGGAGCGGGATGGTCCTCAGCCGGGTCTGCGGCCGCTCGACATGATCGGGCCGGAAATAGACCTGCAGCAGCGGCATGGTCGCCAGCGGCGTGCCGCCATCTCCTTCCTTCTTGCGCCGCACGAGACCCGCAGGGCCGAGGGCACAGTCAAATTGCGTGTCGCGCACGGAGATAATGCCCCGGGGCTCACTTTTTCTGGCTGTCACCTTCAACTGCATGTGATGGCCCTCTGACACAAGCCGGTTTTCTCAGCCGCAACACGCAGTATAGTGCGCGTAGCTCCTGGGGCGTTGTCTGCGCCTGTCAGCAGTATGGAGGACTTATGCCGCGGGCGAAACGAATTCTACTCGTCGATGACGACGATCTTTTGCGTGAAACACTTCTCGACCAGTTCGAGGTCCATGACGAGTTCAAGGTGGAAATTGCCGGGACCGCAGCCGCTGCCATCGACAAGGTCAAGCAGGAAGCGCATATCGACATCGTGTTGCTGGATGTCGGCCTGCCCGACATGGACGGGCGCGACGCCTGCCGCGTCATGCGCAAGAACGGTTTCAAGTCGCCGATCATCATGCTGACCGGCGCGGATTCAGAGGCCGACACGATCCTTGGCCTCGATGCCGGTGCCAATGATTATGTCACCAAGCCGTTCAAGTTCTCGGTGCTGCTTGCCCGCTTGCGCGCCCATTTGCGCAGCCATGAACAGAGCGAGGACGCCGTTTTCAAGGTCGGTCCCTACGAGTTCAAGCCGGCGGTGAAAATGCTGGTCACCGAGAAAGACCGCAAGATCAAGCTGACGGAAAAGGAAACCTCGATCCTGAAATATCTCTATCGCTCAGGCGGCCAGCCGGTCAGCCGGGAGAAATTGCTCGACGAGGTCTGGGGCTATAATTCCGGGGTCACGACCCACACGCTGGAGACCCACATCTATCGTCTGCGCCAGAAGATCGAGCCCGATACGTCTCAGGCCTCGCTGCTGCTGACGGAGGGTGGCGGTTATCGCCTCGTCCTCGACCGCTGATAATGGCGATCGAGTTCTGGCACAATCCGCGCTGTTCGAAATCGCGCCAGGCGCTGGCCCTGTTGCAGGACGCCGGCGCCGCGGTGACGGTGGTCGAGTATCTGAAAACTCCGCCGACGCAGAAGCGCCTGAAAGAGGTGATCGCGCTCCTGGGTGTCGAGCCGCGTGAGGCGATGAGGACGAAAGATAAGCTTTATCGCGACCTTGAACTGGACGAGGTCTCCCACCAGGCGCTGATCAAGGAAATGGCGGAAAATCCGATCCTCATCGAACGCCCCATCGCAATCAGCGGTGAGAAAGCTGTCATCGGCCGCCCCCCGGAGACCGTGCTGGCACTGCTGTAGTCGCGCAGACGAGGACCGCGGCTCACGTAATACTATCTTATCGGCGCGGAACCACCCAGCACCCCGGTTGTTTCACTCTTGCCGACAAGCGTATAGATTGAAATAATGCACAGGGGTCGACAATGCATGACTACCCCGACAATGATGACACTAACAGCGTCATTTCCGCACCAGAACGAAAAACATCCCCCGGGTATACCTGTTACAGCGGCTTCGTGACCTCCCGCTTCTCCGGATCCACGACGGCCGATCTGACCTTGCTGTATGAACCGCTCGACCTGTGCCGTAGCGACCGACAAAAAGTTCGCGATATCCTGACCCTGATCGAAAAGTTGCACAGGCCGGCGCGACGCGTGTCCCGCCATCTATGAAGCGCCCGGCCCTCAGCCGGACTTGTTTTCCGCCTGCCGGGTCCGCTCTTCCTCGCGCTCGATCTCCTCTTCCAGCTCATGCCGGCGCTCTACGTCATAGCGCTCCGGTTCTTCATACATCTCCCGGGTTGCCTCTTCGGACAGCCGTTCGGAGCGGCGCGAGCGTAACCTGTAATGGGTTGCGCCCCAGATCAGCGCGATCAGCAGGATGATGATGCCGATGCCATAGGGTATTTCCGCGGTCATGGCGGCGATATCCCCGGGCTGACAGGCGCCGGTGCCCGGGACAGAAAAGGTCAGGGTGGTCATGCTTCGCATCTCCGCAATGTGCTCATTCACGGAATGGACAAGGGCGAAGGATGGTTCCGGCGAGGGCTGGCGTCAGTCCTCTATCCGTCTGGCTTCCGCCTCCAGCATGATCGGCATGCCATCGCGGATCGGATAGGCCAGCTTGGCCTTGTCGCTGATCAGCTCGGCCGCTTCCCGGTCATAGCGCAACGTGCCACGGCTGACCGGGCAGACGAGGATCTCCAGCAGTTTCGGATCGACGCTGTTGTCGGGTGGTGTCTCGGCACTCATCGGCTTTCGGCTTTCCTGTCGCAGACGCCCTATTGCAGGCGCGATGGCTTGTCGTCGATGTCTGACATGTCGGTCGTGCCCTCGGCAAGGGCCATTTCCATCAGGGTGACCAGGGTTTCCGTCCGCGCCTCGCAGGTCGCGGCTTCGAGGATCGCCTGCTTCTCGTCGGGCGAGAACGGGCAGGACATGGCAACGGAATTGACGATGGTCTGTGACGGCGCACTCACGATCGACTCCCAGTCGGCCTTCATCCCGGATTCGCTGAGATAGCGCGACAGCACGCCGAGCAGTTTCTCCCGCACCGGTGGCAGCTCTTCCTCGTTCTGGGAATAGGGATCGTTCGGGAAACCGCTCCAGTCGACCTCCATCATGCGATAGGGGGTCCCGTCCATGATCTCCTCCCGGTTCACGAAGCGGGAGAGGCCGGACAGGGTGATGAGATAGCGGCCATCCTCGGTTTCCATGAAGGAGGTGATGCGCCCGGCACAGCCGACGCGGTACAGATCCTGGTGCAGACCCTCGTCTGATTTCGGCCGCACCATGCCGATCAGCCGCCCGGCGCCCAGGGCATGATCGGTCATGGCGAGATAGCGCGGTTCGAAAATGTTCAGCGGCAGTTTTCCGCCAGGCAGCAGCAAGGCGTTGCGCAGCGGGAAAACGGGCAATCGCTCAGGCAGGATAATGTCCTCTGCCTGATGCGGGAATTTACTCATGGATACTTCTCCTGATGGCCCTGTCATCGAAGGGGCCAATAGCCGTTATCAGGAAAATAGGATCGAGGAGAGCTTCCGGCGAATCCTGAGGGTGACTGGATTTGTCGCACCCAGTGCGTCGAACAGGGTCAGAAGCTTCTTGCGGGCGGCATCTTCGTTCCAGTCGCGCTCTCTGGCGATGATGCCGAGCAGGGTGTCGCCGGCCTCTTCCATCTGGCCCGCGCCGATCTGCGCGACGGCATAGTCATATTGCGCGTGCAGATCGTCCGGGTTGGCCTCGGCCTTGTCGCGGGCCTCGGCAAGGTCGGCGCCATCGCCGGCGGACAGGTCAAGGGCGGCTTTCGCGCTGGCGACGGCCTGCTCGCTGGCATGAGACTCGGGCATCTGGTCAAGAATCTGCCGGGCCTGGTCGAGATTGCCCGACGCCATGTAGCAGCGGGCAAGACCGGCGAGCGCGCGCGAGTGCAGCTTGTCGTCTTCCTCGAGCATTTCGGCAACGCCGCCATAAAGCTGGGCCGCCGTGTTCAGGTCGCCATCATTGAAAGACTGGTCGGCGACGCTCAACGCTTCTTCCGGGTCCGGCCCGTCGCCCGGGGCACCGCCAAGACCCATCTGCTCGCCCGCCTGGAGCGCCCGTTGCAGGAAGGCGTTGATTTCGCTTTCCGGGATCGCGCCGGCAAAGCCGTCGACCGGGCGGCCGGCGACAAACGCCATCACGGTCGGCACGGACTGGATGCGCAGCTGCTGGGCCAGCATCTGGTTCTGGTCGATATCGACCTTGACCATCTTCACCTTGCCTTTCAGCGCGGTGACGGCCTTTTCCAGCATCGGGCCCAGCGTCTTGCACGGGCCGCACCAGGGTGCCCAGAAATCGACGATGACCGGCACTTCCTGGGAGGCCTTCATCACATCGTCGGCAAAGCCCTCGATAGTGGTGTCCTTGATCAGGGTCTGTGCGGTTGCGGGGGCGTCCTTGCCGGCGCCGATAATGTCAGTCATGGCTTGTTCTCCTTGCCGCCTACATGGCGCGGTGACGGGGCTAAAGCAAGAGGGGCATAGCCTGGGGCGCGACCGTTCTCAACCGAGGGGTTTTTCGAGGGAGACCGTCTCCGCTTCATGGCCGCAATCGGCAATGAACCGCAACAGGCCCTCCGGCGAGACCGCCGTCGAGGCATTGTTCTCCAGCGGGTGAAACCAGACCGGATTGAAGACCATCATCTCCTGACCAAGAATGACCCGCGAGATCCGCCGGTCGCGGTCATTGATCAGGGCAAAGGGCGTGACCGAGCCGGGCGTTACCCCAAGCACCGCTTCCATCAGCTCCGGCCTGCCGAAGGACAGCCGCCCCTGCGCCCCGATGGCCGGCCCCAGTGCCTTCAGGTCGATGCGCGTCTCGCCGAGGGCGACGATCAGGAACAGCGTACCCTTCTTGTCCTTGACGAACAGGTTCTTGGAATGCCCGCCGGCGAGGTCCCGTTTCAGGTGCTCGCCTTCCTCCACGGTGAAGACCGGCGGATGGTCGACCGTCCTGTGCCCGATGCCGAGCGCATCGAGCCGGGCGTAGAGGTCGTCACGGGTTGCCTGCATGATGGTGTCACCCCTCCTGTATGATGTCCTGCTTAACCGGCATGGCGAAAAATTCAAACCTGCCGGAAAATTTTCTCTTGCAAGTGCGCTTCGCTTGCGCTTTAAGACGGGCTCGCCGATCAACCCGGCAGTGAGCGGGCGTAGCTCAGGGGTAGAGCATAACCTTGCCAAGGTTAGGGTCGGGCGTTCGAATCGCCTCGCCCGCTCCATTTTTCTTCCTTCTTCACAAACCCGTCAGACCACCCTCCAGGGTGCGTCTCTGCGTGAACTATCCATCCCTGCGGCTGTAAGGATTTCATGAACAGTTATTCATGAGAGGAAGACCCATGCGCGCCATCCTGCTTTCCACCACCGCCCTCCTGCTCGCGGCTTGCGGCAATGATGTTGCCAGCGATGCCGATAGGAATTCCGATAGCGACGAGATGAACATGGCCGCCGCTGACAGCCCGGCCAATTCCACCGATACCGGCGACATGGCGGCTGCCGACATGACCGCGACGGGTATCGCAGACAATCCCGGCGTTGCCGATACCATGAATGGGGAACCCGTTCCGCAGGGCGAGCCGAACGTGCCGAGCCAGACGCCGGCCTTCCCCGGCCAGACCCGCGCGCCGCAATCGGACTCTGGCGTTACCCTGCAGGCGGAGGAAATCGCCGGCTTCGACGAGCCATGGGGCATGGCGCTGCTGCCTGATGGCGCAGCCCTTGTGACCGAACGCGGCGGCGACCTCTACATGGTCAGCGCCGCCGGTGAAAAATCATCGCCGATCACCGGCGTGCCGGAAGTCGACAATCGCGATCAGGGCGGCTTGCTCGACATTGCGATCAGTCCGGACTTTTCCAGCGATCGCATGGTCTATATCGCCTTCTCGGAGCCGCGTGGCGACAATGAGAACGGCACGTCGCTGGCGCGCGGCACCCTGTCAGAGGACATGACGGCGCTTGAAAATGTGGAAGTGATCTTCCAGCAAATGCCGTCCTGGGAATCGACCAAGCACTTCGGCAACAATATCGAGTTCGATGGCGACGGGCATCTCTTTCTCACGCTTGGCGAACGCTCCCTGCCGGAGCCGCGCCAGCTGGCCCAGGATCTCGACGCCCATCTCGGCAAGGTCGTGCGCCTGAACATGGATGGCACGGCGCCCGACGGCAATCCGTTTACGGATCGTGACGGAGCCCTGCCCGAGATCTGGTCCTACGGCCACCGCAACATACAGGGCGCGGATATCCATCCGGAGACAGGCCGGTTGTGGACGATCGAGCATGGCCCCGCCGGTGGCGACGAGATCAATATTCCCTCGGCCGGGACCAATTACGGCTGGCCGGTCGTCACCTATGGCGAGGACTATGATGGCACGCCCATCGGTGACGGCATCACCGAGCGGGAAGGCATGGCCCAGCCGGTCTATTACTGGGACCCGGTCATCGCTCCCGGTGACATGGTCTTCTATGAAGGCGCGATGTTCGCCGACTGGCAGGGTGATCTGCTCGTCGCGTCGCTCAAGCCCGGCGCCATTGTCCGCCTCGAGCTCGATGGCGAGCGCATTGTCGGTGAGGAGCGCCTGCTTACGGACCTTGCCCGGATCCGCGACATTGACGTCGACAAGGACGGCTCCCTCCTTATTCTGACCGACGAGACCAATGGCGGGCTCTACCGCGTCACGCCTGAATAGGCTTCAGGCCGGGAACGGGCGTTCTGGCAGAAGTGTTTCTGCCTGCGAGAGGTAAATATCATGTCCAAGGAAAAACAACCGCCGGCCGGCCGGGTCATCATCCCTTATGGCCGCTCGCTGATGTCGCTGGTCGCGGCGCATTCGCTGGCGCGCCAAAATATCGAGGTGATCGGTTGTGATGATGTCGACTTCACCGTGCTGTCCTTCTCGCGCTACACATCCCATAATTTCGTCCATGCGAACCATGACGAGGAGCCGGAAAAATTTCTCGACGACATGGAAAAAAATATCCGCAAATACAAGCCGGAGGATGACCGCCCCTATATCCTCATGCCGATGTTCCGTGAAACCGTCCTGCTCGCAGAGAACAAGGATCGTTTCGCGGGACTGATCGAGATTGCCGCGCCGGATGGCGCGTCGATCGGCATGGTCAGTCCGAAGCACAAGCTGGTCGACACGGCCCGCGATGCCGGCGCCGCCATTCCGGAAACGCGCCAGCCCAGGGACCTCGACGATTTTGCGGCAATGCTCGACGACATCCCCCTGCCGGCAGTGATCAAGCCGGTCGATGGCGTCGGCGGGCGCGGTATCAGCTTCTGCAAGACGAAGGAGGAGCTCGACAAGGGTTATCGCAAGCTGGCTGGGAAGGAAACGATCATGCCGCTGATCCAGGAAGCGGTCGACGGCAGCGATTACTGCATGACCGGCCTGTTCCGCGATGGCGAGCTTCTTGCGCACATGGCGTATACGAACCTTCAGACCTTCCCGAAGGAGTCCGGTGCCGGTGTCATGCGCGAGACGGTCGAGGACGATCTTTTCGCCGAAGAGGTCAGGAAGCTGATGAAGCCGACAGGCTGGACCGGCGTCGCCGAGATCGATTTCCGCTGGACCGGCAAACAGGAGGACCGTCCGAAACTGATCGAGGTCAATCCGCGCTTCTGGGCCGGGCTGTTTCAATCGGTCGATTCCGGGGTCGACTATCCATGGCTGCTCTACCAGATGATCGTCACGGGCGAGGTGCCGGAGCACCAGGAAGCCGAGATCGGGCACAAGACCCGCGTTCCCGGCTTCTGGGCGGCGGAAGCCTTGATCGAGGCGTTTGACGAGGAAAAGGATTTCAGCCGTGTCTCCGCGGCGTGGCGCAAGGTGAAGGCGACCTTTTCCGATCATCAGTATCAGGATACGGTCAAGTATCTGGGCGCGCTGTTCTCCGAGGCGACCAATCTTGACGATGCCGCCTTCGTCCTGAAGGACCGGTTCCATTCCGCCCGTGAGGCGGAGAGTGAGTTGCAGCTGAAGAAAGACCCAATGACCTCCCTCGGCGTCTTCTATGTGCTCGGCTCGCTCATCCGGCATGGCAAGCTGCCGCCGGAGATCAAGGGCTGATCCATGAGCCGTCCGTGCATTGGCATAACAAAGCCGGAGATGGGCGATAACGCGGCCTATCGCGCAATCAGGCTGGCGGTAATGCTGGCCGGCGGCGAGACGGTGAACATGAATGCCGGCACAAGCTGGCGCGAGATGCCGCTTGATGGCCTCATCGTCGGCGGCGGCAGCGACATCTTTCCCGAGCACTACGATGCAGAGGCAATCGAGACCGCGACCTATGACCACGGCCGCGACGAGATGGAAATGTACTGGGCCCGCCGCGCGCGGGAGGAGAACGTGCCCGTTCTCGGTATCTGTCGCGGCGCGCAACTGCTGAATGTTGCCCATGGCGGCAGCCTGCACCACGATCTGGCGGGGACTTATGAGAACGCGGAGTATCCCACGGGCTTCTGGGCACATACTTTCTTCCGCAAGACGATCAATGTCGAGCAAGGGTCACTGCTTGCGGGCATACTCGGTACACGGCGGACACAGGTAAACTCTCTGCATCGCAAGGCGATAGACCGGGTTGGCGATGGCCTGCGCGTGACGGCGCGGGAGGAGAACGGCATCGTCCAGGCAATCGAGGACCCGACCCGGCGCTTCTATCTCGGTGTCCAGTTCCACCCGGAATTCCTGATCTACCGGTCGCGGTTCATGAACCTTTTCCGCCGTCTCGTTGAGGCCGCCCGCGCCGACAGGCCTGCCGGGGACGATTGACACGGTGTTGCCGTTACCCTTCCCTGTGCGGGTTGAAAGGACGGGCAATGGATAGGGCTACACAGACCGTGCCGGTGACGAAGGCCGTGCAACAGCGCCGCTCGATCAGGGCCTATACGGACCAACCGGTGCCGCGCGAGGTGATCGAGGAAATCCTGACGCTCGCCGCCCGCGCACCCTCCGGCGGCAATCTCCAGCCATGGTATGTCCATGTCGTTACGGGCGAGGCTCTCGGCCGGTTGAAGGCCCGCATGAAGGACGCCATCGCCGCTAATCCGGCGGGGGAGGGCAGCGAGTTCGATATCTACCCAAAGAGCCTTGGCGAGCCATGGCGCGGACGGCGGCAGAAAGTCGGCGAGGACCTCTATGCCCGTCTCGGTATCGAGCGGAGCAACAGGCTGGGCCGGATGCTGCAGTTTTCCCGCAATTACGAGTTCTTCGGCGCGCCGGCCGGGCTGTTCTTTTCAATCGACCGGCAAATGGGCCTGCCGCAATTCGCGCATCTGGGCATGTTCATGCAGACCATCGCCCTGCTGGCGGTGGAACGCGGCCTGTCGACCTGCATGCAGGAGGCCTGGGCCGCCTTCCCGAAAACTGTTGGCGATTTCCTTGATCTCGGCGACGATCGGCGCCTTTATTGCGGCATGGCGCTGGGCCATGCCGACCCCGATGCTCCTGAAAACAGCCTGCGGACAGAGCGCGTCGCGCCGGCCGGGTTTGCGGCCTTTCTCAAGGACTGACGAAGTCGCGACCATCCGAAGCGCAAAAAAGTGTGCCATCAGCGCCAAACCCCTCTTGCTGCACCGCAACAGTGACGGCATAAGAGGAAAAAATACCAAGGATAAGAGTCATGGACCTGAGTAAGATTCCCGCCGGCAAGAACCCGCCGGAAGACATCAATGTCGTCATCGAAGTGCCGCTCGGCGGCGAGCCGATCAAATACGAGATCGACAAGGCCTCCGGCGCGATGTTCGTCGACCGCTACCTCTATACCTCCATGCGCTATCCCTGCAATTACGGCTTCGTGCCGCATACGCTGGCCGATGACGGCGACGCCGTCGACATCATGGTTCTGGGGCAGCGCCCGCTGGTGCCCGGCGCTGTCGTGCGCGCGCGTCCGATCGGCGTCCTGATCATGGAAGACGAGGCTGGCCAGGATGAGAAAATCCTTGCCGCACCGCATCACAAGCTGACCCGCTATTACGACAACATCAACACCTATGAGGATGTCCAGTCGATCCTGCTCGAGCGCATCCAGCATTTCTTCGAGCACTACAAGGATCTGGAAACCGACAAGTGGGTGAAGGTCAAGGAATGGCAGTCGCGCGAGGTGGCGATGCGCCTGATCGCCGAGGGCGTCGAAAACGAAATCCGCGCCAGGAAGGGCTGACACGGGTTAACGCCTTGAGCTGCCTTCAATAATCGTTTGATTTTGGCCCCGGCCTTTGTCACTCTCCGCTGTTAAAGAGCCGCTAAAGGCTCTCTAACATATAGCTGGCTGTATAAAGCTGGGGAGGATCGTTATGTCACTTGAACTGTGGCTCGTCATTTTTGCCGGGCTTGTCGCCGTCCTGTACGGCCTGTTTACCGCAAGGGGGCTGATGTCGGCCTCCGCCGGGTCCGAAAAGATGCAGGAGATTGCATCTGCGATCCAGGAAGGCGCCCAGGCCTTTCTCAACAAGCAGTATACCACGATTGCCATCGTTGGCGCTGGCGTTACCGTTCTTCTTCTCTTGCTGTTCAGCTTCGACCCGATCCCTGCGATCGGGTTTATTGTTGGTGCCGTCCTTTCGGGCGCCGCCGGTTATATCGGTATGCTGATCTCCGTGCGGGCGAACGTCCGTACCACGCAGGCTGCCAGCGAGAGCCTCGCCAAGGGCCTCAACATCGCGTTCAAGGCCGGTGCCGTCACAGGCATGCTGGTCGCCGGTCTCGCGCTGCTGAGCATCGCCGGCTACTATGCGATCCTGACCGCCGGTTTTGGCCTCGAGCCCGAAGGGCGCCGCGTTATCAACGGCCTCATCGCCCTGTCGCTCGGCGCCTCGCTGATCTCCGTCTTTGCCCGTCTCGGCGGCGGCATCTTTACCAAGGGTGCGGATGTCGGCGGCGATCTCGTCGGCAAGGTCGAGGCCGGTATCCCGGAAGACGACCCGCGCAACGCCGCGACCATCGCGGACAATGTCGGTGACAATGTCGGCGATTGCGCCGGCATGGCTGCTGACCTGTTCGAGACCTATGTCGTCACCGTGGCGGCGACCATGGTGCTCGGCTCGATCATCTTTGCCTCTGACATTGCGGGCATGTTCATGCTCTACCCGATGGCCATTGGCGGGGTGTGCATTATCACCTCGATCATCGGCACCTATGCGGTCCGCCTGTCGAAGGGCTCGACCAATATCATGGGCGCGCTCTACAAGGGCCTGATCGCCACCGGCCTCCTGTCGGTGATCGGATTGGCGATCGTCACCGCCTGGATCACCGGGTTCGGCCAGGAATACATTGTCGGTGACCGGTCTTTCACCGGCTGGTCGCTGTTCTTCTGCGGCATCACCGGCCTGATCATCACCGGGCTGATCGTCGTGATCACCGAATACTACACCGGCACGAACTACCGCCCGGTCCGGTCGGTGGCCAAGGCCTCCGAAAGCGGTCACGGCACAAACGTCATCCAGGGCCTCGCCGTGTCCATGGAAGCGACCGCGGCCCCGGCGCTGGTGATCGTCATCGGCATCATCGTGACCTTCAACCTCGCCGGTCTCTACGGTATCGCCACGGCGGTCACGACGATGCTGGCGCTGGCCGGCATGATCGTCGCGCTCGATGCCTTCGGTCCGGTCACGGACAATGCCGGGGGCATTGCCGAGATGGCCGATCTCGACCCGGAAGTGCGCAACACGACGGACGCGCTCGATGCCGTCGGCAACACGACCAAGGCGGTGACCAAGGGCTATGCCATCGGCTCTGCCGGACTTGGCGCGCTCGTGCTGTTCTCTGCCTATACGGAGGATCTGAAACACTTCATCAGCGAGCCGGAAACCTATCCGTTCTTTGCCAACATCACCTTCGATTTCTCGCTGTCCAACCCTTACGTGGTTGTCGGCCTGTTTATCGGCGGGTTGCTGCCCTATCTGTTCGGCTCGATGGCGATGATGGCCGTTGGCCGGGCTGCCGGAGCGGTGGTCGAGGAAGTGCGCCGCCAGTTCCGCGAAAAGCCGGGCATCATGACCTATGAGGAAAAGCCCGACTATGCCCGCGCGGTCGAGATGCTGACCGGTGCCGCGATCAAGGAGATGGTGATCCCGTCGCTGCTGCCGATCCTGTCGCCGATCGTGCTCTACATCGTGATCGGCATCGTCGCCGGGCCGTCCCAGGCCCTGTCGGCTGTCGGCGCGATGCTGATGGGCGTCATCGTCACCGGCCTGTTCCTGGCCCTGTCGATGACCGCCGGTGGCGGTGCGTGGGACAACGCCAAGAAATATATCGAGGACGGCCATCATGGCGGCAAGGGCTCCGAAGCCCACAAGGCTGCGGTGACCGGCGACACGGTCGGCGATCCGTACAAGGATACGGCCGGCCCGGCGGTCAACCCGATGATCAAGATCACCAACATCATCGCGCTGTTGCTGCTCGCCTTCCTCGCCGGTCTCGGCGGGTAGGAAACACAGCCCTTGGCCTTTGCGGCCTTGATCGTTACATGATGGGAAGCCCTGGCGGTGCCGGGGCTTTTCGCTTGTTGGGAGGCTCTTTTGGTCAAGGCCATCATATTCGATTGCGACGGCGTGCTGGTCGATTCCGAGATCGTCGGGCTCGATGATGTCGTGGTCTATCTGGCAGAGCATGGCTTCGAGTGGGATGCGAAGCACCTCATCTCGACCTTCACCGGCATGCGCGACGACGTCTTCTCCGCCGCCCTGCGCGCCGAATATGAGCGTATTCTCGGCCGCCCGGCGAGCGACGCCGAAGCCCATGCCCTGTTCGAGGGGCTGGTCGACAAGCGCCGTGCCAAGCGCGACACGCTGCAGCCGGTGCCGGGCGCTGAGAAATCCGTCAGGGCGGTCAAGGCGCTCGACGGTATCCGCACCGCCGTCGCGTCGTCCTCGCGCATGGTCTATCTCGACCGCAAGCTGAAGCATTGCGGGCTGTGGGACTATTTCGCGCCTGATGTGTACTCCGCCGAGGCTGTCGCCCACGGCAAGCCGGCGCCCGATATCTTTCTGTACACGGCAGAGCGGATCGGCATCGATCCCGCCGACTGCCTCGTGATCGAGGATGCCCATCACGGCGTTGCTGCGGCGAAGGCGGCAGGCATGGCGGTCTGGGGTTTCACCGGTGGCGGCCACTGCTTCGAGGGTCATGGCGAAACCCTGTCCGAGGCCGGCGCCGCCCGCGTTGTCGAGCACCATGATGTGCTTGCTGCAATGCTGGGCCAGATCGACCGCCAGTGACGAGTTGACGACAGCTTCGTCTCCCGCCACTGTCGCGCCATGCTGTTTACATCCGATAACTGGGCCGGGGTTCACCCGGCGATCATGAACGCGATTGCCGAGGCCAATGACGGCTCCGTGCCCGCCTATGGCAATGACGCGCTGTCCAGGCGCGTGACTTCGAGGTTCGAGGAGATCTTCGAGCACGAGTGCCATGTCTTTTTCGCCTCGACCGGCGGCGCAGCGAACGGGCTCGCCCTGTCGCAACTGGTCCCGCCTTATGGCGGTACGTTCTGCCACGAGGTCTCCCATGTGCAGATGGACGAGTGCGGCACGCCGGAATTCTATTCCGGCGGCGCCAAGCTGCTGACCCTGCCCGGCAGGGATGCCAAGCTGACGGCGGCGGCGGTAGAGGAGGGGATGCGCTTCTACACCCCGCCCATGACCCACCACGTCCTCCCAAAGGCGGTTTCGCTGACGCAGGTGACGGAAGCCGGCACGGTCTATACGCCCGACGAGATCGGTGCGATCGGCGAGGTGGCGAAGCGCCATAACCTGAAAGTCCACATGGACGGCGCGCGGTTCTCCAACGCCATCGCGACGCTCGGTTGCGCGCCGGCCGATGTCACCTGGCGGGCCGGGGTCGACGTGTTGTGCTTCGGCGCGACCAAGAACGGGGCCCTGTGCGCCGAGGCGGTGGTCTTCTTCGACAAGGCGCATACGGAAGAGTTTGCCTGGCGGCACAAGCGCGCCGGGCACGTCTGGTCCAAGGCCCGGTTCATGGCGGCCCAGTGGGAGGCGTTTCTGAGCAACGACCTCTGGCTCGACCTTGCCGGCAATGCCAATGCCATGGCGGCGCGGCTGGGCGACCGGCTCGGCGCGCTGCCGGGCATCACCATCGCCCACCCGGTGCAGGCGAATGAAGTCTTCCTCACCTTTCCGGATGGCGTGGCGCAGCAACTGCTGGATCAAGGCGCGCAATTCTATGACTGGGTCTATCCCGGCGATGAATGGAACGGACAGCTGAAACGGCTGGTGACGAATTATGTCACGAGCGAGCAGGAAGTGGACAAGTTCATCGATCTGGTCGGGCGGACGATCGGCAACAGCTGACGCGGGTCAGTCTTCCGCACCTGTACAAGCTTTAACAATCCGGTCCTTGTGTCTGCCCGGCCAACTACTATATCAATCGTACTTGAGGGCAGAGGAGAGGTTTCCATGAAGAACATTGTTTCTATCGGTGTGGCTTGCGTCATGACGGCAGCCGGCCTTGCGATGCCTGCAACCGCTCAGGAAAGCGGCTGGCAGACGTATGACTTTTCCATCGGCGCCGATGGCAAGTGGCTGGATGCCGACGACCCCAAGGGCAAATACGCGGTCGACGGTGTCTATGCCAACGCCTCCGAAGGCGGCAGCGCCATGTTCTACTGCGTCGCCGATGAGCTCGCCGTCTTTGTCTCGACCGAGCCGTTCGATTTCGCCAGCGACATGCGCCAATCCACCCGCAACGTGACGATACCGGTGCGCCTTTCTGCCAATGACGAAGAGGTCAATCGCAGCGACTGGCGCTATTTCCCGTCGGTCAAGCTGGCCCAGCCTGGCGCCTACACAGCGATTGCCAAGCTCTACAATGCCGTGGTCAGGCAGGACACCATGTCGATCTCGTCCAGCCGTTTCGGCGAGGTGGAAATCTCGCTACCGCCGGTCGATCCGACCTTCGCCGCCTTCAGCCGCGAGTGCGGCATGTAAGCAGCCGGGCTGCAGCAGTCTTTCCTTCCGTCCCGGGCCTCACCTGTATCGGGGAGAGACGGGGCCGCCTGATGCGGTCATGATCCTTCCCTCGCGAAGGAGATACAAGACATGCGCCGCGTTACTGCTCTCATCCTGCCCGCCCTGGTGCTTGCCGCCTGCAGCGGTGACAACAAGGCTATTGCCGCCAGCGGCCCCTGCGGCCCCTTGCAACCGGTCTTCGACAGCCGCACGAACGCTGTGCCGTTCGAGACAGTCCGCAAAGCCAAATTCAAGCTTGGCGAGGTGGAACTCGACGACAAGGTTACCACGGGCATCACGCTGGGGGATAATCTGTGTACCACCTCGGTGATGGAGGGGTTCTTCGGTCAGGACGCGAACATCTATATCTTCAACTGTCCCGTGTTTCAGGCCGGCACGCTCGACAGGGAGGCCAATGAGGCCAGGGCGATGGAGGCCTTCTCCCGCGTCGAGGCCATGGTGACGAGCTGTCTCGGGCCGGATTTCATTGCCGAGACGAGCGAGGAAAGCACCGACTTAGAGGTCTTCAGGAAGACGATTTGGGACTTCGTCGATCCGCCGGAAATCGCGGCCGGGTCGTTCCGGGCCGATCCCGCCTATCTGGAATTGTCCTACTCTCCCTTCATGCGTGGCCGCAGCGGGCCTTCCGGCTGGCTCGTCGAGCTGCAACTCCAGGAGCAGCGCGCGACGGAATGATTCCCGCCTGACGCCCCTAAAATCCGTAGACGGCCTTTGCCACCTCGTAGGTATTGGCATAGGCCGTGACAGTAGGGTCGATGGGGTCGGCGTAGCCGCCGCCAATCCCCATCGAACAGGGAATGCCGCGCTTGCGGCAGCCCTCCAGCACCATCCGGTCGCGCGCCATCAGCCCCTCGAAGCTCAGATCCATCCTTCCGAGCCGGTCATGGACCAGCGGATCGACCCCGGCCTGGTAGAGCACGAGGTCCGGGGCGAAGTTCCAGACCTCGGGCAGCCTTTCGGCAACGCGGGTCAGATAGGCATCGTCGCCGGGATTGTCCTCGAACGGAATATCGAGCGTTCCCGGCACCTTGCGGAAGGGGAAATTCTTCGCCCCGAACGCATCGAGAATGAAGATGCGGGCATCCCCGCCAAGGATCGCGGCATTGCCGTCGCCCTGGTGTACGTCGAGGTCGACAATGGCGATGCGGTCGACCCAGTGCTCCGCCAGCGCCTTTTTCGCGACGACAGCGAAATCATTATAGATACAAAAGCCCGCGCCGAAGCCGGCATGGGCGTGGTGGGTGCCGCCGGCAAGCTGGCCGGACAGGCCGACCTGCAGCGCCGTGCGCGCCGCCTCGATCGCACCGCCGACCGTGCGCCGCCCGCGCCGGGGGATCTGTTCCGACCACGGAAAACCGATGCGCCGCATCACCCTCGGATCGATCGAGCCATCGGACAGGGCGCTGACATAGGCCGGGTCATGGGCGAGCACGATATCGGCCTCATCGGCCTCCGGGGACATGTGCAGCTGGTCCTCGTCGACCAGCCCGCGGGCCAGCAGCTCGCGCCGCAACAGCTCGTATTTATGCCCGGGAAAACGGTGTTTCTCGGGCAGGGGAATGTTGAAATCGGCGGAATAATAAAAGTGCGGGCGCATGAGGGCCGAGATAGCCGCGCGCGCGCGCCCGTCAAGGCCCGCCGTCAAGACGCGTCTATTCCTGTATGACCAGCAGCTCGATATTGCGATATTCGACCGGGTGGCTTTCCGACTGGATCGCGAAATGGCCACGGGTCAGCGCACGGGTCCGGGCCCAGGGATGGGCCTCGTCGAGGCTGGCGTCGGAATATTCCAGCACCATTTCGCCATTCGTGTAATGACGATAGGTCTGTATCCCGTCGCCATCGGGCGGGGTCACTTCCAGCTCGAATGTCACCCATTCGCCCGCCGGCGGGGCGGGGTATTGCGACAGGGTGCAATGATCCTCCGGGCGCACGCCATCGATCAGCGCGCTGGTACCGGGGGTGCACAAATTGCCCGTGGTCGGGGCATGGGCACCCTCACCCAGAAACTGCGCCTCGAGCGAGATCGGGAAGTCCTGGTCCTCCGGGATCGTTCCGGGCGGCTGGGTGTGGAACAGGACACCGGCATTGAGGCGGCCCCAGTCCGGTCCGCCCCGCATCTGCTGGCCGACGAAGCGATAGTCGAGCCGCAGGCGATAGGCCGTATACGGTGTCTGGTAGTATAGATGGCCGAAGCGCCCGCCGAAATCCTCGCCATACTGGTCATAGGAGACGACGATCTTGCCGTCCCTCACGCGCCAGGTGTCGCCGAAATTCTCCCCCAGCGGATGATAGCGGATCATTGGCGTCCAGCCGTCAAGGGTTTCGCCATCGAACAGCGAGACCCAGCCTTCTTCCGTCGGGGCGGTGGTGCCGTCGGATGTGTCACTGGCAGTGTCGGCGCAGGCGATGAGGCCGAGCGCGATCAGCGCGGGGGCGAATTTCAGCATGATTTTGTCCCTCTGGTGTTTTGCGGGGACGCTAGCATGGGTCGGCGGGAAAGGGGAGGGGAAAGGGGCCGGCGTTCACGAGCCGGGCTGCAGGTGCGTGGTATCGCCTTCTGGCGCGGCTTCGCCACCGTAGCGGCTGATGCTCTCGTGTAGCCGCTGGTCGCGCTGCGCTTGGCCGGGCTGACAAGAGCGGCAGCACTAAACGCACCGGCAAGCAACGCTCGCGGTGTTGGAAGTATGAGGGGGCCCGTGTGCAGCGGCCATTGCCTCATTTGTAGTAATAGTATTGGCATAGCTCTCGCTACACACGGCGGCGATCGATGCGGGGCCAAAGTGCATAGCTCTCCCGCCCGGGGGCTACCCCGGGACGCCGTTCCGCCGGACGGTGCAAAGCTGTACACACCCTCAACTGCCGGCAGAAACCTGATACGCCGATACTCCGTGCAGGTCACACTTCGCGGTCGGCGCCTCCACCGGGTCCTCACCCGGCCTGGGGAGAGTTATACTTGCCTTTCGGGCGGCGGGGATAAGTTTGTTCGGGGTTCGCAAGCATGATTGTTCATGGTATGTTCGCGGGAATCGATGCGAGCGACGTGATGATGGATAGCACGGAATTGACGACTGTTTTTGAGGACGACGAAACCGGCGACCGGTTTGTCATCTATAGCACGGCGAGTGGTCCAGCGCTGGAAATCCGGTTTGAGGGAGAGACCTTGTGGATGACGCAGGCCCAGATGGCCGAGCTATTTGGCGTCTCGGTCGTTACGATCAATGAACACCTTAGAAATGTACACGCTGAAGGTGAATTGGAGCCGGAGGCAACTATTCGGAAATTCCGAATAGTTCGACGGGAGGGTGATCGCGAAGTCTCGCGTGATGTAATGCACTACAATCTCGATGCCATCATCAGCGTCGGATACCGGGTCAGTTCCAGGCAGGGAACGCTTTTCCGCAAATGGGCGACAGCAAGGCTCGTCGAATTTGCGACCAAGGCGTTCGTCATCGACAAGGCGAGACTGAAGGGCCCGGATTATTCCGACCGGATCAAGGAGCTTCGTGACATCGTCCGCGAGATTCGCGCGGACGAGGCAAATGTCTATCGCGAGCTGAAATCCATCTGTGCCATGTGTCAGGACTATGATGGTGCGTCACGGCAATGGGTGACTTTCTATCAGCAGATGCAGGCGAAACTGGTCTACGCCGTGACGTCGCACACGCCTTCAGAGGTGGTTGCGGGACGGGCCGATGCGAAAGCGCCGAATATGGGCCTGCAAAGCTGGCCGAATGAAAACATCCGGAAATCGGATGTGGCCGTTTCCAAAAATTACCTGTCTGACCAGGAAGTCCGTGAACTGAACAGGTTGACGACTATACTGCTCGATATATTCGAGGATCAGCTGGATATCGGTCGTCTGGTCATGATGAAGGATGCAGAAGCCCTGCTCGAGCAGCAGCTGAAAAATCTGAATCGCGCGGTGCTTCGGGACGGAGGGATCGTTGCGAGCGATACGGCGAAAAGACACGCTGAAGCCGAGTACCGGAAATTTTCCGAAGAACGAAAACGCCTTCGCCATGAAGAGGCCGACAAAGCCATATCGAAACTGGCGGCAGAGGCTAAGGACTTGCCTCCCTCAAGGGGCAAGAAAAGAAAATGATTACCCGCCCCGTTTCGCCGGCAGGTTCAGGCTCGCCGGCACCACGGCCCCAGTCCGCACCGGGGCTGGGACAAGTTCACAAAAACTCATCGATAGCGGAATCAAAGGTATCGTCTTCATCTTCCTCATATAAGCCTATATGATCTTCAAGAGCCTCATCAACGTCATCAATATCGTCAACGTTTTGGAATACAATGGGAATGGCGTTGGAATCGTAGAAAGAAACGTCGTCATCAATGAGCGTTCCGATAACGCTATAATCATTACGATTCTTCCCGCGTAGTCGAAATCCGAAACTTCTCTCAGCTTCATAGGAAACGAGCCAATCGTTACCGAGCATCGGACTGTCTCCTAGTCGATCAATGATTGATTGTTTGGGAAAGCGTCCGTTGATCAAGTTATCAGCGAAAAGATCAATAATTATGAGGATTGAAAAAGGTCCGCACCTTTGAATTATCTTTTCACACGAGGCGGCATTTAGGCCGGCGCCAATCTCGCTTAGCAACCAACAAGACCATACGACTTCAGAATCGTTTCCTCGGGGCGCATTGTAGTCAATGATGCTTTGACAAACTTTTGCCCATCTTGCTTCGTCAATGCTGAACCGCCTATATCTCCAAGCAACTATTCTGGCTACATAATCAAGGCAATGGGGAAAGTTAACGGCAACCCGCATCAAAAAAGGTTCTAAAACGGTCCAGTAGCCACTCCATATTTTAAAGTCGTCCATTTTTCGAAGCGCATACTTTACAATGCCTTCGTCATTCTCAATATTTGCTAGCCTTATTATCTCGTCAGTATAGGAATTTTAATCAGACTTAAGAATAGTTGAGGGCAACTCAAAGTCATCAATTTGAAAGCCTTTTAGCTCCCGCCTAACGGTGACCGGCCAGAAGGCTTCTAAATCTTGGCGAGCTTCAAATATTCTTGTTTTACTCTCATTAATATCAAGTTCGAACTTTCTAATCGAATCTCTGTATGCACTTAGATAATTTTCTGCCTCTTCGAGGGTGTCTGCGCCAATATAGATATCGTCGACAAGGCGTGCGCCGGGTACGTCAGGACCCACTTGGTCTATGAAGTCGGCGTCAATCGCTCCGGCAATCAACTCAGAAATTATTCTGGATACATCAGGCCCAATGGGAATCCCAACGGTCTGTTGGTCCTGCGCCTGGCGAATTAGATAATCAAGTTCATTTGTGTATATCGTCGAAGATTTCGCGGAGCGCTCAAGCTTTGCTGCGCGCTTTCCGTGCACGGCCCACGGAATAGAGTGAGTATATATGGATGGGAAGAATCTAGAAATATCAGTTTTCACTATATATCGAGAGGTCGATAACTTCGCCCTGCGTGCGGCAACAAATTCTGCAAATGTGCTTATCTTAATAGCTCGGTTATAATCGCCATCAAACTCGGGTTTAGAGTGAGATATCGGAGACGAAGATAATGCGTTATTGAGCTGTCGCCGATGCTTTGTAATGAAGTTGGCGGTGTCGATAAAGAAAAGAGGATTTGGAGTAGAGAAAACCCGCCTTTGATTGCCGCGTTTCGTTTCGTTGTATCGTGCCAAGGCTGTAGGCTTGTTTCTTTCAATTTGGTTTTGCTCAAATAAGCCTGCGTCAATCGCGACGCTATAAAATTTTGAAACTTTGAACACTGGTGGGAGATTTTCAGGAAAGACTCCCTTTTCCATAAGGGCCCTTTTGAAGTCCGTAGGTTTCCCGTTAGTTATTCCCATCAGATCAATTTATCCATCAAACTACCCGCCGCGTTTCCCCAACAGCTTCAGCCGCAGCGCGTTCAGCTTGATGAAGCCTGCTGCGTCTTTCTGGTCGTAGGCGCCGGCGTCTTCCTCGAAGGTGACGTGGGCTTCCGAGTACAGACTTTTCGGGCTTGAGCGGCCGATGACATTTGCCGAGCCCTTGTAGAGCTGGACGGTGACACTGCCCTCGACATGGGTCTGGCTCGCGTCGATCGCGGCCTGGAGCATGTCGCGCTCGGGCGAGAACCAGAAGCCGTTATAGATGAGCTCTGCATATTTCGGCATCAGCTCGTCTTTCAGATGGGCCGCGCCGCGGTCGAGCGTGATCTGCTCGATGCCGCGATGGGCGGCGAGCAGGATCGTGCCGCCGGGCGTCTCGTAAATGCCGCGCGACTTCATGCCGACGAAGCGGTTCTCGACGAGGTCCAGGCGGCCGACGCCGTGCTTTCGTCCGTACTCGTTCAGCGCCGCCAAAAGCGTGGCGGGGCTCATTTCCTCGCCATTGATGGAGATTGCATCGCCCTTTTTGAAGCCGATCTCGATCACTTCCGGCGCATCGGGCGCATCGACCGGGTCGACCGTGCGCGAATAGACATAGTCGGGCGCGGGCTCGGCCGGGTTTTCCAGCACCTTGCCCTCGGATGAGGTGTGCAGCAGGTTGGCATCGACCGAGAACGGGCTCTCGCCGCGCTTGTCTTTCGGCACCGGCACCTGGTGGGCCTCTGCATATTCGATCAGTTTGGTGCGGCTGGTCAGGTCCCATTCGCGCCACGGGGCGATGACCTTGATGTCCGGGTTGAGGGCATAGGCGGCGAGCTCGAAGCGGACCTGGTCATTGCCCTTGCCGGTCGCGCCATGGGCGATGGCATCGGCACCGGTTTCGGCGGCGATCTCGACAAGGCGCTTGGAGATGAGCGGGCGCGCGATGGAGGTGCCGAGCAGGTACAATCCTTCGTACACGGCATTGGCGCGGAACATGGGGAAGACGAAATCGCGCACGAATTCCTCGCGCAGATCCTCGATATAGATGTCCTTGATGCCGAGCAGTTCGGCTTTTGCCCGCGCCGGTTCAAGCTCCTCGCCCTGGCCGAGATCGGCGGTGAAGGTGACGACCTCGCACTCATATTCCGTCTGCAGCCATTTCAGGATGACGGAGGTGTCGAGCCCGCCGGAATAGGCGAGGACGACCTTGTTGATATTGGCGCGTTTGGACATCTTCTTGTCTCCTTCGAAGTCGCGCGCCGTTATAGAGATTTTGCGCGGCTTTGCGAGGGGAAAGTGAGGGAAACTATTGGCCCGCTACTCCACGGGGCAGCTACGATCACGCCAGTCGAGAATTTCCGGACCAGCGGTGAAGCCACGGGCGACCACGTCCGGTGCCATGGAAATGCGCACGAAAGGCTCTGTGGCATCCGCCTTGCGGAAGTCGAACCGGATATCCTGCCCGCTGTTTTCGGCGGCCGTGCGAAGGGCGGCGGCTTCGTGCTGTGTTGTGTAATAATTAACGCCCAGCAAGCTGCGGCCGTTATGCACGATACCGATTTCGGAAATGTCAGCTGCCAGCGTGAAGAGCGGGTGATCGCCTTGCGCGACGGTCAGGAGGACATCCTCCCAGAAATACTCGCTGTCTTTCGTCCTCCCCGGCAGGTTCACATAGCCCGGCTGGACCTGAAGCCGCAATTCATCATCCCATGCAGCGATAATGAAGCGGAACTTGCCCTGGACCGGCCAGTCATCACTTATCTGCACATTCATCTGTTCCTGTGAAAGCGTCAGAAAGACAGGCTGTTCGGATATCTCCACGTCCCAGCCCGGTACCGGCTCAAGCCTTTCGGCGCATCGAGCAAGCTGAGGGTCTACCGGGAACGGCGGCCAGCTTTCGTCATCGCTCTCGCCGGATTGCAAGATGCTGCTGGCGGTCAGAGCAGCAACGGCCAACAGGATAGAAGCGGGTTGCATATCCTTGCTCTATTCCGGCGCGCAGGCGAATTCGCCGGTATGGGCGGCCCAGGCGGAAAAGCCGTCGGCCAGCGTCGGCGCGGCGATCTCGATGCGCAGGAGGGCGCCCTTGCCGTCCGGGCGCAGGAAGTCGGCATAGAAGGGCGTGTCCGGCGCTTCGAGCGCGGCCAGTTCGGCGGCGGTCTTGAGGCGGCCGAACTCCGAGGCTTCAGTGGCGTAGATGCCCTGCTCATTGGCGGACAGGCGAAACAGCTCGTCCTGCCCGTGAAAGACCGCGACGGGGATCGACTGCCAGACGGCGGCCGGGCTTTCCTCGCCGGCCGGGTTGGTGATGGCGCCGGCCTTTATGGTGAAGAGCGGCTCTGTCACGCTGCCGATGATGGACAGGCGCCAGTCGCCGAGTGTGGTGATCCCCTCGACCGCCGTCAGGGTGAAGGCGGCATCGGTGGCGACGACTTCCACGCCGCCGGTGAAGACGTCGGCGGTCCAGCCGCTGTCGATGGTGATGGCGGTGCGGCAGGGGTCATCGCCTTGGGCGAAGGGGCTCTGGGCGCCAGCCGGTGTCGTGATGGCCAAGGCGGCAAGGAGGGCAAGAAGGGTGCGGGGCATGAATATCCAGTATCTTGACGGTGTCAGTTTTTGGGCCTGCTCTTGTGCGTGTGGGGGCGCCGGTCAGACGCGGCAGCCGGCGTCGCGCAGTTCGGTCGCGGCCCTGTCCCATTCTTCCATGCCGGCGCCGAGGAGGAAAGCCTTGATCGAGCCGCGCACGATCTCCTCGCCATTGTAGAAGAGCGACAGGTCGACGCCGCGCTGCGGGACGCGTGTATAGCGGTTGACGTCTACCAGGTGGATGCTGCCCTCGCCGACGGCGTAGAAGGGCCGCGGCGGGCCGGGGACGAAGACCTCGTTACCGGCGACGGCAATGACGAGGTCGATCTCGTCCCATTCACCGATCATCGGGATGCCGTTATAGAGGACGTCAGGCGGGGCGATGCGTATCTCGCGCCGGCCGCCCTCGCTGACCAGGGTGACCTCGAACTCGCCGGTCGTGTCGTAATTCTCGTCCGTCGCGATGACGTTGAAGCCGGGCTGGTCCTCCGCCGTCAGGGTCAGGCGCCCGCCCCTGGCCTCGATCTGCCAGCCATAGGCACCCTTCTCGTAGAGAGTGCAGCGGTCATACGCGGCCGTGCCCTGCAGCGCGATGGCGGCAGCGCCGGAAACGATCATGGCGGCAATCGGGTCGATCATCCTGACTTTCCCCCGTTAACCCTTTCCATGTTAACCATTTTTTCCGAATCAGCCAGCCCTTCCGCGTGGACGGCGCCGCCTTTTTATGTTAGGGAAATATTAACCTTTTATCAGGGTTTCGTTAACCTTTTCTGCCATCGCCGCAATATTGGCAAATATTCGAGTGGGACACACAAGGACAGTATGGCTGAAGATCGCGTTATATCGAGTGATAACGATCGCGCCGCAGGTCAGGCCGGTATGGCTGGGGCTGGGGCTGGGGCTGGGGCTGGACCGGCCGGCCCGGCACGCGCAGCCAGGCGCGGCAATGGCGGGATCGTGCGTCATGACAAGTACCGCTATTGGTGGCTGACCGGCTGCTGGCCGCTGCTGCTGATCGGTGCGACCGTGTGGGCCTACTTCGCGACCGGCGGCAATCCGCTGACGTCGCTGATCCCGATCATCTTCCTGTTCGTCGGCACGCCGCTGATCGATGCGCTGATCGGCGAGGACAATGACAGCGTCGCCGACGATGTCGCCGAGGCGCTGGAGGATGACCCGTGGTATCGCTGGATCGTCTATGCGCTGATCCCGCAGCACTACGTCACCTTCATCGTCGCGATCTGGATGGTCGGCGCGCTCGACATGCCGCTCTGGGCCGACCTAGTGCTGGTCGCCGGCGTCGCCACGGTCAACGGCCTCGCCATCGTTCTGGGGCACGAGCTCGGCCACAAGCCGAAGGATTCCCTCGACTGGATCATGGCCAAGATCTCGGTCGGCTCCAACGGGTATGGCCATTTCTATATCGAGCATAATCGCGGCCATCATGTGAAAGTGTCGACGCCGGAGGATTGCTCCTCGGCGCGGATGGGCGAGACGGTGTTCGAGTTCGCCCTGCGCGACATACCGGGCGCGCTCATCGGCGGTGTGACCAAGGAGGCCGAACGCCTGAAACGGCAGGGCCACGGGTTCTGGACGTGGCGCAACGATATCCTGCAATGCTGGGCGATCTCGGTGGTGCTGGCGGCCATACTCGTCGCCTGGCTCGGCTGGGCGGTGCTGCCCTTCATCGCCATGCACCATGTGCTGTCCTGGTATTCCCTGACCCAGTCCAACTATGTCGCCCATTACGGCCTGCTGCGGCAGAAGCGGCCGAACGGCAAGTATGAGCCGTGCCAGCCGCGCCATTCGTGGAATGCCAACCACATTTTCTCGAACCTGATGCTGATCGACCTGCAGCGCCATTCCGACCATCACGCCAACCCGATGCGGTCCTACCCGGCGCTGCGCAATTTCGACGACATACCGCGCCTGCCCTGGGGTTATCTCGGCGCCATGGCGCTGTCGAATATCCCGCCGCTATGGTTCAAGGTCATGAACCCGAAACTGGTCGAGTGGGCCGAGGGCGATGTGACAAAGGCAAACCTGCATCCGCCCCGGCGCGCCCATCTGATCGCGAAATATGGCCGCAAGGGTCGCAAGGGCAATGAAGCGGCGGCGGAACCCTCCGACGCTGAGCCCGTCCTGGGTCCGGCAGAGTAGCGCTCCCGCCAGCGCGAATGTTTCCGACGCGAGACGGCCTTTTTGTCGCAAGTCTTTACGTCGCCGACAGTCCAGTTTCCTCCAGCGGGCCGATTGACAGGATTATATATGGATCATATACGAACCATATAAGCTATGTCAGGAGTGGCCGATGGGTATCGTGAAGATCGATGATGAGCTGCATGAGCAGGTGCGCCGGGCGAGCACGGTGATGTGCCGGTCGATCAACGCGCAGACGGAGTTCTGGATCAAGATCGGCATGCTGGCCGAGGCCAACCCGGCGCTGTCCTTCACCGACATCATCAAGATACAGCTGGACGCGGCGGATGCCGGCATGGCCGGCCGGACGGAGGCGGCCTGACATGGTCAAGACGCCGGAGGAGATCGCGCTGATGCGTATCTCGGGCAAGCTGCTGGCCTCGGTGTTCGAGATGCTCGACGGGATCAGCCTCGCCGGCCTGTCGACCATGCAGGTCAACGACCTGGTCGAGCGCTTCATCACGAATGATCTGGCATCACGCCCGGCGAGCAAGGGGCAGTACGGCTTCAAATACGTATTGAACTGCTCGATCAACGAGGTCGTCTGCCATGGCGTACCGGATGCCAGGCGGATCATTCAGGATGGGGACATCATCAATCTCGATATCACGCTGGAAAAGAACGGCTATATCGCCGATTCCAGCAAGACCTATGTGGTCGGCGCGGCAAGCGCCGCGGCGCGACGGCTTGTCCGGATCGCGCAGGGCGCCATGTGGCAGGGCATCCGGCAGGTGCGTCCCGGCGCGCGGCTTGGCGATATCGGCCACGCCATCGCCCGCCATGCACGGCGCAATGGCTGTTCGGTGGTGCGCGAATATTGCGGCCACGGCATCGGGCAGAAAATGCACGAACCGCCCAATGTGCTGAACTATGGCAAGCCGGGCACCGGGCTGATGCTGCGCGAGGGCATGGTCTTCACCATCGAGCCGATGGTGAATGAAGGCAGCCGCAAGGTGGTGACCGAGGCGGATGGCTGGACGGTGGTGACGCTGGACGAGAAACTCTCGGCGCAGTTCGAGCATACCGTCGCCGTTACCGACACCGGCGTCGACGTGCTGACCTTGCGCCGCGACGAAGCGGACATGATGGCCGCCCGAGATCCGGCGCGCTGAGCAGGCCGCTTTCTCGCCAGCGCGACCTGTGGCAACATCCTTTCCATGAACCGGCACGAGACCGGGCCCGGAAAATCGGGGAGGACATATCATGACCATTTTCACCGGCACGACGGAGGCAGGCGAGCGCGTGGCCTATCGCGACGGCAAGCGCTGGCTGTGGCTGTGGATGAAGCTGTTGTTCCTGATCCCGTTTTCGGCAGGACTTCTGTATCTGGCCACCGGCAATGCGCTGGCGACGCTGATCCCGTTCCTGTGGGTGTTCGGCGCGGTGCCGCTGATCGACCGGATCATGGGCGAGGACGAGCATAACCCGCCCGAGGCGGTGGTGCCGGCGATGAGCGCCGACCGCTTCTACATGTGGGTGCCGATCGCCGCGATCCCGCTGCACTATCTCTTGTTCATCGGGGCGGCCTGGCTGGTCGCGAGCCATGACCTGCCATGGTGGTCGGTGCTGGCGATCGTGCTCGGCATCGGCACGATGAGCGGCAATGCGATCACGATCGGCCACGAGCTGGGCCACAAGCAGGAGCGGTTCTATCGGACCATGGCGAAGCTGTCGCTCGGCGTCGTCGGCTATGGTCATTTCTGTATCGAGCATAATCGCGGCCATCATGTGAAGGTGGCGACGCCGGAGGATTGCTCCTCCGCGCGGATGGGCGAGACGGTGTTCGCCTTCGCCCTGCGCGATATTCCCGGCGCGCTCAAAGGCGCTATCGCGCATGAGTCGTTACGGCTGCGAAACAGGGGAAAATCGTTCTGGCACCCAGAAAACGAGATCCTGCAAAGCTGGGCGATCACCCTGGCTGTTGCGCTGGTGCTGGTCGCGTGGCTGGGGCTCGCCGTGGTGCCGTTTATCATCGCCCACCACTTCATCGCCTGGTACGGGCTGACCCAGGTCAACTATATCGAGCATTACGGGCTCAAGCGCAGGATGCTGCCCAATGGCCGCTATGAGCCCTGCCAGCCGCACCATTCGTGGAACACCAACCACATCTTTTCCAACCTGATGCAGATCCACCTGCAGCGCCATTCCGACCACCACGCCAACCCGCAGAGGCCCTATCAGGCGCTGAGGAATTTCGAGAAACTGCCGCGCCTGCCGTCAGGCTATCCCGGCTGTCTCGGCCTCGCCAATATCCCGCCGCTGTGGTTCCGGATTATGGACAAGCGCGTGATGGCCTGGGCCGGCGGCGACCTTGACAATGTCAATATTGACCCTGCAGCCGAAGACCGGCTGCGGGCGAAATGGGGCTAGAGCAGCCTGCGTCCGGTTGGACGCAGAGGAGCTGCTTTAACACTTTGGAAGCGATCACCTTTTCTGCCTTCAAATGGTTCGATTTGAAGGCAGGTTGATCCAGCGGACTGAAGACAGCTGCGCCGCCTACGTCTCGACGCCCGTTTCCGGTTCGGCCATGGGCGGCAAGTCGATGGTGAAGACCGTGCCATTCATCGGCCGGGTGATGGTCATTTCGGCATTGATCCCATTGATCAGCGACTGGACGATCTTCGCCCCCATGGAGCCGGTATGCGGCCAATCGGAATCCTCCGGCAGGCCGTTGCCGTCATCGGATATCTGCAGGCGCAGGGCACCGGACGACAGCTTGCTGAGGCGCACGTCGACGATCCCCTGGCTCTTGCCGGTGAAGGCGTGCTGATAGCAATTGGTCAGGATCTCCGAGGCGATCAGGCCGACGCGGCCCGCCATGTCGATCCGCACGCGCACCGGCTCGATATCCATGTTGAGCTGGATCTCGTTCCGCGTCTCAAGATAGGAGATCGCCGTGGCGATGCGCGAGAGATAGGCGCCAAGCATGATATATTCGCTGGCCGGCTCTTCGGCGCGGTCGTCATGCATTTCCGAATAGAGGATCTGCAGTGCCTCGACCCGCCGCGACAGGGCCTTGTAGTCGTCCCCGGCGGTGCGTCCGCCTGAGCCGGCCTGCATGCGGATCATCGAGACGATCATCTGCAAATGATTCTTCACCCGGTGCTGGATTTCGCGCAATTGCTGGTCGACACCCTGACCTTCCGGCGCGGGCTCCTCGGTCAGCACTTTCTGGACACCGAGGAAACACAGCACCTCGCCGTTCTCGTCGCGAACCGGTTCCAGATGCAGATTGTTCCAGAACGGTTCGCCGTCGGCACGATAATTGAGCAAATTGACTGTGACCGGCTCTTCCTTCCGGATCGCCTCGCGCATCTTCCTGATGGTCGACTGGCTGGTGTCCCTGCCCTGCAGGAAGCGGCAATTGCGGCCGATCACGGCACTGGCGTTGTAGCCGGTGACCCGCTCGAAGGCGCGGTTGACGTAGACGATCGGATTGTCTTCGAGCGCCGGGTTGGTCACGACCAGGGAGAAGGGGTGAAAGTCGGTGATCAGCCCCTTCAGACGGGACTCTTCCACAGCTGACATAATGTTCTTTTCGGTCGTGCTCACGGTCGTCTTGTCCCCTGTCCTGTTGTCATGGCCGGTTGATATAGAAAGCTGATCTCAACTTGCCCAGTTTTCAACCGGTCGTCCTTAAACCTTGTTAAGTGGTCCTGACGTGCAGGCAAGCGCAGCGCCGTCGGCTATTGAGCAGTTAGGGACCGGTCGTGACCGGAATGGGGCAGTGAGGTTTCGATTTGGTAAGGTGGTACGCTACTCGCCCGCCGCCGTGGTGGTGTCCGACAGGCCATCGCCATAGAGCCGGGCGCGGCGCGCTTCCGATGCGCGCTGCTTGACGCTGTCGGTCTTCAGCTGGCCGCAGGCCGCCCCGATATCGCGCCCGCGCGGGGTGCGGATCGGCGAGGCATAACCGGCGCGGTTGACGATCTCGGCAAAGGCCTCGATCCGGCTCCAGTCGGCGCATTCATAGCCGGAGCCTTCCCACGGGTTGAAGGGAATGAGGTTGATCTTGGCCGGGATGCCCTTGAGCAGGCGGACCAGTTCGCGCGCCTCGGCGTCGGAATCATTGACGCCCTTGAGCATGACATATTCGAACGTGATGCGGCGCGCGTTGGAGACGCCGGGATAATCGCGGCACGCCTGCAGCAACTGCTCCAGCGGGTATTTTTTATTGATCGGCACCAGCTCGTTGCGCAATTCGTCATTGGTGGCATGCAGCGAGATCGCCAGCATCGCCTCGGTGCCTGTCCCCAGCTTGTGGAATTCCGGGACGATGCCGGAGGTCGACACGGTGATGCGCCGGCGCGAGATCGAGATGCCCTCGCCATCGGCGATGATCCCTATCGCATCCGAAACGTTATCGAGATTATAAAGCGGTTCGCCCATGCCCATGAAGACGATATTGGTCAGCTGGCGCTCGTCCTTCGACGATGGCCATTCGCCGATATCGTCCTTCGCGACCAGCACCTGGGCGGTGATTTCCGCCGCCGTGAGATTGCGCACCAGGCGCTGGGTGCCGGTGTGGCAGAAGGTACAGTTCAGCGTGCAGCCGACCTGGGAGGAGACGCACAACGCGCCCGCCTTGCCGACGCCGGGGATGAACACGGCCTCGGCCTCGACGCCCGGGGCAAAGCGCAGAAGATATTTGCGCGTGCCATCGGACGAGACACGGTGCTCGACGATCTCCGGCCGGGTCAGGCGGTATTTGCCGGTGAGCCCTGCGCGCAAATCCTTGGAAATATTGGTCATCTCGGCAAAGTCTTTGACGCCGTGAGTGTAGATCCACTGCCAGATCTGGGAGGCGCGCATCCTGGCTTTCTTCGGCTCGAGCGCGAAATCCTCCTCCAGCCGCGCGCGCAATTGCTCGCGGGTCAGGCCGATCAGGTTGATCTTTGCATCGGTCTTCGAGGTGAAGACCGGGGCGGAGGCATCTGCCATGGGTTTGTCTTTCGTGCCGTAACGATCGCCTCACATGGGGGCGTCAGCGTTTATCCACAATAGCCGGGAAGCGGCCGGACATACAGGAAAAAGCTCGCCGGGGAAAGGGGGGAGGCGTCAACGAATTGTTTACAGTTTCAGCAAACGTCTTATCTTTGGAAGAGGAGCGCCGGTATGACTGAACAAATGCACATCGCAAATTCTATCGCTCTTGGGAAATTGCCTTCCGATGAACTCGAAAAGCACCGCGGTGAAGTGGCCATACTTGTTGACGGTGAAATCCGTCAGTTTTGCTCAACGCTCTTGGATGCCTTGAACACGGCAAAGCACAATTTTCAAGCAGGTACATTCTCTATTATGCGGGTAGAGCCGCTACCGGTCGATTTGGGAATGCTCGATTGTGCCGACTATCCGGGGTAATTTCTTTCGTAACAATCAGCCGCTCGTCAGACTATCTGTCAGCAATGACGTGCCGCAGGCCAATGGTGAAGATTTCGGACCGGCTGCAGTAAAGCGGGTAGCGGTCAAGGCGCTGGTTGATACGGGGGCAACAACGACAGTTGTTGACAGAGCATTGGTTTCTGAATTGTCGCTACAGAGTCTGGGAGCAAAACCTGTCCTGTTTCCAAATATGGAGACCACCCAGTTTCATCCGAGCTGCTTCTGTAGTTTTTTCTTCAGTGCCACCACAAAGCAAGAGTCACCTGTCTACGAGTGGCCGGAAATTGTCGAAGCGCTCGCATTCAATCTTGCTGGCCGCGAATTCAAGGTGGTTCTCGGCATGGACATTATCAGCAAGGGCAAACTGACCCTCTTTGAGAAAACAGTCGATTTCAGCTTCTAGATCTCCCCGCGGATCTTACCCATCACATCGCGGCGGTAGAAGCTTTTCAATTCTTCATGCAGGGCGTCGTCAAGCGGGTCGAGGCTGCTGACCTTTGCATTGGCCCTGACCTGGTCAGGCGACGACGCGCCGGTGATCACGGTCGTGACCTGCGGATGATCGAGCACCCAGCGCTGGGCGGCGTCGGCCATGGAGCTCTCCTGCGGCAGGACCGGGCGCAGCTTCTCGACAAAGTCGAGGCCGGTCTCGAACGGCAGGCCGGCAAAGGTCTCGCCGACATAGAAGGCCCCGCCATCGCGGTTGAAATTGCGGTGATCGTTCTCGGCGAAGGGCTGGTCCTTGTTATACTTGCCGGCGAGCAGGCCCGAGGCGAGCGGCAGGCGCACGATGATGGCGATGCCCTTGTCGTGGGCGGCGGGCAGGATCTCGTCGGCCATGGTCTGGCGCAACATGTTGAAGATCAGCTGGAGGGAGGAAAGACCCTCTGCCTTCAACGCATGTTTCGCCTGCGAAACGGTTTCGATCGAGGCACCGAAGCGCTTGATCAGGCCCTCTGACTTGAATTGGCGCAGATGCTCGAACACCTCGCCTTTCTCCAGTTCGCCCTCGCCGATGCAGTGCAGCTGGACGAGGTCGAGGCTGTCGGTCTTGAGGTGGGTCAGGCAGTCCTCGATATGGGCGCGCATCATTTCTTTCTCGAAGGTGCCGGGAAAGCCCGCTTCCGGGCGGCGGCCGATTTTCGTGGCGATGAAAAGATCGTCCCTGTGCCCGCGCTGGTCGAGGAAGCGCCCGATCAGGCTTTCGGACCGGCCCATGCCATAGACATCGGCGGTGTCGATGAAGCTGATGCCGGCATCGACGGCGGTGTGCAGGATATCGAGCGCGTCATCCTCAGACACATCCCCCCAGTCGGCGCCGCCGAGCTGCCAGCAGCCAAGGCCGATTTCCGATACGGCCGGACCGTCTGTGCCGAACAATCTGTTTTTCATGGGTCGTCTCCTTTTTGCCGCGCCATGATGAATATGGATCCTGTCCGTGGAGATCAAATTTTTATGTCGGTTACAGGAAAATGTTGTCGAGGCGCGCTTTTCCATTTTATGGTTAACGAACAACAAGGGGTACGGGGTTGTGCCGGGCGATGTTTCTTTCAAGGAAAAGGCCTTGAACCAGGGGGCTTTTCACAAGGGGTTCGGTGTCTTTGACAGGCTCGGCGGCGAGGATTACCTGCCGGACGCGCCTGTCTTCACCAATGAAGAGACGCTTGATCAAAACATCAAGAGCATCGAAGCCCGCGGCGGCGTCGCTGAGGACCCGAAGATAGACTTCTACTGGCAGTACCATATTCCTTTCCGCACCAAGTTGCGCTCGATCCTTGCCGTGGACAAGCCGATCACCGACAAGATCACGGGTGTCAAAAGACTCATCGAGCGTAACCAGCGCGCTTACGTCTTGCTGCGCCGGGTGACCTTGTTCCTGTTCCTGCTGCTTGCCGTTCTTGCGGCACCGGCCGGTATCAAGAGCGACAAGGCGCTGCTGGCGTGCTGCCAGTCGATGCTGGACGGGGCCTATGCAGCGGCAGGGCCGGCGAGCCCGGCCATGACATGGTTCCTGTTCGTCGCCGCGCTCTTTGTCGTGTCATTCGTCTGCAACAGGATCATAAAAAGCTTTTACGACAACAGCGTCGAGCAAACGGCAAATACCCTTGCCAACCACCTTCAGTCCTATACCAACCATCTTTATACTGAAGGCTTCAAGAAGGCCATGGACGCGATCGACAAGGAAGAGGCCATCTATTCCGATGACAATGTGAAGGATTCAGGCCCCAGCCGGGCGGAGAAATGGGCCCGCATCGCCTATTGGCACGGCAAGCGGCTCGAATGGATATCCCGTTATGCCCATATCGAGATCTGGGCGACGCAGCGAACCCTGCGCGCGATGGATCATGTCTCGCGCGCGCTGACGGCGCTGATCTTCGTCATTTTCGCAATCGCCTTCCTGCCCGTCACAGACCGTGCCGCGACGGATGTCCTGTCGATGATGGCCCTCGCCCTGCTCGGCCTGCTGGTGTGGTATGGCTGGGACAATGTCGGCAAGGAAGACACGGACCCCCTGAAGCGGACGCATATGGGCGAGGCGCAACAGAAATGGCGTCAGGATGCCGGGATTGCCGAGAATTTCGCCGAGCAAGTGCACAAGGACAAGGCCAAGATCCTGGATTACAAGCGCCCGCGCCTGCGCAAGAGTACCGACCAGTGAGCGCCCCGGGGCGCCAAATGCCGACAGGAGGAAGGCAGTTTGCCGGATTGCGCGCCATCAGCATGCGCCCCGACAGCGCGGATCTCGCTGCCGGCTCCGGAAAGGACGGGACCGTGGCGGCGATGGCGCCGGACGATTCTCTTTGTCAGCTCCGGCGTCATGAGGCGGTCGGTGACCGGGCCAGGATCGAAATTCCGTACCCGAAGCGTTCGCCGGAAGATATCTATTCGCCCTATTCGATGGTACGGGGCATCACCTCCCGCCATACACGCGATCTTATTCTCTACCTGGTGAGTATCATCGCCGGGGTATATTCACTTCTGTTCTTTGTCGGGAGTTTCGGCAATCTGCTGAATGAGGAGATCCTGTTTGGCCCGACGGCCCTCGTGCCGTTCGGCGCTGCGTTTCTGGCCGGTATCGGGACGGTCTACCAGATTGGCAAGAGGCGGTTCGCCACCGTCGATCTTTTCAGCAGCGAGATCACCGCACGGGTGCGGATCAGCGCCTCTGACGGCTTCATCGAGAAGCTGATATCGCAATTTGACCATGCGGGGTTCCGGGAGGCCGAAGACCGGCATCACCGCCAAGCCATTTCAATCGAGCCGAGCGGCGAGTTGACCTTCGAATTGTTCCACCGTCATTATGAACAGCTCGGCTCACTGACGCCGCCGATCGTCGATTATGTCTGCGACTATTATAATTACGTGATGTCGGTGCGCGACGAGATCCGCGACCTGCAGCACATGCTGACCGATCCGGGGGTCACCGTGAGCGAACGCCGTCACCAGGTCATGAATGTCCTTTTCTTCATCGATATCGCCATGTTCAGCGCCTATCGCGCGCTCGATGCCCTGATCGAGAAAGACATCAACAAGTGGCATGCCTGGCAACTATCCTGCTATGTCGGGGTTGTGGCGAACAACTTCGTACGCGAAGTGATGCCGGCGGACGATCCGCGCTACAGCGAAGTCCAGCACCGCGCCGCGCGGTATCGCGACACCGTGAAACAACTCAACAGGAATTTAAAACGCCATCATGCCAGGCTCGGGCTGAAGCGCGGCGAGATGTTCTTCTGATCGTGGCGGCCGCGTGTCCGCGGCGAGCGGCCAACCAGGCCACTACCCAAGCCATTACCGATGTGATCGGGGACCCGGTGGGAGCGCCGAAATGAAAAAGAGCGGGGTGCTTGCGCGGCCCCGCCCGGTTCTCCCCTCGATATCGCCCCGTCCGGTCCCGTTCCGGATGGCGAGGCAGAAATCAGGTCCCGCTCTCGCCGTCCGTGTCGCCATAGTCGCGATCGAGCTCGTCATAGGAGCCGGGACCGTAGACCCTTGTGCCGGTGCGCCCGTCATCGTCATCCTTGTCGATGATGATGACGCAGGCCGAGGCCATGGTGGCGAGGGTGACGAGGCCAGTCGCGGCGAGGGTTTTCAGCATCAGTCTTCTCATGCAGCCTCATCAGCAGGCGCGACCTGCTCATAGCGCGACTCGTTCCAGTCATTGTCGTCATCATCCTCGTCGACGATGATGATGCAGGCCGACAGGGCCATGGCGGCGGCCAGCATCAGGCCTGTCATCTTGAAGGCGGTGGTCAGGTTTGAAGGCATGGTGGTCACTCCTCGGTTTGCCCCTACGATTGGAAATCAGCTGTCGTCAAAACTCAATATGTCGCCGGGCTGGCAGTCCAGCTCCTTGCAGATCGCCTCCAGCGTCGAGAAGCGGATCGCCTTGGCCTTGCCCGTCTTGAGGATGGACAGGTTAGCGATGGTCACGCCGACCCGCTCGGAGAGCTCGGTCAGTGACATGCCCCGCTCCAGCAGGATCCTGTCCAGTTTTACGTTAATGGCCATGCTTTAAACCGTGAACTCCTGCTCTTCCTGCAGTCTCGCGCCCTCACGGAATACTTCGGCCAGCACCAGGGCGACAGCCGCCCCGAGCCAGTTTGTCAGGTCGATCGAGAGCCCGCCGCCATCGCCATATTCGACGCCGAACAGCACCGCCCAGAGAAAGGCGACCGGCACGATGGCGAGCTTGGCAAGCTCCGCGAAAAAGATGACCTTGGCGATGCGCTTGAAGCGGTCGGCATTTTCCGCCTCGAACGGGGTGCCGGCACTGATGGTGCGCAGCACTTCCATCAATCGGGAGGAAACGACCACGAACATGGTCGCCGTGATGAAGGCCATGGTTATTTCGACGAACTCCCCCATGGTATAGTCCGCGTCTGAATCGCCGCGGAAACCATCGAAGAGGCCGTCGAAAAAACCGCCCACGGGGACGGCAATGAACATGAACAGGACAACCACGCCGGTCACGAGCATGGTGATCAGCGAGATGATAAAGACGATCAGCAGGATAACCGATAGAATGCCTGCGACCTTGTTTTTCTTTGTCATTTCGTAAATCCCGCTAGAATAGAAGAAACAGGGTGGCCCCGTAGAGGGCGTGGGTTAAGTGGCGGCCACCCTGTTCTCGCTGGTCACCCTGTTACAGGGTGACCGGCATCCCTGACAACGCGCCGAAATAACCGGCCGATACCAGGAAAACGATGGTCAGTGTGGCAAGGACGTTGACAAATCCGCCAATAGACCCGAATTTAGGTGAACGTTTGTAAGGCATGTGACTTCTCCTTTGTCTTCAGCAAGCGTTTGACTTTGACTTTACTCGGTGGCGGCTGGTTCATTCCGGTCGCCCTTTTTTTGACTTTGAAAGGACTGTTTTTGTTTTTCGTCCCTTATTGATATTCAATATAACCATATCGAAAAACGATGCAACAGGTTTTTATCGAAAAACAACGAATATTTTGTGTTTTTCGATATCGTCGCAATTAAGGTACTGAAATGGCTAGGAAATTTTCTGACGAAAAATTGGTCCTCGCGAGCCACAACCAGGGCAAGCTGGCCGAATTTGCGCATCTTTTCCGGCCCCACGGCATCGAGATTCTGTCCGCCGGGGAGTTGGGGTTGCCCGAGCCCGAAGAGACCGGGGCGACCTTCGAGGACAATGCGATCCTGAAGGCGCTCGCGGCGGCAAAGGCGGCCAACATGCCGGCGCTGGCCGATGATTCGGGCCTCGCCGCAGCGGCCCTGAACGGGGCGCCGGGCGTCCATTCGGCGCGCTGGGCCGGGCCGGAAAGGGATTTCACCGCCGCGATGCAGCGCCTCGAGGACGAGCTGATCGCTGCCGGCAATCATGACCGCTCGGCCGCCTTCGTCTGCGTTCTCGCGCTGGCCTGGCCCGACGGCCATGTCGAGACCGTGCGCGGCGAGGCCAAGGGCCGCCTCGTCTGGCCGCCGCGCGGCGAGGGCGGGTTCGGCTATGACCCGGTGTTCATGCCGGTCGGGCGGACCAAGACCTTCGCCGAGATGAAGCCGGAGGACAAAAAGGAAATCTCGCACCGGGCGGAGGCATTCGAGCGGCTGGTCAAGACCTGTATCGCGAGCGCGTGAGCGGCGCCCCTTCACTCGGGATGGGCAGGACCGGCCTCTATATCCACTGGCCGTTCTGCACCCGCATCTGCCCCTATTGCGACTTCAATGTCTACAGGGACCGCGGTGCTGACGCGGCCCTCTGGCGTGAGGCATTGCTCGGCGACCTCGCCTGGTGGCGGGAGAAGGCGGGTATCAGCGCCTATAGCAGCGTCTATTTCGGCGGCGGCACCCCGTCGCTGATGGCACCATCGCTGGCGCGGGCGGTGATCGAGGCGGCAAAGCCTGTCCCGGGCGCGGAAGTGACGCTTGAGGCGAACCCGACCGATGCCGAGCGCGAGCGCTTCTCGGACTTCGCCGCCGCCGGGGTCAACCGCCTGTCGCTGGGCGTGCAATCCCTCCGCGATAAGGTACTGACATTTCTCGGGCGCAATCATTCCGTATCAGAGACGATCGAGGCGCTGGAGGTCGCACGGGGCGTGTTCGAGCGGCTGACCTTCGATCTCATCTATGCCCGGCCCGGCCAGAGCCTCGATGACTGGCGGGGGGAGCTGAGCGAGGCGCTGGCGCTGGCGAAGGGGCATCTGTCGCTGTACCAGCTGACGATCGAGCCGGGCACCGCCTTCGATCGGGCCGTGGCGCGCGGCGACTGGGCCCCCGCCGGCGAGGACATGACGGCGGCCCAGTACGATCTGGCGCAGCAAATGTGCACCGACGCCGGGCTGTTGCCCTATGAAGTCTCCAACAATGCCGCGCCGGGGCACGAGGCGCAGCACAATCTGCTCTACTGGCGCTATCAGGCCTATGTTGGCATCGGTCCCGGCGCCCATGGACGGGTACGGATCGGCGGCCAGCTCTACGAGACGGTCGCGCTGGCGAACCCGAAGGACTATCTCGCCGCGACGCCGGTCGAGCGCTTTGCCCTGACGCCGCTTTCCGGCCCGGACCAGGCGGTGGAGATGCTGTCCATGGGCCTGCGCCTCAGTGAAGGGGTGAGCCTGTCGCGCTACGAGGCGCTGGCAGGCGCGCCGCTGCAGGCGCAAACGCTCGACTATCTCGCCGGTGACGGGCTGGTTCTCGTTGATGGCGACCAGCTCCGGCTGACCGCCGATGGCCGCCGGGTGCTCAATGGCGTCCTGCTCGACCTGACCCGCTAGCACCGCAGCCTGCCGGGGCCGTGAAAAGCGAGGGCGTTGCACAACGCGCCGGTTGCGACAATACTCAGCGCAAGGGCAAAAGGGGGAGCGATGATTTCGTGGATATTCTACAGGCGGCGGCGGCACTGATGGCGGCGGTTCTGCCGGGATTGCCCGGCGCGGGTACGGGCGCCAACATGGTTGACAGCGGCGCGGACGGCGTGCGCGCGGCACGGGCAGCGTTCAACACGGCGATTGCGGGCGGCGATGCCGGTGCCATCGCTCAGATCCTTGCCGAAGAAACGGTGCTGGTCGCCGGCACGAATAGCGCCGTCATCGCGGGCCGCGCCGAACAGGTCGCTGTCTGGACGGCCGATTTCGCCGATCCCGGCCGTCTCGTCTATGTCCGCAAGACCGACAAGGTGATGCTCTCCCCGCTCTATCCGATGGCGATGGAGACCGGCACCTGGCGCGGCGCGCCGGCAGGCAATGACACCGACTGGGTCGGCGGCGCCTATTCGGCCAAATGGCGGCTGATTGACGGGCGCTGGCGCATCGAGGCCGAGACCTACATGACCACGGGCTGCGGCGGCGCCCTGTGTGATGACTGATCGGCAGGGGATCAAAAGAGGGCGTACTGCATGGCAATAGGGCGGCCGGAGCAGGCCGGAGAGGGAGAGGTCAGGATGTCTCAGGAATCAGAACGGGGTGAGCGGTTCTTTCTATATTTCCCGTGGCTCATTCTAGTCACGGTGATTGCGAGTTTCGGTGCCAAGGCCGTGTTCGACGCGGATGGCCTGCCGCCGCTGACGCCATTGCATCATTTCCATGCGGTGGCGATGCTGGCGTGGTTTTTCCTGTTTGCGCTGCAGCCAACGCTGATTCACAGCGGCAGGGTCAGCCTCCATCGCCGGCTGGGGCAGTTCAGCCCCCTGATCGTTCTGGCCTTTATCGGGTTTGCCATCCCGATATCGCTGTTGAACTGGGGGCGGATGGGCGACCCGCTGATCATCACGGCGAACGGCGTCAACCTGACCCTTTTCCTTGGCCTGTATATCAGTGCGATCGTCTATCGGCGCAGGGCCGATACCCACAAGCGCCTGATGACCTATGCGACGCTGACGCTGATGGGACCAGCCTTTGGCAGGATACCGGAAATCTTCGACCAGAGCCCGGTGCTCGCCGTGCCATTCGTCTTCGGCTACATGCTTGCACCATTGGTGCGCGATCTGATCGTGCGACGCAGCATCCACCCGGCGACGGGGATCGGCTTCGCCATCCTCTTTGCGGCCATACCGGTCATCCTCGGCCTGTCCGGGATGGAAGGCTGGGCAAGCTTCCTCACAAGCGTCCTCGGCCCGCCCGCGGGAGGCGTATAGATGCTCCTGAGGCGGATGATATCCCACGTCAAGACGCAGAACTGGCTGGCAGTCTTTCTCGACTTCGTGATCGTCGTCGTCGGTGTGTTCATCGGTATTCAGGTCTCGAACTGGAACGAGGCGCGGGCGGACCGCTCTGAGGAGGTCGGCTATCTGCTGGCGCTCACGGACGATGTCCGGCTATCGCTGGCCAGTCTTGAGAGCATGAACGGGCTTTTGGCCAGTCAGCAATCTGCGCTTGAGGCGCTTTATGACGTTCATCGTGGTCAATCCGACCCGGACCCCGAAGAGATGGCGGGCCTGATCGCGGACGGTCTGTTCTTTCTGTCCGCGCTGCGCGTGAACGAGACCACATTCGACACGCTTGTCGGCTCGGGCCGGCTCAATCTGATTGGCGATTCTGACCTTGTGGCCGCCCTCCAGGCGCTCGACAGCGCCTATGACGCGACGCGGGTCAGCATCGATAACGAGTATCAGGTCACCTATCGGTTTTCCGATCCGTTATTGATCGAGTTCGTGGATATGGGGCCGACCTTCCTGCCGCAACACAATCGGGACTCGATACCCTGGCTGCGGCCGGGCGAGCCGCTGACGATGGATGCGTCCCTTCTCACCGATCGCCGGTTTGGAAACGCCGTGCTTTACCGCGCCTATTTCAGCAGGCAGGTCAAAGGCCATGTGGAATCGCTGATCGCCGACCTGCAGGCGATAGACCGGCGCGTTCGTGAACGTCTTGATGACCTCGGATACGCCCCATGATCCTGCGCCGCCTCGCCAGCGCCATTCGCCGTCAGGACTGGTTCACCGTCGCGGTGGAAACGCTGATCGTCGTTTTCGGTGTGTTCATCGGTCTGCAGGTGAATAACTGGAATGACGCCAGAATGCTGCGCAGCGAGGCCGACGGGCTTGTGTTGCGGCTGCAGGTCGAGGCGGCGGATGTGCGCGCCGACATGGCGGCCTATCATGCGCTGAATGATGATATATTGCGCGACGCGCGGCGTCTGGCCGTCCGCCTCGACGGCGGTGCGGCCTGTCTTGCCATGGACGACGAGATGAAGACGCTGCTGCTGAGCGTCGGGGATTTTCCGCCGCCGCGCTTCTCCCTGTCATCGGCCAATGAGGCGCTTGAAACCGGGCGCCTGTCGCTGGTCGCGTCTGGCCGGATCCGTGATGGTGTTCGCGACATCGCCGACCAGATGGCGTTCCTGGAGCGGCAATGGCAGCGCTATATCCGGATCAAGCAGGATACGGAGCAGGTTGTCTACGCAGCGGCCGGGCTCGGTCTGACCAGCGAGCGGGATCTCGAGGCGCAGCCGGGCTCGACCACCTGGGCCGGCACCGATCAATACCGGATGGCGACGCCCGAGCGCCTGTGCGGCAATACCGAAGTCATCGCCCTGGTCACAAATGTGGCGGTCACCCAGCATATCTATACCGCCTATGTCAGGCAGACCGAGGCCAGCCTCGAGGCCTATGCTGCGATTCTTGCCGGCGGAGAGGTGCAGTAAGGCTGCTGCGCAGGCTGACGCGATCTTCAGTGCCGGCGCGCCTCTGGCGCGAAGCCCATCTCAAGGTGGAGGTGTCCGTCTGGCCCCTACGGTCGCGCCGCGCCGGGGCATCGCCGCTACAGGTCTGCCGTGCGGAAGGAGTGGACCCGGCCATGGGTGTCCATGACGATGATCCATTCGCCGTCCTCGGAGATGTCGGCCGTCAGCGGCCGGGCGTCGTCGATCCGGTCATAGCCGAGCGGCAGGGTCGCGACCGGGTCGCCGGTCTCGACTTCCTCGACCACGAGGGTGCAGACACCCGAGCGCCAGCCGGACGGGGCGCCGATCACCGGTTCGCCCGGAATGCGGCGCTCCGGCTCGAAACAGTCAACGCGCGTATCATAGACCGGGTCGGTTTTCGTCGCGGACATGCAGCGCCGGTCGCTACGCTCGCCGGTCTCAAGGGAATAGACCGCGCAACTGTTGCCGGTGCCGCCTGCCGCCGGCGAGGCGATGGAGATCCAGGATCCTTCGAAGACCGGGGTAATCGCGCAGGTGCTGACATGGCCGTTGCGCGGCATCCAAGGGATCTCGTCATTCAGCGTCTGGAACTCGGTATAACAGAACGGTCCGCCATCCATGGTCGCGGTGGCCTTCGCCAGCGTCCCGGCAGGCAGGTCATAGGTGTTGGTGCTGGTCGTCGCGGTCATGGCGCAGGCCGAGAGTGACGCGGCGACAGCGGCGCCCGAGCTAATCCGCAGGATACGTCGCATGAGCCTCGGTTCTGCCATGGCCTCAATACCCCTCAAGCATGGATGTCTGGGTGACGAAACTCGTCGGCGCCGGGTCGATGACGCGGATGCCGCCGCCATTGATCTGGAGGATGGCGAGGCCACGCTCGACACGGCCGTCGAGGGTCAGCCGGAACAGGCCGTCAGCGCCGAGATAGCCGTTCGGATCGGCGATATTCTCGGCCGAATACCGGTTGCCCGTCGGCAGGCCGGCGAGGCTCGCTGTCAGCAGGGCCGCGTCATAGGCAAGCGAGGCAAGGCGTGGCGGCTCGGAACCATAGACGCTGGCATAGCGCTTGTTGAAGGCTTCCGACTGGGCCGGGTCCGGCGCGGCGAACCAACCGCCGGACAGGGCCGGTTCCCGGGTTAGCTGCGGGTTGTTCCAGGACGAAACGCCGAGCACCTTGATACAGCGCACATTCACATCGTAATAGGGCAGGAGCGGCGCAAGCGCCCGCAAATTTGTGCCTTGTTCCGGCATCAAAACGGCCTGGAATCCGGAGCCCGACGTGCCGGTCGGATTGCCCGCCATGTCCAGTTCGTTTCGGGCGGACACGTCGGTGCAGCTGCCGGCATATTGGGCGAGGCGCTTGGCTGGCTGCATCATCGCATCGGGCGAGGGCTCGTATTGTTCCTCATGGACGACGACACCGCCGCGCACGAAGGTTTCCTCATAGAAGGAATTGCGCACGCGCTGGCCGTATTCGGTCTGCGGCGACAAGAGGCCAAAGCGGGTATAGCCCTGCTTGATGGCGTAATCGGTGACGCGCGCCACTTCCATCTCGGGCGGGAAGGACAGCAGATAGACGCCATTGCCGGCGATCTGGGTGTCCGACGAGAACGCGATCATCGGCACGCCGGCGCGGCGGGTGACTTCGGCTGCGGCCTCGACGGAAGAGGAGAGCAGCGGGCCGAGCACGATTTCCGCGCCTTCGCGCAGCGCTTCCTCGGCCTTGGCGCGGGCGCCCTCGGGCGTGCCGCCGGTATCCTTGGGGATCAGCAGGAAGCGCTCGTTCTGCGCTTCGAAGGCGGCCATCTGCGCGGCGTTCGACATCGCTTCGGCAATGGCCCGGACATTCTCCGAGGAGCCGGACATCGGCAGGAGCAGGGCGACGCGCACCGGCTCCCTGTCGCCGAGCTGCTCGGTAGTGACATAGTCTTCCGGGTCGTAGGGCTCGAATTCCGGTTCTTCCTCGACCGGCTCCTGCGGTTCCGGCTGGGCGATGACCGGCGGCTGCGGCTGCGGCCGGTTGACCGGCGGTGTCGTCTCGCACCCGGCGAGGAACAGGCTGGCACCCAGCAGGCTGAACAGGGAAATCTTCAGGAAATTGGTCATGTCGGTCTTGCCCTCTCGTCGCCCTGGCACGCCGCATGGCCGTCCGGGCGGGTGTAACATGCTCTGTACAGGATACTGCCCCATTTGCGGGGAAAATCTCCGCAACGCATACTGCCGTGGTTGTGCCCAGTCTAGCAACCGCGCCGTCCCAGGCAATACATGTTTTGATGACACATGGTCTGGTGACAGCCATGGCCGGAAGCTGGCATAGAACGGCCATGAGCCTTGAACCCGGCCTTTATGTGGCAGCGACCCCGATCGGCAATCTGAAAGACATCACCCTCAGGGTGATCGAGACCCTGCGCGCGGCCGACCTGATCCTGTGCGAGGATACGCGCGTGACCGGCAAGCTGTTGAGCGCCCATGGGATCAAGACGCCGATGAAGGCCTATCACGACCACAATGCCGCGCGGGTGCGCCCCGAGGTGCTGGAGCGGCTGGAACGCGGCGAGCGGCTCTGTCTCGTGTCGGATGCGGGCACGCCGCTGATCTCCGATCCCGGCTACAAGCTGGTGCGGGCCGTGCGCGATGCCGGGTTGTCCGTGTTCACCCTGCCGGGGCCATCGGCCATGGTCGCGGCGCTGTCGATCGCCGGGGCGCCGACCGACCGGTTCCTGTTCGCGGGCTTCCTGCCGGTCAGGTCCGGTGCGCGCAGGACCGAGCTGGAAGGGCTCAAGCCCGTGCCGGCGACGCTGGTCTTTTATGAAAGCGGGCCGCGGCTCGCCGCCTGCCTCGCCGATATGGCCGAGGTGCTGGGACCGCGAAAAGTGGCGGTGGCGCGTGAGCTGACCAAGATCCATGAGGAAGTGCGCGAGGGGCTGCCGGCCGAGCTTTCCGCTGTCTATATGGCGGAAGGCGCGCCGAAAGGCGAAATCGTCGTCATCGTCCACCCGCCGGCGGAAGACGCGCCGGACGCGGCCGATGCCGAGGCGATCATCGCGCAACTGCTGGAGGATCACTCGATCAAGGAGGCCGCCACGATCGCGGCGGAACAGACCGGCCTGCCGCGCAAGCAGATGTATGACATCGCCCTGACCATCAGGAAGGCGCGCTAGTGCCGGCGCGGCTGACCCGGCAGCAGGCAGAACGGCGCGGGCGTCTCGCCGAATCCATCGCGGCCCTGTTGTTGCGGCTGAAGGGCTATCGCATCCTTGCCATGCGCTACAAGGCCCGCGGCGGCGAGGTCGATATCGTCGCCTCCCGGGCCGGCATACTCGTCTTTGTCGAGGTCAAGGCAAGAGCCAGCCACGAGGCCGGGATTACCGCCGTCACCGCGCAGGCGCGCCAGCGAATTGCCGTTGCGGCGGAACGGTTCATCTCCCACAAACGTCTCCATCCCGTACCCGCCTGCCGGTATGACCTGATCACCGTCCGGCATCTGACACCAAGGCACCACAAAAATGCCTGGAGAGCGGGCGATTGAGACCGACCAGTATCGTTTATTACACCCCGCCCGCTTCCGGTAACCGCGCGTTAACCATGCCTGAACTCTATGTCACTGGTATTGGCCCGCATTACGCGGCATTTTCAAACGGTTATTTCGGGTCCAGAGAGGATTTGAACCATGAACAAGACACTGACTTTTTCTGCTAGAGCGCTGATCGCCCTGTGCGCTGCGGCCCTGCTGGCAACCGGCTGCGCCCAGAACCGCACCATTGGCGGGAGCGTCGATGACGCGGCAGCCAATATCGCGCTGAAGGCGAACCTGATCAAGGACGAAAAATACGACTATTCCGATGTCGATATCACCATCTTCGAGGCACGGGTGATGCTGACCGGCTCGATGCGGACCGAGGAAGGCAAGGCCCATCTCGAACGGCTGGCGCAGAACTCCCCCAATGTGAAGCAGGTGATCAACGAGATACTCGTCGGCGAGAAGACCTCGTTCCAGCAGGGCACGCGCGATGCGCTGATCGACCAGCGCCTTTCCGCCGCGCTGCTGACCGATACCGGGGTCGTCCGCCGCAACTACCAGTTCTCGGTTTCCGACGGCGTCGTCTACTTGCTCGGCGTGGCACAAGGCCCGACCGAGCTGACCCGCGCGACCGAACAGGCCCGCCGCATCAATGGCGTCAAAAAGGTCGTGAGCCATGTCATGTATGTCGGCGATCCGTCCCGCGTAACGCGCTAGAACCGGTATTCACTTCACCGGGAAACGCTATAGATAAAGGGCCTGACCGACAGGCCCTTTAGAAAGCGACGTGACATGACCCTGAAAATTGCGATCCAGATGGACCCGATGGAAGACGTCCAGGTCCATGGCGACACCACGTTCGACATGGCGCTGGAGGCCCATACACGGGGCCACGAGATCTGGGTCTATCACCCGCATAATCTGCGCCTCGACAAGAACCGCGTCTTTGCCCGCGCCCGCAAGGTTGCCGGGCTGAAACGCGAGCAGGGCGAGCATGTGAGTTGGGCCAAAACTGGGGGCGACGATCTGGAGCTGGTCGACCTGCACGGCGTCGACGTGGTGCTGGTGCGCCAGGACCCGCCCTACAACATGCGCTACATCACCGCCTGCCACATGCTGGAATATCTGCTGCCGGAGGTGATGGTGCTGAACGACCCGCGCGAGATCCGCAACGCGCCGGAGAAGCTGTTCCCGCTCGACTTCCCGAAACTGATCCCGCCGACGCTGATCACGTCCGACGAGACAGCGCTGCGGTCTTTCCGCGACAAGCATCACGACATCATCCTGAAACCGCTTTATGGCAATGGCGGCGCGGGGGTCTTTTCGGTAACGAAAGGAGATCAGAACTTCTCGTCGCTCTTGGAAATGTTCCGCAATTTCTATGACGAGCCGGTGATCGCGCAGAAATATCTGCCGGAGGTGCGCAAGGGCGACAAGCGCATCATCCTGCTCGATGGCGAGCCTGTCGGCGCGATCAACCGCGTACCGGCGGACCACGAGGCGCGCTCCAACATGCATGTCGGCGGCACGGCGACGCCGGTCGAGATGACCGATCGCGACCGGGAAATCTGCGCCGCCATCGGCCCGGCCCTGAAGGAGCGGCGGCTGGTGCTGGTCGGCATCGACGTGATCGGCGACTACATGACCGAGATCAACGTCACCTCACCGACCGGCGTGCAGGAAGTGCGGCGCTTCGGCGGCGCCGATATCTCGGCGCTTTTCTGGGACTGGGTCGAAGAGCGGCGTCCTTCGCAGTCTCGCTGACGCGAGACACCTCAGGACGAGGCGTGCCTGGATCACAGGTCCTCACCTGAGGTGCCCGCGCAAGCGGGCGACGAAGGGTCAGCTTGAAAGCCCTACCGCAGCGGCGTCGGGAAAGCCGGTAGGTCGGCGACGTCCGACGGGCTGTGCTGGATGACGACGAGGGCCTGCTCGTCCTCGGCAATACCCTCGAACACATCCATGGAGGCGAGGGTCTGCTCGACATCGACATTGAAGCGCGGCACCTGGCGCTCCTCGCGGCTCTGGTTCAGGTGATAGAGGTCACCGGTCAGCAATACCGTGCCGGTGTCGGCCAGCTCTACCTGCAGGGCGGTATGGCCGGGTGTGTGGCCCGGCAATTCGAGGATCATGACGCTGCCATCGCCGAAGACATCGTAATCGCCGGTGAATTTGGCGGTCTCGAACCCGGTAAAGCCCTGGTATTGCCCGGCCGTTTCTTCGGCGAACATCGCGTCATACTCGGCTTCATGGACGAGCCAGGTCGCTCCGGCTGCGGCCTCGGGCTGGCCGGTATGGTCGAAATGCATGTGCGAGATGGACATGTAGTCGATGTCGGCGGGCGACAGGCCCAGCTCGGCGAGCTGGTCGGCGATGGAGCGTTCCAGCGATACCGTGAAAGGCCCGTCCGTCTGCGGGCCGGCTTCCAGCAGGGCGGCGGGCAGGCCGAGATCCCATAAGAGGTCGCCTTGCGGGTGGCGGATCAGGTAACAGCTGTCCGTCAGCGTGCCGGCCATGCCGGCATAGTCGCCGGAGACAGCGAAGATATCGAGATCGGATACGGCGATGGTGCCGCAATTCATCGCATACAGCGCGATACCGGTCGGCGCCGGGCTTGTGGCCGTCGCGCTCTCGTCCTCATCGCCGGCAGTCAGGGCGCTACCGGTCGCGTCCGGCGTCACGGTTTCCGTGGTGTCCGGAAAAGTCGTTTCGGTCGCGGAATCGTCGTCGCCGCTGCAGGCGCTCGCTGCCAGCAGGCAGGCCATGGCAATCAGGCTGGTGGAATGTTTCATGGTCTCGCTCCCCTTTCGGTCGTTGATGCGATCACCACTACTTTACGGTGTGTGCTGACGCTGCGCAAAGCGGATTTGCTGGCGCGCCTCGCCCAGCCGCTCGCCCAGCTTACGTGGCCGGTGCACCAGTGTCACCAGCACCCAGCTGATCAGCATCAGGAGATACCACGAGCCCATCTTGGCGAAGGACACGATGCGCCATCCTTCCTGCTGGTCCGGGTAGAGCCAGGCCGAGGTCGCGGTGCCGATATTTTCCGCCAGCCAGATGAACAGGGCGACGAGGAAGAAGCCGAGCAGCAGCGGCATCTTGTGCTGCCAGCGCCAGACCCGGTAGTGCACGACGGTGCGGCCATAGAGGATGGCGGCGAGCGCGAACAGGGCATACCGGATATCCGGCAGATAGTGATGGGTGAAGAAGTTCCCATAGATCAGGATGGCGAGGAGGACCGTCGCCCAGCGCGGCGGGTAGTGCGTGAACTGAAAGTCGAAGGTACGCACCGTGCGGGCAAGGTATGACCCGACGGCGGCATACATGAAGCCCGAGAACAGCGGCACCGAGCCGCCCAGTATGGCAAGGCGGATGACGCTCTCTTCCGGGTAGACCCAGGACCCTGCAGCGGTCTTGAACAGCTCCATCCCCGTGCCGACGATGTGGAAGATGAGGATGACCAGCGCCTCGCGCGGGCGCTCCAGCCGGGTCAGCAGGAAGCTAGTCTGGATCAGGATCGCCCAGAGAAACAAAAAGTCATACCGGGCGATCGGTAACACTCCCGGCCAGAAGGCAGTGGCGATGATCCCGGCCAGCATCAGCCCGCCGAACAGGCAGGCCCAGGCCTGCTTGATGCCGAAGGCGAGAAACTCGGTCAGCGCCCTGACGAGCCAGACCGGCAATACGCGCCCCGCCAGCCTTTCCCAGACCGGAAAGATCCGTGCCAGCGTCGCATCGACGCGATTTTCCGGGCGGGCTGGTTCCGCGTCCGGGGGTAGGATTCCTGTCATGGTCTGATCCTCGATTGTCCCTGCCTGGCGTGTTGACCTGTATTCCGGCAAGGGCGAGGTGCTATCCGGGCAATCCGGAGGCATCTTCCCGTCGATCTATCTGTGAGAGGCGTTGGCACTGCCAGGTCTTGGAAACAATGTATTGCTATCCCGACACCCCCCCCCCGAACAGGGGATTTTGTCCTGCACTGTGCGCTTCTATGTTTTTTCCCGGATCTGCGCGATGCGAAGGGGGGATGATGAAGGACATGCCGGGGATATTTTCCATAGCCGCATTCGGGGCCCTGCTGGTTGTGGTTCTGCCAGGCGCAGTGCAGGCCGATGACACCGCGACCGACGATATCAGGAGTGATTGTGCTGCTTACTACGGGGCCTTGTACATGTCGCGCTTGCTCAGCGAAAAAGTGGCAAACATGGCTGAGATCGATGCTTCTGCGCGTGCCGATGCGGTGGTCAGCCAATCCGATCCTGACTGGGACAGCATCGACGACACGATGTACAACCTGTTGGAATACTACGATCCCGGCGTCGACGCCTTTGGTCAGACGAGAGCGCCGTCGGGTGACGCCGCTGAATTTCTGAATACGGTCATCGATTGCGATGAAACCTTTGGCTTCGAGCCTGTAATACAGGTGAAGGGCGAATAGTCATTGCCGGCAGGCGTGCGGCTGGGGCAAGGGCGCCGGCTGCGGCGTTCATCGGCCCGGGGACGGTGGCCTATTCTGCGGACCGGCGGACGGTTGCGCCGTCACCCTGTCCGCTGCTTTCCGCCCCGTCTTCCGCGCCGCCCGCCGCCCCGTTTTCCGGTTCGGGAGCAGAGGTAATCTCAAACGTGAACCCGCTCTCGTCAGCGCCGAAGACCGCCTCGCCATCAAGATAGTTTCGGGTCAGCAACGACATGATCGAGTGCCCGAAGCCGCGCCCGTCAAGCTTGCCAACGGGGGGGCCGCCCGCCTCGCGCCAGTCGAAGGTGAAGCCGCCCCCCGCGTCCGGTTTCCAGACTATCGAGACCTTGCCGCCATCGGCGGACAGGCTGCCATGCTTGACCGAGTTGGCGGCCAGCTCGTTGAGGATCAGGCTGAAGGCGGTCGCCTGTCCGGTATCCAGCACCATGCCGTTGCTTTCGATGTGAATGCGCTCTTTCTGGCCGAGCGAGTAGGGAGCAACGGCTTTTTCCGCCAACCTTTCGGCATCGACCTGCTTGTAGAATGAGGTCGCTTCGCTGACGCTGGCGCCGGTCATGGTGTGCGACGCGTGCAGGGCCCGCAGCCGCTGCATTGTCGACTGGACGAAGCTGTCGACATCGGTCGCATGGCGGGCCGACAGATTGATCAGGGCATTGGTGACGGAGAACAGGTTCTTGATGCGGTGGTTCAGCTCCTGCATCAGCAGGTTGATCTGTTCCTCGGCGCGCTTGCGTTCAGTGATATTGACGGCCGATGGCACCAGATAGGTGACTGTCCCCTGGCTGTCGATGACCGGCGACAGGAAGAAGGCGATGGTGGCGTATTCATCTTCCGCGACGCGGATCGTGGCGTCATACTCGACCGTCTCGCCATCCCTGGCGCGGGCGATCGCTTCTTGCAGGCGGGTCTGTTCGATGCGGTCATGGGACCACCAATAGGTTTCCCAGAAGGGTTTGCCGATGACATCGTCGACGTTCAGGTCAGCCGTTTCCAGCGCCCGCGAATTGGCCTCGATCAATTCGCCGTCGGTCGTCAACAGCCCGGCAAGGACGCCGAGCCCGTCGAGGATCGAGCGGATACGCATCTGCTCTTCCTTGAGCGATGTGATGTCAAGATTGGTGCCGGTCATGTAGAGGCGGCGCGAGCGTACTGCCTGGATCACCTGGCCGCGCCCAAGCAGCCAGCGCACCCGGCCCGTGCGCCGGTCGCGGATGCGAAACTCGGAATTATATTCGCCCTCGCCGCGCAGGGCCCGTCCCAGGTCGAGCTGGACCTGGCGCGAATCATCTTCATGGACACGGCTGACAATATCGCTGGAATAGATCGGGCCATCGCTGGGCAGACCCCACAATTCCCGTAGCTTGCCATGGGCGTAGACGCGGTTGGTCTTGAGGTCCCAGTGAAAGATGCCAAGGTCGGACGCGTCCATGGCAAGGTCGAGCTGCTTGTCGCGGGTATCGACCTGGCCTTCGAGATACTGGATGTGGGAAATCGCGAAGGCGATGGCCCAGACGGCGACAAGCGAGATGATCAGGCCGGCCATGGCGTCCTGCTGCGACATCAGGCTGTTGCTGAACCAGTAGAACAGCGCCAGGCTGGACAGCATCGCAGCGCCGTAGGAAATCCGCGCCCAGGGCAGGGGATAGGTCAGCCCGACGAACATGATGGCGAGATAGCCGCCATAGGCCGGTGCCGTGTCGGTGATCGTGATCACGGCCCCGATGGTAGCGAAGGCTATAAACAGGAGGATCGGCAGCAGGAGATCGCCCCAGCGCAGGGGCGGTTTGTATTTCAGGTTCGCGGGAAGACCAGCCTCGCCTTGTGGCTGGGAGACGGCGAGGCCGTCGTCAGGATCGGGGCCGGCTTTATGTTCTTCCGGTGACAGCATTCAACTCAAACATCGTCCATGTCATTCATGATCGACCTGGCGTCGTCTGCATGTTTCTTGCACATTTCCATGCCGAGCACGATGAGGGCGCGAACCGCGGCAGACCGGTTGGCGGCCCGGTTCTCGAAGCGCCAGTCATCGATGTCGGCCAGCTCGGTGTCCGTCACCAGGATCTGCAGCTTACTGATCCGTTTTTCCTGTCTGTCGTCAGAATCTGACATCCACAGTCCTTCTGTTCAGCACCGCATTGCGCCCAGCCGGGCAGTCCACAGCCATCAAGTGCCGGGTTTTTCCATGCCGTGCAAGTTTTCGCTATTATGCCGTCAAAGCTGTTTCCGAGAAATGTTCTTTTGACGCTCCGCCAGCAATTTTTCCAGAGGCTCCGGAAGCGGCGCGTCGAGCAGTTCCTGCTTGTATTGCTTCAGAACGGTTTCGGCGGTCTCGTACCATTCGCCCGCCGGCAGTTCCCGGTCCATACTCATCTTGCCAGTCGCTCCCTATTCCTCGAACATCATCCGCCGGGATTGCTGTATCCTCTTCTCGAGGGTCGTGTCGGGGATACGCAGGATATCTGCCGCTGTGCTGGAGGGAATCTCCTCGATGACCATGAGCGCGAAGGCCAGCCTGTTGTCCATCGGCAGGCGCCGGAAACGCCAGATGACCGGCTGCGCGCTGCCATCCGCCTCGCCCTCTTCCGTAGCGGCGGACGTTTGCGCGGCCAGGCGATCGCAAAGAGACCGGTACAGGCGCGTGCGCAGGCTGTCGTCGATGAACCGGGCCGACAGGTAGCTTTGTTCGGCTTCGACGACATCGAATACCACCCGGTCGGCTTCCTCGGCGCTGCTGGCGATGAGGTGAGCAAACCGGCGCGTCCGGGCGATGATGTCACGGGGCTCATACATGGGGAACGCCTCCTCTAGACAGAGTACACAGTGTGGGACATGGCCCTGCGGGTGTCGTTGACCCATGTTAAAGGTCTCGTCGGGGTCATCATTCCGCCACCGCCATGAAGCTGAGACGGCGCGGCGGACCATCGAGGTGCAAATGCTCTTCGGAATACCCGCAGGCCTCGATCAGCTGCGACCGGGCGAGGATCGTCAACACGCCCTTGTTCTTCTTGATCAGTCCTTCCTTTTCAAGGCTTCTCAGAACCCTGTTCACGTGGACGAAGGACAGGCCCAGCGCATCGGCAATCAGGATCTGGCTGACCGGCAGCTCCAGGCTGTCGGGCCCTGCGGCGCCGACAATACGCGCCCGGCGGTGCAGTTCGAGGATCAGGTGGGCAACGCGCTCGCGCGCCGTGCGACGGCCATTGCGCACGATCTGCTCGCGCAATATGCCCTCCTCCTGCACCGTGGACCACCACAGGGCAGCCGCGATGGATGAGCCCTGGGCAAACAGGGAAAGGATGGAATCGGCGTTGACGACGGTGGTTGTCACCTTGGTGACCGCGGCGACGGAATGATCGACCGTGTCGTCGAGAAAGACCTGGAGATCGAAGATGTCGCCCGGGAGCATGAAATTGAGGACCTGGGTGCGGCCGTCTTCCAGCGTGATGTAGCGCACCGCCCAGCCATGCTTGATGACGAAGACCTGACCGGTCTTTTCGCCACGGCGGATGATGTCCTCGCCGGGGGCATAGGAGTGATCGCGTACCGAGAGCTTCGACAGGGATTCGCCGTCGTGATCGGCAAGTTTGGCATAGTAGGATAGTCGCCTGAACAGGGGCTGCACGTCATTAACCTCCTGCCGACGCTAATGCATTATCTGCGTGCGCTCCACGTCGAGACAATGCGCGACGGCAGCCTTGACGCTTTCGATGCGATAGGGCTTGGCGATGACAAAATCGGGTTCGATATCCTCGCCGGTCAGCACCTGTTCCGGATAGCCGGTGATGAACACGACCGGACAATTGAGCGTTTCCTGAATTTCCATGACCGCGTCGGCACCGGTTTTCATGCCGATCAGATTATAATCGGCGAGAATGATGTTGGGTTTCTTCTGCCGCGACATCGAGATCGCCTTGTCCGCCGTATTCGCCTCGCCGCAGACCTCGACGCCGATGGACGACATGATCTCGCGCAGATCGGCGGCGATCAGCGGTTCATCCTCGATGATGATCGCCTTGGCATTGCGCGGCAGGCCGATAAACTGGCGGCCCCGGTCGAGAATCGAATAGGGATCCTGACCCTTGACGGCAATGATACGGGCGGCGGTTTCGGGGGTGAAATTCATGACGTCGACGAGCAGCAGCATCAGCCGTTCATTTCCCGGCGGCTCCGGCAGCGCAGCGAGCAGCGCCTCATCGGAAAACAGGGATTCCTCCGAGCGGCGCCCCGATGAGGCCATGCGCCATGTATGAAGGAAGGCGTGCAGCAGATCGGGCAGGCTGTCGGTGGAGCTTTTCGGGTCGATATTCACCTTGGCGAGCGCAAGGCGCGTCAACTCATCGCCGATCAACCGGTCGGCGAAGATGGCCCGGGCAAACTGCCGGACCGTTGCTATGTGGGACGCGTGGCTCATCGGTTTCCTTCTACGGTGTATTATACAATATAACTTCGATAAAGTTCGATTGAATTTTGCGAAAATGCCATAGGACGGCAAAAATCGGACAGGATCGACGGAACACACTTGGCGGCAAAGAGTTTAGAGATTAACCTGTTAATAATGGTTTATGGTCCGTCAAGCGGATCGAAGGGGAATAGCGATGTCCAGGATTGAGGTGATTTTCGGGGGAATTCTGGTGCTGGCGGTCATTGCAGCGGGCTCGCTCGTCCTGTTCCAGAATGGCTTCGCCCTGCCGTCCCTCGCCCCTGGCCAGGGCGGATCCGCCTATGCCCGTACCGCCACGCCGACCATGTCCGAACCGGCTGTCTTCACCGGCCTGCGCGAAACCGACCTGTGCACCTGTTACGAGACCGGCTTCGTGCGCGGCAATGAGAGCGGCGACATTGAATCCGTTGCCTATCGCGGCGGCTTTTCCAGTTGCCGCGCCGAACTCGGTGCCGAAGGCGGCAATGCCTGGACCGAAGGCTGGATCAACGGCGTCGACAACCGCCTGAGCCAGCGCAGCTGCCGCTTCTACATGAAGCGCCTTTCGCTGCAATAGCCGTTTCGGACCCGAACCGGCCTAATCCGACAGATTATCGACGACGATCCTGAACGTGCGGATTTCGCGCGACACGAAGACGCCCGCTTTCTGATAGGGGTCTGCGGCGGAGAACGCCTCGACCTCGGCCCGGGTCTCCATGTCCAGCAGGAACAGGCTGCCCGCCGGATTGCCGTCCTCATCCAGCAGCGGGCCGGCAAGTTTCACCGTGCTGCTATGGTCGGCGACATGGTCGAGATGCTGGGGTCTGACGCCGGGCCGTTTGGCCGCACCGTCGGGCCCATCGCGGCAGATGAGAATGAAATGCGGCATGGCTGGAAAATCCTCCTACTCGGCCGGTGAGCCCTCGTTCCTGAGCGGCCTGGCGAGCAGCCCGAGAATCGCCTGATCGACGCCGGTTCTGCCGTCGACAAGGTCGGCGACGGCGGCGCAGATCGGCATGTCAACACCGGCCGCGCCGGCAAGTTTCATCAGCGGCCCGGCGCTGGCCGCGCCTTCCGACACGGTCTGGCGCTCGGCAATGATCTCTTTCGCGGTCCGGCCCTCGCCGATTTCATACCCCAGCGACATGTTGCGCGACTGGCGCGACGAGCAGGTCAGGATCAGGTCGCCAAGGCCGGACAGCCCGGCCATGGTCTGGGCCTCGGCCCCGAGGGCGACACCGAGGCGCTGAAACTCGGCAAAGCCGCGCGCGATCAGCGCGGCACGGGCGCTTTCACCCAGCCCCTTGCCCTCGACCACGCCGCAGGCAATGGCGAGCACGTTCTTGACTGCGCCGCCAAGCTCCGCCCCGATCATGTCAGCCGTCAGGTAGGGCCGGAAATGGGGTGCCTTGATCGTCTGGGCCCAGCGCTCGCCGGAGGATTTGTCGGCGCAGGCGAGGGTGACGGCGGTCGGCAGGCCCCTCGCCACGTCAGCGGCGAAGGACGGGCCGGACAGGATCGCCGGGATGGCCTCCGGCCAGGCATCGGCGATAACCTCCGTCATCAGGGCGCCGGTGCCGCGCTCGATCCCCTTGCAGCACAGCGCGACCGGCAGGGTCTTGCCGCCGGTCAGGCGGCGCATCTCGGCAAGGTTGTCGCGGGCATACTGGGCCGGGATGACGAAGATGACCGCGTCGGCGTTTTCCAGCGCCGCAGCAAGATCGGTGGTCGCGCCCAGGGTTTCCGGCAGCTTTATGCCCGGCAGGTAGATACTGTTCTCGCGCGACCCGTTGATCGCCGACACGACCTGGTCATTGCGCGCCCATAGCGTCGTGGCCATACCGGCGCGCGCGGTCAGGCTGGCCAGCGCCGTGCCCCAGGAGCCGCCACCGGCGACGAGGATGGTCTGATAGGGGCTGGACTTGCCTGTCGTCTCGCTCATGCCTTGGGACCCTTCTTGCCGCCGCCATGACGCCTGCCTTCGGGGTTTTCGTCAAGCGGCCAGCGCGCGCGCGGGGCGAGGGCGAGGGTCTCGGCCAGTGCCGGCACGCTCCCGGCGGCGAGGCGCTCGGCCCCGGCCAGCGCGATCATCGCGGCATTGTCGGTGCAATATTTCGCAGGCGGAACGAGCAAGCTCCAGCCTTGGGCTTCGACCAGGGCGGTGAGTGCGGCGCGGATCTGCGTATTCGCCGCCACGCCGCCGGCGATGACCAGCCTGCCGCTGTCGCCGGCGGGAATGTCGAAGTCGGCCATCGCCCTTTCGGTCCGGGCGGCGAGATGCCGGGCGGCAGCGTGCTGGAACGAGGCGCAGATATCGGCGATGTCGCTTCCGCCCAGCGGTGACAGCTCCTCGGCGGCGAGGCGCACGGCTGTCTTCAGGCCGGAAAAGGAAAAGTCATACCCGGGCCGGTTCAGTAATGGCCGCGGAAAGGTGAACCGGGCCGCGTCGCCGCCCTCGGCGGCGGCCTGCACTTTCGGTCCGCCCGGCTGGCCGAGACCGAGCAGCTTTGCCGTCTTGTCGAAGGCCTCGCCGGCGGCATCGTCGATCGTCGTGCCGAGGCGGGCATACTGTCCCACGCCATCGACCCGCAATAGCTGGGTATGACCGCCGGAGACCAGCAGCAGGAGATAGGGGAAGGGGCAATTCTCGGTCAGCCGGGCCGACAGGGCGTGGCCTTCCAGATGGTTGACCGGGATGAACGGTATGGCCCGCGACAGCGCAAAGGCCTTGGCCGTCATCATCCCGACCATGACCCCGCCGATCAGGCCGGGACCGGCGGTGGCGGCGACCGCGTCGATACCGCCACCGATACCGTCATCGGTCATACCGGCCTCTGCCAGCGCGCGGGCGACGACCTGGTCTGCCTTCTCGACATGGGCGCGGGCAGCGATCTCCGGCACGACACCGCCAAAGGCGGCATGGTCATCCTGGGTATGGATGATGTTGGACAGGATTTCGGTCGTGCCGTCTCCATGGCGGCGCAGCACCGCTGCGGCGGTCTCGTCGCAGCTGGTCTCGATGCCGAGAATGGTGATCGTGTCGCTCATTGCCGAAAATCCGAATTCTTCCGATTGCGGGGCCGGTGCTCTTTCCGCGTCAGTGCCCTTTTCGCGCCAGTGCCCTTTTCGCGTCAGGTCAAAACCGCTATGGGAGCGCTCGTGCCTAGACGGAAAACGCCGTCCGGGCAATCATTCTCCTCGCGCCGCGCCGCGCGCCGCCACCTCAAACGGGATCACCATGCCGGACAGGGCCGAGATCAGCATCGCGTCGAGAAAGTCACCGCTGGCCGTGCGCCAGTCTGAGATGGTGCGCGCGATGATCCTTGACGCCGTGCCCGATGCCGGCGACATCCCGATCCGCACCTATGTCACCGAGGGCGACCGCCGCCTGTCCGGCTCGCTTGCCGAGATCGGCGGCAAGGGGCTGTTCACCAAGGAAGTCGAGCAGGCGCTGATGGATGGCGTCGCACGGATCGCAGTGCATTCGATGAAGGACATGCCGGCGGAAATGCCCGACGGGCTGATGATCGCGGCGATCCCGGTGCGCGACGATGCCCGCGATGCCTTCCTGTCCCCCATCGCGGCGAGCCCGTGGCAGTTGCCCGAGGGCGCGGTGGTTGGCACATCCTCCGTGCGCCGCGCCGCGCAGCTGCTGCACCGGCGTCCGGACCTGCAGATCGTGCCGATGCGCGGCAATGTCGGCACGCGGTTGGGCAAGCTCGCTGCCGGCCAAGCACAGGCGACGTTTCTGGCGGAGGCCGGGCTGCAGCGACTCGATAGGAAAGACGTTGAAAGGACCGTTTTGGAGCCGGAAGAAATGCTGCCTGCCGTCAGCCAGGGCGTTTTATGCGTCCAGTGCCGGGCCGATGACGACGCAGCGGCGCGTCTTCTGGAAAAGATCGAGTGCCACCGGACCAGCCTTGCCAGTGCCGCCGAGCGGGCCTTCCTGACCCGGCTCGACGGCTCCTGCCGCACGCCGATTGCCGGGCTGGCGACGCTGTCCGGCGACGCATTGCGGTTCCGCGCGCAATTGCTGACACTGGACGGGCGCGAGGAGGTCTATCACGACGAAACCGTGCCCCTGACCGGCGACGGCTATCGCGCCCGCCTGACCGAGGCGATGGCGCAGGGCCTGCGCATTGCCGAAGACCTTTATGCAGCGGCGACACCGGCGATCCGCCAGCTGATCCGCCAGGCGCGGTAGGAGGCGCTATGGGCGACCGCACCGGCCTGATCGTTGTTACCCGCCCGCAGCCCGATGCCGATCTCTTCGCGCGTCAGTTGAACGAGGCAAATCTGCCCTCGCTGGTCGCGCCGCTGATTGATATCGACTTCGAAACGACCTCTGAAATCAGGGACGCATCGGCTGTCGCCGTGACCTCGGCGAACGGTGTCAGGGCGCTGGCGCGCGCCACCACCGACCGGTCGCTGCCTGTCTATGCCGTCGGTCCCGCAAGCGCCGGGGACGCGCGGCGCGCCGGATTTGCCGTCGCCGGCACCGCCGAAAGCTCGGTCGAGAGCCTTGCCGCGCTGATCGCGGCGTCCGGCGAGCGCGGCCCGGTTCTGCACGTCACCGGCTCTCACCAGGCCGGCGATCTCGTCGCGGCGCTGTCGGCGGCAGGTATTTCAGCCTTCGCTCAGCAACTTTATCGCGCCAACGCCGTTCGACAGATGCCGGTCGCGTTGCGCGTCGCCCTGACCGAGGGCCGGGTCGATGCGGTAACGCTGTTTTCGCCACGCACGGCACGCCTGTTTCGCGGGCTGGTCGAGGATGCGGTACTGTCGGAGTGCCTGTTGCCGGTGCGGCTGATCTGCCTGAGCCCGGCGGTCGCCAATGCCCTGTCGGGCCTGCGCGCCCATGCTATCATTGCCGCAGGGCAGACGGATGCCCGCGCAGTCATTGACATTGCCGCTGGCGGGCGCACATAGAAACGAGACGCGAACGGACGGACGTAACGGGAAGAGAGACTTTCATGGCAGCGGACAAGACCGACAAAGACCGGGATGAAAACCGGGACGACAACGGGGCCGAAAGCGACAAGCAAAAGAACGAGACCACGGCGTCTGCGTCCGGCGGCAACAGCGAACCGGAAGAGGTCGAGACCGAGATCGTCAATGAAGAGCCATCCGATGCGGAGGTCGAAGACCATTCCGGGTCCGAAACGGCCCATGACGAGGAGGGTTCTCCGTCCGGTGATGAAAAGGCGGCCAAGCCGGGCGGGATGATGTCGCCCGGACTGATCCTCGCTGGCATTTTGGTATTGGTCGCGTGTTTCACGCTGTTTTCCTATTGGTCGCGCGATGGCGATGACCGCGATCCGGCGGTGGCGCAGAATGACGCGAGCCCGCTCGCTGCCGCCCTTGACGGGGCGCCGGAGCCGGGCGATCCGCAGGACGTGCCCGCCGGGGAGACACCGGCGGTACCGTCCACCACGCGCGACGACACCCAGATCGCCGAAGTGCCTTCTGAGAAGACCGGCAACCAGTCCGACGAGATGAAGCAGGCCGCCCGCACCGGGCGGGAGACAGAGACGGACGCCGGTGACGACACGCCGGACTCCACGCAAGACGACGCAACGGACGATACGGCAGCCGAGACCGCCCCCCTGACAGCTGGCCAGCTCGCCCAGCAACGCCGCGAAGCCGCCGCCGAGCGCGCCCGCCAGCGCCGCGAGGGCGAGGAACAACAGACCCGCACGGCGGAGTCCGAGCCTGAGGCGGAAGACGCTGCAACGGCTGCGCCGTCCGGTGACGCGGCACAGCAGACGGCGCAGGCCTCCGGGGCACGGCAAGACAGCGAGGCCCAGGACAGCGAGACACAAGACAGCGAGGCACAAGACAGCGATCCGCGAACCGACGGGACGCAGACACCTGCCCCGGCCCGCGAAGCGCGGCCCGAGACGGCAACCGGCGCGGTGACGGCTGAAGCCGAAACCGATACGGCCCTGCAGGAGACGAGAGCGGCCCTTGCCGAGCAGCGCCAGACCACTGCCCGCCAGGCGCGCGAGATCGAGGCCCTGCGCCGCGAGGTCGACACCGCGCTGGCCGAGCAGGACCGCCGCTCGCAGCAGCGCATCGGGCGGCTGGAACAGCGTATCGAGCAGATCCAGACGCAGGATGTCGCTGCCGCGACGAAACAGGCAGCGATCGCGCTCGCCGTGTCCAACCTGCAGCGTCAGATGTATTCCGGCCGGCCCTATGGTGACCAGCTCGCCGTGCTCGAACGGCTGACCGGCGACAGCGCGCCGGTGCGCCAGCTGCGCGAGCGTGCCGGGGATGGCCTGCCGCCGATCAGCTATCTTCAATATTCCTTCCTCGATGCAGCGCGCTCCGCCCTTGCCGCGGCGCGGCGCGAGGAGGCGACGAGCCCGCTCGGCCGGTTCTGGGCGAATTTCGTCGGCCTGTTCTCCGTTCGCAGGACCGGTCCGCAAAGCGGTGATAGTCCGTCTGCGATCATTTCCCGTGCCGAAGCGAGCCTTGAGAATGGCGACCTTGACGCGGCACTGCGGGAATTGTCGGCGCTGGACGGGGAACCGGCGGATGCGATGGCGCCGTGGATCGAGGAGGCGCGCGCCCGGGTCGAGGCCGACCAGACGCTCGACGCCCTGACCAACACTGTTCTCAGCCAGACCGGCTGAGAACAGGCGCTTGCGCCGCTCGCCGACGCTGATAATCGACTAAACGCCTTATAAGGACGAAGCCGCCGATGATCCGCATCCTGATATTCATCCTGGTATTGACGCTGGCCGCAGCGGGGCTGACAGCGCTGCTGGCGGTCGACGGCAACATCCATATCCGGTTCGGCGATTATGTCTATTTCAATCCGGCGGCGCCGACGCTGATCGGCATCTCGATCCTGCTGGCCCTGCTGATCGTCACTGTGCTGATCATCAGCTATCTGATGCGCCTTCCGGAGAAATTGCGCGGCAAGCGCCGCGACTCCCAGCGCCAGAAGGGGATTATCTCGCTGACGCGGGGTCTGGAAGCTGTCGCCGCCGGCGATGCCTCCGATGCCCAGCGGCACGCAAAGAATGCCCAGCGCCAGCTGGAAGAGCCGGCGCTGACCCGGCTGCTGACGGCCCAGGCAGCGCAGCTCGCCGGTGACCACGAAACGGCCGAGGCCAGCTTCTCCGCCATGCTGGAAGCGCCGGAGACGGAGTTTCTGGGTCTGCGCGGGCTTTACCTGCAGGCCGTCGGTGCCGGCGACATGAAGGCGGCCAAGGGCTATGCCGACCGCGCCTTCAAGCTGCGGCCCAATGCGCGCTGGGCCTATGAATCCGTGTACCAGCTGTCAGTCGAGCGCGGGTCTTGGTCCGATGCGCAGTCGGCATTGAAGCTGGCCAGCCGCAACGGGCTCGAAGATGGCGAGCATGTCAAGCGCCACGAGGCGGCGCTGATCACGGCGCGGGCCTATGCTGCGGATGCCTCCGGCGAGCGGGACGATGCGCTGTCCGATGCGAAGGATGCCTTCAAGCTGGCGCCGGACTTCCCGCCCGCCGCCGTCCTCGCCGCGCGGCTGGAAGCCGGCAAGAGCCGCCGCAAGGCGGTCAAGATCCTCGAACAGGCCTGGGCCGCGCGCCCGCATCCGGCGATCCGCCAGACCTGGCTGGACGTGCATTCGGATCTTGCGCCGGACGAGCGCGTCGCGACCCTGCCGCGCCTTGCCGGCCAGAACCCGCACGACCAGCAGAGCCAGCACCTGCTGGCCGAGGCCGCCATCGCGCAGGGCAATCACGACAAGGCCCGCGACATCCTGCAGCCGCTGTTCTCGCGCCGTCCGACGGTGCGCACCTTCACGCTGATGGCGCAGGCGATGAAAGCCCGGTTCGGCGAGGAAGCCGCCGAACCCTGGCTGGAGAAGGCGGCCCATGCACCGGCGGAGCCGGGCCCGGGCGCCGATGGCACATTCCACTTTTCCACCGATGGCTGGCGCCGCCTCGTCATGGAGTTCGGCGATCATCACCGCCTGTCACCGCCGCCGCTGGAAGAAATGACCGCCGCGATGTCGCAGGACGAGGTGCTGATGCTCGCCGCCCCGCCACCCGTGCCTGAGCCGCCTGCGCCCGAGCCTGAACCGGAAGCGGTCCCTGAGGATGTCGTTGCCGACGGGAGTGCCACGGTCGAGGCGACGCCCGAAACCTCCCCTGCCGCAGAGCAAGACAAACCCGCCGCGCCGCAAGCGGGCACGTCAGGCGAAAAACCGGCTGCAGAAGACCTTTCTGCACAGGAGCGCAAGCGCGCCGAGCAGGAGAAAGAACTGAAGGAAAAGGAAGCGACCCTGTCCGCAGCGGGCATGGGCGGCGGCATGTATGACGAGGACGAGCGCTAGAGCATCGTGCGCCCAACCGGGCGCACAAAGATCCTCTAAATCATTGAAGTAGATGAACTTTCTGCGTTCAAATGATTCGATTTGAATGCAGGTTGTTCTAGTTTCTAGCGGTCTTCCCTGGGGCGATAGGCCTTCGCCTTGCCCGCAGCCTTGCCCACAGCGTTGGCCGGCCCGACCGTCTCCGTCTCCGGACTGCCAGGGTTGTTCTGGTCCTGTCCCTGCACGCGCGCCCTGATCGCGGCCGCCCCGGTCACGTGCAGCGTGTCCCCAGCGCCGCCATCACCGTCATCATCTTTCAGCGCCAGCGGCCCGAGAGCGCCGTCGCGGCCTGCATCGGCATTACGGATATACCAATAGGCAAGCATGGCAAATATGCCCAGCATCATGAGAAAGGCGATGGAATTCATGGCACGGTGGTCCCGCTGTCACTGATCAACGACACGAGGATAGCGTGGCTGTCCTAAGCCGATATTAACCGCAATGGGGATCGGAGCATGGACGAGTATCAAGGGAAATGGGCGCTGGTGACCGGCGCGTCTGCCGGGCTCGGCGCTGAATTCGCGCGCCAGCTCGCGGCACGGGGCTGCCATGTTATCGTCACGGCCCGCCGGCAAGAACGGCTCGAGGCCCTGGCGGCAGAGCTGCAGGACCAGGGTGTGCAGACGGTGATCATCCCCGCCGACCTCGCCAGTCCCGAGGCGCCGGGCGCGATCATGGCGGCGCTGCGCCAGAAGCAGATCTCGCCCGATATCCTCGTCAACAGTGCCGGCTTCGGCCTGACCGGGGAGTATACCGACCGCAGCTGGGCCGAGCAGGGCGATTTCCTCCAGCTGATGGTCACCGCCTGCGCGGCGCTGGCCCATCATTGCCTGCCCGGCATGCGCGAACGCGGCTGGGGCCGGGTGATCAATGTGTCATCGGTCGCCGGGCTGGTGCCGCCCTCTGCCGGGCATACGCTGTATGGTGCCAGCAAGGCGTTCCTCGTCAGCTTCACCCAGTCACTGGCCGCCGAAACCGCAAGGGACGGGATCGGATGCTGCGTCGTCTGTCCCGGCTTTACCTATACGGAGTTTCACGACGTCAACGGCACACGCGAGGCGTTGAACCGGGCGATGCCGGACTGGATGATGCTGCACGCCGATGACGTCGCCGCCGGCACCCTGAAGGCGGCAGACAGAGGGCATACTGTCCATGTTCCCGGCTGGCAGTACAAGACGATCGTCGCGCTGGCGCGGATCATGCCGCTCTGGCTTGCCGAGAAGATCGCCAGGGCCCAGCAGGGGCGGTATCGCAAGACATAGGGCTTCCGACAAACCGCACGAAAAAGCCGCCCGCAAAGAAACGCATGCGGACGGCTTCAGGGGGGACTCTACTGACGCACTGTACTGTAGTGGAGGCCTAGAACGTGTAGCGATAGCCCGCTTCCAGCACATAGCTGGAGTTCTCGACGTCAAGGTCGGCAGGGAAGAGATCGACTTCGACCTCGACATCCGACGTGCCGCGATAGCGGATATTGGTCAGGAGCGAGGATGTTTCGTTGAGCGCGAAATCCAGGCCGCCGACGAACTGATAGGCGAAAACCGTGCCGCCATCGCTGGCGATGTCCACGCCGGAGGGCGAGTAATCGACATCGACGAAGCCTGCACCAAGGCCGGCGCCGACATAGGGCGTCAGGCGGGTGTTGTTGTCGAAGTCGAGATAGGCATTGGCGAGCAGATAGGTGGTGCGGATATCGCCCTGACCATCGGCGACGATCTGCGCGACATTGGCACCGAGCGGCGTCGTCTGGCCCTGGATCAGCACGGCGGCATCCACGGCATCGATGCTCATGCCGGCGGCCTCGACCATGCGGTGGGCTTCGACGTCATTCGATGCATAGGCGAGCTCTGCCTCGAGCCGGAACATGCCGTAATCCTTGCCGACAGCGGCGCCGAATGTATAGCCATCGTCAAAATCGGTTTCCCAGCCGACTTCGGTACCCTCGGGCAGGTTCGCGCCATCGAGTGCCGTGCCGGTGCCGGTGATGAAGAACGGGCGATTGAACTGGCCCGAATTGTCGGAGTTCTGCTGGCTGTTGATACCCAGCGTGCCGGATACGTAATAGTCATAGTCCTGTGCTGCTGCAGACGTCGCAAAACCCGCAATAGCCAGCGCACTTATCCCCAGAAAGTGTCCGTATTTCATTGTTACCTCCAGTGTAGTTTTTTGCTTGGAGCTACAATCTGGGGTCTGTTGCTGGTTCGTCATCTCACGGGCAGTCACATTTCTGTGATGTTCGTGCCGCCATCCTGGTGCGCATGTTCGAGCGCCAGATAGTTCTCCGACTGCATCTCGCTGAGACGGCTGGCGGTGCGGGCAAATTCGAAACTGCCATCGCCGGACGGATACAGATCATCGGGCAGGGCATCGGCGGAGCAGACGAATTTCGTCCGGTGCTCGTAGAGCGCATCGATGAAGGTCACGAAGCGCTTCGCCTCATTGCGCTGTTCTTTGGTCATCTGTGGAATATGATCCATGAAAACGGTGTGATAATTGCGGGCGAGGCAAAGATAATCCTCCGCCCCCAGCGCCTGCCCGCACATCGCCTTGAACCCGACCCGCGCTGCGCCGCGTGCGGTGCGCGGCAGGGTCAGCGTGCGGCCGCGCACCCTGTGAGTGCTCTTGCGCTCCGTGCCGCCGGCGATGAGCCGGGTCCAGGCCTTGTCCATCGCCGCATCGGCGCCGGGCCCGAGCGGGCAATGATAGACCGGCGAACCGGCGAGCTGTTCGAGACGATAGTCCTTGGCTGCTGTCAGCTCGTGGATATCGACCGTCTCCTTGAGCAGATCGATGAAGGGCACGAACAGCTCGCGGTTGATCCCGTCCTTGTACAGATCGTCCGGATGGCGGTTCGATGTGGCGACGATCACCGCGCCGTCCGCGAACAGATAGCCGAACAGGCGCCCCAGCAGGGTCGCGTCGGTGATGTCGGTCACCTGGAACTCGTCGAAACAGATCAGCCAGCCTTGCGCAAAGGCGGCGCGGGCGATGTGCGGGATCGGGTCGTCGAGGCTCGCCTTGCGCACCCGGTTCGGCTGCGCCTTGCGGGTCGCGTCATCCATCTTGCGCCAGTGCGCGATCTGTTCGTGGATGCCGACCATGAATTCGTGAAAATGCACCCGGCGCTTGTCCGCCACCGGGGCGTTGTTGAAGAACAGGTCCATCAACAGGCTCTTGCCGCGCCCGACCCCGCCCCACAGATACAGCCCGCGCGGCGGCGTCCGGCGCGAGCCGAAAAACCCCTTCTTTCCCGGTGTATAATCGCCCAGCTCTTCATGCAGGGTCTGAAGCCGGTCGGCGGCCTCGCGCTGGGCCGGATCGGCACTCAGCGTGCCTGCCGCAACCAGTGCGTCATACCTGTCGAGCGGTCCTGTCATGGGCGTCCTTCATGCTGCCGATAAAGACTTTCCCCCTACCCCATATTGTGGCAAGGGCAAAGCGCAAGCTGAGGTCAAGCACGGTCACGGGACATGGTCACGATCAAGGATATCGAGCAGGCGGCGGACAGGATTGCGCCGCATGTGCTGAAGACGCCGCTGCTGGAAAGCGAGACGCTGAATGCGCGCCTCGGCGGGCGGCTCTTCGTCAAGGCTGAGAGCCTGCAGAAGACCGGCTCGTTCAAGCTGCGCGGCGCGACCAACCGCATCGCCTGCCTCAGCGAGACCGAAAAGGCACGCGGCGTGGTCGCCTATTCCTCCGGCAATCATGCCCAGGGCGTCGCGCTCGCGGCGAAGCTCCATCACGTCAACGCGGTCATCGTGATGCCGTCAGACGCGCCGAAGGTGAAGATCGCCAATACCGAGCGCCATGGCGCCGAAGTGGTGCTCTATGACCGCAACACCGAAAGCCGCGAAGAGATCGGCGCTGAGATCGCCGAACAGCGCGGCTCGGTCCTGATCCCGCCTTATGACGATGCCCATATCATCGCCGGGCAGGGCACGGCGGGGCTGGAAATCGCCGAACAGGCAGAGGAATCGGGCGTCATCCTCGACGATGTCGTGATCTGCTGCTCCGGCGGTGGCCTGTCATCCGGCGTGTCGCTGGCGCTGGCTGACCGCAGCCCGGAGACGGCGGTGTGGACGGCCGAGCCGGAAGGCTTCGATGACACGGCCCGCTCGCTCGCCGCCGGTCGCAGGGTTTCCAACAAGCCGGGGGCGAAATCGATTTGCGATGCCCTCTTGCTGCCGGCGCCGGGCGCGCTGACCTTTCCGATCCTGATCGAGCATGTCGCCGGCGGGCTGGTTGTCGATGATGACGATGTGCGCCGCGCGATGAAGATTGCCTTCGAGGAGTTCAAGCTGGTGCTGGAGCCGGGCGGCGCCGTGGCGCTGGCCGCCATCCTGTCACGCCGCATAGACGTGCTGGGCAGGAATGTCGCCGTCATCGCGACAGGCGGCAATGTCGACGCGGCGCTGTTCGCCGAAGTGATCCAAGGGCGGTGATCGACCTGCCGAAGCCCCTCGTCTATCAGGGTCGTTCCGGGTTCGTATCGATAATGTGAGCATCCGTGAAGGTCTCCCCGGCCTCGGTATAGATCACGCCATCCTCGATCTTCTTGACCTTGACGATGCGCTTCTCCTCGCCGGTCATGATCTCGATCGTCGTACCGACGAGAGAGGAGTCGAGCGTCGGGTCCGGGTTGAATGATGGCGTGGCGCAGGCGGCAAGGAGCGTGGCGGCGAGTGCGATGGCGATGAACGGGCGCATGGCGGGTTCCTTCCTCTTCTTTTCAGGAACCCTAACAGATCAGGCCGGGCCAGACATGACCTGAGTCAATTTCGCGGTCTCGCGGGGTCAGAGCGATTTCTGGTTCACCCGGGCCGACACCTCAGCGGCGGATTCCTTGCGTTCCGAATAGCGGTCGGTGAGATAGTCGCTGCGCCCGCGCGTCAGCCAGGTGAATTTTACCAGCTCTTCCATCACATCGACGACCCTGTCGTAGAAGGGCGACGGCTTCATCCGGCCGTCCTCCTCGAACTCCAGGAACGCCTTGGGTACGGAGGACTGGTTGGGGATGGTGATCATCCGCATCCAGCGCCCGAGGATGCGCATCTGGTTGACCGTGTTGAAACTTTGCGAGCCGCCGCAGACCTGCATCAGGGCGAGGGTCTTGCCTTGGGTGGGGCGCACGCCGCCAAGCGACAGCGGGATCCAGTCGATCTGGGTCTTCATCAGGCCGGTCATGGCGCCATGGCGTTCTGGCGAGCACCAGACCATCCCCTCGGACCAGGCGGCCAGGTCGCGCAATTCCGCGACCTTCTCGTGATCAGCGGGCGCGGCATCTGCCAGCGGCAGGCCGGCCGGGTCGAACAGTTTCGTTTCGGCCCCGAACATGTCGAGCAGGCGCTGGGCTTCGAGGGTGAGCAGCTTGCTGTAGGAGCGCTCACGCAGGGAGCCATAAAGCAGCAGGATGCGCGGGCGGTGGCCGGGGTCACCGGCTGGCGCGAGGGCGGCGGTGTCAACGGCGCGGATATGGTCCTGCGACAGGGCGGGCATGTCTTTGGTGTCGGTCATGGGGTCCTGGTGTCTTGTTATGTCGCCGGAAAATGCGAGCGGGTGCGATTGGCGATGGCGACGAGGGAGAGCATCACCGGCACCTCGACCAGCACGCCGACGACGGTCGCCAGCGCCGCGCCGGACTCAAGCCCGAACAGGCTGATCGCCACGGCGACGGCAAGCTCGAAGAAATTGGACGTCCCGATCAGCGCCGCAGGCGCAGCGGTGGAAAAGGGCACGCGCCAGCCCCAGGCCCAGCCATAGGCGATCGCGAAGATGCCATAGCTCTGGATCAAAAGCGGCACCGCGATCAGCAGGATGACCAGCGGCTGGGCGATGATCGTTTCGGCCTGGAAGCCGAACAGCAAGGTGACAGTGGCAAGAAGGCCGATGACCGACCAGGGCTTGGCTGCGGCGGTGAACCCGGCAAGGCGTGCCGTGCCGCCGCGCTTGATCAGCGCTGCCCGGACCGCCAGCCCCGCGCCCAGCGGGATTGCCACATAGAGCAGCACCGACAGGATCAGCGTCTGCCACGGCACGATGATATCGGTCACGCCGAGCAGCAGGGCTGCGAGCGGCGCGAAGGCGAACACCATGATGAGGTCGTTGATCGAGACCTGGGCGAGCGTGTAATTGGCATCGCCGCGCACCAGCTGGCTCCAGACAAAGACCATGGCGGTGCAGGGCGCGACACCGAGCAGGATCATCCCGGCGATATATTCGCGGGCATCTTCGGGCGCGACCAGCCCGGCGAAGAGATATTCGAAGAACAGCACGCCGAGCGCTGCCATGCTGAACGGCTTGACCAGCCAGTTGATGACGAGGGTGATGCACAGCCCCTTGGGCTTGCGCCCGACATCCTTCAGCGTGCCGGGATCGACATTGACCATCATCGGGAAGATCATCATCCAGATCAGTATCGCGATGACGAAATTGACATTGGCATATTCGATGGCGGCCAGCGCCCCGAACAGGCCGGGCACGAGGCTGCCGAGGGCCATGCCGGCAAGGATGCACAGGCCGACCCAGACGGACAGATAGCGCTCGAAGAAGCCGAGCGGGGACGGGGCCGCATCTGTCACGGTCAGCCCTCCTGCCCCAGGAATTCGTCGATATGCGCGCGGATATCCGCGAAGATTGCTTCGAAGGCGGCGCGCTTGTCATCATCACTGCCGGTGGCGGCTGCCGGATCGGGGAAGGACCAGTGCAGCTTGCGCGGCGCGGCCGCGCCGGGCCGTGTCGGCCAGATCGGGCAGACTTCGCCGGCGGCATTGTCGCAGACGGTGACGACGACATCCATGATCGGCGCACCCGGCTCGGCGAACTCATCCCAGCTTTTCGAGCGCACCGGCCCGCCATCGCCGGAAACCGGCTCGATACCGTGGGCGCGCAGCGTTTCGAGGGCGAAAGGATTAGGCGTGCCGGTCGGTTTCGAGCCGGCGGACCAGCCGCGCCAGCCGCCATTCGAGGCCCCCTTGGCGGCATGGGTGATGTAGCTTTCCGCCATAACCGACCGTGCCGAATTGCCGGTGCACAGGAACAGGATATTGGCCATCTAGCAGCACTCCTCTTTGGTGCGGGTGACGATATAGGGGCCGCACAGGCGCGGGTCGCCATTGCAGCAATCGGCCATCAGGAAGTCGATGACCTCGCGGATGCCGGCATAATCGGCCTTGTAGAAGATGCGCCGGCCATCGCGGGCGGAGGTGACGAGACCGGCATGCTCCAGCTCCTTCAGGTGAAAGGACAGGGTCGATGCGGCGATGCCAAGAGCCTCCGCGAGGGCCCCGGCAGGCTGGCCGCCCGTGCCTGCCTTGATCAGGAGGCGGAAAATGTCGAGGCGGGTCTCCTGCGACAGCGCGGCAAAGGCGTTAACGGCGAGTTTCGTTTCCATACTTCTATAATTATAGAAATATGGAAACATGGCAAGCCTATTCTTTGGCACGCTCTTCGCGGCGCTGATCCCATACCAGAAGATCGGGCGCTTCGCCACGCTCAAGCGCCTTGAGAGACTCAAGAAACGCCTCGGCAATGTCTTCCTGGCGCGTGCCGCCGGACACATGGGGCGTGATGGTGATGCGCGGCTCGTCCCACAGCGGCGAGGCGGCCGGCAGCGGCTCTGTTTCCTGAACATCGAGCACCGCATGGGCGACATGGCCGGCGTCGAGTGCCGTGAACAGGTCCGCCAGCGGCAGGGCGGAGCCGCGCCCGACATTGATCAGCAGCGTGTCCTTGAACTGCCCGAGCACCGACAGGTCGATCAGCCCGCGGGTCTGGTCGTTATCCGGCAGGGCGAGGACGACGAGGTAGAAGGTCCCAGGCGTATGGTCCGGCAGGTCATCGAGTGTAATGACCTTGTCGAAGCCCTCGATCTCTCGTGCTGACCGCGCGACGCCAATCGTTTCGAGGCCGAGATTGCCAAGATATCGCGCTATCGTTGCGCCCATCGGTCCGGTGCCGAAGATCAGCGCGCGGTGGGTGAAGGCATGATCGCCCAGGGCCTGCTTGTTTTGCCAGTCGCGGTTCGCGGCGAGGCGCTCGCGCAGGGCCATGTTCTGGGTGTGGCGCAAATAATAGGCCAGCACATATTCGGCGAGCTGGTTGCCGAGCGTGCCGATGGTCCGCGTCAGCACCGGCGGCTCGAAGTCCGCATTGGCGAGGATCTTGTCATAGCCCGCCCCGGCGCAATGGACCCAGGCGCAGCCGGAAAAGTCGTTGATCCGCCCGTCCGGGCCGAAGGTGGTGACGGCGTAAGGCGCGTCGTCTTCGGGCATCACCGTGCCACCAGAGGCGTCAATCACCTCAAGGTCCGGCCGCGCCTCGCGCAGCATGGCCATGGTCACGGGGCGGTGCTCGAGGAGATAGGCGCGGGTGATGAAGGGCTTGCTCATGGGATCGTTATAAAGGGCGCATTACGTCGGCGAAAAGCCCGGCTGGTCCACAAAGCCAAAATCGGTAATGGTGGTCCCTTCGATTGAGGAGCCGGAAACCCCATGGATGCTTTGACCCTGTTGCCGCCTGTCATGGCGATCCTCGTTGCGGTGGTCGCGCGCAATGTCTACGCGGCGCTGATCGTCGCCCTGTTCCTGTCCGAAGCGCTGATCGGCTTCGCCGGGCCGGGCGGGTTCTTCCTGTTCGACGGGCTGGTCGGCACGGTCGACCGCGCAGTCGCGGTGTTCGAGAGTGCCTACAATACGCAGATCCTGTTGTTCTGTTTGCTGATCGGCGCGCTGATCGCCTTCATGCGCGAATCCGGCGGCGTCGCGGCGATGGCCCAGGCGCTGATCCGCTCCGGCCTTGCCGGGTCGCGGCGGCGGGCGGAGCTGGCGGTGGCGGGCACGGGCACGGTGATCTTCATCGAGACCAATGTCTCGCTGCTGTCGGCCGGGGTGCTGGGCCGGCCTTTACATGACGCCCACGGCCTGTCGCGCGAGCGCCTCGCCTATATCATCGATTCCACCTCGGCGCCCATCAGCGTCCTCCTGCTGCTCAATGGCTGGGGCGCCTATGCGCTCAGCCTCGTCGGCGAGTATGATTTCGCCAATCCGCTGAACGTGGTCATGGGCTCGGTGCCATGGAATTTCTACGCGCTGCTGACGGTCACCGGCGTCTATCTCACCGCAATCACCGGCAAGGTGTTCGGGCCGATGGCCAAGGCCGATGCACGGGTCGCGGGCGGGCTGGAGGAGGCCGGCCCCGCGCCGACGCGCCCGCGATACATGTGGCTGCCGCTTGCCGTCATGATCGTCAGTGCCCTGTCCTTCATGACGATCACCGGCAATGGCAATATCACCGATGGCGATGGCGCGCGGTCGATCCTGTGGGCGATCACGCTCGCCGTGGTCATCGCCGGCACCATGCTGTGGCTCGACCGGATGATGACGACCCGCGACCTGCAGGAGAAAGCCTTTCAGGGCATTGGCGAGATGGTGCCGCTCGTCACGGTGCTGCTGCTCTCCATCGCGCTCGGGTCTTCCTTGCGCGCGCTGGGCACGGGTGAGTTCGTCGCAGCGATGGCGGCCGGAAACCTGCCGGCTTTCACCGTGCCGGTGATCCTGTTCGCCGCGGCTGCGCTGACCAGCTTCATGACCGGCACGAGCTGGGGCACTTATGGCATCCTCGTGCCCATCGCCATGCCGCTCGCCATCGCGCTCGGCATCCCGCCATCGCTTGCCTTGGCGGCGGTTCTCGGCGGCGGTGTGTTCGGCGATCACTGCTCGCCGATCTCCGACACGTCCTTGATTGCCTCCGTTGCGGCGGGCTCGGAGCATCTGTCCCACGTCAAGACGCAGCTGCCCTATGCGCTCGTCGCGGCAGGGATTGCGGGCGCGATGTATCTGGTCGCGGGGATTGTGGCGGGGTAGGAAAGCCAGGCTGGTTCCTTTTTTTTCTTCTGTATGCGAAGTTTATGCGAAAGATAGAGCGCAAGAAATATCACAGCGAAGAGAAACAAAAAGAGAGCAGTGTAGATCAACATATTCAGCTGCAGGTCATCAAAGCCGAGCGTCATGATGTTTTTTGCTGCAAGAACCAACGCAGGAAGAAGCCCCAGAATAGCAGCAATCATGGCCATTCTGGCTAGGTGCCATTTTTGCCCGCTATCATGTGTGTTGCTCATGCGCTTGGTTCCATATGGAAAACCATATTGAGTTATACGAGTGTTGGATAGTTTTGTATTTTATCAGCCAAGGCCTGAAAGGCACTTTGTGCCGTTTCAGGCATGGCGAGCAATCGTTTTGCGGGTCGTCTTTTGTCAAGGCCGCGCCCTGAAGGGCGCGCCGCGTAGCGGTTGCAGCCTTGACTAAAGCCGATCCCGCGAAACACCCCATCGCTCCAATCCCCCGCCCAAAGAAAAAGGCGGCTGTACAGGCAGCCGCCTTTTGAAGGTGTAGATGGGACACGTGGTGGTCCCGAAAACGAGACTACTTCGCCCGTTCTACCATCATGCGCTTGATTCCGGCAATAGCTTCTGCGGGGTTCAGGCCCTTCGGGCAAACCGATGTGCAGTTGAAGATCGTGTGGCAGCGATAGAGGCGGAAATTATCGTCGAGATAGTCGAGCCGCCTGGACTTCTCGTCGTCGCGCGAATCCTGCAGCCAGCGATAGGCCTGCAGCAGCGCGGCGGGGCCGAGATATTCATTGCCGTCATCCTTGTCGCCATTCCACCAATAGGACGGGCACGAGGTCGAGCAGCAGGCACACAGGATGCATTCATACAGCCCGTCGAGCTTCTCGCGCTGTTCATGGCTCTGGATATGCTCCTGCTCCGGCTCGTCCCGCGACTGCAGGAACGGCTCTATCGCGGCGTGCTGCTCGTAGAATTTCGACAGGTCGGTGACGAGGTCCTTCACCACCGGCTGGTGCGGCAGCGGATAGATCGCGACATCGCCGGAGCCGCACTCATCCATGCCCTTGGTGCAGGCAAGCGTGTTGGCGCCGTTGATGTTCATCGCGCAGGAGCCGCACACGCCCTCGCGGCAGGAGCGGCGGAAGGTCACGGTCGGGTCGAGCGTGTCCTTGATGCGGATCAGCGCGTCGAGCACCATGGACACATCCGAGACGTCGATCTCATAGCTGTCGACGCGCGGGTTCTCGCCACTGTCCGGGTCCGAGCGATAGATCTTGAAGGTGCGCATGTCCGGCGCCTTGTCGGAGGACGGGGATTTCTCGCCCTTGTAGCTCTTGCCCTTGGCGGTGATCTTGGAATTGCGGGGCAGTGTCAGCTCTACCATGGAAAAGACTTTCTTTCTGTCTCTGCGCGAAACATTCTCTGATGGTCAGTATACCGTATTCTAGTACACGCGGGCCTTCGGCTCGATATAGGAGATGTCGTTCGACATGGTCCAGGTATGCACCGGGCGATAGTCGATGATCGACTTGCCGTCTTCATACCAGGCGATGGTGTGCTTCATCCATTCGGTGTCGTCCCGGTCCGGATAATCTTCGCGGGAGTGGGCGCCGCGCGATTCCTGGCGGTTGGCGGCCGAGTCCATCGTCACGTAAGCCTGGCCGACGAGATTGTCGAATTCCAGCGTCTCGACGAGATCGGTATTCCAGATCATCGAGCGGTCGGTGACCGAGATGTCGGTCATGCCGGTATGGATCCTGCCCATCTTCTGCTGGCCTTCGGACAGCACGTCGCCGCTGCGGAACACGGCGCAGTTTTCCTGCATCGCTTTCTGCATGGCAAGGCGCAGCTGGGCCGTCGGCGTGCCGCCGGAGGCATGACGGAATTTGTCGAGGCGCTGCAGGGCGAAATCGTCCGCGGCCTTCGGCGTTTCCGGCACAGGGGAATTCGGATCGACGATCTCGGCGCAGCGCAGGCCGGCGGCGCGGCCGAAGACGACGAGGTCGATCAGCGAGTTCGAGCCGAGGCGGTTGGCACCGTGGACGGACACGCAGCCGGCCTCGCCGATGGCCATCAGGCCGGGCACGATGGCGTCGCTGTCGCCGCCCTTCTTGGTGATGACCTCGCCGTGATAATTGGTCGGTATACCGCCCATATTATAGTGCACGGTCGGCAGCACCGGGATCGGTTCTTTCGTCACGTCGACGCCGGAGAAGACGCGGGCGGTCTCGGAAATGCCCGGCAGACGCTCGGCCAGCGTGTCGGCGGGGATGTGGTTGAGGTTCAGGTGGATATGGTCCTTGCCCGAGCCGACGCCGCGGCCCTCGCGGATCTCGATCGTCATGGCGCGGGAGACGACATCGCGCGAGGCGAGGTCCTTGGCGCTCGGCGCATAGCGCTCCATGAAGCGTTCGCCCTCGGAATTGGTCAGATAGCCGCCCTCGCCGCGCGCGCCCTCGGTGATCAGGCAGCCGGCGCCATAGATGCCGGTCGGGTGGAACTGCACGAACTCCATGTCCTGCAGCGGCAGCCCGGCACGCAGTACCATCGCATTGCCGTCGCCGGTGCAGGTGTGCGCGGAGGTGCACGAGAAGAAGGCGCGGCCATAGCCGCCGGTCGCCAGGATCGTCTGCTTGGCGCGGAAGCGGTGGATGGTGCCGTCATCGAGTTTCCAGGCGAGAATGCCCTTGCACTCGCCATTGTCCATGATCAGGTCGAGGGCGAAGTATTCGATGAAGAATTCCGCCTTCTGCTTGACCGACTGGCCATAGAGCGTGTGCAGGATGGCGTGGCCGGTGCGGTCGGCGGCGGCGCAGGTGCGCTGGACCGGGCCTTCGCCGAAATTCTTGGTCATGCCGCCAAAGGCGCGCTGATAGATCTTGCCTTCCTCGGTGCGCGAGAAAGGCACGCCCCAATGCTCCAGCTCGTAAACGGCGGCCGGCGCGTGTTTGCACAGATATTCGATCGAATCCTGGTCGCCGAGCCAGTCGGAGCCCTTGACCGTGTCATACATGTGCCAGCGCCAGTCATCCTCGCCCATATTGCCGAGCGAAGCGGAAATGCCGCCCTGCGCCGCGACCGTGTGCGAGCGGGTCGGGAAGACCTTGGTGACGCAGGCGGTCTTCAGTCCGGCCTGGGCCGCGCCGAGGGTGGCGCGCAGGCCAGCCCCGCCGGCGCCGACGACGACGACGTCATAGGCGTGATCGATAATCTCGTAGGACGTGCTCATGGTGTTACTGCCTTTATGCGATCAGGGTGATGGCAATGATCGACCACAGCGCGATGGCGCCGGCGACAAGGGCCACGAATGTGTTGAGGAAATGCAGCATGCCACGCAGGTCGGGTTTGTGGATGTAATCGTCGATGATGACCTCCAGCCCGATGCGCATGTGGTAGAAGCCGACAAGCACAAGCATGGCGAGCGGGATCGCGACCGACCACGGATGGCCGGCGATCCATTCCATCAGGTCGGCGCGAGTGTCGCCGCCATGGGACAGCAGCGCGAACACGAACCAGATGGCGAGCGGGACGAGGGCGAGCGCGGTGATGCGCTGGGCGATGAAATGGGCGGTGCCGTGCTTGGCCATGATCAATTGCCCCCCGTCATGAAGACCGCTGCCCAGACGGCGATTGTCAGCGCCAGCGATCCGCCGACGACGCCCCAGGCCGATCCGCGCGATGCCGGGATGGAGAAGCCATAGCCGGCATCCCAGACGAAATGGCGGATGCCGTTGAGCAGGTGGAAGAACAGCGCCCAGGTGTAGCCGAACAGCACGATCAGGCCGAAGGGCGAGGTATAGATGGCCTGCACCGTGGCGAAGGCGGCCTCGCCGGTCGCGGCGGAAGCAAGCCAGATGGTCAGCAGGATCGTGCCGGCATACAGGGCCATGCCGGTGACACGGTGGGTGATCGAACAGAACAGGGTGACGGTCCATCGCCAGATCTGCAAATGCGGGGAGAGAGGGGTACTCGCGCTCTGATCGCTCATCAATTGCCTCGTTATCTCGTTTGAGCGGAAAATATCGTCGGCCGGTAACAAGTCAACGAATCTGTGCGTTTTGACGCAGCCCCGACCCGGTTGGCGCCCCGATTGCCGACCCCGGCACAGCGATATGGTCTGGCGGGGTTTTTTGCAAGGCGCAATGGACAGCGGCGCGATTATGCAGCACGATTGGCCCAAAGCAGAGTGTGGGGTTATGTGATGCTGGGGAATTTACGCACGATCGGGCTGGCAATGGCCGCGTCCCTGTTCGCCATCTGGGCGGCGCCGTCCATCGCGGCGGATATAGCAGAGGACATGTCGGCGCAGGAGATCGACAGCCTTCTGTCCGGGGCCGGGTTCAATACGACGCTGATGTCGGACAAGGCCGAGGGCACGCCGGTTGCCGTCGCCCGGCTCGGCCAGGTCAATTTCATCGTCCGGGCGCTGTCCTGCGAGGGCTCGCCCGCGCGCTGTTCGCAATTGCTGTTCTTTGCCAATTTCGATCTCGGCCGCACCATCACCAATGACGATTACCGCGTGGTCAACGATTTCAACGACTCCAGCTTCGATGGCCGGGCCTATGTGCTGGAGGATTCCGGCGAGATCGGCGTCGATTTCATCATCGACCTGACCGGCGGGGTGACCCCGGCCCATATCGAATCGCGCCTCGGCCGCTGGCAGGGGATCGTCTCCGACTTCCTGCGCGAGATGAACGCGGCCCAGACCGGGTCTTGACTTGTGACCGGGTCTTGACTTGTGACCGGGTCTTGACTTGTGGCCGGGCCGTGACGCGCCCGGGGACGAAATTTTGAGAAAGTCGCTTGCAGGCGCGACAAACTGTCACCAGATATGATATGGGATGGATTGAAGAGGGGGCGAATGGGACGCGATCATCGACATGACATGAGAATCGGGCTGGTCGGCATCCTTGCCGGCGCAGCGCTGACCGTGTCTGCCTATGACGGCCTGATCGCCCGGACAGCCCCCGCGGCGGAGGGTATCTCCGTCCGCCACCAGGTCAGCCAGGTGCTGGGTATCGAGCTTTCACTGCCCTGTTTTGCAGAGAACCGCGCGGTCAGGATCATCCTGAAGGTCTTCGCTGACGTGACGGGGATGTCAGCTGATGAGGAAAATGACGATTGATCGCGCTCTCGCCTGATGGGTCGCGGCGATCAGCCTAATCAATCTTTTCCAAAATAGCCGTGCGGCTGAAGGCTTCATCGAAAATGGTGTTGAGTTTCTCTACGGTGGAAACCATGCCCGTCCAGCTGTCATCCAGCTTGTCTTCCGGCATCAGACCGATCTTGTCGTGCAGGATTTTAAGGTTGTTGTTGAAGTCGTCCCCCTGCCAGGATGCTGACTCTGTGATGAAATAGGCATAGACGTTTGAGGAGATCGCATGTTGTCCTGAATTAAAGGCCGATATCTGGCCTTCCGCCTCGGTTTCATGTTCCTCGCCGCTATCGGCCTGCCGAGACTTCTGCCAGCGCATGAAGACAGGGTATTTCTGAACCGACTCCGAACGGGCACCGAGAAAAATCAGGAAAGGAAAGGTCGGCATGAGCCGTCCGCTATATTCCCAGATGGAGTTTGCCTTGCGCTGGTTGGTCAGGCTGTCTGCGCTCTCGCCCTGGCGATAGAAAAATTCGAACTTTGGCAGGATATCCTCGGACCTTGCCGGGTTCGCCTCGTGCGGCTGAATGTTCATCAGGGAAATATTCCAGAGAGGTTGGCTGCCGGCTTTCCTGGACTGTGAGTCCGGCCGGAACAGCCACCATGCGCCAGCATAGCGGTTCTCCGTCCGCGGTCTGACGCTCGCTTCAACACCGAACCATGTGGCGAGGGCGATATCGGGCAGAAAGTCGCCCTTATCGTGCGTTGGAATGTCGCCTGCTGTGTTGGCAGAGAGGGCGTCAATCACCTTCCGGAATGGCGCCTTGTCTTCAGCCGAGTTCAGAATTTTCAGAACCTGCGTGCGCACCGTGGGCGGAAACGGGTTGTGCCGATCGAGCTCGATAAGCGTTTCAGAAAATGTCGCCTTCAGCGCGGTGAAGGTCTCGCTATGGACGCTGCCCCGGTTCCTGAAATTATAGATCGTATTCCGGGACAGCGACAAGGACCCGTTGAGCGCGCTGTCCGAAATATACCCGCTCGAGACAAGCACCGTAGTCACGCCGAGATACGGAATGAAGTCAGGTTTCATCACGTACCCCCGCGTCTTCTTGTTGTAATTGTGATGCAGGCTCTACTATTGCATCACAACTGCAAAATGCAAACGCAATTTCATCAAGAGTAACCGGTCGCAACACAGGGCAGTCGCCTGCCCTGTGCATCCTGAAGCAGGGATGATGCAGTGTTGTGCGATGAAATTTTCACGAAGCGCGAATGGCGAAAAAACAATGCAATATCAGAGACTTGAGTTGATCTATGGGGTTTGTGGCTTACATTGGATTAAAGGGGAACATACTTGGGAGTTCGAATAATGACCTTTCAGATCATCTCAGTCGTCATCGGGCTGATCAGTCTTTGGATTGCCTGGCTGACTTTGTGTCGGACAACGCCAGTCGCAGGTCCTGATTTTGGCGAAGAGCAGCGGCCGTCCAAAACGGCGGCGATCATCCGCAAGATGAAGTCGCGGCTCAAGAACAAGTCATGAAGCCTGCATCCTTGCAACAAAGACGCCGCGACAAACCGATGGAACTGCCAAAACCGCCTCAGGGCGGTTTTTTTGTCGAGGGGCCTGTAAAGGGTGCTTGACAGGCCTGCTCCCGTCTTGTAAAGGCATCTTTACACGTAAAGCTCGCTTTACACAAGAGATTTCCGGCGTCCGCCCTGGTGGCGGCGCCCGGTTTGCAAAGGAGAGAGATATGTCCCGTGCTTTGATCCTGTTCGTGCTCGCCTGCCTGTTCGGCCTTGGCGGCGGCTATGCCTTTGGCGCCATGCTGGCGATGATCTTCAGCCATGGCAATGTCCAGGGGGCGGTCCTGTGGGGGCTGGCAGCCGCGGCTGTTCTTGCCATCGGCGGCTGGTGCGGGCTCGCATCCCGGCGGGCCGTCAGCCGCGACGCCGGAGATCAGGCATGAGACGGTTCGACTGGCGGCGCGATATCATCTCCATCGCGGCGATCATCCTGATCCTGTTCTATGTCGTCTTTCTGGTCACCGACATCGCCACGGGCAAGGGGCTGGAAAATCTCTGGTTCTATGTGGTGATGTCGCTCTGTCTCGCCATGGCCATCGGCGCGAAGATCATGCCGCCCGACGACAGGGGAAAGACTGACAGCAGGGGGAAGAAATGATGAAGCGTTACATGCGTCATCCGGCATTCCGCGCCGTCCTCGCCATCATCGTGGTTTTCGCTGCCGCGTTTCTGGTCGCCGATCTGGTCAACGGCACGTGGCAGGACAATATCGGCTTTTATGGAGGCATTGGGATCTGTCTCACCCTTATCTTCCTCATCGAATGCCTGCCGCCAAAGAAGAAGTAGCGGCACAGAAGACAGGATACACGAGATGCGTACATTGACTTTCTTTCTGACCATTATCGGCGGCATGTTCGTTGCCGGTATCGGTGTCGGCCTGGTCGTCGGCTGGGCGAGCGATGACGATCCGGGCTCGGTCTGGTTCCCTATCGTCGGGGCGGCGCTGGTCCTTGCCGGCGGCGCTGCCATGTATTGGGGCTATCGCCGCAAGGTCGCGTCTGCCGACAGCGGCGGCGATGCCAGCGATATCGACATGCTGCTCGGCGACATGTCCGACCCGGTCCAGCGCAACATCATCCTGCGCGTCGTCGTGGCGAGCATGATCCATGGCATCGTGCTGATGAATTTCATCGACCGGTCATCCGTGCCGGTGACCTTGGGCGACGGTCCGCTGGCCAGGCCAGAGCTTTTCACCCTCGGCGCCTATGGCCTGTTTCTCGCCACCCTTGTCTGGATCGTGATCGAATGCATCCGCTTTCACCGGATCGACGAATTCTGGACCCGGATCGCCATCGGCCCGGCGGCGCTGGCCGGCGTCATCCTGTTCATGGCGGTGACGCTGTGGTCTCTGGGCGAAGAAGTGCTCGGCCTTGGCGCGGCGCGGTTCTGGCATTTCTACCTGTTCTACTACATCACGATCCTGACACTGATGATCGGAAAATGGCATCTCGGCAAGCGCCGCGGGGGCATCTGACGCATGGACAATATCCTGAACGAGTTGCGTGACCGGCAGGGCTGGAGCCAGGGCGATCTCGCCAAGCAGCTGGGCGTCTCCCGCCAGACCGTGAATGCACTGGAAAAAGGCCGCTACGACCCGTCGCTGCCGCTGGCGTTCAAGATCGCCAGACTGTTCGACCTGAAGATCGAGGAAATTTTCTCCGACGACGGAGAGAAAAAGTGACGTCAACGCTCAAGGAGGGAATCATGAGCAAGTCCTATATCTACGAACCACTGCCCGAGGGGGCAAAGCCGGTTGCCTGGTGGTGGGCAATAGTACAGGTGCCGCTGCTGTTCCTGCTGGCGGCGCTGGGCGCCGCGCTGGTTGCCATCGGCGTCGTCTCCATCGCCATGCTCAATGGGAGCTGGGACCCTGTGCAATCGGCAGAGCCGCCAGCTGGCGTCGTCGCGGCGCTGATCGTTGGCGGGATGTTTGGCCTGTTCATCGGGTTGATGGCCGTGTCGCTGATGAAGATCAAGATAGAGAAGCGATCGCTCGCGTCGGCCGGCCTGAACGGCTTCCTGTATGGCGGCAAGTTCTGGCTTGCATTTTTCGGCGGCATTCTTTTCGCCGTCGTCGTTTCCCTTCCCGGCTCGCTTCTTGGCGCCCCCACCGGCATAGAGGAAACAGAGTTCGTCTTTAATGCTGAAAATCTCATGACTGGCCAGTATGTATTCATGATGGTTGGCCTGCTGATTTTCTTGCTCATACAGGCACCCGCCGAAGAAGTTTTCGCCCGTGGCTGGCTGATGAGCGCGCTGGCATGGCGTCATGGCCTCGTCCTTGCGGTGATCTTTTCCAGTGCCGTTTTCATGCTCCTGCATGGCGATCGGGCCTTCCTCGGCCTTGGGTGGCTTGTCTACACATTCTGTGCCGTCGGATCGATCGGTGTCATGCTCGCCGCGGTGTCCTATGCCAGTCGCTCGGTGATTCCGGCCGCCGGCTTGCATACAGGGTATAACTTCACATTGTTCGCCGCAGTTCTGACCTATCTGACCGGTGCATCCGAAAACGGCGACATCGTCGCTGCCTTCATGGAGATGATGGACAGTATGGGCGATCTGGGTGATCTGGAATTCACCCCCGCCATGGTAGCCGACCTCGCAGTGCGGACCCTCATTCCGCTAGGGATCGCCGGCTTCCTGTTCAGCCGCCGCAAGACATCGCCCGCCATGCCATCGGCAGAAGTAACCACTGCCTGATTGAAAAACCGCACGGCCCGTGCTCACATCCTCCCGGACACTCCCCCCAATTCAGGGCGGTCGGTCCGGGAGGATTTTTCATGCGCAGATCGGGCCGCCGCAAGAGCAGCAATGTCGTCAACCGCAAGGGCGAGGGCCGCCAGTCCCTTGGTGGCCTTGGGGGTGGTGGCGGCAGCAGCGTCATCATCATGCTGCTGCTGCGCCTGATCATGACGCGCTTCGGGCTTGCCGGGATCGCGATCCTGGTCGTCGGCTTCTTCGCCCTGCAGGCGGTCGGCCTCAACCCGCTGCAAATGCTGTCGGGCGGCGGGCAGGACTATGCGCCGCAACAATCCGCAACGAGCCAGGCCGATCTGTGCGAGAGCGGCAGCGAGACCGAACAGTTCATGTGCGTCGTCCTCGCCTCGACCGAAGATGTCTGGAACGGCGAGTTCACGCGGCGCGGCGGCCCCTATCCGGAGCCGGAACTGCATATCTTTGCCGGCGGAGTCAGTGCCGGTGCCTGCGGCTATGCGTCCTCGGCGGTCGGGCCGTTCTATTGCCCGGCGACGAACGCGCTTTATCTCGACACGGAGTTTTTTACCGAGCTGTCGCGCCGCTTCGGCGCGCCGGGGGATTTCGCCCAGGCCTATGTCGTCGCCCACGAGGTCGGCCACCATATCCAGAACGTCTCCGGCACGCTGTCGCAGGTGCAGCGCGCCAAGCAGGGGCTGACCGGCCCGGGCCAGAACGAGTTGCAGGTGCGGGTCGAGCTGCAGGCCGACTGCCTCGCCGGGGTCTGGGCCCATCACGAGAACGAGCTTGCCGGGCTTGACGATGGCGACATCGAGGAAGCGCTGGCGGCGGCAAACGCCATCGGCGATGACACGCTGCAGCGCCAGGCCGGCCAGCGCCCGATGCCGGACAGTTTCACCCATGGCACCTCGGCCCAGCGCATGGACTGGTTCAAGCGCGGCTATGATACCGGCGAGATGGAAGACTGCGACACCTTCGCTACTGACGCCCTGTAGGGACGGCTATTCCCGCCAGTGCTCATTGACCCATGTCGCGGGCAGGGCATGCTTGTAAAAGCGCTTGTGCAGCGGCGCCGGCCACACCCCGATGGCGGCTTCGTCCGGGTCCGGACGGCCGGTGAAGGCGACGATGCGCGCCTCCGGCGTCAATACAGGCTCGCGGAACCAGTTGAACGGGAAGGGCGGCACCAGATCGTGCTTGAACGACACGCACCACTCCGCCGGCCAGAAGCGCTGGTTGGGAATATATTTCGAGATGTAATGTTGCTCGGTGCGATGCTCTTCCAGAACCTTCCGGGGGTTCGCCTCGAAGATCTCGAACAGGCCGGTATGCTTGCCCGCCGGAAACCGGAACGCCGAGGTGTTGCCGAGGCCGCGCGTCTTCTGCGTCCAGTTCTCGATCACGCAATATTCCCCCGGCGCATAGGCGAAGAGGTCATCGAGAGGCCCGGTGATGATCAGGTCGATATCGAGAAACATGACATCGCCCCTCAGATCGGCCAGCGGATACTGCCAGCAGGATATCTTGCGCCACGGCGTCCAGGTATAGGGCTCCGGCAGGGTGATGCGCGGCAGCGGCTGGATCTCGATGCCCTGATTCAGGCCGGTGCGGTCATCGGTGAAACAGACGAACCGCAGCGGCCCGGTGATGTTGCGCGTCACCGCGCCATAGAGCCGGTTGACATATTCGGGGCCATAGCGCGTGCCCCATTTCATGCAGATGATCGTCTTGTCCATAAGGTCCGTTCAGGGGGCCGTTCAGGCATATCGTCGAGGGTTCCCAAGCAAAGCCGCTGGCGCGGGGCTTGTCCAGCCATTATCGCGGTTCAGCGCTCAGTTGTCAGCCCGCCTGTGGATGCGGTATGGGAAGGGCATAGAACACTTGGCAAGAGGCCGACCATGCTGAATTTTGATGCCCTGAGGGCCGCCGACACCCGCATCTCCCCCTTCACATACATCGTCGCCGAGGGCGCGGTGAGCGAGGATGAGGCCGCAGAGATCCGCGCCGATTATCCGAAGATCGACAAGACCGGCTATCTGCCGCTGTCGCAGCTGGAGGCGAAGGGTAAATTCGCCGAGCTGATCGCCGACCTGCAATCGCCGGAACTCGCCGACATCCTCTCCGACAAGCTCGGGCTGGAGCTGCGCGACAAGCCGCGCATGATCACCGTGCGCAAGCATTCAAAGCTGGGTGACGGCCGCGTGCATAATGACTCGGTCTCGAAAATCTGCACCATGCTGATCTATCTCAACGAGGGCTGGAACAATGCCGCCGGCGGGGCGATCCGTGCCCTGAATGGTGAGGACAGCATGGACGATTTTGCCGAGGAAGTCTCGCCGCTCGCCGGCAATGTCTTCGCGTTTGCGCGCTCCGACACGTCATGGCACGGCCACCCGCCCTTCCAGGGCGAGCGCTATGTCATCCAGACGACCTTCCTGATCAACGAGGAAGAACTGGCGCGGAAAGAAAACCGCGGCGGCTTCCAGCTGTTCCTGAAAAAGCTGAACCCGTTCGAGAAGGGGTAGGGCCTTCTCCTGTCCGGTGAAACAGGGCGTGTGCGTACGATCTATCCTCTCTTGTCATCCCGGGGGATGCGCCAGCATCAACCCGGGACCCATTTTCCAGAGGCGGTGAGGCGGCTTGATACAGCAGCGGCAAGGCCTCTGGAAAATGGGTCCCGGCTCGCGCTGCGCTTGGCCGGGATGACAAGAATATAGAGATCCTGCCGTGAGCCTACGCCACTTCCCGCGATGCCGAGAACCGGATCTCCGGGGCGTTCTGCGCCGTGTACTGAATGTCCCAGGCGGCGGGGGCGAGTAAGACAGGCGCGCCGTCGCGGTCCTCGGCCATGTTGGCGCGGTTCTTCTCGATGACCTTCTTCAGCGCCGCCCTGTCGCCGGAGGCGCGCCGCGAAGCGGTTGCATCCTTGACAAATCCTCTCCGGAGAAACAGGGATGCGCGCGATCCATCCTCCCTTGTTATCCCGATGGCGGTATTTTCCGTGTACGCATGATCCTCAGAAATAATAGGTCGCGCGACAGCTCCGGAGCAAATAGACCTGCGCGTCCGTCAGGTCGTTGCCGGTACGCCCGGGGCTCATCAGATTATTGATGCCCCGAGCCGTATGCCACAGCATGCAGACATGGCCGAGCTCATGGGCTGTGGTGCTCGGAAGCGGCAGCGCCGCGCCATGGACATTGGCTGTTGCCGGCGTGCCGGTCATGGGCGGTGCAGACGGGTCCGGATTGTTGACCGTTGCATACAGTTGCAGCCACGCTCCAAGGGCGCAGCCGAGCGCATCGTTATTGCCCGTGCCGAGATCGTCGTGATTCTCGACGATGATGATCTTTATCGAGGGGCCCGGTCCGATGATCGACCGGTAGAACCCGCGCAGGCAACCCGCCTTGACAAGATACTGGAACATGTGCGCCTTGAGGAACAGGCGGCTCGCGAATTCCTGCACCGATCCGTCGCCACCGGGGCAGGGCACATCGCGCAGGAAACCTGCCTGGGGATGGTTCCGGTCGGTATAGGGCACGACATTGATCCATGAGTTGTCCGGGGTCTCCGGCGCATTCCTGCCGGCCCGGCGGTACTGGAAATATTGTGCCGGAACGATCCGTACACGGGCCTCCGCCCAGAAGAGACGGCAGGCTTGATCCAGCTGGTCGATGATCTGCGTGCGCGCCATCGGCGTATCCATATATTCTGGCAACAGGAGGCAGACCCGCAGCTTCTTTTCAGGCCGCGCGCCGAACAGGGCAAACGGCAGCTCCACGATCATGCCAATGACGGTAAAGACAAGCATATTGAGGAAATTCACCACGATGGCGACTGCCGGGCCGAGGACCGGTATCAGCGTGACCATGGAGACGAGCCAGGCGATCGCATCGACCAGAACGCCGACCGTGGAATCGATGGTTTCCGCAATCGCATGCAGCACGGTGCCGATGAGGTTGATCGCGGCCTCATAGAGCCCGCTGACCGGGTCGAGCCAGCCCCGGGGCAGGAACGGTAACAACACGCTGCCGGAAATGCCGAGATCGGGGATCAGTCGGTCGAGGATTTCACCCAGCTGACAGGCGCGGTGGCGCACTTCCTCCCACGCCACGCAGGTGGTCGAGCTGACCCATTCATAGGCCTTGCAGAACGTTTCGATGACCGTCGACCACGTCTTGCAGAACGTCTCTTCGATGGTGGTCCAGGCGACGCAAACCATGTTGGAGACCCAGTTCCAGCCCTTGCAGGTGCGCGTCGTCACCCATGTCCAGCCAATGCAGACCCAGGCGAAAAGCGGGTGCAGGTTACTGCAGGTCTTCTTGCGCTCTTCCTCCCAATTGTTGCACTGGCGATAGCCGTCGTCGCGCTGCTGCGTGCATTCGCGCCGGCGATTGGTGGCATATTCGGCGCATTCCCGTCTTTCGCGCGTGCCGGTTTCGGCGCATTGGCGATAGCTGTCCTCGCGGTATTCGACACAGCGCTTCTGGTTGGAGAGTTTTTGTTTCAGGCAGGGATCAGCCATTCCCGGCCTCCATGGCGGAATCGCGACCGGTCATCCCGGCGGCGGGCTTCGGCGGCTTGTCGCCATCATTTGCCAATGCCTGCAATTCCTCCAGCGTGCTGAAGAAATGGGCCTTTGCCATGGACAGCTTGGAGAATTTGAACAGGCCGGACAGGGCGATGGAGGTCGCGACGATCACCGCAATCCCGGCAATCCAGCCCATGCCAGCGAGAAGGGCCGCTATCGTGCCAAGGGCGGCCCCGAGCAACAGGCCTACCGCACCCTCGTTGCAGCCGCATTCCGCCATCAATCGGTTGAGCCGGGTCGAATAGGCGAGCCTGTCTTTCTCGCCCAGACCCGGCAGGTCCACGGCAACGGGCCGTTGCCGATAGGATCGCCATTGCAATGCTGCGATATCCGCGGCGCTGGCCAGCCTGACAGGCTCGCCCATATTGGTGGTATCGGGTGTCATCTCTCTCTCCTGTTGGGAAAGAGTATGCCTCTAAATGATGCCCTCATAAAGTGTGTGGCGCGAAAAAACCCGCCGGTGCTTTTCCGTCTGGCCGATACTTATCCCCGCGCCCCCGGACCCGTCTATTCTCTCCCCCAAGCCCGGTGAGGACCGGGTGGTGGCGATGGTTGAAAGTGTAACCTGCACGGACAATCATCGCGTCAGGTTTCCGGTGGCATGAGAGGGTGTGCGCAAGCTTCGCATCGTCCGCCGGAACGGTGACCCGGGGTCGCCCCCGGGCGGGAGAGCTATGCACTTTGGCCCCGCATCGATCACCGCCGTGTGTAGCGAGAGCTATGCCAGTCATTTATTTTTAATTGAGGCGATGGCCGCTACACACGGACCCCCTCATTTTCTCAACGCCGCAGCGGAAGTTGCCGGTGCTCTCAATGCTGCCTCTCTTGTCATCCCGGGGGGAGCGTCAGCATCAACCCGGGACCCATTTTCCAGAGGCCTTGCCGCTGCTGCATCAAGCCGCCTCACAATCTCTGGAAAATGGGTCCCGGCTCGTGCTGCGCTTGGCCGGGATGACAAGAATATAGAAATCCTGCCTTGCGCTTACGCCACTTCGCGCGACGCCGAGAACCGTATCTCGGGAGCATTCTTGGCCGCATACTGAATTTCCCAGGTGCCGGGGGCGAGAAAGACCGGCGCGCCGTCGCGGTCCTCGGCCATGTTGGCGCGGTTCTTCTCGATGAATTTCTTCAGCGCCGCCTTGTCGTCGGAGATAAGCCAGCGGGCGGCCTGATAGCGGCTCGGCTCGACGCCGGCGGCGATCTTGTACTCCGTGCCGAGGCGGGAGGTCAGGACGTCGAGCTGCAGCTGGCCGACGACGCCGATCAGCTGGTCAGCACCCAGCATCGGCGCGAAGACCTGCACCACGCCTTCTTCGGCCAGATCGGTCAGCGCCTTGTTGAGCTGCTTGGCCTTCAGCGGGTCATCAAGCCGTACACGGCGCAATATCTCCGGCGCGAAGGACGGGATGCCGGTGAATTTCAGGTCCGGGCCGCTGGTCAGCGTGTCGCCGACGCGCAGCGTGCCGTGATTGGGGATGCCGATAATGTCGCCCGGCATCGCTTCCTCGGTGATCTCGCGCTCCTGGGCGAAGAAGAAGATCGGGTTCTGGATCGCCATCGGCTTGCCGGTGCGCATGTGTTTCAGCTTCATGCCGCGCTTGAAATTGCCCGAGCACAGCCGCAGGAAGGCGACGCGGTCGCGATGGTTCGGGTCCATGTTTGCCTGGACCTTGAACACGAAGCCGGAAACATAATCCGCCTCCGGCCTGACCGTCTCCGGTTCGGCCGGCTGCGGGCGCGGTGCCGGGGCGATGGTTTCGACCAGGTTCAACAGGCTGGCGACGCCCTGTTTCTTCAGGGCACTGCCGAACAGGACCGGGCTCATATGGCCCTGGCGATAGGCTTCCGGGTCGAGCGGCTTGTAGGCCTCGACGGCCAGCGCTGCATCCTCGCGGAATTTCTCCAGCACATAGTCCTTGACCATGGCGTCGAGTTTTTCATCGTCCGGCCCGGTGCACTGGACCAGCTGGCGCTTGGTGCCATCCTCGCTCGGGGCCGACGGATCGAAGCGGTTTCGGACAAGGTCGTAACAGCCCTGGAAGTCAGGCCCCATGCCGACTGGCCAGGTGACCGGCGACAGGTCGAGGGCGAGGGTAGCCTCGATCTCGTCGAGCAGTTCGAAGGCGTCGCGCGCCTCGCGGTCGATCTTGTTGATGAAGGTGATGATCGGGATATCGCGCAGGCGGCAGACCTCGAGCAGTTTCAGGGTCTGGCTTTCGATGCCTTTGGCCGCGTCGATGACCATGATTGCGCTGTCGACAGCCGTCAGGGTACGGTAGGTGTCCTCGGAGAAATCCTCGTGGCCCGGCGTGTCGAGAAGGTTGAAGGTTGCCTTGTCGGATTCGAAGGTCATGACCGAGGACGAGACCGAGATGCCGCGCTTCTGCTCCATCTCCATCCAGTCGGAGCGGGTGCGGCGGCGCTCGCCCCGGGCCTTGACGTCGCCGGCCATGCGGATCGCGCCATGCTCCAGCAGCAGGCGCTCGGTCAGCGTGGTCTTGCCGGCATCGGGGTGCGCGATGATCGCGAAGGTGCGGCGGCGCTGCCATTCAGGCTGGGTATCGGCGGACATGGGGCTCGGATTTCTGTCAGGTGGATATGCAAACGGGCAGCTGATGCCGCCCGGTTGCGCCCTGTCTACAATCCCGCCCCCGGCTTGTCAAAAGCAACCCGTAAGCAGCCGGTTCTACTCGCCGTCATGGACCTGCAGCGCGGACTGCGGCGTCAGCACGCCGAGGCGCATGACATGGGTCAGGCTGCGGAACGCCGAGGTGCTCTCGCGCGGGTCTTCGGCAAGGACGATGAGGTCGGCAATCTTGCCCGCCTCGATCGTGCCGGTCTCGCCCTCCAGACCCATGGCGATGGCGCCGTTGCGGGTCGACAGGGTGATGATCTCGGCCGGGTCGATGCCCGCCGCCTCCATCAGCTCCATCTCCTCATAGATGGAGGGGCCGTGCAGGGTCATCGGGTTGCCAGCGTCCGTGGCGGTGGCGATGAGGCCACCCGCTTCATGCACGGCGACCAGGTTCTGCTGCATCTGCAGCACCTCCGCCCCGGCATTTTCCAGCCGGTTGATCGCCCAGCCGAAATCGAGGCGCGGCGGCAGGTTCGCGTTGAGCGACCCGGTATCGTTGATCCGGGCACGGATGTCGGCATCGACGCAGTTGTTCGGGTCGTCGATCGGCGCCGGGCTGTCGACCGCGACACTGGCAAGGGCCCGGGCCCAGTTGCGCCCGGCCTGCAGGGTCGGGGCGTAGACCACGTCGTTTTCGGTCAGCAGGCGCAGGAATTCCGCGTCGACCGGCGCGTCGTCGACGGAATGGACCAGCATTTCCGCGCCCGCCTGCAGCGCGATCTTTGCCTCGCGCAAGGAGGTCGCGTGGACGATCAGCGGCAGGCCGGCGTCATCGGCGGCGGCACCCGCTGCCATCATCAAGGCATCGAGGCGCTCGCGATCTTCGTCGGATGGCGCGAGATACCAGACCTTCATGGCGTGGGCGCCGATCTCCTGCAGGAAGGCGATATTGCCGGCGATGTCGGCGTTTTCCTGCATCGGCAGGAACAGCGCCTCGTCGGCGACAGCGCCGGTCATGAAGCCGGCATTGTTCTCGACATGGGTGGTCAGCGGTCCGGCGGCGCGCACATGGACGCGGTCGGGCCGGTCCGTGTCCGTCGCATGCTCACCCGTCACGGTCCAGGCCTGCCCGCCGACATCGTAGACGGCGGTGATACCGGTGCACAGATAGGCTTCGTGCCAGCGCTCCGGATGCGCCTTGGCAGAGGCGATTGTCTCGTCGTAAGCGTAGACATCGCCGAGAACGCCGCTGTCCGGCCGCCCGTCAAGCCAGCCGGTCTGGCCGAAATGGACATGGGCATCGACAAGCCCCGGGGTGATGAAATGGCCGCTCACATCCGTCACCGTCGCGCCCTCCGGCACGGGGCAGGCTTCGGCGGCGCCGACGCAGGCGAGGCGGCCATCCTCGACGATCACCGTGCCGCCCTCGATCGCCGGACCGCCGGTGCCGTCAAGGACCGTGGCGCCGGTCAGCGCGGTCGTCTGTGCGGTCGCTGTGGTCAGGGCCATCAGGCTGGTGGCCGTCAGGGCGATAAGGGTGCGGGTCATGTCTGGTTCTCCTGTTGCGGCGTACTGTGTCGGGCGCAGTCATACGGGTCAAGCAGGGCGGTCAAGCGTACCCCCGCGAGGCCACCTGACGGGCGGAGCGAGGACAAATGAGTGGAACCCGACGCGATACCCTTGCGTTCACCCTTGAAGAGACCTGCAATCCCCGGAGGACCATATGTTTAAATCCATCACTGCCGCGATAGCCGCGAGCATCATTGCCGCCGGCTCCGCCGCCTGCGCCGGCCAGACGGTCGAGGACCAGACCGTCGAGGACAACCGCGAGGTCGATGCGGCGAGCGACAGCACGATGACGGCCGACCAGGCGCGCCGCGCCGATCCGGGCGAGACGGACATGACCGATGAAGGCCCGGCCGAGGCTCGGGCCGTGTTGATGGACCCTGACGGCAACGAGGTTGGCACGGTCAGCTTCACCCAGACGCCCAATGGCGTTCTGATCCGCGCCGGGCTGATGAATGTCCCCGCTGGCGAACACGGCTTCCATATTCACGAGACCGGCTCCTGCTCGCCAGATTTCGGCGCTGCCGGTGGCCATTACGCCCCGCGCAGCAATGAACACGGCGCGCTGGTCGACGGCGGGATGCATGCCGGTGACATGCCGAACATTTTCGTCAGCGAAGATGGCACGCTGGTAACGGAAGTGCTGAACGCGAATATCTCGCTGGAGGATGGCGCGACCGGCACGCTGTTCGACGATGACGGCTCTGCGGTCATGATTCATTCGGGGCCGGACGATTACCAGTCCCAGCCGAGCGGTGCCGCCGGTGACCGCATCGCCTGCGGCGTCGTCGAGCGGATGTAAACCGGCTCACCGGATCGGATATAAATGGGCCCGCCGGATTTCTCTGGCGGGCCTGTTCATTACTGCTGTCAGGCAGCAATCATTCTTCTTCCATCAGGCGCTTTTCATAGGCCTCGACGGAAAACTCGCGGCCGAGGAAATCTTCCAGCAGGTCGTTGGCCGAGGCCTTGCCGCCCGGTGCCAGCACGAGGGTGCGATAGCGCGCCGCAGTTTCCGGATCGCGCAGGCCGTTGGCCTCGAAGGCTGAGAAGATATCGAGCGCGATGGCGGTCGACCACTGATAGGTGTAATAGGCCGCGCCATAGCCATCGAGATGGCCAAAGGACGCCCAGTTATGGGTGCCCTCCATCTGCTCGAACGGCGAATAGGTCGCGAAGGTGTCGCTGAACACGGCGTCGAGATCCATGCCCTCCGGGGACTGATCGTAATAGCTCAGGGAAATATCGGAATAGGCAAGCTGGCTCATGACGCCGGAGCCCTGCCCGAACAGGCGGGCGGCGACCATCTTGTCGAACAGCTCTTTCGGCAGCACCTCGCCTTCGGCATTGACGGCGAACTGTTTCAGATTGTCGTAATCCCAGACCCATTCCTCAAGCATGGTCGAGGGAGCCTCGGTGAAGTCGCTCTCGATTTCCGAGAAGTTCTGCATGGCATAGTCGAGATTGCCGGAGAACAGCCAGTGAATGAGGTGGCCGAACTCGTGCAGGAAGGTCTCGACCTGGCCGTGTTCCATCAGGCCGGTGGAATGGTCGCCGGCGGGGAAGTTGGTGACCAGCGTGCCGACGGGGACGGAGCGATCGGTCAGGCCGACACGCAGCGGGAACATCGCGGCGTGTGAGAACTTGCCCTCGCGCGGATGCAGGTCGAGATAGAATTTCCCGATCAGCGTGCCATCGGAATCGTGCATTTCATAGGCATTGACGCTGTCATGCCAGGTTTCCGTCGCCCACGGCGTGATCTCGACGCCGAACAGGTCTTCTATCAGGGTGAACATGCCCTCCTGGACATTGTCGAAGGCGAAATACTGGCGCACTTCCTGGCTGTCGAGGGCGTAGTCCTCCTGGCGCACAAGCTCACCATAATAGCTCGCCGACCAGCCGGGGACCTGCTCCGCTTCCGGCTCATCCTGCTGCAGGCGCGCCAGCAGGCGGTCGTGATATTTCACCGATGCGGGACGGGCGACGGCGGACAGCGAGTCGATGAACTCGCGGGCGCGTTCCGGCGTCTCGATCATGCGGCCGTCAAGATCGAAATGGGCATAGGTGTCATAACCCAGCAGCTGCGCCAGCTCGTAGCGCTTTTCCAGCATGGCGCGGAAGACCTCTGTCTGTTCCGGCCATGCGCGATTGGCGAAGACGCGGGAGACTTCCCTGCGCAGGCTTTCATCCTCCGCATAGGTAAAGACAGGGGAGACATCGGGATAGGCCATGGTGATCGTGACCGCGCCATCCTCGCCCACAGGGTGATTGTCGATATAGTCCTGCGGCAGGCCGGCAAGCTGGTCCGGCAGGGCCTTCACCACGGCATCCTCGTCGCGGATGTTCTGTGAATGCTTGAGCGAGAGATCGTTCAGCTCGTTCTGCAGGGCTTCGACTGCGGCGCGGCCTTCCTCATCGAGCGTCACCCCGCCCTTGCGGAACTGGGTGAGCTGCTTCTCGACCAGATAGCGCTGCTCTTCGCTGGCGTCGGTCAGGTCGATGGCCGAGAGCTGCTCATAGATCGGACGCGACAGGGACAGGCCGCTGTAGAAATTATAGGTCTTCTGCAGGCACATGGCGCCGGCATCGCGCATATCCGCATCCGGATGGGTTTCCGACAGCAAATAGCCCTCGAGGAAGGCGCTGACCGTCATCAGGTAAAGCTCGTCGAAACCGGCAAGCGTCGTGCCCAGGCCCGGCGCGTCGGTGCTGTCTTCGAGCGCCGTCTTCATCTGGCCAATCTTTTCGACCGCAGCATCGCAGCGCTGGGTCAGGGCTTCCGGGCTTTCGGGTGCGATGGCGAGCGCCGAGATGAAGGCGTCGACATCTTCGTCGGCCAGGGCGGGCGTGAGGGCGGGCGCGACCACGGCAGCCGCCGCGGCGGCGCCAAGAAGGAAAGACTTGATTGTCATGAATACTAATCCCCTAGTTTTGAGAGATGGTATGCTGTGGCTGGGCGCGGTGCAAGCATGTGTTTGGACTGGACTGGACTGGACCGCGACGGGACGGGCGGGTAGGCTGCACGCGAGGGTGGTATGCTGTACAGGGCACTGACGAAGCGGCACAGAAAGCGACGGGAGCAAGGCGGACTCATTGCCGGGCTCATCGGGTTTGCGCCGTTTTCGATCTTCCTGTGGCTGCTGTTCGGGCTCTACTGGATCCTGAACATCCTGATGATCATCATGATGCCCTATTGCAATTACGATCTGTTCTGGGTTGGCGGCTGGCCGTCCGGTACCAGCTATCTGCAGCTGATGATCTGGATCGTCGTCCTGTCCGGGGTGGTTCTCGTCGTGTCCTATGCCGGCCAACGGCGCCCGGGCCGGCACATGGTGTCGTTCCTGTTTCAGCTGGGATTGTTCCTTGGCATGGCGGCGCATGTGACCGGCCAGTATGGCTGGTATTATCCGCATAGCCAGGCGGGCCGGCTCCTCGATACCGTCGGGCCGATCCTCGTGCCGCCGCGTGAGCTGTTTTTCAATGATGGCGCGTATAGCTATGAGAAGCCTGCCTTGCCGCCCCAGGTGGAAGGACTGCTGGCGCAAGCGCGCGATGACATCCGCACCGGTCCCCGGTCACAACGCGCCTACGATATCGTGTTGCGCACGGATGAAACCTACGAACTCGTGCTTCTGCCGATCATCTGGCTGAACGGCCGCAAGCAGTATGCCGCCGATTTTGCTTATGAGCGTGCCTTGCGCGAATGCGTGGTGGATTATTCAGCGTACCGCAAGCGGGTTGCAGAGCTTTGGCTGGATGATGCGATCATGTATGTCGAAAATACGGGTCCATCCCGTATCAGGCGGTATCGGGGCGACTGGTATACCGATGAGCGCTATCGCGAAAAATATGCCGATTTCTTTGCCGCACAGGAGGCGGATAACGAGCTTGCGGAATAGCAGCCCCAGCCTACACGCCCCAGTCTACACGCCCCAGTCTACACGCCCTTGTCGTCCGCAAGCGCTTCTTCCATCTCGTCCATGATGTCCTTGACTGCGACCGACGGGTTCGGGGCGTTGAGGATCGGCCGGCCGATGACGAGATGATCGGAGCCGGCACGGATCGCCTCTGCCGGGGTGACGATGCGTTTCTGGTCATTGGATGAGGCGCCGCGCGGCCTGACGCCTGGCGTGACGATGGCAAGATCGTTGCCGAAGCGGGCGCGGATCGATGCCGCCTCCTGGGCCGAGGCGACAACGCCGTCAGCGCCGTTCTCCGCTGCCAGCTCGGTGCGGAAAAGGACCAGATCGTGCACGGACATGTTCATGCCGTTGTCGATGATTGTCTGCTGGTCCCAGCTGGTCAGCACGGTGACGGCGAGGATTTTCAGCCGCGGATCATCGCCGCGCCCGGCGACGGCGCCCTTCAGGGCATCGCGGTCGGAATGGATGGTGATGAAATCGCCCTGCAGCTTGACCGCGCTGGCGACGCCTTTCTCGACGGTGGCGCCGATATCGAGAAACTTGAAGTCGAGAAAGACTTTCTTGCCGCGGTTCGACAGGCGGCGGGCAAGGCCCGCACCGCCGATCGGCAGCAACTGGTGGCCGATCTTGTAGAACCGGGCATGGTCGCCGAGCAAGGCAACCGTCGTCTCGGCCTCTTCCGGCGATGGCACGTCGAGCGGCACGATCAGCCGGTCGATCAGGTCTATCTGGCGTGTCTCACTCATATCAGGTCCCCTTGCACGTCTCTTTGCCTGCCGCAGTTTTGCGGCCCCGGCTCTTTCAGTCTATTTCCGGGCGCTTTTCAGCGGCGGTTTCGAGCGGAGTGTGCGTTTACTCTTTCTGACAGGGTTCTTCTTTTTGGGGAAGCCGCCTTCAGGTGTTTTGGGGGTAAACAGGCACAAATCGGCGACTTCGCAGCGCCAGCATTCCGGCGTTCGCGCCTTGCAGACATAGCGGCCATGCAGGATCAGCCAGTGATGGGCATGCTGGAGGTATTCTGCCGGCGTGACCTTTTCCAGCCTTTCCTCGACCTTCACGACGTCCTTGCCGCGGGCAAGGCCGGTGCGGTTCGACACGCGGAAAATATGGGTATCGACGGCGATGGTCGGCTGACCGAAGGCGACATTGCAGACGACATTCGCGGTCTTGCGGCCGACGCCGGGCAGTTTTTCCAGTTCGTCGCGGGTTCCGGGCACTTCGCCGTCATGCACATCAAGCAGGATCTGCGACAGGGCGATGACGTTCTTTGCTTTATTTCGCCAAAGGCCGATGGTGCGGATATACTCGCCCAGTCTTTTCTCGCCCAGCCGGACCATCTTTTCCGGCGTGTCAGCGACCGGGAACAGGCGCCTTGTCGCCTTGTTGACGCCGACATCCGTCGCCTGCGCCGACAGGGTGACGGCGACGAGGAGGGTATAGGGGCTGGTATAGTCCAGCTCCGTCTTCGGCGCCGGCATGTGCACGCTAAGGCGCTGAAAAAAATCGGCGATCGCCGCGCGCGTCATGTTCCTTGGCATCGGTCCTCCCTGATCCGGGCCCCGCCATGCGGCCCGCGCGAAATTGTCACCTTACCGGAATTTGGTTTGCCGGGGGCGTGGTCGGCCCTTTATTATCGGATCATGGTACAAAGTCACGTCATCGAGGACATGGCACCGGTCGCCAGGGGCCGGGCGCTGGCCGCACCGGAAACAGGGCCGGAGGACGGCGATGACGGCCTCCTGTTCAACGCGCTGCTCTATCCCAACCGCTCCCTGCCCAATGGCGGGTTCATTGCGCTGATGGCAGTGGTGATCGCCGTAAACGTGTTCTCGGCCATCTTTTACACGGTGCTCGGGGCATGGCCGGTGATGGTCTTTGCCGGGCTCGATGTGCTTGCCGTCTATATCGCCTTCCGGATTTCCTATCGCCAGGGCCGCCTGCATGAACGGGTGATGCTGACCGGCGACGATCTGTGGATCTCACGGGTTCTGCCGTCGGGCCATGAGACGCGGTGGCGGCTGCAGCCCTTCTGGACGCGGCTGTCGATCGACCGGCCGGTGCGCCATGAAAGCCAGCTCGTCCTGGCAAGCGGCGGGCGGCGGCTGGTGCTCGGCGCCTTCCTGTCCCCGGCCGAGCGCGGCGAACTGGCCGATGCCCTTGGCGCGGCGCTCGACAAGGCGCGTGCCGGGGCGGCGCCGCAGGATCTGCCCCTTGACCCCGCACCCTCTGCGCGGCAAGAGGGCGGGCGGAACGATTAACGGACAAACCTCACGTGATAGCTTTCCTTGCCACGATCATCCTGCTCAGCGCAGCAGCCTATGGCGCATACTATGTCTGGAAGCGGCGCATCGATGCCGATCTCGCCGAAGGCGCCGTGGCCGAATATGAACGGCTGGAGCGGGCCGAGCCGGCGTTGCTCGACGGCCTTGACCGGAACGGTTTTGCGGAGATTTATGCACGGGTGGAGATGCCGCGCTTTCCCGGCTATGCCGTCGCCGTGCTGATCGCCTTCCTGCTCGGCACCCCCGTCTTTCTCGCGCTGCTGACCGGCGGCGATTACCTGCTGACCGAGCATGTGTTCGTGCCGCCCGATGACATGGAGGGCACCAATATCTTCATCGACGATGCCGGCCAGACCCGGGTCTTCGCGGAAGTTCCGCCGGAGGCAACGATGTATTACCTCGAAGATCTCGGCGGGTTCTTCTACTTCTTCGGCCTGCTGGGGTTCTGGATCGTCATCGTGATCTATTTCATGCAGCGCTATCACGCCCGCACGCCGGGCAGTGTGCGCGACGAGATTTTGCGGGCGCGGTAGGTCAGCCAAGGCGCAGGCTATGCTGACCTGTTCTTTTTCATCGTGGAATCGAGCGTAAACGCGAAGGCAAGCGACAGGATCAGCGGTACCCAGATCGGCAATTCGCCGAGGCCCGGTGTCTCCAGCGCCGCTGCCAGATGGTCGTCGACGCACCACCACAAAAGCCATAACCACATGAGCAATCTCCTCTTCTGCAGGACCCTCTACAGAAGAGATAAGATGTCACCGGCGTTATTGCACGCTGCTGGTCTGAGCCGTGGTCGACAGATCTTGACGCTTACTTGTCGGGGCAGGCGAATTGCTGGCGGATTTCCAGATCCGCAGGGGCTTCACCAGTGGTCTCGTCGACAACGACAAAGGTGCAGCTGTCCGGCCGTGCCGGATCTCCGATGTGGCGCATGACATAGCTGCGGCCATCCACCGGCGTGAAGGTCGCGAGCGACCAGCAATAATTGAAGGCGACTATCGGCCCGAAGCCGAGATCGCCACCGGTGTAACTTTCTGCAGAATGGGCAAGAAACGAGATCGGCTTGCCGGCGGCGATGCGCCGTGTAGCGGCGTAATCCCTGTCGAACGAGAAGCCGGCCAGCTTTTGTACGTTTTCGCACTGATCGTTGTCGACGATCTGGAAGTTCTGCATCGGGGCATCTTTCACAAGACCGCCCCCTTCGCTTCGGTGAATGGTCAGGGCCGCGCCCGGCTCGGACATCGCCACCTCCTGATAGCTGGAGGCGCAGGCAGAAAGGAACAGCAGGCTCGCTGCCGCAAGTAAGAAACCGGTTTTCACGTGAAATATCCCCGTTGAGTGACGGTGATATTCTACGACTACCGGGAAGCCCCATCAAATGAAATTATGGTGTTGCCCGGCGTGTCCGGGCGCTCACGCCTTGTCCGGCGCATAGACGAAAGCGCGGTCGCAATAGCCGCATTCGGCAAAGCCGTCATCGCCGATCGTGTACCAGACCTTCGGATGGCCCAGCGCGGCGCCGCCGCCATTGCACATCACCCGGGTAGCGGAAACATAGACCACTTCCGGCACCGGGCCGAGTTTCTCCAGAATGTCTTCAACCGTGACGACAGGGGTTGCGGCCATGATGACGGGTCTCCTGAATGCGCTATATCGGTCAGTGAATGACTATTTATGGCCCGCCTCGTCAAGGGCTTATTCTCGCCCGGCCCTGACGCCCTCCTTGACGCGAGCGGGGGTGCGGGCCGATATGCAGGCACACAACACAGATAACGCGCGACAGACAGGAACCAATCATGGCTGACGGACAGGGCGCACCGCTGGAGCAGGCATCTGCCAAAGATACCGAATGGGCGATCGAGGTGCGCGGCCTGAAGAAGACCTATGCCGGCACCAAGAAATCCCCGCCCAAAGAGGCGCTGAACGGCGTCGACCTGCTGGTGCCGCGCGGCTCGATCTTCGGGCTGCTCGGCCCCAATGGCGCGGGCAAGTCGACGCTGATCAACATCCTCGCCGGCCTCGTCAACAAGACCGGGGGCAGCGCCTCGATCTGGGGCTTCGACATCGACAAGAACCCGCGCATGGCACGGGCCTCCATCGGCGTCGTGCCCCAGGAAATCAACGCCGACGTGTTCTTCACCCCGCTCGAAGGGCTGGAAATCCAGGCCGGGCTTTATGGCGTGCCGAAGGCTGAGCGCCGCTCGATGGAAATCCTGAAAAGGCTCGGGCTGGAGGACAAGGCCCACGCCTATGTGCGCATGCTGTCCGGCGGGATGAAGCGCCGCCTGCTGGTCGCGAAAGCCATGGTGCATTCGCCGCCCGTGCTGATCCTCGACGAGCCGACCGCCGGCGTCGACATCGAGCTGCGCAAGCAGATGTGGGAACAGGTGCTGGAACTGCATGAGCAGGGCGTGACGGTGATCCTGACGACCCATTATCTCGAGGAAGCGCAGGAGCTGTGCGACACCATCGCCATCATCCACCAGGGCAATGTGGTGACGAGCCAGCCCAAGCACGAGCTGATCGCCTCGCTCGACCGGAAAATGCTGATGATCGTGCCGGACGAGCCGCTGGAAAATGTGCCGGAACTGGGCGATCTGTGCGGCGCGGAAATCCGCGAGGATGGCGCGCTGTACGTCACCTACAAGCCGAGCCAGACCCGGGTCGCCGACATTCTCAACGCGATCAACGCCGCCGGCATCCATGTGAAGGACCTGTCCACCGTCGAGGCCGACCTCGAAGACGTCTTCATGCAGATGACCTATGGGAGAGACGGGTAGGGATCAACGCCCGGCCTCTTTACTTCTCCGTCATCATACCCCACATTCGCTCCGTCGAGGGCGCGACACGAACGAGGATTTCCATGAGAGCATCCACGCTTGGATCGCTGTGCCTGTCCGTTGCGGCCGGCGTTGCCTTCTTCACCTATTCAACCTCCTCCGCCTTTGCTGCCGAACCATCCTATGAGAACGGTCAGGTCGTTGAGACCGCGCCGTTCACCGGCGTCGTGCTGGCCGGGGGCGGCGACATCACCATTCGCCGCGGCGAGACATCGTCGGTGCGCATCATCGAGGGCGGCGAGGCGATGAAGATCGAGGTCGATGACGGCTCGCTGTCGATCAGCTGTAAAAAACCCTGCCCGCGCAACACCAAACTCGAGGTCGAGGTCACGACGGCGCGCCTCGAGGCGATCGTCATCGCCGGCGGCGGCGAGATCGAGGTCAAGGACAGTTTCGACAAGGTCGATGAACTGGCCATCGTCATTACCGGCGGCGGGGTCATTGATGCCTTCGGCGCGCCGGCTGACGACGTCGAGATCGCGATCACCGGCGGCGGTGAGATCATGGTGACCGCGGAGAAAACGCTGGACGTCGCCATTATCGGTGGCGGTACGATCACCTATCGCGGCGAGCCGGAAATCGACAGGTCAATCATCGGCGGCGGCACCATCACCCGGGACTGAGTGTAGCGGTTGGCATCCATTGATCGGTGACATGAAAGGCTGAATCATGTCACCGGTGTCAAGTCAGATTTACGTTTTGTACTGACTGTTATCACGGTGGATATGCTGTGATAGTGCCTTGGCACTTTCTGCGGGAAAAAATTTTTTTCTCCCGCGCCGGAATTTTTCTCTCGTCGAAATACACCAATAAAGAGAACGGGTTTGCTGCCCTCAGCCACGGTGGTTGCGCGAAGGGTGCGGCGCAGCAAACGTATGTAACACTCCGTCTACGGTTGACAGGCTGTTTGTTAGCGCAAACAGTTTTCCAGTATGCGCGGCATTCACTGCGTATACGAACCATAAAAACAAGGGAGTGAAAAATGAAAAGATCTCTGACAAGGATCCTGATGGCGGTCGCGGTGCCGATGGCCATCTGGCTGGGTGGCATGTCCGGTGCCAGTGCCCAGACTGTATCGGCGTGCGACAATTACAATTCCGGCACGGTCGGCTACTGGTATTCCCAGTATCACGATCAGGGTACGGCATGCCTGAACATGACGACGCAATATGGCGGCGGCTACTACCAGGCCGACTGGAATGTCGGCAGCACGGGCGATTTCGTCGGCGGCAAGGGCTGGCAATCGGGCCAGGTCAACCGAAATATCGGCTACAATCTCGGCTATCTCAACTCGTCGTCCGGCCGGTCCTGGTTTGGCCCCTATGGCTGGTCCTGCGGCACTGTCAGCCAGAACCAGCTGGTCGAATATTATATCATCGAGAGCTGGACCGGTCCGCGCCCGGACGAGTTCACCATCGGCTCGAATGCGCAATGGCGGGGCGGGCGTTATATCGGCGATGTCTGGTATGATTTCTACACGGCCTATCGCAGCAACGCGCCGCAGGGCTGCAACGGCAATGGTGACAGGAGCTTCTCGCAGGTGTGGAGCGTGCGCCGTTATCCCGTCCAGCAGGGCCAGAACACCACCATCAATTTCGCCACCCACTGGAACGAGTGGCAGAACTATGTGACCCTCTATGGCATGGGCTATCAGATCCTCGCGACCGAGGGATATGGCGGGCAGGGCGGCTCCTCTGCCACCGTCTGGGATGCCGGCAATTGATACATCCCTCGACTGAAGACAGAAAAGGCCGGGATCGTTTCCGGCCTTTTTATTGCCGGTTACGGAATGTATCCCAGCTCATCCCTTCTACCAGCGGACCGCTGACATAGGCGCGCAACAACGCCGCCGCCTCTTCGTTATTCTCCGGCAGCTGGTCCGGCATGATCGGTTTGCCGATGACCATGCGATAGGTCTGCCCCTTCTTGTTCAGCAGCTCGTGAAACAGCGTCATGTCGCGCAGCTCTGTATTGACCCGCCAGAACCAGTAATAGAGCCATGAATTGCGCGAGGTCAGATGCGCGGGAATGACCGGACACTGATATTTTTTCGGCAGGGTCGAGACGCTGCTCATCCAGGGCTGTTCCTGCAGCCGCTTGTTCTCGTCCATATAGGCAAGGCGCCCTGACGGGAAGATGACGATGGCCCGTTCCTGCCGGAAGGCTTCGGTCGTGGCCTTCAGCGTCTCGCGTGACTTGGCGCGGGTCTTCTTCTTCTCGACCCATTCGACCGGAATCAGCATGTCGATCAGGTTCTGGTTGAGGCGGATCGCGTCGGCATTGGCGAAGAAGGCAACGTCCGGCCGCACGCCCTTGAGCGCATCATAGACGGCGATGCCGTCGGCAATGCCGGTCGGGTGGTTCAGCGCGATCATGCACGTGCCGTCGCGCGGCACATGCTCCAGCCCGGTGATGTCGAGCTTCAGGGCGAGCTTCTCGCTGACATAATCGAAGGCGTCGCGGGCACGGTAGTCGCCCGCCTCGTTCACCATGCGCACGGCGCGGGGATAGTCGAGCAGCTGGTTAAGCGCGAGCCGATAGAGCGGCCACAGTTTCGAGCGCGACAGTTTCTCGGCCCGCTCGCGGATCAGGACGTCGACGATATGGGTGTGCTGGCGCTGATATTTCTCCAGCCGCGCGTCGCGGCGATGCTCGCGCGCGCTCTTTTCTGCTGGGGGTGATGCGTGTGATCCCTGTTCTTCCGTCACCGGCTATTCCTGCTGGCTTGTTGATTGGCCACATTAACGCAGATTGCCGGTCCTGTGATAGGGGGCGAGGCTGAAGGACTACAGCGCCGCGTCCTGCTTGGCCTTCAGCTCGATGCAGGCATTCTTGGCCAGGGTCAGAAGCGCGGTGAACTGCTCCTCGGAGAACGGGTCGCCTTCCGCCGTGCCCTGGATCTCGACGATGCCGCCCTTGCCGGTGAGGACGAAATTGGCATCCGCCTGGCAGGTGGAATCCTCGGCATAGTCGAGGTCGGTGACGGGCGCGCCATTGACGAGGCCGCAGGAGATGGCGGCGACGGAATCGACCAGCGGGCTTTGCTTGATGATGCCCTGGGTAACCCCCCAGTCGAGGCATTGTTTCAGCGCCACATAGGCGCCGGTGATCGAGGCGGTGCGGGTGCCGCCATCGGCCTGGATGACGTCGCAATCGACGAGGATCTGGCGTTCGCCGAGCTTCTTCATGTCGACGACGGCGCGCAAGGAGCGCCCGATCAGGCGCTGGATTTCCTGGGTGCGGCCGGACTGGGAGATGTTCTTGGCCTCCCGCTTCATGCGTGAATGGGTCGAGCGCGGCAGCATGCCATATTCGGCGGTGACCCAGCCCTTGCCCTCGCCGCGCATCCATGGCGGGGTCGTTTCATCCCATGTCGCCGTGCACAGAACATGCGTGTCGCCGAACTTGACGAGACAGGAGCCCTCGGCGTGCTTGGCATAGCCGGGTTCCAGCGTGACGTCGCGCATTTCGTTGAAGGACCGGCCTGATGGACGCATGGGGTTACTCCCTGTTGAGCTTGTTTTCTGGTGCGCTCAGGGAGTAGACGGCTGGCCCGATAATGTCGAGGGGGCAATGTCCGGGGCGGCGGAGACCGGCCGGGTCTCAGGCGATGGTCCCGGTGAGCCTGCGCTCGGGTTGTTTCATTTGCATCGCCGCTAGCTGGCGAAGCAGGTCGCGCCGGTCTATCGGCTTGCTGACATAGGCATCCATGCCCCGTGCGAGCAGCTTTTCGCGGTCCCCGGCCATGGCATCGGCGGTCAGCGCGATGACGGGGATATCGGCCCAGGGCGCACCGCTGGCGCGGATGCGGGAAATGGTCTCATAGCCGTCCATTACAGGCATGTGGATGTCGAGCAGCACGGCATCGAAACTGTCGCTGGCGAGGCACTCCAACGCTGCGGCGCCGTCGCCGGCCTCGGTCACGTTATAGCCTGCTGGCTCGATGAAGACACGCACGACCTGCCGGTTGACGGCGATATCGTCGACGACGAGCACCCGCAGGGACTTGTTGGCGGCGGCGTCAGGTTCCGCTTGTGTCTCGTCGGGGTCGCTCGCCGCCGCCTCGACGATTGCGGTAAAGGTCAGTGTAAAGACGGAGCCCTCTGCGGGGGTGCTCGCTGCGGTGATGTCACCGCCCATCATCCGCGCCAGACGCCGCGAGATGGCAAGGCCGAGACCGGTGCCGCCGAAATTTCGGGTGGTCGAGCCGTCGGCCTGGCTGAAGGTCTTGAACAGGCGATCCAGCGTCGCTTCGTCCATGCCGATACCGGTGTCGCGCACTTCCACCTTCACGATGGCTTCCGCGCCTTCGCCCAGGCGCAGGCCCGGCACCGCCGGTTCCGCCCAGGCGGTGATCGCCACCTCGCCCTCGCGGGTGAACTTGACGGCGTTCGACATCAGGTTTGTCAGGCACTGGCGCACACGAACGGGATCGAAGCTGGCATGCCGGGGCAGCGAATCTTCCAGCGTCAGGGTCAGGCCAATCTTGCGTTCGCCTGCGATGGGAACGAACAGGCTGTGGACCGAACCGAGGGTCTGGTGCAAATCGCCATGGGCGCGGTCGATCTCCATCTTGCCGGCCTCGATCTTGGAAATGTCCAGGACGTCATTGAGGATGCCCATCAGCGACTTGCCGGAATCGATGATCGTCTCGACCTGATCGCGCTGCCGGTCGCCCAGCTTCTCCTGGCTCAGGGCCTGGGCCATGCCGAGCACGCCATTGAGCGGCGTGCGGATTTCGTGGCTCATCATCGCAAGGAAATCGGATTTGGCGCTGGTCGCCGCCTCGGCCTCGCGGGCGCGGCGGCGGTTCTCGCGATTGGCCTGTTTCAGGGATTCCTGCAGATCGAGCGTGTGGCGGATGCGCCGGGCGCTGCCGAGGCCGAGCAGGATCAGTAACGAGCCATAGAGCACGCAGCCGATGATCATCGCGGCGCGCAAGTCGTTGGTGTAGTCCGGATACAGCGCCGGCGACATCGTCGCCATGCGGAAAATGAAGGAGCCGAAGGACGGCACGACCCAGACAAGCAGGCCGATGCGCGACAGGGCCAGCGTGTGCGCCCCTGACGTCGCGATCGACAGGACGAGCGCGATCAGGAACATCATGTGCGGGTCGGACAGGGGATGAACGAACAGCACCGGTAGTGCGAAGAGGCTGCCGCATAGCACAAGCGAGGCGATCATGAGCCGGTGGACAAGGGCTGTTTTTCGCTTCAGGCCCATCAGCGACGTGCCCATGCGCATGGCAACGCCGCCATAACAGGCGGCAAGCCAGCCGGTCCACCACGCGGAATGCCCGGCGAGGTCGAAAATGAAATATTCCAGCGTCATTGCGACCAGCCAGATCGGCGCGCTGGTCAGGTTTGCCCGGTATAAAATGTTCTTTTCTTCGGCTCTCATCGCCGTAGTAGAGAGTGATTAGCTTAAAAACTGGTTTGCGGGGTTGAGGAAAATCGCCTGCGTGCCTTGGCGCGGGACAGGAAAGCGAATATTTCAGGCATATGAGTGTTTTAACCACCCTCGACAGCCGGACCCGCGAAATCTTCCGCCAGATCGTGGAATCCTACCTTGAATCCGGCGAACCGGTCGGCTCGCGCACCCTGTCGCAAAAGGGCGGGCTGCAGGTCTCTGCCGCGACCATCCGCAATACCATGGCCGACCTGACCGATTTGGGCCTGCTCCATGCGCCGCATATCTCGGCCGGGCGCCTGCCGACCGAGCAGGGCTTGCGCATGTTCGTCGACGGGCTGATGGAGATCGGCGATCTGACGGACGAGGAGAGGAGCGCGCTGGAACAGCAGGCGGGCCCCGGTGCCCGCGCCGACGACATTCTAGGCCAGCTTGCCGGGCGGCTGTCCGGCCTGACGCGCACGGCGGGCCTGGTGCTGACCGGCAAGAGCGACAGCCCGCTGAAACATATCGAATTCGTCAAGACCGCCCCGGACAAGGCGCTGGTCGTGCTCGTGCATGACAATGGCGATGTCGAGAACCGGGTCATCAACCTGCCTGCCGGGCTGCCGCCCTCGGCGCTGGAACAGGCGGGCAATTACCTCAACCGCCGCCTGCAGGGCCGTTCGCTCACGGAGGCGCGCCGCCTGGTGCTGGAGGAGGTCGAGGCCAAGCGCGCCGCCCTCGACGAGCTGACCTCGGACCTCGTGCGCCAGGGTGTCGCCGAAATGGGCGGCGGCGACGGGCTCAACCTGATCGTGCGCGGGCAGGCAAACCTGCTCGCCGCAGAGACGCTGGAGGATATCGACCGTGTGCGGATGCTGTTCGAGGACCTCGAGCGCCAGCAGGACGTGATCGAGCTGGTGAAAGCCGCCCAAGACGGAGAGGGCGTGCGCATCTTCATCGGCTCGGAAAACCGGCTGTTCTCGCTGTCGGGCTCCTCGGTCATCGTCGCGCCGTACCGCGACCGCGACCAGAAAATCGTCGGCGTCCTCGGCGTCATCGGCCCGACAAGGCTGAACTATTCCCGCATCATTCCGATGGTGGACTACACGGCGGAGCTAGTGACGCGGCTGATTAGGTAGGCGCCGGAACCGTCTCCGCCATTCCGCCGTTCCCTGAGGTGAAACAGATTTCAGGAGGCCAACCATGCAGAACGGAAAGTCGAATTACTGGCGGTTCGCGGCGATGATCGGCACGTCGATGGTCGTGATGTTCGTCCTGATGTATTTCAACACCTATGCGCTCGAGCATGTGCGCTGGAGCGAGACAAGATTCTACATGATTTTCATCATGGGTGCGGCAATGGCAATCGTCATGCTGTCCTTCATGCTCGGCATGTATACGGACAAGAAGATCAACCTGGCCATTTTCGGCGGCAGCATCGTGGTGCTGATCGCGGCGCTCTATCTGGTTCGCAGCCAGGTGACGATCAAGGACCGGTCCTATATGAGCGCGATGATCCCGCACCACTCCATCGCCATCATGACCAGCGAGCGGGCAGATATCGACGATGTGCGTGTGCGTGAGCTGGCCGACAAGATCATCGAGGCCCAGCGCCGCGAAATCAAGGAAATGGAATGGCTGATCGCCGACATCGCCGCCAATGGCCTGGCGACGAGTGAGGCCGAGGCGGAAGAGCGTCCAATGCCTGGTTATGAAGGCGACCTTGATCCGGCTGAGCCGGCCGGGTCAGATGTCGGGTGAGGCGGCGCCCGCCATTCCCGTTATCTGAAAATCAGCCCCCGACGGCTGCTGATAGATCCTCAGGTCGAACTCGCGGGCGGCGGCCAATACGTGGTCGAAGATGTCGGCCTGGATTGATTCGTACTCGGCCCATATCGTCGTCGTGGTGAAGACATAGATCTCGATCGGCAGGCCGGTGGCGACCGGCTCCAGCTGGCGCACGAGGAAGGTCAGGTCCTTCGAGATCATCGGGTGGTTCTTCAGGTAGAATTCCAGCCAGGCGCGGAACGTGCCGATATTGGTCATGCGCCTGCCGTTGATCAGGCTCGCCGGGTCGATGCCGTGCTTGTCGTTATAGGTGGCAAGCTCGCGCGTCTTTTGCTCGATATAGGGCTTGAGCTGCTGCACCTTCGACAGGCGCGCGATGTCGTCATCGCTCAGGAAGCGGATCGTTGACAGATCGACATGGACCGAGCGCTTGATCCGCCGCCCGCCGGTCTCCTGCATGCCGCGCCAGTTGCGGAAGCTTTCATTGATCAGCGCCTGGGTCGGCACCGTGGTGATGGTCTTGTCGAAATTGCGCACCTTGACCGTGGTCAGCGCAATGTCCTCGACATCGCCGTCGAGATCGTATTTGCTCATGGTGATCCAGTCGCCGATGGCGACCATCTGGTTCGATGACAGCTGGATGCCGGCGACGAAGCCGAGGATCGGGTCCTTGAACACGAACATGAAGACGGCGGCGAGCGCCCCGAGCCCGGCAAGGAAAGTCAGCGGGCTTTCACCCAGCAGCAGCGACAGCACCGAGATGAAGCCGCCGAGATAGATCAGCAGCTTGGCGACCTGCACGAAGGAGCGGATCGGCATCTGACGCGACATCGGGAAGGTGCGGTAGATTTCAAGCCCTGCGTTCAGCAACCCGTCGAGGAACAGGACGCCGGTCACGACCATGTAGATGAAGCTGGCCGTGACGATGAGGGCGGCGGCCTGCGGGAAGCCAGCCAGTGCCTGCGGCGCCAGCCAGTAGATGATCAGCGCCGGGGCGAGTTGCGACAGCCGCTCGAACACACGGTGGCGCAACAGGATATCGTCGCGGGTCGTCTGGGTGCCCTTGATCACGGTCTTGACGATGCGGTAGATGATCAGCCTGGTGACGAAATTGGCGAGAAAGGCCAGTATGGCGATGGCTGCAAGCGCGAGGCCGGCGACGAGATAGATGTTCTGCGCACCCGGCATGCCGATCTGCAGCAAGATATCTGAGATGGTGTCCAGCATGGTCCTGCCCCCTGGATTGCTGCATCCAGCCTAGAGTGATGCGGCAAGGAATAACAAGGTTGAGAGCGTGCGGGTATTTCAGGAGAGAAGGCCTAGGCCTTAAGGCATAAAATGCCATAAGGCCTTGTCTGACGAAATCCCTTAGCAGTTATTGATCGTGATGTGGATATGATGATCCTTCGTGGCCGCTTTGCGGCACCCCAGGATGAGGATTCTCTCGGGACTGAACCCTCATCCTGAGGTGGCTTCGAAGAAGCCCTCGAAGGACGAGGGTTGTATTGCGCGCGCTAAGACCCCGCGCTCGACGCGTTCGGCTTGGACTGCAGCTTGATGTAATTCTCGATGCCGATGCGGTCGATCAGGCCGAGCTGGGTTTCCAGCCAGTCGACATGCTCTTCCTCATTGTGGAGGATCTTGCCGAACAAATCGCGGCTGACATAGTCGCGGGCGGTTTCGGCGTGTTCCATGGCGTCACGCAGCAGCGGGATCGCCTTGTGCTCCATCTTCAGGTCACATTCGAGGATTTCCTTCACATCCTCGCCGATCATCAGCTTGCCGAGGTCCTGAAGGTTGGGCAGCCCCTCGAGGAACAGAATGCGCTCGATCAGCCAGTCGGCGTGGTTCATTTCCTCGATCGATTCCTCATATTCCTTCTTGCCCAGCTCGCTGACGCCCCAGTCATTGAGCATGCGCGAGTGGAGGAAATACTGGTTGATGGCGGTCAGTTCGTTCTTCAGCGCCTTGTTGAGAAACTCGATGACCTTGGCGTCGCCTTTCATGGGAAAGCCTCTTTCCTGACGGGTCGACCCGCCGGAGGACTTATTCCGCAGCGGCGAGGACCGGTTGTGTGTTTTCGTTCGCGGGACGGTTTTCGCCAATCATCTCGGCGATCGTCTCCCGGCAACGTCCACAATTAAACCTTTCACCGTGATGGGCAAGTACGCAGGCAGGCGTATTTGCCCCGCCGGAGATGGCAGCGGACACTTTCGCGGAATTGAGGCGGCGGCACACACAGACGATCATGCTTCTGAAATGATGCAAATGCGAATGATTGTCAATAGTAAAAGATAAGGGATATCGGCAAAACCGATCAGGATTGACCCGCTTTCAGACCATTTGCCAGCCACGCCAGCTGGGCGCGGACGATGCCGGCCGAGCGCTCGCCGATCTGCGCCGCGGGCAGAGCGTGGCAGGCAAGGCCCTTGGCCCAGTGGCGGGCAAGGGCGGCCATGCCGGTCACCCGCGGGCGGGCCGGGATAAGCGCATGGGCATAGGCGCGGTCGATCGTGCCCCAGCGGCATTCGGCGGCGCGCTCATAAAGCGCCGCACGGTCATTGTCCGCGATCGCCGCCAGCGCCGCGCGGCGCAGCGCGCTGATCGCCTTCAGCCCGCGATAATTGGTCAGCCGGTCCTGCATCCGGTTTGCGAGGATGCGGAAACTTTCTTTTTCATTGTCCCGCCAGGCGCCCAGCGGCGTATTGGCGAAGGCCACCGGCTCACGGATGGCGAAGGGGCGGAGGTATTCGATCAGCACCGGGTCGGCGCAATCCTCGCCGATCATCAGCTCCGACGCCGCATCGCTGCGCCAGAACAGGGCGCCATTGGAAATGCCGAGATTGGTGAACAGGCAGGTGAGCAGGTCCGTCGGCTGGAGGACACCCACCCCTGCGGAATCGGTGGCCCAGGCATCCGGCATGGTCGTGCGGGTATGGTCGATCTCATTGTCGGTCGTCTCGATATACTGGTTGCGGATCGCGATCGCCGTGCCGGTCTCTTCCAGCAGCCTGATATTGGCGGCGATGAAGCCGGGAAAGACGGAATTGTCGTCCTCGAGGCAGAAGACATGGTCGGAGGGTTCGTAAGCCGCGGTCCGGAAGCACTGGCCGAGATTGCGGGAAATGCCGAGATTCTCGCGGTTCGGGCGATAGGAGAGGGTGAGGCCCGGGTGGCGGTCTTCATGCTTGCGGACGATGGCGCGGCCTTCCTGCGCCGGGGAATCGTCGAAGATCACGCCGTGCAGCCGGGCACCATTCTTCAGCACCGTCTGGGCGGCGAGCTGGCCGATGGCGCGTTCCAGCATGTCCGGCCGCTTGTAGGTCGGGATGCGGATTTCGCAGATATAAGGCGCTGTTGCTGTCGTCACGGGCACTCGTGGAGTTCGTCAGGTTGTTGGACACCGTCGCCGCAAATCGCGAGAATTCGGTTAACGCGGCGCATGGCGTGGAGATTCCGGCGCGGCGTGACAGGATCGTCACCCGGAAAAACCTTGCATTCGGGGTGCGTCTCCGTCATAGAACCGCGCTCATTTGACTGCTAGTATCGGGACTGGATGACAGAGACGAACACCATCGACGAGACGCCGCGCAGCGCCCGCAAGGTCTATATCAAGACCTGGGGCTGCCAGATGAATGTCTATGATTCAGAACGTATGGCCGGGCTGCTGAAACCGCTCGGCTACAAGGCTGTCGATGTGCCGGACGATGCCGACCTCGTCATCCTCAATACCTGTCATATCCGCGAAAAGGCTGCGGAAAAGGTCTATTCGGAGCTTGGCCGCCTGAAGGCGCATAAACAGGCGGTCGAGAGCCAGGGCCGCGAGATGAAGATCGCCGTCGCCGGCTGCGTCGCCCAGGCCGAGGGCGCGGAGATCACCGCGCGCGCGCCGCAGGTCGACCTCGTCTTCGGGCCGCAGGCCTATCACAAGCTGCCGGAGATGATCGCCCGCGCCGCCCGCGACAAGGGCGAAGTGCTGGAGACCGGTTTCGACGTCGAGGACAAGTTCGACACCCTCGCCGCGGGCCGCGTGGCAGAAGGCTATTCCGCCTTCGTCACCATCCAGGAAGGCTGCGACAAATTCTGCACGTTCTGTGTCGTGCCCTACACGCGCGGCGCAGAAGTGTCGCGCAATGTCGATGCGATCACCGCAGAGGTCAGGGCGCTGGCGGCACAGGGCCTGCGCGAGGTCACGCTGCTCGGCCAGAACGTCAACGCCTGGCATTCCGCGCCGCCCGTGGGCGACGACGGCATGGGCAAGGACACGTGGGGCCTTGGCGAGCTGTGCCGTCATCTGGCGAAGATCGACGGCATCGAGCGCATCCGCTTTACCACGTCCCATCCGCGCGACATGGATGACGGGCTGATCGCCGCGTTCGGCGAGGAAGAAAAGCTGATGCCCTATCTCCACCTGCCAGTACAGTCGGGCTCGGACAAGGTGCTGAAGGCGATGAATCGCGGCCATACGGGCGAGCATTACCTCCACCTGATCGAGCGTATACGTAAGGTCCGGCCCGACATCGCGGTCTCCGGTGATTTCATCGTCGGTTTCCCCGGCGAGGGCGAGAAGGAATTCCAGGCAACGCTCGATCTGGTCGAGCATGTCAGATACGGCTCGGCCTTCTCGTTCAAATATTCGCGCCGTCCCGGCACACCCGGCGCCGGCATGGCGAAACAGGTCGCCGAAGACGTGAAGACCGAACGTCTTGCCCGGCTGCAGCGCGTCCTTGAAGATCAGAAAAACGATTTCAACCGCGCCCAGATCGGCCGCCGGCTGGCCGTTTTGCTGGAGAAGAAGGGCCGCAATGCAGGCCAGCTCATCGGCCGCTCGCCCTATCTGCAATCCGTCCATGTCACTGCGCCGGACCACCTCCTTGGCCATATCGTCGAGCTCGACATCACCGGCATCAAGGCGAACTCGTTGACCGGATCTCTGCCGCAAATGGCAGAAGAAGAAATGGTCTCCTGATGGCGCGCAAACCCGGTAAGGCCCCGGTCAGGAAGGCCGAAAGCGCCGATAGCGGCAGCGACGTGCTGACCTTCGACAATGTGCAATTGTTCAAGGATCTCTGCGGACCGCATGATTCCCACCTGTTGATGATCGAAAAATCCCTTCGCCTGCGCATCGATGCGCGGGGCAATCGCCTCGTGCTGACCGGCGGCGAGGATGCCCGCGCCCGCGCCAATTCCGCGCTGGAAAGCCTCTATCGCCGGCTGCAGGAAGGTTTTGCCATTTCCGCCGGCGATGTCGATGCGGCCCTGCGCCTGGCAAACCCGGTGGTCGATCCGGTGGTCGAAAAGGTCTCGACCGATTTCACCCTGTCCTTGCAGAAGCGCACCATTGCGCCAAGGTCACAGGCCCAGCGTGCCTATCTCAAGGCCCTGCGCGAGGACGAGTTGGTCTTCGGCGTTGGCCCGGCGGGCACGGGCAAGACCTATCTCGCCGTCGCCTGGGCGGCGCATCTCCTGCTGAAGGGCGATGTCGAGCGCATCATCCTGTCGCGCCCGGCGCTGGAAGCGGGCGAGCGCATCGGCTTCCTGCCGGGCGACATGAAGGAGAAGGTCGACCCCTATCTGCGCCCGCTCTATGATGCGCTTTACGATGTACTGCATACGGACTTTGTCGACCGGCGCATGGCGACCGGCGACATCGAGATCGCGCCGCTCGGGTTCATGCGCGGGCGCACCCTGTCGCGCGCTGCCGTGATCCTCGACGAGGCACAGAATGCCTCGGTCGCCCAGATGAAGATGTTCCTGACCCGCCTCGGCGAAGGCTCTCGCATGGTCATCACCGGCGATCCGAGCCAGACCGACCTGCCGCCGTCGGACCGCTCCGGCCTGTCCGATGCCGTCGACCTGCTGTCGGGTGTCAAGGGCGTCGCGATCGCGCGGTTCACAGCGAAGGACGTGGTCCGCCACGAACTCGTCGCGCGGATCGTCAATGCCTATGACCGGCGCGACAACGACCGGCGCCGCGCCTATGAAAAGGGCAAGCCGCAAGCGGCCAGGAATCAGGATCCGGCAGGCAGGGACACAGCGGGCGGGGATTCCGGGAGCAAGCCCGGGCCTGAGCCCTCATCCGGCTCCTCCGGCGAGGCTGACAACGATGCCTGACGTGACACCGCCGCCCGAGCCGGACCATCATCTGGTCCACGATGTCATCATCGAGCATGAGGCCTGGGGCGATATCGAGCCGGTCGTTGCCTCCTGTTTCAAGGCGGTAATGGCCCACGACCCCGAGACCTTCTGCAAGGGCACCGTTGCGCTGTTGTTCACCAGTGACGAGGCGGTGCAGCGCCTCAACCGCGAGTTCCTCGGCAAGGACAAGCCGACCAATGTCCTGTCCTTCCCCACCGACGAGGATGTCATGGATCATGATGGCCCGATCCATATCGGCGATATCGCGCTCGCCTACGAGACGTGTTATCGTGAGGCGGTGGACAAGCGAGTGGCCTTGAAAGATCATGCGGCCCACCTCATTTTTCACGGAGTGCTGCATCTTTTCGGCTATGATCACGAGGACGATGACGAGGCCCTGGTCATGGAAAAGATGGAAACCGATTTGCTGGCCGACATGGGGATAGACGATCCTTATGCCGATTGAACGACAAGAGCCGAACCAAGGAGACGATCACATGGCCGCCGATGGGGCCGACAGCGCTGAGCCCCGACAGGGCAGCGCGTCCCGCGATCCAGATATCGCAGACAAGACTGAAGACAGACCCGATGAACGACCGGCACTGTTCCAGCGCCTGAGAGGGCTGCTCGGACAACCCGAAAGACAGGATGCGCTGGCCCAGGCCCTTGCCAATGGCAATGGCATGGCAGGGCTCTCGCAAGACCGCCGCGACATGATCGAACGGGTCATCGCGTTCGACTCCCAGGAAGTCGCAGACGTGATGATCCCGCGGGCGGATATCGTCGCGGTCGATCGCGACCTGTCGCTTTCCGACCTTCTCAATGTTTTTGCCGAGGCGGGCCATTCGCGCCTGCCCGTCTATCGCGACGATCTCGACGATCCCGTCGGCATGGTTCATATCCGCGATCTCGTCGGCATTCTCGCCGACCCTGAAAAGGCCGCCCAGGCGGCGAACGAGGCGGTGCTGCATACGCTGACCCGCAAGCTGATCTATGTGCCGCCCTCGATGCCGGTAACCGATCTGCTGCTGCGCATGCAGGCAAGCCGCATCCACATGGCGCTCGTGATCGACGAATTCGGCGGCACGGATGGTCTCGTTACCATCGAGGATCTGATCGAGGAAATCGTCGGCGACATCGCCGATGAGCATGACGAGGAAGACGAGATTTACATGACGCCAGTCTCAGAGGGCGTTTGGGAATTGTCGACCCGCCTGCCCCTCGATGAGCTTGAGGAGGAGACCGGCATCAGGCTCGAGATCGAGGAGGAGGATGTCGACACCGTCGGCGGCATCGTCTTCTCCCTCGTCGGGCGCGTGCCCCTGCGCGGCGAGATCATCCGCCATCCGGCCGGCTACGAGTTCGAGGTGCTGGACGTCGATCCGCGCCGCATCCGCAAGGTCCGCCTGCGCAAGCTGACGCCTAGCGAAGCCGCAGGCCCCGACACGAGCGATGGCGGCGAGGTTTACTGAACGCCGGAAGCCGGAACACCGGGTTGCGCTTTTTGTTATTTGACAGGGCGGGCGATTATGGCGGACTAATTTCCTCTCATGATCCGCCTTCTCACCACCCTCCATGACTGGGTCCTCTCGCTCACCGGCTGGCAGCGCTATGGCGCGGCCTTCGTGCTCGGCCTGCTGACGGCTGCGGCGATGGCTCCCTATTATGTGCTGCCGTTTCTCGTCACGGGATTCTCAGGGCTGGTCTGGCTGATGGACAATGCCGTGCGGCATCAGCGCGCGGGCAAGGTCGCGTTCTGGACCGGCTGGTGGTTCGCCTTCGGCTATTTCTGCCTGTCGCTGTACTGGATGGCCTTTTCATTCATCGTCCATGCCGAAGGGCCGGGTCACATGATCCTGCTGTCCGTGCTCGGTTTTGGCGGCGTGTTCGGGCTTGCCGCCTTTATCGCGCTTTTCTATGGCATGGCGCTGTGGCTTGCACGGCGGGTCTGGCCAGCGGGATGGATGCGCGTGCTGGTGCTCGCTATTGCCTGGTCGCTGGCGGAATATGCGCGCGGCCATCTGTTTACCGGCTTGCCATGGAACCTGACCGGGCAGGCCTTTGCCGGGCTTTCGGCGCTGTCCCAGCCGGTCGCCTGGATCGGCACCTATGGTCTCGGTTTTCTCATCCTGATCGCCGCTGCGTTGCCGGCGGCCTGCATTCCCGCCGCGCCTGCTGCGACGCAGGCGGAGGCCCGTATTGCCCCGCTCGGCGCATCCGCAGGAATCGTGCTCGCCATCGCCCTTGCCGGGGCGATCCGCCTCGCCGGGGCCGATGTCACCATGGTCGAGAATGTCAGGGTGCAGATCGTCCAGCCCAATATCGCCCAGCGCGACAAGCTGAACTACGATCTCTGGGTCGACAATTTCTGGGCCAATCTCAACCTGTCCGGCGGGGCGGAAGCGCAGCCGCCTTCTGGCGGCCAGCTCTATGTCATCTGGCCGGAAAACGCGGCCTATTCCTATTTCCAGCGCGATCCGTCGGCGCTCGACGTGTTGCAGGACCGCCTGCCAGACAATGCCGTGCTGCTGGCAGGGGGCACGCGCTATGATGCGGTCGGGCCGGACCTCTATGACTATTTCAACAGCCTGCTGATCCTGTCCCGGGAACCGCTGCCGGAGGAGGATACATCCGCCATCGACCGGATGGAGTCCGAAACGCCGTGGTCGGTGCGCCGCGCCTATGACAAGCATCACCTGGCGCCGTTCGGGGAATATGTGCCGCTTGCCGGGCTGTGGCAGGCCATCGGCATCGGCAATGTCGTGCCCATCGGTCAGCCTTTCACCCCCGGCGCCGGGCCGGAAACCATCGATCTCGGCCGCGCCCGCATGTCGCCGGTCATTTGCTATGAGACGATTTTTCCGGGTCGGCTCTATCCGCGCGGTGACAGGCCGGACTTTCTGGTGACGATTACCAATGACGCCTGGTATGGCGACAGCAATGGTCCGCGCCAGCATTTCGATATTTCCAGGCTGAGGGCAATCGAAGCCGGTTTGCCGATGGCACGATCAGCCAATACCGGCATTTCCGCGATGATCGATCCCTATGGCAGGATCGTGAACAAACTCGCGCTATACGAGCGAGGTGTGATTAATTCACAGCTTCCGGGCGCTATTCCCCCTACAATATATCATTATACCAGTGATTTTGTGTATTTTATTCTTCTGGCAATCACCGCACTCTGGGTTATAACATCTTATAACGTGGGTGGGCGCTCACGGTTTTTCTCGTAACCGGGCAGGTTGCTTTTAAGATGATTTAAATTCAGTGAGCCGCGCGTAGCGTTTGCGGGTGTCAGTAAACTTTACAAAAGAAAGACTGCATCATGGCCGATGCCAAGAAAAAATCCCCCCACCCCATCGACTGTCACGTCGGCAGCCGGGTGAGAATGCGGCGGATGATGATCGGAATGAGCCAGGACAAGCTGGGCGAACAGTTGGGGCTGACCTTCCAGCAGGTCCAGAAATACGAAAAGGGCGTAAACCGTATCGGTGCCAGCCGGCTGTTCCATATCTCCAAGATACTGGGCGTTCCCGTACAGTTCTTCTACGACGATTTCGGTGACGAGGCCGAGCTGAGCCTCGGCTTTGCCGAAGGGGAGCCGGGCGCCTTGCCGTCATCGGGCAGCGAGTTCATGGATCTGCTCTCCACGCCGGAAGGGGTGCAGCTGTGCAAATCCTTCGCCTCGATCAAGGATCCGCAGGTCCGGCGCAAGATCGTCGATCTCGTGCGCACGCTTGCTGCCGGCGAGACCTGATCGTCCCGGGTTGCAGTTCTGGGCGTGGTTCGGGACCGCCATGCAAATTTTGCATGCTGCGGTGATGGACATTGGCGTCGTCTTTCTCTATCCACGGGTTATATAAAGGTTTCTTTATATGGCTGCAGAAAGGAAGACCGACCGCGCATGACCAGTTCCTATCTCTTTACCTCCGAAAGCGTTTCCGAAGGGCACCCGGACAAGGTATCCGACCAGATTTCCGATGCTGTTGTCGACCTCTTCCTGGGCAAGGACCCGTCCGCGCGCGTGGCCGTGGAAACGCTGACGACAACCAACAAGGTGGTTCTGGCCGGCGAGACCCGTTGCGCCGTGGACATATCCAAGGAAGAGATGAACGAGGTCGCCCGCCAGGTGATCAAGCGGATCGGCTATGAGCAGGATGGCTTCCACTGGGAGAAGGCCGATATCGATAACTACGTCCATGGCCAGTCTGCCGAGATCGCACAGGGCGTCGATGCTGCCGGCACCAAGGATGAAGGCGCTGGCGACCAGGGCATCATGTTCGGTTTTGCCGTCGATGAGACGCCGGAGCTGATGCCGGCGCCGATTGCCTATTCCCACCGGATCATGAAGGCGCTGGCCGATGCCCGTCATTCCGGCCGCCAGCCGGAATTCGAGCCTGACGCCAAGAGCCAGGTCACGCTGAAATATGAGAATGGCAAGCCGGTCGACGTCACCTCCATCGTCGTCTCGACCCAGCACCGCGACGGCCTGTCCCAGGACGATGTGCGGGAACTGGTCAAACCCTATGTGAAGGACGTCATGCCAGAGGGCTGGATGTGCCCGGATGAGGAATTCTACGTCAATCCGACCGGCAAGTTCGTCATCGGCGGACCTGACGGCGATGCCGGTCTCACCGGTCGCAAGATCATCGTCGATACCTATGGCGGCGCTGCGCCCCATGGCGGCGGTGCCTTCTCCGGCAAGGACCCGACAAAGGTCGACCGGTCGGCCGCCTATGCCACGCGCTATCTTGCCAAGAACATCGTCGCCGCCGGCCTGGCGCGCAAATGCCTGATCCAGGTTGCCTATGCCATCGGCATTTCCAAGCCGCTGTCGATCTTCATCGACACCTTCGGCACGGCACAGGTCGATGTCGAAAGGCTGGAAAAAGTCCTGCCGGAAATGATGAACCTCAGCCCACGCGGCATTCGCGAGCACCTGCAATTGTCGCGCCCGATCTATGCCTCTTCGGCGGCCTATGGCCATTTCGGCCGCACGCCGGGTCCCAATGGCGAGTTCTCGTGGGAGAAGACGGATCTCGTCGACGCCCTGAAATCGGCATTCTAGATCACCCTGCCGTCAACTGCTTGAAAGGGCGGTACGCTGTGCCGCCCTTTATTCGTTCCGGTCCTGCGGCGGCAGGTAGGGCGCAATCAGCCGCCCGGTCAATTGTGCCGAACTGGCCCTGACCGCGTCGAGCGTCAGGGTGTGACTGGTTGGCGAAGCAACTGGCGCGTCCCCCAGGCGCGGCTCGATCGCATTGCCTGTGGCCGCGATGGCGAGCGCGAAGGCGCCGATACAAAAAGCCGTTTTCGTTGATGACATATCCGTCCCCGTAAAAATCAAGATCAGCAAGAACGCGACGCCGCCTTGCCTTACGCTAGCAGGATTTGGTAACCGACTGGTTTATCGGTGTAACGATCTTTTAACGGACGAAAACGAAAGACAGGCATGAGCGATCAGTATCCAGATTACCGCCTTTATGGCCGACAGCAGGACAAGCCGCTGAAGCCGCGTCAGCAAGGGCTGATGGAGCGGCTGCTGCCGCAGGTCGCGATTTCGCCTGGCGACGTTGCAGGCGGGCTGGAAGCCGTTCAGGGCACGCGGCGGGAAAGCTGGCTGGAGATCGGCTTTGGCGGCGGCGAACACCTCGCCTGGCAGGCTGAGCACAATCCGGACGTTCAGATGATCGGCGCCGAACCCTTCGTCAATGGCGTCGCCAAGCTGCTGACCCTGATTGAGGAGCAGGCGCTGGATAATATCCGTATCCTGCATGGCGATGTGCGCCCGCTGCTGGAGGCGATGCCGGATGGCTGCCTGTCGCGGCTGTTCGTACTGCACCCCGATCCGTGGCCGAAAAAGCGCCATCACAAGCGCCGCATCGTCTCGCCGCTTTTGCTCGGCCACGCCGCGCGGCTGTTGAAGCCGGGCAGCCAGATGCGCATCGCGTCGGATATTCCCGATTATATCCGCTGGGCGCTGATGCAGGTGCAAATGCATAACCGCGCGGCCGGGCACGAGGATTTCCGCTGGACGGCGGAGACGAAAGCCGACTGGACCGAGCGTCCAGGCGACTGGCCGCAGACGCGCTATGAGGCAAAGGCCCTGCGCGAGGGGCGCGAGGCGACCTATCTGACCTTCGTGCGGCGATAGCGCCAGCAGGCATTAAACTTATCGAAAGCCCGGCTCGGCTAGCCTGTCTCTCTGACAAGGGAGCATCCATGAAACCTGGCAGCCGTTTTGCGGAACTCGATGCCCTGCGCGGCATCGCTGCAGCGGCAGTGATGCTCTATCATTTCCTCATCGCCTTCCCGAAATTCTATGGCGAGAGTCTGGGTCTTGGCTGGCAGCCCTTCGCCGAGGCGCCGGTCACGCGCGACCTGATCGGCACGGCGCCGGTCTGCCTGTTTTTCATGATCTCCGGCTTCGTCATCCTCAATTCCCTGCGCGGCAGGGAAGACGCCGGCACGCCGATCGCCGATTTCGCCTTTTCGCGGTTTGCCCGGCTGTTCCCCGTGTTCTGGGCAGCTGCGGCGCTGACTTTCGTTGTCGGCCTGATTGCGCCCCTGCCGGACCAGCACCACACCATGGGCCAGCTGATCGGGAACCTGACCATGGTGCCGCGCTATGCCGGTGTCACGCCGCTCGATCATGTCTATTGGTCGCTGTTGTTCGAGCTGCAATTCTATGGCTGGATGGCGCTGATCGCCGTCACCGGCCTGCTCGGCAGGCTGCGGCTCGTCTGCGCCCTCTGGCTCGCTGTCGAGGTCCTGTTCCTGCTCAATCAGGCTGCGGGGCTTGAACTGCCGACCGCGCTATACTGGGCCATGAATGCGCCGTTCACGCACTATTTTCTTGCCGGCATCTGTTTCTATCGCCTGGCGACAGGGCATGGCGACCGGCAGACCCTCTACCTTCTTGGCGCCGCCCTCGCGGTGAATTTCCTCGCCTTCGCGCCCTGGTTCGCGGTATTGACCGGCACGTTCTGGCTTGTCTTTCATCTTGCTGTTGCGGGCCGTCTGCACTTTGTTGCGGTCAGACCGCTGCTATGGCTGGGCACGGTTTCCTATGCGCTGTATCTGGTGCATATGATGATCGGCTTCCGGATCATGTACTCGCTGCAGCTTGCCGGGGTCGGCTATGGTCTCAGCGTCATTGCAGCAATTGCCGTGTCGCTGGTGCTTGCCGCGGGGATGACATTCCTGATCGAGCGCCCGGCCCAGCGCCTGCTCAAGGGCTGGTACAGGAGTGCCCGGCAGATTCTTGGTGACAAGCCGGTTCCCGGTGTGTCATAATGTTGGAATTGCATTTCGAGAAAATCGGAAGCGGCCTCGCGAGGGCCGCTTTTTTGTTACCTGAAGCCGGACCATATGGATGTTCTGACCGACAAACTGACCGCGCTGATCGGGCCCGTGGCAACGCAGGAAGGCTTCGAGCTAATCCGCGTGCGCGTTACCGGCGCGAAGAACCCGACGCTGCAGGTGATGGCGGAGCGCCCGGACGGCACGATGACGGCAGAGGATTGCGCGAAACTGTCCCGTGCCCTGTCGCCGGTACTGGACGAGAGCGATCCGATCGACGGCAATTACGACCTTGAGGTATCCTCGCCCGGTATCGACCGGCCGCTGACCCGGCTGAAGGATTTCGACGACTGGCAGGGCTTCGAGGCCAAGATCGAGCTGACCGGGGCGATCGAGGGCCAGAAGCGCTATCGCGGCGTGCTTGCCGGCACGGACGGTGATAACATCTGTATCGATCTCGAGGGCGAGGATGAAACGGCACTCATCCCCTTCGCCATGGTCGGCGCTGCCAAGCTGGTCCTGAGCGACGACCTGATCCGCGCCAGCCTGAAGGCGGGCAAGGATGCGGAAAAGGCGGGGCTTGCCCCCGACAACTATCAAGACGACTAGAGTAACCCTTAACGACCTGAAACGGAGACGAGACATGGCCGTAAGCCATAACAAGCTGGAACTGGTGCAGATCGCCGAAGCGGTGGCCCGCGAGAAGACGATCGACAAGGAAATCGTCATCGCGGCGATGGAAGACGCGCTGTCGCGCGCTGCCCGCTCGCGCTATGGCCACGAGACGAATGTCCGTGCCGAGATCAACCCCAAGACCGGCGAAACCAAGCTGTGGCGCCTGATGGAAGTGGTCGAGGCAGTCGAGAACGACTCCGCCGAGATCACCCTGGAAGAGGCCCGGGCCCGCAACCCGGAAGCGGAACTCGGCGACTTCCTGTCCGATCCGCTGCCGCCGATCGAGTTCGGCCGCCAGGCGGCCATGGGCGCCAAGCAGGTGATCACCCAGAAGGTACGCGATGCCGAGCGCGACCGTCAGTTTGACGAGTACAAGGACCGCGTCGGCGAGATCGTCAACGGCGTCGTCAAGCGGATCGAATATGGCCATGTCATCATCGATCTTGGCCGGGCCGAGGCGATCATCCGCCGCGACCAGCAGCTGCCGCGCGAAGCGATCCGCCAGGGCGACCGGGTTCGTGCCTATATCGCCGATGTCCGCCGCGAGGTTCGCGGCCCGCAGATATTCCTGTCGCGCACCCATCCGCAATTCATGGCGAAACTGTTCGAGCAGGAAGTGCCGGAAGTCTATGACGGCGTGATCGAGATCAAGGCCGTCGCCCGTGACCCCGGGTCGCGCGCCAAGATCGGCGTCATGTCGAACGATTCCTCCATCGACCCGGTCGGTGCCTGCGTCGGGATGCGCGGCTCACGCGTCCAGGCCGTCGTCAACGAGCTGGGCGGCGAGAAGATCGACATCGTTCCGTGGTCGGACGACATCGCCACCTTCATCGTCAATGCGCTTGCCCCGGCAGAGGTCGCCAAGGTCGTGCTCGATGAAGAATCCGAGCGTATCGAGGTTGTCGTGCCGGACGAGCAGCTGTCGCTCGCCATCGGGCGCCGCGGCCAGAATGTCCGTCTCGCCGCGCAGCTGTCCGGCTTCGAGATCGACATCATGACCGAGGAAGAAGAAAGCGCCAAGCGCCAGACCGAATACCAGCAGCGCTCCGAACTGTTCATGGAGGCGCTCGATGTTGATGACATCATCGCCGGTCTTCTGGTCTCCGAAGGCTTCTCCCGGATCGAGGAGATCGCCTATGTCGATGTCCACGAAGTGGCCGATATCGAGGGCTTCGACGAGGACACCGCCGAGGAATTGCAGGCCCGCGCCAATGATTATCTGGAGAAGGAGGCCGAAGCCCTCAACGAGAAGCGCCTCGAGATGGGCGTTGCCGATGACCTGTGGAACTTCGACGGCCTGTCCGCGAAGATGATCATCGCGCTGGCCGAGGAGGGCGTGCTGTCCGTCGAGGATCTCGCCGGCTGTGCCAGCGACGACCTGACCGGCTGGACCGAGCGCGTCGACGGCGAGAAGAAGCATTATGATGGCATGCTGGAAGGCTTCCGCGTCAAGCCGGAAGAGGCCCAGGAGCTGATCAACCGTGCCCGTATCGATGCCGGCTGGGATAGCCCGGAAGGCGAAGAGGAAGAAGGCGAGGACGCCGCTGAAACCGTCTGATCAAGCAGAGACCGGTCAGGACGCCGGTCAAGAGACTGCCCGGGACACCGCAAGGGACCGCAAGAATGACCGCCGCTGCATCGCCAGCGGCGCGTCGCTCGATCGTCAGGACCCGGCGATCCGGTTCGTTCTCGGCCCCGATAACGTCGTCGTGCCGGACCTTGCCGAAAAGCTGCCCGGGCGCGGGGCGTGGGTCGCTGCGGACCGGGTGCTGGTCCTGAAGGCTGCCCGGAAGGGCCTGTTCTCGCGCGCCTTCAAGGCACAGGCGAAACTGCCCGATGGCGGGGCGGAGGCGTTTGCCGAGGCCCTGCACAGGGCACTGGCCGAGCGGGCGCTCAACGCCCTCGGCCTTGCCCGGCGGGCGGGGTTTCTGCTGGTGGGGTTTGAAAAAACCCGCGCGGCGGTTCAAAAAGGCGCCGCAAGCGCCTATATATATGCTTCGGATGCCTCCGCTGACGGGACGGACAAGATCCGCCAGGTGGCGCGGCCGGCCCTGCCGGTCTGGCATCCTTTTCCCGGTAGCGACCTGGACGGGGCGCTGGGCGAGGCCAATATCGTGCATATGGCCCTGACAGACCCCGGTATGGCCCGGCGATTTGGCCGGGAAGCGGCTCGCTTCGTCGCCTATGGCGGCGCGGGAGCCTGAAAAAAGCGGCGGTTCGAGGGAATATAGGCATCACCGGTGTAGACCCTGAGCGTCAGTAGCGCTATGTCGATGCCCTCACCCGCGCTTTTCGTGCGGCAAGATACAGGACCCCCCTTTCAAGGATCATGGGTCCGTTGCCGGATCGGTGACAAGATTTTACCAAGGCTGCAGGAAATGCAGTTGGAGACTGAATGAGCGAAGAAGCTGACAACGAGACGAAACAGAAGCGCAAGCCCCTGACGCTGCGCAAGACCGAAACCGGTGCGGTGAAGCAGAGCTTCTCCCACGGGCGGTCCAAGACCGTCGTCGTCGAGACCAAAAAACGCCGCACCCTCGGGCCGGTGAAGCCGGGCGCGACGGCGAAACCTGCCGAGACCCCTCCGGCCAGGGAAGAAAAGCAGGCTGAAAGGCCGAAACAGAACAAGGCTCCTGTCAAGAAAGGCGCCGTGCTGCGAACCCTCTCCGAAGACGAAAAGAGAGCCCGCGCCGCCGCCCTTGCCGTTGCCCGCAAGAACGAGCAGGAAAAGCGTGAGCGCGAGGAATCCGAACGCGCCGAACGTGAGAAGCGTGAAACCGAAGAACGCGCCAAGCTCGAGGCGGAACGCAAGCGTCAGTCCGACGAAGAAGAAAAGCGCAAGGTAGAAGCAGAAGCCCGCGCCAAGGCGGAGGCCGAAGCCGCTGCTGCCCTCGAAGAGGAAGAAGAAGAGCGCAAGCGCCGCAATGCCGGCAAGGCAGAAGCCCGCGACAAGGGCAAGGAAACCCGCGAAGCGAAGGCCGGCAAGGAATTCGTCGATGATGCGGAAAACCCGCTCGCCAAGCTCGGCGGGCGCCTCAAGCAGAAGCGCGAATTCGCCGACGACGCCAAGCGCGAGTCCAAGCCGAAGGACGCCAAGCGCCGCAGCGGCAAGCTGACCATCGCCAACGCGCTGGAAGACGATGAGCGCCAGCGCTCGCTCGCCTCGGTCAAGCGCGCCCGCGAACGCGAAAAGCAGGCCCGCCAGGCCCGTGGCCGCGACCGCCAGCAGGTGCGCCGTGAGGTCATCATTCCGGAAACCATCACCGTTGCCGATCTGGCCCAGCGCATGTCCATGCGCGCCGTCGACCTGATCAAGGAACTGATGAAACAGGGCCAGATGGTCACCGCCAACGCGACGCTCGACGCCGATACGGCAGAGCTGATCGTCGAAGAGCTGGGTCACAGCTACAAGCGCGTCTCCGAAGCCGATGTCGAAGAAGGCCTCGGCGGGGAAATGGACGACGAGGGCGACCTGAAATCGCGTCCGCCGGTCGTCACCATCATGGGCCATGTCGACCACGGCAAGACGTCGCTGCTCGATGCCATGCGCCAGACCGACGTCGTCGCCGGCGAGGCGGGCGGCATTACCCAGCATATCGGTGCCTACCAGATCACCGTCGGCAAGGATCACAACCGTATCACCTTCCTCGACACGCCGGGCCATGCGGCCTTCACGGCGATGCGCTCGCGCGGCGCCAAGGTAACGGATATCGTCGTCATCGTCGTTGCCGCCGATGACTCGGTCATGCCGCAGACGGCGGAGGCGATCAACCATGCCAAGGCGGCGGGTGTGCCGATCATCATCGCGATCAACAAGATCGACAAGCCCGATGCAGACCCGAACAAGGTCCGCACCGACCTGCTGCAATACGAGATCCAGGTCGAAAGCATGGGCGGCGACATCCAGGATGTCGAAGTGTCGGCCAAGAACAAGCTGAACCTTGAGGGTCTTCAGGATGCAATCCTTCTGCAGGCGGAACTTCTTGACCTGAAGGCCAATCCCGACCGGGAAGCCGCCGGTGCGGTGGTCGAGGCACAGCTCGACAAGGGCCGCGGTCCGGTGGCGACGCTGCTGGTCCAGAAAGGCACGCTCAGGCGCGGTGACATCTTCGTCTGCGGCGCAGAGTGGGGCAAGGTCCGTGCACTGAACGATTACAAGGGTCAGCAGGTCGTGGAAGCCGGCCCGACAGAGCCGGTCGAGGTTCTCGGTCTCAATGGCGTGCCGGAGCCGGGCGACCAGTTCGTGGTCGTCGATTCCGAGGCCCGCGCCCGCGAGATCGCCGAATTCCGCCAACGCCAGCGCCGCGACCGCAGCAATGCCAAGTCCTCCGGTACCTCTCTGGAGCAGATGATGGCGCAGCTGCAGGATTCCGAGATCAAGGAACTGCCGATCGTCCTGAAGGGCGATGTGCAGGGCTCGGTCGAGGCGATCATCGGTGCGCTGGAGAAGATGGCCAATGACGAGGTCCGGGTGCGCGTCCTGCATTCCGGCGTCGGCGGTATCTCGGAGAGCGATATCATCCTTGCCGAGGCGTCTTCCGCACCGGTCATCGGCTTCAACGTCCGCGCCAACAAGCAGGCGCGCGACGCTGCCGAACAATCGGGCACGGAGATCCGCTATTACTCGGTCATCTACGATCTGCTCGACGACCTTAAAGGCACGCTGTCGGGCATGCTCGAACCGGAACTGCGCGAGACTTTCCTTGGCAATGCCGAGATCCTGGAGATCTTCAACGTCTCCAAGCTTGGCAAGGTCGCCGGGTGCCGCGTGACCGAAGGCGTGGTCCGCCGCGGTGCGAGAGTGCGCCTGATCCGCGACGAGGTCGTGGTTCACGAAGGCGAGCTGTCGCAGCTGAAACGCTTCAAGGACGACGTCAACGAAGTCCCGGGCGGTCAGGAATGCGGCATGAGCTTTGCCAATTACGAGGACCTGAAAGTCGGCGATACGATCGAGTGCTTCTCGGTCGAGCGCATTACCCGGTCGCTGTAAGCCGCTTCCAGACAGCCGTAGAAATCAGAAAAGCCCCGCCAGACCGGCGGGGCTTTTTTCTATCGCCGCATTCATTCGCGCTATCGCTTGTCCGCCGGGACGCCCGCAGCATCGAGATGCGGATCCAGCCTGCCCGTCACCCACAGGAAGAACATGCGGTAATCGCTCATCAGCGACCATAGCGGATATTTGAAAGTGGCGGGCTTGTTGCGCTCATATTTGAAATGCGCAAACCAGGCAAAGCCATAACCCGCCAGCGGCGCGGCTAGCAGCCACCATGGATTGACCAGCACGGCGGCGGCATAGGCGATCAGCGTCAGCCCGGTACCGATATAGTGCATGCGGCGGCAGGCCGGCTCTGAATGTTCGCGCAGGTAGAACGGGAAAAAAGCGGTAAAGCTGGCGATACGGCCCCCTTTCTCCGGCGGATCGGTATACTCTTCGCGGGTTTCCTCGACAGCCATTTCGGCCTCCTTTTGTCCCATCCTATCGCAAAAGCGCACAAAAGAAAAACCGGCCGGGCAGTGCCGCGGCCGGTTCGGAATTCTCGAAAGATCAGGAGACTTAAGCGCTGACGCCAACGGTCTCGTTGATCCACTGGATCAACTGGCCCTTCGGCTTGGCGCCGACGCTGGTGGCGGCGACTTCGCCATCCTTGAAGATCATCAGGGTCGGCACGCCGCGCACGCCATACTTGCCCGGTGTCTCTGGATTGTCGTCGATATCGATCTTGGCGACGGTGATCTTGCCGTCATACTCCTTGGCGATTTCTTCCAGGGCCGGGGCAATCTGGCGGCACGGGCCGCACCAGGTGGCCCAGAAATCGACCAGTACCGGGTGGCCGGCATCGATCACATCATCCTGAAAGCTGTCGTCGGTTATGGTTTTCAACGCCATGGTTAAGTCCTTTCTCGTGCTCCCGCGCCTGCGGGCAGCGCGTCAGACCGCTAACATAAGCGGTGCCAGCGTCCGTTCAAGCCTTTTCCGCCGTGTCCCTCTGGTTCAGGCGCTGCAAAAGCGCGTGATCCATCATTTCCGCCGGCAGAGGCATCAGGCGCGGCACCCAGGTCCACAACAGGGCGCAGTCGACCTGATGGTCCTTATAGATTTCCTGCATCAGGTGACGATAGGCGGCCATCTGCGCGACATAGGCTCGCGGTGCATCGTCCACCCGCTCTGGCGGCGGGCGGTTGGTCTTGTAATCGACGATCAGGACACGGCCTCCAGATATGGCGAGGCGGTCGATCTGCCCACTGATGATTGCGCCCTCGATGGAGCCCATCACCGGCACTTCGGCGCGGGAGCCGAGGGCGAAGACCGGCGCGAAGGCAGGGTCGGTCAGAACGCCGAGCGCCTCCCTCGTCCAGCCCTCGAAATGGGCCGAGAGATCGGGGTAATGGCGGATGAGCAGGCGCGAGGCTGCGGCCTCGCGATCGGCCGCTGCCACGTCGGGCAGGCGTTCCAGCAGCAGGTGCAGGGCATTGCCGCGAGTAAAGGGCGTGAGACCCGACCCATCCGGCGCGGCCAACGGCGCGTAGGCGGCAGGCTCAGCGGCCGGGCTGTCAGTGTCGCGCTCCAGCGACCCGCCGAGGGTCGATGGGCTGATCATCCGCGGCGGTACTTCCTTCACGGCCGGGCGGCGTAGCCAGTCCGGCACAGGGACAGCCGGTCTTGCCGTGTGCGGATCTTCATCTCTGGGCTGTTCTTCCTGACCGGAAGAATAGACCCGCGCGTTGCCGCCCCATGGCATCTCATCGCCCTCGGCGACGAGCCCCCGGTTCTTGATCCGCCGGAAAGCGGCATCGGCCAGCGCATACCAGCTGCATTCATTTCCGGGTTTGGCGAGAAACGTGTCCAGCCTGGTCGTTCCCGGCAGCGTCCCGCACAGATAAAGCCTGTCCTCGGCCCGCGTCGCCGCCACATACAGCAGCCGGCGGTATTCCTCCGCCTTCAGCGCAATGGCATGCTCGCGCGCTGCGGCACTGGCGCCGTTGTCGCCATCCTTTGACGGCAGCAGGAAATAGTATCCCGGCTGCGGGGCATAGCCGCCACCGGTCCGACTGTCTGTCTGCGGGCCTGCGGGCACGGGGCTTTTCAGTCTGGCGTAATTGGCATAGCCCATATCGGCGAGGAAGACGATCGGCGCTTCCAGCCCCTTGGCCCCATGAACCGTCATGATACGAACGACGTCTTCATCACCACCGATTTCCTTCTTCAGGTCGCTATCGAGACCTTCGATATGGTCAAGAAAGCCCTGCAGCGAGCGCGGATTACCGCTTTCGAAAGTCAGCGCCTCGGACAGTAATTCCTGCAGCACGTCGCGCGCGCCGGTGCCGAGGCGGGCATAGAAGCGCTTCCAGCCGGACGGCGAGCCGGTCTCCAGCAATTGCGTGTAGAACGCATAGGGTCCGCGATTGCGCCCGGTATGGATCGCCTGTTTCAGGCGCTCCACGGCCGTTCGGCATTTTTCGTCGCCGCTCTCCACCAGCACATGCCACAGGCTACGTCTTCCGCGTCCATGGGCGATGGCGAACAGGTCGTCGTCGCTAAAGCCGAAAAGCGGGCTCTTCAATACCTCGGCGAGGCTGAGATCATCCGTCTGCTGCAGGGCAAAGCGCGTCGCCGAGCGCATGTCCTGCGCGGCGATATGGTCCATCAGCTTGACCCGGTCGGACCCGGCGGTCGGCACGCCCTCACTGACCAGCGCACGGACGATCTCCTGGAACACCCGCCCGCGGCTCTGGCACAGGATCATCACATCGCTCGGCCGCACCGGTCGTCCGCGTGCCGCCAGCATCTCGCCTTTGTCCAGCCAGTCCTTGATGGTCCGGGCAATATGGCGGGCGAGCACTTGCGCCGGGTCGTCCTGGCCCGGCGTGTCGACCGGCACGTGCCAGGGCTTGATCTCGGGCCTGTCGCTTTTCTGGACCAGAGGCCACAGCTCGACATGGCCGGCATGGCCGATCCGCGCGGCCTGATGGCGCATGGGATTAACCTCGCTGACGCCGGTCGCGGCCAGGGCATCGGTGAACATCTCGTCGACAAAGCCGAGCACCGGCGCGGTCGAGCGAAACGAAACGGTCAGCTCCTCGATGCTGAAGGGCCGCTCCGCCGTTGTGATGATCTCGTTCAGGCGCGACTGCTGCGCCTGGAACAGGCCGACATCGGCGCCCTGGAAGGAATAGATCGATTGCTTCTCGTCGCCGACAACAAAGACAGTACGCTGATCTTCTCGTGCGCCCTTGCCGGCGAAAAATTCCAGAAGCGGGCCCTCGATCACATTCCACTGGCTGCCGCTCGTATCCTGTGCCTCGTCGACCAGCAAGTGGTCGATCCCCTGATCGAGCTTGTACAGCACCCATGTCGCCGCGCGGTCATGGAACAGCGCGGCCGTGCGGGCGATCAGGTCATCGAAATCGAGCATGCCGCGCCGGGCCTTGTCCGCTTCATAGGCGTCGTACACGAACAAGGCGAGCCGGTAGAGCGCCCGGGTCGACTGGAAGATGTCGACGCCGTTCAGCATATCTCTGGCCTGCTGCACGGTCTCGGCAATCTCCTGCAGGGTTTCATCGGCCCCCGGCACGGCTTTCTGGCCGGCCTTGTTGGTGAGGCGCTTGCGCGGATCGCCCGCCTTGGTGAAGGCAAAACCCGTCGCCGCCTCGAAATGGGTTTCCGCATCGGTGCAGTGGCGCATCGCCCGGAGACTGGCAGCGGATGTCTTGTCGTCTTTCCCGCCTTCGTCGAGGGCATCGACACTGGCGTCGATGAAATCGTGCCAGGCTTCGCAGGCGGTCATCAGCTCGGCAAGGATGGTTGCCCGGTCAAGGGCCGGGTCGACCTCGAGATAGTCCGCCAACTGACTGAAAAAGGCATCAAGCCCGCCAGCGGCATGGACAGCAACGCCGATCTCCCGCCCGCGATTGGCGAGGAAGGCAATATGCCGGCGGATATCCTCCTCCTGCAGGCGGTCGGTGAGCAGCAGGAAATCGTCGCGCTCCTCCCCGCCATCGCGCCATAGCCGTTCGGCAAGACTGTCGATGATGGCGTCGATCCGGCCCGTCGCGTCGGCCTCCTCCATCACCGAGAAGCCGGGGGAAATGCCGGACTCCAGAGGAAAGCGCTTCAGTACGCTTTCGCAGAAGGAATGGATGGTCTGGATCTTCAGCCCGCCCGGCGCCTCCAGCGCCCGCGCGAACAGCTTGCGCGCATCGGAGAGGTCCTGTGCCGTGCGCGGTGCATCGTCGAGCTTGCGCAATTCCTCGCGCAGGTTCGCGTCATCCATCAGCGCCCAGCTGCCGAGGCGCCTGAACAGCCGGTCGGCCATCTCCGCTGCTGCGGCCTTGGTAAAGGTGATGCACAAAAGCTTCGAGGGCTGATGACCGGCCAGCAACAGCCGCATGACCCGGTCGGTCAGCACCTTGGTCTTACCGGAACCGGCATTGGCTGCAACCCAGGCAGACCCGCCGGGTGCCGCCGCGCTGCGCTGGCTCGCCGTCGTGCGGGCAAGGAGCTGTTCGAGGGTCTCGCTCATTCGCTTTCTCCGCCGGCCGACCATTCGCCGCGCCGGGCAAGGTGGTCATAATCGCCATAATCGTCGCGATAGAACGGGCGCGGCTGCGACAGATAGGGCTGGTCCGGATTGTTGAACTGCGTCAGCAGCTCGATGATCGCCGTCTCGGCCTCTTCCAGCTTCTCGCGGGCATCGTTGCCCATGGCGATGGTGTCCTTCGTGCGGGCATTGCGGTTCAGCACTTTGATATAGGCATAGCCGCTGACCCGGGGCGCGCCCTGGGGCAGCAGCCCGAAACCGCCGCGCTCGGCGATGAGCCCTGTCAGTTGCAATTGCGGCGAGAATTTCTCCGCCTGCTTGTCCGTCGGCGGGTCGCCGGTCTTGTAGTCCTGGATGAACAGCGATCCGTCCGCTAGCTGATCGATCCGGTCGGCGCGCGCCTTCAGGGTCATGGTGCGCCCGGCAATCTCGAGGCTCGCCGCGCCCCGTCCCTCGATGATCAGCGGCTTGCCCTGGCTCAGCCTTTCGGCGTGATAATCGATGAACCAGCGGAAGCTGTCCTCCATCCGCGTCTGCCAGAAGGCGCGAATGGCGGGTTCCAGCCCGGCCTTGTCGAACAGCGCGTCGGCATAGGCGGTGAGGATCGCCATCGCATCATCCGGCATGGCCTCGGCGTGGTCGATCGCGAAGCGGGCGAACAAATGGTGATAGAAGCGCCCGCGCATCGCCAGCATCTGGTCGTCGGACAGGGGCGAGAGCTTGCGCAGGCTGAGGACATATCTGGCATAGATACTGTAGGGATCGCGCAGCAGCTTCTCGATGGCGGTGACATAGAAGGTGTCAGGTCGCGTATCGCCTGGCGGTGTCGGGCGCGGCGCGGTTGCGGGCTGCGGCGGGCCGGCATCGTCGAGCGCCTGGCTCCATCCCTCCAGCCTGTGGGTGACATCGACGCTGTCGAGCGTTTGCGTCGCCGTAAGGACGTTCTTGAGGCGGACGATCCAGCGTGACGGCTTGGCCGGCGCGCGGCCGGCCCGGCGGGCGCGGGTCAGCAATACGTCGGGTGCGCAGGCGAGCTGGGCGAAGTCATGGGCGGCAAGGCCGATCTGGCGCTCGGGCGAGGGCAGGCCGAGGGCGCGGCGCATCGGGCGCGACAGGAACGGGTCGGTCTCGCTGTCATCGGGCCAGATACCCTCGTTGAGCCCGCCGAGAATGATGAGGTCGGCCTGTTGCAGACGCGCCTCCAGCGGGCCGAGGATGCGCAGGCGCGGATGGCCCTGTCCCTGCGGGCGCACCGGGGTGCCGGTAATCAGCGCCGTGAAGATATCGCTATAGGCGGCGCCTTCGCTATCGGGCAGCAGCGCCGCCTGTTCGTGCAGGGCGGTGAGCAACTGTGCGCCGGCCTCGCCATCGGCCCGGCTCCAGAGTATGTCAGTGCCCGGCTCATCCGGCCGCCCGGCCAGGGCCTCGGCTGCAGCGACATGCCGGGCAAGCTTCTCCTGCAGCGGCAGTCGTTCCACAGCGAAGGGCCCGGCGATCTCCTCCAGCCGCTCGATCAGGGGGCGGATCGCCGGCCAGTGGTCGGCCTCCCGCTCCATGTCATCGTCGTCGCGCGAGAGGGCGTCCCATTCCGCGCCATTGCGCAGGCGGTCTTTCAGGCTGGCGAAGCCGCGCCCCGGCGGCTGGCCGCGCAGGGCCCGGTCGATGGCGCTGACGGCGGGCAAATAATCCTCCGCCGCCATCCCGGCGCGCGCGAGCGGATGCTTCAGCAGGGCGAGCAGCGCCTGCGGCGCGTGCGGCTCTTCCAGCCACGCCGCTGCCAGGCGCAGGAAATTGCCGCGCGGCGTGTTGGCAAACGGCACGCCGGCGGAATCGTCCAGCGCGATATCCCAGCGGGCGAGGCGGGCGCTGACCCGGCGGGCGAGCGGCCGGTCAGGCGTGACCAGGATCGCTGTCTTGCCATCGGTCTCCAGTGCCTCGCGCAAGGCGATGGCGATGGCCTGAGCCTCGGCTTCCTCGTCCATCGCTTCGCACAGCGACAGGCCGGAGAGAGCGTCAGCAATATCCGTCTGTGAGCGGAACGCATCGAGCCGTTCGAGCCAGTCGCCGGTCGCCTCGGCGGGGCGCAAGGCGAGCGAGATCAGCGCGTGGCGGCCGGCCCTGCGGTCTGTCCTTGCCGCCTCTGCCAGCGGCCATTCCGGCACATCATGCCAGGCGGTACCGGCAAAATGCTGCTCCAACAGATATTTCAGGCCCGCCTGTGGGTGCGGGTCCTCGATCTCGGTCCACGCCGAGTCATCAAGCCGCGTGTCGAGCCCCGGCAGGATGACACAGCCGGCCGGCATGGCGGCGATGACGTTCATCAGCCGCGCAACCGCCGGCATGGAGCCAGTCGACCCGGCGAGGATGACCGGGTGCCGGGGCGGCGTGCCGCCGGCCTCAGCGTCCCACAGCGCCGTCAGGGCGTCGATGGTGCGGCGGCGATAATCCGCCGGGTCGAGCCGGCCATGGGCAGACAGATGCGCCGGCCAGGCCTCGGTCACGATCTTGAGGAAGTCTATGGACAGCTGCCAGTGATGGGCGAAGCGCTCGGGCACCAGCGTCGCCAGTGCCGCGAACGAGACTTGCTCCGTATAAAAAGAATCGAGCAGGCGGCAGAGCTCGTCGGCCGCAGACAGCGCCGTCGCCCAGGACGGCGCCGGACCGCCACCGGCAGTTTCGGCAGCCTGGCGCTGGAAGACGAGGCGGGCAAGCGTCAGCCGCCGTTCCATCGCGGTCAGCGGCGGCGGCAAATCCGTCCCAAGCCCATGGTGCGGCACTGTCAGATCGGCGAGCAGCGTGTCATCCTCGCCGATATCGCCGAGCGTGCGAATGACCGGCAGCAAGGTCGCCGCCGGCGCCGGCCCGGCCTGGCGCAGGAACGCCTCGGCAAGGGAGCGTCCGGCCCGGCGCGTCGGCAGGAAGATGGTGACATCGGCCAGGCCCGCCGGGTTGCCGGCATATTGCCTGAGCAGATAGGCGGCGAGGTCGTCGAGAAAGGAGCGCGTCGGCGCAATGGTGTACAGCGCGGGGCTGCGCGCACATAATTCTTCCAGCGCCGGGACAACCATCAGTGCACGGTCCTCTCGTCTGCAGAGCCCGTGCCTCGAGCCAGCCTGGCCTCGGCCTGTTTCAACCCGTCAGGGTCGCCGACATGCATCCACGGCCCGTCATGGATCAGGCCGAACATGCGCCCCTGTGCCATGGCCTTGTCCCAGAAGGCGCGGGTCGAGACCTTGCGCAGGCGCTCGTCGGCGAACAGGCGCGGATGGATCACCTGCAGGCCGGTGAAAACATATTTGACCGCAGACGGATCATCGTCCGGCCAACGGGCGCGGCTTTCCCCGTCGAGGATGAAATCGCCATCGCCGTCATAACCGCTCGCCTGGTCGAGCGGGCAGAGCAGCAGCAGCGCATCCATCTCGTCGTCTGCCCACGCATTGGCAAGGCGCGCGCAGGCTTCCTCCTCGCCGCTGTCGAGCAGGATGGCATCGGTGTTGGTGCAATAGATCGGGTCGTCACCCAGGACCGGCGCGGCCTGGATCAGCGCACCGCCTGTCTCCATCGGCGCGGCGCGCTCGTCGGAAATGATCGTCCGCGGCACGGAGCGCCTGTCGAGATGATCTTCCAGCTGCTCGGCGAGATAGTGGACATTGACGACCGCCTTCTCGACACCGGCGGCAAAGAACCGGTCGAGCACATAGTCGATCAGCGGCTTGCCTGCCACGGGAATGAGCGGCTTGGGACAAGTATCCGTCAGCGGCCGCATGCGGGTGCCGAGACCGGCGGCGAGGACCATGGCGGTATGAATCCGTGTCATGACGATAGCAGCTCCGGCATATACTCGGCGATCCAGTCCTTCAGCGGCGCTGCCTCTGGCCGGGCGAGGTCGCGGGCGAAATGGCCGCGTACACGCGGCATGAAACCTTCATAGCGCTTCTTGGCATCGCGTACGACGAGGCGGGCGAAGACGCCGAGGATCTTGGCATTGCGCTGCGCCGCCAGGATCGCGTAATCGCGCGCGAACGCGGCCCGGTCGAATCCGCCGGCCTGGTCGCGGCCATCCATATAGCGTGCGAGCATCATCTCGACGGTTGCCGCGCTGACATCGCGGCGGGCATCTTCGGCGAGCGAGACGAGGTCGTAGGCGCCATGGCCGTAAAGCCCGTCCTGGAAATCGATCAGGCCGACGCGCTGCAGCGGGCTGTCGCCCTCCTTCTCCAGCCACAGGATATTTTCCGCATGATAGTCGCGCAGGACCAGCGTATGCGGGGCGCTCAGCGAGGACAGCATCTGCCGCCAGGCGGAGCGATAGGCTTCGATCGCCCGATCGGGGGCCTTGCCGCCGCGCAGCCACGGCCAGTACCACTCGACCAGCAAATTCGCCTCGGCCATCAGTGCGGTCTCGTCGTAATCGAGCAATGTGTAATCGACGGCGACCGGTTGCGGCAGGCGTGTTGCGTGCAGATGCACCAGCACATCGGCGGCGCGCGCATAGAGGTCATGTTCCTCGGCGCCCTTGTCGATGGCGCGCACATAAAGATCGTCGCCGAGGTCTTCCAGCAGCGCAAATCCGTGATCGGCATCGGCGGCGTAGATCTCCGGCGCATGCAGTCCGGAATCTCTCAATATGCCGGCGAGCGTGGTGAAGGCGTGCAGGTTCGCCCCGGCAAGGCGCGCCTGCGCATTATAGCCGAGCAGGGCGCGTTGGGACGGGGTCGCGTCCGGCGGGCAGGAGGCGCTTTCCGCGGCGGGTGGGGCATTCATCAGGATCGCCTTGCGCCCGTCGAGCGTCAGGCGATGATAGCTGCGCGTCGAGGCATCGCCGGTGATCGCCGCGCGATGGGCGGCGAGCCAGCCGGCCTCTTCGAGGAAAGCCTTTTCAAGATTGTCGCGTTCGGTCACTCAAATCCTTCCATTGTCTCGAGATCCGGTTGCCTGAGGCCTGCCAGTCTCTCGCGCCAGGCGTCATCATGGCCTGCTGCGGCGCTGAACGTCACCTCCCGTTTCGACGGGTCGCCCGCATCGACCGCAACGCCCACCGTCAGGGCATTGTCAGGCATATAGCCCTGCGCCCTTTGCGGCCATTCGATCAGGCAGATCGCGTCGCCCTGCGCTTCCTCGAAGCCGAGATCGACAATCTCGTCTTCATCCTCGAGCCGGTAGAGGTCCATATGCCAGAGCGTGCCCCGCGCGGTTTCGTAAACCTGTACGAGGGCGAAAGTCGGGCTCGGCACGTCTTCCTCTGCGCATGTCAGCGCACGGATCAGCCCGCGGGCGAACACGGTCTTGCCGGCGCCGAGCGTGCCTTCGAGCCGGACGACATCGCCGGGAGACAGCCGCGGCGCCAGACCTGCGCCGAGAGCCGCCATCGCCCCTTCGCCGGTGACCTCAAAAGGACCTGCGACGGGCATTCCGGACATGGGGGAGGCTTGCATGGCTGACATTGTCCCCTGTTTATCGCCCTGCGCGGGATGCGACAAGGCCAGAGAGCCGCCAGAGGGGCACCGACGGGGCCGGCGAGAGCGTCACCCCGCGCTTGGCAAACGGGCCGCCACGCCCTAAGTGCTTTCCTTGACTATTGCAGCGACACTCCAGGACAGGGCAAAGACAGCGCCATGGCGAAAATTCATTACATCGAACATGACGGCACGACGCACGAGGTCGAGGCCAAGAACGGCCTGTCGGTCATGGAAGTGGCAATCAAGAACAATGTGCCGGGCATTGATGCCGATTGCGGTGGTGCCTGCGCCTGCGCGACCTGTCATGTCTATGTCGATCCGGCGTGGCAGGAAAAGGTCGGCTTTCCCGACCCGATGGAGGAATCGATGCTCGATTTCGCCACCGAGCGTCAGGACAATTCGCGTCTGTCCTGCCAGATCAAGATCAGCGACGATCTTGACGGGCTGACGGTGCGCCTGCCTGAATTCCAGGGCTAGAGTTCACTGAATCAGGTCAGCTTTCTGCGTTTGACTGATTCAATTTGAGCACAGGTTGATCCAGGCGGCAAAAACGCCGCGCCTATCGGCTTGACGGAAAAGCTCTCCCGTTGTTTAGTGAACAAATGAAGAACGACATGGCCTCTTTCAACTGGATGGCTGCGGCCGATGCTGTCGTGCCCGCAGCGGGCGCGCAGAGCGCTGCGCGTCCCGACACGACGATGGCGATCACGCGCGGCGCGGCGCGGCTGTTGACGGACATGGGTTTCGCCCTTGTGCCTGAACTGACCCTGCCCAATGGCCGGCGTGCGGACCTCGCGGGACTCAGCCGGAAGGGGCGCATCGTGATCGTCGAAGTCAAATCCTGCCGCGAGGATTTTGCGGCAGACGCGAAATGGCCGTCCTATCTGGAGTTCTGTGACCAGTTCTATTTCGCCACCGGCACCAACTTTCCGGCCAGCGTTCTGCCGGCTGGCGAGGGACGCATCATTGCCGATGCCTATGGCGGCGCCATCGTCACCGACGCGGCAGAGCGTTCGCTGTCCGGCGCGCGGCGCAAGGCGCTGACCCTGCGCTTTGCCCGCCAGGCGGCCTTCCGGTTGACACCGTAAAGACTGCCGCCTTTCCTGACCGGTTTTTACTTGGGGATGCCGGCTGTCTGCCAGATGTCCGTATGGGGATCACAGTCGAGACAATCCTGTGGTGCACAACAACGGGCCGCTTACGCACTATTCATCGCAAAAGCACCGAATAGTGAGCGCTCGCTATTGCCAGCGCGACGGTTACATGACTATGATCGCGCCATGGCAGCGTCCTTACGCTTTGGCGTAAAGAGGTTCACTCTCTCCCCCGAAATGAACTTTCTTCGGGACGCTGCCGCCTAACCCCCCCCCTCGCCCGCACCGTGTTATGTTCTGTGATCAATTCAAGGTTTCAGACCTGCATCCCTGCAAGTAAAAAGCGCCCCGGTCCGGGGCGCTTTTTATTTTCTCCGTAGGCTGATCTCGAAAGGTCAGCGCGATGTGGTTGACCGCACCTCGATCGGGCCGAGGTCCAGCGCCTCGACCTCGTCCTGGATCTGCGACCAGTCGCCGACGATGACCCATGTCAGGCGGTCGGGCTGGATGATGCCGCTTGCCGTGGCGGTGACCTGATCTGTGGTCAACGCCTGGAACCGTTCGGCGCGGCCCGTCGCGTAGTCATAAGGGCGGCCATATTCGTCATTGCTCATCATGCTGAACAATACGGTATCTGCCGCCTCGAAGGCCCCGGGCAGGCTGCCGACCTGATCGGCGATGACGCGATCCAGCTCTTCCTGGCTGACCGGTTCGTCGCCCAGGATGGCGGCGATTTCGGCCTTGATCTCTGCGATCGAGGCAGCGGTCTGATCGGTCTGGACCGGCGCGTAGAAAGTGAAGGGACGCTGTCCGACCCGGTCCGGCGCCAGCGTGCGCACGCCGTATGACCAGCCCTTGTCCTCACGCAGGTTCATGTTGAGGCGCGACAGGAAGCTGCCACCGAAGATATCGTTCATCGCAGCGATGGCCGTGTCCTGATCGGTCCCGGTGGGATCCATCAGGATGCTTGCGACGATGACGGATTGTTGCGAGGCCGGCTTGTCGATGACGATCACCCGGGGTGCATCCGGCAGGGCGACCTGCGGCATGGTCTTGTCCGGTGCCGTGCCGCTGCCCTGCCAGTCGCCGAAGGTGGCTTCAAGCTTGGGCAGGATTTCCGCCGCCGTCGTATCGCCGGTGACGAACAGCTTTGCCTTGCCCGGCTGCAGCCAGGCGTCGCGCCAGGCAACCATGTCCTCGCGCTCGATCGCATTGATCGCCGCGATTGCCTCGTCGATCGTCGCCGGGTTGGTATAGGGGTGGTCCTCGCCATAGACGGCCGGGTAGATCGCGCGGATCGCCAGCGACGGGCCATCCGCCTTTTCCTGCAACACGCCGTCGATCTGGCGCTTGCGCATCTTTTCGACTTCCTCGGCAGGGAAGGTGGCATTGAAGGTCACTTCGGCCATCAGGTCGAGGCTTTCATCGAGGTTCTGTTTCAGCGCCGACAGATAGATGCGGTTGTCGTCATCGCCGCTATAGAGGTTGAGGATCGCACCGAGGCTCTCTTTTCTCTCCGCCAGTTCCTGGGCTGAGTAATTCTCAGTGCCCTCGTCGAGCAGGCTCATCACACCGGCGGAAATACCGGGCAGGCCCGTCTCGTTACCCGGCAGGACGACCATGTCGCTGGCCGAGCCTGCATCGAAACGCAGGGCGAGTTGCACGACCGGCACGGTCGGACGCGGCGCGATGACGACTTCGATCCCGTTTGACAGGGTCGATGTCGTGATCTCCGGGAAGCTGACCTCGCCCGGCGCGCCGATGGGCGGCAGGCCGGCGGAGCGGTCGACGCCGGCGCTGGTGGAGTAGTCGGGATAGGGCAGCACGGTCAGCTCGAAATAGGCCGGTGTGATCCAGCGCCGGCTGACATCCAGCACCTCCTCGGGCGAGGCTGCCATCAGCCTGTCGAGGTTCTCCTCGACATAGAAATCCGGATCGCCGAGGAACAGCGCCCCGCGGGCCAGCGTCGAGGCCTTGCCGGCAACTTCTTCCAGGCCGCGGATCTCGCCGGAGGCATAGATCGTCTTGGCACGGTCGAGTTCGTCCGCTGTCGGACCCTTGCGCAGGAATTCGTTCAGCTCGGCGTCGATCACGTCGTTGATCTCGTCGAGATCCTCTTCGGATTTCGCGTCGACCGACAGGATGACGAGGCCGGACAGGAGCTGCTCGTAATAGAACATGGAAACGCCATTGGCGAGCTGGCGCTCATCGACCAGCTCGCGATACAGGCGCGATGTCTTGCCGGAGCCGACCGCGCGGGTCATCAGGTCGAGGACAGGCGATTCCGCCGTACCCGTGCGCGGCGCTGGCCAGACGCGATAGACGCGCGGCTTGGCGACGCGGTCGACCATGGTCACGCGCTTGATGCGGTCCATGCGCACTTCGTTGACTTCCGGCTTGGTCAGCGGCGGGCCGGCCTCGATATCGCCGAAATATTTCTCGACCAGCGGGCGGGCCTCGGCGGCGTCGATGTCACCGGCGAGCACCAGAACGGCATTGGCCGCACCGTAATAATCGCGGAACCACTGCTTGACGTCTTCGAGCGAGGCGGCCTCAAGGTCCTCCATCGATCCGATGACGGAGTGATGATAGGGATGGTCGGCCGGATAGACGCCCGCGAAGATTTTCTCGAAAACCGTGCCATAGGGCGCGCCTTCGCGCTGGCGTTTCTCGTTCTGCACGACGCCGATCTGGTTATCGAGCTTTTCTTGCGTCACTGCGCCGAGCAGATGACCCATGCGGTCGGATTCCAGGAACAGGATCTGTTCCAGCGCGCCGACGGGCACGGTCTGATAGTAATTGGTGCGGTCGGTATTGGTCGTGCCGTTATACTGGGTCGCGCCCATTTCCTTCAGGGCAAAGAAGAAATCCTTGTCGAAATTCTCCGACCCGTTGAACATCAGGTGCTCGAACAGGTGCGCGAAACCTGTCTTGCCTGCAGGCTCGTCCTTGGACCCGACGCCATACATGACCTGGATCGCGACGACCGGCGCCTTGCGGTCCTCATGGACGACGACGGTCAGGCCGTTATCGAGGATGAACTGCTCATAATCGAGTTCGACCTCCGTCTGGGCGAAAGCCGGAAGCGCGGCGACGACGCTGGCGGCAGCGGCGGCCAATAGCCCGCGAACGGGTCCGCGAAGGGGGATATTCTTCATGCTGTGCGTTACCTCTGTAGTGAATACTAAAAAGATAGAACGCGGAGAGCGGGACACAGGTCAAGCGGGCCGTTTGAACCTGTCGGAAAGTTCATTAAGTGCGGCAGCTGCCCTACGGCACCATCGGGTCGATGGCCGCGAGGCAGGCGACAAAAGCGCGTTCTTGCCGCTAATGCGGCGCACGCTTCGCAAGGATCCGCTGCAGGGTGCGGCGGTGCATGCCAAGGCGGCGGGCGGTTTCCGAGACATTGTGGTCGCACAGCTCGTAGACCCGCTGGATATGTTCCCAGCGCACCCGGTCGGCGGACATCGGGTTTTCCGGCGGCTCCGGCATCTGGCCCGGCGGGGCGAGCAGCGCCTTTTCCACGTCATCGGCATCGGCGGGCTTGGCGAGATAGTCGATGGCGCCGGCTTTCACTGCAGCAACGGCAGTCGTGATATTGCCATAGCCGGTCAGGATCACGGCGCGGCAATCCTCGCGGATATCGTGGATCAGGTTGACAAGCTCGATCCCGTCACCGTCCTCCAGCCGCAGATCGACAACGGCATAGGCCGGGGCCTCCCTGCGCAGGATCGCCTTGGCCTCTTCGACGCCTTCGGCCAGGGTCACGGCATAGCCGCGCTTTTCCATCGCCCGGCCCAAACGGGTGCGGAAGGGCATGTCGTCATCGACGATCAGCAGGCTTTTCTGCGGGTCGGTCGGTATATCGGTGGTTTGTGGCGTATCGCTCATGATTGTCGTTTCTTGTTCCTGCGGTCCTTATAGGCCTGATTTAGGCGAATTTTTCAGATTAGCCAGCGGCCAGTCCAGCCGCACCCATGCGCCTTTTGGCGCAGTCTCGGCGGTTTCCTCGGTGCGGCGCGGGCGGTTGCCATGGCCGATCCGGGCGCCGGTGCGCTCCAGCAGGGTCTTGGCGATGAAGAAACCGAGGCCGAGCCCGTCCCGCTCGACCGTGCCGTCATGGCGGCGGGCAGTGTTGCGGCGCTCCGATCCACGGGCGAGATAGGGCTCGCCCAGACGGGACAGCATTTCCGAGGAAAACCCCTCGCCATCGTCAAGGATGCAGATCGACAGGTCGCGCTCGGACCAGCGTGCCTCGACGGTCACCGACCCCCGCGCATATTTCACCGCATTCTCGATAATGTTCCGGAGTCCATAGATCAGCTCAGGGCGGCGCTTGAGCCCCTCAATATCAGGCATGTCCGGGTCGGGACCGCGCAGGGAAAGCTCAATCCGCACGCCGCCAAACTCGGTAAACGGCGCCGCCGCCTCCTCGATCAGGGCGCGCAGGGACATGTTGTCGTGACGGGCATCGCCGGCGGCGGCATCGTCCGACAGCCGGGTCAGGATATCGCGGCAGCGCCGCGCCTGCGCGACGACCAGCAGCGCATCTTCCCTCAAGTCATGATCTTCCAGCTCCGCCGCCATTTCCTTGGCGGTGAGCTGGATCGTCGCCAGCGGCGTGCCCAGTTCGTGGGCGGCAGCGGCGGCAAGCCCGCCAAGGGCGGAGACCTGCTCTTCGCGCGCCAGCACCATTTGCGTCGCCGCAAGCGCATTGGTCATCTTCGAATGCTCCGCCGCGACCTGGCGGGCATAGATGGCGAGGAAGCCGAGGGCGATGACCAGAGAGATCCACACCCCGATGGCGTAGAGCCGCGGCAGCACCACCTCCGTGCCCTCACGCCAGGGCAGGTCGAGATGAAACAGGGCGAGCAGGCTCATCAGCACGAAGGCAAGGCCGAGCAGGCTCCACGCGAATTTGCGCGGCAGCACGCTCGCCGCGATCGTCGCCGGGGCAAGGATCAGCACGGCAAACGGGTTCGACAGCCCGCCGGTCAGGAACAGCACGATGGCAAGCTGGACGAGGTCGAAGGCCAGGTGACCGGCGGCTTCGAGCGGGCTCAGCGTCGCGCCGCTTTCGGTGCGCAGCACGGTGAACAGGTTCAGCCACAGGCTGGCGGCGATGGCAGCGAGGCACCAGCCGAGGGGCAGGTGGAAGCCAAGGAAGAAATAGACGATCAGGATCGTCACCATCTGCCCGGCCGCGCCCATCCAGCGCAGATTGGTCAGCGTGCGCAGGCGCAGGTAACGGCCCATATAGCTGACCGGCTGTGGCGGTGGCGTGATCGCCATGGTGTCTTTTTCCCTCTGTGCACTGCGGCAAATCGGCCGCGCGGGTGGTCAATTTTTGCCCGCTATCTTACGACCGGGTTATACCGGCCCTACATAAAGCAGAATTCGTCAACGAGGATAATTGGATATGTTGCCACCCCGTCCCGCAAAAACCGGCAAGCTCGGCTTGCTCGCTGCCACTGTCGTCATGCTCGCGGGCATCGGCGGCTGTTCGCAGGAGAACCCGCTGAACAATCCGGGCGTGATCGAGTTGTCGGATGCGTTCGAGGGCGAGTTTGACCTGGTCGACCATGATGGCGCCCCGGCGAGCGACGAGCGCTTCGAGGGCAAGCCGATATTCGCCTATTACGGCTTTGCCAGTTGTCCCGATGTCTGCCCGGCGGCGTTGTCGGTGATGTCGGCCAGCCTCGATGCCATGGGCAATGACGCGGAGAATGTCCAGCCGCTGTTCATCACTGTCGATCCCGAGCGCGACACCCCGGAAGTCCTCAAGGCGCATCTGGCCTTTGACGACCGGATTCTCGGCCTGACCGGCACTCCAGAAACGGCCGAAGCGGCGCGCAAGAGCATGAAGGTCTATGCCGCCCGGGTCGAGCTGGAAGACTCGGCGCTGGAATATACGATGAACCACCAGGACCTGTTCTATGTGCTCGACGACGAAGGCACGCCCGTTCTCGCGCTTGAAACTTCGATGGCTCCGCAGGATATTGCATCAGTTTTAAGATTGTGGATATCATGAACCATTGTGCGCTGGACAATGTTCTGTCTGCTAGCGGTATCTGAATAATATAACAGTACCTTGGATTTTAAGGAATTTCATTATAGGCTCCGTCTCCGCGGCCGAACTGATCGGCTGGAACGGACTTGCGAGGCTACATGCTCTATACTGCCTACGAACTTGGCCACACGGCGTTGACGCCCTTTCGCGCCGCTGCCGAGCTTAGCGCCCAATTCTGGAAATCGCCGTTCAATCCGGCCGCCAATAACTGGATCGGCCGCACCGCCGCTGCGTCCCTCGACCTGTTCGAGAGCATGACGCGCCGCTACGGCAAGCCTGAATGGGGTTTTGACTCCGTCGAGATCAATGGCGTCGATGTGCCGGTGACGATCGAGATCGTCCGCCGCAAATGCTTCGGCAATCTCATCCATTTCCGCCGCGACGAGGCTGCGCTGGCCAGGGCCCACAAGGCCGATGAAGCCCCCGTACAGCCGCGGGTGATGATCGTCGCGCCGATGTCCGGCCACTATGCGACCCTGCTGCGCGGCACCGTCCTGCAGATGATGCTGGAGCATGATGTCTACATCACCGACTGGGCCGATGCGCGCAATGTGCCGCTCGCCGCCGGCCGCTTCGACCTCAACGATTTCATCGACTATCTGATCGACTTCATGGGCGTGATCGGGCCGAAAGCGCACACCATGGCGGTCTGTCAGCCGGGTCCGCCGCTGCTCGCCGCGATCGCCCATATGAGCGCGACCGACGATCCGAACCTGCCATCGACCATGACCTTCATGGGCTCGCCCATCGATGCGCGCAAATCGCCGACCGTCACCAACCTGCTCGCCGAGGAACAGCCCTTCGAATGGTTCGAGCAGAACATGATCCAGACCGTGCCGGCGCCCTATGCGGGCTTCCTGCGCCGCGTCTATCCGGGCTTCCTGCAGTTGATGTCGTTCATGTCGATGAATTCAGAGCGCCATGTCGACGCGCACTACGAGTATTTCCAGAACCTGGTGAAGGGCGATGACGAGAGCGCCGACCGGCACGCGACGTTCTACGACGAATATCTGTCCGTGTGCGACATGACCGAGGAGTTCTACCTCCAGACGATCCGCGACGTGTTCCAGGAATACCGCCTGCCGACCGGCCTGTTGATCCATCAAGGCGAGACCGTGCGGCCTGACCTGATCACCGACGTCGCGCTGATGACGGTCGAGGGCGAGCTGGACGACATCTCCGGCATCGGCCAGACCCAGGCCGCGCATGATCTGTGTACGGGCATTCCGGCGGAGGACAAGATTGACTATGTCCAGCCGGGCGTCGGCCATTACGGCGTCTTCAACGGCTCCAAATGGCGCGACCAGATCCAGCCGAAACTGGCAGGCTTCATCAAGGCCCATTTCGACGAAGCTCAGGAGAAAGAGTTTCTCAAAGACAAGTCCGCTGCAGCCATCGCGGCGGAGTGATGCTTCGATCTAATCCTGATTGTCCATGAGCGACAACGCCTTCGGTCTGATCGCAAAAGCTCCAAGATACGGGAAGGCAAAGCAGAGGGCGTAGAAAAACTGTCTTGCGACATTGTTCGGGGGGGCAGTTTCACGAGCGTTCAAGACGCCAGCTGCCAAAATGACCAGACCGACCTGTGTTATCAGAATAACGCCATCCAGATAGAACTGGACCAGTTTCGCTTGGGCCATGTCCAGGAAAACCGGAGCAAGCAATGTCATCGGGATCGCACACATCAAAATGATGAATAGCGTTCGATTGAAAAAGCGTGTTGCTGAACTGGCTGAAAAGTAGTCAGTGAACACAAATGGATAACACCAGATCGGAACCAAAAGGGCACGCTGCAGCATCGCCATGCCTATGGATTGATTATCGAGATCGCCTAGTCTTGACGAAAAAGTGAGCAGGATAACTGCAACAAAATATGCCAGCAGGAATGCCGGATGCAGGCGTAGAAATTTACCCTCCAGTTTGTGCATCAGTGATCGCCCCGGTTGCATTTCACTGATCCAGTCTCCTCATCCTTCAGGAATTTACAACACTATCTTGCGGGCCGCCACAGGTGGCAAAGCCCTCATCACAGGTTATCTTGTTGATAGGACAACAGGAAAGACCTGCTCATGACCCGCACCATCGCCCGCCAATATCCGTCCGATCGCGACGACATCGCCGACCTTGTCACCCGCCGCCCACTGCCGGGCCAGAAGGTCTCGCAGGTCGACCCGTTCCTGTTTCTCAACCATCACGGTCCCCAGACCTACAAGCCGAACAATAACGGCCTGCCGTTCGGCCCGCACCCCCATCGCGGCTTCGAGACGGTGACCTTCATTCTTGACGGCTCTCTCGCCCATCACGACACAGGCGGCCATGAAAGCATCATCGAGGCCGGCGGCGTGCAGTGGATGACAGCGGGCTCCGGCCTCGTCCATGCCGAGTTGTCGCCCGCCGCCTTCAAGCGCGACGGCGGAGACATGGAAATCCTGCAGCTCTGGGTCAATCTGCCCTCGAAGCTGAAAATGACCGAGCCGCGCTATACCGGCGTGCAGGCCGATGGCATCCCCCATGTGCCGGTGGCCGATGGCGATGGCACCCTCCATCTCGTCTCCGGCGATTTCGATGGTCAGGCGGGACCCGTCGACTCGCTGACCGGCGTGTTCATGTCATGGGTCGATCTGAAGGACGGCGCGAGCGTCACCCTGCCGGCCCCCGCGGCGCGCAACATCTTCTTCTACATGGTCTCCGGCAATGCCGAGGTCGCGGGCACCGAGATCAAGGAATGGTATCTCGTCGAGTTCAACGGCGATGGTGACCAGGTGACGCTGACTGCGAAGAGCGATTGCCGCTTTCTGTTCGGCCATGCCGACAAGATCGGCGAGCCGGTCGTCGCCCACGGGCCCTTCGTGATGAACACCCATCAGGAGATCAACGAGGCGATCCGCGACTATCAGGCCGGCAAGTTCGACCGCCAGCCGCTGAACCTCTAGGCCTCGCCCATGACCGCGCCCTTCGACATCGCCCGCCTGCGTGACACCGATATCCCGGCTTTCCGGGAACTGCTCGGCGTTTTCGGCACGGCGTTCGAGGAACCGGACACCTATGAAGGCGCCCAGCCAGACGATGCCTATCTGACCCGGCTGCTGGCTTCCGAAACCTTCTTCGCCCTTGCTGCAACGCAGGGCGACCGCATCATTGGCGGGCTCGCCGCCTATGAGCTGCAGAAATTCGAACAGGCCCGCAGCGAGATCTATATCTATGATCTCGCCGTAGATGAAGCCCATCGCCGCCAGGGCGTGGCGACGGCGCTGATCGGGCGGCTGCAGGAGATCGCCGCGGCGCGCGGGGCCTGGGTGATCTTCGTCCAGGCCGACCATGGCGACGACCCCGCCATCGCGCTCTATGAAAGCCTCGGTGCGCGTGAGGAAGTCCTGCATTTCGACATCGAGCCGCGCGCTGAATAGACCCGGGGCTGGTAGAGGCGCCACCTTGTTGCGACTTGGGGCAGGGCCGTCTATGTCTGTCTGACCAGAGGAAACAGACCGCCCATGTCCGGAAAAACACCGCAAAAAGCAGCCCTCAAGAAGGGCGACCGTCTCTATCTGATCGACGGGTCCGCTTATATCTTTCGCGCCTATCACGCCCTGCCGCCGCTGACGCGCAAGTCGGATGGCGCGCCGGTCGGCGCCGTGTCCGGCTTCTGCAACATGCTGTGGAAGCTGCTCGCCGATGTGAATGACGACGCGGTAAAGGAAATGGGTACGCCGACCCATTTCGCGGTCATCTTCGACCATTCCTCCGAGACCTTCCGCAACGAGATGTACACGGAGTACAAGGCCAATCGCGACGAGCCGCCCGATGACCTGAAGCCGCAATTCGCCATGATCCGCGACGCCGTGCGTGCCTTCGGCCTGCCCTGTATCGAGATGCAGGGCTATGAGGCCGATGACCTGATCTGCACCTATGCGCGCCAGGCCGAACAGGTCGAGGCGGAGACAATCATCATCTCCTCCGACAAGGATCTGATGCAGCTGATCGGTGAGCATACGATCATGTATGATACGATGAAATCGCGCCGCATCGGCGTCGACGAGGTAATCGAGAAATTCGGCGTCGGCCCCGACAAGATGATCGACATGCAGGCGCTGATCGGCGATTCCGTCGACAATGTACCCGGCGTGCCCGGCATCGGGCCGAAGACGGCGGCACAGCTGCTGGAGGAATTCGGCACGCTGGAAAATCTTCTGGAGAACGCCGGAACCATCAAGCAGAACAAGCGCCGCGAGAGCCTGATCGAGCATGCCGACAATGCGCGGCTGTCGAAGAAGCTCGTCACGCTGGAATGCAATGTGCCGATCGAGGCCACGATAGACGAGTTCGTCGTCACGCCCTTCGACCATGCCCGGCTGATCGGATATCTCGAGGAGATGGAATTCACGACACTGACGAAACGGGTCCGGGCCAAGGCCGATCAGGCCGGCGCTGATGTGCCTGAACCGTCCGCCCCCGTTGCGGCGCCTGCGCCCGATGCAAAACCCGTCGACCGGAGCGCCTATGAGACGGTTTTCTCGGCGGAGCGCCTGCGCGACTGGATGGAACGGGCCCGCGCGCGCGGCCATCTCGCCGTCGATACCGAAACGACCGGGCTCGACTGCATGACGGCAAGGCTTGTCGGCGTGTGCCTGTCGACCGGCCCGGGTGAGGCCTGTTACGTGCCGCTCGGCCATGGCGGTGACGGGCTGGCTTTCGATGACGAGGATGTCGGCAAACAGATCAAGCTGAACGAGGCGCTGGCGATTCTCAAGCCGGTGCTGGAGGATGACAGCGTACTGAAGATCGGCCAGAACTTCAAATATGACATGCTGCTGCTGTCGCGCTATGGCATCGACGTCGCGCCGATCGACGACACGATGCTGATCTCCTACGCCCTCGATTGCGGTCTCAACGGCCATGGCATGGACGAGCTGGGTGACCGGCATCTCGGTCACACCTGCATCAAGTTCACCGACATTGCCGGCACCGGCAAGAAGCAGAAGACCTTCAACGAGCTGGTCATCCGGGAAGCCGCGCCCTATGCCGCGGAAGATGCGGACGTCACCTTCCGCCTGTGGCAGGCGCTGAAGCCGCGTCTCGTCAGGGAGCGGATGACCACGCTCTACGAGACGCTGGAACGTCCCATGCCCGCGATCATTTCTGCGATGGAACGCGAAGGCGTGAAGGTCGATTGCGACGTGCTCTCGCGCCTGTCGTCGGAATTCAACCAGCGCATGGGCGCCCACGAGGCGGCGGCGCGCGAGCTGGCAGGCGACGACTTCAATCTCGGCAGCCCGAAACAGATTTCCGATATCCTGTTCGGCCAGATGGGCCTGCCCGGCGGCAAGAAGACCAAGACCGGCGCGTGGTCGACCAGCGCCGACGTGCTCGATGACCTCGCCGCACAGGGCTATGAGATCGCGCGGGAGATCGTCAGCTGGCGCCAGCTGTCAAAGCTCGTCGGCACCTATACCGATGCGCTGCAAAAGGATCTCAACGAGGAAACCGGCCGGGTCCATACCAGCTATTCGCTGGCGTCGACCACGACCGGACGCCTGTCATCGAACGACCCGAATCTGCAGAATATCCCGATACGGACGGAGGACGGGCGCAAGATCCGCACCGCCTTCATCGCCGAGGAGGGCCATGTCCTCGTCTCTGCCGACTATAGCCAGATCGAGCTGCGTTTGCTGGCCCATATCGCCGACATCACGTCCCTGAAGCAGGCCTTCTCCGATGGCATCGATATCCATGCGATGACCGCATCGGAAATGTTCGGCGTGCCGATCGAGGGCATGGATCCGATGGTCCGGCGCAAGGCCAAGGCGATCAATTTCGGCATCATCTACGGCATTTCGGCCTTCGGGCTCGCCAACCAGCTCGGCATCCCGCGCGGCGAGGCGAAGGACTATATCGACGCCTATTTCGAGAAGTTCCCCGGTATCCGTCAGTATATGGACGACACGAAGAAGACGGCCATGGCCCATGGCTATGTCGAGACCGTGTTCGGGAGCAAGACCCATACGCCGAACATCAAGGCGAAGATACCGGCCCAGCGCGCCTATGCCGAACGCCAGGCGATCAACGCGCCGATCCAGGGCTCTGCCGCTGACATCATCCGCCGCGCCATGATCCGCATGCCGGCGGCACTGGAACAGTCAGGGCTATCGGCGAGAATGCTGCTGCAGGTGCATGACGAGCTGATCTTCGAATGCCCGGCAGGCGAGGCCGATGACACGCGGGCACTGGTCAAGCGGGTGATGGAAACCGCCTGCGACCCTGTGCTGAAAATCAGCGTACCGCTGGTGGTCGAAACCGGCACCGGGCTAAACTGGGACGAAGCGCATTAGGCAGGCCTATTGCGCCGGCCTTGCGGTTTCCTCACTGAGCAGGATACGGATTGCGTCGTTGACGAGGCCACGCCTGGTGTAGATCTTTTCCAGATCCGGGCCGCCGACATTGCTGACCAGGTTGAAGGTGTACCCGTCCTGCAATCGCACGGCATTGGCGTTGTGGATCGCGCCGGTCTGCCCCTGTCGCTCGGCGGTCATCAGCCACCTGCCTGCACCGGTTGAATAGGGAAACACCCATTGTCCGGCTCCGGTATATCCAATGGCACCATCGCCACGCAGCCATTCATCGCGGATCGAATCGAACAGCGGCGCCTCGCTGATCGCAGTGTTCCAGACAGCCATGTCGCGCGGCGTCGACAGCCCCCCTGCCGCGGCGGTGAGATATCGCGGATACTCCTCCGCCACATAGTCGCCGCCAATGCGCACATAGCCGGCCATCATCCCGGCCGGGCGGGGGGCTGGCGGCATCATGCCGGAGGCCGTCATGCCAAGCGGCTCCAGCAATTCTGTCTGCAGCAGCTCCGCGAATGGCCTCGACGTGACCTGTTCGATCACCGTCTGCAGAACGATCGTATCCGTGCGCCGATAGATGAATTCTATGCCGGGATCGCCCCGTTGAGGCAGGGTACAGATAATTTCAGTCAGCGAATCGACGGGGCCGAGCAGGGCAGCGCCATCGCCGAGGGTGCGATAGAATTCCTCGTCCCTGGCGAGGCCGCTCCTATGCGCCATCAACTGGCGCAGGGTCGCGCTGCCCTGGGGCAGGGAGCAAGCTTCGCCCAGATACTGGTTCGCCGAATTGTCGAGCTCCAGAACGCCTTTCTCTGCCAGCAGGAAGGCAACGGCGCTGGTCCATTGCTTGGTAACCGAGGCAATCGGGAACGGCACGTCCACGTCGTGCTCAAGGCCTGCCTCGATATCGGCAAAGCCATAGCCTTTCGCAAACATCACCTCGCCATGATGAGTGATGATGACATGGCCCATGAAGCCGTCCTCTTCCATGGCGCGGGTGAAGATCGCATCCAGCTTCGCGGCCTTGGTTGCGCCTTGCGGTGCAGCGGCATTGCGTTCAGCTTGTGCGGCGACGATCCGGCCCTCATCGGGGATTTTGTCCTCCATGCAGGCAGTGAGCCAAAGGCCAAGGGCGGCGATGACGGCTATGGCTGGCAGGCCCTGACGCAAAAACATGTAACTCTCCTCGGTTCTGCCGCTCGCGTCACCTTAGGCTGGCTGCCGCGATGTCGGCAAGGCGCTCCAGGATAACAGGGCGCGCCCGGCTCACTCCCTTATAGGCGGCCTGCGCGGCCGTCATCGCGGCGAGCTGGTCATGCATGCGCTTCGCCAGGGCAGCGGCGTTGGGGCGAGCGGCAAACTCGCGCAGTGGATCGAGGCCGATCTTGATCGTGAACAGGATCATGCCGGTCGCGGGCAGGCGGCGCACGGTCTGGCGTTCGGTGCGTATGCTGATGTGATCGAGTGGATCGCCGCCCGCGTCGAGCCAGGCATCATGGCTGTGCGGCTGCGGACGGTGCAGGGCCTCCCCTTCGTCTCCCGCATTCTCGTCAAGCGACCAGTTCATGCGCCACAGGATCTGGTTGTCCGGCAGGCGGGAGAACAGCCGGTTGACGCGCGGGGCAAGGTCGCTTTCATAGCCGGGAACCGGTCCGTGCACGGCCTCCAGTGGCTTGCCGATCTTGTCAGCAAGCCGCCAGGACGACGGAAAGCACAGGCAGGCGGCAGCCAGCTCATGAGTGCCGTCCTCGCGCGGACGGATCAGGCAGAGATCTTCCTGCACCAGCCGGCCGGCGAGGGTGAGGGGGGCGCCGCTATGGTCCGCAATCGAGTATGTCACGCCCAGCGGCTTGAGGGTGATCGTCTTGCCATCGCATTCATAGAGATCGGGAAAGAGGCGGGGCAGATGGCCGATCAGCAGGGCGAGCAGCGCGGCTTCCGCTGAGTGCATCCCCTCGGTCGTCCGATAGACGGCGTCCGGGCGATCCGTCAGCAAGCGGTCTTTTTGCAGCAGGTGATCGGTCAGATGGGCGTCGGGCTCGATCCAGTCTTCCTCCGCGCACGGCGCCAGGCCCATGGTGAAGGGCTGGGCGGAGCCGTCATAGGGCGTGTGGCGGAAGGCGGTCATGCAGTATCTCTAACACACGGGTGAGATTGCGCTGAGGAGTTTGTCGGCCAAAGAAGAAGCCCGCGCAATGGCGGGCTCCTTCCGGTCGAGTCATTCAAATAAATTACCCCCACGGGCCGCGCCGGGTCTGCGGCGCTTCCTCGCTATAGGCGGGCGTCTGGCCCATGGAGCGGGCAAGCTCGACCAGCCGGTCGATGCGGTTCTGGGTGCCCGGATGAGTCGAGAACAGATTGTCCGCGCCCTTGCCCGACAGCGGGTTCATGATCATCATCTGCCCGGAGGCCGGGAAGCGCTCCGCCGTCGGATTGGGGATGCGGGCCACGCCGTTGGATATCTTGGCCAGCGCCGAGGCGAGCCAGAGCGGCTGACCGCAGATTTCCGCGCCGATGCGATCGGCTTCATATTCACGTGTGCGGCTGATCGCCATCTGCACGAGGCCCGCGGCCAGCGGCGCAAAGATCATGATCGCGATGGACCCGATCAGGCCGACGCGCTCGCGCCCGCCGCCGAAGAACAGCGCGAAATTGGCGAGCATGGAAATCGCGCCGGCCAAGGTCGCGGTCACGGTCATGGTCAGCGTGTCGCGGTTGCGCACATGGGCCAGCTCATGCGCCATCACGCCGGCGATCTCCTCGTCGCTGAGCACGGCGAGCAGGCCGGTTGTGGCTGCGACGGCAGCATTTTCCGGATTGCGGCCGGTGGCAAAGGCGTTTGGCTGGTCGTTGTCGATCACATAGATTTTCGGCTGCGGCATACCCGCACGGTGGGCGAGCTCGGAGGTCAGTTCCGCATAGCTGCGTATGCGGCCTGTCGCCGTTTCCGGGTCGACCTGCTTGGCATTGTACATTTTCAGCACGATCTTGTCGGCGTTCCAGTAGCTGAACGCGTTCATGACCGCGGCGAGGACGAGGGCGATCAGCATTCCCGCCTTGCCGCCCAGCAGCAGGCCGATGACCCCGAACAGGGCCGTCATCGCAGCGATAAGAATGCCGGTGCGCAATACCGAACTCATGGCTTTCCACTCCATTGGTTGAGACCTATATGAAATAGGAGAAGCCCACGCCATTACAAGGATATGAGGCCCGGACAATGACCGGTGAGAACGACGACAAGCGGGTATCGGCAAGCGAAGCCCGGGCCGAGACGCCCGTCCCGACGACCGACGATGGCATCCCGCTGATGGTCAACGGTGTTGCCCTGAACGAGACCCAGATCGCCGCCCTGCGCGAGGCGCGGGACCGGCGTGCGGCGATCGATGCGCGCGCTGATGTGCCACGGGAGGTCAATGGTGCCGACCGCGCCGAAGCCACCCGCTATGGCGATTGGGAGAAGGCCGGCCGCGCCATCGATTTCAGCTAGAGCATCGTGCGCCCGACCGGGCGCACAAAGATGCTCTACACCATTGAAGTAGATCAACTTTCTGCGTTTAAATGATTCCGTTTGAACGCAGGTTGATCTAGGCAGTCCTGCTCCTGAGACGCAAAAAAAGCGGCCTCCGGGGGCCGCTTTTTTAGGTGCCTTGGCTCTTCAGCCTACCATTTCAGGCCGACACCGGCGCGCAGGATCACGGCTTCGGTCGTTTCGCCGATCGTGCCCGAAACGCCCAGATGCAGCTTGGCGTATTCATTCTCATAGGCCACGTCCGCGCCCACGATGGCAGCGCCCTCTTCCGGATCGGTAAACAGGGTGAACTCGTCACCGCCGGACAGATATTGGTAATCGGCTTCCAGCGGGTCGTCGTTCAACTCCTGCGACCAGGCGACCGTGAGCTGCGGATGGATCGTGCCGGGAATGCCGGTATCGTAGATCGAGGGCTGCATCTGGAAGACCTTGCCGACGCGCAGGCCGACATTGGCCCGCAGGCTTTCATGGGTGCGCTCGTCGACGGCGAGGTCGACGCCATTGCCGCCGCCGGTTTCCTCATAGGCATCCTCCGTGATGCTGATGAAGTCGGCACTGACGAAGGGCTCGGTCGTGATGCCCAGCATTTCGGCCGAATAGCGCACGCGGGCGCTGGCTGCGATCTGGGAGCCCTCCCACTCGCCAAAGGCGGTGCGGTCGACATCGCCGATCGAGATATTGCGTTCCGACTCGCTGTCGCTGACTGCATATTCAGCACGCGTATCAAGCTGAATCGGCCCGGCCGAGAAAGCAGCATAGGCGCCGACACCATAGGTCAGGCGCTCGAACGGGAAGTCGCCGCCCTTCTTCTCGTCATATTTTGCCGATGACAGGCTGACGGACAGACCGACCGCATCGACATAATTGTCGAGACCGGCGTCGACACCGGCAGCGAGAGAGAAGCCGCCGCCGTCAAATCCGTTGGAAACCTCGTCGGAACCCCGGTTGAGGAAATAGATCTCCTCCTGGATCCAGAAGGTGCGCGGATAGGCACCCGCGTTTCTCGCAAGATCGAGCCGTTGGGTGATGATCGACGTCACGGAGTTGTTCTGGGCGCGCGCATAAGCCAGTGGCGCGTCGAGCGGCCCGGCCAGAAGCTGGCTCAGTGCATCGCGGAAATCGGCCTCCTGGGTGAAGTTCAGGACCAGCGGGCCGAGATCGTCATCGGTTGCCAGCGCTTCCAGCGTCGGGACATAGGCGGGGGCGAGGCCTTCCTGCAGTCCCAGTTCCTCGGCTGTGCGGCGCTGGACATTCAGGATCAGGCTTTCCGTGCCGGCGGTCGCGTCAGTCGTCGTGTCGAAAGTGATATTGAACAGATAGGGCGTGTTGCCTTCGGAATCGCCGATCACGAGCTGGGTCGGGTCGACATTCAGGATATTGGCAATGACGATTTCAGCCGAGATCGTCTCGACGGCACCGCCGATGAAGACAGGCTGGATGGTGGCGCCGTTTTCGAATGTTGCGGTGTCGCTGACAAGGAAACTCGTCGCGCCGGTACCGTTCTCGCTGATGCCGATGCCGAGCGTGGAGGCAGAGCCGATGAACAGATTGCTGATAGTCGTGTCCTCTCCGCCGGTCTCGTAGAAGGTCGAGCCGCCGGACACCGTGATGTCGAGCATGCCGTCGGAATCGGTGATGTCACCGCTGAAGAAGCCGCCGCCGAGAATGTTCAGCACATCCATGCCGCCGCCGAACTCGGCATTGCCGATGAAATTGGCATTGTCGAGGGTGAAAATGTCCGCACCCATGCCGAAATCGATATCGCCGAACATGCGGGCCGTCTGGGACAGGCTGACCGTGTCATTGCCGCCCTGGAAGAAGATATCGCCCTGGGTGACGCCGGCATCGGCGAGATAGCTGTTATCGCCGCTGCCGAACAGGATGTCGCCGCGAACCTGGCCGAAATTGGCGCGGTTGCCGTTCTCGTCGTCGAAGGAATCCGACACCGTGTTGCGGATGGTAACGCCGCTCGTGTTGGCGGACACGTCGATGGCGATGGCATCGCCGGTCGGTTCTTCGCCTTCATCGTCGGCAAAATCGACGACATTGGCGAAGATTCCGCCGCTATTGACGATTTCGGTCAGTGTACCGCTTTCGTCCTTGATCGCGATGGCATTGCCATTGTCGGCGGTGACGACCGCTTCGATGCGCAGGTCGTTGCGCAGGCTTGGCAGTGTCGCATCTGCATCGATCAGCAGGGCCGTCGCATTGACGGTGCCGAGGGACGCGTCGTCCGCGTTCGACACAGCCTGGATGCTGCCGGCATTGCGCAGGGTATCGAGGGTGATGTTGCCGAGATGCAGCGCGGTCGCGTCGCCATTATACGATGACGCCCGCACCGTGCCGTCATTGCGGATGCCGCCGAAGATGGTCGCTTCCTCGATCCGCGCGCCTGTGGCGTCGACCTGCGAGTACAGCCCGCGCGCGGTGATGTTGCCGCGGTTGACGAAGCCCCAGGCGCCGTAGTCGGCACCGAAGTCGGACGTGTCGAGTTCGCCGAGTACGGCACCGCCATGGATAAACAGGGCAGGCGCGCTGCCATCGACGAGCACGCTTGCCGTTGCCGGGGCACTGTAATCGGCAGGCTGGTCACTGACGGGCACCGGCCCCTGAATGAGGAAGCCGCCATCGACATCGCCGGAGAGGTCGATCGCCGACCCGCTTTGCAGGGCGGCCTGTTCGTCATTGTTGTTGTCCGGGTCGTCTTCAGCATCGACCGTGCTGTCGAAATAGCCGGTGACCGTGATACTGCCGGCATGCAGCAGCCTGCCTTCGATATCGCCGTCGATCAGATAGCCGGTCGCGCCGCTGCCGCCGACAAAGCTGATACTTGAGGAGTTGATCGTGACATCCCCGGTCACGGTATCGCGGATCGCAAGACCGACCGCATTGACACCGCCCACGGTGAAGTCGCCGGCGATCGCCAGGTCGCCGTCAAGCGCACCGGACAGGTCGATGCCGACCGAATTGTCGCCATAGAGCCGGATCGCCCCGGAGGAACTGAAACTGATATCGCCGGTATGGGTGCCGCCTGCCTGCAACAGCAGACCGTAGCGGTTGTCGGCATAATCGGTGACGTCCTCGTCGGCATTGGCCTCTTGCTGCGCTTCCGTGCGCTCCATCAGGATGTTGCCGCCGATGATGATATCACCCTCATTGCCCGGCTCGATCAGGACGCCGATGGCATCGTCGACATGGCCGAGAACAAGGTCACCCAGCATGGTCAGGTCGTTGTCGGAGTTAACGGTCACCGCCGTGCCGCCGTCATCGAGCGTGATGGAGCCATCGGTCGAAATCGTCACATCAGCCGGATTGCCGCCGCTTGCCGTGGCGGTGGCGATCGGCGTTGTGCGGTCATCGTCGACCGTCACCTGGGCCTGCGCCCCGGCAACGAACAGGCTGGTGGCAACGCCTGCCAGAAGGATCGCCCGCAAGGCGCGCTTGCCCGTAAGGCCGGTCGGCTGAGTGATACCCGTTACCATAAAAACTCCGTTTGTTTCCTCTGCGCCGGGATGGCCTGACCGGGCTTTTGCGCCGTCTGTAGGCGACGCCAGTCCGGTACTGTCAGGTTTCCGGGCGCTCCTGTCCTTTTCAGAAGGTTAATGTCTCGCCCAACGCGTGGCGATTTGCAACCCAAATAGCCTGCAGGCAGGGGAAGTTACGGATCGCTAATCCGGTATAGGGTAGTGTCAAACCGGCTTATCGGGCCGGTTTGACACGGATGACCTTGCCGTTGGCGCCGTCGGTCAGCACGTAGAGATGGCCGTCCGGTCCGGTGCGCACGTCGCGGATGCGCTCGCCCAGCTCGGTGAACAATTCCTGTTGGTCGCCGAAGCTGCCATCCTCTCCCATGTCGATGCGCCGGACATGCTCATGGGCCAGCGCGCCGATGAACAGGTCGCCGTCCCATTCGGGAAACTTGTCACCGCGATACAGGGTGAAGCCCGATGGTGCGATCGAGGGCACGAAATGCATGACCGGCTGTTCCATCCCGTCCATCTCCTTGAATGGCGAGATGACGGCGCCGGAATAGTCGATGCCATAGGTGATGACCGGCCAGCCATAATGATTGCCGGGCTCGATGATGTTGATCTCGTCGCCGCCCTTTGGCCCGTGCTCGTGCTCATAGACGGTGTCGGAGGCCGGGTCATAGATCAGGCCCTGCGGATTGCGGTGGCCAAAGGACCAGATCTCCGGCTTTGCATCGTCCTGGCCGACAAACGGGTTATCGTCCGGCACGGTGCCGTCGAGGTTGAGACGGATGATCTTGCCGAAATGATTGTCGAGCTTGGGCGCGCGGTCCTTCTGCGTATAGCCGTCGCCAATGGTCAACAGCATGGTATCGTCCGGCAGGAAGGCGAGGCGGCCGCCATAATGGGCGCTGCCTTGTTTCAGCGGGTCGGCCGTGAACAGGACTTCGTAATCTTCCAGCATCCCGCCGGTCTCGGTCGGTACCCAGGTGGCCATCGACAACCGCGTCCCGTTCGCGCGTTCGTCGCCATGGGCGTAGACGAGATAGATCTTGCTGTTCTCTTCAAAGTCCGGGTGCAGGGCGACTTCGAGGAAACCGGCCTGGCTGTTGAAATGAACCGGCGCCGTGCCCTCAACCGGATCGGGCAGCAATTCATCGTCGCGGAAGACGCGCAGCTCGCCTGATTTCTCGACCACCAGCATGTCGCCATCAAACCCGCCCTCATCCGGCAGGAAGGCGACGGAATAGGGGCTTTCCAGGCCTTCGGCGAGGACCTCCAGCTCGTAATTGACCGGGGCTGCGGGAATATTGTCCTCGATCAGCACGCTGGACTGGGCACTGGCGGAGCCCAATGACAGGCCGGCAATGAGAGCGGTGGCAGAAATGGCGGTCAGAAAGCGCATGGTCGGATCCCCTTTGATCATTTTCCGGTGAAACCGGTGACGATACACCGTAGAGGCTGGCGGGGCGTGGCACAATATTCTATGAATTCGATAAGTGGTCCCGTCGGCCTTGCTGACGCGTTTGTGACGGAAGGGGTGTCATGCGGTTTTTCGGAAATATCTTTGCCTGGGTCCTCGCGTCGGCGGTCGCCTATGGGTTTGCGAGCATCTTCCAGACCCAGATGGTGCTGGCCCAGCTCGCCGATCTCGGCGCCACCATCAGTTTCGATACGCGGCTGGAGACCACGCTGACCGATCTCGCCGGGCTGTGGCTCTACAGCATCGTCATTGCCATGGGCTTCGCCATCGGCTTTTTCATCGCCTCGCTGGTCAAGGCGGTCCTGCCGTTCCTGTCGCCCATCGCCTATGTCGCCGCGGGCGTCGCCTCGCTGGCACTGGCGCTCTTTCTGATGGAAGTGTTCGTGCCGGGCAACGAGATCCCGATCTCCTCGGCGCAGAAGACGACCGGTTATATCCTGCAGTTGGTCGCGGCGGGCATTGGCGGGCTCGTATTCGAACTGGCCCGCCCGAAGCGGGACTGAGGCGGGCGGCGCCATGGCAGCGGACCATGAACAGGTCGAGGTGGCATCGCGCGCCGGCTTGCGGGACTGGCTCGAGGCGAACCATCGGTAGGCGGACAGTATCTGGCTCGTGACCTGGAAGAAGGCTGCGGGCGAGAAATATCTCCCCTATAACGATATCGTGGAGGAAGCCCTGTGCTTCGGCTGGGTCGATTCCCTGCCGCGCAAGCTGGACGAGATGCGCACCATGCTGCGCCTGTCGCCGCGCAAGGCCGGCAGTGCCTGGTCGGCGATCAACAAGCGCCGCATCGCCAAGCTGGAAAAGGCGGGGTTGATGACCGCCGCTGGCCGCACCGCCGTCGCCGGTGCGAAAAAGGACGGTTCATGGGCTTTCCTTGACGATGTCGAAAAAGGGATCATCCCGGACGACCTCGCCGCAGCGCTCGCCTCGAACGGTCAGGCTGCGGCGCATTTCGAGGCATTCCCGAAATCGGCCAAGCGTGGCATCCTTGAATGGATCAAGCAGGCGAAGAGGCCACAGACCCGCGCAAACCGGGTCGAGGAAACAGCGCGGCTTGCCGCGGACAACAAGCGCGCCAACCAGTTCCGCTAACTCTTGAACCCTTTATTCTCACGCGCCAGCGGACACAAATCCTTGGGACGTCATGACCCTTTCACCCGACTGACCCCCTATCGTGGGCCACCGGTCCAGACCTCGTAATTGGTACAGGCCATCTGATTGCCGAGGTCACAGGCCTTGCCGACATATTCCATTCCGAGATCTTTTTCTTCCTCGGTCTTTCCCCACTGACGCAGCGACGTTCCGTAATTGTAGCAGCCCATCGGCTCGCCTTCATGACAGGCCTGTCTGAAGTAATACCGCGCACTTTCCCCATCATATTCGAAGCCTGCAATGCCCCGATCGAAGGAGGTTGCCAGTTTCATGCAGTTTTCAGCGCGCCCGGTAAAGCTCTTGTCATGGCACAAGCCATCTATGGTCCGGATGGCCCTCTGCGTGCTTTCCAGTTGTTGCCTTCCTTCTTCCGTATTCGGCACGAGCACGGGAACGGGCCGGCGCTCCGTGCTGGCAGTCGTCACTCGCGGGGCGGTGGGGGCAGCTTCAAGCGAGCAGGCGAGTTTCTCCTTGGCCCAGTCAATGGCGCTTTGCGGCGGCACCTGCAGGCTGGCCGGCAAGGTCGGGCGCTTGTTGTTGACGAAGTCGTAGAGGCCCGTGACGACATCCTGAGACGGCTTGTCAAAGCCGCAGCCGCCATTGCTGATGCAGGCCGTCAGCAGGGACAGGCCGCCCCTCGCCTCACCAAGGCCATTGATGCCATGGTATTTCCACAGCAAAATAGTGTTTGCACGGACTTCCGTGGCAAGGCGAGGATCGATCCTCGGCAGCGAGACTCATCGGATCATCCAGAAGCGCGTCGAGCGCCCTGGTGCTGACGGCAGTTATTGTCGCCGGGGTCGGGCAGGATTGGGCAACGGCATTGCCTGTCACGGCAAGCAGCGATGCCACTGTAAGCATAATCAGGCGCATGCCGGTTCTCCCGTTTATCTTTTCTCTTCGGCCTTGAATGCATTCTGCCACCCGGACGAGGGATCAGCCATCCCCCGTTCGAAGGATGGGTAACAGCCATTCAACGGGGACGCCCGGTCAGTTCTCCATTCTCAGCGCAATCGTCAGGGTACGGCCTTCGTCGGGGAAGTATCGGTAATTGCCAAAGGCGTAATCGGCGCGCGTCGCATATTCCTCGTCGAGCAGATTGCGCACCGTGCCGCGCAGGGTAAAGAAACCAAACTGCCTTTGCGCCCGCAGATGGAAAATGTCATGGCCCGGATACTCGGTCGTGTTGGCCGCATCGAGATAATACTCCCCGACATGGACCCATTCCAGTTCCGAGGAAACGCCCGATACGAAGTCCGGCTGCCATGACAGCCGCGCCCCGCCGATCGTGGTTGGCGCGGTGTCGACTTCGTCGCCTTTCGAAATCGCCTCGCTGACCTGGCTCGTCACCGGCCGGTCGAACCGATAGGTGTGCTCGGCGATGGTGCCATTGGCCGACAGAGAGAGCGTCTCGGTCAGCCGCGCCGTCACCTCCGCCTCGATGCCGATATGGCGGGTCTTGCCGTCTGCGACGTTGAAGCCGTCGGCATCGCGGAAATAGTAATTGTCCTTGTCCATCCAGAAGGCGACGGCGGAGGCGCTCACGCGCTCGCCCAGCCTGCCGCGCCAGCCGGCCTCGATACTGTCGATGGTCTCTTCCTTTGCCAGACCTATGGTTTCGTTCGACTGCAGACGATAGAGTTCGCTCGTCTGTGGCGGGCGGGCACCGCGGGCATAGGACGCCCAGAGAAGGTTGTCATCACCACGGCGCTGCAGTGTCAGTTTCGGGCTGAGGGTCAGGAATTCGTCGGTCCTGTCGGCGGGGCGCAGATTGCGCCCAAACAGGCCGTCACCGGTATTGTTGGTATAGTCATAACGCGTCCAGTCGGCCCGCGCGGCCGCGATCAGCGACAGCCGGTCGGTCAGGGCCGTTTCGGCCTGCGCAAAGGGCGACAGGCTCGCTGCCGTCACGTCGTAATCATAGTGCACGCCCTGACGGTAGGAGAAGATGTCCGGCGCCTCCTGCACTTCGGTCAGCCAGCCTTCCGTATACTCTGCATCGAGGCCATAGGTCAGCGTCACCCGCTCGCCCGGATTGGCATAGAAGGCGCTTTGCGCGCCAAGCGACCAGTGGGCGTTTTCCTCCAGCGATTGCGACGGCAGGAAGTGCTGCTTGAAGTCCATGTCCGTCCAGCGGGCATAGGGCGTGATCGAGATCATGCCGTCCTCGGTGTCACGCTCGAACGTGCTCTGCAGACGGACGGACGTGACGTCGCGGAAGGCTTCCGGATTCGGGTTGACCCGCGCCGCCTCGCGATCCTTGTAGATATCCTCGCCCTCGATATAGCCCGCCGTTTCCTGGTTCAGATTGTTCACCGCCAGGATCGTATCGCGGCGCCATGTACCCGTCTCGTCGACCTGGCGCAGGACAAGCTCCTGCTGGTCGACACCTGAGTCCGTGCGATAACCAGTATCGTCATGGACGGCTACGCCGGCGAAGAACCCCTTGCCGCGGGTCATGCGGCCAATCCCCGACTCGCCCTTGCGGTGATACTCCGACAGCGAAAATTCGGCGAACTGTCCGTTGACGGACGGGTGCGGCGAGATGACGTTGATCACGCCATGGATCGCATTGGCGCCATAGAACGCGCCGGACGGGCCGCGCACCACTTCCAGCCGGTCAGCGAGCATGGTGTTGGCCTGGAACAGCCCGTTTACATTGGCAAAGCCGGGGGCGTAGATCGGCACGCCGTTTTCCAGATAAAGGAAGGAGCCTGCCCCCGCCCCGCCGGTCAGCACCGGCGAGCGGATCGCCGTCAGGCTCTCCTGGCCGGAATTGCGGTCGATCATGACGCCGGGCACCCGGGCGAGCAGTTCTGCCGGGTGATCGGCATTGATGCGGTCGATATCCTCGACCGTGGAAATGGCGGCGGGAGTATCTTCCAGCAGCGCCGCGCGGCGTTCCGTCGTGATGATGATGACTTCGTCATCGACTGGCGGGCCGTCCTGCGCGGCGGCCGTCAGCCCGGGCACGGCAAGGGCGCTGAAGGCTGTCGAGAACAGAAGGCGCCTGATACTCAACCTGCTGCCATTTCGAGCGGCCGCTGAAAACTGCCGATCTGATCGTCTCGCCATCACCATTACCACTGCCTGTTTCGATGTTCAGGTGGCACATCCACCGCTCACCCGGTTCTGAGCAAGGTAGAGCGGAACCACAGAGCGTCGACAGCCGCCAGCGACACAAGCTCCCCATAGACGAGGAAACAGTCGCGAGCCGACCCCGCGCCAGGGCTAATGCCGAGCAGTTGAGACAAGAGCCCCGTCACCGTCACCGTACTTGGGCAAGCCATGCTTGATGCAGTACCAAAAGGGGTGTGACTTCAAAACATCGTCCGTCGGGATCGGCGCACGCCGTTCGTCCGATTCTCATGCTGCAGCGCATTAAAAGAGTTGTTCCGTCACCATTTGATCACTAATCTTGCAGAGAGCACGCATTGTAGCCTGCTCTGGTACAACCTACGGGGGATTACAACCATGACTGATACTACCAAAGCGAAGCCGGGCAAGATCCAGCAGATCAATGATCGTTTGAAGGCACTTCGGGCTGAAATCGATACCCTGAAAAAAGAAAAACAGGATCTGATCGCCAAGAAAAACGCCAAGCCCGCCAAATCCTGATCGCTGCCGCAAAAATTTGCGGATGCCGGTCCTGACCACTCATGTAAAAGTCCCGGCGATTCCCATATCTGATCGCCGGGTCGCTTTTTTCCTGCAATCGTCACAGTCTCGGACAGGGTGGTTTTCGTGAGTTTTTTCCTTATTGCCGTCGGTCTCGTTCTGCTGATCTTCGGCGGCGATGCGCTGGTGCGCGGCGCTGTTGCCATCGCCAAGCGGGCCGGCATGTCGCCCATGCTGATCGGCCTGACCCTCGTCGGCTTCGGCACGTCCCTGCCTGAACTCCTGACCTCGCTCAACGCCGCGTTCGCCGGGTCGCCCGGCATCGCCATCGGCAATGTCGTCGGCTCCAACATCGCCAATGTGCTGCTTATCCTCGGTTGCGCGGCGCTGATCTTTCCGCTCGCGACCGACCTGCGCGCCTTGAAGCGCGATGGCAGCGTGATGATCATCGCGACTCTGGTCGTGCTCGCCCTGTTCTTCACCGGCGAGATCGGGCGCCTTGCCGGGCTGGTGCTCGTCGTCGGTCTCTTCGCCTTCATGTTTCTCGCGTGGAAAACCGACGAGACCGCCGCCGCGCTCGAGGAGGAGATCCCTGCCGCGCCGGAAAGCTATCTCAAGGCCGGTCTGTTCTTCCTCGCCGGCCTGATCGCCATCCTGACCGGGGCAAACATGCTGGTGCGCGGTGCCATCACCATTGCGGCAGACCTTGGTGTCGACGAGACGGTGATCGGCCTGACCATCGTCGCCGTTGGCACCTCGCTGCCGGAACTGGTCACCTCGGTCACTGCCGCCCTGAAGAAGCAATCGGACATCGCCATCGGCAACGTCATCGGCTCGAACATCTTCAACCTGCTGGCGATCTTCGGCATCACCGCCCTGATCCATCCGCTCGAGGTGCCGCCGATGATCCTTGAAGCCGATGGCTGGATCATGCTCGCCGCCGCGCTGGCGCTGATCTTCTTTGCCTGGACCGGCCGCAGGATCGAGCGCTGGGAAGGCGCGGTCTTCGTCCTCGGCTATGTGGCGTTTACCGGATTCCTGTTTTTGCGGTAGCTCTGGCGCTGAGAAGGGACTTACCCTTCCCAGCCGAACACGTCCTCCACACCCACGCCGAAGATCCGGGAAATGCGGAACGCGCTTTCCAGCGACGGTGAATAGCGCCCCTGCTCGATGGCGATCACCGTCTGGCGGGTGACGCCGATCGCATCTGCGAGGGCCGACTGGCTCATATTGCCGTGGGCCTCCCGCAGCTGCCGCACCTTGTTGGTGATGGGCGGACGCCTGGTCATCAATGCGCGATCCGGTAGAACGCGATCTGCAGGCCAAAGCACGCCGCCGTCGCCGCCAACAGGCCGATCAGGCAGGTGGCGAACATCGCATCGGCGTTGCCGGTCGTGGCGTACTGAAAAAGTCCCCACACGACGACGAAGCCGAAAAACGACCCGGCGTAAGCGCCGGCCTTGTACATGATCATCCGGTCGCGGTCGTCCTCGCCGCGCACGGCATCCTTCGGTGAGAAGCCTCTCAGCACCGCCTGGATCACGATGGACGCGATGATGAACAGCACCGAGCCGAGGATCAGCGGCAGCTCTGCCGGGCCCGGCGCCCCGCCACCGGCGATCACCGGCGGCACGATCATCGAGGCAAACCATGCGAGCACGAGGAGGCTCAATATCCCCATGGCGAGGGCGGATTTTTCGTTCAGGCTCATAAAACTCTCCCGTTGGGCCTGCCACCAAGTGCGGCGAGGCATGTCAAAAATATCTTACACAACCCGTGTAGTCAAAGATTTTTGACATGTCAAGAATTTTTGACAACGAAAGAGTCAATCCGGCTCTTCGTCCTTGTAGAGCGATTGGCCGCGTTCCTTCATGATGCGCTCATACATCTTCACGTCGCGCAGCCATTTGCCGAAGCCCGACATGAAGGCAAAGGCAAAGCCGTAAAGCCCGCCGCGCCACAGCCCGTTGACGAAATAGCGCTTGCCGAAATAGATCCAGAAGCCCAGCAGGATGCGGATATAGAGCCAGAACAGCGGCTTGTCCTTCACGTGCTCGGCGCGGGTCGACGAGTTCTTGTTCACTTTGGCGATGAACAGCTCCGCCCCGTCGAAAGCATAGTGCAGGATGGCGTGTTTCAGCCGTCCGACCTTCATGTCCGACGGAATTTTGAACTGGTCCCATGCCGGATGATCCGGGATGCGGATCTTCGTCTTGTCGTAAAGCTTGTGACGGACCGATTGTCCGTATCCATACCAGGGCTCACCCACCGGCGGCACATTGACCAGCGGGGTGTTGTAGACCGCACAAGGCGGCTCGCCCTTCTCGAACAGGGCGGCGACTTCCTCTGCGAATTCCGGCGTGACAACCTCATCGGCGTCGATATCGAGCACCCAGTCATATAATGCCCTGTCCTCGCCGACGCGCTTCTGCCCGCCATTGCCGAGCCAGTCCTGGTGGACGACCGTCGCGCCAGCTTCGCGCGCCAGCTCGATCGTGCCATCGGTAGAGCCTGAATCGATCACGATCACTTCGCGCGCCACGGTCAGGGCGGCGCGCACCACCTCGGCGATCATCCGCGTCTCGTTCAGGGTCCGGATATAGGCCGATACCGGCGGGATCATGCGCTGGGTGCTGCTGGTCTCGCTCATTCTGACAGCGCCTTTGCCAGCAGCGGCAGGCTCACATCCATGCGGTAATCGATGGAGGAATGATTGTCCGGAAATTCCGCATAGCTGTGCTCAACCCCGGCAGCCTCCAGCACACGGCGCAGGCGTCTTGCGCCATAGACGAGATCATACTGGTCAGCATCGCCGCATTCGATGTGCAGGGCCTTCATCTGTTTCAGGCCGGCGGCTTTTTCCCTGGCCATCACCACCGGGTCCCAGGCGAGCCAGTTGGCCCAGCGGTCTTCTATCAGTTCGCAGGTGTCCATCGTCACCGGCAGGCGCACGCCCCAGGGCTGGTCCGGCGCCGGGTCATAGGTCGCACACATGGCAAGGCTCATCAGGATATGGAAATCGTCGCCTTTCACTTTTGGTGCGGCCCAGAAAGCCTCCAGCCACTTGCGGATCGAGCCATCGGTTTTCTGCAGGGCACGGACGACCTTGGGAAATTCCGGCAGGTAGCACAGCTCGAACGCCATGTCGCCGGAATGGCAGGCCGCCGCCGACCAGAAATCCGGATGCAGCAGTGCGTGGACGATAGCGCCATAGCCGCCGGACGACTTGCCGAAAATGCCACGCCTGCCGGCACCGCCGCAGCCGAAATTCTGCTCGATGAAGGGCACGATCTCGGCGCGCAATATATCGTCCCACGGACCCATGGCGGCGGAGTTGATATACTGGTTGCCGCCCAGCTTGGTGAAACAGTCCGGGAAGGCAATCACGCAAGGCGGCATCTCGCCCTCGGCGATCAGCCGGGCGGCGCGGTCGGGCACCGTCTCGCCGAAATTCTTCCAGTTGGTATGGGCCGGGCCGCCGGCGGTATAGCCGACGATATCGATCAGCAGCGGCAGGCCCTCGCCCGTCTCGCCTTCCGGTATGAACACGTCGATCCGCCGGCGCGCCGGGTCGCCGAGAAGATTCCCGGCCAGCGCCGCGCTGTCGAGCCAGAGGTGATGCAGGGTGCCATCATGAGCAGTCGTCAGGGTCATATCCCCTTATGCCGCCAGTCATCGGCAAAGGCAAAGGGGGTTACTCTTGCGCAGCGCCGTTTTCCGGGGGCAGCGTTTCCAGATAGGCGCTGATATCGGCGGGATAGACCCTGACCCGCTGCGACGGGTCGCTGAGGTCGGGAATCGACGGGCTCTCGGTCCTGCTGAAAAAGAGCTCCGTGTTGCGGTGCTTGAAGGCCAGATATTTCGTGACGGAGAGCGGAGGCGCAAAGCACTGGATGCCGGGGCACGGCGTGAAGGGCGACAGGGATGTGTTCATCGCCCCCCTGCGCCAGGCCCGGTTGGTCCAGTCATCCTGCACCCGTTCCTGGGTAATCTGGGCATCGCTGGAAAGGTCTGAAAGAGTGCTCAGCATGCGCGCGTCGTCCACGGCCGGACGGGTGCCGGATTTCCAGTCTGGCACGAGCATGAAGACGACCTGGTTGGCCTCGCTCATCAGGATGGCGCCGCCCAGCCTTTCGCGGCTCTCGCCGTTCCATTGTGCATACTCGCGGTCCGAATGCAGCATGACGAAGCTTTCGCCCGTGCCAGAGATTGGCACCAGCCGCCCCATCTCCTCATCTTCCATGCGCTCGATGGCATAGCCCCATGTCTGTGCCGTCACCTCCAGTTTCAGGGCAGCCGCGACGATGCCGAACTGGTAGCCGCTGCCATGCGGGTCCATCTGGCTGGCGCTCTGCTTGATTTCTTCCAGCTTGGCTGGCCAGTTATCGCCGTAGAGACCAGCGGAAAAATTGGCGAGAATATCGATCGCCTCCTGCTCGCCCGCGGTGGTCGACCGGCTGGCCATGATGATCACGTGCTCTAGAATCTCGGTCAGGACTACGTTCCTTAACCCGATGACGGTAGGGTCGTCGCAGGCGACACCCGCCGCGACCTCCCCGGCCTGGTTCCTGCGTTCCGCGATTCCGTCAGGGGTAACCGGCCGCAGGGCGGGATCGCCCGACAGGCCGCCGCCATACATTTGCGCTCGCCAGTCGAGATACTTGTTCTCGAACCAGGCCAGATTGTGGCATTTCAGATCAAGCCATTGTGCGAGCAGGTAATTGTCATAGGTCTGATCGGCCCGGGCGGGCGCCATCCCGATGCCGAGCAGACAGGCGATCGCCGTCCACAGCAAGCGAATACAATACTTCATACAGTCTCTCCCCCGGGCCGCATCACTGGCAGCGTTCGGGGCAGTCTAGCCGATGTCTTGAGCGGGAACAGCCCTCTGAACAGGGTAGGAAACAGGCCCCGGGCCCCGAGAGGTCCCCGGAGAGGCCGAAAGCGCCGCCAGGCTCAGCTCAGGTGGAGATAGTCGGCGGAGAACTGGCCGATGGCCTGGAGTTCATCCTGGTTCAGCACGGAGATACGGGAATTGGTGACGTCCAGAATGCCGTCGCGGCGCAGTTCCATGATGACCTTGTTCACCGACACATTGGTCAGGCCCAGCGCATCGGCAATATCCGTCTGGGTCAGGCGGAAGTCGAAGGACCCGCCTTCGGTCAGGCCCAATGCCTGCATGCGCACATAAATCTCGCTCAACATATGCGCCACTCTTACCCGTGCCGGGCGGCGCCCGATATCGACCAGCCGCTCCCTCAGGATGGCCTCATCCACTAGCGTTGACCACCACAGGGCCCTGGCGATGGCGGGCCGCTCCAGCATCCGGAAGATCACCTCCCGGGGGATGTCGACGACATCGCATGCCGTCAGGGTGCTGATGCTGTGATCCATCTGCTTGAGGATGAAAATATACAGGTCGCAGAATTCGCCCGGCAGGAAAATCGCCAGAATCTGCCGGTGGCCGGAATCGACCAGCTTGTAGCGGCAGGCAAGGCCATCGAGGATCAGGTGGACATTTTCCGGGTTCTGCCCCTCGGAGATGATGTCGCTCTGCGCCGGGACCCGGCGTGTTTCCTGCGTCAGGTCTTCGATCAGGTCGCGGTCGGCGTCGGGCAGCGGCCCGAAGCCTTCGAGCTTGCGCACGAGCATGTTGCGATGGGGTGTAACCATGGTCGCACGCGCATTATTCTGCGGGTATATGGACGTCATACACAACTAAATGCATATCGGGTGCGGCGTGTCTACCATCGCTCCCCCTTCAGGAAACCAGCAAAAGGCCATAAGATGGCCCGAATGGCACGCCATGGTGATACCAAGGCAGTGAAGAGGGGAGAATAATGGAAAACGACAAGCCTGTGACTTCGGCAAGAAGCAGTGCAAGAGCAGAGGATTCTGCCAGCGCGGTCTATGCTTCCCCGCTGGAGGCAATACTGTTCTTCCTCCTGCCCGGATTTCTGCAGGGGGTCGCCTTCTGGTACCTGACAGACCGCATCGACGAGGCCGAGCCGACCTCGCTGATCGTCGCCATGATGATGGCGGTGATGGTCGTGCCGGTCGCCCATTTTCTGACGACGACGCGCGGCACCCGGGTCATCGCTGCGGCCTATGCGCTCGGGCTTGGCGTGGTCATCGCCGGGCTCTATCTGCTGGCCGAGGCGAGCTTCGGCGCCAGCGCCGCCGTCGAAGGCCCGCTCGTCGCCATCTCCGCCGTGTGCGGATTTCTGATCGCCTATATTTCCGCGCCCTTCTTCCGCACCGTGATCGAGCGGCGCGAGGCCCCGACCCATTACCCGTCGCTGTTCGAATTCGCCTGGAACCTGCCGGTCATCGGCATCGGCACGTTCTTCTTCGGCATCGCCCTGTGGATCGTGCTCGGGCTGTGGTCGGCGCTGTTCAGCCTGATCGGCATCGAATTCTTCGCCGAAATTTTCGGCGAACCATGGGCAGCCTTCCCGATTTCGGGCGCGGCCGGGGCGATCGCCATCGCCATCGTCCGCGAGCGCGAAGCCATCGTGCTGGCCTTGCGCAGTGTCCTCTTCGCCCTGTTGAAGGTGCTGGCACCGATCCTTGCCGTCGCGACCGTGCTGTTCGCCTTTGCGGCTCTGGTGCAGGGGCTCGACCTGTTGTGGGACAACTGGTCGGCGACGACGACCATGGTCTGCGCCGTCGCCCTCGCGGTGGCGCTCAGCAATGCGGTCGTCGGGGAGGCGGGCCAGCCGGACAACCCTGTCCTGCGCTGGACGGTGAGGGTTCAGGCGGTGGTGCTGCCGGTCCTTGCCGGGTTTGCCGTCTACGGCCTGTGGATCAGGATCGGCGAATATGGCCTGACGGTGGAGCGTATCTATGCCGCGATCATCGTCGGCTTCGCCGGTGCCTATGCCATCGCCTATTTCGTCAGCGCCCTCCTGCCGTCAGGCTGGGAGCTGATCCGGCGCGCCAATCTCGGCCTTGCCGGGCTCGTCTTCCTCGTCGCCATCCTGGTGCAGACGCCCCTGTTCAACGCCTGGTCATGGACCGTCAACGACCAGATCGCCCGGCTCGAGCGCGGCGCGGTCAGTGCCGACGAGTTCGACTATGCCTATTTCCACTTCGTCCTCGGCAAGGCGGGCGAGCGCGGGCTCGACCGGCTGGCGGCGGACACCAGCCTGCCGGACCATGACCTGATCCTTGAAAAGATCGAGGCCGTCCGTGCCGCCGAGAACCAGTGGGACTTCCGCAATGAGATCTATATGAGCCGCGACACCATCGCCGCCGCCATCGAGGACGGGTCCATCGAGCTGTTGCCTTCCGGCACGGCCCTGCCGCCGGGGCTGGCCGACTATTTCCGCAATACCGGCTGGAGCGTGCGCAGCTGCGTCGACGGGAACGCCGATGCCTGCCTCCTGCTGCGCACGGAGGTGTTCAACGCGGATGACCAGTTTGTTCTTTTCCGCCAGTTTGGCGAGACCAGCGTCAGCGTGGCGCTTCTCGCCGATGGCGCCGAGGGCTGGCAGATCCATGAGGGCACGGAAATGCAGTTCGACAGCCGCGCCGCGGCGCTTGCCTTCCTGCAGGCGGTCAGGAATGGCGAACTTGCACCGGCGACGGTGACGCTGCGCACCCTCTCCGTCGGCGGGCGCGACGTGCTGATCAACCATCTCGGCGAGGCGGAGCGCCGCCTGCTCGAAGTGCAGCCGGACCCTGCCATTGCGCCTTGATTCCTAAGGAAATAGTACTGGCAAATGCTGCAGGTGCGAGCTACTCTTTGCGCCATATTCATGCCGTGAGGAAGGGAATTTCCATGAAACTGCCAATAATCCTTGTCGCCGGGGCCGCGATGACTGCCCTTGTGGCCTGCACGCCCGCGGAAGACATATCTGAACCAGACACGCAGGAGACCATGACCACCGAGAACAATACAGTCGAGTGGCCGGAGGCGACACCGCCAAGTGCCAGGAAGGACCCGGTCGAGATCACCCAGCACGACATCACCCGTGCCGATGAATATGCCTGGATCAGGGATGACAACTGGCAGGAGGTTCTGCGCGACCCGAGCGTTCTGCGCCAGGATGTGCGCGAGTATCTCGAGGCCGAAGTCGATTATTACGAGACCATGACCGCCGATCTCGACGGCCTGCGCCAGACGCTGGTTGCCGAGATGCGCGGCCGGATCAAGGAGGATGATACCTCGGTCCCGGTCAAGGACGGCCCCTATGAATATTTCACCCGCTTCCGCGAGGGCGGCAACTACCCGATCTTCGGGCGCACCCTGGTCGAGACCGGCGAGGAGCAGGTTCTTTATGATGGCGACGCAGAAGAAGGCGACTCGCCGTTCTTTTCCATCGGTTCGGTATCGAACAGCCCGAACCACGAGCTGATCGCCGTCTCCGCCGATCGTCTCGGCTCTGAATATTACACGATCAATATCCGCAATGCCGCGACCGGCGAGCAGTTCGCCGACGAGATCCCGTCGACCGATGGCGGTGTCGTCTGGGCGGCGGATTCGCAGAGCTTCTTCTATATCGAGCGCGACGACAACCAGCGTCCGAAACGGGTCAAGCACCACGTGCTCGGCACCGATGCCGCCGATGACCGGCTGGTCTATGAGGAACAGGACAACGCCTTCTTCCTCGGCCTCGACAAGTCCCAGTCCGGCGAGTACGTCATGATCTATATCGGCGACCAGATCACGACCGAGTTCCTGACGATCCCCGCCAGCGATCCGATGGCAGAGCCGACGCTGTTCGCTGCGCGCGAGCAGGGCCATGAATACTATCCAGACCATCACGGCGACTGGTGGTATGTCCGCACCAATGAGGGCGATGCCGTCGACTTCAAGATCGTCCGTACACCGGTCGGCGAGACCGCCCGGGAGAACTGGGAGACTGTCGTGCCTTACGAGGAAGGCACGCTGATCTCTTCCATGACCACCTTCGAGGATTATCTCGTCTGGTCGGAGCGCTCGGACGCCCGGCCTGCCATCGTGATCTCCGACTATGACGGCAACCAGCAGACCATCGGTTTCGACCAGCCGGCCTTCGCGGCGTCCTATTCTTCGGGCCGCGAATATGACACCGACACGCTGCGGGTCTATTACGAAAGCCCGTCGCAACCACAGCAGACCTTCGACTACAACATGGCCAGCGGCGAACGCGAGTTGCGCAAGACCCAGGAAGTGCCGTCCGGTCACAATCCCGACCTCTATGTGGTCGAGATGCTGACGGCGGTCGCCGATGACGGGGCCGAAATCCCGGTCATGGTGCTGCGCCTGAAGGACACGCCGCTCGACGGCACCGCACCGGTGCTGCTTTATGGCTACGGCTCCTACGGGGCGTATATCCCGGACTCGTTCTCCACCGGCATCCTGCCGCTGGTCGATCGCGGCGTGATCTATGCTCTCGCCCATATCCGCGGCGGCTCGGCCAAGGGCCAGCAATGGTATCTCGACGGCAAGCTCGACAAGAAGATGAACACCTTCACCGATTTTGTCCGTGCCGGTGAAATGCTGGTCGAGAAGGATTACACCTCGAAAGGCGAGATCGTCATCTATGGCGGCTCGGCCGGCGGCCTCCTCGTCGGGGCGGCGGTCAACCTGCAGCCCGACCTGTTCGCCGGTGTGCTCGGTGCCGTCCCCTTCGTCGACGTGATCAACACGATCTCGGACGAGACGCTGCCGCTGACCCCGCCGGAATGGCTGGAATGGGGCAACCCGATCACCAGCGCGGAGGAATATGCCTGGATCGCGGAATATTCGCCCTATGACAATATCCGCGAGGGCGTTGCCTATCCGCCAGTGCTGGCGACGGGCGGCCTGACCGATTATCGCGTCACCTATTGGGAACCGGCCAAGTGGATCGCGCGCCTGCGTGACCGCGCCGAGGGCGGCCCGTTCCTGATGCGCATGAACATGGATGCCGGCCATGGCGGCTCCGCGGCCCGGTTCGAGCGGCTCGAAGAGCGCGCCCACCTCTATGCCTTCGCCCTGAAACTGTGGGGCATGGAAGAGGCAGAGCCGGTCAGCCATTCTGAATGAGGCTGACAGACCAAGAGAGACAGCAAAAGCCCCGCCATTGCGCGGGGCTTTTTCATATCCGCAAATGCACTCTCATGCTCCGTATACAGCGCCGCGGATGTTGACGGTTTGTTCGAGCACGGTTGGAATTTGGGCAGGATTGCCTTAAGTCTGGCTGGGACAGGCCGCGTCCGCCGGGGCGCGGCATGAAAGACTTATTGTGTTTCATGAACGGCCCGCGTGGCCGGATCGCCGGGTGCCGTGGGGGTAATGCGCGGGTTCGGGGATTAGTTCGGAGGGTTTTTGATGGAAACTGGCCAGTTGATCTCGCTCGGCATCTACTTTGTCGTGATGCTGGGGATCGGACTTTATTCCTACATGAATACGGACGAGAATGTCGAAGGCTACATGCTCGGCGGGCGCAAGCTCGGTCCGGCGGTGACGTCACTGTCCGCCGGCGCATCGGACATGTCGGGCTGGATGCTGCTCGGCCTGCCCGGCGCGATGTATGTCTCCGGCCTCTCGGCCAGCTGGATCGCCATCGGCCTGTTGATCGGTGCATTGTGCAACTATCTCATCGTTGCCCCGCGCCTGCGCGTCTATACCGTCGAGGCCAATGACGCGGTGACGATCCCGGATTATTTCGCCAAGCGCTTCGAGGACAATCATCACCTCCTGAAAATCATCTCAGCCATCGTCATCATCATCTTCTTTACGGTGTACACGTCTTCCGGCGTCGTTGCCGGCGGCCTGTTGTTCGAGGAGGCGTTCGGCTTCGACTATCGCATCGGGCTGTGGGTCACGGCGGGTGTCGTCGTTGCCTATACGCTGTTCGGCGGCTTCATGGCCGTCTCGATCACCGATTTCGTCCAGGGCTGCATCATGTTCATCGCCCTCGTCATGGTGCCGGTCGTGGCGATCATGACTCTTGGCGGCTGGGGCGAGACGATGAGCATGGTCAACGAGATCGACGCCTCACGCACCAATCTGTTCCAGGGCATGACCTTGATCGGCATCATATCGCTGATGAGCTGGGGTCTTGGCTATTTCGGCCAGCCGCATATCATCGTGCGCTTCATGGCGATCCGCTCGGTCAAGGATATCCCGGCCGCGCGCAATATCGGCATGAGCTGGATGCTCGTCACCATCATCGGCGCGCTCGCAACGGGCTTTGTCGGCTTTGCCTATATCGCCGAGACCGGCGGCGACCTCGCCGATCCGGAGACGATCTTCATCTTCCTGTCCCAGGTGCTGTTCCACCCGCTCATCGCCGGCTTCCTGCTCGCCGCCATCCTCGCGGCGATCATGTCGACGATCTCCTCGCAGCTGCTGGTGTCGTCCTCGTCGCTGACGGAGGATTTCTACAAGCTGTTCCTGCGCCGCGGCGCGAGCGACAAGGAGCTGGTCATCGTCGGCCGCCTGTCGGTCATCGGCGTTGCGCTGGTCGCGATCTTCCTTGCCTATGACCGTAACTCGTCCGTGCTCGACCTTGTCTCGAATGCCTGGGCTGGGTTCGGCGCGGCCTTCGGCCCGCTGGTCATCATCTCGCTCTACTGGCGCAAGATGACCCGCTGGGGCGCGCTCGCCGGCATGGTGCTGGGCGCGGTGATCGTCCTGTTCTGGACCTATGTGCCGGTGCTGCCGGCGGCAGAGGGAGGGGACGGCCTGCGGCCGCTGAACGATGAGCTCTATTCCATCGTGCCCGGCTTCATCATCTCGTGGATCGCGATCTATGTCGTCTCGCTGATGTCGCCGCAATCCAGGCCGGGTGTTCTGGAAACCCATGACCGGGTCGGCCGCAAGATGAAGGAAGCCGGCGTAGAATAGCGCGTCCGGAAGGCATGTAGCCACAGGGAGCCATCCACAGCACAGCGACAGTAACGTGGATGCTGCCCTGCGCGGGGCGTCAAAAAAGCTCCGCGCAGGGCTGGACAGTGAAGTCGGAAGGCTGGGCCGGCGCTGCGAACCCCGCGACAACGCAACTCGCTGCGCCTGCATCACGGTCCAGTTTCGCAGGGCTGGCCGAGTGAAGCGAAATCGCCATGGAACTATAGAGGGCCCGGCTGCGTTAGGAACAGACAGCTGCCTTTGTGTGGTGTGCTTTTGGCAAGTAATGAGTCTTGAAGAATATGGCTTGTCAATTTTCGGGATGTGAGGCGGGTTGTCCAAGATAGATAATGGCGGTCCCGAATGGGATCATGAAGACCTGCGTCGTGCCATCGATGCGGCGGGCGTTGCCCTGTGGGCGTGGAACGTCGATACAGACGATATTGCCATGGATGCCCGCGGATTTGCGCTATGGGAGATCTCGGCCGGGGTTCCCCTTACCTTCGAGAGCATGTCCGCCAAGATTCACCCGGCGGACCGCGAACGGGTAAGGGCGGCTTTCTCCGCCACCAGGGCTGTCGTCGGTTCCTATGAGATCGACTTCCGTACCCTTGTCGGACCGGATATCAGATGGATTTCCGCCCGCGGGACGGGCGACGATGTAGACATGATCAAACGGGTGCTGACTGGAATCTTCCTCGACGTTACTGATCGCAAAAAGGCGGAAGAGGGCCATGAGTTACTGGCGGGCGAGATGAGCCACCGGGTCAAGAACCTTCTCGCCATCGCGTCGGGCCTGACCAGGATCACCTCACGCTCATCGACCTCGATCGAGGACATGAGCAAACAGCTGATCAACCGTCTGACCGCGCTCGATCGCGCCCATGATCTCGTCAGGCCTCTGCCGGGGGAACAGGGTCGGACAGCACTTCTCGGTGATATCTGCGCCGTTCTGCTCGCGCCCTATGATGATGCCGGCGCCTTTGCGGGCCGTATCCGGGTCGCTGTCCCGCGCATGGGGGTGGGCAGCCATACAGCGAATGCGCTCGCGCTCATCTTGCATGAACTGGCCACAAATTCTGTAAAATATGGTGCTCTGTCTGCTGACGATGGGACTCTCGATATATCCGGCTGCATGGTGGAAGACGATGTTCAGATCTGCTGGATCGAGCAGGGCGGGCCGGAAGTCACCTCCGCGCCGGATCTGAGCGGCTATGGCAGCAATCTCGTGCGCCGGACGATCGAGAGCCAACTGGGCGGAACGGTCACCTATGACTGGTCGAAAAGCGGGGCGACCGTAACCCTTCTGATCAGCGGCGAGCAACTATCGCACTAAGTATTCTGTTAGCCTGTCAACTTGGGAAGGACCCAGCCATGACTCTCGAAAGTCTCTTAATCATACTCTTCATCGGCGCCATCGCCGGCTGGCTCGCCGGGCTGATCGTCAAGGGCTACGGCTATGGCCTGCTCGGCAATATCGTGATTGGCATCATCGGCGCCTTCGTCGCCGGTCTGATCCTGCCGCAGCTCGGTCTGAGCATCGGCGCTGGGATAGTCGGCGCGATCATCCACGCCACTATAGGGGCTGTTATACTGCTATTCCTGATCCGCCTGATCAAGCGGGCCTGATCAATCAGGCCGGTTCGCGCATCGGGCCAGACCGGTAGAGCCGGAGCAATGGCGCAGCTCGCGGCGCTCTTCAGGGCCGGGCTATCGGCCATCCAGCCGACAGAACGGCGCCTCGCGACCTTCCCTGATTTCAGCATGGTGCCCGAAGGCCTCGGTCGGCCTCCAGCCGGGCGGTATCGGCGGGGGCGTCGTCTGCAGCAAAGCCAGCAAGCGCGCCGGCCAGCAAATTGATGCCCCGCCCGGATTGCCGTTCGGGCAAACCAGACAGGGGCGACAGCGTCAACTTACGCGCTTTCCGGCATTTCCATCACGAAGGCGTTCAGCTTGTTGCCGTCCGGGTCGCGGAAATAGGCGGCATAGAAACTGTCGCCGCGCGGGCCGGGCTTGCCTTCGCACGTGCCGCCATGGCTGAGCGCGATCTCGTGCAGCTTGTTGACCTGGTCCTTGTCCTTGGCCTGAAGGGCGACCATCACGCCATTGCCGACCGTGGCCGCCTCGCCATCGAACGGCTTGGTCAGGGCCACACCGGCCGCGCCGCCGGGTTTGCCCCAGGCAATGAAGCTGTCGAAATCCATCATCCGCTTCACGCCCATCTCGGCGGCAAGCGCGTCATAGAAGGCGGCGTTTTTCTGCAAATCATTCGTGCCGAGGGTTACATATCCGATCATTGTTCTCTCTCCATGCTGAGCGGTGTCGGAACATAAGGGGAACATCGGGTAATGTCAACCATCTCCGGCCCGGTGTTTTTTCAAAAAGCTTCATACGGGCACGGCGTGCGACTCTGCTAGGATCGTGGTGTTAGCCGATGGCCACGCAGGAAAGACTGACCATGAACAATACCCCGGAATCACCCGACAACGACAATGACATGGACTGGCTCGAGGCAGAACTCGCCGACACGCTGGACGAGGACTACGAGCTGGAAATGTCCGAGCCGGCGCTGTCGCTGGAGATCCGCAAGATCTACGAACGCTCGCATCCGCAGACCATGGCGCGGGCGGACTATTTCCGGGCACTGCTGACGCTGCAGTCGGAGCTGATCAAGCTGCAGGACTGGGTGCAGTATCACAAGGAAAAGGTCGTTGTCATTTTCGAGGGCCGGGATTCCGCCGGCAAGGGCGGGGTGATCAAGCGGATCACCCAGCGGCTCAATCCGCGCATCGTGCGGGTCGTCGCCCTGCCTGCGCCGACCGACCGGGAAATGACGCAATGGTACTTCCAGCGCTATGTGCCGCATTTGCCGGCCGGCGGCGAGATCGTGCTGTTCGACCGATCCTGGTATAATCGCCCCGGCGTCGAGCGGGTGATGGGATTTGCGACCGAGCCCCAGGTCGAGCAGTTCTTCAATGACGTCCCGGAATTCGAGCGCATGCTGGTGCGCTCCGGCATCCGTCTGATCAAATACTGGTTCTCGATCACCGATGAAGAGCAGCAGATGCGGTTCCTGATGCGCATCCACGATCCGCTGAAACAATGGAAGCTGTCGCCCATGGACCTGCAGAGCCGGGTGCGCTGGGAAGCCTATACCAAGGCCAAGGAAGAGACCTTCCGGCGCACCAATATTCCCGAAGCGCCATGGTATATCGTGCCGGCCAATGACAAGAAGCGGGCACGGCTGAATTGCATCAGCCATCTGCTCGACCAGATCCCCTATGAGGACGTGCCGCATGAGGAGGTCGCCCTGCCGGAGCGGGTGTTCAATCCGGACTATGAGCGCGCCGTGCTGCCGCCGGAGCTTTACGTGCCCCAGAAATATTAACGACAATATTAACGACAATATTGACGCCGGAATTGTCTGATGCCGGAATCTCCTCCGGCTTTTTGGGCAAAGACTGGTTCGTCTAAGTGTTGGAAGCGGCCTGTTTCAGCACCCAGTCGACGAAGGCCTTCACCTGCGGCAGGGCGGCTTTGGCGGGCGGGTGGACGACATAATAGGCGAAGTCCGTCGCGGTGGTGAAATCGAACGGGATCACCAGCCGCGCCGCTTCCAGGTCAGCCAGCGCCAGCGCCGATTTGGCCAGCGCCACGCCCTTGCCGGCGACCGCCGCCTCGATCACCAGCGAGGACTGGTTGAAGCGCGGCCCGCGCGTGCCGTCGAGGATTTCGCCCGCCTCGTTTTTCGCCCCGGCGGCGCGCAGCCACATCGGCCAGGTCGGGCAGTCCTCGTCATTGTCCGGCGAGCCGTCATGGAGCAGCGTGTGGAAGGCAAGGTCCGACAGCTTGTGCAGCGGATGCTCGCCGCGCATCAGGGTTGGGGACGCGACCGGGATGATCCGCTCCTCCATCAGCTTGTGCACGGTCAGCCCGTCATAGGTGCCGCCGCCATAGCGGATCGCGACATCGACATCGTCGGCGGCGAAATCGACGAGGTTCATGTTGGCATGGACATAGACGTCGATATCCGGGAACGCGGCCTGGAAACTGTCGAGGCGCGGCACCAGCCATTTCGAGGCGAAGGACGGCGCGACGGAGACGGTCAGCTTGCCCTGGTCCGCACCCGACGCCAGCAGGCTCGCCGCCGTTGCCAGTTTGTCGAACGCGTCGCGCATGATCGGCAGGCTCGATTGCGCCTCCTCGGTCAGCAGCAGGGTCCGGTTCTGGCGCTTGAACACCGGCACGCCGAGATAGTCCTCCAGCGCCTTGATCTGCTGCGAAATCGCACCGGGGGTCACGTTCAGCTCTTCCGCCGCCTTGGTAAAGGACAAATGGCGGGCGGCGGCCTCATAGGCACGCAGGGCATTCAAAGGGGGTAATCGTCTCATGGCAGGCCTCTCTCGGGCCGTATAAAATAGTTTTTCTAATCCAAAAAGTCACGAAAACGTGTTTATGCCATCCCGCACAGGTTGAAAAGCAGAAAATCTGCCAAAAGATAGCTTTTCTATTGGATACGCCACGAGATTTCGATTGTTTCGCGATCTGAGAATGCCTAGGTTCCGCTCCGACGCGCGGGGCCTGCCCTGCCGCGAGTATATTGAATAGTTTTTCTAAAGGTTTTTCAACGTGCGCTATTTTCCGGCGTTTTTTGACATAAAAGACAAGCCCGTGCTGATCGTCGGCGGCGGTGAGCTGGCCCTGCGCAAGGCGCGGCTGCTCGCCAAGGCCGGCCCGCGGCTCGTCTTCGTCGCGACCGAATTCGATGATGCGCTGATCGCCGAGTTCGGCCAGAGCGCGGAATTCCTGCACAAGACCTTCTCCGCCGCCGATACCGATGGCCATGCCGTGCTGGTCATCGCCGCCACCGGCGACGCGGCCGCCGACGAGGCCGTCGCCTTTGCTGCCAAGGGCGCTGGCGTGCCGGTCAATGTCGTCGACCGGCCGGAGCTGTGCGATTTCGTCGTGCCCTCCATCGTCGAGCGCGGTGATCTTGCCATCGGCATCTCCACCGGCGGCAATGCCCCCGTGCTCGGCCGCCAGGTCCGCGAGAAGCTGGAAGCCCTGCTGCCCCAGCGCCTCGGCGGGCTGGTCGAGCTGGCGGGCTCCTTCCGCGATGCGGTCACCGCCAGGGTCGAGCCCGCCCTGCGCCGCCGCTTCTGGGAGAATGTCTTCTCCGGCACCATCGCCGACCTCTTCCTGTCCGGCCGCGAGGCGGACGCGCGCGCGGAAATGGCCGCCCAGCTCAACCGTCCGCGAGACTCGGCGGAGGGCTTCGTCCATATTGTCGGCGCGGGCCCCGGCGATCCGGAACTGCTGACGCTCAAGGCCCTGCGCATCCTGCAGGAGGCTGATGTCGTCCTGCATGACGCCCTCGTCGGCGACGGCATCATGGAGATGATCCGCCGCGATGCCGAGCGCATCTATGTCGGCAAGAAGAAGGCCGACCACTCCATGCCGCAGGAAGACATCGGCACGCTGATGATCCGCCTCGCCCGCGAGGGCAAGCGCGTCGTGCGGCTGAAGGGCGGCGATCCGTTCATCTTCGGGCGCGGCGGCGAGGAGCTCGAAGCGCTGAAAGCTGCCGGCATCCCGGCGGCGGTCGTGCCCGGCATCACCGCGGCGACCGGCTGCGGCGCGGCAGCCTCCGTGCCGCTGACCCATCGCGACCATGCCCAGGCCGTCACCTTCGTCACCGGTCACGCCAAGGGCGACACTGCCCCCGACCTGAACTGGCAGGCGCTGGCCGATCTCGGCCACACAATCGTCGTCTATATGGGCGTCGGCACGGCGGGTGCGATCTCGCGCCATCTCGTCGAGGCCGGCATGGACGCAGCAACACCCGCCGCGATCATCGAGAAGGGCTCCCTGCCCGAACAGAAGATCATCCGTACCCGGCTCGGCTCCCTCGGCGAGGATATCGCCGCCGGTGGCATCGAGGGCCCGGCCGTGCTGATCATCGGCGCTGTCGCCGCCGCGGCCGATGGCCGTGGCCTTGTCGATCTCGCCGCGCACCGGGCCGAACCGCAAAGACTGAGAGCGTAACATGGCTGACAAACCGGCAAAAATATCAACCGGCGGTGTGAAGAAGGGCCGTAATGAAGGCGAGAAGGCCGTCACCGCCAACCGCCTGTCCGACGGCATCACCGTCTATCTGTATGAGGACGGCTCATGGCACGATTCCTTACGCGGCGCTGCCGTGTTCGAGGGCGATGACGCCCTTGCCGCACTGGAACAGGCGACCGTCGAGGAAACCATCGTCGTCGGGCCGTATCTGATGGATGTGGTCCAGGACGGCGAGACCGTCGTGCCCGCCGGCCGCGCCCTGCTGCGCGAGACGATCCGCTCCGCCGGGCCGACCATCAAGAGCGACTATTCCCGTACGGAGGTCCAGTAATGTACCGCTATGACGAATTCGACGCCAAGATCGTGGCCGACCGTGTTGCCCAGTTCCGCGGCCAGGTCGCGCGCCGGGTCGAGGGCGACATCACCGAGGACGAGTTCAAGCCGCTGCGCCTGATGAACGGCGTCTATTTGCAGTTGCACGCCTATATGCTGCGCGTCGCCATTCCCTATGGCACGCTCAATGCCGCGCAGCTCAGGAAGCTCGCCTTCATCGCGCGCACCTATGACAAGAATTTCGGGCATATCACCACGCGCCAGAACATCCAGTTCAACTGGCCGGCGCTGACCGATATCCCGGACATTCTCGACCACCTCGCCGAAGTGGAAATGCACGCGATCCAGACCTCCGGCAATTGCATCCGCAATGTCACCTCGGACCAGTTCGCCGGTGCCGGTGCCGATGAGCTGGAAGACCCGCGCCCGTGGTGCGAGATAATCCGTCAGTGGTCGACCTTCCATCCGGAATTCTCCTTCCTGCCGCGCAAGTTCAAGATCGCCGTCACCGCCGCGCCGCAAGACCGCGCCGCCGTGCGCGTCCACGATATCGGCTTGCACATGAAGAAAAACGCCGATGGCGAGACCGGTTTCGAGGTGCTGGTCGGCGGCGGGCTCGGGCGCACGCCCTATATCGGCCAGGTCATTCGCGAGTTCCTGCCCAAGGATCAGCTGTTGTCCTATCTGGAGGCGATCCTGCGCGTCTATAACTCCCTCGGCCGCCGCGACAATATCTACAAGGCGCGGATCAAGATCCTCGTCAACGAGCTTGGCGCCGAAGCCTTCCGCGACATGGTCGAGGCCGAATGGGCGGTGATGGACAAGGCCCGCATCGACCTGCCGGGCGACGAGATCGAGCGCATCCACGCCTATTTCGCCGCGCCGGATTTCGAGAACGATCCGGACACGGGCGATTTTGACAGTGCGCAAGGAGCCGACAAGGGCTTTGCCCGCTGGGTGCGCCACAATGTGCGCGCCCACAAGCAGAAGGGCTATGCCTCGGTCACCCTCTCGCTGAAGCCGACCACCATGGCGCCGGGCGACATCACCTCGGAACAGATGGAGCTTGTCGCCGACATAGCCCAGACCCATTGCTTCGACGAGGTCCGCACGACCCACGAACAGAATCTCGTCCTGCCCCATGTCAGGAAGGCCGACCTTTACGCGATCTATCAAAAGCTCGCGCCCTATGGCCTCGGCTCGTCCAATGCCGGGCTCGTCTCGGACATCATCGCCTGCCCGGGGCTCGACTATTGCAACCTCGCCAACACCCGCTCCATCCCGCTCGCCCAGCGCATCCAGAAGCGGTTCGAGGATCTCGACCGCCAGGAAAATATCGGTGAGCTGAAGATCAAGATTTCCGGCTGCATCAATGCCTGCGGCCACCACCATGTCGGCCATATCGGCATTCTTGGCGTCGACAAGAAGGGCGAGGAATTCTATCAGGTCACCCTTGGCGGCTCGGCAGCGGAGGACGCCTCGATCGGCGAGATCGTCGGCCGCGGTCTGTCCACGGATGAAGTGGTCGACGCGATCGAAAGCCTGATCTCCTTCTATCTCGACCGGCGCTCCGATGGCGAGCGTTTTGTCGATACCTATCGCCGGCTCGGCCCGGACCCATTCAAGGAAGCGCTCTATGTTGCTTAAACTGGAAAACGAAACACTTGCTCGCGTCAACGCTGAAGCAGCCCACGAGATTCCCGAGTTTGGGGTATGGCAGGCGCAGACACCGCGCGGGTCTGCCGTTCGCATCGCCAATGACATCAATCTGGCGGCGGAGGAATTCGACCCGGCTGGTCTTGAGCTGATCGTGCTCGACTTCCCGAAATACAAGGATGGCCGCGCCTATACCCAGGCCCGCACCCTGCGCGAGCGCTATGGCTTTACAGGCGATATCCGCGCCAGCGGCGATGTGTTGCGCGACCAGGTCCTGTTCATGGCCCGCTGCGGGTTCACCTCTTTCGAGCTTGCCGATGGCGTGCTGGCGCGCTCCGGCGGGGTTGAAGGTTTCGAAAAATCCCTTAAGGATTTCGACCTGTTCTATCAGCCGGCGGTCAAGGGCACGGCGCTGTGGCGCCTGCGCGGCCTGTCCGGCGCCAGTTTGACAGAGCGTGACGCTGATCGCCGTGTGGTCGCGGCAGGGTAATTTGGGGCATACGGAGTAAAGTCATGTCGGGATCGGTGATCAAGCTGCAAACACCCAGGACCGTCTCCCTCGCAGAGGAGCGGGCTGAGATGCTGTCCGCCAGATATGCCGATGCGGATGCGCTCGACATCCTCTATGCCGCGTTACGGGAAGAATTCCCCGGCGAAATCGCGCTCGTCTCGTCCTTCGGGGCTGAGTCCGCCGTGCTGCTGCATCTCGCCGCCCAGGTCGCGCCGGACGTGCCGGTCGTCTTCCTCGAGACCGGCAAGCATTTCGCCCAAACCCTGTCCTATCGCAAGAAGCTCTCTACCCAGCTCGGCCTGACCAATGTGCAGGAGATCAAGCCGGTCAAGGCCGAAGTCGCGGAGGAAGACCCCGATGGCGATCTGTGGCGCAAGAATCCCGATGCCTGCTGCACCCTGCGCAAGGTCCGCCCGCTCGACAGCGCCCTGTCGAATTACGAGGCGTGGATCACCGGCCGCAAGCAGTTTCATGGCGGTGCCCGTGTGCGCCTGCCGGCGTTCGAATATGCCGGAAAGCACTTCAAGGTGAACCCGATCGTCTCGTGGACGCCTGACCGGGTCGATGCCTATTTCAGGGAACACGACCTGCCATCCCACCCGCTGGTGGCGCAGGGCTTCCCCTCGATCGGCTGCTGGCCCTGCACCCACCCGGTCGCCGACGGCGAAGACGTGCGTTCCGGCCGCTGGCGCGGCCAGGCCAAGACGGAATGCGGGATCCACGGCAAGGGGTAGCCCTCACCCAAAATCAGCAGGCTGATTTTGACCTCTCCCGGAGGGAGAGGTAAGCCACCACGCAGACTTGGTACGATGCCCACCTCTCCCTCCGGGAGAGGTCGAAATTCTCACAGGGAATTTCGGGTGAGGGCACTTCTAACTCAAAACTAAAAAGACTTATCCCCGCACCCCAAAACCCGATTATAACCCTAGCCAAGCCGGGTGAGGACCCGGTGGAGGCGCCGGTCGCAATGTGTGACCTGCACGGAGCATCGGCGCATCAGGTTTCTGCCGGCAGTTGAGGGTGTGTACAGCTTTGCACCGTCCGGCGGAACGGCGTCCCGGGGTAGCCCCCGGGCGGGAGAGCTATGCACTTTGGCCCCGCATCGAACGCCGCCGTGTGTAGCGAGAGCTATGCCAGTCATTATTATTTTACTTGAGGCAATGGCCGCTGCACACGGGCTCCCTCATACTTCCAACACCGCGAGCGTTGCTTGCCGGTGCTTTCAATGCTGCCTCTCTTGTCTTCCCGGCCAAGCGCAGCGCGAGCCGGGACCTATTTTCCAGAGGCCTTGCCGCTGCTGTATCAAGCCGCCTCATTGGTTTTGGTGAAAAGCTCGACTGCTTGTCGCGCCAAAGCTTAGCGACGGAGTCTCAGAACTGGTCACTCGGCCGCTTCACCGCTATCCTCGTCCCCGAGAGGAGACCGCCCATGCCATTCCGCCAGACAATTATCGCCCTGCTCGCCTGCGTTACCGCGCTCGCCACGCCGGCTGCCGCGCAATATCGCGCGCTCGACTATCTCCCGGGGCTCGCGCCCGCCGACCACCACGTCGTCACCTCGAAACACACCGGCCGCGAGCACCAGATCTTCATCCGCCTGCCGGAAAAATATGACGAACAGCCGGGCAAGCACTGGCCGGTCGTCTTTGTGCTCGATGGCGACATCCTGTTCCCGATGCTCGGCTCCTATCACCTGCTCCTGCATTACGACCTGCCGGTGCCGGACGCGATCATCGTCGGCATCGGCTATGGCACATTCGGCGAGGGGAACTATCGGTATGAGGATTATTCGACGCCGCCCCTGCCGGACGACGTCATCGCAAATCTGCCGGAAGGCACTGGCCATGGCGCCGACACCTTTCTGAAATTCATCGAGGACGAGGTTTTCGCCCATGTGAATATGGGCTATCGCGCCGACCCGGAGCGCCGCATTCTCCTCGGCCAGTCGCGCGGCGCCCATTTCGTGCTCTATGCCGCGCGGGAGCGGCCGGACCTGTTCTGGGGCATGATCGCGTCCAACCCGTCGCTGCGGCCCAATGCCGAAACCTTCTACGCCGACTATGCCGCCATGCCCGATGCCGGCACCAATCTCTATTTCTCCTCCGGCGAGAACGATCTGGCGCGGCTGCGCGGCGAGGCGCTCGACCTCTTCGCGCATCTGGAGGCCCAGGAGAGCCTGCCCTGGCGGCTGAAAATGGCGACATTGCCGGGCGGTACTCACGCTGCTAGCATCGTCGATGTCTATCGCGACGCCATGCTGTGGCTGTTCGCGGATGAGGCCGGTGACTGGAAGAGCGTCTATGAATAGGCAGCAGGCGCCCGGCTCGGCACCCGTTGCACTTGCCGGCCCTGCCTATTAAGAGTGGGCGCATGTCGAAGAGATTTTCATCCGATCGCGGGCCATCCCAGCGCCAGCTGCGCGCAGGCGAGCTTGTCCGCCACGCCCTTGTCCAGATCCTGCAGCGCGAGGAATTGCGCGAGCCGGAGCTTCAGGGCGTTTCCGTCACCGTGACCGAAGTGCGCATGACGCCGGACCTCAAGCAGGCTGCCGTTTTCTGTACTGCCCTTGGCGGGGCGCTCTCCAACGACCGGCGGGGAACGGCGGTCGTCGCCTCGCTCAACAAGTCGGCTCCCTATATGCGCGGCGAACTGGGCAAGCGGATCGACATGAAATTCACGCCGCAGCTGACCTTCCGCTATGACGACAGCTTTGATACGGCGCGTCATATCGACCAGCTCCTGTCCCGGCCGGAGGTCCAGCGCGACCTGCCCGCCGGCGACCCGTCCCGCGACGACGATTAGGCTTCTTTCGCCAACGCTTTCATGAAGTTACGGCGACAGCAGGGCGTGAGGGGCATTTGCCTCTGGTCAAACGGGGTCACTGTGATAGTGTATCCGGGTTGGTGTCTGTGATGGGGACACAGTAATTTGGGGTAGGTAGGATGAGATTTTTCAAGTCTAAGAAGAAAGACGTCGCCACCGAGGCGGTCCAGAAGGACCTGCAGGGCGACAAGGTTGCCGAGACGCGCCGCGACCTGAAGAGTGAGCTCGATACGGCGGTCGTGCCGTCTTTGAAGGCGCAAGAGGAAAAACCCGCCGAGACCAGGGCTGATGCTGCTGCCGAGGCGCCTGCCGAGACAAAGGCAGTTGAAAAACCGCTGACCCAGAATGCCGGCACGACGGCTGAGACCACCATGGTCCGCCTGTTCCCGGGCTTCGAGAACCAGCCCTTCGAGATCGGTTATGCCGGGTTCAAATCCGCCGATTACGGCATCGGCGAAGAAGCGCCGATGCTGCTGATGCGCTGGAAGGCCGGCTCGGCCAAGTGGTTCCCGCTGCCGCCGATGTTCAACAAGGCCGTTCTCGAGCAGATCCACGAGGAAGACAACGACCTCGACCGCCTGTTGATCGGCTATGGCTATGACGCCGAACAGCTGGTTCACAAACTCTAGGACCAGCTTCTTTTCGGCACCCACTTGACCCGGATGGGCTGGAGTGGTTCAACCCGTCGCCCATGCAGGTGGGCAATGAATTTGAGGGGCATCACCGTCCGATCCGGTGCTGCCCTTTTTGTTTCCTCTGACTGCCGGAAATCGACCGGCGCGAAGGTTGAGTAGATGGGAAGACGCCGCAAGAAGGGCCGGCCGGTCAATGGCTGGCTGGTCCTCGACAAACCCTATGATGTCGGCTCTACCGAGGCCGTTGGCCGCCTGCGCTGGCTGTTCGATGCCAACAAGGCCGGCCATGCCGGGACGCTCGATCCGCTGGCCACCGGCATCCTGCCGATTGCCTTTGGCGAGGCGACCAAGACCGTGCCTTTCGTGCAGGACGGTCTCAAGCGCTATCGCTTCACCGCCCGCTGGGGCGAGGCGACGGCAACCGACGATGCCGAAGGCGCGGTGACCGCGACCAGTGACCAGCGCCCGTCGCGCGAGGCGATCGAGGCGATCCTGCCGGATTTCATCGGCGAGATCGAGCAGGTCCCGCCGGCTTTTTCAGCGATCAAGGTCGATGGCGAGCGCGCCTATGACCTCGCCCGCGATGGCGAAAAGGTCGAACTGGAAGCGCGCATGATCACGGTGCACGAGTTCGTTCTCGTCGACATGCCGGATGAGGATCACGCCGTTTTCGAGGCGGTGACCGGCAAGGGCACTTATGTCAGGGCCCTCGTGCGGGATATTGCCAGGGAGTTGGGGACGCAGGGCCATGTCAGCGCCCTGCGCCGGACGGCAGTCGGGCCGTTCACGGAAGATATGGCGGTAACGATCGAGGATCTGACCGGCAAGGATTTCGCCGCGGACGTTCACCGTGACACGCTGGATCAAACCGATCTCGATTCATTTCTCGAGCCGGTGGAGTCAGGCCTTGCTGACCTGCCGTCTGCGGCGATCACCGGTGCGGATGCCGGGCGCCTGCGCTCGGGCCAGCCTGCCATCGTGCCGCCGCCGGTTGCCAAGGGCATTCGCGGGGACAGGGCCGGGGAGATCGAAGCCGTCCTCGCCATGCATCATGACGAAGCCATTGCCATTTGCCGTCTCGACGGCCTGAAACTGCAGCCGGTCCGGGTGTTCCAGACCGGCGAATAGTCATCAGGACTTGCCGCCGGCAGCGTTGCCGCCGGCCTTGTTGGGCTGTTTTTCCTGGTTGTTCTGGCGTGTCTCGGCCCTGGTCCTGGGCTCGAGATTGCTGACTTCGCGGCGCAGGCGCTCCAGCGACGAATTCTCTGTCAGGGGTCCTTCACGGCTCATGGGGGTTCTCCTTCTTCTTCCTTGTGCAAGCGGTTTTCAGGCCGCTCAGGTCAGGGCAGGAATTTCTGCCCTCGTCCCTGTCGAGCTGGCCGAGCACGCCTCGTGTGTCATCTGCCGATGCAGTGGCGTGCGGTTGCCGGACTGGCGTGGTTGACGTCACCCGGGTCGATCCCGCTGGGATGCGATCGAGGCGGTACTGCCGGTTTGGGGTGCGGGATTGCTCATCGGGCTTCTCCGTTACGTCAGAACCTGTTCAGCCAACAGGTCAGCCCGGCAGTCGTTCCCTTGTTCCTGATCCTGCCTCCTCGCCTGTCCCCGCCCGGGTCTGCGCGACGATGGCATCCCTGTCGGCAAGCCGTTGCTCGATGACGGGGACCATGCCTGCCACGAAAGCCTGTACCTCCCGGTCCCCGGCAATGGCCGGCCATTCCACAGACCACGAGGACAATGGCTTGCCATCGACAGGCGGGAAGAACGGCCTGTCCGCCAGACCGGGAAAACACCCGCGATAGTCTTCGAGCAGGCTGGCGGCATCGGGCCAGTCGATGATCCCGCCGTCCGTGAGCGTGCAGTCCCCGATCTCGCGGATACGGAAGGCGAGATCCCGGTCGATCGCATTGCCCGGCAGGGTGAAAGGCACATCCACCAGCCTGTCCTCGAGAACGGCGTGAAAATTATCGTTCTGTGGCAAGCCCATATGCGCCGACAGGACGCCGTTGAGGAGGCGGACGGTTTCAATAGCGGCTCGATCGGGCGTGCGGTGCCGCCATTCTGCCGAAGCCAGCAGTGTCGTGCGCAAGGCATCGTCGAAACCCATCACCCGCATGACGGCATTGAGAACGCCGCCCGGTTTCTTCGACGCCCAGTCATAGGAAATCGCCCGCACCTGGCATTTGCCGCTGCCGAGTGCCCGGGCGAGGGGAAGGTCGAGACGGTGATCGATATGATCGCCTTGCAGGGCTGCGGTGACATACTGGCCCAGGGTCTGGCTGTCGCGGCGGCGGACATACTGGGCCCAGCGCGATGGCATGTAGGTCGCCCAGTGGCGCAGGGTGAAAAGATACAGGACCTTGTAGCCATGCAACGCATCGGTCAGTCGCCGGAAACTGTCCTCGGAAAATGTCGACACGCTCTCCAGCGAGAACAGGATGGTTTCCGCGCCCTGCCGGCAGGCCGTCTCGAGGGTTTCCCTCAAGGCCGTTTCGGTCCAGTCCGCGCGCTTGACGTTGAGCAGTGGCGCAGCGTCTGCCACCCCGTTCCCGGGATACCAGATCTTATGGTGCGCGAGGACCTCGCGCCGGTCTGCGAGCATTTTCTGCAGTGACGACGTGCCGGTCTTGTGCATACCGGCATGAATGATGATTTTCGGCCGCACACCCATACCCGATCTGGTCCTCCTTGCCTGTTCCTGCATACAACACCGCCGGGACCCGCTCCACCCGGCTGGCGCCGGAACCGCCAGGCGGATGAAAAACGCTGCAAAGTCAAAGGCCTTGCTTGCCAGAAGGTTTCCGGTGTCTAAACTGTCTCCAGCATCAGATGGGAGCTTTCGGAACGATGACAGGTTTATTCGACTTGCGCATGTTGGGCGGGATTGCCGCCTGTATCGCCATCGCCGCCTGTGGAGGCGGCAATGAAGAGGACAAGGGGACAAGCGACACCGGTGAGGCGTCGTCGATGCTGACCAATCCCTATCCGTCGACCTATGAGCCTTATCCCTCCCAGCCGACACTGATTACCGGCGCGACGATCTATACCGGCACCGGCGCCAAGATCGAGAACGGGTCGATCTTCATGCGCGACGGCAGGATCGAGGCGGTCGGCCCGGCCGGCGAGATCGATGCGCCCAAGGGCGACATCGTCACCATTGACGGGTCAGGCATGTTCGTCACGCCGGGCATTATCGACAATCACTCCCATCTCGGCGTCTATCCATCGCCCGGTTTCAGCTCCACGTCTGACGGCAATGAAGCGACGTCGCCGAACACCGCCAATGTCTGGGCCGAGCATTCGGTCTGGCCGCAGGATCCGGGCTTCACCCGCGCTCTGGCTGGCGGCATCACCTCGCTTCAGATTCTGCCGGGCTCTGCGAATCTGTTCGGCGGACGCGCGGTGACGCTGAAAAACGTGCCGGCCCGCACCGTACAGGAAATGAAGTTTCCCGATGCCCCCTATGGTATGAAAATGGCCTGCGGTGAAAACCCCAAGCGGGTCTATTCCAGTTCCGGTCCGGCGACCCGCATGGGCAATATGGCAGGATACCGTGCCGCCTGGATCGATGCCCAGGCCTACAAGAAGAAATGGGACGACTATCTCGACGATCCGGAAGGCAAGGACGCGCCGGAGAGAAACCTCAAGAATGAAACGCTCGCCGGAGCGCTGGCAGGCGACATCCTTGTCAACATGCATTGTTACCGCGCTGACGAAATGGCCCAGATCCTCGACCTGTCGAAAGAATTCGGCTACGAGGTGACCGCCTTCCATCACGCCATCGAGGGGTACAAACTTGCCGACAAACTGGCCGAGAACGACATCTGCGCGTCAGTCTGGGCCGACTGGTGGGGGTTCAAGCTGGAAGCCTATGACGCGGTACCGGAAAACGCGGCACTTATCCACGCCCAGCCGGGTGGGTGTACGATCATCCATTCGGACTCGGAGATGGGGATACAGCGCCTGAACCAGGAGACGGCAAAAGCGATGGCGGATGGCAACAATCTCGGTCTCAACATCGCACCGGAAGAGGCGATCACCTGGATCACGGCAAATCCGGCGAGGGCCATGGGCATTCTCGAGGATACCGGCACGCTGGAAGCCGGCAAGATGGCCGATGTCGTGCTGTGGGACGGCGATCCGTTCTCCGTTTACACGAAAACCGACAAGGTTTTCATAGACGGCGCCTTGTTGTTCGACCGTCGCGATCCCGAGATCAGCCCGCGGACCGATTTCGAAATCGGCCAACTGGATAACACGACAACCGGAGGGGCAGGACAATGAGCATGCTTGCTGACATGAAAAAGCTGTTTGCCGCAACCGCCAGCGTCCTTTGTGTCGCAGCGGTTATGACCGGCGTGGCGAAGGCCGAGCCGATCGCCATCATCAATGCCGAGATCCACCTCGCCGGTCCGGCGGAGAATCCGCGCACGATCCGCAGCGGCTCGATCATCATCAATGATGGCCGCATCGTTGCGGTGGGCGCGAATGTCACCCCGCCAGGCGATGAATTCCGCATCATCGACGCCGGCGGAATGCCGGTAACACCAGGCCTGTTCGCGCCGGTCTCGGCCCTCGGGATCGAGGAAATCGGCGGCAATGACGAAGGCAATGATCGCCGCGCCGACAGCGATTTCCCGCTGTCTGCCTCGTTGAATGCGGAGGACGCGCTCAACACGTCGAGCTCGATCATTCCGATCAATGCCGCTGGCGGCGTGACGCGCGCCTATACGACACCGGATCCGGGCGGCAAGCTGTTTGGCGGGTGCGGTATGGTCATCGACCTGTCGGGCAGTATCGACCCGGTGACCAGGTCCTGTGTCGCGCAGATGGTCGCCATGGGACAAGCCGGGGCGAATCGCGCCGGTGATACCAAGGCCGGGGCGATTGCCCTCCTGCGGTATTACCTCAACGAGGCGAAGCGCTATTCGCAGGCACCTGAAGATTACCGCTACATGACGAATGTCAGCGAGCTGACGATACCGGATCTGGAGGCGCTCGTCCCCTATGTGAATGGCGAGAAGCCGCTGCTGGTCGAAGTCGAGAGCGCGCCGGATATCCGCCGCCTGATCGAGATGCAGCGGGAATTCGGCCTCGATCTCGTGCTGCTGTCAGCCCGCGAGGCGTGGATGGTTGCCGAGGAGCTGGCGCTTGCCGATATCCCGGTCATCATCAACCCGCTCGATAATCTGCCCGCGCGGTTCGAGGCAATGGGCGCAACGCTGAGCAATGCCGCCCGCCTGCAGGAAAAGGGAGTACGCGTCGCTTTCTTCGACTCGGATATCGGGTACACGCACAATCTGCGCGCGATGACCCAGCTCGCCGGCAATGCCGTTGCCTATGGCATGAGCCGTGAGGACGCACTTGCCGCGATCACGCTGAACCCGGCAATCATCTGGGGGCTGGAAGCAGAGCTTGGCACGATCCAGGCCGGCAAGACGGCCGATATCGTGATCTGGGATGGTGACCCTCTCGAGCTGACCTCGCGTCCGACAACGGTGATCATCGCCGGCGAGGAAGTCGACCGCACCACGCGCCAGAGCCTGCTGGCCCGGCGCTATCTCGACCTGTCTCGCAAGGACCTGCCGGTCGCCTATCAGGGGGAGTAAGCCTTCAGGGCAAGGCCGGGGGCAGGCTATTTCTTCTCGAGAAGCAGCTTGCCCTCGCGTTCGACCTTGCCGGTAATCGTCTCGGCGAGGGAGGCGAGCAGGCCTGGCAATGTCGCCACGATCCGGACATGGGCCGGGAAGACGTCGATTTCGCCGGTGATCGTCTGGCCCAGCCCCTTGGCGATGAAGGACAGTTTGTCGTCTTCCCAGCTCTCGGTGAACTTGAATATCATACCGCCGGTCATGGCGCCTTTCAGCTTGGCAAAGCCTTCCTCGATGCGGCGCCGGGCTTCTTCCTTGCCGAGATCGTGGGATAGCGTGATGGTGACGGGACGAGCCATGATAATTCCTCCGTTTCGCCTTCATATAGGGGGGCGGCCGCGACTTTTGCAGTATCCGGCATGATGTTTCGGCAGGGGCCGCCGGGTGACCCCGCACCGCCCATGCCATCACTGTGGTGGCAGGACCTGCTCGCCCAGCGCATCCTCGCCTTGCGCCCGGGTGTCCGCCACGGCGGTGTCGCCGGTGTCCTCAATGATGAAAGGCGGCTGTTCCGGGTTCGGAATGTTGTTCGTCAGTATATCGTCATATTCCCGGATCCGGCGGACATAGTGCACCGGCTCGTACCCACGGGCATAGCCGTGAGGCACGGTCGAATAGTACTGGCTCTTGGTCAGCAGCGGCAGCATGTCATCGATGACCCGCCATTTGTTCTTGTCCTGGCCCCGCCGGTCGGCGAGGCGGCGCGCGTCGAGGAGGTGACCATAGCCGACATTATAGGCAGCCATCGCCATCCACAGCCGGTCATACCCTGTCACTGCGTCAGGCAGGCGGTTGTAGAGTCGGTCCATGTAGTCGGCGCCGCCATAAATGCTCTGGACCGGATCAAGCCGGTTTTCCACGCCCAGCTCGCGGGCAGTCGGAAGCGTCAGCATCATCAGGCCGCGCACGCCTGTCGGGCTTCTCGCCTCGGGGTCCCAGTGAGATTCCTGATAGCCCTGGGCCGCAAGTAACGTCCAGTCGAGATTCCCCATGTCGGCCGCGTCGCGGAAATAATCTTCATAATCCGGCAGCCGCGTATCAATCCTCTTACGGAACGTTGTAATGTTCAAATAGTCAAAGTCGTCAAGATGGCCGAAGAACCGCTCGTCAAAATCTTCCAGCGTGCCGTCTTCATGCAATGACTGCATCCAGCCGGGAAGGAATTCCTGCAGGATCTCTGCCTCTGGCGCGATCAGCCAGGCAAGCTGCCGGTCTTCCTCACCGAGCGGAAAGGCAATGGCAAGGTCCGGATAGTCGAGACGGGCGAGTGCAATAATGTGGGATTCGGCAAGCGTGCAGTCGATGGTCCCGCGGCTGACCTCTGTCAGCAAGGGCATGGCTGAGGTCACATCGCGGCGCTGCCAGAACGCCTGCTCTGCGCCACTCAGCTCGAACAAGAGTTCTTCGCCGCCCGATCCCTCGGTAACGGCAAACGAGACATTCTTAAGATCGTCCATTCCGGTTGGCAGGGAGCTGCCGCGCTTGCAGACTATCTGCGGCGTCACGGCCTTGTAGGCGGGCCCGTTAGCGGCTTGGGTGCCGGTCCGCTCGCGCCCGGTCAGGCCAGCGGCGGCAATATGGCCCTCATTGTTGTCAATTGCCTGCGTCAGGGCGCCGAGACTGTCATGGATTTCATAGCGTACGTCGAGACCCAGATCGTCCCCCAAGCGGCTGGTGAGGGCGTACTCATAGCCTGTGACCTGACCGTCGCGCTCGCGATAGGTCGCGGGTCCCCGGACGGTCAGAACGATCAGTTCAGATGCGTTCCCGGCACCAATGTCTGCCCTGTCGCCGTCTCTGTCATCGTCATTGCCAAAAAGGAAAAAGCCAAGCGCGAGCGCGCCTGCGAGTAACGCTACGGCGATAAACCAGACAGACTTGCCTGCGATGATTGGTCGATGTCCTTGCGTATCTGCCATCCTGTCCTGACAACACTGTGCCGGAGTTAAGGTTCGCCGGCGTTCCCGGCACTGACGCCGTGCGGATTGACCGGCGTCGGGTGTGATTTTACCCTTTTCTAATCTTTCATCATTACTTTGCGCCTACTGGAAAGTGTGCTTTTTCAGGTGAAATGTCTGTGAGTTGGGAGAGGTCTTTGACCTTGTTGTTCCGTCATCTGAAAAACTTCATGTGGCCGCCGGTGGAGGGCGATGATCACCTCAGCGCGGCGCGCAAGCGACTGCTGATCATCATGTCTGTCAGTGTCCTGCTTGCCGGCAATATCTCGAATGTCCTCGCCATCGAAGATGTTCTCAAACGTAATACAGCGATCAGTACCTTCATTCTGATCGCGCCGTTTCTGTTCGTCATTCCACCCCTCATCCTGCGCCGAAAAGGGGCCAGCACCACGGCGACGGCACATCTGTTCCTCACCCTTTTCACCTTTGCCAGCGCTCTCTCGGCCTATACCGGCGGCGGCTTCTTTTCCCTCGGGACATTCTATCTCGCCGCCGTGCCGCCGATCGCGGTCCTGGCCATCGGACTGCGCGCCGGGCTCAGCTATCTTGCCGGGGTGTGCCTGCTGTATGGCTGCTTCTACTTCCTCCGCGACAGCCTCGCGCCCTACGACAACAATATCCAGCCAGAGGTTTTCCTGTACTGGAATTTCGTCGGGCTCAGCATCCTCGTCCTGGGCATCACCCTGTCGACCCTCGTCTATCATTACGGCATGGCGGCCGCGACCAGCAGCCTGAGCCAGTCGCGCCAGGAGGCCCATTCCGGCAGCCGTGCCAAGACGGAATTCCTCGCCAATATGAGCCATGAAATCCGCACACCACTCAATGGCGTCCTCGGCATGGCGCAGGCGCTGCAGAGCCGCCCCTTGGGGAGCGAGGAGCGGTCAATGGTCGATACGATCCAGGATTCCGGCAATACGCTGCTTGCCATTCTCAATGACGTGCTTGACCTGTCCAAGATCGAGGCCGGGCGCACGCTGCTATCCCCGTCCGACGAGAATTTGCACACGATTTTCCAGCGCACGCACGAGCTGTTCATGCCCCTGGCGCGCGAAAAGGGCCTGAAACTGGTCCTGAAGCTCCATCCCGATGTCCCCGAATGGGTCCATGTCGATGCGATCCGTATACGCCAGTGTATTTCCAATCTCGTCTCGAACGCGGTCAAGTTCACCGAGAAGGGCGGGGTTTCCGTCAAGGTTCTCGCCAAGCCGATGAAGGGGCGCGGCCAGGGCCACTTCATCACGGTCAGCGTGACCGATACCGGCATCGGTATCGAGGAAGAGAAGCTGGCGGGCCTGTTCCAGGCTTTCGCCCAGGCCGATGCGTCGATCTCGCGGCGCTATGGCGGCACCGGCCTTGGCCTGACGGTCGCGCGAAACCTGTCGCAGCAAATGGGTGGCGACATCACAGTGGAATCGACGCCCCGCGTCGGCTCCCGCTTCGTCTTCACCTTTTTTGCCGAGCCCGCCGAGCAGAAACATGCCGCAGAACCGGACCCGACCGTCGCGGCAACGCGCGATCGCATTGACGGGGTCCGCGTGCTCGTGGTCGACGATCAGGCAGTCAACCGCAAGGTCGCCCGGATCTTCCTGGAGGAGGCCGGCGCCATTGTCACCGAGGCGGAAAATGGCCGCGAGGCGCTAGAAGTGCTCGAAACCGACCATGTCGACATCATGCTGCTTGACGTGCACATGCCGGTCATGGACGGGATCGAGACGATCAAGCGTCTGCGTTCCGATACCCTTTCCGGCAAGGCCATGCCGGTGATTGCGCTCACCGCCGATGCGATGAGCGGCGCCGCCAACCGTCTTTTCGCTGTCGGCATGGACGGATATCTGTCCAAGCCGGTCGATCGCGTCGAAATGGTCCGTTCGATCCGCCGCGTCCTCAGCACGAGACGCGCCTCGGCAAAGACGCGCAAATCTGCTTGAGCCTGCCTGCCGTCCGCCGCTTTTGCTAGCCATGCGCCCGTGACGATCTATGTTTCCTGTCAACGGTAACGGGAGACGCACTATGACCGGAAAAAAACCAGGATCTTCAGCAACCAACCCGCCGGGACCGTCCCGCCGCGCGTTCCTGAAAGGCGCCGCGGGTGGCGCAATGGCTGCGCCGTTGATTGCGGGCACCGCGGCGGCGGAGGTGATCCGCTCCAATGGCGTCCAGCCTGCCGGCACCGTCCTGCCAGACCGGGCTGTCGGCCGGCCCTTCCCGGCAGGGTTCTCCTTCCCGGAACAGGCTGTAACCATCCCCAATGATGGCCGGCGCGTCGGCTATGCCGTCGTCGGTCTCGGGTCGTTTGCGCTGAACCAGATGATCCCGGCGCTGATGGGCACCGATCATTGCCAGCTTACCGCTGTCGTCACCGGCAATCCGGAAAAAGGTGCCGGCATCGCCCGCACCTACGGCCTGCCGCAAGATGCCATCTATTCCTATGAGCGGTTCGACGAAATCGCCAATGATGACCGGGTCGATGTCGTCTATATCGTCCTGCCGACGGGCCTGCACGCGGAATGGACGAAGAAGGCCTTCGCCGCGGGCAAGCATGTGCTGGTCGAGAAATGCATGGCGACATCGCCGGCCGAATGCGAGGAGATGATCGCCGCCTCCGAGGCCGCGAACAGGAAGTTGATGGTCGCCTATCGCGTCCATTTCGAGCCCTACAACATGAAGGCGAAAGAGCTGATCCGCGGCGGCGAGATCGGCATGCCGCGCATGTTGCACACGACCAATCACCGCGTCGCCGACCTGTCCCGTCCGAGCGATGTCTGGCGGCTCGACCGGTCACTGGCAGGGGGCGGGGCGCTGCCGGATTATGGCATCTACGGGCTCAACGGGATGCAATACTTCCTCGGCGAGCAGCCGGTCGAGGTCTCCGCCCGGATCACGACGCCTGCGGATGATCCCCGCTTCCTCGAGGTCGAGGATCACGTGTCGGCGCTCCTGACGTTTCCGTCCGGCGCCATGGGCAATCTGTCGACGAGCTACAATACCGAGAACTCGAACACGATCGAGGTATACGGAACGCAAGGCCGCGTCTCCATGGATCCGGCGACCTTTTATGGCGGCAATACGCTGACCCTGCGTCAAGGCCGCTCGACGGACCGGCTCGATCCCGGCGACAGCAGCGTGCAGTTCGCGGCACAGCTTGATCACATGGCCAGCGCGGTGCTGGAAGATACGCCGATCCTGACACCGGGCGAGATGGGCCTGCGCGACTGCCGCATCATCGAGGCGATCTACACCTCCGCCAGGGAGGGCCGTCCGGTGAAACTCAGCCCCGACGCAACCATGATGGAGTAACCCCATGAAAGCGATGAAGCTCGACGCCTATGACGGCAAGGCGCCGTTCGAGGCATTCGACAAGCCTGACGCAGAGCCTGGCCCGAACGAGGTCGCGATCATTGTCGAAGCGTCGAGCGTCAATCCGGTTGACCTGAAGATCCGTCAGGGTGCGGCGCCGGTCGGGCCGGATGCGCCGCGGGTGCTTGGCTGCGATGTTGCGGGCGAGATCGCCGCTGTCGGCGAGGCCGTGAAGGGCTTCAGGAAAGGCGAGGCGGTCTATGGCTGCGCCGGTGGGGTGAAGGGACGCGATGGTGCGTATTCGCAGCGCATGGTCTGCGATGCCCGCCTCGTCGCCCACAAGCCGGAGAGCCTCTCCTGCCGCGAGGCGGCGGCGTTGCCGCTTGTCGCGATCACGGCATGGGAGGCACTGGTGGACAGGGCGAAAGTCCAGCCCGGTGAGCGCGTGCTGGTTCATGGCGGTGCCGGCGGCGTTGGCCATATTGGCGTCCAGCTCGCCCGCGCCATGGGCGCGATCGTGCATACCACCGTCTCCTCGAAGGAGAAGGCGGCTATCGCCTATGATCTGGGGGCGGAACGAGCGATCAATTACAGGGAAAAGTCCGTAAACGACTATATCGACGAGGAAACCGGTGGTGAAGGCTATGACGTCGTGTTCGATACGATCGGCGGCCCGCACCTGGAAAAATCCCTGCAGGCGGTGAAAGTCAACGGACGCATCGTGACGACGGTCGGTGGCGGTGCCTCTCCCGATCTCGGCCCGCTGCATATGAAGAACGCCCGTCTCGACGTGGTGCTGATGCTGATCCCGATGCTGTACGATCAGGATCTCGACCTGCATGGCCGGATCCTGACACGCCTCGCGCGGATGATCGAGAGCGGCTCCATCAAGCCGCTGATCGACGAGCGCCGATTCGGGCTGGAAGATGTCGGCGCCGCCCATGAGTACCTCGATTCAGGCGATGCCATCGGCAAGATCGTCATCGATATCGGCGAGAACGCCGATGCCAGGCCGTTCCCGCCATTACGGTGAGGCGGGGTCGAAGAGGGGGCGCTTGACCGCCTTATCGCGGCAACGGTAGCGTCACCAGAGACAGGCGAGGACAGGACGGCAAGGGCAGGATGAAGACGCTTATCCATTTGGCTTTGGCTATTGTGGCTGTTGCAGCCCTTGTCGCTGCCCCGGGGGCCAAGGCGCAGGATGACGCGCCGGTTGAGCTGACCGCCGAGGAGGATCATCGCCGCATGCTCGACCTGCTCGGGCTGGAGGCGCTGCGCCCCGGTCGCAACGGCATGGACCCGGAAGCTGACAACTATGCCAATTACGACGAGGCGACATCCAATCCGTACCCGGACTTGCCGCCGCTCATGATCACCGACGCTGGCGATACGGTCACGACGCCTGCGATATGGGAAGATGTACGGCGGCCCGAACTGATCGATCTCTTCAGCAGCGAAATCTACGGCTACGCGCCGGAGGCCACGCCATCGGTCACATGGGAAGTGGTATCCGAGCACGAGGAGATGGTGGCCGGCGTGCCGGCGATTATCCGCGACTATGCCGGGCGCGTCGACAACCGTGCCTGGCCGGCAATCGACGTCACGATCGACATGACCCTGACACTTCCGGCGGACGCAGACGGCCCGGTGCCTGCCATCGTCAGCTTCGTTTTCCGTTTTCCAGCGGACTTCCAGCCGCCAGCCGGATGGGAGCCGCCCAGCCCGTCCGCGACGGAACGAATCCTCTCGCGCGGCTGGGCCCATGCCGAACTCGTGCCGACAACGGTGCAGGCCGACAATGGCGCCGGGTTGACGAGCGGCATCATCGGCCTCGTCAACAAGGGCCAGCCGCGTGACGCTGACGACTGGGGCGCGCTCAGGGCCTGGGCCTGGGGCGCGAGCCGGGTGCTCGATGCGTTCGAGACGATGGACGAGATCGACGCGAGCCGCGTCGCCATTGAGGGTCTGTCACGCTATGGCAAGGCGGCGCTCGTCACCATGGCCTATGACGAGCGTTTCGCCGCCGCCTTTTCCGGGTCATCCGGCGAAGCGGGGGCCTCGCTCTATCGCCGTGACAATGGCGAGGTGCTGGAAAATGTCGCCTCCTCCGGCGAGTATCACTGGATGGCCGGGAACTTCCTGAGATACGCCGCCGATCCGCTCGGCTGGGACGATCTGCCAATCGATGCCCATTCGCTGGTCGCCCTGTCTGCCCCACGCCCGCTTTTCGTCGGTACCGGCAAGGCGGAAGAGGGCGATGCCTGGGTCGATCCGGTTGGTATCTTCATGGCGACGAAGGCGGCGAGCCCGGCCTGGGAGCTCTACGGCGCTGGCTCGATGCCCGATATCGATTTCCCGGGCGAGAAGGTCGAGGTCGGCGAGGGCGCCATCGTCTTCCGCCAGCAGGAGGGCGGCCATTCCAACCATCTCAACTGGGAGAGTTTTCTCGACTTTGCCGAGCGGGAATGGATCGCTCGCTGACTATCAGGTCAGCTGCGGGCCGCCGCGGGTCTTAACATAGGACATTGTGTCCTCTGTTGCCGGTGGTAAGGTGTCAGGCTGATGGCGTCTTGCCAGAGCTTGGGGGAGTGCCATGCCAATCATCGAAGATCTTCTGGACCGGATTGGACTGTCGAACGACAAGATCCTCGTTTCTGCCCTTGAACAGCTTGGCGAAGGCGTCATCGTCGCCGACGCCAATGGCCGGCTTGTCTTCATCAATGCGGCTGCGGCGCGGATCCATGATGTAAAGCAGCTCGATGTCGAGCCGGATGACTATTCCGACGCCTATCACCTTCTGACGAGCGAGGGCGAGCCGCACCCGCCCCATGACCTGCCGCTTGCCCGCGCCGTGGCAAACGGCGAGACGGTCGAGGACGCCCACTGGAAGATACGCCGCCCTGACGGCGCTCTCGTCGATGCCGTTGGCACGGCCCGTCCTATTCGTGATGAAGAAGGCAAACAGGTCGGCTCGGTCCTGACCATGTCTGACAGGACGCAGGAGATGGAGACCCGGCGCGAACTCGATGCAGCGCTGAAGGCCAAGGACGCGCTGCTCTACGAGGTCAATCACCGTGTAAAGAACAATCTGGCGCTGGTCTCGGCGCTGCTGCGGCTGCAGGCTCAGTCCGTTGACGACGAGCTTGCCAAAAAGGCGATCCAGGACCTCGCCGGCCGGATCGGCGTGCTGGAAGAGTTTCACCGCAGCCTGTACCAGACCGGCGGCCATAACGAGATCGATATCGTCGCCTTCCTGTCGGAGAACATGACCGACAGCCTGAAGGCGATGACGATGGAAAACCGGATTGCGATCAAGGTGCGGACATCGGGCCGCGCCATTTTCCAGATCGACCGGGCCGTGCCCCTCGTTCTTGCGCTGAATGAAATGCTGCTGAATTCGATCAAGCACGCCTTTGCCAACACCGAAAATCCCGAGATTGCCCTCGACATCAAGGCCGACGGCGAACAGCTGAGCATCATTTATGCGGATAATGGTTGCGGGCTGGGTGACGTCGACGCCGGCAGCAAGGCGAAGGGCATCGGCCGCGCCCTCATAGCCAATTTGTCGAGCCAGCTGGACGCGACCATGGAAACCCTCACTGACGCGCAAGGTTTCCGCGTCAGGATCGACCTGCCGCTGGACTGATTACTCTGCGGTCAGTGCCTGCGAGAAGAAGGGCAGCACCTTGTCGCGGAACTGTTCGGACACGCGGTTGACGTGATCGCCTTCATAGATCTCGAAGTCATGCTCGATGCCGTTGAGGGTCAGCCATTCATTCATCTTCTTCGCCCCGGGCAGCAGCCAGTCCTCGTCGCCGATGTCGATCGCGATCGCCTCGTAGCTATCGAGCGCGGCGCGGTACTGGTCCGCCATGGCCAGAGGGGCGTTGGCTGTCCAGCGGGCGACCGGATCGGTCACGGCGTCATCGCCCGGCAAATCGAAATAGAAGGGCGGGTTTTCCGGGTTCGGCGACCAGGCGGCGGCGGAGGCAAGCGTCGCCCGCTCGAAAAAGCCAAGCTCTAGCGTGTCGGCGGGGTCGTCATAGCCCCTGAGTTTTTCCAGCATGGCCGGATCTACGCCGCGCGACGGCTCCAGGCAGCACGGGCTCATCGCATAGAGCGCGGCGAAGACATCGGGACGCTTCATGCCGATGCGCAGCGTGCCATAGCCGCCCATGGAATGGCCGGCGAGGCCGCGGGCGTCCCGTGTCGCAACCGTGCGATAATTTGCGTCGACATAAGAGACAACATCCTCGGCGATATAGCTCTCCCAGTCGCCGACGGTGACGGAGGCTGTGTACATCGAGCCGTTGTGAAGGGTCTGGGCGTCGGGCATGACGACGATCATCTCCTGCGCGCCCCCGGCGAAAGCGCTGGCGACGGCGTCGGTGCGGGCGAGATCGGCGCGGAAGGCCTCGTTATTGGCCGAATAGCCGTGGAGGGCGTAGACGACCGGGTAGCGCCGGTCTTCGTCGGTCGCGTAACTCGGCGGCAGGTAGACGATGATGTCGCGGGTCGCGTCATTGCCTTCGAGGTTTCCCTCGAGCGACGGGCCGGGGATCAGCACCTGTTCGACGGAGACGCCCTGCGCCGCGACAGGGCTTGCCATCGCAGCTATGGCGACGCCGGCGGCCGTCATTGCGCCAACGGCCTTGCGGGTGATCGTGCTTATCGTGATTGTCATTATTTTCTCGCCGTGTGATTTTTCCTGATTTAACCGCCTTGCCTGCTTGGCGGCAAGCATTGGTTGGCGCCGGCACGCCTGACACCGTCAAGCTTGCGCCCTTTAATGCCTTGCGGTGCCCGCGATAATCGGCTAACACCCGCCAACCCTTGCTGGACGGTGCCCCGGCAGGCGGTCTTTGTTTACCGGCACTCGGAGAAAAGCAATGTCGATTACTGCTGAGCGCAAATCTGCGCTGATCAAGGATTATGCCCGCGAAGAGGGCGACACAGGCTCCCCGGAAGTACAGGTCGCCATCCTGACCGAGCGGATCCAGAACCTGACCGAACATTTCAAGGACCACAAGAAGGACAACCACTCCCGCCGTGGCCTTCTGAAGATGGTTTCCCAGCGCCGCCGGCTGCTGGACTATGTCAAAAAGATTGACGAGGGGCGCTACCAGTCCCTGATCGAACGGCTTGGCCTGCGCCGCTAAAGCAGGTAAACCGGAAAGCGGGCCTTATGGGCCCGCTTTTGTTATGTGGCCAGGCGTGCAGCAAGGGTGCTGACGCCCGCCACACGTACACAAGGACGCGTGCAATCCGGTACTCGTCCGAATTGAAAGAAACTCTCATGTTTACAATTACGAAGAAGACGATTGAGTGGGCCGGCAAGGAGCTGACCCTCGAGACGGGCCGTATTGCCCGGCAGGCCGACGGCGCGGTTCTCGCGACCTATGGCGACACCAGCGTGCTGGCCACAGTGGTCGGCAAGCGCGAAACCAAGCCGGGGCAGGATTTCTTCCCGCTGACCGTCAACTATCAGGAAAAAACATTTGCCGCCGGTCGTATTCCTGGCGGTTATTTCAAGCGTGAAGGCCGTCCGACAGAGAAAGAGACGCTGACCTCGCGCCTGATCGACCGTCCGATCCGCCCGCTCTTTGCACCGGGCTTCAAGAACGAGGTACAGGTCGTCTGTACCGTGATGAGCCACGACCTGGAGAATGATCCCGATGTCGTTGCCATGATTGCCGCTTCTGCCGCGCTGACCATTTCCGGCCTGCCCTTCATGGGCCCGATCGGTGCTGCCCGCGTCGCCTACAAGGATGGCGACTACATCATCAACCCGACCCTCGCCGAGATGGAAGAGACCGAGCTCGATCTCGTCATGGCCGGTACGGCCGACGCAGTGATGATGGTCGAATCTGAAGCGAAAGAGCTGTCGGAAGAAATCATGCTCGGCGCGGTCGTCGCCGGTCACGGTGCGGCCAAGGAAGCCGTCGACTTCATCATCTCCTTCGCCGAGAAATGCGCGAAAGAGCCGTGGGATTATACGCCTGCGGATTATTCCGAGCATATGGGCAGGATCCGCGAGCTGGCAGAAGCCGGCCTGCGCGATGCCTATGGCGAGCGCCAGAAGCAGGCCCGTGTCGAGAAAATCGGCGCAGTGAAAGACAGGGTCTATGCCGAGCTGTGCAACGAGGAAGACGAGAAAGCCCTCGACAAAACGATGGTCGGCTCGTTGCTGAAATCGCTGGAAAGCGACATCGTTCGTAACGGTATCCTCGACACTGGCGAGCGGATCGACGGGCGTGACACGAAAACCGTCCGCCAGATCGAGTCCGAAGTCAGCATCCTGCCGCGGACCCACGGTTCTGCCCTGTTCACCCGCGGTGAGACGCAGGCGATCGTCGTTGCCACGCTCGGCACCGGCGAGGACATGCAATATATCGACGCGCTGGCCGGGACATATCAGGAAAGCTTCCTGCTGCATTACAACTTCCCGCCATACTCCGTCGGCGAGACCGGCCGCATGGGCTCCCCGGGCCGCCGCGAGATCGGTCACGGCAAACTTGCCTGGCGGGCGCTGCGCGCCGTTCTTCCGTCCCAGGAAGAATTTCCCTACACGCTCCGCCTGGTCTCCGAAATCACGGAATCCAACGGCTCGTCCTCGATGGCGACCGTCTGTGGCTCGTCCCTTGCGATGATGGATGCCGGCGTGCCGATCAAGCGCGCCGTCGCCGGTATCGCCATGGGTCTTATCCTCGAAGGCGAACGCTTCGCCGTTCTGTCCGACATTCTTGGCGATGAAGATCACCTCGGCGACATGGACTTCAAGGTCGCCGGTACGGATCAGGGCGTCACCTCGCTGCAAATGGACATCAAGATCGCCGGCATCACCCGCGAGATCATGGAAACCGCTCTTGCCCAGGCAAAAGACGGCCGCATGCACATTCTCGGCGAGATGGGCAAGGCGATCGGCGAGTCCCGCGGCGAACTGGGCGAATATGCCCCGCGCATCGAGACAATGCAGATTCCGACCGACAAGATCCGTGAAGTGATCGGCACCGGCGGCAAGGTGATCCGCGAGATCGTCGAGAAAACCGGCGCCAAGATCAATATTGATGATGACGGCCTGATCAAGATTGCTTCTTCCGAGAAGGAACAGATCGATGCCGCCATCAAGTGGATCAAGTCGATCACGGACGAACCGGAAATCGGCGAAATCTACAAGGGCAAGGTCGTCAAGACGATGGACTTCGGCGCCTTCGTCAACTTCTTCGGGGCCCGCGACGGTCTGGTGCATATTTCGCAGCTCGCTGCGGAGCGTATCGACAAGACCTCCGATGTCGTCAAGGAAGGCGACGAGGTCTATGTCAAACTTCTGGGCTTCGACGATCGCGGCAAGGTCAAGCTGTCGATGAAAGTCGTGGACCAGGAAACCGGTGAACTGGTGCCGGGCATGGAAGACGAGGATGACACCGGCGGCGGCGGCGGCGGTGACCGTCCGCGCCGTGCGCGCCGTGCGCGCCGCGACGACTAGGCGCGTCCGAAGCCAATTGAATTGAGAAACCGCCCGGTGCAATGCCGGGCGGTTTTTCTTTATGTGCCGAGCCCCTTGGCGCAAGCCGCCGACTGGCCTAGGTTACCCGACTTACATGCAAGGGGATTTTGACCATGGTCACCACAGTAACGCACCGTTTTGTCCTGATGATGGGCGCCGCCGCCTTCGCACTAACCGCCTGCGGCGGTGACGACACTGCCGGCACCCCCGCCGAAACGACGCCAGCGGCTGCGCAGTCCGACCAGGTCGTCCAGAAGACCCAATCCGACCTTTTCATGGAGATGGCCGAGCGCCACGCGGCGCGCTACCTGAAATCCAATCCCGAACAGGCGACCAGCCTTGGTGTCGAGACCGCTGTTGCCGGGCGCGCCTATAACGCCATGTTCGGCGAATACGGGTATGCCGCAAATCAGGACGCTATCGGCATGAACGAGCGCTTCCTCGAACAGCTGCGCCGGTTCGATCGCGCCGATCTCGACGGCACGGCGCTCGTCACCTATGACGTGCTCGAGAATGCCTACGAGATGGCGGCCGAGCGCAATGGCTATGATTTTGGCAATGCGGCGGTGATGGTCTCAAACGGGCCATATGTCCTCAACCAGCTCGTCGGTCCGCATATCAGCATCCCGCAGATGATGCTGACCGAGCAGCCGCTGGAAAGCGCCTCTGACATAGAGGATTACCTCACCCGCCTTGGCAAGTTTGGCATCGTGTTCGAGGCTGTCGGCGATGCCCTCGTCGCCGATGCCAATGCCGGGGTCGTTCCGCCAATCTTTGCGCTCGAGAAAATCGCGATTACCGCTAACGGCTTCATCGATGTTCCGCCAGCGGAGCACCCGCTCGTTACCCGCGTTGAAGGCGCGGTTGCCGGGATCGACACGATGAGCGAGGAAGCCCGGACCGATGCCATCGCGCAAGCGGCGGAGGTGGTCGAGACCGTTGTTTATCCGGCCTATACCCGGCTTGGCGAAACGGTCACGTCGTTGATCGACCAGTCCAATGACGATGCCGGCATCTGGCGGATCCAGCAGGGCGAGGATTTCTATCAGCATGCGCTGAACAGCTTCGGAGGCAATGGCATGACCGCAGACGAGGTCCATCAGCTGGGTCTCGACGAGGTCGCCCGCATTGAGGCGGCGATGGATGAGATCCTTGTTGGTATGGGTCTGACCGAGGGTTCTGTCGGCGAGCGCTTCGCGTCTATCGCTGACGACCCTGCCATGGTCTATCCGAATACGGATGAGGGCCGCGAGGAATTGCTGATCGAACTGAAAGCGCAGACCGACGCCATCATGACGATTGCGCCCGACTGGTTCGGCACCCTCCCGCCACAGGACATGGTCGTGCGGCGCATTCCGGTTTATGAGCAGGACTCCGCGCCCGGTGGCTATTACACCGCACCGTCGCTCGACGGCTCGCGCCCCGGCATCTACTGGATCAATCTGAAGGATACCGCAGACTGGCCGAAACAGACGCTGAAGACGCTGACCTATCATGAAGCGGTGCCGGGCCATCATTTCCAGGTCGCCCTGCAAATGGACATCGACAACTTCCCGCTCATCCGCAACACGTTCTTCTACTCTGAATTCGGCGAGGGCTGGGCGCTTTATGCCGAAGAACTTGCCGCTGAAATGGGTATGTATGAGGATGATCCCCTGGGCGATCTCGGGCGGTTGCAGTCGGAGCTTTTCCGTGCCGTGCGTCTCGTCGTCGATACCGGGCTGCACGCCAAGCAATGGACCCGTGAGGAAGCGATCGACTATATGGTCGCGACCCTGGGCGACACCGAAGCGGCAGTGACGCGCGAAGTCGAACGCTACGCGGTCTGGCCGGGGCAGGCGACCTCCTACAAGCTCGGCATGCTGAAAATCCAGGCGCTGCGCGAAAAGGCAGAGGCGGAACTGGGCGAGGATTTCGACATCCGAACCTTCCACGACGCCATTCTGCTGGACGGCGCCGTGCCGCTGCCGGTGCTGGAACGCAAAATCAACACCTGGATAGAGACGCAGAAAGGCTGAGCCTTCCTGCGTCTCTACCTGCCCTTTGCGTGCAAGCGTACAGGGGGACAGGTGTTGGAATCAGCTATGGGTGTTGTGCAGGTGGACAATCAGGGCAGAGATGAAATGGGCACCGATATCGGCGCCTGACTGCCACGCCTTTCGGCAGGTAATCACGATCTCGTCCTCGGTGAACTCGAGGTCGAAGCGCGGCGGCACATATTCAGGCCTGTCGAGGACAATCCTCGCGCCGCCCGGCGACGTGTTTGTGATAGTACACGGATGCGAACAGCCATCATTGATGATGAGCCGCCCTTTTATCTCGGTATCGAGCCTCTTAAAGGCACGTCGGCAAGCCTCGCTTGTCGCAAGACTTTCATATTTCAATCCAGGCATGTGGCGCATCCTCTTACAGCCTACGACACTCTCCCGCCCTTGGAGATTACACCTTCGCTAATATTCTCTAATTTTATGTTACGGTTCCCAGCCCCGTTGGCTGAATCAACCTCCCCGAGGCGAACGAAGCTGGCAAGTGGCGTGTTGCCCTGGCGCAATAGTGACCAGCAAACACATATTTATCTGCCATTCCCCGCAATTTCGCCCTCAATGGCTGGTACGGTTATAGCAACGCTCGGAGTAGCCATGTTCTTATTGCCGAAAAAAAGAAAACCGGATGTCCATTCGCGGCTGGAAGAAATTCTTCATACGGCCAGCCATGGCATCGGCATCGTTCTTGGTATCGTCGCGCTCGTGTTTCTCGCCATCCGGGCCGCACGCCAGGGCGGCGCGCTCGAAGTGACCGCGGTGATGATCTTTGCTGCCAGCATCATTCTGCTTTATCTCGCCTCGACGATTTATCACTGCTCCTGCGCGCTGCGGGCCCGGGTGCAGCATTTCCTCGAGGCTCTCGACCATTCCGCCATCTATGTGAAGATCGCCGGCAGCTATACGCCGTTTGCCCTGCTGGCCCTGTCGCCGCGCACGGGGATTTCCCTTCTCGTCTTCGTCTGGGTCGCGGCCGCCATCGGGATCGGACTGAAGATTGCCGGACACTTCATGACTGATTTGCGCAAATATGACTGGATATCGCTGGCGAGCTATCTTGGGCTCGGCTGGGTCGCCATCTTTGTCGTGCACGAATTATGGGTGAACCTGCCGACCGCAGGGTTCATCTGGCTGGTCGCGGGTGGTCTCAGCTTTACGGTCGGGGCGTTTTTCTATGCGTGGAAATCGCGCGCCTATACCCACACCATCTTCCATGTCTTCGTGCTGGGCGGCAGTATCTGCCATTTTATCGCCGTCTATGGCTATGTCCTCGGCCGGGACCTGCCGAAAGGCGGCTTCGCCTGACCGGCAATCTCCCTATAGCGTTTCCCGGTGAAGTGGAAACCGGTTCACCGTCAGGAAACGCGACAAACAAGGAGTCTGGGTCGTTTCAGCGTTTCCACAGAATGCTGAAACGATCTAGCCGAAATACCGGCCCGGCCGGTGATTGGCCGACAGCACGAACGAGAACACGACTGCGACGAGGACCGACAGCGCGACCTTGTCCGCCGGGATGATCAACAGGGCGATCGCGGCGATGACCAGGTCGGTGACCAGATGCACATGCCCGGCCCTCGCGATCCCCCGATCCTGCAAATAGCTCGACATGATCGTCAGCCCGCCGACTCCCGAGCGGTGACGGAACAGGGCGACGATCCCCACCCCGTTCAACACGCCGCCTGCCAGGGCAGCAAAGACCGGGTTGATGCTGTCGATGACAAGATAGCGCGAGATCACAGCCGTCAGGCCGGAGACAAGGAAGATCGTCACCAGCGTCGCGCCTGTAAAGCGCACCCCCATGCGCCACAGCGCCAGGGCAAAGAACGGCAGGTTCAGGACCAGGAACGCAATCTCGAAGCGTATCGGCGATGCATAGTCGATCAGCAGCGCGACGCCGGCAACACCGCCGGTCAGGATCGTCGCCTCGCGGAACAGGCTGATCGCCAGCGCCAGCAGCAGCGCGCCGATCAGGATACCCTGCAGGTCATCGATGACTGAGTGTCTGGCACCCGGCGGCAGGTCGAGCCGGTTGGCGCGGTCCCGTTTCGCTTTTCCGCTGGCTGGTTCGCCGCTATCCGTTTCCGAGTCCGTCACCTGCCGGGTTTATTCCCCGCCCCTGATGGCATCTTCTTCGGGCATGCCGACAATATGGAAGCCGGCATCGACATGGTGCGTCTCGCCGGTACAGCTCTTGCCGAGATCGGACAGCAGATAGAGCGCGGCGCCGGCCACGCCGACCGGGTCGGTGTCCTCGCGCAGCGGTGCCCAGGCGCGGCCCTCGGACAGCAGCGAGCGCGCTCCGGCAATGCCGCCCAGCGACAGGGTCTTGATCGCGCCGGCGGAGATGGCGTTGACACGGATGCCTTCCTTGCCGAGATCACGGGCGATATAGCGGGTCGCCGCTTCCAGCGCCGCCTTGGCGACGCCCATCATGTTGTAGTTCGGGATGACCCGCTCCGACCCGAGATAGGTCAGCGTGATCATCGAACCGCCGGGGTTCATGATCTTCGAGGCCCGGTTGGCGGCATCGACGAAGGAGAAGGCGGAGACATCCATGGCGCGGGCAAAGACTTCCCGGCTCGTGTTCGCGACGAAGGATCCCTTCAGCGCTTCCTTGTCGGCAAAGGCGATGGCGTGGACCAGGAAGTCGATCTTGCCCCATTTGTCCTCGATGGTCTTGAAGGCCTCGTCCATGGAGGTATCGTCGGTGACGTCGCAAGGGATGATGACCTCCGCGCCGAGGCTTTCGGCCAGCGGGCGCACCCTGCGCTCCAGCCCTTCGCCGACATAGGTAAAGGCCATCTCCGCGCCCTGGGCGTGGAGCTGCTGGGCAATGGCCCAGGCGATGGAATTCTTGTTCGCGACACCCATGACGAGGCCGCGCTTGCCTTTCATCAGGTCACCGGTCGGGAATGTCTGGCTGTCTTCGCTCATCGGGCAGGCCTTTCATCGTTGTTTTTCGGGCTTGTCGGTTGTGGTGCCCAGATAAACCGGCTTTTCCCGTCCAGCGCAAGCCGGGCGGCATGATTTTGCGATTTCAGGGAAGAGGCCGCTTTAACGCGCTGCAGCAATCGCCTAGCATGGACTTGAGCGACGGTAGCGGGGTGGGGCATGGCCGAGGAAAAATCCTATCATCACGGCAATCTGCGCGAGGCATTGCTGATGGCGGGGCTTGAACTGTTGCAGGAGCAGGGCGCATCCGGCTTCTCGCTGCGCGCCTGCGCCGCCCGGGCCGGGGTCTCCCATGCCGCGCCCGCCCATCATTTCGGGGACATGAAAACGCTGCTCAGCACGATCGCGGCCGGGGGCTATCTGACCCTGGCGCAGACGATGAACACGGCGCGCAAATCGGTCGGCACCGACGCCGCCCGTGCGATCGAGGCGATTGCCGCCGCCTATATCGGCTTTGCCATGGGCAATAGCGCGTTGTTCTCGCTGATGATGGATGGCGAGCGCACCGATGGCGCCAATGCCGACCTGCAGGGCGGCGTTGCCGCGCTGAAGGCCGAGATCGCCGCCGTTGCATCCCCGGCCTCGCGCAGGACCGGTCCCGCCGGGCCGCATACGCCAGCGCTGATGGAGACATTTCTGTGGTCGATGCTTCAGGGCCTGTCGCAGCTCGCTATTGCGGGCAGGCTGGAGGAGGGAGGCGCCGTCAGCCGGCAGGCCTCCGACCTCGTCAGGACCGTCAGCACCCTTATGTTAGAGGGCTGACGGTCGAATTCTCTCAGGCAGCGCCGTTGGGCTGCGGGGCCTCGGGGGCCTGCGGGTTCTCCAGATCGAGAACGATGTTCGTCGGCTGCGGCTGGATACCGCCGAGTTCCTTCTTGTCCTCATCGGTCCATGCCGCGATCAGGAACAGGCCTGCCTTGGCCGGATCTTCCTTGGTCGGCTCGAAGACCAGAAGGCCATTATTGTCGAGATAGAAAGAATGCTCGCCGAAGGTTTGCGACAATTGCACCGCAACCGGGTGATCCTCGGGGATCGGGTCGGCGCCAAGCGTTTGTTTGGCAGCTTCTGCCTGGGGTTCAGTCAGTTTCATGGCTTCGCTCATTCAAATAAGGGTTCGGAGCCAACAGGGCTCACTTCACAAACAATACCGGCCTGACAATAGCTGAAAGACAAGCATCACGAATGAGAGTGACCCTAACAAGGGCCGCGCTGCGATGCAAACCGGCCCTTGGCAGGAAATTCCAATAAATCTTATGCTTTGGTGAGGTTAGCCGGCGGTCTTCTTGGTCAAGGCCCAGCCGATAAAGGCAATGAGGCAGGCCGCGGCGGTGCCAGGGGCCAGCGCCAGCATGTATTGCTGCGACATGACCAGCGACATCGCGCCGATGGCCGTCGAGATCGTCGCCAGCAGTACGGCGAGAGAGGCGAGCATGATCATGTTGTTCGCTGGTGTCAGCGACGCGCGCCCGCTCTTTTCAACTTCGCGGATGAACCACGCATCGCCCTTGCCGGTTTGATCCTGATTGTTCATGGCGCGCCCGTTCTGTAAAAAAGCCTGTCTGATCCGGGCGCAGCATAGGTCAGCCTGCGCGATTTCCGCAAGCAGTTGCGGCGCGGTCAGGGACTGGTTAACTGCAGGCTGTAAAAAAGGGAGCCAATATGAGTGATCGGTCGGCCACGCCTGAGGGCCTTTCCCATGCGGGGATCGTCAAGCGCTACCGTTGGGCCATTGCCGGCACGCTGGCGCTCCTGGCTCTGGAAAACCTGTTCACGGTGATCGAGCCGTGGCTGCTCGGTCGCGCCATCGACAGTCTGATCGGTGACAGTTTCCTCGGTATCGTGATCTATCTCGCTGCTGCCATCATCGCCTTGGCGCTCGGCGTCTCACGCCGCCTTTACGATACGCGCATCTATGGCCGCATCTATCGCGAGTCGGCGGGGGATGTCGTCGAACGCCAGATCGCAAATGCAAAGCCGACCGCCCAGACTGCAGCCCATGTCAGCTTCGTGCAGGAATTCGTGGATTTCTTCGAGCATATGTTGCCGGCAGCCATCGTCTCGATCTTCATGCTGCTCGGCTCGGTGGTGATGATGGCGATCATCTCGCCGCTTCTTTGCCTCGGCACGATTGTCGTCGCCGGATTGATCTCGGCGATCTTCGGCCTGAGCGCCCGCCGGATCAATTCCCTCAACACCGGCCTCAATGACGAGGCCGAGCGGCAGGTCGATATTCTCGAGGCGCGGGATATTCTGGCGGTACGGTCACACTTCTTTTCCCTCGTGCGCTGGCGGATCCAATTGTCCGATCTCGAAGCAAGGAATTTCGGCGGTGTGTTCCTGCTGACCTTCATCCTGACAGCCTTCGCCGTCTGGGTGCTGGTCAGCGCAGGCGACAAGAGTACAGGGGAAATCTTTGCCGCCCTGTCCTACGTGCTGCAATTCTCGCAATCGGTGATCATCCTTCCCTACACCTATCAGCAATTCTTGCGGACAAGCGAGATCGGGACGCGCCTGTCGCGCGCAAGCCCGGACGCAAGCTGACGGGTGTCAGCTCGACGATCCGACGCAGCAGGTCTTTATATTGACGAATTCCCTGATGCCGTCCGACGCCAGCTCGCGGCCATAGCCGGAGGCCTTCACGCCGCCAAAGGGCAGGCGCGGGTCCGATGCCGTTATGGTGTTGACGAAGGTGCCGCCCGCATCGAGATGGTTGAATGCCTGTTCGATCTCGCCTTCATTCTGGGTGAAGATCGCAGAGCCGAGCCCGAAACGGGAGGTGTTGGCGAGCGAGATCGCCTCTGACAGGTTGGCCGCAGAATAGAGCGTCGCAACTGGTCCGAACAACTCCTCGGCAAAGGCCGGCGCGCCCTCGGGGATATTCTCGAGGATGCCGGGACGGTAGAAAAACCCGTCGCCATCAATCACTTCCGCGCCGGTCAGGCAATGAGCGCCCTTGGCAACGCTTTCGGTGACCTGTTTGTCGAGGTCGTCGCGCGTCTGCGCCATGGCGAGGGGGCCGATATCGGTATCCTCCGCCATCGGGTCGCCGACCTTCAAGGCCTCGAACCGGGAGACGAAGCCGTCGCGGAAATCCCTGTAGATATCCTGATGAATGATGAAGCGCTTGGCGGCAATGCACGACTGGCCATTGTTCAGGGTGCGCCCTTTCACGGCAGCATCGAGAGCGGCATCGAGATCAGCCGACGGCATGACGATGAACGGGTCAGAGCCGCCAAGCTCCAGCACCGTCTTCTTGATGTGGTCGCCCGCAGTGGCGGCGACGGCGCGGCCTGCGGGTTCGGAGCCTGTCAGCGTTGCGGCACGCACGCGATCATCCTGCAGGATACGCTCGACCTTTCCCGAGCCGACCAGCAGCGTCTGAAATGTACCCTCGGGGAAGCCCGCATCGCGAAACACTTCCTCGATGGCGAGGGCCGATTGCGGCACGTTGGAGGCGTGCTTCAACAGCCCGGTATTGCCGGCCATCAGGGCAGGCGCGGCAAAGCGGAAGCACTGCCACAGCGGGAAGTTCCAAGGCATGACCGCAAGCACCGGTCCGATCGGCAGGTAACGGGCGAAGGAGCGCTGCGCTTTCGTCTCGATCGGGCGGTCGGCGAGAAATTCTTCCGCATGCTCTGCATAAAAGCGGCAGGCCCAGGCGCATTTCTTCACTTCGGCCCTGGCCGAGGCGAAGGTCTTGCCCATCTCCGTCGTCAGCAGGCGGCCATAGGTCTCTTCGCGGTCCTCCAGGATATCCGCTGCCCGCATCATCAGCGTGGCGCGGTCGGCAAAGCTCAAGCTGCGCAGGGCATGGAAACCGCTCACCGACTGTGCAATCGCCTTGTCGACATCGGCATCGCTCAATTCCTCGAACGTCTTTTCGACCTTGCCGGTCGCGGGATTGAGGGTCTGGATCGGCATTCTCATCCTCCATCTGCGGTCTGCGCGCTGCCTGACACTTAGCGCGGCGGCGAGGGGCCGCCTACAGGCAATGACAGTTTGCAGATGATTTGGTTCACCGGGTCCGGTAGGATCGCCGCACCAAACGGGGGATTATCATGATCGAATACAGGAAACGCGAGAGCATTCTCGAGAAGACCGAGCGCATCTATCGGTTGACCGGTGACGAGGTCCAGATGGTCCGTCCGGACGGCTATGTCTGGGGGCTGAAGCTGGCGGAAATCGCCACGATCCGGGTCGCCTATGCGCCGACACGGTCGAAGACCAACCGCTATCTCGCGACCATCATCGACCGCAAGAAAGCCAGGCTGCAGTATGACAACATGCATTTCGCCGGGATCGCCGATTTCGAGGACCGCTCTGTCACCTTTTCGGAATTCACCCGCTTCCTGATCGACCGTGTGCAGAGCGCCTCGCCGACGGCACGGCTGATGGCCGGGGCTCCGGCGGCAAGCTATGTCGGCCAGCTTGCGTTCGTCGCGGTCGTCTTTTTCGGGCTGGCGCTGGTGATCTTCTCGCTCCCCGTAAGTTTCGGCAATCTCGCCATCACCTTTTTCATAAAGGCAGGGATCATCGTCGTCTTCCTGCCCTTCCTGTTCCGGTGGATCGTCAAGGGCCGGCCGCGCCAGGTCGCCTTTGATGCGATTCCGCAGGACTACCTGCCAAAGCCGGGCATCATGGCGCGCGGCGATGGCTCGGCGGTCGGTGACTAGCCGCCGTAGCGGCTCATGACGAGGCAGCCATTGGTGCTGCCAAAGCCGAACGAATTGGTCATGACATTGCGCAGATTTGCATTGTCGATCCGTTCACGCACGATCGGAAGGTCGGCGAATTCCGGGTCGATCTCCTCTATATGGGCGGAGGCGGCGATGAAATCGTTCTGCAGCATGAGCAGGCAGAAAACAGCTTCCTGTGCCCCGACCGCGCCGAGCGAGTGGCCGGTCAGTGATTTGGTCGAGGAGAAGTGTGGGATAGTGTCGCCGAAGGTTTCGCGGATTGCGCCGGTCTCGCGGGCATCGCCCACCGGCGTCGAGGTGCCGTGGGTGTTGATGTAATCGATTGGCCCGTCGACCGTCTGCATGGCGAGGTTCATGCACCGCACCGCCCCTTCGCCCGACGGGGCAACCATGTCATAACCGTCGGAATTGGCGGCATAGCCGGTGATCTCGCCATAGATGGTGGCGCCACGCGCTTTCGCCCGCTCCAGTTCCTCGACAACCAGCACGGCAGCGCCGCCGGCGACGACGAAGCCGTCGCGGTCCTTGTCATAGGCGCGGGAGGCGGTGGCCGGGCTGTCATTGTACTTCGTCGACATCGCACCCATGGCGTCGAACATGTTGGCGAGGGTCCACTCCAGCTCCTCGCCGCCGCCGGCGAAGATCACGTCCTGCTTGCCCATGGCGATCTGCTCATAGGCGTGGCCGATACAGTGGATCGACGTGGCGCAGGCCGAGGAGATCGAATAGTTCAGGCCCTTGATCTGGAACGGCACGGCGAGCGTCGCCGAGTTGGTCGATGACATCGCCTTGGGCACAGCGAATGGCCCGATGCGCTTGGGGCTGCCCTTCTCGCGGGTGGTCGCGGCCGCCTCGACGATCACCTTCGTCGACGGTCCGCCGGAGCCCATGACGAGGCCGGTCATCGGATGGCTGACTTCGTCCTCACCCAGCTTTGCATCCTCGATCGCCTGTTGCATGGCGATGTAGTTCCACGCCGCGCCATCGCCCATGAAGCGGCGGGCGCGCTTGTCGACCAGGGCATCGATATCGACTTGCGGCATGCCCCAGACCTGGCTCTTGAAGCCAAGCTCGGCGAATTGCCCGGACCTGGTGATGCCAGAGGTGCTCTCGCGCAGGGCGCGCGTCACATCGGCGGCAGTGCTGCCGATGGAGGAGACGATGCCAAGACCTGTTACTACAACACGTCGCATGAAAAATTCCCTATTGTCCTAGTTCGATAGTACGCAATTACGCTTCAATGCCCAGAGCCGGATGCAGAGTTTCGCGCATCTGTTATTGGTCTGGAACAGCGCCCTACATGGCCCCGGCGTTCAGCGCGTCGCGCGAGAACAGCCCGACCCGCAGGTCGCTTGCCTCATAGATCTTGCGGTCGTCGCAATACATCGTGCCATTGGCGATGCCCAGCACCAGCTTGCCACGCATCATCCGGCGGATGTCTATCTCGTAGCGCACGAGCTTGGCCGACGGCAGGACCTGGCCGGAAAACTTGATCTCCTTGGCGCCGAGCGCGCGGCCTGAGCCCGGCTCACCCGACCAGGTCAGGAAGAACCCGACCAACTGCCATAACGCATCAAGGCCGAGACAGCCCGGCATCACCGGATCGCCCGGAAAGTGGCAGTCGAAGAACCAGAGGTCCTCGCTGACATCCAGTTCGGCGATGATGTGCCCCTTGTTATAGGCGCCCTCATCGGATGTGATTTTTGTAATACGATCGAACATCAGCATCGGCGGCACCGGCAGCTGGGCCGTGCCCGGGCCGCGCAGACCGTTCATGCCGCATTCGATCAGTTCTTCCTTGGTATAGCTGTTCTGGCCAGTCATCGCTCTTATCCGGTGAATTATATTGAAACAAAGCCATAGAGGCGGCAGTTCCTCCCGTCAATGAAGGGTGGCCAAGGAAGGCGGCCGATTGAGATGGCAGGGCTTGTGCCCGGCAATCTTCCCCGAACCGGGGATGGCGGCGCGTCCACACCTTGCCTGTCCCTTTGCTCATGAAGCGCCGGGTCTTTAACCGGAGATCAGTCGACGCCCCAGAGCGACGATTTGGCGACCCAGCCGCGATAGCCGTCGACCCGGACGAGGCACCAGCCGTCATCGCATTTTTCCGTATCCGCCAGCACGCCGCGCTCCAGTGCCGCGCGTACCTCGCTGCCTTCGGCCGGGCGCGCATGCATCAGCGCGGTGCCCTCGGTTACCAGCACCACGCCCGAGGAGACAAGCTGCGACTGATGGATCCACATCGTCTCGCCTTCAAAATCCTCGACCTTGCGCCAGACATTGTCCGGCGTCTCGGCGACCACCCGCACGGGCAGCCCGCGCCGGCTGAACACGAAGCGTACCGGATAATCCATTGACGGGCCGACGCGGGCATTGGTCTCGTCGCTTTTCAAATTGACGAAACGCGGCACCGGCAGGCCTGAATAGCCCATTTTCGGCGCATTGGCCGACGCGCCGACTTGCGCTGCCGCGTCAGCGACGGGCAGGGCGGCCATCAAAGAGAGGAGGAGGATACTAAACAATACGCGGGCGGGCATGGTCATCATTCACAGCATGCTGCATAATCTGTTGGAACTGCCGAAGATGTTTGCCCTGCGAGCGTTAAGGTGCAGTTAATAAAGTGTTGATGCCCTCCGGTTTTGACCAGAATTTGTTCAGGTTTCGTAATGACAGACACCCCGTGCAAGATCACCGTGACGCGCCGGTTGCCGGCCGAGATAGAGCTGCGGCTGGCCGATCTGTTCGATGTCACGCTTTGCCAGGATGACCGGCCGATGTCGCCGGAAGACCTGATCGCGGCAGCACGGGACAGCGATGTCATTGCCTCGACCCTTGGTGACAGGCTGAATGCTGAGTTTTTCGCAAGCGCCGGCGACCGGCTGAAGCTGGTCGCGAATTTTGGCGCCGGCGTCGACCATATCGACCTCAAGGCCGCCATCTCCCATGGCGTCACCGTCACCAATACCCCGTCCGTACTGGCAGAGGATGCCGCCGATATGGCGATGGCGCTGATCCTTGCCGTCCCCCGCCGGCTTGTCGAGGGCGTGAAGGCGCTGGAAGCCGGCAAGTTCACCGGCTGGTCGCCGACATGGATGCTCGGCCATTCGGTGCGCGGCAAGAAGCTTGGCATTATCGGTCTTGGCCGTGTCGGCCAGGCGGTAGCGCGCCGGGCACGCGCGTTTGGCCTGTCGGTTCACTATCACAGCCGCAATCGCATCAATCCGCATGTGGAAAACGAGCTCGAGGCCACCTATTGGGAAAGCCTCGACCAGATGCTCGCCCGCGTCGATATCGTTTCGGTCAATTGTCCGCATACCCCGGCGACCTATCACCTGCTGTCGGCGCGTCGGCTCAAGCTGTTGCACCCGGATGCGTTCGTGGTCAACGTCTCGCGCAGCGAGATAATCGACGAGGCAGCGCTCGCCGAGATGATCGAGAAGGGCCAGCTCGCAGGGGCCGGTCTCGATGTCACCAACCCCAGCCCGACGGTGTCGCGGCGGCTGATGCGTCTGCCCAATGTGGTGATGCTGCCGCACATGGCATCGGCGACGCGCGAAAGCCGTCTCGACATGGGCGAGCGTATGCTGATCAATATCAAGATGTTCATCGACGGGCACAAACCGCCCGACCGGGTCATCCCGGAATTTCTGTAGGCGCGGCGCGGCTGACAGAGGCGCGGTCGAACCGTCCGTCGAAGTCGAGCTCCACGATATCCCCGAGCAGGCCCGACATCTTGGTCATGCCAAAGGCCGACCGGCTGAAACTGCCCGTCGCCTCGAAGGACAGCACTTCGTCATCGCGCAGGCTGTCTATCACATTGCTGTCAAAGGTAATGGCGAAGGTTGCAGGCTGGCTGATGCCGCGGATCGTCATCATGCCTTCGGCCACGGCCTCGCGCGGCCCGGTCATGGTCACATCGGCGCATTCGAACGTCGCTTCGGGGTAGGTAGCGGCATTGAACCAGTCCTCGCCCAGCAGCCATTGGCGCTTGTCTTCGCTCGACAGAACGATACTGTCGACATCGATCACCGTTGCCATGCGGATCGTCTCAAGGCTTGGGCTGTCGGAATAGATCGTCGCCGTCACATCGGCGAAACGGCCCTTCTCCGACATGAACCCCATCTTGCGCACTTCGAAGGCGAGGTCGCTTTCGGCCTGGTTCAGGCGGAACAGGGTCGCATCCGGCGACAGCCCGTCAAGGTTAAGGACGGGGCTGGCAAAGGCACCCGTCACGATGAAAAGTCCGGCAAGGGCAGCGATCCGGCGCATACTGTTTCTCCCTGATTGGGAGTATAGCACAAATTTTGAAAAAGGCAGGGCAACCGCGATAATGTGATCGCTATTGTCGCTGGAACTCGCCGGAAAAGCGGATCGCCACCTCGTCGCTGACGAAGCTCGAGAAGCGCCCGAGGCCGAACTCCGACCGGTTCAGCGTACCCTCGGCATCGAACCCCAGCGTATAGGCTCCGGTCAGCGGCACCTGCGCCCCGCCATTGAAGGTGACGGTCAGGGTCACCGGCGCCGTAATTTCGCCGATTGTCAGGTCGCCGGCGACCTCGCCGCTATTGCGCCCTGTGACGGTGATGCCGGTCGAGACGAAGCGCGCCTGCGGCGCGGCCGCCACGTCGAACCAGTCGCTGCCTTTCAGCGTCCCGGTGAAGTCGGGCGTCGCGATCGACAGGGAGGTCATATCGACCAGCACGTCGAGCGCGGCGGCCTCTGGGGCTGCCTCGTCGAAATCGAGACTGGCCTCGAGCCGGTCGAAGCGCCCGGTCAGGGTCGACAGGCCCATATGGTTCAGGCTGAAGGACAGGCTGGCATGATCCGGGTCGAGACGATAAAGGCCGGGCTTCAGCGCCGCCTGTTCCTGCGCCACCTCGGGCGTCAGCAGACCGCGCACGCCGGGCAGGTCTGCAAGGCTCGAGCAGCCCGTCACGCAGACTGCCATCAAGATCGGCGCAAGGCGCATGAAATCTCCCTCATCCAGCGAGCGCATCGCGCGCCGCCTCTCTGTCCTGGTCAGTGATATAGAGATGAACCGAGAGGCGCAAAGCGCCATCGCGGCGGTCGTGCCGTATGCCGGCTTCCTCAAGCCTCGCCGCTGCCGCTTCCATATCGTGTGGCGCATAGAGCAGGTGTGACCCGCGCCGGCCCTCGCGCGGTTCCGAGCGGATCAGGGCCGGGTCGAGACCGTCGATCAACCGCCCCAGGCGCTGCTGGTTCTGGCGATGAATGGCGTCGATACCGATGGCCGTCAGCGTCTCGACCGCGTGCGCCGCCATGGCGTAGGGCAGGACTGACGGCGTGCCGCCCCAGAAGCGCCGCGCATCCGGGGCATAGCGAAACTGTTTCAGGTCGAACTCGAACGAGTCCTCATGGCTGAACCAGCCGACATCGAGTGGCGTGCAGGTCTCGACGATTTGCGGGCTTACCCACAGGAACGCCGCACCCGGCCCGCCGCACAGATATTTGACCGAGGTTCCGATGACGAAATCGGCCTGCCATAGGGCGAGGTCGATCGGGATCGTGCCTGCCGACTGGGCGATATCGACGACGCTGACGATCCCGCGTGCTGCCGCAAACTGCGTGATCGATACGACCGGTGCCAGCATGGCCGAGTTGGAATAGGCGTGGGTGACCAGCACGATGCCGACATCATCGCCCATGGCGTCGAGCCAGACTTCCTCGTCGGTCAGGTCCGCCTCGCGCGGCACATAGCGAAGCTGCCAGCCGAGGCGTTCAGCCTGAAGCGCGACAAAGCCGATGGTCGGGAAGTCCTGTTCGCTCAGCAGGATGACGTTTCTCCTGTCCGGCTGCGGCAGGGAGAAGAGGATCTTGGTCAGCGCTGATGACACATTCGCCTGGGGGCAGATCAGCGCCGGATCGGCGTTGAGAAAAGAGCCGAGCGCCGTCCTGAACCGGTCGAGAATGGCGAGCCATTCATCCCATGACTGGCCCTGCATGCGCCAGGGGTCGAGGACCTGCTTGTTCAGCGTTGCCGCCGCACCCCTCGGCATCAGGCCGACGGAATGGGACAGGAAATAGGGTGTTTCCGGCTTTAGGAACCGGGTGCGGATCGTGCCGTCCATCCCCATCAGTGGGCCTTGATGCCGCTGCCATCGCTGGTCGCGCCCAGCGCTTCACGCTCGCGGCCATAGGAAGCGCCCCAATTATCGGTCATTCGTCCGCGCACGGACCACAGCGCCGGATAGAATTGCGACTTCAGCCCGTTCTGCAGGATTTCCACAGGCCGGCCTTTCAGGGACTTGGCGTCAAGGCCGATGGAGCGGTGGATCAGCTGGATATGGTGATAGCGGAAACGCTGGAACAGCTCGTCGAAATCGGCCATCGCCTCGGCGACCATAAAGCCATCGCCATGGTCATAGCCGCCATCATAGATGTCATCGACGCTCTTGCCATCGCCGGTCAGGTAGACACGTTCGAACGTGTCCCACAGTTCCGGCGCCATTTTCAGCAGGGTGCGGAAGCCCGGCGATTCCTGGCCCGATCCATTGCCGAGCTGCAGGCGGATCTCCTGATACTCCTTCGGCGACATCGTCTCCAGCAGCGCGATCTGCGAGATCAGGTGCTGTTGCAGCAGGTGCACACGCCTGAACAGCGTCAGTACACGGTTCGATTGGCGCTCAGCCATATAGTCGTCGATCTCGAGGAGGGTGAAGGCCATCAGTTTCATCCACAGCTCCTCGACTTGGTGGACGATCTGGAACTGCAGCTCGTCATGATTGGCGAGCGCGTCATAGGGCTTCTGGCAGGACAGGAGCGAGTGCGTGTTAAGATAGATTTCGTAATCGAGCGTGCCGTCGCCGCCGATCATCTCGTAATATTTTTCACGGTTCATGCGGGGTCTCCCGGATTTCTGGCTTTATTCAGCCTGTTCTGCCCGCACTAGAGCAGCCACGGGCAACACCCGCAAGGCGCGGCTCAGCCTTTGGCAGAGCAGGCCGGGCAGGCCGGGTCGCGTGGCAGTTTCACGCGCCGGGTCGTGGCGTTCATGCCATTATATATCAAGACGTGCCCGGCGAGCGGCTCGCCGAAACCGGTCAGGAACCGGATTGCCTCCATCGCCGCCATCGTCCCGACAAGGCCTGGCACCGCGCCGAGCACGCCCTGCGTCTCGCAGTCGGCGGCGTCTGGCGGCGTCTCCGGCACCAGGCAGCGATAACAGGGCTGGTCGCGGCCGGGAGCAAACAGCGCGACCTGACCATCGAACCGGCCGATGGCGGCGGAGAGAAGCGGTGTACCCGTCTCAAGGCAGGAATCGTTCAACGCATATCGCGCCTCGAAATTGTCGACGCCCTCAATGGCAAGGTCGACATCTTCGAGAAGCTGTTTTGCATTGTCCGCTGTCAGCCTTGCTTCGATGGGTTCCACTGTGCAATCCGGATTGATCGCCTGCAGGCGGGCTGCAGCGACGGCCGCTTTCCGCTTGCCGATATCGTCCGTGGTAAATAATATCTGCCGTTGCAGGTTGGACAGGGCAACGTCATCATCATCACACAGACGGATATGGCCGACACCCGCCGCGGCGAGATAGGCGAGGATCGGGCAGCCGAGCCCGCCGGCGCCGGCGACCAGCACCCGCGCCTCGAGCAGCGCCTGCTGGCCCTGTCCGCCGATCTCCGGCAACAGGATATGGCGCCTGTATCGCTCCAGCTGGTCGGGGGTGAGGGGCATGGGATGTCTCGCCTTGGGTTCTTCCGGCGGCCTTCGGAACCTGGTCAACCAAGGGCCTGCAAGACATCTTATGCCGTTCAGGCCCGGTGAAACAGATCTGTCAGGATTATTTCGATCCTGTCGACCCGAAGCCGCCTTCGCCGCGCGCGGTCTCGTCGAGCTCGTCGACTTCCTCATAGATCGCCTGGAACACAGGGGCGATCACCATCTGGCCGATGCGGTCGCCGCGGTTGATGGTGAAGTCTTCGGCGCCGTGATTGATCAGGATCACTTTCAGCTCGCCGCGATAATCCGCGTCGATCGTGCCCGGCGCGTTGACGCAGGAAATGCCGTGCTTGGCGGCAAGGCCGGAGCGCGGGCGCATCTGCGCCTCCCAGCCGGGCGGCAGCGCCATGGCAAGGCCCGTCGGCACCATGAAGCGCTCGCCGGGCTTGAGTACCAGCGGCTCGCCGTCGGGGATCGCGGCACGCACATCGGCCCCGGCAGCCAGCGCCGTTTCGTATTTCGGCAGGGCCAGCCCGGCTGCATGGGGCAGGCGTTTCAGCTGGACGATGGGCGGCTTGGTGGTCGGCATCTGGGTCATGCTCAATTGACTATGCTGCCGGTTCGTTCCGGGCAAGCGCCAAACCCGCGAGTCTGGAAAACTGTCACTCGGTTTCCACCACGCCCAGCGCGTCCTTCATGCCCGGCAGCCATTCTTCGGTCTCCCGGTCCCAGACGGGGAAAGTATTGGCGAAAGCCCATGGACAGGTGGAGACGCCTGCCTCTTCCATGGTCTCGCGCACCATCGCCGTCCACGGCACCCGCTTTTCCAGCGGCACCTGGTCGTAGACGCCATACTCGCCGAGGAAGACGGGGTAGCCGGTTTTGTCGCCATGGGCTTTCGCGGTGGCGGCGTCGTCGATCACCTGCTGGCGTTCCTCCTCCGTGCCCCAGTCGACGTCGCGATCCAGTGGCATGCCCGCCCAGGGCGCCTTCTGGTGCGTGAATTCGTGCGGATCGTAATAGTGGAAGGTGTGTACGATGTTCTCGTCGCCCGGCGTCTCGGGGATCGAGGGCAGGCCGCGGATCGAGTTCCACTCGTCGCCGCCAATGATCACGATCCGCTCCGGGTTGGTCTCGCGGATCGCGGCCAGCCCGTCGAGCAGCACGTCCTGCATGACCTCGCCGGAAAGCGCGTCGCGCGGCTCGTTCAGGATCTCGAAATAGAGCGAGTCCGGATATTCCTTGTAGTGGTCTGCGACCTGGCGCCACAGGGCGGCGAACTTGTCGTCGTAATCGGCGGGATTCTCATACAGCTCATCGAAATGGTGGATGTTGAGAATGACATTCAGGTCTTCTTCCAGGGCCCAGCCGATCATCTCGTCGACCGTGTCGAACCAGTCCTGCTCGATTGTGTAGGGCGTCTCGTCGGGCGCATAGGCCGACCAGCGAACGGGGATGCGGACCGTGTCGATATTGGTCTTGCCGATGGCGGTGAAATAGCGCCGGTCCGGTGCATTGCCCCACGACGCATCGCGCGGCGCTTCCAGCGTGTTGCCGATATTGATGCATTTCTTCGTCTCGAACCCGGCGGCATTGGCGGCACTGAGGGCGGTAAGCGCGCAGGCGGTCGAGAGCAGGGTTGAGCGGAACATCGTGCTGATCATGGGCGGCGGCCTCCCTATATCTGGTTATGGTCACGCTAACCGAAGGCTGCGTCGCAATCAAAGACTTAAACGGCGGGTCTAGCCGTTATCTTCGAGGACTTCGCCGGCGAGATAGAGCGAGCCACAGATGAGGATGCGCGGTGCACCCTCATTGGAACGGAAGGCACTGTCGAGCGCTTCCTTCAGCGCCGACTCGACGCTGTCGCAGGCAATTGCCGGCAGGCCGGCGTGACGGGCGGAGACGGCGACCTTTTCCGGATCGCTGGCCGTGCCGGTCTGTGCCTGTACGGTAAGAACCATGGAGACGAGGTCGGCGAAGCAGCCGAAAAATCCGTCTGCGTCCTTGTTTTCCTGCAGACCGGAAATGAGGATCAACGGGCGTGGCTGGCGTTCCTCGAGGTCGGCCATGGCGCGGGCAATCGCACGCGCGGCATGCGGATTATGCCCGCCATCGAGCCAGATCTCTACATCTTCGTGGGCTTTGGATCGCGCCAGCTCGACGAGCGGGCCGGTCGTCAGCCGCTGCAGGCGGGCAGGCCAGAAAGCGCCTTCCAGCCCGGCGGAAATCTTGTCGTCATTCGGCGCTACACCTGCGGCCTTCAGCGCGGCGACGGCGAGCCCGGCATTCTCGACCTGATGGCCGCCCAGCATGCGCGGCAGCGACAGGTCGGACAGCGAGGTTTCGTCCTGATAGACGAGGCGGCCCTGTTCCTGATGAGCCGACCAGTCCTGCCCGGCGATATGCATCGGCGCGCCGAGGGCCAGCGCCCGGTCTTCGAGCACTTTCAGCGCTTCCTGGCGCTGGGCGCCGATCACTGCCGGGCGGCCCTTCTTGATGATGCCGGCCTTCTCGAAAGCGATCTTCTCGATCGTGTCGCCGAGATAGTCCTGATGGTCGAGGCCGATGGGGGTGATCACGCTGGCGATCGGGTCGTCGACGACATTGGTCGCATCGAGACGTCCGCCCAAGCCGGTTTCCAGCAGCAGGATATCCGCTGGCGTTTCGGCGAAGGCCAGAAGCGCCGCGCAGGTTACCGCCTCGAAATAGGTCAGCTCGACATCGCCCGCCGCGGCCTCGCACTTGCCCAGCACACGGAGCAGTTCCTGATCCTCGATTTGCTCGCTCGCGAGGACGATGCGCTCGTTGAAACGGACGAGGTGGGGAGAGGTATAGACGTGAACCCGGTGCCCGGCAGCGGCCAGGATCGCCCGCATATAGGCGATGACAGATCCCTTGCCATTGGTGCCGGCGACATGGATCACCGGCGGCAGTTTGAGATGCGGAGAGCCAAGCCGCTGCAGCCCTTGTCGCACCCGGGCGAGCGACAGGTCGATCACGCGCGGGCGCCGCTCGGCCAGGCGTGCCAGCAGGGCGTTTACATCGGCTGAGTTTCGTTGCACGGGCGGTTTCTATTCAGCAGCCTTGTCGAGACCGTCTTCCGCCACGACTGCGTCCTTTGCTTTCGCCTTCGGCGCAGGCAGGCTCGTGACGTTGCTGGTGCTGGTCTCGGCGATGTCAGCCTTCTCTTCCGGCTTTGCGGCCGGCTTTGCCTTGACCCCGTGACGGGTGAAGACGCGTAACAATCCACCGAGGATCTCGCGCATCTGCTTGCGCGGCACGACCATGTCAACCATCCCCTTGTCATGCAGATACTCCGCCCGCTGAAAACCTTCCGGCAGCTTCTCACGGATGGTCTGCTCGATCACGCGCGGTCCGGCGAAACCGATCAGCGCACCGGGCTCGGCGAGGTGAACGTCGCCCAGCATCGCGTAGGAGGCGGTGACGCCGCCGGTCGTCGGGTTGGTCAATACGACCACGTAAGGCAGGCCCGCTTCCTTGACCATCTGCACCGCAATGGTGGTGCGCGGCATCTGCATCAGTGACAGGATGCCTTCCTGCATACGGGCGCCGCCCGAAGCAGTGAACATGACGAAAGGCGCCTTCTGGGAGACGGCTTCCTCGGCGGCGCGGATGATCCCCTCGCCAAGGCCCATGCCCATCGAGCCGCCCATGAAGGCGAAGTTCTGCACGGCGACGACGCTGGTCACGCCATCGACCTTGCCGACGCCGATCACGAGAGCATCTTCCTCGCCCGTCTTCTTGCGGTATTCGCGCAGCCGGTCGGAATATTTCTTCTCGTCGCGGAATTTCAGCGGGTCGACCGGGACTTCCGGCAGCTTGATCTTTTTCCACTTGCCGTCATCGAACAGCGCATTGAGACGCTCGGTCACGTCGATCTTCATGTGATGATCGCAGGACGGGCAGACATGCAGATTCGCTTCCAGATCCCGGTTGAAGATCATCTCGCTGCAGGCCGGACATTTGGTCCACAGCGTGTCGCCGCTGTCGGACTGGCTGCGGAAGATTTTCTTGATCCCCGGCGGGGTGATATCGGAAAGCCAGTTCATGACGGTCTCCTCTAACCTCAGTAATACTCTTATCTGGCGCTATGCGCCGCGTCAGCAAGGCTTTTCGCCAGCGACGTTACCGCAGATGTTATTTTATCGCGGCTATTCTGGTCTTTTTCCAGGGCGCCCGCAAGCGCTTCGATCAATGCCGAGCCGACGACGACTGCATCGGCCGTCCGGGCGATTTCTGCTGCTCTCTCGGGCGTCTTGACCCCGAAACCGACCGCAACGGGCAAGCCGGAGGCAGCTTTCAAGCGGCCAACAGCGCTGGACACGGTATCGTTCGCGCCGGTCGCGCCGCCGGTGATCCCGGCAACCGAAACATAATAGACAAAGCCTGAGGTGTTCTTAACAACGCTCGGCAATCTTTTGTCATCGGTCGTCGGGGTGGCGAGCCGGATGAAATCGAGCCCGGTCTTGCCCGCTGGTAGGCAAAGTTCCTCGTCTTCCTCGGGCGGCAGGTCGACGACGATCAGGCCGTCGACGCCGGCATCCTTTGCTTCCGCGAGGAAATTATCGACGCCCATGGAATAGACCGGGTTGTAATAGCCCATCAGGATGATCGGCGTCGCGTCATCCTCTTTCCTGAACTCGCGCACCATTTGCAGCGTCTTTTTCAGGGTCTGTCCGGCCGCCAGGGCGCGCAGGCCGGCCGCCTGGATCGCCGGGCCGTCAGCCATCGGGTCGGTGAAACAGATGCCAAGCTCGATCAGGTCGGCACCTGCCGCCGGCAATTGCTTCATCAGGTCGAGCGACGTATCGTAATCCGGGTCTCCGGCCATGATGAACGGAATGAACGCGGCGCGGTTTTCCGCTTTCAGCGTCTCGAACCGGGCGGTTATGCGGGATGGCGAAGAGGACATGGGCCGGAATGGCTCCCTTATTCGGCGGTCGGCGGACCAACCCAATAGCGAGGCACTGCCCTGTTTTGCAAGCAAAAAGCCGCCCGGGAGCAAATACGGGCGGCTGAGTAAGGTTTATCCTGCTGCTCTATCGTTGGGCGCAGGATGTTATTCGATCCAGCTTGCCGGACGCAGATTGGTCGGCGCACCGTCGGCGCTGACAGGGGATTGATCGGAATAGTTAACGTCACGACCGCTGATTTCGTACCGCATGCTGGATGGGGTCTCATAGCGCGCGACCCCGTCCTGGCCGGGGCGCGCGGCACGGCTGGTGGTTGCTTGCGGCGCGTCGAGATCAACATCCGCTGCGGCATAGCGCTCTTCCTGAGCGACGCTGTCCTGAGAAGTGACTTCTTCAGCTTCGGCATGACCTGCAGCGAATGTCGCGATCACCAGAAAGATAAACAGACGGATCATTTCAGTCTCCGGAGGCACCGGGGTCGGTGGCCATTGCATTGTTCTATGCACTGGCAACAACCATACTGGCCCTTGGTTCCCGATGCCGCCTGCGGCACCCGGTTTACCAATCTGTTATCAGGGTGCTGATCGTCCTACTGGAACTGCGTGCCGAAACTGGCAAGGAAGGACTGGGCGAGAATGCGCAGGTCCTTGTTCGATTCCATTTCCAGCATCTTGCCGGACTTGCGCAGCTTGCCGAGGCTGATGAAGTGGTTCTGCTGGGCTTCGTTCAACTCGCCGAAGGGAATGAAGGCCATGTCCCAGGACATGAAGGTCCTGTTCTCGCCTTCGCCGTCCAGCAGGGTGATACAGTTATCGTGGCGGCGGTCCTTCTGGATGCGTTTGTAACACGCCATGACCTTGTCCTTCTCCCCTTCCAGCACCTGGAAGAAGCTGCCGTCATTATACAGGAGAAGGCCGGTGATATTGTCCGCCTTGTTGTTATGGCGCGATTTCTCGAGGATGTCTTTCATGGCTTTTTCCGACATCAGGTGCGTTGCCGAACTCAGATAGGCGAGGTGGTAGAGCATTTGAATTCTTTTTCGTTTCCGCTAGTCATCGTCTAAGGACAGGCCGCATCCAAAACAGTTCCAGGACCTGAGATAGTGTGCCTAGATATCCTTGCCCAGCGCGTCAGCGACGGTGAAGATGTCCTTGTCGCCGCGCCCGCACATGTTGAGCAGCAGGATCTGGTCGCGGTCCATCTGACCGGCCTTTTCGATGGCGCGGGCAAGGGCGTGTGACGGCTCCAGCGCCGGGATGATGCCTTCCTGCGCGCAACAGGTCTGGAAAGCCTGCAGGGCTTCGTCATCCGTCGCGGAGACATATTTCACCCGGCCTGTCTCATGAAGCCAGGAATGCTCGGGTCCGATACCGGGATAGTCGAGTCCGGCGGAGATTGAATGGGCATCGAGAATCTGGCCGTCATCCGACTGCAGCAGATAGGTGCGGTTGCCATGCAGCACGCCGGCCCGCCCGCCGGTGAGTGACGCCGCGTGCTTGTCGGTATCGATGCCATGACCGGCCGCCTCGACGCCGATGATCTCGACATCGCGGTCATCGAGGAACGGGTGGAACAGGCCGATCGCGTTCGAGCCGCCGCCGATGCAGGCCATGATGACGTCGGGCAGGCGCCCTTCGGCGGCTTTCATCTGGGCCTTCGCCTCGATCCCGATCACCGACTGGAAATCGCGCACCAGCTGCGGATAGGGGTGCGGGCCCGCCGCCGTGCCGATGATGTAAAACGTGTCCTCGACATTGGTCACCCAGTCGCGCAGGGCGTCGTTCATCGCGTCCTTCAGCGTTGCTGCGCCGGAGGTGACGGGTCTGACCTCGGCGCCCAGCAGCTTCATCCGGAACACGTTCGGTTTCTGCCGCTCGACATCGGTCGCGCCCATATAGACGATGCAGGGCAGGCCGAAGCGGGCGCAGACGGTTGCTGTGGCGACGCCATGCTGACCGGCACCGGTCTCGGCGATGATCCGCGTCTTGCCCATGCGCCGGGCAAGCAGGATCTGGCCGATGCAGTTGTTGATCTTGTGCGCGCCGGTATGGTTCAGTTCGTCGCGCTTGAAATAGATCTTCGCGCCCTTGCCCTCGGGCACATCGGCACGGACCATTTCGGTCAGCCGTTCGGCGAAATACAGCGGTGACGGACGGCCGACATAATGTTCGAGGTAATAGTCCAGCTCCTCGCGGAAGGCGGGGTCGGCCTTGGCCGCTTCATATTCCTTTTCCAGCTCGAGGATCAGCGGCATCAGCGTTTCGGCAACGAAGCGTCCGCCGAACTTGCCGAAGCGCCCCTGCGCGTCGGGACCGGTGCGATAGGAATTGAGTATCTCGCCTGAGGGGGTAGAGGACATGGTCGCGCCTTTCTGTACAGCCCCTCTTTCAACAGCTAGTGCTGAAGAAAATCAATGGCTTTGTCGGTGATGCGTTGACGCAGCGGTGGTCGCGACTGGATCAACCTGCCTTCAAATGGAACCATTTGAATGCAGAAAAGTTGATCGCTTCCAAAGTGTTAGAGCAGCTCCTCTGCGGCCATCCGGACGCAGGCTGCTCTAGGCGTCCTTGTCCATATAGTCGGACGCGGCGGCGCGCACGGCACCGACGAAATCGCTGACCAGCTTCGCCTCCTTCACGCCGGGCTCGCTCTCCACGCCGGAGGAGACATCGACGCCCTCGAAGCCCGCCAGGGCCTGGACTGCATCGATGGCGTCATAGACATTTTCCGGGGTCAGCCCGCCTGACAGCAGCCATGGCGTCTCGCCCTTCACCCCGGCGAGGATATCGACGTCGAAGCGCACGCCATTGCCCCCGGGCCGCGAGGCATAGGGCGGCGGCTTGGCATCGAACAGCAGCATGTCGGCATGGGCGGCAAAGGCGTCCTCCGCAGCGGCGACATCTTCCCGCGAAGCGACGCCGATCGCCTTGATCACCGGCAGGCCGAAGCTCTGGCCGATCAATTCGACCCGCTCCGGCTTTTCGGTGCCATGCAGCTGGATGTGGGTCAGCGGCACTTCGGCGATCGTGTCGGCAAGGCGCGTCATGTCTGGATTGACGAACAGGCCGACGATGGACACTTCGCCGCGCACCGCATCCGCAATCTCGGCCGCCTGTGCCGGTTCGACACAGCGCGGGCTTTTCTCGAAAAAGACGAGACCGATCATGTCGGCCCCCGCGTCGACAGCCTCGCGCGCCATCGCGGTTGAGGTCAGGCCACAGATCTTGACTAGCTTGCTCATTCAGTCCGTCTCACCGGGTCGTTGGCTTTTCCTGGGGTGTGGCGTGCCGCTGGATCACCGGCAAGTCATCGGTTTTCTTCGGTCGCGGGGCATTGGCAAGCTCCAGCGCGTGCTCCAGTTCCCTGATGCGGTGCTTGCGCTCGGACGCCTTGTGGCGCAGCCCCTTGCCCGACAGCCACATGCCGAGACCGCCGAGAACGTAACCGATGAACATCATCGCGATCAGCGCCGCCCATAGCGGCATCGGGCCGACGGCAAAGGCGGGGTTGGCAATATTGATCGGGTCGAGGCTGATATAGACCGGCATCCGGTTGGCGAGCAGGAACAACAGGATGATCAGACCGGTGACCCCGAGAAAGGCTGTCAGAAGAAATTTTCTCATATGAACAATCTAAGCCACACCGCTGCGGTGTGCCAGCATCAATCGCCCGGAAAATGTGGCCCTGTCAGCCCTGCGACTTCAGCGAGATGACATTGTCGTTCTGCGGCTTGTTCAGGCGCTCGCGCATTTCCTTGCCGGCCTTGAAGAAAGGCGTCCACTTTTCCTCGATGGCGACAGCCTCCCCGGTACGCGGGTTACGACCGATGCGCGCTTCACGGTGCTTGACCGAGAAAGCGCCGAAGCCGCGCAATTCGACGCGGTCGCCATTGGCAAGGGCACCTGAAATCTCGTCAAAAACCGTGGCGACAATACGTTCTATATCGCGTGTAAAGAGATGGGGATTGTCTTCGGCCAGTTTCTGGACCAGTTCTGATTTGATCATATGGTGTCCGCGTCGGCTGAGGGATAACGGCCTTTTAAGCAACAATATATGGTAGTCAAGACGCAACGTCTTGATTTATTTCATGTTTTAGGCATGGTGACCCTGCCAAAACGGATTGTCGCAGTCAATAGGAAATGCTGCAATTGATGATAAGTTTCAGGTAGATGGCGCAAAGCTTCAACCCGGAGGGAATTTCGATGACCACGACAGATACGCCCAAAGCCTCCTTCGGGTTTCAGGATGTGCCGGCCGGTGAGAAGGCGGGCATGGTCCGGGCCGTCTTCGATTCCGTCGCCGACAATTACGACGTGATGAATGACGCCATGTCCGGCGGCATTCACCGGGTCTGGAAGTCTGTCCTGCTCGACCGGCTGAACCCGCAGCCGGGCCAGCGCCTGATCGATGTTGCCGGCGGCACCGGCGATATCGCCATCGCTTTCCTCAAGCGCGCGGCCGCGCGCCCCCTGCGCGGGCGGGCCGAGGCCAGCGCCGTCATCTGCGACATCAACCATGCGATGATGAAGGCCGGCCAGTCCCGCGACGATGCAAGGCCTTTTGCCAATGTCCTGACCCGCACCTGCGGCGATGCCCAGAACCTGCCGTTCCCGGACCGCAGTTTCGATGTCTACACCATCGGCTTCGGCATCAGGAATGTCACCGACATGGACGCAGCCCTGACCGAAGCCTGGCGCGTCCTCAAGCCCGGCGGGCGCTTCACCTGCCTGGAATTCTCCCGCCCGGTAACGGAAGGGTTTTCGCAGGTTTACGATGCCTACTCCTTCAATGTCATACCATGGCTGGGGGAAATGATCGCCAGGGACCGCGACAGCTATCAATATCTCGTCGAGAGCATCCGCCGCTTCCCGCCCCAGGGCGCGTTCAAGCTGCGCATCGAAGATGCCGGTTTCTCCCGCGTCTCCTATGAAAATCTGAGCGGCGGCATCGCCGCTCTCCACACCGGTTGGAAGACCGGACTTTAGGACCGTCCATGTTCCGTACCATCGCCAATCTGGGGCGTCTCATCCGTGCCGGTTTCGTGCTCGCGCGATATGATGCGCTGCTGCCGCGCGAATATGCCCATCTTCTGCCATGGCCGCTGCGGATGGTTGGTACGCTGACGAGGCTAGGCGCGCGGGGCAAGGATTTGCGCCCCGGCCAGCGCCTCGCCCGTGCGCTTGGCGGGCAGGGACCGGCCTATGTCAAGTTCGGCCAGCTTCTGGCGACCCGGCCCGATCTCATCGGCTTTGAAATGGCCGGCGACCTCGGCGAGCTGCAGGACCGCATGGCGCCTTTCGGTCAGGAAAAAGCCAAGCGCGAGATCGCCCATTCCCTCGGCAAGCCGGTGGAGGAGCTGTTCGTCAGCTTCTCCGAGCCGGTTGCGGCTGCCTCGATCGCGCAGGTGCACAAGGCGGTCACCCATGACGGCATGATCGTCGCGGTCAAGGTGCTCCGCCCCCGGATCGAACAGGAGGCCCGGCGCGATTTCCGGGCCTTCCATCTCGGCGCCCGCATCATCGAGCGGCTGGTCAAGCCGGCCCGGCGGATGCGGCCGAGGAAGTTCATCGAGACACTCGCCGCCGCCGCCGAGATCGAGCTCGACCTGCGCATGGAGGCGGGGGCGGCGTCGGAACTGTCCGAGAACCTCGCCGATGATGATATGATCCGCGTGCCCACGATCCGCTGGGAATATTCCTCCCGCCGGGTGATGACGACCGAATGGGTCAACGGCGTCGCCATGTCCGATACCGCCGCGCTCGACCGGCAGGGCGTCGACAAGAAGGCGCTCGCCGTCACCATCATCCAGACCTTCCTGACCCAGGCACTGCATCACGGTTTCTTTCATGCCGACATGCACCAGGGCAATATGTTCGTCGATCGCGACAACCGCCTTGTGCTGATCGATTTCGGCATCATGGGCCGCCTCGACGAGGAAGCCCGCCGGGTGTTCGCCGAGATCATCTATGGCTTCATCCAGCGCGACTATCATCTCGCGGCGCAGGCCCATTTCGATGCCGGCTATGTGCCCTCGCACTATTCGGTCGAGGCGTTCGCGACGGCGCTGCGGGCGGTCGGCGAGCCGATCTTCGGCCAGACCTCCGACAAGGTCGACATGTCCCGGGTGCTGCAGCAGCTGTTCGACGTGACCGAGATTTTCGAGATGCAGCTGCGGCCCGAACTCGTCCTGCTGCAGCGGACCATGGTGGTGGTCGAGGGTGTCGCCCGCTCGCTCGATCCGTCGATCGACATGTGGGCCGCGGCGGACCCGGTCGTGCGCGGCTATATTGCCGGCCGCGTCGGGCCGCAGGCGCTGCTGAAGAAGGGCCGGGCATCGGCGCGGGCAGCGTTGCGCCTGGCCGAGAACTTCCCCGCCTTTGCCTCGGCTGCCGAGCGCGCAGTGGCGTTCGTCGGCGAGGACGGGGTCAAGCTGTCCAACGAGACCGTGTGGGAACTGGCCTATGCGATGCGCAATCCCCAGAAATTCAAGACCAGTGTGCGCCACCAGGAAGGCTGGATCGACAGCGGCGTCAGCGGTGGTGGTGGCATCGGCAGCAGGCTGTCCCTGTTCGTGCTCATCCTTTCGGTGATCGCGGGGTTTTCATCCTACTTTGCCTATGAAATGACGGGCAGTGATGTTTATAAGTACCTTACCATCACGTCGGTCGCTGTTTTCAGCGGCGGTGCGATCTTCCGAGGTGTCTTCTAAGACGGCAGGCAAATCAAGGCGGCAAGTAATCCATGACCCAGAACTCCGTCCTCATCATCATCGGCGGCGGCATCGCGGCGTATAAATCGCTGGAAACGATACGCGCGCTGTCGCGCCGGGGGATAAGGTCCCGCGCGATCCTGACCAGGGCCGGTGCCGAATTCATCACGCCGCTCTCCGTCGCCAGCCTGACCGGCGACAAGTGCTATACCGACCTGTTCGACCTGACCGACGAGGCCGAGATGGGCCATATCGAGCTGTCGCGCTCCGCTGACCTCGTGCTCGTTGCCCCCGCGACCGCCGACCTGATGGCCAAGACCGCGAACGGGCTTGCCAATGATCTTGCCTCGACCGCGCTGCTCGCCACCGACAAGCCGGTGATCTGGGCGCCGGCCATGAATGTGCGCATGTGGGAGCATCCGGCAACCAGGCGCAATGTCCGCACCCTGAAGGGCGATGGCGGCATCTTTGTCGGCCCCGGCGAGGGCGAAATGGCCTGCGGCGAGTTCGGTTCCGGGCGACTGGCGGAACCGACGCAAATCGCCGATGCCGTCGAGGCCTGGTTCGATGCCCATGCCGATGGCCGCCTGACCGGCCGGCATGTCCTCGTCACCGCCGGCCCGACCCATGAGCCGCTCGACCCGGTGCGCTATATCGCCAACCGCTCCTCCGGCAAGCAGGGCTATGCCATTGCCCGGGCACTCGCCAGGATGGGCGCGAAGGTCACCCTCGTCACCGGCCCGACCGGGCTGACCCCGCCCGCCGGTGTCGATACGGTCAAGGTCGAGACGGCGCGCCAGATGCTTGCCGCCTGCGAGGCCGCGCTGCCGGCCGATTGCGCGGTGTGCTGCGCCGCCGTCGCCGATTATCGCCCGCAGATCGAGACTGAGCACAAGATCAAGAAGGAGCGCGGTGGCCTGTCGACCATCGCCCTGTCGGAGAACCCGGATATCCTCCGTACCCTGTCGAACCATGAAACCTCTCGGCCGAAACTGGTCATCGGCTTTGCGGCGGAGACGGACGATGTCATCGGCCATGCCGATGCCAAGCGCAAGCGCAAGGGCTGCGACTGGATCGTCGCCAATGACGTCTCCCCCGGCACCGGCACGATGGGCGGCGACAACAACACCGTCACCATCCTGTCCGAAGAGGGCGAGGAGGCATGGGACAACATGCCCAAGGCCGCCGTCGCCGGACGCCTCGCCGAGAAGATCGCCGACGCGCTGCTGGGGAAGAAATAGCTCAGCCGGCCTTTTCCGCCTTTGCAGCGTGGATTTAAGGGGGCGATGATCTGGTGCGGGCCGATACCCAGCTCTCCCGTCCGCACTGCCAAGGTGCGGAACACTGCTGCGCCAAGTCCTGAATGGACAGGCCTGTCCATTCAGGACTTGCTTGCCAAGGCGTGAGCGGTCAGTTGGGCACCGTCTTCAGATACCCCCTAAACCCGTTCAAGCCATTTCTGGATCGCGCGCCGCGCGGCGGGTTCTTCCAGGGTCGGGGCGTGGCCGGTATTGGCGATCTCGCACACATCCATCTGCGGCTGGACGTCCTTCATGGTGCTGACGATTTCCCGTGTCAGCAGGTCAGACAGGGCGCCGCGCACGCATAGCAAGGGGCCGGCGAGGGCGGCAAAGCCCGGCTCCAGCGAGGGCGCGGGGCCGGCTTCGGCCAGGGCTTTCGCGATGCCGGTGTCATAGTCGAGCTCGATGCCCCGGTCGGTCATGGTGCATACGCGGCGGGCGAAGATCTGCCAGAAGCTGTCATGGCGCTTGGGGAAGGCGACACCGTTGATCGCCTTGATGCCCTGTGCCGCCTCGGCCCAGCTGTCCCACGGGCCCGACCCTCCGACATAGCCAGCGATGCGGGCAAGGCCCTCGGGCGCGAGCTGCGGCCCGATATCGTTCAGCACCGCGCCGGACACGGCGTCCGGATTGTTGGCGGCGATCAGCATGGTGACGATCCCGCCCAGCGATGTGCCGATGAACAGCGCGTCGGTCAGGCCGCGCGCCTCCATCAGCGCTTTCACGTCGGCGGCATAGATCGACGGGTGATAATGGCTGTAGTCCGGGTCGCGGTCCGATGCGCCGCGCCCGCGCAGGGACAGGGCGACGACCTCGCAGGCAGGCCCGGTAAAGGCGCGCGAGGTCAGCCAGCCGGCCAGCCCCTCGAAATCGCGCTCGTTGCGGGTCAGGCCCGGCAGGCAGATGATCGACGGCGCATTGACGCCCGCCGCCGGGTGGCGGCGAACCGTCGCATGCAGGGTGAGGCCGTCGGGCGTCTCGAAGGTATAATTTTCCCCGGTCATCCCGCCTATCTAGCACGCTCGTTTTGTGCCGCCAGTCCTCCTGTCGATCGACCCGGCCTGAACCGCTGCCCCGGCCGCTCGATCAGCAAGGCTGACACGAGAGTTAGAAAGTAACGTAAACTCTTGCGCGGCTTTGAAAGATTCTGTTAAGTGGGCGCTTCGCGATGCCGGGCCACCCCTCGCGGGGACCCCGGGCCGGCATTCAAGTATTGTCGACGTGTTACTAACCGGAGCGCCCCAGGGGGGCAAAAAGGGCACATGCTGGTTTACACCCTGAAACGGCTCCTTTCGGCGATCCCGACGATTCTCGTCGTCATTGCCGTGTCGTTCTTCATGATGCGCCTTGCGCCGGGCGGCCCGTTCACCAGTGACCGTAACGTCACCCCGGCGATCGAGGCCAATCTCAACGCCAAGTACAATCTCGACGACCCGCTGATCATCCAGTTCTTCAAATATATGGGGAACGTGCTGCAGGGCGATTTCGGGCCGTCGTTCAAATATCAGGATTTCACGGTGACCGAGCTGGTGCTCGACGGCCTGCCGGTATCGGCGACGCTCGGCCTGTCCTCGCTGGCGCTGGCGATGATGGTCGGATCGTTTCTGGGGGTGATGGCGGCACTGCGCCAGAACAAGCCGACCGATTACGGCGTCATGACCGTGGCGATGGCGGGCATCACCATCCCGAACTTCGTCACCGCGCCGGTAATGGTACTATTGTTCGCGGTGTGGAATGACTGGCTGCCGACGGCCGGCTGGGTCGGCTGGGACCGGATCGACACGATGGGCGGCGATGCCTTCATCAAGTCGCTCATCCTGCCGGTGATCACGCTGGCGCTGCCGCAGATCGCGATCATCTCGCGGCTGATGCGCGGCTCGATGATCGAGGTGATGCGCTCCAACTTCATCCGCACGGCCAAGGCCAAGGGACTGTCGTCCGGTACCATCGTGCGCCGCCATGCGCTGCGCGCCGCGATTCTGCCGCTGATCTCCTATCTCGGGCCGGCGACCGCCGCGCTATTGTCCGGCTCCCTCGTGATCGAGCGCATCTTCGCGCTGCCGGGGATCGGCCAATATTTCGTCACCGGCGCGCTCAATCGCGACTACACGCTCGTGATGGGCGTCGTCATTCTCTATGCAACGCTGATCGTGATGCTGAACCTGATCGCCGACCTGATCATCGCCCGTCTCGATCCCAAGGTGAAACTCTCCTGATGTCCGAGACACCGCCACCCCCGGGCGCCCAGCCGGGCATGCCGCATCAACACCCGAATGCCGAGGCGATGGAAAAGGCCGCTGCGCTGCCCGGCGAGGTAAAGGGCCGGTCCCTGTGGGAAGACGCGCGCCGCCGCCTGTTCTCCAACAAGGCCGCCGTCGCCTCGATGATCATCCTTGCCATCCTCGTGCTCGCCGCCCTGATCGGGCCGGAAGTCACGCCGCATGATTTCCGCGCTATTTCCTATGGCAATAACGACCTGCCGCCGAGCTGGAGCCACTGGATGGGCACGGACAATATCGGCCGCGACGTGCTGGCGCGGACGCTGATCGGCGCGCGGGTGTCGCTGGCGGTCGGGCTGATCGCCACCTTCGTGTCGCTGGTCATCGGCGTCATCTGGGGCGCGACGGCCGGGTTTTTCGGCGGCACGGTCGACAATGTGATGATGCGCATCGTCGACGTGCTGTATTCGCTACCTTTCGTGTTCTTCGTCATCATCCTGATGGTGGTCTTCGGCACGAGCCTGTGGATCATGTTCGTCGCCATCGGCGCGATCGAGTGGCTGACCATGGCGCGGATCGTGCGCGGCCAGACCCTGTCGCTGAAAGAGAAAGAGTTTGTCGAGGCGGCCCGCGCCATCGGCGTCAAGCCGCTGACCATCGTCGCCCGTCACATCGTGCCGAACCTGATCGGCCCGGTCATCATCTATGTCACGCTGACGATCCCCTATGCGATCCTCGCCGAGAGCTTCCTGTCCTTTCTCGGGCTCGGCGTGCAGGAGCCGCTGACGAGCTGGGGCGTGCTGATCTCCGAAGGCGCCAACGGCATGCAGACCGCGCCCTGGGCACTGCTCTTCCCCGCCGGCATGATGGCGTTGACCCTGTTCTGCTTCAACTTTATCGGCGACGGCCTGCGCGACGCGCTCGATCCCAAGGATCGTTAGGCCGAAGGACCGCCAGGTCTAAGGACCGTCAGGGCGCAAGATCGCGGACGGGGCCTGCAGCCGGGCTCGACCTGCCGCCAAGCGGGCCAAATGCCGGCGCCCAGCGTGAAAAGCCAGTGTCATCAAATCTTGATGATTCGATATTTCAACGAATATTGAAGTGATGATGCCGCGTCGCTAGGGTCCGCCTGCGACAGGTAGGGATATCGGGAAGTTGTCATGTCACCAAACGGATTGAAGCGGCGCGCCACCGCCGTGCTTGCCTGCATATCGCTCTTCTTCGGGATGACCGCACCGCCGGAAGCGCTCGCCGCCGATGGCGCGGAGGCTGTCGACACGCCACTGCATATCGCCGTCTCCGGCGAAACGCGGGTGCGCTATGAGAGTCTCGACGGGCAGTTCCGCGCCGGGCGCTCCGGCAGCGACCAGGCACTGTTCCTGCGCACCCTGCTCGCGGTCGAAGCGGGGAAGGGGCCTTTCACGGCAACCCTGGAGATTCAGGACAGCCGCAGCTATCTCGATGACAGCGGTACGCCCCTGTCGACCAGCTATGTCAACGCGCTCGATATTCTGCAGGCGAATGTTTCGATGGAATTGCCTGCGTGGAAATCTGTCGATGCCGACCTGATCGTGGGCCGGCAGACGGTGAGTATCGGCTCCAAGCGCCAGATCGAGCGCGTCAGCTATGCCAATGTGATCAAGACTTATACCGGGGCGCATCTCGTGGCCGGCACTCCCCGCGGTGACGAATTTCATGCGATCCTGGTCGTGCCGGTGCGCGGCCTGCCATCGGATCGCGACGAGATTGCCGACAATGTCATCGAAGCGGACGAAGAACAGTGGGGGCGCCGTATCTGGGGGCTGCACTATCGCCGCGCCGACATTCTGGCGCAAACCGTGCCCGGGCTGTGGGGGGAGGCGTTCGTCTACGGGCTGGAGGAGGAGGACCGGGTCGACAATCCGACGCCGGACCGGTCCTATGTGACGCCGGGCCTTCGCCTTTACCGCGCGCCCGTGGCCGGGCAATGGGATGTCGACCTGGAGGGCGCCTGGCGCACCGGCTCGCGCCGCGCCTCAAACCTGCCGGCGGATACACGGGATCTGGATGTCAGCGCCGGCATGCTTTTCGCGGCGCTCGGCTACACTTTCGAGCGTCCTTGGCAACCGCGGGTGGCGGTCGAATATTACTATGCCAGCGGCGATGACGATCCCGACGACGACAGGTTCGACCAGTATGAGCGCCTGTTCGGATCGCGGCGCACCGACCTGAACAATACCTCGCTGCACGGGCCCGTGACCCCGGCCAATATCAACGCGCCGGGCGTCAGGCTATCGGTCACCCCGGGGCCGCGCAGCGATGCCATGGTCAAGATCGCCAGCACCTCTCTTGCCTCGGCCACGGACAGCTGGGTCATCGCCCGGCTGCGCGACCCGAGCGGCCAGTCGGGAAAATCCATCGGGACGATGATCGATGGCCGCGCGCGCTACTGGCTTGTCGAGGACCGGGTGCAGGCTGAACTGGGCGCTTCGGCCCTTTTCTACGGCGAGTTCGCGGAAACCGTACCGGGCGGTCCCGAGGGAGAGCGAACATTGTTCGGCTACGCCCAGATCCGGTACGATTTCTGAGTGGCACTGATCGGGCGCCGGTGCTAAGTCGGACCCGCTATCGCCAACGCGTGCAGCCAGGCGTGCCGGCGCTGAAGAACGCGCCTGGTCACCAGATGGATCAAACCCCCGCTTCCGCGTGTTAGTCCCCCGACAATTCGGAGGGAAAATAGATGTTCAATTTCGCCAGGAAGCAAGTTGTCGATGTAACATCGACAAGGCCGGCGGTTCCACCAATCGATGCGTTTACGGAAATCACGGAGTATGACCCGAAAAACTGGTCGATCTCCGGCGAGGGCAGTGGTGTCTTCGTGCGCGGGAAGGCCGTCAGCCTTCCCCAGAGCGTCCAGATCCAGGGCGACAATTGCCGTCTCTACATCGACAATGGCTGTTTCGTTAACGGCCATATCGAGATCAAGGACGGCAGTAATTCCGTCGCCTATCTCGGCCCGCGGACCCGGCTGCGGAATTTCCATGCGGTGCTGTCCGGTGATAGCTGCCTGCTCGTGATGGGCGAGGCGGCAACGACCGAACAGGCGGTGTTCTTCGTGCATGGCGACAATATGCAGATCACGATCGGCGAGGACTGCATGCTGTCCTCTGGCGTCGTCATCCGCACAGCGGACGGGCATGGCATTTTCGATGCCGAGAGCAGGCGGCAAATCAACAAACCGGCCGCCGTTCACGTCGGTGCCCATTGCTGGATCGGGAACGGCGCACGGGTCGCCAAGGGCGTCACGATATCGGACGGCTGCGTCATTGGCCAGATGTCGCTGGTCAGCAAACCGACCGAGCCGAATTCGATCTACGCCGGCGTGCCCGCACGCAAAGTGCGCTCGGGCACGGTCTGGTCGCGCACGGATATGTATGATGACATTCCCGCCCACCTCCTCGGGTAGGTGGACAATGGGATGACCGACAAGGTTATCAGCAACGAAAAAGGCCGCGCTATCAGCGCGGCCTTTCGAGTCTACGGAGGCGGGGCCAGTCAGGCTCGCGCCAACGGTTGGGTTTTCACCCGGAGGACTGCCTTCAGGCGCCTACCCTCACCGCTGTCTTGACCTCACCTTCCAATATCACTCTAGACACTGGACCACCTCCTTTCGATTTGCTGAACATGACCGATATGCTGACCGGCGCCAGGACATCTGTCAACGGGCTTTCCCGAAAGAGGGTGCGACTTACTGGACCCGTTTGACGCGGATATTGTCGCCGAGCGGCTCGACCTTCATGAAATAGCTGCCCATCGCGCCGCGGCGGATATTGGCCTCCTGCACGAACTGGTCGTCAACGCGCTGCAGGCGGCGGTCGTCGCTTTCCAGCTGTTCCCAGACCTGGCCGTTTTCCAGCACGAAACGGACATTGCCGAGAGGCAGGACGCGATAGGCCATGATCGGCTGGGTCAGTTCCTCGATCACTTCCGTCTTGCGCTGCTCACGGCGGAAGATGTTCTCCATGCCGAACCAGCGCTGGTCCTCCTCGATCTGGCGGGCGAGATTGTCTTCCTGCGACAGGCGTTCGAGTTCTTCCTGTGTCGGTTTCTTCTGCACGACGGTTGGCTGCTGTTCCAGCTTCTCCTCGCGCTCTTGCTCCGGGATCTCGCGGATCGCGTCGGCAAGGCCGTCATAGCAGGCGAGGCGCGCCTCGACGTCCGCGATCTCGCGGCATTCGGTAAAGGAACTGGCTTCCTGGGCGCTGGCGGTGAGACCCGGCGCGGCCAGTGCGATGGCACTCGCCAGGCTAATGCCGGCGGTGGAAAGAAGACGCTTAACTGGGGACATGGAAACCTCTGACATTGTTTTTCGCCCTGATAATGGGCGCAGAGTAGGCCGCGCAAGGCTTTTGCGTCAATCTGCCATTCACCATGGGCTTGGCGATGATCTTCCGCCCGCTTACATCCTTGGGGAAGCGACGCAGCCTGCAGGAGAGACGAGCCATGACGAGCGCCAGTGCTGCAATGAGTGCCGCCTCACCCCTTTATATCCCGCCCATGCCGCCGCGCACCACGGCGCGCAAGCCGACGCCGGTGACCCAGTTTCTCGGCACCCTGCGCTATTTCAAGGTGATGGCGCGCAACCCGCTGGAAATCTGGTCCGACGTCTTTTATCGCGAGCCGGTGGCTGCCTTGCGCTTTCTCGGGCGTGATTTCCTCGTCGTCCATGACCCGGCGATGATCCGCCATGTCTTCGTCACCAACCAGGAAAATTACCGGTTCAGCTATGTCCGCCAGGCGGTGCTCAAGCCGTTCCTGCGCGACGGGCTGGTCGTTGCCGAGGGCGAGACCTGGAAGCGGGCCAGAAAGGCGCTGACGCCGGTATTCACGCCGCGCCATGTGAAGGGCTTCGGCGCGATCATGGAGGAGGTCGCGGACGCGCGGGCAAGGGAACTGGCCGTCAGGGCGGGGCAAACGGTCAGCATGACCGACGAGATGCTGTCCCTGACCCTCGACATATTGCTCGCCTGCCTCTTCTCCCATGACGCCGATTTCGATGCGCCGCTGTTCTCGCGCCGGATCAACCGGCTGATGGATGTCTCGGGCATGCCGCATCCGTTCGACCTGGTGCAGGCACCCGACTGGGTGCCGCGCGTCGGGCGGACCGCGGCGGCGCGGCTCGTCAACGACATGCGCGCCCAGGTCGGGGCGCTGGCTGCGGCCCGGCGCCGGCGCATGGCAGCGGGCGAGGCGGTGCCGGAGGATTTCCTGACGCTGCTGTTACAGGCCGGTACCCGGGAGGATGCGCCGCTGAGCGATGACGAGATCATCGACAATCTTCTCACCTTCATGGCCGCCGGCCACGAGACGACCGCGCGCACGCTGACCTGGGCGTTCTTTATTCTCTCGCAAACGCCGGACGCGCTGGCGCGGGTGCTGCACGAAGTCGATGGCCTGCCTGACGCGGCCGACCCGGCCGGATTGGCCGAGCACATGCCCTATACCAATGCGGTGGTGAAAGAGGTGATGCGTCTTTATCCTGCGGCAGCCCAGCTCAGCCGCCAGGCGATCGCGGCCGATGAGGTCGGCGGGCGGCAGATTGCGCCGGGGACGGAGGTCGTCACCTCCACCTGGGTGCTGCATCGCCATGAGGCCCTGTGGGACAATCCGGACGCCTTCGAGCCGGACCGGTTCCTGGGCGCGCGCGGCGAGACCATCCCGCGCTACGCCTGGCTGCCTTTCGGCCTCGGCCCGCGCGTGTGCATCGGCGCGAGCTTCGCCATGCAGGAAATCCTCGTGGTTCTCGCGCGGTTCCTCGGCCAGTTCACGCTTTCCAGCGTCGGTCCCGCGCCGATGCCGATCATGCGGATCACCCTGCAGCCGTCGACACCCGTACCGATGCGCATCGAGCCGCGCTGAGGTCTTCGATACCTGAATTATCCGGCCGATCATCGGGCGTGTCTGTCGATGATGCGGCGCTTCGGGTGGGGCGCAGGTGATCGGGGGATGGGCGACCGCCTGTCGTTCCTGTTCCTGCCAATTCACAGGGCGCATTCGGTATCGTCACCGACAGATGCCAATCCTGAGCATAATCGTCTAAAAATGCCGGCACACCGTGACATTTCGCTACGCTGCACTGCCAAATCGGGCTTGGCGCGCGGGCAGAGTAGGGTACTATGCGTGCTTTGAAATCGTTGATGGAGATAGACACGCATGATCACCCGATATTCGACCATGCTCCGCGCTGCCCTCGCCGGGCTCCTGCTTGCCACCCTTGCCGCCTGTGGCGGCGGCTCTGATACCGGCCCGAATGGCGGCAGCCAGGCCGATGGCGTCGTCCTGCACCGGGGCAATGGCACCGAGCCGAACACCCTCGACCCGCATCAGGCAAACGGCACATGGGAAAACAATATCATCGGCGACATGTTGATCGGTCTGTATACGGAAGATACCAATGGCGAGCCGGTCTTCGGCTCCGCCGTCGATCACCAGATTTCCGAAGACGGCCTGACCCATACGTTCAAAATCCGCGAGGACATGACCTGGTCCGACGGCACGCCGGTCACGGCACAGGATTTCGTCTTCGCGTGGCAGCGCATCCTCGACCCGTCGACCGCCGCGCCCTATGCGTCACTGATCTATCCGTTCAAGAACGCCGCCGCCGTCAACGCCGGCGAGGTGCCGCCGTCAGAGCTCGGTGCCCGCGCGCTGGATGACAAGACGATCGAACTGGATCTCGAGACACCGACGCCGTTCCTGGCCACGCTGATGACTCATTACACGACCTTCCCCGTCCCCAAGCATGTCGTCGAAGAGGCTGGCGATGACTGGATCAAGCCGGGTACCATGGTCACCAATGGCGCCTATGTGGTCGAGGCGTGGCGTCCGAACAGCTTCGTGAAGCTGGTCAAGAACGATAATTTCTATGACGCGGAAAACGTCCAGATCGATACGGTCTTCTATTATCCGACCGATGACGTTTCCTCGGCTTTCCGCCGCTTCCGTGCCGGCGAGCTCGACATCAATGCCTGCTCGCAATGCTATCCGATCCAGCAGGTGTCCTGGATCGACCAGAACATGCCGGGCGTGAAGCATAACGAGATCATCCTGTCCTTCACCTATGTGACCTTCAACACCAATGTCGAACCGTTCGACGATGCGCGCGTGCGCCGGGCGCTCGGTCTTGCCATCGACCGCGACGTGCTGACCAAGCAGGTCACCCGGGCGGGCGAGGTGCCGGCCTATAACATCGTGCCGCCGGGCATCGACAATTATGTCGACACCCCGCCGCAAATGGCCGAAGCCGGGTGGACGCAACAGCGGCGCAATGCAGAGGCCCGCCGCCTGCTGGCGGAAGCCGGGTTCGACGAGAACAACCCGCTGACCTTCTCGGTCAAATATCGCCTTGCCGGTGACCGCAAGCAGATCATGGTCGCCATGCAGGACATGTGGCGCCAGATCGGCGTCGAGGCGCAGCTCGAAGGGGCCGAGCCGAAAGTCGCCTATGCCGATTATCGCGCCCGCAATTTCGAGGTCGCGGATGCTGGCTGGGTTGCCGATTATAACGACCCGCAGAACTTCCTGTTCCTGGTCGAGGGCGACACCGGGCCGATCAACTACGCCGACTATTCCAACCCGGATTTCGACGCGCTGATGGACGAAGCCGCCATGACCATGGATCTCGACGCCCGCGCCGAAATCCTGGCCGAGGCCGAGGCCCTGATGCTGCCGGACATGCCGATCGCGCCGATCTATTTCTCGGTCAACCGCAACCTTGTCGGCCTGCATATCGAGAACTGGAACGACAACGTCCAGGGCATCCAGCGCACCCGCTGGCTGGCGATCAACGAAGCCAAGCGCAAGACCTATTGATCAGCTCACGCTGTCAAACGGAAAGGCCCCGCAATGCGGGGCCTTTTTTGTGCCGGCGTTTCAGCCGTGGAGAACGGCGGCCTGTGTCATCCCGGCTCGGCTGGAAGCGCTTTCGCGGTCCGGTGCAGGCTGCAGGACACGGCTGATTTCTGCCAGAAGATGATCCCGGTTGAAGGGTTTCAGGATGGTGCCTGCGACACCCAGCGTGTCGAGGCGTCGGCTGACATCTTCCATGGCATCAGCTGTCAGTGTCAGGATGGGCAGATCGCCCAAGTCCGGGTGTGCGGACCTGAGTGTCGCGATGGCGTCGAAACCGTTCATCACCGGCATATGCAGGTCGATCAGCAACAGGTCGAACCGCTCCGCACCCAGTGCTTGCAGCACGTCGCGCCCGTTTTCGCATTCGGTAATGGCCGCGCCCAGCGGCGCCAGGAACAGCCGCAGGATCTGCCGGTTCACGGCGATATCGTCGGCAACGAGGATGTGCCGGCCCGCAAGGCTGGCGACCGCTTTCCCGCTCTCGTCCGCCTGCGGCTGCTTGAGTGTCTCGCATCTCCCGGCGGTGAAGGTCAGCCGGAAACACGATCCTGCGCCGGGCTGGCTGGTGGCCGACACGTCACCGCCCATCATGCGGGCCAGTTGCCGCGAAATCGCCAGCCCCAGGCCGGTCCCGCCATAGTCGCGCGAAATCGAATTATCCGCCTGTTCGAAGGCCGCAAACAGACGGCTCATATTTGCCGTGTCGATACCGATGCCCGTGTCGATCACCGCGATGTCGATCAGCCAGCTATCGTCCTGTGGCACTGCATTCGCCCTTATCGTCACGCTGCCCGTCGCAGTGAATTTTATGGCATTGGAGACGAGGTTCGACAGGCACTGGGAAACCCGCACGGCGTCGAACATGGCCTCTTGTGGCAGGCTTTCTGATATATCGAGATGCAGCGCGATCCCCTTGCGTGCGGCCACATCCGAAAACAGCCTGCACACCCGGGTCAGCGTTTTTGCCGGGCTGTTCCGGTCTGGCGCTATATCCAGCTTGCCGGCCTCGATCTTCGACAAATCCAGGATGTCATTGAGGATTGTCATCAGTGTACTGCCGGAATCCTCGATAATAGTCACGAGGTCGCGGCTTTCCGGGGCCAGCTCGCTCATCTGAAGCGCCTGTGCCATGCCCAGAACACCGTTTAGCGGCGTGCGGATCTCGTGGCTCATATTCGCGAGAAACGCCGTCTTGGCGATGCTGGCCTGCTCGGCCTCGCGCGCTGCCGCAGCCAGCTCGAGACGGGTCTTTTGCAGGGAGCGAACGATCATGCCGCAATACAGGATCAGCGGAAGGCCGGTCAGGAAGCAGGACGTCGCCGCGATCAGCAGGATTTGGCCGATCCGCGCCGGGGGCGATTGCCACAGGAAGGCCGAGTAAAACAGGACTGCCAGATAGCTTGTCAGCACTGCGCCCGCGACCGCGAGCACGAGCAGGATGATGGTCCGGCGCAGCGAGCCCGATTGATCGTCGTGCCTGCTGGCGCTCCTGACAGCATTGCCGACGTTCCTGAATAGCGTTTTCGGCATTTTCCCCCGCGACCCTGCAACCACCGCGCCCTGCGAATGGGAAACCCATGACAGGCAGCGGGATAAGGTTAGGGTGCCATGCTTAAATTCGGGTAAACCACCTGCCCGGGGCGTCCCATGGCGCCATCGATCATCGCCGGCCGAAGAAGGGTCACTTTCCCGATTGACTCGATACCAACCGGTTGGTATGTAGCGTCATGACACAAGCCCCTGCCAAACAATCCGCCCGTGAAAAACTGCTCGATGCCGCCTTTTCGGTGATCCGTGCGCAGGGCTATTCGGCGACCAGCGTCGACGATCTGTGCCGCGCTGCGGGCGTGACGAAAGGCGCGTTCTTCCATCACTTCGCCTCGAAGGAAGCGCTCGCCGTCGCCGCCGCCAATCACTGGAACGAGACCACGAGTGCGCTGTTTGCCGCCGCACCCTATCACGCGCCGGAAGATCCGCTGGACCGCGTGCTTGGCTATCTCGATTTCCGCCGCGCGATCCTGCAGGGCGATCTGCCGGAATTCACCTGTCTCGTCGGCACGATGGTGCAGGAGGCATACGGATCGAACCCGGAGATCCGCGATGCCTGCCGCGTCTCGATCTTCGACCATGCCGCCCATATCGAACGCGATATTGCCGAGGCGATGGATCGGCGCGGCATGACGACCACGGAATGGACCGCGCGCAGCCTCGCCCTGCACACCCAGGCGGTGCTGCAGGGAGCCTTCATCCTGGCCAAGGCCGAGGGCACGGCAGAGGGCGGCGCGGCGCTTGCCGCGCAATCCGTCGACCATCTCAAGCGCTATATCGAAATGCTGTTCACACTGGAGGAGAGAGCCAATGCAGCCTGACCATGAACTGATCCTTACACGGGTAATCGATGCCCCCGTCAGCGCCGTGTGGCGATGCTGGGCCGAGCCCGAGCTGAAGAAGCAATGGTTCTGCCCGCGTCCGTGGACAACGCCGGTGATCGAGGAGGATTTCCGCACCGGGGGTGAGAGCTTCATCCTGATGCAGGGGCCGGAGGGCGAGGAATTTCCGAACCATGGTGTGTTCCTTGAGGTACTGCCGCAGAAAAGGATCGTCATCACCGACGCCTTCGTTACCGCCTGGGTGCCGTCGAAGAAGCCGTTCATGACCGCCGTCACGACCTTTGAGGAAGAGGACGGAAAGACCCGATACACGGCCCGCGCCCTGCACTGGACGGCGGAGGACAGGAAGACCCATGAGGAGATGGGATTCCACGAAGGCTGGGGCATGGCCGCCAGCCAGATGGAAGACGTGGCTAAAAGTCTTTAAACTGACAGAAAAGAGGAGAGAGACATGACTACAGACAAGACAATCGACCTGCCGGACGGCATGGGAACGGTCACGCCGCACCTCGTTTGCGATGGCGGCAAGGAAGCCATCGCCTTTTACGAAAAGGCATTCGGCGCGACACGGCTGATGAGCCCTGTTGAAGGCCCCGACGGCAAGATCATGCATGCCGGGCTGACGATCAATGGCTCGTCCGTCTATCTCAATGACGAGTTCTGCGAGATGGGCGCGGTCGGGCCGAAGAAGATCGGCGGGACCCCGGTGACGATCCACCTGACCGTCGGCGATGCCGATGCCTGGGCCAGGCGTGCCATCGAGGCCGGGGCGACGGAGATCATGCCGGTCGCCGACCAGTTCTGGGGCGACCGCTATGGCATGATCGAGGATCCGTTCGGCCATCGCTGGTCGCTGGCGACGCCGGGCGAGAAGCAGCTCTCGCAGGAGGAGATCATGGCCAATATGGAAAAGGCGATGGGGCAAAACTGCGCGCCGGGCGAGGAGAGCTGACATGTCGAAAGTCATGACATGCGTGTGGTTCGACCATGGCGAAGCGCGCAAGGCGGCGGAATTCTATGCCGCGACCTTCCCCGACAGCCATGTCGGGCCGGGCCATGACGCCGCCACCGACACGCCCAGCGGCGAGAAAGGCAGTGAGCTGACGGTTGAGTTCACCGTGCTCGGGCAGTCTTTCCTCGGCCTCAATGGCGGGCCGATGTTCAGGCCGACCGAAGCGGTCAGCTTCATGGTCCTCACCGACACCCAGGAAGAGACCGACCGCTACTGGAACGCAATCACCGGCAATGGCGGCGCTGAAAGCCAGTGCGGCTGGTGCAAGGACCGCTGGGGCTTTTCCTGGCAGATCACCCCGCGCCGGCTGATGGAGCTGACCACCAGCCCTGACCGGGACGTCGCCGCCCGCGCCATGGAAGCGATGATGAGGATGAAGAAGATCGACATCGCGGCGCTGGAGGCCGCGGTGGCGTAAACAAGCAGTACACTGACACCATTCCACAAGGAGAAAGACGATGACCTATATCGATGGATTTTTGCTGGCCGTGCCGACCGCAAGAAAGGATGACTATTTCGCGCTGGCGCAGAAGATGGTGCCCTATTTCAAGGATCTGGGCGCGCTGAGCGTGACCGAATGCTGGGGCGATGATGTCCCTGACGGCGAGGTCACTTCCTTTCCCATGGCAGTAAAGCTGCAGGAGGATGAAACGGTCGTCTTCTCGTGGACGGTCTGGCCCTCGAAGGAGGTTCGCGACGCCGCCTGGAAGAAGATGATGGAGGACGAGAACATGATGCCGGACGACATGCCGTTCGACGGCAAGCGCATGATCTATGGCGGGTTCGTGCCGGTCGTCGAAGCCTGAGCGGGGCCTGAGCGGGACCTGATGGGGAGTCGCTGCGCCAGCCGCGCTGCCGCCTCAGCCGCGCCTGTCCCATCCCCGGGCGCGGATATCGGCGCGGTAATTGCGGCTGACCGGCACGGTGATGCCGCCGGCCAGTTTCAGCTGCCAGCGCCCGGCATTCTTCTCAAGCGCTTCCACGGCCTCGTCAGCGGCCCACCAGCTGCGATGGGTGCGCGAGCCCTTCAGCGTGCGCACCGCATCCATGGCGTCGGCAAAGCGCCCGGCGATCAGCGCATCGCCGGCGCCGGTGAAGACGCGGATATAGTGATCCTCCGCCGCGATCGCGTGGATCGCCGCTCTGCGCAGGCCGGCGGGCAGCTTCTCGCGAAAGGAGGACAGCCGCGGGCAGGGCGCGTCGTTAGGCGCCGCCGTCGCGCGATTGCGCAAATTGCCGAGGCTGGCGACGCCGCTGATCGCCAGGGCGATGACCAGCACGCGGGTCGCGGCGGACAACAATGCCCATGCCGGGATCGGCTCGCGGAAAATGATCTCCAGCACAATGACGCAGGCCATGGCGCTGAGCGTCACCGGGATGATTTTCATCACCGCGCCGGCGATCCGGCCGAGACGGCGGATCACCATTGGGCGGACGAACCGGTCATGTAAACCGGCCCCGGCATAGCCGGCCCCGACCGCGAAAGCCCAGTAGATGAGGCGCGGCAACAGCGTGAGCTGCGCTTTTGTGCCGAACGGGCCGAGATAGGTCAGGAAGGCGATCGCCCCGGCGGCGATGGCGATGTCGAGCAGGATCGCCCGGTCGATGGACAGGGTGAATGTCGACTTTCGGGCACCTGAAGTGCCCTGCGTGGCGGCTTGCGGCTCCTGCATCGCCAGATGACCCGTGAATTTCGCGACTTGCCCGGTTTCCTGCGTGGATGACCGGCGCGGTGGCTGGTGCGCCGGTCGTTTCAGACCGTATCTTCGATCCAGCGCAGCCGTCAAATCTTGCCGGCCTCAACAGGAGAAAGACCCATGCTTTTCACTCTGCCGCCTTCCGCCATCCGCACCGGCCTTGCCGCCGTCGCGCTTGCCGCGCTCGCTGCGCTCGCCGCCTGTTCCAGCTATCCCGCCGGCGAGACGATCCGCTCCGCTGCCGGTGACGAGCGCACCGACGGCAAGGGCGATCTCGAACTGCAGGTCACGGTCAGGCAGGTCGAGGGCAGCATCCTCGTGACCCTGGTCGACGAGGCCGGCTGGAACGGCACGGCGCCCCAGATCGCCGGGTTCGCCGAACAGGTCACCGCGTCGCCGGTCATCATCATGGTCGACGGGCTGGAGCCCGGCCTCTACGCCGTCAAGGCGTTTCATGACCTCAACGGCAATGGCGAGATGGACACCAATGTCATGGGCATTCCGTCCGAGCCCTTCGCCTTCTCCAACAATGCCGCCGGCAATTTCGGCCCCCCGGATTTTGCCGCCGCCGCGTTCGACGTGACGCCGGGCACCACGATCCACATGATGAATATCGATTGAGCGGGAAGGGAGCCAGAGATGACGGATACGATCATGACCCGCAGGCGCCTGCTCGATCTTGCCCTGAAATCCGGCGCCGGGGCCGGCCTGACGGCCGCCTTGCCGGGCGGGCTGATGGGCCGGGCGCTGGCAGCGCCGGACCGGTTCGGTCTCGGGGTGCAAAGCGCGCCCGATGCGGGCTACGACACGCGCGACGTGGCGCTGGTCTCCGGCACCGTGCCCGCCGGGCTGAAGGGAACCTATTATCTCAATGGTCCGGCCGGCCATGGCCGGGGCGGCCAGCGCTACACCCACTGGTTCGATGGCGACGGCATGGTCCATGCCTTTTCCTTCGCGGACGGGGCGATGGCCCATCGCGGGCGCTATGTCGAGACCGAGAAATATCTCGAGGAGCGCGAGGCGGGCAAGCTGCTCTATCCCGCCTTCGGTACCATGCCGGAGAACCACAAGCCGGTAACCGGGCCGGATACGATGAATGTCGCCAACATCTCTGTGCTCAATGCCGGCGACGATTTGCTGGCGCTGTGGGAGGGCGGCTCTGCCTATGCGCTCGACCCGGCGACGCTGGCAACGCGCGGCAGGAAGGTGCTGGGCGAGGGGCTGGAAGGCGTACCGTTCTCGGCCCATCCGCGCGTCGCGGCCGATGGCACGATCTGGAATTTCGGCCATGTCGCCTTCACCGGCACGATCATCCTCTATCATCTCAATGCGGATGGATCGCTCAATCGTTTCAAACTCTTGCAGGACATGCCCCATGGCATGATCCACGATTTCATCGCGACAGAGAACCATCTGGTTCTCGGCTTCCCGCCCCTGACCATTCCCGGCCTGAACGAGGGCGGGGGGGACGGGAGCTATATCGACCGCTTCACCTGGAACGGCGACGCCCCGCGCGACTATATCGTCATCGCCAAGGCGGATTTCTCGATCGTGCGGCGGCATGAACTGCCGGCGGCGTTTCAGTTCCACCATTTCAATGGCTGGGAAGAGGCCGACGGCACCATTCGTTTGTCGGCCTGCCGCTATGATGATTCTAGCTTTGTCGAGCAGGGTGCGCGCGACATCATGACCGGCAAGACCTTTGCCGATACAGAGCATGCCAGGATCGAGGATATCGTTCTGTATGCAAATGGCCGCACCGCGGTGACAGCAACCGGCCTGCAGGGTGAGTTCCCGGTCTTCCATCCGGCTGAGGCCGAAAGCAGGGCGCGTTCCTGGTTCACGGGCCGGGTGAGTGACACCTCGATGGCCAACACGCTGTTCGCGCGCGGCGCCGATGGCGATATCACTGCAAGCTGGTCCGCCGAGGCGGACACGCTGCTGGGCGAGCATGTGGTGATCCCGGGCGCGGACGGGAAGACGTGGCTGATCGGCACCCAGTTCGACGCGGCGCGCGGGCGCTCGCTCGTTTCCCTGTTCGATGGCGACCATATCGATCACGGCCCGCTCGCCCTGTGGCGGCTGCCTTATGTGATCCCGATTCCGCTCCACGGCACCTGGGTGATGGGCTAGAGCAGCCTGCGGCCTGATGGACGCAGAGGAGCTGCTCTAACACTTGGAAGCGATCAACTTATCTGCCTTCAAATGATTCCATTTGAAGGCAGGTTGATCTAGCGGGGCAGGGTCAATGCAGGTCTGCCCTGTCGATGGCAGGAGCGTTTCGGTCTCTCATCTGTTAGGTTCATCATGGTTCGGGACAGCGGGCCCGAGCCAGCCAGAGACAGAGAAGGAGACCTGCCGATGACCCTCATGACCCTGACGAAAGCGATCGCCTCTCTGGCCGCCACCGGCCTTCTGGCAGGCTGCAATGGCATGGCGCGCGACCCCGCCGTCGTTGCGGTGGCCAATCCGGGCAGCAATGCGCCATCCATCCAAGATGCCGGGACAAGCCCGTCACGGGCGGGGGATGAGGACGCCGCCGCGAGGCTGTCCGTCAGTTTCATGCTGGCCGGGACCGGCGGCGAGGTGCTGGTCAGCCTGTTTGCCGATGCGGACAGCTGGCAGGCGAATGAGCCTTTGCGCGGCCTCAGCCGGGCCGCCGACAGCGCGAGGATCGAGGTCACACTCGAGGATCTGCCCCCCGGCACCTATGCGATCAAGGCGTTTCACGATGTCAACGGCAATGGCAAACTCGACACCAATCTCATCGGCGTCCCGACCGAGCCCTATGGCTTTTCCAACGGACAGGCCGGCCGGTTCGGCCCGCCATCCTTCGAGGCGGCGTCGTTCATCCTCGAGGGCGAGGCGCATCAGGATATCGGCCTGACCTGACGGTGAACCGGTTTCCCCTTCACCGGGAAACGCTATAGACTGGCCGCATGGCCTATACCACTGACGACTTCCGCCGCGTCGATCCGCGCGACATCAATTTCGCCCTGTCCTATCCGTTTGCGGTGCCCGGCGGTTCCTATGTCTATGTCGATGGCCATGCCATGGCGCTGGCCGATACGGCATCGTCTGACATGATGGCGTGGATCGTCCACCATCGCGGCATCCAGCGCACGCTCGGCGATGTCGTCCACCGCACCGCCCATGCCGACATGGCGCTAGACCGGCTCACCCCGATTGTCGCCGCCGGGTCCAACGCCTCGCCGATGCAGCTGTTGCGCAAATTCCAGCAGCGCCGCGACATCATCGTTCCCTGCCTGAAAATGCCGGTGCGCGACTGGACCGTCACCTATGCCCGCCACATCGCGCCCTATGGCTCGATCCCGGCCTCGCTGGAACGCGCGCCGGGCGAGACGACACAGCTTTTCGTCAATTTTCTCGACGCCGAAGCGATGGACGGTATGCACGGCACCGAGAGCATCGGCACATATTATCAGCTTGCGGAGGTTTCATTGCCTGAGGCCGATAGCGCGCCCTGGGCATCCGGCATGAAGGCCCATGCCTATACCAGCCATACCGGGCATCTGCCGTTCCGGCCGGGCGGGCTGGAGACGAGCGACAGGCGGTTCGCGCCGCGCAGCCAGTGGCAGATACAGGACATCGTCATCGACCTGCTCGGCGAGGATGTCTCGGTGATGGAATTCATCGCCCGGAACATGAGCGACGAAGCGGTCCGGCTGCAGCGCGAGCGCCGCCTGATCGATGCGGATATCTAGCCCGCGGCATTTTCCCGGACAGATGGACATCCCCCAGTCGCGGCAGCCTCGTCGCCACCTATCTCTCTACTATGCGGACGAGACCTTCCTGATGCTCGACTATACCGGCGCGGGCTGTTCAACCGGTTGCGAGAGTTGGGCGCACCAGAACCGTCTCGGCTCTGTGGTTGCCGTCAGCGATGGTGAGGCGCCAGGCGAGTGATCCGGTGAATCACTCGCGTGCCGAACGGCGCGGTGCAGGAGGAATATACCTACTCACCCTACGGCATCTCAGGCACGGAAGGCGATACCGGCTTCCCGTTCCGCTTCACCGGCCAGAAGCTCGATCCCGAAACCGGGCTCTATTACTACAAGGCGCGGTATTACTCACCGGAGCTGGGCCGTTTCCTCCAGACCGACCCGATCGGGTATGGCGATCAGATGAACCTGTATGCGTATGTCGGGAATGATCCTTTGTCGTTCGTTGATCCAACAGGAAAATGCATACAGCATCCAATTTTGTTGGGTGCTTGTATCGGGGCAGCATATGGCGGTTTTATTAGCGGAGTTACTGCGATTAAGAATGGTAAGGGTCCCTTGGAAGTAACTGGCGCGGTTCTTTCTGGTGCGGGTAAAGGTTTTGTGGCGGGTGGACTCACAGCTGCAGGTGTTACCGGGGGGGCATTTACAGGCATGGTGGCAGGGGGCATCGCAGGAGCAATAAATAACTTGGGAACAGGTGGGTCAACTGCAACTGCTGTCCTTTTAGGTGCGGCGACTGGCGGAATTGCAGGAGGTTTGGGAAAGGCATTTGCTTCTGCCGGCCGAGAGGGTGAGCAGGCTGCAGGCGTTCTAGGGGGTACAGCACAAGCCTTTGCAGATTTGATCCAAGAGGCTATGAATACAAGTAAGGCTTATGGTGAGGAAAGTAGGGTTGTGTCCGAAAACCCTATCATCATACCGCTAGGAAACTATGTGAATAATGGCGATGATACTTATCGATTTGAGCCAAACGGAGATAGTTGCGAATGGGGCGTTACATGCTCCGAATGGCCTCCTTATTATAGGGATGATGACGGCAACATACGAAGTAAAGAAGAATCGAAATAATTGCGGGATAGAAGATGAAAGTTAGAGAATTATTTATTGCTTTCTTTATTTTGCTTTGCATTTCTGTAATTTTTATAATTACAGGGGACATAAATAGGCAAAATGCAGTTTATGTATTGGGTGCGGTGACGATATATATAGTTTTCGTATTGTTGGTTATTTATTTCTTTAATAGAAAGTAAAATTTGATTTATTAAGCTGTTTCCATTTAGTTTCATGAAATTTTCAATAGGCAGTGCTCCAGCGAACCACTCGCTCGCCTTTAGCGTGGCGTAGGAGAAATATATCCACCTCACCTACGCCACCTCTGGCACATGGGTGGTGAACTCTGTAGGTAAGCAGACGATTTACTGAGAGATTGTCGGTGCGGAAATATTTCGGCGGCGGCACGGGCTCGATGAATGTGTCCTACCTCTATGACGCCGCGTCGAATCTCATCGAGATGACCTATCCGGACAACTGGAAGGTCGCCTATGGCTATGACGCGATGAATCGCGTCACCTGTGCTGAGGAGGGGGCAGCCAATGCCTCCAACCCCTGCAACAGCGCCGGGCGGCGCCTGGCGACATTGACCTATGACCGCCAGTCGCGCCGCGATGCCATCGCCTATGGCAATGGCACCACAGTCGATTATGGCTTTTCGGCGCGCGGCGACCTGACCGGTCTGGATCTCGGCTTTTCCGGTGCCAGCCTCGATTATGACTACACCTATAATGGCGCACGCCAGGTCCTGTCGGAAACAGTCTCCGACGAGACCTTCCTGTGGATGCCGACGGCGGCGAACACGCCGGATGAGAGCTATACGGTCAATGCCCTCAACCAGTACCAGACGGTGGGCAGCGCGTCTCTCGACTACGATCTCAATGGCAATCTGGTCGATGACGGGGAGGGGTGGACGTATACCTATGATGCGTCCAACGTCCTGCGCCAAGCGCGTTTGAATAACAACCTCGTCGCGACCTATCTGTATTACGCGGACGGCACGCGCAGGCTGAAAAGTGCCCAGGGCACGTCGAGCCGGTTCTATTACCACGGCGATCAGGAAATCGCGGAATATAATGGCACCTACCCCATCGTCTCCGGCACGCTGTTGCGCCGCTATGTGCGCCTGCCGGGGGCGGTCGACGATGTTCGCCGGGCGAAAGGGGCCCCATCCCCTTTCGCTTCTCCGGCTCACTCCTGATGATCGACTATACCGGTGCGGGCTGTTCGTCCGGCTGCGAGAGCTGGGCACACCAGAACCGCCTCGGTTCTGTGGTTGCCGTCACCAATGCCTCGGGCGCGGTGCAGGAGGAATATACCTACTCACCCTACGGCATCTCGGGCACGGAAGGCGATGCCGGCAAACCTTCGCAAGGCGCATCAGGAGAATGATCGCTTGGTTGATCGCCTTTATCGCAAGAAACCTTTCGACAGCGAGCGGGAAAGGGTTGAACACCTGTTCATGCTGTACGAGAAGATGACTGCGCCGCTCGCAACGCCCGACAAGCCAAAAAGGCAGCGCAAGGCGAAGAAAGCCTAGAGCAGCCTGGCGTCCGGATGGACGCAGTGGAGCTGCTCTAACACTTTGGAAGCGATCAACTTTTCTGCGTTCAAATGATTCCAGTTGAAGGCAGGTTGATGTCGCTTCAGGCGGACCGACCCGGCTTGATGTTCAGGGCATCGAGCAGCGCCTTGGCGTTATAGGGCTTTTCGACGAAGGTGACGCGGCTGTCTCCCGCGAATTTCGTGCGCACCTCGCCGGGGGCATAGCCGCTGGCGATGACGATCTTCAGGCTCGGGTCCATGGCCAGCAGTTTCTCGGTCAGCGCGTCGCCGCGCATGTCCGGCAGGCCGAGATCGACGACGACGGCGCGCAGGGCCGAGCGCTCGCGCCGCGCGATTTCCTCCGCCTTCTTCCCGTTGACCGCTTCCAGCGTGGGGATGCCGAAATCCTCCATCTGCATGACGAGGTCGGCAAGGATCAGGCCTTCATCCTCCACGATCAGGATTTTCCGTGCCTGTGTCTTTGTGCGCATTGCCTCCTCCATCGCAAAGCCGGCTTCCTCATAGGTGAACGGCTTGGTGACAAGGTGCAGGCCCTGGTCGAGACGGCCATCGTGAATGATCGCGTTACGGGCATAACCCGTCGTGTACAGAACTTTCAGGTCGGGACGGCGCGAGCAGGCCTCGTCCGAAAGCTGGCGGCCATTCATGCCATCGGGCAGGCCCACATCGGTAAACAGCAATGCGATTTCCGGATGCCGGTCGAGCTGGCCCAGCGCGGACTTGCCATCCGGCGCATCGACAGCGCGATAGCCAAGCTCCTCGACCAGCGCCACGGTATGGGCACGCACATCGTCCTCATCCTCGACCACGAGAACCAGTTCGCCATTGCCGCGCGGCACTTCCTTGCGCCGTTCCTGGACCGGTTCCTCGTCCTCGGCGGGGATGTGACGGGGAAAGTAGAGCTTGAACGTCGTGCCATTGCCACGCTCGCTGTAGATCTTCACATGCCCGCCGGATTGCTTGACGAAGCCGTATAGCTGCGACAGGCCGAGCCCCGTGCCATGGCCGACGCCTTTCGTGGTGAAGAAGGGCTCGAACGCCTTCTCGATCGTCTCCTCGTCCATGCCAGTGCCGGTGTCGCTGATGCACAGCAGCACATACTGGCCGGGCTCGATCTCTAGTCCGGCGTGATCGGTGATATATTGGCGATCGACATAGGCATTCGCCGTCTCGATGGTCAGCTTGCCGCCCTCGGGCATGGCATCGCGGGCATTGACCGCGAGGTTGAGGATGGCGCTTTCCAGCTGGTTCGGGTCGACACACACCTTCCACAGGCCGGCTCCGATGACCGTCTCTATCGCAATCGTCTCGCCCATGGTCCGCTTCATCAGGCTCGACATCTCGTTGACGAAGACATTGATATCGACCGAGCGCGGATCGAGCGGTTGGCGCCGGGCAAAGGCGAGCAGGCTCTGGGTCAGGCTGGCCGCGCGCCGCGCTCCGCGCTGGGCGTTCTCCGCGGTTTCTGCGAGCTGGGTCTCGCCTTTCTCGGTCAGGGTACGGATCACCCGTTCGAGATTGCCGAGCACGATGGTCAGGAGGTTGTTGAAATCGTGGGCAATCCCGCCCGTCAACTGGCCCAGCGTTTCCATCTTCTGGGACTGGCGCAGGGCCTCCTCGGCCTGCTCGCGCTGTTCGATCTGCGATTTCAGCTCCGCATTGGCGCGGGTGAGGTCGTCGGCGCGCGCGGCGAGCGTGGCGTTGGCACTGGTCAGCGCCCGCGTGGCGAGCCATACGACGCCGAGCAGCAGCACGCCCATGCTGAACAGGAGGATGATGCTGGTATAGCGCATCATCCGCGTAGCCAGGGGTTCGGCCGCGGAGCGCACGATGACGGTCCCCATCCGTGTCCCGTCCTGCACGACAGGGGCCGTCACGATCACGCGGTCCTGTTCCTGGACATAGCCGTCAGCAGGCGGACTGTCAGGATATTGCCAGGTGCCAAGCCGGAATCCGGCAAAGAATACATCATTCTCGTCATAGAGGGCGGCGCCGCGGATTTCCGGGTTGGCGCGCAGGGCGTTGAGATAGTCCATCGCCGCCTCGGTGTCGTCAAAAGCGAGTGCCGCCGGCACGATGGCGGACAGGATATCCGCCTGCATGCGGACTTCGTCGATCTTCTGGGCGCTTGACGCGCGCTCGCCATACAGCATGAACGCCGCCCCTGTCAGCATCAGGAGCAGCGCGAGGCCGAGGGCGGCGGGGAAGGTCAGTTTCCAGAACTTCATTCCTGCGGCCCCCCCGCCGCTGGTTCTACCGGGGATGGCTCCGGCGGGGATGTCTGTGCCGGGGCTGGCTCCACGTCAGATGGCGCCTCGACCACCGATACGGCGAGGCTGAGCAGCTTGGAGCTGATCGCGAGATTGCCGGCTTCGGCCTTGGCAAGGTCGATGCGGAACCGGATATTTCCGTCCTGTTCGACAAAGTCGATAATGCCGGTCTCCGCCGGCCGGTCGCTGCCATCGGTGACGGTCAGGATCGGCTTGCCATGGACCCGCTCGATGATCTCTTCTGCCGGCTGGCGGCCGTCGGGCGAGACATACAGAACATGGCAGCCCGCCCCGTCCAGCACCACGCCCATGCGCCGCACGATCACCGGCCTGTCCGTAATCATCAGCCCCCTGACCGCATCGTCGAGCAACGCGCCGAAGGGGTCGCGCCCGGCAATGCACAAATTGAATGTCGTGCCGTGGTCAGATGTCATGGCATAGTCGGCGCCGGTATCCGCCGGCCACTGGACGAACGGGGCGAGCTTGTAGAGATAGGTCGCCTTGACCGCCGTCTCAAGATCTGACTGCTGTGCCCTGGCGTCACCCGGCAGCATCATGCTGGCGAGGGCGGTGAGGCATGACAGCCAGAGCGCCTTATGCCGGAATGGGATCAAAACCTGGCCCTCAGTCCGGCGCGAACCTCGCGCCTGATCTCGCCGCGCTGGCCGGGGCTGCCCGATTCCGGATGCTGGTCATCGAGCAGGTTCCGCGCGGTCAGCGACAATTCCACGTCCTCGTTGAGCGCCCATGACAGGCGGGCATCGGCCTCGACATAGCCGTCGATGCCGACATATTCCAGATCGTCGACGCCGCGCAGTCCGGCATCGAAACTGACAGCGGGCGACAGCGCCAGATGCGAGCGCAACTGCCACTGATAGTCCGGGTCCGTTCCCTGGTGCTGCTGGATGGCGAAGGTCGTGCCGCCTTCCTTCAGGTCGAGATCCTTGGCGAGGAAATTGGCGCCGGCGGACAGGGTCCACCACTCGGTCGCCTGCCAGTCGCCCCAGGCCTCCAGCCCGTAACCGGCCCCTTCCATCGCATTGCCGAATTGCAACAGGCCAGAGTCACTCCTCATCAGGGCGCGCAAATCGTCATAATCATTGTAATAGACGGATACGGACAAAGACGTGTTTGCGGTCGGGTGGCCGCGATAGCCTGCCTCATAGGCGATGACTTCCTCGGAACCGAAATCACCGGCGCGTTCCAGGATGCCGTCACCGACAATATTGCGATCGACACGCGAGGGCGTGCGCACGGCCCGCGTGATCGATGACCAGAGCAGGGCCCTGTCGGACACTTGCCAGGCCAGCCGGATGCTCGGCAGAAGCTCGCCGCCGGAAAAGCTCGAATGCTCGTATTTCAGGCCGGCCGCAAGGCTCAGCGCCTCGCTCAGGGCGATCTCGTCCTGGATGAAGACATTACTGATCTCGACCGTTTCGCTGGCCGGGGCGAGATAGAAAAAGCTCAAATTGCGGACTTCGAACAGGTCGTCGGTGACGCGGTGGCCGGCCCCGGCAACGACGGTGTGGCGACCCTGCCGCGACACGATCCGGCCTTCGATATCGGCGGTTTCAAGCTCGTCGCGGTCGGAGGTCTCGCCCGCTTCCTGGACCGGGTAATTGCGCTCGACGGCATCGTAATAGGCCTGCAGGTTGAGATCGGTATCGGGCGACAGCGCGGTGGACCACTTCCCCATCACGCTGCGGCCCTTGACGATCAGGTCGGCGGCCTGCTCGAATTCGAAAACATCCGCATGCAGCGAGACCTCGGAACCGGTACCCGACCAGTCGAGCCGCAAGCCGCCCTGCAGCCCGTCCCAGCCATCACCCCGGCCCTCACCATCCGGGCGGTTGGTCTCGCCCCGGTCGATCGCCATGCCATAGGCGCGCCAGGCGGTGTTCTCGCCCAGCCGGCCACCATAGCGCACCGACAGATCGCTGTCGACGATGCCCGCCCTGGCGACGGCGAGGCCGCCCTGGGTCTCGGCGGCGGATTTGGTGATGATGTTGATGACGCCATTGAACGCGTTCGCCCCCCACAGCGTGCCGGCGGCGCCGCTGATCACCTCGATGCGCTCGACATCGGCCATCAGCAATTGCTGCTGGTCCCAGAACACCCCGCCATGCAGCGGGGTATAGATCGACCGGCCATCGATCATCGCCAGCAGCTTGTTGGAGGATTCATAGGAGTTGAAGCCCCGCGCGGAGATCGCAAACAGGGCGGAATTGGCCTGCGCGACCAGAAGGTTCGGGGCAAGGCGCAACGCTTCGGGGATGCTGTTGGCACCGGCCCGGCGAATATCCTCGCTCGTGATGACATAGATCGCCGCGGGGGCCCTGCTCAACGGCGTTGCATGTTTGGCGACCGATGTCACCTCGATCTGGCCGAGCTGTTCCAGCGACAGCGACTGCAGTTCGCGGATCGTCTGGGCCTGCGTATTCGCCGCCCATGCCGGGCAGGCGGCACCCAGTGCTGCGATCGAAAAACCGGCAACGGCAAGTCTGTTCAAAATTGTCTGCCCCACCCGACTTCCCCCTTGTTCGATGTTGCCTGCACTGATTTTGCCTGCATGGAAGGATAAGCAATCAAACAAACTCACGGGGATTTGGTTCCGCGCGATGGAACCATTTCTGCTCGCGGGTTCAGGCTTGTTCGTCGCGGGAGGGAGCGGCGTGTGCCGTATCGGCGTCCAGCGCCCGTCGGATCAATGCGCGGATCGCCTTGGCCCGTGTCGGCACGCGATGGGCGAATTGCCAGGCGTCGATCGCCTCGATCTCGGCATCGTCCATCATCAGTTGGACTTTTCTGCGGGAATTGTCTGCTTTCGGGGTCTTGTCGTGCTCGCTCATGGCATCATCTGCTAGCCCATTGTGCCGGGCGGTGCAAATTCCTGTTTCCTCGCATTGAATCCCGGCTGGGCCTGAGCTATCACCACGCCATATCTTACAGACAGACAAACCGGCCGGCTGCCCGTGCAGCCCCGGTTCCCACGAGAGAAAAGGAGCCCTAGATGACGCCAGGTCAGGACACATACGGCGCCAAGAAGACGCTCGACGTCAATGGCAAGAAATACAGCTATTATTCGCTCAAGGCCGTGTCCGGGAAGATCGGCGACGTCTCGCGGCTGCCCTTCTCGCTGAAGGTGCTGCTCGAGAACCTGCTGCGCTTCGAGGACGGCCGCACGGTCCGCACCGCCGATATCGACGCGTTCGGCGACTGGCTGAAAAATGGCGGCGACAACAAGGTCGAGATCGCCTATCGCCCGGCCCGCGTGCTGATGCAGGACTTCACCGGCGTGCCCGCCGTGGTCGACCTTGCCGCGATGCGCGACGCGATGAAGAATCTGGGCTATGACGCGGAGAAGATCAACCCGCTCGCCCCGGTCGACCTCGTCATCGACCACTCGGTCATGGTCGACTATTTCGGGACGCCGCAATCCTTCGCCAAGAACGTGGAAGTCGAGTATGAGCGCAATGCAGAGCGTTACACCTTCCTGAAATGGGGCCAGGGCGCGTTCGACAATTTCCGCGTCGTCCCCCCGGGCACCGGCATCTGCCACCAGGTCAATCTCGAATATCTCGCCCAGACGGTCTGGACGGCGGACAAGGATGGCGAGACCTTTGCCTATCCCGATACGCTGGTCGGTACCGACTCGCACACCACCATGGTCAACGGCCTGTCGGTCCTCGGCTGGGGCGTTGGCGGCATCGAGGCGGAAGCGGCCATGCTCGGTCAGCCCGTCTCCATGCTGATCCCGGAGGTCATCGGCTTCAAGATGACCGGCCGCCTGCCGGAAGGCGCGACGGCGACCGACCTCGTGCTCACCGTGACCCAGATGCTCCGTGAAAAGAGCGTCGTCGGCAAGTTCGTCGAATTCTACGGCACCGGCCTCGACAATCTGACGCTCGAAGACCAGGCGACGATCTCCAACATGGCACCGGAATATGGCGCGACCTGCGGCTTCTTCCCGGTCGATTCCGAGACGCTGAAATATCTCAAGGCCACCGGCCGCGATGCCGACCGCATCGCCCTCGTCGAAGCCTATGCCAAGGAACAGGGCATGTTCCGCACGACCGACACGCCGGACCCGGTCTTCACCGATACGCTTGAACTGAACCTCGACGACGTCCGCCCGTCCATTGCCGGCCCGAAACGCCCGCAGGACCGCCTGTTGCTGGAAGACGGCCCGAAAGGCTTCGCCAAAGCTCTCGACAAGGAATATGGCAAGGCCGACGAGGCCGCCAAGCGCTTCGAGGTCAAGGGCGAGGATTTCGACCTCGGCCATGGCGATGTCGTCGTTGCCGCGATCACGTCATGCACCAACACATCGAACCCGTCCGTACTCATCGCCGCCGGCCTTTTGGCCCGCAAGGCCAACGAGCTGGGCATGACGGTCAAGCCCTGGGTCAAGACCTCTCTCGCCCCGGGCTCGCAGGTCGTGACCGACTATCTCGAGCGTGCCGGCCTGCAGGACGATCTTGACGCTCTCGGCTTCGATCTCGTCGGCTATGGCTGCACCACCTGTATCGGCAATACCGGTCCGCTGCCGGAGCCGATCTCCAACGCGATCAACGAGAACGATCTCGCCGTTGCCTCCGTGCTGTCGGGCAACCGCAATTTCGAGGGCCGGATCTCGCAGGATGTGCGCGCGAACTTCCTCGCCTCGCCGCCGCTGGTCGTCGCCTATGCGCTGGCCGGGTCGATGAATGTCAACCTGACCACCGATCCGCTCGGCAAGGACAAGGACGGCAATGACGTCTATCTGAAGGATCTGTGGCCATCGAACAAGGAAATCGCCGAGGTCGTGCGCGGCGCGGTGACGCCGGAAATGTTCGCCTCGCGCTATGGCGACGTGTTCAAGGGTGACGAGCGCTGGGCACAGATCCCCGCGGGCGGTTCGGAAACCTATTCGTGGCCGGAATCGACCTATGTCGCCAACCCGCCCTATTTCGAGGGCATGGACGCAGAACCCAAGCCCGTCAACAATATCGAGGGCGCCGGCATTCTCGCCCTGTTCGGCGAATCCATCACCACCGACCACATCTCGCCCGCCGGTGCGATCAAGGCCGACAGCCCGGCAGGTCTCTACCTGCAGGAGCATCAGGTGCCGATCCGGGAGTTCAACTCCTATGGCTCGCGCCGCGGTAACCACGAAGTGATGATGCGCGGCACCTTCGCCAATATCCGCATCAAGAACCAGATGGTGCCGGGCACCGAAGGCGGCGTGACGATCTACGCGCCGACCGGTGAGGAAATGCCGATCTATGACGCCGCGATGAAATACAAGGCCGACGGCACGCCGCTGGTCGTCTTCGCCGGCGCCCAGTATGGCACCGGGTCATCGCGCGACTGGGCGGCCAAGGGCACGATCCTGCTCGGCGTTAAGGCGGTGATTGCGGAGAGCTTCGAGCGTATCCACCGGTCCAACCTGGTCGGCATGGGCGTCCTGCCGTTGCAGTTCAAGGAAGGCGATTCGTGGAAATCCCTCGGCCTGACCGGCAAGGAGAAGGTCTCGATCGACGGCATCGACACGCTCGAACCGCAACAGACGCTGACGGCGAAGATTATCATGGAAGATGGCACGGAGAAATCCGTCGAGATGCTCGCCCGCATCGATACTGCCGACGAGCTCGACTATTTCCGCCATGGCGGCATCCTGCACTACGTCATCCGCAAGCTGGCGGCGTAAGCGCAGCGATTATCTTAACCCAGATTAAAGGCCGTCCCGTTTCGGGGCGGCCTTTTCGATTGCGGCCCAAATAGGGCCTTTTGCTCACGGCAGTTTGAGATGCAATTCGTGCCGCGTCGTGGGACAAGAGAGGCATGTTGCAGTTTTTCGCGTCCAGACTCTCCGTCCTTCTCAGCGCCGCCGTGGTTTTCGTGGCGGGCCCGGCTGCGCTTGCGCAACTGTCACCGGGCGCCTCCTCCGGTGCGGGCCTGAAAATCGTGGAACTCTACACCAGCCAGTCATGCCCCAATTCTCCGCAGGCAGATGAGAATCTGCGGATCATCGCCAGCCGCCCCGATGTTCTGGCCTTGACGCTTCCCGTGACCTATTGGGATTATTTCGGCTGGCGCGACACGCTGGCCCACAAGGCGTTCGACGAGCGCCAGGAACACTATGTCGACACGCTGGACGCCCATTGGCTTTACACACCGCAGATCGTCGTCAACGGCATCAAGGCGCTGGATGGCGAGAAACTGTCGACATTGGCCGCGACCCTCGATGAGACCCTGGCCGTTCCCGCCCTTGCCGTGATCCCGTCCGGGCGCGACGGGCTGACCATCACCCTGCCGCGCACCGGTCCCGGCCATGCGGCCAGCCTTGTTTTCGTCAGCTGGCATGAACAGCCTGTCAGCGTCGATGTGAAGGGCGGCAAGAATGCGGGCAAGAAGCTGTCCTACACCAATGTCGTTCATACCCTGATCAAGGTCGATGAGGTCGAGCCGGGCGAGACCGGCACGATCGGCTTCACCATGCCGGAAGGCGCCCGGGGCCAGCCATGCGCCGTCTTCCTGCAGGATGCAGAGACCGGCGAGATGGCCGCCGCAGCGCGCTGCGGGCCGGGCTATACATCCTGAGTCAGCCCTTAAAGCGCTTTAAGTTTTACTGAAACAGACATAGTTTCCCTCCGACGGGCGCATGAGGGCGGCCGGGGCAGATGCCGGTTTGCCGTGCGACTGGCGAGGAAAGGGAAAACAATGCTTAAGGAATTCCAGAAATTTGCCGTCAAGGGCAACATGATCGACATGGCGGTCGGCATCATCATCGGTGCTGCCTTCGGCACGGTGGTCAAGTCGCTGGTCGACGACATCATCATGCCGCCGATCGGCATGCTGCTCGGCGGTGTCGACTTTACCGACCTGTTCGTGCCGCTTGCCGGTGGCGACTATGCCTCGCTCATCGAAGCGCAGGAGGCTGGTGCGCCGACCCTGAACTATGGCCTGTTCATCAACAATCTCATCGCCTTCGTGATCGTGGCCTTTGCCGTGTTCATCCTCGTCAAGGCCGTCAACCGGCTGCGCGACCTGGTCGAAAAGGAAGAGGAAGAAACCCCGGCCCAGCTCGAGCCGCCCAAGGAGCAAATGCTGCTGGAGGAAATCCGCGATCTGCTGAAGAAGCAGGCCGGGTGAGTTTCGGCTCCCTGAGCGTAAAGAGCCCGGCCATGAGCCGGGCTTTTTACTATACGCTCCGTGTGGCCTACTTGCCGAGATTCAACATGAAGACCGGGCCGAAATCGACAGTATGGTCGGCATTGCCGAGATGGAATTGCAGGTTCAGCGTGTTCTGGCCATAGGCTTTCGCGGCCTTGCCCTGGATGATGTAGACATTCCATTCATCGTTCAGCGTGTCGCTTGACTGGATGACCGACGTATACGGCGCATCGTTCATCTGCACGACATTGTAGGGCAGCTGCGCATCGCCCTCGACGAGCTTGGCGTAATAGACGACGACGAGAAGGTCGCCTTTCTCCACGGCCGGCCCGATCGGGGAGATGACGTTTGCATCCCAGTTATTGGCCTTCTTCGTCGCGGTGACGCGCAGGGCCTTGTGCCCCGGCACGTCCAGGTCGTCGATCAGGTCGGCCGACTCGACGCCATTGGTGCCGAGCGCACTGGCCCAGGGCACCATGATCAGGTCACCATCGCGTGGCATCGAGGCCATGATCGCGGCAAAGGCTTCGTTGATCGAGGCTTCGTCCTCGCCCTCGACCTGGGCCGACGCGGCTATGCCGGCGACCGACATCATGCCGGCAGCCAGAAGTGCAGATAGAGTACGGAAAAAACGCATCTTGTCCCTCCTGTTGTTTCCCCGGGGACATCTTGCTCTTTGCGGCGTCCCTCGCGTCAATGTTAGCAATAACAGCTTCCCCTCGCAATCTACCCCGTTGCAATGGCTGGAGGTGCCCCTTGCCGCCCCTCGGGCGCGGCAATAATGGCGATTGTGGGAACGGGCCAAGGCCGCTATAGCCTTGCCTCTATGAGCATTCTTGACCAGTCCCGTATCCGTAATTTCTCCATCGTGGCGCATATCGACCACGGCAAGTCGACACTGGCCGACCGGCTGATCCAGGTCACCGGCGGGTTGAGCGACCGTGAAATGTCCGAGCAGGTGCTCGACAATATGGATCTGGAAAAAGAGCGTGGCATCACCATCAAGGCGCAGACCGTGCGGCTGAAATATACCGCCCGGGACGGCCATGAATACACGCTCAACCTGATCGACACGCCGGGCCATGTCGACTTTGCCTATGAGGTCAACCGCTCGCTCGCCGCCTGCGAAGGCTCGCTGCTGGTCGTCGACGCTTCGCAGGGTGTCGAGGCGCAAACGCTCGCGAACGTCTATCAGGCGATCGAGGTCAACCACGAGATCGTGCCGGTGCTCAACAAGATCGACCTGCCGGCCGCCGATGTCGACCGCGTCAAGGAACAGATCGAGGATGTGATCGGGCTCGACGCCTCCGACGCGGTGGAGATCTCGGCCAAATCCGGTCTCGGTATCGACAAGGTGCTCGAGGCGATCGTCACGCGGCTGCCGCCGCCTGTCGGCGAATTGAAGGCGCCGCTCAAGGCGATGCTGGTCGATTCATGGTATGATTCCTATCTCGGCGTCGTCGTCCTGGTGCGGATCATCGACGGTCAGCTGAAAAAAGGCATGAAGATCCGCATGATGCGGGCGGGCGTTGCCTATACGGTCGACCAGATCGGCACGTTCAATCCGAAACGCACCAATGCCGAGGTTCTGGGCCCGGGCGAGATCGGCTATCTCACCGCCTCGATCAAGGAAGTGGCCGATACCCGCGTGGGCGACACGGTCACCGAGGATCGCCGCCCGGCAGCAGAACCGCTGCCCGGCTTCCGTCCGTCCCAGCCGGTCGTGTTCTGCGGCCTGTTCCCCGTCGACTCATCCGAGTTCGAGGATCTGCGCGACGCCATCGGCAAGCTGCGCCTCAACGATGCCAGCTTCGAATACGAGATGGAAACCTCCGCCGCGCTCGGCTTCGGCTTCCGCTGCGGCTTTCTCGGCCTGCTGCATCTGGAAATCATCCGCGAACGGATCGAGCGCGAATTCAATATCGACCTGATCACCACGGCGCCGTCCGTCGTCTATCACATGCACCTGACCGACGGCACGATGAAGGAGCTGCACAACCCCGCCGACATGCCGGATCCGGTCAAGATCGATCACCTCGAGGAGCCGTGGATCAAGGCGACGATCCTGGTGCCGGACGAGTTCCTCGGCGGCGTGCTGAAACTGTGCGAGGACCGGCGCGGTATCCAGCAGGACCTGACCTATGCCGGCGCGCGCGCCATGGTCGTCTATGAATTGCCGCTGAACGAGGTCGTGTTCGATTTCTATGACCGGCTGAAGTCGATCACCAAGGGCTATGCCAGCTTCGATTACCAGATCATCGGTTACCGCACGGACAATCTCGTCAAGATGCAGATCCTCGTCAATGACGAGCCGGTCGATGCGCTGTCGATCATCGTTCACCGCGACAAGGCGGAGGCCCGTGGCCGCTCCATGTGCGAGAAGCTGAAGGACCTGATCCCGCGCCATCTGTTCAAGATCCCGGTCCAGGCCGCGATCGGCGGGCGCGTCATCGCGCGCGAGACCATCGCCGCCATGCGCAAGGACGTGACCGCGAAATGCTATGGCGGCGACGCCAGCCGCAAGCGCAAGCTGCTCGACAAGCAGAAGGCGGGCAAGAAGAAGATGCGCCAGTTCGGCCGGGTCGACATCCCGCAGGAAGCCTTCATCAAGGCGCTGAAGATGGACGAGTAGGCCTCGGCCTGTTTCGCCCGTCTCGCGCCTTGTCTTGCGGCCCGCTAAAGGGCGCTGTAAGCCTGTGTCATGACCGATTTGCTGAAAGATATCTGGTACTTCGCGTGCCTGTCCGCCGAGCTGAAGCCCGGCAAGATGGAGCGGCGCTTCTATTGCGGCGTGCCGGTGGTGATCGGCCGCGATGCGAAGGGCAGTGTCTTCGCCCTGCGCGATGTCTGCCCGCACCGCGCCGCGCCCCTGTCCGCCGGGCGGCAGGTGGAGGAGGGCGGCGAGACCGCGCTGGAATGCCCCTATCATGGCTGGCGCATGAAGACGTCCGACGGCGTCTGCGCGAAAATCCCGGCCCTGTCGGAGACGAGCACTTTCCCCGTGTCGAACATGAAGACCGCGCGTTTCCCGCTGCATGAGGAAAAGGGCACGGTCTGGATCTACATGCCCGCTGACCTGAAGCGCTTCGACGGCGCGCCGGTGATCGCACCGCCGCAGCTGGCAACCGCCGTCGGCGATGCGCCGAAAATGGTCGTCACCGTGCCGGCGAAAGGGCCTTACGATGAGGCGGTGATCGGCCTCGTCGATCCGGCGCACACGCCCTTCGTTCACCAGCAATGGTTCTGGCGCAACCCGGCCGAGGCGAGCGAGAAGGTCAAGGACTATGAGCCGACGGCGCGCGGCTTCCGCATGAAGGCGCATCCGCCGTCAAAGAATGGCCGCGCCTATCGCATCATCGGCGGCAATCCGACCACGGAGATCGAGTTCGAATTGCCCGGCCTGCGCTATGAGACGATCCGCAACGAAAAGCACACCATCCTGTCCTTCACCGCGATCACGCCGACGAAAGACGGCGAGAGCGTCATCAACCATCTGGTCTGGTGGGACATGGCGCTGCTAACCATCGCCAGGCCGTTCTTCATGCCGCTGGCACGCACCTTCCTGAGCCAGGACGGCAAAATCCTTTCTCAGCAGGCGGAGAATATCGAGCGCGAACAGCCGGCGATGATGTATGTCGACGATCCGGACATGCTCGCCAAATGGTATCTGAAGCTGAAGCGGGAATGGACGGAAGCACGCGAGCAGGGCCGCGATTTCGTCAATACGCTGGAGCCGGCGCAGCTGCGCTGGCGGACTTGAGCCGTATGGCGATCAGAGCGACGAGGCTCGCCGTGATGACAAAGCCGAACTGCACCGGCACGGCGCCCTGCACCAGGGGCAGGTAGAGAACCAGTGGCCAGCTCAGCATCAGCCACCAGCGCTCCGGCGCGTTCAGATTCCGTATGCCGGTCATCGAGATCATGACGGCGATGGAGAACAGCATCGGCACCATCTCGTAATAATAGGCATAAGGCGAGCACAGCAGCGTCGCCGGGATCAGCAGCGCGGCTTTCGCCTGCATCGGCGCGGTGCTGCGCCAGGCGAGCGCGACGAGGGCCGCAAGGGCCAGCACCGTCAGCATATGAACGGACAGCGCAATGCCATGGGGCACGCCGAGGGCGCCCAATGCACCATAGGGGCTGATGATGCGGTTGAACGGATAAAGCGACCCGCCGCCGGCCATGTCGGCCTCGACACGGCTGACAGCGCCGGCAAAGGCGCTCCAGCTCTCGATCCCGAAGGCAAGTGTTGCAAGGCCGGACAGGGCGAGCGAGAAGGTGGCGGCACAACCGAACGCTTTCCAGTGACCGCCGAAAAGATAGGCGACCGGGATGAGCAGGCCGAGCTGCGGCTTGATCGTCAGCACCGCGGCGGCAAGCCCAGCCAGCACAGGCCGACGGCCGGGCAGGGCGGCAGCGATCATCAGCATGCCGCCGAAAAACAGCGTGTTCTGGCCCTGTACCAGCGTGACGAGAATGATCGGCGAGGCGAGGATCAGCAGCGGCGCGGCCTTGCCTTCGATTCTGTCCCCGAAGGCGGCCCGGAAACAGCCCCAGAAGACGGCAAGCCCCGCCAGCATCCAGGCCCAATAGGCGACCTTGTAGGGTAGCAGTGCAAACGGCGTGACGAGGAAATAGGCCGCAGGCGGATATTGCCATGTCAGGCCATACCATTCGATGGCAGGCTCTCTCTCTTGCAGTGCCGCTTCGAAACGCGCGGCGTCCCAGGCATCGACGGCGCGGCCCTCCAGCACCATCTCCCCTGCTGTGTGAAAGGCAAGGAAATCGCCGCCCAGATGCTCGCCGCGCATGTTGACGCTGCCATCGGCGAGCAGCGTATCGGCGGCGAGGATCGCGGCGAACAACAGCGCCAGCACGATGGAGACCCGGCGCAATCGGCCCGCGTCGCTGGTCAGCGCCCAGAGCCGGTCCGTGAGGGAGGTGTCAGGCTGCGACATTGCCGGTCTGCCTCGGCTCCGGCATCAGCTCTGGCAGGGCGCGGCGAATGAGCAGCGCCAGCAGGATCAGCACCGTCGCCAGCCACAGCTGGGCGCCAGCATATTTCGACAGGCCGGGCAGGAAGATCGGCAGCGCCCACAGGGCGATCAGCCCTGCTTCCTCCAGCCGCATCAGCCCGGATTGCATCGCCCGGCGCACCAGCACGACCGCCGGGAAGACGAGAATCGTCATCTCGTAATAATAGGCATAGGGCGTACACAGAAAGACGCAGGCGCACAGGATTGCCGCGCGCATCTCACTGTCCCTGATGCGCCGCCAGGTCCACGAGACGAGGCCGACAGCCGCAATCAGCGAGACGAGCTGCAGCGCCATCGCGGCTTCGCGCGGCACGCCGGACTTGGCGAGCGCGGCAAAGACGGTCGGCATTTTCTGCAGCGGATAGATCGAGCGCGAAACGCCATCGCCGACACCGGCAAGGCCGTGGAAGAACGCTTCCCAGGTCTCCCACCCGAACGCGCCGACAGAGGCGGCAAAAAGCAGCACCGCCGTGATACCCGCGGTGAAGAAGGCGCGCCAGCACCCGGCGGCGAGATAGGCGAAGGGCAAGAGCACGCCCAACTGAGGCTTGAAGGTCAGCAGACCGGCGCAGATCCCTGCAAGGATCGGCCGCTTGTCCGGCATGGCTGCGGCGACCACAAGCAATGTCGCGGTGAGAAACCCGTTCTGGCCGGTGATGACGGCGTTGAAACAGACCGGGATCGCCGCGATCAGCAACACGCCCGTCCAGGGCAGTTTCAGACTGCCGCGCATGGTTGCGAGGAACATCGCGAACGTCCCGCCGGTCCACAGGACATAGCCGGGCATGAAGGGCAGCAGGGCCAGCGGCAGGATGAAGAAATAATATGTAGGCGGATATTGCCATGTCAGGCCGAAGCGCTCGCGCGGCATGGCATTGTCCATCAGATAGGCCTCATAGGCCGCAGGCTGATAGATATCCGCCGCCATCCCGTCCATCACCGCGCGGGCCGATCCCCAGAAGGCGACGAAATCGCCGCCCACGGGCGGGCCCTGCGGCAGGTTAAGCTGGTCCGATGTCATGATCGCCTGCGCATAGACGGCGTAGGACACCGCCAGCATGACGAGACTGACGAGAAAGACGCGTTGCGGTGTCGCAACCAGCGTGCCCTCGGGGGCGGGAATGTTCCTGATCCGTGAATACATCTTTAGGGTTTTTATCGGAACATGATGAACAAAGGCTTATCCCGGTCAATCATCCGGGTGCGTCAGGAAATGCTTAAGAGTGATTAACCATGTTTGAACAAAAACCATCCGCACAGCCCGTCCCGGTCCCGCGCGACAGCGACCGTCCGGCGCTGTTGTCCATCGTCTGTCCCGCCTATAACGAGGTCGAAGTGCTCCCCGCCTTTCACCGGCGGGTGCGCAAGGCAATGAACGAGATCGGTCAGGCGTTCGAGGTGGTGCTGGTCAATGACGGCTCGAGCGATGGCACGCTCGACCTGATGCACAAGATCCGCGAGCGTCACCCCAACACCACCATCGTCGACCTGTCGCGCAATTTCGGCAAGGAGATCGCGCTGACAGCGGGCCTCGATGCGGCAGCCGGCGATGCCGTCGTCGTCATCGACGCCGACCTTCAGGACCCGCCGGAGCTGATCGGCGAGTTGATCGCCGGCTGGCGCGAGGGCTATGACGTCGTCTATGCCAAGCGCCGCCTGCGCCATGGCGAGGGGCTGGTCAAGAAAGCGACCGCCGGGGCGTTCTACAAGCTGATGAGCCGTCTCGGCGCGGTGCGCCTGCCGGAGAATACCGGCGATTTCCGCCTGATGAGCCGCAAGGCCGTCGATGCGGTGTGTCAGCTGCGCGAGCGGCATCGCTTCATGAAGGGCGTCTTCGCCTGGGTCGGCTTCCCGGCCAAGGCGGTGCTCTATGATCGCGACCCGCGCGCTGCGGGCGCGACGAAGTGGAATTACTGGAAGCTGTGGAATCTGTCGCTGGAGGGGATCACTTCCTTCACCACGGCGCCGTTGAAAATCTCGTCCTATCTCGGCTTCACCATTGCCTTCGGCGCGATTGTCGCTGGCATATTCTACATGGGCAAGGCGATCCTGTATGGCGATCCGGTCGCGGGCTTCCCGACGCTGATCACCGTCATGCTGTTCCTTGGCGGTGTGCAGCTGGCCTTTCTCGGCATTCTCGGCGAATATGTCGGGCGCATCTTCAACGAGACCAAGGCGCGGCCGCTTTATTTTGCCAATGCCGTACTGGCGTCGGAAATGGTCGCTGCCGGTACTGCCCCGGCGGAAAAGCCGGTGCGCACATCGACCACCTTTCACGATCCGGATGACGGCGAGCGCATGGCCGGGTAAGAGGTGCTTCGTGGCCCTTCGGGCACCTCAGCATGAGGATTGTAACATAATCTCCTTACCCTGAGGTGCCGCGCAACGCGCGGCCACTTGCCCGGAAGCTTGGGGCCGAATCGGTCTAGAGAACAAGGCATGAACCATCATGCCGCTTTCCTGACTTTCTCAACCATTTTCATCCCTGCCGGCACCGCGACGGGACCGGACGTGCTCAGCCTTGCCGGCTGGGCCGTCGCCATCCTGTTCCTTATCGGTGCCATCCTCGCCTGGCTGCGTGGCAGCAAGGCATCGGCCCGGGTCAACGAGGTCGAACGCGAGCTTGCCCGCGCCGCATCGCGGCTGGAGGAATTCGACGGGCTGAAGGACGCGCTGGAGCATGAGAAGGCTTCCGCCTCGCAGCTGCGTATCGAGCGCGCCTCGATGGAGGCCCAGATCGCCGAGCGCGAAAAGGCGATGCAGGACATGCTCAGGGAGAAGGAGCGCGCCATGCAGGACATGAAAGTCCGTATGGAGAATGATTTTCGCTCCATCGCCTCGTCCATGCTCAGCGAGACGCACGAAACCTTCCTCAAGCGCGCCAACGAGACCTTCGAGCGCCACCAGGAAGCGACCAAGGCCGAGGCCGAAGAAAAGCGCAAGGCCGTCGATGACCTGGTCCGCCCGATGAAGGAAAGCCTGCTGCGCTATGAGGACGGGCTGAAGGAACTTCGTCAGCACACGGCAACGGCGCAGGGCGAGCTGTCGAACCATATCAGGGTGCTCGCGTCTTCTGCGGGCGAGATCAAGTCAGAGGCCTCGAAACTGGCGACGGCGCTGCGCTCCGGCTCCAAGACGCGGGGCAATTGGGGCGAGCAGACGCTGCGTAATCTCGTCGAGATGATGGGCATGTCGTCCTATGTCGATTTCACCGAGCAGCGTTACCTGCAGGACGAAGGCAAGACCAAGCTGCCGGACATGGTCGTGAGCCTGCCCGGCGCCCGCGTCATTGCCGTCGACTCCAAGGTGTCCCTCAACTCCTATATCGAAGCGTCCGAGCAGACCGACGAGACCCAGCGCAAGCTGTATCTGTCAAAGCACGCCGATGAAATCTGGACCCATGTCAGGACGCTGTCGGCCAAGGATTATGCCGAAGCTCTGCGCAAGGAGCATTCGCTCGATTTCGTCATCATGTTCCTGCCGGGCGAGCATTTCTTCGCTGCCGCCATGGAAATGCGTCCGAACCTGTTCCAGGAGGCGTTCGATCGCAAGATCCTGATCGCCACGCCGACGACCCTGATCGCGATCATGAAGTCGATCGCCTATGGCTGGCGCCAGGAAAAGGCGACGGAAAATGCCGAGGAGGTCGCGGCGCTGGCAAGCGATCTGTACAAGGCGATGCAGACCATGGGCAACCGGCTGAACCAGCTGGGCAAGTCGCTCGCGCAGACGGTCAAGAAATACAATGACACGGTTGCGACGATAGAGGGCCGGGTCATGCCCAAGGCGCGCAAATTCACCGAACTGGAGATGCAGGGCGCGCAGATGCCGATCGAGGAAATCGAACAGGTCGAACAGTCGGTGCGTCAGCTGGCGGCCAATCGCGACATGCTGCTTGATTTCGACGGCGAGGACGAGAGCCGGGATTAGTGGTCTGCTCGCCGTCTTATCTCAGCGGGTCGGGACGGCGGGAAAATTCTTCGTACAGGGACGATGAGCGCTTTTCGTCGTCGCGGGGCTTTTCACGGCCAGGCCATTCCGACTTGCGGTCATACAGCTCGTTGACGAGATAATCGCGGCGGTGGTTCCCGTTGCTGCCGGAGCCATTGCCGTTTCCGTTGCCATTCCCGTTCTTCTTCGGCTGGCGGGAGAATACCTTGTCCGTTGCTTCAAGAATGGCACGCAATTCCGACTGGGTCGTCTCGAAATTGCGGGCCAGGGTCGAGGCGCGGTTTCGCAGCTCTTCCATTTCCTCGCGCAGGGTTTCCTCCTCGCGGGCCTTGCGGCTGGCATCCTCGCCGGCGCGGGCGTCGCGCAACACGCCCTTGAGCGTCTGCAGCGTGCCCATCAGGGTCGAGGGCGAGACGATCCAGACACGGGCGCGGAAGGAATCGCGGATCAGGTCGGGGAAGCGGGCATGCAGCGTCGTGTAGATAGACTCCGTCGGCACGAACATCAGCGCGGAATCCGCCGTTTCGCCCGGGATGATGAAGCGCTCTGCGACGTCGATGATGTGGCGCAGCACCGCACGGCGGAACGAATCCTCCGCCCCGCGGGCCTGGTGCATGTCGCGCTGGACCTCGTCGCGCGAGGGCAGGGCATTATAGGCATCGAGCGGGAATTTCGTGTCGACGACGATCGTGCCCGGCGCATGCGGCAGGCGGATGATGCAATCGGCACGGTGATTGTTCGACAATAGCGGCTTGAACTCGTAATTGTCAGGCGGCAGCGACGAGCGGATAACGTCCGACAGCTGAACATCCGACATCATGTCGATGCGGGTGTTTTCCGAAATTGACTTTTCCATCTCGCTCAGGCGGGCGGTGAACTGGTCGATGCGGTCGCCGATATTGCGTACCTCGCCATAGACATGGGAGACGGTGCCGAGACGGTCGTCGAGGATCTGCGTGATCGCGCGGATGCGCTGTCCCTGGTTTTCCAGCGTCGACTGCAGCATGTTCACCTGGCGGGTGAATTCGTTCAGCATCGGCGCAATCGTCGAGCCCTCGCCCTCGGCCGGCGCCTCGAAGCGGATTTCGGTCAGCTTGGTCAGCTTGCGGTCGAGCGCGTCGACGACGATGTCGAAGCGGTTGTTCTGGTCGGCCTTCATCGACGAGATCTGGCGGCTGATCTCGTCGCGCAGGATGTCGAGGCGCTCGCCCTGGAGACGCTCCAGCCGGCTGAAATCCTCGCGCAGCACCGTCGGCGCGATATAGGAGCGGGGGCGGTAATCGCTGTCGTGATCCTCGTTCCGCTCGCGATAGGAGCGGCTTTCGCTTGCCGGCATGAACCGCATTTCGCCGGCCTGCTCCTCGCGCGGCGCCTCATGCGGCTCTTCGCGGGACGGGGCCATGGCGGCGGGCTGTTCGGCGGCCTTTTCACTCTGCGGCAGATCGCCGTCATTGGCGGACGCCTGTGCCGGGGCGGACTCCATCGGCGGGTCCTGGCGGGCAGTCTCGCGCTTCTTCTCTTCCGGCGCCTTGGAAAAGCTCATCGGGCCTTTCTGGCGGGCGGCAAAGGCATAACGCACGGCTTCCGCGCCGGCGTCATAATCGCTCTCGACGTGGTGGCCGACGGCATCGGCCGGGGCTTGTTCTGACTTTTTCATGAGCGGGATGACATTTTCATTATCTGCGACAGAGTCGGGTTGCTCTGGCTCTGGCTCGTCCTTGATCTCTTGAAGAACGGGCTCTTCCAGGTCCGGTTCCGGCCCGTGTTCATCCTCGTCGTCATCGGTGATCTCCTCAAACCCGCTGCCAGGCTGGGTTTCGATCACGATATCGTCGTCGGAAACGGCATACTGGTCCTCGAATAGCGGGTTCTCGGCGGATTCTTCCTCGGCCAGGCGCTGGCGGTTGCGCCGGCCCATGACATAAACCGCCGCCAGCATGACAACCATCAGCACGACGGCGCCTATTATCACCCAAGTCGTCATTCCGCTTTCCCCCGACGCCACCGCATCAACCGCCTGCGTCGCTTGCATAGCCTGTTCATACGCAGCCTTTTCTTCATCGACCGTGTTTTCCAAAAACAGGATAATACCTGCAAGAAAACTGCCAGACGTGTCCGTCAGCTTCAGGGCCTGTGTGAAAAACATCCCGTGGCTCATCCCTTACCCAGCGCCTATATGCTTGATATCCATAGAACAAAGGACCCTGCTTGGCGAGGTCTCGACCCTGTGAACTCAAAAGGCAATGCAGAATTCACGCCTTATTGACGAATATCAAGTCAGAGCCTAGGTGAAAGTCATGACAGTGAGACCTATTCTGACAGCCCCTGACCCGCGTCTGCGCGAGGTGTCGAAACCCGTGGAACGGGTGGATGACGCGCTGCGCGCGCTCATGGATGACATGCTCGAGACGATGTATGACGCGCCGGGCATCGGCCTTGCCGCGATTCAGGTCGGCGTGCCCAAACGCGTCATCGTCATGGACCTTGCCGGCGAGGACGAGGCGCCGCAGCCGCGCTATTTCGTCAACCCAGAAATCCTGAATCCATCAGAAGATACAAAGCCTTACGAGGAAGGCTGCCTGTCCGTTCCCGATTACTACGATGAGGTCGAACGCCCCGCCCAGTGCACGGTGAAGTATCTCGACTATGACGGCAACGAGCAGATTCTGGAGGCTGAGGGCTTGCTGGCGGTCTGTATCCAGCACGAGATGGACCACCTCGAAGGCGTTCTCTTCATCGATCATCTGTCTCGCCTTAAGCGGGAACGCATCCTCAAGAAGCTCAGGAAAGAGCAGAGACTCGCCGCGGCGGAATGACAGTGAGGCGCTTTGGCTACACTGTTTAATTTTTTTTAATCTTCACCAACACGCCCCCGCGGCGGAGGGGAAACCTGGATCATGCGGATCGTTTTCATGGGAACCCCGGCCTATTCGGTGCCGGCGCTGGGCGAGCTGATCGCTGCCGGGCACGACATTGCCGCCGTCTACTGCCAGCCGCCGCGCCCGGCCGGTCGCGGCCAGCAAGTGCGCCCGTCACCGGTACAGGACTTCGCCGAAAGCCACGGCCTGACGGTTCGCCACCCGGTAAGCCTGAAGGGCGACGACGAGAAACAGGCCTTTGCCGATCTCGATGCCGACCTCGCCGTGGTTGTCGCCTATGGGCTGATCCTGCCAAGGGCAATCCTCACCGCGCCCCGGCTCGGCTGTATCAATCTGCACGCCTCGCTGCTGCCGCGCTGGCGCGGGGCGGCACCGATCCAGCGGGCGATCATGGCAGGCGATGCCGTCACCGGCGTCCAGGTGATGCAGATGGAGGCAGGGCTCGATACCGGCCCGGTGCTGCTGTCCGAGACCGTTGAGATCGGCGCAAGCGATACCGCCGGCGCGCTGCATGACCGGCTGTCCCAGATCGGGGCCGACATGGTGCCCAGGGCGCTTGCCGCGCTCGACCGCGGCAGCCTCGAAGCGACGCCCCAGCCTGGGGATGGCGTGACCTATGCAGCGAAGATCACCGCCGAGGAAGCGCGTATCGACTGGTCGCGCCCGGCGCAGGAGATCGACTGGCATGTACGCGGTCTTTCGCCCGTGCCCGGTGCCTGGTTCGAGGCAACCGATATCAACAGGTCAGACAGTACACAGATGGTTCGCTGCAAGGCGCTGATGAGTGCCGTGGTTGACGGGGACGGTGCCCCGGGGGAGATCCTCGCGACCGGTGAGCGCCTTGTCGTTGCCTGCGGCGCGGGTGCCATTGCCTTTTCCAGCCTGCAGCGGGCCGGCAAGGGCGTCCAGAGCGCGCAGGACTTCCTGCGCGGATTTCCGCTCAAGCCTGGCATGAGGCTCGCCTGAGTCATGCCGCGCTATCGCCTGACGCTCGAATATGACGGCACGCCCTTCGCCGGCTGGCAGCGTCAGGAAAATGGACCATCCGTACAAGCTGTATTGGAGGTGGCAGGCGAGAGGCTGTCCGGCCAGCGCGCCCCTGTCGCTGCGGCGGGGCGCACGGATTCAGGCGTCCATGCGCTGGGCATGGAGGCCCATATCGATCTCGATCGCGCCATGCCGGCGGACACCGTGCGCGATGCGCTCAATTTTCACCTGCGGCCGCATCCCGTCGCAGTGCTGGAGGCGTCGCTGGCAGAGGAGGGGTTTCACGCCCGCTTTTCCTGTATCCGGCGCCATTACCGCTACCGTTTCGTCGAGCGCCGGGCGCCCCTGTCGCTCGATCGCGATCGCGTCTGGCGCAGGCCCTTCATCCTTGATGTCGAGGCAATGAACGCCGCGGCCCTGCTGCTGAAAGGCAAGCACGATTTCACCACCTTCCGCTCGGCAAATTGCCAGGCGGACAGCCCGGTCAAGACGCTGGAGGATATTGCCGTCACCCGGGTCGGCGGTGAAGTCCACCTGACCTGCCATGCCCGGTCCTTCCTGCATAACCAGGTCCGCTCTTTTGCCGGAACGCTCGAACGCGTCGGCGCTGGGAAATGGTCGGCCGAGGATGTCGCGAGTGCCCTTGCTGCAGCCGACCGGACGGCCTGCGGGCCTGTCGCCCCGGCCTGCGGGCTCTATTTCGTCAAGGCCGATTACTGACCCCGGGGGCGGTGGCGATGTAACCCGTATACGGAAAAACCCGGATCGTCCGATCCGGGTTCTCTCGAGATAAACATGTCAGACCCGAAAAGACGGGTTCAGGGCCTTATTCAGCGGCTGGAGCTTCCTGCTGCTGCTGTTGCTGCTGGGCAGCGGCGGCCTGCGCCATCATCTGCTGGATGACCGGGTGGTTGCCGTCCGGATAGGCCTGGGCAATCGTCGTGCCGCATTCCTCTGCCTTGGCCATCACGGTGTTGACGACCTGTTGGCCGGCTTCCTCGGTGTCATCCTCGGGGAAGCTTTCCAACAGCGACTCGGCGCCGGCGATATAGGCGGCTTTCAGTTCGTCGTCGGTCTTGCCATCCATGGCGGCATAAAGCTCATAGGTCCACATCGCCGCGGCAATGTCCGTCTCCATGTAGAAGCGCTTGATGTCCTGCTCCGACATGCCGGTGGCCTGGTCGAGGTCGACGAATTCGAGCATCCAGTCAAACGTCGCCGCGCAGCTGGCGGCTTGCTGGGCGGTGAATTTTGCGGGCGGTGGCGTCTGGCCGTCCTGCTGGGCACCGGCGGTGCCGGCCAGCAAGAAGGAGGCCCCTGCAGCGAGTGCTGCGCCAAATACTGACTTCTTCATGGAATATCCTTCCGGTTATCTGATGTCCCTGATCCCACAGCAACAAGGCGGGTTTGTGTTCAAAGTCGGAGCAAAACAGCCCTCTTTGCGGGACTCTCGATCAAGTTGGCGACATCATACTGTCCCGCCATGAGCCATGCAAAGAAAGTTTTGAGCGGATGACGAAAACTAAATCTTGCAATTGCCGAAATGGGCTTGACGCCGGAATGGTTCAATCCCGGGCGAAATAGACATCGACCGGCACCATGTCGAGCGGCATGAAAAGCCCGATGAACCCGCGCAGCACGCCGGTCACGACGATACTGACCAGGAAACCGATCAGTGACAGCATGACGAGGATCGAGATCGTCTGGACGATATTGATGTCGAGCGCCCGGCGCAGCACGCCCCAGCGGATATAGAACATGAAGATCGTCACGCCGAGCAACAGCCCGGCAAAGCTCGCCGGCGACGGCGTCAGCAGGATAAGGATCAAGGTCAGGGCGAGCAGCAATTGGGTCATCAGCTCGCCCCAGTTATAGGCGACGACCAGCGGGCTCATCCCGCGTTCCTTGTTCAGCGAGCGCGACAGCACGATCAGCATGGCGATCAGCGCGACGCGTATGGCGGCGACGGTGAGCATCTGCACGACCATCAGCAAGGGCAATGGCAGGGCGAGGGTCATCTCGGCAGCAAAGTCGGGGATTTCGAGGATCAGCAGCAGTGACAGATAGAGGATCAGCGCCGCCACCGGCAGGCCGAGCAGGACGGCCCATAAGGAGCGATAGAATCCGTCCGCCCCGGCATCGAGCCTCTCGCGCCAGAGCGGGTTGTTCCGGGCCATGGCGAGGACGGCGCGGAACTGCGACCCGATATAGGCTGGCGTGATCATGACGCGTCGAAATACCGTGTGAGGATGGTGTGATAGATCGCTGTCAGCAGATGGATGTCGCCGGTCGCGACCTGCTCGTTGATCTTGTGCATGGTCGCGCCGACGAGGCCGAATTCCGCGACCGGCGCGATATCCTTGATAAAGCGCGCATCGGACGTGCCGCCGCTGGTCGACAGTTCCGGCCTGCGCCCGGTGTGCTGCTCGACGCAATCGGCCAGAAGGTCCGTATAGGCCGTATCGGTGGTCAGGAAGGCCTCGCCCGAGGTGCGGGCCGACAGCGTCCAGTCGATACCGCCATCATGGGCCGCAGCCGCCTCTTCGAGCCTGTCGCGAAGATGCGCTTCGAGACTTGCCCCGGTCCAGTTCGGGTTGAAGCGCACATTGAACCGCGCGCCCGCCTCGCCCGGGATGACATTTTCGGCCAATGGCGGCGTCGCCAGGGCGGTCACTTCCAGGTTGGATGGCTGGAACCGCTCATAGCCATCGTCCAGCGGCTCGCCGGTCAGCGCGGCGAGAAGGGCGGTGAGTTTGGGCACCGGATTGTCGGCGTGGTGGGGATAGGCGACATGGCCCTGGATGCCGCTTACCGTCAGTTGTGCGTTGAAGCTGCCGCGGCGGCCGACCTTGATCATGTCGCCCATTATTTCGGGATTGGACGGTTCGCCGACGATGCAGTGGTCGATCGTCTCGCCGTTTTCCTGCAGCCATTTAACCAGCTTGCGCGTGCCGTTGATCGCCATGCCTTCTTCATCGCCGGTGATCAGCAGGCTGATCGATCCGGCAGGCTTGCCGTTCTCGGTGAACCGCGCCAGAGCGGCGAGGAATGCCGCGATCGCGCCCTTCATGTCGGCTGCGCCGCGTCCGGTCAGCATGCCATCGACGACGGCGGGCTGGAAGGGCGGCACGGACCATGCCGCCTCCGATCCCGCCGGCACGACATCGGTGTGGCCGGCAAAGCAGAAATGCGGCGCGCCGGTGCCGAGACGGGCATAGAGGTTGTCGACCGGCGGCAGGCCTTCATCGGCAAAGGTCAGGCGCTCGCAGGCAAAGCCGAGCGGCTCCAGCCAGCGCTGGATCAGGTCGATCGCGCCGCCTTCGGCCGGGGTCACCGACGGACAGCGGATCAGTTCGGCGGCGAGGGCCACCGGGTCCGACTGGGCCGATAGGGAAATGGGTTGTGAACTCATGACAGTGCTTATGATATGCGGCGCGCTCTTAGGCAACTGTTCAGGCGATCACACCCCGGCGTGGCGCTGGATCAGGCGGATATTGGCAAGGTTCGCCTTGAAGGCGACGTCGAAGATATCGCCCAGCAGCGGGATACTGCCGATCACGGTGTCGATCAGCACATTGACCAGCATCCGGATGACCGTGCCCGGCCCGACCCCGAGCCGGACGCCCTGCCAGACGATCCACAGCGACACAATGCCCGTCGCCGTATCGCCGATGCCGGGGATCAGGCCGATCAGGGAATCGAGGCCGAAGCGTACGCCCGTACCGGGAATGACGAATTGCGCATCGAGCAGGGTCGCGAGCTTTTCGAGCCGCTCCAGCCGGCGCTTTTTGTCGTCGTCGCCCCGATAGGTGGCCTCAGGGCTGATCGTGTCCGTATCGGGCGTGCCGGACAGGTCAATCATTGCGCGCGATGATCCAGATGGCATGGATGATGCCGGGAATATAGCCGAGCAGCGTCAGCACGATGTTGATCCAGAAGTGCAGGCCGAAGCCGACCTGGAAGAAGACGCCAACCGGCGGCAGGATGATCGCAAGGATGATGCGCAGGACGTCGCCCATGATATTTCCTTCTCGTTTTGCGCCCGCATGTGGGCAATGTCGATATGGGAAACGGATGGGGCGGGCGCAAGTTCCCTGCCGGACTCCTGCCTCCCTGCTGCATCAGTCGAGACTGTCCGGCACGTCCTTCATCTTGCGGGCGACCATCGCATAGTAGTAGAGCGGCTCGCCTTCCATCGACAGGCGGTGGCGATAGCGCTCTAGATGGTGCACTTCCAGATATTCCGAAAAGATCAGCTTGCGAATAAAGCTCGAAAAGCCGGAATCGTCGCTTTCCTGCAGGAAGGTTTCCTTGATGTTGAAGGCGACCCAGCCGCGATCCTCGACCAGGTTCATGGCGGGCACGAAGGCTTCCACCGGGATATCGGCAAAGCCGAGCGCGGCGACCACGGTCAGCGCGTTGAAGCGCCAGCTCTCCAGCTCCTCGCGCTGGGCGCCGGTCAGGTCGGAGAAATCGGCAACGACGTAGTCATCATAGACCGATGGCCGGTCGCGCCAGGCGGCGTCGCGCGCCTCGGGGATGATGTCAGCGCCGACGAGACGGGACACGCCGTGCTTCTTCAGTTCCTCGCCCATGATGCCATTGCCGGCGCCGAGATCGAGCACGCGCAGGCCGAACATGTCTTCGGCATTGGCGGTGAGGGTATCTTCCAGAATTTCGGCGACCTTGACCGGGGAATTGCACTGCAGGCGCTCGTAGAAAACCTGCTCATACAGGCCGGGCCGCTTGTAGAGTTCGTCGTAATCATGGAAGCGCAGCTGGTGGCGCTTGTCGTTTTCGACGAGGTGAAAGATGACTTCACTCTGGGCGAGCCTTGTGCTGTTCTCCGGCGGGAACTGGATACGGTGGCGCTTTAACATATCTGTCCTCTCCCGATACGGACAGTTTATCCGCATCGACATTACAAGCCATGACCACGTTGATCATGCACTCAATTTTCGCATGGCAGGGATATAGCGCAAGCAAGCAGGTTTGTCACACTTTGTGGCAAGGCCTGTCGGCAGAATCCCGCGTAATTGTTTCGATGATCCTGAAATGCCAATAATAACAACGCCATGGAAAAAGTTCCATGGCGTTGAAAAAATAGTCAGTAGGCCGTGGCCGGTCAGACTCCGCGGCCGCGCAGCAAGTGCATCACGACGGATACGAGCAGCAGGACGAGGAAAACGAAGAACAGGATCTGCGCAATGCCCGATGCCGCACCGGCAATGCCGCCAAACCCGAACACAGCAGCAATCAGTGCAATGACGAAAAAGATAATGGCCCATCTCAGCATGGAAATATCCTCCTTTTAGCTTTGAGCGTATCGATGCCTGCCTAATGCGCTGAAAAGCCACATCGTTCCGTAATTTCCGGAAATTACCTCGCGGGCCGCAATTGCGCTTACATGAAGGAGTAGGGGTCGATGTCGACCGTGCGCCGGACCGAGGAATGGATTTTAACATCCGTTAACCATGCCCGGAGGAAATTCTGGATCGACACGTCCCGCGCTGCCTTGATCAGGAAGCGTATACGGTATGATCCGCGCAGGCGGTAGAGCGGCGCGGGCGCCGGCCCCCAGACCTCGATCCCCTGGCCGTGCGGCACCTGCGCCGCCAGCATGCGCGCGGCACTGTTGACATGGCCCTCGTTCTCGCCGGACAGGATCAGCGCGGCAAGCCGGCCGAAGGGCGGGAAGCCGAGCATCTCCCGGCCGTCGCGTTCTGCCTCCATGAAGGCGTCGCGATCCCCGGAGGCAAGCCCGGCAATGACCGGATGGTCCGGCTGGTAACTCTGCAACAGGGCGCGCCCCGGCTTTTCCTCGCGCCCCGCCCGGCCGATCACCTGCGACAGCAATTGCCAGGTCCGCTCGCCGGCGCGCAAATCACCGCCGACCAGGCCAAGATCGGCGTCGACGACACCGACCAGGGTGAGATTGGGGAAATGGTGACCCTTGGCGGCCACTTGCGTCGCCACGAGAATGTCGATCATACCCTCTCTCATCCGGCCGAGCAGCTCCTGTCCCGCCGCCGGGTTGATCACCGTATCGGATGAAAAGATCGCGATCTCCCTGTCCGGCCACAGCCGCGCCGCCTCCTCGGCGATGCGTTCCACGCCCGGTCCGCAGGGGGCAAGGGAATCATGCGCGCCGCAATGGGGGCAGGTGTCGGGCCGGGGGATCGAATAGCCGGTATGGTGACAGACGAGCCGGTTCGAAAAGCGATGCTCGACCAGCCAGGTGTCACTGTCGGGCGCCGTCATCCGCTCACCGCATTTGCGGCAGATGGTCAGCGGGGCATAGCCGCGCCGGTTGAGGAACAGCATCGCCTGTTCGCCGCGCGCCAGCGTCTCGTTCACCGCGCCGATCAGCACCGGCGAGAGCCATTCCTGTTTCGCCGGCGGGGTCTCGCGCATGTCGATCAGGCGGATATCGGGCATGGTCGCGCCACCGAAGCGGGATGGCAGCTGCACCGTCTCATACCGCCCGCCCTGCGCATTCACCGCCGTTTCCAGCGACGGCGTCGCCGAGGCGAGCACGATCGGAAACCCGCCATGGGCGGCGCGCAGGATCGCCATGTCGCGGGCCTGGTACAACACCCCGTCCTGCTGCTTGTAGGCCGGGTCATGCTCCTCATCGACGATGATCAGCTTCAGATTGCTGAACGGGAGGAACAGCGCCGAGCGCGCCCCGACCACCAGCCGGGCGGAGCCATCGGCGACCCGTCGCCATGTCCGGCGCCGGCCCGCCTGGCCGAGATCCGAATGCCATGGCGCTGGCGCGGCAGCGAAACGCTCCTCCAGCCGTTTCAGGAAGGGCAGGGTCAGCGCGATTTCCGGCAGCATCACCAGCACCTGCGCGCCCGGGTCCTGTTTCAGCGCGGCGGCGGCGGCTTCCAGATAGACCTCGGTCTTGCCCGACCCCGTCACCCCGTCGATCAGCGTGCAGGCATATTCACGGCGCTCGATATGGCGCCGGATCGTGGCCGCGGCATCGGCCTGTTCAGGCGACAGGGTCTTGCCGCGCCGGCCGAGGTTCGGCGGATCGAACGGCGCGTCGGGGTCGGACTCGATCTTCTCGAGCGCCCCGGCATCGGCGAGCGCGCGCACCACGCCGTCGGAGACGCCGGCGCGCCGGGCGATCTCTGCCGGTGTTGCCGGGAAATTCAGCCCACGGACGGCCTCCAGCACCTTTTCGCGCTGTGGCGTCATCCTCACGCCGGCAGGGATCGCCGCTGCGGCGAGATAGCCCGTCTGCGGCCGCGGCGGGTCGAGCTGCGCGCCGGAGCGCATCACCATGCGCAGCACCGCGCCCTGCGGAAACAGCGTATAGGCGGAGACCCAGTCGACGAAATTCATCACCTCGACCGACAGGCGCGGCGCGTCGAGGCGTTCCAGCACCGGCTTGATCTTCTTCAGGTCGATCGCGCCATCGACCTCCCCCGGCCAGACGACACCGCGCACATGGCGCGGGCCCAGCGGCACGGTGACATAATCCCCGGCGGCAAGGCCCAGCTCGTCAGGTGCGGCATAGGTATAGGGTCCGGCAAGCGGCAGCGGCACCAGCACGCGCACAAGACGCGGGGCGGGCTGTTCCATTCCGGGAAGGGCGGCTGGTTCGGCACTCATCAGGCGACGACAGATACAGGGCGCGGCGTCCCCTTGGCAACACACGGCATCGGCAACACACGGCATTGGCGACAGGGGGGCTACGTCACGACCGGTTCTTGCCCCGCCTTGACCGTCTGTAACTTGTCCAGCGCTCGCGCCCGGTCCATTCTGTCGCGGCAGGGGCAGGGCAAAAACGGGCAGGCGGCTGTTAAGGGATCACATAATTTCTTGCCTCAAGGGGCTGATCCGTGTGATCTAGGGGTCACCGACGGTTCCGGAAACAGTCACAGCGGCAGGCGCAGCGAAACATAAAAATGATTAAGCATATCGCCATAATGTCAGCGATCATGGTCTGCACCCTTGCCGGGTTCGGCCTGTCCTCCGGTGCCCGCGCCGAATATTCCTTCTGCAACAAGACCTCCTATGCCCTCTCGGCGGCGATCGGCTATGTCGATGAAGGCCGCATGTTCACCCGCGGCTGGTGGCGGCTGCGCGCCGGCCAGTGCAAGGTGGTGATGACGGAGGCGATCGAGCCGGGCCGCTATTTCGTCTATGGCGAGGCGATCCCCGGCCATCGCGGCCCGCTGCGCGCCTGGTCCGGCGACACGGCGCTGTGCGTCGAGAATGAGAGCCTCTTCACCCTGCGCGACCAGGATGTCTGCGCCGGCGATCCGCGCCGCCAGCGCGATTTCTTCGCCGTCGATGTGCCGGCGGACAATGACGGCTCCTACCGCACCGAATTCGTCGAGGAATCCAACTACAATGTCTACAAGGCCGAGGTCGCGGGCGTGCAGCGCCTGCTGCAGGATGTCGGCTATGGCATCAAGACGATCGACGGCGCGCTTGGCCGCACGACCCAGACCGTGCTGCGCGAATACCGCCAGGATCGCGGCATGGGCGATTCCGGCGTCTATGACGATGCGCTGATCGACCAGCTGATCGCCGAGGCGAACGAGCGCGATGCCAAGGTCGGTTTCTTCTTCTGCAACTCCACCCAGCTGCCCGTCTGGGCGGCGATTGCCAAACCTGCGAGCGAGGGCAGTTACAGCTCCGCCGGCTGGTGGCGGCTCGAGGGCTCCGAATGTGCCAAGGTCATTCGCGGCGAGCTCACCTCCGACCATTATTATGTCTATGGCATGATGGATATCGGCGACGAGGATGTGCCGATCACCGGCGGCGAGAAACCGTTCTGCGTTTCCGACGTCCAGTTCGAGGCCGAGGACGGAATCGACTGCGCCGACAATGGCTTCGTCGAGGCCGCGTTCCGCAAGGTTTCCATCGGGTCGGAAAAATCCGCCACCTTCCGCTTCGCGCCGGAGCAGTTCAACAAGGAAATCGCCACCACATCCGGAAATTCCGGCGAAACGCTGAATGACTGATTTCACCCATATCGACACCTGGGTCTTCGATCTCGACAACACGCTCTACCCGGCCCACTGCCATCTTTTCAGCCAGATCGACCGGCGCATGTCCGAGTTCATCCAGGCCCGCCTGTCCCTGGACGAGGCGAGCGCCCGCAAGATCCAGAAGCATTATTACTCTGTCTACGGCACGACCCTGTCTGGCCTGATGAAGGAGCATGACATGCCGCCGCGCGACTTTCTCGATTATGTCCACGACATCGACGTCAGCGTCGTGCCGCGGAACGAGGGTCTGCGCACGGCGATCTCCGCCCTGCCGGGCAAGCGCTACATCTTCACCAATGGCTCGGTGCGCCATGCCGAGAATGTCGCCGGCAAGATCGGCGTTCTCGACCTGTTCGATGATATCTTCGATATCGAGGCGGCGGACTATCTGCCCAAGCCGCATGAAGACACCTACACGGCGTTCAATCGCCGCTTCGGCATCACGCCGTCGCGCGCGGCGATGTTCGAGGACCTGCCCCAGAATCTCGTCGCTGCCCATGCGCTCGGCAAGACCACCGTTCTCGTCCAGTCCGATGCCGACTGGATGGCCGATGAGCCGGCGGACAAGCGCCCGTCACGCCCCGGCGAGACCTTTGATCACGTCCATCACGTCACTGCCGACTTGACCTCTTTCCTCACCGGCCTCAAAACCGCCGCCTGAGACAGTCAAAGATCAAGAGGACGACGAGACGATGGACCTGAAAAAGGCGCAAGCAATCATCGACCCTGCCTGGGAAGAGCGCAGCAAGATCACGACGGAGACTGGCGGCGACATCCGCAGCGCGGTCAATTCCGCCCTGTCGGCGCTCGATGCGGGCGAGGTGCGCGTGTGCACGCCCTCGGACGACGGCAACTGGAAGGTCCACCAATGGGTCAAGAAGGCGGTTCTGCTGTCCTTCCGCCTCAACGAAAACGTGCTGATGGGCGCATCCGAGCATGCCGCGACCGACACCCAGCCCGGCCCGTGGTGGGACAAGGTGCCGAACAAGTTCCACAATTGGGGCGAGGCGCAGTTCCGCGCGGCGGGCTTCCGCGCCGTGCCGCCGGCAACCGTGCGCCGCGGCTCCTATATCGCGCCGGGCGTCGTGCTGATGCCGTCCTATGTCAATATCGGTGCTTATGTCGACGAGGGCACCATGGTCGACACCTGGGCGACGGTTGGCTCCTGCGCCCAGATCGGCAAGAACTGCCACATCTCCGGCGGTGCCGGTATTGGCGGCGTGCTCGAGCCCTTACAGGCGAACCCGGTCATCATCGAGGACAATTGCTTCATCGGCGCGCGCTCGGAAGTCGCCGAAGGCGTCATTGTGCGCGAAGGCTCGGTCCTGTCCATGGGCGTCTATCTCGGCGCCTCGACCAAGATCGTGAACCGCGCCACCGGCGAGGTCCATCTCGGCGAGGTCCCGCCCTATTCCGTCGTCGTGCCGGGCACGCTGCCGGGCAAAGCCATTGATGGCAAGGAAGCGGGCCCGGGCCTCTACTGCGCGGTCATCGTCAAGCAGGTCGACGAACAGACACGGTCGAAGACCAGCGTCAACGAGCTGCTGCGGGATTAGAGGGTTAGCTTACGCGCGATGCCCACCTCTCCCTCTGGGAGAGGTCGAAATCTGCTACGCAGATTTCGGGTGAGGGCCTATTTCCGGAAGTCAGACTGCTTTCCGAGCGCATCCATGATCACCCTGATCGCGCCATCCATATTTGTCAGCACATGGTCGTTCCAGAAGCGGATCACGTAATAGCCTTCGCTTTCCAGGAAGGCCGTGCGCTGCGCATCATATGATCTCGCCTCAGGCGTCCCATGCTGGCTGCCGTCCAGCTCAATGATCAATTTCGCTTCAACGCACAGGAAGTCAGCGTAGTAGGGGCCTGTCGGCACCTGCCGCCTGAATTTGTATCCCGCGACACCGCGATTTCTGAGAACATTCCAGAGTTTGCGTTCAGCAGCGGTCTGTGCCTGTCGTAACTCTCTCGCTCTTTCGATTGCCTCAGAAATCTGTGCCCCTCACCCGTAAAATGCTAGCGCATTTTCCGACCTCTCCCAAGGGAGAGGTGAAGATAGAATCTCGACATCAGTGCTATGCCCACCTCTCCCCCAACTTTCAAAAAGAGTGGCGATAGGTCGAAATTCCTGCAGGGAATTTCGGGTGAGGGATAGTTATCCCCGCACCCCAAAACCCGATTATAACCCTAGCCAGGCCGGGTGAGGACCCGGCGGAGGCGTCGTTCGCGAAGTGTGACCTGCACGGAGCATCGGCGTATCAGGTTTCTGCCGGCAGTTGAGGGTGTGTACAGCTTTGCACCGTCCGGCGGAACGGCGTCCCGGGGTAGCCCCCGGGCGGGAGAGCTATGCACTTTGGCCCCGCATCGATCGCCGCCGTGTGTAGCGAGAGCTATGCCAGTCACTATTATTCTAAATGAGGCAATGGCCGCTGCACACGGGCTCCCTCAAACCTTGCACGCTCGCAGCCCTCAGGCTGGCGGCGTGAAATGTGCGCGGCCTCCCTGTTACGGGAGGCCGCTGGCATGGCGCCATGAAACAATTTCCGCACGGCCGGTTCGGACGTGCGTCCGTAGACGGATCAGCCTTCCAGCACGCAGCCTTTTTCCGCGCCGACTTCCCGGGCATCCTTGATATAGGCGCGGGCGCAGGGAATGCTGGCCGGGTTCATCAACGAGCGGCGGGCACCGGCGATTTCCTCCTGCAAGTGCTCGCAGCTCAGTTTCTCGAAATAGTTCCTGCGCAGGGATCAGCCGTCGCGCGGAGCGCTCGTATTGGTGCCCGCCCGGTCTTACCTTGCTCGCAGGACCATGGGATTGCGCAGGATTGCGGCCGAGGCGAGGGCGATCACGAACCCGACGGGGAATATCTCGGTAAAGGTCATCGCCACGCGGAAAAGCGGATTGCCATAGGCGGCGCGCATCGTCTCCTCCTTGTTGCTCTGTCCGGCGGCCAGATGTTGCAGCACTTCATGCTCCCTGCCGGTGATCGACAGGCTCACCAGGGCCGCCTCGTTCAGCTCGAAGCCGGCGGGCTGGCGCCTTGCCGTCAGCCGGTGCCCGGCCCACAGGCCGAGCGCCGTAAAGCCAACGCACAGGACGACGATATAGACTTCCGTCGACAGGGTGCGGATCACATACTGGTATTCCAGCCATTCCAGCGCCAGCGCGGCGGCGGACAGCCCGAGGGCGGAGAGGATGACCGTCCGGATCACGCCGCCCCCGGCCTCAGGACGCCTGGCGCGTCGGCCAGCCAAGGAAATGGGCGAGGTCCTCGCAGGCGGACTCGGCATGGCTGCGCACGAAGGGCGACGGGTCCGACAGGGCGGCGGTGACGATCGGGCTGACGCGCTTGCGGTCGAGTGCGCCCAGCACCCGGGCGATATGGCCGAAGCCGAGAATGGCGTTGCCGCGCAGATAGTCGTCTTCGTGGCGGGCAAAGCGGATGCAGATCTCCTGTGCCCAGTCGAGGTCCGGCGGGGACATGGTCACGGCGATGAGGGTTTGCGCCATCTCCGTCCTGTTGTCCCCGGCGAGGATCGCCTCGGCCTCGCTTTTGGTCCATCCGTCAGTAAGCATCTCTCGCGGCACCTTCTTCTTATTGTGTTTTGTCCAGTTTATCTGCGATAGCACAAGTCGAACAGGAGAAAATGATGGACGTGAACAGCCACAACCGCGCTGCCTGGAACCGCGAAGCCGCCGGCGGCGAGAACGAATGGAGCCAGCCGGTCGATGAAGAGACGATCGCCAGGGCGCGCGATGGCGACTGGTCGCTGATCCTGACGCCGACCTGGCCGGTGCCGGAGGCCTGGTATGGCGCCGGGGAAAGAGGGGCCGGGGTCGCGGGCAAGCGTGTCCTGTGCCTTGCCTCCGGCGGTGGCCAGCAGGCGCCGGTGCTCGCGGCAGCGGGGGCCGAAGTGACCAGTTTCGACCAGTCGGAGGAGCAACTCGCCCTCGACGGACAAGTTGCCGAGCGCGAGGGGCTGTCGATCCGGCTGGAACAGGGCGACATGGCCGATTTGTCGCGCTTTGCCGATGCCAGTTTCGACCTCATTTTTCATCCGGTCTCGAATGTCTTCGTGGCCGATGTGCTGCCGGTCTGGCGCGAATGCCGCCGCGTGCTGGTGCCGGGCGGGCGGCTTCTGTCAGGCATCATGAACCCCGACTATTTCCTGTTCGATCACCATGCGATCGAGGCAGGCGCGCCGATGGTCATCAGCCATTCGCTGCCCTATGCCGACGTCACCAGCCTGTCGCCCGAAACCCTGCAAAAGCGGATCGACGCCGGCGCGGCGCTGGAGTTCAGCCATTCCCTCGACGACCAGATCGGCGGGCAGATCGCCGCGGGCTTTGCCATTGCCGGGTTCTTCGAGGATTTCTGGGACGCGGAAAAAGTGCCCGTCGGCGCGCACATGCCGGTCTGTTTCGCCCTGCTGGGCATCGCCGTGTAAGGCTGCAATATGCATTCCGGGCGCACCGGATGCGATGTGCTTGTTGCGACGCAACAACCCCCGTGCTAGGTCGCCATTGCTCCCGGCGATATGTGCGGCATCGAGTTCTCCCGGCAGCGGTAATTGACCGTTGCCCTTGCGCGCATGTTCCGCTAACAGGGCGTGAATTTGTTCCCGGTGACCGGTTCGCCGCCAACGGGAATGTCAGTAACCCACCAGGCTCCCGCATCTGGCGGCCTGCCCGGAAGGTCCCCTTGGCCCTCCATGAATAGAGATAACTGAGGCTTATGGCTGGCAAGATCACGATGGCAGGCTCGGAAGTCGCGCAACGCTATGCGTCCGCTTTCTTCGACCTGGCACAGGAAGAGGGCAGGCTGGATGCGCTTGAATCCGACCTGACCGCAATCGGCACGGCAATCGAGGAAAGCGACGACCTGCAGGCGCTGATTTCCTCGCCGGTCTATTCGCGTGCTGAGAAAGAGAGCGCGATCTCCGCGATCCTGTCACAGGCCGATCCGCTGACCCGCAATCTTGCCGCGCTGATGGCCGCCAATGGCCGCCTGTTTGCGCTGCCCGGCGTGATCGTCGCCTTCCGTGAGCGTGCTGCGCAATCGCGTGGCGAGGTTTCCGCCGAGGCGATCTCCGCCGTGGCGCTGAATGACGAGCAGCAAAAGCGCCTGCGCGCCGAGATCGAGGCCTCCATCGGCAAGGCCGTCAACCTTCAAACCCGCGTGGACGAGAAACTTCTCGGCGGCCTGATCGTCAAGGTCGGCTCCAAGATGGTCGACTCCTCCCTGCGCACGAAACTTACCCGTCTGAAAATGGCCATGAAAGAGGCATAAAAAGCAATGGAACTCCAGGCATCAGAAATTTCAAACATCCTGAAGCAGCAGATCAAGGATTTCGGCAAGGAAGCCGAAGTGTCCGAGATCGGCCAGGTCCTGTCCGTCGGTGACGGTATTGCCCGCGTTTACGGCCTCGACAATGTGCAGGCTGGCGAGATGGTCGAATTCGACGGCGGCATCAAGGGGATGGCGCTGAACCTCGAGGCCGACAATGTCGGTGTCGTGATCTTCGGCGACGACCGCACCATCAAGGAAGGCGACACCGTCAAGCGCACCAAGGCCATCGTCGACGTGCCGGTCGGCAAGGGCCTGCTCGGCCGCGTCGTCGACCCGCTCGGCAATCCGATCGACGGCAAGGGCCCGATCGAGTCGACCGAACGCCGTCTCGTCGACGTCAAGGCGCCGGGCATCCTGCCGCGTAAATCCGTGCACGAACCGGTCCAGACCGGCATCAAGGCGATCGACGCCATGATCCCGATCGGCCGCGGCCAGCGCGAGCTGGTCATCGGCGACCGCCAGACCGGCAAGACCGCGATCTGCATCGACGCGATCCTGAACCAGAAAGACACCAACGCCGCTGCGGGTGATGATTCCGGCAAGCTGTTCTGTATCTATGTCGCCATCGGCCAGAAGCGCTCGACCGTCGCCCAGATCGTCAAGACCCTGGAAGAAAACGGCGCCATGGACTATTCCATCGTCGTTGCCGCGACCGCGTCCGAACCCGCCCCGCTGCAATTCCTCGCGCCGTTTGCCGGTTGCGCCATGGGCGAATATTTCCGCGACAACGGCATGCACGCGCTGATCGTCTATGATGACCTGTCCAAGCAGGCCGTCGCCTATCGCCAGATGTCCCTGCTGCTGCGCCGTCCGCCGGGCCGCGAAGCCTATCCGGGCGACGTCTTCTACCTGCACTCCCGCCTGCTGGAGCGCGCCGCCAAGCTGAACGACAATCACGGTTCCGGCTCGCTGACCGCGCTGCCGATCATCGAGACCCAGGCCAATGACGTGTCGGCCTATATCCCGACCAATGTGATCTCGATCACCGACGGCCAGATCTTCCTCGAGACCGACCTGTTCTTCCAGGGCATCCGCCCGGCCGTGAACGTCGGCCTGTCGGTCTCGCGCGTCGGCTCCGCCGCGCAGACCAAGGCGATGAAACAGGTCGCCGGCAAGATCAAGGGCGAGCTCGCCCAGTACCGCGAACTCGCGGCCTTCGCCCAGTTCGGGTCCGATCTCGATGCGGCAACCCAGGCCACGCTGAACCGCGGTGCCCGCCTGACCGAGCTCCTGAAACAGCCGCAATACTCGCCGCTGCTGATGGAAGAGCAGGTCGTGGTAATCTTCGCCGGTACCCGCGGCTATCTCGACAAGATCCCGGTCGCCAAGGTCGGCGCCTTCGAGCAAGAGCTGCTGCGCCATGTTCATGGCGAGCACGCATCGCTGCTGTCGGACATCCGCGACCAGAAGAAACTGTCGGACGAGAACGAGAAGAAACTGACCGACCTCCTCGACAAGTTCGCGAAGAACTTCGCGTAAGGACTAGAGCATGCCCTCTCTGAAGGACCTCAAGAACCGGATCGGATCGGTCAGATCGACCCAGAAGATCACCAAGGCGATGCAGATGGTCGCCGCGGCGAAGCTGCGCCGGGCCGAGGAGGCTGCCGTCGCCGCCCGTCCCTATGCGGAGCGCATGGAAGGCGTCGTCGCCAATTTGTCCGCCTCCGTTGCGGGCAATCCCGACGCGCCGAAACTGCTCGCCGGGACCGGTTCCGAAGAAACCCACCTGCTGATCGTCGCCACGTCCGACAAGGGCCTGTGCGGCGGCTTCAACTCGTCCATCGTGCGGCTGGCCCGCGAGGCGATCGTGCGCCTGCAGGGCGAGGGCAAGACGGTCAAGATCGTCACCGTCGGCAAGAAAGGCCGCGACCAGCTCAAGCGCCTTTATGGCGGCCTGCTGGTCAGGCATATCGACACGATGGAGATCAAGCGTGTCGCCTATGCCGATGCCAAGGGCATCGCCGATACGGTGCTGGAAATGTTCGAAGAGGGCGAATTCGACGTCGCCCATCTGTTCTACGGCCGGTACAAGTCGGTGATCAGCCAGGTGCCGACGGTCCAGCAGATCATCCCGGCCAAGGCCCCGGAAGGCATCCAGGCGCCGGATCTGAAAGGCGCAATCTACGAGTATGAGCCGGACGAGGAAGAAATCCTCAAGGTCCTGCTGCCGCGCTATGTCGGTGTGCAGATCTTCCGTGCCATGCTGGAAAACGCCGCCTCCGAACAGGGCGCACGCATGAGCGCCATGGACAACGCCACGCGCAATGCCGGCGACATGATCGACAAGCTGAACCTGCAATACAACCGTGCCCGCCAGGCGCAGATCACCAAGGAGCTGATCGAGATCATCTCCGGCGCCGAGGCACTGTAGGACTGAATTGAAATAACTGACCGGCGAAGGGGAGCGTTGCGATGGAAGACGAGTTTGACCAGAGGCGGGCCGCATTGCCTGCCTTCAACAAGAGTAAGACAGAGGATAAACCAATGACTGGAACAAAAGGTCGCGTCAGCCAGGTTATCGGCGCTGTTGTCGACGTCTCGTTCGACGGCGAACTGCCGGCGATCCTGAACGCCCTCGAGACCGACAACAATGGCAACCGCCTGGTGCTCGAGGTTGCCCAGCACCTGGGTGAGAACACCGTGCGCACGATTGCCATGGACTCTACCGAGGGTCTGGTTCGCGGTCAGGCCGTCACCGATACCGGCGACGCCATCACCGTGCCGGTCGGCGAAGGCACGCTCGGGCGCATCATGAACGTCATCGGCGAGCCGGTCGACAATGCCGGTCCGATCAAGTCCGACACGCGCCATCCGATCCACGCCCAGGCACCGGCTTTCGTCGAGCAGTCGACCGAGTCCGAAGTGCTGGTCACAGGCATCAAGGTCGTCGACCTGCTCTGCCCCTATGCCAAGGGCGGCAAGATCGGCCTGTTCGGCGGCGCCGGCGTCGGCAAGACGGTTCTGATCATGGAGCTGATCAACAACATCGCGAAGACCCATGGCGGCTATTCGGTCTTTGCCGGTGTCGGCGAGCGCACCCGGGAAGGTAACGACCTGTACTGGGAAATGATCGAGTCGAAAGTGAACGTTGACCCGCAGGAAAATAACGGCTCTGCCGAGGGTTCCAAGGCCGCGCTGGTCTATGGCCAGATGAACGAGCCTCCCGGCGCGCGTGCGCGTATCGCCCTGACCGGCCTGACCGTGGCAGAGAACTTCCGCGACCAGGGCCAGGACGTTCTGTTCTTCGTCGACAACATCTTCCGCTTTACCCAGGCCGGTTCGGAAATCTCCGCCCTGCTGGGCCGGATCCCGTCCGCCGTTGGCTACCAGCCGACGCTTGCCACCGATATGGGCGCGATGCAGGAGCGCATCACGACGACGACCAAGGGCTCGATCACGTCCGTCCAGGCCGTTTACGTGCCGGCCGACGACCTGACTGACCCGGCGCCGGCAACCTCCTTCGCCCACCTCGACGCGACGACGACGCTGAACCGCTCGATCGCCGAAAAGGGTATCTATCCGGCTGTCGATCCGCTCGACTCCACGTCGCGCATTCTCGATCCGCGCATCATCGGCGAAGAGCACTACAAGGTCGCCCGTGACGTTCAGGGTATCCTGCAGCGCTACAAGGCCCTGCAGGACATCATCGCCATCCTCGGCATGGACGAGCTGTCGGAAGAAGACAAGCTGACCGTCGCCCGTGCCCGCAAGGTCGAGCGCTTCCTGTCGCAGCCCTTCGACGTCGCCGAGGTGTTCACCGGCTCGCCGGGCGTGCAGGTGCCGCTGGAAGAGACGATCAAGGGCTTCAAGGGCCTCGTCGCCGGCGAATACGACCATCTGCCGGAGGGTGCCTTCTACATGGTCGGCACGATCGACGAAGCCAAGCAGAAGGCCCAGAAAATGGCCGCCGCGGCGGCATAGAGGAGGTGAGACTGGTGGATTGCGAATGGTGAATGGTGAATGGACTGAAGTGTCTCGCGCTTCGCTCACACCAATTCACAATTCACGACTTCACCGTTCACAAATGATATGGCTGACAAACTGACATTCAACCTCGTCTCGCCGGAAAAGGAAGTCTATTCCGGCCAGGTCGACCAGGTTATCGTTCCGGGCACGGAAGGCGATTTCGGCGTGCTTCCGAACCATGCCCCGTTCATGTCCACCCTGCTGCCAGGTATGCTGATCATCAAGAATGGCAGCGAGGAGCGCCGTATCTTCGTGCAAGGCGGGTTCGCCGATGTCACGCCTGCCGGCCTGACCGTGCTGGCCGAGCTGGCGATCCCGGCAGAAGAGCTGAAAGGCGAGGTTCTCGCTGCGCAGAAATCTGCCGCCAACGACCAGCTGCAGCGCGCCGAGACGCCGGAAGACTCGCTCGCCGCCCGCCGCGCCGTCGATACGCTCGCGGCAACTTGAGGCAGTCAGCCAATCAATTTTAATTCAGAACCCCGCGGAGATTTCTTCGCGGGGTTTTTTCGTCTAGGCTGACAGTCAATCGAGAGGAGACGATCTTGCCTTTGCCCCTTATCAGCCGGACCGTTTGCGGGTTTGCCGTCCTTGCCCTGCTTGCTGCTTGCGCGACACCTTCCTCCACCCCGCGCTATCGTGCGGTGGATGAGCCGGCACCCGAACTGGTCGCAGCGGAGGACATGTTCGCGACGGCGATCGAGGAAATCTGCTTCGGGGCGCTCGCCCGAGGCCAGCTGCCGCAGGACCGTCTTGCCTTTGTCGACTATGAGGAACTGCCTTCTGCGGCAGCGCGCTATCGCTCGACGCCGGATGACAGGCTCTACCGCGCCCGCAATGTCTCCTCGCCGGTGCTAGTCTCGGTTGCACCCGGCATTGCCCGCTGCGATGTGATCGCCGTGAAGGGCGACCGTCCGGCCCTGCGCCAGGCAGCGGAAAACGTGCTCGACCGCTACGACCCGCAGGAGCGTGAAGGCCTCGCCGATTATCTTGCCGCCATCGACCATTCACCGAACTACGCGGTGAAATTCACCTTGCGCTCCGGCGATCTCGTCGATGATCCGGACACGCCCTATGCGGCGGACCCGGCCTACCGGTCCGATGACCCCGGCACGATCGATGATCCCTTCGCCATTACCGAGTGATCGGGGGCTTTAGCAACCATTTCCCCTCGGCTCCTGTTTGGGGTAGGATGCCGAAAACCATAAAGGGGATCCCCATGGCGTTGCGTCTGATCACTCTCTTGCTGCTCGTATCCGGACTGTCTGCCTGTGCATCGGCGCTGCCCAATGGTGCAGCGCCTGTGAGCAGCCTCTACTCCTACAGCGACACGGCCCGGTTCATGCTCGGCGATATCTGCCTAGCCTCCGTGGTCGAGGGGGTGCCGGTTTCCACCAAAACCAACGTGCCAGGGGTTTACCCGGTCGAGGGCACGTCCAATGCCTGGCGGTCGGGTCCCGGCGGGGCGGTGCGGGTCACCCAGCTCGCGCCGGATACCTGCGAGGTCTCGGTCACGCGCGGCATTAGAAGCGACATCCGCTCTGCACTGATGCGCGAGGTCGAAAGTGCCAAGCCCGATTTCCGTCTGGTCGATTCCGTCCAGGTCAGTGCCGCGGTCACCGATACCTATTGCGCCCCATTCCCGTCCGGCCTGTCGGTTATGCTGCGCAGCGCGGACTCCGACCCCGACCGTTCGGTCATCTCCGTCACGGCCCGCGCCGGCATCCGCCGGGATCTGTGCCTGTAGCGGGGGTTTCGCAAGGCTGGCCTACAGGCGATCGGCCATGTCCCGCAGGAAATCCCGCAGGGGTATGAAGGCCTCGGCCAGTTCCTCGTAGACGCCGCGCTTGAACGGCACGATCAGACCCGGCACTTCCTCCAGCTCAACCCAGCGCCAGTCCTGGAACTCGGCATGGTCGTCAGCATAGAGATCGATCTCGTGATCCGGTCCCTCGAACAGCATGGCGACCCATTTCTGCTTCTGGCCGCGCCAGCTGCGGCCCTTGCGCGTCTTGTAGCCTTGCGGGAAATCATAGACGAGCCAGCCCGGCGTCATCGCCAGAAGGCGCACTGTCTCCACCCCTGTCTCTTCCTTCAGCTCGCGCAGGGCGGCGGGAATGATCGCCTCGCCCTCGTCGACGCCGCCCTGCGGCATCTGCCACGGGTGATAGTCCTGACCCTTGAGAGTGTCCGGAAAGCCGGACCGCTCGCCGATCCACACTTGCCCGGACCTGTTGAACAGGCAGACACCGACATTGGGGCGATAGTCGTCGAGATAGTCCGGTTCGATCATCCGTGTACCTTTATGATTGGCGGATCGCTCAATCTATCAGCGCCGAGGCGGGCGCGAGCGCGATACCCTGGTCCTTCAGGCCACGGGCCCAGGCCGCGACCGTGTCGAGATTGTCATCGGTCACATAGATCTTCGCCAGCATCCGGCCATTTTCGCGGGCGGTGTTTTCGAGCCGTGTCAGTTCCGCCGTCAGCGCCTCGCCGCTGCCGGAGATCAGGAACCCGGTCTGCGCGCTCGCCATGCCCGACAGGGAGACGTTGTCGCCGAGCCGCGTATCGCTGATATAGGCAAGGCCTGCGCCGCGCAGCTGATCGATAACCGGCGTCATTGACGCCGCATCCTCGGAAAACGCCGTGCCGAGATAGTTGGTCACGCCGAAATAGCCGGTGAAGCGCGTCAGCATCCAGTCGAGCCGGCGCAGATTGTCCGCCGTCTCATAGCTTGTCATCAGGCCCGCCGGGCCCAGCTGATCGGCGGAAATACCGGAGGCCTCCATCGGCAGTTCGATCATCAATTCGTGCCCCGCCGCGTTGGCGGCACGGCTGATGGCATCGAGATTCCTCGCATAGGGCGCAAAGGCCAGCGTCGCCTCGGCCGGCAGCGTATCGATCGCCCTGTCGGTCAGTGCGCGCGACAGGCCAAGACCAGAAACGATCAGGCCGATGCGCGGCGCACCGTCCGTCGCGGCGAAGGTGCGGGTGTAGTACTGGGCCGACCGGCGGCCATCGGCGGCGATCTGGGGCATCGGTCCGTTGCCGGTCTGGCGATAAAGGGCGGGGTCCGGCGCCGGCGGCGGTGTGCCGGCAACGCGCAGGGGCGGGGGTTCGGCCTCGCGCGGGGTCTCGCCGGAACGGGGCAGGTCCTCGACCCGGATCACCGACGCATTGGTGTTGCCGGCCAGCGCGTCGCCTTCGGTCCTCGGCGCCTCTTCAACCGGGGCAGCCTCTATCCCGGCGCCCGCAAATTCACCAGGCCGGGCCGCGCGAACTGTCGGCAGGCTCGCGTCCTCGCCATCGGCCAGGGTTGCCGAAACAGCCGGACCCGGGTCGTCACCGGAGCGTGAGTTTACCGGGGTCTCGCCCGCCGGCCGGGCGAAGTTTTCCGGCTCGCCGCTCAGCGTGATGGTCACGGCATCGTCCTTGCCGGACCAGTCAGCGAAATGGATGACCGCGGCACCGATAACGAGAAACACGGCCAGCCCTGTCCAGGCCAGGGTCAGCGCGCCGGGGCCTGAGGGTTTGAAGCCTCCGGATCTATGTCTTCCCGTGTAACTCATCTCGTCAAACCGGCCTTGCCAATCAAGCACTTACCTTGCTTTTACCACGTGCATTCAGCTGCTTCGCGGCGTATAACAAGCCATGTGAACCGCATGCAGGACCCTAGTGTCCACCTGTTTACAAAGTTTTGCCAGCAGCCGCGCGCGTCACTACATCGGTAAGGATATGGCAGTGAACGGGCAGAAAACGGAAAGCAAACCATGGCAGAGGACACGCAGGTACCAGCGAAGAAAGCCGATACGGTGACGGCAGACGACGTCATGGCGCCGGTAAAGCCCGGCGCGGCGCTCGACGCGGAAAAGCAGGAACAGGAAGCGGCGGAAACGCGCCGACAGGCCGAGGCGCAGAAAAGCCAGCGCCGGATCAGGGCGCAATCGCGCGCCACAGTGATCGCCAAGCTGCTGCGCACCAGGGCCCGCTATGGCGGCAAGCATGTCGCCATGGTCGAGCCGGAAGGCCGCGAGCTGACCTATGACGATGTGCTGCGCGGCGCTTTCGCCCTTGGCAGCTGGATCAGGCGCCATACGAAGCGTGGCGAAAAGGTCGGTATCATGATGCCGACCAGCGCCGGCGGCATTATCGCTTTTCTCGCCGTGCAGGTGCATGGCCGCGTCCCGGCGATGCTGAATTTCACCGCCGGCACGCGCAATCTGTTCTCTGCCCTGCGCACGGGCGAGATCTCAAAGGTCATCACCGCCCACAAATTCATCGAAATTGCCGAGCTGCACGGGCTGATCGACGAATTGAAGGCCAAGGCCGCGATCTGGTATCTGGAAGACATGCGCGAACAGCTCTCGGCGATGGACAAGGCCCAGGCCGTGCTCGGCCCACGCTTTCCCGGTATCATGCGCCGGCCTGTCAGCCCGGATTCGCCGGGCGTCATCCTGTTTACGTCGGGGACGGAGGGCCAGCCCAAGGGTGTCGTCCTCTCGCACCAGAACCTCGTCGCCAATGTCGAGCAGATCAGGGAGCATGTCTCGCTGGAAGAGTGGGACATCGTCTTCAACCCGCTGCCGATCTTCCATTGCTATGGCCTGACGGCGGGCTCGCTGTTTCCGCTGCTCGACGGCAAGAAGCTCGTTCCCTATCCCTCGCCGCTGCATGTCAAACTGGTGCCGGAGGTGATCCGCAAGACCAAGGCAACGATCGTGTTCGCGACCGATACCTTCCTGCATCGCTATCTCCGCTCGGCGCGCGAAGATGCGCTGTCGACCGTGCGCTATGCTGTTTGCGGGGCGGAACATGTGCGCGACGAGACGCGGGCGCTGGCCCGTTCGCGCTTCGGGTTCAACGTGATCGAGGGCTATGGCATGACCGAGGCTGCGCCCGTCGTCGCCGCCAACCAGCCAGGCGATATCCGCCCGGGTACGGTCGGCAAGCTGCTGCCTGGTATCGAGACGCGGCTGGAGCCTGTCTCGGGGATGAGCGAGGGCGGCCGCCTGCTGGTGCGTGGGCCCAATGTCATGCTCGGCTATCTGAAGCATGACAAGCCGGGGGAGATCGAGGCGCTGACCGATGGCTGGCACGATACCGGCGACATCGTGCACATCGATGGCGGTGGCTATATGTCGATCCGCGGGCGGGTGAAGCGCTTCGCCAAGCTCGGCGGCGAGATGGTGTCCCTCGCGGTGGTCGAGAACTGTGCCTCCGTTGTCTGGCCGGATTTCCTTCACGCGGCCGTGGCGCTGCCCGACGACAAGAAGGGCGAGCAGATCATCCTGATGACGGAATGCCAGGACCCGGATCGCTCGCGGCTCCTGTCATGGGCACAATCCCACGGCGTGCCGGAACTGGCCGTGCCGAAGAAGATCATCTCCGTCGACGACATTCCCGTGCTTGGTACCGGCAAGGTCGACTACATGCAGCTGGAAGCGATCGCGCGCAAGAAGATGGCCCCGACAGACGAGAAGGCCTGATCATCCCCTGAAGACAGGCAACAAAAAAGGCTCCCGGAAGGGAGCCTTTTCATGTGGGTATCTCTCGCGTCTAGCGCTCGATCTGGCTGGCATCGGCCAGCAGTTCGGAGAAGCGGGAATTGTTGTCGAGCAGGTCCAGCGCTTTGTTGAGCTGGCAGTCCTCGCCCTCCGCGCATTCGATCGGCTCGACGAGCACGGACAGGTCCTCGTCCGTATCTTCCTCGTGACCGGCGCGGATTTCCGCTGCGAGCGCCCCGTCGAGGTCGCTCTCGAAGCGGCGTCCAGGCGAATCTTCCTCGTCCGGACGAATAATCGGCATGGCGATGTCCGGCACGATGCCAAGGGCTTGGATCGAGCGGCCTGCCGGCGTGTAATAGCGCGCCGTGGTCAGGCGCAGCGCGCCGTTCATGCCGTTCTGCAGCGGCAGCAATGTCTGGACCGACCCCTTGCCGAAGCTCTTGGTGCCGAGCACCAGCGCGCGGTTGCGGTCCTGCAGGGCGCCAGCGACGATCTCAGAGGCCGAGGCGGAGCCATTATTGATCAGGACGATGATCGGACGGCCCGCCAGAACATCGCCCGGCGTGCCAAGCTCGCGCATGGTGTCCTTCGCACGGCGGCCACGGGTGGAGACGATCTCGCCGCCTTCGAGGAAGGCGTCGGACACGGCGACTGCCTGATCCAGAAGGCCGCCGGGATTGGAGCGCACATCGATAATCAGGCCTTTCATGCCGCCCGGAATTTCCTCGTCCATCTCGGCAATGGCCTGGAGCATTTTCTCTTCGGTCTTGGCCGTGAAGTTCGTCAGCCGCAGATAACCGAATTGCTCGCGTTCGATGCGATGGGAGACGGGGCTGACCTCGACGATATCGCGTACGATAGTCACTTCGACCGGCTCGTCCCGTTCTTCGCGCAGAAGCTTCAGGTCGACCGGCGTGCCGCGCGGGCCCTTCATCAATTCGATCGCCTCGTTCAGCGTCATGCCGAACACGGCCTCGCCGTCGATCTCGTAGATCAGATCATTGGTCTGGATCCCGGCGCGGGCCGCCGGGGTATCGTCGATGGGCGAGACGACGCGCACAAGGCCCTTGCCGCGGCCGTCATTGTCCATGGTGACCTGAATGCCGAGGCCGGCGAACGACCCGCGGGTCTGTTCCTGCATGCTCTCGTAATCGTCAGCCGACAGATAGCTGGAATGCGGATCGAGGTTCTGAAGCATGCCGTTAATGGCACCCTCGATCATGATCTTGTTGTCCGGATCGGAAACGTAATTCTCATGAACCTGCTCAAAGACCTCGCCAAAGAGATCGAGCTGGCGGAACGTGTCCGCAGATATGGTCGAGCGGGCGAAGCCTGACGTCAGAAGCACCGTGGTAACCGCGCTGCCGGCAAGGGCGGCAGCGGCAAGCGCGGAGAGGGAGGTACCCTTTTTCGGCTCGCGTTGTTCGTTTATCCTGCGGGTTCTTCTGTCGGTAGCTTTCATTGTCATCCTGTTGGCTGTTCTATGCCCGGTACCCTGCCTCGGAACCATGACTTTTACACGGCAGCAGTGTGTTGCAAAGAGCCATATCGATCAACAGTCCGTCCGGAGGCTAAAATTTCCGTTAAATTTGTGGTTAACCACGATCGAGAAGCCACGCCGTCGGGTTCTGCGGCTCTGCGTTGCGGCGGATCTCCATATAGAGGATGGCGCGGTTGCCGTCGGCCGGCATATAGCCGAGAGGCTCACCGGCGCGCACGAACTGGCCAACACCGGCCTCGAACCGTTCCATGCCGACGAGCACGATCTTGTAGCCGCCGCCGACATCGAGAATGAAGACATTGCCGACCAGCTCGTAGGTCTCCTGCGCGAAGACGACGGAACCATTGAACGGGGCGGTGACGACCGCGCCGGCGCGGGTTTCCAGCCTCAGGCCCTCCAGCGTGCCGCCATTGGGCATTTCGGAGGCATAGGGCGCGACCACGCGGCCGGAAACCGGATAGGGCAGTTTCCCCCGCGCATCGGCGAAGGCCCCGGGCAGGTCGTTATAGATATCGAGGCCGGGCAGGCTTGCAAAGGTCGTGGCGTCTGGCAGTTCGGGTTCTGGCAGATTGGCCAGCGCCGCTTCCTCCTCGCGTCGGCGCGCCGCCTCGGCGAGATCGTCGAGCAAAGTGCGGATCGAGGTTGCCTCGCGGGCGAGGCGGTCGTTTTCGCGTTCCAACGCGCTGATGCGATCCGTGACGTCCCGGAATTCAGCGGTCTTGCGGTCGAGCAGGTCCTCCAGCGCGTTGCGGCGGGAGGTGAGCTGGACTTCGGATTCTTCCAGCGCGTCCTTTTCTGCCGCCATTTCCTGCTGCAGCGACAGGATCAGCTCCATGTTGGCGCGGAGATCCTGCACCCTGCTCTGCAGATCCGGGACGATACCGGACAGGGCCATGGCGGCGCGGGCTGCCTGGGACGCATCGTGCGGCGAGACGGCGAGGGCCGGTGGCTTTGACAGTTCAAAGGACTGCAGCGCCGCGAGGATCTCGCTGGTCGCGCGCTGCTGCTCTTCCAGCTCTTCGCCGACCTGTTTCTCCTCAGCCTCCAGCTCTTCGAGGCGCTGTTCGATGGTGGTGGTGCGGGTCTCGGCTTTCTGCAGGCTGTCGGCGGTCTCGATCAGGCGGGTGCGCAGGGCTTCCAGTTCCTCGCGCTTTTGCGGCGTCAGGTCGCGGATCTCGGCAGCATTGCGCTCGTTCGACTGCAGTTGCTCCTCGATCTGGTCAAGACGGCGCTGCTGCTCGTCCGGGTCTTCCTGCTGCGCGCCGAGCGGGCTCGCCACGGGCGCGGCGAGGGCGGCAGTCAGCAGTAATGACAGGAAAAGGCGCTGGTTCATCACAGTACTCATTACCGGATTCTGGCAGCCACTCCAGCATTCGATGATGGCAAATCGGCAAGCTAGGTTTCAGTCGCGGTGATAGGGGTGGCCGGCAAGGATGGTCACGGCGCGATAGAGCTGCTCGGCCAGCATCACCCGGACCAGCATGTGCGGCCAGGTCGCCGGGCCGAAGGAGAGACGCTTTGCCCGGCCGTCGCTGACCAGCTGGTTCACCGCCGCGCCATGACCGTCGGCGCCGCCGATCAGGCACCACAGCGCCGGGGCGCCGTCATTGAGATTGCGTTCGATTTCGCCGGCCATCTGGCGGCTGGTCAGCGCCTTGCCGCGCTCGTCGAGGACGAAGACCCTGTCTCCCGGCGCGATAGGGCGGGTCAGCAGATCAGCCTCTGCATCCATGCGGCGGGCACCATCAAGACCCTTGGCGGCTTCATATTCCTGGATTTCGGGCCCCTTGAGGCCCATCGTGCGACCGAGGCCGCTGGCGCGGGTCAGATAATCCGAGATGAGGTCGGCTTCGGGGCCGCGCTTCAACTGGCCGACAGCCCCGATGGCAATCCGCATCCCGGTCTCTTTTCCGTGCGTGGCGGCGCCTTAATGAGCGCCCGATTGAGCCCCGGTGACGGCGCGCGCCGCTGCCGCGTCGGCATGGGCTTCCGGCGACCAGATACGCTCGAGATTGTAAAAGGCTCGAACTTCCGGGCGGAACAGATGCACGATCACATCGCCGGCATCGATCAGGACCCAGTCGCAGGCCGGCAGGCCCTCCATTGACGGGGTGCCCTTTCCGGCATCCTTCAACTCACGGGCAATATGGTCCGCCAGCGCACCGACATGGCGCTGCGAGCGGCCGGAGGCGATAATCATCGCATCGGCAATGTCAGATTTTCCTGTAAGATCGATCGTGGTGACGTCTTCGGCCTTGTCGTCGTCAAGCTGAGACAGGATCAGATCCACGAGGGCCTTGCCGGTTACACCGGCGTTCACATCCATGGCTGCATCGGCAGCATCCGGGTTATGCGAGGCGGGAGCCGCTGGGCGGGCCGCCTGACTGGACTGAGAAATCAGCGCCATCCTCCATTTGAAACACGGACCCAACTATTGTCCGCCCCGACGATATAACACCGGTCGGCCCTCATAAAAACCCGTCAGTGCTCAAGAATGTGATTTGTAACCTGAATGTCACGGCCGGGCTTCGACGCGGCACTCCTGCTATTTTTCGACGGACCGGGGCCAGTCCGGTCGCGTCTGGCGCAGCTGCGTGGAGCTCTCGCGGTTCAGCGTGCCGGGAAAATAGCTCCAGGCGGGCGCCGCGCAGTCGGGCAGGATCGCGGCCTGCTCGACCGGAACGCGAAAGCGCTCCAGCGCGTGCGCGGCGGGCGATGTCAGCGGTGCGATGCGGTTTCCGGGGCGGTTGAACACGGCGATCGGCATGGTTGCGGCGATACGCTTCCAGTCACGCCAGGTGTGGAAGGAATTGAGGTTGTCGGCCCCCATCATCCAGACGAACCGGGTCGAGGGGTATTTGCTGGTCAGCAAATCGAGCGTTTCCGCAGTATACGTCAGGCCGTGCTCGCTCTCGAAGTCGCTGATCAGGATGCGCGGATGGGCCGCACAGGCCTTGGCAGCCGTCATCCGGGTGCCGAGATCGGCATAATCCCCGGCGTTTTTCTGCGGATTGCCCGGGGTGACCAGCCATATCACGAAGTCGAGGCGCATCAGCCGCATGCCCTGCAGGGAGATCTGCCGGTGACCGGCATGGGGCGGGTTGAAGGAGCCGCCGAGCAGGCCGACGCGCAGATTGTGCAGGAGGTTGCTTGATTTTTGCATATTCCGAAGCGTTAAAGGCTTATATCAGGCTCACGAGGCGGATATAGAGTGCATTTTAAAGGGTTTTGTCCTGATTAGCTGACATGGTTAGGATAGTCTGATTGAAAAGAATAGGGCTGATACGGGCATGGCAATTCTGTTGAGTGGCGCGGCGGGCTTCATCGGGTCTCACGTGGCGAGATGCTTGCTGGCGCGTGGCGAGACCGTCATCGGCATCGACAATCTCAACAGCTATTATGATGTCTCCCTGAAACAGGCGCGGCTGTCACAGTTGATGGGCGATGAAAAGTTCACCTTCCACAAGATCGACATTGCCAACCGCCAGGCCCTGAAGACACTGTTTGCCAAGACCCATATCGACCGCATCGTTCACCTCGCCGCCCAGGCCGGTGTGCGCTATTCGATCGAAAATCCGGATGTCTACGTGTCGTCCAACCTCCAGGGCCACGCCAACATGCTGGAGCTCGCACGCCGCAACCAGATCAGGCACATGGTCTATGCCTCCTCGTCATCGGTTTATGGCGGCAACACCAAGACACCGTTCAGCGAGGACGACCTGACCGACGATCCGGTGTCCTTTTATGGTGCAACGAAGAAATCCAACGAATTGCTGTCCAACTCCTATGCCCATCTCTATCGCGTACCGCTGACGGGCCTGCGTTTCTTTACCGTCTACGGCCCGTGGGGCCGTCCCGATATGGCCTACTGGATTTTCACCGAGAAGATAACGTCCGGTCAGCCGCTGCGCATTTTCAACAAGGGCGATATGGGCCGCGACTTCACCTATATCGATGACATCGTCGACGGCGTTATCCGTGCGCTCGACCACTCGCCGGTCATCACCACGGATGGCGTGCCGCACCGGGTCTACAATCTCGGTAATGACAGCCCGGAAGAGCTGATGACCATGGTCTCCATGATCGAGGAAAAACTCGGCACCGCGGCGGTCAAAGTCTTCGAGGAAATGCAGAAGGGCGACGTGAAGCGCACATGGGCTGACATCAGCCGTGCACGGAAGGAGCTCGGTTACGATCCGAAGATCACACTGGAGCAGGGCCTGTCGAATTTTATCGATTGGTATGTCGGCACCTGGGAACAGGCTGGCCGGAAAACTGTTTCGCGATAGATGGTTGTAGCGAGGGGATAGATTTGTCATGACTCCCTTCAGGGAGATATTGTGGCTGACTACCTGACAGCGCCGAAGACATCCTGTCTCAAGGAGAATTACCTGTCCGTCAGGGCTGTAACCCAGTCCTATGCTGCCCCTTTGTCCGATGCGGATGCGACGGTGCAGTCGATGGAGGATGCAAGCCCGGCGAAGTGGCACCTCGCGCATACCAGCTGGTTCTTCGAGACCTTCCTGCTAAAGCCGATGCTGCCCGGCTACGAGGTTTTCGACGAGCGGTATAACTTCCTGTTCAATTCCTATTACGAGGCTGTCGGCAAACGCCATGCCCGCCCGCGCCGGGGCATGATCACCCGGCCGGCGCTCGACGAGGTGCTGGCCTATCGCGTCCATGTCGATGAAGCGATGGAGCGGCTGATCGATCAGGTCGACCCCGCCGGTTATGAAGACCTGTATTATCTTGGACTGAACCACGAAGAACAGCACCAGGAGCTGTTCCTGACCGATATCCTGCACCTGTTCGCCCAGAACCCGATCCGCCCGGCTTACCGCAATCCGTCGCCGATGGAGGTTTCCCGGCCCAGCGAGCCGCGGCTGACCTGGCACCGTTTCGATGGCGGCATCGTGAAACTCGGCCATGCCGGCGAGGGTTTCGCCTTCGACAGCGAAGGCCCTCAGCACGAGGCGCTGGTGCGCCCGTTCGAGATCGCCGGTCGCGCCGTGACCAGTGGCGAGTGGACCGCTTTCATCGAGGATGGCGGTTACCGCAACCCGATGCTGTGGTTGTCCGATGGCTGGGCCATCGTCAACGAGCGTGCCTGGAACGCACCTTTATACTGGGAAGAGACCGACAATGGCTGGTCGCTGATGACCCTGCGCGGATTCCAGCCGGTCGACCCGGACGCGCCGGTCAGCCATATCAGCTTCTACGAGGCCGATGCCTTTGCCAGCTGGGCGGCCGCCCAGTGGGATGGTGCCCGCCTGCCGAGCGAGCAGGAATGGGAAGTCGCCGCGGCCGAGATTCCCGTCGAGGGAAATTTCGCGGGGTCCCGACGATTGCGGCCCAAGCCCCAGACGGATGAGGGCCTGACCGGCCTCTATGGCGATGTCTGGGAATGGACATCCAGCCCGTTCACCCCCTATCCGGGCTTCAAGCCCGCCGGTGGGGCCGTCGGCGAGTATAATGGCAAGTTCATGAGCGGCCAGATGGTGCTGCGCGGCGGTTCCTGCGCCACGTCCGACGGGCATGTGCGCCGGAGCTATCGCAATTTCTTCCATCCGGACAAGCGCTGGCAATTTTCCGGCCTGCGCCTTGCCCGTGATCTGTAACCTGAAAAAACGAAAGACTTAAGCTATGCAGGCCGCTCGCAAGAAAGACATGCCGGATGACCCCTTCGCGCAGGACGTGCTGTCAGGGCTGACCGCGAAAGACAAATGGATATCCAGCAAGTGGCTCTACGATCAAGCCGGCTCGCAACTGTTCGAGGATATCACGCAGACGCGGGACTATTACCCGACGCGAACCGAGGCGGCGATCTTCCGTACCATGATGGGTGACCTGGCTGACATCACCGGTACCGGCGGCGGTGTTGCCGAATACGGTTCGGGCGCCAGCGTCAAGACCCGCCTGCTGATCGAGGCGGTCAAGCCGCAGCTCTATGTGCCGCTCGATATTGCCGGCGAATTCATGGAAGAGGCGGTCGCCGAATTGAGCGAGGCCTATCCTGATCTCGCCATCGCGCCTGTCGTGGCTGACTTCACCCAGCCTGTGACCCTGCCGGATGCCTTCAACCGGCTGGAGCGGCGGCTCGGCTTCTTCCCCGGTTCGACCATCGGCAATTTCGAGGCCGGCAAGGCCGGCGAGTTTCTCGCCCGCGTGCACCGGACGCTGGGCGACGGTGCCTATTTCCTCGTCTGCGCCGACCTGGTCAAGGACCGCGACGTGCTGCGCCGCGCCTATGATGACAGTGACGGCGTCACGGCGGCTTTCAACCTCAATCTGCTGACCCGGTTCAACCGGGAACTTGGCGCCGATTTCGACGAGGCCGCCTTCCACCATGAAGCCGTGTGGAACGAGGAGCGTTCGCGCATCGAGATGCATCTTGTCTCCGACAAGGACCAGAGCGTGCATATTGCCGGGCAGGAGATCGACTTTGCCAGCGGCGAGCACATCCATACCGAAAATTCCCACAAATATACGCCCGAGACGATGCGGGAGATGGCCGAGGGTGCCGGCTGGACGGTCGACAGGGTCTGGACCGACGCGCGCGACTGGTTTGGCGTTTTCCTGCTCAAGGCCTGATCCCCCGTCACGCCGCTGCGATTGTCTTTCCGGCGGAATGTTCCTACCCTTCCCCGTGAACGACGGGGCAGGAGATGGAGGGATGAGGCGTGCTGCGATCAATTCTGGCAAGCGGACTGGCCGCCTGGTTTTTCCTGGCGGGCCCGGTCATGGCTGAGGACGCGCCCGGAGCGGAAGGGACACTCGACCAGGCTCTCGCCCAGCCATTGGCCGAACGCTTCGCCCGGCTGGCGCTTGATTGCGTCCATCGCGAATTTCCTAACAAGATCGCCCATGTCTTCCAGGGCGATGAGGATGCCAAGACCCCGCGGGAGCTTTATCCCGCCTTCTATGGCTGTTTCGACTGGCATTCCTCCGTTCACGGCCACTGGCTGCTGACCCGTGTGCTGCGGACCTATCCTGACACGGCGCTGCGCGACGAGATCGTCGCTGCGCTGGACCAGAGCTTCACCCCGGAAAACATCGCCGGCGAAGTCGCCTATTTCGGCGGCGAGGGCCGCGCCAGTTTCGAGCGGCCCTACGGCCTTGCCTGGTTCCTGCAATTGATGACCGAGCTGCGCGAATGGGACGATCCGAAAGCACGCGAATGGGCCGATACGCTGGCGCCGCTGGAAGAGGCGGTGGTCGCGCGGATCACCGACTGGCTGCCCAAGCTCGCCTATCCGATCCGCCTTGGCACCCACAACCAGTCCGCCTTCGCCTTCGGCCTGTTCCTTGACTGGGCCGATGCGACGGGCAATGACGATGTCGCCGCACTGGTGCGCCGCAAGTCGATGGAATTTCACGAAAAGGACGTCAACTGCCCGCTCGCCTATGAGCCATCGGGGGAGGATTTCCTCTCGCCCTGCCTGATGGAGGCTGACCTGATGCGCCGGGTGATCGAGGGCGAGGCCTATGCAAGCTGGCTCGATGCGTTCCTGCCGCAGATCCCGTTCGACGGGTCCGGCGGCTGGCTGGAACCCGGCATCGTCCTCGATCCGGCCGATGGCAAGCTCGTCCATCTCGACGGGGTCAACCTGTCGCGCGCCTGGGCGCTGGAGGGCATCGCTGCGGCGCTGCCACAGGGTGATGCGCGTATCCCGGCGCTGATCGCCGCAGCGGAGATTCACCGCGAGGCAGGGATCGCCTCTGTCAGTGCGGACCATTATGAAGGCAGCCACTGGCTTGCCAGCTTCGCCACCTATCTGGTGACGCGGCGGGGTATCAAGGGGGACGATAATGAGCGACAGGATTGAAGAAGCGCCGCCTGCGGAGCAATCCGGCAAGAAGAACCGCAGTCTGCTCGGGCCCGGGGCCCTGGTCACGGCGGCGTTCATCGGACCGGGAACCGTTACCGCCTGTACTCTGGCTGGTGCCAATTTCGGCTATGCGCTGATCTGGGCGCTGGTATTCGCCACCGTTGCCACCATCATCCTGCAGGAGATGGCGGCGCGTCTTGGCGTCGTTTCGCGCCAGGGCCTCGGCACGGCGCTGATGACGATGACCGACAATCCGGTGCTGCGCTGGCTCATGGCCGGGCTGGTCCTTTCGGCCCTGTTCGTCGGGAATGCCGCCTATGAGGCGGGCAATTTGTCCGGCGCCGCGCTGGGCGTGCAGGCCGCGCTCGATGACAAGCAGATCCCGTTCGAGATCACGATCGTCGCCATCGCCCTTGTCGCCGCGGTGCTGCTCGTCAGCGGGCACTATAAGCGGATCGAACGGGTGCTGATCGGCCTGGTCCTGGTCATGGCGGTCTGCTTCGTCGCGACGGCGGTGATCGTCCGGCCCGATCTCGGCGCGATCCTTTCCGGGATGAAGCCCTCCGTGCCGGATGGCAGCCTGCTGACGGCGGTGGCGCTGATCGGAACGACCATCGTGCCCTATAATCTGTTCCTGCACGCGGCCGCGTCGCGCGAGCGCTGGGCCGATCCAACGAGTCTCGGCGCGGCGCGGGCCGATGTCGGCATCTCCATCGGCTTTGGCGGCCTGATCTCGATCCTGATCGTGTCGACCGCCGCCTCGGGCCTGTTTGCGACCGGGCTCGAGGTGGAAACGGCGGGCGACATGGCGCAGCAACTGGAGCCTGTCTTCGGCCCCCTTGCACAGGTGTTCATGGCTGCCGGCCTGTTCGCGGCGGGGCTGACCTCGGCGATCACCGCGCCGATGGCGACAGGCTATGCGGTCTCCGAAATCTTCGGCTGGAAGGGCGGCGTCTCCGGCAGCGGCTTCCGCCTGGTCGCGCTGACGGTCATCATCATCGGCGCGGTCGTCGGCTTTTTCGGTATCAAGCCGGTGAATGTCATCGTCTTCGCCCAGCTTGCCAACGGGCTGCTCTTGCCAATCATCGCCATTTTCCTGCTGGTCACGATGAACCGGAAGAAGCTTCTCGGCGTCCATACCAATGGCCTTGTCACGAACCTTCTGGGCGGTCTCGTTGTTCTCGTCTCGGTTGGCCTCGGGCTGAGATTGATCCTCCGGGTCCTGATGGGATAAATTGTACTGACGGGATAGCATGAGAGCAATCGACCTCAACGCCGATCTTGGCGAATATCAGGATGGCGCGCAGCAGCAGATGGAGCGCGAGATTCTCGGCTGTGTCAGCAGCTGCAACATCGCCTGTGGCGGCCATACGGGCGATGAGCTGACCATGCGCGAGACGCTGAAATCAGCGAGGGAAGCCGGCGTCAGGTGCGGGGCGCACCCTTCCTATCCTGACCGCGAGGGCTTCGGCCGCCGCGCGCTCGGGATCCAACCGGATGCGCTGCATGTCTCGCTGATTCAGCAGGTGCGCGATCTGCTGGCCATCGCGCGCGATCTCGATGTCAGCCTGGCTCATGTCAAGCCCCACGGCGCGCTCTACAATCATATTGCCGATGACCTCGACCTTGCCCGGCTGGTAGTCGGGGTGGTGAAAGACACCTCCTCGGCCAATGGCCGCCCGCTGGCACTGGTCGGCCTGGCTGACAGCGCCGCGAAACAGGCTGCGGAAGAAGCCGGCCTGGCTTTCGTCGGTGAGGCCTTTGTCGACCGGCGCTATACCGCCGGTGGCCGGTTGCAGCCGCGCGATCAATCGGGGGCGGTGATCAAGGATGATCATGACCGTCTCACCCAGGCGCTGGCGATTGCTGCCGGCAAGCCGGTCACGACCTGTGATGGCAACACGATAACGCTGAACGCCCAGACGCTGTGCCTGCATGGCGACAGCCCGGGCGCGCTGGCGACGGCACGGGCGGTGCGCCAGGCGCTGAGCGAGCAGGGCTTCACCATCTGCCCGCCCAATGCTGACTTGCAGGACGGGATGCGGGATTGACGGATTTCACCGCAGGAAAGATCAGCCATGGCGGCGATGACTGGCTCATCGCCCGCTATGATGCGCCCGACCCGGTCGCGCTGAGCGCCGCGTTGCAGGCGGCAGCCTCGCGCCTGCGCGACGAGGGCGACTGGCTGGATATCGTGCCGGGCCTTGCCGAGCTGTGCGTGCGGTTCGATCCATTATGCGAAAACCCGAATGATGCCTTGGCGCGCTTCAGGACCATTGCCGGGATGATACGCCCTGCTGATGTATGCGGGGATAAAGTGACCGACATTCCCGTCTGTTACGGCGGCGATTATGGGCCGGACCTCGAGGTGAGTGCGGACAGGCTGGGCCTGTCGCCGGATGAGCTGATCGCGCTGCACAGCGGGGAGTCATTCCTTGTACAGATGATGGGCTTTGCGCCCGGCTTTGCCTATTGCGGCCAGACGCCGGCGGCATTGGCCATCGACCGGCTGCCTGAACCGCGCCGCCGGGTCGAGGCTGGCTCGATCGGCATTGCCGGACGGCAGACCTGCCTCTATTCGCTGGCCGGGCCGGGCGGCTGGCCGCTGATCGGGCGCACGCCGCTGACCCTGTTCGATCCGGGCCGCGATGAACCCTTTCTGTTGAAGGCGGGCCAACAGGTCCGCTTTCGCGCCATTGACGAAGCCGAGTTCGCCCGGCTGGCGGAGGCGGGCTGATGGCGCTGCGCATCGACAGGGCCGGGCTGGCGACCAGCCTGCAGGATGCGGGGCGCCGCGGTGTTGCCCATCTCGGCGTGCCGCCGGGCGGGGCGATGGATTGCCTGTCACTGGCGCTCGCCAACTGGCTCGTTGGCAAGGCGACCGGCGCGACGGCGGTGGAGATCACCCTGACTGGCGCCGCGATGACCTTCGAGGCGCGCATGGCCTTCGCGCTGGCCGGTGGCCGGGCCGACATCACCCTCAACGGCCAGCCGGTGGCGATGTATGAGCAGCATCGCGCCAATCCGGGTGATGTGCTGGAGATCGGCGCGGTGCAGGCCGGGTGCCGGATCTATCTCGCTGTCTCGGACGCTCTGCAGGGGGACAAGATTTTTGGCTCGGCCTCGACGTACGCGTCCGGCGGCTTCGGCGGGCATCAGGGCCGGATGCTGGCCGATGGCGATGTGATCGCCACCGTCGGCCGGGAGGAGCCGGACAAGCGCGTTGCGCCTCAGAAGTTTCATCCCTTCCTCAACAAGGGCTGGGTGTTGCGTGCCGTGCCGGGACCGGAGGCGGGCCTGCTCGACAAGGCCTCGCGCGATACGCTGTTCACGGAAGCCTTCCGCGCCAGCCAAAGGGCGAGCCGTCAGGGGGCTGAGCTGGACAAGCCGGTCCTGACCCTGGGTGAAGCAGCGCGGATGCAGTCCGGGCCGGTCTTTCCGGGGACGGTGCAATGCCCGCCCTCGGGCAAGCCTTACCTGTTGATGGCCGACGCCCAGACGACCGGCGGCTATCCGCGCCTTGCCCAGGTGATCCGCGCCGACCGGCATCTGACGGGCCAGATCAAGCCCGGCGACACGGTGCGCTTCATGGCCGTGGAGCCGGAGGAGGCAACCCAGATTTTGCGCGAGAAGAACAGTCTATATGCAGAACTGTTCGGCGAGGATATCTTTTAGCTAACGCCCTCGTCCTTCGCGGCTTTCTGGCGAAAGCACCTCAGGATGAGGGCTTTGGTTTCTCGCCTCATCCTGAGGGTTGATTGGGTGTGGAACCAATCAACGCGCAGCAGCCCACGAAGGATCATCCGAAAATCAGCGGTGCCACCAGCCAGACGACCAGCGTGATGATCGCGATGGCAAGCACGTTCAGCTTGAAGCCGATCATCGCCATGCGCGCGATGGGAATCTTGCCGGAGGCAAAGACGATGGCGTTCGGCCCGGTCGCGATCGGCAGCATGAAGGCACAGCTCGCCGCCATGCCGACGGGGGCGGCGAGCAGCAGCGGGTTCATGTCACCGCCTGCCGCAATCGCGCCGATCACCGGCAACAGCGCCGACGCGGTCGCGACATTGGAGGTCAGCTCGGTCGCGAAGATGACGAAGACGACCATGGCCAGCATGACGAGGATCAGCGGCAGGGCGGTGACGCCGCTCATCTGCCCGCCGAGCCAGCCGGCAAGGCCGGTGGCGGAGATCGCGGCGGCCAGCGCCAGCCCGCCACCGAACAGGAGGACGACTCCCCAAGGGATCTGCACCGCGGTTTCCCAGTCGAGCAGGCGCGCGCCTTTTTCCGTCTGGCTGCCGGACGGAATCAGGAACAGGACAACCGCCCCGAGGATCGCTGTGACATAGTCGTCCAGCCCCGCAAAGGGCGTCACGCCGGCGATCTCCAGCGCCGAGAGCGGCCGCCCGAACATCCACAGGCTGGCAATGGCACCGAAGGTGATCAGTACACGCACTTCCGGCGTCGTGATCGGCCCGAGCGCGTCGCGCTTTTGCCGGATGATCGCCTGCCCGGCCTTGCCCGTGCCGCGCGGCAGTTTCACGCCCCAGCGGGTCAGCACCAGCCAGCAGGCAGGCAGCAGCAGCGCAACGACCGGCAGGCCGATCATCATCCAGCGGTCGAATGTGATGATCAGGCCAAATTCCTGTTCCAGATAGCTTATGACAATCAGATTGGTCGGCGTGCCGATGGGTGTGCCGAGCCCGCCGATCGAGGCCGACCAGGCGACCGCCAGCAATATGGCGATAGCGAAGGGTGTTGTGTCTTCATCATCCGCCCCGAGAGAGTTGGCGACCGACAGGGCGATGGGGGCGAGCATGATCGTGGTCGCGGTGTTGGAGATCCACATCGACAGCAGCGCGGAGGCGGCCATGAAGCCGGCGATCAGCCCGGCCCTGCTGTTGCCCGCGCGCAGCACGATGTTCAGCGCGATACGCGAATGCAGGTTCCAGCGCTCCACCGATTTGGCGATGATGAACCCGCCCATCAGCAACAGCACGACGCGGTGGGCATAGGGGATCGCCGCCATCTCGATCGGCATGACGCCTGACAGCGGCAGGATGACGAGCGGCAGCAGCGCTGTCGCCGGGATCGGGATCGCCTCGGTCACCCACCATGTCGCCATCAGCACCGTCAGCGACGCGACGATCCAGGCGTCGCGCGACAGCCCGTCCGGCGCGCCGATGATCAGCATGGCGACGAACAGGACCGCGCCTGCGATCAGGCCGATGCGCTGGGCCGGGCGAATGGCGGCAGAGCCGGTCGCGTTGCCGATGGTGCGGTCGGTGTCCATGGCTGCGTTTCCCTTTTTTGGGGGAGATGTTCCGTGGCTGCGCAAGGTTAGTCAAGGAAATCGGCGGCGGGTGCCGCCATGGGATCCGTGCGGGGGGTGTTTCACCGGTGCCGATCTGTCAAGGGCGGCTGCGCCGCCGCGAAGCGGTTCCACCCTTGACTGATCGTCACCGGTAAAACGATGGCTCACCAAGCCTTCACTAAATCCTCGGCGAGGCAAGCGCTAGACTTTCTCACCAAAATCATCCTTTCTTGTCATTCCAGGGCACCCGTCACGGTGAACCCGGAACCTATTTTCCAGAGACGGTGAGGCGGCTTGGTACAGCAGCGGCAAGGCTTCTGGCATTCGGCGCTGCAAATGATTCACTGGATAAGTTGCAGGTCGCCTCGGGGTCCCGGCTCGCGGTGCGCTTGGCCGGGATGACGAGAGAGGCAGCATCGAGCGCACCGGCAAGCAACGCTCGCGGTGTTGAAAGTATGAGGGGGCCCGTGTGTAGCGGCCATTGCCTCAAACAAATAATAATGACTGGCATAGCTCTCGCTACACACGGCGGCGATCGATGCGGGGCCAAAGTGCATAGCTCTCCCGCCCGGGGGCTACCCCGGGACGCCGCTCGGACGGACGATGCAAAGCTGTGCACACCCTCACCAGTCCCGCGAACGAAACCTCGGCCATCCGAAACCTGATATGCCGGCCCCCGCTCAGGTCAGCAGGAAACAGGCACCTCAACCGCAATCCTCATCGCGGCATGGGGGCATACTATCAGGGTGCAGAGGGGCGGGGATAAGTCCATGCCTAAGGGCCATCGCTGATGTGAGGCCAGGGTGCCAGCCCTAAACCACCAGCTCGCTCGTGCCTGCAATAATCGCTCTTGCTTCTGCGTCGGCGACTTCGTGGCTGGGGCGGCCGTCGCGCTGGGAGATTTCGAGGACGTGGGCGAGATTGGCGTTCATCTTTGCCAGCTTGGCCTCGACCCAGTCGCGGTCATAGCTCTCGGCCTTGCCCTGGAGCACGCGGATCTCGGCATAGACATTGATGATGCCGCCGCCATTGATGACGTAATCGGGCGCATACAGAATACCGCGATCGTGAATGCGCTTGCCCAGCGCCGTGGTGGCGAGCTGGTTGTTGGCGCCGCCGGCGATGATCGCGGTGTTGAGCCGTTCGATATTGATCTCGTCGAGAATGCCGCCGACCGCATTGGGCGAGAACACGTCACACTCCTCGTCGAAGATGCGGCCGATGGAGACGATTTTCGCGCCGGTCTTCTCGGCGAGTTCATGGGCGGCATCGGCATTGGCGTCGGCGATGATCAGCTCGGCGTCTTCGGAGGCGAGGTGACGGGCGAGCGCGCCGCCGACCTTGCCGACGCCGAGAATGGCGATGCGCCGTCCGGCGACCTGGGAGGAGCCGAATTTCTGTTCGAGGCAGGTCTTGATGCCGAGATGGATGCCGCGCGCGGTGACGGGCGACGGGTCGCCGGACGGGGCGGGGGAGTTTTCACGGCCTGCCACGAAAGGCGTTTCCTGCGCCATGGTCTCGATGTCATGGACGGAGATGTTCATGTCCTCCGCCGTGTAATAGCGCCCGGCGAGCTCGTTCACCGCGCGGCCAAAGGCACGCAAGGCAGCCTCGCTCTTGCCGGTCTTCGGGTCGCCGATGATCACCGCCTTGCCGCCGCCGAGCGGCAGGCCGGCCATGGCGTTCTTGTAGCTCATGCCGCGCGACAGGCGCAGCACGTCGCGGAAGGCGTCTTCGGCGGTGGCGTAAGGATACATGCGCGTGCCGCCGGCGGCGGGGCCCAGCGCCGTGGAATGCAGCGCGATGATGGCTTTCAGGCCGGAGGCCTCGTCATAGACGCTGATCACGCGCTCATGGGCATCGAAAGAGCTACTGTCGAACAGGTGGTTGGAAACCATGGTGCGCGTGTCCTTGAGGTCGGTCATCATGGTGTAGCACATAGGCCGTTTGGCCGCCGGGGTGAATGGGGCGCGCGACGGGAGGCGCAATTAGCGCGTTTGTGTCAACGCGGTGAGGCGCATTGTTCGATCCTTGCGCGGGCCGGGGGGCGATCAGCGCCTTATAACCCTTGAGAGGGCCTGATAATGCCGGTATAGGCTTGGCTTTCCAGCAGAAATGACCACCGGACCGGCGCAGATAGGCGACACGATGAGCGAGACGACGAAGAAACCCGAAGCCCTTGACCATGCAGAGATGGAGCGGCGCATCCGCGATTTCTGGGAGGCGGAGGGCGTCTATAAATACGACCCGGACTCGGGCAAGCCACAATTCTCCGTCGACACGCCGCCGCCCTATGTCTCCGCCGCGCATCTGCATGTCGGCCACGCCATGAGCTATTCACAGGCCGAGTTCCTCGTCCGCTACAAGCGCATGACCGGGCACGAGATCTTCTATCCGATGGGCTTTGACGATAATGGCCTGCCGACCGAGCGCTTTGTCGAGCAGACCCACAAGGTCAACAAGAAGACGATTTCGCGCGCCGATTTCCGCGCCCTGTGCATGGAAGAGACGGCCAAGGGCGCGGTCGCCTATGAGGAGATGTGGCGCGATCTCGGCCTGTCGATCGACTGGCGCCTGCGCTATTCGACGATTGACGAGCATTGCCGGCGCACCTCGCAGCTGAGCTTCATCGACCTGTACAAGAAGGGCGAAGTGGTGCGCTCTGACGATCCGGTGCTGTGGGACACGGTCTATGACACCGCGCTGGCGCAGGCCGACCTGGAGGTGATGGACCGCAAGGGCCAGCTGTTCGATATCGCGTTCAGGGACCCGGACGGGAACGACATGGTGATCTCGACGACGCGGCCCGAACTGATCCCGGGCTGCGTTGCGCTGTATCATCACCCGGACGATGAGCGTTACAAGCCGCTGGCGGGCAAGAGTGCAAGCGTGCCGATATTCGACTATGACGTGCCGCTGAAGACGTCGGAGGATGTCGACCCGGAATTCGGCACCGGCCTGATGATGTGCTGTACCTTTGGCGATGGCGAGGACGTGAAGAAATGGCGCATCGACAAGCTCGATACGCGGCTGGTGATTGGCCGCGACGGCAAGATGACCGCGCTGGCCGGCAAGTATGAAGGCATGGATATCGGCGGCGCGCGCAAGGCCATCGTGCAGGACCTCGACGAGGCCGGTTTCATCCGTGACCAGAGACGCGTCGATCAGGCGGTGTCGGTCGGCGAGCGCTCCGGCCAGCCGGTCGAGTTTGCCATGGTGCCGCAATGGTTCATCAAGGTGCTCGACAAGAAAGAGCAGTTCCTGAAGCGCTCGGCCGAGCTGAACTGGTTCCCCGAGCACATGAAGATCCGCCTCGATCAGTGGATCGAGGGGCTGAAATATGACTGGAACATTTCGCGCCAGCGCTTCTATGGCGTGCCGTTCCCGGTCTGGTATGTGCAGGAGACTGGCGACGTCATCCTCGCCGACGAGGCCGATTTGCCGGTCGATCCGACCGAGGACGCGCCGCCGCAATGGGCGCAGGAGAAATATGCCGGCATGACCATTGTTGGCGAGCCGGACGTGATGGACACGTGGATGACGTCGTCCGTCAGTGCGCAGATCAATGCCAACTGGGCCGGAACGCAAGGCCGCATGGGCTGCGATTTCCCGCTGTCGCTTCGCGTGCAGGCGTTCGAGATCATCCGGACATGGTTGTTCTATTCGGTCGTCAAATCCGATCTGCATGCGGCAACCCTGCCGTGGCAACAGGCGATGATTTCCGGCTGGGGCCTGAACGAGCAGGGCAAGAAGATTTCCAAGCGCGATCTCGAAAAATTCACCGACGAGAACGGCTATAACCGCTATGATCCGCATTCGGTCATCCGCGAATATGGCGCCGATGCGCTGCGCTACTGGGCGGCGGGCGCGCGGCTCGGCTCGGACCTGCGCTATCACGAGAAGGACGTGAAGGTCGGCCGCAAGCTGGTCATCAAGATGTGGAACGTCGCCCGCCTGATCGAGATGTATCTGGAAGGCTATGACAGGGACGCGGCGAAAGTGCCGCTGGCGGACCGCGCCGTCGAGGATCGCTGGGTTCTGTCCGGGCTGGACAAGCTGATCGGCGATGTGACGCGCGGCTTCGAGGGTTATGACTATGCCATCGGCCGCGAGGCGCTGGACAAGTATTTCTGGAACACTCTGTGTGATAACTATCTGGAGATCGTCAAGGAACGCCTGCGCAAGCCGGAGGTGTTCGGCGAGACGAGCCAGAAGGCGGCGCAGGACACGCTGGTCGAGGTGCTGCGCACCGTCCTCGCCCTGTTTGCGCCCTATGTGCCGTTCATCACCGAGGAGCTGTACCAGAAGTTCTATGCGGCTGACGAAGGCGGCGCATCGCTGCACAAATCGTCCTGGCCGGAAAAGCAGGGCCGCGAGGACGCGGTGGCGGGCGAGACGATGAAATCGCTTCTCGCCGTGATCGAGGCCTGGCGCTTCATGCGCACCCGCGACAAGATCCCGTTCTCGACCGGGATCGACGTGCTGACCGTGCATCTGGAAGGCGAGGTCGCCCACATGAAGGAGGCGATCGAGGCAAACGCCGACACGCTGAAGTCAGCCCTCCGGGCACGGAGCATCAAGGTCGATGGCGGGACGGGCACGGAAACAAATCGCGACGGCCTGACGTTGAGTTATACGGTTGTCGAGGAGTAGGGTTTGGAGCGAAGCGTAATGCACCGATAAGCCATCATCGGAAACGGTGTATTGCGCTTCGCTCCATACACCCTACTTGCTTGCGCCAGCGCAATTGCGAAAAGACAGCTCTACATCTCCAGATACGGCGCGGGCGGCAGGGCGTGGAAGGCGTTGCGCACGGCGTCGGACCATTGCCGGGACAGCTCCGCATAGGTCTCGTCATCGGTCTCGATGCGGCGGTTGACGGCGAAGGTATAGGTGTCTGTACGGATGATCGACAGGTCGAGCGGCATGCCGACCGAGAGGTTGGAGCGGATCGTCGAATCCATCGACACGAGCACGGCGTTGAGCGCCTCGCTCATCGGCGTTGCCGGGGTGATGACCCGGTCGAGGATCGGCTTGCCATATTTGTGCTCGCCGATCTGGAAATAGGGCGTGTCTTCCGTCGCCTCGATGAAATTGCCGGCCGAATAGATCAGGAACAGGCGCTGCATCCCGCCGGCACGCTGGCCGGTCAGGATGATGGTGGCGTCCGCCGCCTCGCCCTGGGCCTGAAGCGTCTCGCGGTGCAGGTCCTGCATGTCGCGCATGTGGTCACCGATGATCTGGGCAACCCGGAACAGGGAATCGACATTGAGGATCGTCTCGACGCTCTCGCCTTTCGCCGCCTTTTTCAGGTCGCGGTCGATGCGGGTGATCACCCCCTGGGTGATCGAGAGATTGCCGGAGCACATCAGGCAGATGACGCGCTCGCCCGTCGTCTCCCAGGTGAACATCTTCCGGTATCGGGCGATATTGTCGACCCCGGCATTGGTGCGGGTGTCGGACAGCATGACGAGGCCTTCATCCAGCCTCAACGCAACACAATAAGTCACTGGTCCTGTTCCTTTTCGCTGCAGCCTGCCCGGCTGCGCCCAGTCTCTGTTTGTTTCGGGCGAATGGCGAATCGCCCGGCAGAGCCGGATACTACTGCTGCGACTGGCCAATCGCTACGGAAACTTCGAGCGATTCCTTCGTTTCCCCGAGGACATTGCCACGGATGGGCGCGGCGCCGACGGCATCAAGGCCGGAACACAGGCGCACATAGTTCTCCGTCGGGCAGACATTGTTCGACGGGTCGAAGCCGATCCAGCCGATCCCGTCGATCCACGCCTCGCCCCAGGCATGGGTTTCCAGCAGGGGGCCGCTTTCCTGGGACTGGCTCTGGCTCTGGCCGTCGCTCTTGTCGCTACCCTGACTCTGACTCTGACTTTGGCTTTGGCCCTGGGCTTGAAGTGCCGCTGCAGGCGCCTCGATATCGCTGTCCGCATCGGGCTTGAGATAGCCGGTGATGTAGCGGGCGGGGATGTCTGCTGCGCGGCAGGCGGCGATGAAGAGGTGGGCATGGTCCTGGCAGACGCCCTTGCCGCTCTTCAGCGCGTCGGCGGCACTGGTCGATGCGCTGGTCGAGCCGGTCAGATAGGTGACACGCTCATTAATCTGGCCCATCAAGCCGTGCAGCATGGCCAGTCTATCGTCCTGCCGGGCATCGGCGATCAGGGCACGGATTGCCTTGTCGGCTTCGGTCAGATCCGTGACGCGCCGAAAGATGCCGGGCGGCGCATTGCCGGGAAGCCCGCGCACCACACCGGCGGTATCGCGGGTGACGATCTTGCCCTCGGCGACGATGTCGAGGCGGTCGATCGCCTCGTGGGAGCTCCATAACGCCTCGCGGTCGCCAAGATCGGAGAAGACAAGCGGACTGACCTCCTCGTCATTGACGGTCACTTTCCAGCTTTCGACCTGCTGGCCCTCATGATCGACCGGGAAGAGCTTCAGGCGCAGCGCGATGCGCAGGGCGGCAGGGTCGTAGGAGTAGGTGGAAAGATGCCGGATGCGGTGTTCCATCGCTGTCTCCTGTCTCAGAAATGATAGGCGTCGGAAATCTCGTCCGACAGCCGGTAGGTGGTGCCGATGGCGCCCATGATGAATTCGTGCAGGCCGGACTGGAAAATCTCGCCGAGGTCCTTGGTGTTGAGGCGTTCGAGCATCTCGTCGGCGGTCTTGCAGCACTCGTGGCGCTCGCCATAATGCTCCGCCAGCCGATCAAGATGCAGGCGTATGCCGCCATAGCAGAACTTCAGGGAGCGGGGGAAACGCGGCGACAGGACGAGGAAGTCGGTGATCTTCCACGGGCTGTAGTCGCCGGCATAATTGTGGTGATAGGCGCGGTGGCCGGACAGGGCGAGCAGGATCGAGCGCCACTGGTAATGGTCGCGCCCGCCGCCGACGACCTCGGTTTCCGGCAGCAGCACGTAGTATTTCACGTCGAGCAGCCGCAGGGTCATGTTGGCGCGCTCGATATAGCCGCCCAGATGCAGGAAGTCGTAGCGGTCATTGCGCAGCATGAAGCCTTCGGTCGCGCCGCGGAAGGTGGCGGTGCGGGTCTTGACCCAGTCGAGATGGTCGCCGAGATTCTTGCGCGCCTCGCTGGTCGTCATCTTTTCGAAGCGGCGCCAGCCATCATTGAGCGTTTCCCATTGCTGCTGGGTCAGGGAGGTGCGCACTGCGCGGGCATTGGCGCGGGCGCGCTCCATGCAGTAGCGCACGGAGGTCGGATTATCAGCAGACAGAAGAAGTGTCTTGACGACGCGCGCCTCGCTGACGGCCTTGTCGCCATCGACGGCATCGACAGCGCCGGCGGCCATCATGACCGAGCGCCATTCGTTGGATTCCTTCGGTCCCGGCAATAGCGCCATGCGCTGGCCCATCTCGATCAGGCGGGCAGTCGCTTCGGCCCGCTCCATATAGCGGGCAAGCCAGAAAAGGTTGTTTGCGGTACGGCTGAGCATCATTCTATTCCGACAGGACCCATGTATCTTTGACGCCGCCGCCCTGGGACGAGTTGACCACGAGCGATCCCTTGGTCAGGGCGACGCGGGTCAGGCCGCCGGGCACGAGGCGCGTATCGGCACCGACCAGGCAATAGGGACGGAAATCGACATGGCGACCGCTCAGTCCTTCCTCCCCCAGCGTGGGCGAGGTCGACAGGTTCAGCGTCGGCTGAGCGATGAAATTGTCCGGGTCCGCCTTGATGCGTTCGGCATAGACCCTGCGCTCCTCTTTCGTGGCCTTAGGGCCGACCAGCATGCCATAGCCGCCCGAGCCGTGGACTTCCTTGACGACCAGGTCCTTGAGATTGTCGAGCACATAGGCGCGGTCATCGTCGAGGGCGCAGCGCCAGGTCTGGACGTTTTTCAGGATCGGCTCCTCGCCGAGATAGAAGCGCACCATGTCCGGTACGAAGATATAGATCGCCTTGTCATCGGCGATGCCGGCGCCGGGTGCGGAACACAGCGTCACATTGCCCGCACGATAGGCGTTGAACAGGCCCTGCACACCGAGCATGGAATCCGAGCGGAAGGCGAGCGGGTCGATATAGTCGTCGTCAATGCGGCGATAGATGACATCGAGCCGCTGCGGGCCGCGGGTCGTCCGCATCCAGACTTTCCCCTCGTCGACGAAGAGATCGCCCGGCTCGACCAGCTCAATCCCCATCAGGTCGGCGAGATAGGAATGTTCGTAATAGGCACTGTTGAACGGCCCGGGGGTCAGCAGGGCAATGCACGGATCACCCTTGCAGGCCGGCGGGGCGACTTCGGCGAGGCTCTTTTTCAGCTCGTCGGGATAGGTGTCGACCGGGGCGACATTGGACCGGGCGAACAGCTCCGGGAACATGCGCATCATGATCTCCCGGTTCTCGAGCATGTAGGAAACGCCGGACGGGGTGCGGCAATTGTCTTCGAGGACGAGGAAATCCTCCGCATCGGTGCGCACGATATCGACGCCGACGATATGGCTATAGACGCGGCCGGGCGGCTCGACGCCGACCATCTCCGGCAGGAAGGCTTCGTTCTGGTAGATCAGGTGCTCGGGGATGATCCCGGCACGGATGATCTCGCCGCGATGATAGATGTCGTAGAGGAACGCATTGAGAGCACGGGCGCGCTGCTTGACCCCGGCGGAGACGCGGCGCCATTCGGCGGCGGAAAAGATGCGCGGGATCATGTCGAACGGGATCAGCCGTTCCGGGTCGCCGCCCTCGCCATAGACGGCGAAGGTGATGCCGATACGCCGGAAGATCGCTTCCGCCTCTTCGCGGCGCATGTTGAGAAGGTCGATGCCGGTTTTCTCGATCCAGCGCGCGACATTTCGATAGGGCCGTCTTGGCCCCGCCGGATCACCCATTTCATCAAAAAATGCCGTTATGGCTTAATCCCCTTGTTTACGGTCTCGTCGCTGTCCTGACGAGGGTGGCAGAATCTGCCAAATCTTGTTGCAGTACAGCATCAAATTATTGCCAAATCAATGACTTCCAGTTTTTCCGGCTGTTTATCCCGAGATGTTTGCAAGCACGGCGTCGGCCTCATAAGTGTTCGGACGGTCGGGCCGCGGGCCGGCGCCCATCACCACTTCCAGCCGGACCAGCGTGTTACCGCTGGAGGCCGTGCCGAGGCCCAGGCCGATGCCGCCGCCGAGCGAGACGCCGCTGCCATAGGACCCGGTGCCGCCGCCAATGCTGACGCGGGAACCGGAACTGGCATTGGTGTTCATCTCCGCGCTGCGGTTGACGATTTCGAACCAGTCATAGCCATTGTTCGCCGTCAGCTGCGCGGCGCGGCGCAAGGCAAAACGGTCTGCCGCTTCTTCCGACGAGGAGCGATAGCTGATGCGGTAGCGGTTCGACTCGATCGGGTAGTCGCGATAGCCGAGCGCATTTTCTGTCTGTGCCGGCTGATATATCGGCACCGGTGTTGCGCAGGCGGCGAGGGCAGCCATTGCAGTAAAAAGGAACAGATATTTCATAAAACCCTTCCTCCCATGGTCTCTATCTAACATATTGGGCGCCAAAGGGTTCGGACCACAAGCTGAGGATGCATGAAGAAGCTGTACACGGTGATGGGCGTTTCAGGCAGCGGCAAGAGCACGACCGGCAGGGCGCTGGCCGACCGGCTGGGCTGGCCGTTCCACGAGGGCGATGACTATCACCCGAAAGCCAATATCGAGAAGATGAGTGCCGGCACGCCGCTGACCAATGATGACCGCAAGCCCTGGATCGCGATCATGACCGAGGCGTTGAACGCGGCGCCAGAACCCTGTCACATCCTCGCCTGCTCGGCTCTGTCCGGGGCGGTGCGGGGCTGGCTGGAAGACGGTTTCGACGGGGACGTGACCTTCGTCTATCTGAAAACCGACGAGCAAGCGCTGCGTCACCGGCTGGAGACCCGGCCCGGCCATTTCTTCAAGGGCTCGATGCTGGACAGCCAGCTGGCGGCGCTGGAAGAGCCGGAGGATGGGGGTAACGTGGTTGTCGTCGACGCGGGCAAAACGGTCGATGATCTCGTGGGCGAGATCGCCGGGCGGATCTAGTTGCTCAGCGCGTCGCGGTAGCCGGCATTGCGATTGGCGAGAACGACCGAGATCGAATAGGCCTTTTCCGGCTCCATCCCCGCCATGATCATGCCGGCATTGGTCGAGTTCATGATGCGCAGGAAGCCGGCGGCGAAGGACGGGTCCATCTGGTTGAAGATCTTGCTCGCCTCGGCCGGTTTCATGTTCTCATACATGGCGGCGAGATGGGTGATGTCCTGGTCGGACTCTGCCTCGATCGCGGCCATGGCGGTGGAGAGCTTGTCGTTCATCTGGTCGAGCATCGCCATGCGCTCCTCGACGCGGGTCTCGACCGCCTCGAGGCTCTTCATACGCTCGGCATGGGCGTCTTCGCGTTCCAGCAGATCGGCCTCGCGCTCCTTGATCGCGGCGAGCATGTCGCCGGTCGCGCAGACATCTTCGTTGAAAAATTCGGTAGGCGTCTGGATGTCCTCCAGCAGCGACCTGTCCTCCTCCTCACCGTCTGTTTGCGGTCTCGCGACGAGATCCTGGGCGAGGGTCATGACCGCGGTGCCGGTGGTCGACATGCTCATGGCAAAAGACCGCCCGATCATGGACAGGGCGAACAGGCTGGCGAGGACGAGCAGGACATTGTTCCGCATCAAGCGCTCCTCTCGATCGGGTCTTCATCGTCGTCGCGGTCTTTCATGCCGGTTGTTGCGCGGGTCGATTTCGCTTCGGCCTCGTGCTCGCGCCGTGCGGCGGCAAGGGCCTGAAGCCGGCTGATATGGGCGGTGAACGGATTGGTCTGCTCGGCCGGCGCGTCACTGCCGGGATCGATCTCGGCGATGGTCTCGCCTTTCGCCGCCGGGGTCTGTGCCATCGCGTCATCGGCCATCGCCTCATCGTCCATGCGATAGCGCATTTTCAGCGAGGCGATTTCAGACACGAGCGCCTGGCGCTCGCGCGTGTCGCGGGCGATCGTCTCTGCCTTCTCGTCCAGCGCCAGCGTCTCGGCGTGCAGGCGGGTGGTGCGCTGGTTGATCAGTTCGATGACGCTGGCCAGATCGGCGGCGGTTTTCTTCGCCTCGTCCAGCAGCGGCTTGATCGCGGCGACGGCGTCATCCTGCATGCGCGTCGTCTCGTTGGCGGCGCGGCGGGTCGAGCGGTGGACGGATTCGATCAGGTCATCGACCAGCGGCACCGACTTGTCGATATCGCTGAGCAGGCGGGACAGCTTGTCTGCGGAGTGGGAGGCGGAGAGCTTTGCCTCCTGCGCGGCGATCGACGTCTTCGAGATCGCTTCCGACAGGGATACGATCGATGCGCCAAGGCCTTTCTTCAGGTCCTGCAGGGCCTTCAGCCGTTTCGACAACAGCCAGCAATAAAGGCAGGCCGAGCCGGAGACGAGCAGCAGCACGATGTCGACTATTGTATCAAGCATGCAACGCCTCCCTATCTGATGACGAAGTCCGTGATGAGCACACCACGGACACTCTGGTTACCGAGGATCACTTCCGCCCGGCGCTGTAACTGGGCCCGCAGGCGGATGATCGAGTTCGGATCCTCGATGTCCGACACTTCCAGTGCGCGCAGATAGCCGGTGAAGGCGTCGCGCAGCTTGGGCTGGGCGAACAGGATACTCTCCTGATCGGCCTTCGCCGTTTCCAGCGTAATGCCGATTCGCAGGTTTCTGGCCGATGCGTCCTCACCGAGGGTGACAATCATCGGCTCCATTTCGATGAAGGTAATCTCCGACAGCGCCAGTTCAGGCAGCAGGGTCGCGGTGGATTTCACGTCGCCCACGGGGGCGCATTCCGCCGTGCCGCCGGAGCGCGCCGGCATGAACCAGACCGTGCCGAACGCCGTGCAGCCAAGAACGACGGCCAGCACGAGCTGTGTCATCAGCCCGCCGCCCTTCTTTCCGGCCGGTTCTGCCGGCTTGTTTTTGTCTTCGGTTTCCGTGTCAGCCATACATCACGAAGCAGGCAACGCTCCGCCCCAAGCGTAATACTTTGTTAATCTATGGGCTGTGTCGCACTGATTGGTAAACCATCTGTTAACGCTTTCTTCGTAAATCTTAACAAAGTGCAAATTTCGTTGGGAGCTTTCACGCAAATCGTGAAAGTGGTTAGGGCATGAAGGGTCTTCTTACCGCCTGGCAGTCGTTACCGCTGACCAAGAAAATCATTTCCGTGGCCTCGGTCGCGGCGACGGTTCTCTTGCTGGGCTTCTTTGCACAGCAGGCATCCAAGCCGGAAATGGCTTTGCTGTATTCCGGGCTGGACCCGGCGGCGGCGGGCGAGGTGGTGATGGAGCTCGACAATCTCGGCGTCGTCTATGAGGTCCGCGGCGAGACGATCTATACCGATGCCGGCCGGCGCGATGAATTGCGCCTGCAGCTCGCCCGCGAGGGCCTGCCGCGCCAGGGCTCTGCCGGCTACGAACTGCTCGATAATCTCAATTCCTTCGCGATGACGTCGGAAATGTTCAACACCGCTTATTGGCGCGCCAAGGAAGGCGAACTGGAGCGCACCCTGTCGGCGATGCCGGGCGTGCGCGCGGCGAGGGTTCATATCGGCGCATCGAAGCAGTCTTCCTTTTCGCGCGCGCAGACCGCGTCTTCGGCGTCCGTCACGGTGACGACGGCGAACGGGCTCGAGGCCAAGGAAGCCAAGGCGATCCAGTATCTGACCGCGCTCGCCGTGGCCGGGCTGTCGCCGAGCGATGTTGCCGTGATCGACACCAATTACGGCGTCGTCGCCGGGCCGGGCGGGATGGAAGAAGGCAGCACCCTGTCCGATGAAAAATCGCGTGCCGAAAAGGTCGAGAGGACGCTGATCTCCTTGCTCGAGGCCTATGTCGGTGTCGGCAATGCCCGCGTCAGCGTGGCGATGGAGCTCGACCGCCAGCAGGAAGCGACCTCGGAGCGGGTCATCGATCCGAACAGCCGGGTGATCAGGAACCGCAATGCGACAGAGGTCAGCCAGAACTCTGCCGGCTCCGACCCTTACGTTTCGGTCGGCAACAATATCAACGAGGAAGAGACGAGCGAGTCGACCACCTCCACCACGCGCAACGAGGTAACGGAAACCGCCGAATACGACATGTCGGTCCTGCAGCGCGAGACGCAGAAGCTGCCTGGCGGCATTACCAAGATGACGGTCGCAGTTCTGCTGAACGAGCGCGCGATCCCGGACGCCGACGGCAATGTCGTCAACGAGCCGCGCACCGAGGCCGAGCTGAACAATCTGCGCGAGCTTGTCGCCGCCGCAGCCGGGGTCGACGAGACCCGGGGAGACGTGCTGACCGTCAAGAGCATGCCGTTCACTCTTATGCCGGCCCTCGACCAGCCGGTACCGCCGAGCCCGATGCAGGAATTCCTCGACCGCTATCTGTGGAGTGGTATCCAGGCGGCCATTCTTGCCGTCGTCGTGTTGATCCTCGGCCTGTTCGTCGTGCGGCCGCTCCTGACCCAGCGTGCCGGCGAAGAGGGTGCCCTGCAACTGGCGGGCGCAGGCAATGGCCAGCTGCCGATGCTGACCGCCGTGACGCAAGACGAGGAGCGGGAGCCGGACAATCCGGTCGACCTGCTCAAGGCGATTGCTGCGCAAAAGCCGGAGGACGCGGCGGTGCTGCTGACCGCCTGGCTCGAGCAGGAAGAAGAACGGCGGGAGGCGGTCTAGATGGAACAGGCCCTGCGCGACAAGCTCGCGATCTTTTCCCATAACGCCGAAGCGCCGCGGCCGGAAGAAGTGCGCCGCAACGAGAAGACCCGCTCCACCGCCTATCAGGACGGCTACAAGGCCGGAATTGCCGAGGCGCAGCAGAGTGCCGCCGACAAGACCGTCGAGATCGAATCAATCATGCGCTCCCTGCCGGGCATGGTCGAACAACTCGCCGCCGATATCGAGGCAAGCCACGCCCGCGCGGTCACATCCGTGCTGAGGGCTGCCCTGCCGCGCCTTGCCAACAAGGCGGCGGCTGACGAGGTGCTGGCAGTGATCATGGAAACGGCGCGTGGCGACAACGCCGGTTCGGTCGAGGTGCGGGCGTCGATTCCGTTCTCGCAGGAACTGGCTCCCATTCTTGCGCAAATCACTTCACAAACGAACATTCGCCTCGTTCCCGACAGTGGCCTCAATGGCTATGCCATCCGCCTGTCATGGGACGGTGGCGGCGGGGAAATGGATATCTCCGGCATGATCGACAAATGCCTCGGTCTCATCGACCGCGCCCTTGTCGATCAGGGGACGCCGGAGAAGTAAGGAGAAGGTATGGCAAATCCGGTTCAACCGGGCGCAGGCCCCAAGGGCGGCGATGACGACGCGCCTTTCGTGGAACGGCGTGAAGAATCGTCCGACAATAACTACAAGCGGTCGATCTATTCGATCCCGGTTGACGTACACGTCACCATCGGGACGGCCCGGCCGACGATAGCAGAGTTGTTGAAGATGCGCCGTGATTCCCTGATCCAGCTGAACGCCAAGATTGACGATCCGGTCGAGCTCTATGTCGACGACCGGGTCATTGCCCGTGGCGAGCTGACCGAAATCGAAGGCTCCGACGGGCAGCTCGGGGTGAGGCTGACGGAGATCGTGGATATTTCCGAAGACAAGTTGAAGTAAGATGACGCTGCGGTGGGGCACCATAGGCATCACTGTTCTTGGTGTGCTGATCATCTTGTCGATGATGCATGGCGCCTTTGCGCAGGATTCCGTCCCGCAGTCATCGCCGGCCATGCCCGGCATTTCCGACCTGATCCCGGACGATAGCGAAGGCGGCGAGGGCCGGCTGTCCGCCCGCGTTGTCCAGCTATTCCTGCTTGTCACCGTCCTGTCGCTGGCGCCCGGCCTGGCGATGATGATCACCTGCCTTCCATTCATGGTGATCGTTTTCTCGTTCCTGCGACAGGCGCTCGGCCTGCAGGCCGCGCCGCCCAACATGATGATCATGGCACTCGCCATGTTCCTGACTTTTTTCGTGATGGAGCCGACCTTCCGCCAGGCCTGGGACACCGGGCTTGAGCCCTATATGAATGGCGACATGGAGGAGGCGCGCGCGATCGAGAACACGCTCGATCCTTTCCGCACCTTCATGCAGACGCGCGTCGATCCGGACGCGCTCGCCCGTATCGCCGGGGCGCTGCCCGACCGCCAGTACGACAATTTGGAAGAGCCGCCAATGTCGCTGCTCGTCACGTCCTTCATGCTGTCGGAGATCAAGCACGCCTTCCAGATCGGCTTCGTCATCTTCCTGCCGTTCCTGATCATCGACCTGATCGTCGCCTCGATCCTGATGGCGATGGGCATGATGATGGTGCCGCCGGCGATCGTCTCGCTGCCATTCAAGCTCGCCTTTTTCGTCATGGCCGATGGCTGGGTAAAGATCACCGAGGCCTTGCTCAGGGGGTATATGGGATGAGCCAGAACGCCGTCGGCAAGCCAATCCCCCCGGGTGCACGCACACCTGCGCTGCGCGGCAATAACCGCAACCCCGCTGCCAGGGCAGATGATCCTGAAGGGCGTCTCGCCCGGGCCCAGGCGGGCGCCCGGGCCCTGACACCGCAACAGCGCGCGGCGATCGTCATTGCGCTGCTCGGCCCCGAGAGTGCCGGGCCGGTGGTCGAAAAGATCGAGGACCGGCACCTGAAGGCGTTCTACCAGTCCTATGAAGGGCTGTCGCGCATCCCGCGCGAAGTGCTGCTCGCTACCGTTGCCGATTTCGTTGCCGAGTTGAAGAACCTCAGCGGCACGCTGAAGGGCGGCAAGACCGAAGCGCGCGAACTGACGGCGCAGCTGTTCGACGCCGCGCGCTCTGCGCGGATTTTCGGCGGCGATATCAATGCCAAGGCGAAGGCCGATATCTGGCTGCGCCTCGCCCGGGAAAAGGCCGGTGACCTCGCGGTCTACCTGTCGAAAAAACGGCCACAGATCATTGCCATCGTATTGGGACAGATGCCGAATGCGCTCGCTGGCGAAGTGCTGGCCGAACTGCCGGAGGAACTGACCTCCGACGTGGTGCGCCGCCTGTCGAAACCGGTCAAGGTCGACGAGGATACGCTCAGGGCGCTCGGTGACGTGATGGAGGCTGAGTATTATGCGAATGATACGGCCAGCGATGTCGCGCCGGACAATCCGCTGGCGACGGTGTCTTCCATCCTCTCGGTCCTGCCCGGGAACAAGCGCGAAACGATCCTGAAATTCCTTGCCGAAAAGGAACCGCAGGAAGCCGAGCGTATCCGCCAGACGATGCTGACCTTCGAAGGGCTGGCAACCCGGATCAGCCGCACTTCCGTGCCGACCATCTTCCGCCAGATGGAGCCGGACCAGCTGTTGCTGGCCCTCAAGCTCGCCGCCACCAACGCGCCGGAAACGCTGGAATTCTTCTATTCCAATGTCTCCAAGCGCATGGTCGAGCAGTATAAAGAGCAGATCGAGGAGCTGGGCCCGGTCAAGAAGAAGGATGCCGAATCCGCCCAGGCGGCGATGATGAGCCTTATCGCCAGGCTGGAAAAGGACGGCGAGATAGAGCTGATCCGTCAGGAGACGGAAGAAGAAGGCGACGAGGAAGAGCGGATCTAGGACGGGCTCCTGCTGTCTTGCCCTAGTTCAGACATTCGCCGAGGAAATCCTCCGTTTCCTGCAGGAAAGTCAGCCGGTCACGGTAATTGCTGAGATAATGGTCGCCGCCCTCGAACTCGACATAGCGCACGGCCTTGCCTGCCCGCGACAGCCGCTTTTCCATATTGCGCGACTGGTCGACTTTGACCGAGCGGTCATCATCACCATGGATGAGCAGGATCGGGACGGTGATGTCATCGACGCGGCTTTGCGGTGAATTGTCCCAAAGGGTTGACCGGTCGCCGTAGAGATTGCCGATATGGCGGGTATAATACTTCCCGTTCACATAGTTGCGGGCATCGCGCAGGATTTCCGGCAGATCCGATACGCCCGCGAAACTGACCGCACACTGATAGAGATCAGGCGTCTTGGCGGCGCCCATCAGCGCAGCGTATCCGCCATAGGAACCGCCGACGATGGCAAGCCGGCCGGTATCGGCATAGCCCTGTTCGACCAGCCAGCCGGCGCCGTCCGTGATATCGTCCTGCATCGCCTGACCCCATTCGCGATCACCGGCCTTGCGGAACTCGACGCCATAGCCGGCAGATCCGCGGAAGTTCATCTGCAGGACGCCATAACCCCGGCTTGCGAGAAACTGTGCCCAGTAGTCGAAACCGACGAAGTCGCGGGCCGTCGGACCGCCATGGGGCATGAGCACGAAAGGCAGCCCTCGCGCCTCCTCAAGGGATGACAGGCCCGGCGGCAGTGTGACATAGGCCGGGATGTCCAGCCCGTCCCGCGCCTTGTAGCTGGCGCTGAAGATCTGGCCGTGTGTGACGTTCTCCAGATCCGGGTATTGGACCGGTAAGCCGGTCAGCTTCCTGTTTTCGATATCATAGAGGTAGTACTGACCGGGATCGGTAACGTCGTCGACAAAGACCACGGCGTGATTTTCCGACAGGTTGAGCGAGGTGATGCTGACATCCTTGTCCGGCAGAGCGGCCTGGAGTTTATCCAGTTCATCCTTGATGAAGCTTTCCTCCAGCCAGTGAATTTCGCTGGTATCCTCTGCGAAAATGACGCCGAGAGCCTTGCCGGTAAACCGGTCCTGGATCACGCTATAGACGTCGGAAGTCGGGTGACGGAAAACGACCTCGCTCAATTCATCCGTCTGCGCATTATATTCGTAAAGCGCATCGGTGTCCCCGCCTTCGCTGGACAGGACATAGAAGATGTCGGGTTTGTCCGAGACACCGTCGATATAGAAAGTTACATTCTCGTCGCGCACACGGTGAGAGATGTCTTTCCACTTGCCATCGTCCAGGCGGACTGTGAGCTTGCGATCGCGATCCTTGACGATGCCGCTGCCAACCCGGATCTCGCCCTTGCTGTCCGCGCTCCAGTGATTGATGCTCGCCCGTTCCCGCATCACGGTGGAGTGCCGGGTGGCCTGGGTGACATCGACCTTGTAGACTTGGCTATTGGGCGCCCCATACTGGACCAGCATGTGTTCGGGATCATCAGGCAGGGTCGAGACAATGCGGTTCTGAATCTGCACCTGGCCGCCACTCTCGGTCCTGGCCCTGGAGAACAGGGCGACAAGGTCAGACCCGTCCGGTTTCATGCTCATCAGCCGGGTTTCCGTCGTCTCGGTACGGAAGCGTTTCCCGGCAAAGTAAACCGAAAAGACGAGGCGGTCATCGCTGGCCCATATCGGATCTTCCATCGTGTACTCGCCAGCCTCAGAAAGCATGTGCAGAGGGGTAAGCTGACCATCTTCCAGTTCAAAGACGCCGAGCCGGTAATGCTCGTCGAGATTGACAAAGGCCGTCAGTTTCGTGCCGTCAGGTGAGATCCGTATCGAACTCATCGTCGGCAGCCAGGCATAGGCTTCTGGCGGCGGCGGCGTGGACGCCTGTTGCGCCAATGCGGATGATATGATGCATGCAGCGGATACCATTGCCGCTGCGCAAAGCTTCCTGAGTTCCATCGTTTCCCCTCGATGTACCACTAATACACGGGAAAATTGTATAAGCAGTTTTCCCGCTATGCCAGTATAATCTGAGGATGCACGCCATGAGTGCAGTGCAGTATATTGGACGCCGCTGCCGGGTTCCGCCGCTCTCCATGGCGCAGGCAGGCGAGGGACTATCGGGGGAGATTTGCGCGGTACATCGCCCGGCCTGCCGGGCCGCTACCGTCTATGGTCCTCCTGCTGATATAGAAGGCGGGCCCTGGGTGCAGGCCCCGCCACGATCGGCTTTCCATTCTGGCGCTGTTGCCGCGCTGTGCAACAAAATACGCCAATTTCTGCTCGTGAAATAGAATAAACAGCCAATGTTTATTGCGATGCAATATTTCCCTTGCGCGGTTCCGGCATTCGATTGAGCATGTTGCCCATGAGCATAGGGCTTTGCGGGGTAGCGGTTCATCTGACCGGCAGGCATCCATCGGGTGCGTGGCGTGGATGAGCTCTTACCCTATAGCGGGCTTATCCTCGCCATGCTTGCGTCCGGTCTTCTGGCCGGGCTTGTGGCGGGGATGTTCGGGATTGGTGGCGGGTTCGTCGTCGTACCCGCGCTCGCCACCGTCCTGTCCATTTTCACGGCAGGCACCGGCGGCGATGATCGCATCATGCATGTCGCGATCGGTACATCGCTCGCGACGATCATCGTGACGTCGATCCGATCCGTACACGCCCATGCCAGGCACGGGGCGGTCGATTTCCAGATCCTGAAGACCTGGGCGCCCTATATCATTGGTGGTGTCATCATCGGTATCGTGCTGGCCAAATTCATGGACGGGCGAACGCTGAAGCTGATCTTCGGCGTCGGCGTCCTGCTGATGGGGCTGCATTTCATCTTCCCGTTTCTTGCCCGCCGCGGGGCGCTGGCCGAGGCGATGCCGACCGGGCCGCTGCGCACCGGTATCGGCAGTTTCATCGGCGGCTTTTGCGCCCTGCTCGGCATCGGCGGCGGCACGCCGGCGGTGCTGCTGATGACCTTGTCCGGCATCCCCATCCACCGCGCCGTGGCCACGGCGGCGGGGTTCGGCACGCTGATCGCCATTCCCGGCGCCATCGGCGCGATCCTCGTCGGCTGGGGAGAGGAGGGGCTGCCGCCATTCTCCCTCGGCTATGTCAACCTGATCGGCCTTGTGGCCATCACCATGATGAGCGTGATCACCGCGCCGATCGGCGTCGCGCTCGCGCACAAACTCGACGGCGCCCGGCTGAAGCGCGTTTTCGGCATCTATCTGGTGCTGACCTCGGCGGTGATGCTCTATTTTGCCATGCCGCGGCTGGTCCCGGTGGCGGGCGACGACCCCTTGCAGGCGAGCGGGCACTCGCTGCCCGTCAAACTCACGGATACCATGGAAAGAAGAATGGAGAGGTAGGACATATGGCGCAGGATCATTCAAGACGTCTGTTTTTGAGGGGCGCAATCGGCACGGGTGCGCTGGCGGCCGGGCTCGGCAAGGCCGGCGCGATGGAGGCGGCCTTCCCGCCGCCGGGCATGAGCGTGGAGCAAAGCCACATCCTCGGCCCAGGGCCGGGCATCGCGCTTCTGTCGCGCAATGAAAACCCCTATGGCCCGGCGCCATCGGCGCTGAAGATGATCGACTATGCGGCGAGGAAGGGTGCCTATTATGCCGGTGACGAAGCCTATTCGACCCTGACCGGCATGATCGCGGAAAAGAACGGCGTTGCGCCTGACCAGGTGGTGCTGACCACCGGGTCGGGCGAGGCGTTATGCGCCATCGCGCTGATCTATGGCCAGGACGGGCCGATCGTCGCCCCGCGACTGTTCTGGGACACGACCGCCTTGTATGCGGCCAATCTCGGCATGGCGACGATCGAGCGCGTGCCGCTGACCGGGGGTATGGAGGTCGACCTGCCCGCGATCGAGGCGAGGGTGAACGAGGCGACCGGTCTCGTCCAGCTGTGCAATCCGAACAATCCGACCGGGCTCGTCTCCGGGCCCGACATGATCAAGCCGGCGGTCAGGCGCATGGCGGCCAAGACGACGGTGCTGGTCGACGAGGCCTATATCGAGCTGGCTAATGACCCGGAGGGGACCTCCTGTGTCGATCTCGTGCGCGAGGGCCATGACGTGATCATTGCCCGGACGTTCTCGAAGATTTACGGCATGGCGGGCATCCGGGTCGGTTATACGATTTCCTCGGCGGAGACGGCGGAGAAGATCCGCTCGACAGCCATGTCCTGGATTGCAGGGACGGGCATCGCCGCGGCTATAGGCTGTTATAATGACGAGGCGTTCCTCGCCATGTCCAAGGGCAAGGTCGTCGAGGGCCGCCAGATGGTGCAGGACACGGTCGCGGCGCTGGGCCTGACGGCGCTGCCGTCCCAGACAAATTTCGTCTACTTCAAGTCGGGCAAACCCGCCAATGAGGTTCGGGCGGCGATGAACGAGAAGAAAATCTCGGTCCGCGGCCAATATATGGACTATGCCGACTGGACCCGCGTCTCGATGGGCAGGCTGGAAGACGTCACCCGCTTCTGCAAGGCGCTGCCGGAAGTGATCGAGGCCTGAACGGCGCCCGAGTGATCGCGCGAAGCGGTTTGACGTTTCGCGCACTTTGCGACTACTCTCCCACCCAATGATAGATATAAAATATCAAGGGGACGGAAAGTGGCAATGAATTCTAGACACCGGTGTCTACTGGCCGGAGCCGCAAGCATGCTGGCTCTGGCGCTGGTCATTCCGGGCAGCCGCGCAGGCGCCAGCCAGGCCCTGCCGATGCGGGCGCAAGACGTGAGCGACCGGGCCAATGCGCTCTCCGACCAGCCCGACCCGATTGCCGAAATCCAGCCGGAACAGGCGGAACCGACCCTTGCCGCGCAGGCAACGGAAGAGGGCCTGAGCGGGGCAGAGCGGGTCGACTTCATCCTTGAGCGCATGACGACGGCAGAAAAGCTGGGCCAGTTGCACCAGATGGCCGGCGGCCGCTCCAAGAACCTCAATTCGCGCATCGACGACGGCGAGTATGAGCGCATCCGCAACGGTCTTGTCGGGTCCTATCTCCATGTTGCCGGGGCGGAATTCCTCGGCGAGCTGCAGCAGGTCGCGATCGAGCAGAGCCGCCATGGTGTGCCGCTTCTCTTCGCGATGGATGTGGTCCACGGCTATCGCACGATCTTTCCTGTGCCGCTCGCCATGGGGGCGACATTCGACGACGACATCGTTCAGGAAACCGCCCGTGTCGCCGGGGACGAGGCCGCTGCGGCCGGGCTTCACTGGACCTTTGCGCCGATGGTCGACATTGCCCGCGATCCGCGCTGGGGCCGCATGGTCGAAGGCGCAGGCGAGGAGCCCTATCTCGGTTCCGTCATGTCGGCGGCGCAGGTGCGCGGCTTCCAGGGCGACGAGCTTGCCAATGGCGACACGATCCTGGCGACGGCCAAGCATTTCGGGGCCTATGGTGCCGGTATCGGCGGGCGCGATTACAACTCTGCCGACATCTCGGAGCGCACGCTGAAGGAAGTCTACCTGCCGCCGTTTTATGCCGCGGCGCAGGCCGGGTCCGGCAGCATGATGGTCGCCTTCAACGACATCGCCGGTGTGCCGACCACGGCCAATGCGGCGCTGCTGCAGGACCTGCTGCGCGGCGAATGGGGCTATGACGGCGTGTTGCTGAGCGACTGGAATTCCGTCCTTGAGCTGATCAATCATGGCGTTGCCGAGACCCGCGCCGATGCGGGGGCGCTGGCGCTGGCCGCCGGGGTCGATATGGAGATGACGAGCGGCATCTATGTCGACGACATGCTGGAGCGGGTCGAGGGCGACCCGGCGCTGATGGCAGCCTTGAACGCGTCCGCCCGGCGCGTGATGATGGCGAAGGACAAGCTCGGCCTGTTTGACGACCCGATGGCCTATCATGACGGGGCGCGGGAAGAGGCGGTGATCCTGTCAGACGAGCACCGCGAGATCGCCCGCGAGGCGGCGCACAAGGCGATGGTGCTGCTCAAGAATGACGGCACCCTGCCGCTGTCGCCGGCGTCCGGCACTGTCGCCATCATCGGCGCACTGGCCGATGATGACTCGTCACCCCTCGGCTCGTGGCGGGCACAGGGCAAGCCCGAGGACGTGACGACCGTTCTCGACGGCATCCGCGATCACCTGCCCGACGCGAAGGTCACCTATGTTGCCGGTGCCGGGACGCAGGAAGAGGCGGACGACAAGGAAATCGCCAAGGCGGTGAAGGCGGCGCGGCGGGCGGACTCGGTCATCCTCGTGATCGGCGAGGATTACGACCTGTCCGGCGAGGCGCGGTCGCGGTCTTCGATCGACATTCCGGCGCCGCAGCTGGCGCTGGCCGAGGCGATACTCGACACCGGCAAGCCGGTCGTCATCGTGCTGATGAATGGCCGCGCGCTGAACCTGACGCCGGTCAGCGACAAGGCTAACGCGATTCTCGAAACCTGGATGCTCGGTATCGAGACGGGCCCGGCGGTGGCGGATGTGCTGTTCGGCGCGGTGTCGCCCGGCGGCAAGCTGCCTGTCTCCTTCCCCCGCGCGACCGGGCAGGCGCCCTATTACATGGCGCATAACGCGACCGGCCGTCCGGCGGATCCGGACCTGTCCAAGGACACGGCCCGCTACATGGACCTGCCGATTACACCGCTTTACGCCTTCGGTCACGGCCTGTCCTATACGGAGTTTTCCTATGACGGGCTGGCCCAGGACGTTGAGAGTGTCGGCGAAGGAGACCGCGTGTCGATCAGCGTCGCTGTGACCAATGAAGGCGGGATGACCGCCGACGAAGTCGTCCAGCTCTACGTTCGCGATCCGCTGGCCCTGGTCGCGCGCCCGGTGCAGGAATTGCGCGGCTTCGAACGCATCACGCTGACACCGGGACAAAGCGCGACCGTGACCTTCACCCTGTCACCGGACCAGCTGGCCTATATCGGTGCCGACGGCGAATGGGGCGTCGAGGCCGGGACCATCGACTACATGATCGGGTCCGCCTCCGACGATATCCGCGTGACCGGCTCGTTCGAGATAACGGACAGCTACAGCACAGACATACCCGCCGCCGCCATCGAGACGGCAGCCACGGTAGAGTATCAGCAACAATAAGTGGCCGGGGAGGCACAGAGCATGAAGAGACTACTTTTGGCCAGCGTGATGGGCGGTGTCATGAGCGTGACGCTCGGGGCCTGCGAGGACGACAGGCAGGACACGGCCGGCAACGAGGCTTCCTCCATGGAGGAAGCCGATATGGCAATGCAGACCACAGATGAGACCGGGCGTGATAATGGGGCCGATGATGCTGTCAGCGCTTACGAGACGGTCGGGTCGATCGAGATTTATGACGACCGCGCGCTGGCTCTCATTCCGGAGAATGCCGGGATCGAGAAACTGACCGGCGATGACTTCTCCTGGTCCGAAGGGCCGGTCTGGATCAGCGAAGGCGATTACCTGCTCTTCTCCGACGTGCCTGAAAACGTCATCTACAAGTGGAGCGAACAGGGTGGCCTCGAGACCTTCCTGCAGCCATCGGGCTATGATGGTCCGCAGACAGATATTTTCCGCGAGTCCGGCACCAACGGCCTGATCCGCGATGACGAGCCGGGGTTTATCCTGATGGGGGACCACGGCAACCGGTCTATCACGCGTCTCAACCTGGAAACCAAAGAGAAGACGTCTGTCGTCGCCTATTATGATGATAAAAAATTCAGCAGCCCGAACGATCTGGTTCTTGCGTCGTCCGGCGCGATCTATTTCACCGACCCGCCCTATGGCCTGCAGGGCGGTGATGACTCGCCCGCCAAGGAACAGGAGATCAACGGCGTCTACGTGTTCGCCGCTGCGCCGGAAACCGGTGATGCCTATGTCGCTGTCGTCGACGGCACGCTGAGCCGGCCGAACGGTGTCATCCTGTCGCCGGACGAGCAGACGCTCTACGTCGCCCAGTCCGACCCGGCTGCGGCCAAGATCTTCAGCTATACGCTGGGCGCGGACGGCCTGCCGACCGGACGCAGCGATTTTGCCGACATGACGACCATGGTCGAGCAGGGCCTGCCCGGCCTGCCGGACGGCATGGCGATGGACGCCGGGGGCAATCTTTACGCGACCGGCCCGGGCGGCGTGCATGTGTTCGCACCGGACGGGACGCGGCTCGCCCTGATCTCTACCGGTACGGCAGCGGCGAACGTGACCTTCGGCGGTGACGGCTCGACGCTGTATATCACGTCCGGGTCGTTTCTCGCCCGGGTAGAGTTGTTGTCCACCGGCGTCAGCTTCTAATGGCCTACCTGCCGCTGATCATGACGGGCGTGTCCATCGCGGCCCTTTTGTTCCTGGTGCTGAAGGTGCGTATGCCGGCCTTCGTCGCCTTGCTTCTGGTCAGCCTCATGTTCGGCCTGTCCACCGGCATGGCGCCGGGGGACATCATTGACTCGGTGCGCAACGGCATGGGCGGCACGCTCGGCTTCGTCGCTATCGTTGTCGGCCTCGGCGCGATGATGGGCGCCTTGCTGGAAGTCTCCGGCGGGGTCCAGGCGATTTCATCCGGGATCCTCAAGCGGTTCGGGGAAGGCAAGGCGCAATGGGCGCTCGGCCTGATCGGTTTTCTCGTCGCGATCCCGGTGTTTTTCGACGTCGCGCTGATCATCATGATCCCGATCCTGTTCGGCTTGCGCGAGCGCACGGCAAAACCGCTGATCTGGTTTGCCCTGCCATTGATGGCTGGCCTCGCCGTGACGCACTCCTTCATTCCGCCGACACCGGGGCCGATCGCGGTGGCGGAAATCCTCTCCGCCGAACTCGGCTGGGTCATCCTGTTCGGCGCACTGGCCGGCCTGCCGGCCATGGTCATCGCCGGGCCGATGCTGGCCAATCTGCTGATCAAGCTGGACCGCGAAGGCATGCGCTCGAAATTCCGCGGCGGGCAGGCCGATCTGGAAGAGCCGGGCGATCCGGATGCGCCGGCCATCGAGCCGATCGGCTTTGGCGCGGCGCTCAGCGTCATCATGCTGCCGCTGGTACTGATCCTCGCCGGGACGCTGACCGGGGTGGTCGGCGAGGGGCGCCTGCCAGCCTCGGCGATCTCGGTTGTCGGGTTTGTCGGCCATCCCTTTGTCGCGCTGCTGATCACCGTCCTGTATGCGTGGTATCTGTTCGGCATCCGCAAGGGCTTCAAGGCGGCATATCTGCATGACGCGATGCTGAAGGCGCTGGAGCCGGCAGGCATCGTCGTGCTGGTCACCGGTGCCGGCGGCGTGTTCAAGCAGATCCTGGTCGATTCAGGTGGCGGGCGGCAACTTGCGGAAGTCCTGAGCGCGGGCGCGATGCCGCCGATCGTGTTCGCTTTCCTGGTCGCGACCATCGTGCGCGTGGCACAGGGCTCGGCCACCGTTGCCATGATAACGGCGGCGGGTCTGGTCGCACCGGTCGCCGAACTTGCCGGACTGCAGGGCGCGCAGCTGGGCTTGCTGGTGATCGCCATCGCCTCCGGGGCGACCATGGTCTCCCATGTCAATGATTCAGGGTTCTGGCTCGTTAGCCGCTATCTCGGTCTGACCGAGGCGCAGACGCTCAAGACCTGGACGGTGTCGACGACGCTGATCGGCCTGACCGGCTTTGCGGTCGTATTGCTGCTATCGCTGTTTTTCTGACGGCAGCACGACCTGGCGCACGGCGCGGCCCTCGGCAAGCTCGTCCATCATCTCGTTGATGCGTGACAAAGGCCCCGTGCCGGTGAGCAGTTTCTCGACCGGCAGGCGGCCTGCCTGCCACAGGGCGATATAGCGGGGGATGTCGCGCATCGGCACGGCGGAGCCCATATAGCTGCCGATCAATGACTTGCCCTCGCCGACGAGAGAGACCGGCGACAGCGCCATCCTGTCGTCCGGGTGCGGAAGGCCGACGGTGACGATGCGGCTGCCGCGCCGCCCCAGCGCATAGGCCGCTTCCAGCACGCTCGCCTTGCCGACCGTTTCGAGCACCAGATCAGCCCCGCCGCTGGCGTTGGCGGCAACGCAGCCGGCGGCTTCCTCCGGCGTGACGGCGTGGCTCGCGCCCATGTCGAGGGCGAGGGCGCGCTTGTCCGCTACCGGATCGATGGCGATCACCGGATTGGCGCCTGCCGCGACCGCGCCAAGGACGGCAGACAGGCCGACGCCGCCGAGCCCGACAATCGCAACGCTCTCGCCGCAACGCAGATTGCCGGTGTTGAGCAGCGCGCCGACGCCGGTCAGCACGGCGCAGCCGAACAGCGCGGCGATTTCCGGCGGCATGTCGGTGGGCACCTTGACGGCGGAGCGGCGGTCGACGACCGCGTGCGTGGCAAAGGCGGAGACGCCGAGATGATGGTGCACATCGGTGCCGCCGTGATGCAGCCGGCAGCCGCCGGACAGCATCAGGCCGGCGCCATTGCTCGCCGCGCCCCTGGCGCACAGATACGCCTCTCCCGACAGGCAGTGCGTGCAGCCGCCGCATTGCGGCAGGAAGGACAGAACGACCCGGTCGCCGACGGCAAAGCCAGGCTCTGCGCTGCCCAAACCTTCGACGATGCCGGTCGCCTCGTGGCCCAGCGCCATCGGCAGAGGTCGCGGGCGGTCGCCATTGATGACGGAAAGATCCGAATGGCACAGGCCGGCCGCATCGATACGGATCAGCAATTCGCCAGCGCCCGGCGGGTCGAGATCCAGTTCGGTGATGGCCAGAGGCTGTGTCTCGCGATAGGGCCGCGGGGCGTCCCTTGCGGTAAGGAGGGCGGCGGTGATCTTCATCGGGCCTTGCTTTCTGCGGTGCCGGTCACTTGAGCTCGGCGCAGCCTGGATCGTTTCAGCATTCTGTGGAAACGCTGAAACGACCCGGACTCCTAGTTTGTCGCGTTTCCTGACGGTGAACCGGTTTCCACTTCACCGGGAAACGCTATAGAAGAGAGCGCAAGCCACGATCAATCCTGCGATGCAGTTACCCTCGTTGCGGGCTCTCCCTTCTCCCTCAAAAGCGCTCACAAAATTGTCGCAATTGCAGCCTATAGGACACGGTGAATAGTTGTATGTAACTCATGGTGATCGTGAACCGCAGGATCACCCGGCACGAGCGCAATTCAAAGATCATAAATCTATAAATTGCTGCACCGCAAAAAATTCTTTATATTTGGAACATTAGAATCACCATGTGGTTCTCACAACGGCTCGGAGCATTGTTTCGTCAATGGTTTTTCGTCATGATATCGCTGTCGCCAGCCTTGCTGGCCTGTGTGTCCTCGGGGCCGGGTTTGCCATCGCCAACCCGTCCGGGTTCCCCGGTGTGCGCCAGACCGGCGGAACCGGCACCGGCGCAGTCGTGATCAAGGATCTGCAAGCCGATGACACGATCCCCGACACAATCCGCCGGGCACCGGTCGCCGGAGCAGCCGAGGCGAGCATATCGGCACGGGCCGCAGATCAGGATCTCGTCGTTCTTGCCGCGTCCTCCGCACCCGGCGCGACCGATGCCGCCTTGCCGGCCGTCTTGTCAGCTGCCGTGCCTGCCGCCGCGGGCGACGCTACGGCAAACCCGCAGGCGCAGCCTGTTGCCGCATCGCCCGTCGAAAATGCAAGCCCGCTCGACGCATCGGGCACCGGTGCCGGCCAGGCAGCCGCCGCTGATCAGGCTGGCCAGACCTTTGGCTTCGACATCGTGATGAACAAGGCGCGCGCCCTGGCGGCGATGCCCTATGAGAAGTCCTCACAGCGCCTGCCGGCTTCCGTCGCCAATCTGGGATATGATGACTATCGCCGTATCCGTCCGCGTCCGCGCACGGCAGACTGGATCGATGGCAGCAGCAGCTTCCAGGTACAGTATTCGCCGCAAGGCTTCCTGTTCAAGGACCGTGTGCGGATCAATATGGTCGAGAACGGTATCTCGGTCGAGAAACGGTTCGACCCGTCCAAATTCAATTTCTACGACCTGCCACTGTCCGACGAGGACAAGGCGGCAATGGGCTTTGCCGGCTTGCGCCTGACGACGCCCTTGAACAGCGCCGGCAAGTATGACGAGTTCCTCTCCTTCCAGGGGGCAAGCTATTTCCGCGCCCTTGGGGCCGAGAACCGTTACGGCATATCGGCGCGGGGCCTCGCGCTGTCGACGGCATCGCCGACCGGGGAGGAATTCCCTGTCTTCACCGAATTCTGGCTGGTGCGGCCGGAGCCAGGCAGCAATGAGGTGACGGTTTATGCTTTGCTCGACAGTGAAAGCATCGCCGGTGCCTATCGCTTCCGCGCACGGCCCGGCGCGACCACCGAGATTCAGGTCGACGCCTTTCTCTATCCCCGCCGGGACCTGAACCATGTCGGCATCGCGCCGCTGACCTCGATGTATGAATTCGGACCGCAGGATCCCTTGAAGGGGCGCGATGACTTCCGCCCGCGCGTGCACGACTCAGAGGGGTTGATGATCCGTCTGCGGAATGGTGAATGGGTCTGGCGTCCTCTGGTCAACCCGAACCAGCTGGAGATTTCGAGTTTCACCAGCGAAATGCCCTATGGCTATGGCCTGATGCAGCGCAATCGCGATTTCGACAATTACCAGGACCTCGAAGCACGGTATGACCTGCGCCCCAGCCTGTGGATCGAACCGCGCAACGACTGGGGCCCCGGCCACCTTGCGCTGGTCGAAATTCCGAGTGCGAATGAGTTCAACGACAACATCGTCTCTTACTGGCGGCCGGATGCCCCGCTGAAGGGCGGCGGCGAGTATGAGTATAGCTACACCATGCACTGGGGGGACAACGCGCCGATCAAGCCGTCCTTTGCGCAGGTCGAGGCAACCCGCGTTGGCGTGCCGATCAACAATTCCGTCAACCGGCTGTTCGTGATCGATTTCGTGTCGGGCAATAACGCCTTGCTCGACGGCGCTCAGATTCACGTGAGCTCGTCCGCGGGAACGGTCGAAGGCGTGACCCTGCAGGAGAACCCTGTCACCGGGGGGCGCCGCCTGACGTTCGAACTGAACTCGGGAGGCGCAAATGTCGCCGAATTGCGAGCGCTGCTCATGCGTGGCGGCAGCCCGGTCAGTGAAACCTGGCTCTACAGGTGGAGACGCTGATGTCGGCAACGCCGTTCGATCCGCCGCGACCGCCCGAGGCCGCGCTGGCCATGCCGGCGCAGGATTTCGGCGCGCCGGGTGCCAGTGGCTATGCTGTCGCCGGGACGAAGGGATCGAGTATCTGGCGCAAGGGGTTCGTCGGCGGTGCCGCGTCCACCCTGACCGCCTGGGGCGCGATGGACATGTACCGCGTCCTTGATGTCGGCGGCATGACCGCGCTGGAATGGGCGCTGCTCATCGTCTTTACCCTGAACATCGTATGGATCTGCTTCGCCTTTGTCAGCGCCACGATCGGTTTCCTGACGCGGCTGGTCCAGATCCTGATAGACCGCGAATGGCGCGGCGATGCGCCGCTCAAGAGCCGCAACGTCGTCGCCTTCCCGATCTACAATGAAGATATCAGGCGCATTGCCGCGACGATCGAGACGATAGCCGCCGCCCTGCATGAGCGAGCCCCCGGCCATTTTGAGTGCTTTATCCTGTCCGATACGACGAATCCGGACATTGCGCTGCTCGAGGAGGAAGCGTTCCTGCGGATCCGCCAGCGCCTGCCGGAAGGGGCGCGGGTCTTCTACCGCCGGCGCACCATCAACCGTGCACGTAAGTCCGGCAATGTCGAGGATTTCATCTCCCGCTGGGGCGGCCGCTACGACCACATGATCGTCTACGATGCCGACAGCTATATGGAGGCCGAGACGCTGATCGAGATGGCCCGGCGGATGGAGGCAGATCCCGGCGCGGGCCTGATCCAGACCGTGCCCAAGCTGATCGGGGCGACCACCGTGTTCGGGCGGGCGCAGCAATTCGCTGCCAATCTCTACGGCCCCCTGCTGGGCACCGGCGTTGCCTGGTGGGCGCAGAAAGAAGGCAATTTCTGGGGCCATAACGCGATTATCAGGCTAAAGGCATTTGCCGCCGCCGCCGGCCTTCCGGCGCTGCCCGGCAAGGCGCCGTTTGGCGGCAATATTCTCAGCCACGACTTCGTCGAGGCAGCGCTGCTGCGCAAGGCCGGCTGGACGGTCAATATCGCCGCTGACCTGAAGGGCTCCTACGAGGAATGCCCGCCGACGATCATTGACCTGACAATCCGTGACCGGCGCTGGTGCCAGGGCAATCTTCAGCATGCGGCGGTCCTGATGCGTGGCCGCGACATCCCGTGGACCAATCGCCTGCACCTGATGATCGGCGTCATGTCCTATCTCGCCTCGCCGCTCTGGCTGCTGCTGATCATGGTCGGCATGGCGCTGTCGCTGCAGGGCAAGTTCCTGCAGCCCGAGTATTTTGGCGGCCAGATAACCCTGTTCCCGAACTGGCCGGTGATCGACTATGTTCGCGCCCTGACGCTGTTCGTCGCGACGATGGGCATCCTGTTTGCGCCCAAGATCTATGGCATGATCCTCGGCCTCGTGAATCCGCTCTGGCGACGCTCCGTCGGGCCGGTGAAGATAGTGCTTGGCGTGCTGACGGAAATGATCATTTCAATCCTTGTCGCCCCGATCCTGATGGCGGCGCAGACCTCTGCCGTGTTTTCCATTCTTTCCGGGCGCGACACGGGCTGGGCACCGCAGCGGCGCGAAGGCGATGACTATTCGGTCGGTGATGTGATGCGCCGTCATGGGCTGACCATGGCCTTCGGCGTCATACTGATCGTCTCCGCCTTCATCATCTCGCCGGTTTTCGCGGCGTGGCTGGCGCCTGCCGCCATCGGCATGATCTTCGCCGGTCCGATTTCCCTGTGGACCGGCGCAGCGGGGCCGGGCAGGCGGTTTCGCAAGATCGGTCTCCTCTCCGTGCCGGAAGAAAAATCGCTGCCGCCGGCCTATGCCGCGGCACAGGAGGCGCGGGCGGCCTATGGCGACCTGACCGCGCTGCGCTTCGACCAGATCATCGATAATCCTCCGGCCCTGGCGCGGCGCCAACCCCTGGTCGACATGCACTGGCACCTCGCCGACGGCCAGGTGCATGAGGCGCTCGCCCTCGCCCGGGCGCGGCTCGACTTCATCGCCGATACCGGCAAGGCCGTCGGCTTTCTCAGCCAGGGCGAGCGTATGGCCCTGCTGAACGATCCCGGCAGCCTGCAAATGCTGGCCGACCGTCTGAGCGCGGCCAGAAAGCTGCCCGCCACCGGCACCTGACATTGCCTGTAGACGCCTGCGCCGGAGGGCGTATCCTGCGCAGCCGATGATGCTCCTTCTCTATCTTGCGGGATCCGCGCTCGCTATCGGCCTGATCGCCCTGTTGATGCACCGGCTTGGCCACTCGGCCGAACATCAGTTCGCCGACGAGGCTGCCGCTCGCGACGCGTTTCTGGAAGAGTTCCCCGACGCCGGTGTCAGCCGCCTCGACCTCGGCGCCAATGGCCGGGCGGCGCTCCTCGAATTGCAGGACGGATATGGCCTGATCCGGGCCATGGGCCGGTTTTCACTGGCCCGCCAGTTCGCCCTGGCGGACATCGCCCGCCTCTCGCGCCGCGGGGCGTCGTTGCAACTGCGGCTGACCGATTATGCCGACCCGGTCTTTGTGATAGACTTCGGTGACGAGACGACAGCGACGCGGTGGCAGAGCCTGTTGAGTTTCGACACGATCGGAACACGGGAAAAGACCGGATAGAGATGAATAATCTGACCGACATGCCTGACCTGCCGGATATTGCGAGCTATGCTGCGCCGATCTACGTCGCGCTGATCATCGCGGAGATCCTGTTCGTGCACCTTCGCCGGGTAAAGGGCAGCTATGAAACGCGCGATGCCTCGACCTCGATCGCGATGGGGCTCGGCAATGTCACGTCGGGGATTATTTTCGCGACCACGGTCTATGCCGGCATCTTCGCTTTCTTCCTGTGGCTTTATCGTTTTGCCCCGGTGAAGTGGGAATTCGGCATTCTCTCCATGGTCGCCTGCTTCGTGCTCGACGATCTGAGATATTACTGGGTTCACCGCTTCAGCCACACGATCCGCTGGGGCTGGGCAGACCACGTGATCCACCACTCGTCGCAGCATTTCAACCTGTCCACGGCGCTGCGCCAGCCCTGGTTCTCCTTCGCCAAGGGCTATTTCGTCTCGGTGATCCCGCTGGTGCTGCTCGGGTTCCATCCGGCGATGATCGCCTTTGCCGGGTCGATCAACCTGTTCTACCAGTTCTTCATTCATACCGAAGCGGTCGGCAAGATGCCGAAATGGGTCGAGGCGGTGATGAACACGCCGTCCCACCACCGGGTCCATCATGGCCGCAATGCGCGATATCTCGATTCAAACTATGCCGGGGTCTTCATCGTCTGGGACCGGCTGTTCGGCACCTTCGTCGAGGAGGATGAAACCCATCCGGTGCGCTACGGTATCGTGAAGAATATCGGCACCTACAATCCGCTCAGGGTCGCCACCCATGAATATGTCGGCATCTGGCGCGATGCGACGCTGCCCGGCCTCAGCCTGCAACAGCGGCTCGCCTATGTCTTCGCGCCGCCGGGCTGGAGCCATGATGGCAGCCGAAAGAGCTCTGCCGAAATCAAGGCGGATTTCGTCCGCCGCAATCCGGACGAGGCGGGAAAGCCCGGTCTAGGGGGCTTCATCTCGACGGTTCCGGCTGCGGCGTCGGATATCCCGGACCTGCCCTCCGAGCCGGCGTCCCGCTAGATCAACCTGCCTTCAAATGGAATCATTTGAAGGCAGGAAAGTTGATCGCTTCCAAAGTGTTAGAGCAGCTCCTCTGCGTCCATCCAGACGCAGGCCGCTCTAGGATTCATTAACCGTAAACGACCATCGCGATGACCAGAAAGTGTGAAGCTTTTTAGTCACACCTGACTGTGCATCTCGATGAAAGCAGCCCGTAGCTGCGGAGGGTACTTTGTAACAGTCTGTTTTTATGGCAATTTGACAGAAATTTGACGGTGCGATGAACGCACCCGGAGGAAACAAATGAAAAACAGCAAAGCCCTGTTGATGGGCTCCAGCCTTCTCGTCGCTACTGCTATTGCCGCTTCGCCGGCGCTCGCCCAGGTCGACGAAATCATCATCACCACCCAGAAGAAAGAATCCACCCTGCTAGATACGCCGGTTGCCGTCAGTGCGGTCAGCGCCGACCAGATCGAGAAGGCCCAGATCAACAACATCCAGGACCTGCAGACGCTGACCCCGTCGCTGTCCGTTTACCAGCAGTCCGGTGCCGGCGTCGTCGGCTATGCGATCCGCGGTATCGGGACATCGTCCGACAATATTGGCCTCGAGCCGTCGGTCGGTGTCTTCGTCGACGGTGTCTACAAGTCGCGCCAGTCCGCCTCGATCAACGACTTCATCTCGCTCGAGCGCGTCGAGGTCATTCGCGGCCCGCAATCGACCCTGTATGGCCGCAACACGCCGGCCGGTGTCATCAGCTATACCACGCGCCTGCCGGCCAACGAGTTCGAGGCAATCGGCGAAGCGACGATCGGCAATTACAACAGCCGCATCCTCAAGGGCACGGTTTCCGGCCCGATCTCCGACACGGTCGGTTTCCGCGTCTCCGGCGTCCTGAACAAGCGCGACGGCTTCATCGACAACATCGAACAGGGCGAGGACGTCAACAATCGCGACCGGTTCAATCTGCGCGGCCAGCTCTATTTCGAGCCGAGCGACAATTTCTCCTTCCGCCTGATCGGCGAGCATGGCGAGATCGACGAGGATTGCTGCGCGGCGCCATTCTCCTACAACCTGCCGGCCAACGCCGCCGCTGTCGCTTTCCTTGGCGGTACTGTTCTTGACGACGAGGAAGAGCGCGAAGTGGCCTTCGATGGCGAGGTCAACACCATCCTGAAGACCAACGCCCTTTCCGGTACTGCGGAGTACCAGTTCGACAATGGCATCACGCTGACCTCGATCACTGCCTGGGATTCGCTCGAGGAAGACCGACGCATCGACCCGGACTTCACCAATCTGCGCACCTCCCGTCCGCGCCAGAACGTCAACGAGTATGATGTCTTCTCGCAGGAGATCCGTTTCGACGGCGAATTCGACCGCGCCCGCTGGCTGGCCGGGGCCTATTACTATTCGCAAGAGCTGTTCACGTCCCAGTCCCAGACCTATGGCGAGGACCTGCGTCCGTTTGCCGACCTGATCACCGCCAACGCACAGCTGCCCGGCGGGAGTGCGATCAGCTATGTCGAACTGTTCAATATGGAAGCGCCGGGTACCTATCTGGCTGCCGATGACGGCCTTGTCCTCGAGAGCTATGATGTCGAGACCGACAGCTATTCCGCCTTCGGCCAGGTCGAGTTCGACGTGACCGACCGCCTGACGCTGACCGGTGGTCTGCGCGTCGGTACCGAAGAGAAGAGCTCGACCGGCAATATCAATGTCGATGACGAGTTCTCGGCGCTGACCGTTGACGACTTTGCCGCTGCCGGTAACCCGCTGCTCTTCCAAGAGGCTTTTGCCACGACATTCTTCGATGTCACGGGTCTGGCGCCGACACCGGCAAACATCGCTGCTTTCGGTGGCTCCAGCCCGACCAATGCTGCTATCCTGGGGCAGATCCAAGCCGGCTCGCAGGCTTTTGCCAACGCCAACGACTCCGATCCGTCGGTCAACCCGCTGATCGGCCTGACGGCGTTGCAGTTCAACACGCCCGGCACCGCGACGCCGCAGGAAGTCTCCGATGACTTCGTCTCCGGCACGCTGATCGCCGACTATGCGGTCACCGACAATCTGAACGTCTATGCCAGCTATGCCCGCGGCTTCAAGGCCGGTGGCATCAACGTCTCGTTCGTGGCCTATGCCGACAACGCCTCGTCCTCGCCGACCTTCGATCCGGAAATCACGACCAGCTACGAGCTTGGCCTGAAAACCCGCCTGTTCGACAACCGCATGACGCTGAACGCGGCCCTGTTTGACCAGAAGGTCGAGGACTACCAGGACAACACGTTCAACGGCCGCGCCTTCGTGCTGCAGAATGCCGGTGAAGTCGGCATCCAGGGGCTGGAACTGGAATCGGTCATCGCGCCGACCCCGAACCTGACCATCAATGCCGGCTGGACCCACCTGTTCAAGGCCGAGTATGAGGAATATCTGCGTGGTTCCTGCCCGGCTGTCGCCGCGCCGGAAAACGTCGCCTATCTGCAGGGCCGTCCGGACAATGCCGAGACCGGCCTGTCGGCGCTCGACAACTGCATCATCAACGGCTTCCAGGATTCCTCCGGCCAGCCGCTGTCCGGTGCCCGCGAGGATGTCGCGTCGCTGTTCGCCACCTATGAAGGCGAAGCCGGCAATTATCCGTGGTTCATCCGCGGCGGTGCCTATCATTCGGGCGAAGTCCAGCTCGGCACCGACCAGGATCCGCGCAAGATCGAGGACGCCGTGACCCTGTTCAATGGCTCGATCGGTTTTTCCACGCCGGATGAGCGCGTTGAAGTCATGCTCTGGGGCCGCAACCTGACGGACGAGTATTACAATCAGGGTGCCTTTACCTCGGTCGGTGCACCGGGCAGCCTCAACGTCTATCCAGGTGATCCGCGGACCTTCGGCATCACGCTGCGCCTGAAGAACTAGGGGCCTGAAGACCTAGAGAACTCTGACACGGAGCGGCTACCTTGTGGTGGCCAGCACTCCAGCAGAGGGGAATGAGCGGCGCGTTCCATGCGGGACGCGCCGTTCTGTATTACAGCCCCTGGCTGCCAGGCATATGTCGCGGGGCGCTGTCATTTTCCGGTGGCGCTTGTGGTTGCCGCAGGGAGCGACGCTGCCTAGATAGGATTGATCAACAAGACCAAGGGGCATTCCATGGAAAATCTGATCGGCATGTTCGGCTTCATTCTCTACCGGCTTTCGGATCTGTTCATGCTGATCCTGCTGGTCTGGATCGTGCTGGGCTGGCTGCTCGCCTTCGGCGTGGTTTCCTGGCGCACGCCGCTGGTCTCCAGTGTCATGGGCTTTTGCGACGCGCTGATCGGCCCCTTGCTCAAGCCGATCAGGAAAATCATTCCGTCGATTGGCGGGCTCGATATTTCGCCGATCTTTCTGGTTATCGGCGTCGTGGCACTGCAAAATTATGTCTTCGCGCCGATGATGGTGATGGGCCGCGGTTACTAGGGCCCGGCTTGCGCCTGCGCCCTAGCCGCAGACCCCACGGGCTGCCGCCATCATGCCGATTGAAACCATCATCGCCGTCCGCGTCCAGCCGAACGCCTCCCGCGACGCGGTGGAGGGATTTGGCCCCGATGCCGCTGGCGCGCCGGTGCTGAGACTGCGCATTACCGCCGTGCCGGACAAGGGCAAGGCGAACAAGGCCGTCGTCAAGCTGCTCGCCGCCGCCACGGGCTTGCCGAAATCTGCCATATCGATTATCGCGGGCGACAAGTCACGATCAAAGACGGTCCGCTTCGAGGCATCGCCTGATACCGTGCGGACAGCACTTGAAAATGCCAGCAAGGAACAAGGCTCATGAGCGCGAAGATCATTGACGGCAAGGCCGTCGCCAAATCCGTCCGCGACGATGTTGCCGCCGGTGTTGCCGCGCTGGAGAAGGATCATGGCCTCGTGCCCGGTCTCGCCGTGGTGCTGGTCGGCGAGGATCCGGCGAGCCAGGTCTATGTCCGCAACAAGGGCATCGCCACGCGCGAGGCGGGTATGCGCTCGATCGAGCACAAGCTGCGGGCGGAAACGAGCCAGGACGAGGTCATCGCGCTGGTGCGCCGCCTCAATGGCGATGATGAAGTCGATGGCATCCTCGTGCAATTGCCGCTGCCGGACCATATCGACGCCAATGCAGTGATCAACGAGATCGACCCCGACAAGGATGTCGACGGGCTGACCGAGGTCAATGCCGGGCGGCTGGTCCTCGGCAAGGAGGCCCTCGTACCGTGTACGCCGCAGGGCTCGATCCTGTTGATCAAGACGGTGATGGAGGATATGTCCGGTGCCAATGCTGTGGTGCTGGGCCGGTCCATCCTTGTCGGCAAGCCGCTGGCGAGCCTGTTGCTCGCAGAGCATTGCACGGTGACGACGGCCCATTCGCGCACGCGCGGTGTCGAGGAGGTCTGCCGCCAGGCCGACATCCTGTGCGCGGCAGTTGGTCGCCCGGAGATCGTCAAGGGCGACTGGATCAAGCCGGGCGCGGTGGTGATCGATATCGGCATCAACCGCGTCGAGGCGCCGGAACAGGGCCCGAACAGCGAAGCAAAGGGCAAGACGCGGCTGGTTGGCGATGTCGATTTTGACGCCGCGCGCGCGGTTGCCGGCGCGATCACGCCGGTGCCCGGCGGCGTCGGCCCGATGACCATTGCGTGTCTGTTGAAAAACACGCTGACGGCGGCGCGCCGCCGCCGCGGCCTGTAGCTGCCTCACGCAGACTTGAACCTATGCTTAACGATCCCCACCTGTAGAGCTGGTTCAGCTTCGACAGAGGGGCGCTTCATGGCGACACATTCCCGCAGATTCTCCGGCAAGAAAGCCGGTCTCAAGGCGACGACTGCGGCTGGTGCCGCCGGCTTCGTCATCGCCGCCGCCGTTTTCGGCGTGCTCAGCAGCGCCGCAAAGGCCGCCCAGGCAGATGCGATCGAGCCGATGGACAAGGCAAGCGTCACGATGGACGAGGAGGCAAGCCTCGCCTGGGCCATGCCCGCCGCCGAGGCCGATCCACATCTTCTGGGACCGGACGCCCGGCGCTATGCCGCCTGGGCCGCGCTCGCCGGACTGATCTCCTCCGCCGTCGCGCTGATCGGTGCCAACCGCCTGCTAAACTGGCTCGCGGGGGCGGGGACGGCGCTGGGCAAGGCCGGTGCTGCCGCCGCGAAGGCGCCGGTCAAGGCCGCAAGGGCGGCTGCCAAGGCGACCTCGAAAATCCTGAAAAAGCCGGGCCGCTGGCTGATCACCGTGGTCAGCCTGACCGTTTTCGCGCTGACCGGTGTCGCTTTCCTCGATATCCAGTGGGAAGCCGGCATGCTCGCCGGCGCCGGCCTCAGCGCCGCCGCCATCTGGGGCTGGACCAAGTCCGGCGATGCCATCGGCAGGGCGCTGGCCCCGCTGCGCGGTATGGGCGCAAAACAAGCCGAGCCTGATGATCTCGCGGCCGCGGTTTAGGCAGTGTGCCATTACGGGACAAATCCGTTTAAAAACAATGAATTAGGGCGAAAATGACTGGCTCTTGCCCTAATTCCGCCTCAGTTCAGGACCATATATTTGTCAACGAAGTTTTCAGATTTGTGTCCGGCTGATCCCTCGATACAGATCTCCAGTTTGGCAGAATGCCAATGACGACCCTGAACTGACTTGCACAGACTATAAAAAATGCCCCCGCCACCCTGCGGAGGCATTTTTTATTGGTAATGGGGCAGCCACACGGCCTACATCCCATTGCTCCGGCCCCTCGGTGCAGCTTATGGTGAGACCCATGCCTGTCATGATCGCCCCGTCCATTCTATCTGCTGATTTTTCGCGCCTCGGCGACGAGGTGAGAGCGATCGACAAGGCGGGCGCCGACATGATCCATGTCGATGTCATGGACGGGCATTTCGTGCCGAACATGACCATCGGCCCGCTGGTGGTAAAGGCGATCCGCAAGGTTTCGCAGAAGCCGTTCGACGTGCACCTTATGATCGAGCCGGTCGACCTGTTCATCCCGCTCTTTGCCGAGGCGGGCGCCGACATCATCACCATCCATCCGGAGGCCGGTCCGCATCTGCATCGCTCGCTTCAGTTGATCAAGTCGCTGGGCAAGAAGGGCGGCGTTGCACTGAACCCGGCGACGCCGCTCTCCTTTCTCGAGCCCGTCATGGGCGATATCGACCTTGTACTGATCATGAGTGTGAATCCTGGCTTTGGCGGTCAGACACTCATCCCGTCGCAGCTCGACCGGATCGCCGAAGTGGCCCGGATGATCAAGGCCGCCAACCGCGATATCATTCTCGAGGTCGATGGCGGCGTGAACGCCGAGACGGTCAAGTCCGTAATCGAGGCGGGCGCGACATCGCTGGTCGCCGGCAGCGCTGTCTTTACTGGCGATGCGGCCGACTATGCGGGCAATATCGACATGTTACGGCGGGGAGGCTGACCCCCGGTCATGGCAGCAGGCGACACCCGCAAGCAAAAGAAACTGTTCCGCGACGGCATGTTCTACGAACTGCAGTTGAACGGCCCCGCGCCGGACCGCATGGCGTTCTCGCTCGATGACCCGTACAGGTCAGATCCCGAGCGCGGCGAGGAGCTGATCGCGCAATATCTCGAGGCGCTGTCTGCCGATGATGACGGCACGATGGAGGCCGAGGGCTTTGGCGCACCCTGGCTGGCCGCAGAGCCGGGGACGGTCTGGGCGCGGCGGCTGCAGGAATTTTCCTGGCTGCGCGAGTTGCGCGGCGCCGGCGACGATGCCCGCGAACCGGCCCGGGCCATGGCACTCGGCTGGCTCACGCAGCATGGGGCCTATGAGCCGGAAGTCTGGGCGCCCGATCTCGTCGCCGAGCGGCTGTGGGCGCTGTGTTCCCATGGCGGCTGGCTGATGGAAGGCGCCGATGCCCTGTGGCGGAGCAAGCTCCTGACCTCCATGGCGCGTCAGGCACGGCATCTGTCAAAAGCCGTCTCGCGCATCGACCATCCGGGCAGCCGTCTCGTTGCTGCGCTGAGCCTGATTGCCGCCGGGCTGATCCTGCCCTATCACCGACCCTGCGAGCAGCAGGGCGCCGAGCTGTTGCGGCGGGAGCTGCGCCTGCAGTTGCGCGCCGATGGCGGGCATATCAGCCGCAATCCGTCCCTCCAGATGATGCTGGCGCTCCGTCTGCAAATCATTATTGCCGCCTATGAGCAGAAGGACCTGGCGCCGCCGAATTTCCTCTATCACGCGGTCGGTCGCACCACCGACATGGTCGAGTTCTTCCGCTGCGGCGATGGCCGTCTTGCGGTCTTCAACGGGTCGCATGAAGACGATGCACGGGCCCTTGCCGCCTGCCTCGCCCATGACGTCAGCAATCGCAGCCGCATCGATTTCGCTTCCCAGTCCGGCTATCAGCGCCTTTCAGGTGCGCGCACCTATCTGTTCGTCGATACCGGCTCGCGCGGCCGGCAGATCCAGACCCGGCCGCTGATCGCCGGTGCGCCGGTCACGCCCTTTGACAGTGCCTTCTCGATCCAGCTATCCGATGGCCGCGAGCGGATCATCGTCAATTGCGGGTCGATCGAAGCCTTTGCCGCGACCGAGCCGCGCATGACGCCTGAGAAACTCAAGGCATGGCACGGGGCCGTCAGCGGCGCCGATGCCCATTCGACCCTGTGCGTGCAGACCGCCCATCGCATTGGCGGGGCAGCGAACCAGGCCCAGGGCCGCCCGCTCTATCACCATCTGGAAGAAGACCGCCACGGCCAGCTGCTCGAACTGGAACGCCAGCAGGTCGCCGGCGCGCCCGGCGCGACCCACCGGCGGCGGCTGTATCTCAGCGTCGATGGTGATGACCTGCGCGGTGAAGATGTGCTGATCGCCGCTGGCGGACACCGGGTGCCGCCTTTCGTCATCCGCTTTCACCTGCACCCCGGGATCAAGACATCGCTATCGCGCGATGGCCGCTCCGTCATCCTTGTAACGCCACGTAACGAGGGCTGGACTTTCCTCGCCGGCAAGGCCGACATTGCCATCGAAAAAAGCCTGTACTGCGGGGCAAACGGCCGCAAGCAGGCGACGAGCCAGCTTGTGGTGCGTCCCCGCTCATCCGGTGAAAGCGCGACGCAGATCAAGTGGGCCTTCCGCAAGGCGTCAATTTAATCGGTTTTCCCTGAAACCTGTTGTGCCAAGATTGCGTTACTGTAAGATATCGCCTATGAGCGCTATCTGTGGTTGTGAGGGGATGATTACCGAGTTGAGTCTCGCGGGGAAGCAGTAACGAATGTTCTCATGGATCAAAGAAAAGCTGCGCCGTACGCTGCCGACCGAAGAGGTCCGGACACGCCGTGCGCCGAGTGACTTCACCGGCCTTCCCACCCTCGACAGCGCCAAGCTTCTCCAGCGGCCGCCACGCTCCATTGACCTGCGTGCGGCGACACGGCTGATCGCCGGCAAGCGCGTGCTGATTACTGGTGCAGGCGGGACCATCGGGTCGGAACTCGTGCGCCAGGTGAATGAATTCAGTCCTGAACAGATGATCCTCGTCGATAATTCGGAGTTCAACCTCTACCAGATCGATATGGAGATGCGCGAGATGGGCACGAAGGTGCCGATTTTCCCGCAGCTGATCGATGTCTGCCGCCGCGATCACCTCAATCGCATCTTCGAACAGATCCGCCCTGACATCGTGCTGCACGCCGCCGCATTCAAGCATGTGCCCATCGTCGAAGAGAACCGCTGCCCCGCCGCCCTGACCAATGTGATGGGCGCCAAGAACGTGTTCGATGCGGCGGTCGAGGCCAAGACCGAGGCGGTCGTCTTCATTTCCACGGACAAGGCGGTAAATCCGACGAGCTTCATGGGGGCGACCAAGCGGATCGCCGAGCTTTATACCCAGGCGCTCGACGTCGCGCAGACGGACACCCGATTCGTTACGGTGCGCTTCGGCAATGTGCTCGGCTCTACCGGCTCCGTCGCGCCGCTGTTCGAGCGCCAGATCGCCAGGGGCGGTCCGATCACCGTGACCCATCCGGATATCTCCCGCTATTTCATGACGACCCGCGAAGCCGTGCAACTGGTGCTGCAGGCCGCAGGTCTCGACCATGGCCAGCGCGGGGTCGTTACCCATGACGGACGCATCTTCGTGCTCGATATGGGAGAGCCGATCAAGATCGTGGAACTGGCCCGGCGGATGATCGAATCCCATGGCCTGAAGCCGGATGTCGATATCAAGATCGAGTTCACCGGGCTCAGATCGGGTGAAAAACTTTTCGAGGAAATCTTTCTGGATACGGAGAGACTGGTCAGGACGGGCGCCGATGGCGTGCTGCTGGCGTCCCCGACGATGATCGACCTGCCGCTGCTCAATCCGCGGGTTGCCGACGTGATCCGCCACGCCCAGAGCTGTGACGAGGATGCACTGGCAGAAGCGGTGAGCCATCTCGTGCCAGAATTTCGCCCTCATGCCGCGCCCCAGCGCCAATTTATGCCAAAATCGGCGAAAACCTGAGCACCGCACTGTTTTCTTGGCCTTGAGCAGGACTCACGCTTGAACCGGCTTTGACCCACTTATATTGGTGTGCAAAAGGAAAGCCGATTTCATGCAGACTGCGACGACCCCCGTAAAGCGCGCCCTTCTTTCCGTTTCAGACAAGGCCGGTATTGCCGATTTCGCCAGGGCCCTCGCCGCGATGGGCGTGGAGCTGGTCTCCACCGGCGGCACAGCCAGGCTGCTGCGCGACGCGGGGCTCAACGTGAAAGACGTCTCTGACCTGACCGGGTTCCCGGAAATGATGGATGGCCGGGTCAAGACCCTGCATCCGGGTGTGCATGGCGGGCTGCTCGCGCTGCGCGACAAGGACGATCATGTTGCCGCGATGGAAGAGCACGGCATTGCCGCCATCGACCTGCTCGTCGTCAATCTCTATCCGTTCGAGAAGACCGTGGCTGCCGGTGCCGATTACGACACCTGTATCGAGAATATCGATATTGGCGGACCGGCGATGATCCGCGCGGCGGCCAAGAACCACGCCCATGTCGGCGTCGTGACCGATACGGAGGATTATGCCGTCGTCCTCGCCGAGCTCGACCAGCATGGCGGGCTGACGCTGGAGCTGAAGAAGAAGCTCGCCGCCAACGCCTATGCCCGTACTGCTGCCTATGACGCGGCGATCTCAACATGGTTTGCAAAGGCGATCGGCGACGAGACACCGCGCCGGGTGACCGTTTCCGGCACGCTGCGACAATCGCTGCGCTATGGCGAAAACCCGCACCAGCAGGCAGCGTTCTACGTCTCCGGCGAGATCATCGAGGGCGTGTCGACCGCGCGCCAGGTCCAGGGCAAGGAGCTGTCCTACAACAATATCAACGATACCGATGCGGCCTATGAACTCGTCTCCGAATTCGATGGTGACGCGCCGGCGGTGGCGATCATCAAGCATGCCAATCCGTGCGGCGTCGCGACCGGGACCAGTATCGAGGAGGCCTATCGCCTCGCGCTGCGCTGCGATCCTGTCTCGGCCTTTGGCGGCATTGTCGCACTGAACCGTCCGCTGACGGAGGAAGCTGCAAGGGAGATCACGAAGATCTTCACCGAGGTCGTGATCGCGCCGGGCGCCGATGAAGCGGCGATGGAAATCTTCGCGGCCAAGAAGAACCTTCGCCTGTTGCTGACCGAAGGCCTCGCCGACGCGGGCCGTGGCGGGGACATGATCAAGACCATTGCCGGCGGCTTGCTGCGCCAGTCCCGCGATGCCGGGCGGATCACGGCGGACGACCTCGAGATCGTCACCAGGCGCCAGCCCAGCGAGCAGGAACTGGCGGACCTTTTGTTCGCCTTCCGTGTTGCCAAGCATGTGAAGTCGAACGCCATCGTCTACGCCAGGGACGGCGCGACGGTCGGCATCGGCGCTGGCCAGATGAGCCGTCTCGATTCCAGCCGCATCGCTGCGCGCAAGTCGCAGGATGCCGCCGAAGCGAGCAATGCCGACAGGCCGCTGGCTGTCGGCTCTGTCGTGGCCTCGGACGCCTTCTTTCCGTTTCCCGACGGTCTGCTCGCTGCGGCCGAAGCCGGTGCGACGGCGGTCATCCAGCCGGGCGGGTCGATCAAGGACAAGGATGTCATCGCCGCTGCAGACGATGCAGGCCTCGCCATGGTGTTGACCGGCATGCGCCACTTCCGCCACTGATAACCATAACCAACAGGGAGCTTATCCAGCATGACCAACAAGACCGGACGCGAAACGACTTTCCGCGAAAGTGTCGACATGATGTTCGAGCGCGCTGCCGCTCACCTGGATATCTCCCCCGGCCTGAAAGAGAAGATCCGGGTCTGTAATTCGACGTATACGGTGCGGTTCGGTGTGCGCCTGCGCGGCGAGATCCATACCTTTGTCGGCTATCGTGCCGTGCACTCGGAGCACGTCGAACCGGTCAAGGGCGGCATGCGCTATGCCCTGTCCGTCAACCAGGACGAGGTCGAGGCACTGGCCGCGCTGATGACCTATAAATGCGCGCTGGTAGAGGCGCCGTTCGGCGGCTCGAAAGGCGGGCTCTGCCTCAACCCGGCCGATTGGGAGCCGCATGAACTGGAGCGGATCACCCGTCGCTTCACCTATGAGCTGTCCAAGCGCGATCTGATCTCGCCGTCGCAGAACGTGCCGGCCCCGGATATGGGCACGGGCGAGCGCGAGATGGCGTGGATGGCGGATGAGTACAAGCGCCTTCATTCGACCGAGATCGACAGTTTCGCTTGTGTCACCGGCAAGCCGTTGAACAAGGGCGGCATTGCAGGCCGCGTCGAGGCGACCGGTCGCGGCGTGCAATATGCGCTGCGCTGTTTCTTCCGCTATCCGGAAGATGCCAGGAAGGCGGGCTTGCTCGGCGACCTCGAAGGCAAGACCGTCATCGTCCAGGGTCTGGGCAATGTCGGCTATCACGCGGCCAAGTTCGTGTCTGAAGAGGATGGCGCCAAGGTCATCGCCGTGATCGAGCGAGACGGCGCGGTCGTCGACCTGGATGGTCTGAACATCACCGCCTTGAAGGAACACATCACGTCGACGGGTGGCGTGAAAGGTTTTCCGGGGGCGGAATATGTCGCCGATGGCAACAAGCTGCTGGAGCATGAATGCGACATCATGATTCCGGCGGCTATCGAGGGTTCGATCCATTCCGGCAACGCTGCGAATGTCAAAGCCAAGCTGATCATCGAGGCGGCAAACGGCCCGATCACTGCCAATGCCGACGCGATCCTGCGCCGCAACGGCATTGTCATCATCCCTGACCTCTATGCCAACGCCGGCGGCGTTACCGTGTCCTATTTCGAATGGGTCAAGAACCTGTCCCATATCCGTTTCGGCCGGATGCAGCGCCGTCAGGAAGAGGCCAAGGCGAACCTGCTGGTCGCGGAGCTTGAAAAACAGACGGGTACGACCTTTTCCGACTCCTTCAAGGCGCAATTCATCCAGGGCGCGTCGGAGCTCGACCTCGTACGCTCCGGCCTCGATGACACGATGCGCGGTGCGTATGAGAGCATCCGCGAAGTGTGGGAGACCCATGCGGCGATCACCGACATGCGCACGGCGGCCTATTACGTCTCGATTAATTCGATAGCGGCGAGCTACAGTTCGCTCGGCCTGTAAAGGCTGCTCCAGAATCCTCGAAACGATCAATGTCCCTGCATTCAAGTGCCCCTATTTGAAAGCCCACATCTAGGACTTCCTGGGCGTATACAGCTTGACCCGGCCAAAGGGCCGCGAGGTCACGGATGACTTCGCGGCGGCGGGCGCCGCGCGGGTCGCTTTCATCTTGAAGGGATTATAGGCGCTCGTCGTTTTCTTGCGGCGGGCCGAAATTGCCATGATCTCGTGACGCGGATGCTGGTCGAGTGCGATCGCGACAAGCCGCCGGTTGCGGATTACGCCCCAGACGGCAGCCAGCACGGTCAGTGCGGCGGCGGCGACCAGGATCATAGCGGCAGGGCTCGCCGTGCCGGTATAGGCCTGTGCCCCGGCAAACCCGGTCAGGATCAGCGCGGGCAGGGCCGCGGAGAGGGCAGCGCGGGCATGGGCGATATTGCCCAGGGCCAGTACCAGGGTCAGAGCCGTCAGTATCAGGATGGTCACGGCAGCCGGCACCGGCGCAGCCGTTGCCGAAAGCATCAGCGATCCGCAGCCCAGTGCCGTTGAGATGATGCCGAGACCTGCCGTGTGGCCTGCGCGCCATGTCAGGGGGCGCGAGGCGATCAACCCGCCCATGCGATAGCGGCGCAGACGGCGGGCAACGATCCAGATGGAGGACAGGCTCATACCAAGCCAGAGCAGGATACGGATGATTGCGCCCAGGCCCGGTGCGCTCGGGAGGTGATAGAGGCTGAGGCAGATGGCGGCGACGAAGACCAGTACGAAGCCCGGCATGGCGCGGCGGGCGAGCCTGTCGGTCAGGGCGATCACTGCCATGCGCGAGCGAGACAGCCTTGGCGTACCGGTTCTTTCCGATACGGACACGCTGTCGGACATATAGCCCGTTTCTGCCTGATCACTGACGGCCATCTGGTCCCCCGGACCTTGTAAACACAACTGGAGCAGTGAGATTCGCGCTGTTCGCCGGTTTCGTCCAGAGGGCGCGGCGGCCCGGGCGGGTGCTATTCGGGTGCGCCCCATGGATCGATCTCGTAGCCCGCCTGGATCAGCTCGCCGCGAATGATCAGCGCATCGATATTCTCCGGCTCGCGGTTCAGGGCGATGCGGATATCGGCGGCGGCGCCTTCATAATCGGCAAGCATCTGCTTGGCCTTGGCGCGTAGCGTGTAGCCATTGGCGTTGAGGCGATGTTCGGATTCCAGCAGGTCGAGCACCCGCTTGGTCTGCCCCCATCGCTCCGCCCCGGCATAGACCGGCGCTGCCATCAGGTGCAATTCCGGCGATCGGGGCGCGATGCCATAGGCCTTTTCCAGCGGGATCAGCGCCTTCTCCGGCTCGTCCCCGGCAAGCCAGGCCTGGGCCGACTGGGCATAGAGCCGCGCGGCCATGCCCGGATCATCCGCGCGCAGATCCTCAGCCAGGGCATAGAGCCGGCGCGCACCGACACGCGGCAGGTCCATGGCGAGGTCGGCGAGCGCGGCGCAATGAACGGCCGGCGCTCCGCCGCCATCTGTCACCCAGCGCAGGGCTGCGGCGCGGCCGGCTTCCGGGTCGGTTTCAAGCGCGGCGACACACTCACCGTAACGGGGATCGAGACCCTGTCCGGGAAAATTGTCGTACACGACGGGGCCGTCCCCCGGGACGGTGGCTGGTGCGGTGGCAGTCTGGCTCGACAGCGCGGCGGCAAGGATCAGGGCAAGTATACTCATGCCCGCCTTTATACAGGCTGGCAGCCGGCTGGGGAGCTTAAATTGCGGTTATCTTCAGGCGGCTCTAGCCGGAGGCGGCGGTCTTGTTCGGGGCCTGATCGCCAGCGCCGATCTGGCGTCTTGCCTTGCCCGGGGTGAAGACCAGCGGTTCGTTGTCGTCATCCGCATCGCCCGCCGACATGTCGGGCCCGCTGGCAGGCAAATGACACGTGATGAGCGTGCCCTTGCCCTGGCGCGAAGACAGGCGGACCCAGCCGCCATGCAGCTCGATGAAGCTCTTGACGAGGGACAGGCCGAGACCCGCCCCCGCCCCTGGCCCGCGGCTCTCGAACCGGTTGAAGGCCTTGGCCTGGTCGTCGGCGGAAACGCCGCGGCCGGTATCGCGCACCCAGATGCGCACGGTGTTGCCGTCGCGGTCGGCGCCGAGATGCACGCGGCCGCCTTCCTCGGTGAAGGTGAAGGCATTTGCGAGCAGGTTGAACAGCACCTGTTTGACCCGCTTCTCGTCGGCCATGATCGTGCCGACATCCTCGGCGATATCGAGTTTCAGTTTGACCTGGCTGTCCTCCGCCTTCAGCGCGGCATAGGTCGCTGCGTTCTTCAGCGTTGCGGCGACATCCATTTCCTTGATCTCGAGGTCGAGCTTGCCGGCGTCGATGGCGGCGAGGTCGATGATGTCGTTGATCAGGTCGAGCAGGTGGTTGGAGGCCGACAGGATGTTGGCGGCATATTCCTTCTGGCGCTCGTTCAGCGTGCCGAACATCTCCGTCTCCAGCATTTCGGAGAAGCCGATGATGGTGTTGAGCGGATTGCGCAGATTGTAGGAGATATGGTTGACGAACTTGCTCTTGATCCGGTCCGCCGTCTCCAGCCACTCATTGCGTTCCTGCAGTTCCTTTTCGCGCTCGCGGCTGTCGGTGACATCGAGGAAGGTGACCAGCGTTGCGCCATCGGGCAGCGGCGCGGTGGTCAGCGACACCGTGCGCCCGTCTTTCAGCGACATCTCGACATTGTCGAGCGGCGTGCGGTCCTCCGGTGCGAAGGACGTGACGCGCATCTTCAGCTGTTTCCAGATTTCGCCGGAGCCATCGGCGAGGCGATCGAACAGCTTGGTCAGGCTGGAGAAGTCCGGCAGCTCGCCGAGCATTTTCGCGTCCAGCTTCCACATCTGCTGGAAAGCGGAATTGTACAGCCGCAAATCGCCATCGGCGGCAAACACGGCAACGCCTTCGGCGAGATTGTTGAGGGTCGCGCGCTGGACCGATATCTGGGTGTTGTACTGGGTCTCCAGTTTCAGCTTCTCGGTGATATCCTCGAAAATGACGACGACGCCGCCGAGGGGGTGACGCTGGCGCACGACGCGGGTGGTGTTGCCATTGGGCATGTTCCACAGCTCGTCCGGCGCCATGCCGTCGATGGAGCGCTCGTCGAGACCGCTCTCGGTATACAGCGCAAGCTGCTCGTGTTTCCATGCGCCATAATTGCCATGGGCGGGCAGGCGGCCGGTATGGTGCAGCTTGTCGAGAATTTCGCCATGGCTGGGGCGGGTGCGCAGCTCGGCATCGTCCAGCTTCCACATATCGAGGAAGGCCTGGTTGTAATAGTCGAGTTGCTGGGTCGCGGAGAAGACGGCGACGGCAGACGGCATCTGGTCGAGCGTCTTGCGATGGGCAGACTGGTGACGTTTCAGGTCCTGCTGGGCCTTTTCGAGCTTGGTCACGTCGATGGCGATGCCACACTGGGCCGCGCCGCCGGCCGCATGCATTGGCTGTTCGACGATGCGCAGGACGCGGCGTACGCCCTTGATGTTGACCGGCACGAAATCGTCGACGATGCGGCGGCCCGAGCGCTTGAATTCTTCCCCGGCACGGGCGGCGAGCTTGCGGAAGGCGGGGTCGATCTCGATCTGGCTCTCGATCACCTCCTCCATGTTGATGGCCTCGACCATCTCTACATAGGCGGCGTTGACCCATTCAAGACGCATGTCGGGCCCGCGGCGCCAGGCGGCCATCGGCATCCGGTCGAGATGGTTGAGCGCGCCATGCAGGTCGGCAGCACGGTCGCGGGCCTTGCCCATCACGCCGCCATCCTCGGCGAGGCGCACGGCGGGGTCGGTCAGCCACAGGGTGACCTGGTCGCCGGCGACGCGGCCATCGACCTCGATCGAGCGGCCTTCGTCGGTGACGATGGAGCCGGAGAAGGCAACGCCGTGCTGGCGCAGCTCCTGGACCTTTTCGCGCAGCTTGGAGACATCTTCCGGGGAGACGTCCTCGTCGAGCGGCAATTCGCCGAGGGCGTTGAGGATCGCGTTGGCCGGATTGAGGAAATTGTCGGCCTTGTCGTCGGCGAAGGTCAGCAGCGACGCGAGCGCCGCCGGGCCGCCAAGCACACGCGGATTGCCCCAGCCGGAGCCGATATCGTCATAGCTGTCATTCCAGACAAGGACGAGGCCGGGATGGGCAGCGAGAATGGATTCCGATTTTTCGAGGCTCGCTTCCATCGAGGCCAGCTTGCGCGACCAGGTCAGCGTCTGATTGTTGGACGCGCGCGAGACCAGCAGCGAATAGGTGACCGCGCCGAGCGCCAGGAGCACTGCGCCGCCCATGGTCAGCCAGGCCGGATCGATCGCCGCGCCGATCGCGGCCGCATCGCCGTCCTGCAGCGCCATACCCGCAGACGCGCCAAACGGCGTCGCCAGGGCGAAGGCTCCGGCTGCAATGCCCGTTGCCATTCCTGGCAAGCGTCTGACAAGGCTTGATATTTGTGGTTTGCGCTTCATACACCCGGGAGTCGACGTGGCAATCGTCAACAAATGGTTAATTTTTTCTAAAGCCATAGAAGACTGCTTCGCCGAATCGGCAAAGTAGTTTTCGGTTCTTATGGGGGGAAGTTTTTCGACATTGGCTCATGCCGGTATGGAGAAAGATTCCAGGTCAGGCAAGGGAATCAAACACCCTGCTGAACGGCTCTCTCCCGCCCGCCCGACGCCAATGGCACCGGGCGGGCTCGGGCTCTCTCTTCTCACCCCTGGAGCTGGAAGACGAATGTTTTCTGGACGCCGCGCTGGATGATGCCGCTCTGGCCGCTGGCGGGCATGTATTTCCACTGCCGGATCGCTTCCAGCGCCGAGCGGTCGAAGCAGCTGTCCGACGATCTGACGATCCGGGCGTTGGTGACGCCGCCATTGGCCAGCACGTCAAAGATGACGGTGACCGAGCCTTCGACGCCGCGCCCCGCGCAGCGCGGCGGATAGATCGGCTGTGTCTGCAGCACCGCTGCATTGACGTTGAAATTGCCGGTATCGCCGGGTGTGACGGTGGTAATGGTTTTCTCGGGGCGCGTCGCATCGACGATTGGGCCGCCGGTATCGTCGCGTTGCCATGTCATGTCCGGCGGCGGCGGCGGTGTTTCCGTGACCGTCTTTTCGATCGGCTCGATGGGATCGACCGGTTTCGGTTTCTCTCTGAGGATCGAGAAGGTTGGCGTCTCCGCCGGTTCGCCGATGATGATGTCATCGCTCTTGATCAGGCCGCCCATGACGAGGAACAGCGCGGCCGTGATGACGGCGGCGATGGGCAGGCCGATGGTCAGGCGAAGATTGTTTCCGCGGGGGACATTGAGTGCGTGTGACATGCGTTTCCTCCTTGAAAGGCGCGCTTGCCGGTCATTTCCGGGGCGCGGTCAGCCGGAAGGCGGTCAGCATGTCAGACGCAACGCGGGGTCGAGTGCTGGCCGCGTTCTACGAGTTCGAGTATAGCGCAGATGGGCGAGATTACCAGCGGGTAATTATTGTGCGCCGCACCCGGAATTTCTTAAAATCCTTTGCAATCTTGCATAGGCAGCGTTCGCCGGTCTGGCTATGCTCGCCGCAATAGCTGACAGGAGAGAGCGATGAGCGAGATCACTTTTTACACCAACCCGATGTCGCGCGGACGCATTGCCCGCTGGATGCTGGAAGAGGTCGGTGCACCGTATACGGAAAAAGTCATTCAGTATGGCCCGGACATGAAAGGCACGTATCTGGAGATCAATCCGATGGGCAAGGTGCCGGCGATCGTCCATGGCGAGCAGGTGGTGACCGAATGCGCCGCGATCTGTGCCTATCTCGCCGATGCCTTTCCCGATGCCGGGCTCGCGCCGGCAGTGGACCGGCGCGGCGCGTATTACCGCTGGCTGTTCTTCGCCGCCGGGCCGGTTGAACAGGCGGTGACCAACAAGTCTATGCAGTTCACCGTCGCCGACCCGCAGAAGCAGGGCATGCTCGGCTATGGCAATTTCGAGCTGACCCAGGACACGCTGGCCAAGGCCGTCTCCGGCGACGGCTATGTGGCGGGTCCGGAGTTTACCGCGGCGGATGTCTATGTCGGCGCGCAGGTCAGCTGGGGGGTGCAATTCGGCACGATGGACAAGAAGCCGGAATTCATCGCCTATGCGCAGAGGGTGACCGACCGCGACGCCTACCGCCGGGCGACGGAAAAGGATGACGCGCTGGTCGCGGCGCAGGCGTAATCAAGCAAATGATAATGGCGTGAGTTTACTATGAGCCTAGCCTTGTTTGACCTTTTGGAATTGTCATCCGCAGAGTTCATCCCCGAGAAGTGTAAATTACATTTTGCACGACCTAACTTGGTTGGGGAGCATCCTTTGGAGGTCTTCAAAAGAGGGGAGTTCGATGACTGGCAATGTTGGCAGACAAAACGAAATTTCGAGCGACCATTTGTAGTTTCATTGATTGCCATGCCCGGCGGACAGTGGCTGTTCGCTGGCATATACAAAAGTGAGGGTAGCCCCAAGTGGGAGCCAGAATACAACTTATGGCTATATACCTTAGAGTTTCTTGCGACAGAAAAGACACCAGCAGGAAGGCTCGTGATAAACTATGATTACCGTGATCGACAAACTTATCCCTATGCGGAAAAGCATCGTGATCTATTAATAGTGTCAGAAATTCTGAAGGAGCCCGCTTCTATAGAAAGCTTTGACGGCTATCGCGATGTAAATCTGGCACTAGCTGACCTTCAAATTATAATAGCACGAGAGTTGCCTGACTGGCGCGCCGCCCTTTCATCTGTAAAGGGAATATACCTAATTACTGATCCGGAAAATGGCAAATCTTATGTTGGCAAGGCCGATGGTATCTCTGGGTTTTGGGGGCGTTTTTGCCAGTATGCCAATTCTATACATGGAATGAACCGCGGTTTGATATCTCGAATCGAAGATATCGGAGCCGAGCCTGCCCTAAATTGGCGCATAACAATCCTTGAAGTGGTGGATCTGTATGCCGATAATGACACTGTAAATATGAGGGAAAGTTTCTGGAAGAACGTGTTAATGACGCGTGCGCCTTTCGGTTACAATCTGAATTGAGTCCTGCATCGCTCCTGGGTCATCAGATATGCAGCGCGTGGCCCAGCGCTTTCAGCGCGGCTTCCTGCACCGCTTCCGACTTGGTCGGGTGGGCGTGGATCGTCCCGCCGATATCTTCCAGCCGCGCACCCATTTCCAGTGCCAGGGCGAATTGCGCGGACAGCTCTGATACCTCGCCGCCGACCGCCTGGAGGCCGAGCACCAGGTGATTGTCCTTGCGGGCGACGATGCGCACGAAGCCGCTTTCGTCTTCCATGGTCATGGCGCGGCCATTGGCCTTGTAGGGGAATTGCGCGGTGATGACCTCGTGGCCGGCGGCTTTCGCCTCTGCCTCACTCATCCCGGCACTGACGACTTCCGGGTCGGTGAAGCAGACAGCGGGGATGCAGACCTTGTCCCATGACCGGTTTTCGCCGGCGATGATCTCGGCGACCATCTCGCCCTGCGCCATGGCGCGGTGGGCCAGCATCGGCTCGCCCGTCACGTCCCCGATCGCCCAGACATTGCGCATGGAGGTGTGGCAGCGCTGGTCGATGCGGATGAACTTGCCGTCCATGGCAAGATCCATATTGTCCAGCCCCCAGCCATTGGTGCGCGGCGCGCGGCCGACAGTGACGAGGATCTTGTCCGCCTCGATGCTGGAGGCCTCGCCCGATAGCGTCTCGACGCGGAGGTTACCTTTGTCGTCAAGGCCTTTGGCGAAGGTTTCCAGCATCACCCGGATCTTGAGATTGTCCATCCGGTCTTTCACCGGTTTCGTCAGCTCACGGTCATAAAGCGGCAGGATACCATCGGTCGCCTCGACGATGGTGACGTCCGAGCCGAGCTTGCGGAAGGCGATGCCGAGCTCCAGCCCGATATAACCGCCACCGACAACGGCGAGCTTCTTCGGCACCTCGGTCAGCGACAGCATCTCGGTCGAGGAGACGACCTTGTCGCCAAATGGCAGGTCGGGCAGTTCGACCGAGGTCGAGCCGGTGGCGAGGATGACATGCTCGGCCTTGATGCGGGTCTCGCCATTGCTCGTCTTGACGACGCAGGTCTTGCCGTCGCGCATCTCGCCCCAGCCCTCGACCACGCGAACTTTCGCCTTCTTCAACAGGCCGGCAACGCCGGTGTTGAGGCGCGAGACGATGTCGTCTTTCCACGCCACGGTCTTGGCCAGGGCGATGGTCGGCGGCGCAGTGGAGATGCCGGTTTCAGAGCCTTCGGAATAGCGCTTGATCAGGTCGTATTCATTGGCGGTATGGATGAACGCCTTCGACGGGATGCAGCCGACATTGAGACAGCAGCCACCGAGCTTGCCGCCTTCGACGAGGATGGTGTCGAGGCCGAGCTGGCCGGCGCGGATGCCGGCGATATATCCGCCCGGACCGCCGCCGAGCACGAGTACTTTGCATTGAAGTTCGTTCACTGATCGTCTCCGTCAGGATTTTAAGGTGTTACTGGCGACCGCTCAGTCCATGAACATCGTCGCCGGGAATTCCAGATAGGCTTTGATCGTCTGGATGAACTGCGCCATGTCCCAGCCATCAACGACGCGGTGGTCGAAGCTTGATGACAGGTTCATCAGCTTGCGCGGTTCGATCTGGCCTTGCGCATTATACATCGGGCGCGTGACCATCTTGTTGACGCCGATGATCGCGACTTCGGGTGCGTTTATGACCGGCGTCGAGGCGATGCCGCCAATGGCGCCGAGGGACGTGATGGTGATGGTCGAGCCGGACAGCTCCTCGCGCCTGGCGGTGCCGTCGCGGGCCGCATCGGACAGGCGCCTGATCTCGTTCGCGTTCGTCCACAGATCGTTCGCCTCGGCATGGCGCACCACGGGCACGATCAGGCCGGTATCGGTCTGGGTCGCGATGCCGATATGCGCCGCGCCATAGCGCTGAACGATATCGTTCTCGTCGTCATAGCGGGCATTGACCTGCGGGAAGTCGCGCACGGACATGACGATGGCGCGCATCAGGAAGGGGAGCAGCGTCAGTTTCGGCTGGTCACTCTTGCGGGCCGCGTTCATGTGCTGGCGCAGCTCTTCCAGGGCGGTCATGTCGATCTCGTCGATATAGGATGCATGCGGAATGCGGCGCTTGGCCTCCTGCATTTTCTGCGCGATCTTGCGTCGCAGGCCGATGACCTTGATCTCCTCGATGCTTGTGTTGGGCTGATAGCCTGACGAGCGCGCCTCGATGCCCGGCGCATTGCCGGCGGCATAGGCGTCGAGATCGTCATGGGTGATGCGACCGGCCGGGCTGGTGCCATGGACGAAGCGCAGGTCGATGCCCTGGTCCTGGGCCGACTTGCGCACGGCGGGCGAGGCGAGAGGTTTTTCGTTCGGCTTGCGGACCGCGCCATTGGGACGCTGGGCGTTGACCGAGGCGCCGCTTTTTGCGGGGGAAGCGGCAGCTTGTTTGGCTGACTCTGGAGCCGGCTTTTCTTCCCGCTCTGGCTCGGAAGCCTTTTCCGCTTTCGGCGCTGGCTCTTTTGCCGCCTTCGGTTCTTCCATTTCCTGCGGCTCGGCCTTTGCCCCGGCTGGCGCCTCGACCGGCTCTTTGGAATTGCCGGCACCGGCGACTTCCAGCCTGAAGATTTCCGTGCCGACGGCGATGGTCTCGCCGATCTCCGGCCCGATCCAGATCACCTTGCCGGCGACCGGCGCCGGGATTTCCACCGTCGCCTTGTCGGTCATGACATCGGCCAGAGTCTGGTCGGCCTGGACCTCGTCGCCATTCTTGACATGCAGCTCGACAAATTCGGCCTCGGCCACGCCTTCGCCGACATCGGGAAGTTTTATGACGTGTACGCCCATTATATGGCCTCCATCACGGATTTGAGAGCCTCGCCGACGCGGGCGGGCCCGGGGAAGTAGTGCCACTCCTGGGCGTGGGGGTAGGGCGTGTCCCAGCCGGCAACGCGCATGACAGGCGCTTCGAGGTGATAGAAGCATTCCTCCTGCACCTGGGCGGAAAGCTCCGCGCCGAAGCCGGAGGTCAGTGTCGCCTCATGGACGATGACGCAGCGCCCGGTCTTCCTGACCGACTCGACGATGGTCTCGATGTCGAGCGGCAGGAGCGAACGCAGGTCGATGATCTCGGCGTCAATGCCGGTCTCGGTCGCGGCGGTCTCGGCGACGAAGACCATGGTGCCATAGGCGAGGATGGTGACGTCCTTGCCCTCGCGCACAATGTCGGCCTTGCCCAGCGGCACGGTGTAGTGACCGGTCGGGACTTCGCCCTTGGGATGCTTCGACCACGGCACGACCGGCTTGTCGTGATGGCCATCGAACGGGCCGTTATAAAGCCGCTTCGGTTCGAGGAAGATAACCGGGTCATCGTCTTCGATCGAGGCGATCAGCAGCCCCTTGGCGTCGTAGGGGTTGGACGGGATCACCGTCTTCAGGCCGGAGACATGGGTGAAAAGGCTTTCCGGGCTTTGCGAGTGGGTCTGGCCGCCGAAGATCCCGCCACCGGTCGGCATACGGATCACCAGGGGCGCTGTGAACTGGCCGTTGGAGCGATAGCGCAGGCGCGCCGCTTCCTGGGTGATCTGGTCATAGGCGGGGAACATATAGTCGGCGAACTGCACCTCGACGCAGGGGCGCAGGCCATAGGCGCCCATGCCGATGGCGGAGCCGACAATGCCGCTCTCGGAAATCGGCGCATCGAAGACGCGTTGTGTGCCGTATTTGGCCTGCAGGCCTTCGGTACAGCGGAAGACGCCGCCGAAATAGCCGACATCCTGTCCATAGACGACGACATTGTCGTCCTTGCCCAGCATCACATCCTGCGCGTCGCGGATGGCCTGGATCATGTTCATTCTGGTTGTTTCGGGTTTGTCGTCGAACATCGCCTATATCCCCATCTTCTGGCGCTGGCGGCGCAAATGCGGTGGCACGTCCTTGTAGACCTGCTCGAACATTTCAGCGGCGCTCGGTCCCGGGCCGTCATGCAGCGTGCCGTGGCTTTCCGCCTCGATGGCGGCTTCGCGCATTTCGTCGGCATACTGAGCCTCCGCCTGGGTGTGGCGCTCTTCCGACCAAAGGTCCTTGGCGATGAGGTGTTGCTTCATGCGCTTGATCGGATCGCCCAGGGGCCATGCTTCATGCTCTGTCTTGGGGCGGTATTTCGACGGATCGTCTGAGGTCGAGTGCGCGCCGGCGCGATAGGTGACCCATTCGATCATGGTCGGGCCATGGCCACGGCGGGCACGCTCGATCGCCCAGAGCGAAGCGGCATAGACCGCGACCCAGTCATTGCCGTCGACGCGCAGGGACGGTAGGCCATAGCCATGGGCGCGTTCGGCGAAGGTCGAGCTTTCCGCACCGGCAATACCGTGGAAGGAGGAAATCGCCCACTGATTGTCGACGACGTTGAGAATGACCGGCGGCTTGTAGACGGAGGCGAAAACCAGCGCTGTGTGGAAGTCGCCCTCGGCTGTCGCGCCATCGCCGATCCAGGCAGAGGCGACCTTGGTGTCGCCCTTGATCGCCGAGGCCATGGCCCAGCCGACGGCCTGGATATATTGCGTCGACAAATTGCCTGACACGGTGAAGAAGCCCGCCTCCTTGAAGGAGTAGAGCACCGGCAGCTGGCGGCCGCGCAACTCGTCCTGCTCGTTGGAGTAAATCTGGTTCATCATCTTGGTGACCGGCCAGTCCTGCGCGATCAAAAGCCCCTGCTGCCGATAGGTCGGGAAGTTCATGTCGCCCTGGGCCAACGCCATCTGGTGGCCGGTGGCGATGGCTTCCTCGCCGGTGCACTGGATGTAGAAACTGGTCTTGCCCTGGCGCTGGGCCTTCAGCATACGCTCGTCAAAGGCCCGGGTGCGCATCATCGCCCTGAGGCCGGCTTCCAGCTGGTCGTCGGAAATATCCTCGGCCCACGGGCCAACGGCCTTGCCCTCATCGTCCAGCACACGGATGATATCGAAGCCGAGATCGCGGATCTGGTCGAAATCCGTGTCGATCGGCGGCTTGCGCACGCTGCCTGCCTCGGGCACCACGAACTTGTCGAAGGTCGGCGTGTCGCCCGGCCGTACCGGCGGTTCAGGCACATGCAGCTTCAGCGGCGCGTAGTCGTTTTCTTCCCTGGCCATAATTCTCCGCTCAGTCATTATTTTTGCAGTCACCTTGCCCTAAATTCGCCCAGAGGTCAGCCGACCAGAACAGCAAAAAACGTATGCATTTTCGCCACTTATTCCAATCCGGTGCGCCTTTTTGGAGGAAGGTCTTATCCTGTTTCCAAGCCTTGACTCAGCTTGTGCGCAGGGCTTCTCCTCTGTGCCAATAGACTTATAAGCGGTGAGGCAGGTGGCAAGGGCGCAGCCCGCGGCCTATCTCAATCGCAAGCCGGAAGGGACTGGAAACCAGATGGACTTCGCGCTCGCAGAAGAACAGGAAGCGATCAGGGACATGGCCGGGCGGTTCGCCCGCGAGGAGCTGGCCCCTCATGCCGCGCAGTGGGACAGGGACAAGCATTTCCCCGTCGATGTGATCAAACAGGCGGCCGAGCTTGGCCTTGCCGGGATCTATACCAGCGAGGATGTCGGCGGCTCCGGCCTGTCGCGGCTCGACGCGGTGATGATCTTCGAGGAACTGTCGGCGGGGTGTACCTCGACCGCGGCCTATATCTCCATCCACAACATGGTCTCCTGGATGATCGACCGGTTTGCCGGCGACGCCCTGCGCCGGAAATATTGCCCGAAGCTGACGACGATGGAGATGCTCGCGTCTTATTGCCTGACCGAGCCCGGCTCCGGTTCCGACGCCGCTGCGCTGCGCACGAAGGCGGTGAAGGATGGCGATGAGTATGTCCTGAACGGTTCCAAGGCGTTTATCTCCGGTGCCGGTGTCTCCGATCTCTATCTCGTCATGGTACGGACGGGCGAGGACGGCCCGAAGGGCATTTCCGCGATCCTCGTCGAGAAAGACACGCCCGGCCTTTCCTTTGGTGCCAATGAGCGCAAGATGGGCTGGAGTTCACAGCCGACGGCGGTCGTCACGTTTGAAGACTGTCGCGTCCCGGCAGAAAACCTGATCGGTGCCGAGGGCGAGGGGTTCAAATTCGCCATGGCAGGCCTCGATGGCGGACGGCTGAATATCGCTGCCTGTTCGCTCGGCACCGCCAATGCCGCGCTCGCCGCCGCGCTGGACTATACAAGCGAGCGCATCGCCTTCGGCAAGCCGCTGTCGGCCAATCAGGCGCTGCAGTTCACCCTTGCCGACATGAAGACCGAGCTGGAAGCGTCGCGCTCGCTGCTGTATCGCGCGGCGTGGTCGCTGGATGAAAAGACGCCCGATGCCTCCTCGCTGTGCGCCATGGCCAAGCGCTTCGTCACCGACACCGGGTTTGAGGTCGTCAACAGGGCGCTGCAGATGCATGGCGGCTATGGCTATCTCGCCGACTATCCGCTGGAGCGGATGCTGCGCGATGTGCGGGTGCACCAGATCCTCGAGGGTACGAACGAAATCATGCGGCTGATTGTTGCCCGGCATATGCTGAAACCCTATCAGACCGGTTAACAGGAGACTTCGATGAAAATCCATACAGACGATCCCATTGTCATTGCCTCCATGTCGCGCACGGCGATCGGCGGTTTCCAGGGTGAGTTCGCCGACCTGACGGCGTCAGACCTCGGCGCCAAGGTGATCCATGACGTGCTGCGCAAGGCAGGTGTGAAAGAGTCCGAGGTGAACGAAGTGCTGATGGGCTGTGTCCTGCCCGCCGGTCAGGGGCAGGCCCCGGCGCGCCAGGCAGCGATCAAGGCCGGGCTGCCGGTATCCGTTCCGTGTACGACGGTCAACAAGATGTGCGGCTCTGGCATGAAGACGGCGATGATGCTGGCCGAAGCCCTGCTGGCAGGTACGGCCACGGTCGGCGTTGCCGGTGGCATGGAGAGCATGACCAATGCGCCCTATCTGTTGCCGAAGATGCGCGCCGGTGCGCGGCTCGGCCATGCCGAGGCGAAGGATCACATGTTCCTCGACGGGCTGGAAGATGCCTATGAGGGCGGGCTGATGGGCAATTTTGCCGAGAAATGCGCCGACAAATACGAGTTCTCCCGGCAGATGCAGGACGAATATGCGATCGAGAGCCTGACCCGCGCCCGCACCGCCCACGAGAGCGGTCAGTTTACGGATGAGATCTTGGCCATCACGGTCGAGACCCGCAACGGCAACTATACCGTCGCCCAGGATGAGCAGCCGACCAGGGCGAAGCCTGAAAAGATTCCGTCCCTCAAGCCCGCCTTCCGCAAGGACGGCACGGTAACGGCGGCCAATGCTTCCTCCATCTCCGACGGTGCGGCAGCGCTCCTGATGATGCGCCTGTCGGAGGCCGAGCGCCGCGGCCTGACGCCGGTGGCCAAGCTGATCGGCCAGACCAGCCATGCCCGCGAGCCGAGCTGGTTCACGACCGCGCCGGTGCAGGCGATGAAGGATCTGATGGATGCGTGCGGCTGGCACACTTCCGATATCGACCTGTTCGAGGTCAATGAGGCCTTCGCGGTCGTGCCCATGGCGGCGATGGAAGAGCTGTCGATCCCGCACGAAAAGATCAACGTCAATGGCGGCGCGTGCGCCCTCGGCCACCCGATCGGTGCCTCCGGCGCGCGCATCATCGTCACCCTGCTGAACGCCCTGCGTCATCGCGGGATGAACCGTGGCATCGCCAGTCTATGCATCGGCGGCGGCGAGGCGACGGCGATGGCGTTCGAGCTGATGGACTGAGTCTGCCCCCGTCCTTCGAGACGCCGCTTCGCGGCTCCTCAGGATGAGGACATATAAAAAATGAACGGAGGAAACCCCATGAAGACGCTTGGCCATTTCATCAACGGACAGCATACGAACGGTACATCGGATCGCCGTCATGACGTGTTCAACCCGACGACCGGTGAGACCCAGGCGCAGGCCGTCCTGGCGAGCCGGTCCGATGTCGAGGATGCCATCGCGTCGGCGCAGAAAGCCTTTCCCGGCTGGGCCGCGACCAACCCGCAACGCCGTGCCCGTGTCCTGTTCAAGTTCAAGGAACTGGTCGAGAAGGACATGGAGAACCTGGCCAGGTTGCTCTCCGCCGAGCATGGCAAGACGATCCCCGACTCGCGCGGCGACGTGCAGCGCGGTCTGGACGTGATTGAGTTCGCCTGCGGCATCCCCCATTTGCAAAAGGGCGAGTATACCGAAGGGGCAGGGCCGGGAATCGATGTCTATTCCATGCGCCAGCCGCTGGGCGTCGTGGCCGGCATCACACCGTTCAACTTCCCGGCGATGATCCCGATGTGGATGTTCGGCGTCGCCATCGCCTGCGGCAACACCTTCATCAACAAGCCGTCGGAGAAAGACCCGTCCGTGCCCCTGCGCCTTGCCGAGCTGATGATGGAAGCCGGTGCGCCGGAAGGTGTGCTGAACGTCGTCAATGGCGACAAGGAAGCCGTCGACACCCTGATCGAGGATGCGCGCGTCAAGGCGATCAGCTTTGTCGGCTCGTCCGACATCGCGCAATATATCTATGCCGGCGGCACCGCCCACGGCAAGCGGGTGCAGGCCTTCGGCGGCGCCAAGAACCACATGATCATCCTGCCCGATGCCGACATGGACAATGTCGTCAACAACCTGATCGGCTCTGCCTATGGCTCCGCCGGGGAGCGCTGCATGGCGACGCCGGTTGCCGTGCCGGTTGGCGAGGACACCGCCGAGCGCCTGATCGACATGCTGAAGCCGCGCGTTGAAGGCCTCAAGATCGGCCCGTCCACGGATGAAGGCTCCGACCTCGGCCCGCTCGTCACCGCCGCCCATCGCGATCGCGTGCGCCAGTGGATTGGCAAGGCCGTCGAGGAAGGCCAGGACCTGGTCGTCGACGGCCGCGAGTTCACGCTGCAGGGCTATGAGAACGGTTTCTTTATGGGCGGCACGCTGCTCGATCACGCCAAGCCAGGCCAGTCTTCCTATGAGGAGGAAATCTTCGGGCCGGTGCTGCAGGTCGTCCGTGCCCGGAATTTCGAGGAGGCGGTCGCGCTGCCCTCCGACCATCAATATGGCAATGGCGTTGCGATCTTCACCCGCAATGGCGCAGCGGCGCGGGAATTCGCCGCGCAGGTCAATGTGGGGATGGTCGGCATCAACGTGCCGATCCCGGTGCCGGTCTCCTATCACACCTTTGGCGGCTGGAAGCGGTCGAGCTTCGGTGACACCAACCAGCACGGACCGGAAGGCGTGCGTTTCTGGACCAAGATCAAGACCATCACCCAGCGCTGGCCGGAGGATGTGCAGGGCTCCGAATTCGTCATCCCGACGATGAAGTAGGCGATGATGGATCAGGGGTGACGCTGCGCCCGCGCGGCCTATGTCGTGAGGGAAGCAGAACAGGAGAATTGCCATGCCGACAGTCGTAATCACCGGGGCCAATCGCGGGATTGGTCTTGAGTTTACCCGCCAGTTCGCCGCCGATGGCTGGTCCGTCCATGCCAGCTGCCGCACCCCGGACAGCGCAGAGGAACTGAACGCCGTCGAAGGCGATGTCACCGTGTACCAGGCCGATATCACCAGCGAGAGCGATCTTGCCGCCTTTGCCGGCGCCGTGTCCGGCCCGGTCGACCTGCTGATCGCCAATGCCGGGGTGATGGGGCCGAAGGGCGAGGGCCAGGAATTCGGCTCGCTCGATTTCGAGGGCTGGGACGAAACCTTCCGTGTCAATACGATGGGCCCGTTGCGCACGGCCGAAGCCTTCCTGCCGGCCGTGGAAAAAGCGAAAGGCAAGATCGTCGCCATCACCTCCAAGATGGGCTCGATCGGTGATTCCTCTTCCGGGCGCATCATCTATCGCTCGACCAAATGCGGGCTGAACATGGCGATGAACATGGTCGCTGCGGCCTGCGCGCCCAAGGGCATTGCCGTTGCCACGCTGCATCCGGGCTGGGTGCGCACGGACATGGGCGGGCCGAACGGGCTGATCGACACGACCGAAAGCGTGAGCGGCCTGCGCCAGGTGATCGACGGGCTGGAGCCGCAGGAGACGGCGCCGTTCCTTGATTATGCCGGCAAGACCATTCCATGGTGACAAGCATAACCCGCCGTTAAGGGGCGGGGATAAATCAGCAGGGAGACGACTATGAAAATCCTCTTCATCGGCCTCGGCCATATGGGCTCCGGCATGGCGGCGAACCTCGCCAGGGCAGGCCATGACGTGATCGCCCATGATCTGTCCGACGCTGCGGTCCAGCGGGCCGTCGAGGCCGGGTGCCGCGCCGCTGACGGGCTGGCCGGGGCGGCTGGCGAGGCGGAGGCCGTCATCTCCATGCTGCCGGCGGGCAGGCATGTCCGCGATGTCTATCTCGGCGAGGCCGGTATCGCGACACGGGCGCGGCAGGGCACGCTGTTCATCGACTGCTCGACCATCGACGGCGACAGTGCCATTGCCGTCGGCGAAGGCGCGAAGGCGCGGGGCTTTGCTTTCGTCGATGCGCCGGTCTCCGGCGGCACGGCGGCGGCGGAGGCGGGCACGCTGACCTTCATGGTCGGCGGGTCCACGGCGGATTTCGAGCGCGCAAAAGAAGTGCTGGGCGCCATGGGCAAGAACATCTTCCATGCCGGCGGTGTCGGGGCCGGGCAGGCGGCGAAGATCTGCAACAACATGCTGCTGGCGATCTCCATGATCGGCACCTGCGAGGCGTTCAACCTCGCGGAAAAGCTGGGCCTCGATGCGCAGACCTTTTTCGACATCTCGTCCAAGGCGTCGGGCCAGTGCTGGTCGATGACGAGCTATTGCCCCGCCCCGGGGCCAGTGCCGGGCGCGCCGTCCAACCGCGACTATCAGCCCGGCTTTGCCGCGGCGATGATGCTGAAGGATTTGCGCCTTGCCCATAACGCGGCGGAGAAGGCGAAGGCGGCAACGCCGCTGGGCACGCTGTCGGAGTCACTCTACACGATGATGGAAGCGGCGGGCACGGACGATCTCGACTTTTCCGGCGTGATGAAGCTGATCCGGGGCGATCTGAAGGCTTGAGGCTAGGCTTTCTCCGCCGCTGCAGCGTCTGCCGTGATCGCTTTCAGGATCACTTCCGCCGTGGCCTTGTTCAGGGCCATGGGGATGTCGTAGACCGCGCCGAGCCGGGTCAGCGCCTTGACGTCGACATCGTGGGGCATGGGCGAGAGCGGGTCCATGAAGAAGATCATCGTGTGCACCTTGCCCTCGGCGATCATTGCGCCGATCTGCTGGTCGCCGCCGAGAGGCCCGGACTTGACCGGGCGGATCGTGAGCGACGGGCAGGCCTCGGCCAGCAACCCGCCGGTTGTGCCGGTGGCAACGATGGTGAAGGCCGACAGGGCGCCCTCGTGCCGCTTGGCGAAGGTGACCATCTCGGCCTTCTTCTTGTCATGGGCGATGAGCGCGATCGTCTTCTTTGCGGCAGCCATAAGTCAGTCTCCTCAGGGCCACCGGCCTAGATTCCTTGTTTGGCGCGTTTCCTTGCGGTGAACCGGTTTCCACTTCACCGGGAAACGCTCTAGCACGGTTGCCGCCGTCTCGCCAAGCTAGCCCGCCGACGGCCCGGTGGCATTGGTCACGGCGGCATCGAGGAAGGCGACCGCCTCGTCCAGCTCGCCGCGCCATTCGCAGCGCTCGCCGCGGCGCTGGCAGCGCTGCTGCAGGATCTTCAGGTGGGCGAGGCGCTCCTCCGCCTTGTCGACATTGCCGTCGAGCAGTTCGAGCAGGCCGATGCGGTAATGGGCATCGAAAAAGCGCTCATCGTTGGACATGGCGATGACGCGATAGAAATTCGCCTTGGCCTCTTCGTTCTTGCCCTGTTTCACCTGGGACATGCCGATCATGTAAATCTGATAGGCCGGCATGTCGCAGCTGCGCGCGGCGACGTCGTCGGCGTCGGGGCGCTGGGTGTCGCGGAAATCCGAGCCAGAGGATTGCGGCTGCGGGGCGACGTCGCCGCCGCCGACGGGCGCCGCGCCCGACGCCCCGGCATCGGCTGCGACCTGACCGCCGCGGGCGGCTTCGAAGGCGAAATCCTCCATCATCTCGACCCGCTCGGCGCAGCGAAGGTTGTTGCCGAACTCCAGCTCCGCGGTGGGGTAATCGCCGCGCATGAAGGCGGCCATCGCCTCGTCGCGCGGACCGCCGCCGCCGAAAATGGTGATGATGTCCTCTTCTTCCCGGGTCGGGGGCTCGGAGGCGGGGGCTGCGTCCTCGTCCTGGAGGGCGTGGGCCGGCATGAGGGCCAGCACGGTTAGGCCGAAAACGGCCGAAAAAATCGTTTCCTTGAACATCACGACACTCTTCCCTCCGCCCCGTGACCCCGCCGGGGTGGGAGCGATTCTTCCCTGAACAGGCCATACTTTGGCACAGGATTGCCGTGGAGAACAGAGGGCAGGCTAGAGACATCGTGCGGTGCCTTACCGGCATTTCGCTGTCAAGGCGGCACCCGCTTCGCGGCGCGGCGTAGCTGCCGCCTTGACAGCGAAATGCCGGCACGACAATTGGCAGCCATGCCTTTACGGCGGATTCCGCCGTAAAGGCATGGCGAGACCCTTTTTTTCCGAATGCCAGAGACGGTGAGGCGGCTTGGTACAGCCGCGGCAAGGCCTCTGGAAAATAGGTCCCGGGTTGATGCTGCGCTTGGCCGGAATGACAAGAGGGGCAGCACTAAAAGCACCGGCAAGCAACGCTCGCGGTGGTGAAAAAAGGTCAAGGGGGCCCGTGCATGGCGGCCATTGCCTCATTAGAATAAAAATTATGGCATAGCTCTCGCCATGCACGGCGGCGATCGATGCGGGGCCATATGATAGCTCTCCCGTCCGCGGGCTACCACGGAACACCGCTCCGGCGGACGATGCGAAGCTTGCGCACACCCTCGAGCGCCGCCGGAAACCTGATGACACGGCTGCCGCTCCAGGTCAGAGCTTTCACCGCCTCCTCCACCCGGTCCTCACCGGGTTTGGGAAGAGTTATACGGGAGGTTGGGCGCGCGGGGATAAGATCTGTTTTCCGAGAAAATTCAACCGCTTGTCATCCCGGCCGAGCGCAGCGAGAGCCGGGACCCAGCTCTGATATTCAGGGGCTTACGGAGGGATAGGGCGATGATACAACCCATTATGGCAGCGTTCCGCAAGCCATCAACGCATCAGAGATGGGCCCCGGATCGCCTGTCGGCGTCCGGGGTGACAGGGGGGGGGAAGACTTGAAGAAATTGCCAGCTTCCGCTCGCGCAGAAGCAAAGTGAACTAGTCAGCCGAGGCCGCAATGGCGGATTCCGCCATTGCGGCACGGTGGCCAATTGTTTTACCGGGAGCGATCTGTCAAGGCCGCGCCGGAGGCGCGCCGTGAAGCGGTTGCAGCCTTGACAGATCGATCCCGGTGAAACAGCCATCGCTTGAAAGAAGATGTAGGGTGCGCCGTACGGCGCAACGCAACATTGCTGTACTCACTGAGCAGGACGGGTCAAGTATAGGAGCGATTACATCAAACTCCCAAAAAATATCAGGCTCCACAGTCCAATGACGACCAGGACTGCAACCCTGTAACGTGGCGAGAAGGCAACCTTTATGCTTCTCAGATCCTCCAGACCGTCGGGCAATTTTCCGTACCTGAACCAGTGGAAGCCATAGTCGCAGAGCAGAATGGCAGCAAAGGCTAGAAGCGCGAAAAACGGAGATAGTCGCAGCAAATCAAGCATGACCAAATGCTGCTGATACGGATCCAGCAATTGCGGCACTATCGGCTCATAGTCGGGCTGAAAAGTTTGCAGCGCTAATACCATAGTGCATTTAATGTCGTATCGGCGAAGGCGGAATGCAAGAGAGAGAGAAGTCGTATTTTACATCCGGTTTTATCAATGACGTGGGCCATGACCGAGCCGGCGAAGCCGGGCATTCGGTAAATCATCGGGTTCCCACCCCCAATGATTTGCCTCATCCTTGACAAGGCCGGGCCGCTGAATCAGCCATCGCTCGAAAGAAAGTGGAGAGCGCACCAAGCGCAGCGCGGTGCACCGTCCGTTAGTTGGAGCATCCTATCTTGGGTAGCGCCGTTTCGGATGTAAAAATAAAAGTTTATTGTTACTCAATCTTTGGTAGGGTTTGCGTTGGCGGTTCAATTAGGCGAGGGATGAGCTTTGTTCACAGAAGCGTCGTTTATAGAATTTCTCGAGAGCAACACGGTCGAAGTGCTCTGCAAAAACCACGTTTTTGAAGGTGAGCCGTGGTTATTTGGTGAATATTCTACTCATAAACCAGAATGCTCTTTCAGTGAATTTCGAGAGATTGTAGCTGATGGAATTCAAGCTGAGCCTGGAGATGTTTACGTGACGGGAAGCTCCGTATTTGGGCGAAGCACTAATCCTCAAACTGATCGCTTCAATAAACCATTCAGGGACGAGTCTGACATTGACGTAGTAATAATTTCCTCGGCCATGTTTGCGTCGACTTGGCGACAGCTTTTGAAAGCATATTATGGCGGATACCCAGAAATATTGAAGTTTCACGGAAAATTTGTATTCAGAGGATTTGTTAATGAGCCGGATAGAGATTTTAAGTCTTCAGTACTGAATGATCTTATAAAACGAACCAACGACATGAAGAGAAGATTGCAAATACAAGCAGGAATTAAACAGGATATTAAATATAGAATCTACAGAAGCCTTGAAGATGCCAGAAAATACCAAGCCTATGCATTCGAGAAATGTCGAAGGAAATTATGAAATGAATTTCAACGCTTTGATTCAAACAGAGAGGCCGCCTATTTCAAGTTTGGTGTCTGGTTTACGGACAGGTGGTTTGTTTGTAGACGATACCTTCCAGCGAAAATTGGTGTGGACCGAGAGACAAAAAATTCGGTTGATCGAAACTATACTAATGGGTTTTCCGATGCCGGAAATTTACCTGTGGCAACAGACAGCAGATGCTGAAAGCGGAGAGCAGAAAAGAAGTATCGTGGATGGGCAACAACGTCTAACGACTATGAGACAATTCGTTTCCAATGAATGGTCATTAAAAAAAGCAAGCCTTGACGCCAGTAATCGCAATTCGGAATTTGCGGGAGTATACTGGAAAGATCTTGATGATGGATATAAAAAAATATTTTGGGATTATGTTGTCAATGTACGAGTAATACCAAATCAAATAGAACTGGACGGTATCATTGATATTTTTAAACGTCTCAATGAAACGGATAAATCTCTCAATCCACAAGAAATAAGAAATGCCGAATTCAACGGAAAGCTAATAACGGCTGCCGAAGAAATCACGGAGCATCGCTTTTGGAGTGACTTCGAAGTGTTTTCAGCAAGTCAAATTCGGCGTATGCTTGATATCGAGTTTGCAAGTAGTTTGCTCGTGTTTTTGAGGCGCGGATCTGTTCAGGAGAACAATAAGTTACTGAATGAAATGTATGATCTTTATAACGATAAGTATGTGGAGAGAGCGACGGATATAAGAAAAGTCTTTTCCTTTCTGGATTGGCTGGCAGACTTGCTAGAAAGGCGCCCTGAATTGGAAAGTATTTTCAGCAAACCAGTTCATATATTTACCCTGTTTTCCGTTTGTGAAATTTTGGATGCGCGCCGTAGTTTTCCACAAGAGGGAGTTGAGGAGAAGTTGGTTAGCTTTGTTCGTGAATATGAGAAATCAAATTCCACTGATCCTAATATTGTCGAATACAGAGAGGGGGCGCGGGCTAGGACGCGAAGCAAGTCAAGCCGTGAAGCGCGTTCGACCGGTCTCTTGAAATGGCTGAGCAAGTAATAAAGAGGCCTGTTGCTTTAGGGCGGGTGGAGCGCAGCGATACCCGCCATTCCGGCCTCTTCGCGAACATCGATTGGCGGGTATCGCCTTCGGCTCCACCCGCCCTACGGGTCGTCGAAAATCGGGGACCAGTCGCTTGAGGTTACAGACAGGGATTTGCCGTAAGTTTCTTTCCATCTGTGCCAGGTCGAGTGGGGCCATTGGTCAGGGTGCGTGACAAAGCCGTGCTTGACCGGGTTCATGTGGATATACGCGACATGGTTTTCAAAGTCGGTTTCGTCGCGGATGAGATGTTCCCAATAGACGGGGGGCATTTTGCGTAGGGCGGGTGGAGCGCAGCGATACCCGCCATTCCGGCTTCTTCGCGAACACCGATTGGCGGGTATCGCCTTCGGCTCCACCCGCCCTACGGGTCGTCGAAATTCGGGGACCAGTCGCTTGAGGTTGCGGACAAAGATTTGCCGCAGGTTGCTTTCCATTTGTGCCAGGTCGAATGGGGCCAATGGTCCGGGTGGGTGACCAGCCCGTGCTTGACCGGGTTCAGGTGGATATAGGCGACATGATTGTCGAAATCGGCGTCGTCGCGCTTCGGGTGCCTCTAAGGGAACAGGTTCATGCGAGTATTTTTGATAATGTCTGCACTTTTTGTTGCAGTCGCCGCTGGTGTCATACTCTTGAGGCAGGACAGTCTTTACCTGCGTGAGATATGGAGCATCGTTGGTCTGGTTATACTTTTTACTGCCGCTTGGTCGTTCATCGGGCGAAAGAAGTAATAGCAATAGCGCAATGCACTGTAGCGCTCTGCCGTGTGCGCCCATGCGGCGCGGAGAGGATCGATGTGATCGGTGAGCAGCGTTTGCCGCCGGTCATGCAGGGCCAGTGTGAAAAAGTAGGTCCCGCCGGGGACATGGAGGCGGCGGTAGTCCGGCATGGTACGGAGTATGCGCGCGGGGGTTGCGATAGGCAAGAAAAAGCCCGGGGGGTGATGCCCGGGCTTTTGTTTTCGTGGCGGGATCGAGTGGCGGGTATCGCATTCGCTCCACCCGCCCTACGCCTTAATACCGGTACGCGTCGCTTTTGAACGGGCCTTTTTTCTCGACGCCGATATAGGCGGCCTGTTCGTCTGACAGCTCGGTCAGTTTGGCGCCGATCTTGTCGAGATGGAGCTTGGCGACCTTCTCGTCGAGATGCTTGGGCAGGACATAGACCTTGTTGTCGTATTTGCCGTCCGCATTGTTGCTGAACAGCTCGATCTGGGCCAGGGTCTGGTTGGTGAAGCTCGCCGACATGACGAAGCTGGGGTGGCCGGTGGCGTTGCCGAGGTTCAGGAGGCGGCCCTGGGACAGCAGCAGCATGCGCTTGCCGTCCGGATATTCGATCATGTCGACCTGGTCCTTGATATTGGTCCATTTGTAGTTCTTCAGACCCTCGACCTGGATCTCGTTGTCGAAGTGACCGATATTGCCGACGATCGCCATGTCTTTCAGCGAGCGCATGTGATCGACGGTCAGCACATCCTTGTTGCCGGTCGCGGTGATGACGATATCGGCGCGCGGGGCGCCTTCTTCCATGGTCACGACCTCGAACCCGTCCATCGCCGCCTGCAGGGCGCAGATCGGGTCGACCTCGGTGACCATGACGCGGGCGCCGGCACCGCGCAGGGACTCAGCCGAGCCCTTGCCGACATCGCCATAGCCGGCGACGAGGGCGGCCTTGCCGGCCATCATCACATCGGTGCCGCGGCGGATGCCGTCGACGAGGGACTCGCGGCAGCCATATTTGTTGTCGAATTTCGACTTGGTGACGCTGTCATTGACGTTGATCGCCGGGAAAGGCAGCTGGCCTTTCTTCTCGCGCTGATAGAGGCGCAGCACGCCGGTGGTGGTCTCTTCCGTCACGCCCTTGATATTGGCCTTGACGCGGGAATAGAAGCCCGGGTCGCGGGCGAGGCGTTCCTTGATGACGCGGAACAGTTCGCCTTCTTCCTCATTGCCGGGCTTGTCGAGCAGGGACGGGTTGGTCTCGGCATCCGAGCCGAGCAGGATCAGCATGGTGGCATCGCCGCCATCGTCGAGGATCATGTTGGCGAGCGAGCCGTCCGGCCATTCCCAGATCTTGTCGCAATAGTCCCAATATTCGGCCAGGGTCTCGCCCTTCTTGGCGAAGACCGGCGTGCCATTGGCGGCGATGGCGGCGGCGGCATGGTCCTGGGTCGAATAGATGTTGCAGGAGACCCAGCGGACCTCGGCGCCGAGGGCTTCCAGCGTCTGGATCAGCACGGCGGTCTGGATCGTCATGTGCAGGGAGCCGGCGATTTTCGCGCCCTTCAGCGGCTGCGACGGGCCGAATTCCTCGCGCGTGGCCATCAGGCCCGGCATTTCGGTCTCGGCGATGGCGATTTCCTTGTTGCCATAGTCGGCGAGGTTGATGTCCTTGACGATGTAGTCTTCGCTCATGGGAGCCCCTTTCAGGTGTTGCTCGAAATCTGGATTGGTGGCGCGTGTATAGCAGCGCGGCCCGGCTACGCCAAGACGATATAAAGATTTCTTTATGTCCGGCCAGTGAAGCGGGCCACTCGCGCGGGAGAGCGGCTATTTCAGCTCGCGCAGGATGGCGGTCAGGCCCTCGCGATAGCTGGGATAGCGGAAGGTGTAATCGAGGGTCTGCTTGACGCAGGCATTCGCCACGCGCTTGTTCTCGGCATAGAAGCTGCGCGCCATGGGCGAGAGCTGCGCGGTGTCGAGGTCGATCAGCGGCGGCGGGTCGAGGCCGAGGAGATAGGCGGCATATTCGATCACCTCGTGCGGCGGGGAGGGCAAATCGTCGGCGAGGTTGAGGGCGTGGGTTTCGGGCCATTTCTGCGTCGGGCAGGTCAGGAGCGCGGCGATGATGCCGGCAATGTCGGCCTGGTGGATGCGCGAGAAGACCTGGCCCTTCTTGTAGATGCGCTGGCCGCCAAGGGCGTTGGCATCGCCGGTGCCGTCGCGCTGGGCAATGAGGGTCTCGATGGCGTTGCGGCCGGGGCCGTATATGCCGGCAAGGCGCAGGTTTACTTCGGCGCAATCATTGGCGGCGGCGAAATCCTCCCAGCCATGCTCGGCCCTGAGGCGGCGGCGGCCGCGCTCTGATGTGGGCAGGACCGGGCTTTCCTCGGTGACCCAGCGGCCTTCATGGTCGCCATAGACGCCGGTCGAGGAGCAATAGAGGATCGAGCGGACATGGGAGAGGGCGGCGGGGCTGGCGCCGGTCAGCGCCTGCAGCCCGGCAAGGGCCGGGTCGCCGGCCTCGCCAGGGGAGACCGAGACGAGAATGTCGGTGACGGGCGGGCCCTCGGCGGGGACAAGCGCCTCGGCGGGGAGGCGGTTGGGCGCATCCCACAGAACGGCGCGGATGCCGCTCTCGTCGATCTGCCGCGCCTTGTTCGCGTCCCGGGTGGTGCCGGAGACATGCCAGCCATGGGCGAGCATCTCGCGGGCGGCGGCAGTGGCGGAATAGCCAAGGCCGAGGCAGAGAAGGTGGCCGTTACTCACTTGTCTGTACGCTCACTTTTATACGCTCACTATTGCGCGTCGTCCTTGCGGATATGCTCGAGAAAGCCACGGGCGGCGTCCTCGATCAGGTCGAGCACATGCTCGAACCCGCCATCGCCTCCATAATACGGATCGGGTACTTCCCGTTCCGGACCTGTCCCGAAATCAAGGAGCAGGCGGATGTCGCAGTCGCGATTGGGCGGCGCCATGGACAGGAGGTTGGCGTGGTTCGACAGGTCCATCGCCATGAGATAGTCGAACTCGTAGAAATCGGCGAGGTCGACCTTGCGCGCGCGCTGGGCGGAGAGGTCGTAACCGCGGCGCTTCGCGGCGGCCATCATGCGCTGGTCCGGGCTGTGGCCCTCATGCCAGCCGCCGGTGCCGGCACTGTCGATATAGACCTCGACATCTTCCTTCGCGGCAAGGGCGCGGAACACGCCCTCGGCCGCGGGCGAGCGGCAGATATTGCCGAGACAGACGAACAGAACGCGTTTCATGGGCGGGCCTCAGGATCTTGATGCTGCCCGTCCGTGCTACAACGCCCTGCCGCAGAGTGCAAAGCCATAGCGACGCGATATGGCCGACAGGATTATTGCGCGGCCAGTTCTGCCAGGCACTTGTCGAGGCTCGCCATCTCGCTTTCGGCGCTGGGCAGGGCGATGGTTATGTCGATGCCCTGGCCGGTGAGGGAAAAGCTGCCGGCGGTGAGGAAATGGTTGATGATCCGCTTGTTGGCGTCCCACTCGTTGACCGTCAGGACCGCGATATCCGAGGAGGCATCGGTGCCGAGGGATATCTTCATCGACGCGCCGGAGGGCAGCGTGCCGGTATAGTCGCTGACCCCATTGCGGTTGAAGAATTCGGGCGCTTTGACGCCGAACCGGGCGCGGTTCTTTTCGAAGGAGAAGACGACGAGCGGTGGTGTTTCGCCCGAGCTCATATAGCACACCGCGCTTGGCTGGCCGGGCTGTGCCGGGAGCGGCGTTGGGCGGGCATACCATTCCTGCGCTGCGGCGGGCAGGGTGGCCGTGACCATTGCTGCCGTGGCGGCTGCGAGCAAAACGGGAAGGCGCATCAGGGATCTCCACTCGAACATGCTGGGTGAAGATTATTTCCCGGAATTTTACTGCTCAATCCCCTGTTCCGGGGGGCTGCAAGCCTGACAACAGCCGGCGCTGATGCTTTGATGGCGGCTCGTCCCCTGCTACAACGGCGCCATGCAGAGTGCAAAAAATATCGTGATCCTGACCGGGGCGGGGGTGAGTGCCGATAGCGGCGTTGCGACGTTTCGCGATGCGGGCGGCATCTGGGCGCAATATTCCATCGAGGAGGTGGCGACGCCCGATGCGTTCTCGCGCGACCCTGAGAAAGTGCATGGCTTCTACAATATGCGCCGGGCCGGGCTGGCGGGCGTCGAGCCGAACGCGGCCCATTTCGCGCTGGCACGGCTGGAGCGTGAGCTGGCGGCGCGCGGCGGCAGGCTGACGCTGGTCAGCCAGAATGTCGATGATTTGCACCGGCGGGCGGGATCGGAGAACATCCTCGCCATGCATGGGGCGCTGGCCGAGGCGCTGTGCCAGTTTTGCCGCCATGTCGTGCCGTGGACGGAGGATCTGTCGGCCGAGACACAGTGCCCTGACTGCGGGTCGGCCAGGGGCATGCGGCCCAATGTCGTCTGGTTCGGCGAGGTGCCGCATCATCTGGACGCGATCGCCATGGCGCTGGCAGAAGCCGACATGTTCGTCGCCATCGGCACGTCGGGCGCGGTCTATCCCGCCGCCGGGCTGGTCGCCGAGGCCCGCTCGCTCCATATCCCCTGTGTCGAGCTGAATCTGGAACCGTCCGACAATGCCCGGCTGTTCACCGACCGGCGCTATGGCAAGGCGAGCGAGGTCGTGCCGGAGTGGGTGGAGGATGTGCTGAAAGGATAGCCTCCTCGTCCTTCGAGGCCTTGCTGCGCAAGGCACCTCAGGATGAGGAGGAGTTTCAGGAAGCCCTCATCCTGAGGCGGCTGCAAAGCAGCCCACGAAGGATGGGACAGATCGAAAAGTAAAATGTTTTTACACGGAGGATATCATGGTCGAGAAGCTGAGTGAGAAGGAACGGGCGAAGTTCATCAACGAGTTTTCGCAATGGTCGATGGTCGAGGGCCGCGATGCGGTCAAGAAGTCGTTCAAGTTCGCCGATTTCAACGAGGCGTTCGGGTTCATGACCCGGGTCGCGCTGATGGCCGACAAGATGGATCACCACCCGGAATGGTTCAACGTCTACAACAAGGTCGAGATCACCCTGTCGACCCATGATGCGGGCGAGGATGGCGGCCTGTCGCAGCGCGACGTTGCGCTCGCCGCCTTCATCGAAAAGGCCGCTGCCCTGTTCAAGCCGGAATAGGGGCGCTGCGCGGGGATCTGAACAGCAGCGCGCAGGACTCGTCCTGACAACAGCAAAACGGGCAACCCGGAAGCTGCCCGTTCTTTCAGTCTATCGCGAGCCTCAAGTCTTGAGGCTCGACCATCAAGCCTTCGCCATCAGGCATCCGCCAGCGCGGCACCGCCGCGGGTGATGACCGCGCCCATGCCGAACAGCAACGCGACGATCCACACCAGCATGCCGAGGAAAGGGACGATCCCGATGACAAGCAGGATGATGCCGGCTAGCGCCGTCCAGACGATGCGGGTGACGATATAGGGCTCGCCATCCTTGCCGAACCGGCCGCGCAGCCACATGCCGGCATGATAGAGCACGGCGGCATAGGCAAAGGGCACGAGCGCAAAGATCAGCGCCAGCATGACGAAGCCGGCCGAGATGCCGATGATGCTGATCATGAAGGCCAGACCCATCAGCGGCATCACGACCAGAACGAGGACGCCGATGCCGAGGCTCGACAGCGGCTTGTCGGCGATCATGGTGCTGGAGCGTGCCATCAGGCCCGGGAACAGCGCGGCGATGATGAGGATCAACAGGCCGAGCCCGGCGAGGAACATGATTGCGCCGAGGAGCGCGGCGATCATCGCTTCCGGGCTGAAGGGCGACGGCCGCTCCTCATATTCCTGCTCGATCATCTCACCCGTGACGCTCGCGCCCGGAGACAGGATGAATTCGTCGGCGGCATAGGTCAGGTTGCCGCTGATGACGACCCCCTCGCCGATGGTGACGGTGCCGCCGGTCAGATAGGCATCGCCGGCCACATTGGCGTCGAGCGCGACATTGCCGCCCGAGGCGCGGAGTTCGCCGCCGATGGGCGCGCCGATCTCGACATTGCCGCCGGACAGCATGGCCGAGCCGCCAATGGTCATCTGCTCGCCGATCTCGATATTGCCGGCAAAGATGATGACGTCATCGGTGACCGTGCCGGAGGTAAGTTCGACATTGCCGCCGCTCAGGATCACGTCTGACGCCTCGATGCCGGTCAGAGAGATTTCGCCGCCGGCCGCGACCATGTGGTCGGCGCGGGCGCCATCGAAGCGGATCGTGCCGCCTGCCGCGATGATGTCGTCCGGCGACGAGGCGGTGATCGTGACTTCGCCGCCGGCGGCAAAGCCCATATCGGTCAGTTCGCCGGACAGCGTGGGCGCGTCGCCCGCGCTCGCCTCGATCTGGGCGTTCAGCGTCGCTGTTCCCGCGACGAGAAGGATGAGAACGGCAAGCAGAATGGTTGCCGGCCGCCATGAAAATGCAGTCTGGGTCATGCCCGTCTCCCGTGCGGACGGGGAGGCGCATGCGTCCCCGGCCGTTATCGCCCTCTACCCCGTAAAGATACGCCTTTTGCCCCCCGTAACAAGAGGTCCCGGAGGGGTGGTGCTTGACGGCCAGGCCTCCCATGCCTCATTCCCGCCCGATCAGCGCCCAAACGCGGCCTTTTCAGCATGTTGCAACTGCGTCTAGATTGGGAAAACAAGACAACAAGGGGATTTGCCCATGGCACGCATCACGCTTGTCGACGACGACCAGAACATCCTGACCTCCGTGGCGATCGCGCTGGAGTCCGAGGGCCATGCGGTCGCGACCTATGAAGACGGCGCCCAGGCGCTGGAGGCAATCAACGCCAGCGCGCCGGACCTCGTCATCTCGGACATCAAGATGCCGCGCATGGACGGCATGGAATTGCTGCGCCGCCTGCGCCAGTCCTCCGACCTGCCGCTGATCTTCCTGACCTCCAAGGACGAGGAGATCGACGAAGTGCTGGGTCTGACCCTTGGCGCCGACGATTACGTGAAGAAGCCGTTCTCGCAGCGGCTTTTGCTCGAACGGGTCAAGGCGGTGTTGCGCCGGGCCGATACGACGACGCCGGTCAGCGAGGAAGATGCCAAGCAGGTGATCAAGCGCGGTGACCTGTCGCTCGACCCGCTGCGGCACTCGTGCAAATGGCGCGGCGAGCATGTGACGCTGACGGTGACGGAATTCCTGATCCTGCAATCGCTCGCCCAGCGCCCGGGCTTCGTCAAGAGCCGCGATGCGCTGATGGACGCGGCCTATGACGACCAGGTCTATGTCGACGACCGGACCATCGACAGCCATATCAAGCGCATCCGCAAGAAATTCCGCGTCGTCGACAAGGAATTCGACCAGATCGAAACGCTTTATGGTGTTGGCTACAAATACAAAGAAAATTGAGTGATGCGCCCGGCCCCACGGGCTGGGCGATCCGCACACGGAAAGGCATTTGATGGCGAGGCGCCCGGCACAGGAGACTGACGCCACGCAATCTTCCGCCCGGCGCCCGTCGCCGGGGGCAGCGATCCGTCATCGTCTGCCCGGCGGGCTGACCTTTTCCCGCCTGACCCTGACCATCGTCATCGCGAATCTGATCGGGCTGGTCATCCTGATGCTCGGTTCGCTCGGCATGACGCAATATCGCGACGGGCTCGTCGCGGCCAAGCTGGAGGGCGTGCGCGCCCAGGCACAGGTCATTGCCGATATCATGGCGCAGGTCGCCGCGGACGATACCGCCTGCGACGAAAGTGAAGTCGCCCAGACCAATCTGACGCCAGGCTGCGCGGTGACGTTGCGCGAGGATGCAGTCAATCTCGTCTTCTCGCGGGTGTGGGACAGTTTCGAGGGGCGGGTGCGCGTGTTCAATGCTCCGCGGGATTTTGATGCGCTGATGGGCGGCGATCCGCGCGAGCTGCTGCTGGAAGATGTCGTTCTGCGCAAGGACGAATTCGAGATTTCGACCCTGCCGGATATCGAAGAGGCAGAGGGTGTCGGCCTGCTGAGCGCCTGGACCGGATTCCGGGACTGGCTGGTCGAGGTATGGCCAGCCTCGCGGTTCGAGAAAGATGCCGCCAAGCGGTCGCTGCAACAGGAACTGAACGAGGCGTTCCTGTCCGCGCCATCCGGCGAGCGCGGCGTGACCTCGGTGCGCTACAATGAGGAGGGCGAGCTTGTCGCCTCTGTCTCGGTGCCGATCCGCAAGGTGCAGGCGGTCTATGGCGTCGTCACCGCGGAGATCGGCGGTATCCAGGATCTCGTCGACGATGCGCGCGGCGCGATCCTGCCATTCTTCATCTATGCGCTCGTTGCCGCTTTCCTGTCGTCGCTGCTGCTGACCGCCGCCATCGCCCAGCCGATCCGCCAGCTCGCCATCGCCGCCGACAGGGTGCGCGAGGGCATCGCCGTGGCCGGCCGGGTGCGGGTGCCGGATTTCTCCAGCCGCCATGACGAGATCGGCGAGCTGTCGTCATCTCTGCGTGCCATGACCAATGCGATCTATGCCCGGATCGAGGCGATCGAGAGTTTCGCCGCCGATGTCAGCCATGAGCTGAAAAACCCGCTGACCTCCATCCGCTCTGCCGTGGAAACGCTGAGGATCGCCAAGACGCCAGAGTCGCAGGAAAAGCTGATGAAGGTGATCACCCAGGACGTGCAGCGCATGGACCGTCTGATCACGGATATTTCCAACGCCTCCCGCCTCGATGCCGAACTGGCGCGGGAGACCCGCGAGGTCGTCGATCTCGGCGCCTTGCTGAAGGATATCGTCGATATGTATGCCGCCACCCGCAAGGAAGGCCGGGCGCCGGTCTCGCTCGCCGGGCCGGAGGTCGATGCACAGGGCATATTGCTCGGTTCGCCCTCGGCACTCGGGCAAGTGTTCCGTAACCTGATCGACAATGCGATTTCCTTTTCGCCGGCGGACGGCGTGGTGCGGGTGCGCTGGTGGCTCGATGGCGAGGCGCGGGACAACCGCGTCATCATCACCGTCAGCGATGACGGGCCGGGGATTCCCGAAGAGAGCCTGGAGAACATCTTCAAGCGCTTCTATACCAAACGCCCGGAGGGCACGGCCTTTGGCAATAATTCCGGCCTTGGCCTCGCCATCTCCCGCCAGATCGTCGAATCCCATGGCGGGCATATCGCTGCGACGAACCGGACGGATGGCGCGAGTGGTGCCATCTTCACGGTGACACTGCCGGTGCGGAGTCAATAAGTGGGAAGCGGCGAGACAGGCCCGATCCGCGGTACGCTCAACCATGCGACCGTCGTTGCCCTGGCCATCGACCAGGACGGGCCGCTCGCCGGGCTGATGATCGAGGGGGCATCCGGCAGCGGAAAATCCGACCTCGCCCTGCGCCTGATCGAGGCCTGCCCGTGGCGGCGTACCGTGCTGGTCGCCGATGACAGCACCTTGATGTCGCTCGAGCGGGGGCAGCTCATCGCCGCGCCACCGGCGACGATCAGGGGCGAGATGGAGATCCGCGGCATCGGCATTGTGCCGGTGCCGTTCCGCGACAGGGTACGGCTCCGCGCCATCGTAAGATTATCGAGCGATATCAGTCGGTTGCCTGATCCGGTAGAGGTCTCGCCAGCCGGCGCAGGCGGTCTTGCCCTGCCGGTCCTGACCATCGACCCGTTTCAATTGTCTGCCCCGGCGAAACTGCGTTATGGTGTGCGCCTAATCGTGGCTGGACATTTGCCTGCGGGGCGGCAGGATAAGCCACTGAACTGAACCTCAAGGGGCGTAAGGCTTATGATTGGACTGGTCGTTGTCACCCACGGACAGCTGGCGGAGGAATTTCTCAAGGCGGTCGAGCATGTCGTCGGGCCGCAGCCGAAGATGCAGGCTGTCTGTATCGGCGCCGATGATGACATGGAGCAAAGGCGCGAGGATATCTTGTCCGCCGCCCAGAGCGTCGATGGCGACACGGGAACCATCATCCTGACCGACATGTTCGGCGGCACGCCGTCCAATCTCGCGATCTCCGTGATGGAACAGGCCCATGCCGAGGTCATCGCCGGGGTCAACCTGCCGATGCTGATCAAGCTGGCGCCGGAGAACTATCGCAAGGAAACCGACCTGAAGACGGCGGTGGCGGCGGCCCATGATGCGGGCCGCAAATATATCAACGTCGCGTCCTGGGTCCTGTCCGGCGAGGGCGGGGCCTGACACCCCGGTCTGCGTCCGTGCGGCGCTTCAGGCAGAAAGAGTTTCGATGAGTGATACCCGGGAGAACGGCGGTGTGGTGAGCCAGAAGGTGACCATCATCAACCGCCGTGGCCTGCATGCGCGCGCCTCTGCCAAGTTCTGCGCCGTCGCCGGCTCGTTCGAGGCCGAGATCAGGGTGATCCGCGACGGCTTCACGGTCGGGGCCTGCTCGATCATGGGGCTGCTGACGCTCGGCGCCGGGGAAAACTCCGTCATCGAACTGACCGCGACCGGGCCGCAGGCGATGGAAGCCATCGACACGCTGGTCAAGCTGGTCGAGGACCGCTTCGGCGAGGGCGAGTGATCTTGTCGCGACGGGTCTTCGCGGGCGATTTCGTTAAAGACAAAGCCAGGCTCGTTCTGCTTACGCCATCGTAAGTATTCAGGCGGCGAAATTACCCGCACAGTCGTGGCGGGATTTTCAAGGGTAGCGTACGCACATGTTCATCGACCTTCCGCCACAGCCGGTCCTGTACGCCCAGTCTGACGTACAGGTCGAGGCAGACAATCAACCTGTCGACCAGATCGTCATCACCGCCAAGCGGCGCACGGCGCCGAAAGTGGAGGACTTTGAGTCGGTTGTCTCGCTCGGGCAGCAGGAAATCGACCTGTTCGCGTTCGATACGGTCGCGGAAGCCGTCGAGGAGGCATTGTCTCTTGCCAATGCGACGGGCCAGCGCATCACCCTCGTCAACGGCAAGCCGGGCATGAACCCGCGGGTCTTCAACAAGTTCCCGGCGGAGGCGATCGAGAAGATCGATGTGCTGCCGCCGGAGGCTGCCGGCCCGCTCGGCTATCCGGCCAATGCCACGGTGATCAATATCGTGCTGAAGGAGAAGTATCACGCGCTGACGATCAATGCCGGCGTGACCGTGCCGTCCAATGGTCTGAACACGGAGGGCGAGGGCGATTTCAGCGATGCGCGCACGCGCGGCTCGCGGTTGCTGCTGATCGATGGCGAGGTCAACGCGACGACCGGCTTCACCGAGGCCGAAGCGCTCGATTGCGGCAGCGCGGATGCCAGCCCCGATTGCGCCGATGATGCCGCCTTCCGCTCGGCCCTTGCGGAGACCACGAATTACGAGCTTGGTGTCGCCGTGTCGGATTTCGTCGGGCAATATGCGGTCAGCGGTTTTGTCCGCGCCACCCAGGAGGAAACGACGGACCGGCTGGGCCTGACCGTGCCGGAGAGCGGCGACGGCCTGCCGATCGTGCGCGATGCCGACAGCAATTCTCTCTCCGCCGGCCTGAACGTGGTTCGCGAGTTCAACGAGATCAGGCTGACCGGGGAAAGCGAGATCAGCCGGTCGGAAGACAGCGGCGTGACTAAGGACGATATCGCTCCGCAAGCGGAATATGAGCGCGAGACGACGACCCTGTCATCGTCGCTGGAGCTCGCCATGCCGGTGTTCAACATCCCGGCAGGCCAGGTGCGTGCGACCGGCAAGGTCAGCTACGCGAACCGCGAAACGGAAACGGCGTCCGGCGGTGGCGACAATTCCTCCATATCCAACGAGACCACCGGCGCCGATGCCGGTCTCTATATCCCGCTGACAAAGCAGGACGAGGACAGGGGGGCGTGGGGCAGTTCCGGCCTCAACCTGCGCGCCTTCGGAACGCAGGAAAGCAATTCCGATGGGTCGTCAGGGGCAGAAGCCACGCTGCGCCTGCGGCCATCGGACAAATACTCGATCTCGATCAAGGCGAGTAGCGAGGACAGCGCACCGGATTTCAAGCTGCTCGACGACGCGACGCGGGAGTCGCCAAACTCCCGGTTCTACGATTATGAGACCGGAGAGACCGTGCTGGTGACGACGATCATCGGCGGCAATGCGGCGCTGGTGCCGGAGAAGAAGGACACGGTGGAAGTCGAGCTGGTGTTCACGCCGAAACAGGACAGGTCGCTCTTTGCGCGCATCCGCTACAATAGCGAGCGTAGTGAAAACCTGGTGCAGGAAACCCTGCCGATCGGTCCGTTTACGGAAGATGCCTTCCCCGACCGTTTCGTCCGCGATGACATGAACCAGCTGATCAGCGTCGACCGGTCGCCCGTGAATATCGCCGAGGGGCGGACCGATAGTTTGCAGACATTCGCGATGGTTCGGAAGGTCATTCGGGACGAGGAGGCCGGACCAGGCGGGCCCGGCGGGCGCGGTGGCGGTCGTGGCGACTGGAACGCCCTGCCGGATTCCGGCAAGCTGTTGCGGGCGTTTGTCTATCATACCTGGACCATGACAAACGAGTTGAAGCTGAATGACGGCCAATCCTTCCTGCCGGCGGTGCTGGTAGAGGGCGGCGCCGCCGATCCCGAGCATCGCGCCGGGCTCAATCTGAGGGCGGCCAATTCCACGCTGGCGGGGAATATGGGCCTGTACTGGCAGAGCAGCCGGGACGGCACGCAAGGCGGCGCCGTCAACGGCCTGCGCTATGCCAGCTTCACCTCGCTGAACGCCGGGCTGGATATCGATCTTGAAAAGCCGTTGGGCGATACCTTCAAGTCGACCCGGCTGACGCTGGAGGCGAACAATCTTCTCGACGAGCGCGGCGCGGTGACGGACGCAAATGGCGATGTGCCGCCCGGTTTCGATCCGAAACTGCGCAGCCCCATTGCGCGGACATTCACGGTCAAGCTGCGCCGCCAGTTCTAGACCATCCAGCTTTCCGTGGATGCGCCGACAGGGTCCAGATTGCGTGTTTGTCGCGGTTGCTTGCGGTGACCCGGTTCCCGCTGCGCCGCGAACTGCTTCAGGGGTAAAACAGCCCCTGCCCGAACCCTTTGCGGTGCCGCCCGTTTTGGCGCACCATAGGCAAAACCGGAGGAGGGCGTCATGGCGAGAGAGAAACAAGACCGCTATTCAGTCATATCCATTATCCTGCACTGGACCATTGCCGTGCTGCTGATCGCCAATGTCTATGTCGGCGGCTGGCTGGAGGAAGCGCCGCAGGCAGAAAAACTGGCGCGGCTGGAATGGCACAAGTCGATCGGGCTGACCGTCTTGTTTCTCAGCCTGTTCCGCCTCGGCTGGCGCATCGCCCATCCCTGGCCGGCCCTGCCCGAGACCATGAAAAGCTGGGAGAAGATCCTCGCGCGTTTTACCCATTATGGATTTTATGTGGTGATGATCGGTGTGCCACTGCTCGGCTGGCTCGCCGTGTCGTTTCGCGGGACGCCCGAACTGCCGCTTTGGGGATTTATCCCGGCCCCGAACCTGCCGGTGGGGGAATCGCGTGAACTTGGCGGGATGTTCGCCGACTGGCACCACACTTCCGTCAAGGCGATCTATCTGCTGCTCGCGCTGCATGTCACGGGGGCGCTGAAGCATTATTTCGTCGACAGGGATATCGTGCCGGCACGGATGATACCCGGCCTGCCGCGAATAAAATAACTATTGACACCGAAAAATAGAATCTTCTTTGAGATCTCCTGGAGACAACACTTTTCTGTATCCAGTAACATAATCATGACCAAAAAACGGATCGATTGAGCAAACTCTGTCATTTAAACAATTGGTTTGAAATTTACCCCAATCATCAGCGTCAAATCGAGCAAGCCGTAATTCCAGCGGATAAGAAGAAAAGTCAGATATTGAAAATTGCCTTGGAATTTGTGTGTCGCCGAAGTTTATGAGTGGGTTCATAAGCTGTGGCCAAATAGTGTCAGAGTTATTCATTTCAACAGCCACTACGGTATATATATCGCTAGAATTTCTTAAGGATAAATCTGACCAGTCTATATTCAGGCTGAAAGTGCTAATTGCAGAGCCCGCAGACTTTTCCTTTAAGCACAACCACCCACTCTGCTGTGAAGCAAAGGCTGTCGAGTTTACAGTAAAGATGCAAATTAAAAAACTCAGAATTCTCATTTTCTTTTCTCCCATAAGAAGCATACTTGTTGAACTCTATATTGTGAAGGCTTTGAAACTGCGACTACTCTGGCAGTTCCAGAATTTGTATTTAACGTTTGTGTACACCTATGTTCGCCTGCAACGGGGTTGATACATACGCTCGCGTTATAAAGTTCTATGAAATTCCCTGCCTTCAGACTAGTATGAACTCGAGTTGTCAGGTTTGCAATTTTTCCGCCTTGAGGCAGGCTTGTCTGCCCATCAAACTCAACCCACGCATCGGCGAAACTATTTAAACAGTTAGGCTCTCTATGTGGTATGCATTGACCCAAAGATACGATTATCGTGACCAGAGCAGCAACGGTTGCTAGTGCTCGCTGAAGCAGTATGTTTTTTAAGAGCCCGATCATGATTGAAATAGGGGCTGACCTAGGAGATTAACGTCTCTAAGGTTGGCTGATGCAGCTAAAGCATTCAAAACTCACGCATTTCCAGACCGACAGGCTGCTTGAGCA
>NZ_BMGH01000002.1:0-134493 GCF_014640095.1 Aquisalinus flavus
AGTGCTCAAGCAGCCTGTCGGTCTGGAAATGCGTGAGTTTTGAATGCTTTAGCTGCATCAGCCAACCTTAGAGACGTTAATCTCCTAGGTCAGCCCCAAACAAAATATTTTGGCTGCAATTCCTCTACCAAGCGCACAAAATGATATACTAGCTCGTTTCGAGGATCATCTATCGCCCTCTTCCCTATCAACGAAAACCCTTGGCAAGGAGCGCCGCCAAATAATACGTCTAAATCCCTGTTCCCAATTTTAGAAGTTTCTCGAATTTGTTCCCCAGTCAAATCTGCAACGCTAGCGCATATCGTATTACACTTTGGGAAATTATATTCGTGCACAGAGCAATGAATTGGATCTATTTCCACCGCAGCAGCAATATCAAAGCCAGCCCACTCAAATCCGAGACTGAGGCCGCCGGCTCCCGCAAAAAGATCTATTCCTATTGGTCTGTCCATAAATTTCTCGCTAAATGATTCTACATGTCTTGCCCATTAAATTTGCGATCGACAAAACGATCGAAATTTTAATCTTCCAAAAATTCAACCACTTGCTGAACTGTGAGAGCTAAATTTTCTCGTAGTTGACACTGCCAAACGATCATTGCTTGCCACCGCATATATGTTCCATATTTGTTCCGGTTGTGCAATTTTTTTTCGCGAGTTGGCACACCCTCGAAGGGACTATGCACCTAGCAATGGCGCTTTGCGCCGTAGGGCGGGTGGAGCCGTCAGGCGATACCCGCCGGCGGTGATAGCGGCGCTTCCCGGACTGGCGGGTATCGCTTGCGCTCCACCCGCCCTACGCCCTGGTTCCCTCACAAAACCCCTTGGCCCCTGCCCGCCGCCCCCCCGCTTCCTCATTCCGGCGCGATGGCCTATCCTGGGCGGGCAGGCAGAGCGGTGAGGATGGTGCGATGGATATTCTGGTTTTTCTCGGGTCGGTGCGTGACAGCACGCCGCCGCGCCCGGCGCGGCTGGGGGCGCGGGTCGCGGCGGCCTGTTGCCGGCTAGTCGCGGCACGCGGCCATGCCGCCCGGCTGATCGATCCGCTGGAGATCGACACGGGGCCTGACACAAACCCTGACACCGGCCCTGACACGGGGGACCTCAAGAAACGCGGCGTGTTCAAGCCGCATTTTGCCTATCCCCGCGGCGCGGCGCCGGGCGGGCTGGAGCGGCTGGCTGACGCCATCGGCGCGGCCGATGGCTATGTCATGGTCAGCCCGGAATATAACCATTCCATGTCGCCTGCGCTGGCGCATCTGCTGAACCATTTCGGCGCGTCGCTCTTTGCCTGGAAGCCGTCGGCCATCGTCACCTATTCGGCCGGCCAGTGGGGCGGGGTGCGCGCGGCGGCGGGCATGCGCAGCTTCCTGTCGGAGCTGGGCTGCCTGCCGGTCTCGGCGATGGTGCATGTGCCCAAGGCGCAGGAGGTGCTGGCGGGGGATGGCAGCTGGCTCGCCGATGCCGGGCGCTGGGACGGCTATGTCGGCCGGACCCTGGCCCAGCTCGACTGGTGGGCGCAGGCCGCGCGCCGCCAGCGCACCGAGGGCGAGGGCGAACCGACAAGGCCCTTCACCCGCGACCCGTCCCAGCGCAACGCCCCGTAACGGGCATGGCCGCTGGTGCGGTGCCACGCAAAATCCACGCCCGCCCTGTTGTCTGACATTGCATGCCCTCACCCGGAAAATGCTGACGCATTTTCCGACCTCTCCCGAGGGAGAGGTAGAGCAAGCCCTCTCTGAATCAGTGCGATGCGCCACCTCTCCCTCTGGGAGAGGTCAAAATCAGCCTGCTGATTTTGGGTGAGGGCAAGTTATCCCCGCGCCTCGAATAGCCCCTATAGTCCGTGTCAAGCCCGGTGAGGACCGGGTGGCGGCGCTGATCGCAAAGTGTGACCTGCACGGACGATCGGCGTATCAGGGTTCCGGTGGCATGAGAGGGTGTGCTTGCGTTCGGCGGGCGATTGAGTCACTGGATCAATCGCTTTCCCGCCTCACCATCGTCCGCCGGAGCGGTGTTCCGTCACTTAGCGTGGCGGACGGGAGGTTGGCCCTGTACCAGATCACCGCCCCCCTGAGTAAAAAGGCGGAGCGCGAGGCTACCTACATTTATTGTTTTGCTTATGGAGCCGTAGCGCTTCCACGGGCCCCCTCAATTGGTTTCACACCGCAGCGATGCTGGCGGCGCGCTTCATGCTGCCTCTCTTGTCATCCCGGCCAAGCGCAGCGCGAGCCGGGACCATGAGGAGACCTGCAAATGATCCAGTGAATCATTTGCAGCGCCGAATGCCAGAGGCCTTGCCGCTGCTGTATCAAGCCGCCTCACCGTCTCTGGCAAATAGGTCCCGGGTTGATGCTAGCGCATCCCCCGGGATGACAAGAGAGGGATCGCCGGAAGAAAATCGACTGATTGTCGCGCTGGAATTTCGCTACTGCTGTCTCGCCACCGCCTCACGGCCGGCGGACGGAATTGCCCCCGGCAATGATGCGGTTGATCAGCGCGGCGACGGCCTTGTGGGTCTCGGCGTCGGCGTCCAGCGGCGCGGCATTCTCATGGGTGGCGGCAGCATCGCGCAGAACGCCCATGATCTCGGCCTCGGGCAGGATATTGTGGTCGTTCAGGGCAAGCAGGAGCGATTCGCAGATGGAAAGCGCGGCAACGCCCGAATAATCGTTTCGATCTGTCATGGCATGCGGTCCTTGGAAAGCGGGGAGTTTCCCGGCAGCGGGGCTCAACCCGGATTTACACTCTCACAGACGGGCCCCTATGGTATACTGATCCAAAGCAGTCCCCATCCCGTATTTTTCGTTTATTTTCACAGGAACGGGAGAAGCCATTGTTACGCATCGCATCCACCCCCCTGGCCCGGAAACTCGGCGCCTTCGTCGCCCTGTCGGAGGCGGAATTGTCCGTGCTCGACAAGCTGCATCAGCGGCGCCGGTCGATCAAGGCCGGGCGCGATCTGGTGCATCAGGGACAGCCGGACCGGGCCGCCTATATCCTCGCTTCCGGCTGGGTATGCTCGTACAAGATCCTGCCCAACGGGTCGCGCCAGATCGTCGATTTCCAGATCCCCGGCGATTTCCTGGGGTTACGCAGCATTCTGCTGCATATCTCCGACCACAGTATAGAGCCGATCACGAATGTCGAGGTGTCTGAAGTTCTGTCGACGGATCTTCTCGATGCTTTCTCCGAAAATCCCAGGCTGGCCACGGCGATCCTGTGGGCCGCCTCGCGCGATGAAGCCATGGTGGTCGAGCATCTGGTCAATATCGGGCGGCGCAGCGCGATCGAGCGGGTCGCGCACTTCCTGCTGGAACTGTCCGCGCGGCTGGCCCTTGTCGGTATGGGCAGCAAGACCGGATTTTCCTGGCCGCTGACCCAGTATCATCTGGCCGATGCGCTGGGATTGAGTTCCGTACACGTCAACAGGGTATTGCGACAATTGCGCGAAGACGGGCTGGTGCATGTCAGGGAGGGATTCGTGAAGTTCATGAACTATGACGGGCTGGTGGAACTGGCCGAGTTCGACGCAACCTATCTCGAGCACAAGGGGCCGATGCTGAAATGACCTGCGGCGGCCGGGCCCGGTTCGAATGGCAAAATGCCCCGCCTGTGCAGCGGGGCATTTCCTCCCTCTCCCCCCCAAGGGCAAAAGGGACTGGATCAGCTATTCCGCGTCCATCAGGACGCAAGCTGTTCTAGACGAGCGCCTTGGTCGCTGCGTCGAGTTCCTTGCCGGCTTCGGCATCGTTCTTGGCGCTATGGGCCTTTTCCGCAGCCTGGTAATGCTTGTAGGCCGCATCTTTCTTGGTACCTGCAGGCGCCTTGTTCCAGGCGGCTTTGACCGTTTTCATCTTGTCGCCGATATTTGTTGATTTGTTTGTTTCGGGGGTCATGGAAAAATCCTTTCATGAGGTTTCCAGGGGGGTGAAGCGCACGATTTTCTCGAACCGGGGCAACAGTTCGGTCGTGCGCTTCGGCAGTATAGGTAATCGTTCATCTTGTGGATGAAGCCCTGTGTTACTATGTTTTTGGATGAGTGATACTAATCTGTGTCAGTATTTTTCAGTTTTTTCGACACTATATAATATTTGTATTCAAACCCATTTCAGGAGAATTTTATGAAAAGACATATCATCCTCGCGGCACTTGCGGCCGCTGCCCTCGGCGTGACCGGCTGTGCCGGGCTTGGCGCCGAAAGCTATGGCGACCAGCTCAAGAGCCAGGGCAACGCGACCGCCGCGCTGGGCAAGGACTGGAACGAGGGCGAGAAATCGATCGAGCGCGGCCGCGAGATGATCGAGGACGGCAATCGCAAGATCAACGATGGCGAGAGAGACAAGCGCCGCGGCACCGACATGATCCGCGCCGGCGAGCAAATGAAACTGAATGCGGAAGAAATGATGCGCCAGCGTGAAGAGCAGGCCGGCGCATAGCGTTAGATCAACCTGCGTTCAAATGAAATCATTTGAACGCAGACAGTTGATTTATTTCAATGATGTAGAACATCTTTGTTCGCCCGGTCGGGCGAACGATGCTCTAGCGCCCGCGGGCGCGGCGGAAATTGCCCTTTGCGGCACCGCCGCCGCCGCCGCCACCGCTGCCTTCGCCCTTGTGGCGGAACGTGATGCGGCCCTTGGTCAGGTCGTAGGCGGACATTTCGACGGTAACCTTGTCGCCGGCCAGCGTCTTGATGCGGAATTTGCGCATCTTGCCGGCGGCATAGGCCATCAGCTCGTGGCCGTTTTCAAGCGTGACGCGGTAATTGCCGTCGGTCAGCACTTCGGTGACTTCGCCTTCGAATTCGAGGAGTTCTTCTTTGGCCACGATCTATACCGCCGCGCGTTTCGTTGCGCGCTTGCGGGCAGGCTTTTTCGGCTTGCTGGCCTTCTCGATGCGGTCCGCGGCTTCCTTTTCCAGGCGCAGCGCGCGCAGGTCGAGGGTCTTTTGCAGCACGGCCTTGCGGCGATGGATCGATTCCGACCAGGCTTCTTTCTTGTCGGCGTCACGGAAGACTTTTTCCGCTGCGGCAGCGTTCTTGTCTGTCACGATGAATATCCTTGTCTCAGTATGGGTACGGACAAATATCTATCCGCGTCAAATATGGGGTATGCCGGAATAGGCCTGAACAGGCCCAAAAAGAGAAACGGGGCGCGATTGCGCCCCGTCTCCCGTCAATGGTCAGGCGAGCTTCAGCTCGGTCGCCGAGGTCTTGCCGCGGTCTTCCTGCAGTTCGAAGCTGACCTTCTGGCCATCTTCAAGACCGCGAATGCCGGCTGCTTCGAGCGCGGTCGCGTGGAGGAATACATCCTTGCCACCCGATTCCGGTGCGATGAAGCCAAAACCTTTTTGCGGGTTATACCATTTTACTGTTCCGTTAGCCATGTCGTTATTCCTTTCAAACAGGCGTGAGCATCCGAAAAGGGTCCGGATGCGGAGAAATGCTACCGATGTTTGGAGGGGGAATAAGAAGCTTGCTTCAGAGGCCTAATAGACGGCCTTCAATCATGGTGCCTCCGTAACATAGGACAGGACGCGCAAAAATGCAAGTTGTTTCGGGCTTTTTCCGAGACAGGCCGCTCCAACCGGCGCAGATCCTGGAGCAGCCTGCGTCCGGATGGACGCAGAGGAGCTGCTCCGGCACTTTGGAAGCGATCAACTTTCCTGCCTTCAAATGATTCAATATGAAGGCAGGCTGCTCTAGCCGACCCAGTCGCGTTTCAGCTTCGGCGCGGTGATGAACAACAGGACCGCGGCAAGCACATAGAAGCCGAAGCCTGACAGGATGGCATAGCGAAGGCTCTCATCGCCGAAGCGATCGCGCAGGCCATCGGAGATCAGCCCAATGATGAAATTGCCAAGGCCGATGCCGATGAGGTTGTTGATGAACAGGAAGATCGCCGAGGCGGTCGCACGCATGTTCGGCCCGACCAGGTGCTGGAACGCCGTCAGCACCGGCCCGAGCCAGACCAGGCTGAGTGCCTGCAGGCAGACGAAGGAGATGAAGACGAAGGTGAGGTTGTCGACCAGCACACCGACGAGGAAGAACGGGATGGTGGCGACGAAGGCCCAGGCCGGGATCAGGGCATAGGCGCCCTTGTTGTTGCCGCCGAAGCGGTCGGCCAGCGCCCCGCCGAGCCAGATGCCGATCATGCCGCCAAAAAAGAGGATCGTGCCGTAGAAATAGGCGGCATAGGAGATCGGCGTCGGGTCCGCCGGCAACAGGAAGCCGGGCAGGAAGCCCATGAATTCCGGCAATTGCTCGCCGAAGGACCGCACGAAGAAAGACGGCAGCCAGAAGATCAGGCCATAGCCCATCATCGAGGAGGACGCCGCGCCGAAGGCGAGCGTCCAGAAACTGCCCTTGCTGCGCAGCAGGGCGAAGACGGCGGAGAGTTTCGCCGGGCTGCGGTCGGCGTCCTTTGAATCATATTGTCCGCGTACCGGTTCGCGCATGGTCAGCCGGAAGATCGGCGCGATCGCAAGGCCGGCAAGGCCGACAATGATGAAGGCGGCACGCCAGCCGATAATGTCGGTCAATATGCCGCCAAGGATGATACCGAGCGCCGAGCCGATGGGAATGCCGAAGGAATAGATCGACAGCGCCCGGGCGCGCTGGTGCGGCGGGAAATAGTCCGAGATCAGCGAATAGGCCGGGGCGACGCCGCCCGCCTCCCCCACGCCGACGCCGAGACGGGCAAAAAACAGGTGCCAGAAATTCTGGGCGAGGCCGCACACGGCGGTCATCAGCGACCAGACCGACAGGGCGATGGTCATGATCCAGGTGCGGCTGGTGCGGTCGGCGAACATGGCGATCGGAATGCCGAGGAAAGTGTAGAACAGCGCAAACGCCATCCCGCCCATCAGGCTCAGCTGCCAGTCGGCCAGGTTCAGGTCGGCCTTGATCGGCACGGCGAGAATGCCGGTGATCTGCCGGTCGATGAAGTTGAAGGTATAGACGACGACGAGGATGAACAGCACCCAGGCGCGATAGGCCGCGGAGGTGACCGGCCCTGTCTCGGAAGCGGTCGCGGGCTCGGCTGGTTTGGGATCGATAGTCGTCATGTCGGATCAGTCCTGCTGGTTGAGAAAGGCGCGCACATCAGCCAGGCTTTGCGCCGGGGCTTCTTCCTGCGGCGCGTGGCCGACACCCGGATAGAGGATAATCTCCGCATCCGGAATGACTTCCGCCATGGCACGGCCCTGGGAGGACGGGATCATCCTGTCCTCCTCGCCCCACAGGATCAGCGTCGGGGCGGTGATGCGGGCAAGGTCGCCCTCCGGCTCCGGCAAGGTGAATTCCTCGAGGTGCTTGATGAACGCAGCGCCATTGCCCTCGCGGCGCATCATGTCGCCGAGCAGCTGGCGGCGCTCGGCGCTCGCCTTCGCCGGGTCGGCATAGACGAGATTGATGGTCGCATCGATACCGGCCTCCGGCACGGTCAGCAGGAAGCCCTTCATCGCGGCGGGGATCTCCGCCGGCTGGTCGGTGACGCCATTGATCGAATAGGCCGCGGCATCGACCAGGATCAGCTTGTCGACGCGGCTGGGATTGGCTGCGGCGAAGCGCCAGGCGACGAGCCCGCCAAGGGAGTTGCCGCCAATGATTGCGCTGTCGATGTCGAGCGTGTCCATGACGCTGCGCACGAACTCGGCGCGCTCTGCCGGGGAATAGCGCTCCAGCGGATCGGGCCCGGTCAGGCCATGACCGAGCAGGTCATAACGGATGACGCGGTAGTCGGCGCTGAGGTCAGCGGCCCAGGCATCGAAGCTTTCCAGCGAGAAGGTGAAGCCATGGAGCAGGATAATGACCGGCGCATCGGCCGGGCCTTCCTCGCGCAGCCTGAGGCGCGCGCCATCGACTTCGACATAGCGGTCGGCATCGGTGAAATATTGCTGCTCCAGCGCGCTTGGCGGCGTGCCCTGCATCGATTTCAGCACGATGAACCCTCCTGCGCCGATCACGCCAAGGATGATGACCAGTCCGATCAGCAGAATCTTTTTCATGGTAATTCTCCGTGCCCGTCATTGCTGAACCAGTGATGCCCTGTCGGCATCGCCCGCGCAAGGCACACATTCAGTGAAGACGGGAGGGCACGACTTGCGCCCTCCCGTGGCCGCCCTAGTAGCGGAACTCGATCGAGCCGGTCACGGTGCGCGGGGCGCCGTAGAAGGTCGAATAGGCGGAGTCGGCGCCGAGCTGGCTCGGCGTGACGAAATTGTACGCGGCGACGCGATAGCGTTCATCTGTCAGGTTGCGGCCATAGATGCCGAGACGCCAGCGATCGTCGGCGCTGGTCCATGTCGCGCTGAGATCGAAGAGGGTATAGGCCTCCGGATCGAGGGCCGGACCGCCATTCGGGAAGATCGCGTTCTCCCCTGCGCCGAAGCCGTCATTCTCGACGTTGAACAGGTAATAATCGTCGCGATAGGAGGCGGCCCCGTTGAACCCGAGCTCGGAGCCATTTGCGAGCGGATAGAGATAGTTGAACCCGAGGCGCGCGGACAGTTCGGGCGTGTTCTGGGTGACGAACTGGTCGGCGATGTTGACGCCGCCGGACAGGATCTCATCGATCTCCGCATCGATATAGCCGAGGACACCGGTCAGGGTCAGCCGGTCCGTCGCCGCCAGCGAGCCTTCGAGCTCGAGGCCCTTATAGGTCGACGCACCGGCGTTGAATACGGACGACACGAAGGTGTCGTTGGTGCCGTCATTGTCGCTGTCGGCCCCCTGCTGCACGGTAATCTGCTGGTCGGTATAGTCGGCCATGAAGATGGTTGCAGCATAGGTCAGGCGATTGTCCATCGTCCGGCCCTTGGCGCCGAATTCGAAGCTTTCGACGGTTTCAGGACCGAAGCCTTCCTCGGACAGACCGAGCGGGTCGAGGTCCTCGCGGGCGCGCGGGTCGAAACCACCAGCCTTGAAGCCTTCCGCATAGGACGCATAGAGCGTCAGATCGTCGACTGGACGATAGCTGACGGAGACGCGCGGCGTGAATTCCTCATCGGAACGGGTCAGCCCTTCATAACCGGTCTGGGTCGCCAGGAATACGGAAGTGGCGTTCGACGGGTCGAAGGAGCCGGAGCCAAGCCCGAGCCAGGCTTCGCGCAGCACGTCGGCGGTCGTATCGTCCTGGGTCAGACGGCCGCCGACTGACAGGTCCCACTGCTCGTTTATCGCCCAGGTGACATCGGCATAGGCGGACAGGTTTTCCTTCACCTGATAGCCGCCCTGATAGATGGTCAGGCCGAGAGCGGACAGGATGACATCGAACGCGCCGGAAGCCTCGCCATCGAGGTAGTAAATGCCGGCGACGCCGGAAAACGGGCCGGTCTGGAACAGTGCCTGCAATTCGTGACTGTCGGAGCTGTCATCATAGAAGGCGGGCACGTCGAAATCCGCCTGCGGCAGGGCGTCGAAGTCGATCGGCGTGACCGTGCTGCTTTCGCGATGGGCGCCGATATATTTCAGCGTCAGGGCGTCGCTGACGGTCCACTCGGCGGTCAGGGAGTAGCCTTCAGTCTCGACCTTGTTGTCGTCACCGATACCGGCGCGCGTGTCGTACTCATCATCCGTAACCGGAATGGTACCAGTTGCACTAGGCAGAAGACGATGGCCGTGCTTGGCATTGGAATCGTCTTGCGTGCTGTCATAGGAGAATTCCAGCTGGAAGGAATCGGACGGGCGCCAAAGGGCATTCAAGCGGCCGGAAATCAGGTCCTTGTTATAGTGATCGGCACCAGTGTTGAGGTTCTGCCCGAAACCGTCGCGCTTGTAATTGGCAATGGCGCCGCCAACGGCAAAAGTATCGGATAGCGGCACCGAGCCCGACAGGATCTGGTCGAACTGGCCATAGGAGCCGACATTGACCCGCGCACGGAATTCCGGCTCTTCGAGGTTGAGGTCCCTGGTCACGTATTTGATCGCGCCGCCGATCGTGTTGCGGCCATAGAGCGTGCCCTGCGGGCCGCGCAGAACCTCGATGCGCTCGACATCGAAGATATCGAGAACGGCGCCCTGGGGACGGGCGATATAGATATCATCGACATAGACACCGACACCCGGCTCGAAGCCCCAGAGCGGGTCCTGCTGACCGACACCGCGGATGAAGGCGACGAGGGTGGAGTTTGAGCCGCGGGCAACCTCGATCGTCGCATTCGGCGTCAGGCGCTGCACATCGGTGATATCGACGGCACCGATGTCATCAAGGTCTTCTCCGGAGACGGCCGTCACGGCGAGCGGCACGTCCTGCAGCGATTCTTCGCGGCGGCGGGCGGAGACGACGATAACATCGTCACCCTGCTCGCCGTCGGCAGATTCCTGGGCCGCTGCCGGTGTCATCACGACCGCCGATATCGGCAGCATGGAGACCCCCGCGGCGAGCATCAGGGCCAGTCTGGTTTTCTTCAGTGTGGTTCTTTTCAATCCATTCATGGGATTTCCCTCCTTATGGTGTGGCTGTTTTGGTATTCATGGTCTTTTGTGCGCTCACCCCGCGAGCAAAGACTTCTATGGCTTGATTGAACTGGTCGGGCTCTTCCACATGGGGAGCGTGGCCAGACCGGGTGAATTCGACAAGGTCGCTGACAGGCAGGGCCCGCGCGACGAATTGCGCCGTTTGCGCATGATAGAGCTGGCTGTTGGCGCCATAGGCAACAAGCGCAGGCACCTGAATCCGGCCAAGGTCATCCCGGAAATCCTGATCGACCATGGAGTGCCAGATCGCTGCGAGGGTCGCGACATCGCCGCGTTCGGCAAGTCTTGCGACGTCATTGACGATATGAGGATTGGTTTGCGCGAATTCCGGCGAAAAAATTCTGGGCACGAACTGGTTCACCATTTTCGGCCAGTTGCCGGTCATGGCGGTCGTCGCGCCGGTCGCCTTGTCATAGTCTCGCCCGTCCATCAGGCCGAGCTGCCAGTCCGGTGTATTGTGGATCATCGGGCTCATATCGACAGTGACGAGGCCGCTGATCTGCGCAAGCCGTTCCCGCGACAGCAGGTGCCACAGCACCATGGCGCCAAGGGACCAGCCGACAGCGATGACATTGCGCAGGCCGAGGCGGGTCAGCAATTCCTGCACATCGTCCGCCAGCAGGGCGACGCCGGCCTGGGGCGCAGCGTCCGACAGGCCATGGCCCCTGAGGTCAAGGCAGATCACGCGAAAGGTCGACGAGAGTGCAGCCATCTGCCGGGAGAAAAGCGAGCCATCGACCGACCAGCCATGCACGAACAGCAAGGGCGCTCCTGCCCCTGACTCGCGCCAGGCAAGCCTGCCTCCGTCCCGCAAGTGCAGGTGATGGACCTGCATCGACTACCTCCCGATACGCACGCTGAATTATTTTTCTATTGTCAGCGATCCTCCAGGCTGGCACCGTCTGTATATAAGACGTGAATCAGCCATCATATTGAAACATGAACCATCTATCACATTTTGTCCATACCCTTCCCGATACCGCCCCTAAAACGGCGCGTGGCCAGAAAACATGGGCGCGCATCCTCGAAGCTGCCGAGCATGAATTCGGTGAAAAAGGCTTCCACGACGCAGCGATCACCGGAATTACCCAGCGCGCCGGCGTGGCGATGGGCACCTTCTATGTCCACTTCAAGAGCAAGGAAGAGATCTTCCGCACCCTCATCGTGCATATGGGCAAGGTGACCCGGTCATGGATCGGCCAGCGCGTGGCCGAGGCACCGACCCGCCTCGAGGCCGAACGGATCGGCTTGCAGGCCTTCATCGAATTCGTGCGCCAGCACAAGAACCTCTACCGCATCGTCAACGAGGCCCAGTTCGTCGCGCCGGAAGCCTATCGCGACTATTACACCGCTTTCAGCCAGGCCTATCAGCGCCGCCTCGACGAGGCCGTCGCCCGGGGCGAGATCGAGGCCGGCAATAACGAGCACCGGGCCTGGGCCCTGATCGGGGCCAACGTGTTCCTCGGCCAGCATTACGGCATCTGGGACGACAGCGTTGACCTGCAGGAAGTGACGAGTAATGTCGGCGACCTGATCGTCAACGGCCTCAGCCGCAAGAATGATAACAAGGGAGATCAGGAGTAAGGGCCCATGGACCAGATTCCGGATCTTTTGCAAAAATCAGCCGAGCTTGATCCGGACAAATGCGCCCTGGAAGAATGGGAGACGGGCAAGAGCGTCAGCTATCGCGCCCTCGATGACCGCGCCGGACGCGTTGCCTCCATGCTCAAGGCTGGCGGCGTGGCCGAAGGCGACCGGGTCGCCATTGCCTGCCGCAACCGCATCGCGTTTTTTGAAGTCCTGTTTGCCTGCGCCCGGCTCGGCGCCATTCTCGTGCCGCTCAACTGGCGCATGCCGGCGGCTGAAATGGCCGGCCTGATCGCCCTGACGGAGCCAGTGCTGGCGCTGAGCGGGGCGGAAGACCTCGAGACCATCGGCGCGGCGGCACCGGGCCTGCCGGTCATCGGTCTCGATGATCCGTCAGCGGAGGGGTACGAGGCACGGCTGGGCACGGCCGGCGTGCTGCCCTCCCGGTCATTCTGGCCCGCGACCGACTGCTGGTATCTCCTGTTCACCTCCGGCACGACCGGCAGGCCGAAAGCGGTGATCCAGACCTATGGCATGGCCCTCGCCAACTATATCAATATCGGCCGGGCGATCGGCCTGAACGCCGGCGACACCACGCTCAATTTCCTGCCGCTGTTCCATACTGCCGGGATCAACCTGCACACCCTGCCGACGCTGTTCGAGGGGGGCAGTGTACTGATCATTCCCGCCTTCGATCCCGGCACGGTTCTGTCGCTGGCCGCCGCCGGACGGTTCCAGACCTTCTTTGCCGTGCCGACCGTCTATCAGGCGCTCGCCGAGCATCCGTTCTTTGCCGTGACCGACCTGTCGGCAGTGCGCCACTGGGGCTGCGGCGGTGCGCCCCTGCCCGACCACCTCGTCCGTCTTTATGCGGCGCGGGACATCATGGTGTGCAATGGCATGGGCATGACCGAGACCGGGCCGACGCTGTTCCTGATGCAGCCGGAGAAGGTGACCGCCAAGGTCGGCTCGATCGGCAAGCCGCAGCTGCTCTCGCGCGTTCGCATTGCCGCAGCGGAGAAGGGCGCGGGCGACGTCGGCGAGTTCCAGATCAAGGGTCCGGCGGTCACGCCCGGCTATTGGCGCGATGACGCTGCCACCGCCGAGGCATTCACCGCGGACGGCTGGCTGAAAACCGGCGATCTCGGATGGATCGACGGGGACGGCTTCTACTATGCGGCCGGACGATCGAAGGAGATGTTCATCTCCGGCGGCGAAAACGTCTATCCCAAGGAAGTCGAGAACGTGCTCTGCGCCCATCCGGGCATTGCCGATGCCGCCGTGATTGGCGTGCCCGACGAGAAATGGGGCGAGGTCGGCAAGGCCTTTATCCAGCCGGTTGAAGGCAGCAAGACCGACCAGACTGCCTTTCGCGACTGGTGCCGCCAGAACCTCGCCGCCTACAAGGTGCCGCGATATTTCACCATCGTCGACGACTTTCCGCGCACCGCCGCCGGCAAGATCCAGAAACATCTCCTGCCCGGAGCGGCGCGGCATGGCTGAAGCGGTTCAACTCGTCCGGACACTGACACAGCAAGACTTCGACCGATTTGCCGCGATCAGCGGTGATGACAATCCGATCCATGTCGATCCGGATTTTGCGAAAGAGACCCGGTTCGGCACGACCGTTGCGCATGGAATGTTCCTGTATTCGGTCCTTGAGGGCCTGGCCGCCACCGCCGCCGGCGAGGCCGCGATCGTGGCAACATCGCTCATGTTCCCCGCTCCCGCCCGGCTGGGCGACGAGATCGCCTTTGCCGTGGAGGACGCAACACCCGGGCGGCTCGACCTGACGGCGCGGCGCACGAGGGATGGCGAGATCGTTTGCATGCTGACGCTTCGGCTTGGCAGGCGATCATGAAGGTCGGCGACAGCGCCCGGACCCGCCGGCAATTCACCTCGGCAGAGGTTGCGCAATGGCAGGCGCTGACCGGCGGGCATGACACAAGCGGCATTGTGCCAAACCCGCTTGTCGCCAGCCTTTTTTCCTATCTGCTCGGGGTAGAGCTCCCGGGAGCGGGTACGAACTATCTGAAACAGGAGATCGAGTGGCTCGCCCCGGCACCTCTGGACAGCGTGCTGACAGCCAGTGTCAGCATCACGCGGCTGCGGCCGGAGAAATCCCTGGTCGACCTGGCGACCCGGTGCACTGACGAGAGCGGTAACGAGATATGCACCGGCCGGGCGCTGGTCTATGTCGGTGAGGTAATGTCCTGAACCCACACCGCCCGATGGTGTTCTCCTTGTGACACGCAAAGGAGTACCCATGGCCGAGACCAAGAACCAGTATGACATGCGCGATCCGCGCGACCAGTATCCCCAGCCGCCCTTTCCGCGCCAGCCCCAGGAGAAGCCGGGCTTCACCGAGAAAATGGACCCGCGCCCTGACCATGGCGAGGAAAGCTATCGGGGCTTTGGCCGGCTCAAGGGCCGCAAGGCTCTCATCACCGGCGGCGATTCCGGCCTCGGCCGCGCTGCCGTGATCGCCTATATCCGCGAAGGCGCCAGCGTCGTCTTCAACTACCTCCCCGAAGAACAGGAAGACGCCGACAGCCTGATTGCGCTTGCCGAAGCTGAAGGCGGCACGATCCACGCCATTCCCGGCGATTTGCGCGACCCAGACCTGTGCGCGGCTCTGATCGTCAAGACGGTGGAATTGCTGGGCGGGCTCGATATTCTCGTATGCAATGCAGGCCATCAGGTGCGCCAGCCGGGGATCGAGGACGTCTCTCACGAGCAGTTCGACGAAACGATGAAAACCAACGTGTACGCCATGTTCTGGCTGTGCAAGGCGGCGGTGAAGATCATGCCGCCGGGGGCTGCCATCATCAACCTGACATCGAACCAGGGCTTTTCGCCCGCTCCCTACCTGCTCGATTATGCGACGACGAAATTCGCCATCCGCGGCTTCACCGAAGCGCTGGCGCAGGGCGCCCTCGACAAGGGCATTCGCGTCAACGCTATCGCGCCCGGCCCGTTCTGGACCCCGCTGCAACCGTCCGGTGGGCAAACGCAGGACAAGGTCGAACAGTTCGGCAAGGCGACGCCGATGGGCCGTCCCGGCCAACCGGCAGAGCTCGCCCCGACCTTCGTCTTCCTGGCATCGCAGGAGTCCAGCTATATTTCCGGCGAGATTTTCGGCGCGACAGGCGGCAAGCCGATCAGCTGACCCGTGCCCGCCGCTGTCCCATGAAAAAAGGCCGGCGGAAGGTCCGCCGGCTTTTTCGGTTCAGGGGAAAGGTGATCCGTATCAGTTGTAAAACGTATTCACCGACGTGGTAAATTCGGAATCGGCAAAGTCCGGCCAGTTGTCCTTGTCGAAGCCGGGTGCTTCCTTCAGGCGCTCCTTTTCGACGTTCAGCACCATACGGTGATTGTCGCGGTCTACGCCAAACTGGGTGAAGGGCACGGCGAAGAACTTGTCGCCCATACCGAGGAAACCACCGAAATCGAGAACGGCATATTCGATCTTGCCGTCATCCGGGTTGATCATCAGTTCCTTGATGTGGCCGAGGTCATCGCCCTGGGCGTTGACGACGCTGTCGCCCGTAATGGATCCGGAAGATAGAAGATAATTACTCATGAGCGCATTCTCCTTGTAAGCATTTTAAAAATATCAGTAGCGAGATGAACGGCACCATGCCGTCATCGACTCACAAACCCGTGAGGCATTCCACCCGTTCCCGACAGAGAACAGGATTGAGCAAATTTAATGCTGTGGAGGTATCCGAAGAATTTTAAGGATCACGCAACTTCCGCCGGGGAGAACAGAACGAGGATGTCGATGTCTTCCTCGATATCATGGAAACGATGCTCGACCATGCGGGCGACATACAAGAACGCCCCGGGGCCGACGCTGGCTGTCTCTCCGCCCACGGTAAATTGCCCCCTGCCCTTGATGACATAGTAGATTTCATCCTGGCGATGGGGCGTCTGCGGATCCTTCTCGCCTTTCTTCAGGCGATAAAGACCGGCGCTTATTGCCGGGACGCGCAGGAATTCCCGACACTCGACGGAAAGGTCGCTTTGCCGGGCAATCCGGGCGGCGATATCTTCAAGATGCATTTTCATGAGCGGGTAACGGAGATTTCACCGCAATAGTTGCCCGGTCCGGACGGCACGGGCTTACTCCAGGCCGGCGGCCTTCATGACATCCTTCGGCCAGCGCCGGTGCAGCCACAGCCACTGGCCGGGATTGGCCTTGATGATCTGACCCAACGCATCATTGATCTGCGCCGTCAATGCCTCTGCATCCCTGTGCGTTTCCCCGGTCGGGGAAAAGACCAGCGGATCGTTGAAGCTGACGCGGAAACTGGCGCCGTCGAGGCGGCGGATGCCGATCGGCACGACCGGCGCGTCATATTTCAGCGCCATGCGCGCGGCGGCGGATGGCGTCATGGCGTCATGGCCCATGAACGGCACGCGTATGCCGTCATTGAGCTTCTGGTCGACCAGCATGCATAGCGACAGGCCGGAATTGAGGAAGTTCAGCAGTGCCCGCCCGCCGCGCTTGCCCTTCGGCGCCTGGTGACGGGTCATCACCCCTGCCCGCAGGTCGATGATGCGTTCGTCGACGATCGGGTTATTGGCGGCGCGATAGACGATGGCGAATTTCACCCCGGCGCGATACAGCACCGTCCCGATCACTTCCCAGTTCGCCATATGCGAGGTGACGAAGATGACCGGCCGCTCCTGTTCGATCAGGGAACGGAGAATTTCCTCTCCCTCGACCTCGACGCGCCCGCCATCCTCGAAGGCGCGGAAGCACTCAAGATGCGGATACTCGCCGACGGTACGGCCGAGATTTTCCCAGACCTTTTTCAGAATCGCCCGGTTCTCGTCATCGCTGTTTTCGGGGAAGACAAGGCGCAGATTGTTCAGCCCGCGCTTGTGTACCGGACGCAGCCACGGACCAACAGTACGCAGCAGCCCGCCCATGAAGGCGCTGGCGCGGTCGACGCCCATCAGCTCCATCAACGAGAACATGCCATGCATGATCGTCGCCTCGAACTGGTGCTTGAGGGTGATATCCATATTGGCGCGGCGCTCGGGCAGCTCCGCCTCGCCGTCCCACCGCATAGGGTCTGCAGCGCTCAGCGGGTCCGGAAAATTGGTCGATCGGCTCATCTGGTGCCTGTCCTGTCTGTCGTCTGTGGCGCCCTCAATCGAGACGCCAACAACTCGCCCAAGCGGGTTGGATCGTCAACTGCCATGCGCACTGGCAGCGTCTTCACGGTCTCGCGAAACGCCGCAGGCAGCCGGACATGGTCCTTCTCCGTCGTGATCAGGGGCGCGCCATGCTGCCTGGCAAGCGCCTGCAGTTCCGCCAGGTCGCCGGGTCTCCAGGCGTGGTGGTCCGGGAAATCCCGGGTCGCGGCGAGCGTATAGCCGGCGCGCGCCAGCGTTGCATGAAACTTCGCCGGGCGGCCGATACCGCAAAACGCGACGACTGTTTCCGGCGCCGCCGCAAGCGGGGCAAGCCACGCCCGGAACAGCGGCAGGCTGCCGGCAAAGTCTGCAAGGTCGGCAGGGACCGCCGCCGCCTCACTGGCCGTCACCACGACCACGGCATCGGCCCGCGACCGCGCCTCGACCGGTGCCTCGCGCAGGGGCCCTGCCGGGAAGACGAGACCATTGCCGAAACCGGCATCGGCATCGACCAGCAGGAAAGAGCAATCCTTGACCAGCGCCGGATTCTGGAAACCGTCATCCATGATCAGGACGTCGGCGGCGTCAGAGGCAAAGAGCATCCGCGCGCCGGCCTCCCGGTCACGGGAGACGATCACCGGCCCGTGGCGGGCGAGCAGAAGGGCTTCGTCGCCGGTCTGGTCTGCACAATGGTCGGGCGCGACTTGGAGAGGGCCTGTTTCCGTGCCGCCATAGCCGCGCGTCAGGAAGCCGGGACGATGGCCAGACTCTGCCAGCAGGCCCGCCAGGAAGATCGCAAACGGCGTCTTGCCGACCCCGCCCATGGAGGCGTTGCCGACGCAGATGACCGGCCCCGGGGCCCGCCATGGTATTATGGAAGCGCGCTTGCGGCGGTCGATCATGCGATAAAGGGAGGATACGGGCGACAACAGCCGCGCGACGGGATGGTCAGCGCCATTCGGGTTGGACCAGAAGCCCGGTGCGCCGATCATTTTGTCTCGACCCCGGTCGGTGCCCGCACGGCGCCGGGCAGGATAGGCTCCAGCGCGCCGACGATATCGCTGAGCACTTCCTCGGCGTTGGACACGGCCCAGCTCTCGGCATTCTCGGCCATCGCCTCGCGGGTCATGGTATCCATCAGCAACCGGACGATGGCGGCGGACAGGTCGCGCTCATTGCGGACAAGGGCGGTGCCGCCGGAGGCGCGCATATCACGATAGGTATCGGCAAAGTTGAAGATGTGCGGGCCGTAGAGAATGGCGCATTTCAACAAGGCCGGCTCGAGCGGGTTGTGGCCGCCGATCTCGGTGATCGATCCGCCGACGAAGGCGATATCGGAGAGGCGGTAGAACAGGCCGAGCTCGCCGAGCGTATCGGCGATATAGATCTCGGTATCATCCGCAATCCGCTGCCCCTGGGAACGGCGAACGGCCTTCAACCCCTTGGCCTTGCAGGTAGCGGCGATCTCGGCTCCGCGGTTGGGATGGCGCGGGGCGATGATCGTCAGCAGGCGGTCAAACCGTGCAGCGGCGCGCTCGTGCGCGCTGAGAACGATTTCCTCTTCACCGGGATGGGTGCTGGCGGCAAGCCAGATGGCATGACCATCCAGCTGCGCCTTCAACTCGGCAAGTGCTTCCTCCGTGGCCGGAAGGGGCGCGGCAGTCATTTTCAGATTACCGAACATCCTGACGTCGCCGCCATGCAGCTCGGCAAGGCGCTGCTCGTTCTGGGTATCCTGCGCCATGATGACATCGAAGGCCGAGAGCAATTCGCGGGCGGCATTCTGGCGGCTTTTCCACGATGCATAGGATTTCGGCGAGATACGGCCATTGACCAGCGCCATGGGAATGCTCCGCGCCCTGGTCAGGTGAATGAGGTTCGGCCACAGCTCGGATTCGACGAACAGGCAGGCATCAGGCCGCCAGTGATCGAGAAACCTCGTGACGAAAGCCGGGTGGTCGATCGGCGCATATTGGTGGATCGCCTTTGGCGGCAGGCGGCCTGTCATCAACTCTGCGGAGGTGACGGTGCCTGTCGTGACAAGAAAATGATAGTCGTGATGGTCTGCGCCCAGCCGTTTGACGAGGGGCAGGATGGACAGGCTCTCGCCGACGCTGGCGCCGTGGATCCAGACGAGCGGGCCGTCGGGTCTCGGCCTGCTGGCGAGTCCGCGCCGCTCATCGAGCCGCGCCGGGTCCTCCTTGCCCTCTTTCAGACGCTGTTTCAAAGCCATGGATACAAATGGCCCCATGATGCGCGAGGCCACCCTGTATGTTTTCAGGGAGAACGCATTGGTGGCCGGCTTGCCAGGCGGCGGTGTCGGATTGTCCTTACTCATCGATCCTGTCGTACGGCCCTTTGCTCTGCCGGAGCAACCGGCTCGTGCCCCATGGTTTCGTCGGCAATTCTGGTAACATGGTTCAGTGCGGCCTCGATTTCCAGCCTTGAAGCCTCCATCGCCTCGGGGCCGTCACCGGTGACCGAAATACCCTCGCCGAAGACATAGCACCCTTTGGTGAATGGCAGGGGCAAATGGAACCGGTCCCAGCTATCGAGCAGTTTCGCCCGCTTCGAGGCATAGCCGACGGGATAGACCTTGGCGCCGGACAGCCTGGCGAGCTGGGCGACCCCGGCATGGCAGCGTTGGCGCGGCCCGCGTGGCCCGTCCGGCGTCAAGCCGACCGCCTCGCCATCCTTCAGCGCCTTCAGCAACGTGCGAAAGGCGTCGGCGCCGCCCTTTTTCTTGTCCTTCTTGCGCTCGTTCATGGTCGAGCCGCGGGCAAAGGAGATGTCGAAATGCTCCACCGCCCTGGCAATCATGTCGCCGTCGCGATGCTCTGAAATCATGAACCAGAACCGCCTGCCCTCATAAGTCTGGCGCATCGGCACCATCATCAGGAGGCGCGAATGCCAGAAGGCGACGATATATCCCTCTTCGCCGCGCTGCAGCCTGTCGAGAATATCCTCGCCGATCACTTCGCGCTTCGTCGTCCATTTGACGAGATTGATATAGGCCGGCCCGGCCCAGCCGAGCACCCACATCAGGAACGGATTTGCTTTTGCCTTCTTGGCCATGGAGAGACGGTGCCCGGTTGATCAGGCATGGCTCCTAGCATGTTATGCTGCAAGCGCAAAAGAAACTGATACTCCGCCGACCGGACTTTAACACGAAAGAAACGCGCCTGGGTCATTCTTGTGGTAGGGTGTGCGCCCCGCAGCATAAGGAATAAGCCTGCCCCATGATGTCGATCCCCGACTCAGGTCCCTGGCGCCTCACCGATGCCACTGTCCCGATTGGCATGGTCGCGCCCCCGGTAGCCGCGAAACTTGGCCTGAAACCGACGCAGGATGGCTGCTATCGCCTGATACTCGATATTGACGGGGATGGCGATATCGAGGCGATCTGGCCGACGGGCGGAGCGCCGGAAACGCAATCGACGACCGTGCGGGCGGGTAATGCCCATGTCTGGACCCGGATGGCAGATCTGCACACCCATATCGACAAGTCGCAGACATGGGCTCGCGCGCCCAATCGCGACGGAACGTTCAATGGCGCCAAGGAAGCGGCCAAGGCCGACCGCACCGCGCCATGGTCCCGTGAGGATGCCACCGCGCGGATGGAATTCGCCCTGAAATGCGCCCTCGCCCACGGTACGCGCTCGATTCGCACCCATCTCGACAGCCAGAAGGGCCGCACCCAGCCGACATGGGAGGCCTTCGCCGATTTGCGGGATAGCTGGGCCGGACGCATCGCCCTGCAGCCCTGCGCCTCACTCGGCGCGGCAAAGCTGATGGATGGCTATGGCGAGGAGGTCGCGGCGCTGACGGCGCAATATGGCGGCGTGCTCGGCCCGGTGCTTTATCCGGGGCCCGAGGCGGCGGCGCAGGTCAGGCGCGCCTTCGATCTCGCCGAGCGCCATGATCTGCCCATCGATTTTCACACCGATGAAAATCTCGACCCGGACTCCAGCGGCCTGTCCCTGATCGCGGAAGAAGCGATCCGCCGGCGCTGGCAGGGCAGCATTGTCTGCGGCCATTGCTGCTCGCTGTCGCTGAAACCGGCAGACGAGGCACAGCGGGTGGCGGACCGGGTCGCAGAGGCCGGCATCGGTGTCGTCGCCCTGCCGATGACCAACATCTACCTGCTGGGCCGCGAAGCCACCTCGACGCCGGTCTATCGCGGGCTCGCGCCGATCCATTTGCTGCGCGCCGCCGGGGTGGCGGTCGCCTTCGGGTCGGACAATTGCCGCGATGCGTTCCACCCCTATGGCGACCACGACCTTGTCGAGGTCTTCCGCGAGACCGCTCGCATCGGACATGCCGATATGAGCTGGGGACCATGGGCCGATGCCGTCGCCGCCGTACCGGATCGCCTCATCGGCCTGCAGGAGACCAACAGCCTGAAGCCCGGAGCCGCCGCCGATCTCGTCATCTTCCGGGGCCGCAGCTTTTCCGAGGTTTTCTCCCGCCTCGGCGCCCCGCGCATCATCGTCGTGAAAGGCCGCGCCCTGTCGGAGGCGGAAGCGACGCCGCCGGCCTTTTCCGAGCTCGACGGCCTGTCAGGCCTCGCCCCGGCGGAATAAGCGCCGGTTGCAAACCGGTGCGGACAGCCGCAAAGTCCCGTTTCACAAGGCATTTTTTGAAGAGAACGCGTGGCCCAGAAGCAAGACGATAAGCCGCCAGAGAAGCAACCCAGAGACAAGGGAAAAGGCGTCTCCCTGTCGCTGATGGCCCGGCTGTGGCGCGGCTATATGGTCTGCTACTGGCCGCAGCTTGCCGCTGCCGTCCTGTTCATGGTGACGCTGGCCGCAGCCGAAGCGATGTTCCCGGTGATCATCGAATGGGTGTTCGCCTCCTTCGACACCGGTCGGCAGGCTACAGCAGATGGCGGGCGGTCCTTCATGGACTACATCCCGCTTGAACCGACGCCACGCAATGTCATGATCTGGGGGCCGGTGCTGCTGCTGACTGCCGGGTGCCTCAACGCCGCCTCGCAATATCTCTATTCCCTGTCGACCAATGCCGCCGCCATCGGCGTCCTGCGCGACCTGCAAAAGGCGATGTTCGGCAATTTCCTGAATTATGATTATGCCCAGACACGCGAAGACGGCTCCGGCCAGCTCGTCTCGCGCTTCACCAATGACACGACGACCTTGCGCGAAAGCCTGACCCGGGTGCCGAACGCGATCCGCGATATCTTCCGGCTGCTGGTGCTGCTGACCATGATGGCGCTGTATGACTGGGTGCTGTTCCTGATCGTCGCGCTGATCTATCCGACCATCGGCCTGCCGGTCACTTGGATCGGCAAGCGCCTGCGCAAATATGCCGGCGGCGTGCAGAACCAGATCGGCGACATGACCGGGCAGCTCGCCGAATCGATGCGCGGCGCGCGGATGGTGAAGACCTATAATCTTGAAGACTACGAGAAGAGCCGCGCCGATGCCTCCTTCGAGGAGCGCCACGCGCTGCTGTTCAAATTCGTGCAGATGCGCGCGGCCAATGACCCGATGATCATGGTCGTCGGCGCCATCGCCGTTGCCGCCGTGATCGGCACCGCCGCCTGGCGGTTCTCCACCGGCGACCTGACCGGCGAACAGCTGATCGCCTTCGTCGTCATCCTGACGCTGCTGTCCCAGCCGGCCCGGTCCATCGGCACGCTGAACGCCGTGCTGCAGGAAGGCCTTGCCGCGCTGGAGCGAATCTTCTGGGTCATCGACCGCAAGCCGGAAATCACCGATGCGGCGGACGCGAAGGAGCTGGTGCTGAACGGCGGCGGCACGGGCGCGAGCATCGAGTTTGCTGACGTGCGCTTTGCCTATCCGGGCGGTGAGGCGGCGATCGACGATCTCAGCCTGACCGTGCCTGCCGGACAGATGGTGGCGCTGGTCGGCGAGAGCGGCGCCGGCAAGTCGACGATCTTCAACCTGCTGCCCCGCCTCTATGATACGGCCTCCGGCACGATCACCATCGATGGCCAGGACCTGCGCGGGCTGACGCTGAAATCCCTGCGCGATCATATCGCCCTTGTCAGCCAGGAAGCGATCCTGTTCGATGATAGCGTCGAGGCCAATATCCGCTTCGGCAACTGGGCGGCGAGCGAGGAAAAGGTGATAGCCGCAGCAAAGGCGGCGGCGGCGGACGAGTTCATCCGTGCCCTGCCGAGCGGCTACCAGACCCGGGTTGGCGATGCCGGCAATAATTTGTCCGGCGGCCAGCGCCAGCGTATCGCCCTCGCCCGCGCCTTCCTCAAGGATGCGCCGATCCTGCTGCTCGACGAGGCGACCTCGGCGCTGGATGCCGAGAGCGAACGGAAAGTACAGGAAGCGCTCGCACGGCTGACCGAGGGCCGCACGACCATCGCTATCGCCCACCGCCTGTCGACCGTGCGCGATGCGGACCTGATCTGCGTGATGGACCGCGGACAGATCGTCGAGCAGGGCACCCATGAGGAACTGCTGACCAGGGGCGGCATCTACTCACGGCTTGCCGCGTTGCAGTTCAGGGAAGACTGAAAAAGGCCGCAGGCGAACCTGCGGCCTTCATCGGCTCAGTCATCGTCCCGGATATCAGGCGCTCATGCGGATGTCGTCTGCATGGGATGGATAGGGCGCGACTTTTTCGTGGTCGATCTCAATGCCGCCCAATTCACTGGCAAAGCCGTGATTGACATCACGGTGATGGGCCTCGTCAGCCCGCACGACGAGCACGACGTCGCGCAAGGTGGCATCATCAGGCAGTTTCCAGTAATGCTTCGCGATGGCCGGGGCGGGCACGTTCGGCGAACGCCCCTCGTCGATTTCGGCAAGATAATGGGTGTAGCTGATGACGGCTTCTTCCTCGAAATAGCCGACGACGCGGTGCGCCGTCTTTGCACTGATCAGGTACAGGAAGAAGAAGGCGATATAGAATACCCATTGCACCGCCAGGATCACGATCCGCTCGAACAGGCTCGGTTTGGCGACCTCGATGAAGGTCATCAGATGCATGCGTTCGTTTTCGGCTTCTTCCATCAGGGTACGGATCCAGCCCTTGTCGTCGCACATGCGCCGCAGGCATCTCAAATGGGTGAGCGTGGCACCGACCATGCCCGGTACGGCGGCAACCGTTTCCAGCACGATGGCACGATGGCCGTACCGCTTCGCGAAGAACGTATCCGCGCAAAAACGCAATAGCTTGGTAAAGGCGAGCGCGATACGATCAGCCAAATCAGCCGGCTTATGGTGTACGGTCAGATCAACTTCTGGCGTGTCTAGCATGAGGGTCTCCTTTATAGCATGCCTGGCCGCCGGAACGGACCGCCTTCATCGTTGGAAGTGTAGGTGCCCGCCGGATTTCTCTCACAAGAGATGCCACTGCAATGCATATATTGGCGCGAAAACACGGTGCAATATCGATACGGATATTATCGAAAGTGTCGCAGTCTGAATGGAGCCCGCTGCATGACCCTGACGCGCCATACCGGCGACGCCATGCGCACCCCGCCCTGTCTCGGCACGATCGGTGAAACTCAACGATCCGTTTCCGCGATGCCTGCGGTCTCGATGGCTTTCCGGGCGAGGCGCTGGGCGCATTCCTCGCCGTGCTCGATCGCTACACGCTGGCCGACATGATGGGCAAACGGGCCGACATGGCCAAACTGCTCGGCGCCGAACCGGTGTGATCATTCTTGATAGGGCGTGGGTCTATTCTTCGCCGGTCTGGCGGCCGCCCGCGGCGCACTCGCCCTGGCTCATGATGCTGACACCGGCGGATGCCGCTTCGCAGGCATTGCCATAGGTCTCGCCATCGCAGCCGCAGACGGGCTCATATTGCTGGGTGCACATTTCCGGTTTCGGCTGACAGGTGCCCGAGGCGTCGGGCATCCAGCACTGGCCTTCGTCAAAGGCGCAATAATCGGACGCATTGGCGCAGGTGAGCCCGGCAAGGCCGCCGCACATCGCCCCTGTGTCCTGCCCTTCCGCATTCAGATAATCATTGCCGCCAGACTGCGCCGCGTCGTCGGTGGCATCGTCGCTATTGCCATTCACGGCTGGCGCGTCGACGGCCGGCGCATCGGCAGGCGGCGTTGCGGAATCAGGCTCACTGCCGCCACAGGCAGCAAGAGTGAAGACAAGCGCGATAAGTGTCAGCAAACGGATCATGAAAGGCCTCAATTCAGCTTCTATGCGGTTATCAGGATTCCGGCATCTCGCCGACGACAAGCTGGGCGTCGACCAGCCGGTCCTGCCATTTCAGCGACCAGTGCAGATGCGGCCCGGTCGCCCGGCCGGTTGCCCCGACAGCGCCAATGACATCGCCTTTCTTGACCTCGTCACCGGCCTCGACAACGACACGCGACATGTGCATCAGCGCACTTTCAAGACCCTGGCCATGATCGATGAAGACCAGACCGCCCTCGAAATACATGCCGGTCTCTGCCAGCGTCACCACGCCATCGGCCGGGGCGACGATGGTCGTGCCGGTCGGTGCGGCGACGTCGACACCGGAATGGGGCCGTTTCGGCTCGCCATTCAGGATACGCTGCGACCCGAATACGCCGGAGATCGGCCCGGTCACCGGCCACTGGAAGCCATTGGCCCAATAGGCCGTGCGCCGGCTCGGCGCGGCGCGGGCGGCATCCTTCTTGGCCGTCGACGCCTGGATCCGTTCGAGGTCCTCTTCGGAAAAAGTCGAGACCTTGTCGTCCGGCAGGCCGTCGATCGCCTGGGTCGGGAAATCGCGCGGCGCGATCGCCAGCACGACACTGCGCTGGGACCCGTCCGGCAGCTTGATCTCGAGATTGGCCGATTTGGGGTGGTCGCGGTCGAAGCCAAGCAAGAACCGCCCTTCGCCATCGACGGCGACGTCGCGGTCATCGAGGCGCACGGTGGCACCGGGCAGGGTCTGGCCGATGCCAAGACCGCCCTGGACGAGATCGCCGACGACCTGCGCGGCATCGGGCCGCGCCGCATCGCTCTTGGCGTCGTCCAGTTGCAAGGACGCGACCTTCATCGCGTTCAGCGAGGATTCGACCTTGCCCGGCTCGCCCTGATACCCCGCCGCCTTCAGCGCGGCTTTCATGGCGTCGCCGCCATTGGCGAGTTTGTCGTCATCGGCCTGGGCCGCCGCCATGGTCACGCACAGGGCGGCTGTTGCCGCACCGGCCAGCATTCTCGAAACAAGCCTTACCATTTGCCGTCCTCCTGCATCGCCTTGATGATGGCCTGGTTTGCGGTCGCGGCATCGGCATAGGCCTCCTGCCGGTCCACACTCCAGTATTTCAGCGCTTCGAGCGGGATTTTCTTCCCCGTGACCGCGCATTCGACATAGGCGCCGGGCTCGATCACGTCGAAATCGCCATCGAGATAGTCGAGCACGGCCTTGCCGCTCTTGAATGAGTTCAGAATGTTCATGGGCCTATCCTAGCGGCACCGGAGCGGCTTGGCGAGGGGGACAAAACCCTGTTTCGCGACCAGGATCATCGTGTCTGTCGGGCGGTTCGCTGTCGTGCGTATGCACAAGGGGCTGACCAACGAGAATTCCACTGTCTGCAAACCGGTGCCGAAGCGATGAAGGCCGCGATCACTGAGGCACAGCAGCGGGAAGTTTTGCGCCATTTCCTCCTGCGTCTGCTCAGGGAGATGAATGGTGCTGCAGGGGACCATGCGCTCTGTCGGCAGGATCGGCAGCGGCGCGGAAATACTGGAAGAACTGGGCACCGGCGAAAGGGTTCTGCGCGACCTGACCGGCGCGGCCATATGGACGGGTACGCAAGAAGAGGTGTGGCAACTGGCAGGCACCGAGGACCGCCTTGCCTTCACCGCCCATGACCGCAGCGGCGAGCTGGTACGCGTGACGCTGCAGGCGCAGGAAACAGCCCTTCAGATGCAAGTTACTCCGGCAATTGCCGGCAAGGGCAGTCGGTTCGATGGACGGCTTTTCTCAGGGCTTACCGGCTTGCGCTTTTCCTATTGACCATGGGCGTCACGGGGAGCAGGTCATTTCCAATGACCCCATAACCGTATCGACGGTTGAATTCCACGCATCAAGCCAAAACCTTTGATCTTGAAAAGGGTCAAAGCAGTTAAACTCGCACTGATTTTCATATGAAGTATCCCAAAAATTATCCCTGCAGTTGTCACCTGTACAGTTAATATAAATGGTGTCTAGGCCCCACGGATCGACCCCATTAATCGGATCATTCCCGACATAGGCATACATGTTCAGGCCGTCGGCATAGCCAATCGGGTCGGTCTGCATAAACCTGCCGAGGCCGGGGTGATAGGCGCGGGCCTTGTAATGATAGAGCCCTGCTTCCGGCAGCCAGATCTGGCCGGTATACTGGAACCGGCCGAGATTGTTCGCATCCGGCAGGCCGTATTCGTGATACTTGTTCTGACGGATCACACCCCCTGAATTGTTCAGCACCAGCACGATCGAGCCGCGCTCGTTGGCGACCAGGTAACGACGTGTGGCGCTGGAGATCGCCGAGCCGTTCAGCGGGCGGATGAGTCACCGGCTCATCCGCCTGCCGCTTCACTACCAGACCAGCGAATTGCCGTCTTCAGCCGGTTATAGATATCATAGGTATAGGCCTTGCTGCCATGCAGCGCGCCGTCATAGGCCGCAAGCTCAGCCCGCGCGACCGCCGCGCTGGCGGATGACCTTGAAGACCAGCGAGAAGACGAGATTGAGGATCAGCGCGCCGGTGCCGATCAGCAGTACGGCGACGAGGGCGAGATTGGCCTCGTCGCAGTCAGGGCCCATCATCGCTTCGCACTGGGCGATCTGGGCCTCGACCTGCGGCTCCAGCGTCAGCCAGATCGTGCCGGTCAGCAAGACGATCAGTACACTGCCGCCGGCGGCATTGAGCCACAGGCTGTAGCGCTGGCCCTTGGCCTTCGAGGTGCGCGAGCCCTGGGCAATGCGGCCTGCCATGGCGATGCAGAAGCCGATGATGATCGCGACGAGAAACAGGCTGAAATCGGTCATGAACGGGGGCCTAGTCGAACAGGGTTTTCTGGGTTGGCGGCTTGCCGGATTTTTGCGGCGCCGCTGGCTTTTTCGCGGGGGATTTTGCCGGTGTCGCTGAAGGCTCGCCATCGAAAACCGCACGGCGCGAGCCGTCATGGAACCGGATCTCCGCCGCCTGCCCGGCCTGCGGCTCGGCCGACGAGCGCAGAACGCGACCCTCGCCATCCAGCACCAGCGCATAGCCGCGCTGCATGACGTTTTTATAGGACAGGCTGTCGAGCAGTTTCGACGTGCCGGTCAGCCGCTCGTCATAGCGGGCGAGGAACCGCTGGCCGACAGCGGCGAGACGCTCCCGGCACGGATCGAGCTGACGGCGGTGCTGGCGCAGGGCAAGCTGCAGCGCCTGCGGCCTGATGCCGGAAGCGGCGAGACCGAGCCGGTTGCCGGCCCGCTCCAGTCGCTGTGACAGGGCCCCGCTCAGCCGCTCCTCGGCCCGGTCGAGCCGCTGGGCCGGGATGTCCAGCACTTTTTCCGGACGGCCCAGTCCGCGACTGGCGGAGATCAGCGCGACCCGGCGCGATTCGAAGCTACGCTCCGTACACGCCGTCAGGCGGCGGGCCTTGTTGTAAAGCTCGGCCAGCAAGTCACTGCGCACCGGCACGGCGATTTCCGCTGCCGCCGTCGGGGTCGGGGCGCGCCGGTCGGAGACATAGTCGATCAGCGTGGTGTCGGTCTCGTGGCCGACAGCGGAGATCAGCGGGATGGCGCTGGCCGCCGCCGCGCGGGCGACCTCTTCCTCGTTGAAGCACCACAGATCCTCCAGCGAGCCGCCGCCGCGCGCAACGATCAGCAGGTCAGGCCGCGGCACCGCGCCGCCTTCCGGCAGAGCGTTGAACCCCTCGATCCCCCTGACGATCTGCGCCGCCGCGCCCTGGCCCTGCACCAGCGCCGGCCAGACGATGACGTGGACGGGGAAACGGTCGCGCAGGCGATGCAGGATATCGCGGATGACGGCGCCGGATGGCGAGGTGACAACGCCGATGACCGACGGCAGATAAGGCAGCGGCTTCTTGCGCGCCTCGTCGAACAGGCCTTCGGCGTGCAGCTTCTTCTTGCGCTCTTCCAGCAGCGCCATCAGCGCGCCGGCACCGGCGGGCTCCAGCGACTCGATCACGATCTGGTATTTCGACTGGCCGGGGAAGGTCGTCAGGCGGCCGGTGGCGACCACTTCCATACCCTGTTCCGGGCGGATGGAGAGCTTTGCCGCATTGCCCTTCCAGATGACGCCGGAGATGACCGCGCGGTCATCCTTCAAATCCACATACATATGGCCGGAGCCGGCCTTCATCACCCGGCCAAGCTCGCCCTTCACCCGGACATAGGAAAAGGAATCCTCGACCACCCGGCGGATATCGCCGGACAGTTCGGAGACGGAATATTCCCTGATATTGGCGGTCGCACTCATAGCCTCACCCTGCCCCGGAACGCCGCATCCGGTCAACCGACCGGCACGATGCCCGCCTTAAATCCCGATCGCGGCGAGCAATCGCGCGCGCGTTACCATTTCGCTGCCACTCAGGATATCTCCTGCCAGCTCGCGGGTCTCTCTTCCCGCCTCCGCCTCGATCACGGAGAGAAAAGTGTCCTCGTTCCAGGGCTCGCCGTCTGCGATGCGCCCGCGAAAGGCACGCCAGATGGTAAAGATATCCCCCTTGCCCTCCCGCCGGATTTCCTGATCGGCCGATAGCTGAATGATCATGCCGCACTCATAATGTAGATTGAAGACATCGCGCTCTGTGGCACTGCGCAGGCCACCATCGGCAAGGCCGAGCAGGCAATTGTCGACCGCCTGCTCTTGCCACTGGCGGAGATAATCATCCGGTGCCGCCGACAATTCACGCAGCGCGACAAGGGCCAGGGCCTCGGCTCCCCCTTCATGGATCCAGGCGTCATTCGTGCTGAACGCGGCGCCGGATCCGGTCTGGAAAAGATGAGCCGCCTCATGGGCAAAAAACTTCGCGACGAAGCCAGTGATCTGCGGCCCTCGCACCTGCGCCGTTTCCAGCCAGCCATCGCCGCTCATATGCATGAACACCTGGTTCGGCAGCACGCCGCCCTGGTTGGAATAATTGTTCGAATCGGGATTGCCATCGGCCTCAGTATGCCGGTCGAGGGCGGCGAACAGCATCGGCTTGCTCTCCAGCGCGCCGAGGCGCTCGGTGTAATAAGCCATCAGTGCCGGGAAGAGGTCATCGAGCGCCGTGCTGAGGTCGGCTGGCAGGGCCTGATCGACGACAGCGACGACATAATCCGTCTCGATCGGCTCCGCGGCCCCCAGATAGACCATGGTGCCGTCATCGACATCGTCCCAGCGGACCGGACCATCGAGAACCTCGCCGTCGAGAATGATATGCTGGCCCTCGCCCGGGATCAGTTGCATCGGAAAGACCGTCCCCTGCTCGACGATGCCGCAACTCCTGACACAGGCCTGGAAGCGGCCCGAATGGATCAGCAGCCCGCCATCCCTGTAGGGCATGAAGGGCGAATAATCCTGCGGCAGGCGGATGAAGGTCGCCGGGATGTCGAAGGCGATCTCGGTGAACAAGTCGCCATCCTTGCGCTGGACATAGTCCCGGTCGCCGCCATGGTTGAGCACGAAGCCCTCGTCGAGCGGCACCCAGCGTTCGGCCCGCTGGCCGTCGGTGACCCGGCGAAAGGCCAGCCCCGGCGCCGGGCGATCAAGCCGGTAGGTAACCCGCATCGTGTCAGCATCGACCATCTGCAGTTCCGTGTCCGGGATAAAGGCCTGCCGCCGGTCGAGCTCCGTGCTGCAGCCAGCCAGCACACCCATGGCGCAGACCGCGCCGAAAACAATCTTTCTCATTCTTCCCTCGCTTCGCGCCGGGCCCGCTCCCGGTCGGCTATCAACTCGTCAATGATCTGCGGATCGACGTAAGGATCGTCCCGCAGGGTCCAGCTCGGCTCCCATCGCTCGAGGAAATATGGGGTGTCGATGCCCATACCGGAATAGATATTGTCGACAGGGCTCATCTGTTCGCTGACGCCCTGGCTCGCCCCCTTCCATTCATCGAATTTTTGCTCAATGCGCAGCCAGCGGGCGCGGTCGCGGCCGATCAGCAGGCCCTCGTCGAAGGGCTCGTACCAGACAGAGCCTTCGGGCAGGTCGCCGGTCGGCGGGCCGATCAGCGGGCCGTCATCGGGCACGTCGATGCCGCCCCGGCGCAGGGAGGAGACGATGCCGGACCAGTCTTCATCGCCGCGCGTCCAGCCGGAGCGGATCTCGGTCCGCCCGGCGCATTCCGCCGCCTTGTCGGGGTCCGAGAAAATGTCATTGCAGCGCAGGGCGACGACGCCGGCAGGGCCGCCGGCCCGGGCCTGTGGCAGGTCGACATCCGGCAGTGGCGCAGGCGATGGCGCGGCAGGCGCCGGGCGCGGTGTCGGTGGCGGGTCTGCCTCGATTTCGGATTCCGGCGTTTCGGCGACCACGGGCGCGGGCGGTTCCTCGACCGGCTCCTGTATCTCGGGCGCAGGACTGACGGGGGCATTCGCCTCGGCCGATTCCGGCTCCTCTGGCTCGGGGGGCGGGGTGAAATCCTCTGCCGTTTCCTCGGGCTCGGGCAGTAAATCTTCCGGTGTCAGGACAAAGACGGGGATCGTTTCATCGGGATCGGGCACGCCGGGCAGCGTGGAGACCCGCAATACCAGCCCGAAGATCAACAGGATCAGGCTATTGCCGATGATCGCCCCGCCCCAGGGGGCCCACCGCCGGAACCGGCTCTCCCCGGCCTCTCCCGCCCCGTCGGCCCCGATGCGCGAGGCTGCGTCGGCCGCAAATTTACCGTGTTCCGCCATTGATTTTACCTAGCCCGAGCGCGCATAAGGCATCACGTGAAATCTTGGTGAGTAATATTAATTCTTTCGGAGACCGGCATTGAAAATCCTTCTCATCGGTGCGGGCGGGCGCGAACATTCGCTGGCATGGAAAATCGACCAGAGCCCTCTGGTCAAAACGCTCTACTGCGCGCCCGGCAATCCCGGCATGGCCGCCCATGGCACCTGCATCGACATCGCCGACAGTGATGTCGAGGCGCTGGCTGGCTTTGCGAAAGAGAAATCTGTCGATCTCGTCGTTGTCGGCCCGGAAGCGCCGCTTGCCGCCGGGATCGCCGACCGGCTGGCCCGCGACGGCATCCCCTGTTTCGGCCCGAGCCGGAAGGCCGCCCAGATCGAGACCTCAAAAGCCTATTTGAAGGATTTGTGCGCGGAATTTGATATCCCCACTGCCCGCTATGGCACCTTCACGCATGCCGATGCCGCCAAGCAGTATTTAGCCAAGATGACCGCGCCCTATGTCATCAAGGCGAGCGGGCTCGCCGCCGGCAAGGGCGTCGTCATCGCCGAGACCATCGACGAGGCCCATGGCGCGATCGACAGCATGCTGGGTGGCCAGTTCGGCTCGGCCAGTTCCCAGATCGTCATCGAGGAATTCATGACAGGCGAGGAAGCGAGCTTCTTCGTCATCACCGACGGCACCCGCGCCGTGAAGATGATCGGCGCGCAGGACCACAAGCGCGCCTTCGATGGCGACACCGGCCCGAACACGGGCGGCATGGGCGCCTATTCCCCGGCACCCGTCTTCACGCCCGAAATCGAGCAGCTGACCATGGAGCGCATCATCGAGCCGACGATCAAGGCGATGCGCGCCCGAGGCACGCCTTATGTCGGCGTGCTCTATGCCGGGCTGATGGTGACCAAAGACGGGCCGAAGCTGATCGAATACAATGCCCGTTTCGGCGACCCGGAATGCCAGGTCATGATGCGCCGCATGCAGAGCGATATCGTGCCGGTGCTGCTCGCCGCTGCGAAGGGCGATTTGTCGGGCAAGTCCTTCACCTGGTCGGAGGAAGCCGCCGCCCTCGTCGTCTATGCCGCCAAGGGCTATCCCGGCGCCTATGAGAAGGGCTCGGAGATCCGCAATATCGGCGCGGCTGAGGCCATTCCGGGCGTGGAAGTCTTTCAGGCCGGAACCAGGGCCAAGGGCGTGCACCTGCTGTCCAATGGCGGGCGTGTGCTGAACATCACCGCCACCGGCAAGGACGGGCGCGAGGCGGTCGAGAGGGCCTATGAGGCGATCCGCCTGATCGACTGGCCCGATGGTTATTTCCGCACCGATATCGGCTGGCGCATGCTGGCCCGGGATGCCTGAGACAGAATGACCGAGGCTGAAGGAAATCAGTGGGTCGTCGCCGCCCTCTACAAATTCGTGTCGCTGCCGGATCATGCGGATTTGCGCGCACCGTTGCTCGCTGCCTGTGAAGAAGCTGGCGTCTGCGGCACGCTGCTGCTCGCCAAGGAAGGCATCAACGGTACCATCGCCGCTCAGGGTGATGGCATCGAACAAGTGCTGGGCTGGCTGCGACGCGACGCGCGCTTCGCCGATCTCGAGGTAAAATATTCCCATGCGGAGGAACAGCCCTTCTATCGCATGAAGGTGCGCTTGAAGAAGGAGATCGTTACCCTCGGCGCGGGCGATGTCGATCCGAACGAGCAGGTCGGCACCTATGTCGAACCCGGCGACTGGAACGCGCTGATTATGGACCCGGATGTCCTCGTCATCGACACGCGCAACGATTACGAAGTCGCGATCGGCACGTTTGAGGGCGCGGACAATCCGCACACGACGTCGTTCCGGGAGTTTCCGGCCTATGTCGAGAAGCTGAAGGCCGAAGGCAAGACGCCGAAAGTCGCCATGTTCTGTACCGGCGGCATTCGCTGCGAGAAGGCCTCGAGCCTGATGCTGCGCGAGGGCTTTGACGAGGTCTATCACCTGAAAGGCGGTATCCTGAAATATCTGGAAACCGTGCCGGTGGATGACAGCCTGTGGCGCGGCGACTGTTTCGTCTTCGACAATCGCGTGTCGGTGCGCCATGGCCTCGAAATCGGCGATTATGATCTTTGCCACGCCTGCCGCATGCCGATCTCGGCAGAGGACAAGGCATCGGAGCATTACCGCCCCGGCCTGTCCTGCCCGCACTGCATCGGTGAGCGCAGTGAAGTGGAACTCGCCCGCTTCGCCGAGCGTCAGAAACAAGTGCAGCTGGCAAAAGAGCGTGGTGAGACCCATATCGGCAAAAAGCCGGAGAAGAAAAAAGTTGAAGTGAAAGATTACAAGGAGATCGATGACTTCTAGGCCTGTCCTCTATTCCTTCCGCCGCTGCCCCTATGCCATGCGCGCCCGGCTGGCACTATCCGTCAGTGGGCTGATGGTTGAATTGCGCGAGGTGGTGCTGCGCGACAAGCCGCCCGCCATGCTGGAGGCCAGCCCCAAGGGCACGGTGCCGGTGCTGGTTGCGGGCGACCGGGTGATTGAGGAGAGCGACGAGATCATGTTCTGGGCCCTGCGCCAGAGCGATCCTGAAAACTGGCTGCAGCCATGGCGGGAGAACCGCCCCGCCGTCGAGGCACTGATCGTGGAAAATGACGGCCCGTTCAAGCGCCATCTCGACCGCTACAAATATCCCGTGCGCTATCCGGAAGAGAATATCGTCGCCGAAGAGCAGCGCGACGCGGCGCTGGAGATCCTTGCCGGATGGGACAGCCTGATCGGGCGCGGCGGCTGGCTGTTCGGCGAGGAGGTCAGCGTCGCCGACATGGCCCTCCTGCCCTTCGTGCGCCAATATGCCCATGTCGACAAGGACTGGTTCGACGCCCGGCCGATCCCGGGTGTGAAAGCCTGGCTGGAACGCTTCCTCGCCTCGGACAGGTTCAGGGCGATCATGCAGAAATTCGATCAGTGGCAAGAGGGAACGAAAGGCGTCACGTTTCCGCCGTGAGCCCTATTCGGAGCGCAGCCATTTCAGCGTGCCTTCGGCCATGCCCTTGAATTTCGGGTGCTCCTCCAGCGGCGCGACCCAGAGCGTCTCCGGATTGGTGCGCTGCTTGACGGCGTGATAGAGCTGGGACCGCGTCTGCTCCGTCCGCACAAGGAACAGCCGGTCATCGAACTGACGGATATCCGGCGACGTCGTTTCGACCGGTTCTGAATTGCCCTTGATGTAGACGGCGTAGAGGCGCTTTTCTGAGTCTGGCATGGGCAGGGAACACGGCAGGGTGGGCTGCGGTTCAGCTCGTCAGAGCGAAGGCCCCTGCGGGGCATTTTCTGCCTGCAAATAATTCACTGGATTATTTGCTCGACCTGACGGCCGACCGGCTACGAGCCCCTGCAGGGGCATTCTCCGCCTAAAATCGATCCACTGGATCGATTTTTCTGCCTTCGGCAGACCGTCTACGAATGGTGGAGCCGATCGGGATCGAACCGACGACCTCGTCATTGCGAACGACGCGCTCTCCCAACTGAGCTACGGCCCCATCAAGGACGCGAAATTTAAGCCTTGCCGACCGGTCACGCAAGATGGCTCGATCTCAGCGCAGATGTTCCTCGAAGAAGTCGATCGTCCGTTGCCAGGCCAGCGCGGCGGCGTCGGCATCATAGCGTGCAGCATTGGCGTCATTGTTGAAGGCGTGGTTGACGCCCTCATACATATGGATCGTGTAGTTCTTGCCTGCCGCCTTGAGGGCAGCCTCATAGGGCTCGATCCCGGCATTGATGCGCTCGTCGAGCCCGGCATAATGCAGCAGCAGCGGTGCCTCGATCTGCGGCACGTCGGCGGCATCGGCCTGACTGCCATAATAGGCGACGGCGGCATCGAGCTGCGGGTCGCGCACGGCGAGGCGGTTGACCTGACCGCCGCCCCAGCAGAAGCCGACCGCCCCGACCTTGCCGGTCGCCGCGTCCATGGTGCGCAGATAGTCGAGCCCGGCGAGCAACCGGTTCGTCGCCGTCTCCGTCTCGATCTGGTAGATCATGTCCCGCGCCGCGTCCTGGCTTTCCGGCGTGCCGCCATAGGGCGAGAGCATGTTCGGTGCGAAGGCGAGGAACCCCGCCTGTGCGACGCGGGCGGCGACATCCTCAATATGCGGATTAAGGCCGCGGTTCTCGTGGATGACCATCACCGCCGGCCACGGGCCCTTGGTTTGAGGCGTGAACAGCGTGCCGGAGACCGGCACATCCGCCTGGTAGGTGACGGTCGACTTGTAGTCGGCCATCGCCTCGGCGGCACCGGCGACATCCGCCGAATCATAATTGTTCTGGAGCGCCGGAACACAGGCCGCCGCCGCAGCGGCTGACCCCGTCAGCACGGTCAGCTTCGCCATGAAGGCGCGCCGGCTCATCGTGCCATGGGTAAAGGCATCATAGAGCCTGATAATGTCCTGCGAAATTCTCGTCTCGGCCATGCCGCCTCTCCTTCTCTCTCGATACCCTCAAAGATAGGCAATTCGAGAAGGAAGGCGAGTGCCGGCCTGCCTTGCCTAGCTGGCCTTGGCGCTGTCCAGTGTCCAGTCCGGGCGCACATAATGGCAGGTATAGCCGTTGGGATAGCGCTCCAGGTAATCCTGGTGGGAATCCTCCGCCTGCCAGAAAGTCGGCGCCGGCACCAGCTGGGTCACGACCCGGCCCGGCCATTTGCCGGAGGATTCCACCGCGTCGATCACCTGCCTTGCGATCTTCTTCTGGGTCTCGTCGGTATAGAAGATCGCCGAGCGGTACTGGCTGCCACGGTCATTGCCCTGGCGGTCCCTGGTCGTCGGATCGTGGATCTGGAAGAACCATTCGAGGATCCTCGTATAGGAAACGACGGCGGGATCGTAGGTGATCTCGATCGATTCCGCGTGACCGGTCTGGCCGGTCTTGACCTGGTCATAGGTCGGGTTGTCGACCGTGCCGCCGGTATAGCCGACGCGGGTCTGGCGCACGCCCGGCACCTTGCGCAAGAGATCCTGCATGCCCCAGAAACAGCCGCCGGCGAGTATGGCTTTTTCGGTATTGTCGGTCATGGGAACGCTCCTGTTTGCGGGTTTCCCGGGAAATAGGGCGCGCAGCGTCTACATGCAACGCCTCTCTCGAAACTGTCATGCGTCGCGCCTGCCGGTCACTCCCGGAAGGCCGCCGGGTCGAGGCCGAAAATGTCAAAGATCTCGTCGGTGATGCGCAACGGGCGGCCGGTCTTCTTGTCCTTCATGCACCAGGTCGTCAGCGCCCGGGCGGAGAATTTCGACGCGCCCTCCTTGCGGATATCGACATAGCGGTCGAAGCGCGGCCCCTTCGCCTTGCCGAGCCAGGTCGAGATGACCGCCTTTTCGCCCGTGGTGATCGGGTCGCGATAGTCGATCTCGTGGCGCAGCACGACGAAGATCACCTGCTCCTGCAATTCCAGCGACGCGACCTTGCGCCAGTGGCGCACGGCGACATCCTGCACCCAGCGCAGGTAGACGGCATTGTTGACATGGCCGAGCACATCGATGTCGCGCACCGTTGCAAATATTTCGCGGGTGAAGGCCGTCTCCAGCGAGACCGCGCCTTTTCCGTCTCCATTCATGGGCTATCAGCCCTCCTTTTACCAACTGCACCCACGGCTTGCGTCTGTATGCAGGGTGCGAATAGGTTTTCTCAAAAGGAGACCCGCATGTCCACCGGCACGATAGAGACACCCGACCGCCTGAAATTCGATGAGGAGGCGCTGGCCAGCTATCTCGAAGGCCGTGTCGGCGGATTTGCCGGACCGATGAGCGTCGCCAAGTTCGCCGGCGGAGAATCGAACCCGACCTATCTGCTGACAACGCCGGAGAAGAAATACGTGCTGCGGCGCAAGCCGCCGGGCAAACTGCTGCCGTCCGCCCACGCGGTCGACCGCGAATACCGCATCATGACCGCGCTCGGGGCCCAGGGTTATCCCGTGCCGAAGACACATGTTCTGTGTGAGGACGATAGCGTCATCGGCACGATGTTCTTCGTCATGGATATGGTCGAGGGGCGCATCTTCTGGGACAAGGTAATCGGCGATGCAACGCCGGAAGAACGCCGCGCCCTGTTCAACGAGGCGATCGACAATCTCGCGCGCCTGCACCAGGTCGATTATCAGGCAGCGGGTCTCGGCGATTACGGCAAGCCGGGCAATTACTTCGCCCGCCAGATCGAACGCTGGACCCAGCAATACAAGGCGGCGGAGACGACGGCGATCCCGGAGATCGACAATCTGATCGAGTGGCTGCCGACCGCGGTGCCGGATGATGACGAGACCACCATCGTCCATGGCGATTACAAGATCGACAATCTGATCTATGCACCGGAGGAGCCGACCATCATTGCGACGCTGGACTGGGAGCTGTCGACTCTGGGCCATCCGCTGGCGGATTTTTCCTACTTCCTGATGCCGTGGTCAATGCCGCAGATCACGACGCTCGGCTATTCCGATGTCGATTTCGACGCGATGAATATCCCGACCATCGCAGAAGCATCAGAGCGCTATTGCGCCGCGACCGGACGATCCGCCCTGCCCGATCTCAACTTCTGCATGGCCTATAACCTGTTCCGCTTCTCCGGCATCGTGCAGGGCGTCTACAAGCGCGCCCTGCAGGGCAATGCCTCCTCGACCAATGCCGCGAAATATGGTGCGGTCGTGCCGATGCTGGGCCAGGCCGGCTGGGCGTTTGCGAAGAAGGCGGGGGCGTGAAGCGCTCATCATCGGAAAAGAGTCTTCCCAAGGTTTCCATACGTCTTATCCGGTCAAGGATGCCGGAGGCGGCGTGAAGCGGCTTTGCCCTTGACAGGGTAGGGCGTATGGAACACTCCCCATCTCATGAGTTCATCGAGACACATCGCGATCATCGGCGGCGGCCCTGCCGGACTGATGGCCGCCGAAGCCGCCGCTGGCGCGGGCGCGCAGGTGCATGTCTATGACCAGAAGCCGACGCTTGCCCGCAAGTTCCTGATGGCGGGCAAGAGCGGGCTCAACATCACCCACTCGGAAGCTCATGAGACCTTTCTGTCCCGCTACGGAGCATCGGCAGATCGGTTGCGGCCCTTCCTCGACGCTTTCGGCCCGAAGGACGTGACCGCCTGGATGGACGGGCTGGAAACGGAGTGGTTCACCGGCTCCTCCGGCCGGATCTTCCCCAAAGCGATGAAGGCCTCGCCGCTGCTGCGGCGCTGGGTGGCGCGGCTGACCGATATGGGCGTGACGTTTCACATGCGCCATCGCTGGATCGGGTGGAGCCATGGCACGCTGACCTTTACCCGCGAGGGCGTCCCGGTGACGGCGCGACCGGATGCGGTGATCCTCGCCATGGGCGGCGCGAGCTGGCGGCGGCTGGGATCGGATGGCGAATGGGCACCGGTTCTTGGTGAGGCAGGCATAGCTCTCGCCCCGTTCCGCCCGTCCAATGTCGGCTTCGATGTGGCGTGGTCTGAGCATTTCATCGGCAGGCATGGCGGCGAGCCGGTCAAACCGGTAGCGTTGCACGTGAACAATGACATCGTGCGCGGCGAGTTCGTCGTCACCCGCCACGGCATCGAGGGCAGTGCGGTCTATACGGTGTCCTCCGCGCTGGTCGATCAGTTGACCGAAACCGGCACCACGACCCTGATCCTCGACCTGCTGCCCGACCTGACGCTCGGCGAGATCGAGGATCGCCTTGCCCGCCCGCGCGGGAAACAGTCCCTGTCGAACCATATGCGCAAGGTGCTGAACCTGACCGGCGTCAAAGCCGGTATGTTGCGCGAGCTGACACCGCCGGAGGTGATGACCGACACCAAAGCCATCGCCCGGTCTCTGAAGGCGCTGCCGGTGCCCATCGCTGCCGCAAGGCCGATGGACGAGGCGATCTCTACTGCCGGCGGCGTTGCGTGGGAGGCGCTCGATGAGAGGCTGATGCTGCGCGCCCTGCCACGGGTCTATTGCGCCGGGGAGATGATCGGCTGGGACGCGCCGACCGGCGGCTATCTCATTACCGCCTGCCTCGCCACGGGCCGTGCAGCGGGGTTGGCCGCCGCTCAACCCGAATAAGGCTCGACCGAGAAGACATCGTCATCGGCGATGCGCGGCACGATGATCTCGATATAATGGGTCGCATAACGGCGCAGGAACCGGTCATCGTGATTGTAGTCGCTATTGGTCTCCTCCGCCCGTAGCGGAATGAAACCGGAGCCGTGTTTCGCATCGCCATCGAAGAAGGAAATCTTCGAGCCGCTGGCGGAGACGGTGATCCCGGCAACGAACAGGTGCTCGCGGCGATAGTCGAGCGTGTCGAAGAACCCGCCCTTCTTCTTCAGCTCCATCCGGTCGAGATGCAGCACCCGGCGGTGCGGGGCGCGGCGGTTGACATGGACATTGCGCAGAACGTCCGTATGCGCCTTTATCTCCGCCGCCGTGATGGTGTCGCTGAACTTCAGCCCCCGGGCCGGATCGTTGCGCGACGGCGCCGTCAGCCACAGGAAATAATCGCCGATGGGGAAGGGCGTATCGTCCTTCACATCAAGCACGATCTGGTAATGCTCGTTATAGCGCGATGGGATGCGGTCGCCTTCCTTCCTCAGGACGCGCTGGCGCAGGGCTTCGGCCTCAGCGCCGCTCTGGGCCAGCTGCCGGGTGTGATCGTTCACCGCCTGCCACGCGGCCTGCACCTTGTTGTATTGCGCGGCATTCTCGACGCTCAGAGCCTCGACGATCATTTTACGCAAGCGGTCGCGGATTTCCGGATCGTCCGACAGGCTTTTGGAGTTTCGGGTCGGGTTGAGGATGGTGAGATGCGTGCGGTCGGGCAGCACGGCAAAGGCGGTCCGTTCCGGTCCGCGCACGGTCCACCCCTTGATCTGCGGGTTGCGCTTGTCTTTCGTGAAGTCGACCGTCACGCCGCGCGGATCGAAATTGGCGCCTGCAATGCGCACCGTGCCATCCCAGCCATTCTGGTTGAGGATGGTCGTGCCGTCGATCGGCTGCGCCCCGACGATGACATAGGGCCGGACCTTGGTGGCGGCATTGCCATAGGGGCTTGCCGTATCGCCATCGCGCGACAGCCGGTCGCGCAGGTCGAGCTGCTGCTGATAGGCGGAGCCGAGCTCGAGCGCGTGAAGCACTTCCTCACCGCTCTGAAAGCCGCGGGAAAAATTGAATTTCAGCATCCGGCCCAGCGCCGAGCGGCCATAGGTGGCCAGCGGCGAGCCGTGATTGGCAGGCGCCAGCATCAGGAAGTTCTGTACCGGGACGGGTTTTCCGGCAGCGAACAGATCGGCGATCCATTCGCGGGTGACGAAGGCGCCGGTGGAATGGACAATGACATGAAACTGCGCCGCCAGCGTACCGTCGGCTTGCAGCCCGGCGATGACCTTGCTCATCCGCCGCGCGACATCCTCCACCCGCACATCGTCATAGAGGGAGGGATACTCGCCGAGGAGCATCGGCACGACATTGAAACCCGTATCGCGCAACAGCTGGGCGACATCCTCCATGGAAGAGCGCCGGGCGCTCCAGCCATGAATGAGCAATACATGCTTCGATAGTGGCATGACCTCTCTCCTCCCGTCATGATAGTACCAGATGGGCACGGAGGATATATAAATTCAGTTGAAAGCGCGGGGATAATTTAACTTAAACTCCCGCAAACCCGGCCACAGGCGGGGTATCACACGGGATAACGCGCTTCCGCCTCGGTGATGACCTTGGTGAGCAAGCCGTCGAAACTGCCCGACGACAGGATCAGTACGACATCGCCAGCCGGGTCGGCATCGGCCAGGATCGACTTGTAGGTCTCCGCATCGAAGGTGCGGACATCGGCGTAATGTTTCACGGTTTCGGCGTGAATCTCGTCGAGCGTGACCTGGTCGTGAGTGCCCGCGCCCTGGGTTGGCGGGGCATAGAGCCAGATCCGCGCCGCGCCATTGAACACTGTCGCATACTGGGCGAGCGCCGCGCGGTTGCGCCAGGTGAAGGTATGCGGCTCGAACAGGATCGTCAGCCTGCGGCGCTTGTAGTGTTCCTTCAGCGCCGTGATCGCCGAGCGCGCCTTTTCATAGGAAGAACCGAAACCCTCATAGACCGGCAGCACGCTCCTGTCGGTCTTGCGGTCGAGGCGCCGCTCGATCCCGTCATAGCGGGCAATGGCTGCGCGGAATTCCTCGAACCTCACGAGGTCACCGCCGAGCAGGCATGCCGCGGCGCCGGTGATGTTTTCGATATTGTGGCGTCCGAGCAGGCTCGTTTCGACGCGGCCAATTTCCTCGCCCTGATGGACGAGGGTGAAGCTCGACACCTCACCGAGTTTCATATCTTCCGCCGTCCAGTCTGCAGATCGACCGACCGCATAGCTGATTTTTTCTCCCGGATAGGCCTCGTAGAAGGCGCGAGCATTGTCCTCGCCGGTGCAGGCGATCAGGCGGCCATTACGGGCTTTTAACCCTTGCAGGAGCGCGACGAAGGGCTTGTGATAGTTCTCCAGCGTAGGATAGATATTCACGTGGTCGTGGCAGGCGGAGGTAAGAACCACCGTAGACGGATCATAATGCAGGAACTTCGCCCGGTCGTCCCAGTTGGCGCTCGGATATTCATCGCCTTCGAACACGAACGCCCCTTCTCCCAGCCCGGAGGAATGGTCGAAATTCTTCGGGATTGCGCCGATGAACCAGCTCGGGTCGCGCCCCGCATGGATCAGCACCCAGGCGAGCATCGAGGTCAGGGTCGACTTGCCATAGGAGCCGGCGACAACGATCCGCTCGCGCTCGGCCGATAAATCCGCCAGCACTTCGGGAAAGGATTTGACCTTGTCCCTGTACTGATCGAGGGCAAGCGCAACTTCCTCATTGGTTTCGGGAACCAGCTTTGCATTCTTGCCAATGACGATGAGGTCGACATCGGCGGGGATGTTGCCAGCGCGATAGCCGGGCTCCAGCACCAGCCCGATTCGGGTCAGGTAGTGGCTGACCGGCGGGTAGAAGCCGTCATCGGACCCGGTCACCTCAAAGCCGCGCCGCTGCAACAGATGGGCGACGGCTGACATGCCGGCGCCGCACAGGCCGATGAAATGGGCTTTGGGTTTCGTTGCGCTCACTCTACTGGTCTTCCTTCAGATCATCGCCACGCCCTGGCGTGCGACGGCGGTCAATGTATCCTCCGGCATACCAGCCTTTATCAGGACGGTCAGCCCGAAATAAAAGGCCAACTGCGCCTCGGCCTTTTGGCGGATAGTCCGCTCGTCCAGCTCTGGCGCGTCCCCGGCAATCACCCGCGCGAAGACGGTGAGCACCTTTTCCAGCGCGACCTGCAGCGAGGCACGCGCGGCCTCGTCCAGTTGCGCCTGGTCGGTTGCGGCATTGCACAGGAAGCAGCCCCGGCGATTGCCGGAGGCGGCGGCCTTGATGAAGAAATCATAGAAGCGCGCAAAGCGCTCGTGCACCGTGCCGGGTGCCTCCAGCGCCGGGCCGGCATTGGCGAGCAGCACGTCGGCGAACCCGTCGAGCGCGGCGGTATACATGCCGCGCTTGTCGCCAAAGGCACGATACAGGCTTTGCTTGTTCAGCCCCGTCGCCGCCTCGATGTCCTGCAACGAGGTGCCTTCATAGCCCTTCTCCCAGAAAACGCCGGTTATGGCGCTGAGGGCATCGCTCGTCTCAAAGCCTCTCGGACGTCCCATGACTTGGCCTTCCTTTCGGCACACCGGTTCGTGATACGCCGTGTGCGATTTGGTTATTTACCGAACGGTCCGTAACTAATATATGCCTGTTCACCGGAGGGCACAAGCCGACGGTAGCCGAAACAAACCGCTCCCGCCCACGCAAAGGTTGCCCGGCGGAAAGCCAACCCGAAAGGAACGAGACATGACCCGCATCAACCAATTGTCCGACGACAACGCCAACCCGCAAGCCGCAGAGCTTTTCGGCGCGATCAAGTCAAAAATCGGCATGGTGCCGAACCTCTATCGCGTCATGGCGAACCAGCCGGCGGTCCTTGCCGCCAGCCTCGGCTTTGGCGAAGCTCTCTCCAAGGGCTCTTTCAACGCCAAGACCCGCGAGGCGATTGCCCTGACGGTCGCCGGTGAAAACGCCTGTGATTATTGCGCCTCTGCTCACACCGCCATCGCCAGGAGCCTGAAAGTCGGCGACGAAGAAGCTGCCCGCAACCTGCGCGGGGACTCAGCCGACCCGCACCTCGCCGCGATCCTGTCCCTTGCCGCCGATATCGTGCGCGAGCGCGGCTTCGTCACCGACGCCCAGCTGGCACAGGCCCGCGAGGCCGGTCTCGATGACGGTGCCATCGTCGAGACGATCGCCAATGTCATTGCGAACATCTTCACCAATTATGTGAACCATGTCGCGCAGACCGACATCGACTTCCCGGTCGTGAAGGCAGCATAACTTTATACCGCATACGGAGAAAGGCCCGGCAGCGGTACCGGGCCTTTTTGCACGAGGCGGTCAGGCGCACCTATAGCGTTTCCCGGTGAAGTGGAAACCGGTTCACCGTCAGGAAACGCGACAAACAAGGAGTCTGGGTCGTTTCAGCGTTTCCACAAAATGCTGAAACGATCTAGTGGTTCATGTATTTCTTCATCTCCAGCCGGGCGATAGAGCGGCAATGCACCTCGTCCGGCCCGTCGGCGAGGCGCAGGGTGCGCTGCATCGCATACATGTTGGCGAGCGGGAAATCGTCTGACACGCCGGCCCCGCCAAAGGCCTGGATCGCATCGTCGATCACTTTCAGCGCCATGCGCGGCGCGGCGACCTTGATCATGGCGATCTCGCCGCGCGCCACCTTGTTGCCGACCGTGTCCATCATCCAGGCCGCCTTCAGGCACAATAGCCGCGTCATCTCGATATCGACGCGGGCCTCGGCGATCCGCTGTTCCCAGATCGAATGCTGGATGATGCGCTTGCCGAATGCCTCGCGCGTGCCGAGCCGCTTGACCATCAGCTCCAGGGCCCGTTCCGCCGCGCCGATCGTGCGCATGCAGTGATGGATGCGGCCCGGTCCGAGGCGGCCCTGCGCGATCTCGAAGCCACGCCCTTCGCCGAGAATGATGTTTTCCTTCGGCACACGGACGTCCTTCAGCTCGACCTCCATATGGCCGTGCGGGGCATCGTCATAGCCGAAGACGGGCAGGTGGCGCTTGACGCTCACGCCCGGCGTATCGGCAGGCACCAGGATTTGCGATTGCTGCAGATGGCGTTCCGCGGACTTGTCCGTCTTGCCCATGACGATATAGATCGAGCAGCGTGGATCGCCGGCGCCGGACGACCACCATTTGCGGCCATTGATGATGTAGTGGTCGCCGTCGGGGCTGATCTCGGTCTCGATATTGGTCGCATCGGAGGAGGCGACATCCGGCTCGGTCATCAGGAAGGCAGAGCGGATTTCGCCTGCGAGCAAGGGCTTCAGCCATTTCTCCTGTTGCTCCGGCGAGCCGTATTTCTCCAGCACTTCCATATTGCCGGTATCGGGCGCGGCGCAGTTGAACACTTCCGGCCCGATATGGCTGCGGCCGGTCAGCTCGGCGATCGGCGCATAATCGGCATTGGACAGGCCGGGTCCGAAATCAGGGTTCGGCATGAACATGTTCCACAGCCCGGCTTCCCGGGCGCGCGCCTTGAGCTCCTCGATCACCGGCGGGACGCACCAGCGCTCGCCTTTTGCGGAGGATTCAGCCAGCTGGCGGAAATATTCCTTCTCGCCCTCCTCGACATGGGTCTCCATGAAGGCGCGGACCTTCTCGATATACTCCTTGGCGCGGGGGGAATGCTCGAAATCCATGTCATGTCTCCGGTAATCAGCTCTACCCCAGTATGACGATACCGGGCACGGGCCGAAAGCGGCGGATGCAGTCGATTTACAGCTTGCGCCGGGCGCGAAAGAAATCCCTCAGCATCGCAGCGGCCTCATCGCCGAACGGACCCTGCTCGATCACAGGCCGATGGTGACAGGTCGGCTGCTCGAAGAAGCGGGGCCCGTGCGCGACGGCACCGCCCTTGGGATCGTCAGCGGCATAGACCAGCCGCGCAAGGCGGGCATGGCTGATCGCCCCGGCGCACATGGCACAGGGCTCCAGCGTCACGAACAGTGTCATGCCGGTCAGACGGTAATTGCCGATCTTTCCGGCTGCCTCGCGCAGGGCCCTGATCTCGGCATGGGCTGTCGGATCGTGGCTGCCGACCGGGGCGTTATGGGCAGCGGCGATCACGGCGCCATCGGCCGCGACGACAACCGCCCCGACCGGCACTTCCCCGGCTCCGGCAGCGGTCGTTGCCTCGCCCAGCGCCAGGCGCATATAGTCATTGTCGTCCTGCATCTATTCTTGCAACCTGTGGATTATGTTCGGCGGCCCGAAACCGCCCTTATATCGCAGGCGACCAGCTCTTGAGCAAGGTTTGGGGGGCAAGGTTTGGGGGGCAAGCTGTTGCGGTCGGGAACATTTTTGCACCGCGTATCGGACGCGAAGAGACGCACGCCGGGGCTCGTCGCCCTGATCGTCGCCTTCGCCTGCATGATCGGCAGCGCCGCTGTCGGCTATTTCCTGCTTTCGCCGCTGGTCGATCAGCGCGAGCTTGACGCGCGCGATGGCGCAGGCCCGGCAATGGCGGACCCCTTCGCCCTGCCCGATGCCGTCTTCATGCTGGTCGGCTATACGGCCTTCATCTTCGTGTTTCTGTGGCTGTGGCTGCGCCTGTGGGAAGGGCGGAAATTCGTCACGCTGGGACTTGATCCCGGTAGCGTCGGCAAGGGTCTTCGCGGCGTCCTGTTCGCCATGGCCGCCGTCACCGTCTGGGCCTCGATCCTGATCGCCACCGGTGCCGGAACGCTGGAGATCGCGGCCGCCGAGGTACCGCTCACCGCCCTCCTCGCCGCCCTTGCCCTGATGCCGCTGGCCTGGGCCGTTCAGACCGGCTCGGAGGAAATCATCTTCCGCGGCTTCCTGTTACAGACGGTCGGCCAACGCCATGGGCTGATCCTCGGCGTCGTCGTCTCCTGCGTCGTCTTCGCCCTCGCCCATGCCGGCAACGGGATCGGGAACGCCTATTATTTCGCAGGTGTCTTCCTGCTGGCGATTTTCCTCTGTCTTTATGCCATCGCCGAGAACAGCCTGTGGGGCGTGTGGGGCTTTCACCTGGCCTGGAATTTCAGCCAGAGCCAGGTCTTCGGGATCAGGGCGATCGGTGACGATGTCTCGCCCAATAGGCTGTTCGTGACGCTGGACCAGACGCCGCGCCTGATGCGGCTGCAGGCCACGCAGAGCGACATTTCGCTCGCCGCCATCGGCCTCACTCTCGTCCTTATCCTGATTGCCTTTTTTGCGCTCATGAGAAACACTCGACCAGAATGAGGCACACCAACAGGAACATCGCCATGCGCAATCAGATTTTCTTCGAGATGGCCAAAAGCGGCCGGCTTTTCTTCGACAAGCCGGCTTCCAGGGTATTCCTGTTCATCGGCTATATCCTGTTCGCCATCGTCATCACGCTGATCGGGCAGATCCTCGGCGGTATCGTTTTCGTGTCTCTCATGGCCGCCGGCCTCATCCCCGGCCAGAGTTTCGACTTCGCCGATCCGCAATTCGATACCGCAAGCTTTGGCCCGATTGCGCAGGGGCTGCTGCTGTTCAGCGGGTTCATCTTCACGGCGATCATCGTGATCCTCTGGGTCACGCTGGTCGAGAAGCGCTCCCTTGCCTCTTTCGGCCTTGGCAATCCGCTCAAGGGCTTCGGCCTGTTCCTGCGCGGCGGCCTGATGGCGCTCGTTGCCATGGCGTTGATCGCCTTCGGCCTGACCGGGGCCGGCATGGCCGAGATGTCCCCGGTCAGCATCCCGCCAAGCTGGGCTGCGGTGATACCGCTGGTCGTCCTGATTCTCGGCTGGTCGGTGCAGGGCTCGACCGAGGAACTGGTGACACGCGGCGTGCTGTTCCAGTCGATCGGCATCCGCTATGGCCTGATCGCCGCCCTGCTGACATCGTCGCTGTTCTTCTCCGTGATGCATGGCATGAACCCGAACACGACACCGCTCTTCTTCATCAACCTCATTCTCTACAGCCTTTTCGTCTGTTTCTATTGCCTGCGCGAAGCGAGCCTATGGGGGGCCTGTGGCTACCATGCCATCTGGAACTTCGCCCAGGGCGACATTTTCGGATTTTCCGTATCCGGCATGCAATTGGGGTCCGACAAGCTGATGACGGTCACGCCGACAGGGCCTCAGCTGTTCACCGGCGGCGCGACCGGTCCCGAAGGCGGTCTGGCGACGACGATCGTGCTGGCCCTCAGCGGCATCGCCGTCCTGTTGCTGGTCAGGCCCGGCAAGGCGGAAACCGCCCTTGCCAAGGCGAACACGTCGCCGCTCTCCGACGCCGCCTGACCGACCGCAGCCCGATCGTGGCCCTTGCGATTGCGCGCCTGATCGGTCAGAAGTCGCAGCCTGACAAGTGAAGGCTGCCTCATGACCGATGAAAACGCGCCGCAGGGCGACCGCATTGCGAAATATCTCGCCCATGCCGGGGTATGCTCGCGCCGGGATGCCGAAACCCTGATCGCCGAGGGCCGTGTTTCCGTCAATGGCGTCGTGCTCGACACACCGGCGTTCAAGGTGACCGGGACGGAGGACATCCGCGTCGACGAGGCCCGGGTCGGTGCCCCGCAGAAGACCCAGCTGTGGCGCTATCACAAGCCGGACGGGCTGGTGACCACCCACAAGGACCCGCAGGGGCGCACCACCGTGTTCGACACGCTGCCCGCGGGCATGCCGCGCGTGATCTCCGTCGGGCGCCTCGACCTGACGACGGAGGGCCTGCTGCTGCTGACGACCGATGGCGCCCTCGCCCGGGCGCTCGAGCTGCCTTCCACAGGGTGGATCAGGCGCTATCGCGTGCGCGCCTGGGGCAAGGTCACCCAGAAGCAGCTCGACAAGCTGGCCGATGGCGTCACTGTCGACGGCGTCGAATACGGCCCGGTCAAGGCAACCCTCGACCAGCAGCTGGGCGACAATGCCTGGGTCACGGTCTCGATCCGCGAGGGCAAGAACCGCGAGATCCGCAATGTCATGCGCCACATGAACCTGCAGGTGAACCGGCTGATCCGAACCGCTTACGGACCGTTCCAGCTCGGCAAGCTGCCGGTCGGCGCGCTGGAAGAGGTCAAGGCCAAGATGCTGAAAGAACAGCTGGGCACGAAGCTGAGCGAGGGCCTCAATTTCTGATGCCGCTGTTCGACGAGTATCTCGTCTGCGACTGGTCGGCGGCCAATGGCCCCAAACTGGGCAAGGACTCGGTCTGGATCGCCACAGCGACCCGCCGGAATGGGCGTATCTCGACCACAATGCCTGAAAACGTCCGCACACGCCATGACGCAATGGCTGTCATCAGGGCGGCCTGCCTGGCAGCGGTGACCGACGGCAGGCGGCTCTTCGCCGGGTTCGACTTTGCCTTTGGCTATCCCGCCGGAACGGCCAGGGCGGTGACAGGCAGGGCCGACTGGCGGGCCCTGTGGCGGGTACTCGGCGAGTTGATCGAGGATGACGCGCAGAACGCGTCCAACCGCTTCGATGTCGCCGCCTTCCTCAACCGCTCCTGTTTTGGTGCAGATCGCGCCCATGGCGGCCCGTTCTGGGGCCATCCGGCGGGGCGGACCTATGACGGGCTGGGGCCGAAGCGCCCTAGTAGAATGCCCGACGGGATCGCCGAAAAACGGCGGGCCGAGACGGTCATGCAAGGGGCACAGCCGGTGTGGAAGCTCGCCTATACCGGCGCGGTTGGCAGCCAGTCGCTGCTGGGCATCGCCAGGCTGGAGGCCCTGCGCCGCGACCCCGCATTGAAGCGGCACATCGTCGTCTGGCCATTCGAGACCGGCTTTGCCGAAACGCTCACGTCACAGGTGACGCTGGCGGAAATCTACCCCTCCGCCTTTCCCGTCACCCTGCATGACGGGGAAGTGAAAGACGCCGCGCAGGTGCGCACGCTCGCTTCCGTCTTTGCCCGCCTCGACAAGGCCGACCGGTTCGGGCCATTGCTGGAGCGCCCCGCTGGCCTTGACGGCAAGGCTGTGCGGGACGTGTTGGACGAAGAGGGCTGGATTGTCGGCGCCGGGCTTATCGGGCGTGAAGGAAAGGACTGAAGCATGCGGATCATTGGTGGCGCCCACAAGGGCCGTGGGCTGATCGCCCCCAAGGGCCTGTCGACCCGTCCGACGACGGATCGCGTGCGCGAGAGCCTGTATAATATCCTGGAAAATGGACGCGGGCTTGATTTCAACGGCCTGCGCGTCATCGATCTCTTCGCAGGCTCCGGCGCGCTGGGCCTCGAGGCCATGTCGCGCGGGGCGGGCTTCTGCCTGTTCGTCGAAACCGATGCCGAGGCGCGCGGCGTGATCCGCGACAATGTCGAGGCCCTGTCCCTGTTCGGCAATACCCGTATCCACCGCCGCTCGGCGACCGACCTTGGCACCAAGCCGGCCGGCGTCGGCGCGCGGTTCGATATCGCCTTTCTCGATGCGCCCTACAACAGGACGGGCACGAGCGATCTGACCGGTCCGGCGCTCGCCGCCCTGCGCGATGGCAACTGGCTGATCGAGGGCGCCCTGGTCATCGTCGAGCAATCCACCCGCGAGGAGCCGTCCGTACCCGGCGGATATGTCGAGGATGACCGCCGTATCTTCGGCGACACGCAGATCGGCTTCCTTTTCCGGCAGGGATAGGCATCAAAAAACCCTGCCCCGGGTGGCCGGGACAGGGTCTGCGGTGTCATCATGGCACGGGGTGCTTCAAGGGGACGTGCCATGATGCGGTAAACGCCCGAGAGCGTCGTGCGCCCAGCGGGGCGCACAAAGCTGCTCTACATCATTGAAGTCGATCAGCTTGCCACGTTCAAATGAGTCCATTTGAACGCAGGCTGATCTAGAGAGAAAGAGCCGCTTTCATCTCGTCTTTTTCGCGCGCCGTCAGGTCCTCGATGTCGTCGATGAATGCCACGGCATCCTGCTTGCTGACACCGGTCATCTTCGTGAAGGACCGGTTGTCACCGTCCTCGCCGTCGACATTGACAACCATCTTGTGACCCGTCTTGACGGTGACCTTCTCGCCGTCTTCATCCGTCAACGGCGCATCTGGTGGCGTGGGTGGCGCCGGCATTTCCATGAGGTCATCGCTCCTGCGGTCGCCGGATTTGATGACCTCGACCGTCACATCCCTGGTGTCGCCACTGCCGGATTTCAGCGTCTTGATGACGATGACTTTCTGGCCGTCATCGGTATCGACACTGATATCGCCCGCGATGTCGAGACCGGCTTTTTCCAGCATTTTCTCGACCTCGACATCGATGCCATCACCGGCGCCGGGTTCAACCAGCTTGATCCTGTGGTTGCCGTCGGCGGTGACGATGCGCAGGTCCGAGCCGTCCTTCAACGCGACGATGTCGGTACCGGGCATCGCATCATAGACCGCCGCCAGCCGCGCTTCGGCCTCCGCGCCGGAGAAGACTTTGACCTCTCCGCCTTTCTTTTCAGCAATGGCGGTGGTCTCGGTTGCGGTGTCGACCACGACCCATGTCTTGTCGTCATTGACGCTGGACGCAAGCAGCTTGTAGCCGCCCTCGTCGTCGGCGTGAGCGCTCAGTGGCGCCAGGGTCAGAGCCCCGACGGATGCGGCGATCGCCATTCCGGCCATCATCCTGGTGAACATGGAAAACCCTCCTTCTCGCAAATACGAAAGAATTAGAATATCAGCGCAGGCGCCAGCACAACTAAATCATTCGTAATTAAAAAGCGAGCCGGATCGGCTGTCGAAACGGGCGGGCGCTGGCCGTTCTTGCACCCCGCCCCGAGATACCCTAGAGGGGTATCGTAGCGATGGATGGATCTTTAGTGCATTACGACAAGACAAAACTGACGCAGCGCCTTTCCCGCATCGCAGGGCAGGTCAATGGCGTTTCCAAGATGATCGAGGAGGAGCGTTATTGCATCGACATCCTGCACCAGATGGCGGCGGTCAAGGCGGCCCTGTCCAGGGTCGAAGACGCGATCCTGTCGGATCACGCCAGCCATTGCATCGCCGAGGCCATCGCGTCGGGCAGCGAGGACGCGCAGCGCAGGAAATTCAATGAACTTATCGAGCTGATGAGCAAGGTGAAGAAGTAATCGAGGCCAGGCCCTTTCAGCGTTCTGTCGCAGCGCTGAAAGGGTCTGGATTCCTTGTTGGTCGCGTTTCCTTACGGTGAACCCGGTTTCCGCTTTACCGGGAACCGCTCTATCGACGGGCGATGATGGAGACGTCGTCGCCGGACAGCTCCAGCGCCCCTTCAGGCGTGATCTGCCAGGAGCTGATCCCTTCCAGCGCGTTGAGGAAATCAGTTTCCTGATTCATCAGCGCCTCGGCACACATCTTGCGGGTTGCCGCGGCCGGACCGACCGTCAGCGTCCCCTCTCCGGCTTCATAGCTGGCATTGTAATTGTTGCAGCTCGCCATGCCGGCGACGCGGCCATCCGGCCCGAAGGTCAGGGTCGCGCGGGACGAATCGATGATGCCGCCACCATTGATATCTTCCACGACCCATTCACTGCCGCCGAGCCCCGCGCTGGCATCAGCATAGGGATCACCTGTGCCTGCACTGGTATCGACTGCCCCTGTCTCGACCGCTTCCGGCTCACTGACAAGGGTGCACTCGGGATAATCTTCCCCCGCCAGCGTCAGCATGGCCGAATCACCCTCGGTCCAGAACACCGTGTTCGGATCGTTTGCAGACTGGAATTGCGCGCCGGAACCCGAGACGACGCTGAACATCGTGTAGACTTGATCGCCAACCGTCATTTCCATGCGCTCGACACCCTGGAAACGCACGGCAACCTGCGCTGCGCCGCAGCGGAATACATAGGCGTCGGAGGTGTCCACATCGTCCATGTCGTCGAAATCGGCCGGCCTGTCTGCCGCCTGGTCCATCTCCGCGTCGAGGGGGTCGGCGGCGTCCTGCTCGCTCGGGCCGCACGCGACAAGCCCGATGGCGGAAAGGCCGAGCAGGCTCAAAGTCAGGCGAGATAGCTTGGGCATCGGTTTTCCTCCGTCTTGTCGCTTAAGGCACATCATACAGATAGCGCCGCCGAACAAAAAGGCGGGTTTGGAAATTGCGGGAGCAAATTCACCTGATCATTACGAAATGAACATTGTTCATTTCTTGATTTTCGTGTACTATCCGGGGATCGCAAGGAGAGCGCCTGTGACAAGAACGAGAACGAGAACGAGAACGAAATATTGCGAAGGCATGCCCTATGAGCCCGTGAACCTGCCAGGCACGATCGCGGCGATCCTGCGCGTGCTGCGCAACAAGGAAGACACGGAGGCAGGCTATCTGGTTTTCCGTCACCTGCACGGGGCGACCATGATCCCTGCAGCGCGGCGGTTTACCGACTCTCCCATGGGCCGGAAACTGGCAACCGATCCTGACTACATCCGCCGCGCCCTCGGTGACCTGCCAGCACTGCGGTCCCTGCCCGCCGGCAGTCTCGGCTGGCATTTCGCGCGGCATCTGGACGCGAATGGCTTCGACCCGGCAGGGCTCGCCCGGATAACAGAACAGGCCGGTGGCGAGGCGCTGGAAGAGTTGACGAGGATCAGCCCCGAGCTTTTCCGGTTTATCGACACGCTGAACTGGCTGCACGACCTGATGCATCCGCTGACGGGCTATGACCGCGATGCGCTCGGCGAGGCGGCGATCCTCGCTTTCGTTCACCAGCATGGCGCGGGCCGGGGCAATGCGCTGATCGCGTTTGCCATCGGCATGAAAGTGCGCTCAGAGCGCCCGTCATGGCCCGTCGGCGAGGTGATGGCTCATGCACGATCGATGGCGACGGCAAGCCCCGACTTTCTGCATGCGGATTTTCCAGCGCTATTACCGCAGCCTATCCATGAGGTGCGCCGCCGCCTCAATTTGCGCCCCGACCCCTATTATCGCGCCATCCCCCGCTGCTCGCGCATGGAAGTGATGCTGACGGACGAGGCCGTCATGCCCGCCGGGTGCTGAGCCGCCTGCCCTTCGGGGACCGGCCGGTAAAGCAACCCGGCAAAACAAAAAGGCGGCTCCGAAGAGCCGCCTTTCGTCCAGAAGACTGTTCTGGATGGTGGACGCGAGACTTCGTTAGAAGCCCATGCCGCCCATACCACCCATGCCGCCCATCCCGCCATCTGGCATGCCGGAAGCGGCGTCATCTTTTTTTGGTTTGTCAGCGATCATCGCCTCCGTGGTGATCATCAGGCCGCCAACCGAAGCTGCATCCTGAAGGGCGTGACGGACGACTTTCGCCGGGTCGACAATGCCCATGGCGAGCAGGTCGCCATATTCGTCGGTCTGGGCGTTGAAGCCGAAGGACATGGAGTCCTGCTCCAGCAGCTTGCCGACAACGATCGAGCCTTCGCCGCCTGCGTTGGCGACGATCTGGCGGATCGGTGCCTGGATCGCACGGCGGATGATGGCGATACCGGCGTCCTGATCGGCGTTTTCGCCTTTCAGGCCTTCAAGCGACCGGGCTGCATAAAGCAGCGCGGTGCCGCCGCCCGGCACGATACCTTCCTCGACCGCAGCACGGGTCGCGTTCAGGGCGTCATCGACGCGGTCCTTGCGCTCCTTGACTTCGATCTCGCTGGCGCCGCCAACCTTGATCACGGCAACACCGCCGGCCAGCTTGGCCAGACGCTCTTGCAGCTTTTCGCGATCATAATCGGAAGTGGTGTTTTCGATCTGCTGGCGGATCTGGGCCGTGCGGGCTTCGATCTGGGCTTTCTCGCCGGCACCGTCGACAATCGTCGTGTCATCCTTGGTGATGACGACGCGTTTGGCCGTACCCAGCATGTCGAGACCGACATTTTCCAGCTTGATGCCGAGATCTTCGGAAACGACCTGGCCGCCGGTCAGGACGGCGATGTCCTCCAGCATGGCCTTGCGGCGATCGCCGAAGCCCGGAGCCTTCACGGCAGCGATCTTCAGGCCGCCGCGCAGCTTGTTGACGACGAGGGTCGCCAGGGCTTCGCCTTCGATGTCCTCTGCGATGATGAGCAGCGGCTTGCCGGTCTGAACGACGGCTTCGAGCAGCGGCAGCATCGATTGCAGGTTGGACAGTTTCTTCTCGTGCAGGAGGACGAGAACGTCTTCCAGCTCGGCCTGCATCTTCTCGGCATTGGTCACGAAGTAAGGTGACAGGTAGCCACGGTCGAACTGCATGCCTTCGACGACATCCAGCTCGGTTTCCAGCGACTTGGCTTCTTCAACCGTGATGACGCCTTCATTGCCGACCTTGTCCATGGCGCGGGCAATCATTTCGCCGATGGATTTCTCGCCATTGGCGGAAATCGTGCCGACCTGCTCGATGCCTTCGGAACCGGAAACAGGCTTGGCAATGTTCTTGATGCCTTCGACGACGCGGGCGACGGCAAGGTCGATACCGCGGCGCAGGTCCATCGGGTTCATACCGGCGGCAACCGATTTGGCGCCTTCGCGGATGATCGCCTGGGCCAGGACCGTGGCGGTCGTGGTGCCGTCACCGGCTTCGTCATTGGTGCGGGAAGCAACTTCCTTGACCATTTGCGCGCCCATGTTCTCGAACCGGTCTTCCAGTTCGATTTCCTTGGCGACGGAGACGCCGTCCTTCGTGGTGCGCGGGGCACCGAAGGACCGCTCGATCACGACGTTACGGCCTTTCGGACCGAGCGTGACCTTTACGGCATTGGCGAGGATGTCGACGCCGCGAAGCATTTTCTCGCGGGCTTCGGCATCAAATTTTACTTCTTTGGCAGCCATGTGTGTCTACTCCTGAAAGTGTTGATATCGTTGGATTTGCGGGTCGGAAGGACTAGTCGAGAATGCCGAGGATGTCGGATTCCTTCATGATGAGAAGGTCTTCACCGTCGATCTTGACTTCGCTGCCGGACCATTTGCCGAACAGCACCTTGTCGCCTGCGGAAACGTCGAGCGGCGTGATATCGCCATTCTCGTTCTTGGCACCGCCGCCGACAGCAACGACTTCGCCCTGCTGCGGTTTTTCCTTGGCGGTATCCGGAATAATGATGCCACCGGCGGTTTTCTTGTCTTCTTCGATACGACGCACGAGAACGCGGTCATGAAGCGGTCTGAAAGCCATTGAGTTCGTCTCCCTTAATGGATGGCCTGCCCTTCCGGCTGGAAGGGCGAGAATTACTGTCTGCACCGGCACGGGGAAGGCATTGGCACTCACCCCGATGCAGTGCTAACAGCGAGGTAGGGGGGCGCCCCGGCAGTGTCAAGAAGCGCGGCCGCAAAAAATGTGGCCGCGCCCCCGAAAACCGCCACAATCGCGAGCATATTTATGCCTCAATCCAGGTTAATTATGGCGCCGACCGAGAGGACGGCGTAGACGAGGGCCGTATTCTCACCAGAAGGCGTGGACCGCGCCGGTGAGGGAACAAAACCGTTGCGTAATACGTCTAATTGGATTGAGGGGTATGGATGAACCATATCCATTGAGGATTTTGAGGAGACTATTCCCATGCGCAAACTTATCGCTGTCAGCGCGATGGCTCTCGCCGCCGCCGCCTGCACCACCACCGACCCGTATACAGGTCAGGAAAAGACGTCCAACACTGCCCGAGGCGCCGCCATCGGCGGTGTGGTCGGTGCCGTCGCCGGCGCTCTGACCAACACCTCCGACGGTAAACAGACCACCAGGAACGCTGCGCTCGGCGCTGCCGCAGGCGCTGCCATTGGCGGCGGTGTCGGTAACTATATGGACCGTCAGGAAGCCGAACTGCGCGCCGACCTGGAAACCTCCGGTGTCCGTGTCGTGCGTAACGGCAACAATATCGACCTGATCATGCCGGGTTCCATCACCTTCGGCGTCGACCAGGCAGATATCCGCCCGGCCTTCTATGACACGCTGAACGACATCTCGACGGTTCTGCAGAAATACAACCAGACAACTATTCTGGTCGAAGGCCACACCGATTCCACCGGTGCCGATCAGTACAATCTCGACCTGTCGATCCGCCGTGCCGAGAGCGTCGGCAACTACCTCGCCGCGCAAGGCGTCGACGTCCCGCGCATTCGTGCGCTTGGCTATGGCGAGACCCGTCCGGTCGCAGACAACTCGACCGAGGCCGGCCGCCAGCAGAACCGCCGCGTCGAAGTACGCATCGCACCGGCCCAGTCATAAGATACTGTCGTAATTCTTCCGAACAGGAAGACGGACAAGCAGAAAGGCCCGGGATCGTTCCCGGGCCTTTTTCATTGGTAGAACGCTCTCTACCCACCCAGCCTTTTCTGTCCTAAGGTCCGAACCCACACACGGGAGCAAATCAATGAACCGTCCTATCTCTGTTCTATGTCTCACAGCTGCCGCCGCGTTGATCGGCACGGCGCATGCCGAAGTCGTCAGCCAGGCCGATAACGGCTTTGCCCTGGCTCATACCGTCAGTGTCGAGGCAGAGCCCGGCGCCGTCTGGACTGCGCTGATCAATCCCGCCAGCTGGTGGAACCCGGCCCATTCATGGTCCGGCGACAGCACCAATTTCTCCCTCGACCCGGCCGCCGGCGGCTGCTTTTGCGAGACATGGCAAAACGAGGAGGGCCAGCCATACAGCGTCGAGCATCTGCGTGTTGCCGCACTCATCCCCGGCAATCAGCTGACCCTGCGCGGCGCGCTCGGACCGTTGCAGACCTACGGCGTCGATGGCGCGCTGACATTCCTGATCGTCGGCCAGGGCGACGGCACCAGCGATGTCATGGTCACCTATAATGTCGGCGGATATCTGGACGGGATGGACCAATGGGCCGGACCGGTCGATGGCGTTATCGCCGAGCAGGCCGAGCGCCTTGCACGCCTGATCAATACCGGCTCTCCCGATACGGAGTAATTTGCCGCGCCAGCGTGTTGAGCTATCTCCATCCTATCGTAACAACAGGAGAGATACCGACATGATCAAGCGACATGCATCCGCCAAATGGACCGGCGACCTGAAAGAGGGCAAGGGCCACATCTCGACCCAGTCCGGTGTGCTTGAGGACCAGCCCTATGGCTTCAACACCCGCTTCGAGGACGGCAAGGGCACGAACCCTGAAGAGCTGATCGGCGCGGCCCATGCCGGGTGTTTTTCCATGGCGACCTCCGCCGAGCTCGGCAAGGAAGGCATCACACCCGACAGCATCGAGACGAAAGCCGTCGTGTTTCTCGACCAGGTCGAGGGCGGCTTTGAAATCGCCAAGGTCGAGCTGACGACGAAGATCGTCGCCAGGGGCGCCAACAAGGAGACGGTCGAGAAGGCCGCTCAGGACGCCAAGGAGGGCTGCCCGGTCTCCAAGGCCCTGAACGCGAACATATCGCTGGACCTGACCGTCGAGGTCTAGCGTCCGACCTTGTCCCGGCCATCAAGCGTCTGCCCCATGGCTGTACGTGACGGCATGGATACAGACCGGGGCGGCGATCACGGGATCCGCCGCCTTGCAACCCCGAATGGGCTCCCCCCGATCAGATAGCCCGCTTGACCGGCACACGGGGCGGGGCTACCTCCGCTTTATGCCAGAGACCAAAATTATCAGCGCCCTGCGCGAGATTGCCCCCGACTATGACGCCCTGCTGTGCGATGCCTGGGGTGTCGTGCATAATGGCGTCGACCTGTTCGACGGCGTGGAAGAAGCGCTGTCTGAGTTCCGGGCCAAGCACGGGCCCGTCTTCATCCTGACCAACGCACCGCGCCTGTCTGCGGTCATTCCGGACCAGCTCGACAGCCTCGGCCTGTCGCGCGACGCCTATGACGGGGTCGTCACCTCCGGCGATGCGACGCTGGCGGCGGTTCGGAGCTTCGAAGGCAAGCCTGCCTTCAAGCTCGGCCCGGACAAGGACAACACCATCTTCGATGCTTTCGGTATCGATTACGTCCCGCTGGAAGAGGCGACTTTCATTCTGTGTACGGGTCTTTTCGACGACGCCACGGAAACGCCGGAAGATTATCACGCGCTTCTCGGGCAGGCTCACGCGCTCAAGCTGCCCTTTGTCTGCGCCAATCCGGACATCGTCGTGCGGCGTGGCAACGATTTGATCTACTGCGGCGGGGCGCTCGCGGAAGTCTACGAGAAGCTCGGTGGCAATGTCATCATGGCGGGCAAGCCCCACGCTCCGATCTATGATCTTGCCTATGAGCGCCTCGCCGAGCTGGGCGATGGTGAGAGACCCAAGCGCATCCTAGTTATCGGCGACGGCTTCAACACCGACATTCTCGGCGCCAACCGCCAGGGGCTCGACGTCGTTTTCATTGCCGATGGTATCTCCCAGGATATCGGCCGCAATGATCAGGGCCGGCTCGATGGCCGGCTCGTCGGCGATCTCCTGTCCCAACGCGGCCTGACCGCAACGGTCGCCATGGAAGCCCTGAAGTGGTAGGAGGCCCGCAATGGCAGGAGGCATGAACGAACCGACCGTCATCAATGCGCCGCTCGACTGCCCGCTGGAAGACATCTTCCGCGGCACCGTCGCCGTGATGGGCAATCTCGACGGGGTCCACCGCGGCCACCAGGCGCTAATCGACGAGGCCCGCAAACTGGCCGTGATCATGAGCAAGCCGCTGGCGGCCATTACCTTCGAGCCGCATCCGCGCTATGCCTTCCGTCCGGAGACGGAGAATTTCCTGCTGACGACACTGCACAAGAAGATCGATCTGCTGGGGCAGCAGGGCATCGAGACCGTATTCCTGTTACCGTTCAGCCGCCGCCTGTCGATGCTGGAGCCGGCGGAGTTCGTCAATGACATCCTCGGCAATATTCTCGGCCTGTCGGGTATTGCCGTCGGCGCCGATTTCCAGTTCGGGCGCAAGCGCGCCGGTACCGCGCAGATGCTGGACGAGCTTGCCCGCAAGGCCGGGATCGAACCGATGATCGTCAAGCCGGTGGCCGAAAAGGGCGAGATCGTGAAATTCTCCTCCACCGATGCCCGCGAGGCGATCCAGGAAGGCCGGCCGGAGGACACCGCCCGCATCCTCGGCCGACCCTGGTCTGTCACCGGCATCGTCGAAAAAGGCAAGCAGCTGGGCCGCACGCTCGATTTCCCGACTGCGAATATCCGCCTCGGCGACCTGATCGAGCCGGCAAAAGGCGTCTATGCCGTCAAGGTTCACCTGAACGGGGAGACGCACAATGGCGTTGCCAATTTCGGCTCCCGTCCGACCGTCGATGGTGAAGGCGTGCTGCTGGAAGTCTATATTTTCGACTTCAACGGCAATATCTATGGCGAGACGCTGGAAGTGGAGCTGCACCATTTCATCAGGCCGGAGAAGAAATTCGACGGTCTCGACGCGCTGAAGGCCCAGATCTCTGAAGACAGCGGCGCAGCACGCCGCCTGCTGACGCAATAAGCCCTCTCTGTCAGCGCTATCATCACGCAATCGTATGAACCGCTGCGCCTGCGTCGCGGCGGCGCCACGCTGTTGCCTTAATTTCCGTTAATCATGGCAGAATATCGACAGCTATTCTGTTCATAGTTCACGGGCCGGGGGGCGGATAAGTGAAACGCCAGCATGGAGGAATTCATGACCCATACCCCTACCCGCCCGTCAGCCGCAAAGCGCTTCGGGCTCGGCGCCTTTAGTGCCGCCCTGGCCGGCGGCCTGATGATCCTGACCGGCACTGCCTCGGCCCAGACCCTCTCGGTACAAGTCGGCTCCAGCAATTATGACCGCGACTATCGCTCTGGCGGTTCAACGCGCACCGTCTACTGTGAATCCGACGACATGCGCTACGAGACCTGTTATCTCGGCGGCAATGTCCAGCGCGTCTACCTGCAGGACCGCAAGTCCAATTCAAGCTGCTATGAAGGCCGCGACTGGGGCTATGACCGCACCCGAATCTGGGTGCGCAATGGCTGCCGAGCCAATTTCGGTGTCGTCTATGCCGGTGGCTATAGTGGCGGCTACGATCGGGGTTATGACCGGGGCTACGACAATGACCGCTATGATCGGCCTGGATATGGTTATGGCCGTGACGATCTCTCCGCCCGCCGTGACGCGGCCGTGCGCAGCTGTATCGCCGTCGCCAATAGCCGCCTGAGCAATGAGGGCCGTTATGGCTATCGCTTCGACAAGGTGAATTTCGCCACGCCCGACCGCGACGGCTATGGCTGGACCGTCGGTCTGGAATATGACTATGGCCGCGGCTATCGCTCGGGCGACCGCGATATCGTCTGCAAGTATGAGCGTGGCCAGGCCTGGCTGACCTCCTACCGTTATTCCGGTTACGACGATCGCTATGATCGCGACAGGGACCGTGGGCGCGGCCGTCACTAGGTCAACCTGCATCCAAGTGGACTCATCTGAATGCAGAAAGTCGAAGGCCCGGCCAGTCCGGGCCTTTTTCCGTGGAGCGTCCGGGTGCATTTGTTCCGGCGGCGTTTTTTCTTGCCTCCGCCGCCCCGATCCGTAAAAGCTATGGGCCATGCGCAGCCTGACAGGCATATCGATCCAGCGAATTAGCGACCCGGCCTCCGGCGCCGTATCGGCTGCCTGAGTCCGGGCGAAACCTTTTGCGCCGCGCGGGAACCCGCGCTAGAGACTTCCCCCTATAGACAGACAGAATTGACCGACCATGGCTGATGACAAGAAGGCGCCGTCAGGGCGCGACTACCGCGATACGCTTTTCCTGCCGACCACCGAATTCCCGATGCGCGCGGGCCTGCCCAAGGCAGAGCCGGAGCACCTGAAGCGCTGGGAGGAGATGGGCCTGTACGAGAAACTGCGCGTGGAGGCGGCAGACCGCCCGGCGTTCACCCTCCACGACGGCCCGCCCTATGCCAATGGTCATCTTCACATTGGCCACGCCCTGAACAAGGTGCTGAAGGATATCGTCGTGCGCTCGCGCCAGATGGCCGGCTTCAACGCCAATTACGTGCCGGGCTGGGACTGTCACGGCTTGCCGATCGAATGGCAGGTGGAGAAGCAATACAAGGAAAAGGGCAAGGCCAAGGCTGACGTGCCGCCATCGGAATTCCGCCAGGCCTGCCGCGACTATGCCGCCAAGTGGATCGACATCCAGAAGGCCGAGTTCCGCCGTCTCGGCATCGAGGGCGACTGGGCCGACCCGTACACGACGATGAAGTTCGCCTCGGAGGCCGCCATCGTCGGCGAATTCCTGAAATTCATCGAGAACGGCCTCGTCTATCGCGGTGCCAAGCCGGTGATGTGGTCGCCGGTCGAACAGACCGCGCTCGCCGAAGCAGAGGTCGAGTATCACGACCGCAAGGTGCCGGTGATCTGGGTGAAGTTCCCGGTCGCCAATGCCGACGATACCTCTGTCGTGATCTGGACGACCACGCCGTGGACGATCCCGTCGAACCAGGCCATCTCCTACAGCACGTCGATCTCCTATGGCGTCTACGAAGTCAACGCCGTGATGAGCGCGGAGGAACTGGGTTTTGCCCCCTATGCGAAAGTCGGCGAGAAACTGGTCCTCGCCGATGCGCTGGCCGACAGCGTCCGGGATGCCGCAAAAATCTCCGAGTGGACGCGCATCGCCGATGCCGATCCGCAGGGCCTGCAAATCAGCCACCCGCTCGCCGGGCTCGATCCGTTCTGGCAGCACGACATCGCCATGCTCGCCGGCGACCACGTCACCGACGATGCCGGCACCGGCTTCGTCCATACCGCGCCCGCCCATGGCGAGGACGACTACAATGTCTTCGTCGCGTCCGGCCGGTCGACCGGAGACATCCGCCAGATCGTCGATGAAAGCGGTTGCTATACGGATGAAGTCCCAGAGCCCCTGCGCGGCCTCGACATCATCCGCACCTCCGGCAAGAAGCTCGGCGAGCCGGGCAAGGCGAATCCGGAAGTCATGCGCCTGCTCGCCGAGAGCGGCAATCTGCTCGCGCGGGGCCTGACGACGATCCGCGATGCCCATTCCTGGCGCTCCAAGGCGCCGGTCATCCGCCGGGCGACGCCGCAATGGTTCATCCGCATGGGCGCGGCCGGCTCCGGCGGCCTGCGCGATACCGCACTGCAGGCCATCGCCGAAACGAAATTCTATCCCGAAAGCGGGCGCAACCGCATCCGCACCATGGTCGAGGGCCGGCCCGACTGGCTGGTCTCGCGCCAGCGCGCCTGGGGCGTGCCGATCACGCTGTTCGCCAGCAAGAAAACTGGCGAACCTTTGAACGATGAGGACGTCAACAACCGCATCCGCATGGCGATCGCAGAGCGCGGCGCCGATGCCTGGTTCGACACCCCGGCGCAGGACTTCCTCGGCGAGAAATACAAGGCCGAGGACTATGACAAGGTCGAGGACATTCTCGATGTCTGGTTCGATTCAGGCTCGACCCATGCCTTCGTGCTGGAGGGCCGCAACGACCTGACCTCCCCTGCCGATCTCTATCTCGAAGGCTCCGACCAGCATCGCGGCTGGTTCCAGTCGTCCCTGCTGGAGAGCTGCGGGACGCGCGGACGCGCGCCCTACAAGGCCGTGCTGACCCATGGCTTCGTCCTCGACGAGCAGGGCCGGAAAATGTCGAAGACGGAAGGCAATGTCACCGACCCCGCCGAAATCACGCAGAAATATGGCGCCGACATCCTGCGCATCTGGGTTGCCAGCGCCGATTATTCCGAAGATTTGCGCATCGGCGAGGAAATCATCGGCTCCGCCGTCGACAGCTATCGCAAGCTGCGCAACACGCTGCGCTACCTGCTCGGTGCCGTCGCCAATTATGCCCCTACGGAAGAAATCGAGCCGGAGGACATGCCGGAGCTGGAGCGCTATGTGCTGCACCTGCTGCACAGGCTCGATGGCGAGATCAGCGCTGCCTATGGGGCCTATGACTTCAAGACCGTGTGGCGCCGCCTGTCGGATTTCTGCTCCATCGACCTGTCCTCGCTCTATCTCGATATCCGCAAGGACAGCCTCTATTGCGACCGGCCGGATGATCCGGACCGCATGGCGACCCGCACGGTGATGAACATCCTGCTCGATTACCTGATGCGCTGGCTCGCGCCGATCTGTCCGTTCACGGCGGAAGAGACCTATCTCTCGCGGTATCCGGAACAGTCGGGCTCATCGATCCATCTGCACCTGTTCCTGCAGGCACCGGATGACTGGAAGAATGAGTCGCTCGCCGAAAAGTGGGGCGTGATCCGCAAGGTCCGCCGCGTCATCACCGGCGCGCTGGAAGTCGAGCGCCGCGAGAAGCGCATCGGCGCGTCGCTGGAAGCGGCGCCGGTCGTCCATATCGAGGATACAGAGACATTCAAGCTCGCCCAGTCCGTCGACATGGCCGAGCTATGCATCACATCCGGAATACAGCTTCTAAATGATCCAGTGCCGCCCGAGCGCGCTCGTTTAGTGGTGATTTCTGAAAATCCTTTTCAGTTGCCAGACACCCCCGGCATTGCTGTAGAACCGGCAGAGGCGACAGGCGGCAAGTGCGCGCGCTGCTGGCGCATCCTGCCGGAAGTCACCGAGACACACGAGCTGTGCAATCGCTGCGAGGATGCTGTTGCCGCCCATGACAAGGTGGCGGGCTGAGAGATGGCAAAGGACAAGAAGGGATTGCGGCCGGGCAAGCGATTCCGGGTCTGGCGCTACCAGATCGCCCGGAACACCTACGCCCATGTCGCGCTGGGCCTGTCCGCCGTCATCATCTTCTTCGACCAGCTGACGAAATTCCTCGTCCTGCGCAATGACACGCTCGCCGGGCCGCTCTGCTCGCCGACCAATCCGCGCTATTGCGGCCAGATCGAGATTTCCCAGATTTTCGACCTGACCATGGTATGGAATCGCGGTGTCAGTTTCGGCCTTTTCGCTGGCGGCATGACCTCGCGGATCGGCCTGTCGATCGTCCAGATCGGTGTATCGCTCGCGCTCATCTACTGGCTCGCCTCGCTGCAGCGGCGCGTCGCGGCGCTTGGCGTCGGACTGATCATCGGCGGCGCGCTCGGCAATGCCTATGACCGCATCGCCTATGGCGCGGTCGTCGATTTCCTCGACTTTTCAGGGCTTTACTTCCCCTGGGTCTTCAATATCGCCGATGCCGGCATCAATATCGGCGTCATCTGCCTGCTCTATGACGCATTCTTCGTGACTCCGCGCCTTGAACGTGACAAAGCGGCAGGCAAGTGAGGCAAAACTGGACAAGAGCACGGTTAACGGCTTTTATCCGGCGAATGGCGGCGTTATAGTGTCCGCTGAAACTTACAGGGAGTTACCCATGCAAGCGTTTTATCGCACGGTTCTGGCCATTGCCCTTGTCGGCCTGGCCGCCAGCGGCTGCTCCAGCCTGCGCTCCGCCATTGGCGGCGGCAAGAACCCGCCAGACGAGTTCGCCATCGTCACCAAGGCCCCGCTGACCATTCCGCCGGATTATTCCCTGCGTCCGCCGAAACCGGGCGAGACGCGCCCGCAGGAGCAATCGCCGTCGCAACGCGCCCAGCAGCTGCTGGTCGGTGACCAGACCGCCCAGCCTCCGAGCGAGGGGGAGCTGGTGCTGATCCAGCAATCGGGCGCCCTCGATGTCGATCCGAACATCCGCTCTATTCTTGCCGCCGAGAATGGCGGCTGGGCCGAGAAGGACGCCAGCCTCGCCAACCGCCTGCTGTTCTGGCAGGTCAATAATGGCACGATCGACGACAAGGCTGCGCCGCTGCGCGTCGACGATCCGAACAGCTGGCTCGAGGCCCGCCGTCAGTCGATCGAGAATGTCACCGGCGGTCAAGACGTCACGATCGAGCGGGATAAAAAGATCCTGAACCTGCCCGGCATCCGTTAGGCGCTGTCGAAGACCAGCAGATTTCGGAAAGCCGTCCGCCATGCGGGCGGCTTTTTTGTGCCGCGCCGCCGGTCATGAAAGCCGCCTGGCAGACACAGTCCGGTGAACACATTGTGCTGACACAGTGCAGCCACATTGCTAATCTGTCATGGTGGAGAGGGCCTTGCAGGAAAGGTGACGGGAGGAACGACCATGATCAAGAAGCTGACCGGATTATTCATTGCCTGTGCGTTTTTGAGCGCTTGCGTATCCATGTCCGAGGATGATTGCCTGAGCGCCAACTGGGCTGCCATCGGCGCCAATGACGGGGTCAATGGCGCCGCCTATTCGACGCTTGAAACCCGCATCAATCAGTGCCGGGAATATGGTGTGGAGGCAAATCTGACCGCCTATAATCGCGGCTATGAAGACGGGCTGCGAACCTATTGCACGCCGCGCAACGGGTTCGAGGTCGGCTCGCGCGGCTCCAGCTATAACAATGTCTGCCCGGTCGAACTCGAACCGGAATTCCTTGCCGGTTACAATGAAGGCCGTGAGCTCTATCGCCTCGAATCGAACCTGCGCAGCGCAGAGAGCGCCCTCAATAGCCTGTATGCCCAGATCGACGACAAGGAAGACGACATCGAGGATCTGCGCAAGCGACAGGGCTCGAGCGAGACACAGCTGCCGGAAGACGAGTATCGCCGCCGGCTTGATGATCTCTACAGCGACGTGCGCCGCTTGCGCCGGTACATCGAGGAGCGTCAGTTCGACGTCCGCCTTGCCCGCGATGCGCTGAATGCCTTCGCCTACAGACGCTGGTAATGGGCGTTGGTAAGGGGCGCTGGTAACAGGCGCTGGTAAAAGCGGGACAGAACCGCTAGAGGCGATGGCATGACCGACCTTCTCGATCACCCGGATGCCATCGCCCTGCTGCGCCACGCGCCGCAGACGACGGCCTTCAACAAACTGCGCAAGCGCCTCAACCGCCTGACCCGCGAGGCGATGGACACGTATGGCATGCTTGCAAACGGGCACGCCAAGGGCGAACGGTGGCTCGTGTGCCTGTCCGGCGGCAAGGATTCCTGGGCGATGCTCGGTATCCTGATGGATCTGAACGCGCAAGGACTGCTGCAGGCCGACCTGCTCGCCTGCAATCTCGACCAGGGCCAGCCGGGCTTTCCCGCCAGCACGATCCCGGACTTTCTCGACAGCCACGGCATCGCCCACCGGATCGAGTATCGTGACACCTACTCCGTCGTCATGGACAAGGTGCCGGCGGGCAAGACCTATTGCTCGCTGTGCTCGCGCCTGCGCCGCGGCAATCTCTATCGTATCGCGCGGGAAGAAGGCTGCTCTTCGGTGGTGCTCGGCCATCACCGCGAGGATGCGCTGGAGACATTCCTCTTGAACCTGTTCCATGGCGGCACCCTTGCCGCGATGCCGCCCAAGCTGCTCAATGACGAGGGCGATTTGACCGTGCTGCGCCCGCTCGCCCTGTGCGCGGAAGAAGATCTTGCCAAATACGCCGCCGCCCTGTCCTTCCCGATCATCCCCTGCGATCTGTGCGGGTCCCAGGACGGGCTGCAGCGCCAGGCGATGAAACAGCTGCTCGATGAGTGGGAGCGCAGGAGCCCCGGTCGCAAGGACACGATCTTCCGCGCCCTGTCCCACGTGAAGCCCGGCCACATGCTCGACCCGGCCCTGTTTGACTTCGCAGGCCTCGCCCCGCGCAAATAGTGTGGAAAAGCGCCGCTGTTAACGAATCAGCGCAGGCGCGCATAATGGGCCGATGAGCGCCACCGCCCGAAAATCCGACAATCCCCGCCCGGCGATCCACCGCCTGCCGCCCGATGCCGTCAACCGCATCGCCGCCGGCGAGGTGATCGAGCGACCGGCGGCGGTGATCAAGGAACTGGTCGAGAACTCCCTCGATGCCGGGGCGACGCGGATCGAGATCGACATCCGCGATGGCGGCAAGGCGTCGATGAGCGTCACCGACAATGGCTGCGGCATGGACGACGCCTCGATGCTGCTGGCGATCGAGCGCCATGCGACGTCCAAGCTCTCACCGTCGGACGCTGGCGATTACGACCTGACCAATATTGCGACCATGGGCTTTCGCGGCGAGGCGCTGCCCTCCATCGGTGCGGTCGCCCGGCTCGATATCCTGTCCCGGCCGGAAGGGCTGAATGCGGCCAAACTCTCCGTGCATGGCGGCAAGGTCGATGGCCCGGCCCCTGCCGCCTTTGCCGGGCACGGCACCCGTATCGAGGTCCGCGACCTGTTCTATGCGACGCCGGCGCGGCTGAAATTCCTCAAGACCGACCGGGCCGAGACGATGGCGATCTCGGAGGTGCTCAAGAAGCTCGCCATGGCACGCCATGATGTCGGCTTCGCCCTGTCCTCCAACGGCCGCCGGATGTTCGACTACAAGGCCGAGCCGGATACGCGCGAGGGCGCGCTCGCGCGCCAGGCCGCCGTGATGGGCCGCGATTTCGGCGACAATGCCCTGACGCTGGACACCATGCGCGAGGATGCGCGCCTTACGGGATTCGCAGGGTTGCCGACCTTCAACCGCGGTATGCCGGACAAGCAGTTCCTGTTCGTCAATGGCCGCCCGGTGAAGGACCGGCTGATCGTCGGCGCCATCCGCGGCGCCTATGCCGATTTCCTCGCCCGCGACCGGCACCCGGCGGTGACGCTGTTCCTCGACATGCCGCCATCGCAGGTCGATGTGAACGTGCACCCGGCCAAGACGGAAGTGCGCTTCCGCGACGCCGGCATGGTGCGCGGGTTGATCGTTTCGGCCTTGCGCCATGCGCTGGCCGAGGCTGGCCACCGCGCCTCGACCACCGTTTCCGGATACGCCCTTGGCCGAATGCGTGCAGAAGACCAGCAGAGCGCAGCCCCCTTGCAGGGCAGCTATCAGCCACAGCAGCGCTATGGCGGTGCCAGCCCGCAGAGTTTCCGCCGGGATGGGTTCAGTCGTGATAATCCGTTTGCGGAAAGTTTTGCGCCGCCGCAAGGTTTTGAAGAAAATGGCGAAAGCTTTGCCGGGCCCGCATTTGCAGGAATGGACACACCGACCGCCCGTCATGAGCCGGAGGAATATGCCCCGCAGGAGCCACCGAAAAACTATCCCCTCGGCGCGGCGCGCGCGCAATTGCACGAAACCTATATTGTCGCGCAGACGCAGGACGGTCTCGTCATCGTCGACCAGCACGCCGCCCATGAGCGCCTTGTCTATGAGCGCATGAAAAAGGCGCTCGCCCAGGGCGGTGTCGCCAGCCAGGGGCTGTTGATTCCGGAGGTCGTGGAGCTCGACCAGGCCGAAGCCGACGCCCTCATCGACCGCGCGGAGGAATTCGCCGAGCTTGGCCTCAAGCTGGAGCCGTTTGGCGACGGCGCCGTCATCGTGCGCGAAACCCCGGCCCTGCTCGGCAAGACGGATGTGCAGGCCATGGTCCGCTCGCTGGCCGAGGAAATCTCGTCGCTGGGCGAAGGGCTGGCCCTGAAGGAGAAGCTGCAGGAAATCTGCGGTAACATGGCCTGCCGCGGCTCGGTCCGGGCAGGACGCCGTCTGACCACGGAGGAAATGAATGCCCTGCTACGCCAGATGGAGGCAACGCCCTATTCCGGCCAGTGCAATCACGGCCGCCCGACCTATGTCGAGCTGAAGCTCGCCGATATTGAACGCCTGTTCGGCCGGCGCTAGGCTGCGGCATGGCGGAAGAGAAACACATCCTCCTTGCCGAGCTCGGCGACTGGCAAGCCTTGCCGGAAGAGCAAATGCGCCAGGGGGCGGAGGCGTTTCTCGCGGCTTTGCGCCGGCGCCACTCGATCCGGGCGTTTGCGAGCGAACCGGTGCCGCAGGATATCATCGAGAGCTGTATCGCCGCTGCCGGCACAGCGCCTTCCGGTGCCAATCACCAGCCCTGGCATTTCGCGCTGGTCGGGGATGCCGCGATCAAGGCGCAGATCCGCGCCGCTGCCGAAGAAGAGGAGCGTGCCTTTTATGACGGCCGCGCCGGTGCCGAATGGCTCGACGCCCTCGCCCCCATCGGCACCGATGCCACCAAGGAACACCTGACAGATGCGCCCTGGCTGATCTGCATCTTCGCCCAGCGCCGCGGCGGAGTCGAGACGGGCGACGCGAAGAAGAACTACTACATCCATGAGAGCGTCGGCATCGCCACCGGCATGCTGATCACCGGCCTGCACATGGCCGGGCTGGCGACCCTGACCCACACGCCGAACCCGATGAGTTTCCTCAATAAATTCCTCAAAAGGCCGGATACGGAAAAGCCCTATCTCATCCTCGTGGTCGGCAAGCCGGCGGACGGCGCCACCGTGCCCGCCCATGCGCTGAAGAAGAAACCGCTGAAGGATATCCTGTCGGTGTTCTGAAAGGGTGTGGACTTGCCCGATAAAGCGGCGTATGGGCCTCGCCCATGCTGACTGCGTTTCTGACATCCTTCGTTGCGGCCTTTGTGACGCTGTTCATCGTGATCGACCCGGTCATGGTAACGCCGATCTTTGCCTCGCTGACGCGCCATGATGAGCCCAAGCGCCAGCGCATGATCGCCCTGTCCGCGGCGATCATCGCCGCCGGAGTGCTTACCTTCTTTGCCTTCTTTGGCCAGTTCATGCTGCACCATCTCGGTATCACCATGGCCGCCTTCCGCGCCGCCGGTGGGCTTTTGCTGTTCCTGATGGGCTTTCGCATGTTCTTCGACCCGGACGAGGAAATGGACGCCAAGCGGCCCGGCCCGAAGGCCTCCTCGCGCGATAATATCGCCTTCTATCCCATCGCCCTGCCGCTACTGGCCGGACCAGGGGCAATCGCGACCGTCATGCTGCTGATGGGCGACAATCGCGAGCGCTTTGCCGACTCGGTCAACCAGATGGCTGCCATGGCGGGCGTTCTGGCGTCGGTCTATGTCACGCTGATCGTCGGCTTCGTGTTCATGAGCTTTGCCGCGCGCATCTCATCGGCGCTGGGGCGCACCGGCATGAACATGATCTCCCGCCTCCTCGGCATGCTGCTGATGGCGCTGTCGACGCAATATATCTTCGACGGCATTCGCGTCGGCGTGCTGGAGCGGGTCGGCAGTTAGGTCACTTTCCCTGAGAGCAAAAGCACATCCCGGAAATGGCCTGGGGCGGCCATTGTCCGGGATGTCCTAGAGACACACTCTCCCCCGAAAGTGTTGGACAACCATGTGGGATTTCAGGGCCGCCGACCATCCCCTGAACCGGGGATAGGTCCGCGCGCTATCCCTTGTCGCCGGCATCGGGCCGAAGGCCAAGACGGGTCGCATGCCAGGATGCTTCCGCGCGCGACGAGATGCCGAGCTTGCGGTAGACGGACTTGATGTGGCTGGCGACCGTGCTTTCCGCGACGCCGAGGTGAATGGCGACATCGGCATTCCTGAGGCCCCGCCCGATCAGCGCCAATACGCTTTTCTCCCGGTCGGTGAGCGTGCCATCCTCCTCGGCAGCCGGACCGGTCTCGCGGAAATGGGTCACGATCCGCCGGGCGATCGCGGGCGAAAGCAGTGGCACGCCATCGGCATAATGTGAAAGCTGGCGGGCAAGCAGACCCTCATCGGTGTCCTTGAGCAGATAGCCCTGCGCGCCTGCGGCCAACGCCGCGACGACGGAGGCATCCTCGCCGATCACGGTCATGACGATGGGGATCGTCTCACTGTTCTTTTCCGTCACGGCACGGATGACATCGAACCCGGACCCATCGGGCAGGCCCAGATCGATCAGGGCGAGATCGAAGGTTTCTTCCCGTACGGCCTGCAGTGCCGTTCGCACATCGCCGGCCTCTGTGATCGCGCACGGCCCCACCGCCTCCTGCGCCAGCGTGCACAGCCAGCGGCGTGTCTCGGTGAGGTCTTCCAGGATCAGGACTTTCTTCACGCCTCGACCTTTCTCTTCCCGCCCGATACGGCCGGTATCGGCACCTGTGCGGCGATTGTGGTGCCCGCCGCGCCGGAACCGATCGAAGACGTCCCGCCCAGCCCGGCAATGCGATCGGCAATATTTTTCAAGCCGTTACCCGGTATGATGGTGTGCGGATCGAAACCCTTGCCGTCATCGGTCAGGGTCACGTCTAGCGACCCGTTGACCTGCGTGACCGTCACGCCGACGCGCCGGGCGCCGGCATATTTGATCGCATTGCTGACCGCTTCGCGGATGACCGACCGCAGGGCATATATCGCCTGCGGGCTCATCTGCACGTCCTCGGCAATTTCGCTGCGCCAGTCGAGAGCCAGCCCGGCCACCTCCGCCCGCTCCGCCGTTTCGGCACGCAGATCGGCAAGCGCCTCGCCGAGGGACGCTTCATCGCCACCGGCATTGTTGATGATGTCGCGCAGGTCGGTCAGCGTTTCACGGATCAGCACGTCCTTGCGCGGCCCGGAGCGGCTATGCAGGGCACTGAGCAATTGCGAGCCGATATTGTCATGCATGTCGCGGGCGATGCGGGTGCGTTCCTCCTGCATGCCACGGTCATAGGCAACCCGGCTCTCCTCCGCCTGGTGCATCAACCGCATCAGCTGGAAAGCCGTGTCCCGATGGCGCGGCGCGAACAGCCCGCGCCCGTCCCAGGGATAGCGCAGGATCAGGCCCGGCAGGCCCTTCATCGGCGGCAGGGCGAGCGCCAGCCCGTCCTCGCGTATCTCCGGCCCGGACACGCCGGCATCGCCCGCCTCGCATTCCAGCACCAGGAAATGGCGGCGGAACAAGTGTTGCCAGGCGGCGGCGCGCTGTTCGGCAACAGGCTCGAAGGCGACATCGACGACGGCGCCGAACAATTCCTCCGTACTTGACGCATCCCGCCGCAAGACGTGACGGCCGATCCAGTCGCGCAGGGGCAGATAGGCGATCGCGATGATGAAGATCGAAAGACCGAAGGCCGGTCCCTGGTTGAGCGGCAGGGTCAGCAGGAGCACGGCATCCAGCACCAGCAGCAACGCCGCGCCGATCGTATAGAACAGGATCTGGAACGCCCATTCGCCGAGCTGGAACAGCCGATAGCGCGTCAGGCCAACGGCGAGACCGATATAGATCAGCAGAAAGAAGATGAAGGCGATAGGCGCCGGTATCAGCGCCCCATAGCCCAGCGTGCTCGGCACGGCCACGAGGGCGATGAACGGTCCGGCGCCAAGCAGGACCGACAGGCCAAGCCACCAGGCGATCGCCCGCTCACGCGGCATCCCGGCGGTGGCCCTGATCTGCAGCGCGACGACGACGCAGATGCCGATCATTTCCACGAAAGTGATCGTCTGCACCATGGTCGACCCTTGGAACAGAAATGTCAGCCCCACCAGCGTCCAGATACCGAAACCGGCAACAACCAGGCCCGTCCACAGCTGCCAATGCGCCAGCCGCACGGGATAGACGAGAAACAGCACGATCATCACCATGCCGAACAGCGAGGCCCCGCCGGCATTGAGCAGGACGAACAGGATTTGCGCCCACTCGGGCAAGGGCACGGCCACCGAATTGTTGATCCCGGCAGCGAAGGTGAACATCAGCGTGGCAAGGCCGCTGAGCGCGAACAGCATTGCCGCGAGGTCGCGCGGACGCAATGACCAGACCAGCGCCCCGATGAGATAGGCCCCCGCGCCGGTGACAAATTGGGTCCAGAAGCTGGATTTTAGCTCGAGCGGCGAGCGAAACAGCGCATCCCCCGGCGCCAGCAACACCATCGACACGAACCCGGCCACAAGCACCGCGCCAAGTCCCATGGACACGGCCAGCCTGCGGCCCGGCATGATCAATATCTGCGCGGCAGTCATGCCAGAATACTCTCGCCCCGGTAGCCGGCATGCATGTCGGGGCATGCAGGCCGGAACAACGGCACCAAAAACGGTACCATTTGAAAATATTACGTATTTCGGATCAAAGGGCTAGAGCGGCTGTCACAATAGAGATTAATCGCGCAGCGCCGCTAATGCCGCGCCAGCATCTCCCGCACGGCCTCGACCAGCTTCTCCCTCGGCGCGGAGACCTGTGCCGGCTGGTCTTCGCGCCAGGCCTTGTTGTCCTCGATTTCCTTCGACAGTGTCGCGCCGAGGATCAGGTCCTTGAGCTGGATCTCGCCATTGGCGCGCTCGTCCTCGCCCTGGATGATCGCAACCGGCGCATCGCGCCTGTCGGCATATTTCATCTGCTTGCCGAAATTCGACCCGCCGAGATAGACCTCGGCGCGGATACCGGCGGCGCGCAATTCGGCGGCCATCAGCTGGTAATCGGCCATGCGCGCCTTGTCGAAGACGGTGACGATCACCGGCCCGCTCGCCTTCGCCAGCGCCCCTTCGCGCGTCTGCAGCGCGGACAGAAGCCGGGAGACGCCGACCGAACAGCCGACCGCCGGCACTTCCTGGCCCTTGAAGCGCTTGACGAGATCGTCATAGCGCCCGCCGCCGCCGACCGAGCCGAAGCGCACCGGACGGCCTTTCTCGTCGGCAACCTCGAAGGTCAAATCGGCCTCGAAGACCGGGCCGGTATAATATTCAAGACCGCGCACGATCGACAGGTCGAGCAGCACGCGCGTCTCATCATAGCCGAGCGCCGAGAGCGTCTCCGCCATCGCGGCCATGTCGGCAAGCCCTGCCTGCCCGGCATCGCTGGCGCCGATAATATCCTTCAAGGCACGGATCGTATCTTCATTGGTGCCTTTGGTGGCAGCCATGAACGCCATGACGATGTCGGCCTGATCGCCCGACAGCTTTGCGCCATCGGTGAAGTCGCCGCTGTCATCCTTGCGCCCCTCGCCGAGCAGCTGGCGCACGCCGTCAGTGCCCAGCCGGTCGAGCTTGTCCATGGCGCGCAGGGTGACGAGGCGTTGCCCGGCCTGTTCCTCACCGGACAGGCCAGCGACATCGAGCAGGCCGTTCATCAGCTTGCGATCGGATATGCGGATGACATAATCCCCGCGCGGCACGCCTGCCGCCTCGACCGCATCGGCGAACATCATCGCGATCTCGGTATCGGCATAGGGCGCCGGCGCGCCGACAGAGTCCGCATCGCACTGGGTGAACTCGCGGTAGCGGCCCGGGCCCGGCTTTTCATTGCGCCAGACCCGACCGACCGCATAGCGGCGGAAGGGTTTGGGCAGGCCGTCGAAATGCTCGGCCACGAACCGGGCCAGCGGCGCGGTCAGATCATAGCGCAGGCTCATCCACTGCTCGTCATCGTCCTGCAGCGAGAAGACGCCCTGGTTCGGCCGGTCGACATCGGGCAGGAACTTGCCCAGCGCGTCGGTGTATTCAAACGCCGGCGTTTCCAGCGGGTCGAAACCATAGCTGGCATAGACATCGGTGATCCGCTCCAGCATCGCCTTTTCGGCGATCAGCTCCTCGCCAAGGCGGTCGCGAAAACCGCGCGGCACCCGCGCCTTCGGGCGGAATTCTTTGTCTTTCTTGGTCATGGATCGGCTTCCCGTCAGGGTAACTTGCGTGAGCGCCCTGATTAGTCAATCCGGGCATAAGGAGCAATAGGGAGGGGCGCGACAAGCCCCGAGGGTCAAGACACAACCTGAAACTTGTAAGTTACTGTTAGATCACGAATGGAAACTGGCTCCCCTTCTTCGTTCACCGGGTTTTCATATCGCCACGTCCTCATTGCTGTCTGACAGGCAGGGATGAACTTGTCCTGGTTTGAAAAAATGACACGCTGGTTCTGCACGGTGCCATTCTCGTCAACGTCATACATCAGCTCGATGACGACGATGCCGTCGAGATCGCGGACATTGCTGGGGAAGCGAGGCTCGGTACGCTTCTTGATGCAGGCGGTGATAATCGTACCATCGGGTTGGATATATTCACACTGATATTCAGGATCCTCATCGTCCGGAGCATCCTCATCACGGAAGACATCATTAGCCGCACCACGAAAGCGTGCGTATGCGGCGACAGTCGCGCGGGCGTCGTCACCCTCAAGCTCACGATACAGACGCCATGCGTTGCCGTAGGCTGCAGCCGCTTCGGCCCTTTCATCTTGCGGCATTCCGTGGCCGAGGAGCATCCATGCCTCGGCCAGCTCAAGCGTTCCATCGCCATAGAATTCTGGCAACAATAGCACAGCCTGCTGCGCGTGATACCGCGTCCGCTCCAGAGACAGCTCGCCTAGCCTTTCCCGAAAATAATATAACCCCGGCGGCATATAGATGTTCGCCGCGACCAGATGCGTGTCCGCCCGGTATTTGCGTAACTCGGCATCGTCGGGCAGCATCGCTGCCACGGTCAGCGCACTCTCGAACGCCTCTTTCGCCTCATCGGGATCACTGCGGTTCACATAGGTCCAGCCGAGGCCGTCCCAGCAATAGGTCACGTCCGGCACCGTCTGAGGGAAATAGTCCTTCAAGATCGCGATACAGTCTTCGAAGACCGGCTCTGCCCGGCTCGACTTGCCATCCAGCACCAGCGCCTCGGCATAATTCGCCGCGAGATAGCCAAGCTGAATATCGTCGGCTTCCAGCACTTCCTGCGCCCGCTCAAAGGCCTCGCCCGCATGGCGCGCCATGGCGGTAGCGTCGTCATTATCCGCCGCCCGCATATAGGCCTGATAGGCATAGGCGAAGGACCCGTCATCGTTCTGGGCAGAGACAAATGTTGGCGAAAGAAACAGGAAGGAAGCAAGAATTACAGAATACAGCCGCATGCCGATTAACCCATCAACTGAAACAAGAACCATGACCGCCTGCCCGGCATCGCCGACGGCTCACTGTTTTCAGTCACCGGGGGAGTGTATTTCCGGTCCTCGATCGCCTCGATCAGGATGTCGTCCCATGCATCCTTGGGCCATGACGTATAGACATAGGCATTCTCCACGGTGCCGTCTTCCATGATGTCATAGCGGACCTCGGCGAACCCGAATTGCCCCTTCCTGCCGGCAACCGAGGGATAGCTTGGTATCGGAGCCTTTATGACGCATGAGCGAACCCAGATGCCATCAATCCGGTCTTCGAAGCAGTCATCTCCCTCGACAAAGCGCATCTTCTGTTCACGCCTGATCTCGTCACGCTCCTCATCACCCTTGACGGCTGTCCATTCAAGGTCGGCGTCCTGATAGTTTACATACCGCGCTCTGCCATACATATTCCGTGTACGCTCATCTTCACTACCATATCTGTCGTAATAGATCGAGTGCGCGCGCTTGTAATATTCCTGGGATGCTGGCCAGTCGCGGGCAAACTCATAATATGTAGCGAGCAATTGATACGCCAGCGCTACCTCATCGCTCACCTCGCCATAGGACTCAACGATAAAAGGAAGTCCGGTCAGGACATAGTCCTTGGTGCGCTCGAACCGATAGGACTCATCCTTGTTCGGTGCCCGCAGCCTGATCGTTCCCGGCACTGCATCAACTGCCAAAAGCAGGTAGGCATCAGCGGCGAGCGATCGCATATACGCATCTTCCGGTGCGTATGCGATCAGTTCGATCACCACCAGAAAAGACTTCCGCGCAGCATCGTCATCTCCCTCCTGCCAGTTGAGATTACCAAGCGCGCCATGACAATTGGCAAGATCGATTGCGGCCTCCGGAAGATGGCCAGACAATACATCTGTACAAACACCATAGACATCGATGGCTTTGGAAAACTCTTTCTCGATGACCAGTAGCTCGGCGTAGTTGGCTGCGAGGTAACCCGTCTGGATGTTCTCCTGGCCCCACTCCTTCAGCGCACGGTCATAGGCAAGTTCGGCATAGATGAAGGCATCTTCGGGATTGTCGGTCTGTATCGCCTGATCATACAGCTGATATGCTGCGACGACGGACCCGTCATCGTCCTGCGCGTGTACGCTTGCCCCGAATGCCAGTATCGAAAGGGCCAGCGCTCCCAACGCCCGGCGCCACTCATATCCCCTCATCGTCCAATCTCTCCGGGTCGAAAGTGAAAAATTCCTTCAGGCCGGTGACTTCAACCACCTCGCCTTCGTCGGTCACCGGCGGCTTGAAGGTCCAGGCCCCCAGATACCAGGCTGCAGACTCTCCGAAATAATCCTCCGGCCAGCTCCTCAGTACACGAACATTCTGCGGTTTTCCTTGCGCATCGATATCGTAGGACAGCTCGGCGAACCCGTATTGGTTCTTTGCAATGGCGTCAGGCGGGATCGGCGGATACCAGCTGCGCTCGATACAGACCCTGGTCATGCCATTACGATCCAGCGTCGCGCAGCCATCATAGAGAACGTACAGCGCGTCATCATGGCGCGAGGTGATCCGCCAATGCGCGGCCGTCTTTATTTCCTGCATCAGCATCCAGCTGAACTGCGCCATGGTCGGGTGAGGATGAATGCCGTCATAGGCCGGCACCAGATGGTCGAGCGCTTCGCTATACTCTCCCTCTGCATAGAGATACCTGCCGATCAGCGCATGCAGATAGGCCGCGTGCTTCTCGCCTTCGCCAAGCACCTCTTCCAGTTCCGGCAGCAGGGCCAGTGCCTTTTCATACTGGGCGCGCTGGTATTCCTCGCTCTTTTCGGTGCCGTCATCGCCGATGACGATATCCATGAACCGCGCGAGGACTGCCACGCGCCGGGCTTGCCAGCTCTGGGGACCGGTCTCGGCAACCCTCACAGCCTGATCGATGAGGGCAAGACCCTCCGCGGTTTCGCCCATGATGCCCGTCAATTCGCCCTCACGCAGGAGGCAATAGGCACGCTCGGCGCTGGCGACCTTCAGGCCGGCGAGCAGCGCGGCACACTCCCTGAACAGGTCGCGCGCGTCGTGAAGGCCGCCTGTCTCGGCCCGGGCATTGCCGAAAGCGCTGGCGTAGCGGGCCATCTCCCGCGCTGGAAGGTCGGCCTCGCGCGCGCGATTGTAGGCCTTGCCGGCGTAATGGAGAGCCTTCCAGAATTCCCTGTCATGGACAGCGTTCTCATAGGCGGCAAAGGCTTCTTCATGCTCGCTCGGGCTCACCGGCGTGGCGGGGTCTGCCGGCTGGCCGAGATGCCCCTGAATGACGAGCATGATCGTGAAGACGATCTCCTTCAGGAAATTCACGTGATAACGCCCCCTTGCTCAACTTTCCCTCGCAAAACGCTACCACCTCCCCGTGTGTCGGGCAATATTGCCAAGCCGCGCCCATGTCCCTATATTCCCGATCAGAATGAACTTTCGGGGCGGGGTGAAAGTCCCCACCGGCGGTAATCTGGAGAGTTTGGCACCCAAGCCCGTCCAGTCAGCCCGCGAGCGGAAACGGGAGCAATCCCGCGGATGCAGGATCTGGTGAGATTCCAGAGCCGACGGTCATAGTCCGGATGGTAGAAGGTTCGATGACAGTCAACGCCCGTGGAGGGCGTGGTGTGCATGCTGGTATTGCGGGGCTTTTTCCCGCATCCGCCTTGCGCCCGGACTGTTATGACACGCCCCGGAAGCACCGACTGAAGTGAGGCTTTCATGGGCGATACACGCTCCTACATGACGCGCGCGATCGATCTCGCCAGACGGGCGGAGGGTTATACCTCTCCGAACCCGATGGTCGGCTGCGTCATCGTCAAGGGCGGCCGCATTGTCGGCGAGGGCTTCCATGCCCGGCCCGGCAGCGCCCATGCCGAGGTCGCTGCCCTGCGCGAGGCCGGTGACGAGGCCAGGGGCGCCAGCGCCTATGTCACGCTGGAGCCGTGCAACCACACCGGCCGAACCGGCCCGTGCACGCAGGCGCTAATCAAGGCCGGCGTCGCCCATGTCGTCTATGCCGTCGCTGACCCCAACCCGCTCGCGGCCGGTGGCGCCAGGCGTCTGCGCGAAGCCGGCATCCGCGTCGAAAGCGGGCTGTGCGAGCCCGAGGCGCGCGAGCTCGCCCGTTTCTGGCTGCACCGGCAGGAGACCGGCCTGCCTTTCGTCATCGCCAAATATGCCGCCAGCCTCGACGGACGGATCGCGACGAAAACCGGCGATTCCAAATGGATCACCTCCGGCGCCGCGCGCCTGCGCGCCCACGATTTGCGCCAGGCGGCCGATGTTATCCTCGTCGGCGCGGAGACCGTGCTGAAGGACGACCCGTCGCTGACCGCCCGCCCGGCCCTGCCCGCGGGGCGCAAGGATGCGAGCCATCCGGTGCGCGTCATTCTCGATTCGCGCGGCCGCGTGCCGGTCGATGCGAAAGTCTTCCGTTCCACGACGCCGGGCAAGGCGATGGTGATCAGCACCGGCGCGATGCCGATGCTGAAGGTCAAGGCGCTGGAGAACCGCGGCGTCGAAGTTATCCGCCTGAAACCCGCCGCCAATGGCCGCCCGGCGCTGGGCGACGTGTTGAGAGTCCTTTCGGCCAAGGGCTTCCTGTCGGTCATGGTCGAGGGCGGCAGCGCCGTGCTCGGCGCGTTTTTCGATGAGGGTCTCGTCGACGAGGTCTGGGCCTTCATTGCGCCGGTCATCATCGGCGGCGGCAAGCCCGCGATCAACGGCACCGGCGGCGAGCGTATTGCCGACGCCTTTCGCCTCGAGGCGCCGGTGACCGAGCACCATGACGGCACCCTTCTCATCCGTGGGCGGATCGCCCGAGACAGACAGGAGGCGGCATGTTCACAGGTCTCGTAGAGGAAATGGGCACGGTCAGGTCGATCGCGAAATCGGCGGATTCATTTACCCTGACGATCGGGGCGCGTGTGGTGCTCGACGGCGTGAAGTTCGGCGACTCGATCAATGTCAATGGCGTGTGCCTGTCGGTCACGGGCTTCTCCGACAGCGAGTTCACCGTCGGCCTCGCCCCGGAGACGCTAAAGCGCACATCGCTCGGCCAGTTGGTCGAGGGCGACCGGGTCAATCTGGAGCGCTCGGCAACGCCGCAGACGCGTCTCGGCGGTCATTATGTCCAGGGCCATGTCGATGCGACCGGCGAAATCATAGAGTTCCGCGAGGACGCAGACGCCCTGTGGGTGACGATCCGCACAAGTCCCGAGCTGATGAAATATATCGTCACCAAGGGTTATATCACTATCGACGGCACCAGCCTGACCGTGGTCGATACCGGTGCCGACTGGTTCAACGTCACGCTGATCGCCCACACGCAGGAGCTGATCGTCCTGCCGCGGAAGAAGCCGGGCGACCTTGTCAATCTCGAGGTCGATATTATCGCCAAATATGTGGAGAAGCTGGTCGCCGCCAATGCGGACCATTCTGTCACTCCATCCCAGACCCAGCTTGCCAGCAAAGGAGGCCAGTAATGCCACTTGCCAGAATTGAAGACGCCATCGAGGAGATCCGCGCCGGCAGGATGGTGATCATTGTCGACGATGAAGACCGCGAGAATGAAGGCGACCTCGTCATGGCCGCCGAGCACGTGACGCCGCAAGCGGTGAATTTCATGGCGAAGGAAGGCCGGGGCCTGATCTGCTGTTCGCTGGCCGGCGAGATCATCGAGCATTTCGGTCTGCCGCTGATGGTACCACAGGAAGACAACCGCTCCGGTTTCGGCACACCGTTCACCGTGTCGGTCGAGGCCGCCCATGGCGTGACCACCGGCATTTCCGCCGCCGACCGGGCCCACACGATCCGGACCCTGATCGACCCGGCCTCGACCCGCGCCGACATCGTCATGCCCGGCCACACCTTCCCGCTGCGTGCCCGCAACAATGGCGTGCTCGAGCGTGACGGCCAGACCGAAGCGAGCGTCGACATGGCGCGCCTGGCCGGCCTCAGACCCGGTGCGATGCTGTGCGAGATCATGAACGATGACGGGACCATGGCGCGCCTGCCGGAACTTGAAGTGTTCGCGGAACGGCACGCCATGCTGATCATCTCCGTCGCCGACCTGCAGGCATACCGCCGGCGCACGGAAAAGGTTCACGCTACGGGCAGCGACGCCCTGATTGCCGCGGAGTAGCCGACGTGAGAAGCGACGCCCTCCAGCAAGCCGATGACGGCGCCCATGACGGGCACGGCCTGCGCGTCGCTGTCGTGCAGACCCGCTGGAACGAGGAGATCATCGCCATGCTGCGCGATGCCTGCCTTGCGACGCTGCGCGAACAGGGGGTGAAGAAGATTGATACACTGACGATCCCCGGTGCCTATGAATTTCCCCTGACCTGTCAGGCCCTGGGCCAGAGCGGCAAATATGACGCGGTCATTGCGATCGGCTGTGTCATCCGCGGAGACACGCCCCATTTCGACTATGTCGCCGGGGAAGCCGCCCGCGGCATTACCGATGCTGCCTTGGCGACCGGCGTGCCGGTTATCTTCGGTGTACTGACGGTCAACACCCATGAGCAGGCGGAAAGCCGGGCCAATCCGGTCAAGGACAATAAGGGGCGTGAATTTGCCCTGGCGGCCATCGAGATGGCCAATCTGATAACCACGATCAAGGAGGCCTGACCAATGGCTGATGGAGCACTGATGACTGACAAGGACAAGGCGCTCGCCGGCGAGCTTGCGAAAGATCTCACCCGGCGTCCCGGCCGCGAGGAAGCGGAGGCTGCCGTACGCACCCTGCTTGCCTATATCGGAGAGAACCCGGACCGCGAGGGCCTGATCGACACGCCCAAGCGCTTCGTCAAGGCGTGGGACGACTGGTTCGAGGGATACAATCTCGATGCGGAAGATGTCCTCGCCCGCACCTTCGAGGAAGTCGAGGGTTATGACGATATCGTACTGATGAAGAACATCCGCATCGAGAGCCATTGCGAGCATCACGTCGCCCCGATCATCGGCAAGGCGCATATCGCCTATCTGCCGGACACGCGCGTTGTCGGTATTTCCAAGCTCGCCCGCCTGGCGGATATCTATTCGAAACGCCTGCAGAGCCAGGAGATCCTGACCAACCAGATCGCCCAGACGCTCGACCGGGTGCTGCAGCCGAAAGGCGTCGCCGTGCTGATCGATGCCGAGCACCAGTGCATCTCGACCCGCGGCATTCACAAGACCGGCGTGTCCTGCGTCACGCGCTGTTTCACCGGCGCGTTCAAGACGGATCCGGCGCTGGAAGACCGCTTCTTCCGCCTTGTCGGCTGATGAACCGGCACGCCGGAACGGCACTATTGCCTGTTCCGGCGTGTTTGCGCCTCCATGGCTAATCCCGACCAAGACACCACGCCGAACCGATCGTCTGACACAGCCGCAGGTGCCGGCAGCGAAGAAGAAAAGCCGCACAAATCCGGCATGTTCGGCGCCCTGCGCGGGCGCCTTGGCCTGACCGGGGGCTTTTTCGTCTATTCCATCTTCGAAAGCACGATCTTCCCGGTGCCGATCGAGGCACCGATGGTCCCGGCCATGATCGCCCGCCGCGATGCGATCTGGGCGATCTGCACGGCCGTCCTCGCCGGCTGCATCGTTGGCACGATCGCGGCCTATCTCGTCGGTGCCTATCTGTTCGAGCCGATCGCCCAGCCGCTGATCGACGTTTTCGGCGCGCAACAGGGGTTTGACGATGCGAGGCAGCAATTCGAAGAGAACGGCATGGCGACCATCATCATCATCGCCTTGTCTCCGATACCCCTGGTTCTGGCCTCTCTCGGGGCCGGGGTTGTCGGCATCAATCCGTTCCTTGCCATCGGCTTCATCGCCGTCACCCGCGCGATCCGGTATTACGGGATGGGCCTCATCGCCTGGTACGCCGCTCCGTCGCTTCGGAAATTGTGGGGCCGGCTCGAAAATCCATGGATCAAGCGGACGCTCATTCTAGTTTCTGTACTTGCCCTCGCCGCCCTGTTCATGCTTTAAGTTCACAGGATGGACTTTGCACCCCTTGCGGGTGAAACAACAGGAGAACCTGACGGATGGCGACAAACCCGCCCAAGCAGTCCCGCATACCAGTGACCGAGTGCAATCTGGCCAAGGCCTTCGACCAGATCGGGGACCGCTGGTCGCTCCTGATCCTGCGCTCTGCGTTCTATGGTCTGCGCCGCTTTGGCGATATCCAGCAGGAACTCGGCATCCCCCGCACCGTCCTGTCCAACCGGTTGAAGAAATTCGTCGAGCATGACATCATGGTGACGCGCAATTACCGCGAACCCGGCCAGCGCCCGCGGCCTGAATATTTCCTGACCCAGAAAGGCGCGGACCTCGCGGTCTCCCTCATTGCCCTGAACCAGTGGGGCGACAAATGGCTGGGCAAGGGCCAGGCACCGCTGGAATTCCTCGATCGCGAAACCAACAAGCCGGTCGTCGCATCGCTCGCCGCCGACCCGGCCACGGCGATCCCGATGTCGCAGATCAAGCGGCGGATCAATATCTAGAGCCGCTTCAGCGTCTCGCCGTCGGGCTCGCCGTCGTAGAATTTCTCCAGCGCCTTGCCGAACAGGTCATTGCCTGTCGCCGCCTCGAACAGGGTCATGGACGACCGGAATTTCAGGTCGTCTGGATGGCCAAAGACGGCGGCCGCGTCGCTGCTGTCGATGGCGACCGTTGCTTCGGTGCATGCGATCAGGCGTGGGCCCAGTATCGGGTGGGCAGCATAGGCCGTCGCTTCATCCCTGCCGCTGAGGGCATAATGGATGGCGGTCGGGCTATTTCCCAGCCCGTCGACCTGGGGAAAGATGAACCAGATCCAGTGGCTGCGCTTGCGTCCGGCGCACAGCTCGCGCAGCGCCTCGTCGTAAAAACCTTTCTGGGCCTCGACAAAGCGCTGGAGATCGAACGGGTCAGACATCTTTCATTCTCTTCCTCGTCCCTTCGCGGCCCGGCAAGGCCGGGCGCCTCAGGGTGAGGAAAGATCTGAACCGCCCTCATCCTGAGGTGGTGCGCAGCGCCCGCGAAGGATCAGGCCGCGATATACTGGCCGCCATTGATGGTCAGGACAGCCCCGGTCATGAAGCCGGCCTTGTCGCCGGCAAGATAGAGCACGGCGTCGGCGACCTCTTCCGGCGTGCCGAGACGGCCAACCGGTATCTGGCCGACAATCGCATCGAGCACCTTCTCGTCCATGGCGGCGACCATGTCGGTGCCGATATAGCCGGGCGCGATGGCGTTGACGGTGATACCCTTGCGGGCTGTCTCATGGGCGAGCGCCCGGGTGAAGCCGATCAGGCCGGCCTTGGCGGCGGAATAATTGGCCTGGCCGAACTGGCCCTTCTGGCCATTGATCGAGGAGATGTTGATGATCCGGCCATAGCCGCGCTCGCGCATCCCGTTGATCACCGGGCGGGTCATGTAGAAAGCACTGTCAAGATTGGTGCTCATCACGGCGCGCCACTGCTCGGCAGTCATCTTGTGAAAGGCACCGTCGCGGGTGATGCCGGCATTGTTGACCAGCACATCGGTCGGGCCCTGGTCCGCCTCGATCGTCGCGACCCCTTCCTCGCAGGCAGCGGCGTCGCTGACATCCCATTTGTAGACGCCGATGCCGGTCTCTTCCTTGAACCGGGTCGCGGCCTCGTCATTGCCGCCATAGGTGGCAGCGACATTGAAGCCGGCCTCTTTCAAGCACACGGCGATGGCCTTGCCGATCCCGCGGGTGCCGCCGGTAACGATAGCTTGCTTGCTCATGGGTTTTTTCCCTTCCCTTTTTGGGCCGGGGGCTGGCGTTTCACCCCGGCCTCATTGATAGGCGTCTGCTGGTGGTCTGGTTACGGGCGCTCGACACAGAGCGCGATGCCCATACCGCCGCCGATGCACAGCGTGGCGAGGCCTTTCTTCGCCTCGCGGCGCTGCATCTCGTACAGCAGCGTGGTCAGGATGCGGGCGCCGGACGCGCCGATCGGGTGACCGAGCGCAATGGCGCCGCCATTGACATTGACCTTTTCCGGATCCCAGCCAAGCTCCTTGCCGACTGACAGGGCCTGGGCGGCGAAAGCTTCATTCGCCTCGATCAGATCGACGTCGTCGAGCGACCAGCCGGCCTTCTCCAGCGCCTTGCGCGATGCCGGGGCCGGGCCGATACCCATGATCGACGGGTCGACGCCACAGGTCGCCCAGGAGGCGATGCGGGCAAGCGGGGTGATGCCGCGCTTCTCGGCCTCGGCAGCGGACATGACCACGGTCGCCGCCGCGCCATCATTGAGGCCGGATGCGTTCGCCGCCGTCACGGAACCTTCCTTGGTGAAGGCCGGACGCAGGCCCGAAACGCCTTCCAGCGTCGCGCCTTCGCGGATGAATTCGTCGGCATCGAACACGGTCTCGCCCTTGCGGTGCTTGATCGTCACCGGCACGATCTCGTCCTTGAACCTGCCCGCCTGGCGCGCAGCTTCGGCCTTGTTCTGGCTCGAAACCGCGAACCTGTCCTGCTCCTCGCGGCTGATCTGGTATTTTTCCGCAAGGTTCTCCGCTGTCTGACCCATGTGGTAGTCGTTGAACGCATCCCACAGACCGTCGACGATCATCGTGTCGCTCATCGTGCCCGGGCCCATCTTGACACCGGAACGCATATACACCGTGTGCGGCGACAGGCTCATGTTCTCCTGCCCGCCGGCAACGACAATGGTGGCATCGCCATTGCGGATCGACTGCATCGCCAGCGCGACGGCGCGCAGACCCGAACCGCAGACCTGATTGATCGTCATCGCCGGGGTCTCCTGCGGGATGCCGGCATGGATCGACGCCTGGCGGGCCGGGTTCTGGCCAAGCCCTGCGGTCAGGACGTTGCCCATGATCACCTCGTTGACATCGTCCGCCTTGAGACCTGCGCGCTCCAGCGCGCCGTTGATCACCGTGCGGCCGAGTTCAGGCGCGGGAACGGTGGCGAGGGAGCCCGAGAACGACCCGATGGCGGTGCGGGCGGCGGAAGCGATGACAACATCAGTCATGAAAAATCTCTCCGGGTTGGGGCGCAGATCCATAACGGCTGGCCCTGATTGCGCGTTTTTGTCCTGCGGCCATTCTTGGCCGATCAGACCGGCGTCTGGCAACATGTTTCGGCTGTTTTTGCAGGCGTTGATACCCGCGATATGGGGCGCGTCGAAAATGAACCAAGATTATTTGATTGACCTATGGTATGCTGCAATGCAGCGTATTATAGAGCAACAATGAGTCGCGACAGCGCGACGCAAACCCCAGGGACTGCACCGAATGACGAGCCAGGAAAAGAAGCAGAAAGATGCCAGCCAGGATGGGCCGATCATCATCAAGAAATACGCCAATCGCCGTCTCTATAACACCGCGACCAGTTCCTATGTCACGCTTGATTATCTGTCAGGCATGGTCCGCGAGGGCGAGGAGTTCGTCGTCTATGATGCCAAGTCCGGCGACGAAATCACCCGCTCGGTCCTGACCCAGATCATTTTCGAGGAAGAGAACAAGGGCCAGAACCTGCTGCCCATTTCCTTCCTGCGCCAGCTGATCGGCTATTACGGCGATTCCATGCAGTCCTTCGTGCCGTCCTATCTCGAGATGAGCATGGAGAGCTTCCACAAGAATCAGGAAGCCATGCGCAAGTCCATGTCGGAAGCCTTCGGCGATTCACCGGGCCTGAAATTGTTCGAGGATGTCACCCGCCAGAACATGGCGATGTTCGAACGCGGGATGAAGATGTTCGGCATTACCGGCGCCATGCCGGCCTCGCCCTGGGGCACGCCGGCAGACGATCGCGCGCAGACAGACGCCGGTGCCAGCGAAGCGGTCGAGAAGGGGAAGGCCGAAGCCGAGGCAGAGATCGCCGAGCTCAAGCGCGAACTCGCTCAACTCAGAGACCAGCTGAAAAAGGACTGAGGGCTTTCCGGTGTTCGGACAGGTCAGGCGCTCAGCGTCTTGCCAGCCTTGGTGCCCGCGGCATCCGCACGATCACCATAGATGGCGGGCGGATAGCGCTCCGGCTTGCCGATATAATAGCCCTGCAGGTAATCGACGCCGAGACCCTTCAGCAGAAGAGCGTCGGATTCATTATCCACCCATTCCGCTACGGTCTTCATGCCGAAATTGCGGGCAAGATCGAGCAGCGTGCGCACGAACAGCTGGTTCTCGCGCGATGACGAGACGCCAGTGATGAACGAGCCGTCGATCTTCAACACGTCGATGTCGAGCGCCTGAAGATTGCGGAACGACGTATAGCCCGCTCCGAAATCGTCGATGGCGAAGCGGCAGCCCAGCTCCTTGATCTCGGCAATGAATTCCACGGAGGACTCCACCGCGTCCATGACCTGCGTCTCGGTCAGTTCGATGGTCAGGCGATCGGTCACTTCGCGATTGGCACGCAGCTGGGCCAGATAGCCATCGGCCCAGACCGGGTCCTTCACCGTCTCCCAGGAGATATTGACGTTCAGTTTGATATCGGGTGCCTTGCGCAGGGTCTGGGTCGCGAGATCCAGCACGCGCCGGTCGAGCAGGTGGACGAGGCCAAGGCGTTCGGCGGCCGGGATGAAAGCCGGTGCCGACACTTCTTCGCCGTCCGGATCCTCCATGCGCACCAGGCATTCGAATTTTCTGTGCGGCGCGCCGGGCTCGGAAATGATCGGCTGATAAGCGATAAAGATGCGCCGCTCGTTGAGCGCTGTCAGGATCACGTCCGACATTTCCGTATTCCGCTGGCGGCGGGAAACGATGTCGGTATTCTCCGAGAAGGAACTCCAGCTTGACTGGCCGATCTGGCGTGCCTTGTCGAGAGCAGCCTCGGCGCGGGCCATCGCCGTCTCCGCCGTGGTGACATCGTTTTCCAGCTCGGTCGCCCCGATACAGACGGATACGGCGACGCCGCCGGAATTGGTCTCGATGACCTTCTCACGCACCACGTTCAGCAGCGAATAGCAGGTATTGCGGATGCTGTCGCGGCAGGCACCGCGCAGGATGATGCCGAACTTGGTCCCGGCAACCCGGCCGATCGTATGCTGCGTGGGAAGCTTCGAGCGCAGGCGGCGGGAGATCTCGACGATCACCTCGTCGGCAGCCTCGAAACCGAAATCCGAATTGATCCCGCCCAGACGGTCGATCCCGACCAGGAGATAGGCCGACACGCCAGTCGGCTGGCTGGCCTGGTCGATCTCGTCCTTGAGCAATTCGCGGATACGCGGACGGTTCAGCAAACCGGTCTGTTCGTCATAGGCGGCAAGATAGGAAAGCCGGGCCTCGCGGTTCTTCTGCTCGTCGATGGTGCGGATCATGCCGATCAGGCGCCAGTCACCGGCGATCTTCATCCAGCTGCCACGTTCCTCGATCCAGCGCATCGGATGGCGGCCTGTGGAAACGCGGTATTCGATCGTATAGCTGGTCCGGTTTTCGAACGCATTTCTGAGGGCGTTCTCCCGGCTCATGACCTCTTCGGGCTGCATGAAGGACAGGAGTGATTGCGACGCGGAAATGGTTTCGGGCGTGTCGATGCCAAGGATCGACATCGCCGATTTGACGTCCGTCCAGGTGATCTGGCCTGAGGCATGATCGAACTCGAACAGGGCCTGTCCGGCTGCTTCGAGCGCGAACTTCACCTTGTCCGGTCCGGCTGGACGCTGTTTTCCCATAAATCCCCGTCACTCACCTACCGCAGACAACGCAACACATCGAAGCGCTCCCAAGGATTGAGCGGTACTATTCCAGACAGTTATAGAAAATCTTCGTAAAGAAAGATTGAAGTCCTGTGCCAAATCGCAACTACAGGCTGTTCACGCTGAAAACCGCGCCGTCAATGCGGGATCATGGTTACAGCCACGGCTGAAGGCCATGGCTGCAGGTGATGGGCGCGGTCCTGTCCGGCGTAAGCGGACCCGGTGTTCAGTTGCCGAAGCCGCCCGAAATGCCGAAGTCGCGACGCGCGGTGACCGTGGTCACGATGAACCCGGCCATGAAATCGAGGAATGTCATCGACAGGAAGATGAAGAAGACCGAATTGCCGAAGCCCGGCATGATGATGAACGCCAGCAACGAGATAATGAAGACGACAACCGACAGGGCGTGGTTGAGGATCGAGTCGGACCCTGTCTTGGTCGAGCGCAACAGCTCCACGAACAGCAAGCCCATGGAGATGATGATGAACGCGTCGCCATAGGTGATGCGCCACATATCCCCGGAGACCATGGGGATCTGCATCAGCTGGCTGGCGGACCAGCCATCGCCGACGAGATAATGCAGGATCACATAGACGATGAGGCTGATGAACAGCAGCGGAAACATGGTGAACATATCGGCTCCCCTCCTTTAAGGATCAGTTTACCGTCATATAGCCCACACAAGCAGGCATAACTAGGGCAATGGCGCTACAGCTCGCTGATTTCGCCGGGCTTGCGTGAGCGGGCAATCAGCCAGGTAACACCGATCAGATCGCGAATCGCGACTGCCGCCCGCTGCAGATTGGTATATTTCGACTGGCCGGTAAGGCGTTCGCGTGCGCTGACCGGGGCAAATTCGACGATCAGCCCTTCGCGGCGTACCAGCGCCGGGAGATAGCGGTGGACATGGTCGAAATAGGGCAGCCGCAGAAAAACGCCGCGATAGAACACTTTCAGCCCGCAGCCGGTATCGCTCGCCTCATCGTTGAGCAGTTTCTTGCGGATACCGTTGGCCAGGCGCGAGGCGACCTTCTTGGCCTGCGTATCCTTGCGCCCCTGGCGCTCGCCAGCGACCATGGCGAGCAGGTCCGGCGCGCCGTTCCGCATCAGTTTTTCATAGAGGGCGGGAATGTCCGCCGGATTGTTCTGGCCGTCGCCATCCAGCGTCGCGATCACCGGCGCCCGCGCGGCAAGCACACCCGTGCGGACACTCCGGCTTTGACCGGCATTGTTGTGATGCTGGACGATGCGCAGCTCGGGATAGTCGCGCTTCAGCGACTTCAGCACCTCCAGCGTGCCATCGCGGGATGCATCGTTGACGATGACGATCTCGAACGCCACGAACGGCCGCAATGCATCGGCCACCTCGCCAACCAGGGTCGCGGCATTGCCCTCCTCGTTGAACATCGGGATGACGACACTCAGCGCCGGGCCATCCGCGGGCATCGACTTGTCTACGGCATATAGCGGTGCCGGTACGGGATCACTTGTCACTTCTTGTCTCTTTGCTGCTGGCGTTTTGCCGTTATCGCCTGCCAGTCTCGGTTTCTGGCGTCTTTTCTGTGTCAGGCCGGACACATTGTCAAAGACAAGCGTGCGGGAACCGCCACTGTGGCCGGTATCTGTCCTGACTCGGTCATGATTGAACCCTATGATGGCAAAATCATCGACAGAGACCGAACCGCGCCGTGACAAACCAGATTGCAGGCCAGATAGAACGCAAGAAAGCCATGGGCACAACACGCGCCAAGGCGATGCTCATCCTTTTTCTTTGGGCGCTGCTGATCGTACCGGCGGGTTCTTTCTCGATCCCGCCGCTCGACCGCGACGAATCCCGGTTCATGCAGGCGACCGTCCAGATGCTGGACAGCGGCGATTTCATCTCGATCCGGTTCCAGGACGATGAACGCAACAAGAAGCCGGCGGGCATATACTGGCTGCAGGCGGCGAGCGTATCGGTTTTCAGCGATGCCGACGCGCGCGCGCCGTGGGCGTTCAGGGTACCGTCGATGGCAGCGGGGGTGCTGTCCGTGCTTTTTCTCGGCCTGTTCTTCAGCAGGCTGATCGGTCCCGGTGCAGCCTTCTGGGGTGCCTTCCTGCTTGCCGCCGCGCCGACCTTTGCCGGGGAAGCAACCATCGCCAAGACCGACGCGGCCCTGACCACCTGCGTGATCGCCGCGCAGGGTGCCCTCGCGGTGATTTTCCGGCGCTATGTCGCGAGAGAAGAGATTGGCTGGCGCGTGCCGGTCCTGTTCTGGATTGCCCTCGGCGCCGGTATCCTGATCAAGGGGCCGATCGCGCTGATGATCAGCGTCCTGACGATCGCGGCCCTTGGCCTGTGGCTGCTGAGCACGGGCCGCAACCCGTTCCGGTTCGGCCTCGCCCACCGGCCATTTACCGGGCTCGCCATCCTCGCACTGATCGTCGGCCCCTGGGCGGTGGCGATCGGGCTTGCCACCGAGGGTCGGTTTTTCACCGAAGCCCTGGGCGACGATGCGTTTGGCAAATTTGCTGAGGTCCAGGAAAGCCATGACGGCTCTTTTCTATACTATCTGAAAACGGTCTGGCTCTTCTTCTGGCCGGCGGCCCTGTTCATTCCGCTGGCTCTCTGGCATGCCGTCCGCCGCTGGCGCGATCCGGCGGTTGCCTTCTGCCTCGCCTGGCTCATCCCGTCATGGATCGTGTTCGAGATCGCCTCGACCAAGCTGACCCACTACACCCTGCCGCTCTATCCGGCGCTTGCCCTGCTCATCGCCCTGTCCATGCTTGACTTGCGCGCATGTGCATCAGGCATTGGCGAACGCCTTATGCGCGGCCTCGGTATTCTCACCTGGGCAGGCGCCACGATCGTCGTCGGCGCAGTGTTGATCTGGCTCGCGATGTCTTTCGACGATCATGGCCTCACCGGGTTTCACGTCACCCTACTGGCCCTGCTCGGCATGATTGCCACGAGCGCAGCCGCGCTGTTGATCTTCCGGCGACCGGCGGCGGCCATGGCCACGGCAAGCCTTGCCGGCGCCGTCCTCGCATGGGGCCTGTTCGAGGGTATGCTGCCCAGGCTGGAAGCCCTGCACCTGTCGCCCCGAGCGTCTCAGCTGCTCGATGATCTGGACCTGCACCCCCGCCTCGACGGGGCACCGCCCGTCGCCCTGTATGGATATAACGAGCCCTCGCTGGTTTTCCTCCTCGGCACGGACACCATTCACGCGGAAGCTGAAGGCATGGCTGCGTGGATGGCCGCCGCTCCCGGCCATGTCGCCATCGTCGATGAGGAAAACCGGGAAGCGTTTCTTGCCGCAACGCAACAAATCCGGCTATCGATTATCGCAACGCTTGACGGTTTCAACTATTCCAACAACAAAGCCGCCACCCTGACTGTCTATATCTCGGAATAAACCTGCCCATGATCGACCGCTTAAAAGACCTCTGGCTGACCCGCCCCGCTACCTTCTTTGCCTGGCTATTGATCGCGGTGACGCTGATCCGGGTCGCCGGGTTGGGCACCAGCAATCTCAATCTCGGCCCGGACGAAGCGCAATACTGGTGGTGGAGCCGCAGTTTCGAGTTCGGCTATTTCTCCAAGCCGCCCTTCATCGCCTGGATGATCGGCGCGACCACGGCCGTCTTTGGCAATGGCGAGATCGCCATCCGCCTCTCATCACCGATCGCCGCGGCGGTTACCGGCTGGTTCATCTTCCTCGCAGCGCGGCGGCTCTATGACGGGCGCACGGCCCTGTGGGCCGGTGTTGTCTGGGTAACGCTTCCGATTCTTCATCTTGGTGCCTCGATCATTTCGACCGATACGCCGCTGCTGATGTTCTGGTCGATCGGATTGTATGCCTTCGCTCGCCTGATCGACACGAAAAGCCCGCTGGACGGTGCGCTGATGGGGGCAGCAATAGGCTTCGGCTTGCTGTCGAAATACGCGATGATGTATTTCCCGCTGGGGCTCGCCATAGCGCTCGTCCTGTCACCGAAAGCCCGCGGGGCGCTGAAAGCTGTCCCGCTGCTCGTCGCGGCGGTCATGGCCGGCCTGATCTTTCTCCCCAACTTCCTCTGGAATGCGGCGAATGATTTTCAGACGCTTGAGCACACACAGGCCAATGCCGGCTGGGGCGGCAACCTGTTTCACCCGGACGAGCTGGCGGAATTCCTGTTCGCGCAGTTCTTCGTCGCCGGGCCGATCCTGTTCGGCTTCCTGCTGTTCGGCCTCGCCACGCTGAAGCGGCGCCTGACGGAGGAACATCGCGGTACGGATCTGCTGCTTCTCGGCCTCGGTCTGCCGCCGATCGTCATCATCATTTTCCAGGCGACGATTTCCGGCGCCAATGCCAACTGGGCGATGGCCGCCTATCCGGCGCTGATCATCCTCGTCACCGCCTGGATGGTGCGGGCAGGACGCCGCGGCCTGTTGATAGGCTCGACCGCCTTCAACGCCGGCGTCGGCGCGCTCGGCCTGTTGTTCCTCGCCAATTTCGCCATCGTCGATGCGCTTGGCCTGTCCAACGCGATCAAGCGGGTGCGCGGCTGGCCGGATCAGGTCGCCGAGATCGAGACCTATGCGCGGAACTACTCGGTTGTCGTCGTCGATGACCGCGAATTGATGGGCAACATCCTCTATTACATGCGCGACAGCGGCATTCCCGTGAAATCGCTCGATTACAACCGCCGGGTCGAGCACCATTACGAAGCTTTCGACAGTTACGACCCGACGCAATACGACCGCGCGCTGCTGGTCGCCAAATATCCGCAATATCTCTACAGCTATGTCGAATTTGACACGATCCTCGAGGTCGGCGAGGTCAGCCGCGACATGGGAGTCGCCTGCCCGCGCCGCTATTTTCTGTACGCACTGCTGGATTTCAATCCGGAGATGGGCCCGGAAGATATTCCGCCGCCGCCGGAGGATTTCTCAAGAGAGGTCGAGGGCTGCCGCCCCTATTAAGCGGGAAGCGGCCTCACCAAATCCGGAATCGCCACATCAAGGCAAGGAGAATTCAGTCAGGACCGTGCCCGGTTCCTGGCGGCAGCATAACCGCGCCGCACCGTATCCGGGCCGCTCTGCTTCAGGCCAACCAGCGCCAGCATACGCCTGATCATGATCATCACCGTGCGCATGGCAAAACCGAGCCATATCAGCGCGCTGACGACATACAGGAAAACAGACGGATACGGATCGCGGAAATGGGTGAAGAAGTAGCGCACCATGCTCTTGGCCTTGCGCAATTCGACCCTGATCCGGCTTTCCCGGCTGGAACTCTTGAAATGGAGGATATCGACCTTGGGCGTGAAATAGATCTTGCCGCCGGCCCGGGCCAGCCGCAGGCAGAAATCGACATCCTCGACATGCAGGAAGTAGTTCGCGTCCATGCCATCGATCGAGAAATAGGTCTCGCGCTTCATCAGCATGCAGGCACCGGAAATGACGGGCACTTCCGTCAGCTGACCGGGACACGGTTCCTTGTGATAATTGAAGCGGCGGAAATAGGGATGGCGTGGCGCAAAATTGTAGAGCTTCGTCATCTCCACGAACGCCCGCCACGGGGTCAGGGTAGACCGGCGTGACCCGGCCTGCTCCGTGCCGTCGGGGTTGATCAGCTTTGCCCCGAGCATCCAGCCGCCGTCCAGCCTGGCGGATTCCGCCAGCATATCGCCGACGGCTTCGTCAGGCAGGATAGCATCGGGATTGAGAATGAAAATGTATTCGCCGGTCGCGTTGGCCGCGCCCTTGTTGCAGCCTGCGGCATAACCGATATTGCCGTGGCCGGAGATGATGATCAGCTTCTCGCTGTAATCGGCCAGTTCCCGCAACCGGTCCATCTCGTCGGCCCAGTTGCCGTTGTCGACGACGATCACTTCCCTGACATGGGGCTGGCGCAGGGCGGACATGGCCGAGCGCATCAGCAGCGGGCCTGTCCAGAATGAAACAATGATGACGCTGACCGAGGCATCCCCGTGAGGCGTGGAAGCAGCTTGCATGCCGCTGTCATGCTCCAAATCACTCATGTTGGTGCCTTGCTTCATTCACATCCCCCGATGTGCTTACGTTCCTGTAACAATGCTCTTTATTGCACCGCAAAACAAGGGGATCGGGCACGAATTATTGTGATATTTTAGTGGCATAGACGCGCTCGGCGGCGGTCAGGATGTAGAGGGCATAGACCGGGGCGGCAAGACGCCAGAGGGTCGACAGGCCGAGATCGACGGCACAGATGACGTAAAACCCCGCTGCAACGGCGATACCGGCCGCCATGACCGGCACCGTGAGGGACTTTCCAGCCCGGTCCAGGGCAAACCGGACCATCAGCCAGATCAGGCCAAGCACGATCAGGATGCCGACAAGGCCGAATTCCAGCCAGACCTGCAGGAACAGGTTATGGGGGTGGGTCGGCAAGAGAGGGATCGGCTCCGGATAGCCGGGCAGAGTGATAGTGCGCCCGAGATCGCTCAGATACTGGCTGTAATTGACCCCGCCGCCGAACAGGAAAGCCAGCGGCCCGGAGAAGATATGGTCGACGGCGAAGCGCCAGATGGCGAGACGTTGCACCCACGATGTCGGGGCTCCGTCCATTGCCTCGATGACCTCGATCGATGGCAGCAAAAGCGCGGCAAACGGTGCCAGCAGGAACGTCGCGGCCCAGCCTGCCGCCGTCAGCAAAAGCGCCAGTTTCGGCCGGAACAGGGCAATCGTGCCGGCAGCGATGATTGCCAGCAGCGCGCCGAGATTGGCGGAAACGCCGAAGATCAGCGCGCCGGCCCCGAGACAGCCAAAGCCGATTGCCGCCACGGCGTAAAACAGCGGTTCTGGCCGCGCGCCGGGCGCACCGTGGAACCGCCACAACAGCAATAGCAGCGGCGGCAGCAGGCACAGGCCGATGGTCGTGCCGCGGGCAGACGCGATGATATCCTTGTCGTCCCGGCCATGGGGCGGGATCAGGTCGCGGATCGCCCCGCCGGTCAAGGCTTCGATGCCGATGCACACGATCGCCAGCGCCCCGGCAGCCAGCAGGAAGCGCGCGAGCAGCCCGGCCAGATGCGCAGGCAGCGTCTGCATTGTCCACACAAACGCGCCGGAAAACAGGAAGAACAGGAGGATGCTGAACGCCGTTTCCGCTTCCTGCTTCAGCGGGGTCCACGCACTCGAGAGGACGGCGTAAAGGCTGAAGGCGATCAGCCCTGCCAGGACCGCCGACCCTGTGCCCGGCCGCCACGCCGCAGGCCGGACCAGCCGCCACGCTGCCGGCCAGAAACCCGGCTGCACCAGCGTGCCGAACAGCACCATCAGCACCATCCCGCCGACGATATTGCGATGGGACAGGACGATCAGCATCGGCAGGGCGATGATCCAGCAATTATGGACCGATGCCGACCAGACGCTGCGCCAGCGCGCGATCTTTCCGGAGACGGAGGAGGCGGGCCGGTCGCTCATCGCGTTACCGCTTGAGATCAGGCGCGAGCGCTTCGGTCTTCAACTCCGTCAGCGCCTCGTCGACACCCATGACCGTGGAGTCCTTGGAGCCGAGACGGCGCAGGGACAGCTTGCGCTCTTCGGCTTCGCGCCCGCCAACGACGGCGATCAACGGCACCTTGGCATGGGAATGCTCGCGCACCTTGTAGTTGATCTTCTCGTTCCGCAGGTCTGTCTCGACGCGCATGCCGGCGGCGCGGAATTCCTGCGCGATCTTTTCGGCATACTCATTGGCATCGGTCGTCACCGTCGCGACGACCATCTGCACCGGCGCCAGCCATAGCGGCATCCTGCCGGCATATTGCTCGATCAGCAGGCCGATGAAACGCTCGAACGAGCCGAACACGGCCCGGTGCAGCATAACCGGCCGGTGGCGGTTGCCATCCTCGCCGACATAGGCCGCATCGAGACGCTCCGGCAGCACGTAATCGAGCTGGAACGTGCCGCACTGCCAGGTCCGGCCGATCGCATCGGTCAGGTGGAATTCCAGTTTAGGGCCATAGAAGGCGCCCTCGCCCGGCAGGATCTCGTAGTCGAGGCCGGACTGCTTGAACGCCTCTTCCAGCATCTGCTCTGCGCGGTCCCATGCCTCGTCTGACCCGGCCCGCACTTCCGGTCGCGTGGCGATCTTGTAGGTGATATCGGTAAAGCCGACATCGCCATAGACGGTCGCGAACAGGTTCAGGAAGCGGATCGTCTCATCGACGATCTGGTCCTCGCGGCAGAAGATATGCGCATCGTCCTGGGTGAACTGGCGCACGCGCATCAGCCCGTGCAACGCGCCATGCGGCTCGTTGCGGTGACAGCAGCCGAACTCCGCCATGCGGATCGGCAGGTCGCGATAGGACTTGATGCCCTGCTTGAAGATCTGCACATGCGCCGGGCAGTTCATCGGCTTCAGCGCCATCATGTCGGCCTCGCCGGACAGCAGCGGTGCATCATCCTCCGTATTCGGAACCTCGTCCGGCACGACGAACATGTTCTCGCGGAACTTCGCCCAGTGGCCGGATTGCTGCCAGAAGACCGAATCCAGCAATTGCGGCGTCTTCACTTCCTCATAGCCATCGGCATCGAGCTGGCGGCGGATATACGCCTCCAGTTCGCGCCAGATGGTGAAGCCTTTCGCGTGCCAGAACACAGACCCCTGCGCTTCCGGTTGCAGGTGGAACAAATCCATCTCGCGACCGAGGCGGCGGTGGTCGCGCTTCTCGGCTTCTTCCAGCCGGGTCAGATGCGCTTTCAGATCCTTGTCGGACAGCCAGGCCGTGCCATAGATGCGCTGCAACTGCTCGTTGCGGTGGTCGCCGCGCCAATAGGCGCCGGCGAGCTTCATCAGCTTGAATGACTTGCCGATATGCTTCGTCGACGGAAGATGCGGGCCGCGGCACAGGTCGAACCAGTCGCCGTGGTGATAGACCTTGATGTCCTCGCCTTGCGGCAGGTCGCGGATGATCTCGGCCTTGTAGGTCTCGCCCATGGAGTCGAATTTGGCGATCGCCTCGTCCCGGCTCCAGACTTCCTTTTTGGTCGGCAGGTCGGCATCGACCAGCTCGCCCATCTTTTTCTCGATTTTCTCGAAATCCTCGGTCGAGAACGGCTCTTTGCGGGCGAAATCGTAATAGAACCCGTCCTCTATCACCGGGCCGATGGTTACCTGCGTGCCGGGGAACAGCGCCTGTACCGCCTGCGCCAGCAAATGGGCGGCGTCATGGCGGACGAGATCCAGCGCCTCGGCGGAATCGCGGGTGATGATCTCGACGGTGGCATCCTTCTCGATCCAATCCCAGATGTCGCGCACCGCGCCATCGACCTTCATGGCGATCGCCTTCTTGGCCAGCGACTTGGAAATATCCTCGGCGATGCCCGTCCCGGTCACCGGCCCGTCATAGGGGCGGATGGAGCCATCGGGCAGGGTAATCTGGAGCATCGTCTAATCTCTTGCAAAAGGCTGAAACGGGAAGGGATGACTTCGTACAGTCCAGTCAAAGAATCAAGTGCCTTGGGGTGGTTTCGGTCTATTCCGCCGCTTCGTGCGCCCTCACATGCTCCATGATCTCGCGGAAGGTGGTCACCCAGATCTCATCCTCATGGTCGACCAGCCAGTCGAGCAGTTCGCCATGGGCCTGCGCCGTGACGGACAGGTGCTCGCCCTCGATATCGTGGAACAGATAGGTGCCGACGGTCCCTTCCGCCAGAATGCGCTCGGCATAGGCGATGAGTTGGGCGCCGGTCGGATCGCCTTCGGCATAGGTGCCGATGAGATAGGTGTCGGGCAGGCCGTTCCCGTCCACCGGTGTTTCCTGGCGCACCGTGCGCGCGGCGATGGCGTAGGGCGCCAGCGCCTCGATGATGCTTTCCCCGCCCGCCTCCGTGTCACCGCATGTATAGGCATAGGTGCGCACGCTCTCGCCATCCAATGCTTCGAGGATGCGGTTGGTCAGCGCCAGTTCGTCGACGAAGCGCCCGGCTGTGTAGGTCGCAAGGTCGCGGTCGGCCATGACCCAGTCGCGCCCCGGCCCGCCTGTACAGGGGTGAAACAGGGTGTGGTTGGCCAGTTCGTGGCCCGCCCCGGTAAGCGCCCGCCATTCCTCGAACCGCGCCGTGAACGGATAGCTGCCGACGGTGACGAAGAACGTGCCCTTGAGGGCGCGGGCATCGAGGGCGGGGAGCGCAACGTCGAGATGGGTGTCGAGCGCATCGTCATAGGTCAGTGCGATTGCCGCCTTCCTCCCGTCCGGCCAGGTGATCTTGCCGGGTGCCTCGTCCTCGGCCTCGGAACAGCCAAGTGCACCAAGGGCCGCCATTGCGAGGGCCGCACAAATCGCCAGTGTCTTTTTCATCCCGCTATCCTTCCTTTTCCGTGACCATAGAAAAGCCCGGCCTTTTTGGACAGGCATGAATATGCGCACATGGACAGGACGCCCGGATGGTGCTGTCATCCAGGTCTTCGAGGAGAGAAACGGGGAGACCGGCGCATGGTCGGAATGGTTTACCGGGCTGTATCTGCAGTCTGCGCCGGAAGGCATCGTTCCGGAGTAGTCGCATGATCCGCCAGGCCGTCGCCGACGGGCTTGAAGCGCGGGAGATAAACCATGACCCGCAGTTTCAGTGGCGCGGGCGCAATGTCACGCGCATCGAGAACCTGTCGGACATCGTTTTCGCGCTCGCGCTCGGCATGCTGGTCTCAGCGTCCATCCCGCCGGTCAGCTATGGCGACCTGAAGGACCACATGCTGAATATCGTGCCGGTCACAGCCGGTTTTGTGATCCTGCTCATGGTGTGGAACATGCATTTCGTGTTCTTCCGCCGCTACGCGCTGGGGGACAATGCGACGATCTTCCTCAACGCGGCGCTGCTGTTGCTGATCCTGTTCATCGCCTATCCGCTGCGGTTCATCTTCGACTCGCTGTTTTCCTACATTCTTCTGTTGTTCGGACATCCAGAGCGTATCGCCGCAATGGACGTGACGAGTTTTGCCGTCGCAGGCGAGCTCATGAGCATCTATGCCCTCGGCAATGCCTTGATCTACATGCTCTTCGCCGTGATGTATCGCCACGCCCTGAAGAAGGCGGACCTGATCGGCCTGTCGGAGACGGAAGTAATCTACACCCGGCTGTCGATCGCCGTCTTCATCATGCAGGTCGTTATCTCGCTCGGCGTCGCCCTCCTCGCATTGACACCGCCGGTGACGGTCTTTGCGAGTTTCCTGTTCTTCCTGAACTGGCCCGTCGGGTATACACTGCGCTGGGTCTACGAGCGCAAGGTGAAGAGACTCGGGCAACAGAAGGTTGCAGCCGGTCAGGGCTGATTGCGCCGGTGGAGGATCATTCCCCTGTCAGCGCCGACCAGTCATCGAGGCCGATCCGGCTTGCCATGTCGCCAAGACCGGACAGCTCCAGCAGCTCACCCAGCTCACCCTTACCGAGGTCGCGCCCGGAAAACGCGGCGACTGGACTGCCGAGATCGGCGAGGCCGACACTATTTCTTGCCTGGTCGACAAGGATCGACAGGGCCGGCAGTTTCGTCGTCGCCGCGGACACGGCGAGATCGCCAGACAGCGAGGCCGAATTGCGGCCAACCGCGTCGTTCAACAGGCCGTAAAGTTCGTTGAGCGACAGCAGGTAGATGCGCATATGCACCTCCATGCAGTCGACACCGCAGCCCGGCGTCGCCGGCAGGCCAGAGCGGTACACCATGTCGCCATCGGAATCAGCGATCAGCTGGCCGAGCGGAAATTCAGGATTGAGCTGGTTGACGATCTGCGGCGTGGTGCGCAGGCCGCGCACCGTGGTCGGTGCCTTGTGAGCCTGGACCATCAGGGCGCAGCCTTCGGCATTGCATTCGGCGAAGCCATAGGCGAGCGGCAGGCCGTAAAGCGAGGCGACGATGACATGGCCATTGATCTCGGGCACAGGCTCCTCGGCGACAACGGGCAGCCCGGCCCGTTCGATGAGCGCCCTGATCTCCGCCGGCTTGAACAGGATCGGCTCATAGGTGAAGCTGCCGTCGTCGACACTTTGTCCCGCGTCGTCAGGCTGGGCGCCGAGGGAGTTGGACAATTGCGCGCTCGCCGGTGACATGGCGCCGATCGGCACAAGGGAACAAATGGCTGCGGCCATGGCGGCGAAAAATCTGATCATGTGAACCCCACTCGCAAAATGTGCCCCTGAATCCGGTCCGGCAACTTTCCAAAGCGCCGCAAGGAAAAGCCTATCGGCGGGACCGACACACGGCAAGGCTTTAGTCGCGCGGCTCCGGCGGTCGCTCGTCACCGTTCCGGCGGTGCCAGGACCAGACGCCATAGCGCCACGGCGCGCGGGGATGGTCGTCGAGATGGTCCGGTACCGGATCGAAGCCGTGCGAGCCGAGCGGATGGCAGCGGGCGAGGCGGGCGAGAGTCAGCCACGAGCCGCGCCAGGCACCATGGCGGCGATAGGCCTCGCAGGCATAATGCGAACAGGTCGGCGCATGGCGGCATTGCACGCCAATGGCCGCGAAGGCAGGCGACAGGGTCAGCTGATAGACCTTCAGCATCCCGATCGCCAGCCGCGAGACAATTCCGGGACGACTTTCTGGTCCGTTGCTGTTCTGCGGCGTTGCCATGTCGGATCTGTCTGTCGATATGTCTGTCATAGAGTTAACGCCCCGGCTCGACGGGTTCTGTAGCCTTTTGCCGTTGAACCGTGCTGAATGGCGCAAACGATACGTGGGAGGGATAATCCACTATGCAAGACGAAGCCACCAGCCGCATCGCCCTGTTGTTGGCGCTGACCGGATTGACGATTACCGCCTGCGCCGCACCGGGCACGGCAGAACGCGCCCGGCTTGCCAATGTCGACCGGGTCAACGCCGAACGCCAGCTGCAGGGCCGGGTCATGGACAGCGAACAGGCCGCCCGGCTGATCGGTGCCGCCCGCACTCTCGCCGCCACTGAAGGCTGCGACGAGGCGATCCCGGTCTATCGCGTCCTTGCTGCCTATGGCCGCAGTTTCGAGGTCGCCCAGTATGAGCTCGGCCAGTGCCTGCTCGACGGGTCGCCCACGCCGCTCGATCGGCGCGAAGCGATGATCTGGATCGAACGCGCGGCTTTTGCCGGCCACCGCGAAGCGCAGAAGGAACTGGCGGAGATCGCCTTTACCGGTGGCGACTATGCCACGGCCCTTGGCTGGGCGCTGGTTTTCAACGACCAGAACGACACGTCAATCGCGCCGATGCAGGATTTCTCCGCCCCGTTTATGGACCGTCTGCAGGCTGGATTGGGGGCGACTGAGATCGCCGCCGCGGAACGCTTCGCCGAGGATTTCTCGCCGGACTATATGGCGTCCTTCCGCATGGGACGCCCGGAACCGCAGCGCGAGGATGCCCCGGATGACGGCGTCAAACGGATCAGATAGGGTTCAGGCGGTTGCTGCCTCGATATGGTCGAGGCAGTCGATGACAGCATCAAAGACCAGAAGCGTTGAGGCATGGCGCGCCGGATACTCCCGGATCGGCTCCAGCTTCGCCAACTCGGCAAAGCGCTCGCCCGCCGGCACCGGCCCCTCCTCCTTCAGCATGGCGACCATCTGCCGGTGGAGCATGCGCAGTTCCTCAGGCGTGGCCCCGATGATCGTCTTTGCCATCAGCGAGGACGACGCCTGACCCAGCGCGCAGGCCTTCGCCGAGACGGCAAAGTCCGACACGACGCCTTCCTCCAGCTTCAGGTCGACCGTCACCTCCGACCCGCACACGCGCGAGAATTTGCGCGCCGTCGCATCCGCATCGTCCAGCCGCCGCGCCCTGGGGATGGACCCCGCCGCTTCGAGCAGGGCGTTTGAGTAAATCTTCTCGATCATGGGCGGGATATAGTTGGATGGCCGTATTGATGCCAGCCCTACCCCTGCCCGAAATAATCCGCCTTGCCGAGCTTCACGCCATTGGCGCGCAGGATCGAATAGCAGGTGGTGACGTGGAAATAGAAGTTGGGGTGGACGAAACCGAGCACATAGGCGCGGCCGGGAAAGGTCATGTCATTGCCGCCGATCTTCAGCGTGATGTCGCGGTCTTCCGACCCCTTCATGTCGTCCGGCTCGAACGTGGCGAGATAGTCCAGCGTCTTCTGGATGCGGGCGAGCAGGTCGGGGAAGGTCGCCTCGACATCCTGATAGGAGGGCACGTCCCGCCCGGCGAGGCGCGAAGCGCAGCCCTTGGCCATGTCGGTGGCGATATAGACCTGGTTCTTCAGCGGCAGCATGTCCGGCGCATGGCGCGCTTCGACCAGCACGCTTTCCTCCAGCCCGCGCTCCTTGGCGCTCGCTTGCGCCTTCTTCAGCACATGCGACATCGCGGTCAGCATCGAAATGAAAACCGGCACGGACACTTCATACATCGAAACGGGCATTGATATTTCTCCTTGTCCTTTGGGCGGGATATAGCCCGGACCACATCTTCTTGCCACAGGCCGCACGCGGCGTCTCAACTAAAGCGGGGACCCTACCCCCGGCGCCTTACCCCCTGCGCCACGTCGCGCCGGACGGGCCATCCTCGATGATGATGTTCTGCGCGGCGAGCTTGTCGCGAATCGCATCGGCCCGGGCGAAGTCCTTCGCCTTGCGCGCCTCGGCCCGCTCGACCAGCAGCGCGTCGATGGCGGCATCGTCGAGCGCGCCCTCACCCGCCGCCTTGCCCTTCAGCCAGTCAGCCGGATCGGCGTTGAACACGCCCAGCAACTGGCCGGCGGCCAGAAGGTCCGCAGCCGCCTTTGCCTCACCGGCCTTTGCCTTGTCCCGAAGCGCATGGAGTGCCGCGAAGGCTTCGGGCGTGTTCAGATCGTCCGCCAGCGCCTCAATCACCGCTTCAGACGATCCGGCCGGCAGGTCCGCCTCGCCATCGCTCAGCACACGGTAGAACCGGTCGAGCTGTTTCTTCGACTGCTCCAGCAACTCCTGCGTCCACACAAGCGGCTGGCGGTAATGGGCCGAGAGCAGCGCCCAGCGCAGCACCTCGCCATCCCATTCCTTCAACAGGTCATGGGGCAGCACGATATTTCCGAGCGACTTGGACATCTTGTCCTCGCCCATGTTCAGGAAGCCGTTATGCAGCCAGTACCGCGCCAGCGGCACATCGCCATCCGCCAGGCCCTTGTCACCGGAGCAGCAGCTCTGCGCGATCTCGTTCTCATGGTGGGGGAAGCGCAGATCCTGCCCGCCGCCATGGATGTCGATGGTCTCGCCCAGCACGTCGCGGATCATGGCCGAGCATTCCAGGTGCCAGCCGGGCCGGCCCTTGCCCTCGATCCCCCACGCCGGCGGCGCCGGCCAGCCGGGCTCGTTATCGGCGCTCGGCTTCCACAGCACGAAATCGGCGGCATTGCGCTTGTACGGTGCGACCTCGACCCGCGCCCCGGCGATGATCTCGTCGCGGTCGAGCTTCGACAGCTTTCCGTAGGCCTCATAGCTGTCGACATCGAACAGCACATGGCCTTGCGCCACATAGGCATGGCCGCGCTCGATCAGCGTCGTGATCAGCCCCTGCATCCCCGCGATATGGGCGGTCGCGCGTGGCTCGCAGCTCGGTTTCAGGCAACCGAGGCCTGCCATGTCGGCGCGATAGATATCGGCATAGCGCTGGGTGATCGCGCTGATCGGCTCGCCGCTTTCCTGGTGTGCCTTGATGATCTTGTCGTCGATATCGGTGAAATTGCGCGCATAGACGACATGATCCTCGCCATAGACGGCGCGCAGCAGGCGGAACCACTGGTCGAATACCACTGCCGCGCGGGCATTGCCGATATGGGCATAGGAATAGACCGTCGGGCCGCAGACATACATCGTCACCCGTTTCGGGTCGGCGGGCGCGAAAATCTCTTTCTTGCCGGAATAGCTGTTTTGGAGCTTGATCGTCGTGTTGATCGTCATGGCAGGATAATCCTGGCTTTCACAAATGCGGGAGAAAACCGCCCGAATGGGGCAAGTTGGCGCAGGCTCAGCGCACAGAGCTCAATAAAATCAGACAGTTACAACAGAGCTGCATGGCCCCTCACCGGAAATGACGCAGTCGTCAGTGGTTTTTTCCTAGTCTTCTCATTATCTTGTGTCCAGCGGCTAAGGCGGAAACAATCCCCACAGTTGCGAATGTGTAATCGCCCTAACCAACGATAGGACAGGCCCATGTCAGCCATTGCCTACGATACCATTACCCGTGCCTCCAGCAATGATGAGGAGAGCGTCTCTTCCCGCCCGACACGGGCGGAAGCAGAGGAGGCCGTGCGCACGCTGATCCGCTGGGCTGGCGACAATCCCGCCCGCGAAGGCCTGCTCGACACGCCAAAACGGGTCACGAAAGCGTATCAGGAATGGTTCGCTGGCTATGACGACGACCCGGAAGCGATCCTGGCGCGCACCTTCGAGGAAGTCGAAGGCTATGACGATATCGTGCTGATGAAGGATATCCGGCTGGAGAGTTATTGCGAGCACCACATGGCGCCGATCATCGGCAAGGCCCATATCGCCTATCTGCCGGACAACAAGGTCGTCGGCATTTCCAAGCTCGCCCGCCTCGTCGATGCCTATTCAAAGCGTCTGCAGATCCAGGAAAAACTGACCGCCCAGATCGCCGACACGCTCAACACCGTGCTGGAGCCCAAGGGCGTCGCCGTGATGATCGAGGCCGAGCACCAGTGCATGTCGACCCGGGGCGTGCACAAGCATGGCGTCGACACGATCACCACACGCTTTACCGGTGCGTTCAGGGACGATCCGAAACTGGAAGAGCGCTTCCTGCGGCTGATCAAGGGGTAGTCCGGACAGCTAGACGGCGGGACCAGCGAGGTCTGCGTCCTGATGACGGTCGCGGCCAAGAGCCGCCGACAGGTCGGCAATCGAAATATCGACGTCCTGAAGCTTGCCCCGGCGTCCGGGTGTCGAGCACAGCCGGATGCTGGAGTCTTCGCTGCGATGCCAGTGGAACGGGAAAACCCAGTGATGGCTGACAGTGCTGCGGATACTGTAAGTCCCCGGCATCTGCAGGTCATAAACGCCCTCGAGCCGGAACGGGAACATGAAGGTGACGCGCGACTCGATCATGAGTTCCTTCCGATAACCGCCGCTGTCGAGGCGGCTTGAAATTCTCCTCTGCAAGGAAAGTGGCGGGGGGGGTATCCCCCCGCATCCGCCGTTATGAAGACTGTTTGGCTTCAGTCTTTGCGGCAGCCGGTTTGGAATTGTCGCCAGCGACGATCGCAGGCTTCTCTTTCTGGGCAGCGGTATCGTTGGCGGAGTCTTTTTTCTCGTTTTTCGGGGTTTTATCGCCTGCATTATGATTTTTCTTAAACATGGTATCCAACTTTCAAATAACCGGCACGAATATGCCAGTGATCCTTATCTAGAAGGTAGCCCGCGCCATAACAAGGGCCGGCCAGGATAAATATCCTTATACGGAAATTATTCCGAAGAATGGAACCATTTTGAAACGCCGAATCCGGATGAAATTTCTCAGTCGCCATTCAGGCGGCGACGTTCTCGCCTGTGCGATGCGCCGGCTATGCCGTGACGGGAACACTCGGCTTGTCCCCGGTCTTCTGGCCAAGATGGCGGGCGAGCACGATCAGCATGAAGCCGATCACCAGCGTCTTGCCATTGTCAGCGAAGGCATCGAGGAAAACCCGCGCCGCATAGCCGAGCCCCGACTGGCCGGAAGCCTGAAGGGCCTGCACCGCCGGCAGGTGATACGGCATCTGGGTGACCGACTGCAACATGCCGAGGCAGCCGCACACCGTCAGCGCGAAGCCGGCGATGAAGATGCAGCGGGTCGTCAGGGAGGCGGTCAGCCCCTTGTGACTGATCGCATAGAGCGCGATCATCGCCATGCAGACGGTAATCAGGAACATCAGGTGGATGATCGTCGTCAGTACCCGGTCGGTCCACCAGCCGCTCGGACCGTGTGTGCCGTAATGGGCGGGGGGGCTGAGCATCGATCCGATATTGAGCAGGGACAGACCGAGAATGCTCAGGCCAACGAAGAAGGCGATCACGGCAAGCGATTTGAGCAGCGTATCGGACATGAAAAGCTCCGCCTCATGAGCTGGACCGGGCAGCACGGCGCCGTGCGGGTGCCCCGGTCTTTATCGGTTTGCGTAAACTTATGCCGATAAGGTGAAGGAACGCTTACCCGTTCGGTTAAATGGCTGTCGCTAGCGAACTTGCCAGCAAAGGCCGCAAACGTGGCATGGCTGCCGCGCCCCAATGCCTGTAAGAGGCGGTAAATCCTTGACAAAATCTGCCCTGTGAAACACCCATCAGGCCGGAAAAGGAATATCCCATGACCGACGCGAAACCGGAAAGCATTGAGGAAACCAGCGCTTTCGCCCCGCGCTTCAACGAGGCAGGCCTGATCCCCGCCATCGCGCAGGACGCGGTGACCGGCGACATATTGATGATGGCGTGGATGAACCAGGAGGCGATCGACAAGACACTCGCGACCGGGGAGGTCCATTACTGGTCCCGCTCCCGCGCCGGGCTGTGGCACAAGGGCGCGACCTCCGGCCATATCCAGACCCTCGTCTCCATGCATATCGACTGCGACCAGGATGTGCTGCTGGTGAAGGTCAGCCAGACCGGTGCCGCCTGCCACACCGGGCGCGACACCTGTTTCTACCGCACCGTGAAGGCGGCAGGCGGACTCGCCCTGAAACCCGGCCATTAGCACCGGCCATTAGCATCAGGTCCAAACCCGTCTAGACAGGTCCCATGCAACAGCCCGTCACCTATGGCCGCCTGCTGGCGCTGGCCTGGCCCGCCAGCGTCGCGGCGATGATCACGCCGCTGCTCGGCCTTGTCGACGCGACGGTGCTGGGCTATTCGGCGCGGCCGCTCGATGTCGGCGCGGTCGGGCTTTCTTCGGCGATCTTCTCCCTCGCTTACTGGACCTTCGGCTTTCTGCGCATGTCGACCTCCGGCCTGACGGCGCAGGCGGTGGGCGAGCGCAACGAGCCGAAAGTGCGCCGCATCCTTGCCCAGTCGGTCGGCCTTGGCGCCGTCATCGGGCTCCTGCTCGTCATCCTGCAATATCCGTTCGGCGAGCTGGCCTTCTGGCTGATGACCCGCGGCGCGACGGTGGTGCCGGAAACGGTGGAAGCCGCGCAGACCTATTACGCCATCCGCATCTGGGGTGCACCCGCCGCGCTGATGACATACGGCCTGCTCGGCTGGCTGACGGCGCGCGGCCATACCGGCCTGATGATGGCCGTCTCCGTCGCGCTGACGCTGCTCAACACCGGGCTCGATATCTGGTTCGTGATCGGCCTCGATCTTGGTGCGGCGGGCGTCGCCTGGGGCACGCTGATCGCCGAGGTAACGGGCGCCGTGCTCGGCCTTGCCGCCGTCGCCCTCGTCCTGTCGAAGAATGACGGCCTCAAGGCCCATTGGCGCGAGATCGACTATCTCGCCCGCCGCTCGCTCAAACGGCTCCTCGCCGTCAATCTCGACATCTTCATCCGTACGCTGATCCTTGTCGGCGCCATCGTCTGGTTCATCCAGCGCTCGGCGGTCTATGGCGACTATGTTCTCTCGGCCAACCAGATCCTGTTCCAGTTCTTCCTCGTCACCGGGCTGGTGCTCGACGGCGCGGCGATTGCAGCAGAAGCGCTGGTCGGCCAGTCGCTGGGAGCCAAACGCCGCCGCGCGCGCCATCACCGCTTCTACCAGACGATCCGCAAGAGCGCGGTCATCACCCTCGTCGTCGGCCTTGCCATGTGCGCACTCTATCTCCTGTTCGGCACGAGCCTGCTCGACATTGCCGCGCCGGACCCGCAGATCAACGCCACGGCGCGGGACTATTTCGGCTGGATCATCCTCTCGCCCATCGTCGTCGCCACCGCCTTCCAGCTCGATGGCTATTATATCGGCGCGACGCGATCGAAAGCGCTGCGCAATTCGATGATCGTCTCAGGGATCTTCTATGTCGGCGCGGTCGTGCTCCTGACCCGCTATTTCGACAATCATGGCCTGTGGATGGCGTTCGGCACCTTCCTCATCGCCCGCGCCCTGACGCTGGTGGCGCTATGGGGCGGATTTGCCAAGCTGATCGATGAAGGGCAGAAAGAAGACTGACCCCTATGCTTCGTGGGCTGCGTTGCAGCCACCTCAGCATGAGGGTCAGGATTTCCTCATCCTGAGGTGCCCTCGAAGAGGGCCACGAAGGACAGGAAATCATAGCCCCTTGCCAACCGCATCCTCGACAGAGATAAACCCGTCCGCCTGCAGATAATCGACGAGGCCGCGCAAAATCTGCGTCGGCAGGCCCGGCCCTTCATAGACCATGGCGGTATAGAGCTGTACCAGCGACGCGCCCGCCAGGATCTTGGCATAGGCATCCTTGGCCGACGACACGCCGCCGACACCGATCAGCGGCACGGCGCCGCCCAGCGCAACCGCGAAATCCTTCAGCACCGCCGTCGACAGCGCGAACAAGGGCTCGCCCGACAGGCCGCCAGCCTCCGTGGCCAGCTCGGGGTCGAGACCATCCGGCCGCGTGATCGTGGTGTTGGAGACGATCAGCCCGTCAATGCCGCTGGTCTTTGCCACCGCGGCGATATCGGCCTTGTCTTCATCGGTCAGGTCGGGCGCGATCTTGAGGAACACCGGCAGCGTGCCCGTGCGCGCAGACAAGACGCGGGCGAGCAGGTCTTCCAAGGGGACGCGGCCCTGCAGCGTGCGCAGGCCCGGCGTGTTGGGCGATGAGATATTGACCGTGGCGAAATCGACATGCGGCTCCAGCGCCTTCAACCCCGCGACGTAATCCGCCGCCTTGTCTTCCGTCGTCTTGTTCGCCCCCAGATTGATGCCGACGATCCCGCCGCGCCGCTTGCGATCCTGCAGCCGCCGGGCAATCAGCGCCAGCCCGTCATTGTTGAAGCCATAGCGGTTGATGACCGCGTTGTTGTCCTTCAGGCGGAAGACGCGCGGGCGGTCATTGCCCGGCTGCGGCTGCGGCGTCACCGCGCCGACCTCGACAAAGCCGAAGCCCAGCGCCAGCACCGCGTCCGGCACTTCGGCATTCTTGTCGAACCCGGCGGCCAGGCCGAGCGGATTTGGGAAGTCGATCCCCGCCACGCGGATTGCCAGCCGCTTGTCCGTCACCGGTGTGACCGCCGGCTGCAACCCGGCCTTCAGGGCACGGATGGTCAGGCGGTGCGCCTGTTCCGGGTCGATCGTGGTCAGCAGTTTCGCGCCCGCCGTGGCGAGCGGCAGCGGCAGTTTCATCGGTACACCTTCATAAAGAGTCCATCCCCGTCACCGCGAACGATCCGCCCGGTCGCCGGTCGAGCCGCAGCAGCCGGTCGGCATGTTTCACCCGCAGCGCATCGCCGTAGAAGTGCGGAAACTCCTGTCCGCGCTTGGGCGCCATTTCCCATTTCAGGTCGGCCTCCAGCGCAGCGGCGTCAAAGCCGAGGGCGAACAGCGTGTCCGTGCCGTCGAAATGGAGGTTCGCCGTCTCGATCAGCTGGTTCTCCGCCGACAGGTGGAAATAGCCATCGGCCTCGTCGATGGCGCGGCGCGGCACGAGCGCATCGGCACGGGCCGCCGACCAGTCTTCTTCGGTCAGCAGGCGATAGATGATCGTCGGTTCCATAGTCCTAGTCGAAGGCCGGATCGACCGTCATGTGGCGCGCGCGGGCGGCATGCTCGATCGCGTTGGCGCCCTCGTCGGAGACTTTCAATGTCTGGCGGATCAGCTCCAGCACGCGGATTTCGGCAATATCGAGATTCTCGTCGGCGGTGACGACATCGACGCAGGCGGCATAGGCGGTCTCGCCCAGATGGGCCGGCAGCGCGGCCTCGGCGGCGGAGAGCACCTTGTGCAGGCCGCCATCGGACGACATCAGCACACCGCATTCCTCGGAGGTGCGGACCAGATTGTCCTCGTCGGAATCGGAAAACAACGGGAAGGACCGCACGACGCGGCCAATGGTGCGCAGCTCGCCCTCGGAAATGATCCCGTCGGAGGCGGAACTCATCACCATCAGATAGATCACCGCTTCCTGCGGCGTGAGTTGGACGACGGCTTCTGCTGCCATGGCATTGTTACTCCTGCTTGTTGACACTCTCTTCGTATGGCCCGGAAGCTATGCGGCTTTACAGCCTATCGCAAGCCCGCCAGAACGGGGCACGACACGCCCGATGCCCGCTTGACCTGCAATCATGCTAGACCTAGCTTCCCGGGCCTGCAATCACGCCCTCTCTGAAAGAAACCACACCCCGATGACCGATTTTACCGCCGACGACCTGAACAACGCAAAAGCATGGCCCTTTCAGGAGGCAAAGGCCCTGGCCAAGCGCGTTGAGAACAAGCCGGCGGACCAACCGGTGATCTTCGAGACTGGCTACGGCCCGTCCGGCCTGCCCCATATCGGCACGTTCGGCGAGGTCGCCCGCACGACCATGGTGCGCAATGCATTCGAGGCGCTGACCGGGCGCCCGACGCGGCTGATCTGCGTCTCCGACGACATGGACGGCATGCGCAAACTGCCCCCGGGCCTGCCCAATGCCGACAAGCTGGAAAAGTACCTGCAGCAGCCGCTGTCGCGCGTGCCCGACCCGTGGGGCACCCATGACAGCTACTCGGCTCACAATAATGCAAAACTGTGCGGCTTCCTCGACCGGTTCGGCTTTGACTATGAATTCCTGTCGGCGACCGATGCCTATATGTCCGGCAAATATGACGCCGCCCTCATTCGCATGCTGGAGAAATATGACGAGGTCATGGACATCATCCTGCCGACCATCGGCGAGGACCGGCGCAAGACCTGGTCACCGATCCTGCCGATCTCGCCGACGACGGGCCGCGTCCTTTACGTGCCGATGCTGGAGCGCGACGCCGCCTCCGGCACCGTCGTCTTCGAGGACGAGGACGGCACGCGCGTCGAGACAAAGGTCACCGGCGGCGCGGTCAAGCTGCAATGGAAGGCCGACTGGGCCGGGCGCTGGTACGCGCTGGGCGTCGATTATGAAATGGCAGGCGAGGACCTGACGGAATCGACGCGCCTGTCGAGCCGCATCGTCACGGCACTGGGCGGTACGCCGCCGGCCGGCTTCAACTACCAGCTCTTCCTCGACGAGGACGGCAAGAAAATCTCCAAGACCAAGGGCAATGGCCTGACCATCGAGGAATGGCTGACCTATGCCTCGCCGGACAGCCTGTCGCTTTTCATGTTCAGCGCACCGAGAAAAGCCAAGAAGCTCTACTTCGACATCATCCCGAAAACGGCTGACGAATACTGGTCCTTCGTCGAGCGCTATCACGCGGCGGAGACGCCGGAGAAGAAGCTCGACAACCCGGCCTGGCACCTGCATGGCGGCAACCCGCCGGCAGACACGCCGCCGGTGACCTTCTCGCTCCTGCTCAACATCGTCAACGCGTCGGGCACGTCAGACCCCGCCGTGCTGAAAGGCTTCGTGCACAAATACCGCCCCGACGCCAGCGATGCAGAAATGGCGGCGATGGAGCCGATGCTGACCTATGCGGTCAATTACTTCGAGGATTTCGTCAAACAGAAGAAGCAATACCGCGCCGCCGACGAGCGTGAGAAAGCCGCCATCGAAATGCTGGCCGCCTCTCTGAGCGAGGCCGATCCGGCGGCGGAGGAAGATGTCTTCCAGACCCTCGTCTTCGATGCCGGCAAGGCGCAGGGCTACGAGAATATCCGCGAGTGGTTCACCGGCCTGTACGAGGTTGCCTTCGGCCAGAAGGAAGGCCCGCGCATGGGGCCATTCATCAAGATCTACGGCCCGAAGGAAACCGCGAAACTCTTGCAGGCCGCCCTCGACCGCGACGCCTGATAGGAAAACAGACCCATGGCTTTTCTGGAACAGGTCCGCCTGCGCCATCCCGTGTATTTCTTCCGGCACGGGCAAACCGACTGGAACGCGCAAATGCGCTGCCAGGGTCTGACCGATATCCCGGTCAACGCCTTGGGCGAGACCCAGGCGCGCGCCTATGGCCGTGTACTGAAAATGGTGCTCGGTAGCCGGCTGTCCGACAGCAGGCGGGCGCCCTTCACCTTCTATTCCAGTCCGCTCTCCCGCGCCACGCGAACCATGGCGCTGATCTGTCACGAGCTTGGCTGCCCTGATGTGGCGGTAGAGACCGACGAGCGCCTGACCGAAATCGATCACGGCGCCTGGAATGGATATACCTATGACGAGATCAGGGAGAAATGGCCGGATGATTACGCCGCCCTGCAAGCGGACAAATGGACGACGCGGCGGCCCGAGGGCGAATCCTATGAAGACCGGGTCGAACCGCTGACTCACTTCCTCAAGGAAGTGACAGGCCCGGCCATCATCACCGGCCATGGCGGCACCGGCCGCGTGCTGCGCGCGATCATCGCCGGCCATCCGCCATCCCAGGTCGTTCACCTGCCGATGACCCAGGACCAGTTCTATGCCTTCGAAGACGGCGTGGAGACCATTCACCGCTGCCAGGACGACGCCGGGGAATAAAATCCTGCAAAGTCGTCGACGGGGGGCCTGAAATGATCAAGCCCCCCTGAAAACCGACTCGTCGTCAAACAAGCGAGTCAGGGGGAGGCGTCTCACCGCCAGTCGGAATGAAGAACACCTGGGTTTCCCATTCGCCAGTGAGTTCATTGTAGACCTCGACCTCACACATGTCCCAGCCAGGACTCCATGATTCACAGGAGGGAGACCATCCTGCGCCGTCCTGTGCAGAGGCGTTCGAAACCGGGAGGACCGCGAGCGACGCCCCCGCAACAACAGCCGAGACTGCTCTACTTACTGTTTTGCCAAAACCCATGGTGATTCTCCATAACAACTAAATGAACAGAAAAAAACATACTTGCCTTCATGGCAACAAGCATATCCTTCATTGAAGAAGATATTATTGAACATAAACAGGTTATCCATGAATCTTGCAAAAGTAAATAATGGAATACTTGAAATTAATAATTACATTGTTATCCATAGTTATATCGATATTCGAAGTTATAACGACAATAGACCAGAAGTTTTGTGCAATACTGAAAAGGGTCGAACTGCAAAACCCTTCATCCCGCTGGTTTCCTTGGCAACACGGAAGCGCCGGGCACGGCGAAACGACCGTCTTGTGGCATCGGGAGATGGCGCAGGCGGTTCTATGGCTTTGAAAAAGGCCACGAAACCGTGCATCTATCCGGCTGCGGAGGCGGAACCGGCTCGCCTCGCCGGATGTTGAGGGTTCATGCGTTTGAAATTCCTGCTTTTTCTTTGCCTTGTGCCGATCGCCTTTGGCGCTGTCCATGCACAGGACGAGGCGGCTGAGACCGCGCCCGTGATCGAGACGCAGGAGGAAAACGCCGGTCCCGACGAGGATATCGAAACCCGCATCGAAGGTATTTTCTCGCAAATTCCCTCCCTCTCCACCGTCGATGTCACGGTGCAGGACGGCGTCGTCACCCTGTCCGGCATGGTGCCTGACAGCGAGGCGCTGGCGCAGGCGCAATCCATCGCCGCACGGGTCAGCGGCGTGGTCACCGTTTCCAATGACCTGGAGCGCGACATCACCGTTGGCGGGCGGCTCAACCCGGCGACGGCAAAACTGCGCGGCGCGCTCCTGGAGGCCTATGCCCTGCTGCCGCTGATCGGCGTCGCCCTCGTCGTCTTCCTGCTGTTCCTGCTGGCCGGGCTGTTCATTGCCCGGCAGGAAGGCCTGTGGCGCCGCGTTGCGCCGAACGCTTTCGTCGCCGGCATGATCTCCGCCATTATCCGCATCGTCTTTGCACTTGTCGGCATCATCCTTGCCCTGACAATCCTCGATGCCGTCGCCCTGCTCGGCGCGTTTCTCGGCGCTGCCGGCGTCATCGGCCTCGCCATCGGGTTCGCCGTGCGCGACACGATCGAGAATTTCATTGCCTCGATCATGCTGTCCCTGCGCCAGCCCTTCCGCCCCAACGACCTCGTCCAGATCGGTGACAGGCTCGGCAATGTCGTGCGGCTGACCTCCCGCGCCACGATCCTGATGACGCCGGACGGCAATCATCTGCGCATCCCCAATTCCGTGGTCTTCAAGGCCATCATAGAGAATTTCAGCCGCAACCCGGAACGCCGCTTCGAATTCCAGCTTGGCATCGACGCCGAGGACGACCCGCAGGCGGCCCTCGACACGGTCATGCCGTCGCTCAGGACGCTCCCCTTCGTCCTCGCCGACCCGCCGCCCGCCGCCTGGATCGACGCCGTTGGCGATTCCAACATCGTCCTGACCCTGACGGGCTGGCTCGACCAGCGCGAGACAGATTTCATGAAAGGCCGCAGCCAGGCGATCCGCATCGCCAAGGCAGTATTGGAGACGAACGGCTTCACCCTGCCCGAACCGATCTATCGCCTGCGAATCGAAGGGCTGAAGGACGGCATTGCCCTGCCTGCAGGCACCGGCGGCACGGTCAGCGAAACCACGCCAGATACGCCAGCCCCGCAGACACCGGTGAAGCGCACACCCTTGAAATCGGTACCGGAAATGCCGGACGCAGAGGACACTGCCGTCGACCGTTCGCTCGAAGAAAAGGTCGCGGAGGACCGCGCCGGGGCGGGCGATGACCTGCTCAGCGACAACGCTCCCACAGAGTTCGGTGACGAGGGGAAGAAGAAAGCCTAGGGCGAGCGCGTGAACGGAACCGCTCCCGTGCTGTTCGCCCCTCATGGCTTCAGAAAACAAGAACAGTCCCCTTCTCTACCTGCAGCTCTTCGCCGGCATGGCGCTGTTCGGCTCGGCGACGCCCCTGTCAAAGATTGTCGGCGAGGGCTTCCCGGTGTTCACCGCTTCGCTGATGCGCATGGGGCTGGCCGCGCTGGTGCTGGCGCCCTTTGTCATCCCGCGCCTGGGCGAGCTGAAAAAAGCCAGCGCCTCCGACTGGCGCGCCATGGCCTTCATCGCCCTGTTCGGCATGGTCGGTTTCACCGCCACCATGCTGTTCGGCATGCGCCTCGCCTCAGGCGTGGTCGGTGCCACGGTGATGAGCATGACCCCCGCAGTCACGGCGCTCGCGGCCTTCCTGTTCCTGAAGGAAAGCTACAACGCGACCAAGAGCACCGCCCTCGCCCTTGCGGTCGCCGGGGCCATTACCATCAATATCTTCAATGGCGGTAGCGGCGAGAGCGGCATGGCGATGGTCTGGGGCTCGTTGCTGGTCTTCGCCGCAGTCTGTTTCGAGGCCGGCTACACGCTGCTCGCCAAGACCGTCTCCGACGCGCTGTCAGCCCTGTCGATCAGCTTTGCGGCAAGCGTCATGGCGATCCCGGTCTTTTTGCTGCTCGCCCTGCTGTTCGACCCTGACGGACTGACCGTCTCCGGCGCCAATACCGGCCACTGGGCGGCGCTCGCCTTCTGGGGCGCGATAACCGCCGGTCTTGCCCCGGTGATCTGGTATACTGGCGTGCGGCAAGCCCCGGGCGCGCTCGCCGCCGGCTTCATGGCGGTGATGCCGGTCTCGGCGCTTGTCGGCTCCTACCTGTTACTGGATGAAAGCTTCCGCGGGGCGCACCTCGCCGGCTTCGGCCTGGTGTTTGCCGGCGTCCTGCTGATGGTACGCGAGCATATGCAGGGCATGAAAGAAGACTAGAAACCGGGATCGGTGAAGGGTACAGGCGCGTCGATGGGATCAAGCCCCAGCTTTTCACGCTCGGCATTGATGGCGGCTTCCATCTCGCCTGCGATGGCCTTGAATGCAGGCGCCTCGCGCACCGGCTCATAGATCGGGTCGATGAGCGGGACGAAGCTCCGGCCGCCACGTTCCATGGCCCGACGCAGCAGGTCCAGGGCCTCTGTCTCATTGCCCTCCAGCATCCGCAGCCCGGACGCAAGGACATCCATGCCGGCATTGTCGCGGCCTTCGTCGATCAACTGCTCATAGCGTTCCTGCCAGGCCGCCAGCATCGCCGGGCCGTCGGGATGTTCGGCTCTCATAAGCGGCGCGGCAAACCAGCCATAGCCCGGCAATGGGAAACGCGTGCCCACGGCTTCGACACTGCCAAAATCGCTGTCATAATAGGCCACCAGCTCCCCCCAGTTACCGACATCATACAGGGTGCGGATCAAGTCGATCTGGACCAGCGGCACGTCAGGGCGCGCGGCAAGCTGGGCGCGGGCCATGGCGAGAGCATCTTCCTTTCGCCCCTGCAGGGTCAGTGCCCTGATCTTGATGAAATCATCGACATCGAGGTCCAGCACCTTCTGGAATTCACCGAGGGTGATCAGGCCGAAGGCATATTCACGCAATATGCGCGGATCGTCCGGCGCAAGATCGAGGGAGCGCTCCCGAAATGCCAACCCTTCCGCCAGATCGCCGTCGGCCTCTGCAATCCTTGCCCGAAACGAATAAGGCGCAGGATTGTCCGGTGAGATGTCGGCCCAGCGCTCGATCAGGGTGCGTGCTTCGTCGATCATGCCCATTCCTGCATAGGCAGCAATGAGATTTGTATTGGCATCGACCTGCGCGGGGTCATGGGCGAGTGCCGTCTTCAGCTGCTCAAGCGCCTCCTCCACCCGGCCATTCTCAAAGAGCCAGTAGGCATAATCATTTCTGGCAAGCGGGAAGTTCGGCTTTTCGGCCAGCGCCAGCTCATAATAGCGCCCGGCCTGGGCGCGCTTTTCCGGATCGAAGGACATGGACAGCCAGCCGGCGCGGGCGAACAGCGCATCGGCTGACGTCGGATCGAGCGCCAGCGCCTTTGCGGTCCACGTGCCTGAGTTTTCAAGCGCCGTTTCGATCGGCACATTGCCCGCCGCGCCGTCTCCATCGGACAGCATAAGTTCGTAATAGCCGCGCCATGCGAGTGCCGGCACATAGTCTGGATCGATCTCCAGCGCCCTGTCGAGCGCGTCTGCCGCCTCTTCATACCCCGCCATAGTGCCCGGCGCGACTTTCTGCTGGGCGAGCAGATAGAGATCGTAGGCGGAGATATCAGTGCGCGGCGCGCTCAAGACGGGTTTTTCTGCCCCCATCAATTGCGGTGTCAGCTCGGCGAGGATTGCGTTGGCGATCTCGTCCTGCACCGCGAAAATGTCATCGAGATCGCCATCGAACGTCTCGGACCACAGATGAAAGCCGTTGTCGGCACGGATCAGTTGGGCCGTGACGCGCACCCGGTTGCCCTGCTTGCGCACAGAGCCTTCGAGGATATGGGCGACCGACAGAACCTCGCCGATCTCGCGCAAATCCTGGTCCTTGCCCTTGAAGGCGAAGGAAGACGTGCGCCCGGCCACGGCCAGCCCCGGCACCTGCGCCAGCGAATTGAGCAGTTCCTCGGAAATGCCGTCGGCAAAATAGACCTGGTCGCCATCCGGGCTCATATCGGCAAAGGGCAGCACGGCGATGGACGCCTCGGCATCCGCCATGCCCGGCACGCGCGCCGTGACATTGCCGCCGGCTGACGGCATGACCCGGTCGCCGATGATCACCACGACCAGCAGCACCAGCGCCCCGAGAATGACGAAATCGAGCTTGCGGCCGGTCCGGTCTGCGACACTTTGCGCGGGATCGACGGCGCGGGTCGGCTTCAGCCCCTCCGGCGTCATCTCGAAGGCCCAGGCGCCGATCATTGCCAGCGGAAAACCAATGATCACCGCGACAGTGATGAAGGTATCGAACCAGCCCGGCAGCAGCAGCGTCGTTTCAAGTGCAATCCCCAGCTGGATCAGCAGCCAGCCAACAACGGCATAGAGACCGGCCACCCGGAAGACGTTCCTGCGCCGCAGCTCCTGAATCAGATTGCTCAACTTGATGCTCCCTCCACCGGATTATGAAGGGAAATGAGGCAGATAACAACGAGAATGATAAAAGGCGGGACCCGCTTTCGCGATGCCCCGCCCCTGTCCGGATGCTGCGTATTGCCGCCCCTGGTCCTGGTTCGGCTCAGTCTTTATTGGGCTGCGGGGTCACGCGCAGATAGGGCTTGATCGTCGTGTAGCCTTTCGGGAACAGGCGGTTGATCTCGTCCTCGTCCTTCAGCGACGGCACGATGATCACGTCATCGCCATCGCGCCAGTTGACCGGCGTTGCGACCTTGTAGCCATCGGTCAGCTGCAGCGAGTCGATGGTGCGCAGGATTTCGCGGAAGTCGCGGCCCGTCGACGGCGGATAGGTCAGCGTCAGGCGCAGCTTCTTGTTCGGATCGATGACATAGACCGAGCGCACGGTGATGTTGGCCGCCGCATCCGGATGGATCATGCCATACAGCTCGGCGACCTTGTGATCGCCATCGGCGAGGATCGGGTACCAGACCTTGCAGTTCTGCGTCTCCTCTATATCGCCGACCCATTTCCTGTGATCCTCGACCGGATCGACCGACAGGGCGATGACCTTCACATTGCGCTTGGCCCATTCCTCCTTCAGCCGGCTGACCTCGCCAAGCTCTGTCGTGCACACCGGCGTGAAGTCTGCCGGGTGCGAGAACAGCACGCACCATGAGTCGCCGATCCAGTCGTGAAAGCGGATCGGTCCGTCGGTGGAATCCTGGTTGAAATCGGGAACGGTCTGTCCGAGTAGCAATGTCATGGGTCATCTCCTCTTGTTCTGATGGGACCTGACTAGCACTACACATAGGCGGCTGCCAGCGACTCACAAGCGCCCGCCGCAGAGTTTTTTGCTGCATTGCACGCATAAAACGCGCCCTGTCAAAAAAAACATCGGGTGTGAAAAGCGCAACATAATCATGACGTTACACTATCACGCACATAGAAGGTGACACGGTGTGACGATTATGCACTCGCAAAGGCGGTCAAATCGGGCATACTATATGCATAGATGGGCTGTGTACGGATTGCCGACAGCACCGTCAGATTTCCGCCTGACGAAAGGATGAGCGAGACGCGATAAACATGCTCGAGAATGAAATAATCTGCCACAGCATCACACGCGCCCCAGTCGCCGTAGCGCCCTCCAGCGCCGCTGCGCCGGACGAGGCAGCCGCAAGGGACAGGGGCAGTCACGAGCATGATCCGCTGCATACAGACGGACACGATCCATCACTAACGGGTGAGGCGGCTGACCACAGGTCATGCCGCCTTTTTCATGCCTTCTTCCACCATCACGATTCAAACTCCAGGGCAGCGTAAAGGTGTAACCATGACTGACAGCGATCTCGATATCTTTGACCTCTATTCCTCCAGCTATGCGCGGACCCGGCAGGAAAGCATGTCGCTGCGGGATTACCTGCTGGCAGCGCGTGACGACAAGATGATGTATGCCGGGCCGGCCGAGCGCATGATTGCCGCCATCGGCGAGCCCGAATTCGTCGACACCTCCAAGGACCCGCGCCTGTCGCGGATATTCTTTAACCGGACGATCAAGCGCTACAAGGCGTTCGAGGGCTTTTACGGCATGGAGGACACGATCGAGCGGATCGTCTCCTATTTCCGCCATGCCGGGCAGGGCCTCGAGGAAAAGCGCCAGATCCTGTACCTCCTCGGCCCGGTCGGCGGCGGCAAGTCGTCCCTCGCCGAACGCCTGAAGGATCTGATGGAGGAATATCCGATCTATGTGCTGAAAGCCGGCGATGAAATCTCTCCGGTCTATGAAAGCCCGCTCGGTATCTTCCAGTCGGACGATCTGAAGAACCTTCTGGAAGAGAAATACGGTATCGAGAAGCGCCGCCTGCACGGGCTGATGAGCCCCTGGGCGGTCAAGCGCCTCGACGAGTTCGGCGGTGACATTTCCAAATTCGAGGTCGTGCGCGTCTATCCTTCCAAGTTGCGCCAGATCGGCATCGCCAAGACCGAGCCGGGTGACGAGAACAACCAGGATATCTCGACGCTGGTCGGCAAGGTCGACATCCGCAAGCTGGAACATTTCAGCCAGGACGATACCGACGCCTATTCCTATTCCGGCGGCCTGTGCATGGCCAATCAGGGCCTTCTGGAATTCGTCGAGATGTTCAAGGCGCCGATCAAGGTGCTGCACCCGCTGCTGACCGCCACGCAGGAGGGCAATTATATCGGCACCGAGAGCCTCGGCCCGATCCCGTTCCAGGGCACGATCCTCGCCCACTCCAACGAAAGCGAGTGGCAGGTCTTCCGCAACAACAAGAACAACGAGGCCTTTCTCGACCGCATCAGCGTGATCAAGGTGCCCTATTGCCTGCGCGTCACCGAGGAGAGCAAGATCTACGAGAAACTGCTCGCCCATTCGGAGCTGTCGGACGCGGCGTGCGCGCCGGAAACGCTGACCATGCTTGCCCGCTTCTCGATCCTGACCCGGCTGAAGGAGCACGAGAATTCCAACCGCGTCTCCAAGATGCGCGTCTATGACGGCGACAAGCTGAAGGACACAGACCCCAAGGCGAAATCCCACCAGGAATATCGCGACGCCGCCGGCGTCAACGAGGGCATGGACGGCATCTCCACCCGCTTCGCCTTCAAGGTGCTGTCGGAGACCTTCAACTTCGACACCGAGGAAGTCTCCGCCGATCCGGTGCACATGATGTATGTGCTGGAAAACGCGATCAAGCGCGAGCAATTCCCCGACGAGACCGAGAAGCAATATCTCGATTTCATCAAGTCGGAGCTTAGCCCGCGCTATGCCGACTTCATCGGCAAGGAAATCCAGAAAGCCTATCTGGAGAGCTATGGCGAATACGGACAGAACCTGTTCGACCGCTATATCGCCTATGCCGATGCCTGGATCGAGGACCAGGACTTCAAGGACCCGGATACCGGCCAGCTGCTCGACCGCGGCACACTCGACCAGGAATTGTCCAAGATCGAGAAACCGGCGGGCATCGCCAACCCCAAGGATTTCCGCAACGAGGTGGTGAAATTCGCCCTTCGGGCAAGGGCCGCAAACGAAGGCAACAACCCGCGCTGGACGTCCTACGAGAAACTGCGCAACGTCATCGAACGGCGCATGTTCACGCAGGTCGAGGACCTCCTGCCGGTCATCTCCTTCGACTCCAAGAAGGATTCCGACACCGAGAAGAAGCATCACGACTTTGTCGAGCGCATGGCCGATCGCGGTTACACGCCGCGCCAGGTCCGCCGCCTCGTCGAGTGGTATATGCGCGTCAACAAGGCAGGATGATCGGTAAATGGTGAAATGGTGATTGGTGAATGGCGGTTTTTTCCATTCACCAATCACCACTCACCATTCACACTGAACAGTTATGAACCAGTACCACTTCATCGACCGCCGCAAGAACCCGAAGGGCAAGTCGCTCGGCAACCGCCAGCGCTTTCTCAGGCGTGCCAAGGCGCAAATCAAGGAAGCGGTGAACAAGTCGCTGCGCGACCGCTCGGTCAAGGATCTCGACTCGTCGGGCAAGATCTCCATCGGCACCAAGTCGACGGCGGAACCGCGCCTGTCCCATGACCGCCAGCGCGGTGCGCGCGGCCATGTCCATCCCGGCAACAAGGAATTCTCCGAGGGCGACCGCATCAAGAAGCCCCAGGGCGGCCAGGGCGGCGGCGGCAGGGACGCGTCGGACTCCGGCGAGGGCGAAGACGATTTCTCCTTCACCCTCACCCGCGACGAATTCCTCGACATCTTCTTCGAGGACCTGGAACTGCCCAACCTCGTCAAGACCTCCCTGAAGGAAATCAAGAGCTACAAGCTGAAGCGCGCCGGCGTGACCAATTCCGGCTCGCCGACCAATATGAACATCATCCGCACGATGAAGAATGCCCATGGCCGCCGCCTCGCCCTGAAGCGGCCCTCGACCGGCATCATCAACGAGCTGAAGGAGCGCCTGTTCACGCTGGAGCGGATCGCCCAGCCGAATGAAGACCAGATCGCGGAAAAGAAGGCGGTCCTCGCCGAGCTCGAACAGCTCGAGGCGCGCCGCCGCTGGGCCCCCTATATCGACCCGCTCGACGTGCGCTTCAACGCCTTCGAGCCAAGTCCGGTGCAGACCACCGCCGCCGTCATGTTCTGTCTGATGGACGTCTCCGGTTCCATGGGTGAGCGCGAGAAGGACCTCGCCAAGCGCTTCTACATGCTGCTCTACCTGTTCCTGCAGCGGCGCTATGAAAAGGTCGAGGTCGTGTTCATCCGCCACACCCATCATGCCGAGGAAGTCGACGAGGAGACCTTCTTCTACTCGCGCCAGTCCGGCGGCACCATCGTCTCGACCGCGATCGAGGAAATGCAGCGCATCCAGAAGGAGCGCTATCCGACCGATGAGTGGAACCTCTATGTCGCGCAGGCCAGTGACGGCTACACGCAAAGCGGCGATGCCCGCCGCTGCGTGCAGATCCTGAACGAGGAACTGCTGCCCGTGCTTCAGTACTATGCCTATATCGAGATCCTCGACGAGCGAGAGATGGGCGTCTTCGCCGACCCCGACGCCGGCGCGGAGCTGTGGCGCGCCTATCGCTCGATCAGGGACAAGCGCTTCGCCCAGACCCGCATCGCCAAACCGTCCGACATCTTCCCGGTCTTCCGCGAACTTTTCGGCAAGGACAGGGGGGCGGCGTGAGACTTTCCCTGTTGCGTTTTACCGGTCTTGCCGCTGCTGCCCTGTTCATGACCTGCGGGACCGCGGCGGCAAATGAAGACCCGGCCAGCACGCGCGACCAGATCGAGGCACAGATCATTCCCGCGGTTACCTTTACTGGCAACACTCTGCCGACCCTCGCTGAGCGACGTACCCATTATGGCGTGCCAACAACGTCCCTCGCGGTGATCCGCGATGGAAAAGTTGCCTGGACCGGGGTGTGGGGCGAAGGTGTCAGTGCACAAACTGTCTATCAGGCAGCCTCCCTGTGCAAGGCGGTGTCGACCGCCGCGATCCTGTCCGCGGCCATGGCCCACGGCGTCGCCTTCGACGAGGATATCGCGCCCTACCTTTCCAGAATCGACCTCGATGCGATCCGCCCTGCCGGGACTGTGACGACGCTGGCCGCCCTCCTCTCCCACACTGCCGGGGCCAGCGTCAGCGGGTATCCCGGCTATGCGTCTGGAAGCGAATTGCCGGGTACGGTCGAAATCGTCACTGGCTCTGACCGAACCAACACGCAAGGCGTGACGATAGAGGCGAACCCGGAGGGCAATTTCGCCTATTCCGGCGGCGGCTATCAGATCGCCCAGCTGATGATCGAGGATGTGACCGGCGAGCCCTTTTCTCTGCTGGCGGAAAAATATGTCTTCAAACCCCTACGCATGAACAGCTCGACCTATGAGCAGCCCTTGTCAGCCGATTTTCTGGTAGCCCACGATGTGGCATCCGGCAACAGGGTGGCGGGCGTGCCAGTTGATGGTGGCTGGCATGTTTATCCTGAGCAGGCCGCCGCCGGGCTGTGGACAACGCCTGCGGATTATGCGCGATTTTCCGCCGCCCTGATGGGCGCAGCCGCAGGGGCCTCCGATACAGGCCTCAGCCCCACCGTCGCCAAGGCCATGCTGACCCAGGCAGCGCCGGATTATGGCATCGGCGTCGGCCTTGTCTTTGATGAAGAAACGGGTGAACGCCGCCTGCAGCAAGGCGGCTCGACGCAAGGCTACAAGACCTTCTTCGCCGCCTGGCCGGATCGCAATGACGCCATCGTCGTCATGAGCAACAGCGATTCATCGGCCCTGTTCAATCAGGAGATTGTGCGCTCTGCCGCTGCCGTCTATGGCTGGCCCGCCGCCTCTTCGCGCACGGTAACCGAAATTGATCCGGAGCCGGCCCTGTTGGAAATGATCGCCGGTACTTACGAGACCGCCGACGAGCGTTTCGCTTTTTCCGTCGCGCCGGAAGGCAATCGTCTGCGTGGCCGAAACAGTCGCGCGCCATTCACCCTTGCGCATCTCGGCGAAGGTCTGTTCATCGATGTCGATGATGGAGCGGAGCTGACTTTCCGCCAGACGGAGACCGGCTGGATTGCAGACGACGGCACAAACTCATACACTCAAGCGAAGGCTGTCAGACCATGACCAGCGCCTCTCCCCTATCCGACACCCTCCTCTTCCAGGATGCCGACTGGAATTTCGACCTCCTGAAAAAGGCCTATGACGCCTGCGAGGAGGTAGCGCTGAACGATCTCGGGCTCGATGTCTATCCCAACCAGATCGAGATCATCACCTCCGAACAGATGCTCGATGCCTATTCCGCCCACGGCATGCCGCTGATGTATCGCCACTGGTCCTTCGGCAAGCATTTCGCCCGCGACCAGCAGATGTATCAAAAGGGCTGGACCGGCCTTGCCTATGAGATCGTGATCAATTCCGATCCCTGCATCGCCTATCTGATGGAAGAGAACACGATGACCATGCAGACGCTGGTCATCGCCCATGCCTGTTTCGGCCACAACCATTTCTTCAAGAACAATTATTTGTTCCGTCAGTGGACGGATGCGTCGTCGATCCTTACCTATCTCGACTTCGCCAAGAAATATATCGCCCGCTGCGAGGACGAATACGGCATCGAGGAAGTCGAGGCGATCCTCGACGCCGCCCATTCGCTGATGGATCAGGGCGTGTTCCGCTATAACCGCCCGCCGAAACTATCGGAGTCCGAGCGCATCGAGAAGATCCGCGCCCGGGCCGAGCATGAGCGCGAGACCTTCAACGATCTCTGGCGCACCCTGCCGAGCACCCATGAGAGCGAGCACGAGGTCGAGGAACGCCAGCTGGAGGTCCGCAATATCAAGCTGCCGGAGGAAAACCTGCTCTATTTCATCGAGAAGGCAAGCCCCGTCCTGATGCCGTGGCAGCGCGAGCTGGTCCGTATCGTGAGGAATATCGGCCAGTATTTCTATCCGCAGAAACAGACCAAGGTGATGAATGAGGGCTGCGCCACCTTCGTCCACCATTACATCATGCACAAACTGCATGAGCAGGGGAAAATCTCTGACGGGTCCCTGCTCGAATTCCTGCACTCCCATTCGTCGGTCATCTTCCAGCCGGAATTCGACGACCAGCGCTATTCCGGCATCAACCCCTATGCGCTCGGCTTTGCCATGATGGAAGACATCAAGCGCATGTCGACCGCGCCCACGCATGAAGACCGCGAATGGTTCCCCGACATCGCCGGCAAGGGCGACTGGCGCGCCGTGCTGAAAGACGCCTGGGCCAATTTCCGCGACGAGAGCTTCATCCAGCAATATCTCTCACCCAATGTCATGCGCCAGTTCCACTTCTTCGCGCTGCAGGACAAGGCATCGAACAACCACTATCTCGTCGACGCGATCCATGACGAGCGCGGCTTCCGTCGCCTGCGCGAGCGCCTGTCGAAGATGTATGATCTCGGCGAACACGACCCGAACATCCAGGTCGTCGGCGCCGACCTCGACAGCGACCGCACTCTCCATCTGCAGCACACGGTCTATAATGGCCGCACCCTGTCGAAACAGTCCAGGGACCAGGTCATGGTCCACCTGACCCGGCTGTGGGGCCACAAGGTCGATCTGGCCGACGTCGAGGCCTGAGGGGCGACAAGAGATTACCCTGTCACACCGGTGCACAGGCCGGGATACACCGCGATATTGTCATACCGCGCCACCAGCGTGACATAGTTGCCGTCTTCGTCCTTCGGTGCCCAGCTCGGGTCATTGCCGCCATGAAAGGTCGAGAACAGGAACTGCGTGATCTCGGTCGCCGCACCAAAATCGGTCCGGTACGTCACATCGCCCAGCTCATTGACCAGATCCCCATTCAGATAGACGCGGCTTGACCCCGGCGTGCCGTCTTCCCCGTTCAGCACCACATGCAGCGCCACGCGGTTCCAGGTGCCGGGCGTGAACGTCGCGTCGCTCAGGGCCGCGCCATCCTCGCCATATTTGCCGGGCTGACCCTGATGATAGACATAATTGACCGGCCCGCCGCCGGCCCGCCACATCACGCGCGATGACCAGCCATCGGCCCGTATCGGGTCGCCGCCCGTCACGGGGCGGTCGGGGCCCAGCCCGTGCATTTTCCCGCCCCTGACGAACTGGAAGCTGTCCGGCAGCCAGACATCGTAGCGCAAGGTAAAGTCCGTGCCCGCCAGCGGCAGGTCATGTCTTACGACGATCCGTTCACTGCCCTTTTCGCTGCCGACATAGCTGGCGGCAAGCGCGTGCCCGCCATCGGCGTTCTTCGCCACCGTCAGCAGGGGATGCCTTTCAAGAGCCCGGCGCAACGGCGTATCCGCCTCCATGTCCTCCAGCAAGACCGGTGCAGCACAATCTGCCACCGGGTCTGCCGCCATTGCCGCGCCTGCCGACACCAGTGACAGCACACCCATCCCGAAACCGTCCATGATCTGCCTTTCCCGTAAACGCGATGGCCAACCCTAACCCATAGCGCCTGTTTGCGGAACCAAGGCAATACGGGCGCCGTTTGCCCTGTATGAAACAGTACTTTTCAATCACGCTGATATCGGCTGCTCTCGCCCTGTCCGCCTGCGGTCAGGACAGTGCCGACAATTCGGTCCTCGCCGAAGGCGTCGCAACCAACGGGTATACGGAATATGAGAACGAGCGGTTCGGTTTCCTGATCGGTTATGCGGGCAGCCGCTTCACCCTGCAGGATGCGCCCCAGAACAATGACGGCCGCGTGCTTGACGGGCCCGAGGGCTCGACCCTGCGCGTCTTCGGCACCAACAATGCTCTCGGCCTGACCTTCGATGAGCAGATCGCGCGGGCAAGCGACAGCCTGTCGGAAATCCTGACGCAGACCCGCAGGGATGACAGCTGGTATGTCGAGGCCCGCGACCATGACGGCCAGTGGGTTGCCCTGAAGCTGATCCATGCCGGCCCGCAGCGCCTCGTCACCGCCCGTTTCACTGCGGCCGGCGAGGCAAGCGACGCCTTGCGCGAGACCGGCCGCATCGCCGTGCACTCGCTGCAGGTACGTAATGACAGCTGAGAAACGAAGCCCCTGCCGGGGCATTCTCCGCTTTCAAAAGCGTCACTGGTGCTTTTGATCTGCCGCTTTGATTGAAAGGAGGCAGACCAGCTACGAATGGAGCGGGTGACGGGAATCGAACCCGTAACTTAAGCTTGGGAAGCTCGCGTGATACCTTTTCACCACACCCGCTGCACGTCGGCTGATGCCGGGTCACCCTCTATAGCGGCCTGCCGGGATGATGAAAAGAGGGAATTCACCGACGCCAAACGCGCTCTGCCAGCGTTTCACCATCGCGCGAGAGGCCGCATTTGCCCTTGGCTTTGCGCCCACACGCTGTAAGTCTCTCCCGATGCCAGACGGACTGACACACGAGAAATTTTCCCACCCCGACGTCACCGCCAGGGGCGAGACGCGGGCGAGCGTCGCCCTGCGTCAGTTGGAGACGCTATGGCTGAACACCGGTACGCTGTGCAATATCGAATGCGCCAATTGCTATATCGAGTCCTCGCCGAAAAACGACCGGCTGGTCTATCTGACGGCAGCCGACTGCGAGCCGTTCCTCGACGAGGCGCTCGATTTCGGCACGCGCGAGATCGGCATTACCGGCGGCGAGCCGTTCATGAACCCGGATATCATCCGCATCTGCGAGATGGCGCTGGAGCGCGGCTTCGAGCTGCTCGTGCTCACCAATGCGATGAAACCGATGATGCGCCCGCGCGTGCAGGCGGGCCTGCTTGACCTGCAGCGCCGCTTCGGCAGCCGGCTGACCCTGCGCATCTCCATTGATCACTATACGAAGGAATGCCATGAGGAGGAGCGCGGCCCGGGCACCTTCCAGCCGACCCTTGACGGCATGGCCTGGCTCGCCAGCCACGGCTTCCGCCTCGCCGCGGCGGGCCGGACCATGTGGGGTGAGCCGGAGGAAGAAGAGCGCGCCGGCTATCGCGCCCTGTTCGAGCGCCTCGGCGTCGATATCGATGTCAACGATCGGGCCCGGCTCGTGCTGTTTCCCGAGATGGACGATGGCGGTGACCCGCCGGAGATCACCACCGACTGCTGGAGCATCCTGAACAAGAACCCTGACAGCGTGATGTGTTCCTCCTCGCGCATGGTCGTCAGGCACAAGGGCGCAGAGCGTCCCGCCGTGCAGGCCTGCACGCTGCTTGCCTATGCGCCCGAATTCAATCTCGGCGCGACGCTGGAACAAGCCTCGCGCCCGGTCAAGCTCAACCACCGTCATTGCGCCACGTTCTGCGTCCTCGGCGGCGGCAACTGTTCGGGATGAGGCATATTCAAGACTCTCCTCACCCTGAGGTGGCCGCGTAGCGGCCCACGAAGGGCGGAAAGGGATAATCATGACGGATACGGACAACCAAAGAGACAAGGACGGGCGCGAGATCGCGCTGGAGGCTCGCGCCGGCGAAGAAGACCGCCTGTTCTCCCCGTCAGCCGCGCGCAACCGCGAAGCGATCCGTGAAGCCTTCCTGCGGCATATGCCCGACGAAGGCCTGATCGTCGAGATCGGCTCCGGCACCGGCGAGCACGCCGTCGAAATCCTCAAAGCCGCGCCGGACCTGATCTGGCAGCCGAGCGATCCCGACGCGACCTCGCGCCGCTCCGTCAATGGCTGGGCCCGGCACGAGGCGCTCGCCAATCTGCGCCCCGCCCTTGATCTCGATGTGACCCAAGCCGGCTGGTGGCGACAGATAGAGCGGCCCATCGCGGGCATCGTGTCGATCAACATGATCCACATCGCGCCCTTTGCGGCAGCGGAGGGTCTCATCGCCGGGGCCGGTGCCAAGCTCGCCTCTGGCGGCAAGCTGTTCCTCTACGGACCGTTCAGGCGCAACGGCCATACGGCCCCCTCCAATCTCGATTTCGACCGCTCGCTTAAATCGCGCGACCCGTACTGGGGCGTGCGCGACCTCGACCTCGAGATCATCCCCCTCGCCGACCGGCACAACCTGTCGCTCGAGGCGGTGATCGAGATGCCGGCCAACAATCTCTCCGTGATCTTTGCCCGCCGCTGATTGCCATGGGAGCAGACATGAAACCATTGCTGAATCTCATCGCCGGACTGGCGGTTAGCTTGGCACTTGCAGCTACCGCGAAGGCGCAAGACAGGAAATCCCTTGATGATTATCGCTGGAGCCACCGCCCCGTCCTGATGTTCCATGACGGCAAGGATGCGGCGTGTCTGCTCTGCGAGATGGGCTTTCGGGACGAAGTGGCAGACGGGTTCATTGATCGCGATATCATCTTCATCGAGGTGACTCCGGATGGCACCCGCAGCTGGGTCGATGGCGGCTCTGGCGGTGCCTTGGCTGAAACACCGGAACGTCTTCGAGAACGGTTCGGAGTAGAGGAAGCCAGTTTTACCGCCATCCTCATCGGCAAGGATGGCGGCGAGAAGGGTCGCTGGACCGAGCCGCCATCCTGGGAAGACGACATCTTCCCGCTGATCGATTCCATGCCCATGCGCCGGCGCGAGTTGGGCGACGACTGACCAGTAGAAGACGACTGAGCAACAAAAAAGGCGGTCCCCTCGGACCGCCTTTTTAGATTGTCTGTGTTCAGCAGGGCCTAGCGCGGGGCCAAGACCATCATCATCTGACGGCCTTCCAGTTTCGGGTGCGCCTCGATCTTGGCGATATCCTCGAAATCTTCCTGCACGCGTTTCAGCAATTCCATGCCACGTTCCTGGTGGGCCATTTCCCGGCCGCGGAAGCGCAGCGTCACCTTGACCTTGTCGCCATCGTCGAAGAAGCGGCGCATCGCCTTCGCCTTGGTCTCGTAATCATGATCGTCGATATTCGGACGCATCTTGATTTCCTTGATCTCGACGATCTTCTGCTTCTTCTTGGCTTCAGCTTTTTTCTTCTGCTGCTGATATTTGAACTTGCCGTAGTCGAGCAATTTGCAGACCGGCGGCTTCGCTGTCGGGGAGACCTCTACGAGATCGAGACCGGCCGCGGCGGCCATATCCCTGGCCTCGTCGGTCGAGATGGGTCCGTGCTTTTCACCATTGTCGTCGATGACGAGGACTTCGGGGACACGGATCTGTTCATTGACGCGCGGCCCATCCTGTTTGACGGGCTGTGCGCTCATTGGTCTGCGGGCGATAATGCTATCTCCTTCGGTTGCTGCGGCCAAATTGTTATCATTGCAGATATTAAAGAAAACAAACGGTCGAAAGTTCCCGGATCGTGAACTTGCGAACGCTCATTGTCTGAACGAGACAGTATATAAGCCCGACGCGGGCGGCAATCAATCGCAAACAGCCCGGCGGTCAGCGCTGATCCGTCAGGTCCGGTCTGGCCCCGGTCAGGCAAATCGTGCTTCTTTCGGCGTGTTCTCGCCGCGCGGCAGCAGGCCCATCGCCTTCAGCATCATCACCGCGCTCTCCGGTTCGATCTGCGGCACCTCCGTCCCGACCAGGTTGACGATCCTGTGGCCATACAGAATGTCGGCCTGCTGGTAATCCTGGCGCGACACGAGCAGGACGCCGGGACAGCCAAGTGAGAGGATCAGGTGCAGTTCCTCGGTCACGCCGGAAACGAAGAAGGCCGCATCCTTGGCGAGCGCCGCAAGCTGGGCAAGATCGGTCTTGTCGGTCAGGTCGACCAGCGCCCGGGCCCCGCCCTCCGGCCCGTTACGGACCATCAGCTGGCTGACTTCATTGCCGAAAGTCTTCATGTCGGCATTGCCGACCAGCACCGGGCTGATGCCCCGGCGCACGAGTTCGGAGGCAACTTCGGCATAATGCTCCGCCGGCCAGCGCTGGTCGGGATCGCGCGAGGGCAGCAGCAAGGCATAGCGCCCGGTAATGCCGTACCACGACGGCTTCATGTTGGCGGCGTCCTTGCGGCCCTTCAGCGCCCAGGACAGGTCCGGCAGGCGCTGCGGCACCTCGATGCTGGCATCGGCGAGGATCGAGCGCATCTGCGACGGCGCGAAGGATGGCGCCAGCGACAGCCCGTCACGGGTCTGCTTTATCACCCGGCGCGGGCCGATCCATTGCGCGCCCCGCCAGCCGGTCAGCGCGCGGCGGATTTCCTGGGAGATCGGCGTGCCGTCGAGATCGTAGATGCGCGAATAGCCCTGGCGTTTCAGCTGGGTCAGGAAGGTCTTCTTGGCCTCCTTGTCCTTGAACTGGCCGACAGCGAGCACCCGGTCGAAATAGGGCGCACCCTTGGCGAGGCGGCCGAACTCATGGGTCGTCAGCAAATCGACCGGCTGGCCGGCATGGGCCGCGCGGATGGCGGAAAAGGCGGGTTCTGCCTCGACGAACTGGCTCAGCCCCGTGCCCTTCAGAATGAGAATGCGTGAATTCTTCGCCACCATCAAAACCCTCAAAAACCCTAATCAGTCGCCTGTTTTCAGCACATCAAGACCCAGCGTCCCCACACCCAAGCCCCCCAGATCCAAGGCCCCCCAGACCCAAGGCCCGGCAGTAGACTTGCAAGGTGCGTTCCGTCATCCGCGCAACGGAGAAATTTTCCGCCGCATTCTCTCTCGCCGCCGCGCCGATCGCCTGCCGTTCCGGCCCGCTCAGCGCGGCAAACGCCGCGATCCTCTCGGCCAGCGCCGCCGCATCCCCCGGCGAATAGAGCCAGCCCGTCTTCCCCTCGACCACCGTCTCCATCGCCCCGCCATGGCCCGTCGCGATGACCGGGCGGGCCATCGCCTGCGCCTCGATCGCGACCCGGCCGAACGCTTCCGGCCGGCGCGAGGCGGAGATCACCAGATCCGCCCAGCTCAGCGCCGCCGGCATGTCGTCGCAATTGCCGGGCAGCAGGATCACCTGCTCCAGCCCCGCCGCGCCGACCGCCTGTTCCAGCGCGGCGCGATAACCGGACCGGCCCTGGTCACTGCCCGCCAAAACTATCCGCAAATCGCCCGCTTGGCGAGTCTCCCGCAAGATTTGCGCCGCTGCAATCAGGTCGTGTTGCCCTTTCCACTCGGTCAGGCGCCCCGGCAACAGGATTTTCAGTTTCTTGCCGCCGTCCCACGCCTTCTCGATCGCCTCGACCCGGTCGACCGTCACCTTGTCGGGCGAAAACCGCCGCAGGTCGGCGCCGCGATGGATCACGATGAGACGCGACGGGTCGGCCAATGGCCTGGGGCTGTGTTCGGCAAGCACCGCCGCGGCGGTATGGTGTGAATTGGCGATGACATAATCGCCCCGCGCCATGATCGCGTTATAGGCCCGCTTCAGCCCCGATCTGGCGCGATAGATGCCGTGATAGGTGGTGATGAACGGCACGCCTGCGGCCCGCGCGGCCGCGTGAGCGCTCCACGCCGGCGCCCGCGAGCGCGCATGAACGAGGGCCACGCCCTCGGCCCGGATCAGCTTTTCCAGCCGCACACGGTTCTGATGCAGCACCAGCGGGTTCTTGGAGGCCACCGGCATCTCGATATGACGCGCGCCGAAGCCTTCCAGTTCGGCGACCATAGGCCCGCCCTGCGAGACGACCAGCGCCCTGCCGCCCACGGCGATCACCGCTTCGGCGACTTCGAGAGTCGTGCGCTCCGCCCCGCCTGTTTCCAGTTCGGGAATGACCTGCAGGATCGTCCTGCCCTCCAGCCCGGCGTTCACACGATCTCTCTTTGAATACCAATCATGCCACAGCCATAGGAACCGGCCCGGCAAAACACAAGCGCCGCGATAGCGAACACCGCCCGGCGCGGGTTCCGCAATGCCGCGGATACGCCTATCGTGCCCGCATGACAGACACACCCTCCTTCCTCAAGCGCGACGGCCAGCCCGATATCGCCTACCGCCAGCAAGCCGGCACAGGCCCGGGCGTGCTCTGGCTCGGCGGCTATGCCAGCGACATGCGCGGCACCAAGGCCGCCTTCCTGGCCGACTGGGCCGCCCGTCATGGCCGCGCCTATACCCGCTTCGACTATGCCGGCCATGGCGAGAGCGGCGGTGATTTCGAGGCGGGCGGCATTGGCGACTGGGCGCAGGACGCGCTCGCCGTGCTGGATCAACTGACCGACGGCCCGCAGATCCTCGTCGGCTCATCCATGGGCGCCTGGGTCGCCTGCCTGCTCGCCAGATGGCGGCCTGAGAAAACCGCCGCCATGCTGCTGATTGCGCCAGCGCCGGATTTCACCGCCGAGCTGATGTGGCCAAGCTGGGACGAGGTCACCCGCCAGACGGTGATGAGCGCCGGCCGGGTCGAAATCCCGTCCGCCTATGATGACAGCGTCATGATCTATACCAGAAAGCTGATCGAGGATGGCGAGGCCAATCGTGTCCTGTCGGACCCGCTCGATATCGACGTGCCGGTGCGCATCCTCCAGGGCATGGAAGACGACACCGTACCATGGCGACACGCGGTGCGCCTCGCCGAGCATATCAGCACGGACAATGTCATCCTGACCCTGATCAAGAAAGGCGATCACCGCCTGTCAACGCCGGACGACCTGGACCTGCTCGCCGAAGCGCTGGAAGCATTGTCAAAAATTACTTTCACTGTTTAAAAACTCGATTTTCTTAATTATATTTCAAGGGGCTGACCTAGGACTTTGATGATCTTGCGTATGGTTTGAGCCATTTCCGGAGGGTTTTCAAGAGCTGATCGGGCGGCCCGTAATTGAAGCGCCA
>NZ_BMGH01000003.1:0-1472 GCF_014640095.1 Aquisalinus flavus
GGCGCTTCAATTACGGGCCGCCCGATCAGCTCTTGAAAACCCTCCGGAAATGGCTCAAACCATACGCAAGATCATCAAAGTCCTAGGTCAGCCCCTTTTGTTTTTGAAAATGTGAAAGGTCTTACTGTAGGGAAGCATAAAAAATTCTTGGCTGAGATTATCTCTCTGTGTGAGGCTGCGGGATATAATCTTACATTGCCGTATAAAGTTTTAAATGCGGCAGAGTACGGTGTTCCCCAAGATCGCAGGAGATTGTTCTTGGTCGGAAATCGCGCTGATCAAAGTCCATACTTATACCCTAAAACGCAAGGAAAGGTCTCTGTAGATGAGGCGATAAATGATTTGCCTGAAGCAGAAGATTTTGATGAGTTGCTGGAGCGAGATTGGGTTGAGGCACCGTATGGGAACTCTTCTGAGTATGCACTACAAATGCGAGAATTGAGTAATATCCCATTTCATTTTGGGTACAGGCGTGACTATCCAACTCACCTGATTACATCTAGTCTTCGTACCAATCATAACGACTTATCACGTCACCGATTTAAGGAGACTCCTTTTGGCAAAACAGAACCTGTAAGTAGATTTCATAAATTAGACCCCCAAGGCGTATGCAACACCCTCAGAGCCGGCACTGCGAGTGATCGAGGTGCGTTTACATCACCTCGTCCAATTCATCCCTATACACCCCGTTGTATTACAGTCAGAGAAGCGGCTAGATTGCACTCTTATCCTGACTGGTTTCGCTTTCACATGACTAAGTGGCACGGCTTCAGACAGATTGGTAATTCCGTGCCTCCTAAATTAGGAATGGCGGTTGCCAAACAAGTAATGAAGGCAATCGGCGTTAGGCCTGAAAAACCAAAAGATGTGCTGAGCTTGGGTAATCCAGTTATGCTATCATATAATATGGCTCAAGCCGCTGATTATTACTCTGTGCCTGCCAATGTAATTCCAAAGAGAACGCGAAAAGTAGCTTAGAATGGCGCGGCAGGAGAACAGATATAAAAGAATTCTCGAAAGGATATTTTTTGATAAATATCAAGATGGTCTTGCCGTCATACCTTTTGAGAGGCAAGAAATGTTAGATGTTTGCCAAGAGTTGGGATTTACTGCACCAAAAAATATTGGTGATGCAGTTTATGCCACACGATACAGAAAGGGCATGCCAAAGAGTTTACTCGACCATCCTCCCAAAGGCAAAGAATGGATAATCTTGGGCGTTGGGAGAGGCTTGTATAACTTTCGGTTAGTAAAAGAAAGTAGAATAAGGCCCCAGCCAAGCTTACTTACTATAAAGATACCTGATTCAACCCCAGAAATAATTAACATGTATGCTCAGTCTGATGAGCAAGCTCTTTTGGCAGTAGTTAGATATAGGGGCTGACCTAGGACTTTGATGATCTTGCGTATGGTTTGAGCCATTTCCGGAGGGTTTTCAAGAGCTGATCGGGCGGCCCGTAATTGAAGCGCCA
>NZ_BMGH01000004.1:0-721 GCF_014640095.1 Aquisalinus flavus
AGGGGCTGACCTAGGACTTTGATGATCTTGCGTATGGTTTGAGCCATTTCCGGAGGGTTTTCAAGAGCTGATCGGGCGGCCCGTAATTGAAGCGCCACTCGCATTCTTTGAGGAACAGATCGAAATTCTGCCGGGGGATTCCGTTGTAGCGACGCAAGTGTCGTTTGGCCTGGTTCCAGAAGTTCTCTATGCCGTTGATGTGGTTTTCCCGGTCGGCGAAGAGCTTCGAATGATTGATCCGCATATGGCGGAAGTCGGTGATGTCGAGCACGTCATAAGAGCGGTAGCTATCGGTGTAGACGATGCTGTCAGGCTGTATTTTACAGGCGATTATAGGAATGAGCGTATCGGACTTCGTGTCTTTCACCGCCACCGTATAGACCCTGCCGCCACGTTTGAGCAGGCCGAAGACGGGCACCTTGCCGGCAGCGCCTCTCCCCCGCTTGCCTTTCCGGACCCCGCCGAAATAGCTCTCGTCCACCTCGACTTCCCCAGTCAGCTCGCCCGCCTCCTGTGCCAGTTTGTCGAAGATCACGACACGGATCTTGTGATAGAAAGCCGTCGCGGTGATCTTGTTTACACCGACCAGAAGACAGGCCGTGCGGGCAGGTGTCCCGGCGACGAAGTGCTCAAGCAGCCTGTCGGTCTGGAAATGCGTGAGTTTTGAATGCTTTAGCTGCATCAGCCAACCTTAGAGACGTTAATCTCCTAGGTCAGCCCC